>NZ_CP080244.1:0-36580 GCF_019431245.1 Polymorphobacter sp. PAMC 29334 | reverse complement strand
ATGAGCAGAGGAGCGGACACGGCCTTTGCCTCGACAGCACCCTGGTAGATCGAGCGGACGTCCGCGTCGCTTTTCAGCGCCACCGCCCATCGAACGATCGACGGGACATCAGCGGTGCGCGATGCCTTGTCCGTGGCATCGGCCGAAGCAGGCGGCGCTTGCAGTATGACGCCAGAGACGGGCCTGTTGGCGGCAACATGTAGGGCGAGTTGTGTGCCGACCGACCAGCCATAGACCATAACTGACGAACCGGCAGGAGCCACCGTCGCCTTCACTGCATCAAACATGCGAAGCGCGTCGTCCCTAATAGCGGCGGCACCGATCTGCCCGTCGCTGAAACCATAACCCCGATAGTCGAAACAAACGGCGTTGACGCCGAGACTGGACAGCCAGACCAACCGGTTTTGTTCTATCAACGCGTCTTCGTTGCTGCCGTAGAAGAATAGCACGTAAGGTGCGTTCGGGCGGGTTGTTGAAACGACCCAGCCGCGCAGTTTCGTGCCATCTCGGCCGGCTGTTTCGACCCGCGTAGCACCAATGGGAGCCTGTTGCTCCCACGCGGCTATAGGAGGACGTGGCGGAGGCGCAAAAACATCTCCGATGTGGATGCCGATCGTGATCAGCGAGGTGATGAGAAGATCGATGATGGTACGGCGTCCTGTTGACCACTAGTGGTAAGGCGTATTGCTGCTCTAACACAGTTTGAATCATTCGACAACATGATTGGCCAAAGATTAGGCCAACAGCTTAGCAGATGGCGAACGCAGATGGCGATTGTCGGCTTCCGCCACGATCATTCCTCCGACCTGCCGGACCGCTAACCACCCCCAAGCCGCCGTTCGCGCGCGTCCTCTAAAAGGCATTGTTCCTGTTCGGTCCCGCCTAGCGTTGTTTATCTCACAATGGTCGCGCCGCCCTCAGCTACGGTGCTGGCGGCGCGTTATCGCAAGGTACCGGCGGCTGGATAAGCCGTAGCCGGTCGACTGGCAGCCACACCGCCGGTCCCTGGTTCGGCTGCACTAGCGCCACTTGCTGGCGGACCTCGACCAGCAGGCCGGCGGTGGCATCGCGCCCTCGCGCAGCGCGGCTCGCTGGTTATCGCGACAGTTCAGCATGTGGGAAATGGAGAGGCTTGCCGCTTGCCGTGCCCTTCGAAGCGACGCCCCCTCGGCCGTATAGCCGATGACGGTCGTCAGCGCTTCGTGCCGCGAACGCTTGTCGCCGAGCAGCCGGGTAATCTTATCTTGCGGCTGACGGTCGACGCTGGCGCCGAAGTCCTCGACGTGGACTTCGACACCGCTGAGATTGCTCCCGGTCCGGCAACTATGGATCGCCTCGAACGGTCCGGCATAGTGAACACCTTCAAATGCTGCGATGGCATCCTGGTCGGTTTTGGCATCATATGTGCCGCTGGCAGCATCGCATACGGTATGCAGCGCCTGATCGACCTCGCGGGCAGCCGCCCCGGGATCGTTGGCGAACCGGTGGATCGGCCGACAGATAGTCGCGCCGATCTGCAGACATCCGGAAACGAACATGCTCTCGTGCTGCGCAACGAAGTAGATCCGATATGACGGGATACCGTCGATCGCTGCCTTGACCGGATCGACCGTCAGCGGCTCGCCCCGAGCTGGCGAGCCCTGGACATGCGCGACGGCCATCCGGCCATGCACATCGTGCAAAGCCAGCCATCAATCAGGGGTTACCACGCCCCGCGGCCGGGATTGACCGGACCGCAGGCCGAGAATGTGCCGTTCGACCAGCGAGCGCAATACCAATCGACTGCTCTGACCGGACCTCGGGCGATGCATGCTGAAATTGCGATTTACAGCACATATCCCGCGGTACCATTCGGTTCACGAAACGTTTTCATAATGGTGCGATACCGAGTTCAACCTTGGGAGTGGCAATGATCGGACTTATCGCTGTTGCAGCTACCGCTATGGCATCAGCTTGTCCGGTCGATCTGGCAATCGGTCCGGGACGTGCCGCTGCAGCTGCGCCCGTGTCAGGGCAACTCGATCATGCTGGGCGCGCTACCGTGACACTCATTCGCAGCGACATGCTCGCCGGGCCCTTCACCGGTCGTCTGGATTACGCTGGCCATTGTCTCGTGCTGCTCGGTCCCGATGACCCGACCGGCTTGTTCGACTTCTTCGTTAACGCCACCATGATCGTACCGCTCGGTCACGATGCCGGTGTCGTTATCCTCTACGACCGTATTCATCGCGCGCCTGATGGTGAGCGCTCCGCGGAGGCGCTGGTGTACCGCATCGCCAACGGAGCCGCCGTGCGCGATGAGGTTCTCGAGCATCGGCTCGACGGCGTCCGCACGGCGGCCCGCGCGCGTCATCTGCTCACTGGCCGGCGATGATCGACTATCCTCCGATCCTTGACGCGATCCGTGTCTCGGCCGACGCCATGCTTCGGCTGTTTTTCCAGCGGCTGACGCTTCCAGAGCTCGTCGAGGCGGGTACCTTCATCGGACCAGTCCGGTTGCAGCGGCTGTTCGCCGTGGGAGCCTGCCAGCCACCGATCACCCCGCAGGCGACAAACGACACGCTGCCCGGCGAGCCCGAACGCTTCCCGGTTTCCAAGCAGCTCGAGGTTGAAGTCGCTATGGCAGCGATCCTGGAAGTTGTGTTTCGTGTCCGTGTCGGCGCGCCAGCCCCACCTGAGCTCGCAAAACAAATCAGACTCGCCCTCGCCGCGGTCGCGGGCCGTCGCCGGACAGCGCCGCTGCTGACCATGCGTGACGATGTCACCAACACCGTGCCGACGCCTTCATCGGTGCCGCCGCCGCTGTCCGACGTCGACTATGCCGCCGCTGCGCTGCGCCACGGGGTCGAAGTCGCCGCGATCAAAGCCGTCGCCATTGTCGAAAGCGGTGGGAAGAGCGGGTTCGACGATATCGGACGACCGAAAATTCTGTTCGAAGCCCATCATTTTAACCGTTTTACCGGCGGGCGTTTCGCTGAAAGCCACCCGCACCTTGCCACGGCTACAAAGGAGGCGGCAAAACCATTTTACAACTGGGATCAGTACGAACGGCTGTACGAGGCGATGATCCTTGATGTCGACGCGGCATTGAAATCGGCGTCGTGGGGCAAGTTTCAGGTGCTCGGCCAATATCACGACGGCTGGCCCGATGTACGAAGCTTTGTCGCGGCGATGTACGTGTCCGAGGTCAATCACCTGAAGGCCTTCGAAGCTCACTGCGCCGGGAAGCTGATGGCTGCATTGAAGCGAAAGGACTGGCTCGGCTTCGCCGCGTACAACGGCAACGACCAAGCACGGTATGGACCGCTGATTGGCAATGCCTATCGCTCACTCGGAGGGCGGTAAACGGGAGACGACGTCACCCTGGGATCAGCTGTAGACCTGGGACCGACGCTGTTATGCTGGTTAGGGCGGTATGGAGGACGATGTGACCGGCAAAATGCTCAATGCTACCGCGAACCTCGATGCGCAAAACCGGCATCTCGACGATCAGCTTCGGCGCATAGCAGCCAAACTCGACAGGTTGCGCTGGCAGCTGGGATTTTTGACTATCCTCATTGCCACCGTCACCGTCTTCAATCTGGCACATGTTTTTGCGCCGATCATAGCCAGACACATGTCCTTATCCTGATGGCCGCACGTTACTATCTTGCGCAACTGCGGCAGTTCGAAATTAGCTTTTCGGATGTTATAATCGTTCGGTATTGAGCCGCCTTCTACGTTTCAGTCGCAGCCTGCTCGGCAGCATCACAAAGCCTGTCATCGCAACAACGGTCGCCAGGGCAGCTAGTCCCCACAGCCACCAAGTGTTGATCCCGCGTGGGTCGGCAAAATTCAGGATATGGAACGACCACATAGTGTCGTAAACGCGGAACAGGTCGCCGCGGCTCGCCACTACACGGCCAAGGTTGGCAGCGACGTAGACCTCGGTGTTGCTTTGATCAGCGAATACGACCCGCCAAGCTGGCAACGGGCCTTGGTAGACGCGGGACGGTGCCGAGACCTGCTCTGCTCGAACTGGTAGCCCAGTGTGCGCTCCCATGGTCTCGAGAGCGAGCGCTATCGCCGTGGGGCGATCGATGGGCGAGACCGTGTGTCCAGTTGTCAAATCCACAAGCTGCGGACGACCCTCGACAGGCGTCAGCAGCGCGACAGGGCGACCGAGCATGGAGCGGGCTTCGACCTTGGCGTAGGAGCCAGGCCGAGCAGCAAGCGCTTGGGCGAGCGGTTGAGCGACGGCAGCCGCGTCCACGGGAGCCGGGTCCGGTGGGTGGTGGCCGTGAATTGCGTCCTCGGGCACGAATGCGATGAAGAGACCGGACACAAACCAAGCTAAAATTGGGAGACCGACGACGAGCGCCAGCCACTTGTGGAGCGAAGCCGAGGTACGAACGAAAGACATGAAGTGTCCTAATGTCACACGCCATCGATTATACCACGAAAAACGCAGCAGCAGCAGCAGCAGCAGCGGCCCAGGCGCCGTATCTCTGCACGGATGTAGCAAGGCGGTCTGGGAAAGATCAAATCACTATTGCGGTTCCTGCGCTGGCGCATCAGCAATGCGCGTCTATCGCATCGATCGTGGTTTTCGTCGCACCGAACGTGCGCGTGCCGCCTTAGCCTGTCTCAAGCAATGTGAGCGGTGACGGGTGCTTTATTGCGCGTCCAAGTGATCATCATTGCGAGCCGATTGCTCAGCAGCTGAACCCCTCGAGCTGGGCGCGCATGAGCCGCCTACTTGCTTCGAAATCGGCGGACCATCGTGGCGCATCGAGCCACGACAGGACGGTTCGCAGCGTTGTCGGGTGTAAACCCGCCCAGACGGCAGTAGATTGGTCTCGCGCTTCGTCACCGACCATGCGCCACTGTTCGGGCGACACGATCGCCCGCAGTGCGCTGATCTGCCGAAGTCCGAACACCCGGCCCAGGCGGCGGCGGCGAGCTCCGAGGATGTAGGCTGTCAGCGCCAGCGGCATCGTCGCGGCCAGCAGAGCAGAGACCCCCGGCGGACCCCCCTCCCCCACGACGTAGACACCGGCGTCGGCCACGAACAGACACAGCGCCGGGATCCCGACGATCGACAGCACCGCCTCGAACAGCCGCGGCCGACGATGACAGGCGATATCGAACCGGAGGAGTGACCGGGTCAGCAACGATATCAGTCCGCGTCTTGCACTATCTGGGAGCAGACCGGCCTCATCCCTGTCGAACACCCCCTGCGGCCTGTCAGAGGGGGGCAGGAGGCTCGCCGCGACGTTTTCGGCTCCGATCGTCGCGTTGCCCGACACCGGCGTTTCTGGCGCCCTTGCTGACCGCCTACCAGCCACGGTTCGGATCATAGCTCGCGATCGGGGGCATGGAGTCGGCGATCCCGATACCGCCGTGCGAAATTCCGCCGGCATGGCCATGATCCCAGTGATCCGGCGGGTTGAGATCGACACCGAAAGGATTGCCCATGATATCGATGCCGCCGACCATCGGCAGCGACGTCGCGGGATTGATCGAGTGGTGGTCGGTCAGACCGCCCTGCCCTGCTTCATGCGAGGTCGACGCGCCCGCGCCGAAAAAGCTCTCGAGCCAGGTTCCGATGCTCATCGCGGTCCTCCATCACCGACATCCTTGACGCGACAAATATATACCGGAATGGGATATCCCACAATAGCATCTAGTCGCGGGGCATGACCCCGGCCAGTTTCGACCACGATGCATTTCAGCGGCAGCTGCTCGAAGCGATGATTGTCGCGCGCAAAGGTGCTGGTGTCCGCCAGATCGATCTCGCGGCACGGCTCGGAAAACCACAGTCGTATGTTTCGAAGGTCGAGGGCCGCGAACGCCGGCTCGATGTCGGGGAATACGTGGTCTGGATGCGGGCGCTCGGTCTCGACCCGGCTGCCCAGCTGGCTGCGGTCCTCATTGGCCCCTCCGGAGTTACTGCCGATGCGCCAGACCCCTGACCCTACCATCACCGGCCTTGGCGACGACGACCGCCACCTGCTGATCGCCGGGCTGACGTCATTGCGGGAGGTGCGCGGTCTCCAGTGGCGCGAGGCGTGCGATCACGCGGCGAAAATCGGCGCGGCCGAACCGCCGCTGCTGACTTATGGTATCGATGATATCAAACTGCTGGCACGACGACTGGGCGGCGAGGCCAGACACTGGACCGAATGAGGGCGTGCGATGGATGACCGGCACGAGGTAAACTGGCAGCCGCTGAGCATGGTGCCGACGATAAGCGACATGGTCGCGGATGCACTGGCGGATTCCCGCGAGCATGTCCTCACCCTGATGGCGGCCCTCGATCGACCGTACTCGCTCGCCGACGAGGACCTTGACCGCAGCCACCGGGTCTACACCGAGCAGCTTGAATTTGTCGCGATCTACACCGGGCAGATTGCTCGCTGGCGCGCGGTTGAATTGTCGCCCGACCAACGACAGGTCATCGACCGTATCGACGCCGATAACGCCGAGCTATTGCCCCTCACTTGGCAGGTACTGGCGATCGTCGAGACACTGCGCGGATTGACGATCGAAGCCGTGATGAAGATGACCGACCTCGAACTCGGCCTCGACGCGCTGGCGCGCGGCACGGCAAAGCCGTGAGGCGCGAGCGCCGTTATTCCTGATCTGTTCGGCATCGAGCGATCGAAATTACAACCGTTCTGATAATCTCGCTCAACCCGGAAAAAACGCCCTGGGGAGGGTCACGTTTCGTTTGGCTGGAAAAGCTCATACCGCAACCAAAACCTCGTCAGCGGCCATCCTTGGCTGCCCTGCGAGGTTATTTGCCGCCGTTCGGACCAACCTCTTCCTCGCCAAGCCGCTTTCTTTCTGGTTTTTGGGTTACGGTCTGACGTACGTCGGTTTTGCCAATATTTGGTTGATTTGAATAGACAGCGAAACTCTTCTCAAGGTTGATGTAGCAGCTTAAAATAAACGGCTAGGATGGCTCTTGACAGCCACACTATCTATTGCTGACCCACCGCGAGAACAAATCAGCTGCTGAGAAGCGTTTTCTCTCTTTTTTACAATGGCTTATGCGGCGACGCCGCGTTCATTACGACGTGTTCACTTATTTGGTCTGTAGTTCGTGCCTTTATGTTATCCACAGGTCGTGTACCCCGAGGCTCACTTTTGGTGGTTCAGATTCTCTGATTCTTTTAAGTTCAAGATTCAGAGCGAAATCGGATAGCCGTTTCAATGCCTTATCCCTCTAAAAGTGAGGTTCGGGGATAAGTCGCGTGAGTTTCAGGGGCGATTCCAGTGAGTGTTTGGGTCGACTAAAGTGAGCTTTAGGGGTGAGTTACGTGAGCCTCAGGGTAAATCATCCGCGATCGGTGAGTTTTAGGGTATCAACCACGCTGCGATCGGCGAGTTGAGGGATTTACTTAGCTCACCTTTACAGTTTAAGTGAGCCTTCAAACCTATGCAGCTCACTGTTGGAGGGTTAATGTCGAACCCCGGTATCGCCGATGTTGCTTTCAACACTCTGACCCAGAGGGGCCGCGGCAACCCATTCGATCCCGCTAATTATGGCGAGATCGTCAAACCGGGCGAGCTGGTCGACATCGTCGAGTTAAGCCCGCTCACGCTTGCCGACCGCCGCACCTACAATTTGCTGATCGCCAACGCTTGGGACCGCATTGGCGAGCCGATCATACATCGCGTCGCTAAGTCCGCCCTCAAAGGGACGCACCAAGGGAATGAGCGCGTCGAAAGTTCGCTGCTCCGGTTGATGGGCACCATTGCAATCGTCACGATCCGAAAGGGCGGTAAGAGCTTCAAGCGTCGCGTCCAGCTCCTCGGTCCCAGCGATGAAAGCCTCGAGAAAGATGGCTTTCTCCACTACCGCATCCCAGAAGAATTAATCGAGATTCTGCGCAACAGTGAAGTTTATGCCCGCTTAAAAACGCAGGTAATGTACTGCTTTGAATCAAAATACGCGCTTTGTCTTTATGAGATGATCGAGCGTCGCATCGGACTAGAATATAAACAACAGGAAGAATTCACGATTGAAGAGATACGTGGACTATTGAATGTGCCTCAAGGTAAGCTTGAACGCTTCGCCGATCTAAACAAATACTGCCTCAAGGTGGCCGTTGAGGAAATCAACAAACTTTGCCCCTTCTACGTCGATTTTACCCCGATTAAGAACGGCCGCAAGGTGGAGCGCATTGCCCTTCACTGGTTCCCGAAAACGTCGAGCGGCAAGCGCGACGCGCAAAACCTCATTGACCAACACAGCATCGTACGCCGCGCGCGGCTACGCGGTGGCATCCCGGAGCTGCCGGTGCTGGTCGACTTCCGGGGGGGGCGTGGCTGAAAGGTGAGCTAATACCCCAAAGCTCACTTATAATAGCGACCTGTCGACTACCCTTCTGCGTATATTTGTATAGTCGTATATTTGTATACGTTAACTGCCGCGGGCTACACGCCCTTTGCCCTTTTTCACAAACAGGTCGTCGAGCGCCTCCGCCAAGAGACTTTGCACAGTCGCCCCCTCCTCGGCTGCAAGGATGCGCAGCTGGGTGCTCACCTCGGGGGCGAAGTGGCCTCCGATCAATTTGGTGCCGGCTCTTCCGCCTGCTGCAGATTTTGATGGCGCTACCTCTCTCTGCAGTTTCGATACCCCCGGCGTCGTGTCAGTAGCGACGTTGGCCCGGTCGAGCATGGCTTGAAGCGCATTGCCCTTAGCCATCATGCAACCTCAGCATGATCGTATAGGCGTATAGCCGTATACTCGTATAGTTCCTTAATTTCTGCTGCGGCGGGTCCATTTGGCTCGAACTCTTGAACGGCCTGACCGACCGCCTGCGCACGGAAAAAGGCTTTCCGGTTGCCGATCGTTACCGGGCAAATCACCGCTCCCAGTTCTTCTACCGCTTTTATCGCGTCGCCTGTTTCCTGCCCTTGTGGCGGTACGAAAGTGAGCACCACGGCAAAGGGGCGACTGAGTTGACGAACAACCTCTAAGGTATGGGTCATGCTCATGGTGTCGAACACCGCAGTTTTGGTCGGGATCAGGATGAAGTCGGCATGGCGTGCAGCCTCGTAGGCTACGTCGCGAGCGACCGCCGCCCCATCGATCACTGCCAAATCAGTGCCAGCGTCTGCGCAAGCTTTCAGGATTGCCGTTAGACGCACAGGTTGAATTGATGCGACCGCTGGTGTGTCGAGTTGACGGACATCTTTCCAGAACGAAGCGGTTGCCTGCGGATCGAGGTCGATGATTGCTACTACCCTACCCGCTTGTTCGCCCGCGACAGCAAGACACGTCGCCAGTGTCGTTTTGCCGACGCCGCCTTTTTGCGACAAGATCGCCAACACCTTCATTGCTATCTCCAACACGTATATTTCTATACGTGTATACATTGTTGGTGCTGGTGTGAAGTCTCTTCGCTAGCGGTCAGAACCCTTATCGGAAGCAACGCGACCATTATGAGATGAACAACGCTAACACGAACAAACGGTGAGCCGCAGCCGCCGACGCTGTCGGAACGACGTCGGTAATGGGGTGGAAGGCGGACCGGCCGGTCACGAGATGCTGAAGGCCGCCCCGGTCAGTTCCGGCTTACCCTCGCCGTCGATCGCAACGGCAAGCCACACGTTCGTTCAAGCGCGGTATTCACGCGCTCCATCAGGGGGATGAAGGCATCGAGATCAGCCTTTTGGCAGTGGCTTGCCCATTCACGGTCACGACTTTCCCGCGATAGGGCGTAATCTGAAAGCTCTCATCCCGGTCAGTGTGGCGCTTGACCGGGCCAACATCCGGAATGCTTCGGATAACGCGGTCGATGCAACCGAGATCGACTGGACCAACGAGATCGGCCTCGGTTTTCACGCCTGAGATTGGATCACAAGCGGTGAGGCCCCACGCAAGCACCACTGTCGTCACGATCCTCTTGCGCATCCCCTCTTGTGTCACGTGACACGCTCCTGACAACGCCGCTTTCGGTCACAACGAAATCAGCCTGCGACGTCCGCACCTGGGGCGGAAGCCGCCGACCGACGCCTTCGAGCCCCCGCACGTTAGCGTTGTTTGCGGCGCATTCATTGCGATGGCCTCTTCCAGGTGCGATTCCTGCTAACACCCAAACGCCGGGTAAGGTTTCCAGACGTTTCCGGCTGACCAGCCCCGGATGCTGTCGGTCAAGTCGACGTGCAAGAACCGCTGCCGACACATTCCGAACGAGGCTGACCGCATATCCGTCAAGCACCTTCTGACGCTGGAAGAGGGCGTGCTGATCGACAAGTTCTCGAAGGCGGTGCAGTCGCACCTTCAATCGCTGGCGAGCTTTATCAGTGACATGCGTCCTTTGTCAGCAGGGGCTACGCGGCCGGCAGTTACTTCGAAGCGGGAATAGGGAATTGAAATCATGGCCACTTAGAAGCGGATCGGGCTTGACTCGTTTGCGGGTTTACGAGTGATATAATAATTCATTCGTGTTCGAGTCGTAGCGTGCGTAGGGGCAAAATTCTTATCGTTGGGGGCATCTGTGGGCGCAAAACCGAATCTCATCGTCGCTGGTACACTGGCTTTTTTAATTACATCTCCAAGCGCGGCGCAGATGAGTCCCGGTCCGCATGAGGTCCAAGTAGGACCGGTCGATGTGCCTCAAGTAATCCAAACAATACCCGTTGTAATTAAGGCAACGAGTTTTATGGCTGTCGATACGTCACCAACCGGACTGACCGTCCAAGCCAGAATGTTTGCAAATCTTGGTGATCTTCAAGCGAAGATTGGCTCGATTGTTGATACGTTCCCGCTGCCACGGGACAACTGTCGCAGCTTCAGCTCAAATAATCCGGTCGTTACGATTGATACGAAAAGTCTCGGACTAAGCGGTAATAGTCTTATCTTCACGGTGAGTGGTTCTGTCGTTGTCTGGGATTGCCGAGAAAACCCTATTCCAAATTCTAAGCTTGAATGGAAAAATGATGGACCATTTGGGCTATCTATCCCGCATGTCGTGACCTGGCCTGGTAGTCCCATTAAAAACAAGCTTCTAAGCCAACCCATATCGGCATCAATTCCTATAACTTTATCACCCTTATCGGATCGCTCTATCAAGGTCACCCTTGGCCAGCCAGACGTGAAACTAGGTGGTCAGCCTTATCTAGCAGCTATACGAGATATGCTGCTTGGCCTATTTAAGGTAAGCATCAATAACCTCGCTTCGGACGCGATCAAGTCGGCGGTTGACCCAGCCAAGCTCCAAGCGACGCTCCCTTCGGACTTTGATCGGCTAAATCCAAAGATTACAAAGGCCAGTTTTATTGACGTTAACGGAAGTCCTGGTGCGGAAATTGACGCAGATGCAACGATAGTCGCCGCTAACTTGACCGACATTCTTAAAGCCATTGCCGATAAGAGCGCGACTCCGCCATCAAAGCCATGAGGACTACTTGGGTTATTTTTCTTCCGCTATTAATGCTGTCTGCGTGTGGAGAAGATACCGCCCTCACGGCGCAATGCTCACATAGCGCCCCTGCAACTGGAAAAGTTTTCAAAACGCCTCATCCAACAAAGCCGTCTCAATGCAAAGGTGTAGTACTTTCATGTAACATTTGCGAGTACGACGGAAGGGGTGTTCTGCAACGGTCTAGTTCAGAGATATGCGGAGCCTGTGTTGGAGTGGACTTCTAATCCCTAGAGAGCCCATTAATAAGATTAAACTGATCTGTGAGAACCCCGAGATCTTTTGCTCTGGCGCATCCACTGGTGATGACGACTTTTTTGGCTTGCATATTATCAGCGTGCGCTACTGTGGGCGGGCGAAGACAAGATGGGGTTGATGTCCATTCCTGCCACGGATGGGATACGGTAGAGTCGAGGCCGGGACATCAATGGTGGACAGAGCAGCGTTGGCGGTATCACTCTGACAATGAGGCCCGGGCAGCCTATACGCGTTTGGTCGAAAAGCATTCTGCGTGGCCCGACTGGTTTACGGCGGAGATTACGACTCTGCCGCCGGGCACCCGCTTTCAGATGGCTATCGGTGGGGGCAAACTCCAGAGCAGCCGGGTAGGTTTGGCACTTTTGACAACATTCGCCGCAAGAAGGACGTGCGCTACAATCTGGCCGTTCGTTGGGAGTGGAAGCCGAAAATCAGTTCGGTCGTTACCTACGAAGTAGTTCAAGCCCTGCCGGTGCGCGTGGGACCGGTAGGTCCACAGGTCGACGGGAGGGAATGCACGCTGTTGCTTGGACGGTGGTCGCAATTCGAAATTGGTATACCGCAAGAGGCCTTCCCAAAATACATTCGGGTAATCGGCACCCGTAGGCTTAATTGATCGCGCTGCGGAAGAGTCGGGGGCCAATCACGATTATCCGGTTTGTCGGGCACCGTGGTCAGCGACAACGGCACCGAGCTGACCAGTCATGCCGTTCTCGCCTGGTGCCACGACACCGGGGTCGAGTGGCATTACATCGCGCCTGGAAAGCCGAAGCAGAACGGCTTCGACGAGAGCTTTAATGGTCGCTTCTCTATCGCGGTTCGAGTCAAGCAGGCACGGACCATCCGTCGCCGCCACGAGGGCAGTGGTATCCAGGTTGGAACTGCCGCCCGGTGTTGACGTAGATCTCTGGTGTTGTGCCAACGACTGAGGTCGTGCCCGCAGGGCTCGTGCTTCTCTCCGGGGTAGGCACGTGGCCGCCCCATGATGGGTTAAGAAAAAGCGGGGTGGATCAATCTTGCGCGCGTCCTTGTCGTTACCGTCAGGACTGCGACCATTACGATCTCACGCCACCTTCGTCCCCGCGAGGACCTTTTTCTGCCGACGCAGAACCTTCAAAGCTCCTATATAGATCGCGTCAGACGACCGCGATCGCGGTGCTGGGTTCGCTGCCCCAGCGGAAGTCGGTTCCGTCAATCCACATACGGTGGAGGATTACTGCCAGGCGGCGCGCAACGGCGACGATAGCCCGTTTCAAGCCTCGGCGCTGCGCGACCCGCATCCCCCAGGCTTTGAGCCACGACCAATGTCGGTTTTGAGTCATCAGCACCTGGGCTGCCTCGTACAGCATCGTCCGCAGCAGACTGTCGCCGGATTTGGCGATCCCGCCGTCATAGTCGATCTCGCCTGACTGATGTCGGCGCGGCGTCAGTCCGACATGCGCACCGACCGCCTTGGAATGGACGAAGCGTTGTGGCTGATCGATGGTTGCGCGGTAAGTGAGAGCGACGACGGCGCCGACACCGGGGGCGGTCATCAAACGCCGGCACACCGGGTCCTGCCGCACGATGCTGAGCAGCATTTTGTGAAGCGTGGCCAGCTGCTGGCGCATCACTCGTCGCACCGTCAGCAACGGCTCGATGATCGCTGCCAGTCTCGGAAAGCCCTCGACCAGCTCCCGGATCCGGGCCTCATACCCGATTTTGCTCACGACACCGACTTTGAGGCCGAAGTTGCGCAAGGTGCCACGCATGTCGCACTCGATGTCGAGCAGTTTGCGCTGCATGAGCTTGCGGCTCGTAAGCAACATCCGCTGTTCCTGAGCCGCCAGCGTTTTCACATGGACAGGCTTGAACAGCCCGACGCGCATCATCTGAGCGATGCCCCTGGCATCGTTGCGGTCGGACTTGTTGACCTGCTGCGCTTGTAACAGCGCCTTCATGTGGCGGGCCTCGACGCATATCACCGGAAACCCCGCCGCGGTCAGACCGTTCACCAGCCACTGCGACAAAGGCCCCGCTTCGATCCCAACCCGCGAATAATCGCCACCGATCGACGACAGCAGAACGGCTATGTCATCCGGTTCGGTTGGCACCTTGCGCTCGCAAAACACTTTGCCGGCATCGTCCACCACGCACACCGACGTCTCTTTCACCGAGACGTCCAGACCAACGAAATGCGTCATCGCTCTCACTCCTTCCCTCGATGCACGAGGTCAGCTCGACCCCGATCCAGGCATCGTACGTGAAGGCGCTGCAATCTCATCTGCTGTCGGAATGCAGCCGCCGCGATACACCATCTTGCGCGACGAGTGCCTGAACGAGCACCTGTTCCCTTCGCTGGCAGCAGCGCGGCGGATCATCGAAGCATGGCGGGCCGACTATAACACCGCGCGTCCGCACCGCAGCCTTGGCGGGTTGGCACCCGCCGAGTTTACCAACCGCCCCCGCCCAGGGCATGTGAAGACCAAAGCTAACTTATCCGCGGCCTGAAAACGAGGAGCAGGTCATCCCAGCCGGAAAACCGCAAGCATGGTGCAAGATGGCGTTCGTTTTTGTTTGACTCACTCATTTTGGTAAAGCAGAATAATCTCCGAAGTAAATGGCGCCGCCCATTTCCGGGAAGGGATCGCCGCCGCTGCGCCGGAACTTGCTAACCGTATCTGCTAGTGATGAAAATCGGGGAGAATGGTATGCCTGACGAAACTAAACAACTGGACTCTTTGTCTGGTGAAACCCTCGTCTTTGAATATACGCTTACGGATTTCCAAAATGCTACGCCGGAATCCATCGCGGAGTGGAAGAGTAGAATTGTCGAGTCTATAAATCAGCGGCTTGATGCGCCCAGACCAATGTTTCATGCCAAAGGATCGTTCAGTAAGTCCGAGCATACAAAAGTGGTGGGTTCGATAGGCTCAAAAGTGGTGGGTCCGCCACCTCGCGGGGTTAAGGGCCCGGTGTTAAAGAGGTAAACTACTGCGTCCATTGCAAACAGTGGTGTCTTCCGATGTCGAATGACTGCGGTCTACAGCCTAGTCTGACCTTTGTCCTTAAGCTAGCGGACCGCTGCAACCTAGCCTGTCGTTATTGCTATGTCTTTGAATTCGATAAGGACGCTGTTTCCGCCCGCGCTCCGTACATGACCGAACCCATTTTTATTGCTGCAATTTCTCGAATAGTTGCGCAATTATCTGCAGAGGGTTTGCAAGAGGGAACGATATCCCTGCATGGCGGTGAGCCATTATTAGTAGGAAAGCGCAAGTTTAGAGCCTTTTTAGATACTGCGGCTGAAATCGCAGGAGAAACCGCATTAAGTTTCGTTGTTCAGACTAACGCGATTTTGCTTGATGATGAGTGGCTGGACATTTTCGACCAGTACAACATTCAGTTCGCTATAAGTCTTGATGGCCCGCCAGAATCACATGATGAGTTCCGATTAACCCGTAAGGGCCAGCCGACTAGTTTGAGGGTAGTTGAGGCCGTGGAGCGCATCAGAAGGCATAGTGCTTCTCGCTTATTCAATGGTGCCCTTTGCGTCATCAATGCGAGGTCCGATGGTGCGAAGGTGTTCCGATATCTTAGAGATCTTGGTCTTTCCGATATCGACTTCCTGTTGCCTGACGGTAACTACCATTTAGCACCCAAATTTGGAATGGGTAGTGATGCTGATGGTGTTGGTCGTTTTCTGATCGATGCGTTCGATGCTTGGTTCCGCGATGATGACCCTAACGTTAGGGTTCGCATATTTGAGCAAATCATCGCTACTATGCTGGGCGGCGCAAACACCCTTGATATATTTGGGGGGATCGACGGTTCCGTCGCGTTTGTGGAAACTGACGGAGGCATACTAGCCCACGATGTGTTGAGAACATGTGGACCGCCTTTTGATCGATCGGATCTTAATGTTGTGAGCCACGCCTTTTCGGCGTTGAAAGATAGTGTTTACTTCCCTTGGCTGGAACTCTCCCCTCTATGCAATCAATGCTCACTGCTGAGAGTCTGTAGGGGAGGGTATCCCCCGCACCGTTTTGACGGCAAGTCTTTTAGCAATCCGAGCTTCTATTGCCGCCAATTGAAGGAAGTAATCGGTCACCTTGCTGATGCGGTTGCGACGGCGCTGCCGGTAGGACGGGAGCTCCCCCCGATTCTTTCTGACATTGTCAGCGTTCGTAGTGCGCCTGGTCTGTATGGCGAACTGGTTTCACCAATCCACGACGCCTAATGGCCCGCGTCGTAGGAGCCGGGATCCTTCACTCCTTTATTCTGGTCAGTTATAATGACTGAAAAAGTGCACTGAAACGTTTTATTGATTTAATACGGACGTGGGGTACTACCTATTCTGTAAATTAATGATCTTCGTAAACCCCATCTTTGAGAACGCGCCTTTACCGTGAGCGGCCGGTTTAGGAGAATTACGATTGCTCCGAGATCGGGTCGTAAGATTAATCGATCTCAAGATGTCATCAACAAGCTGGCTTTTAATAGTGTCTCGAACAACAGACACGGCGTCTTTGGATGTCGCGTCTAGGTTGCTGATTTCCACTGATATTACGGCTTGACCCATCTGGGTATTATCATCCATGTAACGCTCCCCTCAAGAGCTTGAGTAGACTTCCACCAACCTACACCCTCGACACGCATTTTCGCCCTCTTGAAAATACCATCGGCAATTCTTTCTAATGCTACAAGATGGTATCTCATTAGGTGCCGTTCTCTTACGGCGAGAAATTAAAGACGCGAGACCACAGGAGCTTCCAACGAAATGCTGGCAGAGGTTTGATTGGCACGGTGCTGCATAGCGCTCAATAAAATCGGATCGACGATGGAGCGCGATACGGAAGTCGGCGTAAGATCCCTCATCTAGGAAGATAGTAACGTTAGCTTCGTCTGCGTGGCCAATGAGCACACTTTGAGCAATGTCTTTTTCGGAATTAGGGCATAAAGTTTTTAGGATGCTCATGCGCCCGATCCTGATTCCCTTAGCTGTCGAAATCCATTAAGGTGCAAATGTACCTGTTACGTTAAAATATACATATACTCAACGCCATATGGAAATCAATAGTAATTCAAACGCCTAGCCGACAAATAGAAAGCGATTAGAGTATTCGTGATGTTCAAGCGTCTGATTTCCGCCGGCTGCGGTCAGCGGAAATCAGAGTGATCGGGATGGGCGGTTAGCCCATATGCTTCGACTGGTCAGTCAGCTAACCAATGGCTTTAATTGGTTAGAATAATCGAATAAAACTCCCCACGCAAACTGCCCGTTTTCAGTTCTCCAGAATGCGAGGCCCGCTATTCCACTGCCTGTGGCGCAAGCAGCAATCAATATCTCCATCCATAGATTATAACGTGGGTATCTTTTAATGCGATCCGCCAACCCAGCTGCCATCGCACGTTGCACTATTGATAAAATCTGTTATCGATAGTAAGATTGGCTCATCGAGGCGTCATGACCACCAGTGCCATCACGACCATCCAGGATCAGGCACCGGTTAGGATCACGCCCGGCGGGCGGCTGCTGACTGCGGCCGAGTTCCAGCAGCTCGCTGAGGTGCCGGCCGAGGCCGAGTGGTTCGCCAATCTCACCAACACGCAGACCCGGCGGGCTTACGAGCATGCGGTAAAGGACTTCATGCGCTTCACCGGCATCACGCGCGCCGACGAATTTCGCGGCGTGACACGCGCGCATGTCATCGCCTGGCGCGACGAGCTGGCGGCGCGGGGCTTGGGAGGAGGCACCATCCGTCACCGGCTCGCCTCGCTGGCCTCGCTCTTCCAGTATCTGTGCAATCGGAACGCCGTCACGCATAATCCGGTCAAGGGCGTGCAGCGGCCGAGGAGTGAAAGCGGTGAAGGCAAGACGCCGGCGCTCGGCGATCATCAGGCCCGCCAGCTGCTCGATGCGCCACAGGACCATAGCGTGCGCGGCAAACGAGACCGCGCCATCCTCTCGACGTTGCTGTTTCACGCGCTGCGCCGCGCCGAGCTGAGCAAGCTCAAGGTGAAAGACTTCAGGCACGCGCGCAAAGGCGTGCTGCACCTGAAAGTGTCGGGCAAAGGCGGCAAGACGCGCTACCTGCCGCTGCATCCGGCGACGTCCAGGCTCATTACCGATTATCTCGACGCTGCCGGCCACGGTGCCGACGATGTCGGCGCGCTGTTCCGGCCGGTGCGCAACAACCGGACCGGTGATTTGTGCCAGGCGATCACGCCCGACGGCGTTTACAAGCTGGTGCGCGGCTATTCCGGCGCGCTGGGCTTCGAGATCGGCGCGCATGCGCTGCGCGCGACTGCTGCGACCAATGCGCTCGATCACCGGGCCGACATCGCCAAGGTGCAGGAATGGCTCGGGCACGCCAACATTGCGACGACGCGGATCTACGATCATCGCCTCACGCGGCCCGAGGACAGCCCGACGTTCAAGGTCGTTTACTGACGCTGGCAGCCCCTCGCCTATGTATGATGGTGTCCTTTATCAGATGTAGGGAGAGCAATGTGGGAAAGCAGACTTGGGCGAAGTTCACGACGGCCCATCCGACGGTGCCGGCCTTTACGGCCGCCGTTAGCTCGTCCCTCCCCAAGAGCGCCCCGATCCTTGATAAGGCCGGCCAGAAGCTTCCCACCCCATACGGCCTTCTGGTTGAATGGCTGAAGGACAACCTTTCCGGTGATTGGTCCAGCATGACCAAAAGCAAGCTGGTTATCGTGAAGGTCGCCGACCAAGCTGATGGCGCTGTAATCACAACACGATTCCCCGCAATCGGTGCTGCGAAGAAGACGCCAGCCTCAGCCAGCACGATCCAAATCAACTACGCTGATTCCGATTACGTCAATGTGGCGCGCGGGATGGGCTACAAGCTGTAATGACGAGCGTCGGCCTTAGGATCTTGGGGCGCCTGCCCTCGCCGGCATTCGCTCTGCCGGCGCTGATTACCGACGCCGACGAGCACGCTCAACTGCGTTTCCTCGAATTCTTCGCTGCCAACATCCGCAACCCGAACACGCGCCGGGCCTATGCTCGCGCGACGGCAGAATTCTTGTCATGGTGCGAGGTGCGCGGGGTGGCATCAATCGCCGGCGTGCAGCCACTTCACGTCGCGGGATACATCGAGGAGCTGACGCGCAAGCGTAGCGCCCCGACTGCCAAGCAACGCCTAGCTGCAATTCGTCATTTGTTCGATTGGTTGGTCATTGGCCAAGTCGTGCCGGGCAACCCAGCGGCGTCGGTGCGCGGGCCCTCGCATATTGTGAAGCGCGGCAAGACGCCGGTGTTGGCCCCCGACGAGGCCCGGCGCTTGATCGATGCGATCGACGTGACGACGCCGGCGGGTTTGCGCGACCGGGCGCTGATCGCGCTCATGGTATTCAGCTTCGCGCGTATCGGCGCGGCGCTGGCGATGCGGGTCGAGGATGTCTACGTCCAGAACCGGCGGCTGTGGGTGCGACTGCACGAGAAGGGGGGCAAACGCCACGACATGCCATGCCACCACAATCTTGAGACGTATCTTGATGCCTATCTCGACGGCTGTGATCTGCGCGAGAATCGCAAAGTGTCGTTATTCCGGACAATGACGCGAGGAACTGGTCGCCTGAGCGAAACACCACTGCCGCAGGCTAACGCGTTTGCCATGGTTCGCCGGCGGGCCACAGCGGCGGGAATTGAGACGGCGATCGGCAACCATTCATTCCGAGCTACGGGCATCACCGCCTATCTCAAGAACGGCGGCACCCTCGAGAAGGCGGCAGCAATGGCAAATCACGCCTCGACGCGGACGACCCAGCTCTACGATCGGCGGACCGACGAGATGAGCCTTGATGAGGTTGAGCGGGTGTTAATCTGACGCTGACCCGCGTCGGAACGACCCATTTTAATATCCCGCCTAACAGTCAGGATAATTTGTGAACTACACTTGACTACAGTGTGGGACGTGCTACATCACTCTTACGCCCGGATAAACCGGGCGGAAGGAGCGCTGAATGACCGCTTTCGACCCTACTAAATATCAAGTTTCTCCCAACGGTCCGCTGTCGCCTCAGACGATCGATCGTCTCATGGCCATCAAAGGTAAGACCAACATGGCGTACGCTGATTTAGGTAGCAAACTTGGCATCAGTGGAACGTTTCTGCATAATCTGATCAACAAAAAGGCAAACGTTGGCACTCAGCATATTGAGCGGATAGCTGGGGGCATCGAGCGTCTCGAGAATCCTGACCAAGCGGCCGAGGCGGCCGATAGCGCCGTCGAAATGCTGAAACACGGCTTCCACCTTCGTACTGGCGTTCAGGTGACGATCGAGCTGCCCGATGATCTCACCGAACGCGAAGCCGATCGCCTGGCCCGGTTCGTTCAGTCTCTCCCTGTCGCCTGACCAGAAAGGAAAACTATGGCCGATACCGCTGTCGCCCGCGCCCTAAAGTTGATCGAGAGGTGCACTGATCCGAAAAGCCTTCGGCAAATCGCCGTAAACGCCCGCCAGAAAAAGGAGTCGACCGTCGCACATGCAGCCGACCTGCGTCTTTATGAGATCCTCCCGGCGGAAAAGCCGGGCACCTTCGAGCATGATGCTTGGCGTAGCATTCATGCGTTGGAGGGCACTCTCACAAACGAACGTGGGAAGACAACACGGTTGGGACGTACCCGTCCAAAGATCGCTCGGACTGACGAGGTAGAGACGATCAAGGATCTGGTCCTTTCCGCTAGTCCGTCCGCCGGTTTCTTCATGCTCATCGAGCGCCACATGGCGGAACTTACCTTCGAGGCCGTCGCCTTGCGGCACGCGGACAAGTTCGACAAGGCGGTGCTAGATGCCGCAGCAAAAAGGTTGCGGTCGGTAGGCATCGAAGTTGATGGGCCTTCGATATCGGAGCGGATCGATTGAATCGAGGGGCCCAGCACCGCCGGCATGGCGCTGTTACCATTTAAAGGCAGCGTTTGGAACGTTAACAGGCAAGGCAGCTATCCTCGAACAATGATCTCGATGCTGGTCGGCGAGACCCCTAAAGTTCTCGCCAGAGCCTCTTTTGCTTCAGCGATCGTGAGTTTCATTTGGGGCCCAATAGACACAGTTTCGTCCTGTTCGTCGTCCATTTCGGCAACCCCCTCTTCAACCTGATCAATGCTTGAGGTTTCGCCGGCAGCGGCTTTGCCGAGGCTGATGCAGCTATACGCCCATTCAAAACGCGATTTGCTTCCCCGCCGGCCGACTATGAATTGGCCGCACCCTGCCTCTTCAAGGCGACGGGCAAGAGCCACGGCCTCACCACGGGAAATACCTAATAGATGTGAAAGTCGATCAAGGCTGGTGACCGAAGCGTCTTTTTGTCGTTGGGCGCACTGATCGAACAACTCTCGGTTAATGTTATCGTCTTGATACATAACACGAATTTGACTGATTACGTCTTTAGCGATATCTTTGATCATAAAAACCTCCATATGTTGCTCGGTAGAGCCCTTATGGGGTTATAAGGGTTTTATATCAAGCATAAAAGCTCTTATACGTGCTTTGAGCTGATATAAGAAGATCCAGTCAATGTTTACAGTTAGTTGGCGCACACCTCAAAAAGCTTTGAACGTTCTAAATTCGTGAGCGTCGGGAATCACCCGCATCAACTCGTCGGCCATCGGCAACGCCAGCGCCGCCGCCGCGTCGCCGGTCAACCATGCGTCGATCGCGGCCCCGTGGAGGATGACGGGCATCGCCTTGGGGTGGATCGCTCCGACGATGGTGTTGGGCGCGCACGTCAGAAACGCGTAGCGGTCGGCTTCGCCTTCGGCGGTGCGACGGACAATGCCGGCGAACACGAACATCTCGGCATCGATGACCTCGAACCACACCTTGCGCTTTCTCGCCGTCACAGGGTCGGGTTCGGCGGTCCACTCGGCGAACGCTGTCACTGGTACCAGACATCGATTGGCGGGGTTGGTTAGCGCCGATCGCCAGAACGAGCTTGTCAGATTCCGTACATTGGTCACGGGCCGGGCACCAGCGACAGGGGCGGGGACACCCCATAGCGCCCGGTCGACAACGCGCTCGCCGGTCGGCGCGCTGCGGATGATCGGTCCTTCGCGGTTCGGGTAGATTTCCGGGTAGGCCGGCAAATTTGTCGCCACGCCCTCGACGGCGAACAACCGGCGCATCGCCTCGAACGTGCTGGTCATGCGGTAGAGGTTGCACATCGGCGGCAAGCGTAATCGCTGCATCGGCCCGCCGCAAAGGCCCTATCGGCGAACCGGAGTTCCTATTATGTTCTGGTTATGGCTGGACCATTCCCGGCAGATTTCGAGGTATCCCTGACGATCGCGCTGCGCATGGTGTGTCAGTCGGCCCGGAACGATTACGCCGGCAAGCTGCCCCAGCAACGCGACGCCGGCAGCGCTGCGGTCGCCAAGGCCCTGATCGCCCAGCTCGCCCTCCAGGGCTGGGAAGTCAGTCACCGGTCACTGTCGGCTCCGCCGGTTCGATCCCGCTAGGGATCGTGCCGCCGATCGAGTACCCCGACGAGTTTCATGCGCCGCGCTCGCTCCATGATGTCGGGATGCGTGGACATACCGTCGAGGTCCGGTGCCTCGTCTGCGACCGGTGCCGCCGGTTCGACCCCTACGCCCTGTGGTGGCTATTCGAGCAACGGGGCTGGAACGACAAGCTCACGCAGGTCGCCAAGCGGTTCAAGTGCCTGAGCTGCTCGATCGTCCGGCGGCGCGTCGCCCGGTCGCTGGTGACGATCGTCGACGATCCACCGAACGATGACACGCTGCCCAGGCCCGACGAACGAACGTGGCGGGCTTCGGTCAAGCGTCGACGGACATAGTTGTAAGAATTGACCTTATTTTACGTGCCTGGTGTGTCGTTGTTTTGTCCCTGGTATATTGTTATTGCATCCCAGGGCCTGTTATGAGAGAAGAGTTAACGATCGATTCGCAGGAGGTATGAAATGTTCGGGAATACCAACGGAATGCCGAAACCCATGTCGGTGGACGATAGCTTGCTCGATGGCGGTAGCCTCGACAGCATGATGAGCTTCACATCGACGGACGAAGAGCCGTTTACCGTATCGGTCGGTTATAATCTCGGCCGCATGACCTGGGGCGGTGACGTCACCATCGTGAAGCTCATCGAGTGGGCGTCGGTCGCCAATGATCCAGAAAAGGGCGAGGTGGCTCAGCGTCCGCTCGATCTTGCCCACGCCCGCGGCCTTGGCGTCTACATGCTCAAAGGGCTGGTCAACGCAGCGATTGCGAAGCGCAAGCTCGCAGGCAGGGAGGTGCCCGACACCTTCAACCACATCCTGCACCAGCTCGGATCGCAGCCCTATTTTTCGCTCCAGCCCTTCGTCGCCAACATTCGCGATATCAATCCCGAAAAGCCATCGGTGCGCGCCGAGCGCATCGTGTCGGCAACGGGCGAAACGCGCGGTTTTCAGGTCTTTTTACCTCGGCACTATCGCTGGTGGATGATCGACGGCCAGCATCGCCTCGTCGGCGGTCAGATCACGAAGGAGTTCCTCGATCACGTCACCAAAGCTGGTTCTTATCCGGCCCGGAACAACCTGTTTACCGGCCGGGGCAAGGTGCCACCTGAGGAAATGGTGGTCTGGATGGAAGCCTTAGAGTGCGCGCGCTCCTTCGCGACGGTAAAGATCGAACTGCACCTCGGCTTGTCGATCGAGCAAGAGCGTCAGCTTTTTCATGATCTTAATAACCTAGGGAAGAAGGTCACTCGCTCCCTTTCGCTGAAGTTCGACGGGTCGAATCCCATCACCAAGTTTATCGATTCCATCCTTGTGGGTGAGCAGGGCCTTCTCGACTGCGAAAATGAACAGACCGACTGGGCCAAAGACGACGGATGTCTACCTCGCAAGGATATCGTCGCGATAAATGCGACGGCCTTTTTGAATAAGGGTAACATCACGGGTGCGACGCCGGCGGGTATCGAGCCGCGTATGGAAACCGTGTCTCAAATGTGGGGCGCGATTTTGAAGCTCGACGGCTTCAACATGCCCGGCGCGAAGTTAAATACCGTCGCTGCGCAGCCCGTCGTTTTGAAAGCGATCGCCAAGGTCGTGTTCGATCTGGCCTTCTCCAACCGTCGCCCGGACAACGGGGACACACTGCTCGATGCCGCCTTGGCCCGCCTGAACGAGGTCGACTTCAGCCACCACAATCCGATGTGGCGCTACTACAATATGTCGGAGGAAGAACGCTCGGCCGAAGGACTAGACACGCTTGCGGCATACCTGCCCGATCATGGGCAGGTGACTCCGGACGCAAATCGCGACCTCGGCTCCTTCCAGGGCGGCGTGATGCGCTTTGGCTCTAAGCACAACGACATTTTCCCTATTCTGGCGGACATGATGCGCTGGAAGCTGAACCTGCCGAGCCGGCACGTAAAGTAAAGGGCGGCTAATGAAACTGGAGCACGAGTATACTCTCCTCGAAGGGTTCAATCGCGCAAGCGTAGGCCGCTGGCTGCAAATCGCTGCCGCGGCACTCTCCGCGGTGATTGTCTTCGTGTTACTATCCGCAGTTGATCTGGCGAAGCGCTACGCCCTTAATGTAAACGTTCCTCCAGTCGTCATGTCACTGGTCGGCGCGGGCACGGTTTATGGTGTTCTTTACTGGCTATTCAGCCGCCACGTCTGGAAACTGCCGACTATAGCCGGTATTTTGAAGGTGCCCAACCTGGCCGGTACATGGTCCTGCGAAGGTGTGACACTTGAAAAAGAGCCGCACATCAACTGGTCAGGCACAGTAAAAATCGTCCAATCTTGGGATAAACTCAGGGTCCATCTAGAGACCGAGCAATCTAATTCCAACAGCATTGCAGCCGCGCTGTTGTACGACGAAGCGGTCGGCTATCGCCTGCTCTATCATTACGAAAACAGTCCGCGGATTGGCGAAACCGGGTTGGCCGCCCACCACGGCTTTGCCGAGCTGACCTTTGCTGCCGGCGAGAACAGCGCGACCGGCGAGTATTTTAATGGTCGGGGACGGAACACCTGGGGCACGCTCAAGCTAACGAGAAAGGTCGCATAATGGCGCGGAACATCAACGATCGTCTGACGCAATTGAATAGCCGTCGGAAGGGAACCGACCGGCTCGATCGGATCGCGACCGCTTCGGTCAACGACGTGCTCGCCAAAAGTCTTATCACGGAGGCATGGGAGAAACGTGCGACGGCCTCGCAACCCTATACTCGCTACGCACTCGGTGCGATGCAGGCAGTCAGCGAGCGCTACACACAGATTTCAGTCGAAACGGCCGAACGAGTCGGTAAGCAGCTCATCAGCAACTTGCCTATGTCGGTATCATTCCGGCTCCAAGGGTCAGTCCCTCTTGACGTTCATATTCGTGGCGTGAGCGACGTAGACTTATTGACCCTTGATGATCGATTTCTCACCTACAATCCATTCGGTAGCCGGGCTAACACTTACTCATCTACTATCCTAACATCACTCGGCGCGCTCATGGAGCTGCGCCGCGAAGCTGAAACCGTTCTTAAGACGGCATATCCTGCGGCAAAGGTCGATTGTTCCGGTGGAAAGTGTATCGCGTTATCAGGCGGCTCGCTTGCGCGACCTGTTGACGTGGTGCCATCACATTGGGACGACAACGCTGCCTATCAGTTATCCCTTCAAGAGCACGATCGGGGAGTCACGATCCTCAACAAGAAGGTGCCCGAAACGCTTGGGAACCTTCCACTCCTTCATATCAAGCAGGTTCACGATCGCGACACGTCAGTATTTGGCGGGCTGAAAAAGGCCATCCGGCTCACAAAGAACGTCAAGAACGATGCCGAAAACGAGGCGAGCGCGGCCAAGTTGCCTAGTTTCGATATCGCCGGCTTGCTTTTTCATGCCGATCAGAACGCATTGCGCGCGGGTTACACCTACGAACTGGCAATCTTGCTCGAAACACAGCGGTTTCTGGACTGGTGCTACCACAACAAGGATGCTGCAAAGCAGCTTAAAACTCCTGACGGGTCGCGGTGCATTCTTGATACTGAAGCCAAGTTTGCCGGGTTGAGCACGATATCGGTGGAAATGGACAATCTAGCGAAGGAAGTTGCGCGCGAGCAGCTTGCCGGAGTGTCCTTCGGCGAACCTAGTTGGTCGCAAATCGACGAGGCGTTGCGGAAGGCTTACATCCCCGCGGCTGCCTGAGCTTCTGACCGTTCGCCATGCTTGCGACATGGGTAGCGATCTGCTCGGAAATCAAAGGCGGCACAGCGTCCCCGATCTGATTGTAGCGCGCGGTCAACGGCCCCTCGAACACGTAGTCAGCCGGGAAGCCTTGCAGCAGCGCCATTTCGCGTACCGTCAACAAGCGGTCCTGTTCCGGGTGAACATAGCGACCGTTGCCGACGTGGGCGCACTCGCGCGTGATCGTCACGGCCGGGCGATCCCACCAAAGCCGTCCGTAAACGTCGGGAAACGATCCAGGCCGCGCCCTGAACATTGCCGGGGTTAGTAGCTCACGCTTCTGGCGCTCGTTTAAGCGAGGGTTGCCCATAACGTCCGCCCACGATCCCCCATCTTTCGGGATTGCCTGAATGCGCGCCAGCACGCGGGGAGTTAACCCCGGCGCGACGTGCATGGGATCGTCGGGGTGGACCTCGCCGGGTGCCACGGAAGGAAGGTGGCCGATCGCGTCCCGAACCGTTCGGATAATCCCGGGCGGATGTGGCAGAGGCGCCGGCGTGCCGTCGCGCGAGGCGATCAGGAGCGCCCGGGTCCGGCGCTGCGGTAACCCCAAGGTCGAGAGATCATGCACGTCCGCCCATACGCCATAGCCGAGGCGGGCGAGGTCTGCGGTCAGTGCTTCGTAGTGGTGACGCTGTACACCGATCATCAGCTCCTTGACGTTTTCCATGACAAGGAAGTGGGGCCGCAGAGCGGCCACGAACTCCGCCGTCTTGGCCACAAGGGTGTTGCGGGGATCATCCGTAAGGTGGTTCTGCGCGTTTTTCTGTGAAAAACCAGTACAGGGCGCGCACGATATGAGCACGTCCAGCGCGCCGCGGCGAAGGCCCAGTCGGCGTACAAGCGCCTTAGGGTCGAGCTGACCTATGTCCTGGTTCCATGGCTCCACGCCAATGTTCCGGTGATAAGTCGGATTGCACATGGTCGATGTGCCGGCGCTGACGCCGTTGCCTGGCTTACCCTTCTCGAGGTCGACCGCGCCCACGATCTCAAAAGCGCCATGCCGATGAAAACCGGTGCTCATGCCGCCCGCGCCCGAAAAAAGGTCAACGACCGTGAACGTCAACGTCCGTCTTCCTTTCCTAACCGTGTTACATCGTGAGACAGCATTGACCAATGTTCTCGTTTAGATCGTAACACAATGCAACACGCCGGTCGTTCTCCTAAAACGGATTTCCTGCAAATCCGGGTCGCGCCCGACGACAAACGCCGCATGGATGAAGCCGCAGCCTCTGCCCATTTGGACACGTCGACATGGGCGCGGCAAGTGCTGTTGCAAGCTGTTGATCGCAGCACGTCCAATCCCGGGCCGGACAATCGCGCCTGATGTATCCCAAGCTAGCGCCTATCGATTGGAAAGCCCTGGTGGGCGGCGATGCCGATGCGACCGCGCAAATTGCGGCGCGGGATCGTAAGCTCGCCGCCGCCGCACAACTGCCTGATACGGTGGTCGCTTTGGCGAACCGCCTCGAAGCAAACGACGCGCTGTTCTCTGCAACTCCCGGGATACTGGCGTCGGAGCCGCTCGCCGCTCGCTGGTATCTCGATCTTGCGGGGCTTACCGGCAAATTGTTGCCGAAGCTGCAACCCGGGTGGGAGGCCGCAGGGTTGACGCTCTCTCCCGAAACCCTCGCTGATAACTGTGCTGTAGGACGTGCCGTCACACCAGCCCGGCTCGCGAGCTTTACTAATTGGATAAACGGCATCCTGAGTGAACTCTTCCCGCACGCCGCCCAATCGCCGATACTGGCCCTCTGTACGGTGCTGACCCTTGTAGGCGCGCGGATTGACGGGCGTGTCCGCAACTCGACCGGCGACGATGCCGTTCTCATTCTCAAGTCACTTCTCACCTCGGCGTTCACCACCCGTGGCATGTCGATCGAAGCCCAAGGGGCCGATGACGTCTGGGCGGCGTGGCAACCAGCGACTGATCTCCTCCAAACAAAGCGGCTAAGAATTGACAGTCGGCTCGTGTGCGAATTCGTGGCCGGGGGGAACCGGCCCGACATCAAAGTCATGATCGATGGCGTGGTCATTTTGGTCGGTGAAGTTAAAGGTCGGACTGACCTGTCCAACGTATGGGAAAGCTGGATGCCGCAAATCAACGGGCATTTGCAGACTTGGACCGCCGAAAACTCACAAGCGCCGCGAGCATTCTTCGGAACGATCGTTATAGACGAAATGATAAATGGCGTCACCCGCGGTGGGACGCGCCACACCGGCTTGCGTGCCTTTGCCTCGAACGGCGTGCTCAGCGCCGCCTATAACCTAGCAAACATCGTGGAAGGCGAGCCAGCTGCGGTTGCGGCGTTCGACAACCTGGTGGATCAGCTCGGGGCCTCGCTGTCCTGATCTTCTTCGGATCGGGGCATGGCGGTCGACAACCGAACCGTCAACGCCGCCTGATCCTTTATCTCGCACCCCCACAAGATCAGTACCGACCATCCGGCCGCTTCAAGCGCCGCGGTGTCGCGCACGTCCCGGGCACGGTTGCGTTCGATTTTTTCGTTCCAGAACCCGGTATTGGATCGGGGACGCGCCGCGTGCCGACATCCCTCGTGCCCATGCCAGAAGCAGCCGTGAACCTGGACGGCGACACCGTATTTCGGGAACACGATGTCGGGGGTACCTGGGAGCCCGCGGCGATGCAGTCGGAACCGATAGCCAAGCCGGTGCGCAAGTCGGCGAACCGCCAGTTCCGGGGCGGTGTTCTTGCTCTTAACGCTAGCCATCATCCGGCTGCGTGTCGCTTGGTCTACCTTGTCCATATTCGCCTAAACATCTGACTGGCAATCGCTTCAACAGTGCCTGTGAGAACGGGGTCGGTTCCGGCTGCCCTACGCCAAGTCTATTATAGCCCATAGTCCGGTTGCAGATCGGGCACGCGACCGGCGGCCCGATCGACGACGTGGTCGATATCGCGGGCGGGCACCCGGGTCACTCCCCGCTCGAGGTATCGCTCGGGCACACCGGTCCGCTGAGCCACGGTCTCCGCCGATGGCTTGGTATCACGCTCGGGCGACGACGGAACCGTTCGACCAGCCGCCATCCTGCCAGCAGCCTCGAGCGCAGAGGTCTTATCTCCCGTGTCGCGCACAACTCCCTGCTCGACCTTGCGGCCGTCGTCGACAATCAGCGCCACCCTGTCGGCAACCCGCGTCAGCGCGACGAGAAACGAGCGCTCGCTGAGCAGCTTCCGCTCGGTCGACCGCAGTGCGAGGATGCCGTGGTCGGTCGTCACGCCTTGGGCGACGTGGACGTTGATCGCATAGGCGAGGTCGAGCCGCTCGATCATCGGATCTCCGGCTTTCAGCTGGTGCACCGAACCGTCGGCGAGCGAAGAGACCACTAGCCCTCCCCTACTCACCTCCTCGACCCGGGCGAGGTTGGCATTATTGAGCCCGCGCTGGCGGTCGGTGTCGGTCCAGCGGATGCGGTCGCCGGCGTGCAGCTCGACCTGCCGGACTTGATAGATCGACACTGCGTCGTGCCTGAGGTTCTTGGGAAGAGTGTCGGGCCGGAACAGCCGCTCCCTGCCACCGCGCATCGCCAGACGGACCCGGTCGCCCTCGATGCCCGTCACCACGCCGCGGTCGCCCCGGGTAAGCCCCTGGCTTGGCAGGTCGGTGCGGATCTCGACGACACGTCCGGGCTGATAACCTTTCAGGAGGCGCGCGCCTTCGCGCGTGACGTTGACCCGGTCGAGCACGTCAACGCGCACCCCCGACGGCGCGATCTCGCCCGCCGCTTTAAGCTGTGCCTGCACCGCAAGGTTGGCCTCCGCCCGCATCGCGCGCCCGGCGGTCAGCAGCAGCGTCGTGTCGCGCTCGGCCCTGGGCAGCGCCGCCCATTGCGCGGCGGCGGTCGCGGCGACCTGCGTGCCCGAGACCTCGTCAGTGCTTGCCTTCAGCAGGCCGAACACGGCGGTCAGGTCATTCTTGTCGAGCGCGGCGACCACCGCCTTCATCGTGTCGGACCGCGAGCGCAGATTCTCGGTGATGTGCGCGGTCGCGTGCCCAGCCCGCTGGCTGAGCTCGAACGGCTTGCCGGCGTCGATCGCGCCGAGCTGGCGCGTGTCGCCGGTCTGGATCAGGCGCGCGGCACCGGCGATCTCCGCGAGCTGGACAAGGCGCGCCATATCACGCGTGCCGACCTGGCTCGCCTCCTCGACGATGATGACAGCGCCGCGAAGCTCGGCGGTCACCCGCGCGACCTGCGCCGGGTGCGCGGTGCCGTCGATCACGCGCTCGTGCCGGGCGAGGAACCGCGCGATCGTGCTCGGCTCCGCGCCGGTTTCGCGGCCGAGCTCGTTCGCTTTCTTGTTGGCAATCGCCAGTCCGACGACCGCCCTGCCCTCGGCCTTCGCGATCGCCGTCACCGGCGCCAGCGCCGTCGACTTGCCGCGCCCCGGGCCGCCCTGAACATTGACCACCCGGTCGCGCGACGACAGCATCAAAACGGCAGCGGCTTCCTGCCCGGGGTTGAGGCGACGCAGCCCGAGGTCGCGCGCCGCGTCCTGCGCACGCCCCGCGGCTTCGTTCGCCGGCACGATCGGCACCGACTGCCCCCGCCCCGCCTCGATCGACGCGAGATAGCCTTGCTCCAGCTTCACCGCGCCGTCAGTGGTCAGCATGCGGTCGCCGTCGCTGAGTAGCAGTCCCTTGGCCTCCAGCAGCGCGAGCCGCGCCTCGACGTCAGCGACCGTCACCGGCCCGCCGCGCTCGAGGGCGGCGCGGGTCAGGTCGAGCCGGTCGAACGCCGCCTCGTTCTCGCCGAACTCGCGAACCGCCGACGCGACCGCCTGCGCCGCGGCATAGGCGCGGGGGTCGAGGCGGCCGAGCCGCTCGGGCACCAGCGGATCGCCGTCGCGGGGTGTCAGCCCCATCCTGCTCGCGATCGCCAGCCCCCGCTCTCCTGCCCCGCGCACACCCCGCACGACCTGCGTCCACACGGTCTGCTCGCGGTCCGACCGGCCAAGCGCGGCATCAACCAGTCTGCCAGCGTCGAACCCCTTCGCCGCCGCCACCGCCCGCCATGTGGCTCCACGGACGTCGAGCGCGACCTCCGGGGTCTTCGACCGGCGCGTGGCGAGTGCTGCCAGCTCGCGTTCGCGCGCCGTGCCCTCCCGGCCCCGCGCCTCAAGATGCGCGCCGATCTCGGCCGAACGGGTCGAGAATGCCTCGATCACCGCGCGCGGCACGCCGGCAATGTCGAACGCGCCGTCGCGCGGGTTCTGCGCGAGAACGGTCGCGTAGCCGAGTGCCTCGACGCGGGCGCGCAAGGTCGAGGCAAACACCGCCCCCATGACGTGCTGGCGGTCGTACAGCGCGTCCGAGCGCAGCGCCCGCCACTTGCCGTCGGCGGTCTGCGTTGCGTTGGCGATGACGGTATGCACATGCAGCTGCGGCTCGCCATTGCGATTGACGTCGTGGAGGAAGGTCGCGGCGACGAACTTGCCTGTGCGCTCCGGCTCCTGATTGCGCCCGTTCCACACCCGCGCCTCGGCGATGTTGCTTTCTGCCCAGCTTATCGTCGCCGTGGCCGCTTCGCGGACCGCGCCGACCAATCGCGCATCGCCGCCGACCAGCGCAAGGATCGACAGCGACTTCGGCGCCGACATCGTCAGGTCCCATCCCGGACGGTGCTCGCCACGTTTGGCATCGAGCTGGCTGCCGTCGGGCAGCTCACCGGCGAGGATTTTCGCGAAGGCGGCGGCATCGACCGGACCTTCGAGGCCGAGGTCGGCCGCCCCTGCCCCCGCCCAAGCGCTCGCGTCGTGCCCCTGATCGGCGGTGTAATAGTTGTCGCGGGCATAATAACCCGCCGCGTCGCCGGCGGACCCGACGGCGCTGACCGAGATCACGATCGTTTCGCCTTATGCATCGCATGAGAGGCGGTCTTCTGAATCGCTTTGGGGTCTGCCGTGGCAGTTACCGGGGTCTTCCCGGATACCGACGTCCCCTGGTGGTCACGCGGCACTTGGCAGCCGTCGCCCCCGAAGCGGTTGTTGACGAGGCGGCAAAACCCGGCGTCGCCTGACACTATTTTATCGGCAATAAAGATGCCGACACCGGGAAACGCCCTCTCGAAGATCGTGATCGGCGCGATGGCAACAAAGATTGTCATCACGGTCCAGAGGACGACGAACGCAGTCGACCAAAACCAGTCGTCGCCGAGTATCAGACCGGTCACATGTCGCGGCTGTTCCTCCAGCCGCTCAATCGCGGTCGTATTAGCCTCGAGCGCTGCGGTAAGCTCACGCTGCCCGGCGTCGATCGTGTCAAGGCGCGGCTGCTTGTCGATCCGCTCGGCCATGGCGAGCATTTCCTGCCGGATCGGGTTCAAGCTCTTGGATATCCGCGCCGGCAAGTCGGCAATGATCTCGCCCTGGACCTGGGTCCGCATCTGCTGGTTGTCGCGCTCCTGCTTGCGGATATCGGCCTCGTGCTTCGCCCAGACAGTCGCGATGCGGTCGATCTCCATCACGCCGCGCTCGAGCGTTGCCTGCATCGCGATCATGTCGCCGGGTCCCAATGTCACCGGCTTCTCGAACATGGCCCGCCCCTCCCGGCGCGCGGCGAGGGCCTCGGCGATCAAATCCTTGGCGAGCCTTCCGCGCTCGACTTTAAGTTCCTTTGCCCACTGCGTGAACTCGGGTTCGAGCTCGTCCGGTACTCGCGCATTCACCTGCGCCACGATCATTCTCCCGCGAACCGGGACGGGCTGAAGTCGCCGGATTGTGCCGTCGATCCCGGTCGGCTAGAAGGAACGAAGGCCAGTAGGGCATTATCATGCACGAACGGATTACCTATGTCATCATCCCATTTTATCGGCGAACGTATTCGGGCGGTCCGACAAAAGGTCGGATTGTCGCTGGACCGCTTTGCCGAGGTGCTGGGCTACTCTCGGCGAGCGCTTATTAACTGGGAACAAAACTTAGCCGAGCCGCCGATCGGGGTCCTGGCAAAGCTCAGATACCTATATGACGTCGATCCGGAATGGGTTGTTCTGGGCGAGGACACTACCCCCCAAGGCTGTTTCGGTCCTGCCGACTGGAACCGGTTCGATCGACTGATGCGCGACGTCGATGCTGTCTGTGTCGACGTCGGCCTCGAGCTCTCAATGGAGAGACGCCAGGCGCTTGGGCGTGTGCTATACGATGGTGGCCAAGATGCAGGGCGTGCTACCTGCAAGCAACTCCGCGGCACGCTGCTCGCGCTTTCGCAGGGGAACTGACATGGCGATGACGAATGAGGAACAGTTCGCAGGCTGGATTGCCGAGACGAAGCTGGCGGGTTTTCGTCGCCGCAACTGGCCTGTCGTGCGTCGGCTCGCGGCGGTAACGACCACCTTACTGCTGATGAGCCTACCTGCGGAGTTCGTGCTCGGCTCACGCGGGGTGGCCGCGGCGTGCTGGATAGCAGCCGCCGCGGCCGGTACAGCGATGTTCGCCTGGTTTTTTGATCGCCGTCGGTTCGTGGAGTAATCATCGACGTTGGCATTCGGAATGAACTGCAAGACGTTCGTATAATTCGCTCAGCTCACAGGACGGATCCTGCCGAATGCTAAGTCGATTCGGTGGTCGCCAGGATGCCGGTAATTGCCCCGATCGCGGCGCTGAGCGTGTTATCGGCCCGGTTCTCCACCATCTGAGTGAACACCTCGTAGAGTGGGGTCATCTTCCACCACAGTTTTTCGTCGTCGCGCAATTTGTCCACCGCGCACCAGCCTCCTTCACGGAGTTCGATTTCGTATTGGCGATCGCGCATGCGCAGTGAGCAGCAGCGCAGGAACCGCGACGGACTGTCAGGCAATTTCCGCGGATTGGGAGCCCGTGCGTTGATCGACACCAGCACCAGCTTGCCGTAGGTTTCTACTTGCGGCCTGACCTCTGCGAACAACGCGGCGCTCCACGTTTGCCGGTATTTGATCTCGACCAGATATTTTACCGACTGGTCCCGAGTCATCACCGTAAAATCGGGCAGGTCGCGCATCGCGGACGGATAGCCGAGATCACTATACTCGGCTGCGGTCAGGCATGTCAGCTCGCGAACCACCTTCTCAATGCCAAGGTCGATCACCCGGTAGCCGGCGTCCTCAAGGAGAGCCCGGACGATGCCCTCGGTCATTTCCTTCTTTAGCCGACTGATGAAATCCATCGGTTATTCCTCCCCAATGTCGCCGTCCCACGGAACCTGGATCCGGCTGCAGTGCCTCTGATGTTGCTTTACCAGGCCCGAACCAGGTCGCGCCGAAGCCAGGATGAGTTTCGTGCTTGCTACCAGAAATGGATGCTGATTGTCTCTCCTAGCGGTGTAGCGTCGGCGTAGCACGTCCCGCAGCAGCTTTACTCAACGCTGTAGCGATGCCGCTTCGCTGCTACACAGTTGTTTTAATTCGGATTTATCTTGGTACGTCCGCTGCTATCCATAGCGTGGTGTGTGCCCCTCGACTTCCACCGCCTTGGCTATCCCTGCTCGGGATCGTAACCGGGCGATCTTGCGATTTGTTCCGATGGCGTCGCCGGCGGCGTCATCGCCTGATGACGATTTCTGGATCACGTCAGCTTCAGCGCTTTGTTCCAGTACGAGCGCTCATGGGGTCTGACTTGACTGGTCGTCTGCCGTTAGAGGCGCGCTACCGTTAATCCGTGTCCAAATAATCTACCGCCGAAATGGGCATGCGTTGCATCGCGAAGGCAGTTCGTTACGGTCGACGTGCAACTCACGAGGGGAAGAGCGATGGCGAAGACGGAAACCCAGGCGACGGCGAAGGCGGGCGCTGCGGCACCGGCCAAGGCCCCGGCGAAAACCAAGGCGGCAACGCCCCGTAAAGCAACCGGCGGCCTGACCACGCCGATGCAGCCCTCGGCCGAGCTCGCCGCGATCGTCGGCGCGAAGCCGCTCGCGCGGAGCGAGATCGTCAAGGCGATGTGGGTCTACATCAAGGCGCACAACCTTCAGGATGCGACTGACAAGCGGACGATCAACGCCGACAAGGCGCTGGCCAAGGTATTCGGCAAGCCGTCCGCCACGATGTTCGAAATGAACAAGCTGATTACCGGACACCTGAGCGCGGTGCCCGGGACCGCCTGAGGTGCCACATCGAGACTGATCAACGACGATACAGGCGTGGCAGGAAGCCTGTCGCGGTAGCGACGCAAATGACGATCCGTCGGGCGCGAGATTATCGACATCTTCGGCGCACGGAAGGGAGACGGGCATTTCCGCGCTCGACCCCAATGGCGTCATTCATTTGGGCGGTAATGCATCCTGGAAGCGGCCCTGAGCAAGGACGCCGGCAGGATCGGTAAGCGCCACCATTTCGCGCACTGCTGCACGCTTGTCCGGCTGCCGATCATACCAGCGTTGCCAGATTCGCTGCCCCATCCAATACCCGACCTCGGTCGGCCATCCTTTTGGCGCACTGCCATAGTTGCCAATCCAGCGATTGAAGCTTTCGGCAACAAGCGTTCCCGGCTTCCGCGCGCTCCACTTCATATTGCGGGTAGTCGCTAGATCGGCTTCGAACTGCTGCCACAGTTCTGCTTCGCGTGGTGTCGCCCACGCGGCACGCGCCGGGTCGATCTGATGGCCAGTCACCAACGTCGCGATGAAATCTGCTGCGCCCTCTACCAGCACGCTGCTCAGCAAACCGCCGTCGAATTCTTCCATCCCTGCAGCGGGTTGGAAGGTGTGGACCGTTTCATGGGCGTAGAAGCTGCGCACAATTTCGCGTAGCTTTTCCGGCGTATCGGCAAGGCCGCAGAGCGTTTCCAAGCCGAGGACCTGGGCACCGGGGCCGGCGGTCCCGCCGGAATTGTCAGCACCGACTACTAAGTAGAAACGTGGTAAAGGCCGCTCCGGAAAAAGGCCCCGAAACGCAAGATAGGTCGCTCGCAGCTCAGGCGTCGTTCCCTTTACAATTGGTAGGCAGACGTTGATGGCTCTCGCGTAGAAATCCGGTCGTTTTCCTACGGCTTCGGCAAGATGATGAGCGTCAATGATCCGGTCTGGAGTAAAAACGCGAACACCATAGCTGCCGGGATCGAGATAACCGCGCTGCAGCTGCTCAGCTGTAGGTCGACCCTTCGCGTTAAGGAATACCTCCGCAAAACGATCCGCATCAGCAGTCTCGACAGATACCGTCAGAGGGTTGGCGGCTGGAGGCGCAGACCCAGCAGAAGCCATCGTGGCGATTAGAGCCGCCAGCCACATCAACATACGGCCTTTGTCCCATTGCTATCGCTCAGAGAGGTGATCAGAGCTGGAATGTGCATACTACACGAGCCTAGGTGATGGAAGCGGACCTGCGACTCCAACAACTGGCGGCGCTTTTCAGACTGTCTGCTCCTCTCCCCACTTCTGTCGTCTGGCGACGGTTGCGGTGATCACGCCGCCTGAAACCGGTCGGTCGGCTACCCGGCAAAATAACGGCCCAGCTGCAAGCGACCCCAATTCCGCCATCCGGGTTATCTTTCGCGTCCCCGAAAGCGGTCATATGTGCGTCGTAAAGGGGGCTTTGGTGTCAGCGTCATTTACCAGCAAGGAAAGCGACTACTTCCGATGATGCCGGCGGCTCCCGAAATTTGAGCGTGTTGTGATCAGCACCGTCGACAAAAACGATCCGCTTTTCAGTGGATGGAGACGCATCGAACACCGCCTGCGCCTGGGCAGGCGGAACGGTTGTATCCCGCTTACCCTCAATG
>NZ_CP080245.1:0-291297 GCF_019431245.1 Polymorphobacter sp. PAMC 29334 | reverse complement strand
TGTTGCACGGCGTACTCTCCTCTCGTTACGTTCTGGCACGGTCTGACCGTGCAAGGGCTCGCCCGAACCGCTACTCCGGGTCAGGGAATCGACCGAGCGATCTTCTTGATGTCGCCGAAGGGTTGTCGCAGGCTAGGAACACCGGACCTGTTGCTGCCCTGCGTCCCACTGCATCAATAATTCCAGTGGTGATGGTGATGGTGATGGTGATGGTAGACCGGGCGTGGCACCCAGCCGTATCCGTTCCAGACATAACCGTTGTCATAAAACCAACGCGCTGAGTGATGGTGATGATGGTGGTGGTGGTGATAGCGACCGGGATCGCCGTAGCCGTCCCAGTATTGCACCGGGATCAGGTACGCCTGCCGGCTCTGGACAGCGGCGTCGGCGGCATCGAGCCGGGCGACCGCATTCGGCACGGGTTCAAACAGATCGGCGTAGGTCAATGCCGGCGGGATCGGGTCGGCGGCAGCCGGGGACGCGATCAGCGCGCCGCCGACGATCAGGGCGACGAGCGCTGCGTCGGTGAGCAGGGCGGTCTTGCGAGACATGATTTCCTCCGCATCAGGAATGGGTAGACGTCGTGCCCGCCCGACGGAACTGGCCGTCGCACGGGCGTATGACAGTTACGATAGTCTGGATGCCTCCAAGCTGAACACGCCCGATAGCCCGCATTCAGCTTCATGCGGGCTTCGAGCGGTTGCTAGTCCGGGTCGGAGCTCCGCGCCCGTGCCGCGCGAGCCATGTTGCGGTAGGTTCCGTCGAAGACCGTATTGGTCGACGACAGCCATTTCGTCCCGTCGGCGAGGCGGTCGCGGCTGACCGCGAGGCGTCGTGCCCGCATCTCGCGCTGGGCGGCTTCGTCCGCGGTCATCGGTTGCAGGTCGAGTTCCGGATCGGCGGGAACAACGATCAGGCTCATGAACGGCTCGCCCTTGCGGAAGACGTGCGTCACGCCGACCGGCGGCGCCTTGAAGATACAAAAGAAGGTCATCGGCCACCAGTCGCTGCGGATCAACGCCGGGACCGCAAGCGGTGTGGTGTTGGTCGGATCGGTATAATAGCGCGGGTGTGGTTCGGTCCTGATCGCCCACCCGGTCGGCACCTCGAGGTCGAGCGACAACTGGTAGGAATAGAAAACCTCGCCAAACGCCCGAAAGGGGGGCCAGGTCAATCCATCGCCGGGCGGGGACTTCCAGTCGGCGTCGAGCCGGACGTGGCCGTCGACGCTGCTGACCGTCAGGTCGTCGTCGAACGGGTAGACGAGCTCGAGCCCGTATCGTGCGCTTTCGGAGAAGGGGATGCAGTGCCATGGCTGTTCGTGGCTGCCGTCGACTCGCGGGTCCTTGCCGCCCGCCCAACCCGGGACCGTGATCCTGATTGCCTGTGGCGGCAGTCGATTGCCGTGACTGCGAAACTTGACGGTCGGCATTCCGTACCTTTCAGTAAAGATCCTCAGTCAACGGCACAATAATCCGGCCGACAACGTATCTTCCTGCGATGTCACGCCAACTCTGTGGCGAGTTTAAGTCCCAGCTGGCCGGTGGTTGCTTGATATAAATCGAGCTAAACGGGCGGTCGGGTCCCACATAATGCCTTCCTGGTTCGGTCTCGCAACCGCCCGGAATCACATCAAAACCGGATCGTCAACCGTTACGAAACCGTTCTGACACAGCGTCTTAGGTTTAGTGCACTAAGCAGATTAGCCGAGCCATCTCTGTCTTCAAGTGCTTAGCGTTGCCCGTTTGTTTGAAGTCCACTGATCAGTCTCGAATAGGATCTCGGAATTACCTGTTTGTGGATCGCGAGTAGTATGTGGAAAGGCCCGCCCAATTTCGATCATAGCGCCCACCCAGGGATCGCTCGGATCATATGGTGCATTTATTCTAATGTGGTGTTGCAGGGCTGTGAGGTGATGCAATTCGTGCCAAAGTATATGTACAAGACGGTTGTAAGCAAATCCCTTACCATCGACGCTATAGTAGCCTCACGTCGGATTAAGACAGATACGCATGTCCGTTCGCTCCAGCACCGGTGCGTCGTGTAGGTTCCATTTTTGCTTATAGAGCCACATTGCAAAACCGCCTTCGCCACTAAAGTCACCAATTGGCGTATTTGTGCCGGCAACGGCTTCGGCAACAATGGAGAAGAAACGTACCCCATGGCTGGCAGCATTCTCGAGGCTGCCTGTCGTCTCCGCCATTAGAGGGCTTCTGTTTCGGCATTGAAACCCAAGGTCCAAAGCCTGCGCGACTTGCAGCTTGAGTGCCGGCTCGTAAAGCTTGGCGAGATCAAAAATGGCGCTTCCCGATCGGTACCTATCAACTCCTTCGCGTGCCAACGTAGTCAAAACCAGTCCCGCTGCCACTTATGTTCTCCTTATTAATCATGCTCAATTGTCTTATACGCCGTATCACTGGGCAAGTGCACGAGCAAGTTGGCTTGGTCTTAATGATAAACGCCGGTTTCCGGCATTAGAGTTAGAATACACCCGCTCGACCTCATCAAGGCTCATCTCATCAGTCCGCCGATCATAGAGCTGGGTTGTCCGTGTCGAGGCATGGTTGGCCATCGCCGCCGCCTTCTCGAGAGTGCCACCGTTCTTGAGGTAGGCAGTAATCCCCGTCGCCCGAAACGAATGGTTGCCGATCGCAGTGGCAATGTCCGCCGCAGTGGCCCGCCGACGGACCATGGCAAAGGCGTTGGCTTGCGGTAGCGGCGTCGCGCTTACCTGCCCCGTCCCCCGCGCCAGTGTCCGGAACAGTGGGCCCTTACGGTCGTCGCGCAAATCGCAACCGTCGAGATACGCCTCGAGATACGAGTCAAGGTTGTGGTGGCACGGCATATCGTGCTTGCCACCCTTCTCGTGCAGCCGCACCCATAGCCGCCGGTTCTGGACGTAGACGTCTTCGACCCGCATCGCCAGCGCCGCGCCAACCGGGCGAAGCTGTACGTCATCAGCCCGATCAGCGCGCGGTCGCGCAATCCCGCCGGCGTCGTCACGTCGATGGCGTTGAGCAGCTGCCGGGCTTCGGCCGGAGCCAGCATCGGCGTCTTACCCCGCCGAACGCTATGGCTCGGGCCTCGCACGGAAGCGGCAGGATTGAACGGCACGACCTGACCGACCACCAGCCAGTCGAACAGGTGGCGGACTGCGGCCAGGCGCAGTTTGACCGTCGGCGCGCTGCGAACCCGGCCCTGCTCCTCGACATAGCCGGCAACGTGCAGCGGCTGGACCGCGACGATCGACGCGACCCCTCTGCCCTCGCACCAGCCCAAAAACTCACCTGTCGCCCGGACATAAGCACGGCGCGTATTCGGGTTGCGGATCATCATGGCGAAGAATTCGAGAAAGCGGGTGCGGGTACGATCGTCAGCCGTGGCGACGAGGGTCGGCAACGCAAACGTCTGCAGTGGAACGATGCGGCTCAGCATAGCGGGACGCTTCGCAAAATCTTGCCGGCGACCATGATCTTGGCGGTACCGGCACCGACGATGATATTGATCCGGCCCGCAGCGGTTTCGATGGTGTCGCCGGGAAAGATAATTTCCAGTACCCGCGCGGTGACGACTGGCGCGTCGCTATCGTCTATGACGGTCGGGATAGGGACGATACGAACGCGGTAGCTCATCACCCCCCCACTAACTCATCTCTGATATGTGATAATTGACATTTTCATATATAACACGCGGCGATCGTGCGATATCTCGCTCAGTCGCTGAGCGGGTCCTCGAGTAACTCGCTTTCGGTCGGCGGCTCCATCGAGTGAAAATCATAGGTCTCTCAAGACAGAGGCCCGCTTTTGGAAGCGAAAGCCCGTCCGTGCCATTTAATTTACCATATGCTGCATCGGTTAAATATATTAACCGTAACTATTATGGGGTGCTCCGCCTCGGAGATGACGTATGCAAACGATATATCGCAAGCGGCTCGCAAGCTCGGCCGCGGCCGGCATAATTCTGGGCATGAGCATTGGATCGGCTAAGGCCGCTCCGGTGATCACGTCCGTGAACGCGGACCTGTCGGTGAGCCCATATTCGTTCTCGTACCTGGGAAGCACGTTCACATTCACCGGCACCGGTGGCTTCCCGAATTATCTGGCGGTTTCGACGAGCGGCAGTGCTGCGGTCCGGACGGTATTCGGCACTCCCTCCACGGATTTCACCGATCGTGGTGGGCCCGTGGTTTACGACCAGAACACCCTTGGCGGCTTCGGCTCGTTCCCGGTGTCGACGTCAATCCCCTATACGAATGGCGACAACTTTCTCGGCCTTCGCGTGACGTCGGCGGGCAAAGATTATTACGGCTTCGCTTTCTCGACCAACGCCGTGCTCAATAGCTATGGGTTCGAGACTTCGGCCGATACTGGGATCACGGCGACGACAGCAACCGGCACAGGAACGGTTCCAGAGCCTGCCAGCTGGGCATTGATGGTTGCCGGTTTCGGCTTGGTCGGAGTCACAGTCCGCCGGCGCCAGCGGCCGGTTATTCATCTCGCCTGAATCGGCAAGTTTAGGCTGATAATCGTGGTGAGTTAAGTTCAGCCACTGAAGTAATGAGTTGGAATAATCACTCATCTTATTGAAGTTTTCTATTTGCTAGGCTCTTATAAAAAAGGGGATAACTATGAACCGCGTTTTTTCGGCAGCTTGTCTGGCCGTCATGGCTCTCGCCGGCGTTCAGGCAACTGCTTCGACCTCTACGATTGACTTCAACGACGGATCAGCGCCCGGGTTCTCGGGTAACTATAAGGTTACCTCCGGCACGGACTCGACCGCGGCTGCACCAGTCATTGGCGGCGTGACAGACACCACCCGGTATCTGGCAGTGCCCGGAACCGGCACCTCCGGCAACGCCTTCTTGGACGTCGGTGCGCTCGGCGGCGGCGGTGTGTTGACCCGCTTGAGCGCCGACTGGGGCTCGATCGACAGCTACAACACGCTGATATTCTACGCCGGCAACACGGTTGTTCAGACGGTCACCGGCAGCATGTTCCCGCCTGCGAACGGGGACCAGAGTTCGGCCGCCACCAATCGTAACATCAGTTTCGATTTCAACCGTAATCAAGGTGTCACGCGAGTAGGCTTCAACTCGGGGAAGTTGGCCTTTGAGTTCGATAACCTCTCGATCGCAGCCGTTCCCGAGCCCGCAACCTGGGCCATGCTGGTTCTGGGTTTTGGTATGGTTGGAGTTGTTTCGCGGCGTCGTCTGACAGCGATTAGCGCCTAATTGGCAGAGTGGCAGGTCAGAGCGCTGTCGAGCGCTTCGACCTGCCGGTCGGGCACCTATCGAAAAAAGGACATTCAGATGCGCATGCGTTTTGGCCTTGCCGTATTGCTAACGGTCGCTGCTCCAGCCTTTGCGGATATCATTACGATAACGCCGCCGAACCCACCGTCCGGTCAGTCGCAGAGCCCGGCACCCTTTACCTATCGCGGAACGACAGGCAGTCGCGATCAGCAGGTCTACTCGTCGAGCTTCTTTAGCGGTCCCCAGAGCCTGACATCACTGGCCTTCCGCTCGACGCCGAGCTTCCTGAACGGCGCGGACTACGCGAATGTCATCATCAACCTTTCGACGACCACACATGGCGACGAACTTGGCACACCGCTGTCGACTGTCTTTGCCGACAATATCGGCAGCGACGTGACCAATATCTATTCGGGCCCGCTGTCGTTTGCAGCACCGACCGACCAGGGTTTCGACTATGTCATTAACTTCACCAAGCCTTTTCGCTACAATCCAGCCGCGGGTAACCTTCTGCTCGACGTGCTAATTCCAGCAGGGACCAGCGTCTCGGGGCAAGGCTTCTTTTTGGCCTCGTTCGATACCGCCAACCAGCCTAACGACGGGGTCGCCAGCGTCAGCGACATTTTCGATGGCAATGCCACCCGCGGGAGCATCGACACGTCTGGCTCCATCACCAAATTTACCGGAACAGCGATTGCCGGCACAGTACCTGAACCTGCCAGCTGGGCAATGATGGTTGCCGGTTTTGGCTTGGTCGGAGTCGCAGTCCGTCGGCGCCCGTTCATTCGGTTCGCCTGAAACGGTCAAAAGAGGCGTCGCCTATATCAGTTTCGGCGGCGCCTCAGTTAAAGCATGACTTGATGCCGCGTTGGTAGGCTCGCCTACGCCTTCTCACGATTTGGCGTGTGCAAGATGCTGCCGCTGGATCTATTCATCGTCAGGCTAAGAAGGATGATGTATCACACAGCATCGACAACACGCTTGCGTCGATATTTTTGATGAAGGAACGGGTTATGAAGATAGCGCATCTAATCGCCGCTTCTGCGCTCAGCCTCGCACTCGCTGGGCCGTCAATTGCGCAGACGACGACGGGGACGACGCCGGCCGACGAGCACACCGCCATGGCCGCGCAGGAAAGCTCGATGGCCAAGGCCTCAGCCTCGCCGCACAATAAGGCGATGCACCACAAGCGTGCTGCCCACCATGCCAAAATGGCGGCGACAGCCCATGAGAAGGCAGCCGACAAGGCGATGGACGCGCCGAAGCCCAACTAATTGGAGTCCGGCCAACGACCAAAACCGTTGGCCGGCTCATTTACCAACTGCCGACGACCGATGCGTATCGAACAAGAGCCGCCGTCGTCGCCTATCCGACCAGATGGTTCGGCAAGCCCGAACCAATATGCCTGAAACTCAGACCGCTTCGACGTTGACCGCGGATTCGGCGAGCTGGCTCATCATATCGTCGCCGCGATGCATATCTTTAACCGCCGCCTCCAGCTTGGACGCATCGCCGTCAAGCTTGAGCGCCTTGGCGAAAGCGGCGACCGTGCCGAAACCGGTGATGCCATAATGGGTCATCCGCTGATACTGCGCGATGATCGCAGCGTCGAGCACGGGGCCGGTCTTGGGTGCATCCTTGAGGATGTGCTTCAGAGCTTCCTCAACCAGGCCCTCCATGCCCTTGCAGTGCTCCTTTTTGACCACTTCATTCTGGGCCTCGATCAGGGCCTTGAGCACCGTGGTGTGGGCCGCAATGCCACTCTGTGACTTTTGCAGCATAGCTTTGAGATCGCTGTCGGTTGCCGCCGGGGCAATTTTCTCCAAAGCCTTGGCCATCTGATCGTTTGACGACCACAGATCTTTCAACTCGTCGACATAAAGCTCTTGCATCGTTTCGATCTTGGACAACGTGGTTCTCCTCATCGCAGGGACAGTTGGAATTTAGAGATTGGCCTGCTCGTCGGCGTCGAGCTTCGCGTCGGGCGGATAGTAGAGCCGAGCGCAGTCGGCGCGCAGGATACCGCCCTCGACCGACAAATCGTCGCGATAGGCGTGGGTCACAAAATCGAGCGTGTCGATGCCCTTAGCTTCGAAGTACATCTTGTGGACGTCGTCGCGACCGGCACCGTAGACGATCCTGCCGACCTTGGCCCAGATCGACGCCATGGTGCACATGCCGCACGGCTGCAGTGTCGAGTACAGCGTCGCCCCCCGCATCTCGCCACCGAGGTGATCGCCGGCCGTTACTGCCGCACCGGCTTTGCGGAACGCCACCATCTCAGCATGTGCCGTCGCGTCGTGGAGCGTCTCGCACTCGTTGTGCGACGCACCAATAATCTTGCCGTCGAGTACGATTACGCAGCCGATCGGTGCAGAGGCCGGGTCGTCCCCGCGCGATGTAGCTACCGCGATCGCTTCGCGCATCCAGCGTTCATCGTCGGTCACAGCGACTCCGTCATTGCTCGAGTGCTTGTAAAGCGCGACGCGCCCCCTCGAACCAACCGCCAGATTGTCGCAGGGTTAAGCGGCAGCAGCTTGCGCGCGTAGCAAGTGGCCAGTGCATCCTACCCTTCATAAAGGGGAACCCGTTATTGGATCAGACGCTGAACGTCTGCCGCCTAGAGCGATATCCTTGGAGATAACACATGGCACAGGCAGATCACAAGAAGGCGGCCGAGCATCACGAGGCGGCCGCGAAGTCGCATCACAACGCTGCCGAGATGCACGGCAAGAACGACCACAGCAATGCGCACGAGACCTCGACGAAGGCCCATGGCCACTCGGAAGAGGCTCACAAGGCGTCAACCGCAGCCCATGGCAAGAGCGCTTCGGCGAAGAAGTAAGTCGACCCGGCCGGGGGTCGCCCCGGCCGCTTCTATAGGTATAGCGGCGCAAAATCACTGCGCGGCCGGCACTGCTTATTGCAGACAGCACGACGAAGTGCTCGTCCGGTAAACGGCGGGGCATCATCAACGACTGGCGGCATCGATGAAGCGGTCAAACGGGCAATCCGGCAGCGCGCATTTGTCGATCAGTTCACGCGGTCAACTCGGTTCCTGAGATGGGGGCTGTCGCGCCGCAATTCCTCAAGCAGCTGCCATCGGAGCCGTCAACCGCAAGAGACCTAGCCGGCCCGGCACGCCGCGCGCTGCGGCGATCGCTGCCTCGACCGCGGCGCTCAGCGATGAGGTGTAGTGGTCGGCAGCCATGCTGCGTGCCATTGGCGGGTTGCTCAGGATTGCCTTTCCCGCCGGCCACAGGCCGACAATGACCGGGATGCCGGACACCCGGTGGCGCAGCCGCTCGATCAGATAGCGGAGAGGCGACGGCTCGCCACTCAGTTCGAGATACGAGATGCAAATTATCCGCACGTCGCTGGCGGTGAACTCGCCAATCCAGTCGCGTGCTACGGCGCTGTAGGGCACGACGCGACCTCCGATGCCGTGTTTGGCGAGGATCTGGACCAGCATGGTCGCGGCAGCCTCATCGAGCAGGCCACGACCAGCGACGCGGCGACCGCCCCCTCCCCGCGCCCCACTCCGGCGGCAGCGCCTCGCCATCCTCCACATCGGCGATTGCCGGCGTCGCTGGCACTGTGCCCGCGCCTCGCTGTGACGGGGCGATCACCGCACTTTCAGAAGCTGCTGCAGCCGGCTGCGTGTCGGGATGGTCCTTCAGGCCGTCTATGACCTCGACGATCGTCGTCCGGATGCTCGCTAGTTGGTCGGGATGAAGGTTGCCGCGCTGGGCGTCGACCGCGGCAAGCTGCAATCCCTTGAGCGCGACATCGTCGTAGTAGCTCGAGAGAGACCGTTCCTTGAGCAGCCCCTCGGCATGGTCGCGGACCTCGTCGGCATCGTTTGCAAGGATCCGCTGGTAGAAGCTCTCGAGCGGCGTCGGGGCGGGTTGAACGCGGAGGAGCACGTCGAGAAACTCGAGGTGGCGGACGTGACGGCCGAGGACGACGAGGCAGAGGGTGAGCGGCGTCGATGGGATCAGCCCGATCGGGCCCACAGCCACGACCAGAAGATCGCCGCGACGACGACCGAGAATGGTGACAGCCCGGTGCTGCGGCGATAGACCATCGGCTCGATCGCCTGGCCGGTAATCCCCTCGACAACAAGGTAGAGCGCAAGCGTCCACAATGTCATCGACCAGCCCGGCTCGACCGCCGCCGCTAGTGTCATTGGCAGCACCGCGGCGATTAGCGACCCGACATAGGGAACGAACCGGAGCAGCGCCGAGAGGATACCTCACAGCACCGGGTAGGGGACGCCGATCACCAGCAGCCCGATACCGATCACGACGCCGCACAGCACGTTGATCGACAGCTGCGTCAGAACATAGCGCCGCAGGCGCTGGGTGCCGTCGTCGATCGCCGCCGTCGTGCCGTGGAGGTCGGTCGAGCCGGCAAGGCGGATCATGCGGTCGCGCAGGTCCTCGCGCTGGAGCAGGGCGAAGATCGCGATGATGAAAACCACACCGAAGGTCGCCAGGGGCGACAGGACTGGCGACAGGTAGCGGCGAACAAGATCGAGCGGGGTCGATCCGGTCGCGGGCGGAGCTGCGGGTGCAGCATGGGTCTCGGTCGACGACATCGTCGTCGTCTCACCTTCAGGCGCATTATGTGGTGAGTCGATCCGGTCGGTAAACTCGGACACGCAGCCAAGCGTGTAAGCCTTCACCCGCGACACCTTGGTCTCGACGGTCGCGGCATAGCGCGGCAGATCGGTGGTCAGCTGCGCAATCTGGGTACCAATCACCGTCCAAATCGCCAGTACCAGGCCAAGCGCGAGGGTCGCGACGTGAAGTGCTGCAGGGACACGGCCGATCCGCAGGCGGCGCAGAAGGTTGACCAGCGGCGCGAGAACGAAAGCGAGGAGTAGCGCCAGGGTGACCGGCACCAACATTTCCTTGCCGAAGTACAGATTAGCGACGGAGAGAACGAACGTTGTCAGCGCCCGCGAGGTATCGGGAGCCGCTGGCGATTCGATCGGCGGCAGCGCCGGAGCGAGCGATGCGGATGTCGAGATGCCCGCCTCCGTTCCTGCCATGACGGGGAGAGCGGCCGCTGCCAGGTCAGCCCGGCAGCGGCTGTGCACTAGATCTTCTTTGCGGCGTCGCGCACGGTATCCTTGGCGCCGCCGACGGCACTCTCGGCACTTCCCTTCGCCTTGTCAGCCACGCCCTCGGCCTTAAGCTTTTCGTCGCCGGTCATCTTGCCGACCCCTTCCTTGACGGCACCCTTGGCATTGTCGAGAACACCTTCTACGCGATTTTATCGACCATGTTTCTTCTCCGAAAGGATGCGGTGGTCCGGACGAGTTACGCCGATGCAGAAAGGGGGGCACTTCGCGGAACGAAGTGCTCCCCCTGATAAGACGGCTTAGTAAGGCTTCTTACCCTGCTGCGCTTCACCGCGACGCTCGAGATCGTCGTTGCCGGTAACCTTGCCGGCCCCTTCCTTGGCAAGGCCGGCGATCTTGTCGCCGAGGCCGACACCAGCAGCCGTCCCGGCACCGGCGGTCCCGGCCCCGGTCATGCCGGTGCGCGACGTGCCGGCAACGTTGTCGACCTCGACCTCGGTGCGACGCACGGTATCGTTGATCGTCTCGGTGCGGTCGTCGGCGGTCTTGCGAACGACGACCTCCTCAACGACGCGGGCGTCCTTGGCAACGACGGCTTCCTCGGCAGTCTCGGTCATCTCGATCGTCCGCTCACGAAATGCATCGGCCGGCACGGCGCCGCCGGTGACCGGACGACGCTCGACCGAGACATGCTCCTCGTGAAGCGTGACCTTCTCGCTGACTGGGGTCTCGACGATATACGAGCGCACCCGGACACCACCGCGCTCGACTTCGCGCTTGCCGACCCGCAGCGTCTCTTCGACGACCGGGATCATCTCCTCGCCTGCGCCCATCTTACGCGCACCCGTCATCGGCTTGGGGGACATGCCGGTTGCAGCAACCGGAGCGACCCATCCCGACTTCTTCCAGTCCTCGGCGCGGCCATCGATGTCGACCGAGTTGGCGTTGTCGAGGATGTCGACCGCCTGATCGACGTGATCGTCGTCCACCGTCGCGCTGAGCAGGGCACCGCCGCGGCGGACACCTTCTTCATAGACGTGACGGTCTTCACCCGGGCTAAACGCGCCCTTGAGCGACGCCCAAAAGCCTTGGGATTCTGCCGACGTCGTGCCGGTGCCGACATTGTCGCTATAGCCGTCGCTGGTCTTGTCGGTGATGCTGACGTGGCTGACGTGCAACGACGCAGCCTCGAGACGGTTCTTGGCGGCTTCGGCGTCGGCGCGGGTGTCGAACAATGCCGTGATGATGCGTGACATGATGATCGCTCCTTCTGTGGGCTTGGGTTGAATAGCGGTTAGCGATTGACGACAACGAGCTCGGTGCGGCGGTTCTCCGCCTGGCCACTCGCCGTCGTGTTGGTGTCGACTGGGTCGGCGTCGCCGCCGCTGCCGGTCGCGATGCGGCTACCATCGACACCCTTGGCCGTCAGTGCCACCTTGACCGAACTGGCGCGGTCGATGCCGAGCTTAGCGTTATCCGCGGCATTGCCGCGGGCATCGGCATAACCGACGATTTTGACGTTCGTCGTCGGGTACTTTCCGAGCACGCCAGCAACGTCCTCAACGGTTGTCTTGTCGGCGGCGGTCAGCTCGCTTGAAGCCGTCGCAAAGTGCATCGTATCGAACGCGAACGTCCGCGGTGCTGCTTCGCTGCCGGCGAGATAGGCACCCAATGCTCCAACCGAGGCGGTCGTGGTCGCGGCGACCGTGGATCCGGTGGCTGCGATCGGCGCGGCGGCCGTGTTCGATACGGTTTCGGTGGTCGTCGCGGCTTCCTTGTGGCGCGTCAGGGCCCAGATCAGCGCAAGCACGCCGAGCGCGAGCGCAAGCCATGCCAGCCAATTGACCGGCTTGCCCTTTTCGATGTGGATGTGGCTCGGCGGGGCCCCCTCGGTCATCTCACGGTCGTCGGCCATTATTCAGTCTCCCTGTTGGTGGATTCGCGCTCGATCACCGCGCGCATGACGCGGCGGGTGACGGTCTGCTCAAAAGGATCGGCGGTGCGGACATCGCGCATGTGGACCTCCTCGACGAGGACCAGCTCGCGAACGACGCGAAGCCGCTCCTCGACGACCGAGATGATCATCACGCCGTCGACCTCGCGCGGCGGCGGAACGGTATCGACAACACGGTCGATCGCGATGCGATCGACCGTGACGTAGTTGCCGGACAGCGTCGCGCTTACGACGACTGGCTCCTCGTCGACAACGGTCCGCACGCGGACCTTGCCGGTCTCTACCGTTCGGGTATCGATGCGAGCCGTTTCTTCGACCAGCTGGATAACGCCGTCGCGAGTCTGACTGGTTTTCTCGTCGGGGGTCACGACGGAGAAACCGGCGCGGGACCGGTCAGCACGCCGCAGACCGCCGTGGCCTTGACGACTTCGAGCGGTACTTTCGGGTCGTTGACCTGGGCGGCGGCACGAACCAGGTCGCTCGCGTTCAGCCGCCCCGGCATCGGGTCGCCACCATTGTACACCTGAGCAGCGCGACCGAGCTGGATGATCGACAGCGACGCCTCAAGGTGATTGCCGACACAGTCGGCGCGCGCACCGCCGAGACCATAGCGCTGGAGACCGGTCGAGATTCGCATCGACGGCGACGCACACGCCGCAACGCTGCTGCCGGTCAAAAGCATTGTACCCCACTGGACACGCGTCGACACAACCATCGCTGGCTCCAGAGATTTCTGAGAACGAGCGCCTCTCCTCGAGGCCAACGCTGCTGCCAGCGTCGCCAGAGCTCGTTATGTATCTGACGATGCGCCAACGGTGCGAACGTGGCAGGGTTCCCATGACAATCGTATTTTCGCCACGATTGCCGGAAAGCTGGAATAAATCTTTGAGGCTGCGTCCGGCAGCCGACCGCGACGTTACTACAGGTGGCAACGCGAAGGGTTTGAGAGCGGGATGTCACAGTCGACGAGCGATCCCTGGCCCTCTGCAAACTACCTTCTCTCGCGTGTGCTAGTGAAGGATCAGCCCACGCTGGCAAAGTGGATGACAGCTGTGCCGCTCAAGTTGGGGCAGGTTCTGTACGAGCCCGGCGAACGTCTCGAACCCGTTTATATTCCTACAGCTGGCATGGTGTCACTGGTCGTTGTCATGCCTGACGGCAGTTCGGTCGAGACCGCCGCGATCGGCTGCGAAGGGGCCGCTGGAATAAGCGCCAGCGGGCCTATCAGCTCATTCCTGAGGAGCCACAGAGCACCTTCGAGCAGCTTCGCGAGCGAGACCGGCTCCGGAAAACCCAGGACGCTTCATGGACTGTCGGGCGATTTAGGGGGCTACTTCAGCCTCTTCCCTCGGCACGCGTTTTCCATCGTGCGTTCGACGGAAACAACAGCGTCAGTTGATCCTTCAACGGACCATAGAGGGGGGAACTCGGCAAAGCATGTTACGTTTGGCAACCACTTGCCGAAGGGCAGCTTTGCGCGACCGGAAGGTTCAAAATGAGCAACGACACCACCAGGACCGGAATGCCTCCGGCACCTGCATCTCACGATGATGAGGAAAATCGATTGGCTGGGTCTGCGATGTCAAACGTTGCTCCGTCGGCAGAATCTTTGCTCGGCGAGGGTAAAGCGCAGGTGAAGTTGACGTTGGACAGTGTTTCTGCGGCGGTGCGCGACGTCGCTACCAATCTCGACGGTAATGGCGCTGCACCGCTAGCTAAATATGTTCACGCTGCCGCCGATACCGTCGCCGGCTGGGCGAATACGGTCGAACACAAATCTGTCGATCAATTGCTGGGCGACACTAAAACGCTGATTCGCACCCGCCCTGCCCTTGCCATTGGCATCGCCGTTGCCGCCGGTTTCGCGGTATCGCGCTTCGTTCGACCAAGGTGATCGGGATGCAGGAGGAAAATTCAATCGTTGATCTGCTTCGTCAGCTCGTCGAGGACGGCAACCATCTTGTTCGCACCGAAATTCGTCTCGCCAAGTCGGAATTGCGCGACAATGTTGCCTCGGCCGGCAAGGGTGCGGCAGGTATCGGCATCGGTGCAGTGCTTTTGCTCGGCGCGATATTCACTTTGCTAGGGGCTGCGGTGGGATTTCTGACCCCGCTGCTGGGTGCTGGCTGGGCTGCAGTAATAGTTGGCTTCGCCGCGTTGGTAGTTGGCGGCGTCCTGATCATGAGCGGGGTCAGCAAATTGAAAATGTCGAGCATCGTCCCCGACCAGTCCATCAAATCGGTTAAGCGCGATGCGGTAGCGATTGCGGAGAGTGTACGATGACCGAGGAGACCAAAGCGATCGAGACCGAAGCCGCAGCTACGCGCGACCGGGTTGCGGGTACCATAGACGAGCTTCAAATGCGGCTGTCGCCTCAAGCAATGGTCGATAATGCAATCGGGTCAATAAGTTCAGCAGGAAAGAAAGCTGTCGCTTCCGCGCAAACCGCCGCGGGGGGGCATCCACTCGCTTTCGGGGCAGCCGGGCTGGCAATCGGGATTGCATTGTTCGCACGCAGCCGTTCGACGCGTGCCGTGAGCGAAAGCGTCGACAGCTTCACCGCTGATGCAGACGACAACAAAAGACCTGCTGTGCATCGCGCCGATGGACGCTCGCAGGCCGGGGCCACCCCCAAGCATATCGACGCGATCCACAGTAAGGCGCACACCGCGCACGGCGACGCTCCGCTTGCGATCCTTGTCGTCGGCGCCGCAACCGGGGCACTGCTCGGGACCGTAATCCCAGTGGGTGGAGTAGAGATGTCGGTACTCGACGAAGTGCGGGCCCGGCTCGGTGCGGCTGGTGACGTTGCGATCGCCTCGGCAAAAGACGAACTCGACGTTTCGCAGCTGTCACTGTCAGGCGGCTTTGACGGTATCACAAAGCGAATAACCGCGTCGTTGGTCAAAATTTTGCATGAGGCCAGCGCGGCGTTCGGCCGATCGATTAAAACGAGATAACGAAAATAGCGCCGGTAGCGGTCGCCATATTGACACACGGAAGCAAGAAGGGGCCAGCATCGCCTTTTATACAGCGGTGTGGAGCGTCAGTCTGTCTTTCAAATACAAGAGCGACGTCATTAACGCCAAAGCTGACTAGCAGGAGTTAGACCTTCTTTGCAGTTGTGAAGTCGTAGCCGCCGCGGACCGCGCGCTCAGCGTTGGTATCGTCGCGAAGATACTGGTTAAACTGAACCTGACTAAAATTAAGGGCAATGTTTTCCATCGGTTCGCCACCCGAGCTCTGGCCCGACGTCGTAAACGACGTGCAGATCACGTTCTTCATGACGTATTCGATATACTTCGCCTCAGCACCATCCGACGCCTGGATCGTTACGGCAAGTTGTGCTTCGGGGGTGTTCTTGCCCTCGAGCGACTGGAGCATAAACTGGGTGGTCGTATCGTCCTGACGCTTGACCAGATGAACGTCGCCCGGTGTGACTTTCCCGGATGACATACGGTTGCCGCCGGCGCCGGCAGTCGTTTGCACCGCGACCGAAAAACCCCAGCTGTAGGAATCGAGTTCGATCCAGCCCTTGTACGGACCGGCGGTGACAGCACCCTGAAGCGACCCGAGCTTGAGATAAACCGGCATGTTCCGCCCTCTAACGTTATGAAATGGTGATCGCGCAAATTTCCTTGCGCGTCAATAATGCCGTAACTTCTGGCCGATCGACGGGCGAAGCGGAGGGAGCACAATCCGTCGCGGGGCACCTCATTCAGCTTGGTCGATCATCACCCGTTTGCTATCAGGTCGTCATGCCTACAATCGCCGGTGAATCCTACGAACAGCGTCTGGCCGACGTTTTGCGGCGCACGATGACCAAGGTTGGTCCAGAGGCAAGAGATCAGCTGGCGGCGTTAATCACGCCTGACTCTCTGGCCATCGTTGCGGCGGTGCTTGTTGCCTGGGTGGTCAGTCATGCCTTTGGCGTAGGCGAGATCGTCGACGTAATCACCAGTGTGGTGGGAATATTCTCGATCGGCATGGCCGTGTTTTCCGGGATCGACGAGTTCTATCAATTTGGGAGTAGGGCCTATTATGCGCGAACGCCTGCAGACCTGGACGCGGCGGCTCAACATCTTGCCAAAGCCATCGCCATTCTAGGTATTCAGGCCGTGCTCGCTTGGCTATTTAGGGGACGACCACGGGGAGGCCGGGTGTTCCAGGAGGATATGCCGCCGATCAAATCCGGCGTTCGCTATCGGCCGCAAACGGCAAGAGTGGGATATCTGAAGGCCCATACCGGACGATCGAATTTCTGGGGCGACTCCGAAATCTCTTCGCTAGGGACGAAAGAGGACCAGGAGCTCGCTCGTGTCCACGAGAGCATTCATCAATTCCTCGCTCCTAAGTTTTACATTCTACGACGATACCGCGTCGAAAATACTGCCGGGTCGTACATCAATTCATCGTTCTATCGATATACGGTCGAGGCGGTAGCGGAGACACTGACAAAGCTCCGGGTTCGGGGCTATGCCTGGGAGAACCTGAAGCTCGGCATGAAATACCCCGTCTATGATGGCGAGGTTTATGTCTACCTGATGAAAGCTGGCGCTGCCGACTCGGAACTGTACGGATCCGGCTTGATCCCGGAAGGCGCCGGATTGATAGCCGGCGGCCTGAGTGCAGGATATTCCTATCACCTGTGGTTCAAGCGCGGCGCGCCGGGGTTGTTTCGGGAGTGGGTTAAAAGCTACCATCTCCGGGTATTGACTGGTAACCACCGGCATCATTGAGCAGCTTGCAGGAGTAAACCAAGGGGGTGGTTCGGTTTGTCTGCACGTGAATAGCCATCGAGACGGGGCTCTCTGTTCAATTGCGAAACTCTTTGAAATCTTGATAGAAATCGCCGTTAAGGGGCGACTGGCCCAATCCGCGGAACGAACGGTCGGCAATTACAATTGATCGCGCCCACTTGGCGGTGTCTTGCTTCGACCGCCTATCCGCCCAAGTGCAAATGCGGGCTATCGCAGCGGATGGCGACCTTGATCAGGAGCCGCACACCCTTTACCCTTTAGCATCAGAGGATTAAATGAGGGAAGTGATTCCCTCGGTCATTACACTGTTGGCGGCAGCTCTCCTGCTTGTACTGGGTTTTGGCTTTGGGCCGTTACCTACGAACCTGCTTACGGGTATGGAGCTACTCGGTGTACCATTTTGGCTCGAATGTCTTGGCCTCGGATCATGCCTGACAATCGTGGGATGTCTCACGCTATGGCGTTTTCGGGCGGATCAGACAGAGGTGGCTCGGTTCAATTGAACAGCTCGGCGCGACTGCTAAGTGGAGTGTGGGCTGGTTTCATGCCGCTGCGAGAAGCGGACGGTTGAAGTAGACGTGATCGGGTGTCCTGCGGTCAAGCGACGAGTGCGGGCGTCTGCCATTGTAGAAGGTCAGGTAGCGTCCGATCGAGGCGCGCGCCTCGCTGACCGAACCATAGGCGGGCGGGTAAACTTCCTCGTACTTCACCGAGCGCCACAGGCGCTCGACGAACACGTTGTCCCGCCAGGCGCCGCGGCCGTCCATGCTGATCGCGATCTTCTCGCGGTGCAAGACGGCGGTGAACGCCATGCTGGTAAACTGGCTGCCTTGGTCGGTATTGAAGATTTCCGGCGTCCCGAAGCGCGTCAGCGCTTCCTCCAAAGCCTCGATGCAAAAGTCGGTCTCCAGCGTGATCGACAGCCGCCATGCCAGCACCCGCCGGCTGAACCAGTCGACGATGGCGATCAAATAAACAAAGCCGCGCGCCATCGGGATGTAGGTGATGTCGGTCGCCCAGACTTGATTGGGCCGCGTCACCGCCAGCCTGCGCAGCAGATACGGATAGATCTTGTGCCCTGGCGCCGGCTTCGAGGTGTTCGGCCGCCGGTAGATCGCCTCGATCGCCATCTTCTTCATCAGTGTGGAGACGTGCAGGCGGCCGACTTTGACGCCTTCGGCGGCACGCAGATCACGTAGCATCCGGCTTCCCGCGAACGGGAAATCCATGCGCAGCGCATCGATCCGCCGCATGATCGCGAGGTCGGCAGCCGAGGTCGGCCTAGGTAGATAATAGACGCTGCCGCGGCTGATACCCAACTCCCGCGCCTGCCGTGTCACCGGCAACGCATGCGAAAGTCGTGTCCCGGGTGGTGGTGTAGCTCGCGGTTGGCCATCGGCGACCTTCGGATAGGTTTGGGTTGCGACACTCAACCGACGGAGATTACCGATGACCGACGATACGATGAACCTGCAGGCGCTGGTGGGGAAGAGCGCCGACTCTGATTTTCTGCGTGAGATGATCGGCTTTGCCGCGCAGCGACTGATGGCCCTTGAGGTCGGCGGGCTCACGGGCGCGGCTTATGGCGAGAAGAGCGATGACCGGCTCACCCAGCGCAACGGCTATCGTGAGCGCGACTGGGAGACCCGGGCCGGCACCGTCGAGCTGCGCATCCCCAAGCTCAGGAAGGGCAGCTACTTCCCCGGCTTCCTCGAGCCCCGACGCCTTGCCGAGAAGGCGCTGACCGCGGTCGTGCAGGAGGCCTACATCCAGGGCATCTCGACGCGATCGGTCGATGACCTCGTAAAAGCGATGGGCGAAGCCGCCCAAGGTTCCAGGCGCGAAGCGCAAGGAATGGCGGCGGAGGGATGAGCGGCATTTCCAAGAGCCAGGTCAGCCGGTTGTGCGAAGATATCGACGTTCGCGTGAAGGCGTTCCTCGAGCGTCCCATCGAAGGCGACTGGCCCTACGTCTGGATCGACGCCACCTATCTTAAAGTCCGCCAAAACGGCCGCATCGTCTCGGTCGCGGTCACCATCGCGGTCGGCGTTAACAGCGACGGTCGCCGCGAGGTGCTCGGCATGGCGATTGGCGCGTCGGCGGCCGAGACCTTCTGGACCGACTTGCCTAGCGCGGTCTCGCGCGTCGTGGCTTGCGCGGCGTGAAGCTGGTTATCTCCGATGCCCACGAGGGCATCAAGGCTTTTGTCTCCCGCGTGTTCAGCGCCACGTGGCAACGCTGCCGTGTGCACTTCTCCCGCAACGCGCTGGCGCACGCCGGCAAGAGCGGCCGCCGTGTCGTCTCGGCGTTCATCGCCACCGCCTTCGCCCAGGAAACGCCTGACGCCGCCAAGAGCCAGTGGCGCAAGGTTGCCGACCAGCTGCGCCCGACCGTGCCCAAACTGGCGACGTTGATGGATACCGCTGAGGAAAACGTCCTTGCCTACATGAGCTTTGCACCCCAGCACCGGCTCAAGCTGCATTCGACGAACCCGATCGAGCGCGTCAACGGCGAGATCAAGCGCCGCACCAACGTCGTCGGCATCTTCCCCAACGAGGAGGCCATCACCCGTCTCGTCGGCGCGATCCTGCTCGAACAGAACGACGAATGGGCGGTTCAGCGCTCGCGCTACATGACGCTGGAAAGTGTCGCCCAGTTGAGCGATGATCCGCTCGTCACGCTGCCCGCAATGGCCGCTTGATCAATCCGGCCTCGCCGGAGATCGCTGGATCAACCCCGGCGAAGCTACACCACTCAGTGGGACACGATCCATGCGAACGGTCGTTCATCGTTTTGCGCTCGGCAACAGTCCCGCCTTGCCGAGCGCCCCGGACAAAAAATCGTTCACCAGCGTCAACTCGCCGATCTTGGCGTGCAACGTCTTCACGTCGATCGCCGGCTCTGCCGGCTCGTTATGACCTTCCGATCCAAAAACCCCTGCGGCCCCTTCCAGCAACTGGCCGCGCTACGTCGTGATCTGGTTCGGGTGAACGTCGAACTGCTGCGCCAACTCGGCAAGCGTCTTCTCGCCCTTCACGGCAGCCAAAGCCACCTTCGCCTTGAATGCCGGACTGTGGTTCCGGCGTGTTCGCTTCGTCATCTCATCTCCTGTTCGGCAGCCATGCTGGCCGCCTTCAGGCAGAAACTCCACTCAGCAGCCTGAGCAGATTTGCCGAGCCACCTCTGACCTTCAATGTCTTTTACCGGCGGCACAGCGTTGTATAATCCGGCACCGGCCAATCCAGTCCCGCCATCTTGATCAGGCTCGCAACCAATCCCATCCCTTGCCGCAGAGGCAGGTTGAACAGCGTCTTCAGCGTCAGGCATAGCTCGATCGCGCTGTCTGAAAACGGTAGCGTCCGCGCTCGTGGTGTAATTTCCCGGTCTTGATGACGGCGTTGCGGGGGGTGGGGGCTAGCCCCACCCCCCGCAACGTCGATCTCGGCGGCCACCGGGCTCATCGGTTAAGGTGGAAGTGTCGACCTTCGCCAAAACCGAGGAGTTGTTCCCAATGACCGATGACAGACTACCGCTGGCCGAGCTGATGGCGAAGACCGGTGATGGCGATTTCCTGCGCGCCGTTGCCGAGAGTGTGCTGCAAATCATCATGGAGGCCGATGTCGACGGCCTGATCGGCGCCGGCCGCCACGAGCGATCGGGCGATCGCAGCACGTGGCGCAATGGCTACCGCGACCGATCGATCGATAGCCGGCTCGGCACACTCAACCTGAAGATCGCCAAGCTCAGGACCGGCGCCTACTTTCCCGGCTTCCTCGAGCCCAGGAAGACTGCCGAGAAGGCGCTGGTCTCGGTGATCCAGGAACTGTGGATCGCTGGCGTCAGCACGCGGCGCGTCGACGAGTTGATCCAGGCGATGGGCGCAGCCGCCCAAGGTTCTGTGCGCGTAGCGCATGGAATGGCGGCGGAGGGATGAGCGGCATCTCGAAGTCGAGCGTGTCGAAGCTGTGCAAGGATATCGACGAGCGCGTGAATGCATTCCTGAAGCGCCCGCTCGTCGGCGACTGGCCGTACCTCTGGCTCGATGCGACCTACCTCAAGGTCTGCGAGGGCGACCGCATCGTCAGCGTCGCCGCCATAATAGCGGTCGCCGTGACGACCGAGGGCAAGCGCGAAATCATCGGGCTGCACATTGGTCCGAGCGAGGCCGAGCCGTTCTGGTCGACCTTCCTGCGCGATCTCGTCCGCCGCGGGCTCAAGGGCGTCAAGCTGGTCATCTCCGACGCGCACGAAGGCCTTAAGGCGGCAATCACCCGCGTCGTCGGCGCGACCTGGCAGCGTTGCCGGGTGCACTTTATGAGGAACGCGCTCGCCCACGTGCCCAAGGGCCAAAACACCGTCGTCGCGGCCGCGATCCGGCAGGTCGTCCTCCAGCCCGATCACGCGGCCGCGACCCAGAATTGGCGACACGTCGCCGACCAGCTGCGCGGCCGCTGGCCCAAGCTCGGCGTCTGCTTGGACGGCGCCGAGCACGACGTGCTCGCCTACATGACCTTCCCTGAGCAGCACCGGGTCAAGCTCCACAGCACCAACCCGCTCGAGCGGTTCAACCAGGAGGTGAAGCGCCTTGCCGACGTCGTCGGCATCTTCCCCAACGAAGACAGCATCAAGCGAATGATCGGGGCCGTGCGCCTCGAGCAGAACGACGAATTTCAGCTCCAGTGCCGCTACATGCAGCTCGAAGGTATGACCGCACTCGCCACACCCACAATCGAGAAGATCGCCCAGCTACAGATTACACCCAAGGCCGCCTCAACGATGACAACCCGGTGCCACACCCGAAATTACACCACGTTGACGGAAACGACCCTGAGAACCGCATCGGGCGACCAGGACGACCACAGGGCACCGATAGCCAGTGCATCTCTGGTTCGAACATATTCCAACGACCCACGGCGCTTCGGCGCCGCATTATACTGAGGCCATTCGTCGTGCGATACACAGGTGCGGCAGGTTCGGGCATCACGCCTATCTATCCCGCTCGATTCCCTGCGTGAATCCCCAACGTCAGTTTTGCATCAGAGCCAGCTTCAAGATTGCCTGCTGTGCAATATCGCGCATCTAATTTATCCCATCTGGTAAGGCCATCTCGACGAGGACGTCTGCAGAGGTTTTCTCCTCTGGTTTGCGCTCTAAAATCGGTGTATGATAATCATGTATCGTGTTGGGGATGTATGGTTTTAGAGCAATTGGCTATCACACTACCTGATGGCTGGATTGACCGGTCGATGATCGTCCACACGGCGCCTCCTAACGCGGGTCAAGCAGTCGTTCCTAGTGTCGTGATCGCGCGCGAGGTCCGATCATCCGACGAAGACTTTGCCGAATTCTGCGCGCGACAAATTGCTATCTTTGAGACCACTCTCCCAAATTATACGTTGGAAGGTCAGCAGTCGGGCCGTATCGGCGATAACGCCGCCCGACGTGTCGACGTGCGCTGGAACGCGACGATGGGGGCTATGCGACAGCAGCTATCTTTCATCGATCCTGGTGATACGACGGTGATCTCGTTTACCGCGTCGGCAGCGGCGGACGAGTTTGACGAGCATCAGGCTGTTTTTGACGCCCAACTGACTGCGCTTGCGAACTCATCCGCCTGCTTGGCCGATACCAAGACAGGCATCGTAAATGGGTGATCGGCAACCAGCAGCCCGCGTTGGCGATCCAATAGCCCATGGATCGGTTGGATCTTTCTTAGGGTCTCTATTCGGAGGCGGCGCAGGCTCGGGCCAAGCCGGGTCTGCCGCGTCGGGAGGGGCCGGTACAACCTTGTTAGCGATGCTCGGCGGTCTCTTCGGGGCCAACTCAAGCAGCGCGGCCTCGGGCAAGCTGATCACCGGATCATCGAACGTCCGGATAAACGGCAAGTTCGCGACGATGACAACGCTAGCTACAGCTCAATGCTCAAACCACGCTGGCAAATTGCCGGTCATCAGCGGCTCGACGTCGGTCAGAATCAACGGAATGCCGGCGGGCCGGATCAGCGAGAAGATCAGCTGCTCAGCGGTGATCGTCGCGGCAGCCTCACCCAACGTCAACATCGGCGGTCCAAGCGGCGAGCCGACCTCGGCCGAACAGTCGAAGGCCTTGGCCATTGCGTTGGTTCAGGCGGGCGGCTCTGGTGACCAAACCGATGTTGCACTTGTCGTAGCGGAACTCGCCAAACTACCGGCTGCCGCCCTGCAGATTCTGCGCGACAATGGGGTGAAGGTCATAGCAGCGCGGAATTCGGTGACCGATTACGCGACCGAGCTCAAGGGGGTTCACCCTCGTGGCTGGCCACCTGGCGCCACCTGGGATAACGTTCCGGGAGCGTATATGCACGACCGTAACGCCGTGGTGATCGCGACAACCGGGTACGGCACTCCCGCTGGCCCACACGTTCCTGTGACAGGCGAAGGACATGGCTCGGCAAACATGACCGTGCATGAGACCACACACGCCGTTGATGCCTTCGCTGGACCACAGCGGAACTCAAGCAGTTCAGACTTCACGGCAGCGCGGAATAGCGATCTGAGCGGTCTTAGCGCCTACGAACAGCAGGCGGGCGCCGGCGGGCCTTCCGAAACTTATGCTGAAAGTTCAGCGCGCGTATATGGAGGCCAGCATGGACCAACACAACAACCTGCGCTCGACGCTTACTGGCGCAGTCATCCTCTTGGCGGTAAGTAGTTGTGGCATGGCAACGGGAAAACCAGCGGTGACGAGCAAGACAAACTATACCGATTTGCAGACCATTGGTGTAGCGACTGAGGAAGCGGATGGCACTATCGTACTAACATTGAGAGCTGTTGGGAATGGTGCCATCGGCGACGGTCAGTTCAGGTATCCAAAGAATCACCCTCAGTATGCGATGATTGCCGCGCATGTTGGTCCAATTCCAAAAGGTGGCTCAGTTGCAGTAAAGCCTTTTCAGGAGGAAGCTAAGTAGTTCCCCATGATGACACAGTCCAGATCCGACAATTCATGATTATCTGTGTTCTTTCTAGCCCGTCTTATTTACCGAACTTGGCGCTCCAGGTTGGCGAGCGTGGCTTAACTTACTGATTCGGTGTAGAGAATGGTTGCTTAGACGACCCTCTGACCCCGGACAGAAAGTGCCACGCCCGCCATGGCTGAGGATAGCGTTGCCGGTTTCGGATTCCCAGCCATTTGCCGCAAGAAAGTGACGGCGGCGTTCGATGGCGGGCGGCTGACATCGGATGGCGGCGTCCTGCTGCTGGCGCAGGCGGAGCGCGCGATGGGCATCGCCGGGCGCCTGGCCGGCTGCATCGCCAACCCCCGCGACCAAAGCCGTGTTGTCCATAGCCCTGTCGACATCCTGCGGGCGCGGATACTGGCGATCGCCTGCGGCTATGAGGATGCCGACGATCTCGATGATCTGCGCCACGATCCCGGCTTCAAGCTGGCGGCGGGCAAGTTGCTCGGCGGCGCTGTCGGCCTGGCCAGCCAGCCGACGATGAGCCGCTGGGAGAACGCCCCGACAACCCGCGAGCTAGTGCGGATGATGGACGTCATGGTCGATATCTACTGCGCCAGCTATCCCGCTCCGCCGGCGACGGTGACGCTCGACATCGAAGAGACGGTTGATGTCGTCCACGGCGGCCAGCAGGTGTCGTTCTGGAACGGCCATTATGGCGAGCGCTGCTTCCTGCCCCTCCATGTCTACGACACTGCGACCGGCCGGCCGGTGGCGATGCTGCTACGCACCGGCAAGACGCCGTCGGGTGGCGAGATCGCCGGTCATGTCAGCCGGCTGCACCGGCGCATCGACAAGCACTGGCCCGACACCGCGATCACGCTGCGCGGCGACGGTCATTACGGCCGGCCCGAGGTCATGGCGTGGTGCGAGGCCAACAAGGTGGATTACGTGTTAGGGCTTCCCGGCAACCGGACCCTGCACGCCGACCCGGTCATTGTCGCTGCCGCCGATGCGGTCTGCGTCGACCGTGCCACCCGCGCGTTGCCGGTGCTGCGCCGCTATGCCGAGACCAGCTATGCGGCCAGGAGCTGGGGCGACACTGGCAGGCGGGTTGTCGCACGCATCGAGGCCACCATGCTCGGTCTCGACATCCGCTTCGTCGTCACTTCGCTCAAGGCCGGCAGCGCCCAGCATATCTACAACACGCTCTATCGCGCCCGCGGCCAGGCCGAGAACCTGATCAAGCTGCACAAGGCCCAGCTGAAGAGCGACCGCACCTCGTGTCGCTCCGCCAATGCCAACCAGATGCGGCTGATCCTTCACACCGCCGCCTACTGGCTGATGTGGCGCCTACGCCTGGCGCTGCCGAAAACCTCAGCCCTGAGGTCCGCCGAGTTCGCCACCCTCCGCCTACGGCTCATCAAGGTCGCCGCGCGGATATCGAGACTGCCAGCCGCATCCGCGTCGCGCTGGCCAGCGCGACGCGGATGCCAAGCTGTTCCGCCACGTCGCCCTCAGCTTACGTGCCGCCAGCCCATAGCCGATGCGGCCGTGCCGCCGATCGAACCCAGCCCCGCAAACCTGCCAGCATACCGAAATCGCGCCGCTCCCGCGCCGCCGGAAACTGCGTCCCGCGTCCGTCGCGAAACCGCCAAGCCGAGGCAGAAAAGCCATGGCGTGAAGGCTCAGTAGAGTCGAGGACGGGCGCGGTGGCGTGAGCCCCGTCTCCCGTCCCCGCTCATCAAACCGGACGTGCCGATTTCCGGCATCCGGCTTTCCGACTGGCTTCACCGCACAGCTTTCGGTGGTGGCCCGATGTGAGCATTCCGAAGCCGCATTACCCCGCCATCCCCATAGACATAGTCATAGGAGAAGAGACGGTTGCCGCGCCCCGGCACATTGTGCCGCCGCACAAGGAAGTGTCGAACACTCTCGTAGACGTGGTGATCGACCGCCCGATACGCCTGCAAGCGGGTGCCATAGCCGAAGTAAGCCGACCAGCCGCGCAGAAGGCGGTTGAGCCGGTCTCGGACATCAGGCCATGTGCCCATATCGCCGGGTACCAGAAGATCGCCCACTTTGTCCTTCAATCGCTGGACACTCTTCCGAGACGGGCTTGCGCCCAGATACCAGTGGCCATCCTTACGGAAGTACTCGGGACCAAAGGTATATCCAAGGAAGTCGAAGTGGTCCTGACGGGCATCCCGCACCGAGGTTTTGGCCTCATTGAGGGTGAGCCCGAGCTTGGTCATCACCACCTTCGTCCACGCCAGTGCCTCATCCGCGAAGCCGCGACTGAGGATGACGAAATCGTCGGCATAGGCAACGACACGTGCTTTGAACACCTCGCCGCGCGCGGTCTGACGCCAATGCTTCAGGAAGCGGTTCATGTAGATATTGGCCAGTAGCGGACTTGCGACACCACCCTGAGGCGTGCCGCACGTTGCCTTTTGCCCTCCACTGATGCGCCGCTTGCCGCCGCTGTCCCGCTCTTCGACAGGCGATTTGAGCCACATCTTGATAAGACGCAGCACATGCCGGTCGACAACCCTGCGAGCCACGGACCTCAGGAGGTCCGTGTGCGGAATCGAGTCAAAATAGCCCGATAAATCGGCGTCTACCACGTCGGTGTAGCCCCGGCAGATAAGCCGGTGCACTTCCTTGACCGCCTGTCCACCACCCCGGTTGGGGCGATAGCCATAGGCGCTGTCCTCGAAATCCGCCTCGAAGATCGGTTCAAGCACCAGCTTGGCGGCAGTCTGAACAACGCGGTCCCGAATAGTCGGAATACCGAGCGGTCGTTGACCACCCCCAGGCTTGGGAAGCATGACCCGACGCACCGGCTGTGGCCGGTACGTCTCCGAGACGAGTTCCTCGCGCAATCCCGCCAGCCACTCCTGCGCGCCCGCCGCCTCGATCCGTGCGAAGGTCACCCCGTCCACACCTGGTGAACCCGCATTGCTGCGGGCAAGCCGATAAGCGTGGTGCAGAATATCGTCGCGACAGATCTTGTCGTAGAGCGCGTAGAAGCGAAAGCCAGGTTCCGCCTTCGCTTTACGATACAGCTTTCTCTGAAGAGTCCGGATATTATCAGGCGTTTGCAGGCTCATCGCCAATCACCTCCACCTCGTCATCGTCAAAAGCACACCAGAAGTCAGGGTCCTTCCTTCCGCCGGCATTACCCGGCCTCAGCAGTACTATGACCCTGTCCGACTCCCGCTCCGAACCGCCGCGCCAAGCACGACGTTGAGGCCGCTACCCTCGCCCGGGACGGGTCTCCCCCGATTACCCGCATCACCATTCCAGCGTGCCGTGCCCATTACCCCGGCGGATCGAGCGGGTGCGCTCGTCGATTTCTTCCCCGCTCATTCTGCCTTCCCCGTTATTCAGGCGGGTCGGCATCCGCATCATCACTTTCGAGGCCTGCTCAGGCTTCACACGTTACGGCCCGCTGGATCGCTCAACCGCCCAAGGCGGCCTTTGTCACGAGGCTTCAGCCCGACCGGTTACCCGGCAAAGCCGCTCGTCAGCTACCAGACCTATCGACAACTATCTGGGTGGAACCTCCCTCCACTGGTGTTACGCGCCTTCGGGGCGCACTGAATAAGATGGGCTAGAGCCTTCGCGTAGGCCGCAGCTGTACCAAAGCCATGTCACCCGAGTAGAAAGTCGATATCAGCCGCGGTCAGCTTGGCCGGCGCAGCGTCGTCACCTTCCCAGAGCATGGCGGCCAATGCGCGCTTTTTGTCCTGAAGGCCGAGGATCTTCTCTTCGATAGTATTGCGCGCGATGAGGCGGTGGACAAAGACCGGTTTGGACTGACCGATGCGATGGGCACGGTCGATCGCTTGCGCTTCCACCGCTGGGTTCCACCACGGATCGTATAGTATGACGGTGTCAGCCGCGGTCAGGTTCAGCCCGGTTCCGCCTGCCTTGAGGCTTACCAGGATCAGCGGCACCTCGTCAGCTTGAAACCGGCGGACGGGGGTGTCGCGGTCCTGGGTGCTGCCGCGAATTTCAACATAGGCGATCTGCAACGCGTCAAGCTCGGGTTTGATCAGGTCGAGCATTGACGTGAACTGGCTGAACAAGAGAATCCGACGACCCTCGCGCAGCAGTTCCGGCAGCATTTCCAGAAGCCGGGCGAGTTTTGCCGAGCCTGCGCCTTTACCGCTCGACCGTGGCACGAGCCGTGGGTCGCAGCAAAGCTGGCGCAACTTGAGCAACGCATCGAGAAAGACGATTTGCGATCTGAGCAGGCCGACACGAGCAATCTCGTCGCGCACCCGCTTCTGCATCAACAACCGCAAACTCTCATAGCTGGCCAACTGGTTCTTCTCGAGGTCGATCCATTCCGAAATCTCGGTCTTTTCCGGCAGCTCGCGGGCCACCTCATCCTTTGTGCGGCGGAGCATGAAAGGCTTGAGGCGCCGACGCAGGAGCGCCTTTGCCTGATCATCTTTGTCGCGCGTGATCGGTTTGTCGATGGTGCGCTTGAACTGGTCGAGAGACCCGAGCAGATTGGGTGTCACGAGATCCGTCAGGCTCCAAATGTCGGTCAGTTGATTCTCGACCGGCGTTCCCGACAGTGCAACGATCTGTGGGGCCTTTAGCGTCTTGGCAGCCCGGAAGCTCGCGGTTTTGGGGTTTTTCAATACCTGGGCTTCATCGAACAGGATCAGGCCGAAATTTTGTGCCGCGAACAGCTTTTGATCGCGTAGCAGCAACGGGTAGCTCGACAGGATGATATCGGCCGCGGAGAGTGCTTCAGTCTGGTTTTGGCGGTCATTGCCATGCCAGAGGACGACACCAAGTTCAGGCGTAAACTGGGCGATTTCGGCTTGCCAGTTGGGCAGCACCGAGGTCGGACAGATGATAAGCGCAGGTGCTGCGAGATTACCGGCTGCTTTGAGCGTGGTGATATGGGCCAAGGCCTGCACGGTTTTGCCCAGCCCCATGTCATCCGCAAGGACGCCGCCAAATCCGGCGCTGTGAAGGGCCTGCAGCCAGTCGAGTCCTTGTTGCTGATAAGGCCGCAGTGTTGCCTTGAAGCTGGCCGCTGTGACCGTCGCTTCCATCTCGATACGGGTGAGTGCACGGGCAAGTATCCGCAGTGCATCGCCGCCGCGCCAGGCAATCTGGCCGGCGCTAGCAGTTTCGAGGTCGGCCAGCACTGCGATGTCGCTGCTCGGAAGACGCATGCGCTCGGATGCTTCGCGTTCATTCAGCGCCATCTCGAGGAGCATCGCCAGCACGGGCCTGATCTGCTCGGTTGACAGTTGCGCGAGCTTGCCGGGGCCAATCGCGACGGTGATGGTATCGCCCGCCTGCCCAAGCAGCGCTGGCCCTCCAAGCGCCAGCAACTGGCGCAGCATTGGGAGAATATCGACGATCTTGCCGTCGATGCGAGCGCCAAGGCTGATGTCGAACCAGTCCGTGCCAGAGGGCGTGACATTAAACTGCATGTCGGCGCTACTCACCTCGGCGAGGGTCAGTTGCCATTTCGGGCCATATTCAACCCGCCAGTCCTCGGCGCGCAACCGGGGGAGCGCGGTCTGCATGAACGCTGCAAAATCCGTTGCCTGGGCAAGCGGGTGCGGTGCAAAATCCCAGCGCTGGGCGTGCTTGCTCTTGATCTCGTCGAACGCTTCCAGTGGCATCAGCCCATATGAAAACAACCGATCGAGCGCCTGCGCTTCCGCCCTGAGGTCGCGAGTAAAACGAACAAAGCCTGCGTCCCCATTGCTGGTAATCTCGGCGCCATTTGTCGATGACGTGACGCGGGTGCCGGCATAATCGAAGCTCAGCCGCGTGATTGCCATGTCGCATTTATAGGTAGCCGCTGAATAATATCCCCGGCGACGGGTCGAGATGGCATCGACCTTGTCCTGGACAAATGTCAGCACCGGTACCGGCGCTATGAGACCCAGGTTCTGCAAATTATCCAACTCGGGCACCGGCACCGCACCGCCCACAATCCCAGGCCAATGGTCCGCCAATTGCGGGACTGCCTCGGGCGGAATTGGCGGCATCAGCAACAAACGTTGGGCAAGAGTGGCTTCGGCATCGCATTGCACTCGATGTATCAAACCGGTCTCTTCATCGACGATGATCGGTGGCGCTGTCGCGAGCAGAGTTTGACCCGGTGAGAGGCCGTCCAACGCAAGCCGCTGTTCTCCACCCGCGAGCGTTACCCAGCGCCATCGGGCTGGTTGATCATCGCCCCAGCGCAGCGCTGGCCCATCGGCCTTGCGCCAGCGCGCCTGGCCAGTGGCGATGACTTTTTCGATCCAGTCGCCGCCGGCCGCACCTTTTGGTGTGCCATGGTTGTCGAGATCGCCGCCATAGTTGCTCATGCGGCGGACCAGCCATTGGTCTACCGGCCTCAGCGCAAGGCCTCCGTCACGCAGGGCATAGGAACTGGGCTGGAGCCAGTTTGGCTGGCTGCGAACAAACTGGCTGCCCCCAAACTGGCCGCCAGCGTCCTGCCCCCACAGCCAAACGCTCACCACCAGACGCTGCGCCAATGGTTCGCCAGCTGCGGGTGGAGCTTTACCCTTTTTGCTCTTTCCATCATGCAACGCGCGCGGCGCAAAGACATAGACCAGATCGAAAACACTGCGCTTTGCAGCCTGGACTTCGCTTTGCGCCTCTGCGAGCCATTGTAGCAGCGGCTGTGGCAGCGGCACCGGGCGGGTCGAGGCAATCGGCGCGACGCGCGCAAGGTGCGGTGATGCCCCCGGTGCAGTGGACTGGCGGGCTTGTACCGCAAACAACACGGCCGCCCCATGCTTGCAGTCAAACCCGACAGGGCAGGAGCAGTCGACAAGTGCCTCGATAGCACCCCCTGCGTTATCGGGAAATAGAATGGTCACTCCATACGGCGTGGCAGCGCCGCCCCTGACCTCGGCTGATATCAATTCAAAGTCCGCATTGATTTCGAGCGCGCTCACCCGGCCTTGCAGCCAATAGGCGTGCCCGGCGCTAACCATGCTGGTCGTTTGAATGATATCCGCGATCAGCGCGTTGGTGATCGGCGGTATCATGACATCAATATGCCCGATACCGTGCGTTGCGATCAAGCGCGGGCATCGCCGGTAGAGCGCCCCACCAAGCCATGAAGTTTAGTATCTTCGCGGCTATGCTGCGCGCGGGCGGTCGGCTCCACATCAGTAGCTCCAGAGAGGGTCTCGCAACCCCTGGAATCAAAACGGACCCCGATCGTCCAACCTCATCGCGATGCCGTTCCCAAACAGCCTGTAATTTCACCCGCGGTCATGCGCCATATCGACCGCCGCGCGTACATGCAGTTCGGTCGTATCGAATACTGGTAAGTCCGGAAGATCGCCCTGCGAAATCAGCAGGCAAATCTCGGTGCAGCCAAGAATGACCGCTTCTGCACCGCGCTTACGCAGGTTGTTAACGATCCTCAGATATTCCTGCTTCGACTCGTTCCGCAAATCTCCGCGTACCAATTCGTTGAAAATGATACCGTCGACGATCTCTCTGTCCTTCTCGGGCGGCACGATGATCTCGACCCCGAACCTGTCTCGATAGCGGTCACGCAGTTCGATCGAGTTCATCACCGGCATCGTTCCCAACAAGCCGGCCTGAGCTATTCCAGCTTTACGGATTGCTGCTCCGGTCGGGTCGGTGATGTGTATGAACGGAATGCTACGCTCGGCCATAATCGGCTCCACGACACGGTGCATCGTGTTGGACACGCAGATGACGACGTCGGCACCCGCACGTTCAAGCCGATCGACTTTGTCGCTAAGATAAGCCCGCGCTTCCTCCCATCGGTCAGCGCGGACGAAACACTCGATGTTCCCGAAGTTGACGGAGACGATGACGATTTCGCCATTGTCCCACCCACCAAGAATCTCATTCAGCTGTTTATTGAGCAAACGATAGTATTCGCCCGTGGCTTGGTTACTCATGCCGCCCAAGACGCCTATGGTCTTTTGCGGCAGCGGGCGCAATTTCTCGGGGTGCATGATCGTCCTTCTCACATATCAGTCGCAGCACGATGCTCGACAATCACGGCTCCAGCTCGCCCGCGCGAACCAGAAGTTGGACCGCCTGCGCCGTGCTGGCGGCGCTGAGGCGGTTACGGATACGGCGCAAATGATTTTCGACTGTACGTTCGGATAGGTCCAGCAGCAAAGCAACGTCAGTTTGTCGGCGGCCGGACGCTATCCAGCGCATTACCTCAAGCTCACGATCGGAAAGCCGCGGCATGGCGGCGGCAGGAGTGATCGGCGCAGAGAACCGCTGCGCCGAATTAAACGCGGCGACCGCTACCAACGTCAGCGCCAACTGCGCTTCGATGGTGCTGTCGATCGCCAAGCCGCCAAAGCTCATTGCGCCCACAAGCCCGACAGGTCCGTACACCGGCACCTGAAGCCCGTGTAAGCCTGGTCCGGAAGGGTGACCCACGCGGTAGTTATCGAGACCCGGCTCACCCGTCTTCGTCCAGAAAAACGGCCGATCCGTTTCCAGCACGTGTCGGTTGACCGGACAGCGGGCCAGATAGGTTTTGGGGTCCAGCTTACTGCCGCTGAACCAATCGCCCTCCACCCACAACAGGTGGTCGATAATGCCGGCTTCCGGGCCATTTCCTGACAGCGGTGCGGTGTAAAGGACGAAGCGGTCATAGCCGAGCCTGCAAGCGAAAACGCGGATAGTCTCGCCAAGCGAGTCCATATCCGCGCTTTGCTCGATGGCGATGACCGCCGGGGTTACCCCGCCCAGCGGCCCGTCCACGCTTAACCCGCCGCGACTTCGGCGAGCAGCGTCTCGGCTGCCAGCTTGCCCAGCGCATTGGCGGCCAATGGCCCCGCGCCCGTCAGCAGCTTACGATCCTTGAACGTGGAATTATCCGGTTCGCTGTTGGCGATCGTCACGCCCAGCGCCTTCAGCTTCTCGCCGAACTGCCAGGTAAGATGTCCTGGCATGTAGCCGATGTCGGGGATCATGCGGTCCGTCGCATCCGGAAAAGCGGTGATCGTATAGCCCGCGAACGGGAATTCTCCGCCATCACCGGTCGCCGAAAGGGACAGCAAGGCAGCGGGCCCGTGGCAGATCGCGATGATGTGCCGATTGCTGTCGAGCGCCCAGCGCAGAACCGCAGCGACATCCGCGCTGAACGGCAGCCCGATCAGCGGGCCGTGACCACCGGGAATGAATACCGCCGCATAATCACTGTTCGGACCCAAACCCTTTACCACATCGGACAGCCGAAGCGGCTTCTGGAATTTCTCGATAAGTGCTTCGTGCAGCCCGGTAATCGCCGCGTCTTCCTTGGGCATGGCCCAGAACTCGAACTTCATCGAATTGCCGGACACTGTCGCGACGTCGAATTCAAACCCGGCTTGGCGCAGATGATACATCGGGACCAGCGTCTCGATCGCGTGGTTGCCGGTCGAAAACAACGTGCCGTTATCCATTTCCAGATACCGCTCGTCGGTCCCGATCACGAGGATGCGTCGACTGCCTTTATGGGGCTGCGCATAATCGGCTCCAGCCAAGTCGCTCTTGGGGCTAGTAAACTGTCCAAGCGCAAACTTCGAGGGGAAAAAAGCATTGAATTCGGCTTCGTCAGGCTGCGGGTCTTTGCTTAGCGGGAAGATACTCATGGGTTTTCTCCTTGTCAGACGTAGATTGTAAACAACTATCGAGAGGCTGATAATGGGGGGTTTCCCTCAACCCATGCGTCCGCCTAGTTGCTTTGGCCGGCGCGAAGCCGCCCCTCTGCTGCTTCACTGACGATAGAATTAGCCCAACGCCCGTGTTGCCGAGCGGAACTCATTTAAGGCGGTTAGCGCATGTTGCTCTAGTCCAGTAGCGTCACCGTCGTCAGCCTCGGACCATTTCTCATAGCCCTGCTTGAAGGCGAGGACGCCCAGTTCGGCAGCAAGGTGCGCGGTCGGAGCAGGAACCCCGCGGGCAATAAGAGCGCGAGTCATAGCGGCCGCGAGACCGACGCTTTTTAGCGCGTCGCGCTCCTGTAGTTCGGCACTCGCCGCTACTGCGGCTTTTAGCCGAGGCCCGAGCTTGCGGTTCATCGGCCCCATTTCGCTTGAGGCGCGCTTCAAACCATCCGCAACCGCCTCGAGCGGTGTGGCGTCCCAGGGAGCCGCAGCGATCCCTTCGACGAGAAGACGGCTTAAGGTGTCCTGCCCTGCCACCAAAAGCTCACGCTTGTCAGGGAAGTGTCGAAAAAAGGTGCTTTTCGTGATTCCTGCGCGGTCGGCGATCTGGGCGACTGTCGTGGCATCGTATCCCTGTTTGAAAAACAGGTCGACCGCCGCGACGACAAGGCGTTCACGCGCTCCAGGCTTCCACCGCGCCATCTGCCCCACACTTACGACGGGACTCTTATCCCATCACTATGTTAGAATTGATGAGACAAAGGTCGCATAGTCGAAAGGAAATTGCGTGCGTGTTTTCGTCACCGGTGGCACAGGCACCATCGGCTTTCCCGTCATCAATGAGCTTCTCTCCAACGGCCACACCGTCCTTGCGCTGGCTCGATCGAATAGCTCTGCCAAAATCCTGCAGCACGCCGGTGCCGAGGTGCTCTTGGGCGGACTAGCGGATCTAGAAGTATTACGGACCGGTGCTGCGCAGGCCGAAGGCGTTGTCAGCCTGGCCTTTTCACCCAACTATTACAGTGCCGAAGGGCTTGCGGACGCCATCGCCGAGGAGGGCGCCGCCATGGCTGTCTTGGGAGAAGCGTTGATCGGCAGCGACCGCCCAATCGTCACTGTCTCCGGTACGCCGTGGGTGGTGGGACGCGCCGCCACTGAGGCGGATCCCCTGCCACTTGCAGGGCCGGTTGCTGGTCGCGCGCGTTCGGTCAATGCGCTGTTGGCGCTTGCCTCGCGCGGCGTGCGCGCCACCTCTGTGCGTATGCCGCGAACCGTTCACAACCAAGGCAAAGGAGGCTTTGCCGGTCTGTTGGTCGATGAGGCGCGGCGTAGTGGCGTGGCGGGCTATCCTGGCGAGGGAAAACAGCGCTGGCCGGCCGTCCACGCCCTCGATGCTGCGCGCTTGTTCAGGTTGGTTCTCGAATCGGCGTCGGCCGGAACGGCTTGGCATGCTGTTGCTGACGAAGGTGACGCCGTCCACGATATCGCAACCGTCATCGGCCGGCGGCTGAACTTGGCCGTGAAGGCTGTTCCTCAAGAATCTTTTGGCCCGTTCGGCTCGATATTCGCAATGGACCAGCCCGCCTCTAGCGCTCACACCCGCGACATATTGGGATGGGAGCCGACGCACCCCAGCCTTCTCGATGACCTCGAGAACATTCAGCCGTAAAAGCTGCGCAGCTTGCCACTTCGAGTTGGCTCAGAAAGATCTCTGTCCGACACTATGGCTTGCGCGGTGCAAGCCATAGTGTCGTCACTTAGCGGCAGTTATCGCCACAATTTCGGACTTGCCAAAATTCGGCACGTTGACCCGAAACTGGCCATGTGGAAGCTGCTTAAGCTTGACCTTGAGCTTCATCTTCTCAAGCCCGGTAGTTCATTTTGGACGGGCCGATCGGGAGCGATTTATCGCGATCCGAAGCGGGCTGTTGCGGCTTCGGTGACGGGCATGAAGAGACTGACGAACGTACCTTCCGGGTCGCGGAATTGAAGCGAGCGGTTTCCCCAAGGCAGTAGTTTGGGCTCATGAACTAGTACAGCCTTGTCCTTCAACCGGGCGAACGCGGCATCCACGTCGTCCACCATAAATTCTAGGATCGCAGTGCGGTTCGCGCCCGGCTCGGCGCTTCTCTCGGCAAAGGCGGCGACTGTCTCGGCGCTGCCGATGGCTAAGGTGGCGGCAGGCGTGACGATCTCGGCGAACTGCGGAGCAAGCCACTCGGCGGTTTGGCCGGTCACCATCTCATAGAAAGCAACCATCGTCGTGATGTCGGCAGCGATCAGACGGACGGAGGCGAACTTCATATTAGTTTCCTAAGGCTGGCCGAAAATCGGCTTGTGAGTCACGACCTTATGGCACAGGCGTACTGCCAGCGTTGTGTCAGCAGGAATAAAAAGGGCAATGCGCCGCGCCGAACGCCTCTTTCAGATCATCCAGATCCTTCGGCGATCAACCCTTCCGGTGACAGGAGCCGCATTGGCTGCCGAACTGGAGGTGTCTACGCGTACCGTATACCGCGATGTCGCGCACATGATGGCGCAGCGGGTGCCGATCACAGGCGAGGCCGGGCTCGGCTATTTGCTGGCCGTCGAGTATGACATGCCACCGCTGATGCTGACACGGGCCGAGTTGGAAGCCATTGTCTTGGGCGCTCAATGGGTCACTAGGCGCGGCGATCCACTGCTGTCACCTGTGGATAGGCGTCCAAGCGGGACCCCACCGGATTCGGGGCAAGTAATTGAAGTCGTATACCGTTATCTTGCAGAGGGGGTCCCGATAGGCGCCGAGCGGGACCCCCTGTCGATAGCGGTTTGCAGTGCTATTTCACAGGGTTACGCAGCGGTGCAGGGGGGTCCCGCTTGGACGCCTATTTACACTCAAGGACTCGATCCCCTTCGTCAAGAAGGTGTTCGCCGGGGAAACGATCGCGTCGACGTGCGGCTGACGATGCCGGAGGAAACCGTGATCGAGCTTTATCACGGCGAACATACCCGGTCGCTTCGGGTGCGGTGGGTCCTCGAGGAAATGGGCCTGCCGTACAAGCTCGCACCCGTCCTCTTCCCGCCGCGCACGCGTCAGCCAGGATTCCTACTCGAGAACCCCCTCGGATCGCTGCCGCTTTTGATCGATGGCGCCGTCCGGATGACCGAGTCGATGGCGATCTGCGAATTTCTCGCCGCTAAATACGGACCCACAACGCTGATGGTGGATCCGAAGGAACCCGGCTTTGCCGACTATCGTCAGTTCTGCTGGTTCGGAGAAGCGGGCCTGATGCCACCGGTCGGCGTGTTCCTGGTCTATATCATGATGACCCCGCCAAATGACCGTCCCGGCAAGGTGATCGACAATGCGCGCGCGACATTCGCTCGTCGCCTCGAGGCGGTGGTTCAGGTCCTCCGTAGGTCCGACTACATGGCCGCCGAGCGCTTCACCCTAGCCGACGTATCGGTCGGCTATGCGCTCGAGCTGGCCGACAGGCTGGGTGAGGGTACCACCTATCCGATCAAGGTCGCGGCCTATCTCGAACGATTGGCTTCCCGCCCCGCCCATCAGCGAGCCGCCGCACTTCTCGAAAACGCATGATTTAAAGGTGTCGAATGTCGTCAGCCATGAGCCGCTCGCGTGAGATCAGATTCAGGTCGCGTCCGGAAGGAGCACCGTCCGCTGCAAACTTCGAACTTGCCGAAGTGTCGCTCGACGCACCGGCCGACGGCGAGGTGCAGGTGCGCAACCTATGGATGTCGGTCGATCCGTACATGCGTGGTCGAATGACGGAAAGGACGAGCTATGTATCGGGCTTCGAACTCGGCAAGGTGCTTCAAGGGGGCGCGGTAGGCGAGGTAGTAGTGTCGAACGCGGACGGCTTCGTTCCGGGAGACCTTGTCCAGTCCATGCTGGGATGGCGGGAAGGGTTTAACGCACCAGCCGCAAGTCTTCAGAAGTTGCCGGATCTGCCTCTGCCCCCTGAGGCTTATCTCGGCGTCGCGGGATTGCCGGGACTGACGGCCTACGTCGGCATGTCGAATATCGCGGAAGTCAAACCGGGCGACGTCGTATTCGTGTCCGCGGCGGCCGGCGCAGTAGGGTCAGTCGCGTGCCAGATCGCCAAGATCAAGGGCGCAACGGTGGTGGGATCCGCGGGCGGTATCGAAAAATGCGCGTTCCTGCGCGACATCGGCGTCGATCAGGTCATCGATTACAAGGCCGAAACCGATCTCACCGAAGCGCTCGCCCGGGTGGCACCTGACGGGATCGACGTTTGTTTCGAGAACGTGGGCGGCGTCCATCTTGAGGCCGCGTTGGCCAACGCAAAGTTCTTCGCGAGGTTCGCCCTTTGCGGAAACATTTCGAACTACAACAAGCAGGCCGAAGGCCCACGGAACATCGAGATCGCCGTCACGCATAGTCTGCGACTGCAGGGCTTCATCGTCTCCAACTATTTCCACCTCATGCCGAAGTTCGCGCGCGAGGTGTCTCAATGGGTAGCGGCCGGTAAAATGCAATGGCGCCAGACAGTGGTCGATGGATTGGAACAAGCACCGGATGCTTTCGGCAGGCTGTTCACCGGCGAAAAGCTAGGCAAGATGCTCGTAAAACTTGCGTGACAAGCGGCCATTTGAACGCGGTCTTGATCAATTGACTTGGCCGCTTAAACCATCGCGTCTCCTCCCGCCGGCGCCGCGGGGATACAATCCGCAGCGGAGGGATTAAACGGCATACGAAGTCTCGACGCGCGCGGCCGCGCTCAGACAGCTCGCCGGCCCATCCCCAGCGAGCGACGGCGGCGCAGCCCTGAGCCAGCCAGGCCGATGCCTGTTATCATCATCGCCCAACTCGCGGGTTCGGGAACCGTCGATATTTCAAGCGTACCTTCCCCGTCCGTCGCACCGTCAGCGATCACGAACCTGCCCGTATCGAAGGTAAAGTCGGGACCCGAGCCCGATGAAAACCGTTTCAATCCGGTATCGATGAAGTAGAAGAGTGGACTGCCGAGGTTCGTGCCGTACTGAGCGACTACGGTGTTCGCGGGAACCAGAGCGCCATCTCGGTAGATTGAGACGTTGGAGAAGATCGTCGACCCGCCGACGCCGGGCATAGCCGCCGAGGTGTTTAGCGAGAACGTGAAGCTCGTCGGGGTCGAGCTCAAGGCGGATGTTTCCGTCGCGTCGAAATGGAAGACGGCCGCCGACCCGGATGTGGATTGAGATACCAACAACAGGGCAGCAAACGCGGTTGCGATCCATGGCATCTTCCAATCTCCCGACCTGATGGTTTCAATAAATGATGGCTTAAGTCGGGAGGCGATGGAATGGATTTGTGATGAACAGGTGACAATTCGAGATCGGTCGAGTTTCGATGTTGGTCGCTCGATAACCCGGATAGCGCTTCGGCTGACAATATGATCGTTGAATGATCTGCCAGCGATCCCGAGACGGCCAATGCAGGGTAGTAAAGCTTATGGCTGACATGGTAATTGTCGGATACCAACCAAAACCGGGGCACGAGGGAGATCTTCTGAATCTGATCCGCGAGCATGTTCCCGAATTGCGCCGCCTCGGCCTTGCAACCGAGCGCCCTGCGCTCGCCATGCGCGCCAAAGGCGGCGTGATTTTAGAGGTCTTCGAGTGGAAGGAGGGTGCGCTCGCTTCGGCACATGAGAACCCGTACATCCTCGCGATGTGGGCGAGATATTCGGCTGTCTGCGATTACGTCCCTCTGAACAAGCTGCCTGAGGCGCAAGACATGTTTGCGCAATTCCAGCCGATAGATTTTGACTGGCGAGGACAGTAGTGCACGTCGGCGGCGACGCCTCGACCGATTATTAAGCGCCGGCGTCAACGACGATGCGAGGTCAGGAAATCGATGCTGACCGCTTCAAGGCGAAGAAGACTCGGCGCGCATCGGATCGTCGACTCGCAAAAGGGTCCGATATCGCCCTTGCCGACTTGTCCCTCTTGAAATCCAGGTCTTCGAAGTGCGGTCGGTACGTTGCGACAGCTCCAAAAGCGATATCGCGAACGTCGAGTCTTAATCGTCTCGATCAGCACACGACGACCCGACCGAGCCCAACGCGTTCGATGCGCAGGCGAACAACCGCTGGCCGCATTGGGACGTCGGCCCCTCGGGCATTGTCTCTAGGGATTGGACGAATAGTCCCTGACCCAATATATCCTGGTCGAAGCGGACGGCAGAATAGTTGCGGTGGGAGAGGGTGTAAGCGATGTAGAGTCACCCCTATAGGGGTGACGATCGCCCGGTCCGGATGAGCGCAGCTAGTTATGGCCTCCGACGATGGCAATTGAAACCGGCGTGTGGACCGAGGTTGCATGCTCCTCGGCGAGTTAAGCGACAATGCCGACCTCGTCTCCGCGGAAGCCGTTCGATTCAGGTAGCAGGTAGGCCGACAATGAACTCGCGAAGAGCCTGGCCAATCTCGTGCGGCGAGTCCTCCTGCAGGAAGTGTAACCCCCTCACCTGCACCTCCGTCTGGTTCCTCCAGCCTCGACAGAACTTAACCTCGCTGCCCTCCCTTAGGATTGTCCCCGGCTCGGCCTTGACGAAGAGCTTCGGCATGTCGTTCGTCGACATCCATTCGGAATAGCGCGCGACGATCTCGCAGACGTCCGCCGGCTGCCCGTCGTCGAGGATCGGCACCTCGCGCGGCCAGACCAAGGTCGGAATTCGCGACTCGCGCGTGGGATACGGTGCACGGTACCGTGCCATCTCGACATCGCCCATCTTCCGCATGACCATCTCCGGGATTGTGTTTTCGACGAAGAGGTTGTTCTCGAGACAGTATTCCTCACCCATCGGACCGTCAGATTTCAGCGATCGGAACATTGGCTCAATCGGTCCGAACTCTGCCCACGCTCGTGTACGCACGACCGCTTCCATGTAGCAGACGCCGGCGACGGATTCCGGGAACCGTGCTGCGCGGTCGAACCCGAGGGCGGAACCCCAGTCATGGACGACGAGGACGGCATTGTCGCCGACGTCTGCGGCATCGAACCAGGCGTCGAGGTAGGCGGCTTGGTTGACGTACCGGTAGTCATAGAGCGGCGAACGCCCGGATTCACCCATGCCGATCATGTCCGGCGCAAGACACCGTCCGAGGTCGGCCACGTGGGGAATCACATTCCTCCACAGATAGGACGACGTCGGGTTACCGTGGAGGAACACAATCGGGCGACCATCGCCCAAGTCGACGTAGCTCATAACGGAATCGAGGACCCTGCAGCGCTTGCGAGGATGCCGATCGAACGCCTCGATCTTCGGGTCCGGCTGCTTCTCGGTCATATCGGTCTCCATCGTCTTCGATCTGTCATCGGATCGTTGCCCGGCTTTTCGCGCCGCGAATTCGGGGCCTCAGGCTCAGGATAGGCCTACCGGCGGCGTAGCTGCGAACAGCTGCTGGACGCCCAGCGGTGCGCCGTACTGATAGGTGCGCCGCTCACCCCAGGGCTCGGAATGCGCCCGACCCGTTCGGTCGACGACAGTATAGGTCGATGCGGCAGGGTGGCCGGCGGCGCGATCGACGAGCCAGTCGGCGATCACCGTGAAGAATGGCGTCCCGAGCTGGGATGATCGAGAGCCGCCCATTCCGTGCTCTTCACCGGCGTACATCACGAGGGTCTTGGGGCCGACGACCGCGTTCATGTGGTCAAGCGTGCAGGAGATGTCGCTGAGCGAGTCGTCCTCCCCGGCCATGACGAAGTAGGGCATGGCGATCTGCGCGCTCAGCGGGCGGACGTCCATCCTGAGCATGAACGCCTCCAGCGCGTCCTCGTCGTCAATACCCGCCATGAACATCATGCGCTGACGGAACGACGGTGACGCCATCTCCAGGAGCGGCCAGTTATATGGCTGGAAGCAGGTGTACATCACCGCGCACGCAGCAAAGCGCGGCTCGGCCGCAGCCATCTGGGTCGCCCAGAACGAGCCGAACGACAGGCCCCAGGCCATGATCCGATCTGCGTCGATCTCCCGCCTAGCGGAGAGAAGATCGATCGCGGCCGTTCCCACCTCGCCGTAGAACTCCGGCTCATACCATATGCCGCGCGTAAGCGAGGTCCCCTGGCCGGGACCGTCGATGACGAGGCATGCGAAGCCTCGCCGCAGGAAGCGATCGCCCGACGAGCAGATCGCCAGTTCCTTAGCCGCATCCATACCCTCGATCATCACGAGACACGGCAGCCGTCCGCCTGCATAGCCCGGCGGCAAGTGGAGGTAGGCCGCGAGCGACTTGCCGCGGTACGGCACTTCGACCGCTTCTACGTGATGATCGGCACGCTTGGCGTATTCCAAAAAGCATTCGGTTTTCTTGCTTTCGAGCGTTCGCAAGAGCTCGGTGTCGGCGAAGATCGGCCACTGCGCGCCGCCATACATGACTGATGCCGCGAAGAAGGCGTCGCCGGCACTGACCTCGTGACCCGCGACCGAGGCAGCGCACGCCTGGACCTCGAATCGGCGCGCAACTCCGGCGAACTCGGGGACGATGTCGTCCCATCGTTTCACCATGCTTGCGAGGCTCAGGACCGGACCCCTGTGGTCCACGCATAGAGGCGCGCTGAGATACTGAAGACGACTCTGATCGAATTCCGGGCCAACGACCTTGATGACAGCATCCAGCAACCAGCGCTGATTTCGGAAGCGCGATACGCGTCGCTGCTCGGTATAAGGCACGCTAGGCATAAGAGACTCCCTGGATATAACTGATTGAATACATAGTTATGGGTTGTGTTCCCTTTTTAATTAAATTTAGCTCAAAACCGAGCGGAGTGGCGCAGGAGCGCAGATATCAATGAGGCTATTGCATTGACGAGTGAAGCAACGAAGCTCCCAACGGCTCCGCGACGCCGTGATCGTCAGGCTACCGAGGCCGCATTTATCGCCGCGGCTACAGAAATCTTCGCGGAGCGTGGGTTCGAAGCCACCACAACAAAAGCTGTAGCTCGACAGGCCGGCTATTCCGAAGCTCTGATCCAATTGTACTTCGGCGGAAAGGAGGGTCTGCTCCTCGCCGTCATCCAGAACGAGGGAGGAGGCGAAAACGAGCTTAGCGAGTTCAATGCGCGTCCCCTCGCCGACGACCTCGAATCCGAAGCTCGGGAAACGCTTGCGTTCATGATCGATCTGCTTGTTCGCCGCGCGAGCGGTCTCCGCATCGTGCTCGCGCGCGTCTTGGTCGATCCGAAATTCAAGGACGGTTTCAACTGCGCCACAGTGCGTAAGAATGCTAAGCGGGCTTTGATAGCGCGATTGGAGCGGCACCGAGACCTCGGGCGATTTAGACCGGACGCCGATCCGGCGGCGTCAGCCGAACTTCTGGTCAGTCTGGGGTTCCAACTGGGCTTCATCCATGGAGAGATACTCGGCGGCAGCTCCGTGGACCGCGATCAGCTGGCAGGTTCATTCGCTGCCTTATTCGGGCGTGCTACCGCCAACTCGTAACTACTTTGTTTAAGCTTAGGCGTTTCCAATCGGAAGAGCCGAGTGCGGATCCTGACCTCCCAGCGTCACTCTCGGAAGACAGAACGCGGGCATAGCGGAAGGCCATCCTTCAGGCGTGACGCCGGTCAGGGTCAGGGCGCATTCGATTCAGGGATCGCCGTTCGTAGATTTTGCTGAACTAGGCTTCAGCCGCACAGCGCGCCGTATAATGGAGGGGCGCGCGTTCTATCCACTTGCGCCATTGTGAGCTGCGGCGTCCGGGTTGCGTAAGATGATTTATTTGACGTCGACGATCTCGCGAGGATGAAGCGGGTTTTTTCCCGCTGGATGTGCGTCACGCAATCCGGGCTAGGCTGGGAGTTCATCCTGGGTTCGACCCGTAGGCTTCGGCGGACGTGAGCAGTTCTCAGTTAAGCTCCACGACTTCCAACCCGACCGTCTCCAAGTAAACCTTCGAGGACGCCTCGTCGTGCCGATTGGACAATCTGTCCATGCCGTCAAGCATGCGGCCGCGGCCATTGTGACGGACGAGAAGAGGATGCAGCTGCGCGCAGCAATGTTATCAGGGCCGTCAGCGCCAGAAGCGTGTTATACCAAGACTCTCTGATCAGAACCCATGCGCCCATGTCCGCAGTCCGAGCGACATGATCCGCCACGGCTGATCGGTGAGACAGTTCCAAGCGAAGCAGCAATGATCGAGGATGTCATCGTAGGATTTGAAGATGCGGTTCGACAGCCAGTTGTCGCGCATAAACTGCCAAACGTTTTCGACCGGGTTGAGCTTGGGGCATTTTGGCGGGAGCGGCAAGAGGGTGATATTGGCCGGAATGACCAGCGCCCTTGAGCCGTGCCAGCCCGCCTGATCGAGGAGAAGCACGGCATGGGCGCCGCATGACACGGCGGCCGCTATCTCCGCGAGATGCAGCGTCATCCCCTCAATAATGCAGCGTGGCAGGACCAGACCGGCGCCTTTGCCCTCGGCCGGGCAGATCGCGCCGTAGATATACGCCGACGTGGTGTGCTGGTCCTTGGGCGCCGATGGCCGGGTCCCGCGCTTGGCCCACCGGCGCGTGATGCCATTCTTCTGGCCGACCCGGGCCTCGTCTTGCCACCATAGTTCTATAAGTGTGCCGACTGGGAGCGTCGCTTCGATCGCTGCCAGCTGGGCGGGGAAGTCTTTTTAAAAACGTCGATGGCATCGGCCCCTTGCGCATGATGCCGGAGCCGGGCCGTCAGCTTGCGGTAGCCCATGGCGCGCAGATCACGGCTCAGGGTCTGCTTGCTCACCGACACGCCATAGTCGTCGAACAGCCACTGGATCAGGTCGACGATCCGCCAGCGCACCACCCCATGCGAGGCCGGGATCGGGCCTTGCTCGATGATCGCAGCCAGCGCCCGCTTATGCTCGGGACCAAGTACCGGGCGCGGACCAGGCGCCTTACCATCCAGCAAGCCATCAGGGCCTTGGGCATTGAACCGCAAAACCCAATCCCGCACCGTCTGCAGACCAACACCACCGACCCGCGCCGCTTCTTGCCGCGCACCGCCATCGTAAATCACCGCCAGCGCCAGCAACCGCCGAACCTGGTTCGCGTGCCCGCTCAGTCGCGCCTGCCGCCGAACACCAACCCCGTCAAAGTCGTCCCGAAGCCCAACCGCCGATGCCACCGCAAACCTCCCACAGCATGCGATGTTGAATCAGATCACGCCCTTCTTGGGAATCCCCCGCGTTGAGTCAGAGACCAAGGGATCTGGTATTAGCCTTCTCGACGTGAAGAAACGAGGCCATCGCGCAGATTTCATCGAACGATTTCGGCTAGACAGCGGCGACCGCTAGTCGCCCTCGATAATTGGCAGCCCGGAGTTCTGTCGCGAGATCGCGCCGCGTAAGATCGCAAAGCAAGAGATTAAACGAGTAGTCAAACTTTGTGAGCCGTAGACATTTTCGTGGCGATCGATTCCAAGACCTTGGACAGGACGGCTGACGCCCGATCGCGCGAAATCACGAACGGCCTCTCCAGCCTGATGTCGGCAGCGTCGAGCATTTGGTGAAGCACATCCTCGTGCTCTCTGGTGATTCCCATCAGCGACGCGAGACTTTGGAAGTTTCCGGGCAGACTAAGTGCTTCGATCTCGTCTAAACGAAGCGGTGCCCGCATGATCACTTCGCTCTGCTTTGCCGCGAAATTGAGCAGTGCCTCTCCTTCGCTACCATCCCTTGCGCAGTATGCAGCGGCAGCGGCCACGAAACTTTCGTCCGCCCAGAGCGAAGAAATATCCAGTATTACTTCTGGTTCCCGTGGGACGTGGGCGAAGATGGCACCGGCTGCAAGGCGCGGATGCCCGAATGAAGCGTCGTCTCCCAATCTTTCGACGTGTTCATAATCCGTGCTCCAGCTCGTAACGCTGCCTTCGTCGAGAAGTCCGCTGAGGAATAGAGGCGCCAACTCGGACTGATCGTGTGTCATATATAGATGCCGCTTGCGATACAGCCTCCCGCCGGGCCGTCGGAACTTTGCTGGAAGCATCGCAGCCTCGCGCTCGATCGCAGCGGCAATCGGAATTCGGGCAGACTTGTCGCGCTTCCAACCGCGCTGCCATCGCCCGAGTGCGTCGAGAAATTGCGAGGTGAACAAGTTGGCGATCCTCGTTGTCGAACATGCTGCCTTATACGACATCACGGAGAGCGAAGCAGACGTCGCTCGGTTCCGACGCGTTCGGTTGTCACAACTGGGTGAAGAAACTTCGGCTATTAAAGGGTCCTTGATGACCCGGTTTGGTAGGCCAAATACGAATAACACGGCGCTCATGCCCGTGCTATAATAGCGCGTTTAAATGTCCGATTGACGCTCGTCCCCGACCGTCAATCGGCGTTCGAGGTCGTCGACCATCTGCTCCGCGAAGGGAGTGACGTCTTGGTCCTCGAATTCTATCCGGACTGGGAGGCGTACCTCGACCGCTGTCGTAAGATTGGCGGTTCACAAATACGATGCCGCTCAACACCCGCCGATCATCGACACGGGGCCTGCCGTGGCTCTTGGGAAAATACGGCTCAAGCCGAGCCATCTGCTCGTCGGTCAGCCAGTACAGGTCGCTAATGCCCAGTCTCCTTGCGGAGCCCAAATCAGATTGCGACGCCCAGATCAATGGGTCCTGACCCTAGCAGAAGCGCAGTCACGCCTTAAAAACTCAGCTGGGTAATTTACGCCAACTCAGCAATGCGTCAGGATCATTCTTGTAGTTGTCTATGCAGAGCGAATGGCCTTAAGAAAGCCTACCTCACCCGCATCGGACGAACGAAATAACGAATTCATATTCATGTCCGGGGACTGGTCGCCATTTGGCTCAGGCACGCGAGGGTTTCCAGTCCACGATAAAAGCCGGCACACTCGCTTGTTAATCATCCAGCGACCATTGGTCCGGACCAATTCATCATCGTACCAACCAGTGCCCATCCACGAAGGTCCTCCCTCCGCAGCGTCGCGCACCAGTAACCAGTTACCATAGCAGAATGCCTTTGCCGTATCGCCATCTACCTGAACGAGATGTCCCATCATTGTGTGCTGATGATTGTCGAGCGTCTCGTGAAAGTTTTTGAACCCCTGTTTAAATTCGGCTCGATTCTTCCATGCCACTGCGGCTGGACCCAGATCCATGATAATGTCATCGGTAAATATTCGGTCAAACAAATCCCACTGGCGCGCATCTAACGCGAACGCATAGAGGTTAAGGGCCTCAATGATCTCTGCCTTATCGTCAGCCACGATCAAGTCTCCCTATCTAATTTCATTAGCCACAATGAGAGGTATCTCAGCCGAAAATGGCTGTCAAATTGCGCGATCAACGGCTTCGCTGATCGGAGACACCCATGAAAAATGCCCTTTAAGCTCCGTCTGCAAAGTCACCTGATGACCCGGTGAATCCTGATTGACTCCGCGGGCTGGTCAATTTACCGATCATCGCTGAAACGGCCTCGATGAAGAGGGCCTCGGGAGTGGTCGATGCACATGGTCTTCACGCGTTGACGATCGTGACAGATGTTTTGGCCGGCCTGATGGCGGGGCCCATCCGCGGCTTGGCCTATGAGACCCCGACTGAGTCTGGTTTGACTAGCGGCGATGGCGAGTTTCGCTATCAGGAAGGCGAGGCGGTGACCTTCCTGCTCGGTGGCTTGGTGTTGGGCACCACGGCGGGCGCTCCCCACGTAAACCTTGCCCAGCTCGTGAACCGCGTAGCAGGGAAAGTCGACAAGCTGCGCGACCCGCTAGTGACAAATCTCGCGCGTCTGGTGCAGACGCTGGACCGCGACGGTGGCGGCGAAGGGGGGGTGACCATCGATCCATCCGTCCACGGTCTCGTCGGCCCTGTCGTGCTCAACTTCAATCAGGGCACTGCCGGTGCCTCGGAGATAGTTGACGCGAGCGGGGCGACGGCGACAAATCCGCCAGGAGTGTCCAATTTCGCCGACGATGCGGCGGTGGTCGCCATCCTCGCGAGGTTGAACGCCGCGCCGGGCGTCTTCATGGGGCATGAGCCCCGCAGACTTGTCGGCGCCGCCGCGGCTAGGAACGAGCTCCGCCGGAACATCCGGGGCATCATCAAGGCGTCCGACGTCAGGATACCGCTACGCGACGGTTCCTACGTCTGCGCCGACGTTTTCCGGCCGGCCGACAGTGGCCCCCACCCCGTCGTCATGAGCAAGGGCTTCTACGGCAAGAGTTTCTATCACGAGTGCGTCTGCGACGATGCAGAGGCCCTCGCCAAAGAGGAGATGGAGGACCGCTACTTCTCCGGTAATCCGGACGGTCTCCAATACGAGAATCACGAGAGCGTCGACTCGTCGGTATGGGTGCCGAACGGCTTCGTGTGCGTCCGCGTCGACGCGCGCGGCGTGTGCAACAGTCCCGGCGTGCAGGCTCCCTTCAGCGTTCAGGAGGCGGAGGATTACTACGACGCAATCGAATGGGCCGGGACGCAGCCGTGGTCGAACGGCAACGTTGGTCTGTGGGGGATGTCGTATCTGGCGATGGCGCAGCACAACGTCGCGAGCTTGCAGCCGCCACACCTGAAGGCAATGATCGCTCAGGGTACCGATGCAGACATCTATAACGAGGCTCTCTACGGAGGCGGCATCTTCGGGTCCGGATTCTGGAACTGGTGGTGGAAGATCTGGTCCGGCGGCAACCACTGCGGCGACCGGCGCGAGACCGACTGGATGGCGCGTGTTCTCGCTACCCCGTTCAACGATGAGTCAGCTTATGGTCCGCGCGGGTCGATCTTCATGCGCCCGGAACTCGGGAGGGCGACGGCGCCGGTTTGGATCGTCGGACCGCAGACCGGCGTCACGATTCACCAACTCGGCAGCAGCGAAACCTACATTCATTCGACGGGCGCGAAGGCTAGGAAGTTCGACTTCGTCGACGCCTGGTTCCCGGACTGCTACAATGAGATGAATACTGTCGAGCACATGCGCTGGTTCGACCATTGGCTCAAGGAGTCCGACAACGGCGCGATGGACGGTCCGCCGGTCCGGATCCAGGTGCGGACCGGCAACGGGTCCCACTACGTTCGCGAAGCGTCGGAATGGCCGTTGAAGGAGACAGACTACCGTCGGTGGTATCTTGACGCGCGGCCGTCGGGCTGGACCGGCGACGCCAAGCGTGGCTCGGTCATGCACATCGGCCCGGATCTTCCGGAGGATGATCGTAGCGCGGCATACGACGCCCATCTCGACCTCGGCCAGCCTTCTATGGCGCCGACCGGCTCAGTCGACGGCACGCCGCGCTCATCGACGGGCGTGGCATTTGTCAGCGAGCCGATGACCGAGGACATGGTCCTGGTCGGATACATGAAGGCCGGTCTCTGGGTGTCGTCGACGAGCCCTGACATGGACGTCTTCGTCTCGCTCCGCGTGATCGATGAGTCTGACAGGGAGATCCGCTACGAGACCCTCGTTCATCCCATCGACCCCATCAACCCGCACCCCGTCGGTCACGGCTTCCTAAAGGTGTCCCACCGCCGCCTCGATGAGACTCGGGCGACCGGATACTGGCCGGTGCACACCCACCTCGAGAGCGATCACGCGCCACTCCGGGGAGAGGAGGTCGTCGCGATCGAGGTCGGCCTCAATCCCAGCAGTGCGCTGATCCGCAAGGGCTGCCGACTGCGGATAGACATTCAACCCTATACGCCCGCCGGCCTGCCGGTTCGGGCGTACGACGCGAGCTATCACGTCGGCGCCTTCAACACGATCTGGACCGGTCCCGGCTTCCCGTCTTACGTCCAGCTGCCTATCGTACCGGCGTCGATGTCTTGACTCTAGGCGTCGCCCTACCATCGGAGCGCCTCGAGCACGGATCCAACCTTCCGCGTATCGTCCAGATCGTCCTGGGCAGCGACGATCTCCCGCTCTGCAAGCATCTCTACTCTACTGTCTTCGGCTTCGCCGGCGCAGGCGATCGCCTGACTTACACGCGGCACAACGGTCAGGTGATGGGCTTCGGCGGCTGGGGCGGTGCGACGATCCTATATATGGTTGGCCGACAGGAATTGCTGCAGCTCGAGTTCTGGACCCACACTTCCCCGCGCCAACGCGCGATGTCCGCTGACTGGCGACCGAACGATATCGGGTTCTGTCGTATCGGCATATCGGTTCCCGACTTCGATGGGACGCTTGCGCGGCTCGCCGAGTTCGGCATCGCGACGCTGACGCCGCCCGCCACGTCCGGCGGCTCGCGCAGGGTCTGCTTCCGTGATCCGACTGTCGGCATCCCGGTCGAAATCATGGAAGAGGGTCCTCGACTCCCAGGAGATCGAGACCGCTACCACGACCTCGGGCCTGCGGTCGTCTACGTTGCCGCGTCGGTAACCGACATCGACGATGCCGTCGGCTTTTTTCGCGACGTGGTGGGCCTCGAGCCTTGCGACGTCCAACTGCATTCGTCGAAAGACGAGGCGCTTTGGGGGCTCCCCGACGCCAAGCGGACCGTCGTAACGCTCCGTGGCGGCACCACCTTCCTCGAACTCGTCCACTATGCACGCCCCGCGGGCAGAGCGCGGCCGCTCGACGACGGGCTCGACCGCCAGGGCTTCAAGACGATCGCCGTGGGCTCACGCGATCCGCTGGACACCGAGAGTGTCTTCCGCCGCGTCAAGGCCGCCGGGCTCGGGTGGACGGTCGCCGAACCGGCATCATTTGTAGGCGGCAACCACGTCATTGGCGCCGTCGCCCACCACATGAAGACGCTATCGGTGCCGCATGAGGTCGAGCGGCAATTCGGGTTCTCGCCGGAACCCGCGAAATGGTGGCGCCCGCCACCACGGACGCAATCCGTTTGATCGAACCGGGGCAGATCGCTCAACCAATTAGGACGGAAGGAACATCCCATGACAATGATCAGCAGTCTCGAGACCTCACGCAGGCACGCCGAGGTCCTGCGCAACCTTCGCGCGCTCGGTCCCACCCTCCGCGAGCGTGCGCTCGCCAACGAGCGCGCCGGGCGGCATTCAGATCAGACCATCGCCGATCTCGATGCAGCCGGTGCATTCGCCATCGCCAGTCCCGCCGAGTTCGGCGGCGACGAACTGTCGGTGCGGCAGCAGCTCGACATCGTGATGGAGGTCGCCAAATGGGACGGATCATGTGGATGGACCGTGTGGGTCGCGGCGTCCACCAACTGGATCCCGGCCGGCATGGGACCGAAGGTCGTCGAAGAGGTCTATTCGCAGAAGTGGGTCGGGCCGCGCGTGGCCGGATCGAGCCACTTCCCCGCATCGAAGGGGCGCGCGAGGAAGGTCGAGGGCGGCTGGGTGATCTCCGGTGGCCCGTGGACGTTCGGAAGCGACGCGCTTTGGGCCCCCTATACCAATCTCGGCTGCATCGCCGAGGAGGGTGGCGGCAAGTATCTGGTCGGCGCCCAGGTTCCGCGCGACCAGCTCCGCTTCCTCGACGATTGGAAAGTGGCGGGCATGAAGGCGACCGGCAGCGTTTCCCTCGAGCTGAACGAAGCCGAACTGTTCGTTCCCGAACATCGCGCGATCGACTTCCGGGACGTTACGGGACGCAAGCTCGACAGCGGTCTCGCCGGCTCGCTGTGGCAGGTGCCGACGCTCGGTTGGGCGTTCAGTCTGATGAGCGGGATGTCCGTCGGCATCGCCGAGGGAGCCCTGGAGCGCTTTCTCGACCGTTCGGAGGGCCGACCCATCCGTGGCACGACCTACAAAAATCAGCTGGAGGCCCCGCTGACGCACCTGCTGCTTGCCGAGGTGCATTCGAAGATCAAGGCGGCGAAGCTGATCGCGATGGCCAATGCCGAGGAGACCGACCGGCTCGGGCAGCTCGCCGCGGACGGGACGCCCGCCGAGCCGGCATACATGCAGAAGTTCAGCGCCCGGGTTCTGGTCGAGACCGCCTATGCCGCGAAATGGTGCGCGGAGGCGATCGAGATCCTCCAGCGGAACTCCGGGTCGACGGCGATTATGGAAAGCGAGCCCATCCAGAGGGCGTGGCGCGACGCGAGGGTCATCACCCTGCATGGAGCGCTCAACCTCGAGGCTTTGTCCGAGAACTACGGACGACTGATGGCCGGAATGCAGCCGCACAACTTTGCCGGCATAACCACGCTCGACCGCTTCTCGCCGGCGGCGAAGCAGGCCGCGCTTGTCGACAATCACGTCCACTGAGGTCAGGGCGGGACCTGCGCAGCGGACCAATGGGGGAACGATGTTGAACTCGATCGTGAATGGCATCGACGACCGGGTCATGGAGCCCGGGCGGCCGCTCGAGGAGCGTGCCTATCCGGGCTTCGAACCACGGCAGATCACGGCGGATGGCCTGACGATCGACTACGACGTCGCGGTGACGCTTCGCGACGGCGTGAAGATCTATACGGACGTCTATCGCCCGGCGGGGGTCGATGGTCCGCTCCCGGCGATCGTGCTTTGGAGCGCCTACGGAAAGCACTACCGCTGGCCTAGGCCTGTCCGGACGCTCTTCACGCAGGGCGCGGACGTGTCCGACTATGCGCCGATCGAGGCCCCGGATCCCGTCGTGTGGTGCCCAGCCGGCTACGCGATCGTGGTGCCCGATCCACGCGGCATAAACTCGTCGGAGGGGGACGCGACGGCGTGGTCGCCGCAGGAGGGCGACGACATCCACGACACTATCGAGTGGATCGCTGAACGCCCGTGGTCGAATGGCAAGGTCGGAATGGGAGGTGCCTCCTACTTCGGCATTGTGCAGTGGTTCGCCGGCGCGACGCGCCCGCCGCACCTCGCCGCGCTGCTACCGTATGACGGAATGAGCGACCTCTACCGCGAGATCGGTTTCCATGGCGGGATGCCGAACCCGGGGTTCGTCGACTTCTGGAACGCGCAGGTGCGCGCATCCCGTGCGAGAGCGGAGAACTGGGTGACCGCGATGCGTCTCCACCCGTTCTTCGACGAGTATTGGCAGAGCAAGGTTCCCGCCGTCGAGAACATCGACGTACCCACCTACGTCGTCGCGAGTTGGAGCGATCATGCCGTCCATACGCGGGGCTCGCTGTCCGCCTTCACGCGGCTGGGCTCGAAGGACAAGTGGCTCGAGGTGCATGGCCGGAACAAATGGGCGAGGATGTACACCGACGAGAGCCTGAGGCGTCAGATCGCATTCTTCGACCGCTTCCTCAAGGGCGTTCCCAACGAGGTCGACGGCTGGCCGAAGGTGCGGCTCGAGGTCAGGGAGGGGTTGGACGTCGGGGAGGAGCGGGCCGAGGGGGAATGGCCCCTGGCGCGGACGGAGTATACGCCGCTGTGGCTCGACGCATCGACCGGCTCTCTCAGTCGGGATCCCGTCCGTGACGCCTCCGCCGTCTCATACGATGCAGCCGCGACCGAAGCGCATGCGGTCTTCTCCCATGTGTTCGATCAGGACACCGAGCTTACGGGCCACTTCAAGCTGAAACTCTGGGTCGAGGCCCTCGGAGCTGACGACATGGACCTGTTCGCCTCGGTACAGAAGTTCGACGCCACGGGCGAACTCGTCAATTTCTACTATATCACGAGGTTCCGCTTCGGCCACGCCGCACACGGCTGGCTGCGCGTCTCCCACCGCGAACTCGATGAAGCGCGCAGTACACCGCAACAGCCTTTTCACCCGCACACCCGTGAACAGCTATTGAAGCCCGGAGAGATCGTTCCGGTCGAGATCGAAATATGGCCCTCAAGCACCCTCTTCCGGGCCGGCGAGACCATGCGGGTCGTGGTCATGGGCCGGGATCCCTTCCCCGCGTCCGACGCGCCCGGCGTCGGCATCGCGATCCATCCCGTGACGCGCAACGTCGGCAGACACGTCATCCACACGGGCGGAGCCTACGACAGTCATATCCTGCTGCCCGTCATCCCGACCTGAATTCCGATCCGCCGTCCGCGTCAGGTCCTGAGCGGGAGGACCGTGGCGGTCTCGGTGGGCGGCGCGAACCGGGCGATGCAGAGCAGACCGAAGGCAATTGCTGGAAATAGGGGCAGCATCGTCAGGCCGCCATCGTAGGATCCGGTGCGGTCGAAGACGAGGGCCATGGCCACGGGTCCCACGACGGCGCCGAGTAGCGTCAGGGCGAAGCAGCTTCCGAAGATCCGTGCGTATGCGATCCTTCCGAAACGACGTGCGATCACAAAGCCGAGGACGTCGATCTCGGCGCCCTGAACGGCTCCGAGCAGAAATCCCGCGGGCAACACCCATCGCAAGCCTTCAAGGAGCAGGAGGAATCCGACGGCCTGTCCGAGGAGGAAGACGCCGGCGACGCTACGGACCGAGAATCGGTCGAGAAGCATGCCGGTGAAAAGACGGCCGACCAGCGAACCCGCCGATCCGATTGCGACCACAGATGCGAGCAGGTCCGTGGACGCACCTCGATCGGACAGCAGAGCAGGGAGATGCGAATTGCAGCCGACGACCGCGAAGATCACAAGGCAGAACGATGTAGCATACAGCCAGAAATCGCGGGTGCGGAGGGCCGCCCCCAGTGTCTCCCCGGATTGGAGCGACTGAGCCATCCCGTCTCTTCGTTCGACTGCGGGTAACGGTCCGCGATTGTCCCTTACGAAGAAGAGGATGTTGACGACTCCGACGGCCAGCGCGGTCATGGCCACCGTCAGGAACGACGCTCGCCAGCCGTGCATCGCATTAGTGCGGGCGATGATCCAGGAGAAGACGCCGACGCCGGCCGCGAGGCCCGTCGAGGTTATGGCGAGGGCGAAGCCGAGGCGCCTATCGAACCAACGCTGCGTCAATCCGAGGAACGCGGGATAGCTCGCCAGGCCGCTGAGCATCACCGTCACCGCGATCGTGACGGCGAAACCGACATAGGAGGATGCGAGGGATAGGGCGGCATAGCTGCCGCACCCCAGCAATGTGCCGACGGCGATGATCCGGCGGGGCCCAAAACGGTCGACGAGATATCCGGCCAAAGGCATGGCGATGGCGTTGAACATGGCTGCGATCGAGATGAGGTAGGAGAACTCCGTCCGGGACCAGCCGAACTCGCTCGTGACCGGTTTGAGGAACAGGCCCATGGGCACGAGGAGTATGGCGGGCGTGGCCACGCTCATACCGATGAAGCAACCCAACAACACGATCCAACGCTGCACGCAGGTTCACCCTTCCATTCGTCGATCGCGTCTGACGGACGCGGCTTCGGCTGCCAATGACGCGCCCAGGCGCCGCGCATGTGCTGCGAAAGCGACCTTCATCTCGAAGTGCGACGGGACCAGGCCGGGCGGTCGAGACCTTGTTCGCGACGAACGGCCGGCGAATGACGCAGCACCGCTGCCATCGAGGAAGACCCGGTGACCGGCGACGACCACATGCCAGATGCGAAACCGATACGACCTGTGGTATTGCGTCCGGGGGACCAAAACGGCAATGTCTCAGTCTGATCAAGGTGACTGGGTGACATGAAGACCGGCGCACGCGGGCCTGCTCTGGCGCCGAACCCCGAACAGCCGCGTCCCCGCCGGGTGAAGCTGGTGGACGAGATCATCGAGACCCTACGGCAGGACATCGTCACACGCCGTCGTCCCGATGGCGACCGCTTGCCGACAGAGAGGGAATTGTCCGAACAGTTCGGCGTCAGCCAGTCGACTGTCCGCGAGGCCATCCGCGCTCTCGAGACGCTCGGCCTCATTGAGGTGCTGCACGGCAGCGGCTCGTTCGTCAGGAGCCAGGGCCAGTTCGGTCTCGCATCCGCGTTGCAGACTCTCCTCCAGCTGCAGAGCGTTGGCATAATGGAGGCGCTCGACATCCGACAGGTGCTCGGCCGGCATTCCATCGGATTGGCGGCCATCAACATCACCGTCGGTGAGATTGAGGAGATAACGGCGATCTGCGACCGCTTCGAGACACCCAGCACTATGAAGAGCGTCGAAGAGGTCATCGCCATGATCGTTGCATTCCAGCGCGCCGTCGCTGCAGCTTCACACAGTCCCCTTCTGCTTTCCCTCGAAGCATTTCTACTGGGACTTCTGCATGAAGTGCAGCTCAAGTCGTTGTCCGGTCGTGGCGTCCGATTCTGGCACGCGCGCGCCATGGAGTTCCAGCCCCATCGGGTGGCCATCCTCGAAGGCCTGAAATCTGGGGACCCGGTCGTCGCACGTCGGTCGATGGACTCGTATTTCGTCGCGCAGCGCAACAGGTTCGAGGCCATCGGGAAGGTCCACGAGCTGAACCTGTCCGATCCCGGCTTGATCGACGTGATCGGGGAGATGGTGCGGCAGTTCAAGGCATGAGCCACGTATTCCAGCCGGCCCCCGACATGCGGGAAGCCGGCTGAAGACGTCGTACGTCTTGCTCCGTACCGACCGTCCCGACGAGACGAGGGTAGGGACGGTGGATCGCCTTCGGACGATCACATGCCAATGCGAGCCGCCCGTTCTCCTACTTGGATCGCCCCCGTAGGCCATATCGAGCGCCGCCGTCATCGAAGCGACAGCAGGGCGTCCGCGTTGCCGTGCGCGATCCTCGTCCTGTCGGCAGGTGACACGGGGAGGCATCTCAGGAATTCGGCGCCGATGGCATTCGAACTGAACGGATAATCGACGGAGAACAGGATCCGGTCGGCGCCGAATGTGAGCAGGGCCGCGATGAACGGCGGCAGGGTGAAAAGGCCGCTGGTTGTGATCCAGACCTGGTCGAGGATGGCACGTGCGATGGAGCGGTCGAGCTGGCGTGCGGCGAAGCTCGTGAACACCTCGTCGGCACGTCCCATCATCGCGGGCAGACCCTCCCCCATGTGTCCGATGATCAGCTTCAACCGCGGATGCCGCGCCAGGGTGCCTGAGACGACGAGACGCAGGACGTGGAGCGCGGTTTCGGCATGCCAGCCGAAGCCTGGACCCGACAGCAGCATGGACGCTTCTTCGGGGAGATCGGCGTAGTATGCGGAACGGACCGCCGCGGGCGGCGGGCTCGGGTGGAGATACAAGGGGACTCCGAGCGACGCGGCACGGGAGAGGATCGGCTCGAAGCCGGGAGCGTCGAGGAAGAGTCCGCGAGTGGTGCCGTTGATCAGGGCGCCCTTCAGTCCGAGATGCGTGACGGCCCTATCCAGCTCGTCCGCAGCTGCCTCCGGATGCGCCATGGGGAGGTGGGCGAAGCCGGAGAAGCGCGTCGGATGCTCGTCGGCGATCCGGCGCAGCTGGTCGTTATAGTCGCGGGCGAAGCGCAGGCCTTCCTCCGCCGACAGCAGATCGGCCCCCGGACCGCCCGCGGAGAGGACCTGCATTGTTATGCCGGCACGATCCATGTCGGCCAGTCGGATCGATCCAGCTTCCTCCAGGGCATCGGTCGTCGCCATCCGGGATGGTTGCCGCTCCGGATTGGGCCAACCGCGCGCGACCAGCGCATCGGGTGAGATTCGCGCCATCAGGTCGGGTGCGATGAAATGCTCCTCGATCGCTACGATGCGCAACGTCCCCGCCTCCGACGATACTGAAAAAACGACATGGGCGGCGTCACACCCCGGGAGCCCGCTGAGCATCCACCCGTCGGCGGTGGATGTCGTATTGGCAGCGGACGAACTTAGCGTAGGTGGTGGGCGGCCTGCCGAGCAGCCATGTCAGGACGTTGGCGTTGCCAACAAAGTCGTGGGAACTGTAGCGGGCGCTGATCGCGCGCATGAGGCGCGCCTGATACGGGTGCCGATCCACATCGCCGTAGAGTTCGGTGAGGAACGTCTCGCAGTCGATCTCTTCGACGGCGATGCCGCGACCCACGACTGCCGTGATGATCTCGCCGAGATCGTGCCCCGTGAAGCTGCCGGGAGCGGCGAGCTCATATGTGGCGCCGGCATGCCGCTCGCCATTCAACAGGACGGACGCGGCCACATCGGTGACGTCATCGAGTGCGACGAGCGACTGGCGGCGTTCGAGCGACCATGAGAGCCGGAACACGCCCCGTTCGAAGGCCGGCTTGAGACGGTGCGCCAGCATATAGTTGGCGGGCTGCAAAATCGTGAAGTCCATCCCCGAGGAGAGCAGATGCTCCTCGACGTCGCGTTTGATAACGTGCTGGATCAGATCCGTGGTTATGGCGTGCAGCACAGACGAGAAGACGAATGCCCGGACCCCGGCACGGCGGGCCGCGTCGACCGCTGCAAACCCCATCGTCCGCTCATTCGGATGGAGCGTCGGGCCGACGTAGTAGACGCTTTCGACGCCCTCCATCGCGCTGGTCATCGTCAGCGGGTCGGCGAGATCGCCGACGACGACGTCGGCGACGCCCGCCGCCCGGAGCTGCGCTTCCGATGCCTCCGTCCGCACGCACGCCCGGATGTCCGCGCCGGCCTCCAGCAGCTTTGGGATCAGCAGCCCGCCCTGATTGCCGTTGGCGGCCGTGACCAGGATCACCGTCGTCGCTCCGACACGCGCACGTCAGTTCGCCGCCGCCAGCGCAGCGTGCAGGTCGAGCAGTTCGCGAACCTCTTGCGACGTGCGGCCGCGTGCAATCCCGCACCGCGTCGCAAGGCCGAAGGACGGGAGCACCTGCGTGGCCAGGGCGATCCGCTCTTCCGCTGCATGCCTGTTCCCGACGCCGTAGACGAGACCCAGATAGAGCTGGGTTTCAGGACGGAGGCGAAGAGCCCTAAAGCATTCGAAGAACGCCTGGTCGGCATGCGCCGGGATCGGCATGTGCACCCAATTGATCGGACGGTCGATGCGTTCGGACAAACTGTTGTATAGATCGATCATCGCCGTCGGCGTCGAAGGCTTCTCGACTTGGCTGGCGTTGAAGTCGCCGTAGCAGAAGTGGTAGCCGTGCGGAACATCGGCCGGCACCGTCTCCGAAAGGCGCTTCATCCGCGTCAGGACGCCTTCGCGCCCGTCCTTCCCGAGCAAACCCCCTGCGTTCCCGTGCGCGTCCCATTCAATCATCTCGGGAGCGACGTCCCATTGGAACGCGAGGTCCTCGTGCGGGATGCGGCGCGCGATCTCGGCCAGCTCATCCAGCATCGCCATCGTGTAGGCTTCCTCGACCGCCGCGAAGGCGTCCGGCGTCAGGAACGCCTTCAGGACCGCGAACGGGGTCGGCATGCCGACCTGCATGCGGACGCGTGGACCGACTAGGCCGCGTTTCCGCGCAGCGATGAAGTCGGAATAACTCGTTCGCGCTTCGCGCGCGTAGCCGAGTTCGGCGAAGCGGATCTCGCTTTGGCGAACTCCTGGATTGAGCTCGAGAGGGACGAACCTGTTCGGCGGCACGGGTCTGAGGAACCCGTAGGAACGGAGCACCGGAAGCTGATAGGTGACCCACTGCCTGCGGCCGGCAACTTCGCCGTCTGGAATCTGACGGACATGGTCGCCCAGACAGGCACCGACGCCTTCGAACACCTCCTCGGCGGTGTCGAGGCCTATCGTTCCCACGAAGTACACGGGTCGCGACATCAGTTGATCTCCGATCGTTAAGGCTGACGTCCAGCTTCTTCCTATGAGTCGTCGAGCCTCAGGACAGGAACATCATCACGCCGATGACGAGGACCGACGCCGTTAGGCAGGCGGCGCAGAGACAACCGAAGCTGCTCTGCGCTATGAGAGGGTCGCGATGCATGATCCGCTCGACCTCCGCCGTCTGTTCCGCCGCGAAAGCGGATCGCCCCCTGAAGACCGACCGCACGAGACGGACGCCGGGCGTCCCTTCTCGACACATGGCCATCAGATCCCGCGCCGTCCATCAATCGGCGACACGCCAGATTCCCGTCTAAAAGCTGAACTTCACCGATCCCTCGAAGGTCCGGGGCTCACCTGGGAGTTCCTGCGGGTAGGTCACGGTGTCGAAGGCGAGGATGCCCGCGATGTATTGGTGATTGAATAGGTTTCGGACGAAGCCACTGACCTGCCAGTTCTTCCAGGTGTAACTCGCGTTGAGGTTGGTGACCGCGTATCCGGGCGTGCGGTATAGCGCCAGCACCTGTGCAGTGGTGACGCCCGGCGCGATAACGCCGGGAATCCCCGGATAGGCGGTCCCGGCGGGAACGCCCTGGTAATCGTTGTTGTAACTCGAGGTGTAGCTCTCCTCGGCGGTGAGGAGGAATTTTCCGGCCCCGACGGGGGCGGTGAAGGTGATCGTGCCGTTCGCCGTGTTCTTCGGCGAACGGACCAGGGCGACGCCGGTGAAATCGACCTGGGGAGCAGGTGCGGCCGGCAGGTTGTAGCGGGTGATCTTCGACTCGGCGTAGGTGTACTGAACACCAAGCCTGAAGTTGCTGCTGAGGACCGCGAGGGCGTCGATGTCGATGCCGCGTCCGCGTGCGTTTCCGGCATTCGTCACGAGCGGCGTCAGGGCGCTGTTGATGAAGACGTTCTGGGTGATCTGGAGGTTCTTGTATTCGTTGTCGAACAGAGCCGCGTTCAGCTGAAGGTGCCGGTTCAGCAGTTGCGATTTTATCCCCAGCTCGAACGCGTCAACGCTCTGCGGCCGGTAGTTGATCAAGGCCGCTCCGCCGACATTCAGGCCTCCGGGGGAATTGCCACGCGAGTAGCTGCCGTAGGCGATTACGTCAGGCGCGATCTTGTAGCTCAGATTGGCCGTTCCTGTAGTGGCGTCAAAATTTCCGCGCCGCTGGGTCGTCGGTTGGGCGGGGATCAGGCCGCCGGCTGCGGTGCGCAGGAAGCTGCCGGTCGGCCCTGACAATTCGTCGCGGCTCTGCCGCAACCCGACGGTGAGGTTCAACGCGTCGGTGATGTCGAAGCCGATCTGGCCGAACGCCGCATAGGCGTCGGTCTTGGTGTAGATCGGCTGGAAAAGCGCATTGATGGGCACATGCGGGATGACGAGACCGTCGAAGAACGCCGAGCCCGGACCAAAGTTCGCGAAGGCGTGGTTCGGGTCCAGCGCCTCCCCCCCGCCCTGCCGGGCTTCGACGTGGAGGTAGTAGAGGCCGGCCAGATAGGTTACGCGGCCGATCTTGTTGGTCAGACGGAATTCCTGCGAAACGCGTCGTTCGTCGAAGAGCGTGTCGCCGCGGGCGTATGCCAGCCGGGTCAGATCGAGCCCAGTCAAAATGTCCTGATGGCTGTGCTGATAGTCCGTCAGTGACGCCAGCTCGCCGACCGGGGTCTTAATGCGCAGATCGAGCGTGACCTCCTGGCCGGTGGTCTTCGCCGACTGCGGATTGACGTAGATCGCGTCCCAGACAGTCGGGCCGAACTGGAGAGCTGTCCGGACCGCCGGATTGAGCGGATCGCCGAACAGGTTGTTCTGTCCGAGCGGCGGCGAGTTGCGACCGCTGTGCGTCAGGCCCAGCGGAAGGTTGTCGTCGATGAGTGTGCCCGTCAGCCGCGCGGTGAAGGAGTCGCTAGGTTCCCACAGGACCTTCACGCGGCCGATGGTGCGGTTGTAGCCGCCGCCCCGGTTACCGGTGAGCGAGTCGTAAACGTAGCCGTCCCTCTTCTCGCGCAGGCCGAAGAACCGGACCGAGAGAGCGTCGGTCAGAGGAACGGAGACCGCGCCCTGAACATGCCACAGTTGCTCCGAATGCACGGAGCTGCCCCCGTAACCGGCGTCGAGATACCCCGAGAACTCCTTCGCCGGATCGTTGGAGACGATGTTGATCGCGCCCGTGAACGATGAACGGCCGTAGAGCGTGCTCTGAGGTCCCTTCGCGACTTCGATGCGGCCCGTGTCGATCCGGCTGCTGAGCGCGACGAGCGGAGGAGCGATGAACACGCCGTCCTGGAAGATGCCAACCGTGGAATTGACGGCGTTTCCGGCCTGCGTGCGGTTGCCGAAGCCACGGATGCCGACAGTCGGGATGGGGCCGAAGGTCTTGAACGTGACGCCGGAGACCAGCGCCTGGATGTCTGCCAGCGAGTTCATCGTCGCCACTTGTTCGCCGGTCACAGCGGATACGCTGGCGGGAATGTCCTGAAGCCGCTCCTGCACACGCCGCGCCGTGACGATGATGTCGCTGAGCTGGTCCGTGCCGCTTGCAGCCACGGCGGGTGAGGCCGGCGCCGCTTCTTTCAGTGCCGCTGCGGCTGACATCTGGGCCGCTGCGGGAAACGACGCGCACATGAGCAGCGCGAAGACGGATGTGCTGGTCGGCCTACCGAGCGAGGCCACACGTTTGACTAACTTCATCGAATGCGAGTCCGCCGGAATGCCGAGCATCCGCCCCTCCCCTTAACAAGCTGTCCCTGATGCCGGGACTTGTAATGAGAGCTACCTCATTATGAGATAGCCGTCAACGTAGGTTTATTGGGTCTGGCCGGTGTTGGCGGTTGCAGGTGGCGGTGTTCTTATTTTATCCACGATAGAGCAGTGCGTTTCGAACCGATCTAGTCGAGAAAGTCCGATGGTGGCGGGGGGCCCCATACCGAAAGCGCCTCGTCAGCAACGTCGTGCCGTTCCGATCGGTGTCCTCGGTGGAGGATGTCGCCGTCGGCGTAGTGCTCAATGACGAAGCCCGAGCAGTCGCGCCAGTAGTCGAACACCTGACTCCCTAGAATGTGGCGTCCGACGCCCCAGAACGGCTTCCACCCTCGCGCCTTGAGCCATTCATTGCCCATCATTACCTCGTCGGGATCCTGCACCTCAAACGAGCAGTGGTGGACATGCGTCGTCGGCGACGCGAGGAAGAAGACACTGTGGTGGTCCACCCACTCGACGCCGCGATCGACCCGCATGAATGCCGCGACATCGTCGCCGGCAGGCCCCGCGTGCAGAGTGTCCGATGCGGTCATGCCGAGGTTGTCATGATACCAGGCGAAGCTGCGTTCGAAGCTGCTTACGTTGAAGCCGAAGTGGCCAAGCCGGCGGACGCGCGCCGGGCGCCGCTCGAAGCGCTGGAATTGCCCGAAGCGCTGCTTCCTGTCGCCGAAATTGACGATCGTCGCGTCGGTTCCCGCAAGGGGTTCCAGCGTTTCGCGTCCCGCGATCAGGTCGATGCGGAAACCGTCGGGATCCCGTAGTTCGACATACGATCCTCCACCGGGTCCAGACAGCGGCCTCACCGGCGAAGCGCCGATTATTGTTCGCGACGCCCCGATCAGCGCATCGACGTCCACGACTTCGAAGCCGCCGGCGATGAACTCCCGAGGTCCTTCGTGAGCGACGTAGCAGTAGCCGCCCGCCTCGACTCCACGGAAGTAGCGCGTCGCCCCCGTCCCCCCGCACGCGGTGAAGCCGAAGTCGCTGAGGAAGCGCTCGGCCTCCGCCAGGGACGGATGCTGGTATTGCACATATGCCGGACCGAGCACATTCACGCTCATCAGCGTCGATCCTCCGATGCAGGTAGCGTGTCGCGACCCGACGCCTCGACTGATCGCGCCCGGCCACGTCCGTCACCGGAACGGTCCCGTCCCTCATGGATCGCCAGGTGTCCAGCGAAGAAGGTGGAGATGAAATCGGAGGCGTTCATCGGCCCGGTCATGGGACCGAACATCCGCAGGTGATCCGCGTCGGTGCTTCCGGGCCATGCATGGCCGGCTCCGACGAGACCATACATCGTCAACATAGTCGCCGATGCGGTCGAATATCGCCGAAGGCGGCCTCCGACGACCGGGACGTCGGATGGCGTGTGAGGACAACCCTGCATCGCCGCATAGCGTTCGCCTGCAGCCTCGACCCCAATGTCCCATCGGTCGCCGTCAGCGCCATGATATGGATTGACGATGTCCTCCACGCCGTGGAACGTGATCGTCGGCGGCGGAGCGCGATGCCCGCCAGCGACGGCGCGCAGCCCGGCCACTAGACCCGCAGCCGACCAGCGGGATCGTCCTCGGACAACGAGATGCGAGGCGAGTCGGGCTCCGCCTGAATAGCCGGCGATGAACAACGGCTTCGCCCCGATGCTCAGATCACCCTGGACCTTTTCGACGAGTGCCTCGATCCAGCCGCAGTCGTCGACGCCGGTGGGCGCGGGTCCGTTCCCGCCCGGCAGCGGCGCTCCCGGAACCGCCCAGGCGAAGCCGGGTGCCGACGCCGTTGTTATCCGGAAGGGAATGACGCCCTGGGGGAAGAGAACGGCGATGCCCTGGGCGAGTAGACGTTCCGCGAGACCACTGAGTTCGCGCTGCCGGCGTGCGTCCAGACCACTGCCATGGAGTTCGACGACGAGGGCCCTGACGTTCCTATCCAGAGGAAGCATGAGCGCGGCAGGACGAGGCCGCGCCCGTCGGGGCGCGAACATGAGGTGCTGCTCCACGACTTCTCGATTGAAGGTCACGGCTCTTCGCTCGCGCAGGGCGTTTTCCGAGCCGTGGCCCGTCCCACTCGACCACGGGCCCCGAGTGGGCGGCACCGTTTGGACGGCGCGGGGGATCCCGTCGTGCGGGGTCGATTGGCGCTCATCAGCCAGCCCGATCGCCTAGAGCGATGGTGACGGTGTGACGACGATCATCGCCGCGGGCGTATCGGTGAGATTCAAGACCGCTCTCGCTTCGCCCGCCGGCACGAAGATGCTATCCCCGACCCGAAGCTCATGCAGCGCACCGTCCTCTTGCTCGACCACGATCACGCCGTCCGTGACGACGTAGATCTTGCCGATCACCGCCGCATCCATGGGAATGACCGCGCCGGCGATCAGGGTCGAGTGTCCCACGAGAGCGAAGTCGGCCGAGCTGGCTTCACCGCCCTGAAGTCTACGCGCCAGCACGTCGTCGTGGTCCGGAGCACTGTAGAACGGAGCATCCGCGAACCTGACGACGTCCATTTCGATCTCCTTTGGTCCGTTCCGTGGCTCGAACGGCTCAACTGTTTCACAGCCACGCATTGACAAGGTGACCCGGTGACTTAGTAGACCGAAGTCGTAGCGGTCAAGGCGTTCCGACGACAATAGGGCCGTCATCCGCACCACGGTCGCCGAGGCCGGGAGGGATCAAGAATTGGACGGCATTCCCGATCTCGATGTAGATAGTTCCGAGTTCCGCCGGATACTGTCGCACTACCCGACGGGCGTGTGCGTCGTGACGGCGGCTGGGCCCGCCGGCCCAATCGGCATGGTCGTCGGATCATTCACGTCGGTTTCCCTCCAGCCGCCGCTTGTCGCATTCCTCCCCGACCGCCGGTCCACGACGTGGCCGAAGATCGAGGCGGTCGGCTCATTTTGCGTGAACGTCCTCGCCGAAGGACAACGCGAGGTGTGTGGGATGCTCACCTCAAAGGAGGGAAGGAGGTTCGACGCGATCCCTCATCGCCAGTCGGTCGGCGGATCACCCATCCTCGACGGCGTGGTCGCGTGGATCGACTGCAGGCTGCATGCGGTACACGAGGCTGGGGACCACTTCATCGCGATCGGCCTTGTCCGTGCGCTGGACGTCGAGTGCTCCGGTCGGCCGATGGTCTTTCTGCGCGGCGGTTATGGCGGTGCCCGGCAGTCCAACGAGATCAGCGACGATGCCGCTAATCTGGAGGGAAATGTCCGATGACCCAATGCGTTCGGAGCTCGGATACCGTTGCGGTCCGAATCTGGTCGGCAACACGTCTGGCCGCACGCGGTCGAACTGATCGGCGGCCGGCGATGTCATCGGGTCTTCCGCCCGCCGTCAAACGACCGGTGGCGTCATCGGATCCATCGCCCCGCGCAGAATGGGCGACCGTCTTCATGCAAGGTGCAGATCATGTTTGACGTAGCGATCGTCGGCGCGGGCCCCGTCGGCCTCTTCGCGGCTATGTTGCTTGAGCGCCGCGGACTGTCGGTCGGGCTCTTCGAGCGCTGGCCGGATTTCTACCCTCTGCCTCGCGCCTGCGGCGTGGATCACGAGATCGTGCGCCAGCTTCAGAGCATCGGGCTCGCCGACGAGATGTCCCCCCTCCTCGATCCCGTGATCGGGCCCGACAAGACCTACAAGTTCCTCGATCAGCATGGCGAAACGCTCCTTAAGATCGACTGGAACCGTCCTGGCGCTTCCGGCTGGGCGCAGATGAACATGTTCTATCAGCCCGACTTCGAGCGCGTGATGCTCCGCCACCTCGAAGCGTCACCGCGGGTCGTCATTCGACGCGGACGAGCGCTTGTCTCGCTTGCCGAAGATGACGACTGCGTCACGCTGACTTTCGCGGCTCCGGACGAAGCCTCGGGCCTTGCACATGTCGACGCCCGGTTCGTGATCGGGGCCGATGGTGCGAGGAGTACCGTGCGCGATCTCCTGGAAATTAGTCAGACGGACCTTGGGTTCGCCTACGACTGGCTCGTCGTCGACGTTGTGCCACCTGAGGGGCGGGTCTGGGAGCCATACGTAGTACAGCACTGCGATCCTGCGCGGCCGACCACCCTCGTCGGAAGCGGGCCGGGCCGGCGGCGCTGGGAGTTCATGCGGATGCCTGGCGAGAGCGTCTCCGATCTGAACACCGAGGCGATGGCATGGAAGCTGCTTGCGCCGTGGGGCATCCGGCCGGAGAATTCCAAGGTCGAGCGACACGCGGTCTACACCTTCCGGGGCGCGTGGGCGGACGAATGGCGAAAGGGACGCGTCTTCCTCGCCGGTGATGCGGCGCACCTCATGCCGCCGTTCCTAGGCCAGGGCCTTTGTTCGGGCATGCGCGACGTTATGGCGTTGGGCTGGCGTCTGCCGCTGGTGCTGTCCGGCGAAGCCGGTGACAGCCTACTCGCTTCCTACGGCCCCGAACGCAGTGCCCACGTGCAGGAGATCATTGATCAGGCAGTCGAGATCGGCCGGCTGATCTGCATGCTGGATCCCGACGAGGTCGCCGATCGGGATGCGCGGATGAAGGCCGCGATGAGGGACCCGGCATTGGCGTTGCGGCCACCGCCAGAGCCAAAGCTGGGTGACGGCGGCGCGTTTCTCCGCGAGGACCCGAATGCCGGTTCGCTGGGCGTTCAAGGACGAGTACGCCGAGACGGGCGCGAGGGGCTGTTCGACGATATTATCGGACCCGGCTGGCACCTCTTGCTGCGATCCCGCATGGACGGGTCGAAGCTCAGTGAGCGCGCTCGCGAAGTCCTGCAGCGTCTCGAGATTTCCGTCGCGGACTTCGGTGATGGATCGCATACGGTCGACCTTGACTACACATACGCCGACTGGTTCGATCGGCTCGGCGCGGACGCCATCCTGGTCAGACCCGACTTCTACGTGTTCGGCACCGCGAAGTCCGACGGGGTCGACCACCTGCTGGCTACCGCTGGCGATTTGATCGGTTTGACTTCGCAGGTAGGCGCGACACGAACGTCGCGGAATGTTGCATCGTCCAACTTGGAACCAAGGATGCAATCTTGAAAATACCGTCGACATCAGGCCGGTGAACTGCCCGCCAGCTTCGGCGTGGCGGAGATTTCAATCGACCTCGGTAAGATCCGCTTACGAGGTTGGGTCGCGATGGGCAAAGTCGGTCCGGTCTTCGAGACTGTTCGTCCGCATTCGGAAAGATGCGCTTCCTGACCAGCTTCCGGACGCGATCTCGAGGCCCTTGGCGTGATCCTACGCCGCGAAGCAGCTCACCGCACTGGCCTTCTCCCCGCTCACCCGCCAACATCAATCGTCGCGTCGGGATCTCGTGCAGATCTGGAGATGCGACGCATGACCCCCGCCGGTGTGGATGACGTGCCGACCGCGGTTTTCGGCTGTGACGTTGTCGTTGCCAGGCATGACGCCCCCGAGGATGTGATGACCGGCGACGACGAGCCGCAGCTGCTCGCCTGATTGAAGTGCGAGGCCGATCGGGAAGAGGTCGATATCAAGACGCACGACCTCTCCCAGAGCGAGCTTTTCTACCCGATCGAAGGAATGGACGGGGATCGCATCCGTGGACTGCGACTCGTCCAACCGACGCATCGAGGCGCGCAGACGACCGTTTGATCCCTTGTATTTCAGTATCGCCGCGCCGTCCTTCGTCACTGCCTGCATCTGCGGCCCTTGGTTCGGCACATTGAACTGCTCCAGCTGCACGCCGTCGGCGTTCAGCTTCTGAAGGAAGACGAACACGTCCATGTCGTCGGACCCGTCGGTTTCGACCCAGAGGGTCGCCTTTGGATAACCGACGAACTCGATCGGAGCCTCTACGCGGAAGACGAACGAGACGCAGCCTTCCGACCCGGTATCGTAAGCGGCCGACGATGCCGTCGTAGGAGACTCCGTGATCAGCGATCCGCTCGTAGCATCGAGGTAGTATCTCGTCTCGACGGCATCGTGGGGCGGGAATTCATCGGCAGGTCGGTTGATCTCGTCGCCACCTTCAAGGTCCAGCACCGAATACCGGACCCGGGGCGTCGACTCCCAGCCGTTTTCGATGTCCTTCAGGTATCGGTCGAAGAATCGCAGCAGGTCATTGGCGTTGGCCTCCTCGTAGTAGTCGGGCCACTCCATCGTGTTGTGGATGCGCAGCCACTTCGCCTCCGACCCCATGCGTCGCCAGCCGCGGAACGTCCCTGGCGTATGGATGCTGTTCGAGTAACTCGCGACCACGTAGGCCGGGACGGTGATCCTCTCGAAGTCGGGTATCTTCGAGATCCACAGAGTATCCATCAGGGGATGTGCTTCCGCCTCCGCGACGAGGTCCTCCCTGTTGTTGTTGCCAACGAACGCCGTCGCCAGTCGACGCGGGAAGGGAAGATCGGGTATGCCGCCGCGCATGACAAGATCGCGGTAGATGTCGCTCATCCCCTCCCATGGGGCGATAGCGGCGAGGTGCGGGGGCTGCTCGGCGGCTGCGAACCACTGCGAGATGGCGAGGTAGGAATTTCCGCTCGTCCCGACCTTCCCGTTGCACCACTCCTGAACGCCGAGCCACTCTATCAGGTCGTGGAAATCCTCCCCCTCCTCGCGGCTCCACACCCTAATGTCGCCCTCCGACCCGTAGGCACCGCGGGGGTCCGGGTTGCAGACGGCGTAACCGTGCGCACACCAATAGGCGGGGTCGGGACCTTCGAACTTCATCAGCCCGGACAATGTGCGCGTGTCCATCCCGAGTAGTCCGAAGAGCTGCACGTATTGCGCAGCGTTGCCCCGGCTCTTGCCGTACGGGCTCCATGCCACGATCACCGGAACCCTTGCGGAACCGGAAGGTCGCAGCACATCGACATAAATGGTCACACCATCCCGCAACGTGACCGCGACATCCTTCTCCATGACGATGTCTACCGGCAAGGGAAGGAAGTTCGGACTGACCTGAAAACCCGCTGGCAGCGTCCGGATACCAGGCTCGAAGCCGCTGAACAGCCCGCGTGAATCTTCGGAATCCGGATAGGCGGGAACGTAGATCGGCAGATCGTTAGGCATCGCGCATTCCTCTCTCGATTCGGTCGGATCGGGACCGGACCGCTTCTATAATTGGCAAGGCCGCCGCCATCCCAGGCCACGAGTCGGGCCGCCTGCGTACCCTTCCCTGCTCCCGGCGGACCCAGAAAGACGATGTCGACGGACCGCGGCCCTCGGATCATGTCCGCGTTCCACAAGCCGAAGGGACTTAGTGTGGCTGGCGGTTGCGGTCGATCTCCGCATACATCGCCTCCAGCCCGGCGAGCGCAAACTGCATCGTGGCATCGTCCTCGAATTCGCCCTCCGACATCTTCGTTCCCACGCTGCCGACGACGATCTCGGGGGTGGCGACGGGGCGGGCGAGTGCCGACGTCACCGTCTCGCGGATCTGGTATTGCGCCCGCACTCCGCCGGTGAACGCCGGCGACGACGTGATTATCAGCACCGGTTTGGCCTTGAGCGGAGACGAGTTGTGCGGCCGCGATGCCCAGTCCAGAGCGTTCTTGAGGACCCCCGGAACGCCGTGGTTGAATTCCGACGACGAGATGACGAGCCCATCCGCGCTGGTCACCAGATCGCGGAAGATGCGGACGGATTCGGGCAGAGGGGAGACGTAGAGATCCTGGTTGAAGTGCGGGAGCGCGCCGATGTCGGCGAAATCGTAGTCGGCGCGTGATGCTGAGGCGGTCGCCAGCGCCTTTAAGATCGCGGTCGAGAAGGAGCCCGCGCGAAGGCTTCCGGAAACCGCGAGCAGCCGGCGGCGCGGCGCGACTGCGGCCTCGCCCTTAGCGTTCGGCGTCAAGACCGGACCCTCGGTGCGGCGACGGTATTCGAAAGCGTTCCGATGCGCTCGATCTCGATCTCGATCCGGTCTCCGGCGCGCATGAAGACCGGCGGCTTTCGGGCATAACCTACACCCGACGGTGTTCCTGCGGCGATCACGTCGCCCGGCTCGAGCGTCATGGCCTCCGACAGCACCGAAACGAGCGCGGCGGCGTCGAAGATCATGTCGGTGGTGTCGCTGTCCTGCATGACCTTGCCGTTGAGGCGCGACTGGATGCGTAGTCCCGCAGCGCCCGGTGGTAGTTCGTCGGCGGTCACCAGGTCCGGCCCGAACGCCCCGGTTCGATCGAAGTTCTTACCCATGGTCCACTGGGTCGACTTTCGTTGGTAGTCGCGGATCGATCCGTCGTTGAAGCACGAATAGCCCGCCACGTGATCGAGGGCGGCCGCACCGACGCGCGTGGCCCGGCGGCCGATGACGATCGCGAGCTCGGCCTCGAAGTCGAACTGGTCAGAACAGTCGGTGAGGAGCAGGTCGGACCCCGGTTCGGCGAGCGAAGTGGTGCAGCGCATGAACACCGCCGGATAATCTGGTATCGCGAAACCGCCTTCCATCGCATGGGCGCGGTAGTTCAAGCCGATGCAGATGATCTTGCCGGGACTGGGCACCGGGGACAGCAGCGTGACGTCGGCGAGCGCGACCTCCTCACCCACCGGATGGAGCGCGGGATGTATAGCGAGATCCACGGCCGAGGTCGCGGAGGGATGGACGCGCACGAGGCCGCCATCCCGCGTTCCGTGCTGTATCCGGCCGTTTCTCGAGAAGGTCACGATGCGCATGTCAGGACTCCTGGACGGTCAGCGGCCGGTCGGGGCGAACGCCATGGTGTCGTTCCACCATCGATCGGGCGGGATGATCCAACCGCCGACCTTGAACCCGGGCGCCTCCCATTCGACCGGCTCGTCCTCGATGTCGATGGTGTGGTAGTGGCTCGGGAACAGCTCGATCCGGTGGCCGTCGGGATCCCGCAGGTAAAGGAACCGCGCCAGCCCGGGACTGAAGTGCCGTGCGGGACCGAACTCCACCTGCCCCTCCTTGTCGCCGACGACGAACAGGTCACAGACGTGCATGAGATGGTGCGTTTCCGGCACCTGGTAGGCGCAGTGATGGAGACGCGGGCCCGTGCGGTTGGCGAAGACGATGTCGTGGGGATTCCCCTTGCGCTGCAGGAAGATCATCTCGAGATTGCCGTCCTTCATGACGTATTCGGACAGTCGGAAGCCCATGCCGTTGTAGAAGTCGAGGCTCTCGCGGACGAGGGGCGTCACGATCTGGAAGTGATCCAGCCTGAGGGCGCAGGCTCCGTGGTAGCGGTCGGCGTGGGCGAACAGTCGCTCGCGCGTCTCCATCGTCGCGCAGAATTCGAGCGGCGTTCCGGCCGGATCGGTGGTGTGGAGGGTCCTGCCCTGGTGCGCCACCTCGACCCACTCGGTCGGGAAGCCGGCCAAGGCGAAATGCGCCTCGAGCAGATCGAGATCCTCCTCCGTCAGCACGCGCATGCCGACGCGTTCGACGGACGGCTCGCCGACCTTCAGCACGAGGCTGTGGTGACAAGCCTCCTCGAGACCCCGGAGCCAGAGCGTCGTCGCGTCCTCGTCGCTGACGACGAGGCCGAGCAGTCCGCAGTAGAAGGCGCGGCTGGCCTCGAGATCGCGGACCCGGGAGACGAGGTGGCTGGCCCGCGTCACGTTGAATGCGGGTCGGTAGACTGGCTTGGGAAGTTGCATCGTGATCTCCAGAACAATCGCAGTAGGCGGGGCTAGCCGGCGGCGAAGGCATCCTTGTAGCGTTCGCGTAGTTCGGCCTTCTGCACCTTGCCCATCGCATTGCGGGGCAGTTCGTCGACGATCACCACCATCTTGGGACGCTTGAAGGCGGCGAGTTCGGTCGCCAGCGCGCTTCTGACGGCTTCCGGCCGGAGATCGCTGCCCGGAGCGCGCACTATCACCGCGACGACGCCTTCGCCGAAGTCGCGATGCGCGATCCCGATGACCGCGCTCTCGGCGACGCCTTCAAGCGCGTCGACCGCCATCTCGACCTCCTTCGGATATATGTTGTAGCCGCCGGAGATGATGAGGTCCTTCGATCTGCCGACGATGCGGACGAAGCCGGCCTCGTCGATCGTCGCTATGTCGCCGCTGACGAAGAAGCCGTCAGCGGTGTGATCCTCGGCGGTCTTATCCGGATTGCGCCAGTATCCGGAGAAAAGGTTGGGGCCCTTGATCTCGAGCACCCCCGGCTGATTCGCCGTGGCGGGATGGCCATCGGCGACCACGCGGACGGAGATGCCGCTGAGCGGAGGCCCGACGCTGCCGGCGATGCGCGGTCCATCGTAGGGGTTCGACGTCACCATGAGCGCCTCGGTCATGCCGTACCGCTCGAGGATCGTATGTCCCGTCCGCTCCGCGAACTCGTCGAACGTCGCGTCGAGCAGCGGCGCCGAGCCGCTGACGAACAGGCGGACTCCGCGGCACACGTCGACATCCAGCGCAGGCTCGGCGAGCAACCTCGTATAGAACGTTGGCACGCCCATGAAGACGGTGGCGGCCGGCAGGTCGCGGAGCACCGCGGCCGGTTCGAAACGCTCGTGGAACAGAATAGGCGATGCGTGCAGCAGCGCGCAGTGGAGCGCCACGAACAGGCCGTGCACATGGAAGATCGGCAGGGCATGCAGGAGGACGTCATCCTCCTGCCACCGCCAGGCGCGCCCTAGGACTTCGACGTTCGAGGAGAGGTTCCCGTGCGTCAGCACCGCGCCCTTGGACCGCCCCGTCGTCCCCGAGGTATACAGGATAGCCGCACAGTCGCTCGGAGCTACCGCCACCGTGCCGAGCAGGTCGACCGCAGATGCCCAGGGTGCGGCTTCGAGATCGCCTCGGAGCGCGATCCGCGGGCGATCGGATTCGACGACCTCGGCGGACAGTCCAGGGCTTGCGACGATAAGCGCCGGATCGGAGTCGGCGACGAAGTAGTCGAGCTCCTTGGCCTGGTAGGCGGTGTTGAGGGGTACGAACGCGGCGCCTGCACGAATGCAAGCGAGGTATAGGACCACGGCAGCGGGAGACTTGTGGACCTGGACGAGGACGCGATCCCCCCGATCCACGCCGAGCCAGCGCAACCACGCCGCGGCCCGTGCGGTCTCGGCCAGCATCCCGCCGTAAGTCAGCAGCGGACCGCCCGGAACCACGAGGAACGGCCGCTCCGCGTTGGCGACGGCCGCGGCTTCGAACAGGCTGAAGACGTTGCCGTCCGCCCGCTCGTGAACCTCGCCGGTTAGAGATGCTTCGGGCATGCTAGAACTGCACCGTTATGCGACTTGCCTGGATTGGCGCGACGAAGTCGCGGACGAACACCTGATGCGCCGGGTGACCTTGGTAGGCACCCCATCCGTCACTATTGGCGAACTTCGCGACGAGCGCGTAGTCTCCGTTTCCATCGCGCATTCCGAGGTCGGGACCGTGGGAGATCGACGCGAGATCGACCAGTTCCGACGCCAGCCGGTCGAGCGCGCCTCGAACCGACGCGACCTGCTCGGCGGTCGTGCCGCCGATCCACCTGAAGATCACGATGTGCGTGATCATCCGCCCCTCCCCTCCACGATGCGACGCACCGGTGGACCGCTGCCATTCCGTCCGCCGCATTGATCCGCGGTTCTCATTTCGTAAGTGAGGGGTATCTCATTTTGAGAGATGCGTCAACGATTTGCCACGTTGCCGAGTGATCGACTATTGCGGGCAAATGGAAGAGCGATCTCCCCGTGTTTCGTCGAACAACGCCAAGCGGGCGCGGACCCGGGCGCGGCTGACCGATGCCGCGCTCCGGCTGATGTCGGAGCGCGGCATCAGCGCGACGTCGGTCAGCGAGATCGCGGCGGAGGCCGAATTGGCCAATGGGACTTTCTATCTCTACTTTCAGGACAAGGCCGAGATCGTCGCGGTCGTCTGTCAAGCGGTCACCCGGGCGATGCACGACGATATGACGGGCAAGCGCCTTTCGCTCGAGGACGGAGCGGCGCGGGTTGCCTTCGGAACGCAGCAGTTCATCGAGATCGCGGCGGCCGAACCCGTCTGGGGCCGACTGCTTGTATCGGCCTTCACTGAATTCGGATCGATCAAGGAGGATGTCTCGCACTACATGCGGATGGACGTCGCGCTGGGTATCGAGCAGTCACGCTTCGCGGAGCCTTTGGACGAATTCGTGATCGATGCGCACCTCGCGATCCTCCGCGCCGGCGTTATCGCCCGGCTGGCGGGCGCCGGCCCAGACGTCTCCGCCCGGGCGGCTGAATATCAACTCCGCATCCTCGGCATGAGCGTCGCCGAGGCGCGTCGCGTGCGCGACGCCGTCGAAGGCGTCGGAGATGTGTCCGAACCTGACTGACCGCGGAGCTTGCCTCGTCCCGGTCATGACGGAGCGGCTGATCTACACGTGCTCCAATCAGATGCACGCCTAGGTGCGGGCCGGACAAACAGTTCCTCGGTGCGATCCGACTCTCCGGCGTCTCCGGCGTTCGGGTCAATTGTGCACGGAGATGACAACTTGCCGGGGATGCGCTCGACGTTGAGGGCAGCGAGTTAAACGTACGCTAAATAACGCTAAGCGAGAACGATTGAAGAACAATACGCGGCGCGCTTCTGCGCGGGCTGGATAGCGCCTTTCGACCGCTTGCCTCGGCAGCACGTTCCCACAGAAAGTCGCCCGATAAAGCGGATGCGGGGATTGGGGTCGTCGTCGTCCTCGGTAGTCCTGTTTCCCAATCGTTCACTCGCGCGTTCGCGCACAGAGACTCGATCACCGATCGAGCTCCGCGAGTACGGGGTCGGCGCTCAGTTCCTGGTCGAACTCGGTATTCACCATGCCGTACTTCTGACGAACGCCGTCAAGCTTTTTGTCAGCATCCCAGGGTTTAGGATCGATATCGTGGAGCGGCGTGGCATCCCGGAAAGGCCGCACGAGCCGATTCCTGCGCGATCCCGCTCCGCGAACCCGACGCCCGCTTCTCTGTCGAAATTAGGTCGGCTCTGATCCGAAGGAGCCCGCGGTCACCGACGCGAGCAGGTGGTCGCGGAAAGCGCGAGCGGGCAGCGATAGGGTCCGATCCTTCGCCGTGACGATGCCAAAAGAGCGGACGATGTCGCAATCCGAAAGCCGCAAAGTGCCAATCGTCGGGAGAAACTCAGGCGGTATGAGCGAGGGCGGATGAATAAGGACGCCCAGTCCGGCCGCCGCCATGGCAAGCAGCGTCATCGCGTTCGAGACTCCGAGCGCGGGTTCAGCGAGGTCCATCGTCAGGCCGCGGGCCTCTGCCTCGACTTGGACGGCTCTACGGAGAGCCACGTGACCATCCGGACTGAGCAAGGGATGACCGAGGACTTCGGCAAGTGTCGCCTCGCCGCGTTTGAGGAGCGGATGCCCGAGCGAAGTGACCACCACGCATCTATCCGCCAGCAGCAATTCGAACTGTAGTTCCGGCGGCAGATCTTCGGCGACGAGGATGGCCATGTCGACGCGATGCTTCGCCACGTCTGCTATCGCCCCGGCCGGAGAACGATCCGACAGCCTCACCGAAATCCTGGGATGGGTGCCCGCGAACGTCTGCACGACCGGCGGCAAAGCTATCGTGGTAACCATCATCGTCGCCGCGACGTCGATTTGAAGGCGCTTGGTGCCTACCTCCGCGTCGAAGTCGCGCAACAACTCCTTGAGGCCATTGAGCGTCACCGAAGCTCGCGCATGCAGCCTGAGGCCGTCCTTCGTCAGCTCGACGTGGCGTGTCGTCCTGTCGAGCAGGCGCACGCCGAGCTTGTCCTCCAGACGACGAACGCGATTGCTGACCGAAGGTCGAGAGAGGCTGAGCCTTTCGGCGGCCCGGCTGAAGCCCCGCAGATCGGCCACCGTGAGGAACGTTTGCAGGTCCTCGAGCGAGACGTCGAACCGTTCCTTTTCAGAAATCGTCTTCCGCATGCCGCCTGATATAGTCCCATGCTATTAAATGATAGCTCGCCGCGATTTGCCGTCACCTTCGCCATCGACCAGATTCGTAGCATGGTCCCGACGCCGGCACCTGATCAACGGAGATGCCGTGCTTGCTTCCGCCACGTCCGCCAATGCCGCCGATGGCCAGGGCCGGTCCTACCCTCCGGCACGGCAAGCGTGGACGATGGTCGCCATTCTCATGCTGGCCAACGTGTTCTCGTTCGTCGACCGCCAGATCGTCAGTCTGCTGATCGACCCGATCAAGCACGATCTGCACGTGGACGACATACAGATCAGCCTGCTTATCGGACCGACGTTTGCGATCTTCTTCTCGGCGCTTGCGCTCCCGATCGGTCGGATGGTCGACTCGGTGCATCGAATCCGCCTCGCTGCCGCAGGTGTCGCGCTTTGGAGTCTGATGACTCTGCTCAGCGGCTTCGCCGAGACGTTTCTGGTCCTCTTCCTCGCCCGGATCGGGGTGGCGGTCGGCGAGGCCGTCCTTTTCCCCGCGGCGAATTCTCTCATCGCGGACAGTTTCTCCCCAGCAAAGCGCGCACGACCGATCGGAGCTTACGCGACCGCCATCTATCTCGGCAGCGGTCTCGCCTTCGTTTTCGGTGGCACGATCATAGCGCTGGCGGGACACGGCGGCATACCTTCGATCCCACTGCTCTCAGGACGGTCGACATGGCAGCTGGTGCTGATCCTGGTCGGCGCCCCGGGCCTGCTCGTGGCGCTCGTCCTGCTGTTAATCAAAGAACCCAGCCGTCGCGATCTCGTCCTGTCTGCAGGAGGCAAGACGACGTTGCCGATACGTGCGGTGCTTGGATACGTCCGCCATCGGGCGAAGCCGTTCCTCTTTCATTTCCTCAGCTTCAGCATGTTCGTCGTTGCGAGCTACGCGTTGTCGGCCTGGGTGCCGACCCATCTGACGAGGACGCTCGGCATGGCGCGGTCGCAGGCGGGACCCCGACGCGAGCTCGTCCTGCACCGCAATCGGCGGCAGCACGGCGAGCGCCACCCCTTCACGGACGAGCAGTCGCATCATCGCGATGTCATCGACTTCGGCGGCGATCTGCGGGCGAATGCCGAGTCGGTCGGCGAGCGCATCGAAGCCAGTGCGGACGCTGCTCCCCCGCGTCGGCAGGATGACCGGGTGCGCCGCGAGCAGATCGGCGATGCGCCGCGTCTGGCCGAGCAGCGCCGGCGCGCCGATCAGGCCGACGTGCTGCGCCGACAGATAATGAACGATGAAGGGTGTCAGCGCGTCGCTATCCGGCGGCTGATTGGTCAGGACGACGTCAAGGTTCACCGATTGCAGGCCGCGTAACAACTCGTCGTTGCTGCCGGAGCGGAGGACGATCTCGGTATCGGTGCGGCGCAGCAGGGGCTGGAGGAAGCCGATCTGAAAGTTGCGCGACAGGGTCGCCAGCGCGCCGATCCGAACCGCCTTGCGGGCGGTCCCGGTCTGATGCAGCGTCCCCAGTAGATCCTGTCCGGCGGTAAAAATCGCGTCGGCGTGATCGAGCGCGACCCGACCCGCCTCGGTCAGATGCAGCGCCTTGCCGCGCCGTTCGAACAGATCGACCCCGAGGCGCGTCTCGAGCTTCCGGATCTGCGTAGACAGCGCGGATTGCGACACGTTGAGCCGCGTCGCCGTCCGCGTGAGATTGCCGTCGAGCGCCACCGCCCAGAAATAGCGCAGATGGTTGTAATTCAACTCGGCCATCGATCGTTCTCCAAAGAAGAATGATCATTGCGATGTAATGTATTTTTAGCCCGTCAGGCAGCGCCTTAAATCGGTGGTCAGTTCAGGGCAACGGGTACGCATCGATGATCTATCTTATCCCGTTCGGGGCACCGTTGCTGGTTCTGATCGCGGCCGCGGTCGGTGCCGGCTGGGGCGGCCGGCTGCCGTCCTCTGCCGGCCATATCATCGAGGCGCTGCTTCTTTCCGCATTGACGCTCGCCGTTGCGGCGGTGGCATTGCTGGTTGCAGTCGGTCCGGGGACGAGCCCGCTGGCCGGTGTAGACGGCTTCGGCCTTTCAATTCGCCTCGATGTCGTCAGCGCGGTGATGCTTCTGCTTGTGACGTTCGTCGGCTGGATCGTCGCACGCTTTTCCCTGACCTATCTCGACGGTGAAGCGCGGCAGGGCCGGTTCATGGCCTGGCTGTGCCTCACCCTCGCCAGCGTGCTGGTGCTGGTGATCGCAGGCAACCTCGTGGTGTTGGTCGCGTCGTGGAGCCTGACGAGCTTCGGTCTGACGAGGCTGCTGCTGTTCTATCACGATCGCCCGGCCGCTCGGCGGGTCGCGCGCAAGAAGTTCGTTATTTCCCGGCTGAGCGACGGCGCGTTGGTGATCGCGGCGGTGCTTCTGGCGGTCCGTTTCGGCACCGGCGACGTCGTCGCCATTGCAGCCGGCGCGCGGGCAGGCGGCGGCATGACCCTGGCCGCGGCCCTGCTCGCGGTTGCAGCCATGCTCAAGTCGGCGCAATTCCCGGTTCACGGCTGGCTAACCGAAGTGATGGAGGCCCCGACCCCGGTATCATCGCTGCTCCACGCGGGGGTGATCAATGCCGGCGGGTTTCTGCTGATCCGCTTCGCCGATGTGATGGTGCAGTCGCCTGGGGTGCTGGCCGCGCTGGTCATGGTCGGGGGCTTCACCGCGCTGTTCGGCGGGCTGGTCATGCTGACACAATCTGCGGTCAAGACCTCGCTGGCGTGGTCGACGATCGCACAGATGGGCTTCATGACGATGCAGTGCGGGCTGGCGCTGTTTCCGCTCGCGCTCCTCCATATCGTCGCGCATTCGCTGTACAAGGCGCACGCCTTTTTGTCTTCGGGCGGGGCTGTCGAGCGGATCGCCATGTTCCGCCGCCCGGGACGTGTCGCGGTGCCGAGCCCGGCCGCGGTCGGCCGCGCTTTCCTGATCGCGCTGGCCATCTACGGCGTGATCGGCGGTGCCGCCGCGGCGATCCTCGGGCAGTCGGCGCAAGCACTGGCCCTGGGCGCGATCCTGATCTTCGGCATCGCCTACCTGCTCGCGCAGGGGCTCGCCGACGCGGCCCCGCGGGCGTTGACCCGACGGCTGGCAGCGCTCGCGACCGGAGCGGCGGTCGGCTATTTCGCCCTTCACCTCTCGTCTGAGTGGCTTCTCGGCGGCACCGTACCGCCACCTCCGGTTCCCGGACCGCTAGAATGGGTGCTCATCGTCCTCGCGGTCATCAGCTTCGGGCTGGTCGCGGTCGCGCAGGCGATGTTTCCGTTGTGGGCCTATCACCCGGCGGCGGCCGGCCTGCGGGTCCACCTGAGCCACGGACTGTACGTCAACGCCCTCGCCGATCGTCTGCTCGGCGGCTGGCGTCTCCGCTCCACCTTACCGCAAGGCCTTGCAGCATGACATTTGTCCCAACGACCGATGACCTCACCGGCGCAGTCAGGGCCGCCGCCGACGCCGTTCCACCGGCGTGGCCTCTTGCCGCGACGGTCGCCGTCAATCCCTTCCTCGGCCAGTCGGGCGAGGATTTGGCGTACGTCGCCGCACGGCTAGACCGAGTCGCCGGGGTGTCGGTAACTATGCCGCGTGCGTGGTACGCCGACCGCATCGCCGCCGGCACCATCGGTGACGATGATCTCGCGGCGGCGCTGGCGGTGGCCAGCCCGGCCCAGCGCCCCGCCAGCGTCGCCGCGCTGAAGGCGGCGCTCCGCGAACCTAGGCCGCTGCCCGCGGCTCTGCCGACGGTCGCCGACCTTGCCGCCGCCGCCTCAGGAATCGACTGGCCGGCAATCGTCGCCGATCGCTTCGGCACTTGGGCGGCCGGGTGGTTCGACGAGGGGCAGGCATTGTGGGCCGCGCCGCAAGGGCGATCGGCCTATGCCGCGTGGCGGGCGGCAGCGACCCACGATCTGACGCCGGAAATCCTGGGGGCGCACGGCTTTGCGGCGACCGTGGCAGAGGCCCCCGAAGCTCCGGCTGCGGCGTTGCGCAAGTCGACGGAGCGTCTGGGCGTCCCGGCGGCGGCAGCGGCGAGCTACTTTCACCGGCTGCTGACCACACTCGGCGGCTGGGCGCAGGCGGCGCGTTATCGTCGCTGGCAGGCCGAGCTCGGCGGCGGCGAGGACGCGACGATCGACGATTTTCTCGCCATCCGTCTGCATTGGGACGCCGCCTTATTGGGGCAGTACGGCGAGCAGATCGGCGAGCAGTGGGCGGTGACACTGGCGGCGTTTGCGGCGCCGTTAATTCCGACGGTCGGCCAGCGCGTCGATGCGATTCTGCAGGACGCCGCCGAGCGCGCCGGGCAACGCGCACTGGCGACCACCCTCGCGGACACTCGCCCCCCGGCCGTCGCCGTGCGACCCTCACTGCAGGTCGCGTTTTGCATCGACGTCCGGTCGGAAGTCATCCGCCGCGCGCTCGAAGCGGTCGACCCGGGCATCCAGACGCTCGGTTTCGCCGGCTTCTTTGGCCTGACCGCGTCGCACTATCGGCTTGGCTCGGATGTCGCCGAGCACCGCCTGCCGGTGCTGCTCAATCCCGGCCTCGTCACGCGGGCCGGTGACGAGGCCGACCGCCCCGCCGATACGCAGACCCGTCTCGCGGTTCGCGTCACCCGGGCGTGGGAGCGCTTCAAGCTGGCGGCCATCTCGTCGTTCGCCTTCGTTGAGGCCGCCGCACCCACCTATGTCGTCAAGCTCGTCGGCGATGCGCTCGGCTTGAAGTACGCGGCGGCGCAGGCCGACCCCGCGCCGCACCCCGACCCGGCGATCGACCCGGCGGCGCGGGTGACGATGGCGGCGACCATATTGCGCGCGATGGGGCTGACCGACGACTTCGCGCCGCTGGTGGTGCTCGCGGGGCATGGGGCCAGCGTCGTCAATAACCCGCACGCCAGCGCCCTCCATTGCGGCGCGTGCGGGGGCTATTCGGGGGAGGTCAATGCCCGGCTGCTCGCCGCCCTACTAAGTGGTGCCGACGTCCGCGCCGGGCTCGCGGATCACGGTATCGTCATCCCCGCGACAACCTACTTCATCGCGGCGCTCCACGACACCACGACGGATGCTGTTGAGCTCTATGCCGCTGACGCTGCCATTCCGCCCCCGGCCGCAGCGCTCGCCGACGCCTGCGGCTGGTTTGCCGCCGCCGGTGCCATCGCCCGCGGCGAGAGGGCGCTGCGCCTGCCCCGCGCGGCGGGTGCCGCAGGTGTCGTCCGGCGCAGCCGCGATTGGGCCGAGACGCGGCCTGAATGGGCACTCGCCGGATGCAGCGCGTTCATCGCCGCTCCGCGCACGCGCACGACGGGCCGTGACCTCGCCGGGCGGGCCTTCCTTCACGACTATGACTGGCACAAAGATAGCGGCTTCGGCGTGCTCGAGCTGATCCTGACGGCGCCGGTCGTCGTCGCCAGCTGGATCAGCCTGCAATATTACGGCTCCGTCGTCGCCCCTTCGTTGTTCGGCGGCGGCAACAAGCTCATTCACAACGTCGTCGGCGGGATGGGGGTCGTCGAGGGCAACGGCGGCACCTTGCGAACCGGGCTGCCGTGGCAGTCGGTGCACGACGGCCACCGGTTTGTTCACGAGCCGCTGCGCCTAACCGTCGCCATCGCCGCCCCCCGCGACGCGATGAGTGCAATACTCGAGCGCCACCCCGGCCTGCGCGACCTGTTCGATAACCGCTGGCTGCACCTGTTCGCGCTAGACGACACCGGGCGGATGGCTTGGCGCTACGCTGGCGATCTACGCTGGGAGCCAGAAGCAACGATCGACGCTGAAGCGATCGTATCGGACATTGCTGCGTGAGATCAGAGGCGGCGCTTCGGTCGAGACGCGCTGCAGCCAAATTAACCTCGGTATTACAGTCCGGAATTGGAAGACATTGTGGAACATCGATCCAACCCCGTTCTTGTCGCGGCCAATCAAATGATTGCATCAATGCTCGAGAGCCCGCACGCGAGTAGCTGGTTGAAGACCGCGCTCACCGCATTCGAGGGATTTGATGCCGTAACCCTGCAAAATGACATCGAAATTCTGCGAAGCATCGTAGCGCCAGTTGCGAGTTGCGAAAGTGAGATAGCGTTGCAACCGTTCTCACTAAGATAGATCACTGCTTTCAAGTTGTGGGGCCGAAAGCGGTATTGCTGCTACTGGATTCGAAGAGAGAAGAAGTTGCCGGTTGGACCGAAGGACTGATCGAAGACCGATGGATATCAATTTGTCGAACCTACCGCGGCGGCGGATGCAATAGGCGCGGCGCCGCCAAGGTCACTTAGGACCGCTCACCGAGGATGCCGCGCGCCCCTGCCGGCAGGTGCGCGGCCACATCTTTGTCATCGAACACATAGTGCGCGAACAGCACCTGCCACCGCGCCCGTTCCGCCGCCGGCAAACCCGACGTCGTCGTCAGCGCATGGAGCAGCGACTGGAGCGGTGAGACCTGCACGGCAGCGGGGCCGTCGCGCCACCAGAAATTGACCATCGCGCCGAAGTCGTCGCGGCTTTCGACGCCGTGCCACCACAGGCTGGGCAGATACAGCGCATCGCCGGGACCGAGTTCGGTGGTCTCGGCGGCGTCGAGCGCGGCGTCGAAGCGCGGAAAGCGCGCGAGGTCCGGCGCAGCGAGGTCGACGAGGCTTGCTGGCTGCCCGGCAAGCGTCCGGTCGAGCGGACCGACATAAAGATTGCCGACCTGCTCGATCGGGAACAGCGTGAAGCGCCGCCGACCGGCGACAACGCAGGCGAGATTCTGTGGCAGATCCCAATGCACTGCCGTCCGCGCCCGGTTGCCGAGCCACAACGACACCAGCATCTCGCGGTCGATCGCGAGCAGCGGCATCGGGTGGCTCGCGCGAAACCCGGGCAAATGGCGATCGACCGGCAGTGCGCCGGCGTAGATCGCCCACGGGGCATCGTCCTCTCGCTGACTGAGTATAAGGTCGACGATCTGCATCACCGTCGCCATTCGGCGTTCGTGGTTGTAGCCGCTCAGATCGTCGGTGAATCCGAAACCGCCGGCGATCGCCGGCGGCCCGAGCCACACCTGCCCGAGCTCGAGGCTGGCGTTCGTCTTGAGCCATTCGCCGAGTTGACCCGCGCGCGCGGCAGCCAGCAACTGCCAGCTGTCGATCAATCCGCGCAGAACCGCCGGGCGGCCCGCGGGGACGATCTCGGCCTCAAAGCGCGCGCGGTCGACAGCGTGATACTCAGCGACCGGCGTCGGCATGAGGTATCGTCTAGCATCGCCGCGTCACCACCGGCAAGGCTGGCCGTCAGCCCGGGCCTGTGGCATGTCACGGCCCCGTACCCGTTTCCGGAGCCGCCGCTTGCGCCTCGCCATGCTTCTGTCCGGCATCTTGTTCGCCACTGCCGCCGCCGCTGCTCCGGGGTCTGACCGAACGCCGAACGGCGTCGCCGTTCACCGGGGGGCAGTCGTAGAATCGGTCGTGGCACTGACCGACACGATACTCCGCGTCCGCATTGGTCGCGATGGCGACCTGCCCGAGGATGCGAGCTGGGCGGTGCCGGCAGCGGTGCGGCAGCAGGCAGTCACGGTCACGGCGACGCCCGACGGCTTCAGCACCGCCGCTCTCGCGGTCCACCTCGATCCGGCGACGCTGCGCCTGACGGTCACCGATCGCGCCGGCGCGATTATTCTCGACGACACGACCGAGCCGGTCGCGCTCGACGGGCACGCCTTCACCCTACGCAAGGCGATGCCACTGGCCGAGCATTATTTCGGCCTCGGCGACAAGACTGGCGGGATGGACCGGCGCGGCGGCAGTTTCGTCGACTGGAACACCGACGCTTTCGGCTTCACCGGCGCGACCGATCCGATCTATAAATCGGTGCCGTTCGTCATTGGCGTTGGCGGGGCCGGCGGCAGCTGGGGGCTGTTTCTTGACAACACGTGGCGCGCTTTCTTCGACTTCGGGCGGCGCGAGGCCGACACGCTGGCGGTGGGCGCGAACGACGGCCCTATCGACTATTACCTGATTGCGGGCCCGACGACGGCAGAGGTTGTCCGCCGCTACAGCGATCTGACCGGTCGCGCCCCGCTGCCGCCGCGCTGGGCGCTCGGCTACCAGCAGTCGCGCTATAGCTATGGCACCGCTGCCGAGGTCAAGGCCGTCGCTGCGCGGTTGCGCGCCGACAAGGTGCCGACCGACGTGCTGTGGCTCGACATCGGCTACCTCGACCATGATACGCCGTTCACCGTCGACCGGACGGCGTTTCCCGACCTGCCCGAGCTGATCCGCGACACCGCGCGCGACGGCTTTCACGTCGTCACCATCACCGATCTCCACCTCGCCGCCAACCGCCCGGCGGGCAGCTATCCGCCGTTCGACAGCGGTGCCGCGATCGACGCCTTCGTTCACCGCGCCGACGGCCACGTCTATGTCGCCCCGGTCTGGCCGGGGGCGTCGGTCTTTCCCGATTTCACTCTGCCGCGCGTCCGCGAATGGTGGGGCGGGCTGTTCGCCGGCCAGGTCAATATCGGCGTCGCTGGCAGCTGGAACGACATGAACGAGCCGGCGGTGTTCGAGACGCCGACCAAGACGATGCCGCTCGACACCGTCCATCGCATCGCCGGCGACGGCTTTGCCCCGCGTGCCGCCAGCCACGCCGAAATCCACAACGTTTTCGGCATGGAGAACACCCGCGCGACGTTCGACGGTCTCGCCCGCGCCGCCCCCAACGAACGGCCATTCGTCATGACCCGCGCCTCGTACGCCGGCGGGCAGCGCTACGCTGTGACGTGGACCGGCGACAATCTGGCGACGTGGGACCATCTCAAATTGTCGGTGCAGCAGATCGTCAACCTCGGCCTGTCGGGTTTCGCGTGGAGCGGAGCCGACGTCAGCGGCTTCGCGGGCGGGCCGAGCGCCGACCTGCTGACCCGCTGGTTTGAGATCGGCTCCTTCTACCCTGTTTTCCGCGATCACAGCGCGACCGGCACCCCGCGCGTCGAGCCGTGGGTTGACGGGCCGGAGCAACTCGCCATCCGTCGCCGCTTCGTCGAGGCGCGCTACCGCCTGCTGCCGTATCTCTACGCGTTGGCGGATACCAACGCGCGGCGGGGCGACCCGGTCTTGCGCCCGGTATTCTATGATTATCCGACCGCGCTGCAGCTGCCGTGCGATCAGTCGTGGAGCTTCACCGTCGGGCGCAGCCTGCTCGTCGCGCCGCCGCCGTCGCCGGAAAGCCCGCAGACGTACGATATCTGCCTGCCGGCCGGCGGCTGGTTCGACTATTGGACCGGGCGGCGGGTCACCGGAACGCCGATCGGCGCGGGTGGGGCCGTACAATCGGCAAGCCAGGCGACCGGTGAAGCGCGCGCGTCGGGCGAGCGGGTGCAGGCGACGCCACGCTTGGATTACTTGCCGGTATTCGTTCGCGCCGGGACCATCCTGCCGCGTCAGGCCGTGGTGCAGTCGACGATCGTGACGCCTGACGGGCCGCTCCAGCTCGACGTCTATCCCGGCGACGATTGCAACGGCACCTTGTACCTCGATGACGGTCACTCGCTCGCCTACCGCCGTGGGGCGTTCCTCCGCCAGGAAATCCGCTGCCGCATGACAGCGGCGGGGTTGGCGATCGAGTTCCTGCCGCGCGACGGCAGTTTCGCCCCGTGGTGGCACGCGATTGCCGTGACCGTCCACGGCTGGCGCGGGACGGCGCATGTTGTGGCGGAGGCTGCGGTACCGGTGCATGCCGACACCGCGACCGAAACGCTCGCCTTCGTTCTACCCGATCAGCCGCACGCGGGCACCATCACGATCGTCCGGTGAGCGACGCTGCGGCGATTCGCGCCGGCTGGCGGCTTCAGATCGCGCGCGCCGGGACGGAGGCGCAGTCGGTCGTCGTTATCGACGGTTTCGCGCCGCAGCCGCAGCAGTTCGTCGACGACGCCGCCTTCCTCGCCTTCGGTCCAATGGGCGAACATTACCCGGGCATTCGCGCACGCGCGCCCGAAGCGCTGCTGAGGCCGCTGCTTGACGCCCTGCGCCCGACGATCGCCGAGGTGTTCGGACCCGGCGAGCCGTCGGTCGTCGATGCGCTGTATTCGCTGGTGACGACGCCGCCTGCCGCCCTCGCCCCGATCCAGCGGTTGCCGCATGTCGACGAGACGTCACCACGCCGGCTGGCATTGCTCCATTTTCTCAGCCGCGACGAGGCGAGCGGGACCGCTTTCTTCCGTCACCGCACGACCGGGTGGGAGAGCCTCGACGCTGGCCGCCTGTCGGCGTACCGTAGCGCTCTCGATGCCGACCTTGCCCGCAACGGGCTGCCACCGCCAGGGTACATCGCCGGCGATACGCCACTGTTCGAACAGATCGCGTGTTATGCTGGCCGCTTCAACCGGGCGCTGCTCTACCGCAGCAATACGCTGCATTGCGCCGCAATCGCCGCCGACCAGATTTTCTCGCCCGATCCCGGCGCAGGACGGTTGACGGTGAACACGTTCCTCGAGCTCCGCTAAGTGTAACTGAACCGACACAGTTGTGCCGGCTTCGCGTGAATACGTATGCCGGATGCTGTTACGACAATCGCGACGCGGGCTAATCGGATGCACGAGCGATGGCGATCACGACCATCGGCAAGATAAATCTGGCGTGCAGGCCGCACCTTGGGGGTAACAGACGATGTCTAATTTTGCTGGCTGTTCATGCATTCGTGCCCGCTTGTTGCACGGTACCGCCGTCGGGCTCGGCCTGATCGCTGCAGCAGCTGGAGCGCAGACCACCGCCCCGACCACGCCGAACGTCGACCCGACGTCGGCGGTAACGACCCAGGCCGGGGCGCTGCCGGCATCGGCGGTGCCAACTCCCAATCAGCATGAGGTCGATCGAAAAACGGTGGCCGACGCCGCTGTCGCCAATGACGAGATCGTCGTCACCGGCCTTCGCGCCGGGCTCGCCAATGCCGCGCGGACCAAGCGCGACGCCGTTCTGATCGTCGAATCCGTGTCGGCAGAGGATGTCGGCAAGCTCCCCGACGTATCGATCGCCGACTCACTGGCTCGCCTCCCCGGCGTCACCGCTCAGCGCCTCGACGGGCGCGACCAGAACCTGTCGATCCGCGGTCTCGGCCCCGACTTCTCGACGACGCTGCTCAACGGCCGCGAGCAAGTCACGACGGGCGATAATCGCGGCGTCGAATTCGATCAGTATCCGTCCGAATTCTTCAAGAACGTCAACGTTTACAAAACCGCCGACGCCGCGCTCATCGCCGCCGGCGTCGCCGGCACGATCGACCTCCGCACGATACGTCCGCTCAGCGTCCCCGACCGCGTCATCGCTCTGTCGGCCCGCGGGCAATTGAACGAGATCAAGGCGCTCAACCCCGACAGCCCGCGCGCCGGCTACCGCGCCTCGGCAACCTACGTGGACAAGTTTCTCGACGATACGCTGGGCATCGCCATCGGCGTCGCCGCGACGCAGGCGCCGACGCAGAACGAGCGCTACAATGCTTGGGGCTATTCCGGCAGCGGCACCGCGACCGACCCGTACATCCTCGGCGGCGCCAAGCCGTACGTCGATTCCGAGCTGCTGAAGCGCTACGGCGGCGTCGCCACGATTGAATACCAGCCTTCCGAGACGTGGCACTCGACGTTCGACGCGCTGTACAGTCATTTCGAGGACACGCAGCACCTGCGCGGCATCGAGTTCCCCTTCTCGTTCGGCGGCGCAACGCTGGCCAACGCGACGTTCAGCAACGGCTTCGTTACCAGCGGCACCTTCACCCCGAACTTCGCCGTGCAGCGGAACGACTATAACCGGCGCAACGCCGACGACCTCTCGCTCGGCTGGAACAACGACTTCAAGATTGGAGAGAAGGTCCACCTCAACATCGACGCCAGCTGGTCGCGCGCCAAGCGCACCGACTTCCTGCTCGAGGACTATACAGGCACCGGCTACAACCAGAGCGGTCCAAAGGACACGGTGAAGTTCAGCCAGAACGCCAACGGCACGTTCAACCTCGTACCGACGCAGGACTATACCAACACAACGCTGTTCAAGATCACCGATCCAGGCGGCTGGGGCTATAACGGGACCACCGCCGTCGTGCAGTCGGGCTTCCTCAACCGCCCGAGCTTCAAGGACGACCTGAAGTCGATCCGCGCCAGTCTCAACGGCGAGTTCGATAATACGGTGTTTAAGGGCTGGGAGGCCGGCTTCAACTTCAGCCGCCGCGAGAAGACCAGCGCCTACACCTCGTACTTCCTCTGCCCCAAGGGCGGCGGCACGGGATGCACGGTCGCTAGCGGCACGCCGACGAGCGAGGCGATCCCGGCGGCGGCGGTCATCGGCTCGGTTCCGCTCGGCTATCTCGGCGTGCCCGCGGTCATCGCACTCAACCCGACGTATCTGTACGACAACGCCTACAACTCGGTGCTCGACAACCGGCCGGTGTCGCTCGTCCGCGATAACATGGTGATCGAGAACGTCTACACAGGCTATGCCAAGCTCAACATCGACACCGTCGCCGGCGATGCCCCGGTCAAAGGCTCGCTCGGCTTCCAAGTCATCCACACTGACCAGTCGTCCAACGGCACGACCTCGACCTTCAACCCCGCCACGGGCGTGGTTAACATCTTCCCGTTGACCGACAATTCGAAATATACCTATTTCCTGCCAAGCGGCACGCTGTCGATCGAGCTGCGGCCGAGCTTCTTCGCCAAACTCGGCGCGTCGGAGACGATCGTCCGGCCACGCCTTGACCAGGAGCGCGTGAACCAGGAACTCGATGTCAACTATTCGGTCGTCACCGCGGTGCCGCAGCCGATCACCAACCGCCCGTTCAGCTACCAGAGCGGCAACGTCAACCTGCGCCCGTACCGCTCGGTCAACGTGGACATCAGCTTCGAAAAATATTTCAAGGGTGGCTATGTCGCCGTCGCCGGCTATTTCAAGCGACTGACAAACTACGTCGATGCCAGCGCCTCGACGCTCACCGACTTCTCCACCTACACGTCACTGTTCCCGGCCGGCACGGTGTTTGCGCCGGGCAACCTCACCGGCCTCAACAATCAACCGAACAACGACGGGCGCGGCTATCTCGCAGGCGTCGAGGGCACGGTTTCGGTGCCATTTAGCCTTGTCACCCACGTCCTCGACGGTTTCGGCGTGTTCGCCACTGGGACGTATACCAAGAGCGAGATCAAGCTCGGCACCAACCCGATCCCGATCACGCTGCCCGGCCTATCGAAGTATGTCTGGAGCGGCACGGCCTATTACGAGAAGAACGGCATCCAGGTGCGGGCGGTGTACCGATACCGTTCCGACTTCCTAGGCGAGGTCGCGGGCCTGTCGGCGGCGCCGACCTACCGCAACGTCGTGTCGGAGGGTATCCTCGATGCCCAGGTCGGCTACGAGTTCCAGAACGGCTTCCTCAAAGGTCTGTCGATCCTCGCCCAGGCCAAGAACCTGACCGACCGACCCTTCATCACCTACCAGAACAACGACCGCCGGCAGTTGATCGACTACCAACGCTACGGTCGCGACTATTATCTTGGCTTCGCATACAAGTTCTGACGACGGTACGCGCTGCGCGGCAGCCCGTCGCTCCGAAGGATCTGGCGATGGCATCTAATGTGGGAGGAAGCCGGGCGCCGCTGCGCATCGTGATTGCCGGCGGCGGTACGGCCGGATGGATGGCCGCCGCCGCCTTCGGCCGCTTCCTAGAGCACGGCTTCGACGTTCGGCTCGTCGAATCCGACGCGATCGGCGCCGTTGGCGTCGGCGAATCGACGATTCCGCAGATGCGGACGTTCAACCACGCCCTCGGCCTCGACGAGGACGCGATGCTTCGAGCCTGCGGCGGCACGTTCAAGCTGGGGATCGAGTTCGTCGGCTGGGGTGCGCCCGACGAGCGCTACATGCACGCCTTCGGCGACATCGGCCGCGACGTCGGGCTGATCCCGTTCCAGCATTACTGGCAGCGCGCCCGCGCGGCGGGGCTGGCCGCGCCGCTCGGCGCCTACTCGCTGAACGAAACCGCCGCCCGCACCCGGCGCATGCATCGCGGCGCGCCGGCAACGGCGTCGGTCCCGCCGATGCCCTATGCCTTTCACATCGACGCTGGACGCTATGCGGCATGGCTCCGGCGCTTCGCCGAGGCGCGAGGCGTCGTCCGTACCGAGGGGCGGATCGTCGCGGTCGAGCGCGAGGGCGACGGCGTCGCTGCGGTGCTGCTCGAGGCAGGCGAACGGATTACCGGCGATCTGTTTCTGGACTGCACCGGCTTTCGCGCGCTGCTGATCGAGGGCGCGCTCGGGGTGGGTTTCGAGGGGTGGGCGCACTGGCTGCCGTGCGACCGTGCCGTGGCGCTGCCGACCGCGAGCCACGGCGACCTCGTTCCGTACACGCAGGCGATCGCGATGCCGGCCGGCTGGCGGTGGCGCATCCCGCTCCAGCACCGCGTCGGCAACGGCCACGTCTATGCCAGCGCCTTCATGGACGACGAGGCGGCGCTGGCCGGGCTGCTCGCCGCCGTCGACGGCGCGCCGCTGGCTGAACCGAACCGCCTGCGCTTCGCCGCCGGCCGCCGCCGCGCCGCATGGGCGGGGAACGTCGTCGCCATGGGACTCGCAAGCGGGTTCCTCGAGCCCCTCGAATCGACCAGCATCTATCTCGTGCAGTCGGCCATCGCGCGGCTGCTCAAGCTGCTTCCCGGCCATACCACCGCCGCGGCGCAACGCCGCGAATATAATCGTCAGACCGACTTCGAGCTCGAGGCGGTCCGCGACTTCATCATCCTCCATTACCACGCCAATCGTCGCGACGAGCCGTTCTGGCGAGCGGTGCGCGCCCAACCGCTGCCCGACAGCCTCGCGACGCGGATCGACCTGTACCGCTCGACCGGTCATATCGTCCGCGAACATGAGGAGCTGTTCACCGAAGTCGGCTGGCTGCAGGTACTCGAAGGCCAGGGGCTCGCGGCCGCGGCCTACTCGCCGCTCGCCGATATGATCGCCGAACCGGACCTCGCCGAGTATATGGCAACGATCCCGGCGCTTTATGCCCGCGAAGCGCAGCGCTATCCGGCACACGCCGACTTCATCGCGCGCCACTGCGCGGCGCGGTAGCCGTCAGGCCGACGCGCGGACGACGAGGTGCGGAGTTAACACCCGGTTTTCGGGCGCCTCGCCGTTGACCCGCCGGATCAGGGCATCGACCAGCAACGGCCCGGCGCTGCCATAGTCCTGCGCCACTGTGGTCAGCGGCGGGTAGCCGAGCGCGGCGGCAGGGATGTCGTCGAAGCCGATCACCGCGACGTCACCGGGGACGCGGCGGCCGGCTTCGGCCAGCGCCCGAAGGGCACCCAGCGCAATAAGGTCAGACGCGGCGAACAGTCCGTCGAAGGGGGCTCCGGCGGCGATAAGTCGTTGCGTCGCACCATAGCCGGCGGGTTCGACCGATAGGCAGTCGGCCTGCAGTCGTGGATCCACCGTTAAGCCAGCCTCGGCGAGACCGGCGCACAGGCCGAGGTAGCGGTCTCGGAACTCGGGATAATGGTCCGACGCATCTCCGAGGAAGGCGATCCGGCGGCAGCCGCGCGCAGCGAGACGGCGCGCGGCCTGCCGCCCGCCGGCGGTATTGTCACAGCCGATCACAGTGTCGCCGATGCTCGTTTCAGCTGCGCCCCAGCGAACATAATGCGTCCCCTGCCGCGCCAGCTGGTCGAGCCGGGTGCGATAGATGGCATAGTCGCCGTAGCCAAGCAGGATCAGTCCGTCGGCCTTGCGGCTGTCCTCAAAGTCGACATGCCAGTCGCTCGACAGCTGCTGGAACGAGGTCAAAAGATCGTATTTGCGATGGGCGCAGGTCATTAGGATCGACCCGAGCATCGACAGAAAGAAGGGATTGATAAATGATCCGTCGGGCAAAGGGTCTTCGAAAAACAGCAGCGCCAGCGTATTGCTGTGGCCGCTTCGCAGCGACGACGCCGCACGGTCGACCTTGTACCCGAGCAGCTGGGCGACGGCCTCGACTCGCTTGCGCGTCGCGTCGCTGACCGTCCGGTCACCGCGAAGCGCGCGCGACACCGTCGGCTGCGACACCTTGGCCAGCGCCGCGATGTCGAACGATGTAACCCTGTCTCCGGCCGCCATCGGCGCGGTGCTCCCAATTCTTGCCTCCCTATGTAAATCAAACGGGCAGGGGCAAGAATACGTATTCGCTCGCCTTTCATTGCGGGTGGGGAAACCCCATCGTTCACGGGCGACCGGAGTACCGGCGGGGGGATCGATGCCGCGCAGCAGACGGATCAGGGCGCTAGCCGCTGGCGCCCTCGCGCTGGCGGCCCCGGTGTCGGCAGCAGACTTCCGCGCGCGGCTGCCGCAGGACGAGGTTATCTATTTCCTGCTGCCCGACCGGTTCGACAATGCCGACGTGTCGAACGACCGTGGCGGGTTGACTGGCGACCGCCTGACAACGGGCTTCGATCCGACCGACAAAGGGTTTTACCATGGCGGCGACCTCAAGGGCGTCGTCCGCCGGCTCGACTACATCGCCGCTCTCGGCGCGACGGCGGTATGGGTGGCCCCAGTGTTCGGTAACAAGGCCGTGCAGGGTCCGCAAGGGCATGAGAGCGCCGGCTACCACGGCTACTGGATCACTGATTTCGAGCATGTCGACCCGCATTTCGGGACCGACGCCGACTTCAAGACGATGGTCGATGCCGCCCACGCACGCAGCATGAAGGTCTACATGGACATCGTGATCAATCACACCGCCGATGTCATTCACTACCGGGAATGCGCGGCGTCGCCGTGCCCGTACCACAGCCGCGCCGACTATCCGTATCAGCGCCGCGGCGGCGTCGGCGGGCCGCCGATCAACCCCGGTTTTGCTGGCGACGACGACCGCTCGGCCGCCAATTTCGCGAAGCTGACCGACCCGACTTACGCTTACACGCCGTACCTGCCGCCGGGCGACACGCACGCCAAGCATCCGGCATGGCTGAACGACATCACGCTGTACCACAACCGCGGCGACTCGACCTTTACCGGCGAGAGTTCGACCGAGGGCGATTTCGCCGGGCTCGACGATCTGATGACGCAGAACCCGCGGGTGGTCGCCGGGATGATCGCGGTCTACGGCGGCTGGATCGACAGGTTCGGCGTCGACGGCTTCCGCATCGACACGGCGCGCCATGTCGAGCCCAGCTTCTGGCAGGCGTTCGTCCCGGCGATTCTGGCGCGCGCCAAGGCCCGCGGCATTCCCAACTTCCACATCTTCGGCGAGGTTCACCTCGCCGATCCCGCCGTTCTCGCCGCGCATACCCGCGTCGACCGGTTGCCGGCCGTGCTCGACTTCGCGTTCGAACAGGCGGTGGTCGAAACGGTGGCGGGCACGCGCGGCACCGACGTCTGGGAGCATTGGATCGCCGCCGACCCACTCTATGCCGGCGACCCGGCGACGCTGCCGACGTTCACCGGCGACCATGACGACGGCCGCTTTGCCGCCGCGGTGCGCAAGGCCCGGCCCGATATCAGAGACGCGGAGATTTTGGCGCGCGTCGAACTGGCCGACGCGATGCTGCTGACGCTGCGCGGGGTGCCGATGATCTATGCCGGCGACGAACAGGGGTTCGCCGGACGCGGCGGCGACCAGGACGCGCGGCAGGACCAGTTCGGCAGCCGGGTCGCGCGCTACAACGACGCGCCGCTGGTCGGCACCACGGCGACGACGGCGACGCCGCGCTTCGACACCGGCCATCCGCTGTTCCGCGAGATCGCCGAACTCGCCCGGCTGCGCGTCGCGACCCCGGCGCTGCGCCGGGGCGATCAGCGGCTGCGCTTCGCCAGCGACAAGCCGGGGCTTCTCGCCGTCTCGCGGGTCGATCCGGCGACGGGCGACGAGGTGCTGCTCGTGTTCAACACCTCGACCGTCGCCGTCGACCGACTCGTTCAGGTTGGCGCGGGTACGACGGCAACGATGCTCGCTGGGTCCGGCTGCGCCCCCACGGTTGCGGCGCCGGGCTCGCTGCGGGTGACGCTGCTGCCGCTCGGTTTTGCCGTTTGTGCTATTGGACCACGCCCGTGAAAATCGCGAAGCTGTGGTGGCGCGGAGCGGTCATCTACCAGATCTACCTGCGCAGTTTCGCCGATTCCGACGGTGACGGCGTCGGCGACCTCGTCGGGGTGACCGCGCATCTAGATTATGTCGCCCGCCTTGGCGTTGATGCGATATGGGTGTCGCCCTTCTATCGATCGCCGCAGGCGGACTTCGGCTATGATGTTGCCGATTATCGCGATGTCGACCCGCTGTTCGGCACGCTCGTCGATTTCGATGCGCTGGTCGCCCGGGCGCACAGTCTGTCGCTGCGCGTCATTCTCGACCAGCCGTGGTCGCACACGTCTGACCACCACCCGTGGTTCGCCGCCAGCCGGGAGGCACGATCCGGCCCGCACGCCGACTGGTATGTCTGGGCCGATGCCAAGGCTGATGGCAGCCCGCCAAACAACTGGCAGTCCGTATTCGGCGGGCCGGCGTGGACGTGGGATGCCCGGCGGCGGCAATATTACATGCACAATTTCCTCAGCGCGCAGCCGCAGCTCAACGCGCATTTGCCAGTGGTCCAGGACGCTTTGCTCGACATCGCCCGGTTCTGGCTGGATCGGGGCGTTGACGGCTTCCGTCTCGATGCGATCAACTTTCTGATGCACGATCCGCACTTGCGCGATAATCCGGCGGCGGCTGACGACGGCCCACGCCTGCGCCCGTTCGATTTTCAGCTGCACCGCTTCAACCAGAGCCATGCCAGCATCCCGGGCTTTCTCGAGCGGCTGCGCGCGCTGACCGACACAATTCCTGACCGCTTTACCCTCGCCGAGGTCGGGGGCGCTGAAGCGGCGAGCGAGATGCAGGCGTTCACCGCTGCCGGTCGCCTCGACAGCGCGTATGGTTTCGATTTCCTTTACGCCGATGCGCTGACGCCGGCGGTCGTTGCCAGCGCGATGGCGGCGTGGCCGGCGGGGACGGGCTGGCCGTGCTGGGCGTTCGAAAATCACGACGCGCCGCGCGCTGTATCGCGCTGGGCAGCGGCGGCGCATCGGGATAGATTCGCCCGGATGAAGCTGGTTCTACTGGCCTGCCTGCGCGGCAACCCCATCGTCTATTACGGTGAGGAGCTTGGGCTGACGCAGGTCGATGTGCCGTTCGAACAGCTGCGCGATCCGGAGGCAATTGCCAATTGGCCGCGGACGCTGGCCCGCGACGGCGCACGGACGCCGATGCCGTGGCGGGGCGGTGCGCCCGCGCTCGGTTTCTCGTCCGCGACGCCATGGCTGCCGGTCGGCCCCGACCACGCCGCGCTGGCGGTCGACCGGCAGGAGGCCGATCCGGGGTCGATGCTGGCGTGGACCCGGCGCGTCCTCGCGCTGCGGCGCGACCATCCGGCGCTGCGCTGGGGCGACATCGAGCTGCTGTTGGCGCCGGCATCGCTGGTCGTGTTCGAGCGGCGGGCCGAAGCCGCGGACGGTGGCGAGCGGCTGCTTTGTGTGTTCAACCTATCGGCGGAACCGGTGGCGTGGCAAGCCCCCGCCGGCTGGATCCCGCTGCTCGACAGCACCCCGAGCGACGACGTATTGCTGCCCTACGCCGCGCGAATTCTTCGGGCGGCGGCATGAGCGCGCCGGCGGTCGTCATTCTGGGCGGTGGCACCGCCGGCTGGATGACCGCCTGCCTAATGGCGCGCGCGTGGCCGGCGACGGCGATCACGCTGATCGAAAGCCCCGCGATCCCGACGGTGGGCGTCGGTGAAGGCTCGACCCCGCAGTTGCGCGGACTGTTCGCCCAACTCGCGGTTAGCGAAGCCGATTGGATGCCCGCGTGCGATGCGACGTTCAAGACCGGCATCAGCTTCCACGGCTGGTCGCGCGAACCCGGCTTTGCCAGCTATTTCCACCCGTTCGCCAGCGCGATCGACCTGCATACCCAGCCTGCCTTCCACGCCGCGGCGTTCGCCCGGCGGACCGGCCACGACGTCGACGCCCACCCCGACGCGTTCTTCCTCACCAGCCGGCTGGCCGCCGCCGGCCGCGCGCCGGTCGCCGCCGCGACATTCCCGTTCGAGGTCGGCTACGGCTATCACTTCGACGCGGCGAAACTCGGCGACTGGTTGCGCGACCATGCCGTCGGTCGCGGCGTCGTCCATCGCCCGGCGCGGGTCGCCACGGTGACCGTCGACGCGACGGGCGAGGTGACCGGCGTCACGCTTGACGACGGAGCCACGGTCTCCGCCGACCTGTTCGTCGACGCCAGCGGCTTTGCCGGCGTGATCGCGCGGCAGGCGATCGGCGTCCGTTTTCTTCCCTTCGCCGCCAACTTGTTCTGCAACCGCGCGGTTGCGATCCCGACGCCGGTGGCCGGGCCGCCGGCGGTGCACACGCGGGCGACGGCGCTGCGCTGCGGCTGGGCGTGGGCGATCCCGCTGACCAGCCGGATCGGCAACGGCTATGTCTATTCGTCGCGCTTCTGCTCGCCCGACGAGGCCGAGGCCGAACTCCGCGCACATCTCGGCGGTACCGATGCCCCAGCGCGTCACCTGACGATGGATGTCGGCCGGCTGGAAACGGCGTGGACCGGCAACTGCCTGGCCGTCGGTCTCGCCCAGGGGTTCATCGAACCGCTCGAAGCGACCGCGCTCCACCTCGTCCAGTCGACGGTCGAGCAGTTCATCGCGACGTGGGAGGCGGCGGGCTTCACCCCGGCGGGACGCGCCGCCTTCAACACTCGCATCGCCCGGCGGATCGAGGGCATCCGCGACTATATCGTCGCGCATTACCGGATGGCGCGGCGCGACGACACGGCGTTCTGGCGCGCCAACGCGGCCAACGACGCCCTGTCGGACGACCTGAAGGCGGTGATCACCCGCTGGTTTACAGGCGGCGATGTTGCCGCCGAAGTCGCGTCGCGCGAGATCGGCGGCTATTATGCACCGATGTCGTGGGAATGCCTTCTCGCCGGTTACGGCAACTTTCCCGACGCTGCGCGCCTGCGACCCGGGCCCGACCCGGTCGACCGTGGAGGCGTGCAGCGGCTGCTCGACGGCTGTCTGCTCAACTTCGCCCATCACCACGCGGTCCTCGCGCGACTAGCCGCAGCCGCATGACCAGCGCTCGCCCCCGGCAGAGCTGGCAGGGGCTGTGGAATATCTCGTTCGGCTTCTTTGGGATCCAGATCGGCTTCGCGCTGCAGAACGCGAATGCCAGCCGTATCTTCCAGACGTTGGGCACGCCGCTCGATCAGCTCGGCCTGATGTGGATCGCCGCGCCGCTGACCGGCCTGCTGGTGCAACCGATTATCGGCTATGCCAGCGACCGGACGTGGACCCGGCTGGGCCGGCGGCGGCCGTTTTTCCTCGCGGGCGCGGTCCTCGCGACGCTGGCGCTGGTGATGCTGCCGCAAGCGCCGACGATCTGGGTGGCGGCGGTGGCGTTGTGGCTGCTCGATGCCTCGCTCAACACGTGCATGGAGCCGTTCCGCGCCTTCGTCGGCGACATGCTCGCTGAGGAGCAACAACCTGCGGGCTATGCTTTCCAGACGGCGTTTATTGGCGCTGGTGCGGTCGTCGCCAGCTTGACGCCGTGGCTGCTCGAGCACGTCTTCCATCTCGCCAACACCGTGCCAGCCGGAATGGTCGCGCCGACTGTACGCTGGAGCTTCTATCTCGGGGCGGCGGCGTTGTTCGGCGCGATTCTTTGGACGGTCGTGACGACGCGGGAATACCCGCCGGCGACGGTCGTCGCCACGACGGTGTCTGCGCCGCCGACAGTTCCGGCGAATGGCGCGCGCTGGATCTTAGGGGGCGTTGCGCTGGGCATCGTGATCCTCGGCTGCGAGCTTGCCGGCTGGCTGGCGAGTTCGGGCGAAGCGCTGCTCGTCGCCGCCGGCCTTGTCGCGTTCGGCGTGGCGCAGTTGGCCGTGGCCCGGGCACAGTGGCGCGGCGACGCTCCGGGGGTTGTCGCGCATCTCGTTGGTGATCTCGTCGCGATGCCGCCCGCCCTGCGGCAACTAGCTATGGTCCAATTCCTGACGTGGGGCGCTTTGATCGTGATGTGGGTCTACACCACGCCGGCGATCGCCCATACCGCGTGGCACACCCTCGATGCGGCGTCGGCCGCGTATGGTGACGCCGGCAACTGGGTCGGCATCCTGTTCGCCGCTTACTCCGGCGTCGCGACCATCGCCGCTTTTCTACTGCCCCGGCTCGCTCGCCGCCTCGGCATTCCGCGGACACACGGCCTTTGCCTCGGAATCGGCGCGCTGGCCTTCGTCGGCCTGTTCAGTCTGAATCAGCCCGAATGGCTGCTGTTGGCGATGGCCGGCATCGGCGTCGCGTGGGCGTCGATCCTGACCTTGCCTTACGTCGTTCTTGCCCGCACTGCGCCGCCAGAAAAACTTGGTGCCTATGTCGGCCTGTTCAATATTTTCATCGTGCTGCCGCAGTTGGCCGTCGCGACGATCTTGGGTGGGGTGCTTAAGGCATGGTTTCCGACGTCGCCCGAAACGGTCATGCTGATCGCTGCTGCGCTGTTCGCGGCGGCGGCGGTGGCGATGCAGCGGCTTCCACGATAACGATCACAAGTCGCGGGTCTCACGACGCCGCTCAGGATTGGAAACGTCATATGGCTCTCGCCCCTGCCGCGCCCCGCACCGACGAGGCCGGCATCAACGCGCCCGATCTGCAGCTGTTCGTATTCGCGCTGTTCTTCATCTTTGGCGGCATTACCAGCCTCAACGACGTCATCATTCCCAAGTTGAAGGAACTGTTCACGCTCAACTACGCCGAGGCGCTGCTGGTTCAGTCGGCCTATTTCGCCGCTTATTTCATCATGTCGCTTCCCGGAGCCGCGATCGTCCGACGCTTCGGCTATTTGCGCAGCGCCGTGATCGGGCTGCTGGTGATGACCGCTGGCTGTCTATTGTTCATTCCGGCGTCGCAGTCGGGGCGGTTCGCCATCTTCCTGTTCGCGTTGTTCGTGCTCGCGAGCGGCGTGACGATCGTCCAGGTCGTGACCAATCCGTTGATCTCGTTGCTTGGCAATCCGGCCAGCGCGTCGAGCCGGCTGACCTTTGCGCAAGCTTTCAATTCGCTCGGCACGACTGTCTTCCCTTATGTCGGCTCGATCCTGATCCTCGGCGGCCTCGCGACGGTCGATCCCAAGACGCTGTCGGGCGCGGCGCTCGATGCGTACCGCACTTCGGAGACTCACACCGTGGTCCTAACCTATATCGGCCTGGCTGCGGCGCTGCTGACGGTCGCGGCCGTCGTCTGGACGCGGCGCCACCGGCTGGCAGATGATCGAGCTGCTGGCGTCAATCTGTTCGACGCGTTCGACCTGCTGCAACGCCCGCGCTTCGCCATCGGTGCGCTGTGCATCTTCCTGTATGTCGGGGCGGAGGTCGCGATCGGGTCGCTGATCGTCAGCTACCTGACGCAGCCCGGCGTACTTGGCGGGACGACACTCGCCGCAGGCAAGCTCGTGCCGTTTTACTGGGGCGGAGCGCTGATCGGGCGTTTCGTCGGGGCCGCCCTGCTGCGCCGTATTGCGCCCGGCCGGCTGCTGGCAATCGTTGCTGGTTGCGCGATTACCTTTCTGCTCGTGGCCGCCAACAGCAGCGGGACGGTCGCCGCCGTCGCCTTGCTCGCTATCGGTCTGGCAAATGCGATCCAGTTTCCGACGATCTTCAGTCTGGCCAGCGAAGGACTGGGCCGTCGCGCCGCCGATGGCTCGGGGCTGATCTGTATGGCGATCGTCGGTGGCGCCATCGTCCCGCCGCTGACGGGCTTTGTCGCCGACCAATCGAGCCTTGCGGTCGCGCTGATCGTCCCGGCGCTGTGCTATGCAGTCATCCTTGGCTATGGCGCGACTGCCGCCCGGCTATTCGCATAACTGCACTGTATCGCGCGTCTGTTTTCGCTGCCCGTAAGCTTAAGCGAACTTCTATCGTTCAATACGGTTGTTGCCTTCAACCTTGCAACCGGAAGTGGTCAGTGAGCTTTCGGTTGTCTGCTACCACATAGCCCTTTGCCAGGTTATTTGAACCGACGGCTGTTTTCGGGCAGATCGGAGCCGGCCCAAACTACCGATTATGGGCGCGAAGCCAGCTCGATGGTCAATCTGAACGCACAACTGCTTTTCAGCCATTTGGCCGCAGTCTCGACTGGCGTACTTTGGGGCGCGAAGCAGCCGCGACGGGCAATAAGAGTAAACGACCGCTTTTCGGTTGGTCGGCAGCGATCTTTATCGGCCGGAAATGGGCGCAAAGCCGGCGCATTGCTCAATCTGAACGAACGGCCGCTTCGGGGCAGGTCGACGGCGGTCTCAAGCGGCGCATAATGGGCGCGCAGCCGCCGCGACGGGCAATCTGAACAAACGACCGCTTTTGGGCTGGTCGGCCGCGGTCTCGATCGGCCGGAAATGGGCGCAATAGCTGCCGTCGCACTTCAGAAGAATGATGACCGGGTACGAAGGACCGCCGCCGCACGCGGCCGTTCCCCGTTCCACAAATCTAGAATGCGCTCCAGCCTGATTGCATATCCATCCGTGAATACAAAAGGGCTTGACCCTTAGAGTTGATATCAACATATGTCATATATGCCTGTTACTCTCCCTTTCGAAACGACGATCGAGGTACGTGATTCCTGCTTGTGCCTGCATGCGCAGCGCGCAGCCCGTGCCCTTGCAAGGTGCTTCGACGCTGCGCTTCGACCAGTAGGTCTAACGAATGGCCAATTCTCGCTACTTATGTCGCTTAATCGGCCTGTACCGCCGCCGATGGCACCCGTTGCGCATCTGCTCGCGATGGACAGGACGACGCTGACGGCTGCACTGAAACCACTTGAGCGGCGCGGCCTCGTCGAGGTGCGCGTCGACCCAACGGACCAGCGCAGCAGGTTGCTCGTCCTCACCGACGCGGGCCGCGAGCTTCTCGCGAGCGCAGTGCCGATCTGGCGCGAGACCCACCGGGGGATCGAGGACGAGCTGGTCGACCCCGATGCGCTGCGGCGTGAGCTGGTCGCGCTCGCATGAACATCTCTCAAACACCGGCGATAACCCGAGAGGACCTATGATTCCTGTCATCACGACCTTCGCCTGGGTTCCTCCGTTTGCGCGGGGGTTCGTCCGCGATATCCGTGCGCGTTGGGCGTGCGAGGAAGTTGGTCAGCCCTATGACATCGCCCTGATCCACGACGCCAAGACACCCGAGCATCGCTGCCTTCAACCTTTTGGACAGGTGCCAACGTATCGCGACGAGGAGGTCGAGATCTTCGAGTCCGGTGCGATCGTATTGCGCATTGCCGAGCGTACCGGGCAACTGATCCCGGCCGATCCCGCGGCGCGTAGCCGGGCGATCCAGTGGCTCGTCGCTGCGCTCAATTCGGTCGAGCCGTATGTCATGGCGATAGCGATCAACGACATGTTCGAGGCCGACCGCGACTGGTCGAAGACGCGTCATGACAAGGTCGTCGACGACCTGCACGGTCGGCTCCATGATCTCGAGGTCGCGCTCGGCGAGCGCCAATGGATCGACGGCGATGCATTCACCGTCGGCGATCTGATGCTGATCTCGGTGCTCGGTGGCCTACGCGGTTCGGGGCAGCTGGAGCGCTTCCCGCGTCTTGCTGCTTATGTCGAACGCGGCGAAGCGCGGCCCGCGCATCGCAAGGCGATGGCTGATCAGCTCGCACTTTACGCCGACCAGTCTTGAAATGATCTCCGTCGGCTTCCCTGCAATCATCGATCAGTAGTTACCCAACAAGGAGAGAGCAGATGGCGAATCCAGAAGGCACCCCGATCTGGTACGACCTGATGACCACGGACCTCGACGGCGCCCAGAAATTCTATGCCGATGTCGTCGGATGGAGCATCAAGCCGTCTGGAATGGCAGGCACCGGCGACTACCGCGTGCTGACCGCGCCCGACGGCCAGGGTGTGGGCGGGCTGATGACGCTCCCCGACGGCGCGCCGATGAAGACTAGCTGGTTTACTTACATCGGTGTCGAGGACGTCGATCGGACCGCAGAAAAGATCAAGTCGCTGGGTGGCAGCGTTCACATGGCGCCGCAGGATATTCCCGGCGTGGGGCGCTTCGCGATGGTGGCCGATCCACAGGGACTGATATTCTACATCATGCGCGGCGACAGTCCGCAGGATTCACAGGCGTTTCACGTCACGGCGCCCGGACATTGCGGCTGGCACGAACTGGTCACGAGCGACCACAAGGCGGCCTTGGCGTTCTACGGCGAAGTGTTCGGCTGGGAAAATAACGAGACGATGCCGATGGGCGAAATGGGCGACTACTGTTTCATCGACCATGCCGGCCAGCGCATCGGCGCGATGATGACCGCGGGGGCCGGATGGCCGACGCGCTCGACCTATTATTTCAATGTTCCCTCGATCGACGCCGCGATCCCCAGGATCACCGGCGGTAGCGGCACCGTGACGATGGGCCCGCACGAAGTACCCGGCGGCATGCACATCGTGATGGGCCTCGACCCGCAGGGTGCGGCCTTCGCCCTGGTCGGCGGAAAGTAGGAGCGATACCATGGCGAACATGACCACCTGCCTGTGGTTCGACCACGGCCAGGCCCGCGAGGCAGCTGAGTTCTACGCGAGCGTTTTCCCCGATAGCCATGTCGGGACGGGGCAGACTTCCCCAGCAGACAACCCGTCGACCAGGCGCGGCGGAGAAATCACCGTCGAGTTCACTTTGCTCGGCCAGTCGTTCGCCGGACTCAATGGCGGCTCGCGCTACAGCCCGAACGAGGCCGTCAGCTTCCAGGTCTTCACCGACACGCAGGAGGAGACTGACCGCTACTGGAACGCGATCGTCGGCAACGGCGGCGCGGAGAGCATGTGCAGCTGGTGCAAGGACCGCTGGGGCTTCTCGTGGCAGATCGTGCCCCGCGCGCTGATGGCCGGGATGGCCGACCCCGACCCCGCCGCGTCGAAGCGCGTGATGGAAGCGATGATGACAATGCGGAAGATCGACATCGCCAAGATCGAGGCTGCGCGGGCAGGGGAAACGAAAGATGCGTAAGATCGTCGGCGGTGTATTTCAGTCGCTCGACGGCGTGATCCAGGCGCCCGGGGGGCCAAGCGAGGATCCGACAGGCGGCTTCGTGCATGGCGGCTGGATGTTTCCCGTTGCCGACGAACAAGTCGGCGCAGTGATCGGTGAATTCTTCTCGAGGCCGTACGATTTGCTGCTCGGGCGGGGGACTTACGACATTTTCGCCGCCTACTGGCCCTACGTTGACGGCGAAGCCGCGGCGATGAGTGAGGCGTTCACCACGGCAAACAAATACGTACTGACGCGCGGCGAGCAGCCGCTGCCTTGGGCGAACAGTCACCGAATACACGGCATGGACGATGTCGCGATGCTCAAGAGTGGTGATGGTCCCGATCTGCTGATCCAGGGATCGAGCACGATCTATCCGTCGCTGCTCGCAGCGGGCCTGCTCGACCGGCTCATGCTGTACACTTTCCCGATCGTACTCGGCTGCGGCAAGCGGCTATTCGGCAATGGCACACCTCCCGGCTCGTTCAAGCTGGTAGATCACCAAGTGTCACTCGGCGGCACCGTGATCACGACCTACGAACCTGCGGGTCCGGTCGAAACGGGATCCTTCGGCGCGACCACGAGCGCGCGTGAAGGCGAGCGCCAGCACAAAATGAAGGATGGCACATGGTGATGCAGCTCTTCGGCCACCCCTTCTCGTCCTACACGTGGAAGGCGCTGATCGCTTTTTATGAAAACGAAATTCCGTTCGAATTCCGGAATGTCGATCCGGCGTACCCGGAAAATGGTGCCGAGCTGTCGCGTCGCTCGGCAGTCGGCAAGTTTCCGTTGCTCGTCGATGGTGATGACGCAGTGTTCGAGGCTACGGCGATCATCGAGTATCTTGCGGCTGTCCATCCCGGACCGGTGAAACTGATACCCGCCGATCCCGCCGCGGCGGTCAAGGTGCGGATGTTGGATCGCGTCTTCGACAATTACGTGATGAACGTCATGGCAGTGGTAGTCGGAAACGCGTTGCGCCCGCAGGAACACATGGACCCTTACGGTGTCGAGCGCGCGCGCAGCGGTCTCGACAGCATCTACGCCTGGCTCAACGGTGAACTGGCGGGACACGATTGGGCATGCGGGACGGACTTCACCCTTGCCGACTGCGCCGCCGCACCATCGCTCTTCTACGCCGATTGGGTGCATCCTATCGGCAACGAGCACGTCAAGCTGAAGAAATATCGTGCCCGCCTGCTCGCGCGACCTTCGGTTGCGCGCTGCGTCGACGAAGCGCGACCGTATCGCGCCTATTTTCCGCTCGGCGCGCCCGACCGGGATTAGGATACTGATCTCTTCAGCCGCGACGTGCACTGCTGCTCCTCGGTATGCTTGCGCGAGGGCATGTCTGATAATGAGACCGGCTGCGCAGACGATTAAGGCACATTTTCATCCAGTCAAGATCGACACGACGCGGCTCAGAGTTATCTGTCATTCAACTGGAATTGTGACGTCTGGCAGACTAAGTACGGCGCACCGGTCAGCTGATACATGCAACGGGCCTCAAACAAGGAACTTGGTGTGAACGATCTTGCGTCTGATAATGAACTTTTGACCCTGACGGCCGACATCGTCAGCGCGCACGTTGCGAACAATTCGGTTGCGCTTTCTGACCTCCCGGGACTAATCGGCAATGTCCACGCAGCGCTTGCCCGTCTCGGCACTCAGGTCGAGCCGGAGAAGGTCCAGCAGGAACCGGCGGTTTCGATCCGTTCTTCGGTCAAGCCCGACTACATTGTCTGTCTCGAGGACGGCAAAAAGCTTAAGATGCTCAGGCGGTACCTGATGACCAGCTATGGAATGACACCGGACGCCTATCGCGCCAAGTGGAAGCTGCCGGCAGATTATCCGATGGTCGCGCCTGCGTATGCCGAGAAGCGTCGCAGTCTGGCGCTGAAGATTGGGCTCGGGCGCAAGGCCCCGGTCGCGCCGCCCGCACCCGCGGTCGAGGCCCGACCGGCAAAAAAGCCCCGCGCCTCCCGCGCCAAGCCCGCGCCGGCGATCGACGAACAGCCGGCTTGAGAGGTCGAACATCGCCTGACGCGCAGGGCGTTGGACCCGCGGGCCAGCGATTTGGGCTCTTGCGCTCGATATGTCCGAAACCAAAAAGTTTCGGACATATCGGCGACGGCACCGCCCACTTCGCGGCTTCAGTCTCGCACCCGGTCCCACTAGGAGCTAGTCAGCGGCAAAACGCTTCGCCAGCCTCGCGCTCGCTCCACTCTTGGCGGCGAGCTTCGCCCCGTAGCGCATCACTGTCTTGGCATCGCGCCAGCGGTACGACAGCATGATCGCCGGCAGTCCCTCCCCGGCCGCAAAATTGTCCTGCGCCAATCCGACCCGGATCGAGTGGCTCGACACCGCCTTGACCCAGCGCTCGAGCTCCGCCTCGCTCATGGTCCCGAGCAGCTTTTTGTCGAACGCCGCGCGGATCAGCCGCTTGTAGAGGTCATCGCAACGGATGTTATCTGAATTGCGCTAAAGGCGTACGGATAGCGAATACGGAGGCGACGGGCGCGATTGTAGGCGTTCAGAGCCGAAGCCCTTGTTCTGCGGCGGCGACTATGGTTGTGCTCGGCGGCTCCCGCAGGGGCTCTGACCGGACCCGGAGGCTTTACGAGCAGGTTAGTACTATCGGACGAAATCGGAAGATTGGCCCCATATCCGGGTAGCAGCCAGCCTTACGCCGGTCACCGCGAACCTTTCCTATTATTTTACCTCTTTTGTTCTCGTACCGCATGATTCATAGAATCAGCATGCCGATCCGCGCCGACCAGAAGTGGTTCTATCCAATCGATTGGCGCGAGCTGTCGAACGTCATCCGCTTCGAGCGCGCCAAAGGACGCTGTGAACACTGCGCCCGCCCGCACGGCCAGTGGATAGTCCATACCCGCGACGGCCGCTGGTGGGACGATGTTCGCGCTCGCTGGAGGGATCATCGCGGTCGCCGCGCAGCGGGTCCCTCCCCTACCCGCCTGGAGGCCGTAGAGCCGCCGCTCGTCGGGTTCGACGCGATGCCGCTGCCGCGCACCTTTGTCGTCCTGGCGACGGCGCATCTCGATCATGATCCCGGCAACAACGATCCCCGCAATCTAGCCGCGCTGTGCCAGCGCTGCCACCTCGAGCACGACCGCGGCGAGCACCGTCGGCAGCGTTGGGCGACGCTGTTCTATCGTCGCTCGCTCGGCGACCTCTTCACCGGGCTCTATCGCTGAAAGCCATCATATCCATCCAGAGGCCATCGTATTGAGTGCGCCGTAAACGACGCTAACCGTGCGCCCTGAAACCGTGCCGAGCTGTGCGTCACGAATTCGGTCGAGGCTGCGGTCACGCTAAATCCGAACTACGCGGGTTCTGGATCGTTTCGGTTATGACTAAAGTTGAGGGTTCGCATCTCTGTCATAGCTTCTTCGCGAACGGTGTGCCGCGACAGTTCGTATGATTGAAGCCAAGCTTGTTGCGTATAGAGGGTGCGCCGACAGACGGCCCAAACTCCGTCGACTCCGCGCACGACATAATCCACGATTGTCTCGGACATAGCAATACTCCGAAAGATTAACATATAATTTACGGAAACTGTATAACGAGTCCAGATCATTTCGGTTAATTAACTATGATTTGAGACCACTCGACCCTCCTCTGGTCAAATTCGCCGCTGAGCCAATGGGATCATGATGGGGAAGACGCCAAACGAGCTAAGTAGGTTGAGTTCGCGCATCGTTTCCAACGCGTCGGTCTGATCGTCGTGTTCAGACACCTCATCGCACTTGAGCCAGGATATTTCGGAGTCGTAACTTCTCTTCCAGACAATAGACACTCCGTTACCAGAACGAACTACATAATCCACGAGAACAACGGACATGCACAACTTCCGCTTGTTGCAATGCAGCGTAACGTAGACTCCGATTTGCTCAATCGGTTCCGATAACCCTGAGTTTTTTGTACGATGTGAATATGGCGCAGGACGCGTCGCAGGCGAGGTGGCTTGACCGTCATCTGTGCTTGGCGGACAGTAAGACTTGGCGTCGGGGCGATGTCGTAAGGGGCTGAAATGAGGATTTTGTTGTCATCGCGAACCTTGCGGCGCTATCCGGATGCTCTCTCTAGCCGCCTGTCGGTGTCGTCGTCGGCGCTACGGTAATACCGGCAATCAATCCCGATGCTCCAGCTGCGGTCAAAACTTTTCGCCCATATGAGGGCGTCACCGATGTCATTCGTGACGCTCCGAGAAGCCAAGCGGCTGGGTCAAATGCCGCGTCGGCGTCACCTTGCCGCGTATGAGATCGTGCGTCGAAGGCTAGAGCGTGCCCGGGAATGACGTGAAGTACCGCTCAGAAATCGAAGGTGGGCACTGCCGTTGTGTTGTCGCAGAGCGGATGCGGATCGTGATCGCAGCCCACGCGAGGCACGACAGATACGCCACGGTGTAGACGGCCTGCGCAACGCCGAAGTCGAGTGTAATGTATGTCGCAGTCGTATTTGTCGAAGTCCCGCATATGCCTATGCAGTCTGTGTTGGGGGTGGCAACTACTGTCTCGGCTTGTGACGACTCCGCAACTAACTCGAGAGAGTTTAACGGTTTAATAATAGTCTTATTTACCGTCGACTACATGGGCTGATGGCCGATTTTATCGCTCGGTCGCGACATCTTGAACAACCCTATGGACGGAACGCTCATCGCCGCTATGCATTTCGCGATTATGGACGATCCTATTCCTCCGTTTTTCCCGCCTATTCCCGAGGAGGAAGCCATCAAAGACGTTGAAGCACTGATGCGAAACGATGAGAGCCCGCTCGACGAGCTTCTTCGTGAGATGGCTGAGTCACTTCGCCAGCAACGGGCAAGCGACGGGTTTTAGCCGAACATGGCAATGTTACCGCGATTGATTCAGCAAACCGGCTACTCGCCCGAAAACCGCTTCGCCAGCCGCGCGCTCGCCCCGCTTTTGGCGGCGAGTTTCGCTCCGTAACGCATCACCGTCTTGGCATCGCGCCAGCGGTACGCCTGCATGATTGCCGGCAGCCCCTCGCCGGCTGCAAAATTGTCCTGCGCCACTCCGACCCGGATCGAGTGGCTCGAGACCGCCTTGACCCAGCGCTCGAGCTCGGCCTCGCTCATGGCCCCGAGCAGCCTCTTGTCGAACGCGGCACGGATCAGCCACTCCTAGATGATCGCGATCGTGCCGGGATGGAGCGCCCCCTCCCCCACCGTGCTGACGCCGCCGTCGAAGTAGGTCTCGACCCGACGAAACAGCGCCCCGCGATCGATATGCCCCCTCTCCCGCCAGCGTTTTATCGCCTTCATCGCTGCCGGCGACAGATAGGCGAGCGCCCCCTCCCCCTCCCGATCTGTCTTGCTCCGCGGGATGAGAATCGTGCCGGCACCCTCGCCGTCGGGTCCGTCGATGTGGTCGACCTCGATCGCGACCAGTTCCGAGCGCCGGCAGCCGGTATCGTAGGCGAGCAGCAGCAGCGCCTGGTCGCGCGCGCCGAGCATGTCCTTGCGGCACGCCTTGAGCAGCGTCGCGAGGCACACCCCGGCCGGCGGCCCGTCGAGGTCGGTGACGTCGCCCTTAAACCGGATCGCACGCGCCTGGCGCTGCCGCACACCGAGGATTTTGCGCGCCGCCTTGTGCTCGAACCGGACGAGTGGCGCTGCAGTCGGGTCGTCGCGCCCCGCCATGCGGTACGCCCAGCCGATATGAACGAGGTACCGCCCGATCGTGGCCGCGGCACGCTCGCCGGTGGCGCGCGCCGCGGCACTCGCGAGGTCCTGACCAGACAGCGCACGGACATAGGCCGCAACGGTGTTGGCGGTCGCGCTGCCGGTCTGGACCCCCGAGCGTCGGCACCACGTGTCCCACAGCCGCAAATCCGACAGGAACGCCCGCACCGTGTTCGCCGACCACCCCCGCGCGGCGGCGGCGACAAGTGCCGGGTCGAGCAGCTGGCGCTTGGGGGGCAAGCGCGGTGACCTCGTCGACGATGACGGCGAGTGAGGCCACCTGAGGCCGGGTCGTGAGGGCGGGAGCGGCCATCGACGACGATTACGCTCAAAATAGCAAAAACGCTAGGGTCGCGATAACGCTTCATTATCGCGACTGATACAGCCGCGGCGGTAGACTATGGGGGTAGCTTCGCGCTACTATCACCGCATGCTACAATCCCTTCCTGACCTGTCGGCGCCCGACTGGACACCCGTGCTTGCCGGCTTGCTCGAAGCGGCCGCATTGGCGATCGGCCGCCTCGACGCTCGTGCATCGGCGACACCGGTGCGACTGCCGTGGATCGAGCGGGCGTCGTGGACCGGGTTCGCTGCGGCCCGACGCGGCCAAGGTGCGGAGATCGACGAAATCGACATTTTCGCGCTTGCTGGTGGGATCGCGCTGCCGCGGCGGCCGCCGCTTTCCTTCGCCGCCGACGAACTCGCCGGCCTCTCTTCGTGGCAGACGGCGCTGGCCAGGCCCGACGGACGACACTGGCGCGAGCTCGTGCCGGTGACGCTTGATCTGCCGACCGACTGGCGCGACCGCCCGGCCCTGCTGCGCGCGCTCGAACTAACCGCGATCCATGCGCGGGCCGATCGCAGCGCCGCGCCATGGCTCAGCGGGCCGTCGTTGCTCAAGGCGCTCGGCGTGACCCGGACCCCCCTCCCCTGCCTCGTCGCCGCCGACAAGGCGCTGCGCTTCGCGCCGCGCGACCGCCAGGCGATCGTCCCGCGATACCTCAAGGCGCTGACAAAGGCCGCCGATGACGGCCTCGAGCGGCTTGACGCCGTCGAGGGTGACCGGATGCGCGGGGCCGCGACGCTCGCCGCCGCGCTGCGCCCCGGCAAGATGGTGTCGCTCGCCGCACTGTTGCAGCGTCGGCCCCTGCTGACTCCGCTCGGGGTGTCGCGGGCGCTGCGGCTGACCATCTCGGGGGCGGGCAAGCTGCTGGCCCGCGCGGCCCAGCACGGCCTCGTGGTCGAGATCAGCGGGCGGCAGGCGTGGCGCGCGTATCTCGCCCCCGACCTCGCGGTGAAATTTGGATTTGCGGCTCAGCTCGCTGGGCGGCCACCGCGTCCACCAGAACCCGATACGAGGGCACTCTCGCGATTCGACGAGGAAATGGCTGAAATTGACATCATGCTAGCCTCGCTCGGCGTCGTGGTTCACCCGCGCGACTGACCAATCGATGCTTCCAAGTTAGGCTGCGGTATCAAGGGCAGGCTAGCACCGGTGTTGCTTTCGGAAGGAGGGATTTGACAAAAGTTCCTTGTTTGTTCTTGAAAGTGAATTTACGATCAGGCGTAGGCGTAGGCGTAGGCGTAGGCGTAAGCGTAAGCGTAAGCGTAAGCGTAAGCGTAAGCGTAAGCGTATCGACCCAAGGCGAGACATCGTGTCCGTCACGAAATTTTTTAGCAGCGAGATCTCTGTATTCAAGCTCGCACTCTAGCCGGTGTTCGGCATAATGCCATTGGGGTGACGATGTACGATTTTCATGACGCCCGTTTCAGTTCGCCGGCCGTGTTCCGCAACCGGCTATCAATACTCAAGGTGCTCCAGCCGATGCTGCCATCAGCAGGGCTGGTGCTCGAGGTCGCCAGCGGAAGCGGCGAGCACATTGTATTTCTGGCCGAGCGGTTGCCCGCGCTCGACTGGCAACCCTCGGATCCATCTCCTGCAGCCCGAGCCTCGATCGTTGCGTGGACAGCAGCGGACCGCGTGATCAACGTGCGTTCGCCACTCGATCTCGACGCAAGCCGCACACCGTGGCCCGTAGCCACCGCCGACGCGATCCTTGCGATCAATATGGTTCACATTAGCCCGTGGGCGGCGACGCTGGGATTGCTGCGCGAGGCGGCGCGACTGCTGCCGTCCGGCGGACTACTGTACTTCTACGGCCCCTTTATCGAAGCAGGCAAAATGCTCGCGCCAAGCAATGCCGCATTCGACGCCGACCTGCGCGATCGCAATGTCGCCTGGGGACTTCGCGATCTTGCAGCAGTTGAAGCTGCAGCGTTAGAGTCGGGCCTGAAGGTTCAGACCGTTCTGCCGATGCCGGCGAACAACCTTTCGGTAATCGTGCGCCGGACGTGAGTCGCAAGGCCGCCGGGACTGCTTCGTCGAACGTTGCCGACGCCGAAAGTACGACTGTTCTTTCGCCCGCGCTGCAGGAGACGGCGCTATATCCTGCCCTGAAAGCGTTCCTCGAAGGTCAGGGGTTCGAGGTCAAAGGTGAAATCTGCAATTGCGATGTTGTCGCCGTGCGCGCCGACGAGCCGCCCCTCATTGTCGTCACCGAGCTCAAACTCTCGTTCACTCTCGAGCTCGTGCTGCAAGCCGTCGACAGGATGCGCGCTGCCGATCAGGTTTACCTTGCCGTGGCTGGATCGCGGCGCGGGCGCGACCAGGACAACCGAGTCCACCGCTTATGCCGTTTGCTCGGCTTCGGTCTGCTGATCGTCGACGTCAGGCGCGATGTGGTATCTGTTGTGGTCGAGCCCCTGCCCTATCGTCCTCGAGCCGACCTGCCGCTGCGCCGGCGCTTGCTGAAGGAGCACGCCGCCCGACACGGTGACCCAACGCGCGGCGGTTCAACCCGGCAGCCGATCATGACCGCTTACCGCCAGCGCGCAATAGCCTGTGCCGAGGCCCTCCGGGCTGGCTCGTTACGACCCCGCGACCTCAAGCGGTTTGCCGACGACGCAGGTGCCATCCTGCGTCGCAACGTTTATGGCTGGTTCGACCGGGTAAGACCCGGCGTGTACCGTTTGTCGGCGATCGGCAAGGCGTCGCTTGCGCCGAATGGTGAGGCGTTTACCGAGAGGCATCCCCAAGACAAATTTCCGCTCGCGCCGCAGGAGGCTTAGCGGCGAGGACACTTGGCAGTATAAGCTATACCGCTTGAACTTTAAGGTGAACATCATGACCGAGGCGACCTGGGGCGACGCCGCAATGACCCCCGAGATAAACTGGCGCATGAGCGCCTCGCTTGAGAGCGTCCATCGCGGCGACAGCGATATCGCAGAAGTCACCAGCCTGCGCGGCGCGGTTCGCGCATGGCAGCAACTCGATCCGGGACATCAGGCGGGGGCCACGTTGAGGCCAGAGCATCCGGTACAGATCGACGGGGTATCGACCACTTCCTTCAGCGGCTCGGCTATCGCCAAGCTTGTTGACCTGCTCAACGACGGCCACGACGGGTCTGCGCCGGTCGCGGCATAATCGAAGGTGACCAAGGCAAGGGCCAGTGTACGGTTCCAACTCGACGGTGGAACCTGGGTTGAGGAGCGGGAGAGCGTTGGCTTCACCGGCGAGACCGACTTCGGTCTAGTCGAATTCCTCGTCACGAACGAGGCGCTAGCGCAGCTGCTCGACCCGGACTTTGATGTTCTCGACCGCGACACGGCTCTGGAGACGTTTGTGGAATTCGAGTCCGACATCCATCGCATCGCGCTGCGGGAGTTTGTTAAACGTCTCGGCGGCGAGCCGCCAATCCTTATCACTGCCGCTGACTTCGAAGGATAATTCTCCTACTGGGCCCAGTTTATCAGCGCGTGCTGCAACGCTGGAGAGAACTTGTCTCCTGCCGTCACACCACTATCGAACTGGTTCCAGGCTGCGGTTGCGTTGGTCAATTTATTCGCGCCGATCGCGGTGTTACTCCCCGCGCGATGATACACTGGTCGATTTTAGTCCAGTCAGGCGACGCATGCGAGATATGTAACACGTGTGATATACATATCGCCATCGCCAACAGCGGATCGCGCTGTTCATGCATCTCGCGCTCGGGGTCTATTCACGAGGCGCTATCGTTATTGGGTGGCTCGAATGCTCGATGCGCTCGACTGGCCGCTGGATACCGTCGGCCTCCCCTGCCCTCCCCCGCTCGACGAACAACAACCGAAACGCTGATACGAATGGATGCAAGGCATTTTAGGGCCTCCCAATCTGTCGTAATTGCGGAGCATTGATGCCTGCTGGACGACGACATTCCAAACTTTCTCGGGTCCCCGCCGGTCTCTTGACCGCGGCAATCATATCAATAGTGCGCTGTGTGCGGTCATCCCTCGTTGCAAGAGCATAAACAAAGACGCGGCAGTGACATGTTAGACATGAGACACGTGTTACAGACGTTACACGTGTCGGCTATGCGTAACACGTTCGACATGTGTCACATGTGTTTTTGGCACGCTTAAGCAGCTTCGCTGCTAGCGCCTTAATACCGCCTCCGAGCAGCGATTACGAATGCCATGGAACTCCTGGCTATATCATCAGCCCTTGCATCAAAAGATGATGTGTTACAGAGGAGATGTGTGACATGTTGATCATCTGACGTGCCAGATGTCGCACATGTGTGTCATTGGAGTCCGTCTGCGATGCCCGTTATAACAATGCTGTCGCCCAAGGGCGGGGTCGGAAAGACGACAACCGCTTTGATTCTGGCAACCCAACTTGCGGCCGACGGCTCGACGGTCACCCTAATCGACGCTGATCCGAACTTTCCATTGCTCAAGTGGGCGACCCTCGACGGTAAGCCAGATAATATTGAGGTCATCGGAGAAATCGATGAAGAGCAGATCATCGAGACGATCGACGAAGCGCGCAAGCGCGTCGATTTCGTTATCGTCGATCTCGAGGGCAGGGCGAGCGCGCGCACAACCAACGCACTCCTAATGTCCAATTTGGCGTTGATCCCGATACAAGGCTCCGGCCTCGATGCAGACCAAGCCGCACGCGCATTCCAAAGCGTCCGGAGCGCCGCCCGCGTTCGTGAACGGCCTATCGCTTACGCAGCGGTTCTCACAAGGACCCCCGGCACCGTCAAACTCTGGTCACGCGACCTTAAGGCCATCGTATTGAACCTTGAGGACGCAGGAATCCCTGTCATCGCAACGCCACTCGCTGAGCGCGGCGCGTTTCGAGGGCTTTTCAGCAGCGGCGGAACGTTATCGACGCTCGATGCTAAACAAGTTGCGTCGCTCGAAAGCGCTCGCGACAACGCCAAGGCGTTCGTCGCGGACGTTCTGGCGGCTTTGCAGCAGAAGGTGCCCGCATGACCGATCGTCCGAACCCGCGTCCCGGCCTTACCAGATTCAACCTTGACGACGACATTTCGCCTCCGACACCTGCACAGCGCGCCGTCGCCAAGGTAGAGGCCGAACGGATTGGATTTATACCCGAGCGGTCACGAGCAAGTCCGCGGCCACCTGCGCGCCCAGCGGTATTTACGACCAACTTTCACATCAGGACCACTGCTGAGGACCGGGCGCGGTTCGACGACTTTGCCTGGCGGCATCGTATTACCAAAGGCGAAGCGCTAACACGCATCCTCGATCTGGCGCTTGCTGCCGAAGAAAACTGATCAGGGCAGGCGGCCGGATTCAAAACCTATCAGCCCGGCGCCATAAGCTTCCATTACGAATGAGCTGGCGACGCCGTGACAAGATGGCCGCCTCGAGGCGAGCCACGCCACTGTAAGCGCCCGTGACTCGTCTGATGGCTTCCAGTGCAACCATCTTGGACAAACAGTCAATTCAATGCGGCCCTCGGGCAGTTCTGAGTGGCCTCACCCTGATTGGGAGCTTTCTACCCCAAACTGGTCGAACAAGATTTCTTTCTGAGACGGTCGCGTGCGAGGCATGTGTTACACGTAACGCTTAAGGGCGACACTAATTCGTTGAATTATCTCACCGGTACCCAGGTGCGAGCTTTGCCTGTGACGAAACCCTGCCACGAAGACATCAGGCGATCGCCGACAAGCTGATGCCGCTTCTCGCCCATGTGCTGCGCAAAGGACTGGGCCAGCCGCTCGATGGAATGACCGCCTCCATGCTGCCGCCCGGCTGTATAAAGCGGGCGATACGCCTCCTCGTAATCGTTAAGGTCATCGTCCTTCGGCCAGCGTAGCTCTCCTGAAGAAGAGGAACTGGCTTTTGTCGGGCCAGAGACAAGGAGTTTTGCGGCAACCGCCTCGATAATCTGCTCGACGTCGCCATCGCGACGAGGCCGCCGCCCGGCCGAATGGCGATCGTTTTCTTCCGCTGCCGCAAGCGCGGCATGGCCGGGTTTCGCCGTGAAGGTCATCCGGATACGACGTACCTGACGACCACTGAGGATCTCTTCCCAACTAAAGTCAAACTCGGCGAGCTGGGCGATCTCAAGACGTGCGGGCTCCAGCACCCGCTTCCGAAAATCCGAAAAATTCGGGTATGTGTCGGGCGTGACGTGCAGCAGCTTCCGGAGCTCGCCAACCTCACCAGCCCAGGTTGGATCGCGCTTACAGTAGATCGCGGCGCCAATCTCGTAGAGCCTCAAACTATAGCGGCTCTGGAACTTGATAATCGCCTCCCGGGAAAGGCGGGCGTAGACTTCGGAACGCTCAAGCATCTGGCGCGCACGCGCGGTAAAGCTAAACTCGACGAATGCGCTCGACGTCTCATCGTCCTGGTCGTTGATGCCCTCTAGCAGATGGAACATGCGAGTCGATTTCGCTTGTCCAAGCGTGTCAGCGTGACTGAACCACACCCCCATCAGTTCTTCAAATGCGGGTCGAACGCGGTCCATGGCTTTGTGACTTCCGCGCAGGTCTTTTTTGGCGATCCGGTGTGGCTCGGGTTTCCAGGCGTCACCCGCCGCAGCCTCAAGCATCATCAACAAGCACCGTCTTGCAATCAGGCTCAGTTCCTGATTTTTTGGCGTATGGACATCGATCAACTCGACAGCCATCGCGAGCTCGCCTTTGCCGGCTAGCTTGAGCTGGTGGGCCGCCTTCATTGTGCGACCGATTGATTTTGGTCTGGCCATCCCCGACACGACTAGTTGTTAATCCGTCGTGTCAGAACACGCCTTTCCGAGTCGTGCAAGACCCCTCCCAATCAGTCGTAATAGGGTGACCGTGTAGCTCTCCCAATCTGTCGCAATAGTTCGGCTAATTGGTGCTACATACGTCCAAACCGGTGCTCAAACTGCCCCCTCCCGATTTGTCGCGATACACGTCGAAGGGCCCCTCCCAATCTGTCGCGATAGACCCGACGGTCACCCTCCCAATGAGTCGTATTAGCTCGCGAGTTGCTGGCGTACCTCCGACTTGGCCGCACAAACTGAACTATTCAGGTTGTCGTGACGTATTGCGGGACATTTTCGATGGCCTGAGAGAGGAATTGAAAGGTTGGAAGGGGCAGGGGCCTCAGACAATCAGCCGCCTCCCAATCTGTCGTATAAGGCGGCCCTCCCCATCCGTCGCACGACTCCTCCCGATCAGTCGTAATGCCCCCTCCCAATCTGTCCGGCTGCCCCTCCCAAGCCGTCCAACCAAACAGCCTCAAGACATTGACTAAGCGACAAAATCGCCCCTGAATCCTGAAACCCTTAGAGAAACCGTATCCCTCCCGCGCTTTGCTTGGGGGATTTGTCTGATTCTTTGGATGAGGTACGCCAACCTCCCTTGTGCCGAGCTGCCCCAGCGCTCAGTGCGCATCCATAGTAGGCGTGAAAAGAGAAAATTAGAGCTCTCCGGTTGAGAATTTGCGCCCCTTAACGTGCCGGGCTCGGTCTGCCAAAAGCAGCGAGCAACCGAGAAGGCTGGAAAGCGTTCCACAATAATGACTCACGCTGAAATCGGTAACTGGCTAGCGGTCTACGCCGCGACGGGCGTCTGTTGTGCCTACGCAATGGTCCTGTCGATCTCAACTATCGGTCTTGAACTCTACCGGGAGCGTGCTTGGCAATCGATCGACGGCGTGCGGTCGGTTGCCGTCCTTGTTCCGCAGATTTGGTGGCGGTGGCAGAAACGCTACCTGCTCAGCACGCCGGTTACGCTCGCGATTGTTGGCGCATTTGCGCTGACGCTTGACTGGACTGCATGAATTTACTCTGCGGAATTTCCCGCAGAATCGAAGCTCAACGTGACAGCATGTGGCACTGCCATCAGGATGGGTGCAGCGACACCTGTGCTCTCGGCAGCGTTGTAAAACCCTAGCACCTTTTGGACGTATTCCGGGGTTTCGCCGTTGAGAGGAATGCCCCCCAACGATCGACTGAGCCCCGTCCGGCGTTATATGCCGCCACGGCGAGTGGTACTGACCGATAATGGTCGAGCATCGACCGAAGATATCGAGCTCCAGCGTCGATGTTCGACTCTGGATCGGAGCGGTCGACCACACCAAGCACGCTTGCTGTCCGTGGCATTAATTGGGCAAGCCCGCCGGCACCCGCGGGACTAACGGCGTACCTTCGGTAGCGCGACTCTTGGAAAACCACGGCGTCGAGCAGGCCAGGTGGCAGAGCGTGGCGACACTCGGCATCACGGATCAGCGGCCAGTAGGCTACACGAGCAGCCGACGTCACTGCCGCAAGACCGCGGTGAGCTGCCGGCGTCGCCGAGCCACAGCCGGTAACGGCGAGCGCTAAAGGCCGGGCGTCGACCACTGGTCTTGACAGCGGCGCTGATAGTCGCGGTGCCCAGGCACCATGCTCATAGACCACAAATCCTGCCGTCGACCGCGCCTCGACGCCGTCGGAGACGATGACGTCGGCAGGTGTCGTCTCGCCGAATATTACCGTCGTCACGGTCCCAGCGTGCGCCACGCCCGACAACAATCCGACGATAAAAAGCCGCGCGATCATGGGTGAAGATTCCGCCGATCCGGTACCGTCGTCAACCCGGAAGCGACGGACAGCCACCAAATTGCGGCAGGCGCGATATGGCCTGGGAGGGGAGGGGGCGGAAGATGGACGAAGCGTTTATACTCAAGGAGCGTCCAATGATGACCACCACGATCAAACACCAGCATCTACGCCCGTTCGTGCTCCTGCCGAGCGGCAGCATCATCGATTTGGCCGCACCGTTGGCGACAAGCTGGACCGACACTGATCTGGCGATCGGACTGGCGAGAACATGTCGTTGGGGCGGTCACTCAGCATGGAAACGCCCGCTTTCGGTTGCACAGCACAGCCTGACCGTCCTCGCGATACGCGAGCGCGACACCAGACTTGAGCCACCCCTAGCTCTCTACGAACTTCTGCACGATGCCGAGGAAGGCCTCATCGCGTTCGATTGCATTGCACCGTTGAAGGCGTTTCTAGGCGAACCGTTCCGCGAGCTATGCCGCCGCCTCGCGCGCGCGGTTGCAGACCGATACAAACTGCCGACGTTGTCACCCCAAGAATGGCAGCAACACAAAGCCGCCGACCGCATCGCCGCGGCCAGCGAGGCGCTCCATGTCGTTCGATGGTCGGCAGAACAGATCCGCGACACGCTGGCGATCGAGGATACGCCTCTCATGCGTGACCCGCTGATGTACGGCGCGGATCGCGACGACTACGTCGCCTGGGAACCCTGGACGAGCGAGTACGCCGCTGAAGCATGGCTTGCCCGGCTGCAACTTGAACTGGCCCGCGCGGGGCTGCCGTCATGACCGCCCGGACAGTGTCGCGCAGCGAGCTCGAACAGCAGGGCAGGGCGCTCGTCGAACAGCTCGACGGCAAGTGGACCCCGCGCGGCGGCATGTGCCGTTGCCCGGCCCACGACGATGGGAGCCCGAGCCTATCAATCAGGGTGGGCGACAAAACCCTGCTCGTCCATTGCTTTGCAGGCTGCAACTCTGTCGACGTCCTCAAGGCGCTTCGGGTCATCGACAGCGCCGGGGTCCGCACCAGCCACGAGGCGAACCGAGCCGAGACCACGAACCTGCAACCCCTCGCCGAGCGCCTCTGGGCGACATCGCGCCCGCTGACGGGATCGTTGGCCGCGCGCTATCTGGCGTCACGACACCTCGTCTCGCACAGCGCGCAGCTACGCTTTCACCCTCGGGTTCAGCTCGGCCGTACCAGCGATGCCACGTTCCACCCAGCAATGATCGCCGCAGTGAGGGATGACGCCGGACTGGTCGCGGTCCACCGTACGTTCCTCGACGGCGCTACCGCACGTCAGGCGAACTTCGATAACCCCAAGCGGCTGCTCGCAGTACCCGAAACGGGCGCCGTACGGATCGGGGCAGCAACCCGCGTGCTGGGCATCGCCGAGGGTATCGAGACGGCGTTGGCGGCGAGCACGATCCACGGCATCCCCGTATGGGCGGTTCTCGGTAACGAACGCTTTGGCATCGTGTCGATCCCGCACTGCGTCGAACACCTCGTCATACTCGCCGACAACGACGCCGGCGGCGCCCGCGCTGCGCAGCTGGCACACGAAGGGCTTCAACGAGACGGTCTGACAATCGAGGCCGTGTGGCCGCCGTCGGTACACAATGACTGGGCAGACGTCCTGATGGCCGGGAGAGGGGAGGGGGCTGCGCCGGAGTGAGCTGGCCATGGTGGCCTTGAGCTCGACCGGAGACCCACGATGACCGTCCAGATGATCCAGGCACGCAACTGCATCCTCAGCCCGCGCAACGTCCGCCGCACCGCCGCCGACCCGGCACGCCTCGAGACCCTCAAAGCGAGCGTCGAAGCGCGCGGCGTCCTCCAGAACCTGATCGGGTTCAGCATCCCCAAGAAGCGTGGCAAGTTCGAGATCACCGCCGGCGGCCGCCGCCTCGCTGCCGTACACGGGCTGATCGAAGCGTCGATCTTCCCGGTCGATTACGAGATTCCCGTGTTCGTGATGAACGACACCAGAGCCGCCGCCGAGACCAGCCTCGCTGAGAACTTCGAGCGCCAGGCGATGAACCCCGCCGACGAGTGTGTAGCGTTCCGCCACTTCATCGAAGTCGAAGGGGCCACCGTCGACGACGTCGCCAAGCGGTTCGGCCTGACGGCGCGCTTCATCGAGGGCCGCATCCGGCTCGCTGGCCTCGCCGACGACGTGTTCGAGGCGCTGCGCGCTGGCGAGATTAGCCTCGAGGTCGCGCAGGCGTTCGGCACGACGACCGACACCGCGCGCCAGGCCCGCGTCTACGAGCAGCTCAAGGGCGGCTACAACGGCATCACCGCGATCGCCGTACGCCGCATGATGACCGATGAGACGATCACCGGGGTTCACCCGCTCGCCAAGCTGATCGGACGCGACGCCTATATTGACGCCGGGGGCCGGGTCGAAGCCGACCTGTTCGGCGACAGCGAGACCGAACTGTGGGTCGACGCCGCGATCGTCACCACGCTGGCCGAGGCCAAGATGGCCGAAGCTGCAGCCCAGATCAGCGGGTTCGGCGCGATCGTCCCGGTGCTAGCGACGCGCCCCGACTGGACGATGACCGAGAAGCTGCGCCCGGTCTACGCGAAGCCGATCGCGCCGTCCCCCGAACAGCAGGCCCGACTCGAGGAGATCGCAACCGAGCTCGAGACCATCGAGGCTGAAACCGAGGAAGACGGTCCGACCGAGACCAGTGAAGCCCGGTGGGAGGCGCTGCAGGCCGAGGCAGAAGCACTCGAAGCGCGGCCGAGCGAAGTCGACCCCGAGATCCGCAGCTCGGCGACTGCGTTTCTCGTCATCGGTGCCGACGGCACGCCGACCATCCACTCGCAGGTCTATGTCGAGAACACGCCGCGAGCCGCACCCGACGGGTCGGCTGCCAAGAGCGACGACGACGCTGGCGGTGCGCCGGTCATCGGCCGCGTCCTCCGCGACGAGCTTGCGCTGCAACGGACGCAGCTGCTCGGCCTCCACGTCGCGAGCGATGCGGGCATGGCCGTCGACCTCGCGATCTTCCTGCTCGCCGATGCCAAGGTCAGCCAGGGCCGGTCGTACGATCGAGGCTCGAGCCTGTCGGGCTCGCGGCCGTCGCGCGCGCCAATCGACTTCAAGCCGACCGGTGCGACGGTCGAGTCGCTGCAGGCCATGCACGACCAACTCGATCACAGCTGGGCGGAATCGCCAAACACCGGCACGCGGTTCGACGCGTTCCGGGCGCTCGGTGACGAGCAGCGCGGTGCGTGGGCCGGGTGGGTTGTCGCCCAGACGCTCGAGGCGAAACTCGCCGACGAGCAATACGCGGGGTTCCACAACCATCTCGGGCGGACAATGGGCGTGGACGTCGCCGCGTGGTGGCGTCCGACGGCGGCAAACTACTTCGGTCGCGTCAAGAAGAGCATGGTCCTCGACGCGATGACGACGATCGGCGGCCCGGAGCTCGCAGAACGCTATGCCAATGCCAAGAAGGCCGAGATCGCCGACGCAGCCGAAAAGCTGTGCAGCGGCAAGACGATCGTCGAGGCGAATGTCCGGGCGGCTGCGATGGAGTGGCTGCCGACGGTGATGACGTTCAGCACCGTCGACGCTAAAGTCGCGCTGAACGACGACAGTGTTAGCGACGCTACCGAAGACGCCGGCTACGGTGAAACCAATCCGGCCGCACTCGAGGAGGCCGCGTAAAAGTCAATTTGGGCTTCTTAGCGAAGACTAACTGGGGGGCACGGCAACGCGGCCCCTTTTTCTTTACTCAGCCCGCCCAGCGGCGCCGGCGGAGCGACCGACTTAAAATGCAAGCTCTAGCGGGCTGTCAAACAACGCTCTTTTACGTATAATTTCACCGCCTGAGCGTGGCAGCAAAGGGGGTGGAGCACGGTCAGTTTGGCAGCTTTCGGAAAGGATGGAGCCAAAGCCTGCATTAGGCTAGGTGTCGAAGCAGCAGGGTGCGACGCCCGTTCGAGGATAAGAAGACCGCCCAATCTTTATCATGCGGCTAACGTTCGAGCTTCGACAGCCTCAAGCTCGCTTTCCGATTCTTAATGGAGCGGAGGGGGTCGACGCCAACACGTCACTCTTCGATTTGCTTATCCCGGCGTGGTCCGACACCTACGTTTCACTGCCTGGCGATTCACCATCATGTCGTGCTCCGTACGGCCGCTAGTAATTCGATGGCCCCGAGCACGAAGGCAATTGACCATGCGAGGAAGGCTGTTATCGGCCAGCCTGAAATAGCTGTCGTCGTGCCAAGCCGTCATTGACACAGAACTTGATTCATGACCTCCTTGGCGGCTCATAGCCAAGGTGGATTACTCTTAATTATCAGACAGATAAGTATTCTGGTACGATGATAGCCTTCCCGAGCACGGCACGATAGATCGGTCACAGTCCAAGGATAGAATTGTGTTTGGGTTAAACTACCGGAAGTTAGGGTGAACAGCGGCGATGGCCTTACAAGGGCCGTCTTAGAAGAGTTAATAGAAGTTGGCCAAGATGAGCGGGTCGCTGCCCTAAGCCGTCTGAACGTGTTGGATACGCCCATGGAAGACGCGTTCGATGAAATCGCGATACTGGCCGCGAAAATCTGTAAAACCGAGATGGCGGCGGTTACTCTCATCGATGTGAACCGCCAATGGTTCAAGGCAGCCATCAATTTACCGGTACGGGAAACGCCTATCAGCGAGTCATTTTGTACGCATGTCGTCGCCCTGAACGACCCTTTGATCATTAATGACGCTACGGAGTCACCGGCCTTTTCGGACAATCTGCTGGTGACCGGCGACCTTGGTGTCCGATTCTATGGTGGCATGCCGATACGCGAACCTGGAGGCGTGCCAGTCGGCGCACTTTGTGTGATAGGCCGCCTCATAAAGCCAAGTGGGCTCGATGCCATGCAGCATCGAGCCCTCAGAGCGCTGGCCGGACAGGTCGAACGCCTTCTGGAGATGAGGGCCTTGTTGATCCGACGCGATCAACAAGTTACCGCCCAGCGCGCTTTGGCCTTTAGGTTGAACGATGCGCTGCAAAAAGACTTTCTTACCGGCCTTCCCAACCGGTCCGCATTTCAAAAAGCATTAAGGGAGGCGATAGAAAGGCAGCGAGGCGAGGGCGGGCGCGTCGCTCTGCTGCTTCTCGACCTGGATCACTTTAAGCAGATCAACGACTGGCTCGGTCATGATGCTGGCGACGAGGTACTGAAAGACTTCTCCACTAAGCTGCGCAACGTCGTGCGTGATGAGGACACTGTCGCCCGCCTCGGCGGAGACGAGTTCGCAATCATCATTCATGTAACTGACGACGATGACCAAATTGCCTCCGCCGTTAAATCGATTACGGGCCGTCTTGCAGACCCGGTTCAATATCAAGGACGAACGATCGCCTACCGGCAGAGCATCGGTATAGCCCTCTACCCAGATCATGCTTCTAACGAAGTGGATCTCTTTCGGCACTCCGACTTGGCCCTTATTGAAGCCAAGTCCCTGCGGGGTGCTGTTGTTTCCTTTAATTCGAGAATGCTCAAAAAGCTAAACTCGCACATGGAATTTCTTGAGGAAGCGAGTGTCGCTTTGAATGAGCAGAGGGTCACTGCTTTCTACCAACCGAAGATCGATCTTCGATCAGGACGTGTAATCGGGTTTGAGGCCCTTGCCCGCTACCATCGGCCCGGCGTGGCGGCCGAACATCCTCGAATGTTTGAGGCTTTGTTTCAGGATGCCAAACTCAGCCGGTCGGCAACAGATCAGATAACTGTGAAAATCTTTGCCGACATCAGACGGTGGATCGCTGACGATATAAACTTCGGGCATGTTGCGATAAACGCTTCGACTTATGATTTCTCCGATGACAATTTTGGAGAGCGTTTGATTCGTCTCTTAGACGAGAGTAATGTTTCCGCATCGAAGATACAGATCGAAATTACCGAGACTGTTTTACTCGATCGCGGGCAGAGCCATGTCAAACGCGCTCTTAATCTATTAAACGAAGCGGGCGTAAAAATTGCGCTGGACGACTTTGGCACGGGACATGCTTCTCTCATCCACTTGAAGAGTTTTCCCGTCCATTTCCTAAAAATTGATCGATCTTTTATAAAGAAGGTAACTCGAGATCATGATGATGCCGTTATTGTAAAAGCAATGATCGAATTAGGACACGGCTTGGGGATTGAAATAGTCGCTGAAGGTATCGAGACTAGTGAGCAGTTGCGAACAATAATTGCCAACGGGTGTGACATGGGGCAGGGATACCTTTTTAGCAAGGCTGTTCCTAGCAACGAGGTCGATATTTTAACCCAAAGAAAAATGCGTCTGAAGTAATAAGATGGATATGATTTCGCTGCTCTACGTAAGTCAAAGCAGTATCGACGACGTAAATGCCGAACAAGCTGTAATCAATATTGTCCACGCGAGCATGATCCGAAACAGAAAAAGTGAAATCACTGGCGCGCTCATGTATACTGGCGCTAGATTTATCCAAATACTTGAGGGACGAAACGAGTCCGTCCTTGAGTTAATGGATAAGATTCATCGAGATGTTCGCCATAAAAATGTGAGGGTAATATCCCAACGAATTGTCACCAGCCGTCTATTTGAAGGATGGGCAATGGCTTATGGCGGTCATTCGGGATTTATTGGGCGCCACATCACAACATTATTAAATACGTCGTCCGAAATTGAACGCACAGTAACCGAAAAGAAGATTATAGGAATGATGCAGAGTTTCCTACGAGAAATATAAAGAATTCACTCGGTGCCAGTAAATGCGTCATTGCCTTTCGATTAGAAAGCTTATCTTGGTAGCTTATATTCCTCGTCCATCACCTGATTGACCAAAGAATCCGCCCCGGCTTCTCTCAACATCCGGCCCATCTCAATCGCATCGTCGGAGCTCATTGAAAAAATCTCCCCGTCGTATCCCATGACGAAGACGTGGCCATCTTCTACCCACACCTTCCGCGGTCGACCGTATTGTTTGGCGCGAGCAAGATTCTCCGTTATCCGCTGCTGCTCAGCGTGCGTTAACAAAGAGCGCGGTTTGTCGAGGTCCATTGACTCACCCACTTCCCGTTAGTGTTCGTAACGTCTCGAGCAGGAATGCCTGCCGAAGCTCCTCAATTCAAAGCGACTAACTCGTTGGGCTATGATTGGTAACAATATGCAGAGGTCTTTTTTTGTAAATAGCTGCCCAGCGGGGATTTTGCCAACTGTTATTCTGACACCAGCGAACTGCCATAACTTTCTGATGTTTTGCGAGTGTTGGATGCCCGTGGGGGTCGCGGGCAATCGCGGCCCCCTTTTCTTTTCCCCACGCCATGGGGTCCGCAGTGCCAATTGCGGTGGCGATAGAGGGGAGGGGGCAAGCGGCGAGGTGACCCGGCGCTGACAGCCGCGGCAAGCCCAGGAGCCCCCGCATGACCATGACCCTTCCTCTCTTGCAACCGCGTTCGAAGCCCGACACTCTGTTCGACGTCGCCAGGTCGCTCGCAGCCGCGATCGTGGCGCGTACAGCGATCACCCGTCAATCTCTCGGCGACGCGATGACCGCGGCGTTCGGCGTATCCGACGCCAGCGGCCTCTGGTCGATGCGCGATGCGTATGACGCCCTCGAGGTCGCACAGGTCCTCGTGCTCCAGACAATGCCGGCATCGTACGAGAGCGAGCCGACGGCGACGCTGGCGGATCTCGTGGCGCACGGGGCCGCGTTGCCGACCCAGACTTATCGCAGCGAGGGTCAAATCGCACTGCAGCAGTTCTCGACGCCGCTGACGCTCGCCTATCTCGCCGGCCTTGCCGCCGCGATCACCGCGACCGATGTCGTCCTCGAACCGTCGGCGGGGACCGGGCTGCTCGCTGTCCAGGCGTTCCGCCGGACGCGGCGTGTTCTTCTCAACGAACTCGACGGCTTGCGTGCTACCCTGCTTGCACGCTTGTTCGCTGGCACGGTTGTGAGCAAGCACGATGCGGCAACAATCGCCGATCAGCTGACCCAACGACCGACGGTCGTCGTGATGAACCCGCCCTACTCGAAATCCGCCGGCATCGGCGACGACGCGTTCGCCGGTGCCCGGCACCTGCGCTCGGCACTGCTTTCCCTTGCCGAAGGCGGACGCCTTGTCGCGATCATGCCGTCGTGGTTCGCCGCTGACACGAGCGGAGCCGCCGGTTATGCGGCCGTGGCGAAGATCGTGCCGCCGACCGCCGACATCCTGTGCCTCGGCTCGGTCTACGCCAAGCACGGCACCGGCATCGATGTCCGCCTGATGGTCTACGACAAGGGCCGCAGTGACGCCGGACCACGCGTCACCGCCGCGACGCTCGCCGAGGTCCTGCAGGCCGTCTCCACCCTTCCTCCGCGTCTTTGCCTGTCGTCCGCGCCCGCAACGCCCAGGATCGGCATCAGGACGCTTCCAGTGCCGTCTGGCGGGCTGCTAACGCGGTCGCAAACCGCACGTCCGCTCGCGCCGCGACCGCCGCAGCTCGACTTCGCCGGAGCCGACGTCCGAAACGTCGACTACACCGTGCGCCCCGTACCCCTCCCCGCAGCCGACCCCGTCGGGATCTACGTCCCGTACCGTGTCGCCCGGATCGACTTTGCCGAGGCAACACCGCACCCGACGGCGCTCGTTGAATCCCTGGCGATGGCATCGATCGTACCGCCGCCGCCGTCGTACATACCGCGGCTGCCGCAAATGGCCGCGACGGCTCTCTCGCAGGCCCAGCTCGAGACGGTCTGCTACGCTGGCCAGTCGTTCGACCGCGACCTTCCCGGAACGTACCGCGTCGAGAAGGAGGGGATGACCCTCGTCGAAGATGCCCAGGGCAGGGCGTACCGCGCCGGGTACTTTCTCGGCGACGGCACCGGCGCCGGCAAGGGCCGTCAGGTCGCCGCCGCGATCATGGACCAATGGGTCCGGGGGTCGCGACGCCACGTCTGGGTGTCGAAGACATCGTCGCTCCTCGAGGACGCCCGACGCGACTGGTCGGCGCTCGGCGGCATCGGCATCGATATCCAGCCCTTGTCGGACTGGTCGCTCGGCAACCCGGTGACGATGACCGACGGCATCCTGTTCGCGACTTACGCGACGCTCCGCTCGGCCCGGCCTGAGAAGGGCAGCCGCCTCGACCAGATTATCGCCTGGGTGACCGCCGGCGGCACGGCGACATTCGAGGGCCTGATCGTGTTCGACGAAGCGCACGCAATGGCGAACGCCGCCGGCAGCGAGACGACGCGCGGCGTGATGAAGGGCTCCGAACAGGGGATTTGCGGGGTTCGCCTGCAACAACTGCTACCCCGCGCCCGGGTGTTCTATGTCTCGGCAACCGGCGCGACTGCGATCGCCAACCTCGCCTATGCAACGCGGCTCGGCCTGTGGGGGACGGGCACCGCGTTCGAGACCCGCGAGATCTTCATGCAGCAGATGATCGACGGCGGCATGGCGGCGATCGAACTCGTCGCCCGCGACCTAAAGGCGCTCGGCCTCTACACATCGCGAGCGCTGTCGTTCGACGGCGTCGAGTACGACATCCTCGAGCACAAACTGACGTCGGCGCAGATCGCGATCTACGATATCTATTGCGAAGCCTGGGAGGTGATCCATCAGAACCTCGACGCCGTCCTCGCCGCAACCGGCGTCGTCGATGCGATCTCCGGCAAGACGCTCAACGGCCAGGCCAAGGGCGCGGCCCTGTCGAGGTTCGAGAGTACCAAGCAGCGCTTCTTTGCGCAGACGCTGACGGCGATGAAGCTGCCGTCGCTGCTGGCGGCGATCGAACGCGATCTTGCCGGGGGCAATGCGATTGTGATCCAGCTGGTCTCAACCGCCGAAGCGATGCTCGGCCGCCGACTGGCCGACCTGACGGCCGACGAGCGCGCCGAGCTCGAGATCGAGCTCTCGCCCCGCGAATACGTCATCGACTATTTAACGACCGCGTTCCCGACCCGCGCAATGGAGCCCTTCGTCGACGCCGAGGGCTTCATGCGGTCGCGGCCCGCGTTCGACGCCGACGGCAACCCAGTGGTCAGCGCCGAGGCCGTCGCGATGCGTGACGCGATGATCGAGCAGCTGTGCTCGCTGCCAGCGGTCTCGACCGCGCTCGACGAAATCATCAATCACTTCGGCAGCGACGAGGTCGCCGAGGTCACCGGGCGGACCAAGCGGCTGATCCGCCAATCGAACGGCGAGCAGAAGCTCGAGACTCGTTCGCCCCGGACCAACCTCGCCGAAACCAGCGCGTTCATGGACGGCAACAAGCGGATCATCGTGTTCAGCGACGCCGGCGGCACCGGTCGCAGCTATCATGCCGACAGCGCGGCGAAGAACCAGCGCCGCCGTGTCCACTACCTCCTCGAGCCGGGGTGGCGGGCTGATGCCGCAATCCAGGGGCTCGGCCGCTCGCACCGCACCAATCAGGCGTCGTCGCCGCTGTTCCGACCGGTGACGACCGACGTCAAGGGCGAAAAGCGCTTCATCTCGACGATCGCCCGCCGCCTCGACAGTCTCGGCGCACTGACGCGCGGCCAGCGCCAGACCGGCGGCCAGAACCTGTTTAACCCCGCCGACAACCTTGAGAGCGATCATGCCAAGGAGGCTCTGACCAGCTGGTATCATCTGCTCTACGACGGAAAACTGACCAGCATCGGGTTCGCGGCGTTCTGCCGAAGATCGGGGCTCGCCCTGACCGACCAGGACAGCGGCGGGCTCAAGGAGGACCTGCCGCCAATCCAGCGTTGGCTCAACCGGCTGCTGGCGTTCCCGATCGCACTGCAAAATGCCGTGTTCGACGAGTATCTCGGCCTCGTCGAAGCCCGGATCGACGCTCTACGCGCCGCAGGTCGGCTCGACGTCGGGGTCGAGACGATCGCCGCCGAGCGCATCGTCGAGGTCGAGCGGCATCTGCTTCGCACTGACGCTTACTCGGGAGCCGAAACCCACCTTGTGCGGCTCGAGCTCCATCGTAAGCCGAAGGTGCTCGGCTACGACGACCTCGTCTCCCGCGCTCTTGTCGGCGAACAGGTCGAATGGATGCGCAACACGCGATCGGGAATGGTCGCCGCGTTGATCCCGTCCTACTCGGTGATGGCCGACGACGGCGACGTCATCACCGTCATGCAACTTATTCGTCCAACCAAGCGGGAACGGATGCGCCAATCGCTGCTCGACGAAAGCAGCTGGGCTCCGGTCGACGCCGCGACGTTCGAGACGCTGTGGCGGGCAGAAGCCGAGGCCGCCGCATTGCGGGTCGACGTCGAGCGGATCAACCTCGCAACCGGGTTGCTTCTGCCGATCTGGAACCAGCTTCCCGGCGACTTCGTGTCGGTGTCGCGCGTCACCGACAACGACGGCCAGTCATATCTTGGCCGTCACGTCGCCGAGGAAGATCTCGGCAAGCTCGCCAGCACACTCGGCATCGCGATCGACATCGCGCTCGATATCCCGACCATCGTCGCCTCGCTTTCGCGCCGTGGCACCCAGGTGCAGCTACCCGGAACGCCGCTGACGTTGAAGTCGGTTCTGGTCAACGGCTCGACCCGCATCGAGGTGCGCGACTACGTCGCGACGCGGCTCGAATGGTACAAGTCACTCGGAATGTTCACGGAAGTTATCGCTTACAAAACTCGTTTGTTCGCACCTGTCGAACGTGCAGCGGCCGTAATCGGCGAACTCATGGCCTGATCGGGTCGAAAGGGGAGGGGGCGGGGCCGGAGTGACCTCGCGCCGATCACCGGCCGGGGCTGAGGAGCCCTTCCGATGAAATCCGTTCCCTCCCGCAGCACCCGCACGCGCGCCGAGACAATTAGCCCGGCCAAGCTGATCACCGACGCGATCATAGCCCGGCTCGAAGCCGGGGTGAGCCCATGGCGGCGCACCTGGGCGACGTCACGCGGCCATAGCGGCCGCCCGATGCGCGCGTGCGGCCAGCCCTATCGCGGCATCAACGCGCTATGGCTCTGGGTCGTCGCCGACACCAACGGCTATATCAGCCCAACGTGGATGACGTACCGCCAGGCAGCCGAACTCGGCGGCCAGGTCCGCAAGGGTGAGCGCAGCACGATCGCGGTGTTCTACAAGACCTATCTCGCCCGCGACAACGCCAGCGGCGCTGACACGAACGACGGTGACGAAGACCGCACCCGCCGAGTCATGAAGTCCTACAACGTGTTTAATGGTGCGCCGTAACGGCGGAAGTAAAGAGGAGCTCTACCATGAGTAGATGATCTTGCTGGTTATAGATCATGTCCACTGGACTAACCTCGGCCAGCAATGGCTGTAACCCCGAAAGGGGCGGGGAAAAGTAGCATGTTCAGAAAAGGTCCGGAAGCGCCAAAACCATTTGCGGCGTCATGGATCAGGGCAAGACGTGTAAGGTGAAAGCTATACTGCCTGAACCCCAGTTTGCAGCGGCAAATAACGGAGCGGTGTCGCAGAATGGTTGACGCGGCACATCGGAGAGATGGAGGAAAGGGCGTTGAGTTCCTCCCGAGCGAACGGTTTTACCGTAAGCCTGCCAGCCTCTCCGGCGCACCCTCTGTAGGGAGGGGTAAGTGAACGAACGGGGCACCTAACCACGTCGGAACTCCAACTTCCGTAATTACGGGATCGCCTAAACAGGATGGCTTGCCAGACCTGCACGGCGACGGAGCCGCCATAGTACTCGAAAGCCCGGTGTAACGACCGGGACAGCCCCCACAATTGGTGGGGGACGGGCGCGGCCATAAGCGCAGGGCAACCGGCGCGAAACGCCTCAACGCTCGGGGGAAGGGCGGCAGCGACTGCGATCAGACGTCCTCACAAGGAGGTGTGCTAATGCTGCCAGATACCATTGAGAGGGCCGTCCGGTCACTCCCGACCATAATCAGGTCGGGTCGGCAGGTTAATGGTCTCTTCCGCTTGATGAAAAGCCCGCTCCTATGGGAGCATGCTTATCAAAAGATCGCGCCTAATAAGGGGGCGATGACGCCGGGTGTTGACGGAGAGACGTTCGACGGCTTTTCGCCGGAGAAGGTCTCGTCGATCATCGACCGGCTGGCGGATGGAAGCTATCGACCAAAGCCGGTACGTCGGGTTTACATTCCGAAAGCCAACGGCAAGAAACGGCCGCTTGGCGTGCCGACCACGGAGGACAAGCTCGTCCAGGAAGTGGTGCGGACGCTGCTTGAAGAAATCTATGAACCGCTGTTCTCACAGCACTCTCATGGATTTAGAACGAGGCGTTCGTGCCATACGGCGTTGGAGTCAATCCGCGCCCAATGGACGGGGGTGAAGTGGCTGATCGACGTTGATGTTGTCGGATTTTTTGACAACATCGATCATGATGTTCTGATCGGTTTGCTGGAAAGACGGATTGCGGATCGGCGCTTTGTGCGTCTCGTCCGCGGCTTGTTGAAGGCAGGCTATATCGAGGACTGGGTCTATCATCGGACCTACAGTGGCACACCGCAGGGTGGGGTCGTCTCCCCGATGCTGGCTAATATCTACCTGCACGAACTCGATTTGTTCGTGCAGGAGCGGATCGCCAGCTTTACCAAGGGGGACAAACGCGCGCGGTCGAAAGACAGCAGGCGTATAGGCCTACGAACTTGCTACCTTCGGAAGCAACTGGATGCTAAGCGTGCCAAAGGGCATGCTGACCCCCAGAAGATCGACTCCATGTTGGAGGAGATAGGTCGGCTTAAAGCAGAACGGGCGACCGTTCCGGCATCCGACGCCCTTGACCCAAACTATCGGAGACTGCGATACTGTCGCTACGCCGATGACTTTCTCATCGGGGTGACCGGCAGCAAGGCGGAAGCTCGCCAGCTCATGGACGAGGTCAGGGTTTTCCTGGCCGATACTCTAAAGCTGGAAATCTCTGCTGAGAAAAGCGGAATCCGAAAAGCGACGGACGGGGCGCGGTTCCTTGGATATCAGGTCTGCACCAGCACCAACCGTAACCCGCATAAGGCGATCTTCAGTGGTCGTCCGACATTGCGGCGCGGCTTGGCGGATCGGTTGCGGCTCCGAGTTCCAAGAGATCGGGTTGTCCGGTTCGTCAACGACAAGGGTTGGGGGGATTATGAAGCCTTCCAACCCCGTGGCCGACCTGAACTGCGCTTCGCGAGCGATGTGGAGATCGTTCTCGCCTACAATGCACAATGGCGCGGCTTTGCGAACTATTATGCCCTTGCCGACGATGTGAAGCGCAAGCTGAATAAAGGCGGCTACTTCGCCCTATTCTCTTGCGTCAAAACCATCGCTTCGAAGCATCGGACATCGGTTCGCAGTGTCTTCGCGAGAATGCGGCGTGGGACAGACTTCTTCATACGCTTCGAGGTGGGAGACGAAGCCCGAGCGATCAAGCTGTGGCAGTTGAAGGACCTTCGGCAGCACGTCCGAACGTGGGGAGGGATAGACATACCCCGGTCCACCCAGTTCGTGTTCAGCAGAACGGAGTTAGTCGAACGGCTCAACGCGCGTCAGTGCGAGCGTTGCGGTCGTGAAGATCTTCCCTGCGAAGTCCATCACGTCCGCCGGATCGCTGAGATGGCGCATGCCGGGTTGTCTCGCTCCATGCGAGCAGCACGACAGCGCAAGCGCGCGGTTCTCTGCGTGCCTTGTCACAACGCCGTCCACGCCGGACAACCAACCGACCGCCAACGGCGGATAGCACGCAGTCGTGGAGAGCCGGATGCGCTGAAAGGTGCACGTCCGGTTCGGAGGGGGGCCGAGCAATGTTCTCAATGAGACGTTGCCGGCCTACCCTACTCGCGCAGGTCGACGGGCTTCCCGACCGGTTCGCACCGCCGGCGCCCGTCGCTGTCGAACCCGGCAGTCCGCAGGACGAAGCCCACCGCGCCGAGATCGACGCGTTCATCGCCGGCACGGGCGCAGCGATCGTCCACGGCGGCAACCAGGCATGCTACTACCCAAGCCTCGACACCATCCATATGCCGCAGCCCGCGGCGTTCGACACCTATGCCGATTACGGCGCAACCGCCGCGCACGAGCTGACACATTGGACGGGGCACGCAAGCCGGCTCAACCGCGACCTCGCAAACAGGTTCGGCAGCGAGGCCTACGCCGCCGAGGAGCTCGTCGCCGAACTCGGCTCGGCCCTGATCGGCGCTGATCTCGGGTTACCCGTCACCCACCTCGACAATCACGCCAGCTACATCGATCACTGGCTGCGCATGCTTCGCGCCGATGAACGCGCGCTAATGACCGCAGCGGCCCGCGCCGAAGAAGCTGCAACTTACCTGCACGTCCGTGCCGGTCGCGCTTCCGGCACCGAGGGTGATGACGATAGCGGGCCAAGATCAGAGACGTATGCCGTATCACCACTCGCGCTCGCAGACTGAGCGGAGGGCATCGGCTGCCTCCCGTCTTTGGCGACAACCCAATAAGCCTCAGGCACATTGCAGCTTACGGCTAAGCTTCCGCATCAATGAAGCTTGATCGAATTTGATGTTGAATAAACTCGCTCTGGCTGCGGCGCACTTACCAAAGCAGATGGCATACGATCTTTAAAAACTATTCAACTAGCATCTTTGCCAGTTACGAAATCGACCAAATCTTTCATCTTGACGACCCGCGAATGACTTATCACCGATTTCCACGAGTGTTCATGGACGTAGGCGACGGGATTGTAATAGACTGCCCCTCCGACCACCTCGCCAACCAGCCTGCTACCTAGTTTGCCGAGACGCTTGCCGCCGGCAAGCTCTGCCTCCTTAAGGACGTAATACCACAGTGGCGTGTGGAATCCGCCCGCGAAGTGAAAAAGAGGCTGAAAACTTGCGTCCGGCTCGACCTGATCCGGTGTCAGTTTGCCCTCTGCGTGCGCGCCAAAGTAGAAGTCGAACAGCTTTTCACCACTCGTCAGCCCGATCTCGCGGCTGCGAATCAGATTCCGCTGCGGCAGGTTACCGAGGAACTTCGTCGGAGTATCGGGAACCGCGCTTTCAGGCAGGTCAAACACAGCGCTGGTGATGTGGGTATCGAGAAGGTTTGACCGCCGTTGGTCGTCGGCTGGAGTGATGAAAAAGGGCCAGTCGATCGCGCGATCGGGTGTCAAAGCGCGGCTCCCGCGCAGATCCTTGAATGCGGGCCCGGCATCGAGATTGTCGAACAAAGGAAAGGAACGGTTCGGGCCAACGAAGTAGCCGTTTCGCAACTGGCTGTGGCCGTAGCGGAATGCGATCGCAAACTCATGAGGCATTTTAAGGGACTTATTGCTAGGCCGGTATTTCAAGCGATGGACGCTACCGGGGTGCTTGACCTCGTTCTCGAGATCGGTGAGCACGTGTTGGCGGACAGTCGCATCTAGAACCGATTCCTGATGATCGTTGAGCACGACGCTTTGCCAGTTGAAGACCGTTTCCCTCTGTGCCTGGGACTTGCTCATCCCCAGATCTTTGACGAGCAGGTTGTGCACCCGCATCAGCAGCAAGTGCACCTGCAATATCAACTGGTTCTCGTCGTTGCGCCCGTCCTCAATCATGGCCCCGCCGGAGCCGTCGCGCTGCACATCATAGGCGTTGTTCGACGCGTCGAGCTTGGTCAGGACGAACTTCCCGTGACTCATCGGCGAGACCATGCCGCCTGACCCGTCATCGTCAGTCCGCGGACCGTAGACACTGTCGAGATCAATGAACGGGGAGGCCACATCCGTGACGATCACGCTGCTCTCGTCGGATACGAGGTTGGTAGCGTTCTTGGTTAAGTCATGATCTATGAACTGCCCTATAAAGGTGATTGAGACGGGAAGGTCGCTCGGCTCGGCCCCTTCGTCATACATCGTGCCTTTGCCGGGACGAGTCAGATACGACATCAGCGAAGAGGGGATGATATATTCGAAGTCGGGCTCGAGCTTCATGAAGTAAAAGCGGGCTGCCGCCTGCAACTTCATCAGCGAGGCCTCGACGCCGGCATGGACCCCACTTAACGCCATCTCCCGCGGATGACGGCTCTTCAGATGTTCGGTTTTGATAGCGACAGTGGCGTCTTGGACGAACGCTTGAAGAGCACCATGCGCCATGAAATGCGTGATGACGCTCGACGCATGCGCATCGGCGAGAGACGGCTTGATCGTCGAAAGCGCCTTGAGTTCATTCGATGAAATGACAGGTTTCGGTTCGGCCGACATAGATCCCCCCACATGTTCGCCCCAGGCGACGCAGTAACCTGCGTTCAGGCTACTACGGAGTCAATGCATTGTTTTTTTCAATTTGAATCAATGGCTTTCTCTTACAAGTCGCAACTCCGGTAGGACTTGCCGCAGTCATCGAGAGGGACTCGGTCAAAAGTAACTCACGCAAACCGCTGTCGGCCTGTACGTCGATGGTCGACTGTTCGTTTGGTCGACCTTCCGTTATCGAGAGACCCGATGCATTAGATTGCGAAGACTAATGCGCCGAAACCGAGGAGGCCAAGCGGGTTGAAGTCGAAGCCGAGCGCGAGGCCGGATTTTCGACATCGTCAGGTCCCTGATCGACTGGGCCACCATCGGTGAATGGTGCGACCGCGTGATGGACGAGGGCGGCAAGCTGCGCGCGTCGTCGGAACACTATGGCCGAATGCGTGACATGTGCCGCTCCCTGACCATCGGGCGAGTTCGACAGAGCACCGATCGACCCGGCATCGCGCACCGCGCGCATGTTCCAACCCGGTCGTTACAATCCGGTGCCGCCACACCACGGCCTCGCCTCGGAACTGTCCAGGGCCGAAATGGGCACACTGCTGGTTGAGCTTTGCAACCGGCAACGGTCTCTTGCATCGGGGCGCGCATTCATGCCTCGCCCCAAGGGTCCAAAGTTTGATCCGGCCATGCTGACCGACGAAGCCCTCGAGCGGTTGATCCAGACGCATCCTGACCTGGCTGTCGTCGACCGGCTGCGCAACGAGCGCGAACTCCGCGCTGCGTGGCCGGCAAGATAACCGTCTAATCTCGGTGCTGGCGTAAATAACAACCAACGATGTCCGCGCCTTCCCTCTTCCTCTCTCCGCGCCTCTCCAGCCAAGGAGCTCGACCATGCGCATCACCGGCCTCGCTAACATCTCAACCGGAACACTCCCCGGTGCCGAACTCGCGGCGATCGATCGTCTGTTTGATGGCAGCGATGCCCGACACCCGCTCAACTATCACGGGATTCCCGTCGTCGCGCATCCATACGGCTTCATCGCTCACACCTGCATGGTGCTCGACGACAGCAAGCCGACCGAGGTCTCGGAACGGCTCTGGGCGATCCTGTCGGATGCCGAACACGCCGGATGCGACTGGGTCCTGTTCGACCGCGACGAGCCGGAATGACCTCCACCGCGTCTTCTGCGCGTCCACCCGACCAACGGCGGAGGTCAAAGCAAGCGTGCTTGCACGATAGCGTGCTTGCCTGACCACCGGCGGGGTCCGTCGGCTTAGAGGGAGCCCTGACCGGAAGCCCCGGTAGCAGCAACCCCTGACCTGCGGGCCGTGTTGCCTGTCCTCTCCGGCTCTCCGTCTTCGACGGGGCCGGGGGACAGGCTGCCCGCACCACCCCTCGATCAGGGGTTTCCCTCGCGTCTTCGCGCTCGGTGCTGCCACCAAGGCCACCGGTCTGATCGGGCTCACGCCGACGGATCTCCTGCCGGCGATCATCCAAGGAGCTTTCCCGATGCAAGCCAGTCTCGCCTCCATCCTCCTCGCCGCCGGCCTGGAGGGCCTGAGCGTCAAGGACGCCGAACCATCACAGGATTTCCCGGGCACCGATGCTCTCGAACACTCCGTCCGCGCCGCCTGGAACGAGATGTTCGGTATCTTCGCCGATACGCCGATGGAGAAACCCGCCGAAGACCTCGCTTGGCAGTTCGTCAACATCTTCCACCGGGCCGGTGAAAAGCAGGAGCGCAAGCTCGATGATCTGAGCGACGAGATCCGCATGCTCGTCCGCGACCGCGACCAATCGGAGATCGGCTCCGCCAACCTCGAAACCGTGATCGACCGCGCCCGTGAAGCCGAGCAGGTCATGCAGTCGTTCCAGGTCATGCGCGAACAGGCCGCGATGCTCTACTGCGCCGAGACCAGCTACAGCTGGCGTGCACAGCGCGGCGGTCGCTCCGTACCGGGAATGACCTCCGCAATCGTCGAAGGTCGCGCGTTCATGCGTGCCCGCGCCGAGACCAAGAAGGCTCAGGCGATGCCCGCAGGCACTCCGGTGGTGTTCTCGGGTGGCCGCATGGTGATCGACGAAGCCGACGCGAAGCAGTTCGCTGACGATCTGTTCCGCACCCTCGACCGGGTTCACGACCGCGTCGGCGACATGGTCCTGGTCCACGGTGGGGACACCAAGGGAATTGACCGGTTCGCCGCTGGCTGGGCCGAGCGCAAGAAAATCCCGCAGGTCGTGTTCGGTCTCGATCCCAAGCTCGGACAGCGTGCCGGGTTCCGCCGCAATGAACAGTTCCTCTCGATCAAGCCCCGCTACGTCATCGCCTACCCGGGGAACGGCGTTCTCGAGCGTCTGGTCGAAGAGGCGAGGACGCGGCGGATCAGTGTGGTCGACCGTCGCGGTCCCCTCGGCACCCCGCCTGTCGCCGAACGCAAGGCGGCCTGACCCCGCCAATCGCCGACGCTGGTTCGCCAGCGTCGGCATTTTTCCACGGAGATCGAAAATGACGACCGCTTTTATGAACGTGACCCACTGCGCCCGAATGGCGACCCGCCAGGCACTACGCACCGGCGAGGTCGTCCATGTAATCGCCACCGGAAACGACACCATGCCGATCATGGTCATCGACGAACACCAGCTATTCGCACACGGAGACCGTCTCGGTCCGGAAGATCTGCTATTCACCGCCGACCCGTTCGGCGACCCGATGACGATGCCGCGTGCGTCATGACCATCCCTTCAGTGGGCGACCGGCACTTCAGCGAGCCGCGTCGTCCACGACGGGCTCTTCATCGTCCGCTTGGTATCGTACGCCCTCGCGCCCCGGCCTTCGGCCGCGAGGCGCACGGTGCTGCGGCCGTAGCGCTCGTTGAGCCCGTCGACTGCCGCGAGCAACTGTGGCGCGCGCGCGTCGGCCGACGCGAACAGGTCCCCCTGGGTTGCCGCGACCGGATGAAGCCCTTCGAGCATCACCCCGCATTTTGAATAGACGGCACCGGGCGTGAACATCGCCTCCGCCATGTTCCCCGCAAGCGCACCAATGGCGCGGGGGTCGTGGGTCGCCGGCGACAGCCGCGCCGACCGCGATGCCGACGGCGCATCGGGCTTGTAACGGCTGCCATGCGCGAACGCGATGAGCCGCGACGCGACCAGCCCCTCATGACGGGCCTTTTCGGCTGCGCGTACCGCGCGCCGAATCATCGCCTCGCGAAGCGTCGCACAGTCGCTCACCGGCTCGCCGAAGCACCGTGTCACCGCCGCTCCCTTGCGCGGCCCCGGCGGCACGTCGAGCTCGACGCACTCGACACCTGCGAGCTCGCGCACCAAGCGTTCGAGCACGACTGTGCCGACCTCGCGCGCTACCGCCGGCGGCATTGACGCTAGATCGGCCGCGGTGCGGACGCCGAGCGGCCGCAGTCGGGCGCTCAGCGCCCCGGCGACGCCCCACACCTCCTCGACCGGCCACACCGCCAATAGACGGCGGCGCAGATCCTCGTCGTGGAGATCGACGACGCCATCCCAGATCTTCTCGCTGGCCTTGGCGAGCGCGTTCGCGACCTTACTCAAGGTTCGCGTCGGCCCGAGCCCGATCCGCGTCGGCAAGCCGACGGCGCGCAGGATCGCGGCGCGGATACGGTGAGCGCCGGCGACGTCGCCAAGGCCGGAGGGCAAGGTGGGCAAGCGGAAGAAACTCTCGTCGATCGAATAGATCTCACAGGAATCGCTATGCTCGGCGATGACCTGATTGAAGCGCCGGTTGAGGTCGGCGTACAGCTCGTAATTAGATGATCGGAGCTCGACCCCGTGCCGGCGGATCGTGTCGCGCAGTTTGAACACCGGAGCGCCCATCTTGATGTGCAGCGCCTTCGCTTCCTCGCTCCGCGACACGGCACAGCCGTCGTTGTTCGACAGCACGATCGTCGGCCGATTGCGCAACGAGGGGTCGAACAGACGCTCGGCCGAAACGTAAAAGTTCGAGACGTCGACGATCGCATGGCTCACGCCTCAGCCCTTCAGGTTACGGACACTGGCTCGGACCACCCCCCAAACGTCGACGTCTTCGTCGGCGATCGTAGCCGGATAGTTCATCCGGCTGTTTCGCGCCTCAAGGGTCGGCACCCCGGCCCGGATGCAGAGCTGGCGGATGACAAAGCCCCCGTCCACGACGGCGATGACAATGCGCCCGTTCGACGGCTTGGCGTCACGGTCGACCACGACGACATCGTCGTCGAAGATGCCCGCGTCGATCATCGACTGACCGCTGACCCGAAAAACGAAGCTCGCCGCGCGGTCGAGACGCAACAGCTCGACCAGATCGATCGCTGTCTCCTGCCAGTCCTGCGCAGGCGAGGGAAAGCCAGCACCGGCGGCACCCACAATCTGCAGCCGCAGGCCCGGTGCAACCTCAGCGATCGGGATCGGACGCGAAACCGGAAGCTCAAGCAGAATCATCATGGCCGACATGATAGCGACGGCGCGAACGAAAAGGGAACAGGAGATTTTGCCGCGATCTTGGCGAAGAGGGGGCTTTGCGCTATATGGGCTGTGGCCTCGTAGCCAAGTCGATCACCTCCGAGCTCGGGTGCTGAAGACAGCCGGGCTCACGTCTAAGGGGCGGGGAGCCCTCGCAAGACTCCCCGCCCCGCTGGATCAACCCTTCGGTCGACCCAGCTTAACGATCGCGATCACAAGCATTACGCCCGCGATCGTGACCATTACAGCCTCGTAGGCTGTCATCGGCATCACCTCCGTCCTGGGCGACGAATTTGCGATGCTACGCTGAAGACGCCACACCGCGACGCCCAGGCGTGGCCTACACGAGCCGGGCGTGGGCGTCTTTCGCCAAAGCACCGACCGACCTGAATGCGGCGATCGCCATCAGCTGCGACAGATCTGCACTCTCAGCTGCTCGACGGCATATACGATGGGGGCAGGGCAAAGAAAGTCGTCGTCGGTGCGCAAGGTAACGATCACTTCGGTAGCCGGGTGACGCCGTCAGTCTGCGATCACGTCGAGTAGGCCGGTCTCCGGCACCTCCTCGACCTCGATCTCTCCCGGTCCGGTCGATGGTATATGTCGACCGACTGCCATCAGCTGCGACGGATACGGCGCAGCGAGCTGGATCGCGCCGTCGTAATCGCAGGTCAGCCAGCGGTCATAGTCTTCCTCATGCAGGATGACGGGCATCGCCTTCGGATGAATGTCGGCGACGAGCGGGTTAGGATCGCAGGTCAGGAACGCGAACGCTCCGCCCTCGCCTAACGGCCGCCAGACCCCGGCGAAGGCGAAGATCGGCCGGCTCGGGATGCTGAACCAATGAAGAGGAAGCTTGCCTGGCACACCAGGCCCATACTCCGAAAACTCAGTCACTGGGACCAGACACCGCCTCGATAAAGAGGTAAGAGCGGTCCGCCAAAACGACGACGCGAGATTGCGAACGTTCGTCACCGGCTTCTCGACAAGTTTGCCGGTCTTTGGCGTCTTAACCAAATGCGGGAACCCCCACGACATGACATCGAGAACACGCGCGCCGTCGACATCACGCGCGACCCACGCCGGCTTCTTAGGGAAAAGCTCCGGCGGCGGCAGATTCGGACAACCATCGATCGGAAGAGCAATGTTGAGGGCGTGCGCGAGATCGACGTCACGTGCCGTCATTCGGTACGGTTACACATTGAATGGCGACCCTAGTGTTTCGGCCGCGAATCTACCGTGTACTGGCTCGGGTGGATAGAGCCGTCCGCTCCGTTGAGATGCTCGAGTAGCGAGAGCCATTCGTCGGGAACCTGACACTCCGACTGCTTCAGTGGATAACAGCCAAGCCGAGCATGCTCAGCTGCGACCGCCTTGTTAATTGGGATAACCGCCATATCAAATCCCGTATTTTAGGGGATCAAAATGTCGACGTGACCGGCAGCAGCTCACGCTCGATATGCTGTATTGCTCGACGACTACCTCCAGTAGTTGTGGCGCTCCCATGAAAACCTAGCCCCTAGCGCTTAATTCTAGCTGAAGTTAAATAATGCGCCATCACGCCCGGGAGCAAACATCTAGCGCAAAGCGTAGCTGTACCTCGAAGATACATATGGACACTGATCGATACGGTTACTTGGGAGTGAGCACGACGGAAGTGACTTGTGTTCCGTCATCCATGATTCCCCGGTAGAAGTTTTCCGCGAGCACGGGCGAAGTCGTCAGTACCGACGCGAGGAATCCCGCGATCGCCACGCCATATTCGAGCACCGCGGGAGCCGCTTCCAGCAGCGCGTGCTCGATAGCCTCCCTTCCAACATCATTAAGGGTGTCTTCGATCGAGCTGGCCACTTCGCTTGGAGGGTCTGGGGGGCCATTGTAGTTCGTAACATAGTAGCCGTTTTGCTGGCGTGCGCTGACCGTGATTCCAGCATCGTCCCGGATCGGCCTGCCTTGCGGTGCCGCTGAGGGGATGGGAATGAGCGTGCCGTCAGGGTCGGGCGCAGCCTCAAAGCGCGTGGTATCGCTGGAGGCGGGTTGGGTAGCGTCTCCATCATTTCAACTCCTTTGAGTGGTGCCTCGAATGGTTGCAGTTAGATGCAGTCGCCGACGATGACATTGCCGAGCATCGCCGGGCCTTTGCCGTTGATTACGAGCGACATATTGTAATCGCCCGACGGCAGCGTGAATGTTGCCGACCGCATCGCGGATGCGCCGGCGGCAAGGGGGTCGCACTGGAGACTAGCGCTGTCGCCCGTGCCGTGATCGTCGATGTCGAAGATATCCTGATACGCGTCGGAGTCAGCGTCACCAATGTTCTTCTCCTGCCACGACACGCTGAATGGTTGCCCCGAACAAGGATCCACGGGGTCGGTGACATAACTTACCTGATCGTCGAAGATTATCGTTGCGGGCATGATGTCCTCCCTAGTTCGACTAATGCGAAAGCGGCCGCCTGAATTGAAAAAGATCGAGATAGGCCGCGAGTCTTTTGTTTACCGATCTGCTACAACTCCGCGATCTCTAGAACGTCCGAAACACCGGGGCAGGTTCTTTGCGGCCCGCATCATCGAGCCGAATCGCGCGCAGGCGGTAGGTCGGCTTCCGGAGATGTCGATCTTTTGCGGTTGGAGTGATGTCGGGAAACGCCAGTTGCGTCTGAACGCATCCGGCGATCTGTAATGTACCGCTCATGTCGATCATCTCGGATGAAAGCTATTCGGGAGCGGGGTAAAATGGGGAAAGAGCAATGGCTTGTTTTGACGAGCAGATGACCGCCGGTGTTGGTACCGGCGTCGCAACGGGTGCACTGGGGATCACTGTGTCGACCGCGACGGGCCTGGCGTTTTCCGCCGCCGCCATAGGCTGGCGGGCCGCTTGCGCCGGTTTCGGCTCTGTCCTTGGCAAGCTGTCTGCTCAAGCTATAGATCGGCTCTGTCATTTTTCAGACACTGTGAGAGCCGCAAACTCGAGCCACGGTTTATGAAGATTAACGTCCTCGTAAATTGCCGGGTTGTCGCCGAGCTTCGTGTCAAGCAGGGTTTGACCTTGGCCAGCGCCATCGAAGAGTTCCAGCTGGAGATGTGCAGGGACAAGCCATGAGAAGAGCTGCATCCGACCCTGATTAGGCAAACCGTGGTCGCCAATGCCGAAGTGGAACCACGCGTTGCTGTTAGCGCCGCGATCGAACAACCAAAGCGAAACGACATTTGTAAGTGGGACGATAGCGCCAGCAGCGTAGGTGCGAAGGGAACTCGTCTTGTTGTCGAAGGTGCCGAGCGAGGGCTGATCCGCGGTCAGGTCGATCCAGGCACCCTGAAACCAGGAATGTTCATAGAGGCGCACCGCCGAGCCGCTAGGTACGCGGAGGGAGCTAAGCGCGTCATTACCGATGAGCAAGTTTTGCGCGGCTGAATCGAGATCGCGGCCGATGTCGATAATCATAGAGTCGCCGCCGTAGTCCGGGTCGGTATAGGCAATGATTCTAGGAATTGGCATGACTGCTGGAATAAGCGGGCCGCCGCTGGGAAATAAATAATCTGGCCCAAACAGACTTTTGCCGATGCCGGCGAAACCGATAGTATTGTCTGAACTAGGATTGCCGGCATCGTTGATGGCGCGAGACGCGGTTGCACCGATGGTCTGGATATCGTTCAGATAGTTATTCAGATTTTTTTGGACTGAAGCTACCCGTTGACCGTCAAGATCGATGAACTCAGCGGGGCGATCAAGGATGTGGTTCATCTGCCCAACGCCATCAAGCGCAGTGTTGCGTAAGCGGCTGGCGTTGACGAGAAGATCACTTAAAGACTGCAGCGCGGCGGGGTTAAGCGGCGCTCCGCCCCCGGCGATGGACAGCGGCGAGAGCGTGGCGTCGTATGCCACGGCAAGGCTCTTGTCGTTCTGAAGGGCGTTGAACCAGGCAGCGACGGTCTGATAAAGGTCGAGCGGGTCAGTTTTATTTGCGACGGTGGTGTTGGCGGGGCCGCCTTCGTGGCGCAGGTCGATAGCCATCTGGCCGGCGTAGCGCGAAAGCTGCTTGTGGAATGCGGTATCGGCCTCGCCCTTGAACAAAGCGTAGCTACCCGAGACTGCGCCGGCGACGTCTTCGGCTTCGGACTCGCTCTTGGTGTCGATGCGCATGAAAGCATAGATAAAGCCGCCGCGAGACAAGGCGCTGATGAACATGTCGCCATAGCGCTCCGTGAATAGCTTTGGGTCGCTACCCCGGAGTAGCGCAGCCTGCGGCGTGAGTTGCGGGTCATCGATTGATAGAGTAGCGAATTCGAGTTCACCCGTAACAGCCATGAAGAGCTGGAAAGTATTGACGGATGCGCGGCTGCCAAGATCGAAACGGGCGGATATGTTGGGACCGAAGAACGCACCGTAGCTTGCCTCCACGTGAACGCCAAATTGCTCGAGAAGATCGGAGGTGGAGGTGATGCGCTGAATTCGGAGCATGCCACTGGTGCCGTCGGAACCGGTTGTGGTGGTGGCATTCTGCTGGACCGCAAGGCCGCGGCGGTCACCAGTGGCATAGTCGACTCCAACGCCTATGTCGTAACCACTAATAAGTGGCACGGTTATCTGTCGAAGTGCCATAAGTTATTCTCCGTAATCAATGACTAGCGTATGACGAAGAACTATCTTATATTTCTAGCCTTGAGCAGAGGCGAGAAACTGAGAGAGGTGCTTGTCCGGCGATGCCTCTGACTTACTGCCCAAGGCCTGCTTGGAATATTTTCAAGAATACTTAAGAGTTCGGTTGTGCGAGAGTGAACTGTTCATGCGGTGACGACTCTCGAGACTGTTCGACGCATCATACTGCCGATGACACCAAATCCACTCACCATCAGCGCCCAAGTCGCGGGCTCGGGCACCGCAGCAACACGCAAAACCTCGCCGATGCCCGGTGAACCAGTGAAGTTGGTCAGGTAAACCGCACCGTCATGCCCGACGGTGAGGCCGGTCGGCACGATAAGGCCGCGGCTAAGGATTGTCTGGCGCGAGCCGTCGGTTCCTACCCGGATCAACGCACCGCCCGGTGTGGCATTGGCGAGGCCGTCGGCGTCGACTTCGAGGACGTAGAGGGTGCCGTCGGGCGCGAAGGCGATGTCACCGATGTCAGTAAATCCCGTCAGATACGGGCTGACCGTTCCGTCGGCGGCAACCCGGAAGATATCAGCAGCGCCGGGCGTAAACGGATAGCCGGTAAGTTCGGCGACATAGGTCAAGCCATCAGGACCGACTGCCACTCCGGTCGGCACCGCCTGGCTGGGGAACGGCGCACCAATGAACCGCAGCGGAAATACTGCGCCGAGTGAGACAGTGCCGCTCGACCCGACGTTCAGCAACGTATTGGCGCCGGCGTCGGTGACGAGCAAGCTGCCGCCGGCACCGGCCGTGAGGTGATACGGATTGCTGTCGGGACCGGCATGATCGGGATCGTTCGCCGTCTCGAACGCGCTGACGTCGGCAAAGTCGGTCAGCGACGCACCGTTGAAACTGAAGACATGGCCGAGCGCGCCGGCACCAGGCGCGGCGCCGAGCGCCCCGGTACGCACCGAGGGCGGCGCCCCGAGGCCGATCACGACGTAGCCCTTGCCGTCGGTGCCGAACGCGATGTCCTGCGGGCCGGTGGCCTCGCCAGTAACTGGGTTGACCAGCGCGGCCAAGCCGGTGACCACCCGCTGCTGTATGCCTCCCGCGACCCGTGTGATCGAGCCGGTCGACTGATATTCCTCGAACTCGCCGTTCGATGCGGTCAGGCCGGGCCCAGCGGTGCCGCTATAGTAGCCAGACTCGGCGATATACAGCCCGCCGTCGGCCCCGAACGCCAGGCCGCGTGGATTATTTAGATGGGAGGCGACCACGGTCGTCGTGTAAGCTTTTGCCACCGCGGCGGTGGCGGACAGCGCCGTGGCGGTGAGCAGGCCTACGATAGCGTAGTTGATCAACTGTTTCTTCATGATCAGCCCTCCCAGAACGCTTCTTCTCGAGATCGGATGCACGAGCGCCGGAGCTACTTTACCTCGAATACCGTCGCTTGCCGCAAGCTGAGCAGCCAGCGGCCGCCCTGAAGTCGCCACACATCGGTAAAACGCCGACGCACGGTCTTCCCAGCAAACATGTTGCCGGCCGGCGGCTCGCAGGTCTCTTCCCCCATCAGGACGACTTCGTCGTCGCGCCGTAAACCGGCGTATTCGATCGAGCGGTGAAGATACTTGTATGTCAGTACACCCGACTGGTAGCGCGCCGCTGCCATCGCCTTGGTCGTCACGTTGTTGAACGGGCTGTTGACGATGGCGTCGTCGGCAAAAGCGCGAACGAAGCCCTCCTTGTCGCCTGCGACGATCGCGGCGTCGATAAGATCGACCTCCTTGAGCACGGCGGCGACGCGGGGGTCCTTCGTGGCCTCCATGACCTGTAAACTTGCGGGCTTCCAGTCGGCCATTGCCGGCGCCGCGAGCAGCGCCGAGCTCAAAGCCAGACCTTTCAAAGGTGACGTCATCCGAACCACCACAACTTGACCTTCATAATCTAACCGCATTCCACTGTTGTCGGACGTATGCCGCAGCGGTACCGTGCCTCGCGCTCTCTGTTTGGGTAGGAGGTTGCAAAATAACCATGCCGCTCACAGTTGCTGACGCCGTGCCGGACGAGGGACATCAACCCGGCGACCCATCGGCTGTGGGGTCTATGGCCCCGATGGGGTGGGAGAGCCTCAATTGGCTGATCGGTGAGATCTACGAGTGCGCTCTCGACCCATCACGGTGGGATGCAACGCTCGAGCAGATCAGGCTGGCGATTTGTCCGACCGATTGGCGGACCGTTCTCCTCATGCTCGAACGCCGAAATCCGCCAAGCGCTAAATTCATCGCGATGACCAACGTCGGGCCTGGCATCGAAGCAATTTATAGTACGGTGTTCGCCTACAATAATCCGTGGTCACAGCGGGGATGGCCGGCACCCAACGGAACGCTGGTCGATACCGATGAATTTATGTCGCGCGAGGAACTGCGCGCGACAAGCCTCTACAAGAACTTTTTGGCAGCATTGAACTTCGATCGGACGCTTTGCCTGATGCTCGATCGGCGTGACGGCGAACGTCTGGGTCTGATGCTCCTCGGTCCGGGAGATCGCGACCTAACCCTACTGCGGCGAGGCCTGCGGGTGCTCGGCCCGCATATCCAACGGGCGGTGCGGATCAGCCATCGCATCGCCAGTGCCGAGGTGGCGGCAAGTGCAGCAAGAGCGGCGGCAAACCGGTCGCGCTACGCGATTGTTACGCTCGACAAGTACTTTCACATCTTGTCGGTCAACAACCGAGCCGCGCACTATGAGGCAACCGGTCTGATTACGACCGCCGGCGGAAAATTGGCATTTGTCGATCCGATCAGCCAGCAGAAGCTGACAAACCTGAGCCTGACCGCATCGCGGGATGACCTTGCGTTCCAGGCAGTCGATAGAGTGGGTCGGGAACGGCCGGTTCTGGTGGCCTTGGTCACGCCGAAGACCTTCCCAGCCATTGGCGGCGCCTTTGCCGACGCTGCAATAATCATCACCATTGGCAGCGGCGTCGGTGAAGCACCGTCTTTGGGCATTGACCGATTGGCGCAATGGTTCGGGTTGACGCCGACAGAGGCACGCGTCGTCGGCGCGCTGGTCGACGGACAAACCCCTCAGGACTATGCCGCCCGCAACACCGTCAGTGTCAACGCTGTGCGGTTCCATCTCAAACATATTTTCCGTAAAACCGACACTACAAGTCAGGCACAACTCGTCGCCAGGATCGCACAAATGCCGCAGTAAAAGGGGCGACACGACGTTGCTCCTCAAACTGAATAGAGTCGCAGGCTAGGGCCAAATAGATAAAGCGGTTTGCCCGATTTAAATCATTCCGGACCGACAGCTTGGGGGATATTTAGCGGTCAGTCCGCTTTGATGATGAGGCCGGGGTTCGTCAGCCGGCATCGGCTACAAGCAGGCTCCGAAGGCACCGCACATGAAGAGCAGACCCCAAGCGCTAAGGGCAAAACTCATTGTCGGGATGTAGACAAGCAGCGCTACAAGCCGATGGCTGAGCCGTTGCGAGAGGCGCCCGATACCGACTAAACCCGGGATCAAAGCCAAACCAATCTCGATGTATGTCACTGCGAGGCCGGGTGCCATAGGAGCAAGTCGGAACGCCAACAACACAGCCAAAATCAGCGGCGGGGCCGCCAACACTAGCAAGATGCTTACTGTATTCCGGAGATAACCCTGCGTCGTCGTCATAGGGTTTGACTCCATGGCTCACACGTCATTGCCCCTCCACGCCTGCCAATAGAACAATACGCGTCAATGCTGAATGACCGCTAACGGGGGTGTCACTTTCCAAAGACATCTGCAGCCAACGCGGTGGCGCCCCTCGAACGGCTTGTCATAGTCCGCTTCACGAACATCCAGAGTTGACCGCAGCAGCTTGCAAATTAGCATAGTCGAGTGCATCGTCGGTGAGATCGGAACTAGCTATGCAAGACCTCACGGTTATTGACGATCGCCGCTGGCACGAAGCCGACCGTCGAGCTACGGCCCTCCGCCCGTTAGTTGAGGCTGCGCATAATTCGCGTGAAGAGGTGCAGGCGGCTGCTGCTCGGCTCGGTCTTTCGCCTCGGCAAGTATGGACGCTGCTGAAACGGCTTCGAGTTGGCAGTGGCGAAGTTACCGCCATGGTTATAGCGGGCTCCAGCGGCGGCCGCGGCGTAAGCCGCTTGTCGCCGGAGTCGGAGGCGATGATCGCGAAAACGATCACCGAACATTTCTTGACGGCACAGCGGCTACGTCCTTCGGAGTTGGTCATTGAAGTCCGCCGTCAATGTGGCAAGCTCGGGGTGAGCGCACCGTCCGCCAGCACAATCCGTCGGCGGCTTACGCAGCTGACACTCATTGAGCGCATGGCACGCGTCGAAGGTGGACGCGATCCCTCACCCGTGCACGGGCCGGCTCGTGTCGCCGAGCACGCGCTCGATCTCGTTCAGATCGACCATACTAAAGTCGATCTCATTCTGGTCGATCCCATCGACCGGCTACCCATCGGACGTCACGTAACATCCGGCTGCCCGCGAACGGAAAATCCATGTGCAGCTCGTCGAGCCGCCGCATGATGGCGAGATCAGCAACCGAGGTCGGTCGCGGCAGATAATAGACGCTGCCGCGGCTGATTCCCATCTCCCGCGACTGCCGCGTCACCGGCAGCGCGTGCGAACGGTCGATCATCGTTTTGCGCTCGGCAACAGTCCCGCCTTGCCGGGCGCCCCGGACGAAAAATCGTTCACCAGCGTCAACTCGCCGATCTTGGCGTGCAGCGTCTTCACGTCGATCGCCGGCTCCGCCGGTTCAGCGTGGCCATCAGACCCGAAGACCCCGGTAGCGCCTTCCAGCAACTGCCCGCGCCAGGTCGTGATCTGGTTTGAATGCACGTCAAACTGCTGCGCCAACTCGGCCAGCGTCTTCTCGCTTTTCACGGCAGCCAAAGCCACCTTCGCCTTGAAAGCTGGACTGTGGTTCCGGCGTATTCGCCTCGTCATCTGTTCTTCTGTTCGGCAGCCATCGTGGCCACCTTCAGGCAGAAATTCCACTTAGCGCACTGTGCAGATTAGCCGAGCCACCTCTATCATGGCGAGGAGCACGGCCGCGGTGCGGCAAGCCACCCAGCGTGTGCTCGCGCGCCGGAAACCGATCCGCTCAATACGCCGCTGCCGCCAGGACTTTGGCTTCGACGGCGCACGCTGCCGTCGTCGAGCGTGTCAGTCCGGCAAGCTCGCGGCGGGCGGCGTCGACATCGTCGCGGAACGCCTGGTTGCCGTGCAGCGTCGCGACAAGCAGGGCACCGTTTGTTCGGCCTGCATCGACAGCGCTCGGCGAATGAACGCCGCAGATCACCCTGCTCTCGCCATACTCCCTGCCGCGTTCGAGGATCGCAGTCGCGTGCGCCGGATCGATCTCGGCGAGGACCAGCGCAGCTGCCCAGCCGTAGGTCGCATGACCCGACGGGTAGTCGGGGCTACCTCTTAGGTCTTCGGTTTCGGCGACGCAGATCGGTGCCCCGGTGCCGACGTAGGGGCGCGGGCGGGCGTAAAAGCGTTTCGGTGGCCCGACCACGGCGCTGCTGTCGATCCGGACGCGGGCGAACAACTGGGCGAGGATCGGTGTCTTCAACTCGTCGAGGGCAACGCCGGTCGCACAATTGAAATCAGCGAGAACATCCAGCGGCCCAATCTTGTCGTCGTGCGCCGCCGCGGTCCAGCGCGACGTTCCCTGGAACGCCCGTGTTGCGACAAAGGCAGCGCGATCGCGGGCCGCGGCCGGCGATCCGGGTGGTGGTGGCGGCGGCAGAATCCGGATCGCGTCGGGGGCGTCGCCCGGACGAAGATAACCTTCGGCCTTTGGCGCGGCGGCGAGCAAGCCAACCGACCCGGCGGTCATCACAGCTACGATTAGGACGCGACGCAAACTCGTCACGATGCCTTCCGCTGCGCGGCCCCCACGCTCGCCCCGCTGAGCTTGAAGAACAGACCGTTATCGCCGTTGTTCTGGAGCGCGAAAACGCCGGTAACGCTAATCATCCTGGTGTCGACCGCGATCGGGCGCGATGTCTGCACCTCAACGACCTCGTTGGGCTCGCCCGGCGGGCAGAAGGCGCACACCGGGGTGTATTTTGACAGCAGGAAATGACTGACCTTCGAAGCCGGCTCGAGTGGCAGCATGAAGCCGGTGATCGTCAGCGATTGACCGGCGAGCGCGCGAACCGGGGCCGGGTGGCTTGCGGTGAAGCGTCCGGCGCGATCATCGACTTTGACGACCGTCGTCCGCAGCACCGACCAGATATTCGACGCCGACGTCGGCAGCTTGGCCTGCTTCGCAGCCTCGCCGTCCTCGCGGAACTGTGCCCCCGCTGGCGCCGCAACCAGCAAAGCAATGATGATGACCTTTGCTATCATTCGACCTTGGCTCCTTCGAGACGGTAGAACAGACCTTGGCTGCTTTCGCGGACGAGCTTGAGGCGTCCGGCGACGGTGACGATGGTCTGCCGGTAGTCCACCGGTGAGTTGGCGAATACCTCGATCGCCTCGGTCGGCTCGTTCGGCGGACAGAACTGGCAACCGGTTAACCGCCGGGTGATGATGAAATGCGCGCTGTGCGTCGTCGCCTCGATGGGTAACATGTACCCCGAGATGCTCAATGCGACGTTGTTCATCTTCGCCAAAGTTGTCGAGAAGGTCGCGGTGTAGACCCCGCGCTGGGCATCGGCGACGACCTTGGCGTCATTGAAGCCGACCCATTGCAGATCGTCCTCGTGGTCGAGCTGACCGATCGGCGCGGCGCCAGCCCACGTCATTGCAGTCAACGCGACGAACAGCACAGGTAATATCAGTGGGGTAAGAATACGCATCGATCAGCTCCTCAGCACGCGCGCCGGATCGACCCGGTAGGCGATCATTGCCGGGATCAGCGCAGCGACGAGGCTGAGCATGACGGCCGCCAAAACGATTGCCAGATCGCTCATGCCCAGCGGAGGCAGCCCGAGCATCGGTCCGCCACCGGCTGCCGTCGCGCGCGCCGCGATAATCGCGGCGACACGCCCGATGCCGATACCGAGGATGCCGCCGAGCGCGCCGAGTAGCGCCCCCTCGCCGAGCACCAGCCCGGTCAGCAGCGCCGGGCGCGCTCCCAGCGCACGAAGCAACGCCAGCGACTTTGCCCGCGCCTGGACCGCGCCGAGCAATGCAACGAAGAAGCCGAGTGCCGACAGGCCGAGCAGACCGATGCCGAAGCCGCGAAGGACATCCGACCCGGTCCCGAGCAGCTTCGTCAGCCGGGCCACCTCAAGCGCTGGTACCGCCGCCTGGAGAGAAGGGCTGGCCTTGATCAGTCGCGGCAGCATCAGGGCCCCCATTGCCGAGCGGTACTGGATCAGCACGGCGGTCACTTCGCGTCCCACCGCGGGATAGAGGTCCGGCCCCTCGTCGACACGCTTCATCGACGCAATGGCGGCGGCATGTTCCGCATTCTCATGCTCGTGAACCTTCCAGACGCTGGCGGTGTCGGTCAACGCCAGCCGGTCGATTACCGCTCCGGTTGGCGCGAGGATGCCGACGACGCGGTACGGGCTGTGCTCATGGCGTTCGCCGCCGCGGGCGAGGCCGTGCTCGCCGACAAAGACCTGGCCGACGCGCAGTCCGGTCGAGCGGGCGACCTCGCTGCCGAGAACAGCTTCAAGCGGCATCGTCCACCACCGCCCGGCTGCGAGCTTAGCCGCATACAAGTCGGCGAACGTCGGACGTGTCCCGACGATGCGGTAGCCCGAAACATTGTCACCGAGCGACACCGGCACGGCGCGCTTGACCAGCATATTGTGCTGAAAACGTTCAGCGTCGACGAGCGGAATGTTGCCGGTCGGCGTGTCAAGCTCGAACAGCGCCGACAGGATGATCTGCAAAGGCGACCCCTTTGCCCCGACGACGAGATCGACCCCGGCAAGGTCGCGCTGGAATCGCGCGTCGAGGCCCGAATTGATCGCCAACAGCGCGGTGACGACGGCGACGCCGAGTGCCAGCGACACGAGATTAAATGCCCAGCCAAGCGGGCGCTCGCGGATGAAGGCGAGGATCAGCCGCGCCGCGTTCATACGACTGGCTCGGCGAAGACCTGATGCGCGATCGCGCTTTTCAGGCGGGTGTCGTGGGTGGCGATCACCAGCGCCGCGCCACTCGCCGCAGCTGCCCCGGTCAGAAGCGACAGCACGGTCGCGGCGGCGGCATCGTCGAGGCTCGCCGTCGGTTCATCGGCGAGAAGCAGCTTCGGCCGCTGGAGGAGGGCGCGGGCGATGGCAACGCGCTGCGCCTCGCCGCGACTGAGGGTCGAAGCGCGTGCGTCGACCCGGCCACCGACGCCGAGGTCGTCAAGCAAAGCGCAGGCTTGGGCGCGGTCTTGCGGCGTCCCCGCCGCGAACGGGGCAAGCAGGAGATTGTCGAGCGCCGACAGCCCGCCGATCAGGTGGAAATCCTGGAAAACCAGGCCAATCGAGCGACCCCGATGCCGATCACGGGCGCGAGCCGCTAGGGCTTGAACCTCGGTGCCAGCGACGGCGATCGTACCGGCGAGCGTGCGTGCCAGCCCCGCCAGCGCAAGAAGTAGCGTCGTTTTCCCAGAACCCGATGGACCAAGGAGCAGCGCCGCCGCGCCGGGCGCTACCGACAGGGCGGGCAGGCGCGCCAGCGGCCGACTACCGTAACCCGCGACGAGTGCCGTCACGTCGAGTCCAGCTATTTCGCGCATTGGGCCGCCCATTGCCGAACCTGGTCGGTGCCGAGCAGGCCATGACGGACGCCGCAGACCCGACCATTGCGATCGATTGCAAAAGCAAGCGGCAGCCGTGGCGGAGGACCACCGAATTGGGCGAGCACCGTCGCGGGAGCGACGGTGGTTGCATAGGCGAGTGTCTTGGGCAAATTAGCTTTGCTCAGGATCGCGGTCGCCTTCACCGGCGGATCGAGCGCGAGCGTCGCCGGTACCAGCGGCGCACCGGCCGCAGCAATTCGGTGAAAGGTACCCAGCTCGGCGAGGCACGGAACGCACCAGCTTGCCCAGACCAACACAATCGATCCATGCGGCAGCCGCGCAAGGCGGCCTGAGGCTAACTCGACAACCTGCAAATCCGCTCGGCCCGGCTCAGCTTTGATCGGGGTTGCAGCGATGGCGAGCAACACCGTTGTTAAAAACCATCTTAGGGTCGAACGAGCGCAATCACCGCCGCCTCTTTTCAAGCGGGACACCTCGATCGCCTGCTCTCTCCACGCGCGTAGCAAAAGAGGTCACTCGCCGATAGTTGAAGGGTTCGTGTGAAAGCGGGCGTCGTGGTCGAGCCGCCAATTCAGCGCGTGCGCCGATGCTAGAAGCAGTCCACCTATCACCGTCAGGACCGTTTCCATTAAACGCCCCTCACCCATCGCAAGTCCGGCACCCATCAACAACAGACCGAGAACACCTAGCAAACCCGGTCGCACGTCGCGGTGCCGTCGCCAGCCGCGCCACAAGGCGAATACCGCCAGCGGCAGAGCCGTCGCGAGAATTGCAGGGTGAACCCACGGCTGTTGCGGCAAAATGGGAGCCATCGCCGGCAGCAACGCGATGATCACGGGAAACGCGAGGCAGTGAACAAGGCATAAACCGGACAGTCCGATCGCGCTGTGATCCAACCACCGGGTGAGACTGTTCCCGCTACCGCTGCCGTGGGTGTGGCGATGCGCGGGACGTGACGATGAGAGGTTGGACGCGCCCATGATTTAACTCCGGCCGGAATGACCACTCGGACAGAAGCGAAACCCAATGGAGGAACTTGCTCTTGCGCCTGGTCAGCACCCTTGCTAGGCATGATATACTGTATCGTCAATAGGAATTCTCGTGCGCATGGTTCTCGTTGCGTCGCTTCTGCTTGCCTCGGCTGCGGCGCATGCCGACGAGACGCCAACGACTGGCAAGCCTGCGGACAGCGACAAGGCTACAGCCGATGCCAAGTTCAAGGAGTCGATCGCCAGCGAGACCGAAGCGGGCTGGGCAAGGGCACCCGTCACCGAGGCTGCAACCACCACTAGCCACGTGATCACTGCCGGCGGGCGCGTGATGAAGTATCAAGCGACCGCAGGGACGCTTACAATCCGAAGCGAGGATGCCAAGCCGACGGCGAGCGTGTTCTACGTCGCCTACACACTTGCCGGCACCGCCCCGGGCACGCGAAGACCGATCACGTTCTTCTACAACGGCGGACCGGGCTCATCGAGCGTCTGGCTGCACATGGGGTCATTCGCACCGATGCGGGTCCAGACCGGCGGCCCCGAATATATCCACCCGGCTCCGTACCCCTTCGGCCCGAACCCCGACACGCTACTCGACAAAACCGATCTCGTGTTTATCGACGCGATCGGCACCGGCTATTCGCGACCCCTGGGCGACGCCACCGGAAAGGATTTTTGGGGCGTCGATCAGGACGCCGACGCCTTCACTCGAGCGATCATGCGTTACGTCACCAAGAATGGCCGCTGGAACAGTCCCAAATTCCTGTTTGGCGAGTCGTACGGCACAACGCGTTCGGCCGCGGTCGCCTATCAGCTGCAGGATCGCGGCATGGCATTAAACGGCGTCATCTTGCTGTCGTCGATCCTGAACTATGGCATCGAGCAGTCGGGCTACGATCAGGGCTATATCAGTTATTTGCCGAGCTACGCCGCGACCGCATGGTACCATAAGCGCCTTGCCAACCCGCCGGCGACGGTCGAGGCTGCTGTAGCTAGCGCACGCGTTTTCGCCGCTGGACCGTATGCGGCGGCACTCGCCAGAGGACAGACCTTATCGGCCGCCGATCGCGACTCGATCGCCGGCCAGATGAGCGCGCTCACGGGCCTATCGGCAGACTTTATCAAACGGGCCAATCTGCGCGTCGATCTCGATCGGTTCCAGAAGGAGTTGCTCCGCGACCAGCGCCAGACCGTCGGACGATTTGACTCGCGCTATACCGGTGTCGATGCCGACGCCGCCGGATCCAGCCCCGACTTCGATGCCTCCGACACCGCAATCAGCGGCGCGTTCATTGCCACCTTCAGCGACTATGTCATCCACGAACTCGGCTACAAGACTGAGTTGCCGTACCGCGTCAGTGCGTACGGACTGAAAGGATTTGATTGGGACTGGAAGCACAAGGCAGCTGGCGGTCAATATCCTCAGAACAACCCCAACGTGGCTGCCGACCTCGCCGCAGCGATGCGAACCAATCCGTACCTGAAGGTGCTGTCACTAAATGGCTATTATGATATGGCCACGCCGTTTTTCGCCACCGAATATGATTTGGGCCACATGATGCTCGAACCTGCGCAGCAGAAGAACCTGTCCTTCCAATATTACCCGTCGGGACACATGATCTATCTAAATCCGGCCGCGCTTCGTCAACTGCACGCCGACCTCTCCGCCTATTACGATGACGCCGTCGCTGCCGCCAGTTCCACCGTTCCTTCGGGTACCCCGGCGATCGCGACGACGGGACGAGCGGCACACACGCCGGCACCGGGGAGTCGGAAAATGAACATTCCTTGAACGGCAGCATTCGGCTTAAACGCAATCCTTGCACCGGCCACGTAGCTCCATAACGGGCCGGTCGACCCTGAACCCCGTCGCCGTCGCCATAATGCGCAAGCGATCGACGGTATCATCGCTGTCGAGGTGGTTGGTTCGTCCGCAACCATCGCACACAAGAAAAATACAGTCATGGCGGTGCTGCGGGTGAGCGTTAACGATGAACGCGTTTTCGCTCTCAACCTTCGTTGCGAGGTTCGTCGCGGTGAACAGGTCGAGGATGCGATAGATCGACGTCGCTGCCAGGCGACGTCCTTGAGTAGACGATACCGCTTCAACAACGTCGTAGGCGCTGACGGGAGCAGCGAAATTGGCAAGTGAAGCGAACACGGCGGCGCGCAACGGCGTCCACTGCTCGCCCGAGGCTTCAAGCACGCCCCGCGCCGCGCTGGCCAGTGCTGTTGGCGAGGTGGTGATTGAGGCGGCGCACACGTTTGCCATGCGGCGAATATTGGGCCGGTGGTCGTGCTGTTGCAACCCCGGTCCCGCCAACCGAGCCTTTTGGAGCTTGTGCGAGCAAGGCGGACACTCAGCTCTTTGAACATTCGCGGCACAAGCCGGTGGCTTCGATAATCTGACGATGCAGATGAAACTCGCGCCCGAGCGCGGCGGCGGCGATCTCTGCTTCGATGTTCGGCACCGTTATTCTGTCGACGCGGCCGCAGCCGTCACAGACGCATAGCACGGCGGACGTTGCATAATCGACGACGGTTCGTGCGATATAGGCTCGCTGGCATTCGATGTGCTGGACCGCACCGCACTCGACCAGCGTTTTCAAAATTCGATAGACGCTGTTGGGTGTAACTGGACGGCCATTCTGACGTCTGCCAAGCTTGTCGGCGATCTCATACGCACCAACAGGTTTATCTTGATCGCATATCGTCGCCAGAACGCGTTGCCCGAGCAGGCTGACGACCGCGCCTCGCGATGTGAGGATCGCGGCTGCCGTTTCGGCCCCGCTTAATCCTCCCATCGTATCAGCCCCGGCCCATCACCCAAACCTAGAAGCTCTTGCGGATACCACCGAAGAAAGCTCGGCGCTGACCGTACTGCGGCGCTCCGACTCCCACGCCTGAGCCGTCGCGGATGGCGTAGCTCTTGTCGCCGACGTTGATCACGTCGAACCGGACCGAGAGACCCTTCAGGAAACCGGGTCCGTCGAGGCTTTGCTCGATCCCGAGATTGACGACGGTGTACGTCGGCTGCTTGCCCCCGTTGGGAATGATGCCGTTGGGATCACCGGCACGCAGTCCGTTGCCGTAGATCGCATCGATCGTCGGCGTCAGCTTGCCGATGCCGTCGTCGAAAACATAACTCGCTCCGGCCGACGCCGACCAAAACTGGTTATGGTCGGTGAAGATGCGGTGGTTGGCGATGTAGGCGAGCTCGTCCGGTGCGAAGAAGAACTGGCTTGAGACGATATTACGCCCCTGTTCCTGCCCGCGCGTGGCGTTGCCATAGATCGTCAGCGGCCCGGCATGGTAGTTTGTTGTCACCTCGACGCCCCACGCATAGCCTTGGGCGTAGTTGAACGGCGACAGGACAACGGCCTCGCCAAACTGGCCCTCGTCGAGCAGGTTGCGCTTGATCTTGTAATAGCCGTCGAGGCCGACGCTCAGCCCGGGCAAAATAGTGTGGAGGACGCCGGCGTCGAAATAATGCTCGCGTTCGGCTTTGACCGGATCGGCGAACGGCACGACCGATTGCTTCGTCGTGCTGTTGAACACCGCGACGGTCGATGTCCCGATCAGCTCCTGTGGCGGCGGTGTGAAGTCGCGGGCATATCCGGCGTGGAACGTGGTCGCCTTGCTCGGCTGATAGACGAGGTTGATCCGCGGGCTGAGCTGGTTTTCGGTGGTGTAGGCGTGGACCGCATCGAAGCGCGCGCCGAAATTGAGCGTCAGCTCAGGCGTGATCGACCACTCGTCCTGAAGGTAGACGCCGTAAAGCTGCCCGGTCTTGGTCCCGGCAACATTTTGCGCAAAGGGTGCGTCGCTCGTCGGCACGCATTGGTCGAAATTGTCCGAGGTGCACGGATCGAAGCCGCCGATTGCATTTGGCGCGCCGGTCGGCAGGACCAGCGACGTGACGCTCGACCGCGTCCGCTCGTTTTGGAAGAAGAAGCCGCCACGCAGGGTATGGTGGTCGGACAGCTTGTAGCTGGCGTCAGTCTGGACCCCGTAGGCGAGGCTCGACAGCCGCGATCGGTCGGAGAAGCCGTTGAAGATGATATCGCCGTTCTGCGGATCGGGCGTGAACGTCGTCCGCGAATAGCGCACGAAGGGAGCCACCTGGACCGATAGCGCATCGGCCGAATACTGGTACGCAAGGACGCCGTAATAGGTGTTCTCGTGCTGATTTTGATCGAGCAGCGCCGAGTTAAAGTCCGACACGCCGTTGACGGTAAAGCCAGCCGTCTGCCCGGGATTATTAGGAATCTGGAAGCGGCCGGAAAAGGCTCCGCCGAACGCGCTGATCCGGCTCGTCTCCGACAAAATATCGGAGACATACGCGAAGCCGCGGAACTGATCTGTGCGGTCGTGGATCGCATCGCGCGACGACGTCGGATTTTCGATGCCGAGATCGTTCCGCAGATAGCTGCCACTCGCGAAATAGTTGAGGCCGCCACTCGATCCCTTGATCGAAGCGCTGGGCTCGATTGTCCCGCGGCTGCCGCCGTAAAACCCGACATCGCCGCCGTTGGCGAACGCTCCGGTCTGGGTGGTGATATTGACCACGCCCGACGTCCGGTAGCCGTATTGCGCTGGCAGCGTGCCTGTCAGCAATGAAATCGAATCCGCCAGCCGGACGTCGATCGTTTGACCGAAACCGGTGATGCTTTCCGGCACGATGACGCCGTTGACCCGGTACTGGACGTTGGCGTGCTCGTTGCGGACGTGGATCTGGCCGTAGCTGTCCTGAACGACGCCGGGAGCCTGCAGCAGCAGGTTGACGAGGCTCTGATCCTGACCCTGTGGCAGCACCAGAATTGCTTGCCGGTCGAAGGTGTATTTGCTCGCGCCTAGGCTCGGCAGGATGGCATCGCGCGCCTCATCGAGCCGCTTGGCGGTGACGATGATCTCATCGGCGGGGGCTCCGCTCGCGGCATCGGCGGCATCGGCGGCATAAAGGATAGACGGGGCGAGGACCGTCATCGCGAGCAGAGATGCTTTAAGGCTGAGCCGCATACATTTCACGATCATCTCCGGGTGACAATATACTATTTCGTCGATAACCGCCTCGCGCGCATGTCGCCAATCAATTTTCTCGTATGACGTCTAAACAACGGTAATAAGCAGTAGCCTGTGGTAGAAATGTTACATCATAACCCGTCTGCGCGGGCACATGAGGTTGGCGAGGTAGCTCTACAGTGTCTCGGTGAAATTTAGAAAACGCCGCGGGATGCTTAGCGTCGCTCCCCTAGCTGCGGTCGCCATGACAATGCTCGTCAGCAGCCACTTCAGGCTCAGGAAAGCCATCCAGGCCAGCAGCATTCTGTACGACATATGAGGAGTTGGTCAAAACCAACACCACGCTGTCCGCCGGTTAGTGCACGTTTGCGACCGAGTGCACCAATTCCGAACCGTCTGCAGACCGACACCACCGGCCCGCGCCGCTTCGTGCCGCGCCATCGTAAATCACTGCCAGCGCCAGCAACCGCCGAACCGGCTATGGGCTTGCGGCGCACAAGCTGACGGCGACATGGCGGAACAGGGCGGCATCGGGACAGGCGCTGGCGAGCGCGATGCGGATCCGGGTGGCGGTCTCGATGACGCGGGCCGCGACCTTGATCAGCCGCAGGCGGATGGTGGCGAACTCAGCGGCCTTGAGCGCAGTGGTTTGCGGCAGCGCCTGGCGTAGGCGCCACATCAACCAGTAGGCGGCGGTGTGCAGGAACAGCCGCATCTGGTTGGCATTGTCCGACCGACACGAGGTGCGATCGCTCTTCAACTGGGTCTTATGGAGTTTGATGAGGTTCTCGGCCTGGCCGCGGGCGCAATAGAGCGTGTCGTAGATATGTTCGGCGCTGCCGGCCTTGAGCGAGGTGACGACGAAGCGGATGTCGAGACCGAGCATGGTGGCCTCGATGCGCGCGACAACCCGCCTGCCAGTGTCGCCCCAGCTCCTGGCCGCATAGCTGGTCTCGGCATAGCGGTGCAGCACCGGTAGCGCGCGGGTGGCACGGTCGACGCAGACCGCATCCGCGGCGGCGACAATGACGGGATCGCCGTGCAGCGTCCGGTTGCCGGGCAGCCCGAACACATAATCGACCGCGTTGGCCTCGCACCACGCCATGACCTCGGGCCGGCCATAATGACCGTCGCCGCGCAGCGTAATCGCGGTGTCGGGACAGTGGCCCTTGATACGCCGGATCAGTCGGCGGACATGGCCGGCGATCTCGGCCCTGAGGGTGTCTTGCCGGTGCGCAACATGTTCAGCACCGGCGAACATACGCCGTGGTGGCCACTGTTGACTGAGAAGGGCCAGAACACCCGGATATTTCCCCCGCCACCGGACGATGAGCCTCCGCCCTGCGCCCCGCTACCCCGAGCCCCTGCAGGTGTTTCACCGGAGGCATGGGCGGCCGCAGATGCTCGCGAACGCCAGCGACTAATCCGAAGAGCCCGAGGATAAACCAATTCGTGTGCGCGGCGCGCGGGGAAAGAACGGCGCTGCTCGCGGCCCGGCGGTCAACGCCGGCCAGCATCGATCACGCCCCCCGCTAGCGCTGACGTCGGCGGCCCGGTGATCGTCGCCGCGGCGATCGGCGACACCGGCAACGGCGCGTCCCGCCTTCGGTCCACGGCGGTGCGGCGGCCCTACCGCGTCAGTCGGCCCAGTCGACCCCTGCCCGAGCATGGCCCCGGCCTCGATCAGCATACCCGTGCCACAACCACCTTCCGACCCCACCACCGGACGTCCGCGAAGCCCGGACACCGACAGCGGAGACACTGCCGCGGTGAACGGGGGAGGGGGACCAGCGCCGACGTCGACAGAACCGGGCGAGCTGGCCACGGTTTCTCACTGGGGCGCTTCGCTCGCAGGCCTGACCCGTCTTCAATGGCCTTCCTAAGCCGCACGGCGGTAGCCCAGCAACCCCGATGGCAGGGCCGTGTTGCCTGTCCTCTCCGGCTCTCCGCTGCGCGGGGCCGGGGGACAGGTTGCCCGCACCAAGACCCTGCAATCGGGGTTCCCCTCGCGTCTTCGCGCTCGGTGCCGTGCCACCACCGCACGGCTCTTAACGGAGCCATCGACGGGGCAGGCCCGCGATAGCGAAGCTCAGGAGAAACCACCATGACCAACATCGTCGTAATCGTCGGCAACGTCGGCGCAGATCCCATCACCCGCGCCACCCAGAGCGGCAACGTCACCCAGATCTCGGTCGCCACCGAGCGCCGCTGGAACACCCCCGCCGGCGAAGCCAAGAAGGAAACCGAGTGGCACAAGGTCACCTGCTTCAACGGCCTCGGCACCAACGTCGGCAAATACGTCCGCAAGGGCTCGAAGGTCTCGGTGCAGGGCCGCCTCCACTACACCAAGTGGACCGATAAGGACGGCACCGAGCGCTACGGTGTCGAGGTCATCGCCGAGACGGTCGACTTCCTCACCAAGGCCCCCGGCGCAGCCGACAACGGTCAGGAGGGCTGATCGACACCGACTCCGGCGGGTTCGCCCGCCGGGGTTTCGTCGTGCTCGCAGCAAGGCAGGGAAGCGGATCGGGGCACAAGGCCCCGACCGCCGCGGCGCTGCGCGCCACGAAGTGAACGCTCTCTCTCTCAACTGGGCGGTAGTCTGACGGGCGCGGCTCTCGCTCCGTCAAGAACGGCAGGGTCCCACCATTTTGCCGGCCCGTCTTCGCTGACGCTCGCGGCCGACAAAATCGTTGCCCCTACCGCCGCGTGCCGCGGCCGCTGACGCGGTTCCTGACCGAGCGACCGCGCCCGTCCTCTCCACCGCCGCTTCGATGATGAGGCGATTAGATGGAGGACAAAATGTTCATCAGGGCCAACACGGCGATTGCCAAAGTCGACTACGACAAAGTCTCCTACGATGACCTCGTCGAACTCAGCTTCGACCGCGTCCAGCAGCTGCGCCTCGACGGCCGCGACGACGATGCCGAAGACGCCGCCTGGGACGCGATGCTCAGCCGCAAGCGCCGGGAGACCTACGCACAGGCGTGAGACAACACGGCGAGGTGCCGCCCGCGCGGTGCCTCGCCGCTGACCATGATCGCGACCGAGCAAGGCGGGGATCGGGGCATCGAGCCCCGATCACCGCCCGGCGCTACCGCGCTCGGTCCAACGGGCTGCTCGCGGCCTGGCGGTGAACGCCGGCCAGCATCAATCACGCCCCCACGCTATCGCTGACCTCCGCGGCCTGGTGATCATCGCCGCGGCGATCGGCGACACCGGCGACGGCGCGTCTCGCCGTCGGTTCACGGTGGTGCGGCGGCCCTGCCGCGTCAGTCGGCCCGGTCGACCCCTGCCCGAGCATGGCCCCGGCCTCGATCAGCGTACCCGTGCCACACCCACCTTCTGACCCAACAGCGAAACGTCCGCGAAATCCGGACACCGACAGCCGTGACAATGCCGCGGTGAACGGGGGAGCGGGACCGGCGCCAACCCTGCCTTGCGGGCGAGTGGGTCAGCGGTCTCTCACTGGGGCGCTTCGCTCGCAGGCCTGACCCGTCTTCAATGGCCTTCCTAAGCCGCACGGCAGTAGCCCAGCAACCCCGATGGCAGGGCCGTGTTGCCTGTCCTCTCCGGCTCTCCGCTACGCGGGGCCGGGGGACAGGCTGCCCGCACCAAGACCCTGCAATCGGGGTTCCCCTCGCGTCTTCGCGCTCGGTGCCGGGCCACCACCGCACGGCTCTTAACGGAGCCATCGACGGGGCAGGCCCGCGATAGTGAAGCTCAGGAGAAACCACCATGACCAACATCGTCGTAATCGTCGGCAACGTCGGCGCAGATCCCATCACCCGCGCCACTCAGAGCGGCAACGTCACCCAGATCTCGGTCGCCACCGAGCGACGCTGGAACACCCCCGCCGGCGAAGCCAAGAAGGAAACCGAGTGGCACAAGGTCACCTGCTTCAACGGCCTCGGGACCAACGTCGGCAAGTACGTCCGCAAGGGCTCGAAGGTCTCGGTGCAGGGCCGCCTCCACTACACCAAGTGGACCGACAAGGACGGCACCGAGCGCTACGGTGTCGAGATCATCGCCGAGACGGTCGACTTCCTCACCAAGGCCCCCGGCGCAGCCGACATCGGTCAGGAGGGCTGATCGACACCGACCCCGGCGGGTTCGCCCGCCGGGGTTTTGTCGTGCTCGCAGCAAGGCAGGGCGGCAAGACAAGTGAGACCGGGCACGGCAAGATATTCACTTAAGATGAGACTGAGCGTGTCTCGCAGTTCACGAAAGTTGAGACTGGCAACGACCCGTTACCATGGGAAATTCACCAACGCTGAGACTCAGTTCGTCAAAAGGTGAGATTCACGCCACGATAACTGAGACTCTGTGCGTCGCTGCATGACCGCGCAAAAGATGCGGGGTCGACGGCATCGAGCCGCCGCCACCGCCGAAGCTACTGCGTCGACATTCGCACCTTCATCGACCGTCGACACCGTCTGTAATCCATCATCGATGCCGGACAAAAGCACACTTCTGGCCGGGCTCCGAGACTTAGAAGGGGAGGGGGCTGCGCGGGTAATGGGCATTCCGCCCGCTCGGAGATCCACCGTGTTCGTCCACCTGACCAATACCGCAATGATTACCGCCACCGTCATATTCGGGTACGCCGTCTTCGTCATCGACGACGAAATGTCCCGGCCGCACGCCGTACAGGCTGCAATCGCAGAATCGCACGACGGGTTCAAAACTGATCATGCAACCTGCGCGCCGGCTAGTCCGACGTCGCCGTTCCGGGTTTAGTAGCCATGTCCACGCTCACCTTCACACTCGGACCCGCTCCCTATAACGAGCGATGCGCGCAGACACGCGTCACCACCGACTGGCTGGTCTTGCAGCAGCTCGAGGCGACGACGTATCGCGCCGCGCTCATCGCTGTCCTCGGACCACCGCCCGCCGACCTGCACATGCCAGTTGTCACATTCCACCATGACTTCGGCGGCTATGCCTGCATCGAAGTGCGCTATCCCAGCGGCGACGTCGTCGCCTCGGTCTACGCGGACAAGCTCGCCGCCGATCTCAAATCGTGGATGGCCGCAAACTTCACCGCCCCGGTGCTTTACGACGATCGCAGCCAGCCCTTGCCCGGCTCGCGCCGCACCGCCTTCGATTGCATCGTCGACGCGCTGGCAACGTGCCACATGCTCATCGCCCAAGGCTACGGCACCGAGCGCGAGGAGGCTGTCGTCGCCAACCTCACCCGCGCCTATCCGGGCTGCGCCCGAATGGCCGCCGCCCTCGTCGGTGAGGCCGCCGGACACGCCTGACCACTACGGCGTGACCCAGAGGGGAGGGGGCGGCACCCGGTCGGACAATCAGGTCCGACAAGGACACCTCCATGGGACGCTACCAACACCTCCGCGAAATCGCGATCCTGCCGTGCCTGCCCGCCGGCCTGTCGGTCGAGGATCAATATCTGACCAAGACCGCACCGAGCTTCGATCTCCAGTTTGCCGAACCGAATGCGGCGCTCGCGGCGACACTCAGTTTTATCAACATCTCGAAGAAACGGTTTATCGATCTCGTCATCGAGCGGCGTGGCATCAACCTGCGATCGTCGAAGCCGCAGGGATCCGGGACCGGGCCGTGGCGCTACCGCGGCGAGTACGCCGCCGCATGGCGATCGCTCATCGTGCCGCATGACCCCAAGCGGCCGCAGCTGCTCACCGACGACCAGCTCGTCGAGGTGATGGAGAACGCCAGCTACGGCGGCGTCCTCGCGATTGCCGGCTATGTCGATACCGACTTCTGTCTCCCGCGCGAAATGCCAGCCGTCACTGTCACCGGCAGGTTTCAGGTGGGCATCATCGCCTACATCTGGGGCAGTGGTCACACCGTCACGTTCGACGGATCGCTGACCGTGGACATGACCTCCGGCCAGATCGGCGACGCTCCGGGATGCGCCTACGACGAGGGGTGTGACTTCGTCGTCGACTACTTCCGCTTCCGCACGCTGTCGCGGGCGACGCTCGTTCGCGGCGAGCGCTTCCGTGCCGAGCCAAGGTCGGCAATGGCACTGGCGGCATGAGCGGCCTCGAACTCCGCCGCGGTCCATGCGTCTGCGCCAAGCCCGGGTGCACCCTTACATGGACGCGTGATCCTTGTCTCGACGTGGTATGCCCCGACTGCTTCGCGCCCGTCGGCACCGGCTGTCGCCGGCCGAGCGGACACGATGGCGGCTTCGTCGAACTGCATGCCGCGCGCGATCTCGCCGCCGATGCCGCCGGGGCCTATGGCCCCTGTCCACTCGGACTGTGCGGTCTGGCTCGCCAACCAAAACAGCAGGAGATGTTCGCATGAAATCCGATCCCAACGACCTCGATGACAAGCAGCTCTCGGCGTTGCTCGACTGGAAACAGCGCAAGGGCCGCAGCTGGAAAAACGACCTGTTGTTCGCGTGGCAGAACGGCCGCGACGAGCAGGATCCGCGCAGTGCTTCGCTCCGCTGGATCCGCAATCATCGCGGCCCCAGCTGGCTCGTCGACCTTCACCCGTGCGATCTCGATACGGCCGCCGCAGCGCGCGGCGTAACCGCGCTTAGCAACTGACCCGTAACCAGCTATATGGAGACCATCATGGCGACAATCTTCGACGAAGAGCCCCTCGACCTGCGCGAGCAGATCGCCCGCATCGACCAGCTGCTCGCCGATGCGGCGCGTAAACGGCAGGAGGTTCGCATCGCACCATGGCAGATCGTCGTGACCAGCCTCGGCGCCGGCGCAGCGATCTTCGCCGCTGGCGCCGGCTTCATCGCGCTCATCCTAAAAGTCGGCTGACCGCGATCGACACGAGATGGCATAGCCGACGACACGGCCCCCGTTTTTCACCTATCGACGCGCAACAAGGCCAGCAGGATCGTCGTAACCGGCGGGCTTCCGGCTACCGGCGAGCGCTGTCGATCATGAGATCGACGGCCGCTGCGGTGCGGTCGCAGAGCAGTTCACGAAGCGCGTCGGCGTCGTCGAGAACATCGACCGGATCACGACCAAGAGCGCCACCAAGCGCGTCCCTCAACCATTGGCTGGTCGCCGGATGATTGCGCACAGCGGCGATGCGCGCCTCGGCTACGCCGAGCGCATCGCCGTCACAGTAAGGCGACAGCACCGACCGGCTTTCCATCGTCGGACGCTGCACCATTGGTCTGCCCGCGCGGTCCAGACCCGCGCTCACCGCCACCATTGGCCTTCGACCCGTCAGACCCCGTTGCCTTAACACCGAGCGCCGTCAACGCCTGCTCGCCGCCCATGGCAACGACCGCGCCAAGAATCGCCTTCAGCTGCGCTGTCGGCAGCTTGCCCGCACCCGTCGCCAAAACCGCTTCACCAACCTCACGTGCCGCCGCTTTTCGCGCTTCGGCAACACGCGCCTGCTGCTTGCGCATCTCGTCCTCGGCCCGTTCGTAGGCCTCGACTGCCGCACTCTTTCCCGCTGCCACACCGATCTCCACCGCCACGCGCCACCAACCGCAGGTGACCGCACCGAATCTGCCAGACCGCGCGAAACCAGACAAGCACGAAAGCCCTCGCACTGAAGGCACGGGGCCGGATAACGCGACATCCGGTTAGCTGATCCACGCAGCCATCATTGTGCTCCCGGGCGGCCTGTCCGTCGGCGTGCAGAGGCCCCTGGGCGAGGCAGCCGGAGAGGGCAAGGATCGGTGGTTCCCCCAATTTTGCCGGCCCGTCTTCGCTTCGCTCGCGGCCAACAAAATCGGCTCCCCCACCGCCCGCTCCGCGGCGCGCAAGAGCGCGTCCCTGACCCCTCCGGCTGCCCCGCCCAGAAAGAGGGCACACGCCGACGGACAGGCCGCCCGGCACCACCAGAGGAGACCGCAAATGCAGATCAACACCCTCTCGATCGCGCCAGTCGTCACCGACACCGCAGCGTACCTCGCGACATACAACCTCGCCGAGCAGCGCGCGCGGGTCTCCGACTTCGATGTCCACGTCATCCGCAACGGCGACGGCTCATACTGGTACGTCGACGAGGGTGACTACGCCTGCGAGCTGGGTGAGTTCGAGGACCGGATCGTCCACACCCTCTGCGGCCGGATGAGCGGGCTCTACTGAGCGCGCCATCCCACCTCGTGGCGGCATCGGCCGTCACACGTTTATCCAAAGGAGGTCCCCATGCCGACCACGATGTTGTCCGATGAGGCGCTGACTTGGTACGCAGTCGAAGCCGCCGCTACCGGCAGGCGCATCGACCGCTTACGAGCCTATATGATCCGCCGGGCCAAACGCCGCGACAAAGCCCATCGAGAACTGACGGTGCCGTCCAACGATGCGACCTTCGCAGCCCGCAGCGAGCAGCTGGACGCCATGGTCCTGAACCTGCTCATCCATGCTGATGCCCTTGATCAGCGCCTCTACACCTATGACGAGAAGCCGGAGCCATAATGCGATCGCGGTATCGCACCTGCGGCGTTGTCCGGCTCGCCTGAAACGGCCTCGCCGACCGCTCGACTTATGGCCGTGGCGGTGTCGCTCCGAACCATCACAACGAGGACCGCGTGGCCCTGTCCGGCTCGCCTGAAGCGGCATCGCCGACCGCCCGGCTTATGGCCGTGGCGGTGTCGCTCCGAACCATCACAACGAGGACCGCGTGGCCCTGTCCGGCTCGCCTGAAGCGGCATCGCCGACCGCCCGGCTTATGGCCGTGGCGGTGTCGTTCCGCACCATCACAACAAGGACCGCGTGGCCCTGTCCGGCTCGCCTGAACCGGCATCGCCGACCGCCCGGCTTATGGCCGTGGCGGTGTCGTTCCGCACCATCACAACGAGGACCGCGTGGCCCTGTCCGGCTCGCCTGAAGCGGCATCGCCGACCGCCCGGCTTATGGCCGTGGCGGTGTCGTTCCGCACCATCACAACAAGGACCGCGTGGCCCTGTCCGGCTCGCCTGAAACGGCCTCGCCGACCGCCCGGCTTATGGCCGTGGCGGTGTCGTTCCGCACCATCACAACAAGGACCGCGTGGCCCTGTCCGGCTCGCCTGAACCGGCCTCGCCGACCGCCCGGCTTATGGCCGTGGCGGTGTCGTTCCGCACCATCACAACGAGGACCGCGTGGCCCTGTCCGGCTCGCCTGAAGCGGCATCGCCGACCGCCCGGCTTACGGCCGTGGCGGTGTCGCTCCGCACGATCACAACGAGGTCCGCGTGGCCCTGTCCGGCTCGCCTGAAGCGGCATCGCCGATTACGGGATCGTCATGCTCCGCAAAAACAAAATGACAGTCCCGTCCCATTGAGAACGAATACCGAGATGTGTATTCAGTGAGCACATCCTACGCAGCGTACCGCCAGCAAGAGGAAAATTATCGAGTATAATCAATGCCACGACTCGCGCGAGTGGAGGGGAAGTCGGTGTCTCGTTCAGGCCATGCGGTTCCCGAAAGCGACGACCCGTCAATGGCTTGTCCACCGCCGGATGAAGCGCCCGCTGGCTATATGGTACCCGTGTCGGCGAAAGACGCCAACCACATGCATCTGACGGGCACCGTCGCCCGCCGACGTTATCGGTCGTCATCGGGCGACCGCGTATTGTGGGACGATGAGCTGGTCGGGTTTGGCCTGCGATTACGTAAACAGAGCGGGGTCGGCGGCAGCTGGATCGTCAAGTTTAGAAGCCGTGGCGAGGCTCGCCGGGTGACCCTCGGCAAAACCGAGAATCTCGATGCACCGGAGGCGCGGGTACAGGCAAAGCAGCTGCTGGCGAAGGCGGCGCTGGACGGTTTGCCGAAGCGCGCCGCGGTGCCGAAAGTGCCGACGTTCGAGGCGTTCGTGGCCGAGTTCTGGCGTGACTACCACCGGCACTGGAAGCCCTCGACGCAGGAGACATCAGCCGGCGCGATCCACCGCGAACTGGTGCCATTCTTCGGCGCGATGAACCTCGCCGAGATCGCCAAGAGCGACATCGTTCGCTGGCGCGACAGCTTCGCCGAAACCCGCTCGGGCGTGTTCAATCGCGCGGTCCCGGTGCTGTCGGTCATGTTCAAATATGCCGAGCTGCTTGGCTACCGCCAGAAGGGCTCGAGCCCGTGTCGCGGCATCCCTCGATACAAGCGAGAACTGCCCGAACGCTTCCTCTCGCCGATCGAATATAACCGCCTCGCACGCGTGCTCGCGACGGACGAAAGCGACCATCCGCTCGACGTCGCAATCGTCCGATTGCTGATCTTTACGGGCGCGCGATCGGGCGAGATCGAGGCGCTCAAATGGCGCATGGTCCAGCCCTCGCGTCTGATGCTCGACGATAGCAAAACGGATGCGAAGATCGTCTATCTGAACGACCAAGCCGAGGCTGTTCTTGCCTCGCTCCGTCCCGCGATTTTGCGTGATCTTGACGCGCTGATCTTCCCGATGAAAACCCGGCGCAAGCCGCGCAAAGTCGAGCGGTATTGGGCCGCCGCGCGACGTCGGGCAGCGTTGCCCGACGTCCGCCTGCACGACCTCCGTCACAGCTTCGCGTCGGCGGCAATTACCCGCGCGCGGGTCCCGTTTGCGAGCCTCAGCAGGCTGCTCGCGCATGCCCTCCCCGAGACGACGGCGCGCTATGCGCACCTCGCCGACGAGGCGATCGCCGAGGCCGCCGAGCGGGTCTGCGGCGGGCTCGCCAAACACCTCGGGCTGCGGCCATGAACGCGCTGACGATCGAGCAAGTCGTCGCGGAATCGCTTGCCGATATCGGCGTCAGGATCGACCCCGAAGCGCCGCCGCGAGGTCGCCCGCGACGGACCGAATGGTTCCCCAACCTGTTCGGTATCGGGCTTCGTCACTATGCCTCGGGGCGGAAGATCTTCGTCGCCCAAACGCGGATGGGCGGTCAGTCTCGAACGGTCACGATCGGGTCGGCCGCGGTGTTGTCGGAGGCGCAAGCCGTGCTCGTGGCCCGGCGCGTTCTTGCGCACGCGATGGTCGGCAATAACCCGGCATCGACGCGCAAGCGCGAACGCCAGGCGCCAACGTTCCGGCGGTTCCTCGACGAATACTGGGCTAAGGCGAGTCCGCGCTGGAAGCCGACAACCCGACGGGCCTACGACGTCTATCGGCGGCTCTACATCGACGACGCCTTCGAAGGTCTGACAATCGATGCTATAACGACCGCCGACGTCGCGCGCTGGTTCGCGGAGACGACCCGGATCAGCGGACCGGGTGGAGCGAACCAGTGCATGACGATCCTGAATACGATGATGGTTAGGGCAGAGGCGTGGGGTTACCGCGCAGAGGGAAGCAACCCGCTGCAGGGCATCCGCTGGAATAAGCGGCGCAAGTGCGAGCGCTTCCTGTCGGTGCCCGAGCTCGAGCGGCTCGGAGCCGTGCTCGGCACAGTCCGCGCCAGCGAGGATCAAACCGATGCCCGCGCAGCTGCCGCGATCACGCTTTTGACGCTGACCGGTTGCCGAAAAAGCGAGGTCCTCGATCTGCAGTGGCCCGACGTACGGGGCAACCGGCTCCGTCTCCGCGACGGCAAGAAAGGCGGTCGTATCGTCTGGCTCGGCGACGATGCCCGAGCGCTGATCGACACTCTGCCGCGATCGAGGAAGATGGAGCCGGCGTGGATGTTCACGACGTCGGCAGGAAAGCGCATCACTCCCGGCATGCTCGACTTTCGCTGGGGCAAAGTCCGCAATGCCGCCAGCCTTCGCGGCGTTCGCATCCACGACCTGCGGCACACGTTCGCCAGCCATGCCGCAATGACCGAAGAGGCGCTGCCGATGATCGGCAAGTTGCTCGGCCATGCCTCGGTGAAGTCGACCGCACGATATGCCCATCTCGATGATACCCACCTCATCGGCGCCGCGCGGAAGGTCGGCGATGTCATTGAAGCGATGATGAGCGGGAAGGCTTTGCGATAAGGTCGCCTTTGCATGGGGAATGTGGAACGGCCGCTTTCTGGCTCGCAGCCAGCGGAAGCAATCGTTCGATGATAACGCGGCAACGGCAGCTACGCGCGTCATTATGGGCCGCTCGAGACCGCCGTCGCGCCGCCGAAAAGCGGTCGTTTGTTCAGCATGCCGCTCAAGACGGCTTTGCGCCCAAACTCAGCCGATTCTAGACCCCGCCGACCGGCCGAAAAGCGGTCGTTTGTTCAGAAATCTAACGGCTCCGGCTTCGCCCCCAATCCCTGTCAATCGAGACCGCTGCCTACCACCCAAGTTGCAGTCTCCGCGGCACGGTGCCCTTGGAATAGTGGGTCCCGATGCCCACCGTTGCCGTCACGGCGGCATACGTTCATGTGTCGATCGATGGCAATGCTAACGGCAACCCGGGAAATGATCGGCGCGATGACCTCGGCGGAGGCCTTCGAGACGCTTGCCACCGCCGTCCTGCGCGCGGCGGACGCGTCCTACGCCTCCCTCATCCATGTCGGGACCAACGCCGCTGGAAGAACCGTGCGGTCGCCCGTCGACGGGATCGGGCTGCGCGTCCATCGCGGCTCGCGCCGCCTGCTTCTGGCCCAGCACACGACGACGGCTCGGCGGGAGCTAAGGCGCAAATGGCTCGAGCCGGACATCGGCGATCTTCCCAAGGCGCAAGTGATCGCAGCCGCCGAACGGGCACGGCGGGCGGTGGACGCAGCCACCCTCATCCTCTGCAGCTCGACGGATCCCGATGAGCAGCTGGTCCGCGACGTCCACGCCGCGGCCGGCTGCGGCCTTCACCTCGACATCTGGCCGGGCTCGCGGATCGCCGACTTCCTCGATCTCGACTCGGAGGGGCAGTGGATCCGCGAGCGCGCGTTCGGCATCGAGGCGGTCCGGCTCTCGCCGTCGCAGGCGCAGGAGATCGGACGGCTGTCGCTGGAGGGACAACTTTCCCTCGTGTCCCGCGCCGACATCGTTGCGCGCTCTCTCGATCCTGCGCTGCTGGCGTTCGCGCGGGACGTGAGGGGTGCCGGGTTCGTGATCGGCGAATCCGGCCTCGGCAAAAGCGCAGCGCTCCGCCGACTTGGCGACAGGTGGCTCGAGGACGGCGGGCACGCCCTCGTGCTCGACCACGAGGCGATCGAGCGATCGGCGACAATCGACCAGGCGGTCGCGTCAGGCCTGCGCAGGTGGGCGCCTTCGCTCGATGCCGGATGCGGCCTCGCCGCGCTGTCGCTCGCCACACCCGAGTACCCGCTCCTGCTGATCCTCGAAGACGTCAACCGCTCCGCCAACCCGGGCCGCATCGTCGAGCGGCTGATCGCCTGGTCCGGCACCGCCACCGCGGGCGAAGGGGCGCCCGCGTGGCGCCTCCTCTGCCCGGTGTGGCGCGGCAACTCCGGCGTTAATGACGATCGGCTCCGGGATCACGTTCTCAGCCGTTCGCTGACAGTCGAGCGATTCGAGCCCGCCGAGGCGATCGAGGCCGTCCTGACCCGAGCCCAGTCGTTCGGGGTCGCGCTGACCGATCTCCAGGCGGGCGATCTTGCCGCTTCGCTAGGCGACGACCCCCTCTTGATCGGGCTCACCACGAAGTGGACGGGTGCCAATCCCAGCGACGCGATCCGGTCCTACGTCGCCGCAGACGTCGGGGATGCTGCCGACGACCGGTTGCTGGCACCCGACCTCCTATCAGCTCTCGAATCCCTTGCCGAACGAATGGTGGAGTCCCGCATCATATCGCCGTCGTGGAACGAGATCAGGACCTGGTTCGCGGGAGAGTCCGACGGTCTGGCGGCGATCCGCCGGCTCGTCGACCGGGGGAGGGTGGTGCGGCTCGGTGGGGATGGGCGACTTGCCTATAGGCACGACCGGGTCCGGGACCACCTCCTCGTCAGCGCGATGGTGCGGCTGGTCGAAGCCGGTCGCTTCACTCCCGATCTCTGGGAAGAGCCGTATTACGCAGGGCTGATCGGCACGGCGCTGACCGTGCTACCATTCGAGCGCATCGATGAAGCCGCCGCCCGAAATCCGGTGGCCGTCTTCGCGGCGCTTCAGGATCCGGGCCTGACCAAAGAGAGGCTTGCCTGCGCTCTCGCCGCTGCGACTCGGTGGACCGCGTCGGCCGGCTTCAATGACTCCGGGGCCGAGAGCCGGCGTTCGCACGCGCTGAGGTACCTGCTGCGGACCGATGGCCAGTTCGTGAGGCCCCTAGTCGAGCCATTCCCCCGAAACTTCTGGACGCTTGAGGCGCAGGCCCGCAACGGCGACGCCCGCGCGGCGGCATCGCTGTGCCTGGCGTCCGACCCGGGCGTGCGCAACGCCTGGCGCGACCGCATCGTCGAGCATGCGCTCGCGCGCCACCCCCGATTTGTCGACGATGTCGCGACCCTGCTGCTCGATGGGGAACTCTCGGCGACGGGTCTTGAGGGCGTCCTTAACCTCGCCGGCGAGATCGGCGATCCGCGGCTGTGCGCCCCGCTCGCCGACCGCTGGACCCGCGGTGGTGGAAGCGCGGCGCTCTCGTCCGGATGGCTGTGGGCAGTCCTGCGCTGCTGCCCGCGCATCGGGCATACCTTGGCCGACGACGTATGCCGCGTCTGGGCGGCGCTACCGTCCAAGGTCCGCGACGGGGCCAATGACCGCGACCGAAATCCGCGATGGGACGTCGCTGGTTATACCCTACCGTGGGGCCTGGCTCGAAGGTCCGACCCGGCGACACTCGCCTTCATGATCCAGCTCCCGAAGCGTTACAGGGGCCTCTCCCGCATCGTCCAGCAGATCATCGGCCACATCGACGATCCCGATGCTATCCTCTCATCGGCAAGGGCATCGGCGGCGATCGACCGCCGCGCTGAGGGATCAGGCGGCATCAACATCTTCCGAAACGACATCGAACGGCGCTGGTCGCCGGACTGGGACGGGCGGGCGCTCAGCCCAAAGAGCCGCGCTGCTTTGCAGAAGGTCTGGCGCGACCGGCGGACCAACCGGTTCGACCGCCGGGCGACCTTCCGCATTTGGTCCCTGGCCCCGACCGCGTTCGAGCTGGCCGGCCTACCCGTCCTCGAGGCCGACAAGGTCCTTGCTGACCATGCGCTCCGCGCCCGCCTGGCCGCCGGCGACCGGACCGCCATTCCCCTCTTAGCCGATCGCCTCCATATTTCTGCACGTCGATCGGCTTGGTGGCAGGAGGCGCGCAGGGTCGGCCTGACCGGTCTCGAGGTTGAGGTCCGTCGACACTTCGAGGACCGGCGGGCGGATCCGCCGGAGACGGATGACGGCTACAGCGACTCTATTGTGGCCGAGCTGCTCATGGATTCGCGCAGCGAGTTTGCCGTGACCACCATCGTGGCAAACTGGGAGCACATCCGGACCGTCCCGGTCTACGTCCTCGCGGCGCTGCATCTGGCGACGCCCGAGACCATCGCGCTCGCTCAAGCAGCCGTGCGGGAGAGCGGCGAGCCGGGGCGAATGCTTGAGTTCCTCACCAGCCGCTGGGGCATCAAGACCAACCGGCGGCCCGGCGTCACCGAACTAGCCCAACTGCAGGCGATCGAGCCGTTCCTCGCGCTTATCGGGGAGGGGCAGTTTGGACAGATGCATCTGAGCGAGTTGGCCAGTGCCGCCAACAGCCTGAATGAGCTCGAATGGAGGAGGCAACACCTCGATCCGCTCCTCACCACCGGGAAATTCGGCCATTGCGGATCCGATCGCCACGATATCTACGCGTCCCTCGACGCCGAAGCCGAGCGCGCCGCTCAACACGATCGCGGCTGGCTGGCCATCGACCACTGGTTCGAGACCAGGGAGAAGGAGCTGTGGCAGCGCTCCGCCCTGCTCGACCTTGTGGCGGACTGGGCAGTCGACCGCGGCAGCGATACTGCCCTGCGGGTACTGTGCGAGGCGATAACCTACTTCGGCGAGCGACCGGATCTCGCTTTGTTCGACCGCATCCCGCCGGCTCTACGCCACACTGGCCACACGGCCGTCGAGGCCTGCATCTACGAAGTCCGACGTCGCTCGTTGTAATCCATCGACGTTTTTTTTCGGTCTTGGTGTCAGTTCTAACGACGGAGTGTAGGGGTGTCTTCCCCGCCCGATGCGATCGCTTCGTTAGCCAGCGCGCCGGCTATGCCTCCAATTCCGGACGTTCGAAAGTGCCGACGGCGATCCCGAAAAAGCTGCCGTTCGTTCACTGCCGACAGAGGCGATGTTGGGTGGAGAGCGGAACGGCTGCTTTCAGGCGACGATTCGGCGTACGCAGACGTCCGTTTAGCTGTAGCGCGACGGCAGCTATCGAACGCCGCCTTTTGCGGGCGCAGTTCGGTCGATCCCCGACTTCACGCACTCACGGCTTGCGGCAGGTTCAACCCCATTTCCAGCAGGAAGCGCGAGGGCTGCTTTGCCCACCCCCGGTAGCGATCGGCATAGGAGAGGCAAAGCCACTCCCGCGCCCGCGTGATCGCCACAAAGCAGTTGCGGCGCTCCTCTTCCATTTCGGCGCTTTGTTCCCCGGCCTTCACGCTCTGAAAATTGGGTAGAACGTCTTCGGCAAGGCCAATCACATAGACGTGGTCGAATTCCTTCCCCTTGGCGCTGTGAATGGTCATGAGCGTGACGGCGTTGGCGGGAGCCGGCGGTTCTTTCGAGCGCAGCGCCAATTCCTGTAGAAATTGATCGAGTCCCGCGTCGCGCCCGATGGTCTGCCCAATGCTCCGAACGAGTGACACCCACGCCGTCCGGTCCTCATCGATGTCAGTCGCGTCCTCGCCTCCCTCGGCGGGCAGTTTTTCGAGAACTTGGTCGATGAACGCGCGAAACGTCGTCGGCTGGGCGGTCAGCGCCGTCGTCATGCCTGTCAGGGCGTTTGCTTGGTCGTCTTCCACAAATCCAACGGCCTCGGCCCATTCGACGAGCAGCGAGTGGCCGCTGATTTCCGCGCCTGCGGCGATGTCGTCGGACGAGACGCTAAGGTCGAACCAGCGATTAAACGCGCCGGTTAGCGCATCGAGAGCGCGCCGATCGGCGGGGCGGGCCGCGAGCCGCAATGCAGCGGCCAGCCACAAAAATTGTGCAGACCGGAAGTCGTCCCGGCGCTGTGCAATAGCGCCGGCGACCCCGGCATTCGCGAGCGCTCTGTTCATTCGTTCGAGCAGCGCCCGAGTCCGCGCCAGCACCGCGATCTGGCCACGCTTGCCTTTGGGTATCCCAGCGATACCAGCCGCTATCGCCGTCGCCTCTGCCTCCTCGGTCGAATAGCGCAAGAGGTTAATATGCTGTCCGTCTGGATAAAGCAGCGTCGTCTTGCCTGCTTCCAGCGGCTGCTTGGCAGCCGTGCGCTGCGTGTTATGAACGACAAGCCGATTCGCGGCGGCGACGATGCTCGGCGGGCAGCGGTAGTTAGTGGGGAGCTGGATTTCAGTCGGGTCGAAGTCAGCTCGGAACCGCTGGATTTGCTTATAGCTCGCGCCGTTCCACTGATAGATGATCTGGTCGTCGTCTGCAACCGCGAACACGTTGTGGAAGCCGTCTCCGGCGAGGGCTTTGATGAGCCGATATTGCCCGTCCGTCGTGTCCTGAAACTCGTCGAACATCCAATAGGCGTAGGCGCGGCGGTAGTGGAGCGCGACGCCCGGGTATGTGGAAATCAGGCGGTAGGCCTGCGCGATGAGCGATCCGAAATCGAGCGCGTTGGCCGACTGGAGAGCCGCTTCATAGGCGCTATAGACCAGCTCGACGCGCTGCCCGACGCCGCTGTCCTTGAATAGCTTCGCGCAGCCATCCGGCTGAATCAACCGTGCCTTCAGCTTGTCGATCGTACCCAGGAACCGATCGTCGTCGCTGTCCAGCCCGTTCGCCCGAATTGCTTCCTTGAGAAGGTCGGCCCGATCCGACTCCAGCGAATAAATCGCGAAGTCCGGATCTATGCCGATATGCGAGCCGTGCTGCTGCAACATCTGCATGCAGAAGGAGTGAAACGTGCCAATGATCGCCCGCTGGCGCTGGTCGGGCACGACTGCCTCGATTCGACTGGTCATTTCGTCAGCCGCTTTATTCGTGAAGGTCAGCGCCATGACGCGGTACGACTTGTCTGGCGTTTCGGCGAGGAGCTTCGCGACGCGCGTGGTCAGGACGCGCGTCTTGCCCGATCCCGGGCCGGCCAGCACGAAGAGCGGGCCATCGACCCAGTTTGTCGCTGCGGCTTGCGCGGGCGTCAGCTCGCTCAGCGCCTTTTCCAGTTCGGTCATGGCAGTCCTCTGAGCGTTTCGATCGCTTCCCAGATTGCCAACGGCATCCGCTGCGTCAGCGGCAGGCTGGCTGCGCATTGGGCGGCCAGCTCGGCGGCGTAGCCGCATTTGTCTCCCGACAATGTGGCGATTAGCGCCGCATCGTCCATCGCTGCGACCCCCGGCACACCTTGGGCTGTCAGGATAGCCTTCAGCTCCGGTTGCAGGCCATCCGCGACAAGCTGATGCTCCAACGTCTGCTCGGCGATCTGACGCGTGAGTTGCATCACTTCGGCAGGCGAGAAGTTACGGCTTTGAACAGATGCAATATACTGGCTGCCAGCCATGTCGCCGTCGACGACCATAGTCCATGGAAACCCGAGTGCGCGCGCCAGTGCAGTAAACATGCCGCAATTGCCGTTATTGGCGAAGTCAATCACGGCGACACCGTGCTCGTCAAGATCAAAGTTCATCGCCTTGGCCATGCCATGAACCAAGTGATACTCTGATTGACCCTCGACCAATAGCCACTTGTTGGCAAAGAATATCTCGCCACGAATTCTTCGTGCAAACGTTTCAAGCTTCTGCAAATCCACATCGGGTAAGAACTCAAGCGATGCGTCTCGCGCCGCCCTCAACCGGGCGTGCATTGCAGCCATGTCGGCCTGACCATGACAGGCGATCAGCAAACTGTTGTAGGTGGGTGTCGGCAGGCTTCCCTTAATGACAAGCTCGGACAGGCCGCCATCATATTCGAGGAGCCCGCCGGATGCGGCTATGACGGGCGCGAAAGCGGGCAGGCTCGGTACCCTGCAGCGAAACTCGCGCGGCAGCGATTTGACGACAGTGCCGTCAGAACCAGCGCGGACCATACGCAGGTCGCGAAACGGTACGTGCTGGAGGAAATAGGGAGAGTGCGTCGAGACGATCTTCTGGCCCTGAAACTGTGCAACTTGGCTAAAAAGCGTGCGGGCGGCCTGTGGGTGAAGGTGAGTTTCCGGCTCCTCCAAGGCCAGCACGGGTGTGCTCTCGGCACGATAAAGCTCGCCAAGCAACAGCTCGACGAACGAGCGGAACAAGAACATCACGGATAGGCTTTGCACGCCTTGCCCATGCCGCATAAGTGGCAGCCACGGCTTCGTCCCGTCATTCTGATAGATGACCTCGGCCTTCGATAACAAATCCCATGTGTTCAACGGGAGCACGCGAAGGTTCGCCTGTCCGGGTGTGCCCGTCGTCGCGACGCGGCCTATGTCGGAGAGGGACGTTGCTAGATTCCCCAGCAACGGGTCGGCAGCGAGCAGCTTGGCATTTAGGAGATTGAAAATGCGAACCGACTTTTGCTCAAGCGGGTCGGGGATTTGAACGGTCCGTAGCAATCGTCCCCAGAACTGACTGCGCGCGGCGAATTCGTCGCCGGCGTCGCGCAGCGCGTCAAGATAAAAGACGGGCAGGAAGGAGAAAAACTCCTGAAAGTTCGTGGCCCGAGCGCCCTTTCCGGCCAGTGGGTTACGGTCGGTGTTGAGAAATTCCCATTTAGGAATGTAGCTTTGTTCTCCGTCATCCCATGCGCAACTTACGCGCATGATGATCGATGCCTGTCCGGATATGGGATTGAGCTGGATGATGTCGGCCAGTGTTTCGTGCAGCTCCTCAGGCCACTCGCCGACCGCCGACTCTTGAATTTCGATTTCTATAACGACCGGGTCGCCGACCTTGGGGTCGGTGCGTGCTGCACACAGATGCACGTCGTACTCGGTAAACCCGGTGCCGCGCTGTCCCCACCGGCGCGTCAGCGCAATGCGGATAGCTTCGAGGATGGCCGTTTTGCCCGCGTTGTTCGGGCCGATCAGCACGGTCGTCGCCCCAAGCTCTATTTCGGCCCGCTTAATCGACCGGAAATTCGCTATAGTGACGCGTCTGATCTGCAAAGAATTTTGCCCCGCTCTTTGGAGCTTCGTACCGCTTCCGTGCTGGCGGCGGCAACAGCCGTTTGATAAAAACCGCCAGGCACTCAGGGTTGGCGAAAGAGCCATGGGCGAAGGAGCGACGGGGACACCCAGGTTACAGCATGATCGTACGGATACAACGTCATTTCGTCCAGCAAGTGCCATCAGACCGTGCCCGGCGAAGGGTAGCCAACCACATCTGAATGAACGGCCGTTCCCAAGACGCTGATAACCGCCGCTGGAGTGGCCGACTATAAGTCCTGCGGCATCAGCCGATGGTTAATCTTAGACCCGTTTTTCGCGTCCGCTCATACAACAACCATCATTTGCGAGCGGCCGCGCGTCTAGCCAACGTGGCAGGTCCACAGCCAAAGGGACTGGGCATTCCACTACCACATGCATGCCGGCATGATGCAGGTCGTGCGCTGCGGGACGACCCTCCTTCCCAGCTAGCTTGCTTCTCGCCAGATGCGGTTATGGTGGTAAGCGTCAGCTGATCCCCGCCTTGTCGTGATCGCGCTGCCGCGGGAGTCTTCGCTGCTGTGGTTGGCGGAGACTGGCGTGGCGGATGATGAGACGTCGTACGAGACCCTTAAGACGTCTCTCAGCGAGGGGCTGGCTCTCCCTCCGCGCCCGGAACGGCGGCGCAGCTGGCATCCGCAACAGAAGATGGCGATCGTCCAGGAGAGCTGCGCGCCCGGTGCGGTGCCGACCCAGGTGGCGCGCCGCTACGGCATCTCGACGGGTCTGCTGTATACGTGGCGCAAGCAGCTGCTGACCGCGGCCACCGACGGGTTCATCCGGTGCGAGGTCGTCGCCGAGTCAGCAGCGGTGGCGTTGCCCGCTCCGGACGTAAGATCGCCGCCGGCGTTGCCGGTCCCTGATCGAACGCTGTCCGGCACGATCGAGGTCGAGTTGCCCAGCGGCACCAAGCTGCGCCTCGGCGGCGACGTCGATGCTGGTGCGCTGGCGCGGGTGCTCGACGTGCTTCGCCGGTGATCGCGCTGCCGGCGGGGACGCGGGTCTATCTCGCTTGCGGGCGGACCGATATGCGGCGCGGCTTCGACGGGCTGGCGGCGCAGGTGCAGACGGTACTTGCCCGCGATCCACACGACGGTGCGCTGTTCGTCTTCCGTGGCAAGCGCGGCGACCTCGTCAAGGCGATCTGGTGGGACGGACAGGGCATGTGCCTGTTCGCCAAGCGCCTCGAGCGCGGCCGCTTCCTGTGGCCGGCGGCGAAGGATGGCTCGGTGCGGCTGTCGGCGGCCGAGCTGTCGATGCTGCTCGAGGGCTTCGACTGGCGCAACGTCGAGCGGAGTTGGCGACCCGAAGTCGCCGCCTGACGCCGACGCGGCATAGTGACTCGGACAGCATCGCCGAGGTTGATCGTCGTCGCAGCGGCAGCGGCGACCGTGTAGTATCGACCCGTGACGAGCGCCGTATCCGACCCCGACGAGGTCGCCCGGTTGAAGGCCGAGCTGGCGGTCGCGCGGGGTGAGCTGACCGGTGCCAAGCTGATCATTGAACAGCTCAAGGCCCAGCTCGCCGTCCTGCGCCGGATGAGCTTCGGGCGGTCCTCAGAGAAGCTGAACGCCGAGATCACCCAGTTCGAACTGCTGCTCGAAGACCTCGAGGAGGGTGAAGCCGAGCGGATCGCAACGGAAGCAGTGACGCCTGCAAGCGAACGTGAGCGCCGCCATCCGGTGCGCCGGCCGTTGCCGCCGCATCTGCCGCGCGAGGAGATCCTGCACCATCCCGGCGACGCCTGCCCGTGCTGCGGCGGCACCAGCCTGTCGAGGCTCGGCGAGGATGTGACCGAGGTCCTCGAACGCATCCCGGCGCAGCTGAAGGTCATCCGCCATATCCGGCCGCGCCTCAGCTGCCGACGTTGCGAGACGATCATCCAGGCACCGGCACCCGACCTGCCGATCGAGAAGGGTCGCCCGGGTCCGGCGCTGATCGCCAACGTCGTCGTCGGTAAATATATCGACGGCCTGCCGCTCTACCGCCAGGCCGGGATCATCGCGCGCGGCGGCGTCGATATCGACCGGGCGACTCTGTGCGACTGGGTCGGTCGCGCCGCCTGGTGGCTGGCTCCGGTCGCAGAGGCCATCGGCCGCCAGGTCATGGCCGCACCGGTGATCTTTACCGACGGCACTCCGATCGGCGTCCTCGCACCCGGCAACCGACGCACCAAGACCGGCCGCATCTGGACCTATGTCGTCGACGAACGACCATGGGCGGGCGATCGGCCGCCGGCAGCGCTCTACCGGTACAGCCAGGACCGCAAGGGCGAGCGGCCCGCCGGACACCTGAGCGACTTTGCCGGCTATATCCACGCCGACGGCTATGCCGGCTACGAGGCGCTGACCCGGTCGAAGGCGCCGCCTGGACAACGGGCTCAGCGGATCGTCCATGCCGCCTGCTGGGCGCATGCCCGGCGCAAGCTCTACGACGTCCATCAGAAGACGCAGTCGCCGATCGCGTTCGAGGGGCTGCGCCGCATCGGCGCGCTCTACGACATCGAGCGCGACATCAACGGCCTGCCACCCGCGCGTCGCCATGCCATCCGCGCCGAGCGCACGGTGCCGCTGCTCGCCGATCTGCGGGTCTGGATGGAGACCGAGCGCCGGCGGCTGTCTAGCAAGAATGACCTTGCCAAAGCGCTGCAATACGCCCTCGGACGCTGGGACGCGCTCGCCCGGTTCACCGCCGACGGCCGCCTTGCCATCGACAACAATGTCGCCGAGCGGGCGCTCCGCGGCATCGCCGTCACCCGCAAGAACTTCCTGTTCCTCGGCTCCGACAAGGGCGGCGACCGCGCCGCCATCATCTACACTGCCCTCGAGACCGCCCGGCTCAACGGCATCGATCCCGAAGCCTGGCTCACCGACGTTCTCAACCAGCTCACCCGCGGCCGAAGCCAGCTCGACCTCGACCCGCTCATGCCGTGGAACTGGCGGAAGCCTGCGCCCCTCGCCATCGCTGCGTAGATCAGCTGACGCTTACTTATGGTGCTCAGGCACTGAAACTGATCGCCGCGCTTCCGATCGATCATTTTGACAGTGCCGCCAGCGTCAAGGATCCACAATACGCGGCAGGGTAGTCAATGACTGAAGGCCTCATGCACGAAGTGACTTGCACGAGCCCGCGCTTTCCAGCTCGTTTTCGCAAGAGCGTAATCTCAGCTTGGCGCTGGCGATTCTGGTACTCGCTTCCAGTTCGGGCAACGCTCTCACCTGAACGGGCGGAGGGATTCCGGTGCCGCCCGGACGGCGCTGAATGGCCGGAAGCGGGTCTGCGCTGCCAAACAGCCACTAGGCAGCTGCCTACAGGACTGCACCGTTGGTTACGTCCCTATTCTTTGGTCTGAAACAGGAACGAGACAGCAATTGCCGAGCCGCCTGTCGGCGCGGTAACCGGACCGGGAATATGGATCCGATTGACTTTAACGGGGCTCAGCTGCGTCCTCGCGTGAACGTCTACCATCACAGCTTTAGACAGCCTGACCCGCGCGTGGCGGCGATCCGCGTCATGGCCTCGACGACTTGCTCGCCCTTGATGCCCTAGTCTACGTCGATCGCCAGCGCCTCGCGGTCAGTAGGAGAGCGGCCTCGATCAAGCCAAGTGGCCGGCTAAGCCGCTGCTCGAGTTCTCTGCCGCGAGCGCGCAGCTTGCCGCGGGCTGCGAGCTGGAGTTGCCTGCCTCGCTCGTTCGGCGCGACACATCGTGACCATGGCGGCGACGAGGTCGGGCGCGTCGGGAACCTCGGCGAGAACCTGCTCGGTATCTCCGGGGCAGAGCCGAAGGCGACCCGTGCCGATCGCAAGCAGGAACTCTGCGGCGGCCTCGCCTCGCGGACGCCCCGCACTCTCGACAATCCTCCTGATCATGCGCGCAGCATCCGCGCTGGCCACGACGTCGTCACGGAAGTCCAACTCGGCCGGCCGAGCTGCGCGAAGTAGGCTAGCCTGGATTATGCCGTCGTTGAAGCGGGCGAAGTTCTCCGGCGACAGGATCGTCTGCTGCATCCAGTTGGTGCGGATTGCTTGTGCTCCGGAGGAGACAGGTGCTGTCCTTAGCTGCTGCAGGACTGACGAGATAGTGAGAAAGACATCGGCCTGACTATGCGTGCCGCGGCTTGGGAGAGTTTGGGGCCAGAACACAAACCCCTCGCGGAGCGGAAGAGCGGCTCCTTTGGCGTCCGGCAGGAATAGATCGTCGAGGAGCGGTCTGGACGTCTCGCGAAGTCGCTCCAGCCTAGCCGTAAGCAGCGCGGACGATGCGCCCCAGCTTGACCTATTCCGCTGGAGGAAGCCGAGTTCCTCCGCCCAGGAGTTTCGGGCCACGTTCGCCGGAAGCAACAGTTCGTCTACGTACTCAATTACGTGGTTGACGGCCTTGCCCGACTGCACGAGCGAAGCGTTGAAGATGCGCTTGCGTTCGGGATCCTGAACCTTTGCAAATCCGACCAAGTAAACGATGGGCGCGTCAGGCGCTAAGTTTCTGAGGTCTCTGCTGACGTCCAGGAGCAGTCGACCGCTGCCAACTATGGACGCTACGACCAACACGGCGCCCGTGTGCCGCTTATTGGGCGCTTCAGCCATCGTCGCTAGGTCCACGCGGTCAACCGGAACGGGCAGCGTGCCTATGGCCGCAGCGATGGTTTCAACGATCGCACGTGCTCCGGAGTCCACGAGAACTACCGTAGCCACGCTGGCCGGCACCTGCCTTCGCAGGAGGTATTCTAGACGTTTTTGGTAGGCCTCAGACGCAAGGAGCGCTGCTGGATCAATATCGAACAATCGTGCGCCGGCCGAGACGCGCAGAGCCTTGCTGCCGGCTAGCCGGACCATTGCCATTTCCAAGGTCTTTGGCGCGTCGGTCTTCGTGATCACCAGCGGCTTGTGCTGCGGTCCAGCGATGTCGAACTGGTCACCCTTTAGCGTTATCGGTATCGAATCGGCTCGGCAAAGGGCACAGTCGTCCGCAAGGAAGGTCCGGCGCTCGGTTGAATAGCCGTTGGGGTTCGTCGTCTCGTCGCGCCCGAGGTCGACCGCGACGCCGGGATCCGCCTTCTTGGACCCGAGGTAGAGAACGTGCACAATCCGCTTCGGATCGAAGCCCTTGTGCTCGACCAACTTGCGACCCAAGCTCCCGCTCGACGAGGCGGATATGATCGCGACGGAGCGCGCCGGGTCGGTGAAGCGGTGGTTTTCGAAGCCGAAGTATGAGCTGAAATTGTCGGCTACCAAGTGGGACCGTTCGGGGGCGAGTGTGCGCCATTGCTCGTTCAAGGCCGACACGACCGCATACAGTGCAGGGGTGTCAATGTATGCGTGTCTGGCGTCAGCTGCCACTTGCGCCATCACCGCGACCGCGACGAAGGCGATCTCCGCCTGCCGCACCAGAATGTTGGACAGCCGAATGAACCGGTCTGTGTGCGCGCCGGAGGGATTCGCAAAGTGGTAACTCTCGCTGGCTTCGACGAAGCCGCCGCGACGCGCGAAGATCGAGGTGACGCCGCGCCGCAAAATCTCGTCGAGCGCGACACCGCTTTTCAGCCCGCCCTCAGCCAGCGCCTCCCGCCGGGTCACTTGGGCATCGGCGTCGTAGCCAATTAACTCAATCCGGCAGCGACCGGCCAGACGTTCGATCAGCGCTTCGCCTTGTGTCGCTGAACGCATGGCGACGACAGCGTCGTCGAAGGAGGTTGCGCGCACAATGACCAATAGCTCATCCGGAGCGAGCGCCCGGGCAATTTCCTCCTCGACCGTGTCGGCGAGCGCCCTTACGTCGAGTTCCGCGGTCGAGCAGAATGCGACCAAGACGTCGACGGTCAATGCGTCCGTCGCCTTGTCGAAACGCTCAAGGAGGATCGGCGACATCGCTCAGAGCGGAAGTAGGAAGGTGAACAGTGTACCCGCGGCGGGCGCCAAGCGGAAATCTTGCCACGGGCTGAGCTTCGGCGGCGCCCCATATGTCTGGTCCACTTGGAGTCCAAGGTCGGCATAGAGCGACTGGCGGCCGGTGCGCAGGCGCATGAAGCCGTTCCTCCGACGGAGGATGTCAACCACCGTCGACAGTCCCATTCCCGCGGTGGAGTTAGCCTTACGCGTCGCATGCTTGTCGAAGCAGGTCTCGATTGCTTCGAGTTCCTCTTCGCGCGTGATGTCCGCGAGCGGTCTTCCAAGCCAATGCGGCGCGTAGCCGGGACCGCTGTCAAATACCGATAACTCTAGTAACTGGATGTCGCGTCGCTTGCCCCTTGGCTCTAGCCGGTCGCAGTAGTCCGCGAGCGGCCGCGACGCCTCCACCATCTTCGCGAGGCCCGTGCGGGATATCGCCTGCCTGCGCGCGTGCAAACCGCGGATCGAGCGGCCGATACTGTTGCCGTGTTCGTCGGCCCGGCCGTATTCATCGGTATTGCGGAATAGCTCATAGAGTGCGTCTGCTATGCCGATCCGCAGGTCATGGTCCTCACGCGCGGGGAAGTAGTCTGGTACGGTGTGCTGGAGGATCAGTTCCGCGACCCGGTCGAACTCCTTGCGTGACAGAAGGCGATTGCCTGCGTCCGAGGTCGCGTAGAGCGTCTCCGGCGACGACCAGCCCAGGTGATCGGCACACAGGATCTCGATCTGCGATCCGCGCGACCAATTCCGCGGCGTGGAGCCCTGAAGCCCGTGAAGTCGTTCGAGTGCTAGCTCGCGTACCTCTGCCGTGACATCTCGATGGTCCAGTCCGTCAGCGCGGTCGCATAACAGGGCCGCACAGGTGCCCACGAGGTGGCTGGTCAGGGTTTCGAGCTGCTGGTCAACCGAATCTCTAGCGTACGTTCGGATCCTTGCAACCGATTGGGCCGACGCCCAAGTGAGAACGGCTTGAAGCACTGCCGGCTCGCCTCCTCCGACGTTTGCGCGGCTTCTGGTCGGCAGCGTCAGTACCGTGTCGGTGCGACGCCCCTCCAACTCGCGGATAACCCGCTCTGCCTCGGATATGCTGAACGAGCTCTCGACCTGCATCGGGTGCTTCCTTAGCTCCAATACGGTAAATGAGGAAGAGCGCTCAATCGCTTATGCCCTAGATGGTGGATGCGGCAGAGTGGATCGCAGCGGCTCCCGCCAGAAGCCGGACGAACCAAATCGCATTTTCCTGCAGAACTTTCGCTACGCGCCAAATACAAGCGTATTCGGCCCCAGGCGATGCGGTCGATCAGCGTCCGGTCGTACGGGCCGCGGCGGGAGGACGCCGGCAGATAATGGGCGCGGACGAGGACGTTGAACCATGCGCCGCGATAAGATGATTGCGATCCCGAAGGCGGGGATGGTCGAACACGTCCGCGGAACGACGCGCGTTCCAGATGCTGTGAGCGCATGAACGAATGTCTGGTTCTGAGAAAGCGCGGGGAGTTCCTGCACGTCCGAGATTGGGTCTACTTGTCCAATCACCAAGATCAACGAATGTCGGCTCACCGGAGAAACTCCCCCGACAGCAGACAGGCAGCTACCGGCCCTAGGCCGCCCCGGGATCGGAGCTGCGGCAGCGGCGATTGAGGGGTTGAACCAGGTCCGACCGCCTAGCAAAGGTATTGGTCGCATCAGAGCTAAAGGTGAACGGTCGCTGAAAGGCGCAGCTGCCGAGGCTCGATTGGCTTGACGTGGCGGTCGGCGACCCCGGCGAGCGGTTCACCGGCAAGCCGCGAAACGTAATAATATTCAATCTCGTAATCATGCGCGTCGAACGCATTGAGTAAATCCGCCGCTAGCTCGATCCGACCCAAGTCATAGCCTACTCGCGCATTTACCACGGTCAATGGACGGGCGCGGACGCTGTTATCCTCGATGATCGGATAGGGACCGAAGTGGCGAACACGGATCGCCGCCGACGCACGTTGATACTTAGCGACTACGCCAGCCGAAACGACGCTTTCGAGCGCGTTTACAATGTGGTCCTGACCGGGCGGCAGATCGGTCGAACGTGCAAACGAACGAGTATATTGAGCGTCGACCGTCAGCCAGTCAGCTGGCTTGTAGAAGGAGCTGAGTTCGTAGCCGTGACGCTGCGACGGCCCATTCGGACTGGTTTCGCCCTGATCGCCGTCATATTGCAGTTCGGAGTTGAGATGTAATGACCAGTAAGTCGCGGTCAGAGTAAGGCCGTCGATCGGGCGCGTACGAACGCCAACCTCGTAGCCACGCGCTTTGACCAACGCATCAACTTTCCCCGCCGGCGAGCCATCCTGCGGATTGATTGTGATCGTCGTGCCGCGTCCATCATTCGAATGGAAGCCTTCGCCGTAGTTGGCATAGACCTCGACCTGCTTGATCGGTGTCCAGGCGATCGCGGCCTTCGGGCTAACAATGCCGGCCGTGGCATGTCCCGAGTTCGCCGCGATGCTCGATCGGACCTGGAAGGCGTATCCGTCGCCGCGCAGACCAAGGATCACGCGGACATTTGATAGCGGATGGATCGTCGCTTCGGCGAATGCGCCGACGGACTCCTCGTCCACCCGATCCTGTCGAACGGTCGAGGTGATCTGACCAAATTCGCTGTGGTACAGCCCGACAGGTGCGATCAAATCATTTCGAGTTTCTGCGCCAACGAGTAATTCAACCGGCACGCCCAAATCAAAGGCAAACCGCTTATCGACCTTGCCGCCAAGCACGAAGCGGCTGTCGCGCTGTTCGAACTCGTCGCCGTGGACTGGATCATCGAGGAAATACGTGAAGTTCGAGATTAGCTTGAATTTATAATAATGCGCGTAGGCCAACGCTGTAATCGGCGTTGCGCCGTCCTGCGTCCAGTTAACCGATGCGCCGATCCGGGTGGTCTTGCCGCCGAGATACGGGTCGAGAAAACCGAGCCGGTCGATTAGCCCGGAATCGATCGCGCGCTCCGGCACCTGCTCGGCCGACCGGAAGTCGACGTGGTACGCGTCGAAGCTCGCCCGCAGAACGCCATCGCCGACCGGCCCCGTCCACTTCGTCAGAATGTTGAACGCTTTAAGATTGCCGGGAATATCGTACGGCCCGTTATCATAGCGGAACTCACCTCCAAGGAAGAGATCGCCTGCGCCGAGCTTGCGCGATCCTCCAGCGAGCAGTCGAAGATAGTCGCCGTCGACGCTGCCGGTGCCTGTCACGAACGGAGCAGCGGTATCGATCGTCTTAAACTTCGCCGAACCTGCAGTAAGAAAATCGCCGACATCCGCCCGGTAGGGCCCCTTGGCGTAGTCGATAGAATCAACGAATTCCGGGATGATGAAATTGATGTCAGTGAAGCCCTGTCCGTGCGCGTGCGTCCGCATGTTGACAGGCACACCGTCGATGAACTGGGCGAAGTCGGTGCCGTGATCGAGGTTGAAGCCGCGCAGGAAATATTGGTTGGCCTTGCCGCCGCCCGAATGCTGCGTAGCGATGAAACCTGGGATGACTTCGAGCAGTTCGCCGATCCGCTGAATAGGACGATTTTCGAGGTCGATCTTTCCGATTGTCCCCTCGGATGCAGAATCGGCAATCCCAATAAGGTTTGCCGCGCGCCCGGTAACGATGATCTCGGGCCCCGGCGTCGCGGCCGCCGCATCGACCGGCACGTCGACAGCTTCGGCACTAGCTTGAGCGGCAGCGGCAAGGAGCGTCGTGCCAAGAAGCATCGCGCGCAGACAGACCATCGTAGCCCTTCCGGTAGGAAACAGACCGACGATCTGCTTACACGCTTTACGCATGGCGATCTGTTAGGGATGCGGCTTGGTCGCTGAGACAGCGCGAAAACAATCGGCTAGTGTTAATTTTGCAATTTACCCGGGAACACAAAATGCAGCGTGTGACGGTTTCGCTCGACGAAAATGAGACAGCCGCATTCGATGCAATTGTTGTTGAACAGGGTTACGCGAGCCGGTCGGAGGCCATTCGCGATCTTGTTCGTCGGGCGGTGGACACTCGGCGTCTGAACGCGACGGTCGACGGCTCCTGCGTGGCAAACCTCAGTTATGTCTACGACCATCATCGAGCAACGCTGTCGCGACGCCTCACCGAACTGCAGCACGCACACCATGACCTGGTCGTCGCAACGACACATGTCCATCTCGATCACGACAACTGCCTTGAATCGACAATGCTTAAAGGAACCGTTGCAGCGGTACGAGCACTTGCCGACGCAATCGAAGCGACGAACGGCGTAAGGTATACGACACTGAATCTCATAAGTGACTCAGGCAGCGCAGGACATCCTCACGATAGTATGCCGAGTCACAATCACTAATTCCGAACAGCTAGGTTGACACAGGCATAGTCGCGCTTAAGTGCGCTGACGAACGCCTAGCCTTGCCGTTCAACTGCGGGCTTTCGACCGGCGTGGTGTAGGGTATGGGATCGATGTCGCAGGCAAGTAGCGCGTGTCGTGCGCAGTTTAACAACTGCCGTCGGTCAAGGTGAGGCTCTATAGCTATGCTAAAGCTTGAGATCCCTGCTGCGCGCCCGTCTGGACTGGCGGCGCTTATGCTTGTCGTGGCGATGCACGTCACGGCCGATCCGCCGCAGCCCGAAGCCGAACAAGGGTCGATCCTCGCATCGACAATCATAAATTCGACGTCCGAGGAATGGTCCGCCGTCTTCGCCACGACCGGCCACGCCTACGCCGCGCCGCGTACCATTTATCTGCAGCCACCTCGCCACCATCCGGCCCGTGGCTTCAGCTATCTTCGCGGTATTGGCGTCGCGATCGACCTCGGCGAGTTGACAGACATCGAACGCTTCCTCGGTAGGGACGCCGACGCCGTGATCGCATTGATTATTGCCCACGAAGTCGCTCACCACGTTCAGTATTTGAACGAGAAGCGACGCGGGATCGCCCAACCTCTTGGGTCGGATCGTGAGCAGCAGGCCGATTGTGCCGCTGGCTGGTGGCTGGGACGAGCCAACGCTCGCCGGATAGCCGGAGGCGGCGGCCCTCTTTTCACGGTGCCAGATATCGACCGGCAATTGCCGCGGGTGCTTCAGGCATTGGATACGCTGAAGACGGGCCACCTCGCAAACGACGAAGCCCAATATTCGACTGGCCATGGTCTGAGCGCGGCGCGAACGGTCGCGATGCGGCGCGGGCTGGCATCGGCGGATGTCAGCGTTTGCGGTGCTAGCGTCACGCCGTTAGGCAACTAAATTTTGCCTGCGCCTCGACAGCTCCGGAGCAGGGGCACGAAATGTGCAGGTGTGAACGAACGGCCGCCTGTCGCGCGCTGCAACTCCGAAGCGATCGGTCTAGATTCGACCAAACTTCGATCTGGGCTGCCTGAAATAAGGTGTGCTATCCGGACTGCTTCTCAACGGCTGAACTATCGCAGTTAGGTGCGAGCGTTCCGCGCAACGGCCGCATTTGGGGCGGTAGCCGGCATCGGATCCTTGATTTGTCGAACGGCAGCTATGCTGTGTTTCGTGCCAGGAAGCGGACAGGCGGCTTCCGGCCCCGAAAAGGGCAGTAGGCACGATCATCAGACAAGAGTATATAACGAGGGCTTATTTCTAGATTGTGAGGCGGTGATGGCGTTGAGCCTGAAGGATCGAGAGACCGATAGTCTCGCGCGGCAGGTAGCGAGCTTGACCGGCGAAACGCTGACCGAGGCGGTGCGTGGTGCGCTCCGGCTGCGGCTGCGTGACGAGCAGCTCAAACGCGGTGAACGGCCGTGGGACGATGCGGCAATCGACGCGATCATCGAGCGGTTCAACGCGCTGCCGGTGCTCGATCACCGAACCGACGACGATATCCTTGGCTACGACGAACATGGCCTGCCGTCCTGATGGTCATCGACAGTTCAGCGCTGATGGCGATCCTTCGCCGCGAGCCGGAGGAGCAGGACTTCCGGAAGGCGATCAAACTGGCGGCGAGCCGCTTACTCAGCGCATCGACTCGCGTCGAGGTCGGTATCGTCGCGCTCGGGCGGGCGGGAGAGGCCGGGCTCGAACAATTGCAGGCCCTGCTGGACACACTCAGGGTCGAGACCGTGCCTGTCTCGGCCGACCATGCCGACCTTGCGATCGACGCCTTCCGGCGCTTCGGCAAGGGACGGCATCCCGCCGGGCTCAACTTCGGCGATTGCTTCTCCTATGCGCTCGCCAAGGCCACGGGCGAGCCGCTGCTGTTCAAAGGCCAGGACTTCTCGCAAACCGACATCGAGCGGGCCGTTTGAACGCCGTCGAGATCGAGGAAGCCGTGTCGGCGCTCGCCAAACTTCCTGCGACGCGGGCAGAGTCCTCGTTCGCGTTCCTCGAAGCGTTAGGCAAAAAGGCGACGACGATTAAGTGCCTGCGAGCCGACGCATCGAACCGGTCGGATATTGGCGGCGTATTGCAGACCAACCACATCCCTATCGGCGTTATGGAGCCAGATGCCGTCTCGGCGATGCTGGCGCGGTTGGACCAGTAAACATCGGCGTATCGCGTCGCGCGCGTCGCCGCCCGCGGCCTTGTTTGAAGAGGTGGATGTTGGCAAGATTGCGATCATGATAAAGCCCGAAACTGCGCTTGGAACAGGTGCCACACTATGACGAAATCCTCGTCTCAGCGGCCCAAGGTGAACTGGCCCACGCGGCTGCGGATCGCCTTAGACGTTGCCGTCGAACGGAGGTCTCCGTGGGCTTCGCCACCACGCTGGATGACCGCCTTCGCGGGGACGGTGACCGTCGCCTCACTCGCTGCAATATCGGCCGGCGTCGCTACCTCGCTTGTGGTCGCGGCTGTGATGATCATGGCCTCGCTGATGATCCTGCTGTCGGGACCGATCATCGACCGGATCATGTACCGGATGCATACGCGTGCAGCCCTGCCGGAGGAGATCGCAGCGCTGCGACTCTACTCCCGACCCGGCACCTGGCCGCTTGTCCGGAGCGCGGCCGACGGCTGGCGGCGCAGCCGTCCAAAGCTCCCGATTACGCTCGCCATGATCCTGCGCTGGGAGGGCGAAGCGGCTGCCCAAATCCGCGCCACCTTGCCGCCTTCGAAAGCCGAGCAGGCCGCAGCAAAGGCTCAGGTTCTCGCCTTCGAATAGGCCGAGCGTTTCGACGGTTAAGCCTCGCCGCGCGGCGTGCAAGCCTTCGCTTTTTTGCGGCAGCTTTTGCTGTATCGATGCGTGCTGGTGGAGGCATCTGAGGTGGTTCCGAGACCCGCCTATTTAGGCGTGCTCCCGCTTGCTCCTGGCACGCATTTCCGACACCGAAAGTGGTCGGCTGAGTCGATCCATTTGCTGTGTGTCGTGGCGCCTCGTAACTCGCATCGGCGGCCGGAATGCGGCCCGTTCGAGGCCTGTCCAGCACCGGCGTCTAAGCGGCCTGTGACAAATGCATTTCCATCGCCGAGTGATCCGCAGGAAGCAGCCAAACTGGACTCAACGTGCCAAGTTTCGTCGACCGTTTCTGACCGCCGCGGAGCCCGCGCGGAGCCGTCCTCAGGCCCGAAGATGCCCCGCTCGAGACGATGCGGATCGGACGAGTCGAAGTGGCGACAAGACGCCGGAATAGCGTGTCTCGCGAAGGCTTGCAGAAGCTGCCCTTTGGCTTGGGCGAAGCAGATAACCCCTGGCTGAGGAGCGGCCGTGGAGAGCGGACTTGCGGTCGCGGATTGCTGCCTTTCGCGTGCTCGAATCTGGCGGCACCGGCTCCTGTCGCCAAACAGATTTTTGACCGTCAGCGCGTATCCGGGACGGGGCTCCGAACGCGGCTTTAGAACCGCATCGAACCCGACGAAATGCGCGCGAATACATGAATGCATCGCTGGGAGCGAAGCTTATCGATAGACGCCAATAAGCGCTCAACGGCTGTGATCGCGACTGCGCAATATGCGCCATCTTGCTGGCTATTTGGTACCCGTTTCGGTACAGAGTAGGAACGCAACAGGATCAAGCGACTGAGCTACGTTTAGAGGATTGAGGGAGGGTCCGCCGCTGCGCTAGGCTAAGTCACTCATCTGGAAGTATTTCTTCGCTATCTAGTGACGGCCCCGTGGGCCGAAAACAGGCGGATTTTGTTCTATATTGACAGCACACCCTACGCAACCTGCGGCTGCAAAGAGCCATAAGATCAATGCCTTATGGGAGAACTAGCATGTCACGGAATAATGGCAAAGACGGAAACAATCAAGGAAATCAATCGCATAAGCGCAAGTTGGTGGACGACTTACGCAACCGGCTGCAGAGGCCGATTCGCGTTACGGCAGGCGACCAATCCGCTTCCGATCGCAGCCCGGATTTTGGACCTGATCGCCCACCGCTGAGGCTCGGCAAGCTGACTGTCAAACGCGATCACGTGGTGGATGCGAGACAACCCACCGCGCGGTCGGAAAAGTCAGCTGATACGTTCCACTGGGACCCGATCCTGAAGGGCTTCGGGATACGAGCCTCGGCTACCGGACGCCAAGTTTATTTCGTCCAGTATCGCGAGCGTGGCCAGACCCGGCGCCGGGTCATCGGCTCGGTCGCGGACCTCGATCCGCGGACGGCACGACGCAAGGCGCGGCAGATCCTGAGCACAGTCAAGGTCGGGCTCGGCGTGGTCGATCCGTTCAACCTGCCACAGCCGGCGCCGACGATGACCTTCGCGGTCTTCGCCGATCGCTTCTGGGAGGCGCACGCCCATCGCTGGGCGCCAACGACACAGGCGTCAAATCGGAAGGCAATCGACCGGGTCATCCTGCCCGAGTTCGGCAAGATCGACCTCGCCGAGATTACCCGGGCGATGGTGCGAAAATGGCATGCAGCCATGGGCGACCGGCCCGGCACGGCCAACCGCACGCTGCCGGTACTTTCGGTGATGATGGCGACGGCGGAGATGATGGGACTACGGCCACGGCAATCGAACCCGTGCACGCGGTTTACCCGCTTCCGCACACAGCGGATGGAGCGGTATCTCAGCCTTGCCGAGGTCCGCGCCCTTGGTGCGGCGCTGCGACGAGCGGAAGGCAAGTATCCGCAGCAGTGCGCGATCATTCGGTTGTTGTTGCTGACCGGCGCGCGCAAGCGCGAGATCGAGTCGCTGCGGTGGTCGTATCTCGACGACAGTTTTGCTCATTTGGCTGAGTCCAAGACCGGGCCGCGGACGGTCTACCTCGGTCGACCCGTCAGGGAGCTTCTGGCGACGTTGCCGCGAGGGGACGACGACTTCGTCTTCCCCCATCAGCACGTCAGAGCGCACGCTGTAGTCGATTATTATACCTGGAATCGTATCCGCATTTCCGCCGGGCTGGCTGACGTCCGCCTCCACGATCTCCGACATACCTTCGCCAGTCATGCCGCCATGATGCGCGTGTCGCAGCCGGCCATCGCCAAGATGCTCGGCCACTCGCTGTTCGAGACGACCGACCGCTATACGCACCTGAGCGACAGCAGCGTCCGGGAGGCGGTGGGACGTGTATCGGCCCACCTTGCCCGCGCCACCGGTTTTGTCACCGAGGGGGACGCCCAGTGAACGGGCTCGCAACCCCAACGGCCGGTAGCGCGCCGCGCAAGCGTGCCGGTGGCCCGCAGTTCGCCGATCGCGAGCTAGTCCCGCTTATCGGGCACGACCGTGTCGAGTGGGACATGACGCTGCCCGGGTTCGGACTGCGCTGCCTGCCCAGCGGGCGGCAGACGTGGATCGTCTTTACCCGCATCAAGGGGGTGGTGCGGAGGATCAGCCTCGGCAACCGCGCGGTCGTCACCGAGCATCAGGCGCGCGGCGCGGCTCAGCTTCTCATCCTCGAAGCGAAGGTCCGCCGCGATCCGCTCGCGCGCAAGCGCGACGCGCTGGCCGCACCGATGTGTACGGCGTTCGCCGACCTCTATCGGCGCGTCGGTGTGCTCCGCTGGAAGCCGGGGACGATCAAGGCGTACGACAGCTACTGGCGGACCCATCTTGGTCCGACGTTCGGGCGGCGCTTCCTCGATCAGATCGACGAGGCGAGCGTCTTCGAGTGGTTCTCGGGGTTAAGCCGAAAGCGACCCGGAGCCGCGAACCGTGCCCTCGACATTCTGCGCAGCATGTTCGCCACGGCGGAGGAATGGGGCACGGTTCCGCATCATTCCAACCCGTGTCTCGCGATCAAGCGTAACGCCGGGAAAGTCTACCGGCGCTACTTGCCCGACGAGGAGTTGGCCCGGCTCGGACGCTCGCTCGACCAGCTTCAGGCGGAGTATCCGATCCAGGTCGGGGCGGTCCGGATGCTGATCTACACCGGCTGTCGCAAGCAGGAGATCCTCAAGCTGCGCTGCAACGACATCACCGGGCGGCTGATGACCTTGCGCGACAGTAAGACCGGGCCTCGCGTCGTCGAGCTAGGTCAGGCGGCAAGGGATGCGCTCGCGCTGATCCCGCGACAGCCCGGTCATCCGTACGTGTTCCCGAGCCCCAGCCGACGACGAGTGCCGATCAGCGATCTGCTGACGTTCTGGCACAAGATTGTCCTGCCGCATGCCCGGATCACGCCGCTGCGGCTGCACGATCTCCGGCATACGTTCGCCAGTCACGCGGCGATCGAAAAGGAAAACGCCGCGATGATTGGCAAGATGCTTGGGCATAGCGGCACCGACAATGTGCAGCGCTATATGCACCTTGCTGACCAACCGGCGCTCGACGCGGCGGAGCTGGTCAGCAGCGTACTATGGGACAGCCTTGTGCAAGGCACCAGCACTGCAACTCCAATAACTGCCAAAATAACAGCAGCAGGGTGCCAGTCCGCCCGATAACTGCTAAGAAGTCAGCATGATTGAGACTATTCAAGAGCTTGCTGACGGGGTGGCGGCCCGGCTTCGATCGGTTCGGCTCGATGCCGATCTGACTCAGGCCGGGCTTGCCGCTCGGTCCGGTGTCACGCTCGCCTCGCTACGGCGGTTCGAGACGACTGGACAGATCGCGCTTGAGAGCCTGATCAGACTGGCGCAGGCGCTCGGGCGCGACGCGGACATCGCAACGCTGTTTGCGCCGCCGCCGGTGGCGAGCCTCGACGAACTAATCACCTCCGGCAAGCCGCGTCAGCGTGGTCGCCGCTTATGACCGCGCTGCTCGACGTTCGTCTCGACATCGGCGCGCGCCAATTGAAGGTCGGTCGTCTCGCTTGGCGCGACCGGCGGGCGCTGTTCGAGTATGCGCCTGAGTTCCTCGCCGCAGGGCTACCGCTGTCGCCGCTTCGCCTGCCGCTGAAGCCCGGGGTCCAAACCGCACCGCGTGACCCGTTCGCCGGGATGTTCGGCGTGTTCGCCGACAGCTTGCCCGAGAGTTACGGCCGCTTAATGCTCGACCGCCGTCTGCGAAGCGTCGGGCGCGATCCCGGGGCGCTGACACCGCTCGATCGGCTGGCGCTGGTCGGCGAGGGCGGGTTCGGCGCGCTCCGCTTTGTGCCAGCCGATGACATGGCCGACGATGAGTTGTCGATGCCGGACCTTGACCGCCTTCAGGCTGAGGCTCTAGCGGTGATCGCTGGCGAGCCATCCGATATGCTTGGCGCCCTGCAGCGTCTCGGCGGTAGCGCCGGCGGCGCTCGGCCCAAGGCGCAGGTATGGCTGGGTAAAGACGACGCCAGCCTAGCCACAGCGCATGCCCCCGGGCTGGCGCCTTGGTTGGTCAAGTTCCGTGCGCCCGGCGATCCCGAAGACATCGGCGCGCTCGAAGCGGCCTACAACGCGATGGCCAGCGCCGCCGGCATCGAGGTCGCACCCTGGCGACTGCTGCCGTCACGCACAGGGCCCGGACACTTCGCCAGCCAGCGATTCGACCGGGATGTCGACGGACCGCTTCACCTGCACTCGCTGGCCGGCTTGCTCGAGGCCGATCCAGACGGCGCGTCGGTGAGCTACCGTGAGTACCTCCGCGCCACCCAGTATCTGACCCGCGACGTCCGCGAGGTCGAAGCTACGTTCCGCCGGATGGCGTTCAACGTAATCGCGCATAACCGCGATGACCACGCCCGCAATCACGCGTTTTTGATGAACGCCGACGGCGAGTGGCGACTGGCGCCGGCGTTCGACTTGACGTTTTCGCCCGGTCCAAGCGGCGAGCATTACCTCGCGGTCGGCGGTGAGGGCCGCAGGCCCACCAGGGTGCATGTGTTGGCCGAAGGTGAGTCGGCAGGACTGCCGGCAAAGCGGCTAGAGACGATCCTCGAAGAAGTGGCCGCAGCTGTCGATCAGTGGCCGAAGCTGGCCGCGGCGGTCGGCATGACATCGGCTCGAATCGCAGAGATCAAAGCAGTTATTGACTGAAAATGACGGCAGACCGGCGATCACTGATGATATCAATCTGTAATGCCCTTCCTGACATAGACTGGTTTGCCAAGGATGATTGCACAGCCCAAGGAAGGGAAACTCTGCCTGTCCACTTTCGGTAGGAGATGCGCGCCTTCCTGTCGCCTTCCAGCTAGTTAGTCTGGGAGCTTCGCGCACAATCGCCACGTATCGGCGGCGCTGTTGATCAGCCCAACTGCTGTCGTTCGCTCCGGTTAGCTTGCAACCGACATTGGGCCGTTTTGCGATAAATTGTGACTTTCACATAAGCCTCGTACGATAACTCGTCCATCTTGCAGCACTCGAGGCTCCTGCGCCCTTCACAGACTGACGTTGTCGTTCCTACCGTCTCGCATCGCCGCCGATCATGCCTTAAAGCGCTCAGATTTGCTGTTGAAGGCGGAACGACCGCTTATTAGCGCTCCGGTAAGATAGGAGTTGTACATGGTAGACGTCGACTATCTATCCCTGTCACGGGAGGATATCTACATTGCAGCCTTGTCGGCAATCGTCTAGAGGAACATTATGTTCGGGCGGAGTGCGCGTGACGTGGCCTAATGGACCGTTACCTCGATATCGCTCGAGATGTCCTCAGGCATTCGAGGCAGCCCCTCAGCGCGCGCCAAATACTGCGTACCGCCCATCACCTTCAGCTAATGCCGAGCGGGCTCTATGGGCGGACGCAGCAGAAGACGCTGCAGGCTCGGCTAGCTTCGGATATATTGAGAAATCGTTCCAGAAGCGAGTTCTACCGCACAGAGGCAGGGCGCTTCTTCCTGCGCACGCTACAGTCTGACCGTTCAACGCCATTTCGTTATCGCCGTGAGTATCACGCGCCATTACGGGCGGCCCAGCTTGGAAGGTTCGATGTCGTTGCGCTCCCGCGTGACTCGCTAGCCAGGCTCACTTCGGGAAAGCAGTCTTCATATCCGGTCGCACTGCTCGCGGCGCTGCCATGGCAGTGCATGCGCCTTTGGGATCTGAGAGAGCACTCCGACTACGTCCCTTTACGATTCCACCTCCTCCTATTTGCTGAGGGAGGGATGCTCGTCGACGACCATAGGCCGACCGATGACGGCGAAATGGCGCGCCGCACTGTCGTCGGCTTGCCCGGCGTGGTGAAGCAAAGCGACCGTTCCCTGTTTTCGTCAGACGATTTTGGGCTCGTTGAAGCCGCGAGTAGGACGTTGCGCGAGTGTTTTGATGTCTCCAGCCGCACACTGCCCGGCCTGCGGGACCTGACCCGCTGGTCCGAAGCCAGGGCCCTTATCGACGGCGGTGCCGAGGGCGCAGGCAAAGCCGAGGTTATGATCTTCATTGCTTTCAAATGTACTAGCCTCCCTGAGATAGCAGACGCGGTCAGCGCAAGGTCAACCAGTAGCTGGCTGCCTTTAGCGTCGCGGCCTAACGATCTGGAACGGTTTGATCGCTGGTCATCGCGCTTTCTCAGCGACACCGGCCTGCAGGCGGCGCTTGGAGCCTAGCCAAGCGCAGCCACCACCTTACCGATTGAAGCCTGCAGCAGCAGGTCAGCAAGTGTCCGCATGCCCCGCTTTCGCCATACGTCGTCGGCCTTTGCTGGGTCCGCTTGGTCGGAGACAACCCGCAGCATACTCACTGGCGTGCCTTCCTTTTGCGCTGCAGCGCATACCCCGCCCGCCTCCATCTCCACGCCGAGCAGCTTCGGCTCGCCTCCCTTGCCGTCGAGAATCTGCTCGCGCCACTTTTTGCTTGCCACTACCTCGTCGGCGCTGGCCATCAAACCGCAGTGAAGTGACGGTCGGCGATCCGGTGGCCAGTCAAAATCCTTCGCTGCTTTCGCCGACCAAGCGTGTTTGTCGAATTCGTCCGACAAAAGCTGTTTCATCAGCTGATCTTGAAGCGTGTAGTCCTCGCGGCGGAAGTGCGGAGAAGGCCGATCCGCCTCGTCGTCTACCTTCCTGAGCGCGAGATCCACCACCTTCGTAACGATAACGATATGCCCTGGAGTCGTATTGTTCTCTTCAAAACCGCCAGCGAGACCAACCACTAGCACAAGTTTTGGCTTGCGTGCCCGCTTGGCAAGATAACTGCTCATCGCCACGGCCGCGGCGACCCGACCCATGTTTCGTGGGCAGATCACGTCGACATCGAGGCCGTCGAGCTGGCCCTGCGCTTCTGGGGTGCGGGCACCCTTTCTAAGGCTCAAGCTCTTGGCGAGGATCTCTAACTCCTCCTCAAGAGCGACGAAGATAACGAGCTCGGCTTCCTTCGGCATTATCAGTTCCTGCTTGACGACCTTAGTAACGTGCGTGCCGATTTGACGGACCGGAAGGCTGACGGCTTTCGTGATATGACGGGCTACCTCATTGAGCACGCTCGCCAGCTCGCGAATTTCGACGAGACTTCCTTCGTAGAGGCTGAGGCGTCTTTTTGAAAAGGATGCCCAATCGTATCTAATCGACGCCCGAGCGCGACCCGCGTGGAAGGCGACGTCCGTCGATGTATTTGCGACCGCGGCGAGCCCGGCGTATGCGTCGATTAACGCGATGAAGCCGGGCTGCTTTCGGAGGGCGACAACGAGATCGGCAGGCGCGTCGAATAGTAGGTCGCGCAGGTCGAAGCTTTCTAGGAAGGTGCCAAGCAGCTGATAGTCGTACGGTGGACCAGTGGGTAACCTGAAATCGTGGAGGACGTGCGGGACGTGCTTGAGGGCGACCAGATCGAACTCCCTGCAATACTGGCCGAAATAGACGTGTTGCAACGTTTCGCGCAGTTCGATGGAAGCAGTTCGCGCCTCGGGCGGCAGCTCGGGTCCGATCGCGGACCACGTCACGGCTGTTCCGCGTTGATCGAGTGCGAGTGGAATCTTCGCCACAAGACCAATGATCCCCGCGCCGAGCTTTCTCTTTACCGGCGTCCAGATGCGCCTTTGCTCCTCGGCGCCGCGTTCCCATTGATCGAGTATGCCCTTCGTGATTTGTGTCTTTCGATTTACCATCCCGGTGGCGTGATTGCCAAGGAAGCCGATGCGTGTGTCGTCGAATAGGCCGGAGTAGCGGTTGCGCATTAGCTCGTAGCCGATGCGCTTCTTTTCTGCAAAATCCGCGAGGTTATTCTCTCGCATCGGTAACTGGATGAGCCCTTCGCGCAAGTAAGCCTGCTGGTTCTCCGCCAAGTCGAACGCAATCTGCTCCTCAACGAAGAAGCCCGGAGGGGCATAGCAGTGCGCTTCGCAGACGATTGCTGCCGCGTTAAGCATCCGGCGCATAAGCCGGGCGTGCTTTTCGGTCGTCAGCGTCTCAAAGAGTCCGAAAACTTCGCGAGTATCCCGGTTCAGCTGGTGAAGGAAAATGTCTTTACGCAAGCTTTTCCTTCGCCAGCATTGTCGCCAGAGCCTGATCTAGACGAGCGATGTCGCCGTCATTGACGATCTCGTGGTGGACTTGGATCGCATCCAGTTCCACTTCGGATCGGTGCAGCCCGTCAGTTCTAGGATCGAAGGACTGCCCGCGAACGCGAAGTCGCTCGTGGCGCAGCTCGGCAGGCGCTACCACCCGGACTATGCGGCAACCCAGTTTGCGGGCGAGCAGCGCATCGCTCTCGAAGCGGAGGGCGTCGAGCACAAAGCCTGCGTCTTCGCTATATGATCGCAGAGCGGCGCGAACGAAGATGCTGGGATCGACGGCCGTCAACGCGTCGTCGAGAGTCTGCGTGGAGCGCTTGTCTTCGTTACCGAACAGGGAGCGCGCAATCTGTCGACAAATCAAACCTGTCCTTACGTGGTCGACTCCGGTAAGCCCGCTCAGGCGAAGACCAGCAGTCGATTTTCCAGAGCCACTCTTGCCAACCAAGGCGATCCTGACCGGAGGAATCAAGATTTGGTTCCAACGTTTTGCGTCTTGGCCGCGGCTGGGAATAGGGCGAAGAGGGCGGTAGGGCTGATGTTGCGCCGGTCGGCGACCGCGATCATCAATCGTTTGACCAAGGCAGCGTAGTGGTTGGCTATGCCGGGAAAGTATTCTACTGCCTTGAAACTGTAGCGGAGGCTGAAGGACAGATGCTCGTCTGTCATATTCCCTGCCTTTTTCGCCACCACGAAAGCGAGCGCCTGTAGCTTGTCGACGGCCTTGACGAGACGAGCCTCGGCGGACTCGCCTTGGATCGTCTCCAGAAGAAGCTGCCGCTGTAGCTCTCGCGCACGTCCGCGAAGGCGGGCGAGGTATTTTTCTAGAGCCTGCAGCTCCAGCCGGGTCTTCTCCGCCCGCGCGCACGGATCAAACGCGTGGGAGGTCGTGCCCTGCCCATCAGGTCCCACCGGGTCAAAATCGCCGGTGAGCAGCTCGAGTTTATCGTGCACGATAGCCAACTCGACCGCATGACTCTGATCGACGTCCGGAAACAAAGGCGCTAGCAACATTACAGCGTCGGCCACATGCCAACTATGCGCGGCCACGTTCTCAAGCTTGAGGCCGGGCTCGGCACGATCTGCCGCCCGTGCCGCCGCCGACTCCTCTTTCCAGTGGCGCTGGTCCATGTAGCGGCGGATCAGTTGCAAATTGATCGAAGAGAGGAGCGCGTCGACATCTTGCTCTGCATCAGCAAGGAGCGGTAGGCTTTCTTCGCTCGACCTGAAGGACATCACCAGCTCCGAACGAGCCAGCGGCCGCCACGGCTCGCTGCGGCTGAAGTCCAGGTCACCGCGTGGCTCACAGGCTATGTTCCAATCTGACGTAAGATTCACGTTCCCCCTGCCTTATCTCTCACCACCACGGATTAGACGTACCGCACGTCTCATCGCCCGTACGATGGGATAATGCGTGCCCTGATCTAGGCTGAGTGGCGCTCGCCGCGTTTGACAATGCCGATGCCGGCAAGCTCTGCCAAGCAGTCAATTGCGGACGGCCTTCGGCAGCCGCAAAAATCGCATCCATAAAAGTCTGCATCCAGAAACACTTGAGAACCATTTGTGTCTGCGAGCGGGTCTTTGCTGCAGGATGAGCTAGCCAGATGATTGCCTTCGTTCCACCACCGTTCGCCCGCGAGGGACTAGAAACTGAGGTCCTCGCGCGTTCCGAATCTCATCAGACAGCCGCCGAAACAGCTGACTTTCCTCAATATATGCGAGGAAACAGTGGGCGCCAAAGCGAATTGAAGCGACGCCAAGGTGGGTAGCACCGGATTACGTTTGCTCGCATACTAGAGTGATGGGGGCGACACCGGAAGCGAAAGCGCGGGCGGTCATCGACGTTCAGCTCGCGATGGCGGGCTGGCTGGTGCAGGACCGCGCCGACATGAACCGCAACGCGGGCCTCGGCGTAGCGGTTCGCGAGTATCAGCTGGCAACCGGCCCTTGCGACTACCTCCTGTTTGTTGCCGGAAAGGCATGTGGAGTCGTCGAGGCCAAGCCAGCGGGCGTTACCCTGTCCGGCGTCGCCGAGCAGGCGCGGGGGTATCAGGGCACCCCCCCGGCCGCGCTGGCGAGCTGGGGCAGCCCGCTACGCTTCGACTACGAGGCGTCTGGCACCGAGATGCTGTTTTCGGACCGGGTCGACCCGCAGCAGCGGTCGCGCCGCATGTTCGGCTTTCATCGACCCGAGACGCTGCACGAGTGGCTCAAGTCGTCCTCGTCGCTGCGTGCCCGGCTCGCCAACCTGCCGCCGCTGATTGCCGAAGGGTTGCGGGATTGCCAGGTCGAAGCGATCACCGGCATCGAGGACTCACTGAAGGACGACCGCCCGCGCGCGCTTGTTCAGATGGCGACCGGCGCGGGTAAAACCTTCACCGCCGCCACCCTCTCGTACCGCCTACTCGCCCATGCCGGCGCGCGGCGCATCCTGTTCCTCGTCGACCGCAATAACCTCGGGCGGCAGACGCTCAAGGAGTTCCAGACCTACCGCCCACCCGGCACCGGACGGCTGTTCACCGAACTCTACAACGTCCAGCGCCTCGGGGCGGCCGGGCTCGACGCACCCGCGAAGGTCGTCATCTCGACCATCCAGCGGGTATTCGCGCAGCTGACCGGTGCCGAGCTGTCGGAGGAGGAAGAAGAGGTGAGCGAGTTCGAGAAACGCTGGGTCGCGCCGCCGAAGCAGATCGCCTACAGAGCGACGCTGCCGCCGGAGACGTTCGACTTCATCGTCGTCGACGAGTGTCATCGCTCGATTTACGGCACGTGGCGCCAGGTGCTCGACTATTTCGATGCGCAGATCATCGGCCTGACCGCGACGCCGACGGTGCAGACGATGGCGTTCTTCGGCGAGAACCTCGTCGCCGAATACCCGTACGAGAAGTCGGTCATCGACAAGGTCAACGTGCCGTTCGAGGTGTTCCGCATCCGCACCCAGATCGGCGAGTTCGGCAGCAAGGTCGACGCCGGCTACACGCTCCCCGTCCGTGACCGGCACACCCGGCGGCAGCACTTCCGCACTCTCGACGAGGATCTCGTCTACGGCCCCGAGCAGCTCGACCGCAGCGTCATCGCCCGCAACCAGATCCGGACCTGCATCGAGACGTACCGCGACACGCTGTTCACCGAGCTGTTCCCCGGCCGCACCGAGGTGCCGAAGACGCTCATCTTCGCCAAGGACGACCACCACGCCGAGGAGATCGTCACGATCGTCCGTGAGGTGTTCGGCCGGGGCAATGCCTTCGCCAAGAAGATCACCTACCGCGTCGGCGCCAGGGAAGCCGAGCTGCTAATCGCCGAGTTCCGCAACGGCTACGACCTGCGCATCGCCGTCACTGTCGACATGATCGCTACCGGCACCGACGTGAAGGCGATCGAGGCGCTGATCTTCCTGCGCGACGTCCAGTCGTCAACCTACTTCATCCAGATGTGCGGCCGCGGCGTCCGCACGATCGACCCGGCCGACCTCGCCAAGGTCACCCCCGACGCGGGAACCAAGGAGCGCTTCGTCCTCGTCGATGCGGTCGGCGTCATGGACCACGACAAGGGCCAGCCCGTCCCGCTCGAGCGCGAACGGACGGTGTCGTTCGACAAATTGCTAGAGCAGGTCGCGAGCGGGCGCAACGACGAGGATGTCGTCGCCACGCTCGCCGTCCGCCTTGCGACCCTCGATCGCAAGCTCGACGACGCCGCGCGCGCGAAGGTCGAGGCCATCGCGGGCCAGTCGCTGTCCGACTTCGCCTCGCGCCTCGCCGACGCGATCGACGTCGAGCGGATCGAGGCCATCGCGCGCGCGCGGCACGGCGCGCCACCCACCGACGACCAGTACGAAGCGGTCGCCACCGAGGTGCGCGAGGCGGCGCTCGCCGTGTTCGACGATCCGCAGCTGCGCACCGTCCTGATCGAACTCAAACGCGAGTCCGAGGTCATCATCGACGACATCAGCCGCGACGTCGTCATCTCGTCGGCCTACTCGCCCGAGGCCGCGACGAAGCTGACCACCGACTTCCGCACCTTCCTCGACGAGAACCGCGACCAACTGACCGCGCTGCGTATCCTCTACGGCCTGCCGGCGGCGACGAAGCGCCTGACCTATGCCAGCCTCGAGGAGCTGCGCGACGCGATGCTCAAGCCCCCGTGGCTGCTGCAGCCCCTCAGCCTGTGGGCGGCGTATCGCCGGCTGCAGGGTGACAAGGTTCGCGCCAACCCGGCGCGGACGCTAACCGACATCGTCGCGCTGGTGCGGTTCGCGACCGGCAGCGCCGACACGCTCGCCCCGCTGTCGTCGGACATCGCCGGAAAGTTCAACCTGTGGCTCGGCCGCGAGGGGCGCGCCGGGCGCAGCTATGATCAGGCGCAGCTCGGCTGGCTCGAGGCGATCCGCGACCATCTCGCGGCGAACGTCGAGCTGTCGGTGCGCGACGTCCAAGACAGCTTCGCCGATCGTGGCGGCATCCTCGGTGCCCGCCGCGCTTTCGGCCCCCGCCTCGATGCGCTACTTGACGAGCTGCAGGACGCTTTGGTGGCGTAAGGGGGACCGGTGGCGAGGGGACGGACAATGGCGGCAGCCGCTGCAGCGGAGCCTGTCGAAGGCCCGTGGCCACTGCCGGACGGGTGGCAGTGGGTACGGCTTGGCCACCTTGGCGAGTTTTTGAATGGGGCGGCCTTTAAGCCTACCGATTGGGACGGTGAGGGTATGCCAATTATCCGTATCCAGAACCTGATAAACCCTTCGAAGTCGATGAATCGCACCACTCGCGTCGTAGACGAGCGTCTCCGAGTGAAAGAGGGCGACATCCTCGTCAGCTGGTCCGCGACGCTCGACGCGTTTGTCTGGAAGCGAGAAGATGCCTGGCTCAACCAGCACATTTTCCGCGTGTTGCCGGACGAGGCATTCGTCGACCGCGACTATCTGTTTTTTCTGCTCAAGAACGAGATCGAGACGCTCAGAAAGGGAGAGCACCTTCATGGGTCGACGATGATGCACATCAATCGTGGACCGTTCTTAGCGCATCCTGTGCCGCTTCCGCCCCGCGAGACTCAGCGCAAGGTTGCCGCTCGCATCGACGAACTCTTCACCGAACTCGACGACGGCGAGGCGGCGCTGGCCCGCGCGAAGGCCGAGCTCGGCCTCTGGCGTCAGGCGCTTCTGAAGGCTGCCGTCACCGGCGAACTGACCGCCGACTGGCGCGCTGCCAACCCGCCCGCCGAGACCGGCGCCGACCTCCTCCACCGCATCCTCGCCGACCGCCGCAAACATTGGGCATCTGCGACCCGCAACCGAAAGAAGCAATATTCTGAGCCAATAGGCCCGCTTGATAAAATCGGAACTGAATTGCCAGCCGGTTGGGTACAAGCAACCGTTGAACAGGTGGCTTTTGTCGAGAATGGCCAAACGCCGAAAGGAATTGAGGCGCTTATCATGGATGCAGGTGAAATCCCTTGGTTTAAGGTCAGTTCGATGAACTTAGCTGAAAACCAAGACCGCCTTCAAACATCGCAGTGGTGGCTGTCACGGTCCAATGCAGATGCGCTGGGACTACGGATACATCCTGCAGGCAGCATTGTTTTCCCCAAGCGGGGTGGATCAATTTTCACCGAAAAGAAGCGACGATTGGCCCGTGGCGGCGCGGTAGACCTAAACGTGATGGCGGTAGTTCCGTTGGCTGAAACAGCGGAGCACCTCTGGACATTTTTCCAGAACCTTAGTTTGCGCGGCATCTCGGATGGCTCGAACGTTCCTCAGATAAACTATGACGATGTTGCGCAACTGGTGGTTTTATTTCCATCGGTTTCTGAGGCCGTAGAGATTGCGCGCCGAGTTGACCGCGCACTGGCAGCTACGAGTGCGACCGAAGTTGACATCAACGAGTTCGCGGCTGGATCCGCTGTGCTTCGCCAATCCATCCTCGCCGCCGCTTTCCGTGGAGACCTCGTCGCATGAACGAACAGGCGCTGGTCGCGAAGGTCTGGAACTATGCGCACGTGCTGCGCGACGACGGCGTGTCGTACGGCGACTATCTCGGGCAGATCAGCTTCCTGCTGTTCCTTAAGATGGACAAGGAGCGGACCGAGGCGCTCGGCGAGCCGTCGGCGCTGCCCGCGGACTGCCAGTGGGACGCAATCGCCACCACTGCGGGCGAGGACCTCGAGACCCGCTACAAATCGATCCTCGAACGGCTGAGCAAGCGCGACGACATCGTCGGCACGCTGTTCCTCAAGGCCGAGAGCAAGATTACCGACCCGGCCAAGCTGCAGCGGCTCGTCACGCTGATCGGCGGCACCCAGTGGATGGGCGAGAGCATCGACGTGAAGGGCACGATCTACGAGGGCCTGCTCGAGCGCAACGCCGGCGAGGTCAAGTCCGGCGCCGGCCAGTATTTCACGCCGCGCCCGCTGATCGACGCGATCACGCAGGTCGTCGACCCCGAGCCCGAGCAGACCGTCCACGACCCCGCCGTCGGCACGGGCGGCTTTTTGCTGTCGGCGTACGAGCACATGAAGCGCAAGGCGTCCGCGCAGGACAAGCGCGTCGCCCAGCGACTGCGGGAGGACCGGCTGTCGGGCAACGACATCGTTCCCGAGGTCGTCCGCCTGTGCGCGATGAACCTCTACCTCCACGGCATCGGCGGGGCGAAGTCACCGGTGACCCAGACCGACGCGCTCGCCGATCGGGGGACGGGCAGCTACGATGTCATCCTGACCAACCCGCCGTTCGGCAAGCGCCAGTCGTTCCGCATCGTCCGCGACGACGGTGGCATCGACAGTGAGCGGCAGGACTATGTCCGCGAGGACTTCACCGTCACCACGGGCAACAAGCAGCTCAATTTCCTCCAGCACATCATGTCGGTCCTGAAGGTCAACGGCACCGCCGCGGTCGTCATGCCCGACAACGTGCTGTTCGAGGGCGGGGCGGGCGAGACGCTGCGGCGGAAGCTGCTCAAGGATTTTGACTTCCACACCCTGCTGCGCCTGCCGACCGGCATCTTCTACAGCCAGGGGGTCAAGGCGAACGTCCTGTTCTTCGACCGCGCCGCACCCGGCAGCGGCGTCGCGACCGAGGCGCTGTGGGTGTACGACCTCCGCACCAACCAGCGCTTCACCCTGCGGGAACGCCCCCTGCGCCGCGCCGACCTCGACGACTTCGTCGCCGCCTATCGCGCCAAGCATAAGGGGCACGAGCGGGTCGAGGGCGAACGCTTCCGCCGCTTCTCCTACGAGGACCTTGCCAAGCGCGACAAGCTCAACCTCGACATCTTCTGGCTGAAGGATGCGAGCGCCACCGACCCCGACAGCCTGCCCCCACCGGCGGAGATCGCAGCGGAGATCGTCGAGAGCCTCGAGCTGGCGTTGGAGAAGTTTCGGAGCGTGGCAGTGAAGCTAGCCGGGTAGGCGGGTTTGCTTGGAAAGATGAAGGATATCATCAGATAGTGGTACTGGTGGCGTGCACGCGAATGGCGGCTATGCCACATTCGGTCCCGGAAGCGGTCGGTCCGCAATCGGGCGGGCCGAGTGTGTAGTACACGATTATTCATTGACCATGGACCGGCGCTAAACGCTTTGACCTTAGGAGAGACGGCGTTTCGAGAATATCCGGCGGCCGAGGCTCGGATCCAAGAGGCGCGCTGGTAGCTTTGTGGGGGATAATACCAAGTCTCATTGACCGTCACCCACGCGCCCATTGGCGCAGTCCGATGGACATGATGCGCCACGGCTGATCGCCGCGGCGGTTCCAAGCGAAGCAGCAATGGTCGAGGATATCGTCGTAGGATTTGAAGATGCGGTTGGACAGCCAGTTGTCGCGCATGAACTGCCAGACGTTCTCGACCGGGTTGAGCTCGGCGCATTTCGCCGGCAGCGGCAGCAGGGTGATGTTGCCGGGGGCGACGAGGCCCGCCGAGAGATGCCAACCGGCTTGATCGAGCAGCAGCACGGCATGCGCCCCTGGTGCGACCGCCGCGGCGATCTCGGCGAGGTGGAGCGTCATCCCTTCGGTGTTGCAACGGGGCAGAACGAGCGCCGCGCCCTTGCCCTCGGCTGGACAGATGGCACCGTAGATGTACGCCGATGTCGTGCGCTGGTCCTTGGGTGCCGACGGTCGTGTTCCCCGCCGCGCCCATCGCCGGGTGATGCCGTTCTTCTGGCCGACCCGCGCTTCGTCCTGCCACCACAGTTCTATAGCTGTGCCCCGGGGGAGCGCCGCCCGGAACGCCGCCAGCTGGGCGGGCGCGTTGCCTCGTCTGAGATTGTTGGGCAGGAAGGGCGCATGACCCAACCAGAACCCACCGCTGAACCTAATGAGGATCCGGAAGGCCTCGATATCGAGCCCACGCTCGACGAGCCGTCTGCCTATCCGCTTGATCATGTCATGGTGCGCAGCGAGACGCGCACGGTCTCCGAAGTGATTAAACGAATAAACACCGGCCGATATATTATGGATCCGGATTTCCAGCGCGACTTCGTCTGGCTGCCCGAAAAGCAGTCGAAGCTAATCGAAAGCTGCGTGATGCGGATTCCGCTGCCAGTTTTTTATGTTGCCGAGGCGCAGGATGGGCGCGTGGCGGTCGTGGACGGCCTGCAGCGACTTAGCACCTTCCGCCGATTTCTCGCCAACGAACTGAGGCTTGCTGGGCTTGGCAAAGATTCGCTTGACGGCAAGAAGTTCGATGAACTGCCCATTCATCTGCAGGAACGGATCGAGGACACGCAACTTACGTTGTATATCCTTGACAAGGAGGCGCCGGAGGTCGCGCGGCTCGACATCTTTGAGCGCGTCAATGGCGGCGAGCCCCTTACGCGCCAGCAAATGCGCAACGCCATCTATAACGGAGAGGCGACCCGCTGGCTGGCGCAAATGGCGAAAACTGTCGATTTTCAAAAAGCCACGGAAGGCTCCCTGAATCCGAAGACGATGCGCGACCGGGAAGCGATCAATCGCTTTGCCGCCTTCCGGCTGCTCGGCTACGAACAGTATGAAAATGGCGATATGGACGAGTTTCTCGGCCGGGCTCTTAAGGAGATGAACCGAATGTCAGTCCGGCAGCTTGACGAGCTCACATCAGAATTCGTGCGGTCGATGCAGATCAACTATCTCCTGTTTGGTCGTCACTCATTTCGCAAAACTCTTCGCGACAAGAGCGGCGCCGCTTATCGAAGTGTAATTAACATCGCGCTGTTCGACACGATGTCCGTACTCCTTGCCAGGCTAACACCGGAGCAAGCGCTGGCGCAAAAGGACGAATTGGCCCTCGCCATCATGAACCTGACTTACGATAACTCGTTCGAATATAGCATTACGAACTCTACTAACAGCACCGCACGCGTTCGGACACGTTTCAAGATGGCCGAATATGTCCTGATGGACCTTATCCAATGATGAAAAGCCTGATCCTGCAGCAGCTCAAATGCTTTACTTCCTACGAGCTACCGGTCGCACCCCTCACGGTTCTGACTGGGTTCAATGCCGCAGGCAAATCGACCGCCTTACAGTCCATTCTGCTGATGAGCCAGACTCTCCGACGCGGTCTGGAGGGTGACATACTAGTACTGAACGGGCCGCTGGCTAGGCTAGGCAGCACTGGCGACGTTCTCAACCGGATGGACGGCAGAGCCGAAATCCGGCTCGGGATCCGCTTGGAGGGCCAGATTCTGGCTTGGACTTTTGCGCCGCACATTAGCTCTCCGGGGCGGGAGCTCCGCTTGCGGTCCGGTTCGCGAGGGGCGGAGACTTGGGAAAGCTCGCTCTGGCCGTCGTATATGCCAAGGCCGCCCGAACTCGATGCGCTTAGGGACACGATAGTAGTCGGCGCGACACGAACCGGGCTGCTCGAGGCTTATCCGGAACCGGAGGATCCCGACCTGCCGGTCGGCGATGTTGGCCTATACGGCGAGTTCGCGCCGTTCTGGTATGTTCGCTGCGCCGACGACGAGGTTGAGCTAAGTAGGCGCTGCCCCGGCGATGAAACGCAGACGGTCCGCGGTCAGGTCGACGCTTGGCTTGGCACCTTGTTTCCGGGCGCAACCGGCTCGGCGAAGGCCCTTCCAGACGCATCTCTTTATCCGCTTCGTTTTAGTATGGGCCGGAGTGGTGAGGTGCGTCCTGCAAATGTAGGCTACGGCCTTAGCTACGCGTTTCCGTTACTTGTGGCGTTTCTTACTGCTCGCCCGGGCGCTGTGCTCGTAATTGATAGTCCCGAAGCCCATCTACATCCGCGCGCCCAGTCAATGATGGGGCAGATCATCGCGCGAATGGCTGCGGCGGGACTACAGATCTTCGTCGAAACGCACAGCGATCATCTTCTCTCTGGCATTCGGCTGAGCGTCCGCGAAGAAACGCTAAGTGCCGATCATGCAATCGTTCATTTCTTCCGCGATGCCGTTGGACCAAACGGCAACCCTGACATCTCGACGCTGAGAATTGATCGCCATGGCGCGATCAGCGACTGGCCCGACGGATTCTTCGATCAGGCAGAGCGCGATCTTGCCGTGCTTGCTGGCTGGGATTGAGCATGCGGCTCTTTCTAAATGAACGTGCATTCACGGAGCCACACGTGTCGGCGGCCGTCGCTAGTCACGCGATCGAAGATTTTCTGCGGGCGCGTGCCCGCCATCCGGCGCTAACGCGCGCGGTTTGGTGCGGCCGGGCGCTACCCGGTACTGTGCTCGGAGACGGGCAATTTCTACGTGACGCGGCGAAGGGCATGCGGCCAGAGATCCGGACTGCTTTCCTGCGCTGGGTGACCAGCCAAGGCCCGTTCTTAGACGATGCACGCGCGGCGTTTGACGATGATCTGTTCTTTTGCGGGCACGACGAGGTGACGGACGGCGGCATAGGCGAAGCGGCGAGGCAAATGCTGCTAAATTGCGACGCCGGGGTAATTAGTTTGGCCGCGTTAGCCGGCAACCGTTTCAGCGGTTCGCCCCTCTCGGTTCTCCAGGGCTTTGCCGACAATCCGATTCGCTGGCTCGACATTTTGAATTGCCTCGATCCTGCCGACGCCGTCCAGCTTATCTTCGGCGCACTGCCCGAGCCGACCCGCTGGGCCGACCTGCTCGCGCAGTGCCGGGAAAGGTTCGCCAGCCTGACAATCAGCCCGCATTGCGAGACCGTTCTTTCACGCTATCCGTTTGAGGCAACTGTGGCTCGCAGAACCGTCGAACTGCTCGGCGTGCTGCAGCATCTCGTCGACGAGATCGATCCGGCAACTGGTGCGCTAAGCGCGGTCGGACGCGAGTTGCAGCAGCAGTATTTCGTAGGTCAGAAGGCCTGGTTCAGCGATGCAGGGGACGAGGAAAAAGCTCATTTTAGGAACGAGATGACATTCCCGAATCCGGAAGCGGGCGAGCCGATTACCTGCTTCTGGCACGGGAAAATAAAATGGCCTCAATACCGCATTCACTTCCAATGGCCGGTTTCTACCCTTCGAAACAAGCTCCTTATTGCCTATATTGGGCCAAAAATTAGCAAAAGTTGAACGGATTGCTTGCATGAAATGAGATGACCAGCCCGTTCACCGCCGACCGCTCTCGCTCGTGATATTCTTGCCGAAGCGGTGGACTAACCCCTTCTTACGAACGCGACCGCGATCGACATGCTGGACGCATTCCAGCCCGCGCGCACGGCAGTCGCGGCCGAGATCGCGGCTGGCGCCGAGAATGAAACGGTACAGCCGATCCGAGGCGTAGGGGTAGTCTTCGTGGACGCCGTGATAGACGAGAACCGGCAGATGCAACGCGTTGCCGAGGCGCACCGCAGCGTCGATCACAGGATCGTCGTGCGCCCTCAGCGCTTGCTGCAACCAACAGAGGACTTAGTCACCTTCTGGATTAATGGCGCGGTCGTTAGCGCCCGCCCACGTGGCGCTTCGCGCCACTCGGCACTACCTGGGACACCCTTGAACAGCCCCACGACATCGGGGGGTGGTTCAGCCGCCGTAGAACCCGCCGGGCTGCGGGATAACCGGCTCGCCGTCGCCCGAGCGACGGTCAAGCCGGAAGGGGTAAAACGCGACCTAATCGCGCATCGCGGCAACGGCAGGGCTGGGGTCTGGGTAGCTCAAGCCGACGTCGAGCAGCAGCAGCTCGTCCCCGATCGCCAGATGCCAGTACACGGCGACACCTTTCTACTCGCAGAACGAGCGGCGGGACGACGGTCGCAGCAGCCCAGAGGCGATGCCGTCGAGCGGCAGATACCAGCTTGTCGTATGGCAGGTTTCGAACACGCGGAACGCGGAGCGCGTGTCGGCGACGACGACATCGTGATGCTCGATCCGGACGTGGCGGAAACTCTGCTCCGCCACGGCGGGGCGAGGGTAGTACCACACGTTCTCCTGTCCGGGCGCGGCGGGATTGGGCCGCGGCCTCATGCCAGCACCTGACGGTCTGCCAGCCAGTGCTGCAGTCTCGGACGCACGACGAGGAAACCGATCTAGAGCCGTTCGAGCAGGCCGAGCATGACGGCATTGCGCGCCAGCAAACCGATCGGTCGCAGCAGCGGGATCGCACGCCACATGGCGGCGAAAGCGGCGCCGCCGGACAGCATCGGGCCACCGGCGAGCGGCCCTTCCTCACGCGCGTGAAACCGCGCCAGAAGCTCCCACTGATCGCGCGGACAGACGGCGGAAGTTTCGTTCACGTCGACGAACGCGATCGCGCCGCGGCGGTCGAGGCGGCGCATCAGCGCGATCTCTCGTGCGCAAAGCGGGCAGCCGCCGTCATACCAGACCGTGACGTGTACCACGCGTCGGGGCAGCGGTGATTCGTGGGCAGGAACGACGTCAGCTGGCAGTGTCATTGTGGGTAAGCACGATGACGACGGTCGTGTTCCCGCCTATGTAGGCAGCAGACGTCGCCGCAACATTGCCGCCACCTTAAGTTGCCGTCCCATCGTGCAACACCGAAAATGCTACCTATGTGCTTCCGAGACAGAACGGACTGCGTACAAACTCGGTCGAGCCTGACCAGATAATCGGCGTCAAACACCCGCCGGCTTCCGCGACCCTATTGAAAATCAGTCCCTTACCCGGTATCACGACCTCGGCTCTGCGCAGTCGAATTGGGTGTTTAGGATCACCACACCCTACGCACCCTTGCGGGAGCAGTGACGCGTATCTTTCCTATGGGATTGCAGGGACTTAGCCAGCGCGACGCGTCATATTCATGTAGTGACGCGCCACGACGCGCGCCTAGAAACCCGCGCGTCATATGTGACGCGCGTCGGCTACCCCCGCTAACCCGTTGAAAAAGCGCGATAAAACACATGTTGCAACGACGCGCACACGCGCTATTATACATGAGCCTTTCGTAAGCCGTTCCATGCCCTCCTGCTATTTGAAAGCGGGAAATGGGCAAATTGACCAAGTTGACGGTGTACCTCCCCGAGGCGAGGTGTGCGGCTATTCGAGGCCGAGCGACCCGAGATAACAAATCGGTCAGCGGTTATCTTCAAGGGCTGATCGACCAAGATCAGAACCTGAAGGGCGATCCAGTCAGGGGAGAAATCAAACTCCTGAATAAGCGCCTCGACGAGGTCCTACAGTTCTCCCGCTACATCATGGTCGTTCAGAACGCTACGGCCGAGCGACTGAGCCCAGGCCTTATGGAAGAGGTCGAGAAACTTTACCTGGCCGAGACCGGGAGCGCCCCCAATGCGCGGTAGCTTCCTCGATTTCACCCGCGGCAGCCAGGTCGCAGAAACCGTCGGAATGATGTTCAGCACGGCGCTGCGGCCGATGTTCTGGACCATCGCCGGACTGCTCATCATGGCCATCGGCTATCAGCTGTGGACCCAGACACTGCACGGCGACAACTATTTCTGGATGATGCACAGCTATGCGTCCGTCTGGCATTATTTCGAGTTCAACCCGAGCCACCTGATCGGCCTGAAAATGGCCGCCGGCGACGTGGCCCGCGTCCCGATCTCAGTGATCAATTCCTACCCGCCATTGATCGCCGCATGGGAGCGGCTGACCCACGCGCTGACCACGGGAACGGAGTTTGGGCTTGGCTTCGGGATCCCTATTTCGATCATTGCCGCAATCGCGTTGCGACGGTTCGGCCACGACCTCACCGAGCGAAAGCATACCCGCGGCGCAATGATCGCGAGCGTATCGGAATTGAAGACCGAAGTTGGCACGCTCAACAGCGCCGCGAGCGCCGCCGACAGCCGCAAGATCGCCGCCGACGTATTCGGCAAGAGCGCGCCACTCAAGCTCGTCAAGGCGTCTAACCGGGCATACGTTCAGGCACTCGTTCACCAGCCCTATAGCGTCGCCGGCGTGCCCTACCCGTGGCGCGCTGAACAGTCCCATACGATGATCGTCGGAACGACGGGAACCGGCAAGTCGACGGCGATGAAAGACCTGCTTCGACAGATCAAGGCGCGGGGGGATCGAGCCGTCGTCTTCGATCTCACCGGCACCTATGTCGAGGGCTTCTACAACAAGAAAACCGACGTCCTGCTCAACCCTTTCGACGTTCGCTGCCCGGCATGGTCGCCATTCGCCGATGCCCGGACGCGCGAGCATTTTAAGGAGGTCAGCCAGGCGCTGATTCCGATGACGGAAAGCGGCGACAGCTTCTGGCAGGAAACCGCCCGAATGCTCTTTGTCGAAACATGCGTCCGCCTCGTTCAACAGGGCAGGGGCAACAACAAGGCGCTCGCCGAGGTCCTGATGACCTCGAAGCTCAAGGACCTCCACGATCACGTGGCCAAGACCATCGCCGCACCGCTGACCGACCCCGAGGCGAAGCGTATGGCGGAGTCGATCCGAGCGACCTTCAACACCTATGCCCAGGCCCTCCTGACGCTGCCAGATGAAGGCACAGTGTTCTCTATCCGCGACTGGGTTCTCGGCATCGATCTCGATGGCCGCAACGGCGGTGACGACGGCCTCGATATCCTCGCAGGACTCGGACCAAATGCCGTGAAGAATGACGCCGAAGCTACAGACGAGACGCCTCACAAGCCTTTCATCGTCGACGCCGTGACGGGCGAGATATTTGATGACAAGGACGCCGATACGGTCGTCGCAAGCAGGAGAACGCAGAAGGTCGATTACATCCCGCGCAAGGCAACGCTTTCGCCCGCCGAAGAGCGCCGCGCCGAGTGGCGTAAAGAGAATGGTAGCGCCTCCGAAAACGATAGCGAAGAAGACGGTGACAGTGTCGCCAATGTCAGCCTTGCTTCCGATGAAGACATACCGGAAACGCCGCCCGGCTCGATCATGTTTGTCGCCGCACAGCACGTCAACATGACCAGCGTCCGTGTCCTTCTGACAATGTGGATTACGACCGCGATCAATACGCTGATGTCCATGCGCGGAGACCAGCGCGACATCCGACTGTGGTTCCTGATCGACGAGATCGGTGCGCTGCATAACATCCCGGCTATCGTCGCCGGAATGCAGACGAGCCGAAACTATGGCGGCGCGTTCGTCCTCGGTGTGCATACGATGGCGCAGCTCCGCGAGACGTACGGCGACAACCACGCCGAGACGATTTCGAGCCTCGCCAAGACCAAGCTGCTGATGAACACGCGCGATCGCGGAACCCAGGACTGGGAGTCGGAACAGATCGGCGAAGGCGAGTGGTCCGAGCTAGAGGAAAACTGGTCCTACGGCGTCGACAACGTCCGCGACGCAGCCACCCTGCAGCGCAAGATCAAGCTCGAGCCGCTGGTCTTGCCGACCGAGTTTGGCGAACTGCCCGACCTCCACGGCTACCTCAAGTTTCCGCAGGGACTGCCGGCCGCCCAGGTCAAGCTGACCTATGTAAAATATCGCCGTCAGGCTCCCGGATTCATCGAACGGTTGATCGCGCCGTTGGCGCTCCCCGGATTTGGTGATGAGCCGGAAGAACCCACTGTCGCCGTCACTAAGAACGAGGCCGCACGGCCCTCAGCGAAGCCCGACGACCAACATCACGCACCAATCACCATCGCTGCTGTTGCGCCTCCACTTCAGGCAAGCGAAACAGCGGACGAAAGTGCCGCAGCGCCGCCGCTAAAGCCATCCGATGGGGGCGAGGGCTTCCAGACAGCGGTCGCCAGCGACCCGCCACAGAGGCTGCCAACGCTCACCAAACTGGCAACGCTACCTACTGCGTCAACCCCTACGGTTTTACCCATGGCGCTCGCCAACCTCGACCGTTTACCCGCGTCCGCTGCTGGGAATAATCAGGGAGCCGGCGGAGCGACAGCTACCGACCCCCGCGCCACTGATAAGCCCGATCAGGGAGAATTGGCCCGTTGGCGGATTGAGCCAAAACCTCGCGAAACAACGACGGTCAACCTCGGCGTCCAGGAGCTTCGCGCAAGCCTCGTCTCTCGCGAGAGGGCGCACGAAATACACAGCGTTCGCCCTAATGAAATCGCACTCCAACGGGCTTACCACGCACCCGCAATCGCCGAAGCAGCTCATGCAGCTGCACAGCGAATTGAAGCGGATATTGCTGACGAGATCGTCGGCCGCGGCGATGATGACGAGCTCAGCCGATGATCTCGGCGGCGAGCGTGGGAGGAGCAGGCGCGGCAGCCTCGTACTACGGCAAGGACAACTACTACAGCGCCGAGGACCTTGAACAGAGCTCGCTGTGGCTGGGTGCGGGTGCCGAGGCCGCTGGCCTCTCTGGCGGTGTCGCGCTCGACACCTTCACCGCCATTCTTGAAGGTAAAATGCCGGACGGCACTGTCATCGGTGTCGGGCAAACAGGCAGTCACCGACCGGGGATGGACCTGACGTTCTCCGCTCCAAAATCGCTATCGCTGCTCGCCTATGTCGCCGGCGACGAAAGGCTACTCGATGCCAACATGGCAGCCGTCAAGGCAACACTCAAATGGGCAGAAGCCAACCTCGCCGAAGCGAGAACCGGCGCGGGGGGAGAGAAGGTCGTCAAGACCGGCAACCTAGTCGTCGCGCTGTTTCAGCACGATACAAGCCGCAACCTCGACCCCCAAGCCCATATCCATGCCGTCATCGCCAATGCCACCCAGACCGCCGACGGCAAATGGCATGCGCTCCACAACGACAAGCTCTGGTCGAACAACACGCTGCTCGGCTCGATATACCACGCCTACCTCCGCGAGGGCGTAACCAAACTGGGCTGAGCGATCGGCAGCGTCGGAAAACATGGCAGCTTCGAGATCGCCGGCGTCGACCGCAAAGCCGTCGAGACATTCAGTACGCGACGCGGCGAGATCCTCACGGCCGCCGCTGAAGTGCTCGACTATCAGAGCCCCGCCGGACTCGAGCAGGTCGCACTGCGGACACGAGCCGCCAAGGCAGATATCGCCGATCGCGGCGAGCTGCTGCAATCCTGGCAAGCGCGCGCCGCCGACCATGGCATCGATTTATCGCCGGTTGTTGAGGCTGCCCGCGCTGCAGCCGCTTCAACCGCCAAACCTTCCGCCTGGAGTCAGGTCGTCGGCAACGCGAAGGTTATCACGGAGCGCGCTGCCAGGGTCATCGACTATGTCCGCGACAAGCTCGGCCTCGATCCACGCGAGACCGACGCGCGCCTGCTACCGAAGGACATTAGCCAAGGTACGCCGGCCGAGGTCGGCGCTGCGATCGGTGTCGCCTCAGCAATCCGTCACCTCCATGAGCGCGAAGCGGCGTTTACCAACACCGACGTCGTCAAGGCCGCGCTCGACCTCGGGCTGCCAATCACCATCGATGACGTCGAGCGGACCATCAAAGCCCTCGTTCGTGAAAACAAGCTGGTCCCGGGCAGCGGCGACCAGGCCCATATGCTGACGACGCCGGCGGCGATCGGATTCGAGCGCTCGCTCCTTACTGCGATTGTCCGCGACCACGGCAGGATAACACCGATCGTCGCCGAGCGTAACGAGGCCGGCACGCGCCTGCAGGACGCTGCCAAGGCACGCGGGCTCCAGACCCTCAATCCAGGCCAGGAAGGAGCTGGGCGGCTGCTCCTGACGTCCCGCGACCGTGTCGTCGCCGTGCAGGGCATCGCCGGCGCAGGAAAGAGCGCGGCGCTCGGTGCCGTCGCCGATGTTGCGCGGGACGAGGGTCGAAAAGTGCTGGCGCTTGTCCCCACTCATAAGCTCGTCGACGATCTCGGCCGCAGTTCGGGCATCGAGTCGATGACGACGGCGAAATTCATCGCCGAAAACCGATCGCTGCTCAAACCCACCGTCGATCCGAACAGACTTCTGGTCGCTCAAAAGGCCTTCCGTGACAGTCTGATCGTCGTCGACGAGTCCTCGATGCTCGGCACCGGACAGGCGACCAAACTGGTCGGCCTCGCCAATCTGCTCGGCGTCAATAAACTCGCGCTGATCGGCGACAAGAGGCAGCTCGCCGCGATCGAGGCGGGCAAACCGTTCATCCAGGCACAGGACCGCGTCGAAACCGCCGAGCTGACCGAGAACCTGCGCGCCCGCCATTCGCTGGTCAGGGAGGCGGCCGAGCATCTCAACAACGATCGACCGGTCCAGGCGCTCGAAACGCTCCGTCCGTGGACCCGTGAAGCCGCCGTGGAGGCACCGGAGCTTCGCACGCGCGATGCCCGCCGGGAATGGCTCGTGACGACGGCCACTGCCGAGTACCTCGCGCTGACGCCCGAACAGCGGGAAGCGACCTTGCTGATCTCGTCGAGCCGGGCTCTTGGAGACGGCCTCAACAAGGCGGTCCAGGCGGGTCTGGTCAGCGAGGGCAGGGTCGGGGCCACCGCGACGCACCTTGAGGTCTTCGACACACTCAGCATCACACGCGAGCAGGAGCGGTTCGCACAATTTTATCCTGTCGGCGCCGTCGTCGAGATCGGCCGCGAGATAAAGGATCAGAGGATCAAGATCGGCACCGCGACGATCACGTGGGTCAACAAAGACATCGTTGAACTGACCCGGCCCGACGGCACCATTGACCGCCTCGATCCCCAGAAGCTTGCGAAGAACCGCACCGCCAACAGCTTCCGCATCGGCACGATCAAGGAGGTCGAAGTCCGCGAGAACGATAAGGTCCGCTGGACCGCCAACGACAAAGATAAAGGCTTGCTCAACGCGGCAACGGCGCAAATCCTGAAGATCGACGCCGCCGGCATAACCGTCCGCAACGCCGCCGGCATCGACGTGACGCTGCCCACCGGCGACCGCATGCTCAAGAACCTCGACCTCGGCTATGCCCTCAACACCCACAAAGTCCAGGGCGACCGAGGACCGCGCGATCGCGGTGATGGACAGCAGCGAGAGCCAGCTGACCAGCGCCAAGCTGTTCCTCGTCAACGCGACGCGCCCTCGTGATGCCCTGACCCTCGTCATCGACAACCACGACCGCGTCGCGAGCCGCCTCGAGGGCAACAGCGGTGACAAGTTCAGCGCGCTCGAGGTGATCAACGGCCTCCGTGCGCTGTCTCCGCCGGTGCGACCCGGCGAACGCGAAGCGGTGGCAGCCGGAATTGCCGCGCGCACTGCAGCTGCAACGAAGACTGCCGAACCTACGCGGACGCCACCAGAGCGGGTCCTCGAGCGCGTCCCGGCACGCGCGCCAGAAATCCAACCAGATCACGGCCTGTAGCCGCGATGCAACAACTAACCCCCCAACCTTTAACGACGGAGTCAGAGAATGAGTTTTGACTGGGATCGGATCGGCACCTTCGCCACCGCGAACGAAGCCGAAACTTGGTGCGACAGACAGAACGTCGACCGGCGTGACCGTGACATCAAGCCGAGCGGTGAGGGCTACGAATTACGAATCCGATCCGGCACAAACGACGACGAGCGTCCCGACGGCGCTCGCTGGTAACAGGAGGAAAATGACAATGAACCGATTGACGACCGCTCTTCTGATCGCCGCCGCCGCCACGGCCGCCACCCCATCATCCGCGCAGCGCCTCGGCGCCGGCGGCACGATGATCGACGACAATGCTTCGATCCCGCACTGCGCCAGCCCCTACGGGACCGTCAGCCTGGTCGAGACCAAGCAGGCGGCAACCCCCGACGCGGGGCTGCCACCCCAGATCGCCGCTTACCTGGCACTGGCGAGGTCCCAGCAGGGTGGCGATGTCGACCCGATCCCGCTGCTCAAGCTGCTCGTCGCGCGATCCGGATGCTTCGGCGTCCTCGACCGGGGCGAGGGGTTCAACGCCGTTCAGCGCGAGCGCGAGCTCGCCAACGCCGGGCAAACAGCCACGCGCAACGCCGCTACGATCACGCCTGCAGATTACGTGCTGACCGCGCAGATCGTGTACGCCAACGGCAACGCGAGCGGCACCGGTGGCGGGCTCGGTGGTCTCGGCGGCGGATTTGGCGGGTTTGGCGGAGCGACGACGCGCACCCGCGAAGTTCAGGTCCTGCTCGCCGTGACCAACGTCAAGACCGGCGTGCAAACCGCGATCGCCACCGGCTCCGCACGCAAGAAGGACATTAACTGGGCCGCTGCGGGACTCGCTGGAGTCGCGATCGGCGGCCTGTCCGGGCACCAATCGACAAACCTCGAGAAGATGACCGCGGCCGCGCTCGTCGATGGCTACGAGAAGCTCATTCCGTCGATGCCGGCGGCACAGTCCCAGGCGGCAGCGACAGTGCCTGCAGGGGGACCTGTGACCACGCCCACCTTGTCGCAACGGCCGTGACGATCCCTTCAACAATCGGCGAACGGATTAAGTCTGTCCGACTACGTTCTGACCTCGGGCAGCAAGCATTCGCGGACACGCTTGGCTATTCCAAGCGCTCACTTGTCGCTTGGGAAACAGGCACTGCCGAGCCCCCGGTCGCTATCTTGAAAACGCTGCGATCGACATACGACGTAGATCCGGAATGGGTTGTGATGGGTGGCGACACGACCCCACAAAGCCATTTTGGTCCCGCTGACTGGGCTCGCTTCGACCGACTTCACGGCGTTGCCCAAACCATTTGTCTCGACCTCGATCTCTCGCTGTCGAATGCAAAGCGAAAACTGATAGCGCGAACTTTGTACGAGGCCGGAGCGGACGACACAGAGAGAACGCGAAAACAGACAAAAGGCATCCTAAGCGTGCTGACGTCTGAGATCCGGGAAGCCAACAATTTGGCCGCCACCGAACCTGTGGTCCCAGCTACGGAGTCAGTCATCGGCTTGGAAGGGGATCGGCTGTGAGCGAACCTCCGTCCACCGTGGGCCGACGCATCAGAGCAGTCCGACATTCTGCCGGATTAAGTCTCGATGCCTTTGCGTCAGCTGTTGGTTACTCACGTCGCGCTGTCATCAACTGGGAACAAAACAACGCCGCACCTCCGATCGGCGTCTTACCGACGCTGAGGCGGCTATACGATGTTGACCCCGAATGGGTTTTATCAGGCGAGAACGAAACGCCGACGTCGACCTACGTCGCGCCAGATTGGCACCGTCTCGACCGTCTGGCCGCTGAGGTCGCCAGCATGTGCGCTGAGGTTGGAGCGGACATAGACCACGCCAAACAGCAGCACCTTGCGCGCATGTTGTACGACCAAGGAAATGACGCCGGTCAAGCGGCCTCAAGCCAGCTGCGAAAAGTCCTGAGCGCAATATCGTATCGATCTCGTGACCATTGTTCAAAAAACGAACCTGACGCGGACGTGACAGCGTGCTAACGCTCGTCCGCCGGACAACCCATTGTAATCACTTAACATAATGGAAGTTATCAAACTTTCAGCCACCGGCATTTAATGCCAGAACGCGGAGGACGAGGTGCAGCACTATCGTATTCTCGATCACCAGATTGCCGCCGCTGATCCTGGATTTATGGAAGTGCTTGCACGTGCACATGCTAGCCACTCTCCCGCCCACTGCCTTTGCCGCTCCGATCGCGAGCTGCCGCTCTACGTGACAAAGCGGCAGAGCGGCTTCGTGCTCGCCCGGTGGCCAGGGTCAGGCGCGCAGCATGACACCAGGTGCGACCATTACGATGCACCCGACGACCTGACAGGACTCGGCCAGGTTCAGGGCAATGCCGTCAAGGACGATCCGGAGACCGGCGACGTCCATCTGAAGTTGGCGTTCCCGCTGAAGCGAGGAGCTGCACGCGCCGCGCCCGCGGCGATCACCAACGACACGCCGGCGCTGAAACACAACGGCCGCAAGCTATCGATGCGCGGCCTCCTCCACATCCTGTGGAACAAGGCCGAGCTGACCCACTGGTATCCGCGCATGAGCGGCAAGCGGAACTGGTTCATCGTCCGGCGCGAGCTCCTCGAAGCGGCCGAGAACTGCTTCGCCAAGGGCGCAGCGCTTGGACCAAGATTGTTCGTGCCCGAGAAGTTCCGCTTCGACGATCGCACCGGCATTGCCGGCCGGCGGCACACCGCTCTGACCCCTGCCCGGCTATCACCGGATACGATGATGATCGTCGTCGGCGAAGTGAAGACGATCGGCGAGTCACGTTACGGCGAAGCGATCGGCCTGAAGCATCTCGCCGACTGGCCGTTGTACATGGATATCGACACCGCGAAGCGTTTTCATCGGCGGTTCGCGGCCGAAGAGCATCTGTGGCGGTCATCAGCCGAAGACGAAGGGCACTTGATCCTCGCAGCCAGCTTTTCGCTTCGGCAGTCGGGCGCGGCCGAGATGTTCGACATTGCCCTGATGCCGGTGACACGCGAGTGGCTGCCCTACGAAAACGCGATCGAACGTGAGCTCCTGCGCGTCGCGGTCAGCGATCGGCGGTCGTTCGTCAAGGGACTGCGGGTCGACCTCAACGCTTCGCGGCCGATCGCTAACATCACCCTGACCGACACCGACCCGCAGGCTGTCGCGGTGAATCTTGTGACAGAGGACGACACCGACGCTGCGGAAGCGGCGCGAGCCGTTCTTATAGCCACCGCCGGGGTCGATCACTGCTCATGGCGGCCGGGTATGCCCCTTCCCGGCCCACGAACGACCGAGCGGCAAACCGCGACCATCACCGAACCTTTCGACCCCGCGTCGTTCGATCAGTTCGCGCGACCGGCCCTTGTCATGTAACCAGATTCCCTGACCGACCTGCAGGTCGCCAACAAAATACGCCTCACCCGGCGGCGAGACATCAATGACCCCAACGCCCGAACAGACGGAGATCCTCGCGCGCCCCCCGCACGGCATCGACAAGGTTGCTGCCGGTGCCGGGTGTGGCAAGACCTCGACCCTCGTCGAATATGCCAGGCGCTGGCCGGCGAAAGGCCTTTACCTCGCGTTCAATCGATCAATCGCGGACGAAGCAAGACGTAAGTTCCCGGGCTCGATCGAGACGCGAACCGCCCATAGCTTTGCACACCGCGCGCTGCAGATCGGCAAGCGCGGCGATCCGATCAACAAGTTCCGGTTCGAGCACCTACGGCCCTACGACGAGTTTATCCGCCCGGTCGACGGCATGACCTATGGCCAGGTCCGCGCCGCGATCCTGAACACGCTCGACAGCTTCCTGATCGATGCCGGAAGCAAGCTGCGCGCCGACCACTGCCAGCTGGCGGATATCAAGCAGCGATCCGCGATCAGGCACATGGTCAAGGCGATCGCCGTCAAGCTGCTCAGGTTCGACCGGCACGACCTGCCCATCACCCACGACACCTACCTGAAGGCGTTCGAGCTGTGGCACCGGATCGAAGGCGATTTTGCCTATCTCCTGCTCGACGAGGCTCAGGATCTTAATCCGGTACTAATCTCCGTGGCGCGCAAGGCGACGTTACCCACGGTCGTGGTCGGCGACACCTATCAGTCGATCTACCGCTTCAGGGGCGCGGTCGATGCGATGCAGCAATTTCCGGCCGACGAATTGCCGCTGACGCACAGCTGGCGCTTCGGCCCGAAGATCGCGACGCTGTGCAATCGCATCCTGAAGCATCACTCGCGACCGCCGCGCCGACTGTTGCACGGCAATCCTGCTATCGACAATAAGATCATCCGCTACGGTGGCGCTGCGAGCGCCGGCGCCGGCACCGCAATCCTCGCACGCACCAATGCGCGCCTGTTCGAGGGCCTGTCGCTGATCGATCGGCCATTCCACCTCCTTGGCGGATTTACCGGACTCGAGCGGCAGCTTTCGTCAGCCTACGCGCTGCGTCACAACCAGCTCGCACAAGTGACCGACGCTGAGGTCGCCCGGTTTACATCGTGGGGGCAGTTCATCGACGCAGCCGAGCGCGGCGACGTCGACGCGCGACGGTTACGCGACATCGTCGAAAAGCATGGGGCATCCCTGCCCTCGTTATTGCAGAGGCTTGCCGGACTGCACCAGGACAACGAGCGTGACGCGCAGATCACGGTATCGACCGCGCACAAGGTGAAAGGACGCGAGTTCCGCACAGTGTTTGTTCTCGACGACTTCGATTCCCCGCGCGAGCTGATGGCGCGGCGGGCCAAGGACGCGAACAAGACTGACGAGACCGATCAACTGATCAATCTTCTTTACGTAGCTTGCTCACGAGCGACTTATCGCGTTTGCCTCGCGCCAAAGCTATACGACGAGCTTTGTTAAAGGAGGCCTTTGTCTAGAGTCTCGCTGAATAGTCCGACACGATAAAGCAAGTGATTCACTGTAGGTTATGCCTGATCTTAGCCTTATCAATCGCCGCATTGATTTGCTGGATCACGCCCGGGCTCGCCACTGATCCACTCGGAAGCTGTACGTTCGCCATAAACCACTCCGCCAGTTCGACACCTTCAGCAGCCCAATCTCGATCATCGCTCGCTAAAGGATCCAGGATACGACGAATAATAACTGGGTTCCGAGAAGAACTGCCTCCCTGCATGGACTTGTGCAGGAAATCCGACGGCGCGAAAGCCATGTTCAGGTTAAGTGCCGCAACGCGACGATCCGACTTTTTTTTCTCCGTAATAAGCGTGTCAAGCGGCATGCCCATACTCCCATAATATTCCGGCTGTCGTTTGAGAATATCTCGATGCGTCACCTTCGGAGCACCGGGATCATCACGCGGAAACATCCGATCGTTGATCGGACAAATAAGACGACGAACTGCGAAGATCATTTGATCGAGCATGTGGAGATCAGAGTCATGTATGACGTATCCATAGATAAGATAACGATTATCGGCATTGCCGTTCCGCAAGAGATGATCCATGAATTCGTCAGGTGTTCGCTCAAACCAATGATGAATATTAAGATTTACAGGTTTCTCTAACTTATCGGGTAAAAGGTCACCTGCAAGAGTTTTGACCTCTGCATAAAGTTTCACAATATCATGACCATAAGACTTTGAGGACTTACCATTTACTAGCAGAACGCTTTTTAGGTATTTTTCTAGCGCATGGACTGATAACCACAAGAAGTCGGTATTAAGATCATTGATTACGCACCACCGAGCCGTGATATAATTCTCATCGGCAGTCCTTACAAACAACTCATGAACCAGGTTCGTTTTTAAGATTCTGAGGCTCACGTTTTACTCCAGGGGTTGTTCGTATGTAACTAAACTAAGTTTGCCGAACCTTACAACGCGACTTCGGACCGAACTACGATCAGGTGATGTCATCGACGACCGAGCAAAACTGCGTCGTCGACGATATCGGTGACCACAGCAATGAATCTCGAAGGTATACCGTTGCGGGACAGATCGCGTGAGACACTCTCAGTAGTCTCACAACGGTTGCCGCGCCCTCAGCGGGACGTTAGATTACCATCTTCTAAGACCGTTGCGAGACAGGTAAGACGAAAATGGCACTCTACGGCTATGCTCGCGTCAGCACGACCGACCAGGACGTCGCCGTTCAGGAAGCAGCGCTGACCGCGGCCGGCTGCGCGATCATCCGGACCGAGAAGAAGTCGGGGACGTCGCGCAAGGGCCGCACCGAGCTGACGATCCTGCTCGATTTCCTCCGCCCGGGGGATACTCTGATCGTCACCCGGATAGATCGGCTCGCGCGATCGATCGGCGACCTGCAGGACATCGTTCGCGCCGTCGCCGCCACGGGCGCCATGCTGCGCGCCACCGCGCAACCGATCGACACCTCGACCGCGGCCGGCAAGGCGTTCCTCGACATGCTTGGTGTCTTTGCCGAATTCGAGACGAACCTGCGCAAGGAACGCCAGCTCGAGGGCATCGCTGCGGCGAAGGCGAAGGGTGTATATGCCGGCAAGGGACGACTGCCGACGATCGACTCGCTCGAGGTACGTCGATTGCATAGCGAGGGCATCGGTCCGGCCGCGATCGCCAAGCAGCTCAAAATCGGCCGCGCCTCGGTCTACCGCCTGCTAAGCGGTCCCGAAGCGGCCGGGAGGGGAGGACGCGCAGAGGGCGATGTGGTATCATCCACGCAGGAGATGGCGGCATGACCTCACCAGCGACTTTGCCACGACGGCTCACGATCGACGAATTCTTCGCGGCCTACTCCGGACGCGGCGAGAAGTACGAGCTCGTCGACGGTGTCCCGCGCATGATGGCGCGCGCCAATCGTCGGCACGTTCGTATCATGGGCAATCTGCTCTGGCGGTTAAACGAGAGACTTCAGGGCAGCCCATGCGAGGCGCTGGCTGCGGATATGGGGCTTGGGGTCAGCGAGTTCACCTACCGCCTTCCGGACGTGGCGATTTACTGCGATCCCAGCGATCTCGGTCCACGTGCGGTCGAGCCAGTGACGCTTCACCACCCGAAGGTGATTTTTGAGATCATCTCACAGTCGACAGAGTCGACTGACTACGGCGTCAAGCTGGACGAGTACCAACGCATCATCAGCGTTGACACCATCGTCTACGTCCACCCATCGCGCAACGCGTTCACGACCTATGAGCGGATCTCGCCGACCGAATGGCGAACGGTTCTGCACCTGCCCGGCCAGCCCCTGGTGCTTCGCGACCCTGCCGTAACGATCACAGCCGAGGAGATTTTCGGCGGCACCTGATTGGGCTACACCCAGTATGATTTGTTGACCGAGGAACGATATGACTGGGATCACCGCCGGGTTGATAGCCGCCTTTCGTTTGAGCGTGCTTGCTGTGTCGGCTCAATCGGCCCCTGCGCCAGTGCTTGAGGTGTCACCAGCGGAAGGGTCAACCAACGCACCTCTTGACGTGATCGTGCGGGGCGTCCCTCCAGGCGCCCAGGTCACGGTCACTGCCGTCCGCATCGGTGAGACTGGCGATACGTGGACAGCCTCGGCCGTGTTCACAGCGGACAGGCTCGGCATCGTCAATTCAGCGACAGCCCCATCAGTCGGCGGCACCTATCGCGGGGTTAGCCCACACGGCCTGTACTGCTCTGTTTTGCCTAAGGAAGGTGAAAGCCCGGAGAAATTCGTTGCCTCATTTTTCGCTCAGCCCAATCAAGAGATGTCAATCATATCGCCCATGACTCGCTCGCCGATAACCGTAAGGGCTGCGATTGACGGCAAGGAAATCGGCTCCGCCACAATTGGGCGCGGTTTCGCCATAGGCACGGACGGGCAGGAGGTTTCCGGACCTTCTGGCTGGCGGGGCCTGTACTACCCGCCTGCCGCAGGTACTCCCATCGGCGAGCCCGTGGTTGTGCTTACTGGCTCGGGCGGAGGTGTCGCTTCTTCAACGGCGGCTCTTCTCGCAAGCAACGGCCACCCAGCCCTCGCGCTGGCGATCTACAACTACAAGGACCTTCCGAAGGCCTTGTTGAATCGTCCGCTGGAACACATCCAAGAAGGTACGGTCTGGCTTGCCCGCAGGTCCGGTACCGCAAGGGCGGCGGTCATGGGCATCTCCCGTGGGTCTGAGGCGGCGCAACTCGCGGCGGCGTTCTTCCCCGAAGCATTTTCAGGAGTAATTGCTGAGGTCCCCTCGCACCTTATCGGGGGCGCGCTCGGACCGGGTACCTCGCCGGGCGACCCGGCCTGGAGCGTTGGCGGACGTCCCCTCCAGCCGTTCCCGGCCAAGATCGACCTTGCGAAGATCAATGAGGCTATCAAAACGCCGCCTGGTTATCGAGGCTCGTCCGACCTTCTGCCAATATGGAACGACCCGGCTGTCGAGGCTGCGAACGGCATCCCCTACGAACGGATCAAGGTGCCATTTCTGGTCTTGGCCGGCGGCTCGGATGATATCTGGCCCTCAAACGTCAGCGCAGAACACATCCGGCGTCGAATGGAAGCCCTCGGGGAAAGCGGCCACGTGGAGATCCACGTCTATCCCGACGCAGGCCACGGACTTGTTAACGTCGGGCGGGGCAACGCGCTGTCAAACCTCAGCTACAGTTTGAGCCTCAAAGGCTACATGTCGATCGGCGGAACGCCCAACGGGAATTGCGAGGCTTCGTTCGACGCCTTCAATGACATGCTCAGGTTTCTCAATCGGCTCAAACAGGCGCGCCCGTGACTGTGGTTAGACCGCGGTCGAGACGACAGATGGGAAGGCGAAGACCAGCCTTGGCGTTGGCTTTCGCATTCCTGCTGCCTAGCGGAACAGCTTTAGCAATCACTCCGTATTGCGGGGGTAGCCAGATCAACATTGGTGGTGGGTTCAGTCTCACTATGTACATGTTCGATCGGTCTTCCGCCTTCGATCTGGAATATGAGGTTCCTGACGGCGATGTCCGCGCACAAGACGCTGTCGTTGCGGTCAAGCCGATTAAACTGACATTCGCCGGCTTCGCGGCAAACGCAGCCGGAAACCCCCGAATTGGATATGCGCATCTAGATTTACGCGAGCCACAGGGTCAGAGGTTTGAGACTGGGGCGATACACCTCAACTGCGGTAATGGGGTCGGCCTTTCAGCCACTTTCTCCGGCAGCTACCCACCAAACCAGCCCCCTGCGCCCAATAGCTTCGATGACCCTTTCTTTGCGGACCGAGCCAACGCCCCGTCTTGCATAAACGCTTTGGAAAAATCGGGGCACTTCACACTCACTTTTTTCCGCTCTGGAAGAATGGATCCGTCATTGACCTTGCAAGGTCAGGTGCCGCTCCAGGCCGCTATTCGGAAAGCTAAAGAGCGCTGGCGACGATATATAAAGGAGGCGGATGCAAGCGAATGCCGCATGATGCCCGCGCCTCCGCCGCCATTCTAGCTTTAGGTATTTCTTTCACACGGATGCGAGCCAACGTGAGATTAAGGCTTGGCTGATGCAGAGGGCCGTTGTGGAATATCATCATTGGCCGAGCGCAAGCCAAGGTGGAGGTGTTAGGGACGTCATGACTGTAGATAGGCGCGGAAGCGGGGACCCCGCTGTTTCACTACGTAACCCGTTGCAGTTAGGCCGTATATCGCTATCAACAGGGGTCCCGATCGCCGCCGATCGGGACCCCCTCCGCTGGAAGAACAGTCCGCAGTTGCAATAGCTTGCCTCGAATTGGTGGGATCCAGCTTCCGCGCCTATCTACAGTCCACGAGGCCTAGTAACCGCCAGAATAGCGGCCGACAGCGCCGACCCAGTTGTAGCGGTTCAGCGCGAAACCTGATGGTCTCAGAATCTGTCGTATCCGTGCCCCATCACGTACCGGTCGAACCACATCAACGTCTCCCGCAGAATGTCTCGAACGTTGGCGGGAGATTGCGCAAGGCTATGGCCTTCGCCGTTGTAGCGCACGAGGCGCGCCGTTTTACCTTGCATATAGAGGCCGTGAAAGAACTGCTCCGCTTGGGTCACGGCACCGCGACCGTCATCTGTACCGTGGATCATGAGAAGAGGCGTGTGGACCTGGTCGAGATGGGTTAGGGGAGAATTTCGCTCGTAGGTCTCGCGGTCACTTGTTGGTAAAACATGAAGCCCGAATTGATCGGCGATGACCCAGTTCGAGCTCTTCTCATGCGCAATATCTGGATAGCCGCGGGCTAACGGGTCGAACTGGTCGACATATCCTGCAAGATCCGTGATGCCGGCCAAAGCGACGCCTGCCTTGAAGCGCCCGCTTTGAGAGAGCAGCGCATAGACACTATAGCCTCCATAGCTTTGACCAAAGACACCGAGACGATCGGGATCGGCGATGCCCATCTCGGCTAGCTTGTCTATCGCTGGCATTACGCCGTGGGTAACCGCCGCATAGACATCCTTGCGCACGGTCGGCAGCGGCATGGACGGCAGGAGGACCACATAACCCTTCGCTGCGTACAGCTGCAGGTTGTAGATGCCGGGCATCTGCGGATCGAGGAAATAGTCGCCATGCTGGTGGACCCAGTAGCCCTCATATACCCAAACCAGCGTTGGATAGCGGCGACCGGGCTGATAGTCGGGAGGTAGGATCGCGGCTCCCTTGACCGCCTGACCGTCCATCGTGCGATAATCAAAAAAGACATTTTTCCCCCAAGCAATCGACGCGAAGGAAGTGTTGAGCGAAAGCAGCTTGTGCGTCTCTCCCGTGGCGGGATCGCTTTCGTTTAGGAAAGTGCCGGTTTCGCCTCCGTCCTGCCAGAGCACGCGGCCTTGCACGACAAGGAGAGGTGTTGCCGTGGCCGGAAGCGTGATTGCGGCCGGCCCCGGTCCCGACGATATAACAACACGAATGACTTGGTTTTCCTCTGCATCAGTCGTCCCGACAAATAGCGAAGTCGGGCTGGATGCCGGATCCCCAGCTCCGATGAACGCGCCTCCATCGGCTCCGAGATCGGCCATGATGGACGAGCGCCCGCTGCGAGGATCAAAAGTAATGAGGGTCTGGCCGGCGATAGTGACAAATCGGCCGCCGGACAGGCGCCGAAGCGCGGAGGGCGCAAATTTCCACGTCGCGCTCAGGTTTGCGACGGTTCCATCACCGCCGATCCTCCACCAGTCTAGTCGCTCATCGGCAGGAGCATGCAAACGGGCCAGCATGCGTTGGTTGTCGATCCAGATCAGCTGCGGCTCATGACGTGAGTTGGTGCCGGCGGCTTCCTGATCGAGAACGACCGTGCCAATCTGCGTCGCCCGGCTGGTTGCGGCGCTGGCGACAAGCAGGACCGGCTTATTCTCGAAGGCGTCCCGGCGAGCACGCAACGCGAGACGTTTGCTATCTGGCGACCAGCCATAGAGTTCGAGCGGGTAAGGCGTGGCGGCGGGTAACCCAATCCAGTGCATCGTCGCTCCGGGACGAAGATCGGTGACCCCGAGGCGCTTCTCGACCAACCAGTCATCATAATCCGCGTGAGGAGGGCGTCGGCCTGCAGCCTGAGGAAACGCCGCAACGGGAGTGAGCACGGCTAACTGTCGACCATCCGGAGACACAGATAGGCTGAGGTCACCGCGGAAAGGGTAGGATGGCACCGAGGTTACAAGATGCCACTGACGGGTCTTGACATCTACAATCTGAATGACCGCGGTGCCCTCTGCGGGCGGGAGTGTTCGTGCGGCTCCGCTGCCCATCGCCTCGCCGGTCGGTGTGACGCCGTCGCGCAGGCGCCGGGCGTCACGGGCGTCGATCCGAAAAGGGCGCGACGCCTCGTCGATCAATCCCGATATCTGCCCGTCAGGCAAGGTTGCCGCGAGCAGACGGTTATTATCGAGCCATAAAAACGGCGCATTTTCGCCTTCACCTGCACATGAGTGCGGCACGGTGCTGTGATCAGCGCCTCCCCTCAGATCGAGCCGGTGGATAGCGCCGCCATAGCGGGTCTGCGTGATCATCGCGACATCGCCGAGGCGGGTGAGCTTGTCGGTGTCGCGCTCCCAGAGATAAAGCCGCACATTGTCCCCGCCACGCGGCTCGCTGTTTTCTGGTCGGGTCGAGAGCATCGCCAGTCGACGGCCGTCTGGAGACCAGCTCGCGCACCAGAAACCTGCGGCCTCAGGTGCACCTTGAGTGATGTTCCGGCGCTCGTGCGTCCGACGAGAAATTACCCAGACGTCGTTGCGCGAAGGATCAATCTCATAAGCAGTGCGGCCAAAGACTTCGCCGGCCTTGGCGGGTCGCTGCACAGAAGCAGAAACCCACTCGCCATCAGACGAGACCGTAACTTGATCGAGATGCTCCATTCCGAGCACGTCGTCTATCGTCATGGCATGCTTGGCGGAAGGCAATGGATCAGCGGTCAGAGACCCAGGAAGCGTAAGTGCAAAAAGTGCGAAGATCAGGCACTTTTTTAATAGCCTTCGCATTTTGCCTCACTCGTTATGTCAACCTCGGCGCACGATAAATTAACTTTCCCTATTTCCGCTTTGGGCAAGCGCAACGGTTGCGCTGCACGGCATATATTGGGCGCAGGCGGCCTGTCTGTTTCCCCGACCGATAGCTGGCGATCCCCGTTCAGCAACGACGTCGCGCTGATGGCAGATGGGCTCTGCAATGGACCGAAGCTAGAGTCGCATGCCCTCATCACTCCGCAGGTTCGGCAATCGATGGCCCCGCCTCCGCGCTATTAAACGCGCCGCCGATGCGCTGGCTGATCCACTTCTCGATATCGTCGGCAATGGTGAAGGCCGCGGGCACGATGATCAGCGTCAACACCGTCGACAACGTGATGCCGCCGATCACGGCGACGCCCATCGGCTGGCGGAACGAGCCGTCGGTGCCGATCGACAGCGCGACCGGCATCATGCCTGCAACCATCGCGACCGAGGTCATGACAATCGGCTGGGCGCGCTTGCGCCCCGCGTCGAGGATCGCCTCGACCCGGTCGATCCCCATCCGCATCTCCTCGATGGCAAAGTCGATCAGCAGGATCGAGTTCTTGGCGACGACGCCGAGCAGCATCAGCAGCCCGATGAACACCGGCATCGAAAGCGCAAAGCCCGTGATCATCAGCGCGATGATCGCGCCGAGCGGCGCGAGAAACAGCGACGCCATGTTGACGAATGGCGGCAGGATGCGGCGGTAAAGTAGGACCAGCACGGCGAACACCAGAAGCACGCCTGCGACCAGCGCATAGACGAAGTTGAGGACCAGCTCGCCGATCCACTCGTCCTCGCCGACCGCAACCTGCTTTACCCCTGCCGGCATCGCCGTGAATTCGGGCAGCGCGTGGATCGCCGACTGGGCGGTGCCACTCTTGGCCCCCGGTGCAAGGCTGGCGACCAGCGCGATGCGGCGGCCCTGGTTGTAGCGGCGGATTTTGACCGCGCCGGCGCCGAAATCGATATCGGCGAGGACCTTCAACGGCACCGACGGCCCGGTCAGCTGCTCCACCGACGTCGGCACCGGCAGGTTGCGGATCGTGTCGAGGTCGCTGCGCGCGCTGTTGCGCAGCTGGACCCGGATCGGGATCTGACGGTCCGACAGCGAGAACTTGGCGAGATTCTGCGGTACGTCGCCAATCGTCGCGATACGGATCGTCTGGCTGAGCGCCTGAACCGACACGCCCATTTGCGCCGCTATGTCGAAATGCGGCTTGATGACGATCTCGGGCCGTTGCAGGTCGGCGTCGATGTGCGCGTCACGCAACGACGGCAGGCGCTTCATGCCGGCGACGATTGCAGTGGCGGCGCGGTGCAGCGCCAACGGGTCGTCGCCGACGAGGACGACGTTGATATCATAGCCGCCGTAGCCGCCGGTCTGCGACTGGAAGTTGACCCGCGCGTCGGGCAGCTGGCGTAACGCCGGGGCCATGTCGCGTTCGAAGTCGACCGTCGACAGTGTCCGCTTGGCAAGCGGCACGAGGGTTACCTGGAGTGTGGCGAAGCGAACCTCCTCGTCGCCGCCGATCGTCTCCAGCACCTGCGCGACCTCGGGACGGGCGCGGAGCATTGCGCTCGCCTGCGCCGAGACGCGCTTGACGTCGGCCAGGCGGACGCCGGGGGCTAGTTCGATGCTGACGCTCGACTGGCCGGTGTCCTCCGCCGGGGCGAACTCGACCGGCAGCTGCATCCCGAGAAAGATCGTCAGAGCAAACGCCGCTACGCCGCCGCCGACTGTCCACCAGCGGCGGCGGATCGACCAGCGCAGGAAGGCGATGTACCGCTGCATAACCGGCCCCTGCCCCTGCGGCTGCTCGCCGTGCGGCTTGAGGAAATAGGCGGCGCACAGCGGCGTGATCAGCCGCGCCACGAGCAGGCTCATCAGTACGGCGATGACCACCGTCAGGCCGAACTGCTTGAAATACTGACCCGAAATCCCTGGCATAAGCGCAACGGGGAGAAACACCGCGACGATCGCGAAGGTCGTCGCGACGACAGCAAGGCCGATCTCGTCAGCCGCGTCCATCGCGGCGCGCCACGGCGTCTTGCCCATCCGCATGTGGCGGACGATGTTCTCGATCTCGACGATGGCATCGTCGACGAGGATGCCAGCGACGAGGCTGAGCGCCAGCAGGCTGATATTGTTCAGCGTGAAGCCGAGCGCGTCCATGAAGAAGAACGCCGGGATGCACGACAGTGGAATCGCGATTGCCGAGATTAGCGTCGCCCGCCAGTCGCGCAAGAAGAAGAAGACGACGACGACAGCAAGAAATGCACCTTCGAACAGCGACCGGATCGACGCCCGATAGTCTTCGCGAGTATGCTTGACCTGATCGTCGATCAACTCGATATGCGCCTTCGGGTTTTCGGCCGCGATCTTCTTCAGTTCGGCCTCGATCCGATCCATCGTCTGGACTTCGGAAGCGCCGCGCGCCTTCTGGATGGTGAACAGCGTCGTCTCGCGGCCGTTGTTACGCGTCATGATCCGCTGTTCGGCGCTGCCATCGCTGACCGTCGCGACATCGCCAAGGCGGACCGTGCGGTTTGCCGAGATCGAGATCTGGGTGTTGCCCAGCGACGCCGCCGACTGCGCGCCGCCAAGGACGCGCACCGCCTGCTCGGCCCCTGCGATCTCGGTGCGACCGCCGGTCGCGTCGATGTTGAGGGCGCGCAGCGTGTTGTTGATCTGTGCTGCGGTGACGCCGTATGCCTGCAGCTTCACCGGATCGAGATCGACATTGATTTCGCGGTTGACCCCACCCAAGCGGTTGACCGCGCTGACACCGGGAATGCCAAGCAGCCGCTTGGTCACAACGTTGTCGACGAACCAGCTAAGCTGCTCGAGCGTCATATCGGTCGTGGTCACCGACCACGTGCCGTACGGCGGGCCAAAATTGTCGATGCGCGAGACGACCGGCTCAAGGATGCCGTCGGGCAGGTCGGACCTGATCTTGGCGACGGCGTCGCGGACGTCGTTGGTCGCGCGGTCGGTCGGGGTGCCGATGGCGAACTCGATATTGGTCCCCGACACGCCTTCGACGGCGTAGGAGGTGATGTGCTCGACACCGCTGACCGAGGCGACTGCACCCTCGATCTTCTGCGTGATCTGCTTTTCCATCTCGGTCGGGGCGGCCCCGGGCTGGCTGACGTTGACCGACACGAGCGGAAAGCTGAGGTCGGGCAGTGCGTTGACAGCCATCCGGCTGAAGCTAACGACGCCGAGGAATGACAGGACGAGGAACAGGACAATCGGAAAGGTCGGGTTCTTGATTGCCCAGCTCGAGAGGTTGCGCATGCCAGCTTTCCCCCTGTTAATCGCCGGCAATGGATGTCGCCATCGTTCCAAACCGTCGTTGCGGACGTTTATAGCTTGGACTTTTTGTTGCGTCGATATTTGAGCTGAGGGCTCTTTAAGGTCGATTAGGCCTTGCCTACACGTTCGTTAAGTTGCTCCGCTGCCACTCTCTCGCAAGAACTGTAGATTGGCGTCGAAACGGGAACCGTCTTTTGGCAGAAAAGTCACTGGAAAGGCTCGGTATTATGAAGATCAAGGGGGTCCCGGTCGGCGCCGATCGAAACCCTGAGATTCTCGATTCTGTGTTCCCCTACAATGACTCGGCACCATTTAGCTGAGGGTCCACTTTCGACACCTATCCACGGCAGGGGCGCATGAAGTGTTCACACGCATTATCAGCGCATTAGTCGCTGCAACCTCAATGGTGGGCACCGCGCGGACTGGCCTTGTAACGAACGCGCCTATTGCGACACTCGCGCCCGTGCCTACAGCCTCGCTGATTCGCGACGGTTGCATGTGAATTTTCACAATACTCCCGCGCGTACTTTCTTGCTGCAGCGTACGAAAGCTGGTGGACGTCGTTGGCCTCGAAGCCAGTCAGTCATCTCCCGAGCGTGCCGACTACATACCGGCGGGCTCGACGCGCCTGTCGTGAGCTTACAGGAGTAATCACAGAAAGAATGACGCTCTCGGCCACTGCCAAGCTCCGCCTGCGCGAGATCCTCACTGCAGCGTTCTATGTGCACGAAGGGCGATGCCACGTGTGCCACGAGGCGATCAACCGAGACAGCGCTGGGAACCTAGCGTGGATACCGGTCGACGGTGGCGACGACCCCAACATCAAATATTTGTTCACTCACGCCACCGCCGCCAAGTTCGCGGCAGCGCTCGAGCGCTGCCGCCCGGTACACCGCGCCTGCAAAGAGCCGGTGGCGAGGCCGGTGGAGACGCCGGCACCGCCGAAGCGGCCGACTCTTACGCTACGTCTTTGAAGCGGCTAAGCCACTCGACAATCCTTGAGACACTGCGGTGGTAAACTCATCCGGTGTCGGCCTGTGTGACAGGATTTGATTTTCGGAAAATAGCGATGCATTGCAAGGGGTTATCATCAGTTTTAGTTCATTTACCTTGAGACCAGTCTCAAATAAGTGAACCGAGTCTCATTTTAGATGAATTTTGACAAGCGGCGCGAGCCGTTCTTATAGCCACCGCCGGTGTCGATCACTGTTCATGGGGGCCGGGCATGCCTTTGCCTGGTCCACGAACGACCGAGCGGCAAACCGAGACCATCACCGAACCTTTCGACCCCGCGTCGTTCGATCAGTTCGCCCGACCGGCCCTTGTCATGTAACCAGATGCCCTGACCGACCTGCAGGTCGCCAACAAACTACGCCTCACCCGGCGGCGAGACATCATGACACCAACGCCCGAGCAGATGGAGATCCTCGCCCACCCACCGCAGGGCATCGTCAAGGTTGCTGCCGGTGCCGGGTGTGGCAAAACCTCGACCCTCGTCGAATATGCCAGGCGCTGGCCCGCGAAAGGCCTTTACCTCGCGTTCAATCGATCAATCGCGGACGAAGCAAGCCGCAAGTTCCCAAGCTCGATCGAGACGCGAACCGCCCATAGCTTTGCGCACCGCGCCCTGCAGATCGGCAAGCGCGGCGATCCGATCAAAAAGTTCCGGTTCGAGCACCTACGGCCCTACGACGAGTTTATCCGCCCGGTCGACGGAATGACTTACGGCCAGGTCCGCGCCGCAATCCTGAGCACACTCGACAGCTTCCTGATCGATGCCGGAAGCAAGCTGCGCGCCGATCACTGCCAACTGGCGGATATCAAGCAGCGATCCGCGATCAGGCACATGGTCAAGGCGATCGCCGTCAAGCTTCTCAGGTTCGACCGACACGACTTGCCCATCACCCACGACACCTACCTCAAGGCGTTCGAGCTTTGGCACCGGATCGAAGGCGATTTTGCCTATCTCCTCCTCGACGAGGCTCAGGATCTGAATCCGGTACTGATCTCCGTGGCGCGCAAGGCGGCGTTGCCCACGGTTGTGGTCGGCGACACCTATCAGTCGATCTACCGCTTCAGGGGTGCGGTCGATGCGATGCAGCAATTCCCGGCCGACGAGTTGCCGCTGACGCACAGCTGGCGCTTCGGCCCGAAGATCGCGACGCTGTGCATTCGCATCCTGAAACATCACTCGCGACCGCCGCGGAGACTGTTGCACGGCAATCCCGCTATCGAAAACGAGATCATCCGCTACGGTGGCGCTGCGAGCGCCGGCGCCGGCACCGCAATCCTCGCACGGACCAACGCGCGGCTGTTCGAGGGCCTGTCGCTGATCGATCGGCCATTCCACCTCCTCGGCGGATTTACCGGACTCGAGCGGCAGCTTTCGTCAGCCTACGCGCTGCGTCAAAACCATCTCGCCCAAGTGACCGACGCTGAGGTCGCCCGGTTTACATCGTGGGGGCAGTTCAACGACGCAGCCGAGCGCGGCGACGTCGACGCGCGACGGTTACGCGACATCGTCGAAAAGCACGGGGCGGCGCTGCCGTCGTTATTGCAGAGGCTTGCCGGCCTGCACCTGGACAACGAGCGTGACGCGCAGATCACCGTATCGACCGCTCACAAGGTGAAAGGACGGGAGTTTCGAACGGTGTTCGTCCTCGACGACTTCGATACCCCGCGCGAACTGATGGCGCGACGGGCTAAGGACGCGACCAAGACTGAAGAGACCGATCAGCTCATCAATCTGCTCTACGTGGCTTGCTCTCGCGCCACCTATCGTCTCTGCCTGGCTCCCAAGCTCTTTGACGAGCTTTGTTGAAAGAGGACTGTATCCCGGGTCTGGACGTCAGTGATGAGAACACGGCATCACCGATGTGGCACCGGCCCGACAATCAGCGCGGGATCGTCACACCAGATCGGAGCATGCCCCACGGGACAATGTGGCGAACCCGATCGCTCGATCCAATATCTTTCGACCATGGCGACATAACCACAGGTTGCACATTTACACTCGATCAAATGTAGCGACGGACGATCATTCGACATAGAAAATTCCAAACGGGGCTCGACACAATGGCGCGCCACTATGTCGCGTTTGGTAGCCGTAGCCTGAACGCAGCCGAACTAAGTCTCTTTTAAGCCACAGTCGCGAGGCTTATCATAGTGAATGAAAGTTACGACTTTTCCGTTCAACCAAAGAAATGCGACTTCGGCATAGTTTGCGTCGGCAAATTGCCGTCGGGCCGCCGCCTAAATACGATTCCCGGTCCATTCAGGACTGTCGCGACCATTTCTGGGATGACCTCCTCGACGTGCGTCGATCGCCCAAACAAATCGTGCAGTCCGTACCAGTCGAGGCCACTGGCGGCGAGAACACGATATCGGCCGATCGGGACCGGCACCACGACATCATCACCAGAGCGGCAATAGATCGCCATGATCCGTTCGCCCGTGTCGGCCGCAGTGAGCAGCACGACATAATTACGCCGATCGGCGGCAGGGACGGCAACCCGGAATCGTGACTGACCACGCCGCAGATCGGCACTCGCGGTGATGAACACATCGCCAGATGACGGGAAACTCAGGATCGGCCCCGATGGCCCAGCAAATGACGGAATGCCGTATTGGTTGATAAGCGGCACCGCGATGGAGAGCAGCGCGACCAAGACCGAAACGGCAATAGCACGTCTCTGCGGTCTCCGAATCTCGGATTGCATGACACGCGACGGACGATCCGCTGCCCTCGTGCGATCGTACATATAGTCTCGGTCAGCTATGCCCATGTTATCTCGCTTATCTCAGCACGTCGTTGAGAACCGCGGCCAGCCTCACGCCGGCGCGTTCGAGCTGCACCGCCGCGATCGGCCCCGCCATCTGCAGATAGCCGTCACCGACGTCGACCGAGTGGTTGTCGCCGCCGCAATGCTCAACCAGCCCCGAACGCCCATAAGCCGCGCTCCGGGCGATCTCCCAACTCTCCCGCGCCCACGTCGCCGGAGATTGTTCGCGAGATCCGCCATCGCCGGCTCGCGCGGCGGCGGCGAGTCCGGCACGCCACCGGACGTAGCATGAACGGCTTCATCAACCAGGACCCGATCCCATTCGGCGTGGAGGTTGAGTGGGTAGCGCCCCGACTGCGGATAGCCCCTGACCTCGTTGCCACCGCGGTCGCCGGCGTCGCCGACGTGAAGCGGTTGATGCAGGTCGCCGACGAGATGCTCGACCCAGAGGAGCGCTTCGAGGCGCTCCTCCACGGTACGACCTCGATCGCGCAGCACCGCAAGCTCCCGGCGATACCGCTCGACGATAAAACGCCCGTCGGGATCGGCCGGAAGTGCGAACGGACGGCAGACCGAAACATCGATATAATGCCACGTCGATGTCGCGCCGAACCGGTCGTGATAGGTCGACCGAACGCAATCCGCCCATGTCGCGCCGTCCTCGAACGATCCTACCGGACACGCCGGCGTCGCCAGCGCCGGTACTACAGCGAGCAATTCGGCAACCTGGTGACGCGCGACCGGGGTCAGCTGGGTCCACGCGATATCGGCAATAGCACGATGACCCCGATCTCCCCACGCCGATGCCGGCGCCGCGAGCGCAAGGCACACAGCGACGCCGAGAAGATGCCTCACAGCAGAACCGGCGTGTAGGCGACACCGATGCGCCTGGCGGCCGTCGCACGACGTCGTAGATGGCCAGCGACGACGCGATCGGCTCCTGCCCTGTCGGTAAACGACACCCGCTTCCCCGCCGTCCAACCGCCGATACGGCCCCATGCTGTTTCCACAATCAAAGCACCGAACAGATCCTCGCTGGCTTCGACCGAATAGCGCCGGTTGACGTTGCGGGAATGGTCAACGGCAACCAACTCGATACGGCCGAGATTAAGCGCGTAGGGCGCGGGAAGAGGTGGAGCGGCGATGACAGAAAGTCCGGCGGGATGAGGCTGGAACTTTACCATCCGTCGTGGTATAAGTGTACTACAATTGTTCTGGTTAGGCAGACCGATGAGTGATGACACACTGCGCCACGAAGTCGAAGCGCTCCGCGAGCAGGTCGCGCGGCTCGAAGCTGATCGCGCTCGCCCCGTGGCGGTCGAAGGCTTCGAGGGACTGCGCCAGCTCAGCCACGCCATCGAAACCAAGAACCTCGATGCGTTCCTTCTCGATCGCGGCATTCCTGACCGGTGGTTCTGGGGAGGCGTATTAGCGCTGGTGTTCGTATTCATAGCGGTCTTCGGCTACTCTTTCGCGTACCACTTATTTCTTTAGAAAGCTCGGAGCGAAAGCCTCCCATGCTCCGTCTCGAAGTGCTTCACCGATTGTAGGCTGAGGTCCAGCAACCCGATCAAGCGTCTCCTGTGGGTTCGGCGAGATGCTCTTCTTGACCCGGTTGAACTCGGTCGCACGATCGTTGACGGCGCCGCCGACGCGGTTCGCCTCGTACTGCAGCGTCGAGCCGACGGCGTTGCGCCCCTCGCGAACAGTCTCGGGAGTCGGCACGCTGGCATCGAACGGCAGCCCACGTGCCTGAAGCGCCGCGATCCCGCCCTCAGCAACCGCGTGAACCTTGGTCTGCGTGTTGGCTGACGGACGGCTGAGCCCGGCGGCGGTAGGCGCGGAAAGGCTCGGCTCGACGCCGGCAGAGATCCGCTCACGCTCGGACGAAATAAACCCCTTCTCATAGAACGCCTGTTCGTTCTGCTGATCGGGGGTCTTGGCGAGGCCGCGTGTCGGGTTCCACGTCGAGGCGACGCCGCCGGCAGCGAGCTTGCGCTGCTCGCCGTGAACGTATTCGACGAACCGCTGGCTAAGGTTCTCGCCGACCGACACGCCGCTGCTGTCCCGCAGCGACGCCGCCTCCTCGAACCGCCGCGACTGTTCGTAAGACGTCCTCGCCTCTTCGCTCGCCGAGTTCGCGCGGGTGTAGGCCGCACTGACGCTGCTCGCCTTCGACGCGATCGTGCTGTTCGACGAGCCCTGCGTCACCCGGTCGAACGAGTCCTTCTGATTGCCCCAGCTGTGCGACCGCGCATACGAGCTCATGAAGTCCTGGGCTTCGCTCAGGCTGTCGGTCCCCTGGAGATGACCGCTGTCGGTCACGCGCTTGGAGATCCCCGTCTCGGCGCCGGCACTGATCGGGAACGATCCGCCGCGACCGCCGCCGCCTCCGCCGCCGCCTCCGCCGCCGCCTCCTCCGCCCAAGCCAAGCGTGCTCGAGCTGATCCGGCCGCTCATCATCTTCTCGGTAGCAACCGATACCGCCTTCTGCCGGTCGAAGCCGTAGCGGTTCTGCAGCGCCGTCGCGGCGTTATCGATCTGGCTGTAGGTCTCGCCAACGGTGCTGCGGTCGTCGCTGCCGAGGCTATGGTCGAGGGTCGTGCCGCCAGACACGGCGTTGCGAAACTCGGCCGCCTGTGTGTTGGCCGATGACACCGATGACGCGGCGGTGTTCGACAGGGTCTCCGACCTCGCCTTCGCCTCGCTCGCGCTCTTGGTCAGGGACGACTGGTAATCCTGTGTCAGGCTCGGAGAGACAGCGAGCCGTGAAATCGCGCCGCTGGCATCCCCGACCTCGGCGTCAGGATAGCTATGCGACATAAAGCCATCAGATCCTCGAGTGTTGAACGCCGACGCGCCCGAGGTGTACGATGCGGCGTCGCTCCAGTTGTTCGCCTGACGATTGTTCATATTCTGGTTGTCGAAGCTCGAGTTACCCAGCGAGATGTTGCCGGTCGACGCCTCATTGGCCGCGACTTCCGCAGCGTTCTGCGACGGCTGCAAGAAGCTCGTGGCGTTGCTCGAGATCGCCATCGCTCCACGCGCGATGCCGCCGGCAAGGAAGGGGATGCTCGCCATCATGTAGCCCGCCAGCAAGCCGATGTCGGCGGCCGCATCGGAGATCGAGTTGGCACTGATCAAGGTCGGCATGTTGCCGTGCTCGGGCATGCCAGCAGCACCACTGAGATCGTGGACCCCCTTGAACATCAGCATCATGTGAAGGATCGCGAACAAGGGTCCCCACGCGGCGAGATAGAAGAATCCGGTGATGTAACCCTTGAGCGCAGTCACGCCCCCGGAGGGCAGCAAAAACAACGGAAAAAGCACCGGGAACAGCGCATAGAAAATCACTGTCAAAACGATCTGCAACAACGGCACCCACTTCTCAGCCGCCGCGCCAATCGACGTGTAGGTGTTCTTGGTCTGGATGTCGGCCCGGGTCTGGGCATAGACGTCAACCGCGCTCCCGCCACCGGTCGAAGACATCGTGTGCATCGACTGGTTGAACGCGTTCAACAGCAGCGTCTGCTTCATCGTCGCCGCACCGTCCTGCGACACGCCGGTGAGATAGCTGTAGGCGCTGCCGAGATCGGCGTAGAGCTTGGCACTGACGATCGCGTCGGTGCCCTTGAAGAGGTTGTGACCGAGGCCCGACGCGGCGCGCGACTGCGCCTCGGACCATGCATCGGATAACCGCTGATAAGCGACCCTGCAGGTGATGATCTCGGTCGTCGTTGCGCCGCCGGTGTCGGTGATATACTTCTGCGCCCGTGCCGGACTGCCGGGACCCATGAAGCCCCAGACATCGCCGTTGTTGGCGAGCGCCGACATCGACTTGTGGCCGAGCAGCACATCATAGAACACGCAGTTGCGAATATGCTCGTCGAGGTTGGTGGCGAACTCGGGGTTGTTCAGCCGCATGCCCTGCGACGCCTCGATCAGCCGCGCGCCGTAGACCATGCCATTGTTGGCGTAACGCATGTCGTCGGGCATGCCGAAAACAACCTCAGCCTCGCGGGTGAGGTAGTCGCCGACCTGGCTGGTGAAGCTGGCGACGAGGCCGAGACCGAGCGGGACGTTGCCGACATACGACGGCGCAAGGCTCGGGTTGATCCGGTCGATGACCTGGACATCGACCCTCGGCACCATCAGGCACATGTACATCAACGTCCCCTGGAGGAACCAGTTGATCCACGCGCGCCAGTCGCTGTTGAACGCCAGCACGAGGCACGACATCGTGAAGCCCATGACGAGGACGACCTGGAGGAGGCTCTTATAGCCACCCTCCCCGGTCCATGCCGCGACGGCATTGAAGACGTTGCCGATGTACTCGCCGCCGCCGACCGTGAACACTTCGACTGTGGCCATCGTCTCCGTCCCTCTCCCGCGTCCTGCTCAGCCCGTCCGTATGATTAGTTGACGATCCCGTGCGCGCCGACCTGACGTGACCAGTCGACCGAGGCCGACATCGCCGGCGTCATCTGCGCCGCCAACGTCGACTCGAGGAACGCGGTCTTCTGGATGATCTGCATCAGCGCCGAGACCTTGGCCTGGGTGTTCGCCTGCCGCTGCGCGAGCGCGGTCCGCGTCGCGACGAAATTTGTCTGCCACGCTTCCGCCTTGACCCCGTCGGCCGCCGACAACGACGAACGGGTCTTGCCGATCTCGGACATCAGCTGGTCGAGAACCGACGTGAGCAGGTCGATCGAGGTGATCTCGGCCAGCGTATCCGAGTCACTGCCGATCGACGCCCCGCGCCCCGCCGCCGCCTGCACGGCAAGAATCTTGTAAAGTGGCAACGACGCCACCTGCAGCAAGGCGATCTCGGGCGCGGTCAACGCCGTGTCGGTCTGCATCTTCGACGCCATGTCCTCGATCAGTGTCTTAACCCGAAAGCGGATCGCCTTGTTCGCCGCGAACGCGATCGGCTGCAGCGTCGGTGCCACACACGGATCCGGCGTGTCGCAGGTCCACACCTTGATCGCGCCGGTCGTGTCGGTGCCGTCGAGCAGCGCCGTCACCAGGGTCGACGAGACGTCACCCGCGATCGTGTTGTAAACACCGGGATCGTCGTCGCCCGGCGGCACGTAGATGATCGTCCCGACCATCGTCATGACGTATTGCGCCAGACTCGTGTCCATCGTGCCGCCGGGTGCGAAGAAGTCGGACTTCTCCATCATGTGCCAGGTGAAGTTGATCGGCACGCTCATCGCGGCGACGTCTTTCATGTTTGGGTCGGCAGCCGCTGCCGCCAGTGTCGGCTTGCGACTGCCACCATTACCGCAGCCGGCCATCGACGCGGCCATGTCCGAAAACTTGCCGCTCGAGTTGCCGAACTGCTGGCAGATCTCGCGATCCGCAGTCTCGGACTTCGGCCAGACCGAGCCGACCAGCGCAGCCGCCGCCTGACAGCTGTTGATCTGAAGGTTGTTCATCAGCTGAAGCTTCTGGCTGATTTCCTCCATGACCTTCGAGCACTCAGGGCAGACGGTATCGATCGCCAGCTTGAAGGCGAACCCGAGCGAGTTGTTGGCGATCGACTTCAGCAGCGAGATCATCTGCGCCGAGTTGATGAACGAGAACGACCCGGCGAACACGTCGATGCCGCCGCAACCGGCGGTGACCTTCGGCAGCTGGATGTTGGCGAGGCTGACGTTCTTCTGCGGGAAACGCGTCCAGACGTTGCCTCCCGAGTAATAGCCTGCTTCCTGGCCCTGGTACGCGCTCGGTCCGGTGACGTTGGCCGCCGCGCCCATGTCGTTGAAGTAGCCGTCCATCGCGCCGGCGACGTCGGCGCGTGCCGCCGTCGTCGCCAGCGGGTACAGCACGAGGTTGGCGACGGCGAACATGAGCAGCACCGGCGCGGCATGACCCGCGGCACGCGCGACGAGGCGCGGGAGCGACGAAGGGCTGATCTTGGTACGCAGCCAAATCAGCAAGCGTGCAAGGTTACAGATCGGGCACAGCGCCATATAGAGCGCGACGAGGCCCCTCACCGCCATCCCCGGCAGCGCCGCGAGCGCGATCATGAACCAACGAGGGGAAGTCGCCATTGTACTCTCTCCAAGGATTCTTCAGCGGCAACGACCTTCGGGTCGTGGCTCCACTCGATGTCGCCGCGTTTCGTGAGTCTGCCGAGCACCATCGGGCCTCGGCTGATTGTGCCGTCGGCGCTGACCGACACCGCCGTTTCACAAGTCTTCGGCGCATTGTGGTCGAGCACAGCGAGCACGATGGCGAACGCGATCAGTGCTGCCGGAATACCGAACAGCATCTGCTTCCAGAACGGTACGGGCCGAGCCAAGAGCTCGGTCAGACGTGGCGCTTGCCGCCACGGAAGATGGGCAGGCTTAATAATCACTGCCGGGCTTCGTCTGGGTGAGGGTGTAGATCCGGTCCATCAGCTCGTCGGCGGCGATGACGCCGTAGCCGATCGGCACCGCACGGTGCGTGACAGTGTCGAACAAGACCACCGCCGGCGTGGCTTTGGAGGTCAGTCCCATGCGCTCGCGCTGGCCGCTATCGACCGAGTAACGGGTGAACACGTCCGACGGACCACCGTCGGTCGAGATCGCCATGACGTGCAGCCCGTGACTGTCGGCAACCGACTTCAGGATCGGCGAGAACACATTGCACGCGCCGCATGACTGGGCGAAAAAGTAGAAGATGCCATAGCGCTCGCCGAGGCGATTGAGCGAGCGGTCCTCGTCGGCCTTCCGCGTCGACAGCCACTGCGCCTTGGCGACGGTGCCGACCGGGCGCTGGAGGGTGTAGTCGAGGTCAGGGTTCTGCCACACCGCGCGCTGCCAGACGTCGGAGAACATGCTGGCGCGGTCGAGCTGCTGCCGCTGAAACTGGATGAACGCCGTGATATTCTCGGTCGACGGCTCGAGGATCGCCTTCGCCTTCAACTCACGCAACTCGGCGGTGACCTTCTCGAGGCGTTGCGCCGCGGTCTCGGACGGGGCCGCCGGCGCTGCTGGAACGGCCTCGGCGACCTTCGGCTTGGGCTTGGTGCAGTAGAACCACGTCCCGAGCTTGCGCTCCGCGCAGTAGAAATCGCTGCCGCCGGTTGGCTCCTCGATCAGCCCGCCGGTCGTTGCCGCCGGCGCCGTCGACACAGCCACCGACTGCGCCATCGCCGGACCCGACGCCAACATCGCGAGCGCCGCAGCGATCAGCGCCACGCGCAACCGGCTGCGGCCAGCTCCAACACGGTCAATCATCATCATCCTCCTCATGTCGGCGCGTCGTCAGCGCGAAGACCATCGACGCCTTGAAATACTGACCCGTGGGGTCGACGAGCCGGATGAAGCCGCTGAAGGCGGCGTAGGTCACCTGCTCGCCGGCCAAGGTAACGAGGACCCGCGGCGCTTCCGTCGGGTGCGGCTCGAGCCAGCCCCGCTCGATCATCCGGTTGTAACAGGGACGCAGGTCGAACGGTTCGACCGGCACGCGGAACCGACGTGCGAACTCGGCGGCGAAGTCATCAAGCTCCGCTGTTCCAGCCCGCATAAGCAGCATCGCCATGCCGATCTCCATGATCGTCATCCCCGCGCTGTCATTGAACGCCACGTCGGCCATGTATTGTCCGCCCCCTTCATGGATGGTGTGTTGCAAAATAGTCGGTGATCTTGGTCTGGAGCGCCGTCGTCGTGGCCATCTCATCGGGCAGCTTCGCTGCGTCGGTGAACTCGGCGTAGACCTCGCGAAAATCCATCTTCGACAGATCGAGCTGCTGGAACTCGGCAAGCGTAAACCCGGGGCAGGTTTCCTTCGCGGGATCGCCGTAGGGCTTGCCGATCTGTGGACGGCCCTGCTCCTGGAGGATGCGGCTGATCTTCGACAGGTAGCAGCAGTGCGCCTCCTTCTTCTGGAGGCAGATGCCGAACAAGGTATGCTTGGCGCAGTAGCTGCCGACGAGGCTGCACAGGCCCTTGTCCTGCTTTGTCTTGAGCGTTTGGTCGGCCGCGTTGCACCCGCCGAGCAGCGGCAGCCCGCGTGGCACACAACAGTTGATCAGCCCAAAAATTGCCTTCTGGCAGGTCTCACGCGAGCCCTTGAACAGGCTCAGGCTGTTGGGGTCGAACTCCTTGCCCGCCTGGCTCGCCGCGTTGAGCGCGACGACGGCGTTGCCGAAGTCGGCATTTGGGGTGCGGACGATCGTGTCGCACTTGCCGTCGAGGCAATAGACGTCGCCATTGCAGATCGCCTGGGTCTTATCGGCCGGACCCGGCGGCACCGGGCATTTGTAGACCCGGTCGGTCGTCGTGCACGGCAAGCCCGGCGGCGACAGGCAGTCCTCGCGGACGAAGGTGCACTCGAGCGCCTCGAGATTGCTGCAGTCGCTACTCGGCGACGACGAGAGCCCGCCACCGCAGGTGTAGGTCCGGCTGAACGCCCAGCACGGCTGCGTGACCGCGACCCCGTTGACAACGCGGGTAACCGGCGTGCTGTCGGTGCAGATGTCGGGTGCCGCCTTGCACGTGCCATCACCGGCCCAGCTCGCGCACGCCGAGGTGTCGGTGATCGACCCGGTATAGACCGAGCTGGTGCCGAGGAGCTTGCCGCCCGGCACGAGAACCGGACACGACAGCCGTTCGATCGGATCGCCGGGCTCGGTACAGTTGCCCGGAACGCCCTGCAGGCACTTGCCCGGACGCGTGCCGATGATGCTGCACGACGAAAACCCCGGCAGCGCGCAGTCGTCGGTCTTGTTGTGCTTATAGTCGCCGTCGGTGCACTCGTAGCGGTTATCGGTCTTGAACTGCGGCGTGACCGGGATCGCGCACAGATGATCGACCGACGCGGTGACGGTATAACCGGCGTTGCAAGTTGCTTCATACGTCGCGCCGGACGGAACACTCGGCGGCAGCGGTACGCACGCCCCCTCCGTCCCCGAGACGCCGAAACCCGAGACGTACTTCATCGGATCGGCGGCGACTGTCTTGCCGCGTGCCACAGTCGCGTCGAGGTCGACCTTGGCGAACTTCGGGCGATTGGTGACCGACGAGGTGACAACCTGGTAGCCGGTAGTACCCGGCGCAGCTGCGGCGGCCGCCGGCGCAAGGGTCGACGGCGACGTGTAGTAACTCATCTCAGGCGGGGCCGCGGCCGTGTAGCCCGGGACAGTCGCCGGGGTGGGTGTCGTCTTCGCCGACGACGCCGCGCGCGGCCGCAGCAGCGCACCGAACGCCTTGCCGTCGTCGTGCGCCGTCTGCCCAAGAGCCATGCCGCCACCGAACGCCGTCAACGCAGCGACGACCAGCGCGAGGGACCTTCCCCGCATCACCGGGCAAGCCGCGCCGGGCCGATGGCCCGAACATTGGACGTGACGTCCCCGAACAGCCGCGCCCGAAGCGACCGCGCATCGAACCGGTCGTTGACCGAGATCCGAACGACGTCATAGCCGCCGCACGCCATCAGCGCGTCGCGCGCGGCGTCCTTGTCCACGTTGTGCGACCGGTCGTCGAGCTCGACTACGGCGACGACCTCGCCGGTCTGCGGGTCGACCACGACAAAATCGACGACCTTCTGCGAATAGCGACCGTAGTTCGACCACCAGTCGCTGCGCGACAGGCCCGAGACCGGCTTGAGCATCGCGCCCATCGCGACCTGGCTGAACACGGCATGGTCGGGCACGGCGGCGACCAGCAGCCGCCAGAACCGGACCTCGGTGGGTGTGAGCAGCCGCTTGCGCTCGATACGAAGGTGGTCGTGCGAATTACTCGCTATCCGGACGACTACGAGGATGACCAGCACAACGACAGCGATAACAATGACCGGCTGCAGCAAGTTGAGCATCGACCTTGCGATGATCGAACCCACACTGTGAAGATCAGTCATGCCCACGGCCCTCCCGGCGCGGCAAGTTCCGCCGCGCGCCGGGTAATCGGCGGACCGAGCCGTCGGCGAATACTGCCGACGTCAGGGACCGTCGCCGATCCGACAACAAAGACCAGATGACCGTTCGCAGCGAGCGGTTTGACGCGGAGGGCTTCGGCTTGGGCAACGTGCTCGTCGTGAGCGTCGATCAGCTGGATGGCGCCGAGAATGGCGGCCGAGCTTCTGTCAATAATTATAGCAAAAAGCAGCGGCGACCAAATCCACTCGTCGATGCGTTTGAAATCAAGCGGCCCGCCCAGCGCGATAACCGGAACCTTAGCAACGACGTCAAAGTCCGCCAGGGCTTCCTGAAGCGTTTCGTGGATCGCGGTTTCGACCGTCGTCAGCTCACGCATTCTCTGGAACATCGCCACCTGCGACTTCCACACGCGCCTCTGACGATACCATGGTACCGCCGCGACAACCCACGCGACCGATCCCACCGAAAGGAGCTCCACCAATGTCACGAGCGGCCTCCGCGCTTCAGCCGCGCGAGATAGACCTTGGCGGCCGCCGAGCCCGGACCGCGGCCATCGGCAATCGTCGTCAGCGCATAATCGGTGGTGACGTTACCGGCGAGGCGATCGTACGGCGGCAGCGGCGTCGTACAATGGAACCCGGCGCACGGCTCGATATCGCCGGCCGTGACGACGTAGGTCGGCACTGCCTCGACGTTGAACGCTCGGAACAGGCGTGGATCGATGCCGATGCCGTCGATCTTCTCACCCTTGTCGAACGCCGGGGCGAGTCCGGCCATGAAGTCCCTGACCGAACCGTTCTTAAACCCGCGGAACACGACGACGCCGCCAGCCTTGGTGACATCACGGAACAACGTCTTGAGCGACGGCACCGGCATCGACAGCGAGGCGAACACGATCAGCTTCGGCCGCTCGAGCTTGCTGCCCGCTGCTGCCGCATCGGCACCGGCGATCATTGCGTCGAAGTCGAACGCGCCTTTGGCTCCACCAGTCTTGACCGACCCGACGCGGGCGCGATTGGCCTGGGCGGCTGTCCGGGTGTCGACCGCCTGCTGACGCAGCGCCTCACCGCGCTTGCCGACCTCGGATGAGAACGCGTCGAGGTCGTGGGCCTGGGCTTTCGCCCGCGCCCGCGCCGCGCCGATGTCGACGCCCTCGACGACCTGTCCGTCAGCCGGCGACGCCCATGGCAGCAATGCAGCGTCGACGACGAGCGCCGCGAGCGCGGGAAGGAGGAAGGCCAGTGACGGCGGCAGGGGAGAGCGGCGGCGCATCACAACACGCAGCAGTTGCGCTTGCGCCAGACGAGGTAGCCCATGTCCTCGCCGATGACGGGAAGCATCTGACCCGAACCGACCGCCGTCGTCGCGCCGATCGGCGGGCAGGTCCCGGGGCCGAACGTCGACGGCACCGGGTTCGTCATTTGGAAGCGGTACTGAGACTTCTGCATGATCGGCTGCACGTACGGCGCGCAAAGCGCCTTCTCGCCCGCCGTGCCCAGAGCAATCGCCTCGCGGTGAAGCTTGAATGCGAACCGCTCGAGCGCGAGGCGGCTGCCTTGGACGTGGCCGTACTGCGCCGAGTTGTTGCCGTTGAGCGGGTACATCGTCCCCTGACACCCGGCGCACCAAAACAGCGAGTCATTAGGAAGATGGGTCGATGACAGGGCACAGTCGGCGGCACACGCCGCGACTGCGAGCGGGTTCGCGAAGATGACCGCTTCGGGGTTGATGATCAGGGTGAGCTCGCTGTCCTGCCACAGCGGGTCGATCTCGGTCAGGTAGAGAATGTCGATCGAGCCCTTCTCGAGGCAGATCCAGTCGCCGATGAGCTCGAGCCAATAGATCAACGGGTACATGTACCAGTGGATCTGCCAGCTACCGTTATTCTGCTGGCCGCCGCCGACAGCGCTCGGACCGGCGAGCGTCTTGTGACCGATGTCAAAACCCGGATCGAGCTTCATCCCGCCGAGATTGACGAAGCACCACGGCTTCATCGTCACATCGGCAAGCCGAACCGGCTCCCAGAACCCCATGGCAATGCCGATCCGTGGAAACGGCGTCGAGCATGCACAGACCGGCAATGCCGGATTCGACGTGTCGGCGTCGGGCGATGGCCAGATCGGCAATGCGCCGACCGACAACGGGAACAGGCAACCCCAGCAAATGTCGGTGATCGGGTTGACGAAGTGTCCGGTACAGACCCCGGGCGCGGCTACCGCCGCCGGCGTCAAACCAAGGCCACCAAGGGCAGCGACACCGATCAGCAGACGCGACACGGCGCGAAAGAGCTTCGAGCGCCGGATCATCGTGGCATCCACCCGGCCGCGCGCCGGCCGAGGCTGACGGCGCTGCGCCACAGCTGCGTGAACACGCCGACCGGTTCGGCGGTACGTCGGTCGAGGACGATCCCGCCCCTACCCTGCCGGCGACGCAGATCGATGCCGCGCACGACCCCGTCGATGTGCGCCGCCTCGCGCGCCGGCGTCCAATACGCTGCCTCGACCCTGCGGCGCAGAACCCAGTACAGCGCGACCGTCACGATCGCGCCGAGCATCGCCAACGCGACGAGCGCGACAGCGTAAATGCTGAGCTGCCGGATCGGCTCAATCCCGATTACCCCGAGCGCGCTTGCCACGCACAGCGCCGCACTGACGATCCGCAGACGACGGAGGTATGGCGGTTGCGGTGCCGGCGGCGTCGCCATGCGGCTATGGTCGATCATGTTCATGGCCGGCCTCCGGTCGTCGCGTTAAATACCGACGCCCGCGCCGGCACCGAGTGACCGCGACGCAACTTGCGGCGTGCGTGGGGCGCGCAACTTGCTGCGATCGGCGGCAGACACAGACGGCGGCGCTCGGCCTCGAGCGTAACAAGCTGGCCGGCGTCATCGAACACACCGACCTCGAGCCACAGCCCGGGATGCATGGCGAGCCACCGCCGGAAACCATGATCGCGGGTGAGCACGTCGACAGTCATGATGCCGCCTCACGGTGCGCGGACACCCGCGGTGGGACCAGTTCGGTGATCTTGAGCACCCTGCCCGCCTGCTCGACGACGGCGGGTGTATGCCGGATGCCGAACTTGGACGTCAGCTTGCCGCCCTGGTCGAAATAGACGCGGCGTTGTTCGGCCTTCATCACGGTGAAAGGCGAGCCACTGGTCAGGATCAGCTTGGCATTGAGGATCGTCGTCGACTTGATCGCCCAGCGCAGCTGCGCCGCGTCGTCAGCGTCGATGAACACGAGACTCTGACGAAGACCGACAGTGTCGAGCGGATTGACCTTGCGTCCCTTGGCGATGATCAGATTACCGCGATTGTCGAAGATATCGCTGCCGACCGTGATCGTCGGGTCGTAGGTCCACGTTCGCATCGTCGTCGTTGCGGTCAGCCCCTCGACCGGCGGCGGACGCTTGACCTTGGCCTCGGTCCGCGCGGCAAGCGTCTTGTTCATCGCCGCGATCTTGCCCGACGCCTGCGCCGCCATCAGCCGCGCCTCGATCGCCGCCAAAAGATCGGGCTCGATCACCGGTGAGGTCGGCCCGAGCTGGCCATAGTCGCGAGCGGCTACCGTGCTTGCAGCCAAGCATGCCAACATGGTTGCGACGACGACCGACGACGGACGCGGGGCGATGAAAGGCAAGGTCAGTAGACGAGCCATTCCAGCACCTCCGCGCCACGATAAGTCGGGCGGTCACCGACCTCGGCGAGGAAGGCGTCACGGCCGCCCTCGACGTCGTGCTTATCGATCTCGGCAAGCGCCTCATCGCGGCTGACCTCAAGGTCCCATGCTTCCCACATCGGGACGCCAGACCGGACCCAGGCGACGGCGACGGTCACAGGATCGCCGTACCCGTGCCGAACACGCGCTTCATGCAGATCCAGCCGATCGCCGCGTAACGGCTGTCGAACCCGTCCTTGTGGCCCGAGCCGACGTAAAAACAGCCGCGCGGAATGACCCCGGTCGGACCGAGCGCGAGCGGCTCTCCGCGGCTCGAGACAGGTTTTGCCACCGACACTTCGCGGCCGTTGACGAAGAAGGTCCGGCCGACGCGGGTGACGACATCGCCCCCAACCCCGTAGACGCGCTTACCGAACGTCGGGTGCAATCCAAAATGCGCGGTCAGCAACGGCGACGACGGCGGATCGAAGAAGACCAGCGCGCCACGGGCAGGCTCATGGCTCTTGTCGAGGACAAACGCCCAGTTCGGCAGCGAGGTGGTCGTGTTGATCAGGATCGTGTGGCTGTCGCGCCAGTCGCCAAGCGATGAAGACGCGGCGTAAATTGCAGCCGCGCTAGCGATGAGGCTATAGAGGCGACGCCGTCTGCCGGTCCAGAAACGCGGCTCATGGTCAGACGCCGCCACAACAGAACCGCCCGGGGGATCAACCGACATCGGTGCCTCCGATATGATCGCCGGGTTCAGCCGCAGAGGCGTCGACGTAATCGAGGGGGCGGATGTAAAGCAGCACGCCCACGATGGCACCGGCGACGCCGATCGCCGTCGCCGGGGTCAAGCCGACGATCATCCACGCCACGCCCGAAGCGACGATCGTGCTGATGACCAGCAGCAGGAGGAAAGCCGGCGACATCGCTACTTCCCACCCATGGCGGCTGACACCTGGACCGCCTTCAGCTTCGCCTCGATGTCGGCCTTTACCGCCGGTGTCACATCGGGAACCGACCCGCCGGCGACCGCCTCAGTGACGAGAACGGTGTAACCCTGCTCGGAGAGTCCACGGACCGCCGCCTGGGTCGCGCCAACATAGAGCTTGGTGCGGAGCGCCGTGATCTCCGGCGACCCGGCGTTGTGCGATTCGGTGGCGATGTAGTCGTGGAGCAGCGACGACAGGCTGACCGAGACGATGCGGTGGGACCGCAGCGCGAGGATCTCGCGCGTCTGCCACGCCGACAGCAGCGCCAGCAGGAGGATCAGACCGCCAAGGACGATCGTCGCGATCGGCAAGCCGGCAAAGGTGCGCGGCAAAGTCGCCAGCGCTGTCGGGGTTTCGCCCAACGGGTGCGCGTCATCGCGCGGCGGCGCGTCGAAGCCCGGCAGGAAGAGGGGTTCGGTCGCGCTCATGCCCCCTGCCCTTCGCGCAGCGTCCGACGCAAGCGGCTGACAAAGACGGGGCCGCGAACGGCGAGCGTCAGCCTGAGGACGACGGCGAAGACCTGGACGAGCTGATGCTCGAACGTCGCGCGACGGCCGAGATCGGCGGCGTTGTAGCGCGACGCGAGGTTGTCGAGATGGAGGAAGAAGGTGTCGACGTGCCCATGGCTGATGACGATGAACATCGCCACGACACAGCCGAGGATGCCGAGCAGATTGCCCGCCAGCCACCCGGCAGTGGTTAGCGCGATGTACGCAACATCGGCACCGACACCATAGCGGCGCTTTGGTACGACCCCGGCGACTGCTCTGGCCTTACTCCGCAGCGATAGCATAGGACACCTCCTCTTGCGGGTAGGCGACACGCTCGATCGCCTCGTCGACGGTCATGCCCTGCGCCATCAGCGCCTCGATCTGGGCGTACGTCCCCGGGCTGCTCGAGTAGGCAGTGGCCGAAAACGGATCGAGCACGAGACGACCGACCGCCTGGGTTTCGGGACCCTTGATGAACACCTCGGAATACTCGGTGCCGTTGCGCTTGAGGCTCCGGATCAACGTCTCGGTCGCGGCGTCCATCTCAAGCCGCTCGTGCTTCTTGAAGTCGGCAATCGTCTCCGGCTTCTGCTGGAGAACCAGCATCCAGTCCGAGTTTTCGAGGGCGGCCTGCGCGCCGGACGACTTGTAATAGTCGTTGACCGACTGGGTCGCGGTGCACAGCGAGCCGCCGTACTTGCGGCAGGTCCGGGCATAGGCCTCGACAAAATCGGCGGTGCTGCCGCCCTTGAGCATCTGCCACGCTTCATCGATCAGCAGCATCTTCTTCACGCTGCGCGGCGTCCGCGTCATCATCTGGGTCGTCATGAACATGATCGTCGTCAGGACGACGGCGCGGAGCTCCTCGCGCGTCGACAGATCGCTGAGCTCAAACACGGTGAAGTCTGACTCGAGCTTCAGCGTCGACTGACCGACGAAGAAACCGCCATAGGTGCCGCCCTTGCAAAACGGCGACATCGCCAGCGCGAGGTTCCTCGCATCGCGGTTCTTCGTCTCGGTGAGAGCGGCAGCAACGTCGTGGACCGAGCCGGCGGTGCCGAGCGTCTCCCAGACGTGATTGACGGCAGTGTCGATCAACCCGCGCTCGGTGTCGTTGAGCTTGTCGATAAACCGCGCCATCTGACCGACGATCGACTTGAGCATCGACAGGCAGTCGAGCTTGTAGTCCTCGTCCTCCACGACACGGTCGGCATCGACCATCGAGAACGGGTTGAGGCAGAACCCCGACGACATCGTAAACTCGATGAACGCGCCGCCCTGGAGCTTGACCGAGTTCATGAAGCTGCGGCCGTCGTCAATTACGACGACCTTGGCCCCGGCTCCGCACAGCGCAGCGCACAGCTCCTGGAGCAGCACCGACTTGCCCGAGCCGGACTTGCCCATGATCGTGACATTATGGTTGCCGGCACCGTTCTCGAACGGCGACCAGAAGAACGGCTGCCCGCGGCGGCCAACGAGGAGCAGGTGCGGCACCGACCCGCCGAGATACTCGCCCTGCATCGGGGCCATGTTCGCCGCCGTCGAGGTCAGCATCGTCTTGAACCGCTTGAGGCGTTCCATGTCGGCGCCGAGGCCGTCGCCGAGGGTCATCGGCAATGCCGCAAGCAGCCCCTGGATCTGGAGGAAGCGCTCGTCCATCAGGTCCCACCCGGCGGAGCGATAGATCGACTTCAGCGTCCGCTCGTTGCGATCGCCGTCGCCGTCCGCCGAATACGTGGTGATGCCGTAGTGGAGCTTGACGACCTTGCGCCCTTGCGTGAGCTGGTCCTGGACGTGCTTCCACTCCGCCGACTGTTCGCGGATCTTCGGCATGTATTTGGCACCGCGGCTCTCGGCTAGACCGGTCGTCCGCAGGACCTTGTAACCGGCCTTGCCGCTCGACTTCTGCTCATCGGGGTAGCGCAGGCATAGCACCGTCGCCGTCGGACACGGCAGCCGCAGCTTGTCGGAGAACAGATCGCCGATCAGCCGGGCGCACTCCCACGGCGTCCACCGCGCCGGGAAGTTGCGGACGCCGAAGTGACGGATATCGAAGGTATCGGGGTAGACCTCGCCGATCTCGGCAACGCCGTCGTCATCCTCGCCGGTCGGACGAAACCGCTCGGTCCGAAGGATCAACCGGTCCTCGTGTACATGAATCTCGATGTCGCGCCGGATCGCCTGCTCGGCGATCGGATCGAGCTCGTTGTAGTCGACCGCCTCGTCCTCGCTCGCCGTCGTCGGCGATGTGAGGTCATCGACCAGCGCGATCAGCCGAACCGGATCGACGACGGTCGCATTGGCGTCGAGGCTGCGCAGAACGCTGATCAGGCCTTCGCGGCACTGAACCAGCTCGTCGCGCGTCGCGTTGGCCTTGTGATCGACCGAGACCGAGATGACGACGCGGTGATTACGCAGATGGAACGGCGCATCGACCGAGAGCGACTGCCACACCCCCGCGAAAAAATGATCAGCGCGATGACGCGCCATGCGGCGGTAGAACGCGCCCGCCTGGTAGCGTGGCAGAAACCATGCACCCATGTTGCGGGCGATCCGCGGGCTCGACCACGACAGGACCTGAACGTCAGCGCCTTGCGGCATGGCCTCCTGAAAGAACTGCGCGAGGACCTCGCCGGTCCGCTCGTCCGAGCCGACAAACGGTGGAATCTCGATGGCAAAGCCGTTCGACCGGGTGTTGAGGAACAACCCTTCCTTGGCGTCGAACGAGCGATACGGCAGAAAGCTCGACAGCATGTCGAGATGGATGATCGGCCGCACGGAGTCGACTTCGGCATTCTCGCCGAACACCGCGCCGGCAACCTTGCTGACAAACGTCATATCGGTGCACCGTCGACGGAAGGATCAGCGCGACCTTCACGGCTACCGGAAACACTGCCGATTACCGTCCCGGTCGGCGTGACCTGAGCAGCGAGAATGTGCTTAACCAGCGCTGACTTTCCCGATCCGGTTTTGCCGAACGGCATTGAATGACATCCCTCAGGCACGAGCTTGCGTCTCACCTTCATCGCGGTGCGCCTTCGCTCGACGACGCGGCAATGCCGACCCCCGCGAACAGCGACCCGAGACCAGACGGCGTCGCCGCCTTGGCATCGACCCGACCGAGCCTGACCTGCTCGGCTACGATCGGCGCGGCCATCGCCGACACCCGTCCGGCAGCGACCTTCGGATCGGTGGTAGGCGCGAAGCTCGACGGCACGACCGCCGGCCCGGCAGCCGTGACAACAGCAGTCGTCGCCGCTGGCGCGACAGGCGCGGAAAGGGGTGCTGCGGCAGCGGCGGTCGCAAGCGGGGTCGCGGTCCGCTCGATCGCAGCGCGGTTGAGAGCGGCCGTCGTTCCTGGCACCGGTGCCGGGGCGGCGGACACACCTGGAGCGGCGGTCGAGGCCGTGACCACCGGGCACGGTAAAGGACGCAGTCGCCGATAGGCGTGGCCATGCCACCAGACCGGGCGGTAGCCAGTGCAATGACTGGCTGGTGCGCCAGGCTCATCGACCGAAGCTGGCGTCACGTCGGGGGTATCGAAGTTGGGATCGAGCCCGCTGACCGGACCCGCCGACGCGGCTGCGGCTGCCTCGCGCAGGTCGATCGCGCCGGGCGAGCGCATCATCGAGAGGCGCGTCACCAGCGCGACCGTCGCCGCCGACGTCGCCGTCGGCGTCACCGCTGTAGCCACGACTGCTACATCGCCTTCGTTTCTCCGCGCTTGCGCTGCCCGCCCGGCGACGATCTCGTCGAGCGTCGCGAGCTTGCTGGGTTGTACGCTGTCAGCGGCGATGGGCTGCGAGGTCGCGACCTGAGTGCCGACGCCCGAACGACGCGCGCCGCCGGTCAGACCATCGGTCCAGGCGCCGCGCTCGACGACCGCATGGGCGCTCGCCTCGTCGTGATAGATCCCGCTCGCGTCGATGTGCGCGGGGAAGACGACGCGCAAGACCCGGTCAGCGGTACGTCCCGGAGGCGAGCCATCGGCCGACGCAGTGACCGCCCTGCCCTCGCGCGGCATCGCCGGATCGACGATCCCGCCAATCGGCTGAGCGGTCGCGCCCAACCCGGCAACCGCCTTGGCGTCGATCGACGTCATCGGCGCGCAGGTCCCGTTAGGTGCGCGGCACGAGAAGTCGCCGTGCATATTGGTACCGCTGGTCATGCACCCGGCGAGCGGCACCAGCGATCCGAGCAGTGCCAGTCGGACAACAACACGCATTACCATCTCCCTGAAAAAAGCACGTCGAGGACGGCGGCGACCGATGCCGCGGTGAGCACCCAAAAGGGGCGGACGACGAAGCCGAGCGCACCGAAGAGCAGCGCCAGCTGGTTCACGCGGCACCGCCCTTGACCCAGGCCGCAAGCTCGGCCGCTGGGCGGTAGCCCTCGATTACGCTGCCATCGGCGCGAACGATGATCGGCGTGCCGGCAAACATATGCCGTCGTGCGAACGCCTCGTTGGCGTCGAGCCCCGAGGTGTCGCACTTGGCGACATCGGTCGTCGGCTCCTCATGGCGATAGGCGTCATGGAGCGACGCCACCGGGTTCTTCGAGCAATAGACCTTCTCACTCAGCGCGCGCGTGCCGAGGACCGAGATCGGGCGCTCCTCGACGCGAACGCCGATCGTCGCGAGAGTCTCCGACAGCTTCATGCAGTACGGGCAATGAAAGTCGGTGAAGACAACGACCTTGGGACCTGCAGCCGGACCCCAGCGGATAGCGCCGCCAGCGGGAAGCTCGGCGAGGGAAATCTTGGTCGGCGCGGCGCGGACACCCCCATCACCCGCAGCCGGTTCATTGTGCGCAGCGGCACCGAGCAAGGTGTCCGGGTTGAGCTCGAGCAGCTTGGCTGCCGTCAGATCGGTCCGCGTTTCCATGTCGTAGACGCGACCGATGACCAGATACCGGGCGTTCTTGTCAGTGTAGAACAGCGTGTTGCCCGCACTCACCTCGCACAGTCCGGTCAGCTTGTTGCAATCGACCGCCGTGATCTTCGTCTTCGGCAGTCGCTTTGCGAGTGCCACCCGGAGCGAGGTATCCGCCCTTCCAGCGGCAAGCGCTGGGACCATGCCGGTCAGGAGACCGATGACAGTAGCGCCTGCCAGAACCGCGGCAGCGACGCCGGATGGCGAGCGAACAAGCCGCCCAAACGATGAACCGCTCACTTGCTGCTCCTCACGTAGACGCCGTCAAGAAAGACGATTTCGACATCGATGCCGGTCGGCATCTCGATCACGGGCTGGTATTGTTCGGCGCGCTCGATCAGGTACTTGCTGACCATATCGCCCGCCTTCGACACGCCCTCGCCGAGGCCGCCGGCGGCGATCGCACCCGGTCCGAGCAACTGGCGCTGGCCGTTTACCGTGACATTCGAGCCCTGGAGGACGGAGTCGGTGTTGGCGGTGAAGGCACGGCCGAACCCGCCGGCGATACCGGCAAGGAATGCCTGACCGATCAGCCCGCCCTCGCGCGTGACCACCCTGCCCCGCACACCGGTCTTGCCGCCGAAGCTGATGAAACCCTTGACCTCGCTGACCGCGACGCGACCACCCGGCTGATCGCAGGTCATCTTGGCGAGCTTGACATAGATCTTCTCGGCCGAGAGGTCGCCACGCGCCGCACCGTTGACGATACAGCCTTCGAGCTTGGTCGTCAGGACGCGGCCGTTCTGGACGACCGATCGCGCTGGCCCGGTGATCCGGAGCACGACGGGTAACGGATCGGTCTGCGACTGGACCCCAGCGGACGCATCGACGCCGACGATCACCTTCGCGGTGGCGTAGGAGTTGGGCGGTAAATAATCGACCGAGTCCTCGACGACCGTTGGCGGTGCGTCGGGATGCTCGAAGCGACCGCCAGCAACGCCGAGGTCCTTCGCCGACGCGGCGGTGCCGGCAGCTCCGGCAGCACCGAAGCTGATCGTCTTGACCTCGGCGATCATCGGCATGCCGCCGACGGGTCCGCCCGGTCCGGTACCGTAACCCGATGCCAGCGGATGACCCTGCGCGTCATAGCCGCCGGCCGCGCCGTACGGCGGAACCGAGCTACCCGCGACACGGAAGGGCTCTCCGCCAGCGCCGCCCTGACCGCCCGCGCCAGCACCGCCGCCCTTGCTCATCGCAGCGATCTGCGCCGACTTGGCCTTGCTGTCGGCGTCCATGACCTGGATCACCTTCTCGCCGTTGGCCTTCATCGCCGCGTTCTGCTGCTGCAGGTCGGCGATCTGCTGCTGCATCGACTGGACCTTGGGAACCTCGCCCTCGACCGTCTTAAGACGCTGCGACTGCTCCGACTGCAGAACCTCGGCCTGGGCGCGCCACGCCTTGTCGGCCATATTCTTGCCGACCATATCATCGGTCGCGATCTTCATCGTTACCGGCTGCGTCGGATCGCTCTTTGCAGCCTTCGGGTCCGAGCCAGAGAAGATCCACGTCGATCCCGCCACCAACGCAACGCCGGCACCGCCGGCGAGCCACATCGTCTGGCGCCTCTTGGTGCGCGAGTTGACCCCGCCGAGCGGATCGCGAACATCGACGCGGGGTTCCTTGGTGCCGCCCGCTCCGGCGCGCTTCTGCGGCCCGGCAGCGTTGTCGTCGGCAGCGGGCTCCGGGCGCTTGAAAAAAGCCATCGCTCAGTTCCCGTTCTGGCCGACAAGATAGGCGACGGTCGACTGACCGGGGCCGATCTCGGGCGTGGCGATAGTTACGGCGTAGGTGCCTTGCGGTGCGAGATCGGCCTCATGCAGCGTGACCGCAGTCGTACCTTTGTTCTCGACCCGTAGGACCTTGCCGAGCATGTTCGCGCCGCGGTACTCGGCGATCAGGCGAACCGAGAGCGTGCCGACCATCGCCGGGCTCGAATTTGGCTGGCGAACCTCGTAGCCCTCGACCGTTGCCGAGGTCGCCATCGCCTTGATCAGACGAACCGCGGTCTCCTCGACCGGCGTCTGCGCTTCCCACTCCCGCGCCTTCGCCTCGGCAAGACCCGGGTTGGTGACAAACACCTGCTGCGCCTCGACGGGCGCGACGGTGCAGGCGAACTTGTAGACGTAGCCCTTCTTCGACGTGGCGAAAAAGTTGATCGTCTTGGCGGCATAGGTTTCGGGGACCGACAAATAGATGTCGCCGCGAACCGGCTCGTTGACGACCGAAAAGTCGTTGTACGGCACGCCAGTCGCGACCTTGTTGAGGCTGGCGAACTGGTCACCGACGAGGCTGATCCGCGTCAGATCCTTTTTCGAAGCGACGCACTCCACCCGGGCGTTGTCGCCCGCCATGCGGTACTGGTCCGCGAACGCTGGCCGCCCGGTGAACATCACCCCGACCGCGAGCAGCCCGAGCCCCGCGCCTTTGAGGCGCGGCTCAACCCGCGCGATCGTGCCAGCGACGTAACTGACGCCGCCGGTGATGAAGCCGACGATCCCGGCATCGGGAATGTTCATGACGATGCTCCCGGCTTGTCGGCGACCAATTCGCCGAACTCGATCAGGCTGAGCGACAGCCCGGAGTAGGACCAGCGGAAGCGGAAGGTGCGATTATCGCTGGCGATCACCTTGCTGCCGACATAGGTCGTGACCGTACCCGTGACCTCGGAGATCACCTCTTTGGGGTCGACGGTCATCCGCGTCATGGCGAACGCCTGCGCGACGTCTGACCCCTTCTGCTCATTGACGATCTTGACCAGAGCCGCCTTGACCCGGCCATAGGCGGCGGGGTGGACGACCTTGAGCACCTGCTCCATCCAGTAATCGAGACCCGACGGCGTGCGGTTGAGCACCATCACCGCGGTGTCGCGTGTGACCAGCTCGAAATATTCCGGGCTGACACCGGCCGAGCTAAGCGTCAGCGGCTTCGACAGCACCGGCTGCAAAACCATCTCGCGGTCCTTGGTCGACAATGCGAGAACCAGCATCAGGACAACGCCGATCAGGGCGAGGGCGAAGACCGCCAGCATGTTGCGCTGCTTGAGCAGCGACTGCGAACGGCCATGAGCGATCTCGGCGAGCATGAGCCCCTACCCCGCCAACAGGCGGCAATGAGAGGGCGGAGTCAGCTTGAGACGGACGAACGATCCCGGCAGATACCAATATGCGGCGTGCAACAGCCACGATGAAGCTCGGCCGGCTTTTGCTTTCCTCAGGCCGAACCACGCCACCCCTGCAATTAAGAGACCGATGAAGATATGCCGGGAAAGAATGCCCCAGCCAAACGGCACAACCATCGCCAAGAACTCATCGACGGTCCACAGACCGATGAGCTCCGGATCGTCGAGCCGCTGGGGCACCTGATATTTGTCTGTCACGCGCTGACCCCGCCCTCAGAGTTGCAAAACCCGGCTAGATCAGCGCGGTGACGGCGGCGGTGACGATCGGCACGCCGGTACCGACGCCGACACCGACACCGACCGGGACAGCGATCTGGCCGAGGCTGAAACGCCCCGAAGCCATGCCGATGACACCGCCCGCAAGGCTCATGACGGTGATGATCTTACCGCCCGAGCCCTCGAGGAAGTCGGTGAACTTGGTCAGCGCAGGTGCGAACGTGGTATCGGCACCTGCATGAGCAGCGACGGCAGCGACCGCACATACCGCCACGCCGACGGCGAGATCGGCAAGCCGGCCTCTCGTCGGTAGAGCGAACGATTTCAAATTCATTCTCGCATTCCTTTCCCGTCAACGCAGCCACGTTGGCTGCATGGAGAAGATCGGCTGGAACGAGCGAAGTGTTCAAGCAAACTGCGCGTATCGCAGTAATAGTCGGGCGATCTATTAAAAAATTGATCAGATTATTATTCGATCTGGATCTGCTGCGAATGATTGGTGCCACCGCTTGACCGGCGGTCCGCCTTATTCTGTCGGAAGATGAACTACGATTCGTCGTGATGACGATTCGAGAGCGGTCTGCGTCGAATTTGGAACTGTCGATAGTGCGGGGGTCTGGCAAAATCTGCCGACGGTCGTGTCTGCACCCTTTGCACGGTGGCACACGCCGCCGCTTGATCTGGCATCTTGCCAACGCTCTGGCAAATGCGCGCGCGCGTCCGTAGGTTGCTCATCGAGAGCAGCTGGACACCCCGTCGCTGGCATCGGGGCAAAGCTCGAAGTCGTTTGTCTTGCCAGCAGACGTACCAGGGTGCGCCAAGAAGCATCCGGAGTGCCTCTTCCTGTCACGGTGAAAGTACGACGGCACCGCGATCATCCTTGCCAAGCTTCCCTGCCCCGCTGATATCGTGAAGGCGATGAAGACCAGCCTGGATCATCTGCCGGCAGCGAAGCAGCGCGAGCTCGAACGCGTTGTCGCGATCCTGTTCGAGGAATTTGAGGCGGCTGCCCAACATGCGACCGGCAAGCGGGCCGCGGGAAAGATTCTCAAGGTGGTGCTCTACGGCAGCTATGCCCGCGGCGGCTGGGTCGACGAGCCGCATACGGCCAAGGGCTATCAGTCAGACTACGACCTGCTGATCATCGTCAACCAGGGCGAGCTAACCGACCGGGTCGCTTACTGGGCCGATGCCGAGGAGCGGTTGATCCGCGAGCTGTCGATCACCCGGACGCTCAGGACCCCGGTCAATTTCATCGTCCACACCTTGCAGGAGGTGAACGACGGGCTGGCGCACGGCCGCTACTTCTTCATGGATGTAGCGAAGGATGGCATCGCCCTTTACCAGTCCGACGACAGCGAGCTGCATACGCCCAAGCCCAAGACGCCCGAGCAGGCGCTGTGCATGGCTAAGGAGTATCTCGAGGAGTGGCTGCCGAGCGGGAGTGAATTTTTTGATAACTACCGCTTCAATCTGGAACAGCATCGGTACAACAACGCAGCTTTCCAGCTTCACCAATCCACCGAGCGCCTCTACCACTGCGTTTTGCTGGTGCTGACCTTCTACACGCCGCACGTCCACAACATCGCTTTCCTCCGCTCGCAGGCCGAGCGGCTCGACGCTCGCCTGATAGACGCATGGCCGCGCGACAGCCGCGAGCATCGGTCCATGTTTGAAAAACTCAAGGACGCCTACGTCAAGGCGCGTTACTCGAAGCACTACCAGATCGATGCTGCCGAACTGACCTGGCTCGGCCAGTGCGTCGAAACGCTCGGCCAGGCGGTTCATGCCGTCTGTTCCGACCGCATCGCGGCGCTTGAAGCCGCAGTCTCGTCGCCGTCGAAAGGCACCACCCGAGACGCTGCCTGACGAAAACTCAACACACAGAGCTTTAGGCTTGGTTTGGCTGCAAACCCTTTGTGGATTGCAGACGAGGCTTAAGCTCTAATTTTGGATGATTCCACCCACGCTAGTCCGTCCCCCGCGTACGAACAGGCTATTTGTCTCTTGCCAACTTGCCAGTGTCGCCGCAGAATCCAACGACCAGCCAGCCCTACCGGGTTTTCTGCAGGGAGCGATCCCGAAGCCAGGCGTCACACGCATCCGTCCTTCTGGCCGGGTGGCCGCGCACTACCGAAGTGCCCGCCTTTTGAGCGGTTGCCGTTCGATGGCCGCGCATCCCCTGACATTAGCATATCCGCCCAAACGGTGGAGCCCAGCTGCGTCGCCCGAGGGAGACAAGATGCCAATCGCACCAAATCTGCCAAGAATGCCCCACGCCGATACAACGCTTAGCCTGGAATCGGCCCCCGATCTGGCCAGCAGGTCGCTCGATACACTGTACCGACGTCACGCCGTGTGGTTGACCGGCGTGCTGCGCCGGACACTCGGCACCTTGGCTGCGGATGCCGAGGACTTGGTTCAGGATACTTATGTCCGCATCGGTCGCTATACTCCCGACGACGTCGCCCGCCATCCGCGCGCCCTGCTGCGTCAGATTGCTGTGAACCTTGCCCGTGATCACATGCGTCGTACTGTGGTGCGCGGTTGGTTGGCGCCGCTCGATAGCGATGGGGATGACGTCGACGTTCGGCTCGCGACCGCCGCGACACAAGAGGCGGATTTGCAACTGAAGAGGATCGTGCTCGCCCTGCCCCAGGCCTATCGCGACGTCTTCATGCTCAGCCGCTTCACCCGGATGAGTAACGACGAGATCGCCGCCCATTTCGCGATATCGGTAAAAACTGTAGAATGGCGTCTGAGCAAGGCATTGGCTCTTTGCGCCCAGCACCTCAAGGACTAGGCGACTGTCGCCATGACTGACCGCCCGGATGATCCAGAGCGCATCGCGCGCGAAGCCGCCGACTGGGTCGTGCGGCTCAACGGCCGCGCGATAGACACCGAAACCATCGAGACGTTCGCCCGTTGGCGGCGCGACCCGCAAAATGCTCAAGCATATCACCAAGTCGAGTCGGCGTGGAGCCGGGCGGCGACCATCGGTGCCGACCGGGATATTGCGGAGGCGACCCGTGCGGTGCTAGCACGGGGCGGCAAGCGTGGCATTACCGATACAGTGAGGATCCATGCCTTGGCCGGCGCGCTCGTCGCGTCGCTAGCGGTCGCCGCGGTCCTCATCTTCCTCGGCCGCCCAACAACATACGTGACCGCAGTCGGTGAGCAGAAACTTATCCGGCTGGCCGACGGATCGCGGGTCCACATCAACTCCGACAGCAGCTTAAGCGCGCGGGTCGATACGAAACGTCGCGAGCTCGAGCTCGAGCGCGGTGAGGCTTATTTCGAGGTCGCACATGATCCGTCGCTTCCCTTTATCGTCGAGACCAACCGCGGCCGCATTGTCGCCACAGGGACCCGGTTCGACGTCGATCGCCGGGACAATGAAACACGTGTCACCCTTACCGATGGCCGAGTTCGTATCTATGATGGCCCGGACGCCGAGGCTCGGCCTGCAGTCTTTCTGCGCCCTGGCGAAGCGATCAATCTCGGCCAGACGCCGCACGACAGGCCGCGGCCGGTCGACACCGAGGTGTCAATGAGTTGGCTCAGCGGACACCTCGTATTCCACCAGACACCGCTTGCCGTCGCCGTCGCCGAGATGAACCGGTACACCAATCGCAAAATCCGGCTTGATGTGTCAGGACTCAGGGATGCCGAGGTCGACGGTCGCTTCGAGATCGGCGATGTCGATGGATTTCTTGGTGCCGTGACCGCGCTTTTTCCGCTGCGCGCCGTGAAGGACACAGACGGTGGCATCACCTTGACTTCCCCCACCTGACGCAACCGTTCACGACGACTTAGGGTTGGCCGGGGGCTGATGCGTTTCCTGACTATCGCCAGCACAAAAAGTGCCCGCGACAGACGCCGGGGGAACAACGTGGGCATAACAGGATCAATCGGCGCCAGTCTTTGTGCTGTCTTGATGACGGCGGCGGCATGCACCGCCAACGCCGCGGAGCCTGCCGCGCCGAAAGCGGTGCGCATCGCCGCCGGGTCCCTCGACCGCGCGCTGCAGGATTACGCCCGGCAGACGCACCGCCAGTTACTCTACCGCAGCACTCTCGTCGCGGGCGAAAGCGTCAATGCCCTGAGCGGAACCTTCACTCCCGATGATGCGCTGCGGCGCTTGCTCGCAGGCACCGCGATCGTATTTCACAGTACGCGCGGTAATGTCGTCGTCCTCGATCGCGCTCCGCCCCTGGAACCCCACCACTCGCCCTCGGTGGCGCCGCCGAAACAAGCGCCAGACCGGATCCAGGTGCCGCCGCCCGGCAATCCGACCGCCGCCGACATCATTGTCACGGGCTCGCATATTCGTGGCCGCGATGCCGGTGGAATGCCGGTCACAGTAATTACGCGGACCGACCTCGACCGGCTCGGCCGGGCGACCCTCGCCGAGGCGTTCGCCACGTTGCCCGCGAATTTCACCGGGGCCGCAAGTGAACAGAGCGCGCTGACGCTCGCGGACGGTTCGGGAACCAACGCGAGCCTCGCGACTGGCGTTAATCTCAGGGGCCTGGGCGCCGGCGCGACGCTTGTGCTCGTCAACGGCCGCCGCCTCGCGGGCTCTGGAACGCTCGGCGAATTCGGCGACATCTCCAGCATACCGTCGTCGGTGGTCGACCGGGTCGAAATCCTGCTCGACGGGGCATCGGCGATCTATGGGTCCGATGCGGTCGGTGGCGTCGTCAACATCATTCTCAAGGATCGCTACAGGGTGCCGAAACCCGCCTCGAGGCCGGGATGGTCACGCACGGCGGCAGCCGTGAGGTTCAGGCAGGCCAGACGTTGGGAACGACATGGGCCACGGGCTCGGCGCTCGTCGCCTATGAATATTATCATCGCGACGCGCTCGCCTCGTCGGCCCGCGACCATGCGCAGAGTGCAGATCTGCGCCCGCTCGGTGGAACCGATCATCGGCAGTTCTACAGCCAGCCGGGCAATATCCTCGCCTTAGACCCGGGCACACGCAGCTTTGGGCCGGCCTATGCCATTCCCTCCGGCCAGAACGGGACGAGGCTCGCTCCGGGATCGTTTGTTGCCGGCACTGTCAACCTCGAGAACCAGCGGCTCAATACCGACCTCCTGCCGAGCCAGGACCGCCACAGCCTTTACGCCCGCGTCGTTCAGATAATAGGCGATTCCGTCACCCTGTCGCTCGATGGCCGTTATTCGTATCGCAGCTTCGCGGTTCGCGGGACAGGGTCGCCCGCGGTCATCGTCGCCACGCCCGCCACTCCCTTCTTCGTTTCGCCCAATGGCCAGCCGTACGACCTCATCGCATACTCCTTTGCCCGCGAACTCGGCGCGTCGCGGACGACGGGCAGCGCGGCGACCATCGGCTTGACCGGCGGTGCCGACGTCAGCTTGGGTCATCGCTGGAAGCTGCGCCCTTATGTTGCCTTCGCCCAGCAGCTCGAGCGCAATCAAGTCGCCAATATCATCAACACCCAGTCGCTCGCCGAAGCGCTTGGTTCGGCACCCGTTCCGGCCGGCGCGTCGTACAGCACCACAAGTGACGGGTTCTTCAATCCGTTCGGTGACGGCGCAGTCAACAGCCCCGCCATTCTTTCGTTCGTGGGCAGCGGCTATCAGAAGTTCGACAGTCTGAGCCAGGTGACGACCTACAACGCCGATGCCGACGGCCCGCTCGTCGACCTGCCGGGTGGCACCGTCAAGCTCGCGCTCGGGGTCAATGTTCGACGCGAAGCCTTTACCACCAGTGGCGCGGTTTTGCTTTTCACCGATAGCCCGTCGATTACCCTGCCGAACCGGTCGGCACGCACAGTCGAAGCCGCGTTCGCCGAGCTCGAGGTTCCGTTGGTCGGCCCGAGCATGGCTCTCCCGGGACTGACCCGGCTCGACCTGACGCTCGCCGGACGCATTGAGAATTATAGTGACTTCGGTTCGACGGCGAACCCGAAAATCGGGATTAACTGGACGCCCGCACCGGGGGCGCGGGTCCGCGCGAGTTTCGGTACCTCGTTTCGGGCACCAAATCTTCGCCAGACGACGACTGCCGAGCGAATCAGCGCGACGGTGCTGACGACCGCGACGGGGCAGGCAGCGGTCGTCCTCCTCGCCGGTGGCAATCCGCAGCTCAAACCGGAACAAGCCGATTCATGGACCGCCGGGGTCGACTTGACGCCGCCCACGTTGCCCGGCGTCCGGATAAGTGCGACGTGGTTCCGGACCAGCTTCCGCGCGCGCATCGGTCGGCCCGCACTCGACGACCTTGCCGACGCGCTGACCAATCCGGCGCTGGCACCATTCGTCACAGTCGTGTCACCCGCCACGAGCGCGGTCGATCTCACGCGCGTTACCGCACTCGTCAACGATCCCGCGTCGATCATCCACGGCAGTTATGTCCCAGCGACGATCGGCGCCATCGTCGATGCCCGCTATGTCAATACCGCCAGCACACTCGTCGACGGCATCGACTGGACGATCGCGTACACCGTCTCGTCCGGACTGAGCCAGTTCGATCTCGCGGCAACCGGCACGAACCTGTTTGATTATCGCGAGCAGCTGACGCCGACCGCGCCACGTCGCAACGACGTCAACCTCGCCGGCAAACCACTGGCACTTCGCGGTCGGGTCAACAGCGACTGGACGCGAGGGGATGTTGGTGCGGGCCTCGGCGTCAACTTCGCCAACGCCTATCACGACCTTGGCGGTCACCCGGTAGCTGCCTGGGCAACGCTTGACCTGCAGTTGCGCTACGCGCCGCAGCGCGCGACGGGTGCGTTGCACGGTATCGCCGTCGCATTCAACGTGCAGAACCTTACCGATCAGAACCCGCCCTTCGTCAACACCGCTGCAGGGGTCGGCTATGACGCCGCCAACGCCGATGCGCTCGGTCGGTTCGTATCGTTCCAGATCACCAAGAAATGGTAAGCGCGTCGACGGGCCGGGCCGCGCGCGGCTGGCGTCATCTCGATGCCGTTTGGGCATGGGGGCTCATCACGATTTTCTCGGCCTCAGCCGCCCCGGCGAGACCCTTCGCGGTCGACGATCTGCTCCGCGTCGAGCAGTTTTCCCAAATTCTGCCGGATCCGGCCGGGCGCTGGCTTGTGATTGAGCGCCGCCGGGCCGCCGGGACCGCACCCCGGTTCGACCTTGAGACGCACAAGGGACTGACCCTCGGCTCACTTCTCGTCGTCGATCTCAATGCGCCCGCGGCAGCGCGGCCACTGCTGACCGCTGACGCGGCGACGGGCTATGTCGCGCTCGCCTTTTCGCCGCGCGGTCGCCACCTCGCGGTCGCTCGGCTCAGCGGACGTGCCTGGGAACTCGGCGTGGTCGATTTGGCGACGACGACAACCCGGTGGCTGGGGGTGACGCCGGGCCTGCCCGGCGACGGCCGCGCGGTACAATGGTTGTCGGAGTCGCGTCTCACAGTGCGCGCTTACCTGCCTGGAGATTTGCCGGTCTACCTTCGCGCCGGGTGGCAAACGAAGCATGATCTGCCGTTGCTCTGGGAGCAGGCTGCGACCGGCAGCGCGGTCACGGCCACCACCGTCGGAAGCGGTCGCTTTCGCGGGGTCACGCCCCGTCCGCCGGCGGTGCGCCTCGTCGCGATCGACCTCGACCGCGGCACCACCCGGACGATCGTCGAAGGTGCAATCGTCGATTTCGAGGCCGCGAGCACGGGTCGGATCGCGGTGATACTTGCCGGCAGTGACATCGAACCTACCGCGGCGCCGCTCGGCGTCGGCACGGCGACACAGCGGCGGCGCCTGGTCCTTGTCGATGCCGACGGGTCGCACGTCGTGCCGGTGTGCGCTTCCTGCGATTTTGCCGGGTCGCTCCTGAGCTGGTCGCCGTCGGACCGCCAGCTCCTTGCGTTTTCGCGGCACGACGGGGCGGCATGGGACACGGGTGCGCTGGTCTCGATCGATGCAACGACGGGGAGATTGGTTCGGGTTGGGGGTTTGATGGTTGCCCCGGTCGTTGCTGGTCCCCCCGACTTCGCGCCGCTGGTCCATGCCGGCTGGAGCGGCGAGACGGTGGTCGTCTACGCTCGTCCCACGACCGCTCGGAGCGAGCCGCGCGCAGACTGGTTCGCCCTCGACCACGGGCGTGCGACGCCGCTTACCGCCGGGCTCGCCAGCGTATCGCCAACGCTCGCCGCAGTGGACCCCGGCGGGATCATTGTGCGTGACGGCGACCAGCTGCTCCGGATCGGACGAAACGGGCGCACGACCATCCTGTGGTCGCGCCCCGGCGTTCGCGTCGCCGCCTGGCCGGCAAGCGAGGTCGGCGAGCGGGGACGCGCCAATCCTCTGCCGGTGGAGGCGATCGCCGGATGGTGGACAACGCCGAACGGCCTGAATATGCGTTTTCCGGGGCGATTGTCGGCGGTCCTCGTGTCCGGTCTCGAGGGAGCTTCGGTGGTCGGTCCCGTGCCGCATCGTGCCATGGTGATCGTCGAACAAATCGACTCGCATGGAACGTCGCATCTCCTTCTCGCGCGCGGCGACCATCCGCCCGTATTGCTCGCCATGATCAATGCGCATCTCGCGTCGGTCGAGAGCGCGAGGATGGTGCCGATCGTCCGCGCCGGTGCCGACGGACGAATGCTGACCAGCTGGCTCGTCCTGCCGGCCAAACAACGACCCGGGCAACGGTACCCGCTTGTCGTCGTGCCTTATCCGGGGCGCGAATTCGGCCCGCTGCCGCCGCGCGATCAGGCTCCCGGCGCGCCGCTTGACAGCATCAGTGCCCAGGTCCTGGCTGGCGGGGGCTATGCTGTCCTGTTACCGAGCCTTCCCCGTGGTCAGGGCAGCGGGCTTGCGGCCGCGGCTTTGACGCGGACCGTCCTCGCGCTCGTCAACCAGGTCGACAGGCGCGAGGATATCGACCAGTCGCGCCTCGCGCTGTGGGGTCACAGTTTCGGCGCTTCCGCGGCGGTGGTGATCGCCTCGCAGACCGATCGGTTTGGGTCGGTGGTCGCGTCAGGAGGCCTATACGACTTTATCAGTGCCTTTGGCACCTTCCTCCCGTCACGGCGGGTTCATCCCGAAGACGGCCTCTCGATAACGACGATGGCAGGCTGGTCGGAAACGGGCCAGGCGCACCTCGGCGCGGCACCGTGGGTCGATCCCTCGATCTATGTCGCCAACAGCCCGATATTCGCGGCCAAAACGATAGATGCACCGGTCCTCTTGCTTCAGGGCGATCAGGATATCGCCGCGCTCGGTCAGGCAGAAGAATTATTCTCGGCGTTATTCCGGCAGAACAAGGACGCGGTGCTGGCCAGTTATTGGGGTGAAGGCCACGTCGTCGCCAGCCCTGCTAATCTGCGCGATCTCTACACGCGAGTCTTTGCCTGGTTCGACGCCACGCTCGGTACCGAGCGGCGCGCCGGCATGTTTAGTCAGGACCATGGCGGCGAAGCCACGATTCGATAAGCGCGGCGGTCAAAATCTCGGTATAGGCATCGCAGACCGCGAGATTGTCGGGCTCGAGTGTCGACGCGAGCCGGCTGCGGTCGATCAGTCCCGCCGCGGCCAGTCGCCCGTCGCACAAAAATTCTCGCAGGAACCGATGACTGCGCGCGACCAGCCGGCCGTAATAAGCGGTGAGATCACCCTTGCCGTGCCGACCGGTGACGCTCGCAGGTAGCCGCCCGGCGAACGCCTCGCGAGCAAGCCGGCGGTCGCGGTTGCCGCCGGTCAGGTGCGCGACCGGGGTCGCGAGGACGAGTTCGACCAGCGGCTGCGAAAGCAATGGATGCACCATATCGCACCGCCGCGAGCGCAAGCTCTCGCCGAAATACACACGGCTATTGGCTAGGCCGAAGATCTGCAGTTGTTTCGCCGGGAGCACGCGCTCGCAGCCGTCGAGCCACCGATGGTGGTCGATCGGCGTCGACTGAACGAACGACGCCAATCGTGGCGGCGGTGCTTTGGAGCGTCGCGCGAGCGCCAGCGACGCGACTGACCACACGGTCGACCGCGTCCAATGTGCGGCACGGATCGCCGCGCGGGCAAAGGCAATTGGCGCGGCACCGCCGGCAAGCGCATCGGCGGCGACGGCTGCGGTCGGCATCTGGAAAAACACGGCATCGCCGCCCTGCCCGGTAAAGATTGCATCGGCGCCGCAATCGTCCGCGCGTTCGGCGAGGTCGCGGTCGTGGTGGACATCCATTCCCGTCATCCCGGGCCGGAAGCCCGCGGCCAAAGCAGCGAAGTCGGACGAAACGAGGGCGCGCGATGCCCGTGGGACTTCGGTCAGCGCGAGCCCGAGCCGTGCCGCCGTCGCCCGGGCGAAGCTCCGTTCGTCGGCCTCGGGCGTCTCGCCAAAATAAGTGAACCAATGGCGCGGCTTTATCGGGCATTGTTGGAGCGAACTGGCGACGATCGACGAATCGAGCCCGCCCGAAAGCTCGGCGACCGGCGACGCATAGCAGCTCGCCCACGCGGCGACGCAGGCGTCGATCATCCGTTTGAGCGCAGCGGGCGACGGAAACCGGGGCGACCGGTGCGGCGGACAATAGTCCGCCGGGTGCCAGAGTGGCCGCTGCACGATCTGGTCGCCGACGACCCGACAGAGCGTGCCTGGTTCGACGGCAGTCATTCCGGTGACCGCGAGCGCTTCGCTGACGCGCACCGGCACCGCGAGCTGGAGCGCGACGATCGCCCAGTCGATCGCCAGCGGCGACGGAGGCACGATGCTGGCGGGGTACTCCGCTCCCGAGGCGACGAGCCGGACGCACCCCGCCCGCCATGTCAGGCAGTCCTGCGCGCCAAGCGGGTCGCGAATGATGTCGAGCGCTGCGAGGCCGCGACCGGGAACGGTTACGACATAGGCGCCCCACGCCTGATCCAAGAGATTTTGCCCGATTGCGGCCGCGTCGGTGCCCCGCCACGCGCGCGGATCGACTGTGGCGACCGTGCCAGCCTCGGTGGCCGCACGGTTAAACAATTGGCCGATGATCACGCCCCGGCCGTCGTCGAGGGGTACGGCGATGCTGCCGCGCGCCGGTTCGCCATGAACCGCAACAAAGGCACCAGGGAGATCGACGACCGTACGCCACGCTGGCGGTCGCGCGTTCCGCAAGCGCGCGCCGACCGCCGCGCCACCGGCGTCATCCACCGGCCAATATGCCGCCGCAAAGTCCATCACGCGCGTCCGGCGGGGACGGTCATGATCGTCGCGAAGGCGAGCACCCGGTGGCTCGCGTCGCCGACGATATGCTCGCCCGATGCCAGCCAGCAATGCGCTCGAAAAGGATACAGGTGGACGCCGAAGACCCACTCGGTCGCGATGCCCGAGAGCCAGAGGAAGTGCATCAGTGCGAGGGCATGCGCGAGACATTCGCGACGCCGTGGCAACCAGATTGCCATCTCGTCGAACCGTGCGACCGCGCACGCGATTTTGATGGTCGAAATGCTCGTGTCGCCGCGCATTCCTCGTTCGCGGGAGGGCGCCCCCGCCAGCCGAGTGGCAGCGGCAAGCGCGGGTGCCAGGCTGTCACCGCGCAAAAGCCGCGCGGTTGAGCGATGCGCACGTCCAAAGGCAAGCCAGTCGCCGATGCGAAGGGGCCGTCGCCCGGCGGGCTCGGGCAGGTCGCGCCATCGCCGAGGGTCTGACGCGCCGGGGACGGCCGGATACGGCTGCTCGGCGACAGCGACAGCGTCGGTGAGCACACCTTCGGCGAGGAGCCCGGCGATCTGATCGGCCGTGAGAGATTCGAATCGGCCGCTCCCGCTGCCGGCATCCACCTCACTGAGAACGCATGAATAAGCATCGGTCGCAACGTCGAGAAAGACGACATCGTCGCCGATACGGACCGCGAAAGTTCCAGCAGCGGTGGTCAAGGCCATGCTCGATTGTTCCGGGATGGTATGTGGCAAATGGCGAAAAACGGTGCCGGCCGCGCGCGACCGGCACCGGCGCGTCACGCTTGCTGATAGCGGATCACGCCCTCGGCGAGGTCGCCGACGAAGCTCGCTCGCGTGTCGCGCTTGAGTGAGCCGATCCGGGTCAGCCGGACTTTTGCCTTTTTGGTCATATGCGATATCCTTATCGTTGAACCGCCTCATCGCGGCCTGGTCAGCAAGCAACCGTCCCAGCCTATATCCAAACTATATCCTACGATCATTTCGAACAGGGATACCGGATCTTAGCGCGATCCCGCGACGTGGAGCCGATGCGCCACTGCGGAGCGCCGGTCGACGTAAAGCGCTAGCGCGATCCGGACCCGTGGCCAGTCGCAGCTCGCAACGGCGACATCGAGACGGGCCGCATCGGCGGCGGCATCGGCGATGACTTCGGCTTCATGCCGTCTATACGGGGCAAGGCTGTCTCCAAGATCGATTGCCAGCGTTCGCAAAAGAGCGTTGGCCGTCATCTGCTGCAGCATGCCGAAGGCGACCGGCGTCCCCACCACCACGAAGGTCCGGCCCCTTGGGGTCGTGGTGCCGCCGCCGGACAGCCGGTCACCGTCGAGCCCGTCGACGATGCGGTTGTAGACATGCACCTCGAGACCATAGGCCGCCGCGACCTCGTCGCTGGTGAGCCGCGCGAGCCGAAAGCCTTCGCGTTGGCGGTCCTCGACCAGCCGGGTGCCGGCCAGCCGACACAGCGCTTCGCGAACCGGGGTGCTGCTTAAACCAAGGTCGCGTGCGATGTCGGCGATGCGGATGATATCCCCGGGACGATAAACCCCTTCTGCGAGTGCTTGCGCGAGAAAGGTAAAAGCCCGGGACCGCGGCGTCGCCTCAGCCTCGAATTTGGCCATGTTACCCTCCTTCGACCAATATCGCCACATCAGGCAACGGGAGCGACATGCGGCAATGATCCGCCAGCTATATTCCGCGTCTACGCCGCTCCCGCCACATTCTGACGCGTCCGCGACACGGGGTGCGCAGATCATCTCGCGAAATGACGCGCCGTCCGCCATCCTGCAACGGGTGGGATCCCCTGCGCGGCGGAGCCGCGTACTTTGGCTTGCGCAGCGGCCGCGATCATGTCGTCTATATCGATAGGGGTCTCACCAAAGAGATTGATAACCGATGAACTTATCCTCGAGCAACCGCGACCACACCATCCTTCTGTCGGCGGCGATGCGCGCCATCCGCGTTAGTCGGCGGATGCGGGCGAGCGAGGTGGCCCGGGCGATGGCGCTCCCGCTCCGGACCTACGAGCGCTTCGAGGCCGGACACGGGCCCCTTACGTTCGAACGGATCGCAAGCTTCGCCAAGGCAACGAATTCAGACCCGGTCGCCCTCCTTGCCGTTTTGCCGCTCGGACGGCCCGAGTTCGCAATTTGGTGCGCCGACAATAAATTGATGACGATCATGATAATGGTCGTCGAAGAACTCGCTGATGAGCTGGGCGCCGACATCGGATTTCTCGAATCCGGAGTCCTGATTGCCAGCTTGACCCGGGCAACACGCGAACTGATCGAACATTTTCGCAAGCGCGATATCTTCGCCGAGACGTGGTTGAATCAGCGGTCGGAACGGCTGGCAGGATCGGTTCCTCTGTCGACTCTCTTGCGGCGACGGCAGGCCGGTTAGCCCCGCGCGAAGATCGCCAACCGTTCAAAAAGGCCGCCGATGCGAGGTCGCATTCGATAACATAGTCGAGCTTTTGGAAAGCCCCTTGTCCTATCGCGGGGTCCTAACGGCGCAATTTAGTCGCAGGCGGCGTGATGTCGGGCATTAGGCGAACGAACTGGTATCCGTTGACCCGACATCGATCCCCTGCCGGCGCCGCCGGCACGGCACGGCACGGCACGGCACGGCGAGATGTCGGCGCTACCCGGGATGATGCCATGATCAGATGCGGCGAATGGCCGATGGCGTTGCTTGCGGTGAGTCATGCGGCGATCGAAAGACGCGAATAGGGCCGTAGTAGATTAGATGAGCAGCGAGCGCCGACGAAGCGCCGCGAGGGCATCGGCCTCGACAGTGTAGACGGCCGACCGCTGCCCACCGCGATTTTTGTGATCGGTTCGCCAACCCGCATAATGGCGGCGGACAAGGCCGGCTCTGAGTAGATCACCGACGGCGCGGCTGACGTTGGTCTTGCCCGACGCGCGTATCCGCTCATCGACGGCCGCGGTCAAGATTGCTTCGGCGAGGGTCGGGTCGTCCGGTAATTTGTCCGCGAGGCTGGCAGCGACGCGGTGCCGCAACGAGATTCGTCGCTGGCCTCGCGCTAACGGCGACAGCGCGTCGCTGAGCCAGTCCCGAAGCAGCAAAGTCCGGTGACCATCGACGACCATCGGACCGGCATGACCGGCGGCGTCCGCCGCCTCGGAGAGCAGGTTGAGAACGAGGAATGCGTAGCGCGGTCGCGCCGAGGCGCCGGCAAGCCTCCGCATGATGGCGCCGACGTCGAGACGATGAGCCGTGCTGATGTCGTTCATGTGCCATGTCCCGCCTTCTTGCTGCTCGGCAAGAAGAAGCGCGTCGAGCGTCGATGTGAATCCCGCTTGAGTCGGAGCGAGTCGGATTTACGGCCAGCCGAATCCCTTGTGTCACTGGCGACACTTTACCTGAGTTTCGAGGTAAAGTGTCACCAGTGACATCTTCGATCGGGGTAGGCTCTCGCTGACATTTTGGAACCGCGAACCATTTGGAACCGCGAACGTGGATGCGTTGCGACGCTTGCCAATCGGCCTTGGACAATATTCGATGCTCGGGCCCCCAGCGACATGAGCGACCGCTCGTCGCACCTCACCGGCTTGAAAACGGCGACGCGACTTCGCTGTTTAAGTGCTTCCCGACCCCGCGCTGTAAATAGGCGTTGAAGCGGGACTCCGCACTATTTGGTCCTACTAATTGTAGTTGTGCTACTTTCCTCTCGTGGATTGGGTCCCGATCGGCGCCTATTGGGACCCCCCGTTTACAGCGGTTTACCGCACGACTCCGCCGCATCGATGATCTCGACGCGCTCGCTCAAGCGATGACCGAAATGACGGCCGAGCTCGGTTTTGCCTGTTACGTCCTCGGCCAGCTGCCCAGCATCGACTACGCGGGCACCAATTTATCATCACCGATTACCCCGAGGCATGGCGCCCGACGGTCTATTCGCGGTTGCTGTTCGGCCAGGATCCGATCATCGACTCGCTCGCTGATGCTGTAGCGCCATTCCTCTGGGAAGAGGTTCGAGCCTACCGCGAGCCGACACCAATCCAGCGCGAGTATCTCGACGCTGCGCGCACCTTCGGATTCTCGCGCGGCTACGCCGTTCCGGTCAAGGCGCCCGGCGAGCCGACCGGGGCCATCTTTTTCGGCACCGTAGATAAGGCGGCGGTCGACTAGGTAGTGCTCCAGCTCACCGTCTATATGGCCACGGCCGCCTATCACCGCGCGGTCATGATCGTCCGTTCGACGCGGGCGGCCAAGAGTCCGCAGATCAAACTGTTAGAACTTGAGGTTCGCGTTTTGACGGGGCTCGCGCAGGGCGTGAGCAACTATGTTATCGCGCGCCGGCTGGGGCTGACCAACGCGGCATGTGCCGAGTTGACGCAAGGACTATTGCGCAAGCTCGGCTACGGCAACCGGACCCTGGCCGCGGTCCGTGGCCTCCAGCTCGGTCTGATCAATTTCAATGAGGTCCTGGTCGGGTAAGCGGCTGGCGGCTGCTCCGGGTGTGCAGGAGCAGGTGTGTGATTATTTCACGTGCGCGGCGATGACCTTGCTCAACTCGAACATGCTGACGCTCTTCTTGCCGAAAATCGGCTCGAGCGTAGCGTCGGCGTTGATCTGGCGACCGTCGACGGCATCCTGCAACTTATGTTCTTTGATGTAGACCCACATCAAGCTGACGATCTCACTGCGCGCAAGCGGCTTGTCGCCGACGATTGCCGCCAATTGCGGCGACGGCATTACCGGCTTGCTCAGGCCCCCGGTCTTTGGCGCGTCACCTGCGCCCGCCTTCGCCGTCTTCGTTGCAGTCTTTGTCTTATCGTCCGCCATGTCCGTCCCTCGTCGTCGCCGCGCTCACCGTATGTCCGCCGATCACGCATACCGGTCAAGCTTCGAACTGCGGGCGCGAATAGGCGCGCATTATGTGCTGCGATGGAAAGGGCCGGTGGGGGACCACCGGCCTGAGATAAATTCTTGGGGAGAATTGCCTTTCGGCACGGTAGTTGCGCAGCGCAACACTTGTGAGGGCAATTGGAAACTGGAGGGCAAATGGCGTCATCGCAGCTTTAGTTAGGTGGCGCTTCCATTCGCATGAGCGTTGGCGCGTGCCGTAAGCGCTCGGCGATAGGCACACGATCGGCCGCTAGCTATGCGGACACGGTGCATTTCGTGGACCGGGCTAGCAATTGCGAAATCCTGCTAGCCCGTTTGCCGGTCGTCTGCTAGACAGTCGACATCATGTCTCGTCCAGATGCTCCCCAGCTTAATATTCGATCGAGTTTCGCTCGCGAGCGTGCCAGCGAATTGGCCCGCAGTACGGGCCTGACGACGACGCAGGTCGTCGAGGATGCGCTGCGGGCCTATCTGCCGCCGTCTCGGGGTACACCGCACAGCAAGCTTGTCCGCAAGGGAGCCCTTCTGGTGCGTCCGCGACGTGGTCGCGAAATCAGTCTCGACGACGCGAACGCGGCACTCGACGAAACTCGAAGCGAACAGCGGTAATGACGAGGGTCGCAGCGCTGCTCGACAGCAATGTGGTGATCGCGATGGTCGCCGAGGAACACGAACATCACGCCGCTTCGGCTGCATTGCTCGCCGACGGACCCGACCGGCGCTTGGCGGTGGCGGCACATAGTTATGCGGAGGCGTATGCGACGCTGACGCGTCGGCATGCGAACGCGCTGTTTCGCTGGTCTGCAGAGGAGGCATGGGCGACCCTCGAGAGCGTTGCCGCGGCGACCACACTCGTCGGCCTTTCCCCGGCGCAAACATTCGACACGATCCGCAGTTATGCCGCTGCCGGTGGCATCGGTCCGCGGCTCTACGACCGCTTGATCGGTCAGGTTGCCGTGCAGAATGGATTGGGCAGCATCGTGACGTGGAATGTCGGTCACCTGCGCGACTTATTCCCGGGCCTTCGTGTGGATAATCCAAAGGCCGCGGTGGCTTGGGAACATGCTCGTGACGCAGGTGATCGCTCATAGGAGCATCGAGCGCCGACGCAACGCTGCGAATGCGTCTGGCTCAACGGTGTAGACAGCCGAGCGCTGGCCGCCGCGATGCTGATGGTTGGTCCGCCAGCCAGCATAATGGCGCCGCACGAGGCCTGCACGGAGGAGATCACCAACGGCGCGGCTGACGTTGGTCTTGCTCGACGCGCGGACCCGCTCATCGACGGCCGCCTTCACGATGGCTTCGGCGAGGTCGGGGTCGGCGGGCAGTTCGCCCGCGAGGCTGGTGGCGATGCGCTGCTTTAGCGACTCCCGTCGTCGGCCCCGTGCGAGCGGCGACAGCGCGTCGCTGATCCAATCTCGGAGCAAAAAGGTCCGGTTTCCGTCGACAATTATGGGACCGGCGCGACTGGCCTCATCCGCGGCATCGGAAATGAGGTTGAGCACCAGGAAAGCGTATCGCGGACGTGCCGACACGTGAGCGAGCCGGCGAAGAATGGTGCCAAGATCGAGCGGTTGTGAAATGCCGATGTCATCATGGTCGATGCCCCGCCTTGCTGCCAATCAGCAGCGAAGACGACACAGGCCAGGATGTGAATCCCGCTTGAGTCGGAGCGAGTCGTATCTACGTCCAACCGAGTCCAATCTGTCGCCAGTGACACTTTACCCGAGCCCTTTGGTAAAGTGTCACTGGCGACACGCAGGTTCGCGACATACTTGTCGTGCAGTCTCCAAGATCCGTCAGATACGGAGCTTCTCGACGCCGATCAGTAAGTCGGGCTGACGACGATTGCTGAGTTCGGCATCACGACATTGAAAAACCGTTGGCGCAGCGACGGATAGAGCGGCGCGAACTTCATCGTGAAGTCGATGGCCATGATCACCGCCGCAGTGCCGAAAGCGACATCGCAGCGATACCGCATCCATTGCCAGAGCCGTGCGGTGTAAGGCGGCGGGTCACTCAGACTTAAATCTCGATAACAAAAGTGACGGAATCCTTTACAATCCAATCACTCAATTATGAAGTCAGATCATAATTATCAAGCTGTTAGGCACTTGGCACGTTTCGTGCGTAATAAATTACAGACATTGCTGGTTTTGGGGATTTATCCATGAAGATTTTGTTTTACCGAGCTGCTGCTGTCGTCGCGCTTGCCGTGTCGGCTGCCGCCGGTGCCGTGGTCGTCGACATCAACGCACTGACGAATACGACCCCGGCTACGAGCGGCGTACCAGAGATGTTCGCAGCTGGAACTTACCGAGTAAACCCGATTATTGGCACTTACACTGCGTTCTCGCGGTTCGCCTCGACATCGGGCTGCGATGAGGGTGGCTTCAATTGTTCGCAAGGCTATGAGCATAGCTACGTCATCACCATCGATGGCGTCTCAACCGGCTATGGCGACGGGAATGCCAACGGGGGCATTGGGCCGATCAGCCCGGGCAATGGGTATTACGATACCGCAGCCAAAGCCTTTGCTTACGGCGCAACAAAGTCGTCCTTCACTTTGTCGAAAGCATCGGCCGTGAATTTCTCAATTTTCGACGACTATCTTCCCGACAACCGCGGCGGAATATCGCTCGATGTTACCGCCGTTCCGGAGCCGGCGACGTGGGCGATGCTAATTTTCGGTTTTTCGCTGACCGGCTTTGCCGCGCGTCGCCGTCGCACTGCTGGGACGATCGTAGCAGCCTGAATCGTTTACAGCCGCGCTCGCGTGGCACCGCCGACCGAAGCCGCCTCAGTAATCTCGGGGCGGCTTCGCTGCATTTTGATCCGAATTGCTTCTTTTAGACTAGCGCGAACCACCCCAGATCCGCGCATTTCAAAAGCGGGTGACAATCGCCGTTTTGATCGACGCGTCTTTTTGACGAACTTACAAAAGAAGACAGTGTATGGCGGCTTCGCCAGTGTCAGCCTGAGCGTTGGCGAGCCGCCGTTGTAGAGCCATCGCGCCTAGCGGGCGATACTTGCACCTATCGGCGAACGGAGCAAACGACGTGACGGGGAGATTTGTCGTTAAAGCCAGTGGGTAGCGAGCACGGCCTAACCGTGTTGCTGTTCGCAGACCGGCACGGCTTTGCGCTCGAGGTCGATGGCAGCGACCGCTGGCAAGTCATCGCCGACCGCGGCGGTTAGTTCAGGTTCCACTCGTCGCGCGTGGCGTATTTGATGATGCCGCTGAGATCGTGGCCACCCTTCACGCTTCAGCCTGCTCTGGTTGCTTTGCCCGGCGATGCTCAACGCTACACGACCCCGAGCTCCCCGTTATAAAGATCGCGTTCGCGGTCGTTGACCACGTGCATAACCTTGTCTCCGGGACCGTAGCGGTGGCCGAACTTCTCGCTCGCCTGCTCGGTCGGCGGGTTTAGCTGCTGCTATAGCAAGGTGTTCAGCGCTCTGGCACCGGCACCGCCGCGCTGCATCGGGCTCAACACCTGGATATCACGTGCCGGGTCGAACCCGAACCGCTGGGGGATGTGGCGGGAGACAAGATCCACCACTTTGTCGGCGACCTCGCCCGGATCGTCGGCGCCGACGTAGAAGAAATCACCTTCATCTCGCGCCGAGAGGTCGGGCATCAGCCCCTCGTTAATCCGGTGTGCGCTGACGATGATCCGGCTGGTCGCCGCCTGGCGGAACACCTCGGTCAGCCGCACGACCGGTACGGCGCCGCTGGCGATAACGTCCTTGAGCACCTGCCCGGGCCCGACCGAGGGCAGCTGGTCGACATCGCCGACGAGCAGCAGGGCGCTCTCGGGCGGCAGTGCCTTCAGCATCGCGTTCATCTGCGGCACGTCAACCATGCTGGTTTCGTCAACGACAAGGAGTTGGCATTCGAGCGGATTGTCCTCCTTGCGTTTGAAGCTGCCTTCCTTCGGATCGGTCTCGAGCAGGCGATGAAGCGTCATACCGTCCATCCCCGTCGACTCCGATAGCCGCTTGGCAGCGCGTCCGGTCGGGGCGGCAAGCGCGATGTCGAGCTTGCGCGCCGCGAGCACCTTGAGTACCGCGTTGACCAGCGTCGTCTTGCCGACCCCTGGGCCGCCGGTGATGACGCAGACCTTCGATATAAGAGCGAGGATCAGCGCTTTCGCCTGGCTAGCCGACAGGGTCACCCCGGTCTTCTGCTCGACCCACGGGATTGCCTTGCTGGTATCGATCGCCACCAAGGGCAACGTCCCCTCGCGCAACCGCCGCAGGCGTTCGGCGATGCCCTGCTCGGCGCGGTATAGGCCGGCGAGGAAAATCACCTCGCGTTCGTCGGTTACCCCGGCGATAACCTCGCCGGCGATGAGCTCTGCCGCGACCGCGGCTTCGAGCAGCGGGATGGCAACCTCGAGTAGTTCGGCACCCAAACGGATCAGGTCGTTACGCGGCAGTCCGCAATGCCCATCGTCCATTGCGGTCGTTAGCGCGTGCGCGACACCGGCACGGACGCGGCGGGGATCGTCCTTGCCATAACCGAGGCTGGCGGCGATGGCGTCGGCGGTCTTGAAGCCGATGCCGACGATGTCGCGTGCGAGGCGATACGGATCTGCCTTGATCGTTGTGATCGCCGCTTCGCCGTGGTCTTGTGGATCCGCACCGCGCGCGCCGAGCTGACGCCGTGACCATAAAGCCAGACGATGATCTCGCGGATCGACCGCTGATCGCTCCACCCCGGATGATTTTCGCCTCGCGCCCGGGGCCAATGCCGATCACCTCTCGCAGCCGATTTGGCTCGCGCTCTATGATGTCGAACACGTCCTGGCCGAACGCCGTCACCAGCTTCTTGGCGTAGACCGGGCCGATGCCTTTGATCATTCCCGAGCCGAGGTACTTCTCGAGCCCCTCCAGCGTCGTCGGGACGGTTGTGCGGATTGTCTCCGCCTTGAATTGGAGCCCGTGTTGGCGGTCGTTGATCCAGATGCCAGTCGCCTCGACATGCTCACCGGCGCCGATCGCAGGGACATGCCCAACTACAGTCACGAGGTCGCGCTGTCCACGAACCTTGACCCGCAGAACGCAGTAGCCGCTATCGGCGCTGTGGAAGGTAATACGCTCAACCGGACCCGATAGCTGTTCGGCGCCAGTGCGCTTGACCGGGTGGGATGAGACGGCGGCACCGATTGGCATCGACCGACTATGCGTGTTGTTTGAGGCGCTCACCAGAGCAGAGGCGCGAGGTCATCGGAGTCGAGCCTTTGGACGTCTGCTCACAACTGCTCCGTGCGATCAACGGATCGGTTGCGCAAAGCGGCTGCCAACCGACCTCGCAGCTGACGCGGATTTCGCGCGTCCGCCACCGACTGACACGATGACGTGAATATCCGTTTTGTCGATCGACAGTCCGCTCAGGCGTCGGGTTCTGCGTCCACGGACTCTGCGGCGGCAATACCGAGCTTGCGACTCCTTGCGGGCTTGGGCTGAGCTGCAACTACGGCTGTGGTTGGCTCCTCCGCATCCTTGCTGAGACGACCACCTTTCGGCTTCGCCGATGCCTCGACAGGTACCGAAACAGACGACGCTTCGGGCTGGGCGGTATCCCGCTTTGCGCCCAGCCCGCTCTTTAACGCCAAAGAACGACGTTGCGCGGCGTAGTTTGGCGCAACCATCGGGTAGTCGTTAGGCAAGCTCCACTTGGCGCGATAAGCATCCGGAGTCAGGCCGTAGCTCGTCATCAGATGCCGCTTGAGCATCTTCAATTTGTTCCCATCCTCAAGGCAGACGAGATATTCCGGCTTGACTGAAGCCCGGACCGACACCGCAGGTTCCTGTTTCGCGACTTCCGGAACGGACACGTTGCCAAGGCCTGAGAGCGCAGCATAGACGCCCCTTATGAGGCCGGGCACGTCGGGAAATGCGACTGAATTATTAGCCACATGTGCACTGACGATATCAGCGGTCAAGGTAAGAAGCTCCGTCGTTTCGTCGGGCATCATGTTTTCCATCTGGAGGCGGATTATCTGGTCCCCTCAACGTATCATGCAGGTTTATCGATCCGCTTTACGTGCAAAGAGCGTGCCTTGGCCGTTGTTCAAGGCCGCTTCGAATGCGCGCAAGCCCATGCGCATATCCTATTCAAGTCTGAGGTAGCAGATTGCCGAGTTAGGCGACGCGATCAATCGTGCCAGCGTGGTTTCTATTTCACATGCGCGGCTATATATTTGCTCAACTCGAACATACTGGCCTGCTTCTTGCCGAAGATCGCTTCGAGCTTGGCGTCGGCATTGATCTGGCGACCATCCTTGGCGTCCTGGAGCTTGTGCTCCTTGATGTAGACCCACATCAGGCTGACAATCTCGCTTCGCGGAAGCGGCTTGTCGCCGACGATGGCTGCGAGCTGCGGCGACGGGGTCACCGGCGTGTTGAAGCCGCCGGTCTTTGGAGCATTGCTCGCACCTGCCGGAGACTTCGCCTTTTTCGCCGAAGTCTTCGTCGTGCCGTCCGCCATCTCAATCACCCTCAATTGCTTCAAAAACCTCTCTCCGACGATCCCCTGTAGCGGTCAAGCAATAGACGTCTGGCATTAAGGTGCGTCGAGCTTGCGATGATCCGTTGGTCCAGGAAGTTGCCACCCGGTCAGATCGACTTGGGCCTGCCGCAAGCGTCGTTTCCGTCGGGACGATCGTGCGCAGGCGATCGACGCGCGCATCGACAGATCCACCATCCCGCAGGCATCCCAAAATATTAATACGAATGGCATAAACGTGGATAGCGAGAAAAAGGTACGCTTATGGCTGTTCAGCAGACTACTATATCTAACGATACGACGATTGAATTGGTCCGTAGTCTTTTTACCACGCTGCTAAATACGGTGGTAATGGCGGTATCTTTCACGTGCGTCGGCATATTGGTCTTGAGCGGTACGCATAGCATCGTCCTCAGTATCCTGACATTTCTGGGGAGTGGATGTGCACTCGTTCGTATCGGGGTAGTGCTGCGCTACCGGAAGCGAGCCGGTGATCCGTTTTTGGATATCCAGGCCGCCCAACGTCTCGAAACGTATTTCGCCGCTGCTTATTGTACTTTTGCGGTGACATTCGGATTGTTCTGCGCGGTGGCGTTTGCAGTCACTCCCGCCGACACGCGCACCGTCATCATTGGCTTGTTGTTCGGCTATGGCGCTGGAGTCGCTGCCGGAGTTTCACTCCGGCCCTGGATCGGCGTCTCAAGTATCCTCATTGCGACAATCCCGACTATATTGGTCGCCTGGTCGACAACTGACCTAACCCGAATGGCCGCCGGATGGCTACTAGCCGTATTTCTCGCCGGCGGTGTCCGTTCGATTTTCGCACGCCATCAAACGACTGCTGCCGACATCGCGATGCGCCGATCGTTCTCTCGGCTGGCCCGGCATGATCACCTTACCGGGTTACTCAATCGCCTGTCATTGCGTGAGCGCTTCGATGCGTTTGCCCAGGCGGCAGGCGGGGTCGACATAATCGCCGTGCATTGTCTTGACCTCGACCGCTTCAAACCGGTCAATGACCGCTACGGTCACCCGGTTGGCGACGCACTCTTGAAAGCCGTTGCCGTCCGCATCGAAGCAGTCCTGCAGGAAAGTGATTTCGCAGCTCGAACCGGCGGCGACGAATTTGTGATCGTGCAGACTCAGGCCAGACATGCCGACGAGGTCGATGCCCTCGCGGAGCTATTAATTTGTGCGATTGCGGCCCCATTTCCAATTAGCGAGTTTAATATCTGCATCGGAACGAGCATCGGCTATGTCTTGTCTTCGGAATATGGGACCGATATCGACAATCTGGTTGCACGTGCGGATGAAGCATTATGTGCGGTCAAGCGTGCAGGCGGCGGCATTCGGCGCTATGACGGCACGAGCGACGGCTCCAAATGCGATCCATTGATCAGCCTAGCAGCTTAATCGTTTCTATGATGGCGAGCACAGCAGCGGTCAGAGGTGGCTCGTTCATCTGAACCGCTCGGTGCGATTGCGAAGTGGAGCGTCCGCGCGTTTCATGCCGCTGCGAGAAGCGGCCGGCTGAACTAGCCCGTCTTATTCAGTGCGCCCCGAAGGCGCGTAACACCAGTGGAGGGAGGTTCCACCCAGATAGTTGTCGATAGGTCTGGTAGCTGACGAGCGGCTTTGCCGGGTAACCGGTCGGGCTGAAGCCTCGTGACAAAGGCCGCCTTGGGCGGTTGAGCGATCCAGCGGGCCGTAACGTGTGAAGCCTGAGCAGGCCTCGAAAGTGATGATGCGGATGCCGACCCGCCTGAATAACGGGGAAGGCAGAATGAGCGGGGAAGAAATCGACGAGCGCACCCGCTCGATCCGCCGGGGTAATGGGCACGGCACGCTGGAATGGTGATGCGGGTAATCGGGGGAGACCCGTCCCGGGCGAGGGTAGCGGCCTCAACGTCGTGCTTGGCGCGGCGGTTCGGAGCGGGAGTCGGACAGGGTCATAGTACTGCTGAGGCCGGGTAATGCCGGCGGAAGGAAGGACCCTGACTTCTGGTGTGCTTTTGACGATGACGAGGTGGAGGTGATTGGCGATGAGCCTGCAAACGCCTGATAATATCCGGACTCTTCAGAGAAAGCTGTATCGTAAAGCGAAGGCGGAACCTGGCTTTCGCTTCTACGCGCTCTACGACAAGATCTGTCGCGACGATATTCTGCACCACGCTTATCGGCTTGCCCGCAGCAATGCGGGTTCACCAGGTGTGGACGGGGTGACCTTCGCACGGATCGAGGCGGCGGGCGCGCAGGAGTGGCTGGCGGGATTGCGCGAGGAACTCGTCTCGGAGACGTACCGGCCACAGCCGGTGCGTCGGGTCATGCTTCCCAAGCCTGGGGGTGGTCAACGACCGCTCGGTATTCCGACTATTCGGGACCGCGTTGTTCAGACTGCCGCCAAGCTGGTGCTTGAACCGATCTTCGAGGCGGATTTCGAGGACAGCGCCTATGGCTATCGCCCCAACCGGGGTGGTGGACAGGCGGTCAAGGAAGTGCACCGGCTTATCTGCCGGGGCTACACCGACGTGGTAGACGCCGATTTATCGGGCTATTTTGACTCGATTCCGCACACGGACCTCCTGAGGTCCGTGGCTCGCAGGGTTGTCGACCGGCATGTGCTGCGTCTTATCAAGATGTGGCTCAAATCGCCTGTCGAAGAGCGGGACAGCGGCGGCAAGCGGCGCATCAGTGGAGGGCAAAAGGCAACGTGCGGCACGCCTCAGGGTGGTGTCGCAAGTCCGCTACTGGCCAATATCTACATGAACCGCTTCCTGAAGCATTGGCGTCAGACCGCGCGCGGCGAGGTGTTCAAAGCACGTGTCGTTGCCTATGCCGACGATTTCGTCATCCTCAGTCGCGGCTTCGCGGATGAGGCACTGGCGTGGACGAAGGTGGTGATGACCAAGCTCGGGCTCACCCTCAATGAGGCCAAAACCTCGGTGCGGGATGCCCGTCAGGACCACTTCGACTTCCTTGGATATACCTTTGGTCCCGAGTACTTCCGTAAGGATGGCCACTGGTATCTGGGCGCAAGCCCGTCTCGGAAGAGTGTCCAGCGATTGAAGGACAAAGTGGGCGATCTTCTGGTACCCGGCGATATGGGCACATGGCCTGATGTCCGAGACCGGCTCAACCGCCTTCTGCGCGGCTGGTCGGCTTACTTCGGCTATGGCACCCGCTTGCAGGCGTATCGGGCGGTCGATCACCACGTCTACGAGAGTGTTCGACACTTCCTTGTGCGGCGGCACAATGTGCCGGGGCGCGGCAACCGTCTCTTCTCCTATGACTATGTCTATGGGGATGGCGGGGTAATGCGGCTTCGGAATGCTCACATCGGGCCACCACCGAAAGCTGTGCGGTGAAGCCAGTCGGAAAGCCGGATGCCGGAAATCGGCACGTCCGGTTTGATGAGCGGGGACGGGAGACGGGGCTCACGCCACCGCGCCCGTCCTCGACTCTACTGAGCCTTCACGCCATGGCTTTTCTGCCTCGGCTTGGCGGTTTCGCGACGGACGCGGGACGCAGTTTCCGGCGGCGCGGGAGCGGCGCGATTTCGGTATGCTGGCAGGTTTGCGGGGCTGGGTTCGATCGGCGGCACGGCCGCATCGGCTATGGGCTGGCGGCACGTAAGCTGAGGGCGACGTGGCGGAACAGCTTGGCATCCGCGTCGCGCTGGCCAGCGCGACGCGGATGCGGCTGGCAGTCTCGATATCCGCGCGGCGACCTTGATGAGCCGTAGGCGGAGGGTGGCGAACTCGGCGGACCTCAGGGCTGAGGTTTTCGGCAGCGCCAGGCGTAGGCGCCACATCAGCCAGTAGGCGGCGGTGTGAAGGATCAGCCGCATCTGGTTGGCATTGGCCGACCGGCACGAGGTGCGGTCGCTCTCCAGCTGGGTCTTATGCAGCTTGATCAGGGTCTCGGCCTGGCCACGGGCGCAATAGAGCGTGTCGTAGATATGCTGGGCGCTGCTCGAGTGTCGTATACATGGAGCGGCAGGAAGCAGCGTTCGCCATAATGGCCGTTCCAGAACGACAGCTGCTAGAGCGGTTTCCAGCCGACGTGAATCGGGAGGGATTCCCAAGGGCTCGGTTTTCTGATTCAGGCTTCATGCTGATGAAGGAGGTCGGCATGGATGGGTCGAGGACTTTCACAGGATCTTCGTGATCGGGTTGTTGCCGCCATTGACGGCGGGATGTCGTGCCGGGTGCGGCGGTCCGGTTCGGCGTGAGCGCAGCGAGCGCGATCCGGTGGCGCCAGTTGTCGCGCTGCCATGGTACGCCGGCGGCCAAGGTGCAGGGTGGCGATCGGCGGTCGGCGAGGATCGAGGCGCATGCCGACTTCATCCTGGGCGCGATCGAGACGAAGGACGACATCACGCTGGTCGAGTTGCAGGCGCACCTGGCCGAGCGCGGCACGCCGGTTGGCATCGGCACGCTGTGGCGGTTCTTCGATCGTCACAGGATCACGCGTAAAAAAAGACCGCGCACGCCACCGAACAGGAACGTCCCGACGTCCTGAAGCGTCGCGAGGAGTGGTTCGAAGGGCAGCTCGACCTCGATCCTGAGCGACTGGTCTTTATCGACGAGACTTGGGCGTCAACCAACATGGCGCGTCGCCATGGGCGCTGCCAACGGGGTCAGCGCCTGCGCTCGAGCGTGCCGCACGGGCATTGGAAAACCACGACGTTCATTGCTGGCCTGCGCCGCTCCGGCATGGTTGCGCCCATGGTGCTCGACGGCCCGATCAATCGCGATGCCTTCGTCGCCTATGTCCGCCAGGTACTCGTGCCCAACCTCTTGCCGGGCGACATCGTCATCATGGACAATCTATCGAGCCACAAAGTGCCGGCCGCCCGCGAGGCGATCGAAGCCGCCGGCGCGACAATGCTGTTCCTCCCGCCGTATAGCCCCGACTTCAACCCGATCGAGCAGGCGTTCTCGAAGCTCAAGGCCCACCTGCGCAAAGCCGCTGAACGAACCATCCACGGACTCTGGGACGCCATCGGTCGAATCCTCGACCTCTACCCGCCACAGGAATGCGCCAATTACTTCACAAACTCCGGCTACGATGCAAACTGATCGGAAACCGCTCTAGCCGCCGTGGACGACATCGACCGTCTCGTCGATGTCGAGCGTCACCGTCGCCGGCGGAGCGGGATAGCTGGCACAGTAGATATCGACCATGACGTCCATCATCCGCACCAGCTCGCGGGTTGTCGGGGCGTTCTCCCAGCGGCTCATCGTCGGCTGGCTGGCCAGGACGATGGCGCCGCGGGGCAACTTGCCCGCCGCCAGCTTGAAGCCGGGATCGTGGCGCAGATCATCGAGATCGTCGGCATCCTCATAGCCACAGGCGATCGCCAGTATCCGCGCCCGCAGGATGTCGACAGGGCTATGGACAACACGGCTTTGGTCGCGGGGGTCGGCGATGCAGCCGGCCAGGCGCCCGGCGATGCCCATCGCGCGCTCCGCCCGCGCCAGCAGCAGGACGCCGCCATCCGATGTCAGCCGCCCGCCATCGAACGCCACCGTCACTTTCTTGCGACAAATGGCTGGGAATCCAAAACCGGCAACGCTATCTTCAGCCATGGCGGGCGTGGCACTTTCTGTCCGGGGTCAGAGGGTCGTCTAGACAACCATTCTCTACACCAAATCAGCAGGTTAAACCACGCTCGCCAAACCAAAGCCGCTCGCCTGATGTTTAATCCGGGCTAGTCACGACCGACGTGGAGGCCTGCTTCCCGACTCAGCGGAAAGGTGCCCTGATCTTGAAAGATCGGGGAAGGACACTGCTAAATGAAGCACCGGAATCAGCACATCGGGATCGATGGAGATTCTCGGTATCAGCCGATTATCACGCCCTTCCAGTTCCGTTGCTGGCGGGGTGGCTTCTCTCGCTTTCGTTCGGCAAGGAAGTGAGGCGTAACTTCTTCCTCAGTAAGCTGTCGCAACCGAAGCCGTCCGCGCCACACCCGGCTTTTGAACGTGCCTGAAGTAATAGCCAATTGCGCGGCTGCGTCTTCGATTTTCACGCCTTGGCTCGCCAGCAATACCGCCTCTCGCTGCCCGATGGTCAGCTTGTTCAAAGCCCACTCTGCATCGCGCAACGCCACCACATTACTTTGATTCTCCGCGACGCTCAGCAGGCGGTCAAATGCCTCCTCGGGAAGTTCGACCTGAAAGCGCGCGCGCCGCCGACCGGACAAAAAACTGTTGCGCATCACTGTCCGCGCCCATGCGCCAAGATTACTGTCCGGGCGAAAACTGTGCCGCGCGGACCAGCAACGCAGCATCGTATCCTGCAACAGGTCGTCGGCGTCCGCGCCGCCCCCCGTCAGCCGCCGGGCATAGTTGCTGAGCGATGACACCTGTTTCGCAAGCGCCACGCCGAAATCGTCATCGAACGATACTTGGCAAAGATCGTTCATCGAGGCGAGTATATGTCGCATTGGTTCCGCTCCTGAACGTCCCTGGCG
>NZ_CP080242.1:0-841599 GCF_019431245.1 Polymorphobacter sp. PAMC 29334 | reverse complement strand
CAGCGGCGAAATTGAAATAGCGTTACAACCGTTTTCACTAAAGTAGGTCACTGCTCGCGGAGGGTTGAGGGGCCGGAAGCGGCCTGGCAGCTTCCAGACATCGAATGCGGGAAAGCTGCCACTGCATTGATCTCTACGATCGGCGGGTGGACGCGGTTTTAAGGTCGTCAATCGCAGAAGCATCAGCGATTTAAAAAAGGCAAGATACTACCTTGCGTTCCTCCAGCGAAGTCGGTGACGCAAGCATCCCAAACTGAGCGACAGCACGTTTAATATCGGCGGCAGTGCGATTATTTACCATGTATTAATTCATTTTTTCGCTAAAAACTACTCGCGAAGTATATTAGTGGGTGGTAGGCTCCAGCTTAATGCGTCTCAAGGAGCATCGGCGCATGAGAATTAAATTGCGCGAACTAAAGCGGTCGATTGCTTCTTTCGCGACCTGCGAACAAGAAGCAATTCATACGCCGAATGTGATTCAGGGGCATGGCGCGGTTTTGCTCGCAGACTGCAGCAGTCGCCGGATCACCCACGCCAGTGCCAACCTCGAGGAGATCCTTGGATGCCTACCTGCGTGGGCGATCGGCCACACGCTCGAGGATGTCGTGGGTAAAGCCGACTTGACCCACACCGCGACCGAGCAGGGCGAGAGCGGCGCTTCGATCGGCGAAGTTATCAGCGTGCGGGGGGAGGGTGGCCGGTTGCTCAACCTTCAGGCGCATCGGTCGGGGTCATACATCTTCGTGGACCTGCAGCCGGCGATGGATGTGTTGGAGGTGACGCCTTTGACCGCGGTTCACCCCCTTCTTGAAATGTTCATGCACGCCAGATCGCGCACGCAAATTTGCGAACTTGCCGTAATGGGGCTGCGGAGCCTGTCGGGCTTTGACCGCGTAATGGCGTATCGATTCAACACCGTCGGCGACGGCACCATTATCGCCGAGTCGAAAATTGACGCTCTCGACTCGTTTCTCGGCATGACCTACCCGGCAGCCGATATTCCGCCACAGGCGAGGCGGCTGTTTATGCTCAACCGTGTCGGCGCGATCGCCGATTTCGGCTACGATCCGGTCCCGCTGCTCGTCGATCCGGCTTTCGACGACGGCATGCCGATTGACATGACCCTGAGTGCTCTACGCGGCGTGTCGCCGATCCACTGCCAGTACATGCGCAACATGAACGTCGCCGCAAGCTTGACGATTTCACTGGTCCACGGGGGCCAGTTATGGGGCATGTTGGTCTGCCACCATAATCTGCCGCGTATCGTTGGGCCAGAGCTCCGATCGGTCGCCAGACTACTCGGGCAAATCATGTCGCTGCTAATTAATAATCTGGGCGAAGCCGAAGCCTATATCGACCGATTAGCACGGCAGGCTGCGCTGCATTCGCTTGTTGAAGCGATCTCTGGTGGTCGGCCTTTCGGCGACGGGCTGATGCTGGCCGGCCCGGCGTTGCTGCAGTTGGTTGATGCCGGCGGCGTCATCATCCGGTCTGGAGATGAAAGACGTTGTTATGGCGTTCTTCCGCCATTGGCCGCTCAACAGCAGATATTGACACATTTCGAGCGAACGGCTGACGGCGCGATCGTCGCTGCCGATGATCTCGGCTTGCGACTTGCGGGAGATGCCGAGTGCTTTCTGGCCGGCAGCGGCGCCATGATCATGCGGTTTGGTGCGAGTGTCGATGAGTCTATCCTGTGGTTTCGGCCCGAACTGAAGCGCAACATTGTTTGGGGTGGAGATCCTGCAAAGCATCACTCCGTCGATCCATCAACCGGTCGGCTGTCACCACGCGAGTCGTTTGCGGCCTGGAACGAAACGACAAGCGGTCATTCAGCGCCCTGGACGGCAGCCGATCTGACGATCGCCGGCGATCTTCGTCTCGCGATTCAAGCCGAGATGTCGGCGCGTGCCAGCGCCGGCCTCGCCAAGCTTCGGCATTTCGATCCCCTGACCGGCTTGGCCAATCGCCGCCGGATGGAAGAGCGACTTCGGGAAAGGTCAACCGATAGCACCAATTGCCCCGAGATAAGCGTGCTATTCCTCGATCTCGATAGGTTCAAGGCGGTGAACGATTCGGTCGGGCACGCCGCGGGGGACATGCTGCTCATCCAAGTCGCCGAACGTCTGCTAGCAGTAGCAGGCCCGAGGCACATGGTTTCGCGTCTCGGCGGCGACGAATTTGTCGTCCTCTCACAGGGATTGGACGAAAGCGGTGTCTGCGACCTTGCCGCGCGCATCCTCGCGACACTTGAACTGCCATTCGATCTCAATGGTCATGCTGCCCACGTCTCGGCAAGCATTGGCCTGGCGATGGCGGAAGCGGTCGGCGCGCTCGATATCTTGCAGGCGGCAGATATGGCGATGTACGAGGCTAAGCAACGAGGCGGTAACCGCCATGCAATTTTTCAACAAGCAATTTACGACCATGCCGTGCGCAAGTTTGAGCTCGACCACGACCTGCGCAAAGCAGTCAATGAAACCGGGCAGCTGATGCTCGTCTATCAGCCTCTGTTCTCTCTCAAGAATGCCGATCACCGGCTGATCGGCTTCGAGGCATTGCTGCGCTGGCGTCATCCTCGGCTCGGCTGGGTGTCGCCGGATATGTTTATTCCCCTCGCCGAAAAATCGGGCGTTATCATCCCGCTAGGTGACTGGATTATCGTGACCGCAACGCGTCAAGCGAAGGCCATGCGCGATGCGGTCGATGACATCGACCTGGTGCTGACGATCAACGTCTCGGTACGGCAGCTTGCCGAGCCCGGCTTCGACCGGCGTCTGGCTTCGATTTTACTCGAAGCGGAGCTACCGGCGTCGGCAATATGTCTTGAGGTCACCGAATCGATGGTAAGTGACAAGGAAATTGCAGTCGTCTTGCGGAACATCCGATCCCTCGGCGTCAGAGTTGCCATTGACGACTTCGGTACCGGCTTTTCGTCCTTGTCATATCTGCGTCGGCTGCCCGCCGATATCGTCAAACTCGACAGCAGCTTTCTTGATCAAACCGACGAAGACCGCGACGATGTCGATTTCGTCGGCGCGGTCGTTGCGCTTATCCATGCCGCGGGCATGACCGTCATTCAGGAAGGCGTCGAGACTTCCGATCAACTTGCCATTACCAAAGTCTCGGGGGCTGACATGGTTCAGGGGTTCATGTTCGGTCGCCCGCTGCTGGCGCCGGATGCGATGAAACTCGCCCGTAAAGGCCGGATCGGCCCCAATCAGGACGAAACTTCACGTCGTTCCGAATACGAGCGGACACGATAGTGCCAGCTCCATCTCCGCAACTTCCGGCGCGAGTCATAAACTTGCAGGAACCGGGACGAATGTCTCAGATTTCGCTCATGGCGGTCGGAGAACAATAATGCCGAGGCCCGGCGAGCAGGGTAGCGCGATCGGGCGTCTGCGCGAGGCGACCTCTTCGTTTCACCTAAAAGTCGACAAGGAATACAGCCGCTTCGATTTGACCGACCGAACCAGTTATGGGCGTTTTCTTCTCGCCCAGACGCAGGCGACAGGCGCCGCAGAAGCAGGCCTGGTTCTCGACCAGACGCTCCCAGCCTGGCGGCCGCGCGCGCATCTGCTTGCCGAGGATCTTAAATTGCTGGGACTGGCCGTGCCACGGCCACTCCGGTTCGCGCAGGAAGACCGCGACGGTTGGTTGTGGGGCGTGCTGTACGTCCTCGAAGGGTCCCGTCTCGGCGGCGCCGTTCTAGTCAAGCGGTTGTCAGCCGACGTGCCGAGCGCCTTTTTGTCATCACGACATCGCACCGGAGAATGGCGGACCCTCGTCTGCTCGATCGACTCCCTTGGGGCTCGCGAAGGACAAGTGTGGCTCGACGCCGCGATCGAAGGCGCGCGTGACTGCTTTGATCTCCATGTGCGCGCGGCGGCATCGCAGCCATAATGATGCAGGAGACGACCGTTCCGGGAGGGCCAAACGTGGATTAACTCTGCGAGCTCGACATTTTCTCAAAGCGCGGTCGCAAGCTCGCCGGGGTTTACCTGCGGGTATGCGTAAGCCCGAACGCCTACAATTGCGGCCGACAAAAGTTCGCGAATGCGTTAAAACCGCGCTCGCCTCATTCAGGATATGTGCGCCGGCATATGTCCGTAAGACGGCAGACAGCCGCCGATCGCTCGATGCCTCAGCTCTGGTCTCAGCGCAGACCGCAGGGGGGCCGGTTGCCGCCTGACCGCTTACGGGCGTGGAACGCAGCATAGCTACACTTTTCTGTTCCGCTCAGCCGCACGACCCTTCAGCGGGAAGGGCAGCAATGTCCCAGACCCGGCCATCTAGAAAAATTGGTAACCTTGGCCGCCTCAGCCGATCGGCAGGCGGGCCGCAATGACCGACATGAGGGCGCGTAGTCGACGGGCAGGTCCGGCTTCGACCGTCTAACAGGTGTCAGCCAAATCGCCGTCGCGGAAGCCGGAACTAGCGACGTTGGCGGCGACCACGCCCTTGGTTGCGCTCCACAGTCTTCGCAACGTCAGCCTCACTGAAGGGCGGGCGCCGCGTATACGCATCGGGGAACAACTTCAGATGTCCGGTGACGGCGCGCTCAAGTATCGCGGTAGCGAAAAGGATCGCATGGATCATATATCGCTTCTCGTGGGCGGTCTCCAAGCCCTTGCCACGGTCGTGCTCGAAGAGACGGAAGAACGCCACCGGTCCGGTGTGGGTATGCTGAGAGAAGAATCTGTAGGCGAGGCGGAACGGCTCCTTGTCCTCGCCCATCCGCTCGAGCACGTTGTCCTGCACGAACGGGGTCTTGTGACCGCGCATCGCCTCCCGTCGCGCCTTCGGATCGAACGTGCGGAGCCACGGGTTCTCGTCGAAGCGGCGTTCGAAGTCGGCGATAACCTCGCTGTCGTCCCCGTCGGGCGGGAAGAGCCGTCCGCGGGAACCGTGGTCGTGACAGTAAAGCAGGACGAACCGACCCTGCCGGATGTCAAGATCAATCTCGTCCTCGCAAAGCCAGAAATACCAGAGGTAGGCCTCGGAGAGATTGCGGGTCAGTGACGCCACGGCGCTGAAGTCCCAATGCTCCCGAGGAGCACAATCCGGCAGCAGTCGCTCGACGCTCCTGGCAGTGACGACGATTCTTGTGAACAGAACCGAGGCGTAGGCCAGCCGGTTGCTCTCCACCCAGACATGCCCGCTGCCCATCGAAACGAGCTTAGCCCGGGTCCCTAGGTTTCGGAATTCTCTGCGACACCGGAGATACTCGGTTGTGAGCTCCGATGGTGTCAGTTCGGCAAGCCAAGCATCGGCGCCGTCGCCAGGCTGCTCGTCCTCGGGGCTCTCATCGAGCGTGGTCACTTCTCAGCCTCAATTACCGTTGCCACCGCATGAACGGCGGGGTCTATGTGTCAACCCAGCGCTTATCTCCTTAAGCTACGGCAGCTTTTGAGACAGTGGGATTATTGATTGAACGACCGAGTTTGGGCGCAAACCAGCCGACCGCCAACCTCTCCCTGTTCTATCTGCTGATCTGATGCATCGGGGATTCGGCCCTGCGAAACCTGACGCAGTTGGCAGCGCTCGGCCTTGGGATCGTCGCGGTCGGCCTCTTCTGCGCGCGGCACTCGGCCGCTTCCACGGAAGCAACGAGCCGCACCGTTGATGAGCGCCCCCGCCAGCGGCGCTTTCCGTCGCACATTATTTCGTCGACCGTCACCCTCGCCGTTGCTATCCTGGCTATCGATCCGCAGGATCTCGTCCTGGGAAACGTGATTGGACGATCACATGCGTGCGGCTAGCGCTCGACATCCCTCTTCCCCCGTTCCCCATGAGCCTCTGTCGAACTATTCCGGCAGCGATCGCAATTATCGCACCGGCACGGCCGACCCGCCGCATTTCGCCGATGCCGGGGCGGGTGGATGGAACTCGCACCCAAAGACTGCGGCGGTGGTGGCCGAGAAGGTGGCGTTGACGGCATTGATCATACAAGGCGCGACAAATCTGTATCCCGGCCCGAATGCTACCAAGCATCTCGGCCATTACCTGCAGAATACGGGCCTTGATTACACCGTCGATCTGGAAAACATGGTCCGCGTGGTGCCAAGCGCACGGGCCGCGGTGATTTCGGAGTTTCGTCTGGCACGTGCTTTTTTACAGACCCTACCCGCCGGTCGCCACACTTTCACCGCCATTTTTAATCGGTCAGGATACGACGAGAAGTCTGAAAATGCCGACTGGTTCTTCGCTACGGGTGGTTATACGCGATGGGGCAAAGGCGAAGCGATCATCTCCAACGGGAGTTTCGGTCGGCATTACGAGGTGGATTTCGAGTACCGCTTCTACGATCGTTACAACTGGGACGGCGGGAAGTCGGTCACGATCGCGGGGTTTCAGGTGACCGACCAGACCATGGGGGAGTTCCATCGCCAGGGTCTCGCGCGAGAGTACGACTGCTTCGGCTCCATCCATCGGAAATTAGCGTGGGACGGCGATTTCGGAGCCCCCGATGATTCGGTCGTTTTGAAGCCGCCGGGTCGATGACGTACCGACTCGGTCGCTTTGTGGTCGCGTCCGCGTTGCTCCTGCAGCTAGCGGGCTGTGGAGCGGCTACCCCGCCAGAAAGGCATGCAATGCACGACTCCTCGACGCCGGCCACGATTGCGCTGCTTCAGCGGATTGGACTTGATCTTCCTGCATCGGCGACCATCGAGCATGTAGCAAGCGAAGCGGGAATGGACGATTCAGCCAAGCTGATGATTGTCATGTCGGCCAGCGACCGGACCCTCCTGCTTCATCGGATAAGCCAGAAGGCGGGGCGCGATATAACATTTTCCGCCGACGACAACTTCCTCCTCGGGAGCGATAGCGATGCCTGGCGATCGTCCCGCACCGCCGGGTTGCAGACCGGTCAGGTACCGTGGGCTCATGGGACCGAAAGCCTGAACGTCGGCATCATTCCCGCAGCCAATTCGGGTCGGACCCAGGTATTCGTCTTCTGGCATCAGACCTAGCCTTGTGACTCTTCGCCCAGCCCGGCTACCGCCGTCACGTTGACGGGAACGTTATGCGTGGAAAGGACGCGTTCGGTAGGCTGTCGGCGCATCCTCAACGTCATGCCGTAGGGCTTCCCCCGCAGGGTCAGATCGCCAAAGACTGGCATATTGAGCGAGAAGCCGGTGACCAACTTCCGCAATCTTGCGGGCACTTTCTGGCGATCGGCTATGGCAAGCCCTGAATGTCGGTAACTCGTTACCGTTTCGTCATTCAGTGAATATGGCCCGGGCGTTCTAGCGAAGCTGCCTCTCTGTTGGTTCGACCTGCCGAGCCGACCCGTGTTCGCCTTCGCCGGCATCTGGCGGCTGCTAGCCTTCGTTATTTAACGGGTTTCGTCTTCTCGCGGTTCGCCTTGCGGGTTGCCGCTGCCTTGGCCCCGCGCAGCTTCGCGGCTTCGGGCGAGATGGATCCCGGTGTGCGCTTGGGGATTTGCACCTCAGCGTCGCCGTGGCCCTTGTTGGCCAGTTCCTTGTCGAACTCGCCAGCCTCGACCGCTGCACGCATACTCCCGAGGAACTCCTCGAAGCGCTCGGCCGGCAAATGGTTGGTCGCCTCGCCGTTAATATCAAGCGTGTTACCAGCGACTTTCACCGTCAGTGCGACGACGCCATTCTTAAGGCGGTACCAGCCGGTTGGCGTCCCCGCAGAGCCGGTCTTGAATTGCGCCAGCGTGCGGTCGATACCGCGAAGCAGTGGTCGGCGTGCCTTCGTCGGATCAATTGCCTTGCGGTCGAACACATGCTTGAGGGCATTGTCGATAACGCCGAGATAATCCTTCAAAGGCATTCTGATCTCCAACAGACATTCTAAGGTTTGCAGGTCGTGCTCGGCACATCGCTAGACTTCAAACGACGGTACCGTCAACCAAGCGACACTGCAGCTCGCTTGGAAAGATCGCTCCCGTGAGGAGACGACGACTGATCACTGCGTCGGTTTGGGCAGTTGTTGCAGCTCCGGGGAGGCTCCAGATCAAAGATATTGGTTAAGCATCTGGTAATCTTTCAACTGCCGAACTAAATGCGAATGTACTGATCGATGAGACAAACGATCGGCCTCAAACAAGGAATCTGGTGTGAACGATCTTGCGTCTAATAATGAGCTTTTGAGCCTGACCGCCGATATCGTCAGCTCGCATGTAGCCAATAACTCGGTTGCGCTTTCTGACGTTCCGGGACTGATCGGCAACGTCTATGCGGCGCTCGCCAACCTCGGCAGCCAGGTCGAGCCGGAACCCGTCCAGCAGACTCCGGCGGTTTCGATCCGCGCGTCAGTCAAGACCGACTATCTTGTCTGTCTTGAGGATGGCAAGCAGCTCAAAATGCTCAAGCGACATCTGATGACTACATACGGCATGACGCCCGACGCATACCGCGCAAAGTGGAAGCTCGCTGCAGATTATCCGATGGTGGCGCCGGCGTATGCCGAGACGCGTCGCAGCCTGGCGCTGAAGATCGGACTTGGGCGCAAGGCCTCGGTCGCGCCGCCCGCACCCGTGGTCGAGGCCTCACCGGCAAAGAAGCCCCGCTCCCCCCGCGCCAAGCTGGCGCCCGCCTTCGACGCGCCGGCGGCTTAAGAGGTCCGTACCCCGTCTTGTGGAGGTTTTCCGGCTGCGCTTCATCAGCGAGTCAACGTCTTAGCCGACATGTCCGAACCGATCAGTTTGGATATGTCGGCGACCACCCCGGTGACCCAAAAACTTTGAGCAGGACCTCCCCGTGTGACGTGGTGGTATTCATCTGCTCGGAGATTGAGCGGAACGCGAGACTACGTTTTCAAGTCGGTGATGATCGTCAGAGGGTGCGACGACGAGCGGCGGAGGCGGTCGCCTTTCCGGACGATCAAAAGTTGCCGTGTCCGAGATCAGCGGGGCAAGCCGTTCCCATCTTACATCACGCTGCGCGCCGAACTGAACGAAGCCGAACTGACAAACATCGCAGACGCGAGGAACTGGCTGTCGTGGCGAAAGCGGGAAGTACTCAATCCCGGTTTTCTAAATGCGCTGCATAAACGAATGAATGGCGATGTGTGGAGGTGGGCGGGCACCTACCGCACCACCGCGAGCAATATTGGCATCGACGCCCACCGCATCCCGGTCGAGCTTTACCAAGCAATCGATGCCGCCAAATACTGGGCCGCAAACCAGACCTTTCCGGCCGACGAGATTGCCATCCGCTTCAGCCACCGCGTTGTCGCGATCCATCCCTATCCAAACGGCAACGGTCGCTTTTCCCGTATGGTCGGCGACCTTCTCGCGATCGAACTTGCCCAACCGCGTTTCACTTGGGGACAGGTCAATCTCGTCGATCCGACCGAGACCCGCAAGGCATACATTGCCAAGCTTAAAGCAGCCGATGCCGAAGACTTTTAGCCGTTGATCGCGTTCGCGCGGTCGTAAAGTCGTGTCGACCATCCGCCTTCAGCGGGATCGCGTCACATCCGAGGCGGAGCGCGCAAGCGCCTGCACATTGCCATAAACCACCGCTTCCAGGCTCGAATCGTCCATCGCGATTGCCTTAAATCGGACGCGAAGCTGTCGGCCGGCGACATCTGAACGAAAGGCCGTTTGCATCACCTCAGCGCTCGAAAGCGGCCGGCCGTAATCCACCAATTAAGTAAGCTGAGCCACCTGAACGGACGGCGGCTTTCGGACTCAGGAAAGTTGTACGGCGAGAAATGGACGTACAGCGGACGAGACGTCTTTCGACCGAATGACCGTTTACGTTATTTTGTCCCTTCAGTCCGTCTGAGACGGTTCAAATAGTTTTCATCTTTTAGAACTAAATAATCGAACGCGCCCAGCGCCGATGAGCCACTAAAAGTGCGATTGGAACGTCGCTACTCAGCACGAGTTATACAGACGACGGAAAAGGTCAACCGGCCTAAATTAAGGAATTTTGCGTGAACATTTTATCTGCTCAAAGTGGAACGCTTTCCTTAACTGCCAATATCGTCAGTGCGCACGTCTCCAATAACTCTGTCGCGCTTTCCGACCTTTCAGGGATGATTGCGAACGTCTATGCGGCCCTCGCTCGCCTTGGCGCCCAGGTCGAACCGCAACCCGACCAGCAGACACCGGCGGTTTCGATCCGCGCGTCGATCAAGCCCAACTATCTTGTCTGTCTTGAGGACGGCAGACATTTTAAAATGCTCAAACGACATCTGATGAATGGCTACGGTTTGACGCCAGACGCGTACCGCGCAAAATGGCGCTTACCTGCAGATTACCCGATGGTCGCCCCCGCTTATGCGGAAAAGCGTCGCAACTTGGCGTTAAAAATCGGGCTCGGGCGGATGAACTCCACCGCGCAGCGCGCATCTACCGCACGGGCCGGCGGCGCAAAGAAAACCCGCTCCCCCCGCACTTAGCAACATCCTCTGACAAGAGGATCGCGTCGTTGGAGTCGGATATCGCCTGATGGGTGGGGTCGGGTACTCGATTTGGCCGCGAGCAAATCCGTTCGACATGTCTAAAACTGAACATCGCGGCCATGTCGCCCCCCGCTTAAAAATGACATTGCAGTGTGTCGGACAGTTTGGCGGCGCGTTGGTCCAGAAGAGCGTCTACTCGGCCGAGAACCGCTTCGCCAGCCGCGCGCTCGCCCCGCTTTTCGCCGCCAACTTCGCCCCGTAGCGCATCACCGTCTTGGCGTCGCGCCAGCGGTACGCCTGCATGATTGCCGGCAACCCCTCCCCTGCCGCAAAATTGTCCTGCGCCACCCCGACCCGGATCGAATGGCTCGACACCGCCTTGACCCAGCGCTCGAGCTCGGCCTCGCTCATGGTTCCGAGCAGCTTCTTATCGAACGCCGCGCGGATCAGCCGCTTGTAGATGATCGCAATCGTTCCGGGGTGAAGGGCCCCCTCCCCCACCGTGCGCACGCCGCCGTCGAAGTAGGTCTCGACCCGACGAAACAGCGCCCCGCGGTCGATATGCCCCATCTCGCGCCAGCGTTTGATCGCCTTCATCGCCGCCGGCGACAGATAGGCGAGCGCCCCCTCCCCCTCCCGATCTGTCTTGCTCCGCGGGATCAACAGCGTCCCTGCCCCCTCGCCATCGGGCCCATCGATGTGGTCGACCTCGATCGCGACCAGTTCCGAGCGCCGGCAGCCGGTGTCATAGGCGAGCAGCAGCAGCGCCTGGTCGCGCGCGCCGAGCATGTCCTTGCGGCACGCCTTCAGCAGCGTCGCGAGGCACACCCCCGCCGGCGGCCCGTCGAGGTCGGTGACGTCGCCCTTGAACCGGATCGCGCGCGCTTGGCGTTGCCGCACACCGAGGATCTTGCGCGCTGCCTTATGCTCGAACCGCACCAGTGGCGCTGCAGTTGGATCGTCGCGCCCCGCCATCCGGTACGCCCAGCCGATATGGACGAGGTACCGCCCGATCGTGGCCGCGGCGCGCTCGCCGGTGGCGCGCGCCGCGTCACTCCCGAGGTCCTGCCCCGACAGCGCACGGACATAGGTCGCAACGGTGCCGGCCGTGGCGCTGCCAGTCTGAACCCCCGAGCGCCGGCACCAGCTGTCCCACAGCCGCAGATCCGACAGGAACGCCCGCACCGTGTTCGCCGACCACGCGCGCGCCGCGGCAGCAACGAGTGTCGGGTCGAGTAGCTGACGCTGGGGCGCAAGCGCAGTGATTTCATCGACGATGATGCCGAGCGAGGCCGTCGGCGGCAGGGTCGTGAGGGCGGAAGCGGCCATCGCCGCCGATTACGCTCAAAAACCCCAAAAAGCTAGGGTCACGATAACGCTTCATTATCAGGACTACAAACACTAGTACAGTAGACTGGAAGGTCCTTTTGGCGCTACTAAGGGTGCGTGACGTATCCCCTTCCCGACCTTTCCGCGCCCGATTGGACACCGCTCTTGGCCGGGCTGCTCGAAGCGACAGCGCTCGCAATCGGCCGCCTTGACGCTCGTGTATCCGGCGCATCGACACGGTGGTCGTGGGTCGAGCGGGCGTCGTGGATCGGGTTCACGGAGGCTCGGCGCGGCCAGGGCGCAGAGATCGACGAAATCGACATTTTTGCTCTTGCCTGCGGGGTCGCAGTGCCCGGGCGGGGGCCACCCGCCTTCGCCGCCGATGAACACGCCGCGCTCGCAGCTTGGCAGGCGGCGCTGGCCAGGCCCGACGGACGACACTGGCGCGAGCTGATCCCGGTGACGCTCAACTTGCCGCCAGAGTGGAGCGATCGCCCTGCTCTGCTGCGTGCGCTCGAACTGACCGCGATCCACGCGCGCGCCGATCGCAGCGCGGCCCCGTGGCTCGGCATACCGTCGCTGCTCAAGGCCCTCGGCGTGACCCGGACCCCCCTCCCCTGCCTCGTCGCCGCAGACAAGGCCCTGCGATACGCGCCGCGCGATCGTCGAGCGATCGTCCCGCGATACCTGAAAGCGCTGACGAAAGCCGCCGAGGACGGGCTCGAGCGGCTCAATGCCGTCGAGGGAGACCGAACGCGGGCAGCCGCGACCCTCGGCGCGGCGCGGCGTCCCGGCAAGTTGGTGTCGCTGGTAGTGCTGCTCCAGCGCCGGCCGCTGCTGAGCCCGCTTTATGTGTCGCGTACGCTCGGGCTGACCATCTCCGGGGCGGGCAAGTTGTTAACGCGGGCAGCCCATCAGGGCCTCGTGGTCGAGATCAGCGGACGCCAGGCATGGCGTGCATATCTCGCCCCCGACCTCGCGGTTAAATTTGGATTTGCGGCTCAGCCTGCCGGGCGGCCGTCGCGTCTACCAGAGCCAGACGCACGCGCACTCGCGCGATTCGACGACGAGATGGCCGAGATCGACGCCATGCTCGCGGCGCTAGGAGTCATTGTCGAACTGACCCAGTAGCCTAAAAAGTTCGAGCTCATTTTGGGCTGATGTTGGTACGGGCTTCGCGGCGCGATCATGAGCCCACAGCCCTTCTGCGCAGCTACTTAGCGACCGCGGTGACCCCATTACTAGTCTGCCGGGATTGCATCGAGTCAGGCTCACTGACTATCGTGGTCCGCTAGTTTCGCGGCGGAATCGTGCATGTATGTGACCCGGACGCCAAGAGGGCTAACCGGTCGATCGACACGCGGTCTACTCGAATTGCCGCCGTTTCGCTGCAGCTCTTTGATATTTCACCTTGTGCTGCGCACCAGCGACATCGCCAAATGCATCCGGCCGCCCAAAGCGATGCGTACCGAGATCAGCCTTCCCCAACCTTGAGACGATCAAGTAGTTCAGCAAAAGCTGCAACGAGATCTGCGCGCGTCGCCCCGCTGCGCGTTGGCAGAACGACCGTCGTTCGCGTCTGCCCGCGCGTCGCTCGCATCATTGGACGACCGGACTTGCTTTGCCACTCATCGACAATCACCGCTGCGGGGCGGACGGATCTGGAGAGTGTCGCGCGCTGCAGCTGCCGAACGATATCGGCAGGCCGTATAGTCGGCTGCCCTGCAGCAAGCGACCCGGCCTGAGCATCGGCAAGGTCACGTGCTTCTGCCAGCAATTTACGCGCCGCCAGCGGCTGCCGCAACAGTGGCCCCAAGACCTTCGCGTGCTCGACCTTCAGCTCGCGCGGATCCGCAAAGCAGGCGATAATCTCAGGTGGCAAGGCTGCGAGATCGAGCAACCGTGAGAGCCACGCCGTCTGCAGGTTTAGGCGGGTCGCCATATCTGCTTGTTTGTTGCCATAAAATAACGTGAGCGCCTTGGCGTAGTCCCTTGCCCGCTCGAGATCGCTTAGGTCTTTACGAGCACGATTCTCGACGTCTGCCAGCCGGAAGGCCTCCTCGTCGGTCAGTGCCAAAACCGTGACGAGAAATTCGAAATTTGGATAATTATGCGATCGCAGCCACATGACCGTCCAGTGCCGACGCGCGCCTGCGATGATTTCGAAATCGACGTCAGGATCGCCCTTAACCCGCCTGACGATCGCTGGAAGCCGCTGTTTCCCCTCGGCTTTAAAGCTGTCGATCAGGTCGGCGCAACTTACCTCGTCGAGTAGCGCCTGATCTCGATTGTGATGCTCCCACAGTCGACAGCGAGCGGGATCGACCCACAAGGTACGATCGTTGACAACCTTGCCCGTCGCGAGCTCGGTAAACGCCGACGAGCGGCTTGCGACGACGCTATCGGTCGGAAGCGCCCCGCGCGCCGGCCGATCGCGCGCCGACTCGACATACGAATCGGCGAGACGGTCCCCGAATCCCTTATTTCCCATACTGTGCTCCCTGCCCCGTCCGCCCGTCCACTAGCGCCGATAAATTGTCGATCGACAATTTAGACGTATGTATCTGTAATAACACAGCTTTTGGTTGGATACCGACATCTTCGCACGCTGCAGAAGGCGACTTTTCCAGCTGTAGACCATCATGAGCTGTCGAAACCGTCAGATACTCAGATCGAAGCACTTGTCGCGTCGGTTTTGCTTGCGACGTCAGAGGCTTACCCGAATATTGTCGATCGACAACGCTCATAGCGCCCCCTCGCGGCGCAAGGCCGCCTCATGGCTCGGCCACGTCCTTCTGATCTCGATTTCGATCTCGCGATTGACCGCATTAAGGTGGCCGATGCAGCGAGCGTGAACCTCATGGCTCGTGATCGGACGCTCGAGCTCGTAGACAGTGCTAAGGCGCGAACTCGCGTTGTCGATCTCGGCAGAATCCTTCAGGCTGGCCCGCAGCATGGCGGCCCCAAAAAGCCGCTGCGCCATTTTCATGATCTCGCGGTGCATCGATTTACCGTCGTCGGCCTTGCTCGCAACCAACCTGACGAAGTTGTAAATCGGGCGCTTCCCCCGCAGTTCCTCGAGCTGTTTCATAGTGGTTGCCAGCATGCTGAGAAAGGACGCAGTCGACGAGAAGTCGATCATGCTTGGAGGCATGGGAATGATCATCGCGTTGGCGGCGGTAAGCACTGCGAGCGAGATCATGCCCAGTGCCGGCGGCGGATCGAGAATGACAATGTCGAAGTCATCGGCAACAGTCTCGATCGCCTCGCCAATCTTGTCGATGAAAGCGAACCCGTCGCGACCGCGCCGAGCGATCTCTGCCGCGATCTCGTATTCGGCGTTGTAAAGCTTTAGGTTCGCCGGCAGCAGCCAGAGATTATCGAAATGCGTGCGTCGCAGCAACGGCCTGAGACCAACGATGCCGTCGTCGTGCAGATAGCCGTAAAGGGTGTCCTCGTCGCCGAGATCGGTGTCGGGCACAATGCCGAACAACATCGTCGATGAGGCCTGACTATCGCAATCCATCAGCAGAACGCGATAGCCGCGCATTGCCAGATATTGGGCCAGGTGCACGGCGATGGTGGACTTACCAACGCCGCCCTTGAAATTCTGCACAGCTACAATCGAAAGCGGGTCAGTTCGCTCGCGCGATACCCGCGTCCCGAAAACGCCGCGCATATGATTGATGTCCGCAAGCGTATAGCCGACACGACGATTGGTCGAAGTTCGCTCGCGCGCCGGTAACCGCCCGTCTTTCTCCGCCTCGCGGATCGCCGACGCGCCGCGACCGACCATCTCAGCTGCTTTCGAAATCGCGAAGCGGGGAGCTTGCTTCGTTCCGGTCGCAGCATCGAGTCCGCTGGCCCGCAGCTGCCCGAGGACATTCTGCGCAGCATCGTAGAGGTCAGTGATGTCGTCATGCCCCCCAAAGCTCGAAAAGGCGTCAGGCATAAGGTCCCCGTTTGGCAGTTTGAAAAGCCCTAGCGCCATAAAAGTGCCAAGTCACGCGGAACTGAGTCTATTTCGCCAATCTCATGGCCGATGTTAGTACGCCTAGCCAAGAACGGCTGACGTCGCCACCAACCCGCCGCGAAGGGCTGATCTTGGTACGCTCGCTTTAGACGACGGGGTGCCAAGGCTGATGTTGGTTCTATCCACAGGCTTCGAGGGCTGATGTCGGTGCACCCGATCTAGGGTAACTGGCTGATGTCGGTACACACTCCTATAGAGTCTTTTCCGATAGGATTCCGATAGGGCAGGGGTCAGGTCGATGAAGAAACCGAATCGCAAACCTCGAAAGCCACTCGATCGAGCGTACCGACATCAGCCCGACATTTGGTAGTTCTAGACCCCTTCTGCCCTCAAAATCGCCAAGAGGCTTGCCAAACCGCCTTTTGTAACGTTGTGTGGTCCTATTCGCGGCGAACAGCCAAGGTGGGGCCATGCAATTTGAACTGCCGATCGGACAGCGTTATGCTCGGCAACTCACGGTAACGGATCCGCCAGCGCTTCGTCTCGAGGCACAGCGAGCCGGCCATACGTTGATTTTCGATGCGATGCGCGCCGTCAACGACGCCGATCTCGTACCCGCCTATCTGCATTCGGCGCTGTGTGCCATGTCGCTGCCCGCACGTCGTCCAAAAGACGAGATGGCGCCAATCATTCGCCAGGACGGTCGATATACGCTTGCGATCACACCAAAGCCTGTCTTGCGCCGCATTGACGGCGAGATGACGCTGCAAAGCCTCGGGGTGCCATTCGGGTCTTACCCTCGCGTGATCCTTATTTACATCATGTCAGAAGCAGTTCGTACCGGATCGCGCGACGTCTATCTTGGCGGTAGCTTCGCCGAATGGTTGCGCCGACTCGGCTATGAAAAGGCGACGCACGGCTCACGGGGTACCGCCAGTCTGCTTCGGGGCCAGTTAGAGCGCTTGTTGGCCTGTGAGTGGATGATCCGCTGGGACGACAATGCCTCGGACGACGCGGCCTTTGCGGTCAAGGAGGTTAAGCTGGCGAATGAGTATGCTGGCTTGAGGGGGAAGGACGGACAGTTCATCAAGGAAATCCGTCTCGCCGATGCGTTCTTCGAACATCTGCGCGAACACGCTGTCCCGCTCAATGAGGCAGCAATCCGAGAGTTGAAGAACAATCCAACCGCGCTCGATCTCTACACCTACTTTGCCTATCGTCTTCAACGCATCAGTGGCGATCGCCCCCAGCTCTTGTCCTGGCAACAACTCGCGTGCCACCTCGGGAACGCGACCGAATCGCCGCGCAAATTTCGCAGCACGATCCGGCAAAGTTGGGATCTCGTATCAGGCGTATATCCAAACGCGCATATCGATCTCAATGGACCGGTCATCAAAATGTGGAGTTCACCGCCACCGGTCGAGAAACGTCTTGTCGGGCCGCACCTGCACCTCGTCAAACCTCCACAAGAAGTGACTTATGAGAGCGGCAAGGCGGATATCATCCTGACCCCAATTGCTGTTCCTCAACCGTCAGTACTGCCCGCGGCATTTCCGAGCGGCTCGTTGTCCTTTGGCGGCGACGCGGAGCGTCTGTTTCGTCAGATCGCACGCGAACATGGCGGTGGTTACGACGTCGACTCGATCGCAGGTGCGTATCGCAACCAAGTTGGCGAGAAGCTGCCGATGCTGTCAGGCCCGCGTCTGGAGAAATCCTTTCGGATGTTCTGCGTCAGTTATGCCGAGCGACGCGGACCGGTATAGTTTTCGATGCTCTGAGGCGGATTATCAATCTACCTAGGCAATGCGAAGACGAGCGATTGCCTGTCCGAAAAGCGAGACCTAACTCGACTGCGATACTGGCTCGACCTGGCACCAGAGGCCGAATTCGCTGAGTTTTGCCGACAGTTGCTGCAGGGCCAAAAAAGGACATCCTGACGCCGGATCCGCAGTATTTAGCTTCGACTGGTAAAGCAGGTCACGCGTGCACGCTGTCTCTGTCGACCGACAGCGTACCTTAACGAGTGGTATTCGTAATACCGGATAGACTTTTCCCCGAAAGTTTCTTGTAGCATGCGCAAACGCATTGGGGCCTGGTCAGACTAACGACGATCTCAATATTGCGTGTGTAGCTCAAATGACATCGACACGGCATGCGATACGAGCGCCGGCAAGTTTAGCTGCGGGGCCGGTGTAACCTCATTGAAGTAGCCGAGTATCTTCTCGACATAGCTCGGCGTCTCATGGTTGAGCGGGATACCGCGCCAGCGATCGACCGCACCGCGTCCGGCATTGTACGCGGCAAGGGCGAGCGGCACGGATTGGTAGCGGTCGATCATCGATCGCAAATAACGCGCACCGCCTTCGATATTCGCGGCCGGATCGAAGCGGTCGATAACGCCGAGGTCATTTGCGGTTTGCGGCATCAGCTGCGTCAGTCCGCCGGCACCGGCGGCGCTGACCTCGGACGGTCGGTAACGCGATTCCTGCATTACCAAAGCGTCGAGCAGCCCGGCGGGCAGCGCGTGGCGGCACTCGGCGTCGCGGACCAGCGGCCAGTACGCTAAGCGACCGGCAATCGTCGCTGCCGCAAGCCCACGATGCGGCGCAGCTGGCCGTTTCGCGCAACTCAACGTGGCCGATGCGTCGCTGGCGTCGCTGCGCCCTTCTGCGCGAGCAGAAACGTCCGCTGACGCTGGCACCGCCCATGAACCGTGTTGATAGACGACAAAGTCGCCGGTCGATCGCGACTCAACTCCATTCGCGCGCGCAATCTCAGTCGGCGCGGTGCCGTCAAAAGTTACCGAGCTGACGGTGCCAGCGTGCGCCGTCCCCGCCAGCAGTCCTAAGACGGCAAGATGCCTCACCTGCATTGCTCAAGAATCTTCTCACGTCTTGCATTCGTCAAGGGTCAGAATAGCAAAATTCGCCCAGTTGCCGGTCAACTGTCAGAAATTAGAGGGGAGGGGGCCTGTTTTTAGCGACCCTGCGAACGACAAGGAATATTGGATGATTGACAATGATCAGGAGCCGATCGTGCGGCCCTATGTGCTGCTGCCAAGCGGAAACGTAATCGACCTCGTCGATCCGTCGCCGATGAGCTGGTCGAACAATGACCTCGCGGTCGGTCTATCGCGAACATACCGGTGGGGTGGTCATTCGGCGTGGAAGAACCCACTGTCGGTCGCTCAGCACTGTCTCACCGTACTTGCAATTCGGGAGCTTGACGGCCCGCTATCGCCCGAGCTCGCGCTTTACGAATTGGTCCACGATGCAGAGGAGGGGCTGATCGGATGGGACTGCGTGTACCCACTCAAGCAGTTCCTCGGCGCGCCGTTCGCTCAACTCTGCGCTCGGCTGACAGCCAGGATCGCTGAACGCTACAAATTACCCGCGTTGACGACCGAGGAGCGCCGCCTTCACAAGTTGGCCGATCGCCGCGCAGCAGCGAGCGAGGCGCTTCACGTGGTTCGCTGGTCGCCCGAACAGATCAGCACCACCTTGAACATTGCAGACGAGCCGCTTGGCCGAGATCCGCTCATTTATGGGATCGATCGCGGAACCTATGTCGCCTGGGAACCGTGGACGAGCGAATATGCGGCAGCAGAATGGCTGTCACGATTCACGCTCGAGCTTGCCCGCGCCGGAGTCTGGTCGTGAACCGTGCGACCGTCTCCCATGTTGAGCTTGAACAACAAGCTCGTTCAATCGTCGACCAGCTCGGCGGAAAATGGACGGCGCGCGGCGGCATGTGCCGCTGCCCGGCACACGACGACAGTAGTCCGAGCCTGTCGGTCAGACTCGGCGACACCACGCTGCTCGTCCACTGCTTCGCCGGCTGCAACGCGATCGATGTCCTGAAGGAGCTACGAGCGCTCGACAGCGGTGGTGTCAAGACGAGCCACGAGCGGCAGCGCGTCGAGCCCCACAATCTGCAGCCGCTTGCCGAGCGACTGTGGATCGGCGCCCGCACCCTATCAGGATCACCCGCCGCAATCTATCTTGAGTCGCGCGGCCTCGTCTCGCGGAGCGCCCAAATCCGCTTTCACCCCCGCGTTCAGCTCGGGAGCAGCGCGGACGCCGCCTTTCAGCCGGCGATGGTCGCCGCCGTTCGAGATGATAGCGGGCTCGTTGCCGTCCACCGGACGTTCCTCAACAGCGGAACTGGATCCAAGGCCGCTTTCGATAACCCCAAACGACTGCTCGCGGTGCCCGGTGCCGGTGCGGTGCGCATCGGTGTGGCCACTCGCGTGCTCGGCCTCGCCGAGGGCATTGAGACCGCCCTGGCTGCCAGCAAAATCCACTGCATCCCGGTGTGGGCGGTGCTCGGCAACGAGCGCTTTGGCTTGGTTACAATCCCGCCGCGTGTTGAACGCCTCGTCATCCTCGCCGACAACGACGCCGGCGGCGCGCGCGCCGCGCAACTCGCACTTGATGGCCAACACAGCGATGGACGGACAATCGATGTTATCTGGCCACCTTCGGCGCACAATGACTGGGCGGACGTGCTGATGGCCGGGAGAGGGGAGGGGGCTGCGCCGGATTGAGCCGGCCATGGCGGCGCGTGCTCGACCGGAGAGACTCTCATGACCGTTCAGATGATTGCCGCGACGTCGCCGAGGCCGACCTCGGCAAGCTTCCGAGCACGCTTGGCATCATGATCGATCTCGACTTCAACGGCACCGCCCTCGTCGCCGCACTGGCTCGTCGCGGCACGAAGGTGCAGCGCGCCGGCACCCCGCTGACGCTCGCGTCGGTGCTGGTCAACTTCTTGTTAAGGATCGAGATCAAGGATTACGTTGCGGCCCGGCTCGACTGGTACAAGTCGCTCGGCTGCTTCACCGAGATCGTCTCGTACAAAACGCGCCTGTTCACGCCCGTTGACCGTACGGAGGCGATCATCGCCGAGCTGATGGCCTGAATACATCGCCGAGAGGGGAGGGGGCGGCCCGGGGTTGACCCCGCGACTTCTTCGACGGGGCATGGAGACCCCCGATGAAGCCAGCCCCCACCCGTGTCGCTCGCACCCGCGCCGAGACAAGTAGTCCAGCAAAGCTGATCACCGACGCAATTATCGCTCGGCTCGAAGCCGGGGTGAGCCCGTGGCGGCGCACATGGGCACTGTCACGCGGCCATAGCGGCCGACCGATGCGCGCGTGCGGACAACCGTACCGCGGCATCAACGCGCTGTGGCTGTGGGTCGTCGCCGACACCAACGGCTATGTCAGCCCGACGTGGATGACGTACCGTCAGGCAGCCGAACTCGGCGGACAAGTCCGCAAGGGCGAACGCAGTACGGTCGCCGTGTTCTACAAGACCTACATCGCCCGCGACACAGCCCCCGGCCCCGATGCAAACAACGGTGACGACGACCGCACCCGCCGAGTCATGAAGTCCTACAACGTGTTTAATGGTGCGCCGTAACGGCGGAAGTAAAGAGGAGCTCTACCATGAGTAGATGATCTTGCTGGTTATAGATCATGTCCACTGGACTAACCTCGGCCAGCAATGGCTGTAACCCCGAAAGGGGCGGGGAAAAGTAGCATGTTCAGAAAAGGTCCGGAAGCGCCAAAACCATTTGCGGCGTCATGGATCAGGGCAAGACGTGTAAGGTGAAAGCTATACTGCCTGAACCCCAGTTTGCAGCGGCAAATAACGGAGCGGTGTCGCAGAATGGTTGACGCGGCACATCGGAGAGATGGAGGAAAGGGCGTTGAGTTCCTCCCGAGCGAACGGTTTTACCGTAAGCCTGCCAGCCTCTCCGGCGCACCCTCTGTAGGGAGGGGTAAGTGAACGAACGGGGCACCTAACCACGTCGGAACTCCAACTTCCGTAATTACGGGATCGCCTAAACAGGATGGCTTGCCAGACCTGCACGGCGACGGAGCCGCCATAGTACTCGAAAGCCCGGTGTAACGACCGGGACAGCCCCCACAATTGGTGGGGGACGGGCGCGGCCATAAGCGCAGGGCAACCGGCGCGAAACGCCTCAACGCTCGGGGGAAGGGCGGCAGCGACTGCGATCAGACGTCCTCACAAGGAGGTGTGCTAATGCTGCCAGATACCATTGAGAGGGCCGTCCGGTCACTCCCGACCATAATCAGGTCGGGTCGGCAGGTTAATGGTCTCTTCCGCTTGATGAAAAGCCCGCTCCTATGGGAGCATGCTTATCAAAAGATCGCGCCTAATAAGGGGGCGATGACGCCGGGTGTTGACGGAGAGACGTTCGACGGCTTTTCGCCGGAGAAGGTCTCGTCGATCATCGACCGGCTGGCGGATGGAAGCTATCGACCAAAGCCGGTACGTCGGGTTTACATTCCGAAAGCCAACGGCAAGAAGCGGCCGCTTGGCGTGCCGACCACGGAGGACAAGCTCGTCCAGGAAGTGGTGCGGACGCTGCTTGAAGAAATCTATGAACCGCTGTTCTCACAGCACTCTCATGGATTTAGAACGAGGCGTTCGTGCCATACGGCGTTAGAGTCAATCCGCGCCCAATGGACGGGGTGAAGTGGCTGATCGACGTTGATGTTGTCGGATTTTTTGACAACATCGATCATGATGTTCTGATCGGTTTGCTGGAAAGACGGATTGCGGATCGGCGCTTTGTGCGTCTCGTCCGCGGCTTGTTGAAGGCAGGCTATATCGAGGACTGGGTCTATCATCGGACCTACAGTGGCACACCGCAGGGTGGGGTCGTCTCCCCGATGCTGGCTAATATCTACCTGCACGAACTCGATTTGTTCGTGCAGGAGCGGATCGCCAGCTTTACCAAGGGGGACAAACGCGCGCGGTCGAAAGACAGCAGGCGTATAGGCCTACGAACTTGCTACCTTCGGAAGCAACTGGATGCTAAGCGTGCCAAAGGGCATGCTGACCCCCAGAAGATCGACTCCATGTTGGAGGAGATAGGTCGGCTTAAAGCAGAACGGGCGACCGTTCCGGCATCCGACGCCCTTGACCCAAACTATCGGAGACTGCGATACTGTCGCTACGCCGATGACTTTCTCATCGGGGTGACCGGCAGCAAGGCGGAAGCTCGCCAGCTCATGGACGAGGTCAGGGTTTTCCTGGCCGATACTCTAAAGCTGGAAATCTCTGCTGAGAAAAGCGGAATCCGAAAAGCGACGGACGGGGCGCGGTTCCTTGGATATCAGGTCTGCACCAGCACCAACCGTAACCCGCATAAGGCGATCTTCAGTGGTCGTCCGACATTGCGGCGCGGCTTGGCGGATCGGTTGCGGCTCCGAGTTCCAAGAGATCGGGTTGTCCGGTTCGTCAACGACAAGGGTTGGGGGGATTATGAAGCCTTCCAACCCCGTGGCCGACCTGAACTGCGCTTCGCGAGCGATGTGGAGATCGTTCTCGCCTACAATGCACAATGGCGCGGCTTTGCGAACTATTATGCCCTTGCCGACGATGTGAAGCGCAAGCTGAATAAAGGCGGCTACTTCGCCCTGTTCTCTTGCGTCAAAACCATCGCTTCGAAGCATCGGACATCGGTTCGCAGTGTCTTCGCGAGAATGCGGCGTGGGACAGACTTCTTCATACGCTTCGAGGTGGGAGACGAAGCCCGAGCGATCAAGCTGTGGCAGTTGAAGGACCTTCGGCAGCACGTCCGAACGTGGGGAGGGATAGACATACCCCGGTCCACCCAGTTCGTGTTCAGCAGAACGGAGTTAGTCGAACGGCTCAACGCGCGTCAGTGCGAGCGTTGCGGTCGTGAAGATCTTCCCTGCGAAGTCCATCACGTCCGCCGGATCGCTGAGATGGCGCATGCCGGGTTGTCTCGCTCCATGCGAGCAGCACGACAGCGCAAGCGCGCGGTTCTCTGCGTGCCTTGTCACAACGCCGTCCACGCCGGACAACCAACCGACCGCCAACGGCGGATAGCACGCAGTCGTGGAGAGCCGGATGCGCTGAAAGGTGCACGTCCGGTTCGGAGGGGGGCCGAGCAATGTTCTCAATGAGACGTTGCCGGCCTACCCTACTCGCGCAGGTCGACGGGCTTCCCGACCGATTTTCGTCATCTGCGTCCATCGCGGTCGAACTTGGCAGTTCGCAGGAGGAGGCCCATCGCGCCGAGATCGACGCATTCATCGCCGGCACTGGCGCCGCAATCGTCCACGGCGGCAACGAGGCATGCTACTATCCGAGCTTCGACACGATCCACCTGCCACAGTCCGCGGCGTTCGACACCTACGCCGATTACGGCGCGACGGCAGCGCACGAGCTGACGCACTGGACGGGGCACCCAAGCCGCCTCGACCGCGACCTCGCCAACCGGTTCGGCAGCGATGCCTACGCTGCCGAGGAGCTCGTCGCCGAGCTCGGCTCGGCCCTGCTCGGCGCCGACCTCGGCCTGCCGGTCACCCACCTCGACAATCACGCCAGCTATATCGACCATTGGCTGCGCATCCTGCGCGCCGACGAGCGCGCGCTCATGACCGCAGCGGCCCGCGCCGAAGAAGCTGCGACCTTCCTTCTCGCCCGCGCCGGTCGCGCACCCGGCACCACCGATGATGCCGACGGCGAGCCAGGCGACACGGCCTCGCCCGATGAGCGTGCCTACGCGCCGCTCGCGCTCACTGCACGCCATGCCGCGTTATGATCATCCGGCGTATCAGTCCGCGTTCGAAGACCTTAATGCGCTGCTCGCGGCCAAGCTCAACGGTCACCCCGACGTCGAGTATATGGACACGATGATGTACGGCTTCTGGGGCGATGGGCACAGTTGGCCGTTCGAAGGCAACCTCTTTCCAAGTGACGCCGTCGCCGAGCAGACGTGGCTACGGATGCTCGCGGTGCAACTGGCGCACTGGACCCGCACGCCGCTCGTGACCAACACCCAGCCCGACTTTAACCGGGTGGGTAATGCGGCGATGCTCGATCGCACCGTTCGCAGCCGCAACTGGATCCGGTCCGACACGATCTTCATCGAGAATACGCAGATCGAAGCCCTCAGCAATCGTCCGCCATGGTGTGCGGCGGTGAGCGAGGTCGGCATGACGCGCGGAGACGTGGATGTGCTCGACATCGACGAGGGTGTCACGCTGAACGAACGGATCATCGACCATGTCCTTGCCGTCGGCGCCAATTATTGGTCGGTCTGGAACTGGCACGACGAAGCGGTCGAGCATATTCTCAGTTTCTACGACCGCGACCCTGCGCCGGTTGATCGTGCTGCGCGACGGATTGGGTACCGTGTCTATCCTGCCTTCATCTGGGCGTTTGGTGACGGCGGTACGAACGGGCTCGTCGTCGGCCTCGCCAATGACGGCGTTGCGGCACCTCCGGGTACCGTTCAGCTTAGCATCTCGGATGCCGGGGGCCAGGTTCTCGCGCGTGGCTGTGTCGACGCCGGCTATCCAACGCCTGCCGGTATCCGTCAGGCGATGCTGCGCCTTCCCCTGGGCATTGCGTGGGAAGGTCTGCATTTGCGGGCGGAGCTGCTGGTGAAAGACGTGGCTCACCCTCTCAAATGGGCGTGTCGGCAACAGACGGACAGCAATGGAGCGCTCACCTTGAGGCGCAACGTTCGCGCCAGCTGACCAATCTCATTATTCAATTGGGCAGCGAGCAAATATTCTTAAGTGCGACCTGCATCGTCCGGCTGATACCGAGGCCTGTTGGCGGCCGCGCGCATTCCTTTGCGAAAAACCGCCAGCGTTTATCCCTCGGCGGCGAACATCTCCGCGTAGATTACCTCGATCTGAGCAACTTCTTCATCGGCGAGCGCCGCAAATTCCTTCGTCCGGCCCCGCTGCGACAAGAGACCATCGTTCTGCGCGAGAAAACCACGCAGGAGTTCGACCTGCGCGGCCGGCATATCGACGATCTGCTGGATGCGGTCGCTGAACCGATCAAAGGCTTCGAGGAACCGGATCTCTTCCGGCATATCTCGCTCGATCGTCTGCTCGACACAGGCGTAGAGGAATTCGACATGCGCGGTCGCATCGAAATAGCGATAATAGTCGGCGGTATCGTTGAGGACCTCGACATTGCCATCGGCGGTGGGCTGCCATCGGATGAGCGGCAGCAGGGGGGCCGAATAACTCTCCAACACTCGGCGATACTCATCGATCCGCCGGTAAATCGCGACACTTATCGGGAAGATCAGCCCCGGCGGGTTGAACGCGGCAAGCGCGAGCGCGTGGTGGATGAGCCAGCGGTGAAGGCGGCCGTTTCCGTCGACATAAGGATGGATATAGACAAAGCCGAACGCGGCGCAGGCAGCGGCGGCGACCGGATCCAACCGCCCACGCGCCGTCCGCTCGACATACTCGATCAGGCCACCGAGCAGGGACTCGAGATCCTGCGGCCTGGCGCTGATATGATCGGGGACCGGCATGTTGGTATCGCGATCATGGACGCCGACGAACCCGCCCTCGTCGCGTAAACCCAGCTGGACGAACCGGGGATCGCCAATGACGATGCGCTGCAACCTGTCAAATTCCGCAATGCTTAAGGATCGCGTGCCGGCCTGGGCGATTGCCTGGGCCCATCGCGTTGCCCGATCGCCTGACGGACGCTCGCCCTCGATGGCAAAGGACGACTTAGAATCGTTCAGCAGCAGAAAGGCGGCAGCGCGGGACAGCAGATCGCGGCGGATGCGGCCGACCGTCTCTCGTGTGCGAACGTCGAAGGCGCGTGCCACATATGCGTCGATGGTCGGTGTACGGCGAACCATCGGGCAAAAGGCGGGTGTACCTGGCAGGTTGTTAAGCACGCGGTGGCGCGGCGATGGCTCGCCTTCAGCCAGTGCAAGCTGCTGCACTGCGTTGATTGCCGGGACCAGTCTGATCTTGCCGGCGTCGGGAACATGGAGGCGAAGACCGGTCTGCCATTCATAGAGAAACCAGATCCGGCGGGCATAAGCACCGGTCGGCGCCGCCGCCACGATCGCTGCGATATCCGCAGGGTCGATCACTCCGAACAGCGCCGAGAGCACGGCAAGATCGACGCCCTCATACCGCAGCGCATGTGTGAGTTGCTCAGCGAGGTCATTGCCGGGCGCATGGCGTGGAGTCTGCATCAACCAGCGGTCCGTCGAGACCGGATGATGTCGCTGCGCAATCGCGGTCAACCGCGCGGGCAAGGGAACGGCGAGGTCATAGCGCGAGATCAACGCGGCATAGCCCGCAGGCGTACCAGCCTCCGCAAGCGGGAGCTCGTGAAAATCGTTCACTGACTGTGAAGGCCATTCACCCATAGGGCTCTCCGCAAAAATCATTCACTCGGTCTCGGCCAATTTGCAAAGACCGTTCACCGACTGCGAATATCTATCACAGACGTCTAGAAACGCGAAAATTAATCACCGCAGTCAGAGGTGGCTCGCTTTATCTGAATAGCGGCGCTTTGCTAAGAGGGGCGTCCGCGGTTTCATGCCGCTGCGAGAAGCGGCTGGTTGAAGTAGACGTGACCGTCCATTACGAGCACCACGCCAGGAAGAAGGAATTTGCGCCCTCGGCGACGGTGTTCAAGGTGCTGCAATGGGCAGTGAGCAAGCGCGCTTACGGTCTCGATCCGACCAATGCAGCCAAGGCAAACCTCATCCTGCCTGGTGCCGACCAGCCGCTGCCCGCGCGAACGCACCAATGGTGCATTCACCAAGCCCGGACACCCCCACCACCTGGTCGTCGACCTGACGCTAAGAAGACTTCACCAATGGCTGACGGCGCTATCGAGGGCGATCGGCTGACGCTATATGTGCATCTTCGCAAGACCAGCTTTCGCATCGGCGTCGAGGAAGGGCGGTGGCAGATACTTCGCTCCGCTTTCCCCGCGCTCGAGGTACGGGTTTTCGCCCGCGACTTCTCCGGCACGGCAGCGACTATGGATTTCCAGCTGCTGTGCGACCAGTTCCCGGCGATCAGGCCGTTCGTGCAGCACTGGAATCCTGTCAAGCGGTGCCGGCCGGACCTGCCCTCGCAGCCGCCTTCAGACCTTGCCCAGCTTTGTGATCGCCTCGCGGAGAGGGCGCTCGTTCCTGCAGTAGTCAGCCCAGGCCGAGGATTTCCGGATCACCGCCGGCACGGTGCGCACCGTGTATCTTCGGCAGGCCTCGTCCGCACGCATCGATCTTGGTTGGCCAACACACGCCACGTCCGCAGCATCACGCCGGCCGCTTCAGGAGATTTTCGCCACGATCTGGGCCAGAACGTCATCGTACCGCTCTCGCGACGCTACCCGTCCGTTCTCGTGAGCCTGAAAGGCTGGCGTGTTGTGGAAGCTCGGTCGTCTCTAGCGTGCAGTGGGTTCCCTACATTCGACAATCTGTTCGCGACGTAGCAAACTCGCAGCTGTTAGATTACCGGCTGCTTTGTGATTTTGTGGAGAACATTATCGAATCCTAACCGACTTTAAGGATCAGCTGAACCTGCAGCTCACACTGCGGCGGCGCGTTCGAGGTCGAAGACGTCGATCTGCATCTGCTGAAACAGTTCGGCGAGAGCCGACGCGCCTCGGGTCGCGCCGAATATCCTTTCGCTTTCAGATATCGGCAACGCGAGCAGCCACGCAACGGTCCGATCCGGCAGACGCTGCGTCTCCAAATTCCACAGGAAGGGATCGTATAGCATCACGTGCCGCATCGCCGTGTTCTTCAAATACATGCCGACTGCATCGATGTGCACGGAGTCCGGTAGCAAAGGCGCGCCGGAGTTCATGACATTGAAGGCGCATGTGGAGAGAATATTCGCCGCATCGGTGAACTCGTCCCGCGCCGCAATCAACAGCTCGACCCGCAGGGGCGTATCTCCGACCGAAGTCTCGATGTCGACGTCGGACAGGCCGATCGTGGCATGGGTCGTCACTCCGGTTGTCGGGCTATCCGATGCGGATAGTATCGCGATCGACGACTTCTCCGCCTCGTCCCAGTAGGTGACGACCTTCACGCCGTCGCCGCCCAATGCCGATTTCAGGTATCTGGCGAGCGTCTTGTGACTGATCGGGACTTCCATCGCTCAATCTCCAAGGTAGGTGTCGGTGTCGTCCTCGCCGCTGTGGCCGCGGTTGGAGGACGGCAGTTCCGGCCGATAGTGTTCGGGGTTGTTGTATTCGTCGAGGAACTGCTGACGCGAGATGCCCCGATCGGCGGCCGAGACCTGATGCTTGCGGAACTCGTAGCCGGGCTTGTGACCCATGTCCCAAGGATCGTCTGGATCCATGGGCTTGCTGCTCACCGGATCGATGACGGTCCCATCTGTCGTCTTCGCGCTATTCCAGACCTCGTCCCTTACGCCAGTGCGGAAGCCCGACGGTCGGGCGTAATCGCCCATGTATTGGAGATGGGCGTTGCCTCCGTTCATGCCGAGCGCGTTGGGATCGACCTTGACGCGGTAGTTGAAGGGGTCAAGCCGGCCCCCGGCGGCGCCTGATGACAGAGCGCCGCCGAGAAGACCGCTGCCAAGGGCAAACTGGCGCTGACCGCGCGAGCCTTCGCCGAAGAGCCGACCCCCCACCTTGTTGCCTTCGTATCCGAAGCCGGCTCCACCAGCGAGCCCAGCCGCCAGACGCGCGGCCATCAGCAGCTTGAGCCCCTTCGCCGCCATGGCAATGGCGCCGACACCGCCGATCAGACCGAGTGCGCCGACGATCAGTTCGGCGGCGAGCGGAACTTCCGGGTCGATGGCGAGGAGCTGCTCCTTCGGTCCGCCGATGTTGGTGTCGTCAGACGCGGTCGAGATCTCCGCGCCGCAGGTGGTCCGGTCGCCGATGCGGGCAGCCGGTAGGCCGTCGATGTGGACGAGCTTGCTTCCCTCGGCGATCTTCTGGTTTCCGTGATCGTCGCAGGCGACGTCGTCGGTCGCCCGCGCGGCACCGACGTGATTGGTGTCCGCATCCTCGCTCGCCTTAACGATCGAGCCGGCATCGTAGGTCGAGAAGCCCCTGACGAACTCACCGAGGACGCCGCCAAGTCCGGCCCCGCCGGCGGCGGCTATGGCCACCGCGGCGAGGCCGCCGGTCGCGCATACCGCCGCGATCGCCGCGCCGGCCAGCGCGCCCATGATCAGCCCGGAATAGGCGTTGGTATGGCTGATGCGGTCGCCGAGGCGGGCGGCTTTAGGCAATGCCGAGACCTAACCGGCGAACCGGAACGTCTCGACGAGGCGGTCAAGAATTAGCAGCTGCTCGGCGGTAAAGGCGCCATTGGCGCTGGCCGTGATGGTCAACGACTGCTGGCCGATGAGCGTGAACACCTGCCGCTGGTCCAAAAACCCCTCACCTCCGGCGAGGCGTGCGCCGGTGATCTCGGCCGGTCGACCGTCGATCTCGTATTCGCGCCGCCACAGCAGTTCGTAATCCTTCAAGGTCTGCGCGAGGGTGTCGAGTTCGTGCCCGACGTGATCCTTCAGCGAAGTTCCTGCCGCCACCGTCATCCGCGTAATGACGATGTTGAACGGGCTCGGCCCGGACGGCGTCAGCGTGAACAGCCCGACGGTCTGATCGTGAAGCTCGTCGGCGATCTCGAAGGTTGCCTCGTGCATGCGGTAGAGCATCGTCGCCCCCTTGCATCCCGGCCAGCTGGCCGATTTGACGCGTCTAGGGATAGGCGTCGATGCCCGCAAGGCCGGGATCGGCTGCGACGATTATAGTCGGGGGTCCGTCGTGATCGTGCCCGGCACCGGAGGCTCCAGAGTTGCCCATGTGACCGGTTCTCAATTTGAGAGACATGGGGCGCATTGGCGGTGCAACAAAATTATGTGGGCCAGAACCGGGCCCCGCGCGACGACGCCGAATTCGTTTTACGCCCAGCGTGTCGACCCCGGGACGTCACCTTGAACGCCGGCATACCCTGCCGCCCCCTTGCGGAAGGGATTGAAGGGAACATCGACATCGCCGAGTTGCTGGACCAGACGCGGCATCCTGTCGCGGAACGAGCGCAGAAGGCGGACATAGCCGGCGTCGGGCACCATCCGGTCGGTCTTCAGGACGTCGGTGAGGTTTCGGTGCGACCGCCGTATCGGATACCCCTTTTCCGACCGATACATGTTCTCAACGAGGATCGCGTCGAATTCGGCCACCGTGTCGAAAGACCAGCCCAGCGGATTCGCGAACAACTTGCCGGCGACGTCCTCGGAGGCATGCTGCAGCTCGTGCAGAAGCGTCGCCGCATGGTGCTGCCGCGACGTGAAGCGCCAGGGCGTGTATTGAAGGATCACATCTGACCCGAGTCCGGTCGAGACTTGAGCTGGCACGGCCTTACTGCCGTCTCCATACCGTACCGGATGAGCTGGATATTCGGCGTTCGCGAAGCTCGTCGGGAGCGCCCCCGCGTTCTTGTCCGTCGACGGATAGGGCACGACCCGGACGAACCGGGCGTGGCAATGCAACTCGTGCAGGACGCACAGCCCGGTGTTCGACCGCGCGATCTCCCCCAGATTATACATAACCGCGGCTTCCCAACCGCTGCGATCTGCTGGTTTCAACGATGACGCATCGACGATGAGGCGCCGCTGGAAGGTGACGGTCATAGGTGCATCTCCGTGACGTTCGTCAGCCGCAATCCGACCCGCTGCGATCTGAGCGAACCAACGTGTCGCCACACGTAAAGGGCACCATCACACTCCGCGCAGACGAACTGCGATCCGATCTTGTGTGCGCACGCTATCGGCGAAGACGGTCGCCGGTGCTGTCGTCGTGCGCATGTGACTTCGGTGCCGATCGGACACGCATTCACCGACCACGGTAATCTCTTCAGTCGGCTTCCACGGCGCTTGCCGGGATCGACGGCATGCGCGACCACGGCGAGCTTAAGGTCAGATCTTCTTGGCGGTCGTGAAGTCGTATCCACCGCGGACCGCACGTTCCGCATTCGTATCATCGCGCAGGAACTGACTGAAGCTGACCTGACTGAAGTTCAGCGCGATGTTCTCCATCGGCTCACCACCGGAACTCTGACCCGAAGTCGTGAAGGACGTGCAGATCACGTTCTTCATGACATATTCGATGTATTTCGCCTGAGCGCCGTCCGAAGCCTGGATGGTAACGGCAAGCTGCGCCTCCGGCGTATTTTTCCCTTCGAGCGCCTGCAGCATGAACTGTGTCGTCGTGTCATCCTGACGCTTCACCAGGTGGACGTCGCCCGGCGTCACCTTGCCGGACGACGCGCGGTTGCCTGCGGCACCGGCCGTCGTCTGCACGGCGACCGAGAAACCCCAACTATAGGAGTCGATCTCGATCCAACCCTTATACGGGCCCGCAGTGACGGCCCCCTGCAACGAACCAAGTTTCAGATAAACCGGCATTTCGCTCCCCTGCCAAATCGCGCATTCGATCCGAGAGGATTACGTCGGTTGAAGTCTTCAGGATAGCCTGATCGAATGTCGCTAATGGCAACAGCGAGCAGGCCTGGATATTGCCAGCGCGACGTCGTCGTTGACTCTCTCGCAGCCGCCTTCAGACCTTGCCCAGCTTTGTGATCGCCTCGCGGAGAGGGCGCTCGTTCCTGCAATAGTCAGCCCAGGCCGAGGATTTCCTGATCACCGCCGGCACGGTGCGCACCGTGTATTTCGCAGGATCGAGCCCCTTTTTCACCTGTGACCAGCTGATCGGCATCGACACCGGCGCGCCGGGCCGTCCGCGCGGGGACAGTGGCGCCACCGCTGTCGCCATGCGGTCGTTGCGGAGGTAGTCGAGGAAGATGCGCCCGGTGCGCTCCTTCTTCGCCATGTTGATCAGATAGCGGTCGGGAGCGTCGGCGGCCATGACCTTGCAGACGTCGCGGGCGAACGCCTTGGCCGTCGGCCAGTCGACGCCTTTGCCGTCGAGCGGGGTGACGATGTGGAGCCCCTTGCCGCCCGTTGTCTTGCAGAAGCCGACCAACCCGAGCGCCGACAAGCGGTCGCGGACCTCCTTCGCGGCGGTAATGACGGCGTCGAATGGCACATCGGGCGCCGGATCGAGGTCGAACACGAAGCGGCCCGGCTGCTCGGGCAGGAAGGGCTCGCAATTCCACGGGTGTAGTTCCAAGGCCCCGGTCTGGGCCGCTGCGACGAGCGCCTCGACGGTGTCGAACCGGATGTACGGCTGGCGGTCGCCCCGGACCTCTACCTCGGTGATCAGTGACGACTGGCCCTTCGACGTGTGACGCTGGAAGAAGTTCTGCTTGCCGGTGATCCCATCGGGCATGCGGATCATCGAGCACGGTCGGCCCTTGAGGTGGGGCAGCATCCATTCGCCGACCGCCTCGTAGTAGCGGGCGAGCTCGACCTTGCTCACGGGTTGGCCGTCGTTCGCGTCGGGCCAGAGCGCCTTGTCGGCATGCGAGATCGTCTGGCCCATGACGACGGTGGATCCACGCGGCATCACCGTCGCCGACCGGACGGTCGTCGTCACGACTGGCGTCGGTGCCGGAGTGTGCAGTTCGGTCGTCGGCGGGGCCGGTGCCTCGGCTTCGACCTCGGCCGCCAGCTTATCGTCGCGCAGCCCTTTGAACGACGCCTGGCGCAGCGACCCATCGCCGGTGAACCCGGCGTATTGGATCTCAGCCACGAGTTCGGGCCGCAGCCAATGGATGTCGGCGGTCTTGCGAGGTGCGCCCTTGCCCTTGAACGGACTGACGTCGCTGGCCAATGCCTTGAGCTTCGGCATGATCGCGGCGACGACGTCGCGGCCGAACCCGGTGCCGATGCGGCCGACGTGGACCAGTTCGCCGTCGCGATGGACCCCCGCGATCAGCGAGCGGAACGCGTCGCCGTTGGTCGTCCAGCCGCCGAGCACAACCTCGTGGCCTTGGCGGCACTTTGATTTCGCCCAGCTCTCGCTGCGACCGGAGACGTAGAGCGCGTCGACCTTCTTCGAGACGATCCCCTCGAGATCCATGCGGCACGCCGACAGCAGAACGGCGTCGCCGGCGGTGACGAAGTGATCGACGTAGCGCAGGTTCGCCGCGTGTCCGTCGAGGCTGGCGGCAAGTCGCTCCTTCCGCGCGAGCAGCGGCAGCGGGCGGAGGTCCTCGTGGCCTTCGAACATCCTGTCGAATGCGAAGAATACGAGATTTTCCGTCTTCCCGTCGGAAATAGCGGCCTGCAGCCCGGCGAAGCTGGGCGCGCCGGTGTGGTCGAGCGCGACGACCTCGCCGTCGACGATCCCGTCGCCGAGCTTGGCACCGGCAGCGACGATCTCGGGGAACTTCGCCGACCAGTCGAGTCCCTTGCGGCTGAGCAGCGTCGCCTTGCCGCCGACGGTCCGCAGTTGCATGCGGTAGCCGTCGAACTTGATCTCGTGCGCCCAACCCGAGCCGGCCGGGGGCTTGTCGACCATCGTCGTCAGCTGCGGCTCGATGAACGCCGGCATGACTTCAGCCACGACGGCCTTGGCCGACTTGCCGGGCTCCGCGGGGGACTTGGTCTTCGTTCCGGCGGCCGCCTTCGGTCCCGCCGTCGCGGTCGAGCGGTTGCTCTGCCACACCGCGCCGGCGTCGGCACCGCCGGCGGTCATGAACGGCTTCGCCGAACGGCCCTTACCGGCGGCGATGTCGGGCATCGTGCGCTTCGACGCCACCGAGCGGTCGTCGTCGCTCGGACCGGTGACGTTGCCCTCGACCGCCCCCTCGTCACGGTGCTTGATCAGCAGCCACGCATTCTTCGGCCTGCCGCGGCCGTCGCCCTTGAGCCGGACGATGACCCACGAGCCGTGCATCCGCTCGCCCTCCATGACGAACTTGAGCTCGCCCTTGGCCAGCGCCGCGGCGATGTTCTCGAACCCCTTCTCGGGGGCCCAATAGCCGCGATCCCACAGCATCACCGTGCCGCCACCATACTGGCCCTTCGGGATAATGCCCTCGAAGTCGCCATAGTCGAGCGGATGATCTTCGACCTCCATCGCCATGCGCTTGTCGTGCGGATCGAGCGAAGGCGCCTTCGGCACGGCCCAGGAGCGAAACGTCCCTTCGAATTCGAGGCGGAGGTCGAAATGGAGGTGGCTAGCGGCATGCTTCTGAATGACGAAGCGCAGCGCCTGCGACGGCACGACCTTGGCGTCGTCGCCCGACGGCTCAGCGGTCTGCGCGAAGTCCCGCATGCCTTGGTATTTTTCGAGCTTGGTCGTGGCCATCGGCGCCTCGGTAGGACTGGTCAGATAAACGTCCGACAATCACAATGATCGCACTTGATCGATGAGTCGATTTTCTCGTCGCGGCGTTGAGGGTGAAGGAGAACAGACCATGCCTCAAGCCGCGACCCGCCGGTTCAGCGTCCACGCCCGGCACATCGACCAGCATCACGCCCGATTGCTCGACGAGGCGTCGTTCGAGGCGGCGGCGGTCGCCTACGTCGAGGATTTCCATCCACCCATCGCCGACGACAACGAGATGCGGGTGATCGTGCGCGAGGTCGGCACCAGCCACGAGCATTGCTTCACCATCGATCTCGAGACTGGTGCGACGACCCCCTGCGGGTGACGATATCGGTCGGGAAACGATTTCGCGCGAGGGTCGTTGATCGCTCCTGGCGCCCTCGTCCGCGCCGCGAGGAAGCGACATGGCGTATCGTCCAAGCTGGCAGGGTCATCTCAAGCTCTCACTCGTGACCTGTCCGGTCGCGATGTATACCGCGACCAACGCCGCAGGCGATGTTCACTTCAATCTCATCAACCCCGAGACCAACAACCGGATCAAGATGATCACGACCGACCCCGACACGGGGCCGATCGAGCGGTCGAAGCTGGTCAAGGGCTATGAGGTGTCGAAGGGCGAATACATTCTGCTGACCGACGACGAGATCAAATCGGTCAAGCTCGAGAGCACCAAGACCATCGACATCGAACGCTTCGTCGCCGGCGACGAGATCGATCGGCTCTATTGGGACAACCCCTATTATCTCGCCCCCGACGGCAAGATGGCGCAGGAGGCGTTCGGCGTCATCCGCACCGCGATGGAGAAGTCGGGGCAGATCGCGCTCGGGCGCATCGTCATGGCGACGCGCGAGCGCATCTTGGCGCTCGAGCCGCGCGGCAAGGGTATCCTTGCCTACACGATCAGGTCCGACGCCGAAGTCCGCAAGTCCGACGAGATCTTCGCCGGCATCAGCGACGACAAGGCCGACGCCGGGATGATCGCGATCGCCGAAAAGATCATCGAGCAGCGCGAGGGGCCGTTCGACCCGAGTCAATTCGTCGACCGGTACGAGAAGGCGTTGAAGGACCTGATCGAGGAGAAGAAGAAGGGTCACAAGCCCGCCGCCGTTGCCGAGCCCGACAATACCAACGTCATCGACCTCATGGCGGCGCTCCGCGCCAGCCTCGAGGGTAAGAAAGGTGCCGCCAAGTCGGGGGCCAAGGATGCGGCGAAGGACGACAAGGCCGCGGCCAAGAAGGCGCCGGCGGCGAAGCCGCGGGCGCGCAAGGCCGGCTGATCAGTCGGTGCCGCCGGCCTTCCGGTAGGCGGTCCGCGCCTCGACGACAGCACCGGTCGCCTGTTTGCGCTGCTCGACATACCGTGCCTGCGACGCCTCCCGTTCCGCATCGAGCTCGTCCTGCCGTCGGCGGAGTTCGGCCTCCTCGCGCTTGCGGTCCTCGTCGACTTGGCGGAGCGCGGCCTCGGCCTTATCGAGCGGCCTGCGATCCGCAGGCTTCTTCTTTCTAGGCGGCTTAGCGGGCGGTTTTTGGGGATGGACGTCCTCGGCCCACTTTCGCGGCGCGTCGGGGATCTCGGGAAGGCCACGGGGCTTCAGTTCGAAGGGGTTTGTGGTCCCGATCAGCCGCCGAAGCGGCACGCCGGGCTGCGCCCGCGCCGCCTCGACTGCCTGCGCGTCGTCCGTCTGCCTCGCCTGGCCGCTGGCGAACAGGTTTTGCCGGGTGCCCCACGCCTCGAGCGCCGCCGTCTGGCTGCGCGCCGCGACGACGGAATCGTAGAAGCCCATCTGGGCTGAGAATACCTTGAGCTTGGGATCGACCGCCTTTTTCATCAAGTCACTCCGAATTACCTCTTCGATGTGGGTTGTCCCCTCGCACCGCGCTACTCCAAAATCCTCGTCGATGGATCCGCGATCCCGCCGACCGTGTCATCTTAGCCGGGGACGTAACCGCTGCTGTAGATGACGATCGAGTGGTTCCCACCCCCGCGAGCGTCGATCATCTAGGCGCCGACGACCACTCCATGATGCTGAATTCAGTTGCCGACCCCAACGCGCTGAAGGGCCGAAGCCACAACCCGGCTTGACGTCGGCGGTCGTTGATAAGAACATAGAGCGAACAAACGAGTCGTGCTTTTCATGTCCGCCATCGCATCCAGATCAGAATCGCTGTCGCGTCTCCGGGAGCATCTCGCTGTCGTCGAGGGCGCGAACCGGCTTTCCGCGCTCGGCTTTTCCGTTGCCGCGCTCGACCATAGGCTGGCGGATGGCGGGCTCCACGCTGCCGCGGTGCACGAGTTCGCTCCGGCCGCGGCGTCGCTGGGCGACGATGCGGCGGCTACCCTCTTCATCGCCGGCGCCGCCGCGCGGTTTGCCGCCGCCGCCGACGCACGCGTGCTGTGGGTCGTCGGTCGCTTCGATCTATATGCGCCGGGGCTCGAGCAGGCGGGACTGACGCCGGCCAAGGTGCTGTTTGCCGAAGGACGCGATGACAAGGAGGTCCTGGCGCTCATGGAGGACGCGCTCCGGCACGGCGGGCTCGCCGCGGTGGTCGGTGAGGTCAGGCGGGCTGACATGATCGCGACGCGGCGCCTCCAGCTCGCCGCCGAGGGCGGCAGGACACCCGTACTGCTGCTGCGGCGCTGGCGGCGGCGTGGCGTCAGTCCGTTATCCGAGCTGTCCGCTGCGACGACGCGGTGGCGGATTGCCTGCGCAGCACCGCGGCAATTGAGATAACGTCTTTCAGGATAGCCTCGCCCTCACCCGTCGCGACGCTATTGACCGACTTGAGGCGTCCATCATCCCACCGCGCGAAAGTGGTGTCCGTGTCGGATGCGCCTCCCGAAACTTTGCCGGCCGAGAAAGCCTGCCTCGACTACCTGTTGCAGCTGTTCGAAGACCTCAATTTCTGTGACGAGATGCTCGACCGAGAGGCCCCGCGGCGCCTCTTCTTCGCTTCACCCAGCGCTACGGGCCGCACCGTTCTGGGTCGACGTCACCGCCGCTTCGAGCACCGCAATGCGGCTGGCGCACACAGCATGGACCGCTTGACCGAGCGTCTCGACGCACCGCCCGAGCCACTCAAGCTCGGCGGCATCGATCCTGTAGTGCTTCGAGTAACGCGCCTTGACGTAAGCGTCCTTGAGCTTCTCGAACATCACGCGATGTTTGCGGCTATCGCGCGGCCACGCGTCGATCAGACGGGCATCGAGCCGCTCTGCCTGCGACCGCAGGAAGGCGATGTTATGGACGTGCGGCGTGTAGAACGTCAGCACGAGCAGAACGCAGTGGTAGAGGCTCTCGGCTGCCTGATGATATTCGAACGCAGCGTGTTTAAGGAGGCCCTGGGTAAAAGCATATTTTGCAAGTTTGTCGCGGCCCATGGCTGCCGGCAGCCATTCCTCAAAGTACTCATTCGCCATGCATAGCGCCTGCTCAGGCGTCTTGGGCTTGGGGGTATGGAGGTCGGTGTCGTCGGACTGGTAGAGGGCGATGCCGTCCCTCGCGACATCCATGAAAAAGTAGCGCCCGTGCGCCAGTCCGTCGTTCACTTCCTGAAGGGTATGGACTATGAAATTTACCGGGGTCCGAAGCGTCTTGGTTATCGACAACTCGCGGATGAGCCTCTCTTCGGCGTCACCCCAATAGGCAACGCGGTCGGTCAGCTCGCCCTGGTTGACGATGATCAGCAGGTCGTAGTCCGACTGATAGCCTTTGGCGGTGTGCGGCTCATCGATCCAGCCACCGCGGGCGTAACTGCCGTAGAGCACGACCTTTTGGATCCGTCCCGCTGCCCGCTTGCCGATAGCGTTGGCCTGCGCCAGCTCGAACGCCTCGAATAGGATCGCGATAACGCGCTCAAGCTCGCGCTGCTTCGCCGCCGGCAGATGGTCGATCCCGGTTTTCATCGCCCACAGGATATCAGTGGGGCAGGGGGGCTTGGCAAGGGAGTTGCAAGCGTGGTCGTTCGTCGGATCAAGATATAGGCCACTCGCTTAAGTTATCGGAGCGTATGGTCCGCTTGAAGCAAGATCGTTGGCATGTGATCGTCCATCCCGATTGGCGGAGCGTCGCGTTCAAGCACAAAGCCTGCGGCGATAATGGCCCCGGCAACGCGAGCAAAATAGTGCATCTCGAACACCAGCGTTTAGCCGTACCAGATCGGATCAGTAAAGATGTGATGGCGCAGTTAATCATCGACGATTGCAGTCAGCGGCGATACGATCGCGAACCCGCCGTCGCGGGTCGTGACAAACCAGATGCCCGAGCCAAAGGTGAAGGGGCGGTATGCTTAGATTATCGGTCTCGGATTACCCAGTAGTGAAGGCATATCATGCCACCTGTTGGCCCCATCAACTCGCACTCCCTGTCTGTTCACTTCAGAGTAACGACGTGGCTGTGACGCTCCCCAAGCGGAACAAACAAAGAACACTTTCATTAAATAGCATTTTGTGCAGTCAATCCGCGGCTGGAACCCGCCACAAGGCGGGGCTAAGATACTGCAGGAAAAAGAAAAACAGCGAGGTTACAGCTTTGATACGGCGCAAGCTGTCGGGCAATGCATTCCTGCCTTGTGGTGAGCCCGACAGAATGTGATTGACCGCCCAATGCGCTCCCAACGGCTTCACGCTATGCTTCGCCGCCGGGTCGTGGCATTTTGCCGAGAGACCAGCGTTGTCGCAAAAAGCGCTGGGTCAGGAGATGCCCATGGGCAACGTCACCGCGCGATCGGTCCTCTATGTCTGCCTATTGGTTTGGGCCATAATGTTTGGAGTGTATGTCGTCGGCCTTTGGACCGAGTCTGCGGTGCCAGAATTCAGCAACGAAGACGATCATGTTATAGTTCACGACGCATCGGTAGTTGCACATCGCGGAACGGTTACCCCTTCAGCGGGAACATCACTGTCTGTTCGCCTGAAAGAGCAATAGCGCCGCAGTAAGGCCCAATCCTAAGGAAACGATCATCGGCCTGCCTTGCCATCTATGGATGGACTACTGAGTGCTTGAGCAACACAAGAAACCAGACCTGCCAGACTGTTCCCAAAAACCAGACTTACAGGTAATTTTTCCGAGTTGTTGGCAAGCACCGCAAAGTAGCCGCTGTCAACCAGCCTAGAATTTTGAAATCGTAGAGATATCTGAATCATGGCAGGCTGTAACAGATTTCGGGCTTCTGGATTTAGACCGTAAGCCACTCGCGCGATAAGGGGGTCGGGGCAACCCCTCGACCGTAAGCGATGTGCCGAGGCCCTTCAGGCTTGGAAGTTCCACGGCATGAGCTGATTGAGGTTCTGGCTGGAGTGTCCGCGGGCAAGGCGCTCGAGGGTGTCGGTGAGCCAGGCGAGTGGATCGACGGCGTTGAGCTTGGCGGTCTCGATGAGGCTGGCGATGACGGCCCAGTTGTCGCCGCCGTCGTCGGAGCCGGCGAACAGGGCGTTCTTGCGGTTAAGGGCAATGGGCCTGATGGTCCGCTCGACGGTGTTGCTGTCCATCTCAACGCGGCCGTCTTCGACGAACAGCGTCAGGCCGGTCCGTCGCGAGGTAGCGTAGCGGATCGCTTCGGCCAGCTTGCTCTTGGCGCTGACCAGGGGGAGCCGGGCGGTGAGCAGTCGGAACAGCGCGTCGACGATCGGCTCGCTCTTCTCTTGCCGCAAAGCGCGACGGGCTTCGGCGTCCTTCCCGCGGATCTCGTCCTCGATGGCGTAGAGCGCCTTGATCAGCTGTAGTGCCTCGGTGGCCGTTGGTGAGGCGTCGGCCCTGGCGAGCTCGAAGAACTTGCGGCGCGCATGGGCCCAGCAGAACGCGAGCGCCACGTCATTGCGGCGGCCGAGCTTGTTGTAACCGGCATAGCCATCGACCTGCAGGATGCCGCTGAACCCGGCGAGATGTGCCAGTGGCCGCTCGGACTTGCGGTCGGGCGCGTAGATGAAGGCCACCGCCGGCGGATCGGTGCCGCCCCATGGTCGATCATCGCGGGCATAGGCCCAGATCTGCCCGGTCTTGGTGCGTCGTCGTCCTGGATCGAGCACCGGTGCCGTCGTCTCGTCGGCGAACAGCCTTGGTCCCCGCTTCAGGACAGCAAGCAGGTGATCCCGCAGCGGCGTCAGCCACCAGGCGGCGCGGCCGGTCCAGTCTGCCAATGTCGAACGGTCAAGGTTGACGCCCTGACGGGCGTAGATCTGGGCCTGGCGGTAGAGCGGCAGATGATCGGCGTACTTGGAGACCAGCACCTGCGCGACCAGCGCGTCGGTCGGCAGCCCGCCTTCGACGATCCGCGGCGGTGCCGGCGCCTGCACGACCTGGCCGTCGCAGGCACGGCACGCATAACGCGGACGGCGGGTCACCAGCACCCGGAAAGCTGCCGGCACCACGTCGAGGCGTTCGGCCACATCCTCGCCGATGGCATGGAGATCACCGCCGCAGCAGGCACACTGCTTGCTGTCGACGTCGATCAGTTGCTCGACGCGTTCAAGATGCGCCGGCAGCTGGCCGCGGTTGGTACAGCGCTGCTTCTCGGCGCGCGCGTTGGGTGAACTGATCGTATCCAGCTTCGCTTCCACCTTGGCGAGGGCGATGCCGAGATCCTCGAGCACCAGCTCGAGCTGGTCGTCGTCAAGCTTCTCCGAGCGGGGACCGAACCGGTGACGCATGAAGGCGGCAATGATGCTGTTCAGCCGAGCGATCTCGGCATCGGCTTCAGCCTGGACGACGGCGTTCTGCTCAGCTTCGGCGCTAATGCGCGCGACCTCCGCCGTCGCGTGCTCCACCTTCGCCATGAGCCGCGCCGTCTCGGCGTGGGCGGCGACGATCATGGCGCGGAGCACCTTGGGATCGTCGGGAAGATCAGCTACGGCGAGCATGATAGCGGTAGTGAATCACGCGCGCGCACGCGCGTCGAGGGCTACCGCCGATATGAGTCAATCTACCGCAGGCACAGTGGCTTAGCCGGCGATCTGCGGCACTCTCGTGCGTCTGGCCTGATGCACCCGGCGCCAGTCCAGACCTTCCACGAGTGCGGCGAGCTGGGCGGCGGACAACCGCATCACGCCGTCATGAACAGACGGCCAGCTAAAGGCGCCGGCTTCCAGCTTCTTGGCCATCAGGCACAGGCCGGTGCCGTCCCACCAAACCAGCTTGACCCGGTCGGCCTTCTTGGCCCGAAACACATAGACGACGCCGGAGAAGGGATCGCCGCCGAGCTGGGCCGTCACCAGCGCCGCCAGGCCGTCCATCCCCTTGCGGAAATCTACCGGCCGCGTGGCGACCAGCACGCGGGTGGCACCGCTTGGCCCCGGCGCCGTCAACGGCTGCCCTTCAGCGCATCCAGTACCGCCGCGATCAGGGTCGCATCGGCACCGCGGCCGATCCGCACCGAAATGCCGTCCATGCTCACCTCGATCGGGGCTGGGATACTGCCGCGACGGGCAGACCGACGTCGTCGCGGAGATCTGGCCGCCGATGTTGCGGGTAGCGGCGATGGAACCTCTTCAGGCTCGACGATCGCCGGCACGAACAATGGCGCTTCGGCGGGCTCCACCGGGCGGCGCAGCTGCCGCCGCCACGTGAACAGCTGGCTGGGGCAGATGTCGTTCCGACGCGCCACGTCACAGACGGTGATGCCGTTGCCGGCATAGCTCTCGGCAACGATCTGCGCCTTCTCATCATCGGACCATGGCCGACGCCGCCTCGTGCCGGTGAAAACCTCGATCCGCGCCGCACGACCGCCCATCGAGCCAGCATCGTCACATGACATCATCATAGCATCAGCACCGCCAGCCCCTGGGACAAGCAGGACTCGCGGGTTACGCCGTCATGAGCAAGGCGGGGTCAGCACAGCGCTTACCCTCGACCAGCGCGCCGCGCAGCGCTACAGGGAGCGAGAGAAGCACGGCGAATGACGCCGTGCCGTTGTAGGCCAGCCGCGCCATCGCCTTTCGATTATAGCGTCTCAAGCGGTAACAAGGTGACATAAATGAGCACTCAGTTAGGCCGATACGCTATCGCAGGTGCAGTTGCCGCAGCATTATATTCACTGATATATCTGATATTCGCCGACAAGCTGCTGCCGCAGGGTGAAGCTGAGTTCGCTGTGGTTCCGGCTTTTCTAGCTTCGTTGCTGCTGAGCTTCCAGCTCCATAGCCGTTGGAGTTTTGCGGGTCACGGCAGCCGAAACGAAAAAGTAAGGCTACCGTTGCGTTTCCTCGTAGTCCAAGCGGCTGGCCTTGTCACCAATGTCGCTCTTACTTATCTAGTGACCAAGGTCCTGATGGAGCCGAATTGGGTAGCCTTGCCCCCGACACTGATCCTTACGCCACTTCTTACCTTCGCGGCGCAGCGGATATGGGTGTTTCGATAGTCGACGTAGCTGCAGCTGCGGGCAGGTGGACAACGCGTGAACCAACGCGGATTTTGCGAGGGAGTGCCTCGTCGATCGCGTCTGCAACGGCCGGATTGTAACGTTCGTCAAACCACGTGGATCCGCGATCGCCGTCACTCAATACCGCGCCAACTCGGTGATCTCGGATCCGTGCAATCACGATGCGCTCGTCCCATCTACCTGCCCGCGCCAGCTCGGCGAATATTGCTGGCTCCCAAACAATTTGACGATGCATACGCATCAAAATGACCATCTCGTCGGATATAATATCGCCTTTGACGGGTCCGAGTATCTGCACGAGTTCGGCATCCTCACCTCGTCTCGCGTTAATCGACTTTAACAGCCATCGGTTCGGGTGTCCCACCATAGAGAGTGCCAGCAATAGTGGTATTAGCGCCCAACAAATCGCCCTGATGGGTGAACCAAGCGAGAGCTGGCTCGAGGCGCTCTGCAAGATTGATGCTACGGCGAACGCGCCGCAGACCGCTAACCCCGCAATCCACTGAATATAATATGAACTACTCGATCCGAACTTACCTGTTGTCACCAGCGATAGCGTGGCAATAGGAACGAAGAACAGAATTGCTGTCCTGGTCAATTTAGGTTCTGTCTTGAGGCGACGATCGCGCCATGATTCTGCAGCCATCTTCAGATAGCCCGATCCACAAATCAGAAATAATGGGATGTCGAGGCGAGTTCCGTCTCGAAGGTTGGGAAGTATCCGTGCCATCTCGAAACGGTTAATATTATACAAAAAGAGATGATATATTATTCCGCCGTGCGTCTGCCAAACTAGCGCAGCAAGAACTAGAGCACCAAGCAAAAGGGTTGTCGAGATCGCTCTTGTTGCCTGTTGGGGACGAAGCAGTAGGAGTGTCACAAAACTTGCCGCAGCAGCAACTACCGAAACTTGCTTGCTAAAAGCAGAGAGAACAAAGCAGACCGAGGCGACATAGATCAGCCCCTTGCGTCGGTCGCACTGCGTGACGCACCATAACCCAGCAATCGCGAAGAAACAGGCAATAGCGTCCACACGCATTTGAGGAGCCCATCGGTAGACCGCCTCGAAAAGAACAAACATTATACTTCCGGCGATCGTCGCAATCCGAGAGAAAAGCGCGGGGCCCTGAGGCATAATGCGTCGTGCGAGATCACCGACAAAAAACGCAGAGCCGGCGGTCGAGACCAGAGAGACTATCCGCCCCGAATACAGTGGGTCCAGCCCCATCGCCGCGAGCGTGAAAGTAGCGAGGTGAAAAACAGGAGGATAGTGGAACACGATAGCGGGAAAGCCATCGATTGGTGCATAGCCTCGGCCGGCGACGATCTCGACCATCTGTTTCCAGACAATCCCCTCATTATAATCAAGACCATAAGGAAAGAGCAGCGCTTCAGTGCACCACCAAAGGACTCCCACAACCGGGATCGCGGTAATTAGCGACAAGATAGCAAGATATGTCGATTCGATTAACTTAGACTTTCGCACAAACATCTATCAGGCAACACTACTTGGTCGCGCAACAACGAGCATCTGTTTACCCATAGGCTTAATAGGACTTTTCAGATAGGCACCTATTAGCATATCGGATGTCGGTAATCGAGACTTGACTGTCAACGGTAAAAAACGTGGATGCACTTCCAGTACTTCCCACCCGTTTGCTTGTAAGAAGTCAACGAGGCTAATATGTGAGTAGACTGCAATATGAGTATAGTCGTCAAAATACTCACGATAAGCAAAGCGATAATTGGGCTGCAGAATTGTGAGCGTTCCTCTCTGCGAAAGAAGCGGTCGCAGCCGACTAAGGACCTTGGAAAACTGTTCCTGCTCGAGATGTTCGAAAAGGTTCGATGCAAAAGCATAATCGACCGAACCGAGTTCTATCCCAGACAGCTCCTCGACTGAGCCGATGATCACCTCTACTCCGGGACTAGCATGATCGTGGAGGCCCGCCCATTGGTCGGTAGCGATGCAACGTCTCGCACGGACAGTGTTTATGAAGTCACCATACCCAGATCCCATATCAAGTACTGTGTCCGCTAAGCTAATCCGTTTGCTGAACCAAAAACGCCATAAAGCGCGCCAAACCTTGGCGCGCTTAGGATCTAATGCCAGACGGGTATCGTGATAGGCGTTACTCATGTCATCCACCGCCAATCAAAAAGAATGCCGTATATCATCCGGACCCCGACCTTCAGTCCTCGCATATTATTTATATTCCCGCCCTTACTAATGCCGACGCGAGGATGAAATGTTATTGGACACTCGACGACGACGAGATCAAGTCCCAAAGCGCGATCAAGAAAATGTGCGTTGAACTCAAGATTGATAGCCGGGTCTACTGCGGGAAGAAGGCGCTCTAGGGCGCTCCGGCGGCATAGTTTGTAGGTCGTACCTACGTCGGTCATTGTCCCACGACCAAGATGCTTAGCTTCAAGGAGCTTTCCGACAAAAAGATTTCCGTAATACATAAAAGTGCTCAGCTGCGTCTCATGCTGCCGGAGTGGCTCGACCGTGCGCGTACCGTTTACGATGTCGGCGTGTGGCGCATACGCAAGCAGCTTCTCGATATCATAGGAACGAAACGTAAGATCGCCCTCACATAGAACCACAAATTCGGTATCATCGAACGCAGCGGCTTCGCTCAGACAGCGAAACACGCATCTACCATAACCGGGCTGGAGTTCGTTATGCGTAATTGCCCCTGCCTCCAAAGCGCGCTCGAATGTTCGATCGACGCTATTATTGCTCACAAGGATTACGCGTTCGACCATCGGGTTTTCGACGAAGTCGCGAACAGCCGGGCCGACACTCTCCTCATCGTTATATGCGGTCAGCGCAACAGTCACGCGGCGTCGCTCTATTGCTGTGAAGCGAACGGGTCGATCGGGTTTCCGGTGCCTCAACAAGTAGAGGAGGTCGAACATAATTAGCGCCAAGCCAAGCACGAGCGGGACACCGCTGTACCAAACGAGCCACTCGGCCAATGAGTCAAGACTATGACCGTATGGTAAAATATAGCGCGGGAAGACCAGCAAAACGCCAAGTACGTATGTGCTTAATCCGAGCGCTGAAATGAGAAGACCATAAAGCAGATATGGCGGATGCCGCCGACGATCCGCGGCAAATTGCCTGCTACTGTCCGCCGCGTCATGCACTGCAGCCCCCTCGTCGTTAACCTTTGCCCAGAGGCCATCGGACACTCGCATGGATGTTGCAGTGCGGCAAGAGCCTAACAAATAATAAAGACGTCATGCGATCTCCATCGTGCATCGTTTGCCATTCCGTCGGATCAGGCCCAAGCTCGGGCGGGGAGATACGAGTCCAGCGCACAGGGCTAACACCAACAGTCGTGAAGCCTGGCTTACACGGGCGATTCCCAGGAGTCCGCCGACGTGATTCAGCGTTCCCTGTCGAGCGAGGTTGCGTTGGCGACGGCGGTTAGGTTGAGGGCGCATTGACGAAGTCGGAACTGAGGTGGCTGGCGCAGTCTCGGCGCGATGCCGGACAGGTCCGTCGGCTTCTAGTGCTGGCGGTGATTTATGATGGTGGCAGTCGGATCGAGCGGCGCGGATCGGTGGCGTCGGCTTGCAAACGGTGCGCGAATAGGCGCTGAGGTTCGACTGCAACGGACCCGCTGGCCTGGTCGATAGCAAAGCCCCCGGGGGCGGCCGAGGCTCGATGCAACGCAGAGAGTGGCGCTGGCGGCGGCCGTCGAAAGCGGTCCTATCCCGGCCACGTATGGCGTCGTACGCTGGCGACTGGTCGATCTCGCGGCGTGGGTTCACGACAAGTTCGCCGTGTCGATCAGTCCCCAGACGCTGAGCAGCGAGCTGCGTGCGATGGGACACCGCAAGCTGACGGTGCGGTCACGCCACTATGCGCAGGACGCGGACGCCATCCCGGCATTTTAAAAAATAACCCCCCAGATGGCGGCGATCCGGGCCGCGCTCCTCCAGGGCATAGCCATAGAACTGTGGTGGCAGGACGAAGCGCGGGTAGGGCCAGCAGAACGGCATCACCCGACGTAGGGCGCGGCGGGGAACACGACCGTCGGCTCCGAACGACCAGCGGACGACCTCGGCCTATATCAATGACGCCATCTGTACATCCGAGGCGCGACGCCCGTCCTGCAGCGCTGCAACACCGAAAGGATGACGCTCGACCTCGCCAAGATCGCCGTCGCCGTGTTGCCGGGTGCGCGGGGCCGTAATGCCGCTGCCAGCAAAATGACCCGAGCTAAACCAGGTCGGGAAGGTTTGGCAGTTCGTGCGCGACAACTGGCGGTCGAACCGCATCTTAAAATCCTACGACGACATCCACGATCATTGCTGCTTCGTATGGAACCGCCTCGCCGCTCGGACGGGGCGCATCATGACCATCGGACCGCGCCATTAGGCGCATGGGGTGAGGCCAATAATACTTGGTTCGAGGAAGCGGAAAGGGGCTTCCCGAGACCGCTGCGCCTCCGACAAAATTGTCGCCGAAGAACGCTAGGTCCTTCGCATATCGACAGACGCAAGCGAGGCTGGTCGCAAACCTTTCGAGAGTGGGAGCGAAGCCGGCTGTTCACGTTGACTCAAATCGCTGTGCCAGCGTAAAAGGATGGCAGGAAACGAAGATAGCTCGGAATTTGACCGATGAAAATTGCGATGATGTCCTATCAAGTTTGCGTACTTAATAGAGCAAATCACGCGATTCTCGGTTGGCTTGAGTCGGCGAGTCGATGCCCTTAGCGTCAGCGGTGGCCGCGTTCATCCATCGATTCTTCGCCCAAATCATGCGTAATGGAAGGGTGTCGCTCTGCTCGATTTTTGCGGTGGATTTTTTGATCAAAAGTTTGTCAGCAATAACCACGAGTCGGCGTTGCCGCGCTTTAATCAGCAGGAATTGGATTTGTGCCAACAATTCTCATTCTGTGCCGAAGCGCCTTTCTTATACAAGCACCGGGTTAATTAGATGGTTATCGTAAGTATTCCGCCAATAGAACGCGAGATTGAAATCCGCGTTAGTGTTATAAGTCAAGTCGCCAATCCTTGCCCGTCTCGAGTCAGCAGCGTGGTCAATTGCGGCTTAAACTTTTTTGTGAGCCGAATTCGGCGTGTCTAACGCGCGGCCATCCTATATGGCGGGGTATGAGCAGCGCTCGGTTCAAGCGACTCGATTGAAACGGGCCGCATTCTTTGCGTTGTGTCTGATTCTTGCCTGCGCGTACGGCATCCTTGTAGTAGCTTTGCCGCAATCCCTGCTCGTCGGGCTTGCAGTGCCTATCGTCGTGATGCTTTTACTATGTTTATGGATGTTGCCAGATCGTGCAACATTTTCCCTCATCGCAATAGAGCGAGTTGCGCAGATATACTTTATATTGAGTATCGTCTGGCCGGCCTACATTGCGGTCGCGTTGCCTGGATTGCCTTGGCTAACGCCCACCCGGATGGCGCTGTTCTTGTTGACGTTGCTGTTTACGTATAGCCTTTCCACTTCAGGGATATTACGTACGCGCCTCATGCGTGTGGTGCGGACAACAGCTACATTTCGCTGGTGCTTTCTTTTATGGGAGGGGATGCAGGTCATTACTCTCCCGGTATCGCGCACGGTTGGGATTTCTGTCCGACATCTGCTTGACAACCAGTTTTCGTTGGTTGGCATGTTCTTCCTCGGTTGTATATTATTCACGCAGAAGGGCCGTGCCGCTTGGTTCGTGCGTGCGCTCATATTGTGCGCAATATTTACTGCTTTAGATGGATTCGTCGAACTTAGGCTAGGTTATCCCCCTTGGGCAAATCACATTCCGAGCTTTCTACGTATCGACGAGTCCATGCTGGCAAATGTACTCGGGAGTCAGGCGCGGTCTTCGGACGGACTATATCGAGTGCGTGGACCTTTCGTAAACAGCCTAGTTTTCGCTCAGTATCTGGCGATGTGTGTGCCGTTTATCATTCATTGGATATTCGTTAAAGGCAGTTTGTATCGGCGACTCCTCATGATCGTCGCGCTCGTCATTTTGTTTGGGGCGATCACCGTAACCAATTCGCGGTTGGGGTTCGTAGGCGCGCTAGTAGGAGTAGCCGGCTATTTACTAATCTGGGCATACCAGACGTGGCGTTCAGGCCATGGGGGTCTTCTCGGCCCCGCAGTGCTGCTCGGAACGCCGGTTGCTCTCTTACTGCTGTTCGGCATCATTCTCAGTAGTCATTCACTAACAGCGAAGGTGCTCGGGAATGGCGCCCACTCGGCGAGCGATAACGCTCGGCGAATCCAGCGCGAGATGGCGATCCCTCGGGTTGTTCATAATCCGGTCGGCTACGGATTAAGTAACAGCGGGTTAGTTCTTGGCTACACAAACCCGGCCGGTTTCAATACGGTTGACAGCTTCGTCATAACAACGGTTATCGATCTTGGTGTTGTTGGACTCTTCAGTTTTTACGGTATGCTCGTACTCGCGGCACGACGCGGTGTCGGTGTATATTTACGCTCTACGGACCCCGAGATAAGACTGGCTGGACCCGCAGCAATCTCAGTAGTTGTTTTTGCGGTAATATCATTAGTGCTGTCTCAAGAAAATAATATGCCGCTTATGTTTCTCCTTGCCGGTGTAATTTTTGCTTTATCGGCTCGTGACCATAAGACGGACATTACGGTATAGTTAGGACGCCTTTGTTCGTTATTTCGTACAATATTGTAGACAGTTCATGAAACTGGTTCGACTTTTGTCATCTCAGCGATAAATGGTGGCTGGTTGGTTCCCCACGGCTAGATGTTTGACCCGGGATTTGAAGGAGCATTATTCGCTGTCTGCTTGAAGAAGCACTATTGGCTATGAAGTCCGCAGGTGCGCCACGACGACTGAGGCAGTTCCTCGTGCGATACAGCGTGGTCGAGTAAGCTTGAGGGTGCCGGCCAAGCGCCACGGCATCGACCAGAGGACCCTCGCCAAGTGGAAGAAGCGGACCTCGACGTTCAATATCACGAGGCGTTCGTCCGGACCTTGAAGTACGACTGCGCCAGCGTGAACTCCAGTCCCGACACCCGCACCATCATCGACTAGCTGCCAGGCTCGTTCGTGCACTACAACGCGGTTCACCCGCATCGAGCGCTCGGCTATCGTTCTGCCCGCGATTTCATCGCTTGCTCGACCCGAGAGGAATTGTCAGGACTTCAGGGGTAACAATATCGGCTTCTTCCGCCGACTTCGCTGCTGCCATTGAGCTGCGTACGATAATGCCGTGGATTGGCAAGAACGCGTTAGGGGACAAGGCGAAGAACTGAAACGAACAACGGGCAACTTTCGTCGTCCCGTTGCCAGTTTTGCTTGGCGTCTGTCAGGCGGCGAGCATTGTCGGATGACGACGGTGCGCTACGCCTACGATCCCAAAGCCGAGCATCATCAGCATCCATTCGGCTGGTTCGGGAACCGTGCCGCCGGTGATCGACGACTTGCTGAAAGAGCTCGACGACGTGAAGTCGCTTTGTGAACCCGGCATAGTCGAACCATTGCGTTGCAAAGTCCCCGGATCATACACGTAGGCATTACCGGTAAGCTTGAAGTAGGCCGAAGCGTAATCCGTCGGGAGATACACTCCGCCTCCGAGCCACGAGTTGCCCGTCACAACGTTGTTTGTTCCGCCGAGCACGTTGACGGCAACCCAATGCGGCGCATTGGGTTCGGCTGCAATGAAGTTGTCGGTGATGAAGCTATCAACGCACGAGTAGCAGGCGACGCCCTGTGAATAGGTCGTGTTGACAATATTCCCGGAGATGATGACACGCTCAGATCCGATCGCCTTGCCAATGAACGATGTAAACCCCTGCGTGTTGCCCGTCGCAATATTATTGATAACCTTAATATCCGATGCCGGAGCATGACCGGCGGTGCTCGCCAACTGGACACAGTCCGGATGTGCCCCTGCAGAGGGCTGGCTGCCGCTACAACTATTGTTCGCGACGAGGACGAAATGATCGTCAAAAATATCGAAACCGTCTTTGGTAGATCCAATTACCTTGTTACCAGTCAGCGTGACATGGTTCGAGCCCGAAACACCCACACCGACGCCGACGTTGGTAAAGGTGGAGTTCGTGACCGAGCCGTTGGTCACATTTTGGAAGCCGATTCCGGCCTCCGCATAGGACGGAATGCTAATGACATTGGTCTTGTCAAAGGAAACGTTGCTGCTGCTGTAGACGATAATCGCCTTGCCATAGGCATTTGGACCTCTGGTCGCATCGAACGTACCGCCGACGACGCGAACGCCATTAACCGCCTGCAACTTGAGCGTGCCGGTAAACCGAGCCGTCGTCGCATCGATCGTGACCGCCGATGCGAAAGTCCTGTTCTGCAATGCAACACTTTTAGAGAAAGTACCCGAGAGCTTGATCGTGTCTCCCGCAGCGGCCGAATTCCATATGCTCGTGATGTTGGCCGACGTGGCGTATAAAACCGCCGCATTAGCTGGAATCGACATGGAGAAGGCGCACAGTAATACGCCATGTTTAAGATAATTAATCATAATAACATATGTCTCTCAGCACAAAACTCAAGCGCAAAGCAACCAAAAACTCATTTCGCGCCGGATACCGATGTGCGCCGTAATCCTCATCGCACGCGACACCTCATTGCACAATCGTCTCATTCATCATATAGGTGGTGCATGAAAGATAAATTAGTAATCTTATTCAGAATCACTCAAATCATTTTTAAATTATTTCGATTGATCACAGTTAAAGTCGAGGCCCCTCTTCTTTTTGCCAAGGCTGATCAATTATAAGAATTCTTCGTGACGGCCGATAAATAATTTATCGCGCCAAGCCGTGTTATTTCAACAATCGTGAAGCCTGACTCACGCGGGCGATTCCCAACAGGCCAGCTACGTGATTCAGTATTCCCTTTCGCCGCCGTGTTGCCGGGTGCGCGTCCTGTATTGCTGCTCGGTCAGGCCGGCTGGCATCTCTCGGCGGGCCTCGTCATTCCCGCCAACATCACCCTGCTGCCGCTGCCAGAAAAATGTCCCGAGCTAAACCCGGTCGAAAACGTTTGGTAGTTCGTGCGCGACAACTGGCTGTCGAGCCGCATCTTCAAATCCTACGGCGACATCCTCGACCATTGTTGCTTCGCATGGAACTACCTCGCCGCTCAGACGTGGTGCATCATGCCTATCGGACTGCGCCAACGGGCACATGGGTGACGGTCACAGCCGGTTCACTGCTTCCAATAATCGATATTTCTTGTCACTCTTTCCAAGGATCGTCGAAGTAACGCCTCGTGCGTGGCCCGCGAGAAATGCATTGCTAGGATTTGACGTGCAAAAGCCTTGACGAGTAGCTGCCTTGGGTAGCTGCGGATAGCGCGCGAAGCGCGGTGGTCGGCGGCATTTGGTCGTGCTAAGCAAGATGGTCTATAGCACTGATGCCACTAGGCGGGATTGGACGCGGGCGATGCCGCTCAGAACCATCAGCTGCATGCCAAACGGAGTGAAATTGAGATGATTGATATAGAAGCAAGCATGTACTATATTGCCTGCTTGGCACCGCCATTTACAGTATTCGTTCTCATCGATAGATGGCGACCACGAGTAAGTAAATGGCTCGTTGCTTTGTTTTCAGTGGCGATATTTGCGTTTTTTGTCTGGGTCGGTATTAAAATCGATGAAATGCCTGTCGCAAAAGACGGCGATGTGTATGCCTTTGATAAAGGCCGCTGATTAGGCCGATGCTGGCGTTCGTGGGGTGTGCTCGATGAGCAGTTTCGTCAATCAGTCGATGGCGCACTTGGTGAAGACGACAATAGATTCTGCGGTCTCGGGTTCGCTGTCGATGATCGAGAACATCCCCTCTTCGGGGTCCGTCTGCATTGCCGCGATCTCCTCGATCAGGTCCTGATCGGCACCGAGCAGCTCGGCGACATAGTAGGCGGTGAACGCGTGCGACGGTGACGCCATCGGGCAACCCAAGCGGCATGTTCGGCACGCAAGTTCCATGGCATGAGCTCGGTAAGCCGGTGTTGAGGGATAAAGGCGATGCGGCGATGACGTCGGCGAGCCAGGCCTGCGGATAGACGTCGTTGAGCTTGGCGGTAACGACCGGCGAGTACATGAGAGCGGCGCGTTCGCCGCCTGAACCGGAGCCAGCGAAGAGCCGCGCCTTCCGGATGCAAGCGCGATGGGCGGTCGTGCGGCGCGGATTGAGGTTTCACTGGCAAGATGCGGCAGCGGTCCTGGTCCGATTATGAGAAGGGACTGATCGTTGCAGAGAGCTATGCCAGCGACGGCATCACCGTCTGTGACGTGGAGCGCCGCAACGGCATCGGTCCCAGCCAGCTGTTCACTTGGCGGCGCAATTGCGCCGTCCGGTGGAGACCGCCAAACCTCTATTGTTTGTGTCGGCGATCGTCGAGCTTGAAGACGTTCCGGCGCCACTACCCACACAGCGGCGGCAGCGTCGCCGATCAGCTCGCCGCTGTAGCGGTCCGGCGCCGATCGAGGTCAGCATGGATGGCATTTCGGTGCGGATCAGCCGCGGGCCGAAGCGACCCTGATGGCTGCGGTTCTGGATGCGCTGAAGGCCAGCCGGTCACAGGACGAGGCCCGTGCTGACGCAACCCGGGCTCTGGTCGCGACCCGACCGGTGAACTTTCGCTAGGGGATAGATGGCTTGGCGGCGCTGGTGACGGCCCAGTTCGGCGGCGATCCGTCTCGGTGTTGTATATGTGTTTCTCGCCAAGAAGGCCGATCAGGTAAATCTGGTCTGGTGGCACGGCACCGGCCTGTGCCTGATGGCGAAGAAGCTGAAAAGCGGCGCCTTTAGTTTCCCATCGGTGCATTATGGCGTGACGGGAGTGACCTTCGGCTAGCTTGCGGCCTTCCTCGAAGGACTCGACTGGCGTCGCGTGCATCAGGAAATCCGCACGAGAGTATCGCAGATCGCGGACTAACGCGTTGTATCTGCGGTAGGTGGACTCGGCTTTCCGGAAGCCCTCGACGCGCGTGCACGCGCATGATGCATTTTCCCGATCATGCTCGCCGAAGCGGATCTCCCCGACAATCCCGAGGTGCTCCGCGACATGATCGTCGCTGCCAACGCCAAGACGGCGCTCCTTACGGCAGAGGTCGAGCGCATCAGCGCCGACGCCGAGTTGAGGGCCATCGCTCAGGTCGAGGCCGATGGCGAGATCGCGCGGCTGAACAGCATCAACGCGGTTTCCATCCGCCACCGCTTAGCGCCCCGTTCGGAGAAGCTCGACGGCGACCAGTTCGAGCTCGTGGTCGAGGATCTTGGCATCGCCGTCGCTAAGGTGGAAGCCAAGCTCGATGCCGATCTCGAGCGCATCAAGCAGCTAATCGACGCCGACCGCAAGCAGTGTGCCTGCTGCGGCGGACACCTCCATGCCATCGGCGATAACGTGGCCGAGCGTCTCGACAAGGTTCTGGCAAGCTTCCGCGTGATGGTAGCGCGCCGCCCGCGCAATGCCTGCCGGTCGTGTAAAGGCGACGTGGTGCAGGCGCCGGCACCGACGCGGATCGTCGATGGCGGCCTGCCCACCGATGCGCTGGTCGCCCAGGTTTTGGTCTCCAGGTACGCCGATTATCTACCGCTCTATCGGCGGGCCCAGATCTATGTCCGCCAAGGCGTCACTCTCGACCGCTCGACCTTGGCCGACTGGACCGGCCGGGCAGCCTGGTGGCTGACCCGTTGCGCGACCATTTGCTCGCCGCGCTGGAGCGGGGACCGAGGCTGCTCGCCGAAGAGACGACCGCGCCGGAGCTGACCCGGGACGACGACCCACCAAGACCGGGCAGATCTGGGCTATGTCCGCGATGATCGACCATGCGGTGCCACCGACTCGCCGGCGGTGGCGCTCGCCTTTTGCTGGTCGCAAGTGCGCCGCGAGTTCTTTGAACTGACCAAGGACGACACGTCGCCGACAGCCCCGAAGTGCTGCAGCTGATCAAGGCGCTTTACGCGATCGAGGACGCGATCGGTGGGCAGTTGCTAGACCTGCGCCGGTCGGTCCGTCAGGAACATAGTATGCCGATAATCACCGCAATGCACCGGCTTCTGACCGCGGGGCTTGGCCTGGTGAGTGCCAAGATCAAGCTCGCCGAAGCGATCCGCTACGCCACTCTAGCCAAAACCTCTATCAGAATATTCCCTGTAACTTCCGCAGCTAAAGGACCTCAGAACATCGCTTACTATCTGTCTCGTCGTACGAGAGCCCAGCTGGTCGACGAGGAGATGACGACGTTCGGCACGTTGAGCGTAAAGTGGCCGCAGCGTCTCCTCGTTCTGAAGCTCGAGCAGAGCGACCCGCACCGCCAGATCGGCATTGATGGCCCGGGTGCTAGCGCGGACTCGGCCTCTGCGTTCGCGAGCGCCGTGCGCAGCCTCGTGACATCGCTGGAAGGCACCGCTGTCATGCGAATAACAACAACAGCTCTGCGCATTTGGGGTAACTCACCGTCCAAAAGCAGAGAATCAAGCGACACGCCGAGCGTCACCGCTTGTCATGAAACGTTTGATCAGCCACTGAAATGCTACCGGATGACGCCCCGCTGATCACGAAATGAGTCGAGTGTGCCGCACCCTTTGGCGTAATAAGGTGATTGTGGCGAAACACGCACGCCCGGCAGTCAGTGAAATATATGCCATTGGCTAGCAACGTCGCTGCCGTGTTGTTGATCACGACGATACGGTCGAACCCGCCGTCGTTGATCCCGCCGCGAACGTGATTGAAGCCGTTGAACCCCTGCATTGCGCCGGTTGCGCTGTTATTGCTGATCGTGATGTCGGCAACCGGAGCGGCGGTCGGACGACTCCAGAGCTGGACGCAATCAGGGTGCGAGCCCGTCGTAGTGTCGGGGTCGGAGCATGTGTTGCCGTCTATCAGCCCGCGGCGCGACAACGCGATGTCGATGCCGTCTGAGCCCGAGTGCGACATGATGTTTCCGGTCACGCGGAAATCGGAGCTGTTAGCGTAGATGATGCTATTGCGAAGGTAGTTGTGCATCGTCGCTCCTTCGATCGTTACGAATGCGCTTTCTCCAACGCTAAACCCGCTTGTCACCTCATTCTTCCCGTCGAAATCGCCGCCGTGCCAGGCAATGCCCGAAGAGCCGTCGACGTCGACGCGGGTAAGGGTCATGCCGGTCGCAATTATTGTTACCGATGGGCTGTAGTTGCGCCCCTTGATCACTATCGGTGGACAGGGGGCAGGCGCGTGTGCGCTGTTAGTAAGAGCGATTATCGAGCCGCCGGGAAGCGTGGGGGACAGGACGGACAGCAGCGTCGCGCATGTCGCGATAATGGGGGCTGGCGCAGCCGCACCGAGCAGCGGGCTGGACAGGGCGAGCGTGATGAATGCGCAAATGCGGATCATATAGCGGTGTTCCGGTGTCGCGAGCAGAACGTTGCTCGTATTCCGTTTCTATGATGTGTTGGGGTCTACGGCTACTACCAATCGATTGCTGGCGCTAGGACACCTTCGACAACCGGCCGCACATCGATTGAACATCACGCAGTGGGAAACGATGGTATCTAGACACTTTACGTTAGCGTTGCCTTTGGTGACAAAGCCGGTAAGCCGGTGGTCGAGACCGTTCTTGGCGCCGTCGAGCGCGAAGGAGTGGCAGCGGAACGGTTCGCCGTTAACGATAGCAAGCTTGACCTCTTCGGCGGCCGAGCCCGGGAACTTACAATCGGTGAGTTGGACGCCGTTGCCGTCAGCACGGTGAACCTTGTACGCTATTGCGCACTGAGGCGCTGGAGGGTCTCGGCACCGACCCTCGTGATCGCCTTCTCTCGGAGCTCTACGAATACCGAGTTGCAGGTCTGTAGATCGCGCCGTCAGAAAAAGCCAGCCTGGCTCGGTGCGAACCTCGGCGATATAGATGTGGGAGTAGGCACAGCTGGGTGAAGCGTCCGCAAAGTGTCGGAGACTTTTACGGTTGCATTGTCTGATATCTCGCGCCCATAGGGAATTCAGCCACCTATCGGGGTGGCACGGTTGTTGCGCGCACGCTAGGGAGGCGGCTTGGCCTAGGAGAGTGTGGATGCGTAACGCTATGCGAGGTGCTGGTTCGCTCGTTTTTGTTTTTGGCGGCCCAATCTCTAATTTTGTCCCGACGCGTTACGTTTTTCGGCTGTTTGATGGATTCTACCTGCCCTTATTTTTTAATTGAACCAGCGCGCAGCCGACGTAAAATCAAGGGATTGTCGTGGCGACCAGTCAAGCGAATTTCTCGTCTTTGAAGCCAATGGCATTGAAGTCTCAGCCGCAGTTAGCTTTTTCGATCGCTATTTTTTTCGTGGCTATTATTCCGCTAATAGTTACACCCCTTTTTCCATTCATAGATCTCTATAATCATTTAGCGCGTTACTATGTTCTCGGCCATCTCGAAACAGATGGCGTCCTTCGGGCCAATTATACCGCCAACTGGGCTCTTCTCCCAAATATAGGGCTCGACGTCATTGGCACCGTAATGATGCGGTTTGTGCCGAAGTCTATCTCGGCCCAATTAATTGTGATCTTACTGTTCGCAGTCCAGTACTGCGGTGTTCTTGCGTTCAATAGAGCTCTGACGGGGCGGACATCGCTGTTGGTCGCTCTGCTGATCGTACCGCTGCTCTACAGCTACATTCTAAATTGGGGTTTCGCTAGTTTCTTATTTGGCCTCGGCCTCGTCTTTTTAGCAGCTGCTTGGTGGGTCGCGCGACGGCATCGATTGGTGGTGGCGCTTCCAATAGCCTGTCTCCTTGCAGTGGCCATCTTCTTCGTTCACGGCCTTACTTTTGCAATTTATGGTTTACTCGTCGCCTCCCTCGAGATCGGTCGTGTATGGCAAGCCCCAGGGCGACGGCTGAACAATCTTATCCGCGCACTCTTGCCGGTGGTAATTCAGGCATTAGTGCCAACCGCGCTCTTCTTAAGTGCGCCGACAAGTGAGACGCCGGGAGGAGTATCCAACGCAGGTGCGAGTATCGCACGCTTAGCTCAGCAAGGGACGCTTGGAACGCGCCTATGGGAATTGTTTGATTATCGGATCCTTACGATCGTACGCGTCGCCGAGGGTCCGTGGCTCTGGCTTGATCTCTTAACGTTCGTTGCGTTAGTGCTGATCATAGCAACATTGGTTGTGCGCAAACGGGTAGCTATAATTCCGGTTGCGTGGCCGGCGATTGGTGTCGCTGCGTCTCTTGTAGTGCTCGTCCCACCCGCGATGTTTGGGGTCGGCTATGTCGCCGACCGCATGCCGCTTTTCCTCGCGCTTCTCGCGGTAGGCTCGATCTCCGTGCAAGCATTCTGCCTCGACGTCCGCCGCGCCACCTGGGCAGTTGGATCAATTGTTTTGTTACGCCTGTGCGCGATAACGATTGGCTGGCAGGAGTATGCAGCCGATTATGCCGATTTTCAGCGCATCTCGCTTCTTATCCCACGCGGCTCTCTCGTCCATGATCTGATTGTCGGTGATTCTAGACGCGGCAGTTCTGAGCCGCGGTGCGCCATGTATCGACCATTACTGATACGCGATTATGGTCAAGTAGGGGCGCTTTTTTCTGATGAGTATAAGCAGCCGTTAGCATTAAAGGGACAAGTCCGGGCAGCAGTGCGCGCTTTGTCGGCAGGTGTGAGCGACGGTACTCACCGTGGTCACATTGATAATGATCCTGTATCTGACACGGGTCGGGCCGGTTTCGACTTTGTTTTGATGTGTGGTGCGCAGCCCAGACTGCGGCCGCTCCCGTCACGGGTTACCGTTGTCGCCCGTACAGAACGGTTCATGTTGCTCGATGTTCGCGCGCTCCATTTTAGGCGCGCGGCAAATACCCATAACTAGACTGCGTATCGCGGCTGACGCTCACCGAAGCGCGCTGGTGACGTCGGACCGCGCCGCATCCTCCATGCGGGTGGCTTATAAATCTCTTGTGACGCACTGGCGGCCTAGATGCTTGGTCGAGGGATTTTGATGAGTTTGATCTGACGTAGATCGATGAGGCGCGGCGAGCCAAGCTTAAGATAGCTTCGTAGGGCTGAGCCCTTTGCGGGCCTTAAGCCTGCGGCCGAAATTGTAGGCGGGGACAAATTGGCGAAGATGTTGCCCGAACTTGTTGTGCGTCGTAATGATACCGCTTGACGGTCGCTTCCTTGGGGATGCGGTTCACCCGTGCGACCTTCCCGTTGATCTAAGGGCAGCGAGGCTTGGCGAGAAGCGGGTCGATGTCCGCATCGGTTTGGTGTTGGAAACAAATATACTGTAGACTTCCAGGAGCTTCTTACCTTTCGCGATTTTGATGAAATAGGGTTGTGACTCGCTTCCGCGCGCGCGCGGCAACCTCAAACTGCCTTGTTTTCGGACTCAGTTGCTTGCGAAACGTCTTTATATATGACTGACCGCGCGTTACAGGATATCGATGTCCCAAAAATGTATTGAGGAATTGGACGCCTGAATTGCGATCTTCGAGTTCACACTGATTTCATTTGTGATATCATGGACTTCACCGCAGACCACGAGTTGACAGGCGATGGGGCTATAATCGATGCAAAAGTCGATCATGATTCGATCCACGCTGGTTACAATCTTTGTGTTTTTGCTTATATGGCCGTTAGCGCTCAATCGAACGGCTATCCTGTATCCGGATACAGGCAGATATTTGATGAACGGCCTCAATTTATGGCATGCGATTGATGCTCGCCATACAGGCGTGCGCTCTACCTCGCTAGCCGGAAATACAGCTGGAGCAATCGGTGCGTCACAGGGCGGTCCTACATCGGTCGCAAAACCAAAGGTAACGCTGGGGGGGCGCTCTCCTTACTACGGCGCATTTGCATGGGGCGCACGCGCGTTTGGCGGGCTCGGCACAATCACGATCGCTCAGGCGCTTTGGCTAGCGTTGGTACTGGTCGTTGCTCTGCCCGAGTTTGGCCTTCGGCGCCCTCATACACAAATAGTGACTGTCGCTGCAATATCCATGATAAGTCCGCTCGCATTCTTTATCGATGTAATCATGCCAGACGTGTTTATCGGAGTCGTAGTCGTAGCTGTATTTGTCTTATGGTATCGATGGCCCAGAACTTGGATGCCCCGCTTGTGGTGGCTGTTTAACATCTTGGCTGCGGTTCTTTTTCACACCTCTGCTTTACTGCTCGCCGTTTTGCTGTTGGCATGTCTTGCCCTAGCCGAGCACCGCAGCTGGCAAAATAGACGCCATCAGGCCATATCAATATTTAGCGCCCTCGCGATCGGCCTATGTGGAAGCGTCGCAATGGATCTTGCGATAAAGCACGCAACAGGGCGCGCAGTTACTCCGATCCCATATCTTCTCGCCCGCACCATTGGCGACGGGACCGCCGCTCGCGTTTTGCGTGAAGACTGTCCTGCCAGGGGTTACGCAACATGTCGATTTGTCAATCAATTCCCGCTTACAGAGAACGAATTCCTTTGGGGACGCCCCGGACTAGTCGGGTGGAACCAGATTGACCCTAGCTCTGAAACCGCAATCGTTCGCGAGCAGTGGCCGATTGTTTTCGCGGCGCTTACTCGCTATCCCGGCCAACAATTATCGCGCTCCGCCCATAACCTAGTATGGATGTTTTTTACTCTAGATGTCGATGAGTTTGGGTATTCCATAAAGCTTGACCACTCCCTTGATAACAAACTATTTGATGCACAACGAATTGAGGCCGAGTCCGGGCGAATTTACAGTCAACATCTGACGCTACGTTTATTGTCGGTGATTTGGCATATAACATATATCGTAGCGGTCTCATTTGTCATCGTCGCGCTATTATTTCGTCGAAGATTACGGATCAGTCGTTTGACGCTTCAGGTAGCCTCGACTATGCTTCTCGCACTGGTCTTAAGTGCCGCGATACAAGGTGTCCTAGGCGGAGTCTGGGGGCGTTATACAGCGCGCATTGCCTGGCTTGCGATCCTTGCCGCGATCGTTATTGCTGTTGATATATTGCGCGGTCGAACCCGGTCGCTTTCTTAGCATTTCTTTTCAAATTCAATTGGTCGCGAAGTTTCCATCACGAATGGCTCCAGCAAAGTATACGACCGTAAACTATGGTTGCAGTGTAAGCGATGTGCCGAGGCCCTTCAGGCTTGGAAGTTCCACGGCATGAGCTGATTGAGGTTCTGGCTGGAGTGTCCGCGGGCAAGGCGCTCGAGGGTGTCGGTGAGCCAGGCGAGTGGATCGACGGCGTTGAGCTTGGCGGTCTCGATGAGGCTGGCGATGACGGCCCAGTTGTCGCCGCCGTCGTCGGAGCCGGCGAACAGGGCGTTCTTGCGGTTAAGGGCAATGGGCCTGATGGTCCGCTCGACGGTGTTGCTGTCCATCTCAACGCGGCCGTCTTCGACGAACAGCGTCAGGCCGGTCCGTCGCGAGGTAGCGTAGCGGATCGCTTCGGCCAGCTTGCTCTTGGCGCTGACCAGGGGGAGCCGGGCGGTGAGCAGTCGGAACAGCGCGTCGACGATCGGCTCGCTCTTCTCTTGCCGCAAAGCGCGACGGGCTTCGGCGTCCTTCCCGCGGATCTCGTCCTCGATGGCGTAGAGCGCCTTGATCAGCTGTAGTGCCTCGGTGGCCGTTGGTGAGGCGTCGGCCCTGGCGAGCTCGAAGAACTTGCGGCGCGCATGGGCCCAGCAGAACGCGAGCGCCACGTCATTGCGGCGGCCGAGCTTGTTGTAACCGGCATAGCCATCGACCTGCAGGATGCCGCTGAACCCGGCGAGATGTGCCAGTGGCCGCTCGGACTTGCGGTCGGGCGCGTAGATGAAGGCCACCGCCGGCGGATCGGTGCCGCCCCATGGTCGATCATCGCGGGCATAGGCCCAGATCTGCCCGGTCTTGGTGCGTCGTCGTCCTGGATCGAGCACCGGTGCCGTCGTCTCGTCGGCGAACAGCCTTGGTCCCCGCTTCAGGACAGCAAGCAGGTGATCCCGCAGCGGCGTCAGCCACCAGGCGGCGCGGCCGGTCCAGTCTGCCAATGTCGAACGGTCAAGGTTGACGCCCTGACGGGCGTAGATCTGGGCCTGGCGGTAGAGCGGCAGATGATCGGCGTACTTGGAGACCAGCACCTGCGCGACCAGCGCGTCGGTCGGCAGCCCGCCTTCGACGATCCGCGGCGGTGCCGGCGCCTGCACGACCTGGCCGTCGCAGGCACGGCACGCATAACGCGGACGGCGGGTCACCAGCACCCGGAAAGCTGCCGGCACCACGTCGAGGCGTTCGGCCACATCCTCGCCGATGGCATGGAGATCACCGCCGCAGCAGGCACACTGCTTGCTGTCGACGTCGATCAGTTGCTCGACGCGTTCAAGATGCGCCGGCAGCTGGCCGCGGTTGGTACAGCGCTGCTTCTCGGCGCGCGCGTTGGGTGAACTGATCGTATCCAGCTTCGCTTCCACCTTGGCGAGGGCGATGCCGAGATCCTCGAGCACCAGCTCGAGCTGGTCGTCGTCAAGCTTCTCCGAGCGGGGACCGAACCGGTGACGCATGAAGGCGGCAATGATGCTGTTCAGCCGAGCGATCTCGGCATCGGCTTCAGCCTGGACGACGGCGTTCTGCTCAGCTTCGGCGCTAATGCGCGCGACCTCCGCCGTCGCGTGCTCCACCTTCGCCATGAGCCGCGCCGTCTCGGCGTGGGCGGCGACGATCATGGCGCGGAGCACCTTGGGATCGTCGGGAAGATCAGCTACGGCGAGCATGATAGCGGTAGTGAATCACGCGCGCGCACGCGCGTCGAGGGCTACCGCCGATATGAGTCAATCTACCGCAGGCACAGTGGCTTAGCCGGCGATCTGCGGCACTCTCGTGCGTCTGGCCTGATGCACCCGGCGCCAGTCCAGACCTTCCACGAGTGCGGCGAGCTGGGCGGCGGACAACCGCATCACGCCGTCATGAACAGACGGCCAGCTAAAGGCGCCGGCTTCCAGCTTCTTGGCCATCAGGCACAGGCCGGTGCCGTCCCACCAAACCAGCTTGACCCGGTCGGCCTTCTTGGCCCGAAACACATAGACGACGCCGGAGAAGGGATCGCCGCCGAGCTGGGCCGTCACCAGCGCCGCCAGGCCGTCCATCCCCTTGCGGAAATCTACCGGCCGCGTGGCGACCAGCACGCGGGTGGCACCGCTTGGCCCCGGCGCCGTCAACGGCTGCCCTTCAGCGCATCCAGTACCGCCGCGATCAGGGTCGCATCGGCACCGCGGCCGATCCGCACCGAAATGCCGTCCATGCTCACCTCGATCGGGGCTGGGATACTGCCGCGACGGGCAGACCGACGTCGTCGCGGAGATCTGGCCGCCGATGTTGCGGGTAGCGGCGATGGAACCTCTTCAGGCTCGACGATCGCCGGCACGAACAATGGCGCTTCGGCGGGCTCCACCGGGCGGCGCAGCTGCCGCCGCCACGTGAACAGCTGGCTGGGGCAGATGTCGTTCCGACGCGCCACGTCACAGACGGTGATGCCGTTGCCGGCATAGCTCTCGGCAACGATCTGCGCCTTCTCATCATCGGACCATGGCCGACGCCGCCTCGTGCCGGTGAAAACCTCGATCCGCGCCGCACGACCGCCCATCGAGCCAGCATCGTCACATGACATCATCATAGCATCAGCACCGCCAGCCCCTGGGACAAGCAGGACTCGCGGGTTACGCCGTCATGAGCAAGGCGGGGTCAGCACAGCGCTTACGTTGCAGTGTCTCATTAAGTGGGTGTAACGGCCTCTTTAAGATCCCTTGCCGCTGACGCAACGGGTTTGCTGGGCTGCGATCGAAGCGTGCGAGAGGCGCAGTCGTCGATTACATCGATCGACCGGCAGCAACCTTTCAGCGGTGATAGCGGCCTGCGGGCGAGTAGGGGTGATGCGCGGTCCCGTCGAAGACGAAGTCGGTCGAGACGTGTGCGAAGCGTGCCCCGGCGATCCGCGCGGCTGCGGCGAGCTTCCCGACCGCGTTGACGTTGACCCGGCGCGCGGCGGCTTCGTCGGCCTCGGCCTTGTCGACGGCGGTGTAAGCGGCGGCGTTAATGATCACATCGGGGCGAGCCTCGGCGACCACGGCGCGAACCGCCTCGGCGTCGGTGATATCGAAGCCGGCTTCGGCTGGGGCGATGACGGTGACGCCGGCGGGCGCGGTCGCCTGGAGTGCGCGACCGAGCTGCCCGCCCGATCCAGCGATCAATGCTCTCATGCGAACACCCCGGCATCGGCGAAGCTCGACGCAACGGCATCCTTCGCCGACAGCAACGGGGTTATCCCGTCGAGCCGCCAGTCGATCGCGAGATCGGGGTCGTCCCAGCGGATCGCGCGCTCGTCGGGCGGGGAGTAGAGCGTCGTGCACTTGTAGAGGAAGTCGGCGGTGTCGCTGAGGACGACGAAGCCGTGACCGAAACCCGGCGGCACCCACAGCATCGACTTGTTCTCCGCCGACAGTTCGTAGCCGACCCAGCGCCCGAAATCGGGGCTCGACCGGCGCAGGTCGACCGCGACGTCGAAGACCCGCCCGATCGTTACGCGGACGAGTTTTCCCTGCGGATTGTCGAGCTGATAATGTAGACCGCGCAACACGCCCTTGGCCGACCGGCTGTGGTTGTCCTGGACGAACTCGAGATCGAGACCGGCGTCGGCGAAAGTCTTCGCGTTCCAGCTTTCGAGGAAGAAGCCGCGGTCGTCGCCGAAGACGCGCGGCTCGATCAGCTTGACGCCGGGCAGGGGGGTGTCGACGACCTTCATGCCGCGGTCTTCAGCTGGTCGAGCAGATATTCGCCGTAGCCGCTCTTGCGTAACGGCTCCGCAATTCGGGCGAGCTGCTCGGCGTCGATGAAACCCTGCCGCCACGCGATTTCCTCGGGGCAGCAGATCTTGAGCCCCTGGCGTTCCTCGACGATCCGGACGTACAGGCCGGCGTCGAGCAGCGAGCCGTGCGTGCCGGTGTCGAGCCAAGCGAAGCCGCGCCCCATCAGTTCGACCGCGAGCTTGCCGTCGTCGAGATAGGTGCGGTTGAGATCGGTGATCTCGAGCTCACCGCGCGGCGACGGGCGGATGTCACGCGCTCTGGCCACCGCGGTGCCGTCGTAGAAATACAGCCCGGTCACCGCATAATTCGATTTTGGTGCGACCGGCTTTTCCTCGATCGTCGCCGCGCGACCCGCTTCGTCGAACGAGACGACGCCGTATGCTGCCGGGTCCTTGACGTAATAGCCGAACACCGTCGCGCCGTCGGTCCGGGCGTCGGCGGCTTCGAGCAGTTCGGGCAGGCCGTGGCCGTAGAAGATGTTGTCGCCTAGGATCAGCGTCGACGGCGCGTCGCCAATAAACTCGGCACCGATATGATACGCCTGCGCCAAGCCCTTCGGCTCAGGCTGGACCGCATAGGCGATCGTCATGCCCCAGTCAGAACCGTCGCCGAGCAACTGGCGAAACGCGGCGGCGTCGCCCGGGGTGGTGATGATCAGTACCTCGCGAATGCCCGCGAGCATCAACACCGACATCGGATAGTAGATCATCGGCTTGTCGTAGACCGGCATGAGCTGCTTGCTGACCGGCTTGGTCAACGGATACAGCCGCGTCCCCGAACCGCCAGCCAGTATGATTCCACGTCGCGCCACATCGTCTCCTATGTTCGCCGCAAGGCCAGCCGCCGGACGAGACCGGCGAAGGCGCGCTGCTCTTAGCCACGACCGAAGCTATCGGGTAGTAGCTAGCCGCTGGACGCTGCGATAGCGAGGCCCTGATCAAGTCGCAACCACCATTGCGCACACTGGGCAATAAGCAAACAAATTATAAAGTCTTATTAGTTGCTTACAAATAGAGTCGATCATCGAAGAAGTGGAGAGTCCTTTTAGATAATGGTAAGCGTCAGCTGATTTACGCAGCGATGGCGAGGGGCGCAGGCTTCCGCCAGTTCCACGGCATGAGCGGGTCGAGGTCGAGCTGGCTTTGGCCGCGGGCGAGCTGGTTGAGAACGTCGGTGAGCCAGGCTTCGGGATCGATGCCATTGAGCCGGGCGGTCTCGAGGGCAGTGTAGATGATGGCGGCGCGGTCGCCGCCCTTTTCGGAGCCGAGGAACAGGAAGTTCTTGCGGGTGACGGCGATGCCGCGGAGCGCCCGCTCGGCGACATTGTTGTCGATGGCGAGGCGGCCGTCGGCGGTGAACCAGGCGAGCGCGTCCCAGCGTCCGAGGGCGTATTGCAGCGCTTTGGCAAGGTCATTCTTGCTAGACAGCCGCCGGCGCTCAGTCCCCATCCAGACGCGCAGATCGGCGAGCAGCGGCACGGTGCGTTCGGCGCGAATGGCATGGCGACGATCGTGCGGCAGGCCGTTGATCTCACGCTCGATGTCGTAGAGCACGCCGATCCGGCGCAGCCCCTCGAACGCGATCGGCGACTGCGTCTTCTGATGGACGTCGTAGAGCTTGCGCCGGGCATGCGCCCAGCAGGCGGCATGGACGATCCGCTGGCCCGTTGTCCAGGCGGGGCCTTCGACCGGGTCAGCGCCTCGTAGCCGGCATAGCCGTCGACGTGGATATAGCCGGCATAGCCGTCGGCGTGGATATAGCCGGCAAAGTCGCTCAGGTGTCCGGCGGGCCGCTCGCCCTTGCGGTCCTGGCTGTACCAGTAGAGCGCTACCGGCGGCCGCTCGCCCGCCCATGGTCGTTCGTCGACGACATAGGTCCAGATGCGGCCGGTCTTGGTGCGTCGGTTGCCGGGTACGAGGACGCCGATCGGAGTGTCGTCGGTAAGATCACCGGTGCGGCCATGACTTGGCGGCCGATGGCCTCTGCGACCGGAGCCAGCCACCAGGCGGCGCGGCCGACCCAGTCGCACAGCGTCGCTCGGTCGATATCGACGCCGCCGCGCGCGATGATCCCGGCCTGGCGGTAAAGCGGCAGGCCGTCGATATATTTACCGACGACGACGTTGGCGATCAGCGCCGGACCCGGGCGACCCTTCTCGATCGGCAGGTCGGGTGCCGGTGCCTGGATGATCGTCTCGCAACGTCGGCAGCTGAGGCGCGGCCGGATATGGCGGATGACCTTCAGCTGCGCCGGGATGCGTTCGAGGACCTCGGTCACATCCTCGCCGAGCCTCGACAGGCTGGTGCCGCCGCAGCACGGGCAGGCGTCGCCGGGATGGTGCAGAATCTCCTCGCGCGGCAGATGCGGCGGCAACGGCCGGCGCACCGGATGGCGGCGCTGACGTTCGCTTGTAGGCGTCACTGCTTCCGTTGCGATCCGCTCGGCTTCGCTCTCCTCGAGGTCTTCGAGCAGCAGCTCGAACTGGGTGATCTCGGCGTTCAGCTTCTCTGAGGACCGTCCGAAGCTCATCCGGCGCAGGACGGCGAGCTGGGCCTTGAGCTGTTCGATGATCAGCTTGGCACCGGTCAGCTCACCCCGCGCGACGGCCAGCTCGGCCTTCAACCGGGCGACCTCGTCGGGGTCGGATGCGGCGCTCATCACGGGGCGATATTACACCGCGATCACCGCCGCTGCGACGATGATCGCCCCCGAAGCTACCTTGCGGGTCACTATGCCGGGTTGGCGTCAGGCGGCGACTTCGGGTCGCCAGCTCCGCTCGACGTTGCGCCAGTCGATGCCCTTAAGCAGCATCGACAGCTCGGCTGCCGACAATCGGACCGAGCCATCCTTCGCCGTTGGCCACAGGAAGCGGCCGCGCTCGAGGCGCTTGGCGAACAGGCACATTCCCTGGCCGTCCCACCAGATCGCCTTGACGAGGTCGCCGCGCTTGCCACGGAAGACGAACAGCACACCGTCGTGTGGATCGCGGGCAAGTACCGTCTGCACCTGCGCCGCCAGCCCGTCGAAGCCGCGCCGCATATCGGTCCGTCCGCAAGTGAGATAGACCCGCGTCCCCGCCGGCAGCGCGATCATCGGCGAAGCACGTCGAGCACCCGCGCCAGCGCACCAGCATCGACGTCGCCGCCGACGCGCAGCTTGGTGCCGCTGGGCAACTCGACCTCGATCGTGCCGGACAGCGTTCGATCAGTGACCGGCAACGCCGGCGGCGATCTGACGTCCGGAGCTGGCAACGCCACCGCTGCTGACTCGGCGACGACCTCGCACCGGATGAACCCGTCGGTGGCCGCGGTCAGCAGCTGCCTGCGCCACGTATACAGCAGACCCGTCGAGATGTCGTAGCGGCGCGCGACCTGGGTCGGCACCGCCCCGGGCGCGCAGCTCTCCTGGACGATCGCCATCTTCTGTTGCGGATGCCAGCTGCGCCGCCGTTCCGGGCGCGGCGGGAGAGCCAGCCCCTCGCTGAGAGACGTCTTAAGGGTCTCGTACGACGTCTCATCATCCGCCACGCCAGTCTCCGCCAACCACAACAGCGAAGACTCCCGCGGCAGCGCAATCACGACAAGGCGGGGATCAGCTGACACTTACAGAAAATGGTCGTAGACGGACGATAAGTCGGAGCATTAGGCCCAGGGTGAGATGGACCATCGTCCAGAAAGTCGAACTGCGGTTCGTAGTCGCGCACCAGGCGCTTTCCTCGTATCGTCCAGCCAAAGGTGCGCTTAACCATTATTGCTTAGGTGGCAATGAAAGCTGGCCTCCGTGTCTGCGCGGTGGATGACGCCAAGGACGAAGTCACGATAGACGGCCGCCTCCGTCGATTCGACGCGGTTGGGCGTGATCGGTGAGCAGGTGCTTGGGCCAAGGCTATTGCTTTTGGATCGCGGCGGCGATTGCCTCCGCATGCGCACTGTCGCTGATGACGACTGTCGTCAAGTTTGTTACCAATAGCCGCCCTTTGGCATTCACCGCGATGGGCCGCTTGCGGCCGAAAACCTTCTACCGGCGTCGGCAAGACGGTTTTGCGTTACGGGCGCCTTGATCGACTAAGTTATTGATCGCTGCAGCATTCGAATTTCTTACGCCCCTCGCAATCCCGGTCCCGAATCAGAAAGAGGACGTGAAGCATACGCAACAACAGTCATCGTCCAAACAGTCAAATCCACCGATTAGCCGGCTGCCGCAGCTGAACATCGCTCGGCGGCATTAGCAAGTAATCATCTGCCTAATCAAGATAGCGCAAGCATTAATCTGCGGGAGAAGATTGGTCTTCGCGTACACTTTGTCTTCTCGCGAACCGCGGCATCGGCTAGATCACAGCCAATGCTCGTCAAGCAGCTACGCCGAGTGTCGCCTAGCCCGCTGCTTCGGCCAAGGTAATAGGCGACGCCTCAAACAAATGTCTGTATCAATTGCACCGTACCTGTATAGTATTCAGATATCAAAGAATTTGGATGGCTCCTGTTCGCAATCGGCTCGAGCTGTGACGCGCGTCGCTGATAAAACCGTCTTCAACAACAGAGTCTCCCTAGGAGATTGGGTTGCCCAGGATACTCCGCTCTCATTGGTTTGACAGATAGCTCGTGTTACGTGATCTCGCGATCTCAGTCGAATAGATCACCGTCCGCATGCTCAGAGTGTCGCCGCCCGGACGTACGGATCATATTGTAATTTAAGAGATAGGACGCGCTGTCACTTTGGGAAATATGTTGCGTCAGGAAGTCGACGTTCAAGAATCGTGTAGCTTCCATGACTTGATACCGCCGCAAAGTCTGAACGAATATAATGAAGTAGCGGCGGATCTCGGGCTATTTGGCCGCGGTCTAAGTAATGAAGCAATTTGTCCGATTCTACGATACACAGATCAGGACTTCGACGAAGTGCTTGCACAATCACCTTCTGCTGGTCGGGTCGAATGAACCCAAGAACATCATTGATATTCAGCGAGGTAGGAAGCGTTTGACCGGTCCAAAACGCAAAGCTCAGTAGGCCTGGCAACGAGTATGATGAGCGGCATGCCTGCAATTTCCTCGTAACCCAATGCAGCGATTCCACTTGGTTGGCAGGCAAACGTATTAAGTACGTACCACGTAGTGCCAGAGGTGTGTTCGACAAATACTCGCGGCCATCGCGGACGGTTATGTGAGCACCATTCAAAACAAGTACGAGTCCACCGGACACCAACAGCCCCCAACGCCCAACGTTCATTAAACCCGAGCCGCCAATTTGCTGCCATGCGAAGGCCATAACGTCGTACCCAATTACCGAAAGCGCAATGACAATAGCCAACGCGCCGATGTCGATCTGATGTCCAGCAACCGGAAAGGGATAGAAAACCAACAGTGCACCCATGAGCGCGAGTGCTCCACGAAGAATCATCGCACGAGGACTCACGTTAGCTAATCCGGCAATCAGCAGCCAACCGAAAGGTACCAAAACTTGAAAGAACATCCCGGGTGAGCGAAAAAGGACGATCCCGGCCAATAAAAATGCTGCCTTCGTGGAATAAATGGCCAAGTAGACTAACTCTCGATGGGAAGACCGCGACGTCCTCTCCGCGCGTTTAACACCGAGTGTGTAGGCAAGTGCCAGACCGAGCGATAGAACTGCCGCCACGCCGCCGGCAAGCCCGATCCTCATTGGGATAAACCAGTTTTGAACAAAATGGGTATTCTGCAAGACAACTGCGTTAAGCAACGCATAGGCCGACGTGCCCGTGAGAAGCGTGCTGCCAATAATGACGAAGGCAACCGTTAGGCCGCCGACCATTAATCCCAGCCAATCATAGCAGGTTATCACAATTGGCATATTTATTTTATGAAAAACTGTTAATGTCGCTACCAATGTCAGAGTGGCAAACCCCACATATATTATCACCCAAGATTGCCCAATTAACTGGATGGCCAAGAGTGCAGGGGTTAATAAAACCAAAGCAGTCATTAATAGTATTCCCGCTCGAACGTAACCACTTGGGGCGGTTAGACGTAATAGCAGAATTATTAAGCACTCTCCTGCTAATAATCCAAGATTGATTTTTACGAGCACTAGACCCGCTATCAAGCCTCCGACGTACATTGCCGTCGCTACACGAGCTGAGCGTCTGGTATCAGGAGAACCAAGCGATCCAGTTGTCAACAGCAGAAAAGCTACGATCAGGAGAGATATCTCTTCCGGGTGGCCAGGCGAATTCATCAACTCCTTTAACCAAACTAGGGTCAACGAGTAACAAAGGACGGCGGCGATCCGTGACGCTGTTATTTGGAAACATAGCATCGCAAAGGCGGCGGAGTATGAGATCCATAATAACGCCGCGATAGTACGGCCAACGGTATGCGTCAGCGGGATACGAAGTGTAACATAAATAATTCGATATATTCCGTTGTAGAGTGGTCCATAGAGTGAATAAATCTCGTCATACATCCGGTGGCCCTCAAGCAAGGAACGGAACCCGACCATTAACGCGCCTTCGTCATCGAAGAAGGACATGTGGCCGAATGCGCCAAAGAATACATAAGGCAAAAAGAGAACTATAGCCCCGACGAGCGGACCAGCACATGCACTTCTTATCAAAAACCGATTCGAAAAGCAAATCCGTTTATCATCTTAACCCCGGTGATTGCTAATGCTGGGATATACCAATTTGGCGCGGCGCCGACTTTTGAATTGGGCGACGCTCACAGCTCGATGTAGGTAACCGCAATTTGAGGGTCGCTGGCAAGCTACCTCCAATATCGAGAATCGTATCAGCCCAACCGCAGGATCGATAGCGGTAGGAGGAGGGTGACTAAACGCTCCACAACGGCAGCTTTCTCCAAAATCGCTCTCGGAAGTTGTCAGTCCGAGATTAGCCCTCCTTTCGGATGCTTGGCCACGAGACCGTTGCTTGTGATACACTCGCCGCCCTCCCCCATTCAGCGGGCTGCGAGGTTCCGGTAGCGGCGACGCAACAGCCCGCCAACAGTGCCAACTCCGGCGACCATCATCGCCCACATCGCTGGTTAGGGGACGCCTAGGCTCACGTCGACGATCGACGCGTCGCCGAGCAGGACTGTTACGTCGGCGGACGAGATCGAGTTGGGGATGCCGTGGTTCTGAAGTTGAAATAGGATTGCTGCAGAATGCGCGGTAAATGCTTGCAAGGTGTAAGTCGGCGTCACACACACTCCGTACGGATCGACGGGGGTTACTGGGCCGGGTGTCAGCACCTCCGCGCCGACTTCGATGCCGTTCTCGCAGAGGCTGAGGCCGGTGGTCCCCGTCGCTTAGCGCGCATCCGCAACCACCTCGATCTAGTACTGGTGACCCAGGCCAAGGCCGCCAACCGTCCGTTGGAGTGGTGCGGTCTAGCTCTGCAGGAAGGCTACGTTCGTCTTGCCGGTTGGCGCGGCGCCGTTGTCCCACAAGGCGGTTGGCACGGCGCCCATAATGCCGCTGGCCGAACCGGATCCCGGGACGTCGTGTCCTGCCGGTAATTGGTGCGCTATAAACGATTGAAGACGTCGCGAAGGTGCCGAAGAAATCGGGATTTATGAACGTCGGAACGGCCTGTTCCGTTGCGACGGCTAAATGCGTTCCGACCGACGCGGCCATGAATGAGACCAAAGAAAATCGCATGGAAGGCCAATGTTCAATCGCTGGTTATCAAGAATCATCCGTAATGTTAAATCACCACCCGAGGCAAATGACGAATTCGCTGTGATGGGATCTCGGTTCATTATTCGGGCAGGCTGTGTCCTCGGTCATTCAACCTGATCCCAGCCGCAGTCGGCAACGGCACTAGGCCGGCGATCGGGCAACCCCAACAGCGCGACGATGGCCGCGTGGACACGATGTTCGTTATGTGTTTGACGGTCTCATGTTATAGCCGTCGAGTGACTTAACATCAACGAGTCTGCAGATCCTCCGGGAAGGGCTTCGTGCTTATGGGCCGGCCAGGGGGTGGTGCCCGACGAGCACGTTAGGATCCTGTGATGCGCCAACCATGAAACATCTTGTTGATACTCTACGAGATGCGTGAGCAATGAAACACCTCTGCCTTGAACTTGCTGTACGGCCCGAGCGCAGGCGCTCTGTTCCGATAACGGCGTGATCACCGCGTTCCGCGAGAGGCAGATGATGATGCTGGATCACTACCGGCGAGGCGAGACGGGTGATCCGCACTGTCGAACGACATTATTCCCGGCGATCGTGGGTGTCGCAGCTGCTGGCGCGAACTTCGGAGAAGGTCGCTGCGGTCGCGCTGGTCAACAAGTTGGCGAGTTTGATCTAGGCGCACGGCATCATCGAGCTAATCTCTCCATCACAAGCTAGCATCGCGAATTTCATCGCGAGAGCTATGAAGTCTCCAGTGGGTCTAACTGCTTGGAACACGCTTCAAACTGGCGGCGGCGGCTAGCGGCCGCCGCCGTATTGTAAAGGTTAAATGAATTTGCGAAACGATCCGCGTCTCGCAGTTTAAGTTGCACCGCGTTGACGTAGTCACGTCACGTCGTCGGAAAATGCAAAGGAGCGACAACATATGATGAAACATGTACAGGATCCCTCGATGTCGTCCCACTTCCGAGCCCGTTTGAGGATGCTTACGGGTGCGCGATCCGTAGTAGCATGAGGCTGCCGACGGCGACGTGGATCATGGCTTCTGGGACATCCACCCGCGCTTCGTAGTCGCGCACGAGACGCTATCAGAGTGTCATCCAGCCGAGGGTTCGCTCGACCACCCATTGCCTTGCCGGCACCTTGAAGTCGACCTCCTTATCGGAGCGGCGGGTAATCTCGAGGACAAAGTCGCGGTAGGTTGCCGCGTTCATCAATATCGTGTTGTTGTAAGCGACATCGGCGAACAGCTGCTTCAGCCAGGGCCAATGCTTGCGGATCGCGGCAACGATCGCCTGCGCACCCGCACTGTCGGAGATGTCGGCGGTCGTCAGGTTGACCATGTGCAGCCGCCGGTCGGTATCCACAGCAAAATGGCGCTTGCGGCCGAGAACATTCTTCCCAACGTCAAACCCACGGTTTTGCGCCGCCGGGGCCTTGATCGACTGAATGTCGATCACTGCTGCACTAGAGCATTTTTCCGATCAGTACGCATCATAGTCGGCGTGCCTGAAGTACTTTGCGCATTCGTCGGGTGTGAATGCGTCGAGGCTATCGCCAATGACGTTCCAGTGTTGATCGCCGGTTCGGGCAGCGGCTTTGCGGAGCAGCGCCTTGAGTTTCGAGAAGGCGTTCTCGATCGGATTGAAGTCGGGTGAGTAAGGCGGGAGGAAGACCAACCTGGCACCGCTCGCGTCGATGGCGTGACGGACGACGGTGCCTTTGTAGGCCGGCAGGTTGTCCATGATGACCACGTCGCCAGGGCTACGACGTCGGGACGATTCTGCTCTGCTGCATGCCCGGAATTTTTTTGAGCGTGATATTCCGGCGCGCGAAGAACCGCCACAGCGTCGCGATGCCGACGCTGACGCCGTGTCCGGCAAGCAACATCCGCAACTCGGCGAGGGTGATGTCCGGCTGCTCCGCCACTGCGCCGAGGATCATATCTGCGTACGCCTCTATCCGACCCGAGCGCCGGTCGCCGCCCTGTCGCTTCGGCGCCGCAGCCCCCGTCCGTCGCGCTAACGCATGCCCCCGGATCGCGCTCGACACGCTGACCCCGAACCGGGCCGCCGCCTGGCGTCGCGACAGACCCCCGTCGATGACCGCCATAACATTCTCACGAAAATTGATCGACAGCGCCTTGGTCGTGCATGCCAGCCTCCTTCGCCAGCACGCAGCTTGAATCAGAACGCGAACGACTTGGGAATTCCCAACGAGTCTGTTAGCTTGGATGATGCTCTTGGACTATGCTCACGCCCCTCGCGTTCCCGGTTGAGCATCAGCGTGACATCATGCAATGTGCGAAACAACAGTCGGCGCTCGAACCGCCGAAACCACCGATAGGCCGTCTGCCAAGGCGGAAATTCCTTATGCAATATCCTGCAGCCACCACCCGTCCGGGCAAGGTAGCGCAAGGCGTCGAGCACCTCGCGAAGGTACGTCGTCGACTTGCGCCCACACTTTGATGCCAGCGGCAGGAACGGCTGAATGAACTGCCACTTCTCGTCCGTCAGTTCAGTCGAGTAGCGCTTCGATCGCTGCTCAAATCCAGCCATACGGCTACCGCTCGCTCGGGTTACATCCCGCGGTTGAATCACGACTGCGCCGCTGCTTCAACCCATTCTCAAACGGTCTCTCAGCGCGGCGAGACCGCCGCGACTTTGTATTTCGATAGGATGAAACTCTTCTCGACTGGATTAAGATCTGAGGATTGGGTTTGGCCAGTCGCGAATGCAAAGCCGATGATGCCAAAATACATCAATCCGATCAGACACATAATAGCCCGAGATATGCTTAAAGCTACCGTTGACCGAGGTTGAACGTTACGATCTATGACGCTTGTGCGGTGATTTATCCCGGATGGCGCGCGCAAGTTCTTGTCCAAAGGATGGGTCCTATTTGAACGAATGTCAGCGTGTTTCTAGCAAAAAATCCGCACAACGGTGAAACCTTTCACGATCGCGTGGTAAATCGGCCAGACATAGAAGTCTACCACGTCATGCAGCTTCTCGGCAACGGCCTTGTCGATGGAGAGTTGAAGCTCCGCCAGCGGTGCGGTGCCAGGCAATGGTCGTGCCAGACCCTCACGACTGAGGACGCAGCGATACCGACCGCCTCGGCCATTGCGCGGACTATCCGGCGCGTCGTTTCATGGTCGGGTGGTGCGAGGGTCGACGCTACGACCTTGTCGGATAGTGCGGCCTTGAGTGGCGCGCGATGCCCGAGGCCGCGTCTTGTCGCGCAACAGACCATCGACACTTTGGGCCATAAAGCGCTCCTGCCAGCGCCATACACAGTTCTTCGACTTGCCCGTCGCTGCCATGTTCGCAGCAGTGCCCAGGTCGCCCGCTGCTAGGAGAATGATCCTGGCCCGTCACACCTGCTTCTGCGGCGATCCGCGGGCAGCGACAAGCGCGTCAAGCCTGGTCTATCCAAGCACGTGACGACGCTATCGATACACGAGCGGATGCTGCAGCGTTGCACAATCGGGCAAAGCAGAGAATCTCGAACCGGAATCGTTCGTTGCGATCAAACCACTAGTATCTCGTGTGGACACGGCGTAACGGCGTGGTAAGATGCTATTATCTGGCAAAAAAACCTAAATCACGGTGGGATGGGAAATAAGTTAAGCATAAGACTGAGAATAAGGATAAAACCAAACATGCAGATAACAAGAGAAAAAAAGATCCACTTGATCGCTCTACGCCTAAAGCTTTGACCAAAAACCATCAAAGAGACCGCGAGTATGATACCGATTACGTAGTAGCAGCTCGAACCTAAGTACAACATCTCAGATGATCCCAAAGCTAAATCGGATGACGATCTTAGACAGCCGCGTTCGAGTCCCGGATCGTATGGTATTGAATATCTCTACTCTACAACGAATAAATGATCGCCACCGTTTGAACAGGATGATAACGGCGTTTGGCCTGATCACGGCCGTTGGCCTGTAGCTGCGAAACAATTACCAAAGACGACCGGCTGCTTTTCAGCTGCCGCAAAAGGGCTCGGGGATCTTGCTCGATCAAATTTCCGCGCAAACTCATTTTCTAATTACCGCCGCATCACCGTATAGGTGAGACTGGTCAGGCATAACATGTGTCGCGCGGATGCTATTTTCGTTAAAGTTCCCCGCAATGCAGTTTGAAGTGGGCTTCGTGTTCACCTTGAGCGTCTTGCGGGACCTCGCGGCATCCACACCACGATAATTAGCCTGCCAAACCGGCGATGCTAAATGAAGCGCCACGGCTTGCGTCCACAAAACTTGCTTAGCTATCATCGGCGTGCGCAATTTATCCATCTATGCGGCCCCCGATCCGCGCCATTATCCATCTGCCTGCAATCCGCGGTGGCACTGATTTAGTAGCCATCGAGGCATAGTGTTTCAGGTTGGTATCCGTCAACGATCTCTGTCGGGCCTGATCTATGGATCGGAGAAATGCCGATGAGAGCTCACATTAGTTTGTAAATGTCCGACGGCCAAGGTAGATTGCCGACCGTGCTCCTCATCAACGTAAATCACACCTGCTCAGCCAACCCAATCGCTGCCACCGTCCGATTCTGGCCGTGATAAATAAATCCTGATCGTTGATCCGCCATGCATGCCGGCAGTCTCCAGCGTTCAAACGATCTCTAATACCACCGCTCATTGATCACAACGCATGTGTCCATTGGTGCAGTCCGATCGGCATAATGCGCCGTGGCTGATCGGTCAGGCGGTTCCAGGCGAAGCAGCACTGGTCGAGGATATCGTCGTAGGAATTGAAGATGCGGGGTGTTAGCCAGTTGTCTCGCATAAACTGCCAGACGTTCTCGACCGGGTTGAGCTCGGGGCATTTCGATGGACGCGGCAGCAGGGTGATGTTGGCGGGGACGACGAGGCTGCGGGAGCCGTGCCATCCCGCTGGTTGAGCAGCAGCACCGCGTGCGCGCTCGGTGTCACCTTGGCGGATATCTCGACGAGGTGGAGCGTCATTCCCTCGGTATTGCAGCGTGGCAGTGACAGGCTGGTGCCTTTGCCCACGGCGGGGCAGATCGCACCATAAATATAGGCACACTTCGTCCGCTGATCCTTAGGTGCTGATTGTTGGGTCCCACGCTTGACTTATCGCCGCGTGATGCTGTTCTTCTGGCAGACTTGGGCCTCGTCCTGCCGCCAGATCTCTATGGGCGTGCCCTTTGGGAGCGTTGCTTCGGTCGCTGCCACCTGCGCGGGGAAGTTTTTTTCAAAGCGGAGATGGCATTCGGATCCTGGGTGTGGTGGGGCGGGCGCGCCGTCAGCTTGCGGTAGCCTGAGCCGTGCAGCTCCTGGCTCAGCCTCTGCGGGCTGATCGTCATTCCAAACTAATCCCAGACCTACCCCTGAACTCGCAAAACCAGCGTCAGACCGGGTGCCACGGCGGGAAGCCGTCGAACAGATATTGCCAAGGTAGCCCCGATCGCAGCACATAGAAGATCGTATCGAGCACGCCACGCCACGGCCAGCCCCGGTCGCTCGGTCCAGGCAAGAAAGGTTCGGCGATTAGCCACTCTTCGTCGGTCAGGTCGCTTCCATAGCGCACTGCTGAGTGGCTATCCTGCGCGACGATCGGGTACCAATTTATGCGTTCCACGCTCGGTCTCGCAATCGTGGTTTTACATCGAAACTCGATCGTACACCGTTACTAAGGCCTTCTGACACAACCTCTAGGCTGCTGACTCGACCAAGTGTAAGCACTTTCGTGGTGATCATCACGAAAAAATCATAACAAAGATGTTCTAAACTAAGTAATGATGCTATGGTCGTCTAACTCACGAACAAGATAGTTGAAAAGAAAATCCTCTGTTCTTGTAACATTCAGTAACGAAAAATGACTTACTAAGCGCTACAATGTATTTTTTCACTCTTTGCCGAACGCTTAAATCGACAAATTTCAGCAACGAGGGCGGTCGAAAATGCAGCAATCAACATAAACGCAAGTCGCAACAAGATGTGTTGATCCGAAGCGAGTGCCTCATTTCCATGAAAAGCCAGTAACAATGCCGCAGAAAAAAGCATTATAGCGAAGTAAATAAGAGTGCTACGAATCATTCGACTCAAACCTAAATACATATTCGATCATTTTGGAACCAAAAAGAATTTAGCGTATTGGATTATCGCTTAATTGTCAACAGTTACCGCGGTTATTTCCAACAGATGATTCTTAAGTTAGTCACTGGGACGAGCACGCACAGGTGGTTCGAGCAGGTGAGGGTCGAGCTATCGAAAAGGCTGACAGCGCGAGAACGTTCTCGTCGCCATAACACTCGTTCGTCCAGAGGTGGGTGACTGCGTTGAGGAAACCGATCTTTCGCGTTAATGCGGACATTCGGCATCAAGGGGTAGGTCCGTGCCGCTGAGTTTTCAGCCGCCGGATCCGATCGGCTTGTGCAGGGGGTGCTCGACTTCCTGTCGGAGTCAAAGGTCTTCCATTCAGAACTGTCTTTAGCGAGAACGTGCGTAAGCGGCTTTAGCCGCCGATCGAGTTCGTGGGCACGTCGCTTCGGCACTCGTCCTTGGTCGTCGAGAACCTAAATGTCACGGCGCTATTCGCAATCGTATGCCTTCGGTGAAAGCCGCTGATTAGACTGTTAATGAAGTGCTTGAGGGGTGCTCGTTAGACAGCTCTCATAGGCACTCGATGCCGAAGTCGGTGACCACGACAACCGATTCGGCTGTCTCGTCGCTGCTGTCGATAACGACAGCAGCCCGTCTTCAGGCTTCATCTGCATCGCCGCGATCTCCTCGATCTCCTCGATCAGGTCCTGATTGGCACCGAGCTGCTCGGCGGCGTAGCGGGCGGTAAATGCGTGCGACGGCGACGCCATCAGGCGGCCTTGGCGACCGTCGCGGCCTGTTCGGTACGCCAGTTCCACGGCAACAGCTTGGCAAGCCGATGCTGCGGGATCTCGGCGATACGGGCGATGGCGGCGGCGAGCCCGGCCCGCGGATCTACGTCGTTGAGCTTGGCCGTGACAATAAGCTAGTACATGAATGCAAAGCGTCGCCGCCCCGGTCGGAGCCAGCAAACAGCCAAGCCTTCCGGCCGAGCGCGATGCCGCGCAGCGCACGTTCAGCGATGTAGTTGGTCAGGCAAATGCGGCCGTCGGCGAGGAACCGGGTAACGGCGCTCCAGTCGTTGAGCATGTAATCGATCGCGCCGGCGACCGGGTTGTGGCGGGCGACGCGCGCTGGGAGCGCCACCAATTGCGCGGGCTCGCGACCAGTAAGCGGCGATCTCCTGGCGGACTGCGAGCAGATGCAGGGCGGTCGTGCCGGGGATGGTGCGTTCGACATTGAAGATCACGTCGATGCGCCAAACAGCCTCCGCTGCGACCGGCGAGATGACCGGCAGCCCTTTGCACCACTTGAGCTAGGTCGCTGCGTCGGCGAGCTCAAAGAACTTGCGCCGGCTGTGCGCTCAGCAAAGTGCACGGGTTAGCGGGATCGGTGATCGTCCAGCGCGAGACAGGGCATTGTGACCTGCATAGGCATCGGCCTGAAGGATGCCGTTATAGCCGTTGAGGTCCGCCACCGGGCACTCGGCACGACGGTCGTTCGTGTAGCGGAACAGCGCTGCCGGCGGTGCCGGGCCGCCAAACGTCCGGTCATCGTGAACATAATTTCACACCCGCCCGATGTCGGTCTTGGTCTTGGCCAACACCCGGATCGTTGTATCGTTGCCGTGCATTAGCTCGGCGGCGAGCACTTACGCTTCGATGAGCAGGTATAGGGGCTTGAGCGCCGTGGCGGCGAGCTGATCGGCCAGCGTCGACAGGGCTAAGATCGACGCCTTCCCGGGCGTAGCGGTCGCGCTGCCGGTTCAACGGCTGGTGCGCCCGAACTTCTCGAACAGCAGCATTGCCAGGAAGCTCGACCCGAACAGTCCACGCGGCGTTGCGTGAAACGGTGCCGGCGGCTGGGTCACCGGCTCGCAGGCGCGGAAGGCGAAGCGCTCTTGCACCTTCTGCACGACCTCGAGCGTCTCGGTGATTTCCTCGCCGAGCTTTGACAGCCGATCGGACCCGCGGCACGGGCAGTTCGACGGGGCCGGGACGACGATCCGCTCGCATGGCAGATGCGCGAGCAGCGGCTGCCGCGACGGACACGCTTTGATAACAGCCGTCACCCCAGTGCCGGCTGCAGGTCCAATGCCCTGCGCCTCGTCGTCGCTGGCGGTGACTTCGCTTCCTCGTACGCGAGCTCCAGCTGGTCAACGAGGAGATGGCCACGTTCGGCGTGCTCACCGTAAAGCGCCCGCCGCATCTTCTCGTTTTGAGGCTCGAGCAGCGCGACCCGCGCCGCCAGATCGGCGTTGATCGTCCGGGTCCAGGCGGCCTCGTCCTAGGCGTTCGCGAGCGCCGTGCGGCTCGGCGTGACATCGCTTGAAGGCACCGTTGTTATGTCCGGCATAACCAGCAGAAAGACGTTGCGAACCAAAGATTTTAGCCCCGACGGCAGCATCCGGCAGCATCCGGCAGCATCCGGCAGCATCCGGCAGCATCCGGCAGCATCCGGCAGCACTAGGACGCCACGTCAGACGCGGGTTACGCCAGTCGATCGCTTAGAGCAGACACGCCATCTGCGACGCTGTGATCCCATGACGCCGTCGTTCGCCGACGGCCAGATGAAGCGCCGTGATCGAGCCGCTTGACGTGCAGCGACAAGTCGACGCCGTCGTGCCACAGCACCTTAACCCGATCGCCGCGTCGGTCCCGGAAGATATACAGGTCGCCCGTATCCGGGTCGCGGCTTAACCAAAAATGCACCTGCAACGCCAGATCAAACATGCCGCGTCGCATGTCAGTGTGGTCGGTGTGAGCCGATCCGCACGTCGCTCTTGAGCGGGATCATCGCTGCAGCGACCGCACGACCGCTGCAACGAGTGCCGGCGGCGCATCAGCCGCGATCCGCAGGACGCCGCCGACGAGCTCGACCACGATCGCCGGTTCTGGTCCCGTCGGCGCCGGCTCGACGCTGACCGTGACCGCCGCGATCCCCGGTACCGCCGGCTCGGCAAGATCGCGCCGCCAGCAGTGAAGCTAGCTTGGTCGAAGGTCAGCCTGCCGGGCGATTTCCGCGCCGTTCGCCCCCGGCCCGCACTACGCTGAAACCAGAAACTTATTCTGCTAGTCTTGTCCACACGCGGCGCCGATCGACGCCCGAAAACACTGTCGCTTGGCTCCATCGCACCGTCGCTGACACCTTCGCTTGCGCCAGTGCTACTTCAGCAGGTTAGTCCCGCGCGAAAGGCGGCCTCCACCGGATGGGTAAATTTAGCGGACGGGCCTAAGGCTTTCTGAACTTAAAGCTACACGCCATCCGCGACGGCCAGAATGGACGCTCGTCACGCTGCTCAGTGAGGTCTAGATAAACGACTAATAGCGCTCGGTCCCGAGCTACCGACGGCTAGGTCGGTGTTCGGTGACCGAGATCCTCACGTCATCAATCAGTGAAGAGATGGTGATGATAACACTTTTCGCTTAGGAGTGCGGACTGTTTGGAAGGCGGTAGGTACGTGAGGTTTAAAATGCGGATTATGCGTTTTGGAAGTTGGGCGTTTGCCACAGGCTTAGCCACATTTTGGTTCATTAGCGTGTTATGCTACGTTATAAAGTCTCTTGATAGCGATCACAATCGTTGCGATGAACTGCCAAAGGCTAATGCGGCAAAATTGTCCATTTATTGTCCAGTGCCGGGGATTTTTAAAATACCGAAGAATGACATTAGCTAACTTCTAGTTAGTTGCTTTAGGTATTAAAAGTCAAAAATGGTAAGTACTCGCACAGACCCAGTTTTACAATAGGATCAATTATCTGGTCTCGTAAGATGAGATGATTCGCGCGCCGCAGTTGTTCGGGATTCATGGGATTGAGGAGGCGCGTCGAACCTAAGCAACGGGAGCATTGCGCGGACCACCATCTCGGCACCTGGTTCGGTAAGATGGCCGTAATCGAAATGCATCGGCGTCCTATTTCCAGCGAAGAGCAGGCATGTGCCGGCTGGGCAGATAACCGAATATGCAGAGATGTAGCTTGCCCCTGATGCAATTGCAGCTGCTTTAACCAATGCGTCGACTTGCGGTCGATCCGGGGTCAAAAATCGCCGAACCGATGCAGGGTCTCCGGCCTGCACCGCACGAGCTAGCAAGCTTGGGAAGCTGCCTTCATACTCATCAACCGGCCCAATTACGATCACATGTAATCCCTTAGTACTTAGAAGTCGAACCGTTTCACTGAGGCGCCCTATTTGATCAGCGCGCCAGCGACTTGCCAGAATGATGCCCTGAATTTTTCCCGAAGCCGCAAGTGGCCCAATAACCTGCTCGATCATCGCATTGCACCTCCAGTCCCGCGATCCTCGGACGATCGGTGGGCAACCAAAATAGGTTGCCTGAAGCCAGTTTACGTCAGGAGCAAGTCGACGTAATTGAGTGCCGTACATGTCAGCATGGCTATCTCCCAAAAGCACTACATTTCTCATGCCGGCCTTGGTGGCCAAGCAATTACTCGTATCTAATTGTTCGTTAGGACTGCCTACGAAGCAACGCGGCATCCTGTTGTCGAAATGATCATGTCGCATCCGGGGATAGTTTTGAAACTCAGCGATCCGCGCAGCTTCTGAATTTATTGGCCAGAGGTGGTTCGAGGCGTTAGCGAGGACAAAACTAAAGGTCCCAATCGCTAAAACACAAGCCATTCCAAGCCCCACCGAGCGTTTCTTCGGGAGACGGCGCAGCCATCGTTGGCCTGGCTGCTCGACGATATAGTAAGAGGCCGTTGCAGCGATAACCGACATTGCTACTAGAAATAATGTTTCGCGAAGTGATAATATATCTCCGAATTGTTGCCTGTAAAAGGTAATGAGAGGCCAATGCCAAAGATAGAGTGAGTAAGATATTTTGCCTATCCAGCGCATAGGTGCGCACGATAGACCTTTTCCGATTATAGTTCTCTCCCCATATCCTAGAAGCAGCGTTGACCCGGCGACCGGTACCAATGCAAATGGCGCCGGAAAGGGAAGCCAGTGCGGAAGAAAAAACATGCTGGCAACCACAAGACCGGCACCTGCAAAAGCAAGCGCCGCGCGAAGTTGTCGGCCTATATTTGGAAAGGCGTCCAACGCGAGAAGGGCGCCAGCTAAGAGTTCCCAGGCGCGGGTCGGTAAAAGATAAAAGTCGCTCGACGGAAACCGCGGCTGTATCAGCAGACCTATACCGAACGATAGTATTCCTATAGCAGCCAAAACAAGGATGAGATGCTTACTCGCTAATCGATGTAGTACAATCAATAGTAGGGGATAGAATATATAAAACTGCTCCTCGACGCCGAGCGACCATGTATGCAAAAGTGGCTGCGACTCCGCTGCATGAGCAAAATAGCTCACTTGTGACCAAAAATACATATTTGACATGAATGCGGCAGCAGCAACTATACTTTCATCAATCGCAGCGATATCGCTCGGAATTATTATTATCGCAGGGGTCAATAAGACAACAAAGACTAGCACAATCAATAACGCAGGAAATATTCGAGCGACTCTTTTTTGATAGAATGTCAAAACCGAGAATTTGCCAATACTAAGATCAGCCATCAAGGTTTGTGTTATTAGAAACCCAGAAATTACGAAAAAGATATCAACGCCGGTATAGCCGCCGCGCAGCGTTTCGATGCCCGCATGATACAGCACGATCGGCACGATCGCCACTGCGCGAAGGCCGTCGATATCAGCGCGATGTCGTACCATCAGTGAGTCCATTGCAACCCTAACGACCAAAGGGCACGCATAGCAGCAGATTGCACAGATACGAGTCACTTCCGAAGCCTCGTGAACGAGGCTTGACCTGAATCTGAAATTTAGGCTAAGACTGTTCAGCTGTCACAGCCGAAAGTGAGTGGATCGGGGTCGTAGACGATAAATTGGCTCCTGTAGCCTCTTTGGCATCCTTGAATTTGGGAAGGGTCGCTTGGACCCTTGCGTGGATCGGCGCTATTCAGAGAGCGTGATCGTGGATGGTGCGGTAGGGCAAGCAAATTCCTTAAGTTCCTTGTGGAATAGGACTGCAAATTAACACCTTTGGTAGCTGGCGCGACGTATGACAGTCAGAGTGAATGAGCTTACCGAAGTGTATAAGGATGACTAGCCCCCTATACCGAGGCTCTGCGAGTTCCGAACCAGTATCGGGTTACCCGACAGCTTCGGACGTTCCGCGGATTTAATCGATATCGCCATACATCAAACTTGATATAACCTCGGTCAGAGCGGACAGTGCAGGCGGAAGATTCATATTTATGATTGAAACGAGTTAACCTGATAGCGCCTCGAGCCTCCTTTCGTTATGTACAACAAGCGGTGGGCGCGCTGCAGTTGCAAAGGCTAACCAAGGATGGACCAAAGACGTACGATAACAAATTTGCTAGGGCTATGCCTTGTCTCGTTATTCTTGAGCGGGTGCGGACAAGGAATATCGCAGTCTACACGTTACGCCGATGACAGCGGCAGGCCCGATGTCACAGATTTCAAAAAATATGCTGGCACAATGGTTCCAGAGAGAAAAGTCCCATTCCCAATCGATCTACCGTCGTGGGTATCGGTATATCCTGGAAGTGAGGTTTTGATATCACAGAAACAAGGCCGTGCTTATGCACACGGACCTTTAGAAGTTGTCATAATGCAGAGTAGTGATCATGTAGGAACGGTAAGAAGCTTCTACGATCGGCGAATACATCTCTCGAACGCCAAGCCGATACGCTCCATGATAGACTTATCGTCGTCAATGAGGACGGTCGAAACACCATCAGGAATAATAGCTATAGGGGTCAGTGAAAACGATGAAGGCGGCAGTACAATATCGATAACGCGCTATCTTAGTAAATAGTCTGGATTCTATCTCGGGATACCTAATCTTCTGGCCGAAAATACCGCTCCGGTAAATTGTAGCGCCCGCCGCGATTCGGGAGGCGGTCGCGCATCTCAAGACGACGCTGGGCATGAGCGAATGGCGTGAGTGCATGGTCGTCGGGTCGGATCGTAAGAGTATGCGTATCGCTCGTGCCTGGCCGATGATGGCGAGCTGCGGTCACGGCTGCATGAGCTGGCACAGCAGCGTCGGCGGTTCGGCTATCGACGGCTGCACATCCTGCTCCGCCGCGACGGCGTTGCCATCAACCGCAAGAAGAACCAGCGCCTGTATCGCGAGGAGGGGCTGACGGTCCGTCGCAGGACAGGGCGAGGGCGCGCCGGCACCGACACCAGTGATCGCGCTACTTAATCGGCGCTGGAGCCTCGAGTTCGTCCACGACAGCTCGCCACCGGGCGGCGGTTCCGGGTGCTCAACATCGCCGACGACGTGACACAGGTGGGTCTGGCCGCGGTGGTCGATACGTCGATCTCAGTCTGGTGGGTGGTCCGCGAGCTGACCGACCTCATCGCCAGGCGCGGCACACCCAAGATGATCGTCAGCCATAATGGCACTGAGCTGACGTCGAACGCGGTGCTGCCTCGTGTGGCGACGTGGGCATCGACTGGCACTATATCGCGCCACGCAAGCCAACCCAGCGGCATTCGCCGCCGGTCTCGAAACTTATCGGGCGGGGTTAACCCCGCCCGTTGCTTCGCCCGCGCTCGTGCGCGACAATAACAGCCGGTCTCTAGTTCCCGCTGGATGAAAATCGGGGGTGCACATCACGCAAGCTATCATCACTTGCACGTATCGGGCAGGTGATTCTGAGCCCACCCCTATACAATTGCTGTACAGGTCTCCATTTGCGGGCGGAGCCGCTGACGGAACACGGCATGACCATAACTCTTCTATAAGTATGATGGTCATGCCAGGCGCTTAAGAAGTTACTCAAATTGCCATTGGCTCTCCAAGCGAGGAGATCCGATCGGCCTTAACCCGGATCAGCATGAGCACCGGAGGACCCATACAGTTCGAACGCTTGCGTTAGATATGGAGCAGCGTCTGAATTCTACGTCTGTCCATTCCCCGGCAATACCATGTGCCGACCTGCTCGACACGCCGCGGCTTCACCCGGCGGCATCCAACGTCGTGGTTCGATACAGGCCACGGCACCGCGATGCACCGTCGAAGCACTTTCTTCCCTGCCTCACACCTCCGCGCCACTCCAGCCAAGAAACTTACAGTGTGTATCAGCGGCCTCGCCCATGTCTCAACCGGATCTCTGCCATAGCCCGAATTCGCTGCGATCGATGCGCTGTTCGATGGCGGGGATCCGTGACGTCCGCGCGACTATCACAACATTCCTGTCGTCTCTCATCCGTATAGCTTTCTCAGCCACACTGGCATGGTGCTCGAAGACGACAAACTGGCCGGGCGCTAGGACACTCTCTGGGCGATCCTGGCGACGGCCGAACATCAGAGCTGCGACTGGGAGCTGTTCGACCGCGACGAGCTCCATAATTTGAGGCACGTCATGCCGTCATCCCTCTGCCGCCGACAGGAGAAGGGTAACGCGCATGCACGGTAGCAGGCTTGCAAGTCATCGGCGAGGGTCCGTCGGCTTAGAGGGAGCCCTGACCGGCAGCCCCGGCAGCAGCAACCCCTGACCCGCGGGCCGTGTTGCTCGTTCTCTCCGGCTCTCCGCTGACGCGGGGCCGGGGAACGCGCTGCCCGCACCACCCCGCGTATCATGGGTTCCCCTCGCGTCTTCGCGCTCGGTGCCGCTGCCAGGGCAACCGGTCTTGTCGGGCTCACGCCGACGGATCTCCTGCCGGCGACATCCAAGGAGCTTTCCCGATGCAAGCCAGTCTCGCCTCCATTCTCCTCGCCGCCGGCCTCGAGGGCCTAAGCGTCAAGGACGCCGAACCCTCGCAGGATTTTCCGGGCAACGACGCGCTCGAACATTCAGTCCGCGCCGCCTGGAACGAGATGTTCGGTGTCCTCGCCGATACGCCCATGGAAAAACCCGCTGAAGATCTCGCATGGCAGTTCGTCAACATCTTCCACCGGGCCGGTGAGAAGCAGGAGCGCAAGCTCGACGACCTCAGCGACGAGATCCGCATTCTCGTCCGTGACCGCGATCAGTCGGAGATCGGCAGCGCCAACCTTGAAACCGTGATCGATCGCGCCCGCGAGACCGAGCAGGTGATGCAGTCGTTCCAGGTCATGCGCGAACAGGCCGCGATGCTCTACTGCGCCGAGACCAGCTATAGCTGGCGTGCCCAGCGCGGCGGTCGTTCGGTCCCCGGGATGACCTCGGCAGTCGTCGAAGGCCGCGCGTTCATCCGTGCCCGCGCCGAGATCAGGAAAGCTCAGGCGATGCCAGCCGGAACGCCGGTGGTATTCTCGGGCGGACGCATGGTCATCGACGAGACGCAGGCCAAACAGTTCGCCGACGATCTCTTCCGCACCCTCGACCGGGTGCACGACCGTGTCGGCGACATGGTTCTCGTCCACGGTGGGGACACCAAGGGCATCGATCGCTTTGCTGCTGGCTGGGCCGAGCGCAAGAAGATCCCGCAGGTCGTCTTCGGGCTCGACCCCAAGCTCGGCCAGCGTGCCGGGTTCCGTCGCAACGAACAGTTCCTGTCGATCAAGCCCCGCTACGTGATTGCCTACCCGGGCAACGGCGTTCTCGAGCGCCTCGTCGAATCGGCGAGGACGCAGCGAATCAGTGTGGTCGACCGTCGTGGTCCGCTCGGCACCCCGCCAGTGGCCGCCGCCAAGGTGGCCTGACCCGCCGATCGCCGACGCTGGTTCGCTTGCGTCGGCATTTTCTCCCGGAGATCTGGTTCGATGATACTGTCTCACGCTGGCACACGAGGGCTGCAGGTGCGGCTGCGGAGAAAACATAGGCTATGCCGACGATAAGTTGGAGGCTCTCTGGAGCCACCCGCAAGGGGCCCCATGCTCCGCCCAGATCAAACATTCATCCCATGGAAGCGCTCCTGCGCAAACTGGACCGCGAATAACGAGCGGTCATGACGATCGCTCAGAGCCAGCGAGGCTCGGGTGCGGTCCCAGCGCGCCTTGACTGTCTTTGCTCGTTTCGGAAAGAAAGATCGCGGAGGCAACATGGCGACAACTGAGTACGAGCACTGGATGCGCGAGGCGATCGCGGTCGCCACCTCGCGCGGCGATGATCCAGCATCGGCGCCGATCGGGTGCGTTATCGTTCTCGACGGCAAGATTGTCGGCTCATCGCACAACGAGTGCGAGACGCTGCACGATGCAACCGCGCATGCCGAAATGGTCGCCTTTCGCAAGGCAGGGATAGCGGTCACAACACAACATAACGTCGGCGGCGAGATGCGGGGGGCGACGCTATACTCAACGCTGCAGCCGTGCGGGATGTGCACCATGGCGTCGATCTGGGCAAAGGTCGAACGCATCGTTTACGGTGCGGGTCGCGACGACGTTCACAAGATGTACTTCGAGGCGCGCGGCATCGATACGCTCGACTTTGTAACCCACGCCTATCGCGACGACCTTTCCGTTGAGGGCGGCGTTCTCCGCGCCGAGTGCGCGCAACTCTACTACCCGCCGGACGCCGATCTCGACACCGATGAGCAGGCAAATCTTTGATCGTGGAAACGCATAATCGATGTCAAAGCGCGAATTAGTCGCCGTTGCCGACCGCGCAGAGGTCTTGGGACAAACCCGAACTTTAAAAATGGCGCGGTCTCAGCACGCCTACGTGCGCGGCAGCACGGTCAAGTTCTACGAATGGCTGGCGGAGAGTGACGGCAAGGTGCCCACGGGGCCGTCGATCTGGATCTGCGGCGACTGCCATCTCGGCAATCTGGGACCGCTCGCCGATGCGAAGGGCAAGGTCGAGATCCAGATCCGTGATCTCGATCAGACCGTTATCGGCAACCCAGCCCACGACATTATTCGACTTGCGCTGTCGCTCGCTGCTGCGGCCCGCGGGTTCGACCTCCCCGGCGCAGCAACCGCGCGAATGATCGAGGCGATCATTGCAGGCTATGTCGAGGGACTGGCAGGTCGTGATGGTGCCAACGACGACGATCAAGCGGCTCCGATCCGCAAGCTGCTGCAGGTTGCTGGACGACGGCGGTGGAAGCACCTGGCGGAAGAGCGCATCGAGGATATCCGGCCTGTCATTCCGCTCGGTTCTAAGTATTGGCCGATTACCAAGGAAGAACGACGTCTGCTCAGCGACCTGCTCGCTTCTGACACCGTCGCTCGTCAGTGGCGATCTAATGCCGGTGGCAACGATGACACAGCGCTCGAACTGCTCGATGCCGCATACTGGATGAAGGGCTGCAGTTCGCTCGGCCGCCTGCGCTATACAGTGATCGCCCGGCTTGGACCGGATGGGTCGCCGGCGCTGCTCGACATCAAGGAAGCCACAAAGGCTGCTGCGCCGCGTGATGAGCACGCTGAGATGCCGCGCGATAACGCGATGCGTGTCGTTACCGGAGCCCGGGCGCTGTCGCCGCACCTCGGCGAGCGTATGGGTGCCGGACGGCTCGGCAGTACGGCCGTCGTCATCCGCGAACTGATGCCGCAAGACCTGAAGACCGAACTTGATGAGCTCACCGCAGACGAGGCGCGGGAGGTCGCAAGGTCGCTGGCGTCGGTCGTTGGGCGCGCGCATGGGCGGCAGCTCGACAACCATCAACGGACCGAATGGGCCGCCGAGCTCACGCGGCAAAGGTCCAAAAGTCTCGACGCGCCGACATGGCTCTGGTCGAGCGTCGTCGACCTTGTCGGCATCCACAAGTCTGCTTATCTTGACCATTGTCGAAGGGCGCTACTTGCAGCTTAGATTATCCTCGCGGCATCTTTGATCGCCTGTATTGGAAAGCTCCTAGTCGACCAGCGTGGCTGTGTTGCCGCTGCGTCGGCGATCGAATTCGGCCTACCGCGCGAGGACCGGTACGAAGCGCACCGTTGAAGCGCGATTATCCCGACGATCACTGCAGCCTTGAGACACAGGTCACGCGGTAACACCGTCGGCACGACGATCGTGTCGACGGTTTTCGCGGCATTTCAGCGAAACGATAAGCCTCTCTGCCAACCGGACCTCTTGAGCGAGAAGGGCGGGTCGTAGCCGTTGCCGACGCAACCGCAAGGACGTGGCCTCGACAGTCGCCCAATACGCCGGAAAATCGCCGTTCATCTCGCGTCGGAGCCGCGCACGGAGGATCAAACGTTGTACTAAAACTCGCGTTGGCTCGAGCGCGACGTCACAAGGCGAGGCGTTGGCGGCATGACTGGCAATCAGATCGGCGAAACCGCCAGGCGCGCGGCCTGTCAGCCGCGGCGACGTGAATACCACCGGCGCATGGCTATGACGCAGGCGAAATCCGGCGCGCTCGATAGCATCGGCGAGAGCGCGGTCCTCGGCAAGCGCGATCAGCGGCACACCGCCAACCGCCCGATAGGTTTCGACAGTCATCGCCAGGCTCGCGCCCCAAGCCCATATGTGGCGCGGCCAAGGGTCGTGCGCACGCGGGTCGAGCAAATCTTCAAGCCGGGCATGCAGCGCCGCCAGCTGCCACTCATCCGCGCGGTGATCGAGGTTAGGCAGCGCCTCCCGCGCCGCCGCATCGAACGCGATCACGCCCGCGACCGCATCGGCACCAATCGCAATCTCGCTAAGGTTTGCAGCAATCCAGTCGACGTCGACGTGGCTGTCGGCGTCGGTGGTCATCACGACGCCACCGATACCGGCGCGTTCGGCGGCCCGGTCCATGACGTGCCGACGCGCGCCGCCAGCGTGTGCGCGATCAACGGGCAAGGCAATCTCTTCGACTTCGATCCGCGCCCATCGGGCCGCGAATGCGCGCGCCACGACCGCCGTATCGTCGGCGCAGTTGTTGGCACCGACGACGATCGTCACAGGCGCAGGCACCTGCTCAGCCGCACGATCGAGGGCGGCCAGGCAGGGGATGATATGGGCGACCTCGTCGCGGGCCGGAACACCCACGGCAACGGCACATGTCGTCCCGACAGTTAGACGGGGCAGAGCCATACTAGTGCGAGCGAGCCACATCGAGTGCGAAACGAACTGCCCCCACTCAAGTTTCGTCGAGAGCTGAAATGTCGAGCGTAAGCTTCGTCAGCGCGGCCTCTCAAAGCAAAGCGGCACTCTACCCGTGCCGACGGGCCCTAAATATGAGTTGCCCGATGCCCTTGCAGATATCGTTATTTACACCGTGCCGAGACGGATCATTGCCGCCGCGAGGGGCCGCTCGCTGTCGCATAGTCTTTCCAAGCAGTCAGCTTTTCACAAGCGCTGGCGCTCGTCAGGGGTCATCAGCATTCTCCACAGATGTCGATTACATTGGCGTATTGCCGTTAAATTCAATGGCGATCCACGGATCGTACGGGGCAGTTCTGGCCGCATCCGAACGGCGGATGTTTCGCGGTGGGTTGCCGGGAGGTGCCGCCCAGCATCCGGCCCCATGCTTGACCCAGTGGGAACGGCCTCAGCGCGAGGGCCATTTCCACACTGGTGCACTGGCATCGACGACCGTTGTCTCGCCCATGTTCTTTTGAAGCTCGATCTGGGTGGCGTCGCCAACGTCCATCAGCGCGGACACCAGCTTCTGCGCGTGCGATACGACGATGATCTGACACCGCGTCGAAGCCAGGACGAGCAGGCGAGCCAGGGGGGCGAGCAGGTCGGGGTGAAGACTGGCCTCGGGCTCGTTGAGGATCATCAGCTCCGGCGGTCGCGGCGAGAGCAGGGCGGCTGCGAGGAGGATGTAGCGCAGCGTGCCGTCCGACAGCTCTGGAGCGCTGAGGGGTCGGAGCAGCCCGTGCTGTCGCATCTCGACTTCGAAGCGATCGCCGACACTTATCATGGCACCGTCGAACGCGTCTGCGATCGCATTACGCAGTGCCTCGGCATCGCCGATCTCGATGATTGTCTGAACAGCGGCGCCGATGTCCGAGCCGTCGCCGGCGAGTACTGGGGTGAAGGTTCCGACCTGCGGCCGCCGCGACGGTGCGTCACGATCGGTCCGCAGATCATCGTAGAAGCGCCAGGCGCGCATCCGCTCGCGCAAGATCAGGAGCTCCAAGCCATCCGCCGTGTCGGCGCACTGCGCGATCATGCTGTCGACGGCCGAAATATCCCTGACGACTTCGTGCCACTCGCCGGTCTCGCCAGTGCGAACCCGGACAAGCTTGCCTCGACGTTCGGCAAAAAGGTTTGAACGTCCTAGTGTGGGCCCGGTCCAGACCGCCTCGAGCTTGATCTCGGGGTCGTAGCTGAAGCGAGTCATGGATGGGATCGGCAGGCCAAGATCGATGGCATAACCAAAATCGTCGGACGCGAACCCGAGTCTTAGGCTGACTGGTCCGGCGCGAACGGTCCCTTGGACCGGCATCGTACCGGCTCGCATTTCGCGGCTGAAACGCTCCGGACCTGCCCACAATGTTGATGCCAGTCCGCCCTCTGCCGCCAGCGACGCGATCGCGCGGCTCAGTGCAGCGTCGGACAGCAGGCGCAGGGCTCGATACAAGCTCGATTTGCCACTGCCGTTTGCTCCTGTGACGATGTTCAGCGACCCCAGCTCAAGCGTCACGTTGCGGAGCGAGCGATAACCGGCAACAGCAAGGCAGGTGATCATGTCGCCACATTATAGGCTGCAAGCACGACCATCCATAGAAGATGTCCGCAATCGCGTTCTCAGACGGCGTTAGGCGAGGGATTGGAATGGCCGCTTTGCCGCTTTAAATCCCGAGAGCGGACAGGCAGCAACCGGTCCTGTTCCTGCAAACATCCGGTCCAACTACCTCAATTGCCACGTATAGTGGGAAACCGGAGTGGATACTTTTGAAACGCAAATCTGACGCGGATGTCGTCGGCGCGACGCCCGCGTCGTCGCCTTTAGCTCGCGGCCAATCGGGTTTCGCTACGATCATCGACGGGATCAGCGCATGGATGTCGTCCCAGCGCTGGCTTTGAAATGGAATGCTCTTGTCGATGCCGTCGAAGCTGATGATGTCGACCGTATATTTTTCAGTGTAGAAGATTAGGTCGACCTCGACGAACGCCGAAACCTGCCCGCGAGAATTGTCGCCTTGATGCCATAAACTCTTGTCGACCCACAGATTGTTGTAGAACGGGTCGACCGACGTCGCGATGTCGCCGCCGATGCTTATATGGAGCGTCAGCTTACCCTCGACGCCAGCCTTGAGAATGACCGGCGACAGCTCCCGGCGTACGACTGTCTATGAACTCAATTACGGCGCGCATGCGGCACGTGGCGTGACCCTGCCCCCGATACGCAATACGTCGCCATCCGGCAGCGACAATCGCGGTGCGCAACGCGCTGGTGTTGGCAGGCCGTGTCGAGCTCGACTTCTGAACCGCACAAGGCTTGCGGCGTTTCAGCCATCGGAGGACTCTGACTATGGCAAAGCTATCCGAAGCCGATCGCGACAAGCTCCCGGCGAGCAAATTCGCCGAACCCGACAAGCGCGCTTATCCGATCGAAGACGCCGCTCACGCCAAGAATGCCAAGGCGCGGGCGAGCCAGGCCGAGAAGGCTGGGCGAATTTCTAAAGCCGAAGAGGGCAAGATCGACAAGAAGGCCGACGCCGTCATCAAGAAAGAGTGAGCGAGCGCTGCGGCCGGAGCGGCCTGCAGCCACGCATCCTACGCAGCTTCCTGCGCGCGCGATCCGACCCAGACTGTCGCACTCCTAAAACCGCGCAACCACCGTGGAGCCGATGCATTTCTTCGACAACGCTGGAGAAATGCTGATGTCCAAGGATGTGGATTTGCCCAATCGCAGGACTGTGATGACGACGGCTGGTGCCGTCGGCCTCGGGTTGGCTGCGAGCGCCAATGCCGCAACCTCCCGCCCGCCGGCGGTGGACGCCGGCGTGGTGAGCGACGGCAAAGTCCAATTTCCGCCGAGCAGCGATCCCAGCGACAGCCAGCCGCAACAGCCGCCCAACCCGGATCCTCGTGACAAGCGCGTCGGCTTTGCCGTCGTCGGTCTCGGCAAACTGGCGCTCGAGCAAATATTGCCCGCCTTTGCGCAGGCCAAGCACGGCCGGCTTGCCGCGCTCGTCAGCGGCACGCCCGACAAGCTCCGGGCCATCGCCGCGCAGTATGGGATCCCGGCCGACTGCTGTTACGGCTATGATGATTTTGCGCGCATCTCGAGCAATTCGGCGGTCGAGGCGGTGTACGTTGTAACCCCGAATGCGCTGCACCATCGCGATGTGCTCGCCGCGGCAAAGGCTGAAAAGAATGTGCTTTGCGAAAAGCCGATGGCGACGACCGCGCACGAGTGCCGCGACATGATCGCCGCTACCGCGAGCGCCAAGGTCCGCCTGATGATCGCCTACCGCATGCAATACCAGCCGCATGCACGGGAAGCGATCAAGCAGGCTCGTGGCGGCAAGCTTGGCGATGTCGTGCTGATGGACATGATCAACAATCAGAACCAGGGCGATCCCGCACAGTGGCGACAGAAACGCGCGTTGGCCGGAGGCGGCTCGCTTCCCGACGTCGGGCTCTATTGCCTCAACACGGCGCGTGCCATTCTCGGCGAGGAGCCGTCCGAGGTGTCGGCGACGATCTGGAGCCCTGCGGGCGACCCGCGCTTTGCCGAAGTCGAGGACAATGTCAGCTTCACACTACGCTTCCCGTCGGGCGTCATCGCAAACTGCCTGACGAGCTACGGCACGCATCGGTTGCAGCGCCTGAAGCTGATGGGGACGTCGGCGTGGCTCGAGATGGAAAACGCCTTTGCCTATGAGGGCCAGCGCCTGCGCGTCGCGCAGCTCGTCGACGGCAAGGAGCATAATGCCGAGTTGACAATCCCGGCGCAAAACCAGTTCGCCCTCGAGATCGATCACTTCGCCCAGTGCATCCGCAGCAGCCGGACGCCGCGCACGCCCGGCGAGGAGGGATTGCAGGATCAAGTGATCATAGAGGCGATCTATGCTTCGGCGCGGGAGGGGCGTCCGGTAAAGCTTGAACGCATCGTCAAGCGCGATGCATTCCGCGGCGCCGAACCGGAGGCGGCGGACTGATCCAAAGGGTGCGCAATACGTCCCAGCGAGACGCGATGGCGACACGCGAAGCCTGATAGTCGTCAGGGATCGCTGCTACCGATCCAGACGCTTCCGCCAAAGGTTGGGTACTTCCGGCATGCCGGAAGTGAAAAGCGCAAACGAAACGGGCGAGGCGGGCTGATTTAGAGGGGCGGCACAAGCGGCCAATGATTCGTCAGCCCGCACTCTATCACTGTACGACGTAGGTTCTACGGCGTAATGCCCCGCCGGCAAGGCCGAAGCCGCCGATCATCAGCGCCCATGTCGACGGTTCGGGCACCGCAGCGGTCACCGCCGACGAAGCGTCGAAGTTACCGACCGCGAGGGTCTTCGCGAACGGATCGCCGCCAATCGATTTCCCGAGGAAAAAGTCAAAGCCGCCATTACCGCTGCCGAGATCGAAGCCGCCAAAGGCATCGGCGATCGGATCGGCGTCGAGGCTGTAGCCCGCGGCGTTGATGAAGATGTTGCCGAAGCCGGCGAAAGCGCCATTGAGGATCTCGACGATCGGATAATTTCCCCCGCCAAGGTCGCATCCGGGTCCGCAGTCGCCTTCGGGATTGCCATAGCTTTGGGCATCGAACTTGGTGAAGCTGGTCGACCCAATCTTGATGCTGAGCGAGGCCTTGGGATCGTCGGACAGGCTCGCGGTCAGGACGCTCGAGAAGCCCAGCCCGGTGCCGTCGTTGACCGACTGGGTATGGTCGACAAGCTTGCTCGTGTCGTAACGAGCCTCGAAGGTGATCGGCGTATTGACGCCGAACGCCGCCGCCGTCCCCGGATTGATAGCGAGGATATGTCCAGAAAAGTCGACTTTGACATAGTGCGCTTGCGCTGCCGGAGCGGCCAAGGCGACGGGCAGTACTGCTAGAACCAGTATTGAAAAACGCATGACCATCTCCCTTGCGGTGCCCGCGTTTCGTCGCGCAGGCTCAAGAACTGACCGGAATGGCCAGGATGAAACGGGATAGTGGCGCGGCGTCAGGACAAGCGCGGGGACACCGTCATTCCACCGTCAAAGGATCGTCAAATCGGTCAAGGAAGATGATATGGCTGCCGCGGCACATCTCAGTTACGCGCGAAAGATGCCCGCGAATTCGTTTGCGCCGACCTTTGCAGTCGGGCCATGCTAGACATGATAAGTCTTGCAACTAGCCGCGGCCGAGAGGAGCATGGTGGACCAGGATAGTGGCCCTGGCGCAGTCTGCGAAGCATCGTCTTACGATGTACGGCTGTTCGGGGCTTTCGCGATCGTCGCTCCGAACGGTGAACCGGTTACGCCAGGCGCACGCAAGGCGCGGGCGTTGCTCGCATATCTCATTTTTACCGGCGAGCCGGTCCGGCGGGAGCGGCTCGCGTCCCTTTTGTGGAGTGAGCGGGGAGACGAGCAGGCGCGCGCCAGCCTGCGACAGACCCTGTACGAGATGCGGGCATTGGTTTCGGGCAAGCATCCACCGATGGCGGCGTTCGACCGGACGCGGATCTGGCTTGTCGCAGGCAGCGTCATGACCGATCTCGATCAAATGCGGCTGCTCGGGACGAGCGGCGAGGCATCTGCGCTGGTGGCGATCGTCGGCGACCGGCCGCGCGACCTTTTGATCGATCTCGACGGCGTCGACCCGGCATTCGACGACTGGCTCGTCGTCGAGCGTGTCCAGCGGCGTGACGAACGGCGTCGGATTATCCTGGCGATGGGCGACCGCGCACTTGCCGGCGGCGACGCAGCCGTGGCGCTTCTTCTGGGCAACTGCCTCCTTGCGATCGACCCGATCGACGAGGTCGGAGCGCGACTGACGATGACGGCGCACCACCTGTCCGGCGACCGCGACGGAACCCGCCAGACCTTCGCGCGGCTCGAGACGGCGCTGCGCGAAGACATAGGCATGGCACCGTCGGAAGAAACTGTCGCGATGCACCGGGACTTGATGTCGGCACCGCCGGCGCGTCCTCCCGACAAGCCGGCGGCCCCGTCGTCCCGCCACAGCGTCGACGACGTCACCGGCGTCGAAGCGGCGCGTAAATTCACTGCGCCGGCGGCGCGGCGACCGTATTTGCGGCGGGCGACGGTGGCCGTGACCGTCGCCGGCGTGATCGCCGCTGCCGTCGGCCTCTGGGTCTGGCCGTCGAGCGGAGCGGAGCAGCGCATGCTCCTCGTTGAGCCGCTTCGTGTCGCGCCCGGCGACGGCACCGCACAGACATTGAAGGAGGGGCTGTCGACCGACCTCGCCCGCATGATCGTCGGGAACGACGCGACTTTGACCGTGGTCGACGCCGGTGACCAGCAGAGCGCTACACGGACCCGCTTCGCGGTTTTTGGAAACGCCCAGAGCAGCAATGGCGTCCTCCACGCCAACATCAAGCTCGTCGGCGACCATGATGCGATCCTATGGTCGAACAGCTTTTCGCGGCCGATCGTCGAGGTCGACGCACTCCGCGAACAGATGGCCGCAGCAGTCGCCGATGTGACCTTGTGTGCCTTGGGCCGCCACGATCCCGGTGCCCTCGACCTTGAGACGATGCGTCTGTTCCTTGGTGCGTGCGAGCAAAAACACGGTGACTGGGAGGTATCGGTCAAGCTGCTCAAGCAGGCGGTCACGCGACAACCTGAGTTCGCGCATGGCTGGGCGATGCTGGCCGCAGCAACCGCGTCGGTCGCCGACGAGAGCGACGACGCCATGGCAGCGGATCTCCGGCATCAGGCCGGCCTCTACGCAACACGGGCGCTGGCGCTCAGCCGCAACGAGCCCGAAGCGTATTACGCGCGCGCCGAAATCCTGCCGGGCCTCGTGAACTGGCGCCGTCGCATGGAAATTCTATCGGCTGGCCATGCCGTCGATCCGACCAATTCGGTCGTAAACAGTACGATTGCCGGGAACCTTGCTCTCGTAGGTCGCCTGCATGAGGCGGTCGATTATGCTCGCTCGGCCGTCGAGTTCGATCCGTTCAATCCACGTGAGGTCGCGTGGCTGGTCGAACTGCTCGCCGAAGACGGGCAACTCGACGCGTCGGCGGCTGCTGCAAAGCAGGCGCGGCAGCGATTTCCGAAGAGCCGCTTCATCCTACGCAGCGAGTTTATCGCCGCCGCCCTGGTCGGCGACCCCCGCCGCGCCCGCAAGTTGCTCGCTGATGAACGCTCGCGCGGCCTCGACACGGACAGCCCGGGCTGGAACCAGTTTATCGACGCCCGCATCGATCCGTCGCCCGCCCGGCTCGACGATGCGGGGCGCGCGATAGTTGCCAGCGCATCCGACCCGCAGCACGGCGGGATTGGACCGGTCGTCAAGCTTGGCGTTCTCAAACAGATCACCGCGGGCTACGAGCTTATCGAACGAACGAGCCTGGACGACCACACGGAGGTCGACACCGATCGGCTTTTTATCCCGACGATGGCGGCGTTCCGCGCAGATCCCCGATTTATGAACCTTGCCGTGCGCTTGAAGCTGGTAGCGATTTGGCTTGAAAGCGGGCATTGGCCCGATTTCTGCGGCAGGTCGATTTCATATGATTGCAGGTTGGCAGCGCGAAAGGCTTTGTCGCGCAGTGGATAACAAATCATTGTGGCACCTCAGGCGATTAACTCCCAACATTAGGCTGGATCACACTCAGATCACGGCATCAAGATCGAGCTCCGGCAGCCGAAGCGCGGCTAGGCCAGAGCCGCCGCCGCATTCGCAATATTCGAACGGCAGTTATGCAGCGTACTACGTTCCAAATCCGCCAGGCAGTTACCGGCCTCTAAGAAGAAATCGAAACCTGAACGAGCGACCGCTTTCGTGCAGCGGGCGGGCGGTTCTGTACGTCCGCCATTGGGGCGTCGCGAGCAACTGGCGGCGGACTTGCATTCTTGATCACCAGATCCGAGCGCGTTTATCCGGCGAGACGTAAAGCGCGTCGCCGGGCTTGATTCCGAACGCCGCGTACCAGCCATCGATATTGCGGACGACGCCGTTGACCCGGTACTTGCGGAAGCTGTGCGGGTCACTTGCCACCTGTTCACGGATCGCCTCGTCCTTCGCCTTGCCGGCCCAGCCCTGCGCCCAACCAAGAAAGACGCGTTGGTCTCCGGTCAGTCCAGCAAGTACCGGGGCCAGAGCGCCGTGGAGCGAGGCGTGATAGGCGTCGAGCGCAATCGCCAGGCCACCGAGGTCCGCGAGGTTTTCGCCCATCGTCAGGTCGGGGTTTATGTGGACGCCGGGCAGTGGCTCGTAGGTTGCGTATTGCGCGCCGAGTACTGCCGCGCGTGCCTTGAACGCGGCGGCATCGGCCGGCGTCCACCAATCGCGCAGCGCCCCGGCGGAGTCGATGCTGCGGCCCTGATCGTCAAAGCCGTGGGTCATCTCGTGACCGATCACGCCCCCAATGCCTCCGTAATTGACGGCCGGATCGGCCGCGGCATCGAAATACGGCGCCTGTAGGATGCCGGCGGGGAAGACGATGTCGCGGAGCGAGCCGTTATAGGCATCAACCGTCTGGGGCGTCATGCCCCAGTCGCTGCGGTCAACCGGCCCGTCGCTTCTGCCGAGCTGAAACGCCCACTCCGCTGCCGCCGCCCGGCGTACGTCGCCAAGCAGGTCATCACGCCTAATAACGACATTGGAATAATCGCGCCGATGGTCGGGGTAGCCGACCTTGATGATATAGGTGTCCAGCTTCTTCAGCGCCTCGACCTTTGTCGCCGGACCCATCCAGTCGAGGCGTTCAATCCGCGTCCGGAACGCCGCCTTCAGGTTGCCGACCAGCGCTTCGATCTTGGCCTTGTCCGCAGCCGGAAAATAGTGCGCGGTATAGAGGTCCCCGACTGCCCAGCCCAGCGTCCCGAAGCATTCGGTAGTGCCGCCCTCACAATCGCCTCCGCTCACAGCCAAGATACCGCGCTTCCACCGCGGTTTCTGCTCGGTCTGGCCAGCTAGCGCCTTGCCGTGGAACTCAATGTACGCGTCGGCGAAAGCCCGGCTGAGATACGGCGCGGCCTGATCGGCGACGCGGACGGCAAGCCAAGCCTGCAGCGTTATCAATGGCGTCGCGGCGACGACGGCAGCGAGCTTCGGTAGCGCGGTATTGGTCGTCGCCACCAGCGTCGCCTTGCCGCCGAGCTGCTGCGCGGCGATGAACGCGGGCCAGTCAAAGCCGGGCGCGTAGATCGCCAGCTCGCCCGGTGTCATCGGATTATATTGCGTCGTCAGGTCGCGCTGCTCGACGTTGGTCCAGCTCACCGTCGCCAGCTGCGTTTCGAACGCGAGCACGGCCGCTGCCGCCGCGTCGGGATCGGTCCAGCCGACCAGCTTCAGCAGCGTCGCAGCATGGTGGCGATAGGCCTCACGCTGTGCCGCGAACTCAGACTTCAGATAATAGTCGCGGTCGGGCAACAGCAACCCCGACTGGCCGAGGTAGACAGCGTAGCGGTCAGTAGCCTTCAGATCGAGGTCGATTGACGTTACGAACGGTGCGGGAAACAGCGTGTAGCCGGTTTGCCCCATCAGCGCGGCGATCTGACGAGGGTCGCGAGCGGCATGGATCGCGGCGAGTTCGGGCGCGATCGGCGTCGCCCCGGCAGCCTCGACCGCTGCCTCATCCATGAAGGCGGCGTACATCGCCCCGACCTTGCCGGCGGTGTCAGCAGGCGCGACTGACACGTTGCGACTGACAGCGTCAAGCAGGCCGCGGAGCCGCGCCTCGACACGATCCCCCATGTCGCGGCCGCGTCCTGCCGACGACTGATCGGCGGGAATGACCAGTGTCTTCAAGTAAGCATCGTTGCTTGCCGCGAAGAAATCGTCGCCGGGCCGCACGCTGTGGTCGAATGCGCTTAAGTCGAGGCCGAACGGCGGATAGACCGGCGCGGCCAGCGTTGACGCGGCCATCGCAAGGGCTACGGCAGACGCGCTCCAGTAAAGAAAAGTCCTGGCCATTTGTTGCACCCCTGCGGTTTTGCCCCTGCCCAAGGCGTCGCAAGAGCGAGCGTATGGGCTGAGTTGCATCGCATGCTAGTGCCCCATTACCTACGACATTATGTCCTGACTTTCACTGTCGGCTCGGCACAGCAGATAGGTCTTGCTCGCCGATGCCCATGCGCGGGACGGCAATGCGGATTCGTCCGGCGAAGGCGCCTTGATCGTCATAGGGCGCCAGCAGCACAACCAGCAGATCGCCGAGAAGGGTCGCATGGCCGTCACTGCCACGTGTGGGGCGGACGAGATCGGGCGCACGGCCAAGCGCCGCGAGCCGGCCGGTAAGCTGCTCGGCCATTTCCGCCGCACTCTGCGCCGAACGCGATGTAATCATGGTCAGCCCTGTAGCGATCGTAAGCAAGTTTTTGATGCGGTGGCTCATCTCGCCGGCGAGCAGCTCATGGCCTTCCTCCGCCTGTTGGCGGCCGGTGACGTCGAGGAAGATGCCGACCATCGTCTGCCCCGATATGCCGATATCCCCGCCCTGACCTCGCGTAGAAATCCAGCGAATGTTTTCGCCAAGCACGATCCTAAAATCGATCTCGTAACCGCCCGGACCGGCCCGGGTCGCCGCGAATGCCGCGCGAACGCGGTCGCGGTCTGCCGGGTGAATGTTTTCAAATAAGGCGCCGAACGTTACCGGTATACCGTGGGGCACGCCGCACAGCGCATAAGCACATGCATCATTCTCAACGCATCGCTATCGACCTTCCACCGCCACAACGCCACCTCGGCGGCGTCAATCGCACGCCGGAGTTCAGACTCGTCCCAGATCGCATGATGCTCGTTCATTAGCTCCGTTCACGCGATTTACTTAAATTTCAGATCCGCAATAACGCTACGCGCGGCTTATGTAATTTTTGTGTTTTAGCTACTATAATCCATTTTGAAGTACTCGAGTTATTCCGTCCTAACAACGAGGTTCCCCGGTCGTTGAAAACATCAGTCCGTCTTATTGACGCTAACGCCGAACACCCGCGGTTGCAGCGTCTAAATGCAACCGCGGTCGTCCGATCTAAACGAGAATTTCATGCCAGCCGCTTTATCGGCCGGCAGGGAGAGAGGAACCAACGTCAGTAGATAGTCCGCACCATTGGCTCGCGTGCCCATATCCGGCCTTCGCCGGCGAGCGCGGTAAATGCTGCCGCATCGGCAGCGCCAGCGAGCTTCACGATGCCGGCGTCTGGTATCACACCTGCCGCGATTAGCAGCGGCTCGGCATCGGCCGTCGCGGCAATCACCTTGAGATGAGCGAACGCGTCATGGACCCAGGCAACCGCCGCAGCCTCGTTAAGCAATTTCGTCGTGCCATCGGCTGAGGTCACGACCGCGACGGTATCGAACAGCACCGACGGGCCGCCAGCGAGCTGGAAATCGCCCTTAAGCAGCGTCCCATCGTCGAGGGTGACGCCGCCAACGCGCGGGCAAATGATCTTTGGCGATGCCCCAGCCGCTTTGGTCGCTGTAATCAGCGCACCGACGGTTGCCGACGCGGCGCCATCGGTAACGAGCATGCCGACGAGCCGCCCGACGAGCGTTGGCGGGCCGCTAGCAAGGATGCTGAGCTTGGAGCTCGGCGGAAGGTCGGTGCGCGGCTCGACCGCCGGAACCGCCGGGACAATCTTTGCCTTATGGTTGAGCCCGGTGGCGACACGCTCGCCAAGCGTCACGTCGATCACCGCGAGGTGGCCGAGCATGGTCGAACGGATGATCGGCAGCTCGACCTTCGAGAGCTCGAAGATCAGCGCGGCGACGATGTGATTCTGTTCGGGCTCGGTCTGGCTGAAGAAGAACTGGCGCGCCTGACTATAATGGTCGGCAAAGGTCGCCGAGCGCTCGCGCACCTTCGGCCCAACATCGGCGGCCGGCGCGCTGCGGAACCCGCCGACCGGATCCTCGCGTGGGCCCGACGGGTCGATTAGGCTCGGCGTATAGGCGACGCGGGTGGCCTGTGGCCGCACGTTCATGTGGCCGTCGCGCTGCATGTTCCCGAAAGGGCAACGCGGCGCGTTGATCGGTATCTGAGTGAAGTTGACCGAGCCAAGGCGGCTCAGCTGCGTATCCAGATACGAAAAGCTGCGACCATGGAGCAGCGGGTCGTCCGAAAAACCGATTCCGGGCACGACATTCTCGGTGCAGAACGCGACCTGTTCGGTCTCGCTGAACACATTATCGGGATTGCGGTCGAGCGTCATTCGCCCGATCACGCGCAGGGGCACGACTTCTTCGGGGATCAGCTTGGTCGAATCGAGGTGGTCGAAGTCGAATGTCGCGGCCCGTTCCTCGTCGAACAGCTGGACTGCGAGATCCCACGCCGGATGCTCGCCGTCGTTGATCGAGGTGTACAAGTCGCGGCGATGATAGTCGGGGTCGGCCCCGTTGAGTTTGAGGGCCTCGTCCCACACGACCGACTGCATGCCGAGCACCGGAAGCCAATGAAATTTGACGAACGTCACCGCGCCGTCGGCGGCGATCAGCCGGAAGCTGTGGACGCCGAAGCCCTGCATCATTCGCACCGAACGCGGGATTGTCCGATCGGACATCTGCCACATAACCATGTGCATCGCCTCGGGCGTGCAAGCGATCCAGTCCCAAAACGTGTCATGGGCCGACTGCGCCTGCGGAAAGCCACGATCTGGCTCTTCCTTGACGGCATGGATCAGGTCGGGAAACTTGATCGCATCCTGGATGAAGAAGACCGGGATATTATTGCCGACAATGTCCCAGTTGCCTTCTGCAGTATACATCTTGACCGCGAAGCCGCGGACATCGCGCGCGACGTCGGCTGAACCACGGTTTCCCGCAACGGTCGAGAAGCGGGTGAACACCGGCGTTCTGACCCCAACTTCAGTCAAGGTCTTTGCGGTGGTAACGTCGGCAAGACTGTCGGTCAGCTCGAATTGTCCGTGCGCGGCAAGGCCGCGCGCGTGTACGACGCGCTCAGGGATGCGTTCGTGATCGAAATGATGGATCTTCTCACGAAGGACGAAATCCTCGATTAGGATCGGTCCGCGCGGACCGGCCTTGAGGCTATTGTGATCGTCGCTGATCGGTGTGCCGGTATTGGTCGTCAGCACAGGCTGGCCCTTGGCGGCGACCTGATGCAATTCGCCACCGGTGCCTCGCGCAAACTCTGCCGCTGGCAGCGATCCAACCGCAGGGTAAGTCGGTGTGCCTTTTGCTTTGGCGCGGCGCTGGGGTGCGCTCGTCGCCGTCGAACCCTTGTCAGCTGCGGCGTGCGGTTGGGCGGGCGCTGCACCGGCTGCCGGTTTCTTGATCTTTGCCGGCTGGGACTTGATCTTGACTGCCATCTTCGATCCTTCGCTATGCGAGTTCGCCGACATGACCCGGCGCGGTATCGAGCCGAGTTCACCAATTCGTATTGGGATAGCAAGCAACTATTACGCCTACGGCAGTGAAATCTTCGGGTGCGCTGTTAAGCCTCTGATCGCTACGCACCCAATTCAAGCCGCTCATGAAAACGCCCCCGAACGTGAACGAACCACCACGCGTCGGACTGATAATCTAAGTTGTTTCGCGTACGCCGGATCGTGACCATCCCAGCCCGTCATCGGCATCTCCTCCATTCTGGCCGACGGACTTGCGATGCTACCCTGGTACATAGGGTGTGCTATTAAACTGCAACGAAGTGCATACTTTCGGTGGTGGCACCCGACGCCTGTTCGTTGACCGATTTTTTTCAGTTCTACTCGCATGCGATGAGATTCAGGGTCGCCAGCATGGCGCCCGATCATGTCGCGAGCCGGAGGGGTGCCGAAGGCCTTGCGGCACATGGTGACGAAGCTCGCTGCGTTCCCGTAGCCGAGATCGGCCGCAACGTGCTGGCTGCAAGCACAACCCGCTAGCCACTTCACCGCCGTATGGCTGCCAGTTGCTGCCGCCAACGCTCAAAGAAAGATTTGGCTATCCGGGGTGGGCGAACGCGCGCCGGCTCGGGAGGGGCGTTGGCTATCTAATTGCACACCGCACCACGTCGAACCGATCGCGGCTTTCCGGCCCGAGCAGATCCGCGACATTGGCATCCAGATCGAGCCAGCGCGCCCATTCATCACCGAACAGCACGGCAGGAGCGCGATCATGGTGCCGTTGAGTGGGGCACCAGCGGGTTGCGTCACGATCGAAAAGCTCTCAATCCAACCCTGATCGATCGTCTCGCACCGGTCCCAGATACCCGCGAGCATGATCGGCGCACCATCTTTCGGAGCGAACAGCCACGGCTGCTTGCGCTTATCGTCGTCGTCGTGCGGCCCCATCCATTCATACCAGCCGTCTGCCGGCACCAGGCAACGCCTTCGCTTGAAGCTGTCGCGGTACGCCCGCGAGGTCGCGACGGTCTCGGCGCGGGCATTGAACGTCGTCGCCTTCCAATCCTTTAGCGTGCCCTTGTGAAACCAGGGCACGAGCCACCAGCGCGCGTTCGTCACGCCAACCGCGCCATCGATCATTCGAACGATAGGCGCGGTCTGTGTCGGACGCACCTGCTCGCGGGGCTCGAGGTTGACCGCCGCTTGGGTAACCGGGCCGAGAAAACGCTGCAGATCCCCGTACAAGTCGGACCATGTCTGCAGATTACGGAAACGGCCACACATTCCTCACGACCTCCTGACGACGTTGGTTACCGAATAGTTTATACCCAGCGGATGCCGTGCTCGACGCATCATAGCCTCAAGGGACGTCTCGTCGCTACGAGGCATGGCTTCGCGCTTGATACAGACAGCGGAGGCCGCTGGCGTCTCGATATTACGGATCCTCATGCCGCCGCCTGGCTCGTCTCGAAACAGGTCGTCGTTACCGGCACGCGCGCGGGGGTCGACCTTCTCGACGTTGATATGATCATCCTGCCGGACTAGCGACTCACGGCCCGTTCTGTTTATGTTCCGTCTATGGCCGGGCCGCTTCACGATCTCACGCAGTTGATGGGCAAGGCGGATCTCCGCATCAAGTGTGGCGAGTGCCGTCACGACGTCGTGGTCGCAATCGGCCGAATCCTGGCCCTGTTTCGCCGCCGCGGTTGGCCGACCGACTGGCGAGAGGCGCATCGTCGGTTTCGCTGCTCGCAGTGCGGCTCGAAGCGCTTGATGCTGTCGCCGGACTTCTACGAACGCTCGGTTCGTCGGCAGCAAGAGAAGCGCGGGGGTCATCTCACGCCTGTTGCGGCCGCGTTGCGTCCTGGCCTTCACCCGCCGCCCCCCGGCGTATCGATCGAAGCTTGGAATAGTGCCAGCGAGCGCGAGCGGAAACGACTGGTCGAACGGGCGCGGAGTTAAGCCATAAGTCTATCGGGCAGCGTTTTAGATCGCTGGTCGACGACCCGATATGGCGGGATCGGCTTTACGCGGGCTTGGCGCCGGGGGAACCGCACTTGGCGAACGCACCCTTGGCGTTGCGGCACCGGGCGGCGGGGGCTGCGGCGACAGGCGGGCATTTGATGAATTTGCCCTTGGCATCCTTGCAGGGTGCCGCCGACAGCGATCCGGCGGCCGAAACAACGATGAGAACCATGAGCGCGCGAGCGATTGGCATTTTACCCTCCAGTTGTCCGGCTACTGTCGGATCACGTTGGAGTCTGCGCTTAGATTTAGCAAGACTGGGCGGCGCGTCCGGTAAGTCGATACGCGAAAAGGCCGACCCACTCCTTCGCCGCTATGTCCAGCGTCTGTAAATGATGCGCGAAGCTCCAGCCGATCCCATTGCCGAAGGTCGTTGATCGGAAATCTGCCGGGTAAGGGACTAAGCCATGCCAGCCAGCCGCACAAAATGCGAGCATGGCTCGGGGCATGTGAAAGGCACTCGTCACAAGAACGATGTGACGCGCTGATTGAAGCCTAGCGCTTTCGCGCAAGCGCTGAGCATTTTCTGCCGTCGATCGCGATCCGCCTTCCAGACGCACGCGCGCCCGATCGACGCCTGTCGCTTCCAGGAGCTGAGGGGCAACGGTTGCTTCGCTCATCCTGTCGCCGATCAGGTCCCCGGACCCGCCGGTGAAATAGATCACCGATGTCGGAAAGCGACGGGCCAAAGCCCCGCCTGTCAGATATCGATCGCCGGCGTCACCGATCCCGGATGTCCCCCACCGCGCGGCTACTGCCGGGTTACTCCCACCGCCAAGGATGATGATTGCATCAACCTCCTGCAGCGGCGGATTGGCCGGATATCTGCCTTCCAGCGGCACGAGCAATAAATCACCGAGCGGGAAAATGCCGACCGCGAGCACGAGGCCAAATCCTAACGCGAGCGCGTACAGCGCTAAGCGGCGGCGATGAGCGAACACCGACCAGAGGGCGACGGCGAATGGAAGGAAGAGCAACGTTTCAGGCGCAAACAGCGCCCAGCCGATCTTGGATATTTCAAAGAAACCATAGGTCATGCTGCGGGAACACTCACTATCCGTCTGCGGCTCGGCGATATCCCGCCGCATTCAATACGCGTGAGCATTTGGCTTTGGAAGCGACGACGCGGCTTGATAAAGCCCATGTCCGACGTCCCACCCCCGGCAAGCGCGCAGGATTGGCTTCGGCACGTCTTCTCACCGGTCGAATAAGAGGCCGCCATCCGACGCGACACGCCGAGTGCCTCGGCCGCCTTGGCTAATGACAGGGCGGGTCGCATTCGCCGTTCGAGAAACGCGCGATCGGCGCCATGTCCCGTCGGCGAGAGCGTGTCGAGCCAAGGTGCATCTCCACCGAGCTCAACTCCCGACAGCCAAACAAGACTGTGGCCTCAATCGCGATCTCCACCTCGGCGAACTCGGTCGGGTCGCGCAGCGCGGCAAAAGCGCGGTCATCAAGCGTGTCGACCGTAATAAGCTCGGCTTCGGTCCCATCCAACGAAGCGAGATGCAGTGTTGCAGGGCCGATCACTGGCTCGGAGATGATGGTGCGTGCGGTGTCGGTGACATTCAATCGTTCAACTCGTGCAAGCTTCGTTGATCGGAATGAGCGCCATACTCGCACCGCACCGACGCCTGAGGGTCAACCAATGTTCGCAGCGACGCCGCCAACGACACGGTACGGCTCGGAATCGCGCATCGTGTCGCCGTGAAATGCTGGTCGGTCGTCACCGGAAGATCCCGTGCCTGCACGTCAGCCTGATTGAGGCATGGCAAGATATAGATGATTTACATTGTTCTATGCGAACCAACTAGAACCGTATAAACAGCCTAGAATGGACCCACGCCGCAATCCCTTCTCGCCTGGTGCGGGTAGCCGCCCGCCCGAACTTGCCGGCCGCGAGGACGTCCTCGAAAGCGTCGCCGTCGCGCTCGACCGCATCAAAAGCGGCCGTCATGCGCAGAGCATGATTCTGCTCGGCTTGCGGGGAGTAGGCAAGACGGTGTTGCTCAACGCGATGCGCCGGGCAGCGGAAGGCGAGGGCATCTTGAGCGTGCCGATCGAGGCACCAGAGGGCCAGTCGCTGCCTGCCATGCTGGTCCCGGCACTCCGCACCGCCATGCTGAAGCTCGATCGCGGCCAGGCGGCTATGACGTTGGCCAAGCGGGGCCTGGGAGCGCTCGCCCGGTTCGTAAAGGCATTCAAGCTGAGCTACGGTGAACTGGAGGCATCGCTCGACCTTGGCGAGATAGGGGTCGCCGACAACGGCGATCTCGAAGCCGATCTGATCGATTTGATTGACCTTGCCGGGGCCGCGGCAGGGGAGCGCCAGACCGCGCTCGTGCTGTTCATCGACGAACTGCAATATGTGCCCGAACGCGACCTGGCGGCCTTAATTACGGCGCTTCACCGCGCGCGCCAAAATGATCGCCCTATCACGCTGGTCGCCGCCGGCCTCCCGCAACTGGCCGGGCAAATGGGCAAGGCAAAGTCGTATGCCGAGCGGCTGTTTTTGTTCACCAGCATCGGTCCGCTCGGGGACGCCGCCGCGACGTCCGCCATTGTCCACCCGATCGAGGCCGAGGAATGTGCCATCGAGCCTGACGCGGTCGCGAAGATCCTCGCCGTCACCGAGGGCTATCCCTATTTCCTGCAGGAGTGGGGAAAACAATGTTGGGACGCGGCCGACGCTTGCCCGATTACGGCCGCGGACGTTGACCTCGCTCACCCGACCGCGATCGCCGCACTCGACGACAGTTTTTTCCGTGTCCGCTTCGACCGGCTGACACCGTCAGAAAAGCGCTATCTGCGCGGCATGGCCGAGCTCGGGGAGGGGCCCTTTAATTCAACCGCCATTGCCGATCATATTGGCCGGAAGCCTTCGAGCTTTGGTCCCGTACGCGCGTCATTGATCGCCAAGGGGATGATCTACACGCCGGGATACGGCGAGACGGCGTTCACCGTGCCGATGTTCGGCGCGTTCATGCGCAGGGCGATGCCGGTCGGAGATCCCGGGGCGGGGCAGGGGGAATAGGTGCGCGAAGCCGAGTTCGGAAGCGGTGCGCATCTATCCCGCCAGAATCAACCGCCACGTCTCCCCCTGCACTGGCTCTCCGAACTCGTGATGGACTTCCGTGGCGATGCATTCGAAACCGTGATGCGCATAGATGCGGCGGGCTGCGTCCAACACGGTGTGTGTCCACAGGGCGATCTGGTCGTAACCCTTTTCGCGCGCAAACCCGACACACCCGCGTACCAGCGCATCGCCGATGCCCCGCCGGCGAGCGAATGGTTCGACATGCAGCAGGCGGAGACGGGCTACGCCATTCCCTTCGTCGGTGAGGAAGACCGCACCGGCCATCACCCCGGCGAGATCAGCCACCCAACACTGTTCCCGATCAGGCTTGAAGCGGCGCAGGAACGTGGCCGTCGTCTCGGCCTCTAACGTTTCTAGCGCACGCCCCCAGCCGTGGTTCGCGGCATACAGGATCGATTGTCGCGCCGCGACCTGACTGACCTCTCCAATGCCGGCCGGTCGAATGACGAACTCGATAGGAGCGTTCGGGTCGAGTAGCAGCCGTGCCCTGGTCAGCGCCTGCACCAGATCATCCTGTTCCACGGCGCTAAGACGGTTCAGGTCGTGGGCGACTGCGGAACGCTGCCGCTGGTCGATCTGATCGAAAGCTGCGCGTCCTACCGCAGTAAGATGGATCGGGCGCGTGCGCGCATCGGCTTCAATTCGGTTACGCATGATCCACCCCCGATCCTCGAAGCGGGCGATCATGCGGCTGAGATACCCACGATCAACGCCGAGTGCGGCCTGCAACGCGTTCGCCTGAACCGGCTCTTGCCGAGCGATCTCAAACAGCAAGCGCGCTTCTGGCAGGTTCGCGTCGGTATCCAGGAAGCGCGCATCAATGGCACCCACGTGCCGGGTGAAGAAGCGGTTGAAGGTTCGGATGGCCTCGATCGCGGTGTCCATTCCTGCCTTATCGAACGACACTGTTGACGGAGTCAACTACCATGCTCCTGATTTACAGCGACGCTCGGAAGGGGCGTCCGTTCTGGCAGGGGATGGTCGAACGGAATGCGGGTCACCGTCCCCAATGGCAAGTTCCGGCTAGAAGGAGGCGATCCGACGAGCATAAGCAAACGACGTGCATCTTCTCATGCGTTCCTCGGCACACCATCAGACCTGAAACTGAGTATAAGCGTCGCTTGCACCGCATATGCGGCCCGACGCCGCGAAGTGGATGCCGTTACATACCCTGCGCGTTTCCAACGTAGCAGCGTTGCGTTTCGGACACCGACAGATGTGCTCAGACCGACACGATCATAGTAGCGGACGCACATGCTTGTTAGCTACGCCCGGGGCTCAACCGCCTACCAACAACCGCAGCCCCAGCTCGATGCGCTCGCTGCCGCCGGCTGCGAGCGCGTTTTCGACGACCACGGCGTCAGTGGTGCCGCCCTCGCCAGGCCCGATCTTGAAAAGGCGATCTCGTTCGTCCGTCCCGGCGAGGACGTTCTCATCGTCTGGAAGCTCGACCGGCTCGGCCGCTCGATCCCTGACCTCGTCAACGTCGTGACCGATCTTCAGAAGCGCGGCATCAGGTTCCGCTCGCTCAAGGAGACGATGATCGACACGACGTCGGCCAGCGGCACGCTGATCGTCCACGTCTTCTCCGCGATCGCGCGAGTGCGAGCGTGGCACCAATCACGAGTGCACGATGGCCGGGATCGCCGCTGCACAGCGCGCTTGCACCCGCTTCGGGCAGCCCGCGATATCGCCGGCCCGATGGAAGCAGGCACGACGCTCAATCAAGGTGGATCTGACACCGACTGTGACCGAAATCGCCACCCTGCTCGGCGTCAGCCGCCAGGCTATCTACCGCCGCCTCGAGGCCGACCAAGCGGCGGTGATGCTGGCCGAGGCCAGCTACGACGCCGCCGCTCGAACACCTCGATCCGTGGTCCGTGCAATCCACCGGGCAGGGCGGTCGTAGCAATGATCGTTGCCGACTCTGACACAGCGCCCGGGTAGCGCGGCAACGCCGTGATGACTGCGTAACGCAGCGGTTCTCACTGCGGGCGATCGACCTCGGCCTCGCCCCGTCTCACTGGGCTTTCCTAAGCCGCGACAGCGGCGGCCCGGCAACCCCGATTGTCAGTGCCGTGTTGCCGGTCCTCTTCGGCTCTCCGCTGACGCGGGGCCGGGGGACGGGCCGCCCCCACCGCCCCTGAAATCGGGGTTCCCCGCGCGTCTGCGCGCTTGGTGCCGGACCACCGCCGCACGGCTCTTAACGGAGCCCGTCGACGGGACGATCCCGTAGGCCGAAGCTCAGGAGAATCACCATGACCAATCTCGTCATCATCATCGGCAACGCCGGCGCCGACCCGGTCAGCCGCAGCATCCAGGCCGGCGGCACCGTCACCTCGCTCTCGGTCGCCACCTCGACCAAGTGGACTGACAAAAATACCGGCGAGATCAAGGAGCAGACCGAGTGGCACCGCGTCACCTGCTTCAACGGCCTCGGCACCAATGTCGCCAAGTACGTCCGCAAGGGCTCGAAGGTCTCGATCCAGGGCCGCCTCCACTATACGAGCTGGACCGGCACCGACGGCGCAACGAAGTACGGCGTCGAAATCCTCGCCGACAGCGTCGAGTTCCTCACGCCCGCACCCAAGGCCGGCGATGCGCCCAAGCGCGAGACCCGCACCGAGACGCCGGCGCGCACGCCCGCAACGACTGGTGGCCTCGACGATCTGGACGACGACGTGCCGTTCTGAGTCGGTTCTGCCCGGCGGGCTAATGCCCGCCGGGACCTTCTTGGTCTCACCCGGAGGCGTAGCTCATCTCCATCCCGCCCGTCACCGTCTTCGAAGCACCGTCTGATCGATCGCAGTCGTGCACCCAGCGATCGACGGGCATAATAATGACCATAATATCAGCGACCTTCAGCGCCCTGACCCCTTGGCGCTGACGATTACCATACGGCTGCGCTTCACCGAGCCGCCCAAAGGCGTCTCGGCCCTTCAGGTCACGATCCCTGTCGCAACACGCCGCGCGCGACGCGCAAGGGCTGCTCGCGACCCGGCGAACGATCCGCACGGGATCGGTGGCGAGCCGCTGCCTCTTGCGCGGCGACCAGGGTCTGGTGTGCGTCAAACCGGCGATCGCCGACACCGACGCGGGGGCCGTCCTGCGGACGACGCTGGCGAGCCGGCATGGGCCTCGGCTCCCGCCATCGGCGACGAGTGCTCGAGCGTGCCATCGGCGTTGACCGGAGCCCCGTGCCAAGTTCCGCTATGGCCTCACCGACGGTGGGATCGGACGCAGGGCAACCGACGGCGGTGACGCTGCCACGGTCGAGCAGGGCAGGGGCCTGGACCGACGCTGCCATCAACCTGGCGAGTGGGCCACCGGTCTCTCACGGGGACGCTTCGCTCGCAGGCCCGACCCGTACTCAATGGCCTTCCTAAGCCGCGACAGCGATGGCCCAGCAACCCCGATTGTCAGGGCCGTGTTGCCCGTCCTCTCCGGCTCTCCGCTAACGCGGGGCCGGGGGACAGGCGGCCCGCACCAAGACCCTGCAATCGGAGTTCCCCTCGCGTCTGCGCGCTCGGTGCCGGGCCACCACCGCACGGCTCTTAACGGAGCCATCGACGGGGCAGGCCCGCGATAGCGAAGCTCAGGAGAAACCACCATGACCAACATCGTCGTAATCGTCGGCAACGTCGGCGCAGATCCCATCACCCGCGCCACCCAGAGCGGCAACGTCACCCAGATCTCGGTCGCCACCGAGCGCCGCTGGAACACCCCCGCCGGCGAAGCCAAGAAGGAAACCGAGTGGCACAAGGTCACCTGCTTCAACGGCCTCGGCACCAACGTCGGCAAATACGTCCGCAAGGGCTCGAAGGTCTCGGTGCAGGGCCGCCTCCACTACACCAAGTGGACCGATAAGGACGGCACCGAGCGCTACGGTGTCGAGGTCATCGCCGAGACGGTCGACTTCCTCACCAAGGCCCCCGGCGCAGCCGACAACGGTCAGGAGGGCTGATCGACACCAACTCCGGCGGGTTCGCCCGCCGGGGTTTCGTCGTGCTCGCAGCAAGGCAGGGAAGCGGATCGGGGCACAAGGCCCCGACCGCCGCGGCGCTGCGCGCCACGAAGTGAACGCTCTCTCTCTCAACTGGGCGGTAGTCTGACGGGCGCGGCTCTCGCTCCGTCAAGAACGGCAGGGTCCCACCATTTTGCCGGCCCGTCTTCGCTGACGCTCGCGGCCGACAAAATCGTTGCCCCTACCACCGCGTGCCGCGGCCGCTCACGCGGTTCCTGACCGAGCGACCGCGCCCGTCCTCTCTACCGCCGCTTCGATGACGAGGCGATTTAGATGGAGGATACGATGTTCATCAGGGCCAACACAGCGATTGCCAAAGTCGACTACGACAACATCTCCTACGATGACCTCGTCGAACTTAGCTTCGACCGGGTCCAGCAGCTGCGCCGCGATGGCCGCGACGACGACGCCGAGGACGCCGCCTGGGACGCGATGCTCAGCCGCAAGCGCCGGGAGACCTACGCGCAGGCGTGAGCCAGCAGGGCGAGGTGCGGCGCTTTTTGGCTCGCCTGAAACGGCTTCGCCGACCGACCAACTTACCGCACAGTAATATTGTCCGGCTCGCTACAGTGCGAAACAACCGAGGATGCTCCGCAATTCATCAGGGACCGAGATGCGATGTCCGGCGATAACAGCGTCCGGGAGGCGGTGGGCCGTGTATCGACTCACCTTGCTCGCGCCACCGGGTTCGTCGCCAAGGGAGACGCCCAGTGAACGGTCTCGCAACCGCGAGGCCCGGCATCGAAAGACGCGAGCGTGCCGGCGGCCCGAAGTTCGCTGATCGCGAGCTGGTCCCGCTGATCGGGCATGACCTGTCGAGTGGGGCATGACGCCCCCCGGGTTCGGGCTGCGCTGCCTACCTAGCGGCGGCAGACGTGGATCGTCTGCACCCGGATCAAGGGGGTGGTGCGCAAGCGCAGTCTCGGCAATCGGGCGGTGGTCACCGATCATCAAGCACGCGGCGCGGCGCATTTCTCATCCTCGAGGCGAAGGTCCGGCGCGATCCACTGGCCCACAAGCGCAACGCGCTGGCCGCACCGATGTGTACGGGGTTCACCGACCTCTATCGGCGTGTCGGCGTGCATCGCTGAAAGCCAGGGACGATCAAGGCGTACGATAGCGACTGGCGCATCCATCTCGTGAAAGGCGCCAACACTGCGATTTTAACAACTGCCAAAATAACAGCATCAGGGTGCCAACTTGCCCTATAACTGCTAAGATGTCAGCATGCTTGAGACTGTCCAAGAGCTTGCTGATGGGGTGGCGGCCCGGCTTCGGTCGGTTCGGCTCGATGTCGATCTGACCCAAGCCGGGCTTGCTGCGCGCTCCGGCGTGACGCTCGCCTCGCTGCGGCGGTTCGAGACGACGGGGCAGATCGCGCTCGAGAGCCTGATCCGACTGGCGCAGGCGCTCGGGCGCGACGCCGATATAGCGACCTTGTTCGCGCCGCCGCCGGCGGCGAACCTCGACGAATTAGTCACCTCCAGCAAACCGCGTCGGCGGGGTCGGCGCTCGTGACCGCGCTGCTCGACGTTCGTCTCGATATCGGCTCGCGCCGACTGAAGGTCGGTCGCCTTGCCTGGCGCGATCGGCGGGCGTTGTTCGAGTATACGCCTGAGTTCCTTGCCGCAGGGCTGCCAATTTCACCGCTTCGCCTGCCGCTGAAGCCCAGCGTCCAGACAGCACCGCGTGAGCCGTTCGCCGGATTGTTCGGCGTGTTCGCCGACAGCCTCCCCGAGAGCTACGGGCGGCTGCTGCTCGACCGCCGCCTCCGCAGCGTTGGACGCGATCCAGGGGCACTTACGCCACTCGATCGCTTGGCGCTGGTCGGAGAACGCGGGTTTGGCGCGCTGCGCTTCGTGCCCGCCGACAACATGGCCGACGACGATCTGCCGATGCCCGACCTAGACCGCCTTCAGGCCGAGGCTCTGGCCGTGATCGCTGGCGAGCCATCGGACATGCTTGGGGCGCTCCAGCGTCTCGGTGGCAGCGCCGGCGGCGCCCGGCCCAAGGCGCAGGTCTGGCTCGGAAAGGACGACGCCAGCCTCGCTACGTCGCATGCCCCAGGGCTCGATCCGTGGCTCGTTAAGTTCCGCGCACCCGGCGATCCCGAAGACATCGGCGCACTCGAGGCGGCGTATAATGCGATGGCCAGCGCTGCCGGCATCGAGGTTGCACCCTGGCGGCTGCTGCCGTCGCGCACAGGGCCCGGACACTTCGCCAGCCGGCGGTTCGACCGGGATGCCGACGGCCCTCTTCACCTGCACTCATTGGCGGGGCTCCTCGAGGCCGATCCGGACAGCGCGTCGGTGAGCTACCGAGAATACCTTCGCGCTACACAGTATCTTACCCGCGACGTCCGCGAGGTCGAAGCTGCGTTCCGCCGGATGGCATTCAACGTCATCGCGCATAACCGCGATGACCATGCCCGCAATCACGCGTTCCTGATGAACGCCAGCGGCGAATGGCGGTTGGCACCGGCGTTCGACCTGACGGTCTCGTCCGGTCCAGGCGGCGAGCATTACCTCGCGGTTGGCGGTGAGGGCCGCAGACCTACCAGGGAGCATTTGTTGACCGGAGGTGCGTCGGCAGGACTGCCGGCAAAGCGGTTAGAGACGACCTTCGAGGAAGTAGCCGCAGCGATCGATCAGTGGCCGAAGCTGGCCGCGGCGGTCGGCATGACTTCAGCTCGCATCGCAGAGATAACGGCAGCAATCGCTACGAAGTAGGGGTGAAAGCGGCATGCCTGCTTTCGGGGCTTGAGGTGATCCACCCACGCCAATTTTCAACCGAAGTCGCCGACGAACACGCCGTCTGGAGTCGAACGACGAAGCGCAAAGGGGCGATCCGTTAACGCGGAATCGCCTAGACCTTAATCGCTCATCCAGCCATCGTCGCCGCTCGCGGCGAAGCACCGCGCAAGCCGGGTGCGATCCTCGCTGCTCAGTCCGCTGGCTGCAAGGGCGCTCGGCCACTCCGCCGCCACCTGCCGCCGCAGCCGCTCAATCTCGTGCGCCGCCTGTTCAAAGGGCAGTCCGAAAGCAGCATGGCCCGACAGTACATTGGCGAGCGTCGCGCGCTTGCCCCCGCTGCCGAGCGCCAGAACGAGGTACCGGTCGGTACCCAGCTGCGGCGTTGGGACGACGTCGTAAAGCGGCGACAGATGCCAGCCCTTGCCATCGTAGATCACGCCATGGTTGCGCAGATGGTCGTCGCTGTTGCCGACGAGTACATTGAACACCATTCGGCGGAACAACTCGCGCAGGTCGCGCGCCGGGGCCGAGCCGTACTTGCGCAGCTGGGCGGCAACATCTGCATAGGAATACTCGCCGGCGGCGATCTCGTGCGCCGCGAGCAGTGTCAGCGCCGAGACAAACGGCAGGCGGTTGCTGCCGGCGCGGTCAAATCGCTTGATGAGGTAAACCGCACGGCCGCCAACGAGGCGCAGGTCTAGGTCGGGCACGTCGAGGCCGCACGCTCTGGCCAGCGACATAGCGGCGTATTCGGCGCGCGGAATGTCATAACTGTCCGACGGCGCCGAAAACTTCGCCAGCCATCCGCTGCCATTCTCAACCACGGCCGCCTTCGGACGCGCGCCGCCAAGCGACGAGCCTGCGGCGAGAAGCGCACGTAAGGCCGCATCGGCAATTTCGCCGGCCGCGGCATCGCCTGCGGCTCGGGCAAGGGCTGCGAGGTCGATCGGGCGATCGTCGGTAGCGATCGCACCAAAGAGCGCCGGTTCAGGCCGCGCGGGCGTCGGCCCGAATGCCAACGCGCCGACGCGGTGCTCGCCCGAGGCGACGAGATAGTCGAACTCGGATAGTTCGCGCCCGGCCGCGGCCTTGCGCATCAGATATCGGCCCCAGCCATCGGGCGCGGCGTCGCGGATGCCATTGAACAGGTCGAAGCCTTCGCCCGTCAGGATCTCGCCCGTCGGTCCTTCGAGCGGCAAGACCTCGGGGTCGACTGCGACGGCGTCAGCCCGGCGGAGGTAGCGGGTGCCATAAGCGAACGCGGCATAGCTGTTGCGACCATCAGTGACCATGCGTAGCCGCCCTGCGGGGACGGGGCCGTTGGGCAGGTGCATGAATACGAAGCTAGTCTGCTCAAGCATCGGCGTCAGAAATCGAGATCAATATCGGCGGCGGCGGGGCGGCGGACGCGGCGGGGCAGGGCGCGGATTGCCTCGGCCTCGCCAACGCCGTCGGTCGCCGGCGCGGCAAGGCTGGCGAGCCTACGGCCGAGTCCAAAGACGAATAGCGCCGAGGCGACAATGCCGAGCGATACCGTCGGATCGCCGCGCTCAAGGCGCTGAACCGTCTCGACGTTGACCAGCATCCGCTCGGCGAGCAGTGCCTGGGTCAGTCGCCGCCGCTTGCGCGCGATCGCCAGATCGCGACCGAGCGCCTGCAGACCCTGCACAGCGGCAGAAGGAAGCGCCGAAGTGGCGGAGGATCGCGGCATATACCGGGTATAGCCCACCTAATCTTACACGACAACGGCCATAGCCATTATTGCCATAGAATTCCTCATCTGCGTGGTCACGGAACAGCTCGTGGCTGGGGACATAGTCCATCAGCACCTCCATCGACTTATGCCAGCTGACCTCGCGCATCTTGAAGACGCTCGCGCCCTGCCGCGCCGCCTCGGTGAAAAATCCGACGCGTAGCGGATGGCCGCCGAACAGCGCCGGGTCGTACCCCGCCGCCGCCGCGCGTCTGGACGACAGTTGCGACGCCGAGGTCGGACATCGGATTCGCCGTGACGCGCCCTGAGGCGTCAATTTGCGAAAAACCGGGCCGTCGGCGAAGCCGGCGAGCGCGATCCACGCGAGCAGCAGCGTCTTGGGCGCGAGGTGCCGGCCTTCGGGAATGGCGATCTCGGCACCCTCGCCCTGCTGGTCGGTCTTCGACCGGTTAACGGCCAGGCGCAGTCCCTCCGGCACGACCGCGACGTCGGCGAGCGTCAGCGCGACAAGTTCGGAACTGCGCAGCGCTGCCGCCATGCCGATCGCTAGCAGCGCGCGGTCCCGACCGCGCGCGGGCTGTCGCCGGTGACCGCGCGGAGAATGTCGCGCATCGTGTCACCATCGACCGCCTCCTTGCGCCCCCGGCTTGACCCCGCGCGTCCGCCGGATGCTACCAAGGACGTCGCGGATCGCCCCGGCCCCCGCGCGTGCTGCGGCGGATCGACCCCCGCGGCGCATGAGGTCAGCTGGCATTGTCAGCGTAGATAGCACCGCGGCCACCGGCATGTTCCGGCTTATGTTGGCAAAAGACTTCGCCGTGACATCGGCGACACCTTTCGCCTCTGCCCCACCAAATAATCGGCGTCAGACACCCGCCTGGTTCCGCGACCCTATTGAAAATCAGTCCCTTACACGGTGCCACGAACCCGGCTGCGCGCAGTCGAATTGGGTGTTTAAGATTACCACACCCTACGCACCTTGGCGGGAGCCTTATGGTATCGAAACGCCAGTCATAACAGCGATGTAGCGTCCAGTTATGGTACGGTTTGCCTGATAGATATAATACCATTGCGACATATATTCTATGGTTCACCCTGCAAAGGTGAATGAAAACTCTTAAGCCATTGGTATAACGGCATAATCGCGAAGTTGTGTTATCGGATGCGTATGATACATTAGTGACGCTTTTCGCAGGCCAAGCCACGCCGCCCGACTTTGTCGGAGGTGTCGGTGTCATCAAAGTTGCATCAGCTGTCGGTGTATTATCCGCAGCATGAAGGTCGTGCGTTAAAAGCCAAGGCCGTGGCCGCGCACGGTTCGATTGGGCGTTATCTAAAGTTTCTGATCGAACAGGATCAGGCGTCCAAGGCATCGAAACAACAATCAGATTTCGACCGTCTTAGCGCGCGCCTGGACGAAGTCCTCGAGTTCGCTCGCTATCTGATGGTCATCCAGAACGCGACTGCCGAACGGCTGAGCCCGGGCTTGGTCGCCCAAGTTCAGGAGATTTACCGTACGCAGTTTGGGGAGGCTCCCAATGCGCGGTAGCTTCCTCGATTTCACGCGCGGGAGCCAGGTCGCCGAGACGGTGGGGATGATGTTCGGCACCGCGCTGCGCCCGATGTTCTGGACCGTCGTCGCAATTCTTCTGACCGCGATCGGCTACCAGTTCTGGCGGCACACAAATCAAGGCGATGATTACTACTGGATGATGCACTGCTACGCCTCAGTGTGGCACTATTTTGCGTTCAATCCGAGCCATCTGATCGGCCTGAAGATGGTCGCCGGCGACACCGTTCGCGTCCCGATCAGCATGATCAATTCGTACCCCGCACTGATCGAAGCGTGGGACCGGATGACCGCCGCGCTCCGGCACGGCTCAGGCATTGGTCTGGTCTTCGGTTTGCCGCTTTCGATCATCGCCGCAATCGCGCTTCGGCGCTTTGGACATGACCTGACACAACGCAAACACACCCGCGGCGCAACCATCGGCGACGTGCCACTTCTGCTTGCCGCCGTGGTCGCCTTGAACCGCGTCCAATGTATCGATGACAGACGCAAAATCGCGGGACAGCTTTACGGTCGTAAAGCAACGATCAAGATGATGACGCCGGCAGCCCGCGCCGAGGTCGAGGGGATGCTCCACACGCCTTATACGATCGCTGGCGTGCCTTATCCCTGGCGGGCCGAGCAGTCGCACACGATGGTCGTTGGCACGACCGGCACCGGCAAGTCGACGGCGATGAAGGACCTGCTTCGGCAGATCAAGGCCCGAGGCGACCGCGCCGTCGTCTTCGACCTCACCGGCACCTATGTCGAAGGCTTCTTCAACCGGCAAACCGACGTCTTGCTCAACCCGTTCGATAGCCGTTGTCCGGCTTGGTCGCCGTTCGCTGACGCGCACACGCGCGAGCACTTCAAGGAGGTCAGCCAGGCACTCATCCCGATGGCCGACACCGGCGGCGACAGCTTCTGGCAGGAGACGGCCCGCATGCTGTTCGTCGAGACCTGCGTGCGGCTCGTCCAGCAGGGGAGGGGCAACAACAAGGCACTGGCCGAAGTGTTGATGACGTCGAAGCTCAAGGACCTCCACGCCCACGTCGCGAGGACGATCGCCGCGCCGCTGACAGACCCCGAAGCCAAGCGCATGGCGGAATCGATCCGTGCGACGTTTAATACCTATGCCCAAGCACTCATGGTGCTCCCGGATGAGGGTGCCTTGTTCTCGATCCGCGACTGGGTGCTCGGTATCGATCCAGAGGGTTCATACGGCCACGACGAAGGCCTTGATATCCTCACGTCTCTATCCCCGTCCGAGCAAGCTGAAGCCCGTGCTGTCAGTGATGCCGCCGCGGTCGAGAACAGCGCCGCCGCGAACGACAAATCGATCATAATCGACGCCCTTACCGGGGAAGTTTTCGAAACCGAAGAAAACGCCGCAGCCGCGTCGACCAACGACAGAAACCGCGCGGACGGGAAAGAGGATGAGGCCGCAGACGAAACCTCAATTGTCTCACGAGCTACCGACCCAGAGTTGTCTGAAAGGGCACCGATAACGGCTCAGGACGGCGAGCTGGAAACGCGGGCCGTCTACGCGACCGAGCTTGCGGAAACCCCGGCAGGATCGGTGCTGTTCGTCGCCGCCCAGCACGTCAATCTCCGCAGCGTTCGCGTTCTTCTGACCATGTGGATCACGACCGCGATCAACACGCTGATGTCGATGCGCGGCGACCAGCGCGCCATCCGGCTGTGGTTCTTGATCGACGAAATCGGGGCGCTCCACAACATCCCGGCAATCGTCGCTGGCATGCAGACAAGCCGCAACTATGGCGGAGCGTTCGTTCTTGGTGTGCACACCATGGCGCAGCTGCGCGAAACCTACGGCGACAACAATGCCGAGACGATTTCGAGCCTAGCTAAAACCAAGCTCCTAATGAACACCCGTGACCGTGGCACGCAGGACTGGGAGTCCGAGCAGATCGGCGAAGGCGAGTGGTCCGAGCTCGAGGAGAATTGGTCGTACGGCGTCGACAACGTCCGCGACGCCGCCACTCTGCAGCGCAAGATCAAGCTCGAGCCGCTGGTCCTCCCGACCGAGTTCGGCGAGCTGCCCGACCTCCACGGCTACCTCAAGTTCCCGCAAGGGTTGCCAGCGGCGCGGGTCAAGCTGACCTACGTCAAATATCGGCGCCAGGCCCCCGGCTTCATTGAGCGCGAGATCGCTCCGCTGCAGCTTCCCGGGTTCGACCCCGATCCGGCTGCCGACGCACCGGTAACATCGTTCAGAGACTTCGTCACGGTTAGGCCATCGGTTGCGCCGAACGTTCTAGCTTCGTCGACCGACGCGGTTACGCCTGCATCACAAGATGATGCAAACGGCGGCACGTCCGGGACGCCTGTCGATACGACAGGCGAGGGCTATCAGACAGCGGTCGGCAGCGAGCCACCCGAGCGCGCCCCGATGGACGTTGCGAAGCTGATCACCCTCCCGACGAGGGTCAATACGGACGTGTCGCCCGCGATGGTGACGACCCTTAAGCGGCTAAGCGCCGATCCACTTGGTGGCGCGACCTCCGGAGAGACAGCGCCCCAACGCGAACCGTCAGAACCCGATCGCGGCGATGACGTTGGCCGGGCATCAGACGCCGTCGGTCGAGATCAGCCTCCTCATCTCAGCCTCAAAGAACTCACACTTAACTTCGGCCCGCGCGATCGCTCGCACGCGCATCGCAGCGACATCGTGGGAGGCGTGGTCTCCGCACCCGCCAACCGGCGCGCTGCCGAGCAAAGTACCGAAGCGGACGTCGCCGATTTCAACGTCGGCCGCGACCATGACGACGAGCATAGCCGGTGATCTCGGCAGCAAGCGTTGGCGGGGCAGGGGCCGCGGGGAGCTACTACACGCGCGACAACTCCTACAGCGCCGAGGACCTCGAACAGAGCTCGCAATGGCTTGGCGCTGGTGCACAGACCGCGGGCCTCGTCGGGTCGGTATCGATCGATACGTTCACCGAGGTCCTCAAGGGCCGCTTGCCTGACGGCAGGGTGATCGGCAACGGCCAGACCGGCACTCACCGCGCCGGGATGGACCTGACATTCTCAGCGCCGAAGTCGCTCTCGATGCTCGCTTACGTCGGCGGAGATACCCGCCTCCTCGATGCCAATATGGCAGCAGTAAAAGCCACGCTCGCCTGGGCAGAAAAGCACCTCGCCGAGGCGCGAACTGGCGCCGGCGGCGCGAACGTCGTCAAGACCGGCAATTTAATCGTTGCCCTGTTCCAGCACGACACCAGCCGTAACCTCGATCCCCAGGCGCATGTGCATGCCGTTATCGCCAACGCGACGCAGACAGCCGACGGTAAATGGCACGCGCTGCACAACGACAAGCTGTGGTCGAACAACACGCTGCTCGGCTCGATCTACCATGCCTATCTCCGCGAAGGTGTGACCAAGCTCGGCTACGCCATCGGCAGCATCGGTAAGCACGGCAGCTTCGAGATCGCTGGTGTCGACCGGAACGCTGTCGAGGCGTTCAGCACGCGCCGCGCCGAGATCCTCGCCGCCGCGGCAGAAGTCCTCGACTATCAAAGCCCGGCAGGTCTCGAGCAGGTCGCGTTACGTACGCGCGCCGAGAAAGCCGATATCGCCGATCGCGCCGAGCTGCTGCAAACGTGGCAAGATCGCGCGGCGGCGAACGGCATCGATCTTACCCCCGTCGTCGAAGCGGCCCGAACCGCCGCTGCCGCTGCCGCCGAGCGACCATCCGCTTGGACGAAGCTCGTCGCTGGCACCCGACTGATCAGCGAGCGCACCGCTCGTATCGTCGACTACATCCGCGAGCATCTGGGCATCGAGCTGAACGACAACGCCGTACTACTCCCCGCGCGTGCCGAATATGGCACCCCAATTGAGGTCGCCGCCGCGCACGGCGTCGCCTCGGCAATCCGGCATCTCCACGAGCGCGAGGCGGCGTTTAGCACCACCGGGGTAATCAAAGCCGCGCTCGATCTCGGCCTGCCAATCACGATCGGCGACGTCGAACGCAATCTCAAGTCGCTCGTCCGCGAAGGCAAGCTTGTTGCCGGCACAGGCGACCAGAAACATATGCTGACGACGCCCGCGGCGATCGGCTTCGAGCGGGCGCTGCTCGACGCGATCGCGAGGGATCACGGCACCGTCGTGCCGATCGTCGCCGACCGCGATGACGCCGGACAACGTCTGCAGAGCGCTGCCGCGACCCGCGGGCAGTTTACCCTCAATGCAGGGCAGGAAGGCACTGGACGGCTGATCCTCGCCTCGCGCGACCGTATCGTCGCGGTGCAGGGGATCGCTGGCGCCGGCAAAAGTGCCGCGCTCGGCGCGGTCGCCGACGTCGCCCGCGCCCAGGGGCGCAACGTTCTCGCGCTGGTACCGACGCACAAGCTCGTCGACGATCTCGGCCGTGGTTCGGGCATCGACACGATGACGACTGCGAAGTTCGTCGCCAGTCATCAGTGGCTCTTGAAGGATACGGTCAATCCCGAGCGGCTCACGTTCGCCCGCGAGGCATTCCACGGCAGCGTCATCGTCGTCGACGAAGCGTCGATGCTCGGCACCGGCCAAACGACCAAGCTGGTCGCGCTCGCCAACCTCCTCGGCGTCGACCGGCTCGCGCTCGTCGGTGACAAGCGCCAGCTTGGCGCGATCGAAGCCGGCAAGCCGTTCGCCCAGGCGCAGGACCGGGTCGAGACAGCAGAGTTGACCGAAAATCTCCGTGGCCGGCACTCACTTGTCCGTGCGGCGGCCGAACACGTCAACAACGACCGACCCGTCGCGGCGCTCGACGTACTGAAACCATGGACCCGCGATGCGGCGGCCGAAGCGCCCACGTTGCGGGACCGCGACAGCCGCCGCGACTGGCTCGTCGCCACCGCCACCGCCGAGTACCTGGCGCAGACGCCTGACGAGCGCGCGTCGACGCTGCTAATCTCGTCGAGCCGCGTGCTGGGAGATGCGCTTAACAAGGGCGTTCAGCGGGCGCTGGTGGAGGAAGGGCGGGTAGGGGCCGGGTCGCTCAAGCTGCAGGTGTTCGACACGCTCAGTCTGACCCGCGAGCAGGAGCGCTACGCCAGCAGCTACGCGATCGGCGCGATCGTCGAGATCGGCCGCGAGATCAAGGATCAGAAAATCGCCCCTGGCAGCGCGACGGTGACGGCGATCAAGAACGATATCGTCGAGCTGACGCGAGCCAACGGCACGGTCGATCGGCTCGACCCGAAGCGCCTATCGGATCGGCGGACCGCCAACAGCTTCCGCATCGGCACGATCAAGGAGATCGAGCTTCGCGAGAACGACAAGGTGCGCTGGACCGCGAACGACCGCGACCGCGGCCTGCTCAACGCCGGCATCGCCGACGTCGTCTCGATCGGCGAAAACGGCGTTGTCGTACGCAACGCCAGCGGCATCGAGGTGACGCTTCCCACCCGCGACAGGATGCTAAAGAACCTCGACCTCGGCTATGCGCTCAACACCCACAAGGTCCAGGGGGCGACCGCCGACCGCGCAATCGCAGTGATGGACAGCAGCGAACGCTCGCTCGCGAGCGCCAAGCTGTTTCTCGTCAACACGACCCGCCCACGCGACGCGATAACGCTCGTCATTGACAGCCACGACCGCATCGCCGCCGGCCTCGAGGGCAATAGTGGCGACAAGACGAGCGCTCTCGAAATTATCGGCGCGCTGCGCTCTCTGTCGCCACCAGTCCGCCCTGGAGAGCGCGAAGCGATCGCCGCCGGCATCGCAGCGCGGAATGCGAAGCCGAAGGCACCAGAACCGTCACGCGCGCCGCCCGAGCGGTTCATCGAGCGCGTGCCCGCGCGCGCACCGGAAATCCAACCAGATCACGGCCTCTAGCCGCAATGACGCAGCCCACAATCTTAATTACGGCGAAAGACAATGAGTCTTCAATGACATGGCGAAGATGATCGCCGCCGCACTACTTGAAGCGTTCAACAAGCTGACCCGTCATTGCCGGAGAATGCGGCCTCGGCACCAGCACGCCAGACGCAACCGGCAGGCTATTGACGAGTATCGTCAAACGCGAAAACTGCCTAACCAATTGTAATCATTTAACATAACCCATATTATCAAACTTTGGGCCGCAGTCGATTCCGGCCGATGAACGGGGGGGGGACGATATGCAAAGCTATCGACTATTCGACCGGTCCGTTTCGCCGGCGGATGAGGACTTCGAGGCGATCCTCGCCCGCGCCCACGCCAAGCGCGCGCGGGCTCTATGCGAATGCCGGGACGATGTTGAGCTTGCGCTCTACGTCGCCAAAAGAACCGGTGGTTGCGTGCTTGCACGCTGGCCTGGTAGCGGCGCGCAGCATCTGCCCGGGTGCGATCACTATGATGCTCCTGATGATCTAACCGGAATCGGCCAGGTCCTCGGCAACGCGGTCTGCGAAGACGAGACGGGCGACGTCTATTTGAAGCTCGCGTTCCCGCTGAAACGCGGCGCGGCGCGTGCAGCCCCGTCGGCGATCACCAACGAGAAGCCCGCGTTGAAGCACAATGGGCGCAAGCTATCGATGCGCGGCCTGCTTCATGTCCTGTGGTACAAGGCCGAGCTGACCCACTGGGTGCCGCGCATGGCAAGCAAACGAAACTGGTACGTCGTTCGCCGTGCGCTGCTCGGTGCCGTCGAACACTGCTGGGCCAAAGGCGCCACGCTCGGCCCGCGCGTGTTCATCCCCGAGACGTTTAAGAGCGATGACGTCGCCGGCATAGCGGGTCGACGGCATACGACGCTGGCCCCTGCCCGTGTTTCCGACACGCTGATGGTCGTGATCGGCGAGGTGAAGTCGATCGGTGCGTCCCGCTACGGCGAGGTCATCACCCTCCGACACCTCGCCGATTGGCCGCTGTACATGGACACCGACACCGCCGCGCGGTTCCACAAGCGGTTTGCGCTCGAGCATGATCTGTGGCGATCGTCGGCCGCCGAAGACGGTCATCTGATCATCGCTGCCAGCTTCGCGCTGAGACCATCCGGCGCGGCAGAGATGTTCGATATCGCCCTTATGCCGGTGACCCGTGAATGGCTGCCATACGAGAACTTGCCCGAGCGCGAACTGCTTCGCATCGCCGTCGCGGCACAGCGAAAGTTCGTCAAGGGACTTCGGGTCGACCTGAATCCTGACCGGACGATCGCGAACATCACATTGACTGATACGCAGCCCACTGCGATCGCCGTTCACATCGCCGCCGATACCGAAAACGAGATCGACAACGATGCGCTTGCCGCGTTCCTAGCAACGGAAGGTGTCGAGCATTTTGCGTGGCGACCCGGTGCGACGCTCCCCATAGCCGGCGTGGCGAGCTCCATTATTGATTGGGCTTCTAAAGCCGATCATAGCTTAGTTCGCCTACCGCCATTCTTCGACGCCGTGCACCCTTAAAATTAAGGTGCGCGCATTCCGACCGTTCAATCGTCTCGTGTCGTCCGCGCTAATCATGTATCCCGACGAGATCATATATTTATGCAGGTCGCACATAGAAGCGCGGTCGGCCAACCATCAGTAAGACATCGATGACCCCGACGCCCGAACAAGCGCAGATTCTCGCGCGACCGCCACAAGGCATCATCAAAGTTGCCGCCGGTGCCGGATGCGGAAAGACCTCGACCCTCGTCGAATATGCCAAGCGCTGGCCGGCGAAAGGCCTCTATCTGGCGTTCAATCGCTCGATCGCCGACGAGGCGCGGCGGAAGTTCCCGGGCTCGATCGAGACGCGAACCGCCCATAGCTTCGCACACCGCGCGCTGCAGATCGGCAAGCGCGGCGACCCGATCAACAAGTTCCGCTTCGAGCACCTGCGCCCCTACGATGAGTTTATCCGCCCGGTCGATGGCATGACCTACGGTCAGGTTCGTGCCGCTATCCTGAACACGCTCGACAGCTTCCTGATCGATGCCGGCAGCAAGCTGCGCGCCGACCACTGCCAGCTCGCGGATCTCAACCAACGGTCGGCGATCCGCCACATGGTCAAGGCGATCGCCGTCAAGCTGCTCCGGTTCGAGCGGCACGACCTGCCAATTACCCACGACACTTACCTCAAGGCGTTCGAGCTGTGGCATCGGATCGAAGGGAATTTTGCATATCTCCTTCTCGACGAAGCCCAGGACCTCAACCCGGTGCTGATCTCAGTCGCGCGCAAGGCGGCGCTTCCGACGGTCGTGGTCGGCGACACGTACCAGTCGATCTACCGTTTCAGGGGCGCAATCGATGCGATGCAGCAGTTCTCGGCGGAGGAATTGCCGCTAACGCACAGCTGGCGCTTCGGCCCGAAGATCGCGACGCTGTGCAACCGCATCCTCAAGCACCACTCGCGGCCGCCGCGGCGGCCGCTGCACGGCAACCCTGCGATCGAGAATGAGATCATCCGCTACGGCGGGGCAGCAAGTGCCGGCCCCGGCACCGCAATCCTCGCCCGGACCAACGCGCGCCTGTTCGAAGGCCTGTCGCTGGTCGATAAGCCGTTCCACCTGATTGGCGGGTTTGCCGGGCTCGAGCGTCAACTTTCATCGGCCTACGCGCTGCGCCACAACCAGCTTGCTCAGGTCACCGACGCCGACGTTTCCCGTTTCACGTCGTGGGGGCAGTTTAACGACGCGGCCGAGCGCGGCGACGTCGACGCGAGGCGGCTGCGCGACATCGTCGAGAAGCACGGCATTGAGCTTCCAGCCCTGCTGCAGAGGCTCGCCGGCCTGCACCGTGACAAGGAAGGCGACGCGCAGATCACGGTGTCGACCGCACACAAGGTCAAAGGGCGGGAGTTTCGTACCGTGTTCGTCCTTGATGACTTCGACTCTCCGCGCGAGCTCATGGCCAGACGCGCTAAGGATGCGACCAAGACCGAGGAAACGGATCAGCTCCTCAATCTTCTCTACGTCGCATGCTCACGCGCCACCTATCGCCTGTGCCTCGCGCCAAAACTGTTCGATGAACTCTGCTAACCTTGAGTGATACGACCAGCGCCGCCTGGAGACGCCTCCTACTACCGCAAGACTGAATTTAGAACTGCTGCAAGCCGGACCCCGGCGCGCTCAATCTGAGTCTGGACGATCGGAATGGCCGCGAACCGGTAATCCTCACCGACATCGATCGAGCGATGGCCGTGGTCGCAATAATTGGCATCCAGCGCCCGGCCGTACGCCACGCGACCGGCGATATCCCAACTTTCGCGCGCCCACGCTGTCGGCGACAACTCGCGCGCTCGACCGGAGTGATTAGCAGCGGCGGCGGCAAGACCGGCAACACCACCCGGTGTTGCACGCACGGTGTCGTCGACCAGCACCCGGTCCCATTCGGCGTGGAGGTTGAGCGGATAGCGCCCGGACTGCGGGCGGATTTGCACCTCGTTACCGCCGCGATCGTCATCATCTCCGATGTGGAGCGGTTGATGGAGATCTCCGACCAGATGCTCGACCCAGAGTAGTGCCTCGAGACGAACAGCTGGAGGAGCACCGTGGTTGGAGAGTACTGCAAGCTCGTGTTGGTAGCGACGAACGACATACCGAGCGTCACGGTCCTCGGGAAGTTGAAACGTCCGACAGATCGAGACGTCGACATAATGCCATGTCGCGGTCTGCGCGTAGAGATCGCGGTACTGTGACCGCACGCAATCCGCCCATATTGCGCCATCCTCGAACGATCCAACCGGGCACGCCGGCGTCGCCAGATCGGGCGCAGCCGCCAGCAGCTGTGCGAGGTCGCGCTTCGCTGCCGGCGTCAGTTGCGTCCAGGCAATGTCGGCGATCGCACGCATGGCCCCTGTCGCCCCACGTGCTTGCTGGAGAGGCGATCGCAATGGCGGCGGCGGCGAGGACTAGGGCGGCCCGCATCACGCTCCTACAGGCCGATATGCGGCGCCGATCCGTCGCTCGGCCGACGCCCGTCGGCGAAGATGGTGGGAGATCAGCCGATCCGCCTCGGCGAGCGTCGGGCACGATACACGCTTGGCCGTCGTCCATCCCCCGACCCTGCCCCACGCCGTCTCGACGACGTGGAACCCGAACAGATCCTCCGACACCTCGAGCGCATAGCGACGAGCAATATTGCGAGCGTGGTCGACCGCCAGCAACTCAAGCCGACCGTCGTTCAGCGTGTACGGCGCGGGAGTGGAAGGGCTTGGCATGGCGCACGATCCATCGGTAACGGACTGGAATCGTACCGCAGATTGTGCTAGAAGTGTACTTGTATTGTTCTGGATGGACGGTGTGATGAGCGACGTTGCTCTTGAGGATGAAGTTGCCCGGCTCCGCGACGAGGTTGCGGCGCTGAAAGCAGCACGTCCCGCCGACATGGAAGGCTTTCGCTAGCTCAATGACGCGATCGTCAACAACCGGCTCGGCGCGTTCGTCCGCGAAAAGGCACAGCCGAAGTGGGTGACCCGCACCATCGCGGTTGTCGTGTTAGCGCCCTTCGTTGCATTTGGCGTGATCGTCATTTTTGGCCTTGTGACTGATTATCTCACTTAAATTTGTCGGCGATAGCTTTCGCCTTGTCATCAAACCAATGCGCGGCACCGCGATCGCTGCTTCGGTCAAGCGTAGTGCCGGGATTACGGGTCACACCAGCGGTTGCGCCTCGAAGATCACTCTCACCGCGCTGCAGAATGGGTGCGGTGTCACGATTGGCCGTCGCCAGTTCCCCGGCGATCGATGCGCGGCTTTGGTCGAGCGATCCACCGCCCGGTCCGCTTGCCGCGGGTAATCCGCCCGAGCCCACGACACCGAGCGGCGGATGAACCTTCGACTGCCCATTTGCGCTCGGCCGAACGATCCCCGCCGGCGTCGGCGCCGAAAGGCTCGGTTCGACACCAGCTGCAACCCGAGCGCGCTCCGACTTCACGAACCCCGCGATGAAGAACGCCTGTTGAGCCTGCTCGTCAGGCGTCGAGGCAAGCTCGCGCGTCGGATTCCATGCCTTCGTCCCATCGGCATAAGCCCCGCCGGCGGCGAGCTTGCGCTGTTCGCCGTGGACGTACTCGACGAACCGCTGGCTAAGGTTGCCAGAGACCGACACACCCTCGCTGTCGCGGAGCGACGCCGCCTTCTCGAACCGCTGCGACTGGTCGTAGGCGGTGCGCGCATCCTGGCTACGGCTTGCCGACGTCGTATAGGACGCGCTGGCGGTATCTGCCTTTGCCGTGATCGAGCTGTCGCCGGTGCTTCTCACCGCACGATTAAAGCTGTCGCGCTGGTCGTTGAACGTCGCCGACTTCGCGACACTGCCAAGGATCTCGTTCGCCTTACCGACGTCGGCCGTGGCGCTGTTGCCGGTGGTGTGTGTCGACGACGTACGGCCACCTGCAGAACCGCTGACACCAACGGATGACCCGACGATGCCCCCGAGAGGCGTGCCATAGCTGCCGTTGACCTGACCCGTCAGGAACAGTTCGGACGCCGCACCATCGGCCTCGCTCTTCGTGAAGTGCGCGCCCTGCTGCAGTCGCTCCGATAGCTGCTGCTGGGCGTTGAGCCCGGTCGTGATCGATTGCCGCGTATCGGCGCCGATGTCGTTGTTGTTCGCGACCGTGTGTTGCAACGCCGAGCGCAGCTCGCTGGCCTGGGTGTTTGCCGCGGAGAGAGAGGACGACGCGCTATTCGACAATGTCTCCGATCGCGAGCGGGCCTCGGTTGCCGACGTCGAGAACGACGACTGCAGATCCGACGTGAGCGATGGGGTGACGGCAAGACGCGAGAGCGCGCCGCTGGCATCGCCGACCTCGGCTCCCGGGTAGCCGTGCGTCATGAACCCGTCGCTGCCGCGCGTGTTGAAAACCGACGCGCCCGACGAGTAGCTCGCGACGTCGCTCCAGTTGTTCGACGAGCGATTATTGCCCGAGAAGTTGTCGAGGCTGGTGTTGCCGAGCGCGATGTTACCGGTCGACGCCTCATTCGCCGCGACCTCGGCCGCGTTCTGCGACGGCTGCAGGAAGCTCGTCGCGTTGCTCGAGATCGCCATCGCGCCCTTGGCGATGCCGCCGGCGAGGAACGGCACCGACGCCATCATATAGCCCGCGAGCATTGCGATATCGCTCGCCGCATCGCTGATGCCACCGATGTGGAACAGCGTGGGAACTTGATGAGCCTCCCCGCCGGCGGCACCGGTCAGCGTATCGACCCCCTTGAGCATCATGATCATGTGGAGGATCGCAAACAGCGGTCCCCACGCCGCGAGATAGAAGAACCCGGTGATGTAGCCCTTCAGCGCCGCAACCCCGCCACTCGGCAGCAGGAACAACGGAAACAGCACCGGGAACAGGGCATAAAACATCACCGTCAGAACGACGTGGAGGATCGGCACCCACTTCTGTGCAGCCGCGGAGATCGACCCATAGGTGTTCTTGGTCTGGATCTCCGCGCGCGTCTGAGCATAGACGTCGACTGCGCCGCCGCCGCCGGACGCCGACATCGTGTGCATCGACTGTGTGAACGCGTTTAACAGCAACGTCTGCTTGAACGTCGCCGAGCCGTCCTGACTGACGCCCGTCAGAAAGGAATATGCGCCGCCAAGGTCGGCCGCGAGCTTGGCACCGACGACCGCGTCCGGGCCTTTATAGAGCAACCGACCCAAGCCCCACATCGCACGGTTCTCAGCATCGGTCCATGCAGTCGACAAGCGGCCATAGGCGGTCTGACAGGTGACGATGTCGGTCGTTGTCGTCGCGTTCGACGCATCGATCGTGATATATTTCTGGGCACGCGCGGGGCTGCCAGGACCGATCGACGCCCATAAGTCGGAGCTTTGCCCGAGAGCAGTCATCGTCTTGTGGCCGAGCAGGATGTCGTAGAACACGCAGTTGCGGATATGCTCATCGAGGTTGGTCGCGAACTCGGGATCGTCGATCCGCATCGAGTTCGCCGCTTCGATCAGACGCGCGCCATAAACCATGCCGTTCGTCGAATATTGCATGTCGGTCGGCATGCCGAACACGACCTCGGCCGATCGCGTCATATAATCGCCGACCTGGCTAGTGAAGCTCGCGACAAGGCCGAGCCCGATCGGCACGTTGGCGATATAGGACGGCGCGAGGCTCGGGTTGATCCGGTCGATGACCTGGACGTCGACCCTTGGCACCATCAGGCACATGTACATCAACGTGCCCTGGAGGAACCAGTTGATCCACGCCCGCCAGTCGCTGTTAAAGGCAACGACGAGGCACGACATGGTGAATCCCATGACGAGGACGACCTGGAGCAGGCTCTTGTAGCCACCCTCCCCGGTCCACGCGGCGACGGCGTTGAAGGTGTTGACGATATAGTCGCCGCCACCAATCGTGTAGACCTCAACGACCGACATACGCGCCCTTCCTTCTCCGCGCTTTCCCGCCTCGCGCCTCTGCGCGTGACGAGGGCTCCTAGTTCAGACCGTGCGAACCGACCGAACGCGACCAGTCGAGCGTCGCCGTCATCGTCGGCGACATCTGGGCTGCCAGCGTCGATTCGAGGAACGCGGTCTTCTGAATGATCTGCATCAGCGCCGAGACCTTGGCCTGAGTGTTCGCCTGACGCTCGGCGAGCGCGGTCCGCGTCGCGACGAAGTTCGCCTGCCACGCCTCGGCCTTGACCGCGTCAGCAGCTGTGAGCGTCGCCCGGGTCTTGCCGACTTCGGCCATCAGCTGATCGAGGATCGAGGTCAGCAGGTCGACCGAGGTGATCTCGGCGAGCGTGTCAGAGCTTTCGATGCCGGCACCGCGCCCGGCAGCCGCCTGAACCGCGAGGATCTTGTAGAGCGGCAATGATGCGACCTGGAGCAGCGCGATCTGCTGTGCGGTCAGCGCCGTGTCGCTCGCCATGTTTGCCGCCATGCCGTCGATCAGCGCCTTGACGCGATAGCGGATCGCCTTTGCCGCCGCGATCGTCGTCGGCTGCAGCGTCGGCGCCGTGCACGGGTCGGCCGTATCGCACGTCCACACCTTGACCGCGCCGGTCGCATCGGTGCCATCGAGCAGCGCCGTCACCAGGGTCGTCGAGACGTCGCCCGGGATCGTGTTGTAGACGCCCGGGTTACCATCGGTTGCCGGCACATAGATGATCGTGCCGACCATCGTCATCACGTATTGGGCTAAACTCGTATCCATCGTTCCGCCCGGCGCAAAGAAGTCCGATTTCTCCATCATGTGCCAGGTGAAGTTGATTGGAACGCTCATCGCCGCGGCATCCTTGAACTGCGGATCAGCTGCCGCCGAGGTCAGGGTCGACGTCCGCGAACCGCCGTTGCCGCAGCCCGCCATGGAAGCGGCCATGTCGGAGAACACGCCGGTCGAGCTGCCGAACTGCTGACAGATCTCCTTGTCGGCCATATCGGACTTCGGCCACACCGAGCCGACGAGGCCCGCCGCCATCTGGCAGCTGTTGATCGCCTGGTTGTTCATCAGCTGGGCGGTCTGCTTCATCTCCTCCATGACCTTCGAGCACTCGGGGCAGACGGTATCGATCGCCAGCTTGAAGGCGAACCCGACCGCATTGTTGGCGATCGACTTCATCAGCGAGATCAGCTGGCTCGAATTGATGAACGAGAACGACCCCGCGAAAATGTCGATGCCGCCGCAACCGGCGCTGGCGTGCGGCAGCTGGAGGTTCATCAGGCTGGTGTTCTTCTGCGGAAACCGCGTCCAGATATTCCCGGCCGAGTAGTATCCGGCCTCCTGGCCCTGATACGCGCTCGGTCCGGTGACATTCGCCGCCGCGCCCATGTCATTGAAGTATCCGTCCATCGCGCCGGCGACGTCGGCGCGCGCAGGCGACGTGAGCAGCGGAACTACCAGAAGGTTAGCGGCGGCCAGGACGAACAGCGCCGCGCTGCCGTGACCGGCAGCCCGGCAGAAGAGGCGCGGGAGCGAGCGAAGGCTGATCTTGGTACGCAGCCAGATGAGCAGTCTTGCCAGATTGCAGATCGGGCATAGTGCCAAATACATCGAGACCAGCCCCCTCCCCGCGGCTCGAGGAAACGCCTGCAGCGCAAGCAGGAACCAGCGGGGAGCGTCCATTGTCAGCCTCCGATTGCGGGTGCGCGGTCAGTAATCACTGCCGGGCTTGGTCTGGGTAAGAGTGTAAATCCGGTCCATCAGCTCGTCGGCGGCGATGACGCCGTAACCGATCGGCACCGCGCGATGCGTGACGGTGTCGAACAGGACCACCGCCGGCGTGGCCTTCGAGGTCAGGCCCATGCGCTCGCGCTGGCCGCTGTCGACCGAATAATGGGTGAAGACGTCGGACGGTCCGCCGTCGGTTGAGATCGCCATGACGTGCAGACCATGGCTGTCGGTGACCGACTTCAAAATCGGAGAGAAGATCTCGCACGCGCCGCACGACTGGGCGAAGAAGTAGAAGATGCCGTAGCGCTCGCCGAGATGGTTGATCGCCTGGTCGCGGTCGACCTTCCGGTCATTGAGCCACGCCGCCTTGGCGACGGTCCCAACCGGACGCTGGAGCGTGTAGTCGAGCTCGGGGTTCTGCCACACGGCGCGCTGCCAGACGTCGGAGAACATGCTGGCGCGGTCGAGCTGCTCGCGCTGAAACTGGACATAGGCGGTGATGTTCTCGGTCGACGGCTCGAGGATGGCCTTCGCCTTCAGCTCACGCAGCTCGGCGGTGACCTTGTCGAGGCGCTCGGTCGCGGTCTCGGCCGGAGCTGCGGGCGGCGTCGCGACCGCAGGATCGACCGGCTTGGCCTTCGGCTTGGTGCAATAGAACCAGGTGCCAAGTTTGCGCTCGGCACAATAGAAGTTGCTTCCGTTGGCCGGGTCCTCGATCATGGCACCGTCGGCCGCGATCGCTGGCGCGATCGGCGCAGCGATCGCCATCAGCGTCGCAATGTAGGCGAGCAGCGCGCGCCCCCGGTTCACAGGGTTACCCATCGTCATCCTCCTGGTGCTGACGCGTCGTCATCCCGAAGATGATCGACGCCTTGAAGTAATCGCCGGTCGGGTCGACGAGGCGAACGAAGCCGGCGAACGCGGCAAAGGTGGTGTCCTCGCCCGCTTTGGTCACAAGCACGCGCAGCGGCTCGGTCGGATGCGGCTCGATCCAGTGCCGCTCGAGCATCCGGGTATAGCAGGGGCGAAGGTCGACCGGCTCGACCGGAACCCGGAACTGACGTGCGAACTCGGCCGCGAAGTCGTCAAGCTCCGCTGATCCGGTCCGCATGAGCAGCATCGCCATGCCGATCTCCATGATCGTCATCCCCGCGCTGTCAGTGAACGCCACGGTCATGAAATTATTGCCCTCCATCAGTGGTGCGTCGCGAAATAGTCGGTGATCTTGGTCTGCATCGACGTCGTCGTGGCGAGCTCGTCGGGGAGGACCGCGGCGTCGGTGAAGTCAGCGTAGATCTCGCTGAAATCCATCCGCGACAGGTCGAGCCGCTGGAACTCGTCCATGGTGAACCCGGGGCACGTCTCCTTCGACGGATCGCCGTACGGCTTGCCGATCTGGACGCGGCCCTGCTCCTGCAGGATGCGGCTGATCTTCGACAGGTAGCAGCAGTGCGCCTCCTTCTTCTGCAGGCAGATCCCGAACAGGGTGTGGCTCGAGCAATAGCTACCGACGAGGCTGCACAGCCCCTTGTCCTGCTGGGTCTTCAAGGCGGCGTCGGCCGCGTTGCAGCCGCCGAGCAGCGGCAGGCCGCGCGGCACACAGCAGTTAATCAACCCGAAGATCGCCTTCTGGCAGGTCTGCCGCGATCCCTTGAACAGGGTGAGGTCGGCGGGGTTAAATTCTTTGCCCGCCTGGCTCGCGGCATTGAGCGCGACCGCGGCGTTGGCAAAGTCGGTGTTCGGCGTCCGGACGATCGTGTCGCACGACCCGTTGAGGCAGTAGACGTCGCCGTCACAGATGAACTGGGTCTTGTCGGCCGGACCCGGCGGCACCGGGCATTTATAGACCCGGTCGGTCGTCGTGCACGGCAAGCCCGCTGGGCTCAGGCAGTCTTCGCGCTCGAACACGCAGCCGGTCGGCAGACTCGAACAGTCGTTGCTCGGTGCAGTCGAGAGGCCGCCGCCACAGGTATAGGTCCGCGACCACGCCCAACACGGTTGCGTGACCGATACGCCGCTGACGATACGCGTGACGGGATCGCTGTCGGTGCAGACGTCGGGCGCGGCCGTGCACGTCGTGTCGCCGGCCCAGGTCGCGCACGCGCTCGTATCGGTCACCGAGCCGGTATAGACGGTCGACGAGCCGAGCAGGGTCTGCCCGGGAACGATCGCCGAACACGTCATCGTGTAGATCGGATCACCGGGCTCGACGCAATCGGGCCACGCACCCTCGAGGCACCGGCCATGCCGCGATGCCGTCACACTACAGGCGGCGGCGTAGAACGGGTCGCAGCTCGCGGTGTGATTACCGCGATAATCGCCGTCGGTGCATTCGTAGCGATAGGTCGATGCGAACTGCGGCGTCACCGGAATGACGCACGAATGCGGCACCGATGGGTCAATCGTGTAGCCGGTGTTGCACGTCACCTCATAGGTCGCGCCCGACGGCGTGCTCGGCGGCAGCGGATGACACGATCCCGGCGCTCCGGCGACACCGTAGCCGGCGACATAGGTCATCGGATCGGCGGCGACGGTTCTGCCCCGCGCGACCGTCGCGTCGAGATCGACCGGTGCAAAATGCGCCCGACTGGCGACCGACGAGGTTACGACCTGATAACCGGTCGTCCCCGGTGCCGCAGCCGCGGCAGCCGGGGCGAGGCTGCTCGGCGACGTGTAGTAGCTCGTCTCAGGCGGTGTGCTGGCGACGTAGCCAGGGATGGTCGACGGCGTCGGCGTCGTCTTGGCATTGGTCGCCGCGCGAGGCCGGAGCAATGCCCCGAACGCCTTGCCGTCATCGTGCGCGGTCTGACCGATCGCGACGCCGCCACCGAACGCGATACCCGCGGCGACGAGCAGACCGATGAGGCGACGCCCGATCATCGCACCGCCTCGAGGTGACGGCGGGCCGGTCGCTGCGGACCCGGCTCCGCACCCGCGATAAGCCTCGCGCGAACAACGGCCGGGTTACGCCCATCGCCGGGCAGGAATCGAACGACCGGATAGCCGCCGCAGGCGAGCAGCGCGTCACGCGCCTGATCCTTGGCGGTCACATGCGAATGATCGTCGAGCTCGACGATGGCGATGACCTCGCCCGCACTGTCGACGACGACAAAATCGACGACCTTCTGGCTGAACCGGCCGAACGTCGACCACCACTCCTTACCTGAGAGACCCGCAACCGGCTTGAGCAAGGCCCCCATCGCGACCTGGGCGAAGATGCGCTGGTCGGGCAGCGCGGTCTCAAGAACGTGCCAAAACCGGACCTCTGCGGGGGTCATCAGACGCTTCCGCTCGATGCGCGACAGCCACGGCCTTCCCGCTCCAAGACCGGCAATGCGAATGAGCAGGAGCAAAACCACGATCCCGCACGTGAGCAGCGCATACCCACCGGCGACGCGCCACACGCCTCCGGCAGCCGCTTGGCCCGCAGCCGTCAACTGCGCATGCAACTGCGGCGTCACCCCTGCCCTCCGCGCCGAAGCCGCGTAAGATAGACCTTAGCCGCCGCCGATCCGGGACCGCGCCCACCGGCGATCGTCGACAGCGCATAGTCGGTGGTGACGTTGCCAGCGACGCGATCGTACGCGGGCAACGTCGTTGTGCAGTGAAACCCATCGCACGGCTCGACGTCGCCGGCGGTCACGACATAGGTCGGCACCGCCTGGACATCGAACGCCCGGAACAGTCGGGGATCGATGCCAACGCCGTCGATCTTCTGCCCCTTGTCGAACGCGGGCGCGAGACCCGTCATGAAATCCTTGACCGACCCGTTCTTGAATCCGCGAAAGACCACGACGCCGCCTGCCTTGGTGACGTCGCGGCACAGCGTCTTGAGCGATGGCACCGGCATCGACAGCGACGCGAACACGATGAGCTTGGGACGCTCGAGCTTGCTGCCCGTGGCGGCGGCATCGGCGCCGGCGATCATCGCATCGAAGTCGAATACGCCCTTGGCACCGCCCGTCTTGACCGAGCCGATGCGCGCACGGTTCGCTTGCGCTCCGGTGCGCATATCGAGGGCTTCCTGACGAAGCGCTTCGCCGCGCTTGCCGACCTCAGCCGAGAACGCTTCAAGGTCGTGCGACTGCGCCTTGGCCCGCGCCCGCGCTGCGCCAACATCGACGCCTTCGACAACCTGGGCGTGAATCGGTGCGAGCCACGGCACGACGATGACGTCGACCGCCAGCACGAGAAGCGCGGGGAGGAGAAGGCGCAGGCGGGGCGCTGAGGTGAGACGATCGGCCATCACAGCACGCAGCAGTTGCGTTTGCGCCAGACGAGGTAGCCCATGTCCTCGCCGATGACGGGCAGCATCTGACCCGAGCCGACCGCGGTCGTCGCGCCGATCGGCGGACAGGTCGCCGGGCCGAACGTCGACGGCACCGGGTTGGTCATCTGGAACCGATACTGCGACTTCTGCATGATCGGCATGACGTACGGCCCGCATAGCGCCGCCCCACCAGACGTCCCCCACGCGATCGCTTCACGGTGGAGCTTGAACGCGAACCGCTCGAGCGCGAGGCGGCTTCCCTGGACGTGGCCGTATTGCGCCGAGTTATTGCCGTTGAGCGGGTACATCGTCCCCTGACATCCAGCGCACCAGAACAGCGCGTCGTTGGGCAGATGGGTCGAGGCGAGCGCGCAATCGGCGGCGCAGGCGGCGACCGCGAGCGGGTTCGAGAAGATCACCGCTTCGGGATTGATGATCAGGGTCAGCTCGCTGTCCTGCCACAGCGGGTCAATCTCGGTCAGGTAGAGTATGTCGATCGAGCCCTTCTCGAGGCAGATCCAGTCGCCGATCAGCTCGAGCCAGTAGATCAGCGGGTACATGTACCAGTGAATGTGCCAGCTGCCGTTGTTCTGCTGGTCACCGCCGACGGCACTCGGCCCCGCCATCGTCTTGAACCCGATGTCGAACCCGGGATCGAGCTTGAGGCCGCCGAGGTTGACGAAGCACCACGGCTTCATCGAGACATCAGCAAGCCGAACCGGCTCCCAGAACCCCATAGCGATACCGATCCGGGGGACCGGAGTCGCGCACGCGCAGACCGGCAGCGCCGGGTTCGAGGTGTCGACGTTCGACGACGGCCAGATCGACAGGCCCCCCACCGACAACGGGAAGAGGCAGCCCCAGCAGATGTCGGTGATCGGATTGACGAAGTGGCCGGTGCAGACGCCGGGGGCCGCTGCGACCGGCGGTGCCGCGCCAAGGCCGAACGCGGCCATGATGATCGACACACGCGCCAGCGCTCGGAACAGGAAAGACCCGCGCTTCATCGCGGCGTCCACCACTTTGCGCTGTGACCGCGGCGGAGCCTGACGGTCGCCGCCCACAGCCGGGTAAACACCCCTTCGGGTGCGGCGGCACGTCGATCGAGAACGATGACGTTGCGGCGACCGGAGGCCGGTCGACCCCTTCCCTCCGCGCGCCTCAGATCGATGCCACGAACGACACTGTCGATGTGAGCCGCCTCGCGAGCAGGCGTCCAGTACGCGGTTTCGACCCGACGCCGCAGGACCCAATAGAGCAGGACGGTGACGACAGCGCCGATCATCGCGACGGCGACGACGCCGACCGCATAGATGCTGAACTGGCGGATCGGCTCGATGCCGGCGACGCCAAGCGCGGTGATGAGGCACAGCGTGGCACTGGCGATACGCAAGCGCCGCAGGTACGGCGGCTGCGGTGCCGGCGGCGTCGCCATCCGGCTCTGGTCGATCATGTTCATAAATGACCTCCACTGACACTATTGGCGTCCGCCTCGCGCCGCTCAGCTGGAACCGCGCGATGCCGCCTCCGTGCTGCACGCGGCACTCTCAGCGCGGCGATCGGCGGCAACGCGAGACGCCGGCGCTCGACCATCAACGCGAGCAGCGAGCACGCATCATCGAGCGCGCCGACCTCGAGCCACAGACCGGGACGCGCGGCGAGCCAGCGACGGAATGCGGAATCGCGGGTGAGGATCGCGGCCGTCACAGGGCGGCCTCGCGACGCGCGGCTGCTCGCGGCGGCACGACCTCGGTGACCTTGAGGACATGCCCGGCCTGCTCGACGACTGCGGGCGTGTGGCGGATGCCGAACTTGGCGACCAGCTTGCCGCCCTGGTCGAAAAACACCCGGCGCTGCTCAGCCTTCATCACGGTGAACGGCGACCCGCCGGTGAGGATCAGCTTGGCGTTGAGCACCGTCGTCGACTTGATCGCCCAACGAAGCTGCGCCGCGTCGTCGGCATCGATGAACACCAGGCTCTGACGCAGCGAGACGGTGTCGAGCGGGTTGACCTTGCGGCCCTTGGGAATGATCAGGTTGCCGCGATGGTCGGAGATGTCGCTGCCGACCGTAATCGTGGGATCGTATGTCCACGACCGCACCGCTGTCGTCGGCGACAGGCCCTCGACCGGCGGCGGCCGCTTGACCTTGGCCTCGGTCCGCGCGGCGAGCGTCTTGTTCATCGCGGCGATCTTGCCCGAGGCCTGCGCCGCGAGCAGACGCGCCTCGATCGCCGCGAGAAGGTCGGGCTCGATCACCGGGGTGGTCGTACCAAGCTGGCCGTAGTCGCGCGCGGCAACCGTGCTTGCAGCCAAGCACGCTACCACGATCGCACAGGCGAGGCGCGGGAGAGCGACGGGGCCTAGTAGCCGAGCCACTCGAGCACCTCCGCGCCACGATAGATCGACTTGTCACCGACCTCGGTGAGGAAGGCCGCCGAGCCACCTTCGACATCATGCTTGTCGATCTCGGCAATCGCTTCAGCCCGCGAGATCTCGACGTCCCACGCCTCCCACATCGGCACACCCGAACGGACCCAGGCGACCGCGACGGTCACAGGATCGCGGTCCCGGTGCCGAACACGCGCTTCATGCAAATCCAGCCAATCGCAGCGTAGCGGCTGTCGAAACCATCCTTGTGGCCCGAGCCGACGTAGAAGCAGCCGCGCGGGATGACGCCGGTCGGTCCAAGCGCGAGCGGCTCGCCGCGGGTCGAGGTCGCTTTCGCCACCGAAACCGGGTGGCCGTTGACGAAGAATGTGCGACCGACGCGGGTGACGAAATCGCCGGCGACGCCGTAGACGCGCTTGCCGAACGCCGACGGGTGCGCGCCGAAGTGCGCGGTCATCAGCGGCGACGGCGGTGGGTCGAAGAAGACCAGCGCACCGCGTACGGGCTCGTGGCTTTTGTCGAGGACGAACGCCCAGTTCGGCAGCGACGTCGTCGTATTGATGAGAATGGTATGGGTGTCGCGCCAGTCCGACAGGCTTCTCGCGGCGGCATAGATCAGCCCGGCGCCGGCGATCGTCGCATAGAAGCGCTTGCGCTTGCCAGTCCAGAACCGTTCCTTGTCGGTCGCCACGCTGGCGGACGAGCCACCAATGATCTTGTCAGCGGGCATCTTCGCCTCCAGCCGAGTTGCAGGCGCGGACACGGGAGCCGCGCGAGGGTTTGATGAAGCACAGGATCAGACCGAGCCCCGCGGAAAGCGCACCACAGCGGCCTGACGAACCATCGCTGACCAAGACGCTGGCAGCGGCAAGGAGCATGCTGATCGTGACGACAACAGCGTGGGGCCCCGTCGGCATCGCTACCTCCCCGCCGCCGAGATCTGGACGGCCTTCAGCTTGGCATCGATGTTCGCCTTGAGCGCCGGCGTGACGTCAGGCACCGAGTTGCCAGCGACGGCTTCGGACACCAGCACCGTCGTGCCCTGCTCGGTGAGCTCGCGGATCGACGCCTGGGTCGCGGCGAGATAGAGCTTGGTCCGCATCGCCGAGGTCTCGGGCGTGCCACCGTTGTGCGCCTCGGTGGCAATGAAATCCCGAACGATGGTCGCAAGGCTGACCGAGACCATGCGGTGCGAGCGCAACGCGAGGATCTCGCGCGTCTGCCACGCCGACAACAGGCCGAGCAGCAACACGATCGCCGCGAGGATCAGCGTCGGAATGGTCAAGCCAGCGAACGTGCGGTCCTGCAGCGCGACCGGTGCTAGCGGCGTATCACCCACCGCAACGGGTTCGCCGTCGCGTGGGGCGTCGAACCCAGGCAGGTAGAGGGGATCAGCAGCGCTCATGCCCCCTTCCCTTCGCGCAACTCACGGCGCAGGCGCTTGACGAACAGCGGCCCGCGGACCGCGAGGGTCACCCCGAGAACGATGACGAAGACCTGCACCAGCTGATGCTCGAACAGCTCGCGGCGACCGAGATCGGCGGCGACGTAGCGCGACGCCAGGTTGTCGACGTGGAGGAAGAAGGTGTCGACGCGGCCGTGGCTGATGACGATGAACATCGCCACCGCACAGCCAAGGATGCCGAGCAGGTTGCCGGCGAGCCATCCAGCGGTCTTCAGGGTGATATAGGCAAGGTCGGCAACTAGGTCAGCGTGAACGCGCGGACCACCGCTCACACCGGCTCTACTCCGCAGCGATATCATAGCGAACCTCCTGTTCAGGGAAGGCGACAGCCTCAACTGCGGCGTCGACGGTCATGCCGCGCGCCATCAGCGCCTCGATCCGAGCGTACGTCGCGGGTGAGCTCGAATACGCTGTAGCCGAGAATGGATCGAGGACGAGGCGGCCCAGCGCCCGCATCTCAGGACCCTTGATGAACACCTCGGAGTATTCCGAGCCGTTGCGCTTGAGGCTCCGGATCATTGTCTCGGTGGCGGCGTCCATCTCGAGGCGATCGTGCTTCTTGAAGTCTGCGATCGTCTCGGGCTTCTGCTGGAGGACGAGCATCCAGTCGGAGTTCTCAAGCGCGGCCTGCGCCCCGGGCGACTTGTAATAGTCGTTGACCGACTGGGTCGCGGTGCACAGCGCACCGCCATATTTACGGCAGGTCCGGGCGTACGCCTCGACGAAGTCGGCGGTGCTGCCGCCCTTGAGCATCTGCCACGCCTCGTCGATCAGCAGCATCTTCTTCACGCTGCGCGGCGTGCACGTCATCATCTGGGTGGTCATGAACATGATCGTCGTCAGGACGACGGCGCGCAGCTCCTCGCGCGTCGACAGGTCGCTCAGCTCGAACACGGTGAAATCGGCTTCGAGCTTCAAGGTCGACTGGCCGACGAAGAACCCCCCGTAAGTGCCCCCTTTGCAAAACGGGCTCATCGCCAGCGACAAGTTTTTGGCATCGCGATTCTTGGCGTCGGCAAGGGCCTGGGCGACGTCGTGGACCGATCCTGTGTTGCCGAGGGTGTCCCAGACGTGGTTGACCGCGGCGTCGATCAGCCCGCGCTCGGTGTCGTTGAGCTTGTCGATGAACCGGCACATCTGGCCGACGATCGCCTTGAGCATCGCCAGGCAGTCGAGCTTATAGTCCTCGTCGATGGCGATCCGCTCGGCATCGATCATCGAGAACGGGTTGAGGCAGAACCCCGACGACATCGTAAACTCGATGAATGCCCCGCCCTGCAACTTGACCGAGTTCATGAAGCTGCGGCCGTCGTCGATGACGACGATCTTGGCCCCGGCCCCGCACAGCGCGGCGCAGACCTCCTGGAGCAGCACCGACTTGCCCGAGCCCGACTTGCCCATGATCGTGACGTTATGGTTGCCCGCACCGTTCTCGAACGGCGACCAGAAAAACGGCTGACCCCGCCTACCGACGAGGAGCAGGTGAGCGATCGGCCCACCAAGATACTCACCCTGCATCGGCGCCATGTTGGCGGCGGTCGAGGTCAGCATCGTCTTGAAGCGCTTGAGGCGCTCCATGTCGTCGCCGAGCCCGTCGCCGAGCGTCATCGGCAACGCCGACAGCAGACCCTGGATCTGCAGGAACCGCTCGTCCATCAGGTCCCACCCGGCGGAACGGTAGATCGACTTCAGCGTCCGCTCGTTAGTGTCACCCTCGTCGGCGACCGAATAAGTCGTGATCCCGTAGTGCAGCCGGACGATCTTGCGGCCCTCGCCGAGCTGGTCCTGGACATGCTTCCACTCGGCCGACTGCTCGCGGATCTTCGGCATGTATTTTGCGCCACGGCTTTCGGCGAGGCTCGTCGTCCGCATGACCTTGAACCCGGCCTTGCCGCTCGACTTGGTCTCATCGGGGTAACGCAGGCACAGCACAGTCGCGGTCGGACACGGCAGCCGCAGCTTGTCGGAGAACAGGTCGCCGATCAGCCGAGCGCACTCCCATGGTGCCCAGCGCTGCGGGAAGTTGCGAACGCCGAAGTGGCGAATGTCAAAGGTGTCGGGATAGACCTCGCCGATCTCGGCGACGCCGTCATCGTTCTCGCCGGTCGGCCGAAACCGCTCGGTCCGGAGCATCAGCCGATCCTCGTGGACGTGGATCTCAATGTCGCGGCGGACCGCCTGCTCGGCGATCGGATCGAGCTCGTTATAGTCGACCGCCTCGTCCTCGCTCGCCGTCGTCGGCGAGGTCAGATCGTCGACGAGCGCGATCAGGGCGACCGGGTCGAGGATCGTCGCGTTCGCCTCGAGCGAGCGCAACACGCTGACGAGCCCGTCGCGGCACTGGACCAGCTCCTCACGCGACGACTTCGACTTATGGTCGACCGACACCGAGATGATGACGCGGTGGTTCTTGAGGTGAAACGGCGCGTCGACCGACAGCGAAGTCCAGACGCCGTTGAAAAAGTGCTTGGCGCGGTGCCGCGCCATGCGCCGGTAGAACGCCCCCGACTCGTAGCGCGGGAAAAACCACGCCCCGATGTTGCGTGCGATGCGCGGGCTCGACCATGACAGGACTTGGACGTCGGCGCCCTGCGGCATCGCCTCCTGGAAGAACTGGGCGAGAACCTCGCCGGTGCGCTCGTCCGAGCCGACGAACGGCGGGATCTCGATCGCAAAACCGTTCGAGCGCGAGTTGAGGAAGATGCCATCCTTCGCGTCGTACGACCGGTACGGCAGGAAACTCGACAGCATGTCGAGACCGATGACAGGCCGCTCGGCGTCGGGCTCGGCGCGGTCCCCGAAGGCGGCACCGGCGATCTTGCTGAAAATGCTCATTGCGGCGTCTCACCGGTGACCGCGCTCGTGGTGACACCGCTTCCGGCAAGCAACTGGCCGATCGACGGGGGTGCGGCAGCCATGGCATCGGCGCGACCGAGACGGATCTGATCGGCGATAATCGGCCTGGTCAGCATCGAGACGCGGGCTGCAGCGACGTTCGCATCGGTCGTGGGCGCGTAGCCGACAGCCTTGTTCGCGGGCGCAGATGCCGTCGGAGCAACCACCGGCGTGGGAACCGTGGACGATGGAGGCGATGACACTGGCGCAGTGGACCCCAAGGCAACAACAGGAGCCGCTGCAGAATCAAGACGCGCGAGGTTGAGCGAGCGCGTCGACGACGCGGCGGAAACCGAACCGCCAGGGGTCGAGATAGCTCCGGCTGCAGCGACAGTCGTCGAGCACGGTACAGGGCGGAGACGGCGATAGGCGTGACCATGCCACCAGACCGGGCGATAGCCGGTGCAATGCTCTGCCGCAGACGTCGTCTGGTCGGCGACCACAGCGGCGACATCGGGCGTGTCGAAGTTCGGATCGAGGCCGGCAACCGGCGGTGCCGACGCTGCTGCCGCCGCTTCGCGAAGGTCGATCGCGCTTGCAGAGCGCATGATCGCCGCACGCGGCACCACAGATGTCGAGACCGCCAACGTCGGGGGAAATGACCCAGCGACCGCCTCGCCTTCGCTCTTCCGCGTACTTGCCGCCTTGCCCGCGATCACCTCGTCGAGCGATGCGAGCTTGCTCGTCGCCGACCCGTCAGGACCAGCGGGCTGTGCGACCGCAGCGGTCTGTGTCGCTTCGGCGGTGCGCCGCGCGCCGCCGGTCAGACTGTCGGTCCAGCCACCATGCTCGATCACCGCGTGGGCAGTCGACTCATCATGGTAGATGCCGCTGGCATCGATATGCGCAGGGAAGACGACGCGAAGGACACGATCCGAGGTGCGTCCCGGGGGCGAGCCATCGGTCGACGCGGTGACCACCCTGCCCTCGCGCGGCATCGCCGGATCTGCGATACCGCCGACCGGCTGCGCGGATGCTCCCATACCAGCAACCGCCTTGGCGTCGATTGACGACATCGGCGCGCAGGTGCCGTTCGGTGCGCGGCAGGCGAAATCGCCGTGCATGTTGGTGCCCGAGGTCATGCAACTGGCGAGCGGCACGAACGAACCGAGCAAAAGCAGTCGTAGAGACGCGCGCATCACCACCTCCCGGAAAAAAGAACATCGGCGACGGCCGCGAGCGCAGCGGCGGTCAGGACCCAGAAGGGCCGGACGACCGTTCCGATCGTCGCGCCAGCCATGATCGCCAGCTGGATCATGCCGCGCCGCCCTTGAGCCAAGCGGCAAGCTCGGCCGCCGGGCGATAGCCCTCGATGACTGCGCCGTCGGCGCGAACGACGATCGGCGTACCCGAGAACATGTGCCGCTTGGCGAACGCCTCGTTGGCATCGAGGCCCGAGACGTCGCACTTCGCGGTGTCGGTCTCCGGCTCTTCGTGACGATACGCGCCGTGGAGCGCGGCGACCGGGTTCTTGGCGCAATAGACCTTGTCGGTCAGCGCGCGCGTGCCGAGGACCGAGATCGGGCGCTCTTCGACGCGCGCGCCGATCGCGCCGAGGCTTTCCGACAGCTTCATGCAATACGGGCAATGGAAGTCGGTGAAGACGACGACCTTGGGGCCGGTCGCGGGACCCCACCGGATCGCACCGGCTGCGGGAAGTTCGGACAGCGCAACCTTGGACGGCGCAGCGCGAATGCCGCCTTCGCCGGTTGCAGGGTCGTTGTGCGCCGCTGCGCCGAGCAGCGTGTCGGGGTTTAGTTCGAGGAGCTTCGCCGCGGTCAGGTCGGTCCGCGTCTCCATATCGTAGACGCGACCGATGACGAGATAGCGGGCATTTTTGTCGGTGTAGAACAGCGTGTTGCCAGCGCTAACCTCACACAGACCCGTCAGCTTGTTGCAGTCGACCGCAGTTATCTTGGTCCGCGGCAAACGCTTGGCGAGCGCGGCGCGCAATGAAATATCGACCCGTCCCGCCGCGAGCGCCGGAACTACGCCGCTGACCAATCCGATCGCGGCCGCGCCCGCGAGGACACCACCAAAGACGACTGCCGGCGAGCGGACGAACCGCCCAATCGATGTACGGTTCACTTGCTGCTCCTCACGTAAACACCGTCGAGAAACACGATCTCGACATCGATGCCGGTCGGCATCTCGATTACGGGTTGGTATTGTTCGGCGCGCTCGATCAGATACTTGCTGACCATGTCGCCGGCCTTCGACACACCCTCGCCGAGGCCGCCGGTGGCGATTGCGCCGGGGCCGAGCAGCTGCCGCGTCCCATTGACCGTAACGTTCGAGCCCTGCAGCACCGAGTCCGTGTTGGCGGTGAAGGCGCGGCCGAACCCGCCAGCGATACCGGCAAGGAATGCCTGACCGATCAAACCGCCCTCGCGTGTGACCACCCTGCCCCGAACGCCGGTCTTGCCGCCAAAGCTGATGAAGCCCTTGACCTCGCTGACCGCGACGCGCCCGCCGGGCTGGTCGCAGGTCATCTTGGCCAGCTTGACGTAGATCTTCTCGGCCGAGAGATCGCCGCGCGCCGCGCCGTTGACGATGCAGCCTTCGAGCTTGGTCGTCAGGACACGACCGTTCTGGACAACCGAGCGGGCCGGCCCGGTGATGCGCAGCACCACCGGAAGCGGATCGGTCTGCGACTGGACGCCCGCGGACGCATCGACGCCGACGATGACCTTGGCCGACGCGTACGAGTTGGGTGGGAGATAATCGATCGAATCCTCGACCACCGTCGGCGGTGCGTCGGGATGCTCGAGCTTGAACCCGATCGGGTCTTTGCCGCTCGGACCGCCGACCGTTGCCCCCTGCCCGCCGAAGCTGATCGTTTTGACCTCGGCGATCGACGGCATCCCGCCCGGCGCTCCCGCGGCACCGGCAACCATCGGTCGACCCTGGGCGTCGTAGCCACCCGCGGCGGGGCCATAGGTCGGGGCGGACGATCCCGCGACCCGAAAGGGCTCGGCACCGCCGGCGACGGGCGTGCCACCGGTTGGTCCGCCGCCCTTGCGCAACACTTCGATCTGCGCCGCCTTGGCGGCGTTATCGCTGTTGAGGACCTGAAGCACCTTCTCGCCATTGGCCTTCATCGCGGCGTTTTGCTGCTGCAGATCGGCGATCTGCTGCTGCATCGTCTGGACCTTGGGAACCTCGCCTTCGATCGTCTTCAGCCGCATCGACTGGTCCGACTGGATGACCTCGGCCTGGCTGCGCCACGCCTTGTCGGCGAGGTTCTTGCCGACCATGTCGTCGGTTGAGATCTTGGTGACGAGCGGCTGCGACGGGTCATTCTTGACCGGCTTGCTCGACCCGCTGAAGATGTAGCTCGAGCCGGCCAGCAAAACGACACCGCTGATCCCGGCGAGCCACATCGCCTGCCGCTTCTTCGTCCGTGCGTTGACCCCGCCCAGCGGATCGCGCGGATCGGGAACGCGGCCCCGCCCGAGCCCGCCGCGCGCAGCGCGTCCGCTCGCATCGCGCTCGCCGCCCGCACCCATGTCACGATCGGCCATGGCTCAGTTCTCGTTCTGGCCGACGAGATAAGCGACGGTCGACTGACCGGGGCCGATCTCGGGCGTGGCGATGGTGACGGCGTAGGTGCCCTGCGGCGCGAGGTCGGCCTCGTGCAGGGTGACCGGTGCGGTGCCCTTGTTCTCGACCCGCAAAACCTTGCCGAGCAGGCTGGCGCCGCGATACTCGGCGATCAGCCGAATGGAGAGAGATCCGACTATCGCGGGCGACGAGTTGGGCTGGCGAACCTCGAAGCCTTCGACGATTGCCGAGGTCGCCATCGCCTCGATCAGACGGACCGCGGTCTCCTCGACCGGCGTCTGTTCTTCCCACTCCCGCGCCTTCGCCTGCGCGAGACCCGGGTTGGTGACGAACACCTGTTGCGCCTCGACCGGTGACACGGTGCACGTGAATTTATAGGCATAGCCCTTCTTCGACGTGGCGAAGAAGTTGATCGTCTTGGCCGCATAGGTCTCGGGGACCGACAGATAAATGTCGCCGCGCACGGGCTCGTTGACCACCGAAAAGTCGTTGTACGGGACGCCGGTCGCGACCTTGTTGAGGCTGGCGAACTGGTCGCCGACGAGGCTGATCCGGGTCAGATCCTTCTTCGACGCGACGCACTCGACCCGGGCGTTGTCGCCCGCCATGCGATATTGATCGGCGAGCGCGGGGCGCGTGGTGAACATCGAGCCGACGGCGAGCAGGCCGAGGCCGGCGAGCTTGAGCCGCGGTTCGACCGCCGCCAGCGTGCCGGCGATGTACGTTGCGCCGCCGGCGGCGAAGCCGATAATCCCGGCATCGCGAATATTCATGATGCTGCTCCCGCGTGATCGGCGACCAGCTCGCCGAACTCGACGAGGCTGAGCGACAGCCCCGAGTAGGACCAGCGGAAGCGGAAGGTCCGCACATCGCTGGCGATGATCTTGGTGCCGACATAAGTCGTCACGGTACCCGTGACTTCGGACACGAGACGCTTGGGATCGACGGTCATTCGCGTCATCGCGAACGCCTGGGCGACGTCGGAGCCCTTCTGCTCGGCGACGATCTTGGTCAGGGCGTTCTTGACCCGGCCGTAGGCTGACGGATGAACGACCTTGAGAACCTGCTCCATCCAGTAGTCGAGGCCCGACGGGGTCCGGTTGAGCACCATCACCGCGGTATCGCGGGTGACCAGCTCGAAATACTCAGGGCTGATGCCGGCCGATGACAGCGTAAGCGGACGCGACAGCACCGGCTGCAACACCATCTCGCGGTCTTTGGTCGACAGCGCGAGGACCAGCATCAGAACGATGCTGATCAGCGCCAGGGCGAAGACCGCGAGCATATTGCGCTGCTTGAGCAGCGATTGCGAACGGCCGTGCGAGATCTCGGCGAGCATGTGCCCTCACCCCGCCAACAAGCGGCAATGCGAGGGCGGTGTCAGCTTCAGTCGGACAAACGATCCCGGCAGATACCAGTAAGCAGCATGCAGCAGCCACGACGAAGCTCGGCCTGACTTTGCTTTTCGCAGACCAAACCACGCCGACCCTGCAATAAGAATCCCGATAAAGATGTGCTGAGAAAGGATGCCCCAACCAAACGGGATGACCATCGCGAGGAACTCATCGATCGTCCACAGACCGATGAGCTCGGGATCGTCGAGCCGCTGGGGAATCTGATATTGATCCGACATGAAGTGTCACCGCCCTCCGGGTTGCGACAGACCGCGCTTAGATCAGCGCGGTGACGGCGGCGGTGACGATCGGCACACCGGTGCCGACGCCGACACCAACCGACCGGCACGGCAATCTGGCCGAGGCTGAAGCGCCCCGACGCCATACCGATGACGCCGCCGGCGAGGCTCATGACGGTGATGATCTTACCGCCTGAACCTTCCAGAAAGTCGGTGAACTTGGTCAACGCCGGCGCGAACGTGGTGTCGGCGCCGGCATGTGCCGCCGCCGCGGCGACAGCGCATACCGCTGCACCAACGGTTATATCGATAAATCGACCTCCCCCCCGTGGAGCTAATGAACTAAAATTCATACTCGCGTTCCTTTTCTCATCGCAGCCACATCGGCTGCACGAAAAAATCGCCTATAACGGCAGGATAACGCAAGAGGACTGCTCGTATCTCACCGATATTTCGGTGATCTACATAAAATCGGCAGTTATTCCTCGGTTCGTATTCTTTACTATCGCAAATTGCGTCGATGATTGACCTATGATCCGCCGGAACTTGTCGTAGATTGACCTAAAATTCGTCGGTGTAACGCTGCGAGTGCGTTCGCCGCAGGACTTAGTCGCAGTTGAAGTGGGACAGAATAGTGTTTCGCGATGTGTCCAGACATTGCCGTCTCCGCTCCGATCCCGGCTGATATACGCGGCCAGGCGATACGGCATTCTGCTGGCGTCGCGACGCTTGTTGAGAGCAGCTTCATATCGGGAAAGGCTTGGTGATCCTGCGATCATCCTTGCCAAGCCGCCGTGCCGTGCTGATATTCTTGGGGCGATGAAAATCAACCTCGATCACCTGCCGGCGGCGAAGCAGCGCGAGCTCGAGCGCGTTGTCGCGATCCTGTTCCAAGAGTTCGGATTGGCGCAGGCGAATGCCACCGGCAAGCGAGCGGCGGGCAAGATCCTCAAGGTCGTTCTTTACGGCAGCTATGCGCGCGGTGGTTGGGTCGACGAGCCGCATACCGCCAAGGGCTATCAGTCGGACTACGACCTGCTGATCATCGTCAACCAGGGCGAGCTGACCGACCGGGTGGCGTACTGGGCCGATGCCGAGGAACGGTTGATCCGAGAGCTGTCGATCACGCAGACTCTGCGGACCCCGGTCAACTTCATCGTCCACACTCTGCAGGAAGTGAACGACGGGCTCGCCCACGGGCGCTACTTCTTCATGGACGTGGCGAAGGACGGCATCGCCGTCTACCAGGCCGACGACACCGACCTGCACACGCCAAAGCCGAAGACGCCCGAGCAGGCGCTTTGCCTGGCGAAGGAATATCTCGAGGAGTGGCTACCGGCGGCGATGAGCCGACAAAAACTCGCCAAGTTTGCGATGCAAGAGCATCTCTTGAAAGATGCAGCGTTCGATCTTCACCAAACCACCGAGCGCCTCTACCACTGCGTCCTCCTTGTGCTGACCTTCTACACGCCGCACGTTCACAATATTGCCTTCCTGCGCTCGCAGGCCGAGCGGCTCGACGCACGGCTCATTGCGGCATGGCCGCGCGAGAGCCGCCAGCACCGGGCGATGTTCGAGAAGCTCAAGGACGCCTACGTCAAGGCGCGTTATTCCAAGCACTATAGGATCGACGCGGCCGAGCTCGAGTGGCTCGGCAAATGCGTCGAAGCACTTGGCCAAGCAGTCCATGCCGTTTGCGTTGACCGGATTGCGGCGCTCGAAGCCGCGGTCGCATCGCCTTCAAGAGGTGCCGCAGCAGCCGTTGCCTGTTGATAATTGAAACAGAACGTCGGCCGAGATAGGCCAGCCAAACATCGCCGAGTGCCAAATGACGCTCGAACTGATCGTAGCTGATACCGTCTGCGTCATCGGACCATCATCTGATGAAGACGGATTTTGTGGCTTGCCAATTTCCCGGTGTCACCGCAGAATTCGACGACCAGCATCCCCTTTCCGGGTATTCTGCAGGGAGTAATCCCGAAGCCAGGCGTCACACGCATCCGTCCTTCTGGCCGGATGGCCGCACCCCATCGATGCGCCCGCCGTTTTGCGCGGTTGTCGTCCGAGGTCGCGCACTCCCCTGACACGAGCTTATCCGCCAGCGCGGTGGAATCCAGCTGCGTCGCCTGAGGGAGGCAAGATGCCGATCGGACCTAATCTTCCTGGACTGTCCCACGCGGATACAACGCTTGGCTTGGAAAAGACCTCCGATATGTCGGGCGGGTCGCTTGATGTGCTGTACCGACGGCACGCGGCGTGGCTGACCGGCGTGTTGCGTCGGACACTCGGCAGCTTCGCTGCGGATGCCGAAGATCTCGTGCAAGATACGTATGTCCGCGTCGGTCGCTACACGTCCGACGACATCTCCCGCCATCCACGTGCGCTCCTGCGTCAGATCGCCGTGAACCTCGCCCGCGATCACATGCGTCGGACCGTCGTGCGCGGGTGGCCCGCGTCGCTCGATAGCGACGGGGATGACATCGACGCCCGCCTGTCGACGGCCGCGACACAAGAAGCAGACGTGCTGTTAAAGAAAATCGTTCTTGGCCTGCCACAGACCTGTCGCGACGTCTTCATGCTCAGCCGTTTCACCTCGATGAGCAACGACGATATCGCCGCTCATTTCGCAATTTCGGTTAAAACTGTAGAATGGCGGCTGAGCAAGGCGTTGGCCCTTTGCGCCCGGCACCTCAAGGACTAGGCGACTGTCGCCATGACTGACCGCCCGGATGATACAGAGCGCATCGCGCGCGAAGCCGCCAACTGGGCGGCTCGGCTTAACGGCCGCGTCATCGACACCGAAACACTCGAGACGTTCGCCCAGTGGCGACGCGACCCGCGAAACGCCCACGCTTATCACCAAGTCGAGTCGGCGTGGAGTCGAGCAGCGGACTTCGGCGCAGACCGCGATATTGCGGAGGCCACGCGCGCGGCGCTCGCGCGCGGCGGCAAACGTGGCATCGCCGATACGATAAAAGCTTATGCTTGGAGCGGCGGACTCGTCGCGTCGCTGGCGGTCGCTGGCCTATTTATTGCCCTTGACCGCCCGACAACATACGCAACTGCCGTCGGGGAGCAGAAACTCATCCGGCTGGCCGATGGATCGCGCGTTCACATCAATTCCGATAGCAGCTTGATTGCGCGAGTCGATACGACGCGTCGGCAACTCGAACTCGAGCGCGGCGAAGCCTATTTTGAGGTCGCGCATGATCCGTCGCTACCCTTTATCGTTCGAACGAACCGCGGCCGCATCGTCGCAACCGGAACCCGGTTCGACGTCGATCGCCGGGACAACGAAACGCGCGTTGTCCTCACCGATGGCAGAGTTCGGATCTACGACGGTCCAGACGCCGAGGCCCGGCCTGCGGTTTTCCTCAACCCCGGTGAAGCAATCACGCTGGGGCGGGTGCCTTACGACACGCCACGACATGTCGACATCGAGATGGTGATGAATTGGCTGAGTGGGCACCTCGTCTTCCACCAGACACCGCTCGCGGTCGCCATCGCCGAGATGAACCGGTACACCGTCCGCAAAATCCGGCTCGAGGCGTCGGGCCTCAGGGACGCTGAGGTCGATGGGCGTTTCGAGATCGGCGATGTCGACGGGTTTCTCGGTGCCGTCACCGAACTTTTTCCATTGCACGCCGTGAAGGACGCAGACGGTAGCATCACCTTGACTTCAACCACCTGAAGCAGAGTTTCACAGCGGCTTAGGGTTGACTGGGGGCTGATGCGTTTCCTGCTTATCGCCAGCACGCAACGTGCCCGCGATGCAACGCGGGGAAAACATTTGAGCATCACAGGATCAATCGGCGTCGGGCTTTTTGCGGTGGCAATAACAACCGCATCAAACGCCGCCGCCGCCGGGGAGACCACGACCATCGCGGTGCACATCGCTTCCGGGTCGCTCGACCGTGCACTGCAGGACTACGCCCGGCAGACCCATCGCCAGTTGCTCTACCGTAGTCCCCTTGTCGCGGGCAAAAGCGTCGCTGCCTTGAATGGGGTTTTTACACCGGACGATGCGCTGCGGCGTCTGCTTGCTGAAACCGCAATCGTCTTTCGCAACATTCACGGAAATGTCGTCGTCCTCGATCGGGCTCCACCCTCGGAGACCCGGCGACCGTATTTGGCGATACCGTCAAGACGCGCCGCAAATCCAAGCCAAGCGTCTTCGCCTGCCGAGCCGACTGCCGCCGATATCATCGTCACCGGATCGCATATTCGTGGTAGCGATTCCAGCGCATCACCGGTCACGATCATCTCCCGGACCGACCTCGACCGGCTTGGCCGGGCCACGCTCGCCGAAGCGTTCGCGACGTTGCCCGCGAATTTTAGCGGGGCGGCCAGTGAACAAAGCGCGTTGACACTTGCAGACGGCTCGGGAACCAACGCGAGCCTCGCGACTGGTGTTAATCTTCGGGGCCTGGGCGCCGGCGCCACGCTTGTGCTCGTCAACGGCCGCCGCCTCGCGGGCTCCGGAACGCTGGGCGAGTTCGGCGACATTTCCAGCATACCGGCGTCGGTGGTCGACCGCGTTGAAATTCTGCTCGACGGCGCATCGGCAATCTACGGGTCCGACGCGGCCGGTGGTGTCGTCAACATCATCTTGAAGGATCGCTACGAGGGGGCCGACACCCGCGTCGAGACCGGGATGGTCACGCACGGCGGCACCCGTGAGCTTCAAGCCGGACAAACGCTGGGAACGACCTGGCCCACCGGGTCAGCGCTCGTCGCCTACGAATATTATCATCGCGACGCGCTCGCCTCGTCCGCCCGCGCCTATGCGCAAAGTGCCGATCTGCGCTCGCTCGGCGGCACCGATCATCGCCAATTCTACAGCCAGCCCGGAAATATTCTCGCCTTGGACCCGGGCACGGGCAGCTTCGGCCCGGCCTATGCCATTCCGCCTGGTCAGACCGGGACGATGCTCACGCCGGGCGCTTTTGTCGCCGGTACCGTCAATCTCGAGAACCAACGGCTCAATACCGATCTCCTGCCGAGCCAAGATCGCCACAGCCTCTATGCGCGCGTCGTTCAGACCATCGGCGATGGCGTTACCCTATCGCTCGACGGCCGCTATTCGTATCGTAGCTTCGCAGTTCGTGGCACGGGGTCGCCTGCGGTCATCGTGGCGACGCCGGCCAACCCTTTCTTCGTTTCGCCCAATGGCCAGCCGTATGACCTGATCGCATACTCGTTTGCCCGCGAACTTGGCCCGTCGCGGACGACGGGCAGCGCAGCGACAATCGGGATCACCGGGGGTGCCGAAGTCAGCCTCGGGCATCAATGGAAAGTTCGCCCGTATTTGGCTTTCGCCCAACAGCTTGAGCGGAACCGTGTTGGCAATATCGTCAACACCCAATCGCTCGCCGAAGCGCTGGGATCGGCACCGGTTCCGGCTGGCGCGTCATACAGCACCGCAAGCGACGGTTTTTTCAATCCGTTCGGCGACGGAGCGGTCAACAGCGCAGCAATTCTCTCTTTTGTCGGCAGCGGCTATCAGGCGTTCGATAGTCTGAGCCGGGTAACGACTTACAACGTCGATGCTGACGGCCCGCTCGTCGACCTGCCGGGTGGCACCGTCAAGCTCGCGCTCGGGATCAATGTCCGACGCGAAGCCTTCACCACGAGCGGCGCGGTTCTGCTGTTCACCGATAGTCCGTCGATCACCTTGCCAAATCGGTCGGCCCGTACCGTCGAAGCCGCCTTTGCCGAGCTCAGAGTTCCACTGGTCGCCCCGAGCACGGCGCTGCCGGGACTGAGCCGGCTCGACCTGACCCTTGCCGGACGCGTCGAAAATTACAGCGACTTTGGTGCGACGGAGAATCCAAGGTCGGGATCGTCTGGACGCCAGCACCGGGGGCGCAGCTTCGCGCGAGCTTCGGCACCTCGTTTCGCGCACCGAATCTGCGCCAGACGACGACCGCCGAGCGGATCAGCGGGACGGTGCTGTCGTCCGCGACCGGGCAGGCTGCGGTGATCCTGCTTGCCGGCGGGAATCCGCAACTCAGGCCCGAACGAGCCGATTCATGGACCGCCGGCATCGACCTGACGCCGTCCAAGCTGCCCGGCGTGCGGATGAGCGCGACATGGTTCCGGACCAGCTTCCGCTCACGCATCGGACGGCCGGCCCTCGACGACCTTGCCGACGCGCTCATCAATCCGGCGCTGGTACCGTTCGTCACAATCGTGTCGCCGACCACCAGCGCCGCCGATCTCGCGCGCGTTACCGCCCTGATCAATGACCCCGCGTCGATCATCCATGGTAGTTATGCGCCGTCGACGATCGGCGCGATCGTCGACGCGCGCTACGTCAATACCGCCAGCACGCTCGTCGACGGCATCGACTGGACGGTCGCGTACACCGTATCGTCGGGGCGGAGCCAATTCGATCTCGCAGCAACCGGAACGAACCTTTTCGATTATCGAGAACAGCTGACCCCGACCGCGCCGGGTCTGAACAACGTCAACCTCGCGGGCAAACCCCTCGCACTTCGTGGCCGGCTAAGCAGCGATTGGACGCGAGGGGATGTCGGTGCAGGGCTTGGCGTGAACTTTGCCAACGCGTATCACGATCTCGGCGGTCGCACAGTTGCTGCCTGGGCAACGTTCGACCTGCAACTGCGCTATGCGCCGCAACGCGTGACCGGCGCGCTGCACGGTATCGCCGTCGCACTCAATGTGCAGAACCTTACCGATCAAAGCCCACCGTTCGTCAACACCGCGGCGGGGGTCGGTTACGACGCCGCCAATGCCGATGCGCTCGGTCGGTTCGTGTCGCTTCAGATTACCAAGAAATGGTGAGCATATCGCCGGATTGGGCCACACGCGGCGGCCGCCGGGTAAGTGCCGTGTGGACATGGGTGCTGATCTCGCTTGTCTTGGCTCCATCCGCCCTAGCAAGGCCGTTCGTTGTCGACGATCTTCTCCGCGTCGAGCAATTTTCCCAAGTCCTGCCCGATCCGACGGGGCGGTGGCTCGTCATTGAGCGCCGCCGGGCAGCCGGGACTGCACCGCGGTTCGACCTTGAGACCCATAAGGGGCTGACGCTCGGCTCGCTTTTGGTGGTCGATCTCGACGCGCCTACGGCAGCTCGACCGCTGCTGACCGCTGACTTGGCGACCGGCTATGTCGCGCTCGCCTTTTCGCCTGGCGGACGTCATCTCGCGGTCGCTCGGCTCCGCGGGCGCGCCTGGGAACTCGGGGTGGTCGATTTGACGACCACGGCAACGCGCTGGCTGGGACTGACGCCCGGCCTGCCCGGCGAGGGCCGCGCGGTACAATGGCTGTCGGAGACGCGTCTCGCAGCAATCATTTACCCCGCTGGGAATTTACCGGTCTACCTGCGCGCCGGGTGGCAAACGAAGCATGACCTGCCGCTGCTCTGGGAGCATGCCGCAACCGGCCAAGCGGTCACGGTCACTACCGTCGGAAGCGGTCGCTTTCGCGCAGTCACGCCGCGGACGTCGGCGCTGCGGCTCGTCGCAATCGACGTCGACCGCGGCTCCACCCAAACGATTGTCGAGGGCGCAATTTTAGATTTCGAAGCCGCAGCCACCGGTCGGATCGCGGTCATACTCGCCGACGACGACATCGCGCCGACTACCCTTGCGCTGGGCGTCGGTACGGCGACACGGCGGCGACGCCTTGTACTTGTCGATGCGGACGGATCACGAATGGTCACGGCCTGCACGTCCTGCGATTATGCCGGGTCGCTGCTGAGCTGGTCGCCAAGAGGCCGTCGTCTCCTTGCGTTTTCGCGGGGCAACGGAGCAGCATGGGACACGGGCAGCGTGGTGTCGATCGACGCCACAACAGGTAAATCTGTTCGTCCTGGAGGCGCTTCGGTTATGCCGGTCGTGACCGGCCCCCCTGACTTTGCGCCGGTGATTCATGCGGGCTGGAACGGGGAAACGGTGGTCGTCTATGCTCGTCCAACGATGGCCGGGAGCGCACCGCGCGATGACTGGTTTGCACTTGAGCATGGGCACGCGACGGCGCTCACCGCGGGGCTCGCGCATGTATCGCCGGCGCTCGCCGCAGTGGAGCCCGGCGGGATCATCGTGCGTGACGGCGACCAGCTGGTTCGGGTCGGACGCAGCCGGCGATTGACCGTCCTGCGGTCGCGCCCTGGCGGGCGCATTGTCGGCGGCCAGGCAAGCGAGCTCGGCGAACGGGGGCGCGCCATGCCAAGTCAACTCGATGCGCTTGTTGAATGGTCGACGACGTCGGGCGGCCTGATCATTCATTTCCCCGGGCGACCCGAGTCTGCACTGGAGATTGATCTCGTGGGCGCTTCGGCTATCGCTCGCGTGCCTCACCGTGCGATGGCGATCATAGAGCAGATCGACCCGCACGGAACGTCGCGTCTTTTCCTCGCGCGCGCCGACCTTGCGCCGGTCCAGCTTGCAGCAATCAACGTGCATCTCGCGTCGGTCGAAAGCGCTCGAATGGCACCGATCGTCAGTGTCGGATCCGACGGGCAGACTCTGACAAGCTGGCTCATCCTGCCGGCTGACCACCGACCGGGGGAACGATATCCGTTGGTTGTCGTCCCCTATCCCGGGCGCGAGTTCGGCCCGCTGCCGCCGCGCGATCAGGCAACCGGTGCGCCGCTTGATAGCATCAGTGCGCAGGTCCTGGCCGGTCGGGGCTATGCTGTCCTGCTGCCGAGCCTTCCGCGTGCTCAGGGCGGCGGTCTTCAGGCCGCGGCCCTGACGAGGGCTGTCCTCGCGCTCCTCGACCAAGTCGATCAGCGTGACGATATCGACGGGTCGAGGGTCGCAATTTGGGGTCACAGCTTCGGCGCTTCCGCGGCAATTGCGATCGCCGCGCAGACGGAGCGCTTTGGGTCGATCGTTGCGTCTGGAGGCCTTTACGACTTCATCAGCGCGTACGGCACATTCCTGCCGTCACGGCGGGTTCATCCCGAAGATGGCCTTTCGGTAACAACGATGGCGGGCTGGTCGGAGACCGGTCAGGCACGTCTCGGCGTGCCGCCGTGGGTCAATCCCTCGATCTACGTTGCCAACAGTCCGATATTCGCGGTCAAGACGATCAAGGCTCCGGTCCTCTTGCTTCAGGGCGATCAGGACATCGCCGCGCTCGGTCAGGCAGAAGAATTATTTTCGGCGCTGTTCCGGCAGGACAAGGACGTGGTGCTGGCCAGTTATTGGGGAGAAGGCCATGTCGTCGCCAGCCCCGCAAATCTCCGCGATCTCTACACGCGGATCTTCGCATGGTTCGACACCACACTTGGTCCCGGGCACCCCGTCGACATGCCTAATCATGACGACGCATTCGAAGCCAAGATTCGATAAGCGCGGCGCTCAAAATCTCGGTATAGGCATCACAGGTTGCAAGATTGTCGGGCTCGAGCGTCGACTTAAGCCGGCGACGGTCAATCAATCCCGCCACGGCGAGGTGTCCCTCGCATAAATATTCTTGCAGGAACTGGCGACTGCGCGCGACCAGTCGGCCGTAATAAGCGGTGAGATCGCCTTTGCCGTGCCGACCGGTCACGCTCGGAGGGAGCCGCCCGGCGAACGCGTCACGGGCGAGACGGCGGTCGCGATCGCCGCCGGTCAGATGCGCGATCGGGGTCGCAAGAACGAGCTCGACCAGCGGCTGCGACAGCAGCGGATGTACGAGATCGCATCGCCGGGAGCGTAGGCTCGTACCGAAGTACACACGACTGTTGGCCAAGCCGAAGATCTGCAGCCGCTTCGCCGGCGGTACGCTTTCGCAGCCGTCGAACCACAAATGATGATCGCCCGGCGCACAGCGGACGAACGACGCCGGTCGCGGCGGCGGGAACGGAAACCGGCGCGCGAGCGCCAACGCCGCGACCGACCACACGCTCGATCGCGTCCAATGCGCAGCGCGGATCGCCGCGCGGGCAAAGGCTATCGGCGACGCACCGCTCGCGAGTATGTCGGCGGCGACGGCCGCCGTCGGCATCTGGAAGAATACAGCGTCGCCGCCCTGCCCGGTGAAGATCGCATCGGCACCGACATCGTCTGCGCGTTCAGCGAGGTCCCGGTCGTGATGGATGTCCATGCCTGCCATCCCGGGCCGCAAACCCGCGGCCAGAGATTCGAAGTCGGACGAAACGAGCGCGCGTGTTGACCGCGCAACTTCGGTCAACGCGAGATCGAGCCGCAATGCCGTCGCTCGGGCAAAGCTTCGTTCGTCAGCCTCGGGCGCCTCCCCGAAATACGTAAACCAATGGACGGGCTTCGTCGGACATTGCTGGAGTGCGCTGGCGACAATCGATGAGTCGAGCCCGCCTGAAAGTTCGGCAACCGGTCTCATATAACTGCTTGCCCATGCGGCGACGCAGGCATCGATCATTTGTTCGAGGGCAGCAGGTGTCGGGAGCTGGAGCGGCGAACAATAGTCTGCGGGGCGCCAAAGCGACCGCTGCCTGATCCGGCCGTCAGCGATCTGACAGAGGCTCCCTGGTTCAACCGCGACCATAGCAGTAAGCGCGACCGCCTCGCTGACGCGCACCGGCACGGTGAGCTGCAGCGCGACAGTCGCCCAGTCGATCGCCAGTGGCGACGGTGGGGCGATGTCGGCAGGATACGCCGCTCCCGACGCGACAAGCCGGACCGGTCCCGCCTGCCACGTCACACAGTCCTGCGCCCCGAGCGGGTCGCGAACGATGTCGAGCGTTGCATGGCCGAGGCCGGGAACGATGACGACATAGGCACCCCAGGCCTGACGCAGGAGTTTTTGCCCGATTGCAATGGCGTCGGTGCCCCGCCAGGCGCTTGGATCGACGGTGGCCACCGTACCCGCCTCCGTGGCCGCGCGGTCGAACAGTTGGCCGATGATCACACCCCGGCCGTCGTCGAGCGGCACGCCAATCCTGTTGCGCGCCAAGTCGTCATCGACCGCGACAAAAGCACCAGGGAGATCGACGACTATGCGCCACCCCGGCGGTCGGGCAATCCGCAAGCGCACGCCGACCGCCGCGCCGGCGGGGTCGTCAAATGGCCAATATGCCGCCGCAAAGTCCATCACCGACGCCTGGAAGAAACGGCCATGATCGGCGCGAAGGCGAGGACCCGGTGGCTTGCATCTCCGACGACATGCTCGCCCGCTGCCAGCCAGCAATGCGCCCGAAAAGGATATAGGTGGACGCCGAAGATCCAATCGGTTGCAATGCCTTCCAGCCACAGAAAATGCATCAGCGCGAGGGCATGCGCGACACACGCGGCTCTTTGCGGCAGCCAGATCGCCATCGCGTCGAAGCGTGCAACCGCTGATGCAATCTTGGCGATCGACGTGCTCGAGTTGCCGCTCATCCCCGCTTGGCGAGAGGGCGCAGCCGCGAGCCGCTCAGCAGCAGCGAGGGCAGGCGCTAGACTGTCGCCGCGTAAAAGTCGCGCGGCCGAGCCCTGCGCGCGCGCGAAGGTAAGCCAGTCCCCGATGCCAAGCGGCCGTCGCCGGCTCGGCGCGGGTAAATCACACCATCGGCGACGATTCAGGATGGCGACCGCATCCTGACCAGGCAAGTCGGCCGCATCGGTAAGCAGCCCTTCAGTGACGAGCCCGGCAATCTGATCCGGGGTGAGAGAGTCAAAAGGCCCGCTGCCGCGGGCGTCATCCGTCTCACTGAGGACGCACGAATATGTATCGGTCGCAACGTCGAGAAAGACCACATCGTCGCCGAGGCGGACCGCGAAAATTCCGGCAGCACTGATTTCAGTCATGCTCGATTGGTCCAGTCGGTCCGGGCGGCAATCTGCGGCAAACGGTGCCGGTCGCGCGCGACCGGCACCGGCGCGTTACGGCTGCTGATAGCGGATCACACCTTCGGCGAGATCACCGACGAAACTCGCGCGCGTATCGCGCTTGAGCGAGCCAATCCGGGTCAGCCGGACCTTTCCCTTCTTTGTCATTTGCCTTCTCCGTGTAACTGCCGCCTCATTGCGGCCTAGTCAGAAAGCAACCTTCCCAACCTATATCCAAACTATATCTGATGAGGTTTCGACAACGTGGTACCGCCTCAGCGCGATCCGGCATCCTGCAGACGGTGCGCCGCTGCGACGCGCCGGTCGACATATTGCTTGAGGGCAATCCGGACGCCTTGCCAGTCGCCAATCGTAACCGCTTGATCAAGACGCAGCGTGTCGGCGCGAGCGTCGGCGATGACGTCGGTCTCATGCCGCCGATACGGGGCGAGACGGGCGCCGAGATCGATTGCTTGCGCCCGCAGTAGCGCATTGGCCGTCATCTGCTGCAGGATCTGAAAGGCGATCGGTGGCCCCACCCCTGTGGAGTCCCGGCCCGGGGACGTCGGGACATCAGGGAGCTGTTCGGCCTCAAGACCGTCGATGATGCGGTTGTAGACATGCGCTTCGAGATCATAGGCGGCCGCAACCTCGTCGCGGGTCAGCCGCACGAGGCAAAAGCCTTCGCGTTGGCGGTCTTCGACGAGCCGGGCACCGGCTAGGCGACAGAGCGCCTCGCGAACCGGCGTGCCGCTCAGGCCAAGATCACGCGCAACGTCCGCGATCCGGATAAATTCGCCGGGGCGAAATACGCCCTCGGCAAGCGCTTGCGCGAGGAACGAGAAAACCCGGAACCGCGGCGTCGTTTCAGTCTTGTATTTCGCCATATATCCTCCGCCGACCGAGAGCCGGCGGTGACCGGGCGAGCAACCGGCTGGGATACGCCAGCTATATTCGGCGGAAATTTCGCTCCCGCCACTTTCTGACGCGATCGCGACACCTGGTGCCCAAATAATCTCGCGGAACGTCGCACTGTCCGCCGCCGTAGAACGGGCTAAATCCCTCGCGCGGCGGAGCGGGCTACTTTGGCTTGCGCAACGATCTCGATCATGTCGTCTATATCGAAGGGTCTCACCAGAGAGATTAATGCAATGGATTTATTTTCCACCAATCGCGACCACACGATCCTGCTGTCGGCGGCCATGCGCGCGATCCGCAGCAAGCGTCGGATGCGAGCGAGCGAGGTCGCTAGGGCGATGGCACTCCCGCTACGAACCTATGAGCGATTCGAGGCCGGCCATGGACCATTGACATTCGAGCGCATCGCCAGCTTTGCCAAGGCGACGAATTCGGACCCGGTCGCCTTGATCGCTGTCCTGCCACTTGGGCGGCCTGAGTTCGCGACTTGGTGCGCCGACAATAAACTGATGACGATCATGATGATGGTCGTCGACGAACTCGCCGATGAACTAGGCCCCGACATTGGATACCTGGAAACGGGAGCGTTGATCGCGACCTTCACCCGGGCCACGCGCGAACTGGTCGAACATTTCCGCAAACGCGACATCTTCGCCGAGACGTGGTTGAGCCAGCGGTCTGAACGGATGGCAGGTTCGGTCCCATTGTCCGCTTTGTTGCGGCGGCGCCAGGCTGGATAAGCTCGCGCGACGGGCGTCATCATCGTATGACGATACTATTGATTGTCGAAGCAGGACCCCATCTAAACTGATCAGATCCATGTCGTTGTACGCCCATCAACATGTTGATAAACCCCGATCGATGCCGTGCGCGTCGCCTATTACAGCAGCTTGTCCAATATTTCTTAAGATTGCGCAGAGGAGGAGAGCGTCCCTTTTCGACGCTAATATATACGCCGGAAGAGCAGATCGGCATCGGTCGCAATCGCGTCAGTATAGCCGACAAAACCTTTCAGATATCATTACCCAGATTTAACTGAAGCGGTGATCGAGCAAGGCCGCTTTGATGCGGGCCGTTGGTATGATTATTCAGTCCGTTCTCGGTTCCCAGCGGTGTAATTACACGTTGTCCAGCGAGCTCGCACCGGTTCCGTCCGGCTCGCTTTGCTTGGTACAATGCCCGATCCGCGCATCGGAGACTGTCGGTCAACAACTCGTCGTGTAGCGCCTGCGTAACGCCGATGCTTACCGTGATTTGCGGCACGCCGGGCATTCGAATTTCGGCGATCAGCAGCCGGAGAGCATCGCATATGAGGAACGCGCCCTGCTCGTTCTGCTCGGGGAGGACGAGCGCGAATTCCTCACCGCCAATACGGGCCACGCTGGCGATCGCGGGTCGGTTGTGATCCAATAACGTCGCCACCGCGCGCAAGACGTCATCACCGACATCGTGTCCCAGCCGATCGTTGATCCTCTTGAAGTTGTCGATGTCGACGATGGCAATCGATACAGGCGTTTCCGAGCCCCTCCGCTGCAACTTTATCATCTCGAACGACTTCTGGAGCGCGCGTCGGTTGGGAAGGCCAGTCAGCGGATCCGAGTGGGCCAGAGCATGATTGGCCTGAACGACCGACTGCAGAACGGTGATGAGCAAAATCAGCCCACCCGCGATCAACAGGACGCCAGTGGTCATTTGCGAAATCACCGCATAGAGCGATCCGGCGTAAGCCTGCTTCGTTGACCCGGTGCCAAAATGGCTAGCTGCGAACGGCTTTATGAGGAAATGTAAGCTCGTCAGCACGAAAATGCCGAACAAAACAGTGTTCAGTGCTGACCGAGGCGCGTGCCGTCTGACGGTGATGGCGCAAAGGCCTGATGCCAACGCAAAAAACACCTGGAAGGCCATCTCATTCCAGAACGATCCGCGCGTCGCGTCCCACGTCAGCCACCGGTACGATAACCCCGCCACAATGATCGAAGTCGCAACAATCAACATTGGTCGCTTGCCGTAGAAAAGCGAGAGTGCTGGCGACATGACGACGAGCCCAATAAGAAGGCTGCCCGACGAAATCATCGTCAGCGGCTCACCCCAAGCTCCGTGCAAAATCGCCAGTTCAGAGACCGGCGTGAGGGCACCAAAGGCGTAGCTGAGCGCCAGCCAACGCGCTTTTGCTGCAGCTGGATTTAAATAAGCAATCGTCAGAAAGCTTGCGACGAACATCGCCGCAACGAGGGCGTTCATGATCAGCGGAAGCAAAGCTTGAGGCATCAAATGCGATGCTCACGACCGACCAGATGAGGCAGATCGTCCGCCGATGTTTCGTTAGAAATAAGCTGAACCTCGCGGGTGCTTTCGCTCGATAGCTTGCCTGCGACGCGCCGTCGTGCGGAATCGTGCATAACGCTGGCGTGATACCGCCTGTAGTTCTTAGATTAACATCGAACGTCGACGGAGCGCGGCGAGCGTTCCGGCTTCGACGGTATACACGGCCGATCGCCGGCCACCGCGATTTTGATGATTGGTCCGCCAACCCGCATAGTGGCGGCGCACCAGGCCAGCTCGAAGGAGATCGCCGACAGCACGGCTGATGTTGGTCTTACTCGACGCGCGAACCTGGTCGTCGACCGCAGCCGACACGATGGCTTCGGCGATGATCGGATCTTCCGGCAAATCTGCCGCAAGGCGCGCAATAATACGTTGCCTCAAGAGATTCCTCCGCTCGCTTCGCACAAGCGGGGATAGTGCATCGCTGAGCCAATCTCGAAGCAAGCGCTCATGATTGCCGTCGACAACCAACGGCCCTGCCCGGCCAGCGGCATCTGCCGCTTCCGAGATCAGAGTGAGTACGAGGAAAGCGTATCTCGGGCGCGCCGAAGTGACCGACAATTTTAGAAGAATATCACATACGTCGATCATCCGTGTCGTGTTTGCGATTTCCATAAGGCGTCCCCGTAATGTTCTCACGGGACGAAGGGCGCTTATCGCGCCGAAGTGAATCCCGTTTGAGTCACGACGAGTCGGATTTGCGACCAACTGACAATGATGTGTCGCTGGTGACACTTTACCCACGACTTTCGGTAAAGTGTCACCACTGACACCTAGGCGGAACGTCGAGACGGCCGGCGCGAGCAATATATAATATCCCGTCTCCGTTACGATCGGCAGCAACTCGGATATGATTTTGATTGCCGACCAATTCGGCTCGGATCGGTCTTGTACATTCTGACCCAGACTTTGGCACAGTAATTCAGGATTCTCATATCGTGAGGGCTTCGCAATCGTTGCAGGCACGCACCATCTGGGTCGGTATCAAGCGCGTCGAAGACATGCATCGATGTTGCTACCCAAACTCAAATTGGTGCCGCCAGCCATTCTGGTCTCAAAGGTACCAGACATCATGGTGTCGGCCTTTCACGCGAGCGGCGAAGACTTGCGTTACAGATCGATCAGCTCCCGGATTTGGGCGCGGCGAGACGATCGCTGGTCGCGTTCTCGAGCGCGTGCGGGTTGCGCGCATCGTCGGGGTCGAGCTCGCGTTCGATCCGGCGGCGGGCGTCGTCGGTAATCGCATCAGCGCGATAGGCGTGGCGATGCGCCACGCTCGGCCTCGATCAGTCGAGCCTGGAGCTGCGCGACCGGGTTGCCCTTGACCGCGTCGTCGGCGGTAACGGCATAGTCCTTGCGCCGGCCGCCGTGGCGGCGGCGTAGCGCCTCGATCATCGTCGGGTCTTCGCCGGTGGCATCGAAATGGTCGATGTCGACGAGGACCGCGTCGATCGTCCCCAGTCGCGCCCTGACCTCCGCCTACTTAGCGTCGGCGGCCTCACGCTCGCCCTCATCGGATAGCCTAAACAAATTGATCGCCGCGCCGCTCAGCACCATGACGATCGACTGCAGCGCGCTAAGCCGCCGCGATCCGGCGACGGCGAGCGATTTCACCGTGATCAGCACCGCATCAAGGGCAAGGATGAACAGCAGTGTTAGCGTGTAGGAGACCGTCGCGCGGGTCGATGCGATACATGAAACGTCGTTTACCTTAGGCCTCAATGCGCCATCTGCGATCACCCGTCGCCGTCACTATTTCTGGAGATGCTGCCGCTATTTGTCCTGACAAATTCGCCTTCCGCTCACCCGTCTCGGTCTTCGATCGATTCAAGCCTGGTGCTCACATGCGCATCTGATTGCTGACGACCGCCCGACCGCTTCACCGATGCTCTACGGACATAATCGTCTGCGCTTCGAAACCTGAGCAGCAGTGTGATCATTCCGGCGGTCCCACCCGCCCATTGACAAGTTCGCGATCAGCGAATGCGTTAACTACTCATTAGCTTGTCTCTGAGTGGAGAGAGTTTAAGGAGTCCTTACCGAATTATTAATTCCAGAAGGGGTCTGTATGCGTAGCCTGTTTCACACCACCACGATCCTCGCCATGTTCGCCGCTATACCGGCAGGTGCAATGACGATCGCGTCGTCCACCAATGGCCCTGACGCCGGTGTTCCGGCTGGCCAACGCCTGATCACCAACTTCGATACGGCTGCCGGGCTCGGTGGCGGTTATCAGCTGACCACGGGCTCATTGAGCGGCCAATACGCCGCGCCGCTTGGCGACACGACCCAGTATCTGACAGTCCTCGGCGGCCAGATTGCCTCACTGGCGATCTCGCCTGCGGTCAAGGCCCTGAGCTTCTACTGGGGCTCGATTGACAACTACAATACTGTCAGTTTTTTCTCGGGATCGGCCCTTGTCGCATCTTTCACTGGCGGCCAGGTTCCCGCAGCCCCGGCCGATGGTAGCCAGGGCTCGCCGACGAACAACCGTCGCGTCAGCTTCGCCTTCGACGGCGCTGCCATCGACCGCGTAAACTTTGCGTCTTCGAGCAACTCGTTTGAACTCGACACCATCGCGGGCGCAGTCCCCGAACCCGCATCGTGGGTCATGCTTGTTGCCGGTTTCGGGCTCGTCGGTGCCGCCGCGCGGCGCCGCAATCCGGCCGTCGTTGCCGCTTAATCAATCGTCGGGCCGCAGCGGCGTTGCTGCGGCCCGACATTTTTGTTTCACGAGGGAAAGCGTTTCTGGACTTGCAAACGCGGACGACCCAGAGAGATTGCTGCCGGACAAGAAAGCCGATAGCCCGGCGGCGGAATGGCCGAGCGCATCGAATGCTGATTCCGACGCTTAAGTGTTACCTGCGACCAAGACCGCGCCGATCGTCACGGCGGCGTTGATCAGCGTCGAGCGAATGAAGCTGCGATCCTCGGTAACATTGTATGTAACATGAAGCGCGATAGCGACCGCGCCGGCGCCCTTCATTGCACCGTACAGGACCAGTACAAGCTCCGGCGCGAGCCCTTTCTTCCCCGTCGCGGCGATGACGACAGTATTCATCTGCTCGTCAATCAACTTGGCCGCGTCGGCGGGCACGTGCTGCACGATCGCAGGCATCTGGGTCGCGATCGCGTTGGGATCGGTGACGAGGTCATAGGTCAGCATAAGCACGCCGGGCGGAAATCAACTTCAGAAACCCGCGATAGGCGACCCCGGCGGAGATCAGTCCAAGATTGGCTTTGCCCGACCCTTTGTATACGCGAAGCAGTGTCGACCCCAACCCTTCAGCAGTAGTGCAGCGGGAGAGGGGGATGGCTCGACACGAATGCCACACTGAAGACCGCTGAGATCCGGCGCAACGCACTGCGTTCGTAATGTCTATGGTGAGGGCATTCGCCGCAGCGAAACGGACTTGTCGCCAGCTGCCGTTTAGCATGTATAACCGTGCTGCTCTAACCGGCGTGGCTCAAGCGCCAGGAATACCCAAAGTGAATGTCGAACTTCGGGCGAAGACATTGGACGTCCGGACGCAGATTAGAAAGCCGTATGATGAGCAGGCGATGGGTTGTCGGTTTGACGTCCGTGGTGGTCCTCGCACTCGCGACTTTTGTGATAAATATGTGGATTGCTAAGGGACACAGCCCGCCGGCAATCGACCCCAGCAAGACCGCTACACAGGCACCGATAGTAAATTGATGCGGGCGATCGATATTGCAGACAGCCTGTGGTGCATTGGCTCGCGTCGGCTATCTCCATAGTTTAGTTGAATCGTGAATTTTTAAAACCGACATGAAACCAGCGATGGTCTCGTGCAGCGCTGTAACTGAATGCGACCCTTGCAGATATTCCCGGATATAGCGTGGCCGCTGCCCGACCATAAAACAGGTAGCATCGTGAGCACGCGCATAAAGCGCTCAGCGGAGTGCAGCCCGACACACCCGCTCGGCGCGTCGTGCTCGGGATGCCGCTCTCGATCAACGGAGCGTCGTGTACACCGAGACATTCTGGGCGATCACCCACGTGGGACACATGGCGGTCGACACATCGGACGCGTAAACGCTTAGAGAAGCGCCGACAGGCTCGTGATGACGGTTGCAAGGCCCGTCAAGAAAATTCCTTTGACAACAACTATGGCGCGACTCCTTTGGCGCGAGTGTTCTCATCATGTACTTTATAGGATGGAAGCCGGTGCGAAATCAATAAGGTCCGGGATGGCAATTATTCAGGCGAGTGAAAAGCAAGCGTCCGAAGCGCCTTCTGCCGCAGCAAGATAGCGTCGGACGTAATAGATCGCCGTGGCGACGTAGATGATCTTGGCCCCCGACAAGGTCGGGGGTTGGGGATGAGCCGCCTGAGCGAAACGGCATTGGAAGACGAGTGTCACGCTAAGTCTCGCGAGCGTGCAAACTCAATCTTTGGAGGTAAGGAGCGATTATACCTGCTCGGCCGTTGGGCTGGGTGTTGCACGACCAACGAGGAGATGGACTATGGCAAAGATTGAAACGCTGCAAGAGCTCTACGTAGACGAGTTAGCAGATCTGTGGTCAGCGAACGACCAGATGGCTAAGGCACTTAAGAAAATAGCCAAGCACGCGACTGATCCCAAGCTGAAGGATATGCTTCAAGCGTCGCAGGACGGCATCGCCAAGCACACAGACGTGCTGAAAGCGCTTATCGAGGGGCAAGGCGAGAAGCCCAAGAAGGAGCACTGCAAGGGGATGGAGGGTCTTGCCGCCGAGGCGCTCAAGCACACCGTCGAGGATGCGCCGAAGTCAGGTCCGGTCTTGGATGCCGCGATCATCGCTCAGTACCAGCGTATGACGCACTATGGCATCACCGGCTTTGGCACGGTCGCCGCATTCGCGAAGGCACTTAAGCTTAACGATGACGTGGACAAGCTCGAGGCCGCTGTAGCGGATATGCACCGGGGCGACGACATGATGAGCGAGCTCGCTGAGTCGGCTGTCAATGTTGAAGCGGTCGAAGTCTGAAATACCGAGGGCCGGGCGATTATTCGCCCGGCCCGATCGGCGACGTTTGCAGCACCTGAGCCGAAATGACCCAGGTGTCGACAGTCACGGTCCGTAGTCCGCTCGCCAATTTTAGCAATCCGGCCAGATTTAGTTTAATGCGCAGCGCGCTTTAGTTGCCGATGCTACGGCGGTTTCACCGCTGGCCACGACAATATCCAAAGATTCTTGACGTAGAGGTCGCGGTCGCCATTATGGACGCGAAACTGGCCACCTCGTCCGGCTCGAGCCGGGTCGCGCGATGTCGCGAAGAAGGCACGATAGACCGGTCCACACACCACTGTCGCCTTGGACTGATACCACTCGGTAGAAATCATGAAAACGTAGAGGATCGCTGGCGCTGCGACCTTATCGATCGTTCGGCTGAGACCGTTGGCGTCGATAAGCTCGTTGTTATCTCCGGCTATCCATGCCGCATCCATATCAAGCTGCGACGGCGACATGAGATGATAGGCCCGCATGTGCCATCCGCGAGCTGTTCCGGGCTGATTGCTCGCGATAAAACCGGCGACAGTGCGCGACGCGGCATACGGCCGGACTAACCGGTCGCCCATCAAGGAGCCAAACAAAATATAGGGACCCATGACGGCGGCGGCGTCGAGCGTGTCGAAGGGGTCCGCCGCCAGATCAGCCGCCGTGCGCGGTACCGACGCAGCCTAGCTTCGCCCGACGCTGCGGCGGTCGCAGTCGCATACCTGATACTCTCTCGACAGCGCGGTGAACAGCGCCACCTTATGCGTGGCATGGCGCCGATCGCCTGGTTAAAGGAGGACGGTAAACCGACCCCGTCCGCGACAGTGTCGGGCGATCACCCGATCGGCCGATAGCACGAAGGTACGGTCAGGAAACTCGACCGGCGCTTTCGCTGCTGATGCCAGACATGGTCACAACGATCAGAGCCAAAGCAGCGGCCTGTTGCCAGAATGTCGCGACCGGAAGTCTGCCGGTGCCCACTCCGCTGAGCGAGCACCGTCACGCCTGATCTAGCAAGTTGCAAAAGTCGAAACCTGACGCTTCTACAGACGGATGGCGACCCTACAGTCGACGCCCCGGCCCCGCTTAAACGACTAAAGGTCATGCGATTCCGCGACCGCCAATGCCGCGTCTGCCACTTACAGTGATCGAAATAATAACCGTGTCGACGCTATGGTACGCGCAGGGAAGCGCCGCTACATTTTAGTCAGCGACGGGACGCCCCCCCAATCATGTCCTGTCGCTAGAGCCGCACGCACCCCCCCGCGTGCGGCTCGTCCATCATTGCATAAAGATGCTGAGTGTGTACTATTTGTTATCGGCCTCGACCGTTAGAGCCGTCGCGCTAAGTTGAGGGGGCACCTGCGCGGCGGCTCGCCATTTGTGTTAAGGCGGGGCGCCGCCGCGCGGTAAGCAACTGGCGCGGCGGCGCATTATCGGTAGTCATGAGCGGACGTGCAGTAAGCGACGGACACGGCAGCTTATTGACCGTCCAACAGAACGGTTTTTTCACGTTCGGGTTCCGAAATGAAAATGGTTACCATGTCGTAACAACGTTTTGCGGAACTGGTGCTCGCGAGCGAGAGCGTAACGCGTCATCCGGTTCTTTCGGCGATCAACATTCCTGCCCTCGGCGCAGATTATCGCGGTGCTTGACGACGACCGTTGCAGGACGATCGCAAGCTCTTCGCCGCCGTACCGCGCGACTACATGAACGGGGTTGTCGACGCCGGCTTCGGTTGCTCATCCGACCGCTCGCTGGCAGTCGTCGCCCACCTGATGACCGAAAGCGTCGTTTAATTTCCTTGAAGTTGTCGATGTCGAGCATGATCAGCGACATCTCGAAGACCGACTGGACCGTTTCTGCCTATTCTTGCGCAAGCGTCGCGGCAAACGGACATAAACTTATCTCTAGGCTGAGCAGCATCTCATCGCGCTGCGTTTCATCGATCTAGCGCGTTCCATCCCTCCGGATTAGACTGTCGAACTGCGATAGGGTGTTGCGAAACGGGAACGCGATGGAACTGAACGACGTCGGCGCATCTGCGCGTACCGCCGAAATCGGCAGCGTTTCCGGTGCGGCACGGTCGCTTGGTCTGCCGAAGTCGACCGTCAGCCGAGCGCTGACGCGGCTTGAAGCCGACATCGGCGCCTTATTAATTGATCGTTCGACCCGGCATCTGCGACTGACCGATGCGGGAATGCTCTTTCATCCCTACGCCACGCGGCCACCGAGGCGTGGACCTGCGCCAGCCCCGGCTATCTCGCGGCATATGGGATACCGGCGAGCGTCGCCGACCTTTGTCGACACACGATAAACGGTTACGCCGATCGCCAAGAAACCTGGTCGTATCGCCGATCGTCAGGCGACGTCGAACACTTCAAATTTAGCGCCGCGCATGCCGTGTCCGACTCGATTGCCCTCGAAGCAATGTTGATCGCCGGCGGCGATCTCAGCCGGCTGCCAGACTTCATCGCGCGGCGGGCGGTCGCCACGGGCGATCTGATGTGGCTGTTCCCCGAGACCACTGGAGACACGTTGGAGGGGCACGCACTCTACACTAGCCATCGCAGCCTTTCCGCGAAGTCCGGGCTTTCATCGATGCTTTGATCGGGCATCTGTCGGGCGGTCAGGGATGCGAGGGGTCCTCGTGGTTGCCCCTCTCGCCCGAATCCTCATGAAGCTTCGGGGGCTTTGGGAGACTGACCGCTTCCAGGCGACGAGATCGCGAAAGCTGACGTCTGTTAAGCCAGCTGTGGTTGAGAAGACCCACGATCCGACATGCCGCCTCTGGTACACTGCTCTCAACTTCGGTTGTTCGTTCAGTTCCGATGCGGCAGGTCATGACACCAGTTTGCGAATTGAGATAATCATGCGTCGCATCACTCCTCTCGTAGTCCTGTTGCCAGTCCTGCTGGCCGCAGCGTCGGCGCCCGTGCCGATGCCCGGACTCTGGGAGCATACTGTCGTTTATGTGATCGATGAGGTTAACGGCTCCTCGTTCATAGCCGACCAGGCGCAAAGCGTGCTGCCGTCCCCTCCCCCCTATCGGGCGTGCTATTCGGCTTCGGATCTGGCGGATCCGCGGAGCTTTCTGCTCGCCAGTAACGCCGTCCAGTGCCGCTTTTCCCGCGTTGCGATGGCGGACGGGAATATTACGGCAGCCGGCGAGTGCAAGGACAGCCGCTACCCTGCCCTCCGCGTCGACGGCTCAGGTACGTATGGCGCGAATGGCTATGACTTCAGCTTCGCGGGCGAGGCACAGTCCGGCGACATGACGGTCAGCTTCCGCGGTCGCGACAGCGGCCGCCGCGTCGGCTCATGTCCGGCCGGGGGCACGGGTCGGTGAGCATGTCGTCGCGCAACCATGCGACGCTGGTTTCCCGTCAGCTACTTCGATGCACCCTGCGAACTAGCGGCCAGCGCGCAAGGTGATCCGCGTCAGCTCGGACGGCACGCCGAGGCGCAGCGCAAAACCCGGCCACAGGGCCGTACCGTTGCTGACGTAGAGCGTCATGCCGCCGACGTCGTAGCGTCCAGATACGAAGCCGCCATTGGCGCGCGCCACGATCTGGTCGAGGCCGCGGATCATGCCGCCGTGGGTGTGACCGGACAACTGGATCGCAACACCCAGCGCTGCAGCGTCCCGGGCGTTCTTCGGCTGGTGGTCGAGGAGCAGCACCGGTACGTCTCGACGGGCGCCTGCCAGCGCGAGGTCGAGATCCGGCCCGGCCTGTCCCGCCGCGGGTGCCGACAGGTCGGTGACGCCAGCGAGAACGAGATCGGCACCGTCGCGGGAGAGAACCGCATGAGCGTTCGGCAACATGCGGAACCCCAACGCGCCCAGGTGGCGCATCCACGCGGGATAATCGAAGAAGTATTCGTGGTTGCCGGGAATCGCATAGATGCCGTCCGGCGCATGGAGCTGGCGGAGCGGTTCGACGTCGGCGCGGCGCATCGCGACTGATCCGTCGATGAAGTCGCCGGTCACGACGATCAGGTCGGCACCGGCGGCGTTCGCGCGCTCGACCACCGCGCGGACCCAACGCGCGGGGTATAGGCGGCTGATGTGAAGGTCTGTCAACTGGATCAGCCGATAGCCGTCGAACTGCGTCGGCAGGCCGTGGACGACGATCTCCACGTCCTTCAGCGGCGGCACCCGCAGCGCTGCGGCGACACCGATCGCGGCGAGCACTGCGGCGAGGCCGGCTATCGCATAGCGCAGGCCTTCGGGCTCAACGACGATCTTGCCGAGCACCAGAATCACCACCAGCGTGCCGAAATCGAGCATGAGTTGAAGAGCAGCGAGCAGCAGGATCGCGCCGAACGCCCAGTTGAACAGGATGACGACCGGCCTCGGAAACTCGGGCGCGAACATCGATCCCGACGAGAGCCGACACCCCAGGTGATACTGCGACGCGCCGATCAGCAACGCCCCCAAAGCTGTCTTGCCCCACAAAGGTAACCCGAGCGGCAAGAGCCACCTGGCGATAACAAGGAAGCTGGGCACGGCGAAGATAAGGTGGAAGATCTCTAGTCTCCAATCGGTTGGCGGCTCCGGTGCCACGGCACGCCCTACTGTATGGGACTGGCGCAGCACACGCCTCTAAGTTCGAGCGCTTGATGCCGCCGCGTGGGAGTGGCCAACCGCGGATCAAACCGTTGATGATGAATAGGAAGCTCCGGCGCAGGCGCCCTGGCAAATCAGGGCGCAACAGCGACCCCGTGAGCCATTTTTGCAAGCCAGTTGTCCCAGACTACGTTCAGCCCCGCCTTCGCGCTGGTCGACGTGGAATTCGGAAATCAATACGGCTGCCGTTCCCGAGCCGCCAGCTGGCTGATGATGATCGCCGGGTTCGGGCTTGTCGGCACAAAGGCCGCCGCAGAGGGTATGCGACCGCTTGATCCTAGCGACGAGGAACGACGGACGGGCGGGGCCGCGGCCCCGCCCGTTCAAATTTCGGTTGCCGCCTATCTCTAAGGTTGCCTTCGACACGACACAGATCCAATGATCTAAGGCGGCATGAGCAGTGTCTGTAACCGGATGTTGGATTCAGGTGCTGCTTACAAGTTGAAATTGGGGCCGGTACCTACCTGGTAGCTTTTGGGCTTGGAACGCATCATAGCTGCCGTTCAAATAATTGCGGATCCGATGGCGGCTCCTGATTTAGTAGCGGACGCTCGCTTGCCTCCCGCGTCATTGGGTAGAAAGCGGTATGGACCCTTTCGCACCCCCGCCCATAATGATGACACGTTATTACTGGTGGTGAGCACGGATTTAATTAGGACGGAGCCGAGTATGATCATTTCGATAATTGCCGCTGTGATTGCGGCCGCCGCCGGTGCCACCATAATAGATCGTGCGGTTCCCAGCTACGATCACGTGTACGTCATCATCGAGGAGAACAAGGACTACAAGCAGATCATGGACGAGAACGCCGCGCCCAATATTTCGCGTCTGGCGGCTACCTATGGCACTGCCACCCAGTTCTATGCCGAAGTCCATCCGAGCGAGGCAAATTACGTCGCGCTGTTGGGAGGCGACACCTATGGCATCCATGACGACGATGCATTCTATTGCAGGCCGGGTCCCTCCGACGATCCCAAATGCGCCGGATCAACCGGACCAGGCTACGTCGACCATACCATTCGCCAGCCGCATCTTGGCACGCAGCTGGAAGCGAGCGGACGCGACTGGAAAGGCTATTACGAAACCCTGCCGGCACCCGGCTCGACGGTCGTCACGGCTGGCGACCCGACGGCGACCAACGGCTTGAAAACTGCAGCGCTTTATGCCTCCAAGCACTCAGGGTTTATCAACTTCGCGAGTGTTCAGGCGGACCCGCAGCGCGCCCGCCACATTGTCGGCTTCGATCAGCTGGAGATGGATATTGCTGCTGATCGCCTCCCGGCCTTCGCTCTTATCGTGCCGAACCAATGCAACGAGATGCACGGACTGCACGGCGACGGCGTCCCTGCCGACTGCGACGGATCCCATGACCTCGCTGGCCTAATCCGCCGCGGTGACACGGAAGCTGGTCAGCTTGTAGCCGCGCTGCAGGCGACCAAGTCCTGGACGTCGCGTGAGAACGTCGCAATTATAATTGGTTTCGATGAAGGTGCAGGTCGCACCCGCGAAGGCTGCTGTGGCGTGACGCCAGGCGCGATCTCTAACTTTGGTGGCGGCCACATCCCGATGGTGGTGATCACCAACCATGGTCCTCGCAGCGTTTCTGACTCGACGCCGTACAGCCATTACTCTCTGCTGCGGACACTTGAGGACGCATTCCGCTTGCCCGCCTATCTCGGCCATGCGGCGGACACCGCCGCGGGAGTCGTGCCAATGACCCCGCTGTTCGCCGTCGACGTAGCCAAACGCTAGATAAGAGCGCGGCTCCCGAGCTGAGGTGATGACCTCGAAGGCGGACAGGTATCCAGCTCCGACCCCGATCGGTACAGACGGTTGGAGAGCGCGTTGCGTGGACTGCGTACGAGGGGCTTGTGGAAACGGCGAGTTCCTGCACGCGGAAACGGGGCTAAGGGCCGCCACACGCCTGCCCGTGGCGGTACACCGTTTCAATTGGACAAGATGGGCGCTGTCGCATCGGCGTAGCGGGACTATAGCCGGACCCAGTAAAAGCGATATCCGGATTTTAAATCGGTTACGACGATCGGCTGACGACCAGCACTTCGAACGACCCCGGGATCGCCTTCGGTCGCTGTCCCGCCTCGGCGGGCGCAAATCGCGCGCCGGGCAAATAGATATTGCCAGTCGCCGGGTCGGCGGCACCGGTGCGTGACCCTTTCTGCGTCGACACGACCCCGACGCCGCTTGGCACGCCCGTCGTATCGATGACGGTCAGCGCGCCATCGCCGCCAGTTGGAACGTAGGCACGGTCGCGTGGGCCGTCGTAGATCACTGCATCGGGCCGCGACCCGATGACGATGTCAGCAAGCAAACGGCCCGATTTCGCCTCGACCACCTTGGCGTGGCCATTGGCGCACGCGGAGATCAGATAGCCCTGCTTGGTCAGCGCGAGCCCGCCTGGGTCTTCGCAGCCGGTGAGCTGGATCATGCGAACGACGGCCTTCCGCGCGACGTCGATCACCGCCAGCTCGCCCTTGTCCTCAACGTTGACGTAGAGCGTGCCCTTGCCGTCCACCGCAGCCGATTCAAGAGCACCCGCGACCGGGATCTTGCCAGCGAGCGTCTTCGTCTTTGGATCGATCAAGGCGATGCCGCCGCCGGCGTTGTCCATGACCAGCAGCATGCCTGTCGCCGGGTCATAGGCGGCGGCATCGGGCTTCGACCCGGTCTTGATATCGGCGACGATCACTCCCGAGCCGGCGTCGAAGAGCAAGGCGCCGCCGCTGGTCGTGCTTGTCACCATCCCGATCGTGCTGCCTGGCACCGTCACAGCACCATGCGTGCGCTGCGCCGCGACGAGGTGCGGATTGACCGCCCCGGTCGCGAGATCGATCGTCATCACACCGTCCGAGCGCGACACGAGCAGCATCTTGCCGTCGGCGCTGACGTTGACATAATCCCAGCCGCCGTCGGAAGCCGCGATCCGCTTGATAACTGTCATGCCGGATTCGGCGGCGAGTGCCGACTGGGCAACAAACAACATTGCGGCGGCGACGATAAAACAACGACGCATACGGGTTCCTCTAGCGGATGTTTAGGCGGGGATACGGAAGCTTAAGCCACCAGCCTTGACTGTCAAAAAGCTGAACGGACAAAAAACTCGGATGGACAAGGATCATAGTACCATGGCCGGATTGACATTTCGAATCAGAACTTGAAGCGGAAACCCGCTTCATACGTCTGGCCATAATACTCGACCTGTTGTGTGCGGGCGTTGTTGTTGCCGTCGGTGTAGCGCAGCGGCGTGTCGAGCAGGTTCCGGGCTCCGAAGAACACAACATAGTTCTTTGCCACCTCGAAGCTCGCGGTCAAGTCTGCGGACAGACGTCCCGACTGGATCGTGTCGAGCGATTGATCCCCGTTGAGTGAGAACAGACTCGCCCCGACATATTGTGCCGACATCCTGACGTTAACCGGGCCGCGCTCGTAAAAGCCCGCGACGTTCCACGTCCACTTCGAGGTTCCCGGGAGGCGTCCGTACTGATCCCTGTGCGTGCCGCTGATGACGGCCCCGTATTCAAGGAACCGCGAATCGACGTACGTCAGATTACCCTCGGCCCCAAGACCGCCGAGCAGACCAGGAAGGAAGGTGAATTTTTGCTGGTAGGCGATCTCGACACCGCGTGCGCGGGCGTTCTCGTTACTGAAGGTCGCGAAATCGCCATTCTGCCCAAGAAAAATGGGATTGCTGACATTCTTCAGCACATTGCGGAAGATATAGTTCTTGAACTCTTTGTCAAATACGCCGACCTGGATAACGCCGTCGTTTGGCAGATAATATTCGAGATCGACATCGAAATTATTACCGGTCGTCGGCTTCAAATTAGGGTTACCTGCTGTAAAAACCGGCCGCGGTGACGCCGTGAAGTCGACCCCGGCAAACCCTCCCGCCTGGCTGAACCCAGGCCGCGCGATGCCGGTTGAATAAGTCGCGCGGAGCTGGAGTTCCGGCTGGAAGACATATTTGAGCTGCACTGTTGGGAAAAAGTTTGTGTACGACTTATTCGCGGTGACAAAACTGGTCGATGAATTACCCGCTGCATCGGTTGCCGTCAGGAAATTCCCATAGGTCGCGCTGGTTGCTTCGACACGGACACCCGCTAGCGCGTTGAGTTTGCCATAGTCGACCGTGTACATTACATAACCGGCAGTGATGTTCTCGTTGTCGCGGAAGTCGCGCCCGATCGACGGTGTAAGGGTTGGGATCGCACCGCGTACAAGCGTCTGAATCGCGGCATAGTTCGCCACCGGCGCGACGAGGCCGGGGCCGAAATAATAGGCTTCCTTCGGCCCGACGCTCGCCTCAATGGTCGATAGGTTGATCGTCGTGCTGCCACGGCCACCAAAGTCGTTGACGACCTTATCGCGGCGGCGGATGCCGAAGCCTGCCTTAATCTCGCCCGTGCCGCCGAACAGCGTCAGAGGGTAACGTGCGTTGAAATTGCCACTATATTCGCGGTCGGCATCGTTTTCGCCGAAGGCGGTCAAGCCTGCGGCGTGATTGGTCGCGCCTCCATATTGAGTAGCGTCGGTCCCGTCGAACGGCACGGTCAGCGCGGCGTCCTTGAACAACTGGTACGAGAATTTTTCGGGATTGGCGATATTATTATACCGGCCGAAGTAGCTGTCCTGTCCATAGAAGCGTGCTTCATTATAGTAGTTTTGAACGAAGGTGGCGCGCGAGTAGGCGGCGCGATAGTCGATCTTCAGATCGCCGAACCGGTCCTCGCCGCCGACTGCCGCGACCGTATTGCGGTGAGTCTCCTGCGCGTTGACGATATCGACCTGTGGCTGGAAGCCATCGACGACGTAGCCGTTCTTGTCGATTGCCGACGGACTTCCGTCGAAATTGACGTACAAGTGGTTCTTGAGTTGCCGCTCGACGTAGCCGGCGATGTCGAGCCGCGCGAAATACCGATGATCACTGTTCGGAGCGTAATCGACCTCGCCGCCATAGCCGAACCGGCGGCGGCTATAGTCGTACCGCCGCAGATCAGTCCGGCCAAGGACCAGATCGGTCCCGGTTGCCCCGTCGTTGGCGTAGCTTGGCTCATTGTCATCCACTGCGCGGCGGTCGTCCTTGCGTGAGCCGTTGATGACAAACGAGAAGTCGCCAAACTTCGCCCCGGTGGCGAAGCTTGCGCTGTATGGCCCGCCGTGTTCGTGGAGCGGCTCGTAACCCGCGCTGAGTTCTCCCTCGAAGAACGGCTTGGTGATGTTGCGCGCCGTCCGTGGCGAAAGCTCGATTTGACCACCGAGGCCCTCGGCCTCGCGATCGGGCGACAATGTCTTATAAACAACGATACCGTCTATCGCCCCGGTCGGAATTGTATCGAATTCAACCGCGCGGCCCGATCCGGACGCGGCGGTGCCGGCTGCAAAGGTATTTAGGAGGACGACCCCGCCATACGTAGCGCCGTTAAGGTTGGCATCGATGCCGCGGATGTTGACGAAGCGTCCTTCGCCGGTGTCGGATGACAACGACAGGCCTGGAATACGCCCAAGAGCCTCTGCTGCGTTGAAGTCGGGGTACTTTTTGATCGTCTCGATCGATTGGACGTTGACGATGACGGACGCCTCTTTTTGCCGGGTCAGCGCGTCCTGTGCTAGCCGTGGGGCCGTGACGACAATTTCGCTGGGGACCGAATCGGCCGGCACCGCGTCGGCAAACGCCGAGCTCGCGATGAGCGTCGCCGAGCTCAGCAATGTCATCTTGGTAAGCCTTGAAGACATTTATCACCTCTGAAACGCTGACGTTATTCGCCGGACGCGGCCTTCTGCGGCCGGCAAATGACGGTGAAGTTGCGGTTCAGCGACGTATCGATGACAGACAGATTGGGAATTCCCAATGCTTCCTCGCTCAGCCGACACGAGTATTCTCCTTTGTGGATGAGCCAGCGGCGCCCGCGCGATCAATCGGCGTTCGGACCGTCCGGCTTATTTTCGAGGAGCTTGCTGGTACGTGTGTCGATCCCGACTTCGAAAGTCTTGCCCTTGCTCTTGATATCGAACGAATACCGCAGGCCGCGCCCTCGCGCCTCTTTCTCCAGTTCCTGAGCAGTGATGACATCCGGACGCGCGGCGAGGGCGCTTGTCCGCGCACTTGCGAGCGTCACACTAGCGATCGGTGCAAGCTTGTCCCCCTTCAACTTGATCGCGATCGGCGCGGCGACCACGGCGGAGTTGGCCAGCGTGGCGGCTGTCGTCAAATAGACAAAGATACGCGTAGTTGTTCCCGTCGAGGCGGAGTGCCCTGATGACGTGATAGACGCCACCGGGGTCGGCCACGCTCAAGCCAAGGTTAGGAATTGCCAAATTGTCTATGCTTCGCATTTTTCGCTTTCAGCGCTAGCCGGCTTGCTCAGACGCGACAGGGTCATACGATGAAACTCCTGCTCCTTGAGGACGACTGCGAAGTGCGGGAGCATGTCGCGCGGCTGCTGCGCGCGGCTGGCCACATCGTCGATGAGTGCGCCAATGGCCCGGACGCCGTTTTCCTTGGTACCAGCGACACGTATGCTGTTCTCATTCTCGACCGAATGGTCCCAGGAATCACCGGTCTTGGAGTGCTGAAGGCGCTCCGCAGCGCGGGCATCCGGACGCCGGCACTGTTTTTGACGGCAATGGACAGCGTCGATGACCGGGTCGAAGGATTGGAAACCGGGGCCGATGACTACCTCATCAAACCCTTCGCCGGTTCGGAGCTCCTGGCCCGGGTAGCTGCGCTTGGGCGGCGGCCGCCGATGGCTAATATCGTTACCCGGCTGATCGCCGGGGATCTCGAAGTCGATCTGCTCAAGCGGACCGTGACGCGGGCCAATATCCCAATCGATCTGCAGCAACAGGAATATAAGCTACTTGAATATCTGATGCAGCATGTCGGCGAGATCGTTACTCGAACGATGCTGCTCGAGAATGTTTGGTCGTTTCACTTTGACCCGGGCACGAACCTGATCGAGAGCCATATAAGCCGGTTACGTGCGAAAGTGCACCGTGGGTTCGACCGCGACCTGATCCACACCATCCGCGGTGCGGGCTACCGGCTGGATGCTTAGAATGAGTCCGCTCCGCAGCGGTGCGTTCCGGTTCTCACTGTTGATGGCGACAGTGTTCGCGATTGGTACGGTCGCATTGCTGGTTGTCGTGGATCGGACGGTCTATCGATATGCGACCGAAGTCGCCGACGACAGCGTGGCAGCCGAAGTGGCCATCCTTGTCGATGAGGATCGCGACGCCGGACGCACACAGGCGATTGAGTCGGTGGTTCGCCGCGAAAATGCAGTGCGCGAACATGACCTGAGATATGGCCTGATCGATCGCTCCGGACACCTCCTTGCGGGCAGCCTACCCGCGTCGACCGCTGCAACCGGGTGGCATCAGATATTCGTGAAGAACTCCAATCCTGATCGTGCGGGTACGGTAGAGGCGGTTCAACTCAGGGCCTTGGGCGTCAAGCTCCCGGACGGCGCTATTCTCGTCGTCGCGAGCGATAATTCCGATTTGGATGAACTCCGTCAGCGACTCCGTGGGTCAAGCGTCCTCTTTGGTGTCGGCATAATCCTGTTGGCGCTCGTGGGAGGCTTCGCCATCGGGACAGTTTTCTTGCGTCGTCTTGGCCGTGTCAATCAGTCGGTTGAGCACATCATGCAAGGAAATTGGACCGAACGCTTGCCGGCGATCGGCATGAGCCTCGAGTTTGATCATCTCTCGGCCAATCTCAACCGCATGCTCGAACGGATCGAGGCTCTGCTCGAAGGTATGCGGCAGATTTCGACTGACATTGCGCACGATCTTCGCACGCCATTGACCCGACTCCGGCACCGCCTCGAAACGCTAAAAGATAATCCGGACGAAGCGACCGAAACCCAAATCGACGCGGCCATTGCACAGACCGACGAAATTCTGGGTGTCTTTCGCACGTTGCTGCGCATTAGTTCTTTGGAAGCGGGCAGTGCGCGGAGCCGGGTCGTCGAAGCCAATCTGAGCGACTGCTTGCTGCACCTGGTCGATATCTATCGCCCAGTTACCGACGACGCGCGACACATTCTTGTAAGTGCGATCGAACCGGGCATTCACGGTCGCGCCGATCCAGAAATGCTTGTTCAGGCACTGACCAACCTGATTGAAAACGCAATCTTCCATACTCCCGCCGGTTGCCAAATCGCGGTCACGCTGCAACGTCGCGATGATGGCATCGTGCTATCGGTGGCAGACAATGGTCCGGGGATTCCCGAGGCCGCACGCGAGCACGTGCTGAAGCGCTTTTACCGGCTCGACGACAGCCGAGGTGCGCCGGGGTCGGGACTCGGACTCGCGCTCGTTGCGGCAGTAGCCTCGGTTCATGGCGCAACATTGCGACTGACGGACAACTACCCCGGACTTCGCGTCGAGTTCCGGCTCCCCCATGGCGAGAACGGTCGCGCGCAACCTTACATATGATGCAGAAGAACAGGCTAACCCCACCAATGATATGCCAAACAAGTTAAGCGGGCTTCTGGCAAATGATCCCGATCATCGATGCAGCCATCCTTGTCGCCTTGGCGACGTCACAGACGCCCCATCCGCGGTGACTATTCCGATCAATCAGAGATTGGACCTGCTCGGCGACAGGTTGGTGTCAGGAAACGCAAGCAAAACCTTTCTTCTACGGCTCGTGAAAGAGCCTACGAGGTAAAGCGCTATGCAGCTTGCAGGGATGCATCAAGGGGCCAGGCTACTTCGTTACGTCAATTTTCCGACCGCCGAAGTGATCGGTGCCGACGCGTCTGATGACGCAATCCAAGCCCTGATCGACCGACACGGGTCCATATTTATTAAGCCGATCTTCCGGGGTGCCGTCGGAAAAAAAGGGAAGGCAGGCTTGGTCGGCCGCGCAGTCGACCTCGCTTCCGCCTTGGCAGAAAAAGAGCGACTCTTCTTCGCTCAGCATCGGCATGGCGATTCGTTAGTCAAAGCGAATGGCGTGACCTTCGAAGGAGGCGTGCCTGCGACGCACGAAATCTATTTCTCGATCTCGGACTCCACGATCTACCGTGCGCCGACGATGACGCTAACCCACCTTGGGGGTGTCGATATCGAAGATCTTTCGCCAAGTCAGGTCGCGACCGTGCCGTTCGACGCGCTGACGGGCCTGAAGGCGTTCGTCGTCGCCAATGCGCTGACTGACATCGGTGCCCCGCGTGAACTCATCTCGCCGTTGGTCCAGCACCTGCCTAAGCTGTGGGAGCTCGTTCACCACTACGGCATGACCGCCCTTGAGGTGAACCCGATCCGGATGCAGCGCGGGCGCGACGGACGGCTGACCCCGGTCGCGTGCGACTTCAAATGCGGCTTCGATCGTGACGATCATCGCTGGGAGCGGCTCGACCTCCCCGCGCACCTGTTCGCGGATGACGCCTCTGCATTCGAGCGAGAGGTCAACACGTTGCGGACACATCAAGGACAGTCCGACGTGTTCGTTCTAAATCCGCACGGCACCATCCTCGCGCCGACGTTTGGCGGCGGGGCGAATTCGCTGGTCACTGAAATGCTCGGGGATGCCGCGATTATCTCGACCGACTTTGGAGGCAATCCGCCATACGAGAAAATGAAGCAGGTTGCGGCCATTTGCTACCGCCACTGGCTGAAGCAGTCGAACGTCCTGTTCATCGTTGGCGGCAAATCGAACAATACCGACATCTACGAGACCTTCCGTGCAATGGGCGATGCGCTGCGCGAACACTTCAGTCAGCACGGGTCGACGCCGTTGTATGTCGTCGTTGCCCGCGGCGGCCCAAACCTCGTCCGCGGCATGGGCGCGCTGGCGGAGACATGCGACAGCCTCGGGGTACCATACCGCCAATTCGGTTTCGACAGCGCAATGTCGGAGGTGGTGCTTTACGCCCGAAAGGTCGACACGTGGATGCGCGGCGGCGGCCGAGAGGCAGTCGCGCAGGCGATGCGCTTGGCGAAGCCGGTCAGATGTTGACGCGCGGCATCGCGGAGTTTCCCTATTTCCTCGGAATCGGTTCGCTCGCCGACGTTGCCACGCGCGCCGATCAGGTCTGCGTACTAAACATTCTCGGGGGTGAATCGCGCCAGGTAACGCCGGTCTGTCATGTCTTTTCGGGCGGCAATGTCGCGTTCGGCACCTCGCCGGGCCGGTCCGGGCAGAAGCTGGCAACCGCAATCGGCGACATTCCCGTATTCAACAACGTCCGCGAAGGGCTGGATGCCGGGCACGTCTTCAACACCGGAGTCGTCTATTTGCCGCCATCCGGCGTTCGCGACGGCGTCGCCGAATTGATCCGCGTCAACCGCGCGCTGATGAAGATCGTCATCGTCACCGAGAAAATCTCGGTTCACGACGCGCGCGAAGTCCGGGCGCTTGGCCAAAGCGCAGGAGTCGACATCTTCGGCGGCAACTGTCTCGGCATGGCGGACTCGTGGAACCGCGTCCGGATCGGCGGTGCGTTGGGCGGCGACGCACCGGCCGAATCGCTGCTCAAGGGGTCGGTCGCGATTTTCTCTAACTCGGGCGGTTTCACGACGACGATTGCGCAGTATCTCGCGACCTTCGGCTGGGGGACAACGACGCTGATCTCGTCAGGCAAAGACGTCTACATTCATTATGGCGCGCGCGACTTCGCCTACGCCTTCAACTGCGATGAGCGGTCGAGGGCGGCGGTGCTGTACGTTGAGCCCGGCGGCTACTACGAGCGCGACCTCGACTTGTCGAAACCGGCGGTGGTCTGCGTCGTCGGACGCTGGAAATCGCGGCTGACCCGCGCCGTCGGCCATGCCGGTGCGATGGCGGGAACCGGCGACAGCGCCGAGGCGAAGGAACGGTGGCTGATGAACCTGTTTGGGGTCGAGAGCCTATTTACCCCCGAGACCCCGGCCGTCAGCGCGCGCGGGGCGGTTGTCACCAATATCGCCGATATTCCCGCCGCGCTGACGGCGGTGATGAAACTGAACGGCATCGGCCCCGACTTCGCGGCGCGGGGAGACCTGTCGCTGAAGCCGTGGATCGCGAACGACCAGGGCATCGCGCTGCCCGCCGACCTCGCACTGCCGCCGGTCGCAGCGCCGGCTCCTTACGACGAGCAACTTGCGGCGATAGCGCGTCAGGTCGGTGCGGTCATTCCGCGCCAGAACATGAAGGACATGTCTGGCGCGAGTCAGATGGACGCAGCGACGCAGGTGACAAGCGTCCATCGCCACTCGATTCTCGACCTTGCTCTTCAGCCGCTCAGCGCCGTCTTTGCGCTGCCGCTGACCCACGAACTCGTCACCACAGCCGACCAGACGCTCCTCGACATCGCGATCGGGGCTGAGATGGAACTCGCGGGCGACCCGGCGCTGTTTGCGGCCGAGGCTGCACGGCGCGCCGGAAACTCGCCCAACACCGTGATGGCCGCTGCGGCCGCGCTCATCGGCCCGGCGCGAGTTGAACGAGCGCTCGACTGTACTCGTCTGCTGATCGATGCATTCGTGGCGGCAGGGGTGCGCGATGCATGGGACACTTCGATTGACGTGTCCACGATCCGGATGAGTGCCGCAGACCGAGCCCGGTTCGTCGCCGAAGCCGATGAAGCGAGCGACCCGCGCGCCGCCGCCATGCTAATGGCGATTGCCAAGCGCGATGCGACGTCGGCGTTCGTGCAATTCATCGCGGGGCTCGGCGAGCCACCTTCGCGCGACGCAGTTCTGGCGGCAATCGCGACGACGCTGGCTTGGGGGCCGCTGATGCATAAGCGGATCTCGCGGCTAACCGCCGAGACACTTCCATGGTACCTGCGGCTTTACGGAGTAATGATCGGCGCGTCGATCTGCGCCGACGAGCATGGTGCGGCGACCCTATTCGGGATCCTTCACGCCGACCGTTTGGGCAGTTGGTCGATGGCCGACAACCTATTCCTTGCACTGACCGGAAAGCCCGCCGCCGGTGCAGGGAACGCGCTTGAGGTTCTTATCGGTCTACTCGTCTCGAACGGCCCCGGCGCGATCTCGGCACAGGGTGCGAAGGGGGCGGTATCGGCCGACGGCCCGCAGACGCCGCGCCGGGTGCACCTCAACAAGGCGGTCATCGGCTTCCTCACCCATACGGGCTTCAGCCACGGCGGCAACGGCTTCGAAGGCATCGTCTTTTTGCTTGACCGCTTCCGCGACAGCAGTCTGACCGACCCGGGTGACCGCGCGCACGGCCTCGACCTGCGCGCAATGGCGCTCGACTTTGCCAAGGACTACCGGCGTCAACGCCGCGCCGCGCGGGAAACGGGGGCCGGCGGTCCCGGCGCGCTGCCTGGCGTCCATCACCCGGTATTTCGCGGCGAGCTGGTCAACCACGATCCGCGCGAGCGCTTCATCGCCGAGTATCTGGCTCGGCAGGGCGAGTACAACGTCTTCCACGACTTTTATGGCGTACTCGTCCAAGCCCTCCACGACGTCGGCGCATCCGATACCGTGTTCTGCGTCAACATCGACGGCGTCATCGCCGCGTTGCTACTGGCGATCTTCTGGCAGGATTACGTCGCGGGTCGAGTCGACGAGCACCGGCTCGAGGTCGCAGCCTTCAACGTCTTTCTCTACGGCCGCATGATCGGTGCCATCGCCGAGATCGACGATCACCTGAACCGCGGCCGCAACATGGATATGCGGACGCCGCAAGAAGCTGTGAGCTTCGTCGCGTAAGCATATCGTCGAAAGTTTTCTTAGGGAGTCGTCGGGAGAAAGGCGGACCCACGTTATTTGGGCAACATCGCTGCAAACGCCTCGTCCGACCATGTTGGTATAAATTGCATGCCGACCATCCGTCGAGTGCCGCCGGACCAGTGACGCAGACCAATTTTGTCCTAGTCTGTAGTTGAGACAAAAATCTATTGGCGGGGACTACATGCAATCGCGTCGAGTTGCTTACGCAATAGCCGCCTCGGCGTGATATGTAAAAAGGCGGAACCTCTAATTGCGAGCGATCCCAGCGCTATGAAGCCGTCGATTCCGCCGCGCTTGTCAGGTTCGCTTCAGGTTTCGGGACTACTGATCTTAGATCAACGGCGCGATAATGACGCCGGCCTAGGGGGATGTCTCATGCTGAACGCCGCACCGCGCTCAACCGCGCGCATGTCCATTCTCCATCGCGCGAGCGCCGATCAAATCTGCGAGAATGTTAGCAGTCTAGCCATCGGAATAGCCCTTCTCAGCCTCGCAGCAATGCCCACCCGTGTTGGTGCTCAAGCCAACCCAGTGCCCGTCGCTCCAGCGGTCGGTGGTACGCCGGCCAACGCCGTGACCGATAGCGGCAACACAGACGCCATCGTCATTACGGGATCTCGAATTTCCCGCCGCGACTATAGTGCCGAGAGTCCGATCTTCACCATCGGCAGCGCCGCTATCGCTGCCACCGGGCAGCCGTCGCTTGACCGCGTCATCGGACAAATGCCGCAGTTCGAGGCGGCACAGGGCGCAGCCGAGGTCGGCGATGTTCAAGGCAGCGTCGGCTTTGGCGGTGGCGCGTCGTACAGCGATCTTCGCGGCATCGGACGCAACCGATCGCTGGTGCTGCTTGACGGGCATCGGCTGGTCCCGTCAACGCCCGACGGAGCGATCGATCTTAACACCATCCCAGTATCTCTGATCGAGAATGTCGAAGTCATCACTGGCGGTGCCTCGGCTGCCTATGGCTCCGACGCAATCGCGGGTGTTGCAAATTTCAAGCTGCGCCGCCGCTTTACCGGCTTCGAATTGAATGCCCAGGGCGGGGCCTCGACGCGTGGTGACGGCGCGACGGCACAGGTCAGCGGCATCCTCGGCGGCAACTTCGATGAGGGGCGCGGCCATGCGATGATCGCGTTCGAATACGGCAGGCGCGATGCCGTCAACGGGTCGCAGCGGACATTCTTCACCCAGCCAGCGGTGCGTTTCCTCGCCCGGCCGCCGGAGGGGATCATCTACGCGGGCGGCTTTGGCACCGGCGCGACCGCACCGAGCATCGCCGCGGTCAACGCGGTGCTGGCGAGCTATTCCGGGACCACGCCATACCCAGGCAGCGGCCCCTACAAGGGTGCAATCGGCATTAATACCGACGGCACCGTCTTCACCTCGGTCGTTCCCTCGAGCCTCGGCTGCGTCCAGAACTACAAGGGCGTTGGCAGCGTCGTCGGCGCGCAGATTTCGCCGAGCTGCACTCAGGCGGGCGTAATCCTGGGCAACTACTTCGCTGTCCAGACGCCGCTAATCCGCTACAACGCCTTCGGCAGCGCCGACTATAAGCTTACCGACCACCTGACCATCTACGGTCAGTTCAACTTCGCCGAGTCGCATTCGCTCGACCAGACCAGCCCTGGCAGCACGAAGACGAACAACACGATCGAACTCTACGTCCCAGTCCGAAACCAGTTCATTCAGTCGAACCCGGCGCTTCTGTCGTTGATTAATTCGGCCTATGGCGGCGTCGCGCCTCCGGGTTCTCAGGTCGGCGTATCAAAGCTGCTGTTCGGCTGGGGCAACCGGGTCCAGACCTTCAACTATGACGTTTGGCAGGCGCTTGCCGGCGTCAAGGGCGACATCCCAGGGACCCGGTTCACCTTCGACGTTTACGGCTCGTTTGGGCGCAGTACATATGCCAGCAAGGCGAGTGGCGACATCAGCATCTCGGCAATCAACAACGTGTTCGCGAACGAAGGTGTCGGCGGCTGCACCTACAACCCGTTCGGCCTACAGCCGGTCAGCAGTGCGTGCTTGGCCTATGCCGGACGCACCGACAATACGACGAGCTCGCTCGACGCAACCGATATCGAGCTGTCGCTTGAGGGACCACTGTTCACTCTGCCGGGCGGCGAGGCCAAGATTGCGGTCGGGGCCGACTACCGCCGGTCGTCGTTCGATTATCAGCCTGACTCGCTATTCATATCTGGCGATACCCTGTCCTACGGCACGGCGACGCCGGCCCACGGCACCCAGGACGCTAAGGAATTGTTCGGCGAGTTGTTGCTGCCCTTCGTGTCGGACCAGCATTTCGCCCAAGATCTGTCGCTCGACCTCGGTTATCGCTACTCGAAATACAACAGCTTTGCCGCCAAGAGCACTTGGAAGGCGGATCTTAGCTGGACAGTCGTAAAGGGCTTGCGACTTCGCGGAGGCTATGCCTTTGCCTTCCGCGCGCCAAGCCTTGCCGACCTCTATAACGGTGTGTCGATTAGCAACCAGAGCCTGAACGGCGGCGATCCGTGCGACATTCTCAGCAGCTATCGCACCGGAGCCAACGGCGGCAAGGTCCAGGCGCTGTGTGCCGCCCAGTCGACTGCAGCCGGATCGGCGAGCTATTCGTTTGGAGGCGCCAACGTCACCGTGCCCGTGCAGACCGGCGGTAACAGCCTGCTCCGGCCTGAAACCGCGCGCACATGGTCTGTTGGCACGGTGCTCAGCCCGGTGCACGGGCTGAACCTGTCGATCGACTATTACAACCTGACCGTCTCGGGGGCGATCTCCAGCCTGTCGTCGGGGCAGATCCTCGCTAATTGCTACGGCGGTATCGCCAATCCCGGATTTGCCGCGAGCAATGCCTTCTGCCAGCGTATTGTTCGCGACGCGAACAGCGGCCAGATCTCCCTGCTGACATCCGGTGTGTTCAATTTCAATAAGTTCGACGTCGCCGGCATCGATTTCCAGCTCGACTACCGGTTCGACCTCGATCAGGTCGGGCTGTCGCACTCGTCTGGGGCGCTGCAGGTCGGGTCGATCGCCACATATCTAAGCAAGTATACCGTGACCCCGGCCGACGGCACCGCGCCAACACGCTATGCCGGCGCGATCAGCGACACGTTTGTCACGTCGGACGGAGAAAACCTCTATTCGCACCCGCGGTGGAAGGCGAACAGCTACCTCACCTACCAGAATGGGCCCTTCGTCGGCACCGTCCGCTGGCGTTATATCGGGCCAATGGCCAACCTCGATGCGCCCGCTCAGCCGGTGCCGTCGATCAGTTATTTCGACGCCGATGTCCATTATACGATTAACAAGACGCTAACGCTGAGCGCTGGCATCGTGAACATCGGCGACCGTCAGCCGCCATTCATCAGCACGCTCGAACTGCGGACCGATGCTGCAACCTACGACGTTATTGGCCGGACCTTCTTCCTGTCGGCCAAGGTTAAGCTTTAGAGTGATGTTTCACATTTGCGCCCCCCGACCGGCTAACACGCGAGGTAGGCTATTCGGCTTTCGGGCGACCGCAGCGGGGTATCATGCCGGCCGGACGGTCTTCGTGTCGGCGAAAGCGAAGTTCCGATGGTGATCGCTGGCAGAATACGTTCGCCAGCGATGGCGCGGCCACAGGAGTTCCTATGACCGGATCAACTATTGCGCGAGAGGAAGGCCGGGCCCTGTTCGGGCATGACGCGCAGGGTTACGACGCGGCGCGCCTGGGCTATCCGGCGGAACTCTACGACGCGGTCGAAACCCGGACGGGCGGGCTCACGAACCGGGCCGTATTCGAAGTTGGTCCTGGAACCGGTCTTGTCACTCGCGAGCTGCTCAGGCGTGGCGTCGCCCGGCTCGTCGCGATCGAGCCGGACGCTGAGTTGGCCCGGCAACTGCCGTCGTTCACCGGCGGCGACGACGCCCTCGTCGTCATCAATGCGTCGTTTGAAGATGCCAAACTACGCGATGCCTCGTTCGACGTCGGGTGCGCCGCCGCCTCGTTCCATTGGCTCGACATCCCGCCATCGCTCGCCAAGGTCCATGCGGCGCTGACCCCCGGGGGCACCTGGGCGATGTGGTGGAACAGCTATCGCAATCCGCATCACGGCGATGCCTTTGCGTTCGCGGCTATGCCCCTGCTTGCGGGCATCCAATTTCCGCCGATGCAAACGATCGACGGACACGGCTCTCTCGACGTTGATTTTTGGCGCACGACACTGACGAAAGTGGGCTTTGGCAGGACAGAGCATGTCGTCATCCGTCAGGAGCGCGTTATTTCCGCTGCCGCGATCCGGGCGCTTTATGCAACCTATTCGTTCGTTCGCCGGCTCGATGATGACGTTCGCGCGCGCCTGCTCGACGGCATCGAGACTTTAGCCGAACACGAGTTCGGGGGTAACGTGCCGAACGTCGTCCTGTCTTCGTCGTACATTTCGAGCGCCGATCCGCGCTAGCGTTGCAACATGCGCTGCAGCGTTCCGTCGCGTAGGACATAGTGATGGACGAGTGCCGCGGCCGCGTGCAGCCCGGCGAGAATCAGGAGAAGATTTGCGGCGAGGCTGTGCCACGTTGTCACCTGGTTCGACAGGAGGTGGCGAGCCTCCTTGGCATACGCGCCAAACTTCGGAAGGCTGATGACATTGAACAGCGAATCGCCGCGTAACGCTTCGTTCCATAGGCCCAGTCCAACGACAACGACCAGCGTCGCGTAGAGCGCCGCCTGCATCACCGCTGCCACCCGGCCATCGATCGAACCCGCATCGACCGGGAAGCGACGTCCTCGCCCCAAGCGCCAGTAAAGGCGGTAGATCAGGGCGGCCGTGAGCAGCGTGCCGAGAACGAGGTGGACCGAGCGTGCATCAATCCGCGGCGCCCCCTTGGGAAACCAGTCGATCGTCCGACCACTGGCCCATTGGCCGATGACGAGCGCAGCGACGAGCCAATGCGCGGCAATCGTCCGCCGGTCGTACCGTTCGACCGGATCCCGCGGCGGTCCCGACCAGCGGATCATGACGGAGGGGTCGCCGCCCAGAGGACGGCGGCGCGGAGCAGCGCAAGACCCTCGGGTCGCAGGGCCTCGAACGTGTCCTGCCAGAGGAAGAAGCTGACCCGGCGCGCAGGCGCGAGTGCCTCGCCATTCATCGTCGCGCCGCGCTCGTAGGCGAAGATCGCCGCCTTGTCGGGTTCACCGCGCAGGGTCGCGATCGTCGTCGCGCCAAGCCCGGGCTTTCCCCAGTTCATCTTGAAATGCTCGTCGTTCAAAACGTTCTGGATGCCCGCGGCGAGGCCGGCGGCCAGCGGGTGCGGCGCATTGACGATGTCGACGAAGCGCTGGTCGTCGTCGGTGCCGTAGTCACGGTGGTTCTTCTGTCCCGCCATCGCCAGGTCGCCGAGGATATCGTTCTCGAAGGTGATGAGAGGGATTGGTGTCGCCCGATATTTGTTAGCGACCTCAAGTGCATCGATGCTCTCGGAAACAATGATCAGGTCGGCACCGTGCGTCGTCGCCGGCGGCGCGCTCTCGTCGACTTGTCGGACGCCGAAACCGAGCCCTATGAGCCACGTGACGAGCGCGGTGTCGTTGCGCCGCCAAGTCTCGAGCGTGGCAACGCGTTTCGGGTCGAGCGGCGCGGCGGCGCGCGCTTTCTCCAGCTTCGTCATATTTGAAACGTAGAGGACGACTTTGCCGCGCGCGACAGCCGGGTCGACCGACGCTGCTAGTGCCGACGATGCCGTCAAACCCAAAAGTGCGAGCAGAATAATGGTCAATCGCCGGATCATCCGCATTGTTCAGTCTCCAACAGAGTCTTTTGCCGGGTCACGTCGCGCTACCCGCCAAAGCGAGCGAATGCCGCTAGCGCCAGAGTGACGGTCAGCGCACCGCCAATCCGTGTCGCAACCTGGGCAAATGGCATCAACTGCATGCGGTCACATGCGCTGAGGATCGCGACATCGCCGGTGCCGCCCTGACTCGCTCGGCACGCTGCGATGATCCCGGCCTCGACCGGGAAGATGTTGACGAGCCGACCGACGACGAAGCCGGTTACGGTAAGCGAAACGACGGTGACGACGATCGTGATTAGTTCGGGAGCGTTGAACGCGCTGATCAGCTTGTCCCACGGCGTCTTCGACACACCGATCGCAAACAACAGCGGATAGGTCAGCAGTGTCGCGGCAAACTGATAATTGCGGTACGCGCCCTGCTCGAGGCGCGGCGAAACGAAGCCCGCGAGCTTGAGCATCACCGTGAGGAACAGCATCGTCACCGGTCCCGGAAAATCGGTCAGCTTCTGAACCAATGCGCCGGTCATGTAGAGGGTCATCGCCAGCACCAGCGCGGCGCCGATCGTCGGCAGATCGGGAATGAAGCGTGCTGCATCTGGAGAGTCGAGCGGCACGTCGATTTCGCCGGGCTGCAGCGTCCCATTACCGGTGAGGTTTGGTCGGCGGCGGCCGAGCAAGTTCAGCCCCCCGGCCAGAAGTATCGCGGTCAGGCTGCCGAACATCACCGCCGGGAGGATTTGGGCAAGCAGCACACCCTGGTCGCCGCCATGTATTGCGGCATAGCCGATCGACAGCGGGATCGCGCCCTCGCCAATGCCGCCAGCGAGAACGGGGACAACGATCTTGAATGCGACCGTCGGCAGGTCGATGCCAAGCGCCATACCGGTAAGGCAGCCGGCAACGACGGCGACGATTGAGCCGGTGAAGATCGGCACGAAGATTTTGACGAAGCCGCCGATCAGGACCCGCCGGTCCATGCCGAGGATCGAGCCAACGATGATCGCAGCAATGAAGAGGTACAGGAAATTGCTTTGGTCGGTGAACGTCTTGATCGCTTTTTCGAGCGGCTTCGGAATGGCGTGGATGTAGACGAGAAAGGACGGGATGAATGTCGCGAGGATCGCTGCAGCGCCGATTCGACGCAATCCGGGGAGCCGTTTGCCGATTTCAGCGCAGGCGAAGCCGCCGAGCGCGAGAACCGCGATCGCAGTCGTTAAATCTGCCGGGACCGAACCCTTTGCGACGTAGACACTGATGATGGCAACGATCGCAACAGCAACTGGAATCGGGACGATGCCGATCGACCAATCGATCAAATGACGGCGCGGCAATGGAATCACCGGCGCGGCATCATTCTGTATTTCTTCCGGCACGTCAGCGATCCCCCGTCATTGCGGCGCGTACGTCAGCAGGACGAACGTATCGTCGAGATAGCGGTTCGGATAGAAAGCGCCGGCCTTGAGATTGCGCGGCTTTGAGGAGTCGACGATGCCCGATGCGGTCATGGTAAAGATCCGACCCGTGGCAGGATCCTCCGCCAGCGTTCGGGCAATGGGTCGCGTCGTGAACGCCCCCGCAAAGCGGTAGGTGTCAGGTCCGCCTTGGTCGATCATCACGACATTGCCATCGATTCCGTTCGCGGTAAAAATTCGTCTGCGTTTCGCGTCCCAGGCAACGCCGTCGTTGCCGCGGCCGATCGGAAGCCGGGCTACGATGCTACCGGTTGTGGCATCGACGACGGCAAGGATCGGGGCCGTACCCTTGCAGCCGACAAATAATCGTGCGGTCAACGGATCATATGCCAGGCCGGTCGGCTGGGTGCAGCCGGGTAGTGGGAAATCGGCAACGAGCTTGCGGTGCACGAGGTCGACATGCGCGATGCGGTCTTTATCGCGCTCGTTGACCCAGAGGCTGCCGTCCCCGGCTGCCGCCGAGCCCTCGAGTTCCTCGGCGGGCATGGCGATTGCCCCGGCAGGCGCATTGGTCGCGGGGTCGAACAATATGAGCCGGTGGTGATCGCCGTCAGTAAACGCGACCAGCTTCGTCACCGGGTCGAAGAAGGCCGCATCAACGCTCTCGCCGAGTTTGATGCGGGCGATCGTCGCCAGCGAATCGAGGGCGAACACGGTCGTCGAACCATCCTCGTTGGCGGTGTAGCCGCGGCCGAGGCCGGGCACCGGCAGCGCAAAGTTCGCACCGGCGCTGTTGGCGATCGCGCCCACCACATGTCCGCTAGCCGCATCGACAACGGTGACCCCGTCCTTGCGCCTGCCAAGGAAAAGCCGGTTGCGCGCCGCCTCGAAGGCAACATAATCCCACGCTGGCGCTGCGCCCTTCAGCCTGACCTCGGACTGCAGGCCGTAGACCGGCGACGCCGGTGCCGCCGAAAGATTCGCGCTGATCAAGCCTATGGCGATGATGCCGAACTTCAGGCGCACACTTGCCTCCCCCATGACTGCGGCCTTTACCGCTTGCCTACGCTTTTTCGGCGCGCTTCCTGACGGCAGCCTAACGCCATCCTGACGAGCTGTTCAGGAACGGCAACACGGTTGACGGCGCGCTCGGGGGTGCCGATCCTCGCACGCGAGAAGCGCGCCCAACGCGCACGTGGGGAGATCGCATGAAACTGATGGTTGTCGAGGACGAGGAGCGGCTGGGGCGCTTCCTCCAGCACGGCCTCGCCCAGCATGCGCACATCGTCCGCTGGGTGACGACGTGCGCCGCGGCCTCGGACGCCCTCGTCGAGACAGCGTATGATCTCGTCATTCTCGACCTTGGCCTGCCCGACGGCGACGGGCTCGATCTCATCCGCGACTGGCGTGCCGCGGGATTCGTAGAGCCGGTCCTAATTCTCAGCGCGCGCGATAGCCGCCAGGATCGTGTCGCCGGGCTCGATCTTGGTGCCGACGATTATCTGCCGAAGCCCTTTGGCATGGATGAACTGCTCGCGCGCATCCGCGCGCTGCTGCGGCGGCAGGCGGCGCGCAAGCAGACGGTTTACGAGCATAACGGCATTACGCTCGACCTTCTCGCCCACGTCATACGCGTCGACGGCAAACAGCTCGATCTTACTGCACGCGAGTATGCGCTAATGACGATCTTCGTCCAGAACGCCGGTCGGGTGCTCACGCGGTCGCTGATCGCCGAGAAGATCTGGGACTCGCATTTCGACGTCGATACCAACTTGCTCGATGTCTACATGAGCCGATTGCGCGCTAAGATCGGCGCAGTCACCGCGGCCCCAATATTCAAAACTGTGCGCGGCATCGGCTACCAGCTGCTGTGAGGAGCATCGGCGCCCGCCTGACCTTCTGGTACGCCGTCGCCGCGACGCTTAGTTTCGCCGGCCTCAGCGCCATCGGCGGCGTGCTGCTCAACACCCAGCTGATCCACGGCCTCGATCAGCTGAATGCCGCCGAGTTTCGCCAATTGAAGGCGCACATCGGCGACGATTACGCGACGGTCGATCCCGAGGTCCTCGAGACGCGGCTGGCGGGAATAAATCCTTACGAATCGGTGCTTTTTTTCATCAGCATACAAAACCCCCGGAAGAACGATTTCCTGTTCAACTCGTCGAACCTGCATGGCCAGCGCATTCCCGACGTCAAGGGTCAGCGACGCTTCGATGCCAGCACCCCAGCGCTTGGCTCGCTTCGCGTTAGTGAATTCCTGCTTCCGCCGTACGATGTCACCGTCGCCACCTCCGCGCAGACCGTCGATGCGTCCTTGCGTGCCTATGCCATCACCAGCGTCGCGCTGATCGCGGTCATGCTAGTGGCGAGCATCGCGATAGGCCTCGGCCTCAGCCGGCTCGTACTGCGTCCGATCCGCGCGATTCGCGAGACGGCCGACCGGATCCGCTCCGACAACCTCGGCGAACGCATCCCGGTCGGCGACGTCCGCGACGAGATTTCTGACCTTGCCGAACTCCTCAACCGGACCTTTGATCGGCTCGAGAGTGCCTTCCTCCAGATGCGCCGCTTCAGCGAGGAGGTCAGTCACGAGCTCAAGACCCCGTTGTCGCTGCTGCGCCTCCATGCCGAAGCGATCCTTCAGGACGGTGCGACGACCCACGCCGAAGCCGCAATCGAGCAGATCGAGGAGATCGCGCGATTGAACCGCTTTATCGACCAGATGCTGTTCCTGTCGCGCGCGGACGCCGATGCGATCGCTTTCGACCTTCAGACCGCTGATCCGTGCGGATTGATCGACAGCTTCGCGCACGATGCCGAGGTCCTCGCCGAAGACTCGGGCCATCGGTTCGACTGCTCGAAGGGCGATGCCGGACTTATCGCGCTCGAGCCGGTATGGCTGCGGCAGGTGCTGCTCAATGTCGTCACCAATGCGCTCAAGGCGACGCCGACTGGCGGCAGGGTTCGCCTCGAGGCCGGGTTTGTCGGCTCCCTCTGGCGTGTCAGCGTCGAGGACGATGGACCCGGCGTCGCCGGAGCCGAACGCGACCGGATGTTCGAGCGCTTCGTTCGCCTTGCCGGGTCGGACGCCCCGCGTGGAGCCGGCCTCGGGCTCGCCATCTCGCGCAGTATCGTTCGTCTCCACGGCGGCCGGATTTGGGCCGAGCCGGCAAGCGGGCTTCGGGGCCTCGCCATCATCGTAGAACTGCCGCGCGTCGACACGGCACTCGACACCGTAATACAGGTCTAGCGCGCCCGATCGAACAGTGCCGCATACGTGGGAATATGCGTAGCGAGCGCATCGCGAAGATCGAGCGCTTTGACGTAATATTCGCGCTCGCCCGCGTTTGACGAGACCGGAACACGGAAAGCGTAGACGATCAAGCCGACATTCTCACCGGCAAGGTCGCGCAGCGGGAGTTGAACGACGAATTTTGGTGTCGCGTCCTTAGTCCGGTGCCAGCGCGGATCGACGACCGTGATGCCCTTGACGATAACGTCGACGTCATCGGGATCGTCGGGATTGCCGATGCGGTCCGGGTACGACCCGGCAAACATCGTATAGACTTTGGCGAGCCCGGGCGGCACGCCGTGAAAGGTCATGCTGAGCAGTTCGGGATGCTCGCGCATTGTCGCGTCGGCGAGCGTCTGGGCATAGGTCGTGAACTTTGGCGGCGTCCAGTTTTTCGCGCCTTCAGCCGAGGCGCTCGCTGCCGCCAGCAGCAGCACCGCGCCGATCGCCAATCCTCGTCGCATGACGTCACTCCCAAAGTCGTTGCTTTAAGTTGCGTCTAGACTGCGAAGCTGAAGCCAACCTGTCGTGACAACTTGGTTGCCTGAACAGCAATTTAAGTTGGTGCAAGACAGGCGTCAGCTTCGGTCGTCACTACCAGCCGCATAAGCTGTGGAGCACGGCGCGTGGGGAGACTTGATAAAATGCGTATCCAACTGATGATCGCGGCTATCGTCGCAGGGCTTATGCCCGCAGCGGTGCTCGCCGACGACGAGACGCCCCCGGTCGTCAACGGCCAGACCTATGTCCAGCATCAGATCGTCGCAGCGAAAGCCCGCCACCCCGAGATCGTCGCGATTACCGTCATCGGCAAGCGCGAGAAAGGCGACGGCATGCTCGTCCTCGGTTCGACCGCCGACCGTACGACGGTCATGACCGCGGTCCCGGCACCGGCGGCCGACGCGGTGACGGGATCCACCGTGCGCGAGGCGTTCAACAGCAATTCGGGTCACCGGCTTGGCACAATCGAGATCGTCTTCACGGGAGCGGCGAATGCGGCGACCGCAGTGGCGGTCCAGACCGAGCTTGCCAAGGCGACGCTGAGCGCGAAGAACGCCGCCGACCCGTGGCCGTTCGATTCTGCCTTTGGTCCGGATACCTATGCCCAGACGCTGGCGACCAAGACGATCGCCAAACATCCCGAACTTCTCGTGATGATGATCCACGCGACGCCGCCCGCCGGCAAGCACAACGTCATTATCGGCTCGAACATCGGCCGCTTCGGCAAGGCGGCGGACGAGGACGACCTGCGCGTAATCGACAAGGGGTCGACCAATCTTGAGGTCGGTGGCGACAACGACCGGTTCGAGACCGAATTGCCGCTGAATGACGCCAAGGGCCACCGGATCGGCGCGCTTGGGCTCGTTTTCCCGTTCAAGGTCGGCGACGACAGAGAAGCGATCCACCGGAAGGGCCTCGCGATCCGCGACGAGGTCGCCGCCGCAATCCCGAGCAGCGCCGCGCTGTTCGCCCCCACCAAGTGATTTTGCCGGAGATGACGATGACCCTGCGTTCCCTGTTTTCCGGTGCCGCCCTGCTCGCGTTTGCCGCGCCCGCGCTTGCCGCCGCGCCACTTCAGCTGTCCGGCAGTACCGATCTTCCGGGGTATACCGGCGACTTCGATCACTTCGCGATCGATGAGAAGGACAGGACACTGTTTCTCGCTGGCGAAGAGAGCGCCGAACTCGAGGCGCTTGACCTGAACAGCGGCAAGGTCAAGACGCGGCTGAAGGGCTTCGGTACGCCGCACTCGCTCCATTATATGCCAGCGGCGAACGAGCTGCTGGTTATCGACGGCGACAAGCCGTCGCCGGTGCTCGACGCGACGACCCTCAAGACGAAGCGAACCTATCCGCTGCCGAAGGGCGCGGATTCGACCGGTTTCGACCCCGCCAGCGGGCACCTCTGGGTCGTCACCGGCGGCAAGGATGTGCCGCTTCCCGACAGCCGGCTCATCGAGATCGATCCGGTCGCCGGCAAGGTCTTCAAGTCGGTCCACTTCGACGCCGACCACGTCGAGGCGATGGCGATCGGGTCCAAGCTGTGGATCAACGTCACCGACAAAAACGCGATCGCGGTCGTCGATATGAAGGCGGGCACGATCGCCGCGACGTGGCCGTTCACTGTCGCCGAGCAGAACGCATGCGCCGCCTATGACGCGACGACCCACCGGCTTTTCATCGTCAGCCGCAAGCCTGGCAAGCTCGTCGTCATCAACGTCGACACCGGTGCGACGGTCGCGACGTTCGACGCGCCGGGCAAGACCGACCAGGTGACGTGGGATGCCGCAAACCGCCGCATCTATGCCACCGGCGGCGAAGGGTACATCACCGTCATCGAGCAGGACAGCGCTGACAAATACCACGAGGCAGCCAAGATTCTAAGCATGGCCGGCGCGAAGACGGCGATCCTCGATCCAATTCGCCATCACTTGTGGGTTGCCGCATCGCCGGGCGAGACGAAGGCGATGGCCAAGGTCCTCCGCTACGACGTCGCGCCGCGCTAGACGAAATACGATCGCCGGCAGGGCACCAGAAGGCCCGCCGGCACCCAGGGGAGGCACCAACCATGATTATCGATACCAGACTGACGGCAAGAACCATTCTCCGGTCGACCGCCGCGATCGCAGCACTGACGATCGCCAGCGCCGCGATCGCACAGGCCGGACCGACTCCCATTGGAGCGGTGGCACTCACCCCGGCCAACGCCGATCCCGACGACGCACCCGAGATCATCGTCACCGGCTCGGCACTGCCGACGACGCCCGATCAGGTTGCGGTCCCGGTGAGCATCATCGGCGCCGACGCGATTGCCAAAGGCGGCGTGAACAACAACGTCCTCGAACTCGTTCGCAAGCAGATCCCGTCCTTCGCCGGCCGGTCGAACGCGGGCAACAGCAATGCCAATAACACCAACCAGAACACCGCCGGCGGCAGTCAGGCGCAACTCCGGAATCTCGATACATTGGTCTTGATCAACGGCCGCCGCGCTGCGGTCAACGCGATTGCTGGGCTCGGCGGCAAGGTGTTCGTCGACCTCTCGCAGATCCCGGCCGGCGCGATCGAGCGCGTCGAGGTACTGACTGACGGCGCGTCCGCCACGTACGGCTCGGATGCAGTCGGCGGCGTCATCAACTTCATTCTCAAGAGCGACTACGAGGGCGCGCAGATCGATGGCCGCTACGGCTTCGCGCAGGGCGGATACCGCGAAAATAGCCTGAGCTTCACGATCGGCCACAATTTCGCGAAGGGTTTGAACGTCACCCTGTCGGGCAGTATCGTCAATTCCGATCCGCTCTATCAGCTCGACTTTGTACGATTTTTGGTCAGGTCCAGGTCCAGAACAGGCCATTGTTAGCGATATGATCGAGGGCCTGATCGATGGGCAGAACGCATCCGCCCATGTCGTCGATGTCCTCCCATTTGCGCCGGTGTGACCAGTAGTTGATCCGGACGTCGTCGCCGTTACCGGTCGGCTTCAAGCGGGCGATCGGGGCTTCGGTTGTCAGGAGATAGAGGCAGAAGGCACCTTTGTCCTGATACCAACCCACGCCGCCGCCACTGGCAGCGTCAAACGCCTCGATGCGGGCCGCGATGTCGTTCCTGTCCATGGGTCAGTCATAGCCGGTGCTGTGCAAGCGTTGCCCGAGTCAATCCGCCGCAGCGCACTTGCATTGCAACCAGTTTGCAGCGGGATTCGAAGCAGGGGATGCTGCACCATCCCAGACCCGCTATTGGCGACCCCGTTCCGCAAATCCTGCGCGACTGGCTGGGCCCTCTACGCCAATGCTTTACCGCTCCGAGCTGGGAACACCTGCTGGTATTGGCCATGGGGGCGTTGCTGGCCACCGGCAAGCGAACCGTTACCTCCTGCCTGCGGATGACCGGGCGCGCCGAAGCCGCCAACTTCGCAAGTTACCACCAGATCCTCAGTCGCGCGCGCTGGTGCCCGCGCGCCGTTGCCAAACACATCCTCGCGATGGTGATCGGGCATCTTGTTCCCGACGGGCCCATTGTTGTGGGACTTGACGATACGATCGAACGCCGCTGGGGGCGCAAGATCAGCGCCCGGGGCATTTACCGGGATCCAGTGCGCTCTAGCCATGGCCACTTCGTCAAGGCGAGCGGCTTGCGCTGGCTCAGCTTCATGGTGCTTACCCCAGTGCCGTGGACACGCTTGATGAAAGCCCTGCCGGTCTTGACCTTGTTGGCGCCATCCGAACGCGCCGATCTGCAGGCCGGACGACGTCACAAGGTGCTGACCGATTGGGCCCGGCAGGGCGCGCTGCAACTGTGCCGCTGGCTGCCCGACAGGCGCATCATCTTCGTCGGGGACAGCAGCTTTGCTGTGCACGAACTAGCCCACGCCATCACCCGACGGGCAACCCTGATCAGCCGGCTGAGGCTCGACGCCAGCCTGTTCGCGCCGCCGCCCGCGCGGACAGGCAATACCCCAGGCCGTCCAGCACAAAAGGGAAAGGCGCTGCCCAAGCTCAAATCCCTGCTCAGTGATCCGGCAACAGTGTGGAGCAGGATCATTGTCTCCGCCTGGTACGGTCAGGCTGAAGGCAAAGCCCTCGACATCACCACCGGCACTGCGCTGTGGTATCGTCCCGGGACGCCGGTACTGCCAGTGCGATGGGTGCTGGTGCGCGATCCCGATAACCGGCGCGCACCCCAAGCCTTCTTCAGCACGGACGTGAGCTTCGATGCGGCACAGATCATCGCCCTGTTCGTCCGCCGCTGGCAGATCGAGGTCACCTTTGCCGAAACCCGCGCCCACCTTGGCGTCGAGACACAGCGACAATGGTCCGATAACGCCATCGCTCGAACGACGCCGGCGCTCCTTGGCCTTTACAGCCTCGTCACCCTATGGGCCGGCGAATTGCTCAACAGCAAATCCACCCCGTACGCTGCCGCCTGGTATCAAAAAACCAGTCTCACGTTCAGCGATGCCATCGGCGCCGTGCGCATGGCGCTGTGGGTCGGCGACATTAATCAACGCTCCCCGTCCGACCGGGAAATCCACAATATCCCAGCATCGCGCCTTGTGCGTATGGCAGAGGCACTCTGCTTCGCCACATAAACGTACAAAGTCGAGATCAGAACCAGCGTTCATTCACGTCCCCGTTCTACAGCACGTCGACCGCGGTCCCGGGCTCGGTCGTCACGGGAGGCCTGTTCGGCGTTCTTGCCCCGGGCCTCACCAGCCCGTCGCAGACTAACCCGACCGGCCCCGCGGCAACGGCATCGAACTTCGCCGCGCTGGTCGCCAACGGCACCTACGTCAACACGCCCACCACGGTGTCGCCGCAGACCACCCCTTCGACCGCCCGAAGCAATATCGGCATTGCCGGCACCGGGATCGGCGGCACCTACGACCTGTCGCGTCTTCAGACGATTCTGCTGCAACAGAAGCAGAAGGCGCTTGCTGCGAGCGTGACGGCGAACATCGTCGACGATGCGATCGTCTTCTTCGGCGACGCGCAGATTGCGGAGAACAAAAGCTTCACCCAATTCCGGCCGGTGACCGTCGGCGTGACGCTGCCGCAGGGATCGCCATTCGACCCAGTCACTGGTTCGCTCGCCGGTGTGACCTTCGGTGTGCCGACGCTGCCGAAGCGTTATTACAATCGTAACGACAGCCTGCGCATCACCGCCGGGTTCAAGGGCAAGCTTGAGTTTATCGGGCCGTCGTGGAACTACGAAGCGGCGTACGTCCACAGTGCCAACGTCCTCGACCAGCGCCAGACCAATGTCATCTACGCACCGAACGTCGCGCGAGCGATCGCGGGCGGATATAATGCTGCCGGCGTGCCGACGCCCGGGGGTGCGTACAGCCAGGTCTATTCGTTCTTCTCATTAGCAAGTCCGTTCGTCATCATCCCGGCCCTCGATCCGCTGTCGCGGACGCCGAACGCTGCGGCGTTGGCGGCGATATACGGCACCGAACAACTCCACGCATCGAGTTATCTCGACTCGTTCGACGCCAAGATCACCGGCAGCCCGTTTGCCCTGCCGGGCGGAAAGGTCGCCGTTGCGATCGGCGGCGGGACGCGCAAAGAGTCGCTTACCGGCACCACCGACCGCAACGGGTACGTTCACACCGATCCAAATTATTGCAACGACGGCGGGACGCTGACGCCGAATGCGTCCACATGGACGGGCGGTCAGTCTGCCGACCCGTTCCCGGTGGTGTGCTCGACGAGCGCGGCCGGATCGAAGACGCCCGGCGGTCGTACGATCACCTCGGTCTTTGGCGAAGCGCGCGTGCCGATCGCCGGCGATAATTTCAGCTTTCCCGGCCTGCGCGAATTCGACCTCATCGGCGCGGTGCGCTACGAACATTATAGCGATGCAGGCGGTTCGACGGTACCCAAGATCGGCTTCTTCTGGCAGCCGTTCGACAAGAGCCTGACGCTGCGCGGCACCTATTCGCGGTCGTTTACCGCGCCGCCGCTGTATCAAGAGTACGGACCGGTCAATAACCGCCTCGCGGGTCCCGGCATCATCCCGGCAGCGTTCCCGGGTCTCGCGGCAGGCCTGTCGCCGGTGCAGGACGGCGTCAATCCCAACCTGAAACCGGCCAAGGCGCAGACCTATTCGATCGGCGCGGTGTTCAAACCGACCTTCGTGCCCAGGCTCCGCATCGAGGCCGACTATAGCTTCGTCAAGGAAAACGGCTTTCCCGGCGGTATAGGTTTCAGCAACATTTTCCTCGACGTCAACCAGAACGGCGCGGCTTCGCAGTTTGCGGGGAACATCGCAAAGGGCAATTTCCCGGGACAACCGGGGGCGATGCCGTTCGTCAACCCAGGCGACCTGCGCGCCTACCTCGCCGCCGATCCGGCAAATTACAACAACGTCTATGCGATCGACCGCTTCACCAACCTCGGCGGCATTCGCGTGCGAACCATCAACGCCGCGATCGACTATTTGGTGCCGACAAACCGCCTCGGCAGCTTCGAGGTCAATTCGGCGATCGCCTATTTTCTCAACTACAAGTTCCAGGTCATCCCGTCGCAGAAGTTCTATGAATACGCCGGCACCGCGACCAATGGCGGGACGGGGGTCCAAGGCATATTGCCGCGGTTCCGCTCGTACACCACGCTCGACTGGTCGCTCGGCAATTTCGACGTAGTCCTCGGCAACACCTATGTCTCGGCGGTTACCGATCTCGGGGTCGGCGGCATTACTTACGAAACCAACGCGGCAAAAACTCCGGCGACGTCGTTCGCCGGGCGAATCAAGCCCTATACCGCGTTCGACTTGCGTGTCGCTTATTCGGTCAGGGATCGTGACGGTCACCCAAGCGGGTTCTCGATCGCTGCGGGGGCGAACGACGTATTCAACCGCATGCCGCCGGTGTCGACCAGCGTGTTCACGCCGAGCGCCGCCTACACCGACAATACCGCCGACGTTTCGACCTATTCTCCGATCGGGCGTCTGGTCTATGTCCAGGCCTCGGTGAAGTTCTGACGCGACAAGGCCGCCTGGATAAAATGCTCTTCTTTCGGTCGGCCTCGCCCCGCCTCGTTGCCATCGTCCTCGCCGTGACAGCCAGCGGCTGCGCGCATTATCGGCCCGATCCGCCGCGGACGGCATCGGAGCTGTTCGCGGCGCCCGATACCGCTGGTCTGTCGGTCGCCGCGCAGTCGATCGACCGTCCATTCCTCGCGGCGCAACCGATTGACCTATCGACACCGCTGACGCTCAATGCGCTTGCGGTGATCACGGTGCTCGAAAGCCCCGAGCTCAAGGCGCTGCGGGCGAAGACCGGGGTCAGCGACGCGCAGGCATTTTCCGCCCGGCTGCTGCCCGATCCGACGACGCAGTTCGGCTATGACCAGCGACTGTCCGGACCCGACCCGTTCAACGGCCTCGCCGCGCAGCTCGGCTTCGACCTCAACCAGCTGCGTTTGAGCCGGGTTATCCGCGAAGCCGGTGACGCGAGCAAGCGCCAGGTCCGCCTCGACATGGCGTGGGCGGAATGGCAGGCGGCGGGTCAGGCGCGGCTGCTCGGCGTGCGGATCGTCGCGCTCACCGACGCCGCCGAGCTGTCCCGCGCGAGCGCGGAACAAGCGGCGAAGCTGCTCGACACAGCGCTCCGTGCAGCGGGACGCGGCGACCTAGGGGGAGCCGAGCTCGACATCCGGCGGCAAGCGGCGATTGACGCCAGCGACAAGGCGCGCACGGCCGAAAGCGCGCTCGTCGCGGCGCGAGGCGACCTCAACAAGCAGCTCGGCCTGCCGCCGACCTCGCGCCTGATCATCGCCGCGCCGCCGGCCCCACCCCCCATCCCGGAAGCCGATACACTCGTCGCGCTCGCGCTCGACCGGCGTCTCGACCTTGCGGCGTTGCGGGCGGGCTATCAGGCGCAGGAGGCCGAGACGCACAAGCAGGTCCTGCTGCAGTTTCCGACCCTGTCGCTGACCCTGTCTGGAGTGAAGGATACCGCCGCGAATTATACCCTCGGGCCACAGGTTGGCTTCACGCTGCCGCTGTGGAACCGTAATCGCGGCGGTATCGCCGTCGCCAGCGCGACCCGGGCGCAGCTCAAGGTCGAATATGCGGCGCGGTTGTTCGCGGCGCGTGCCGACATCGTCGATGCGGTCAATAACATCGCGACCGCACGCCGGCAGCGGACCGCCCTCGCCGAAGCGCTACCGCCATTGCAGCGCTATGCCGAGGCGACGGTCCGCGCTGGTAACCGCGGCGATCTCGCGCGTGCGACCGGCGAAACGGCGACGCAGGCGGTGCGCGACCGTGCACTGGCGCTCATTGTCCTCGACCAATCGATCGCCGAGCAGACGATCGCCCTTGAACTGTCGACTGGCACCCTCAGTGAAGGATGGACCCGATGATCCGGCTGACGCCTTTGGCGGGCGAGACGGCGCTGCTGTTGCTGCTGACAGCTTGCTCGTCGGCGCCCGACGCCACTGAGAAGCCAGCGGATCCCGTCGCGACGGTTCGAACCGCGGTTGCCACTCCGGGAAGTGCGGCGCAGACGGTCGCCCTGTACGGCGTGGCGGAAGCTGGGGCCGGTTCGGAGCGAGCGCTGGCGACCCTTGTCGAGGCGCGTCTGGTGCAGATCGCCGCGCCGTCGGGGACTGCCGTCCACGCTGGTCAGCTCATCGCCGTCCTCACCCCGACACCGACGACGCGGCTCGACGCGGCGAAGGCGGCGAGCGATGCGTCCGCTGCCAACCTTGCCCTCGCGCGCGCCAAGCGGCTCCGTGCCGACGGACTGATGAGCGACGCCGATGTCGAGACGGCGCGAACCGCCGCCGCTGCCGCCGCTGCGACGACGTCGGCCGCCGCCGCGCGTGCCGCGTCGCTGACGATCCGTGCGCCCGCCGACGGCACGGTTCAGGCGCTGACCGCTCGCCCGGGCGATATCATCGCCGCCGGGGTCGCGGTCGCAACGATCGCGACAAGAGGTGAGGCACGCGCCCGGTTCGGCATCGATCCGTCGCTCGCGGCGCAGGTTCGTCCCGGCCAGCCGCTCCAGATCACTCGGCTCGGCGGCGGTCCGCCGGTTGCAGGAGTCGTCGTCGGCGTCGACCCGCAGGCCGACACGACGACGCGGCTCGCCTCGGTCTTCGCGCGCTTCTCTGCCGGAAGCCGGGTTGGCCCGGGGGAAGCACTGGGGGCGGTGCTGCCGGTCGGCGGCGGCCCGACCGCGAGCGTTGTCGTACCCTACGCTGCCCTGCTCGACGACGGCGGTCGGAGCTATGTTTTCGTCGTCAAGGAGGGCGTGGCACGGTCGCGCAACGTCGTTCCCGGCAGCTCGGCGGGGGACAGGATCGCGATTGCCAGCGGCGTCGCGCCGGGCGAGCGTGTCGTTGTCGCCGGCGGCACGGCGCTCGACGACGGTATGAAGGTCAGGGACGCCGGTAAGTGACTTTGCTGCCGTCAGTAACACCCCTGCCCGCGCTGCGCCGCCACGCGCGGTCGATATGGCTCCTCGTCGCGCTAGTCACGCTCGCCGGACTGCTTGCGGCGTCGAAGCTGCCAGTGACGCTGTTTCCGCATATCGACTATCCGCGCGTCGTCGTCTCGATCGATGCCGGCGACCGCGACATCGCGCAGATGGCGGCATCGGTCACCCGTCTGGCCGAGATCGCGCTGCGCCAGATACCCGGCGTCACGCAGATTCGCTCGACGACGAGCCGCGGCACTGCGGAAATCTCCCTAACCTTCGCGTGGGGCGACGACATGGTCGCCGGGACTTTGGCGACCCAGGGCGCGCTGGCGACAATCCTGCCCGACCTGCCCGCCGGCACGCGCTTCAGCGTTCGGCGTTCCGACCCGACGATCTTTCCGGTCTATGGCCTCTCGTTAATCTCGGACCGGCGCAGCGGGGTCGAGCTGCAGCAGCTTGCCCGGCTTCGGCTCCGGCCGCTGCTGTCGACGGTGCCGGGCGTCGCCGGCGTCGATGTTCTTGGCGGCGGCACCCCCGAGATCGAGGTCGAGGCCGACCCCGCGCGCCTCGGCGCGATCGGCCTGACCAGCGCCGACCTTGCCGCGGCGCTCGGCGCGTCGAACAGCGTCGCCGCGGTCGGGCGGATAGAGGATCGCCACCGGCTCTACCTCACCCTCGTCGAGAACCGCGTCGTCACCGAGGCCGACATCGCCGCCGTGCCGATCAAAGCCGGGACGACCGGCGGTGCCGGCATCGTCACCCTTGGCCAGGTCGCGACCGTCCGGCGCGCATCGGCCCCCGCCTTTACCCGAGTGACGGCCGACGGCACCGACGCCGTTCTGATCAACGTCCGCCAGACGCCGACTGCCGACGCGATCGCGCTGGTCGCAGCAATACAGGACAAATTGCGCAGCGCGGGGCTGCCGACCGACGTCAAGGTCAGCCCGTTCTACGATCAGTCCGAGCTGGTCAGCGACGCCGCGACGTCGGTGCGCGACGCGATCCTGCTCGGCGCGGTGCTGGCGGGCTTGGTCCTGTTCGCCTTCCTGCGCAGCTGGCGGCTGATGGTGATTACCGCAACGCTGTTGCCGGCGGTGCTCGCGGCGACCTGCCTCGCGTTGCTCGCGCTCGGCATGAGCTTCAACATGATGACGCTCGGCGGAATGGCGGCGGCGGTCGGCCTCGTCGTCGATGACGCGGTCGTCATGCTCGAGCATCTGATGCGCCGCCTGCAGGAGGCGCACGGTCCCGACGGTAAGGCCGCCGCCGAACGGCCATCGATGCTCGCCGCCGCACGCGAGATGGGACGTCCGCTGATCGGTTCGACGCTGGCAACAATCGTCGTCTTCCTGCCGCTCGCCTTTATCAGCGGCGTCACCGGCGGCTTCTTCAAAGCACTTGCCGTGACGATGGTCGCGGCGCTCGGCGTCAGCCTCGTCTACGCGCGCTACGCCTTGCCGCTCGTCGCCGATGGCTGGCTCACGGTCAAGGATGCCGAAGCCGCCGAGCGTGCCGAGCGATTCACCGGCGGGATGACTCGGCGCTACGCCGAGGGCACGGCACGCCTGCTGCGCCGCCCGGGGCTGTTCGTCGCCATCACAGCACTGGTGCTAGCCGGGATCGGTGCGTTCTCATGGCTCCATGTCCAGTCGGGGTTTATGCCGAAGATGGACGAAGGCGGCTTCATCCTCGACTATAAAGCCAAGCCTGGTGCCGCGCTGAGCGATACCGACCGTCTGCTGCGCCAGGTCGAGGCGATCGTCCAGGCGACGCCCGAAGTCGCGAGTTACTCGCGCCGCACCGGCGTCCAGCTCGGTGGCGGGTTGACCGAACCCGACGAAGGCGACTTCTTCATCCGCCTCAACAGCGGCAGCCGTCGCAACATCGAGGAGGTGATGAGCGAGATCGCCGCCAAGGTCGCGGCACAGGTTCCCGGTCTCCAGGTCGAAACCGCGCAGTTGATGGAAGACCTGATCGGCGACCTGACGGCGGTCCCCCAGCCGATCGAGGTCAAGCTGTTTGGCGACGATGCCGAGCAACTCGCCAAGTCGGCGGAAAATGTTGCCAGCAGCATCGCCAAAATTTCCGGCGTCGTCGAGGTCAACAACGGCCTGCGCGTCGCCGGCGACGCGATCACGATCGAGGTCGACAGGGGTGCGGCGTCGCTCGCCGGGCTCGATCCCGACGCGGTGACCAAGCAGGTCACCGCCGAGATCGAGGGCAGCATCGCGACGCAGGTCCGGTCGGGCGAAGAGGTCATCGACGTCCGCGTCCGGCTGCCGCGCGACCTGCGTCAGCGGACCGACGCGCTCGCCGCGCTGCCGCTTCGCGCGACCGACGGGCGGACGGTCACGCTCGGCCGGATCGCCAAGATCGGCATCGCCGCCGGTCAACGCCAGATCACGCGCGAGGACCTCGCTCCGTTCATCCCGGTAACGGCGCGGCTTGAGAACCGCGACCTCGGCAGCGCGATCAAGGCGGTCAAGGCCAAGGTCGCCAGCCTTCACCTCCCCGCCGGCATCCGCGTTGAATATGGCGGGCTGTACGCGCAACAGCAGCAGTCGTTCACCGATCTTGCGGGAGTCTTCGCTGCGGCGCTGTTGCTGTCGGCGCTGCTCTTGACCTTCCTGTTCGAACGCTGGGTGTTTACCGTCGCGGTCATCGCGACCGTTCTGCTCTCCGCCTGTGCGGTGCTCGGCGGGCTGTGGCTGACCGGCATCGAACTCGACATCTCGGCTCTGATGGGGCTGACAATGGTCATCGGCATGCTGACCGAACTCGCGATCTTTTTCCTCGCTGAGATCGATACCAATGAGGCAATCACAGGGCCAGTGCTCCTCGCCGCCGGCCGGGCGCGCTTACGCCCGATTGTGATGTCGGCGCTGATCGCCATCCTGACCCTGCTGCCCCTCGCGCTCGGTCTTGGGCGAGGCGCGGGTTTGCAGAAGCCATTAGCGACCGCGATCATTTTCGGCCTCGGCGTGGGTGCGGCGTTGATCGTTGTTCTGCTGCCGGCAATCCTGCTGCTTCTTGGCCGCGATCGGCCGATAAAGTCCGCCAGCAAGACGCGGACGTCGTAGGCCGTCAGCAGCCCCGAGGATGAGCGCCCTGAGCGCAATCGGGTCGGCGTGGTCATTGACGCGAATGACGATGCGGACACGGCCGCCATATGGGCGAAGGCAGGCGTAAGGGCGTCGGTCGGGACGCGTATGGTCAGCGTCAGCCACGCCGCGGTCAGCGCCGTCGGGACAGCAGACGACCCGCCACAGCGCAAGCAGCGGACCAGCCGAGGCGCGGCCGCCCGCGCGCGCGCCAGCGGCTGAGACCAATTAAGATGCGTCGCCCCAGAACCGCGATCACGGAGGCGACGGCGATAGTCAGCAACCGCCGATGATGATCACGGCATAATACACGCCGAGATGGAGCAGCCTGAGCGTCAGCCCGGCGGTAATGGCCCCTAGATTAGGTCGTGCCTTGTGAGGGCGATCGCCGGGTGCATGGCTTGAGCCACGGTCCACTGAGGGGCGCGGCGTCGCCTACTGTCCAGACCGCGATGTCAATCCTGAAAGCGAGTTTAGACAACCCTTTTGCAGGCCGCACGTTCGTCGCAGCACTTACCAGTGGAACGCGAGTTGAACACTACGGCGGCGATTATGATAAATTTACCAAGGCTGCTTGAGACGATACAGATTGATGGGCTGCCTCGTCGGTCGGCTGCGCCGGCGGGATTGCGCGCTCAAGCCTGTCTCCGAGTTTCGTGGCGGGTTGGTCGATTGTGAGCACGTCATCCGGTGGTTTGAGCAATATGATCGCCTTGGCGGCGACAAGATCGGGCGGGAGATCGACGCATCCAACGAGAGCGCCTCGACGACATTTGACATGTACAGGAAGAGCAGTATGCGATCGACAAAATATCAGTGGCAACCCGTGAGATGATTCAGCTGGTGCGGACCTTTTCGGACATTTTAGCTGATCTCAATAACGGTAATTTGGTTTCCGCTGGCGCCAGTCCCAGTGTTCCGGTCAACTAAGCTGATGCTTCGCCGGTGCGGGACCGTGCTGGCCGCTTTGGCACCCGCATTGATCGCTGTGGCGTGCGTTCCTTCGGGGCATATGACACGTTATCAGGCACCGGTGCCGACGTTCGACCCGATCGCATTTTTCGCCGGTCCAACACAGGGTCACGGAAGTCTTGCTGTAGCCTTTTCGGGGAGTAAGCCAACGCTTGTCGAAGGCCATGGGGTGGTTGAGGTCGACGGTTCGCTCCGCCTCGAGCAGACAGTGCGCGTTGGTGACAAGGCTGCAACTCGACGCACCTGGCATCTTTATCGTGTCGCAGCGGGTCGCTACTCAGGGACACTGAGCGATGCGAAGGGTCCGGTTTCCGGGGATGGTACAGGCAATCAGTTGCACCTCAGCTTCGCTATGCGAGGCGGTTTGCAAGCGGAGCAGTTTCTATACCTCCAGCCCGGCGGACAGGTCGCTCGCAACCGTATGGTCGTCAGGAAACTTGGCGTCCCCGTCGCCAGTCTCGACGAGACAATCTTCCGGCGACCCTCTTGATGATCTCCGGCGGCCACGTGAAACGCAGAGCTCCCGTCGTGCTTCTTATTCTCTGGAGGCTGAAGGATGCCTCGTTCGTCTCGATCATGGAAAATATGTGCGCGCAGTAAGAGCTCTGCTGAAGTGTATCGCACCTCGCCTTCGCCGACTAAGGGTTCAAACGACGTACCTTTGGCGTCATCGTCGACTTGCGAAACTCGATGCTCCGGAGCTAATGACGGAACATATACAGTGCAGAAAGCTGTCTGACCGCGACCCTCGTCTGCCGCTGCTCGCGGACAAAGTACTGGCAAAAGCGAGGGTCGGCGAGCGGATCGGTGATCGATGGCTTGTCCCGACCCTATGGCGCGGCGTTCGCCTTCCGCGTGAAGCGGCGTGGCAGATGCCCTTCGTGGTCAAGTCGCGGCACGGTTGCGGACATGTATGCGTCGTGCACAACGACGCCGATTATCGTACCGCGCTTCGTCGGTCGCGGCGATGGATGGCCGGTCGCTATGGGCGCTGGCTCGATGAGTGGCTCTACGGGGAGATCGAACTTGGTCTGCTCGTCGAACCCTTCCTCGGGAAAGGTTTTACTCTGCCGCTCGACTACAAGCTGTTCGTCTTTGGTGGCCGAGTGCGATACGTCCAAGTTCATCTCGATCGAGCCACAAACCACCGATGGATCGTTTTCGATCTTGAATGGCATCGTGTCTCCCAACCGGTCGCCGAGCTGGATCCGGTGCCCCCTGTATCGCTTCCTCAAATGATCGTAGCAGCAGAGGAGCTGGGCCGCGATTTCGATTTCGTACGCGCGGATTTTTACGAAATCGACGGACATCCGCTGTTCGGCGAACTGACGTTTTATCCAGGGTCCGGTCTCGAGCCGCTCGAACCAGCATCGCTTAACGAGGCTATGGGTGCCTGGTGGTCGGCAGTTCGCAAAGATCAGTCTCTCGTTGAATATCAGTAGTGAATACGACCCAATAGTCTCGCCAAGGAGACCGGGTAGATCCAGGACGCCGCAACATACGGGAAATGTGATTTTGATGCGACCTGTGGAAATGTTAAAGTTGACGAAGCGACGGCCATCGGAAGTCAAGGACACGCCGGTCGCCTGATGCGCGAATTGCGCAACCTATGTGGGAGGACTCGCTGGCTGCGCCAAGGCTGTCGTGCCGAGCGCAATCGCGGCAAGCACGCCGATGCTAGCTGCGCCGGCAATGAATGACTTCGTACTGGTCATGCTACCTCCGTGCCTGAATTGAAAGGTCTAGTTGCGGCGTGGATCACCGACGGTAATCGCAGCGTCCTGTGCTTGGCTGACTGACCGTATAGAGGCGCGTCGGAAAACTCATGTCGAGCGAATAAACGGCCCGTACGCTCAGACTGAGATGCAGCCTTGGCATTGAGCAGCGGCTGCACGTTTCGCTGAAATTGTTTCGGTTCAGGCGTTGAACGACCAGTGTCGTCCGGCGCTTCCGAAAAACATCATCTGCGACGAAACACTCCATGCGATGTGAGCAAAGATTTGGATGCTCCGTGCTGCTGATTTGCAGATGCGCTCCGAGCCATGATGAGGTCGTGACTCCTCTTTCACATCTCACATTTCATAATCCTGCTCGTGCTGCGCCGCTCAGCCCGCCGCGACCCCGAATAGCCGACCGACCCCTGCTGTCACCGCCATCGCCAGCGCTCCCCAGAATACGACGCGGATAACCGCCGGGGCGAGCTTCGCACCGCCAGTCTTCGCTCCCGCCCCGCCGAGCACCGCAAGCAAGACCAGCGCGACCGCGACCACCGCGTAAAGAAGCGTCGATGCTGGCGCCAAAAGGACGGTCAGCACTGGGCAGATACCGCCCGACACGAACGATGCCGCGCTTGCCAGTGCCGCCTGGACCGGGTTGGCTGCCGATACCTCTGTGATCCCAAGCTCGTCGCGTGCATGCGCCCCGAGCGCGTCCTTCGCCATCAGCGCGGCCGCGACCTCTTTCGCCAAGGTCGAACTCAGGCCGCGCTTGATGTAAATCGCGGCGAGTTCACGCGCCTCGCCGCGCGGGTCGACGCGCTGCTCCTCGGCTTCGCGGGCGAGGTCGGCGGCCTCGGTATCGGCCTGGCTGCTGACCGAAACATATTCGCCGGCTGCCATCGACATCGCGCCGGCGGTCAGCGCGGCAATGCCCGCGAGGAGGATGGTGTGGGCTCCTGGCTTGGCGGCGGCGACGCCGACGATTACGCTCGCGGTCGACAGGATGCCGTCGTTTGCGCCGAGTACGGCGGCGCGCAGCCAACCAATGCGAGTAATGAGATGCTGCTCTTGGGCTGGAGACGAGGTCATGGAAACGATTCACTTATCGCCGTCGAACGTGGGTCGACGTCGGCACCGATAGGCGTCGCAACTGCCCGCAACTAGCTTTTGTCCAAAGAGCCGATCCAAAGTACTAAAACCGTGTTGCGAACTGCAATCCACCGCCACTGCTGTCGCCGTAGGCGGTTAGGCGTGTGGTCCGGTTCAGATGGCGAGTAAACAGATGCGCCGAGCCCTCGCCGATCGCCGCGCCGGCAACCGCATCGTACCAATGGTGGTCGCGCGTATGGACACGGGCGAAGCCGACGACGGCCGCGAGGGCTTCGAACGGCAGCCCGACCCTCCAGCCGTAGCGCACGTCAAGGTAGCCGGCACCGGCAAAGGCGATCGAGGTATGCGCCGAGGGAAACGAATGCTCGCCGCCATTCGGGCGCTGTTCCTTGACCGAGTACTTGAGCGCCTCAGTGGCGGCGACCGTCAACGCTCCGGTCTCCGCGAGTTCGATCAGTCCGGCGCGATCGTTTTCGAAAAGCGAGATGCCGCCGGCCGCGAGCGGGATGCCAATCTCGCCAACGTTGGCGAAGCCGTGCCAGAACTTGTCACTCGCCGCGGCGGGGGCGGCCGTCGCTGCTGCAATGGCGAGGGCGGCACAAAGGTCGACAAGGCGCGGCATGATAACTCCCGGGACGAGCAGGCAAGGCCGCACGCCTAGCGCCCATTCGAACCGGGCCAATATAAATTCGGGTTCAGAATTCGCCTCCAGGCCCCACTAGGGCCACCGCACTGCCCTGCCCAGCAAAGCGCAGCGTGAAGCCGTGGAGGTCGCCGATCGCCTTGACGAGGCTGAGACCGAGACCCGCCCCCGCATAATCGTGTGCGCCGCGGTAGAAACGCTGGGTGACGAGCGACCGCTCAGCGGCGGGCACTCCCGGGCCGTCGTCGGTGACAGTAATGACGGGGACGTCCCCCTCCTGATGCAGCGACAGCACCACGCGCCCGCCGGCTGGTCCGAACTTCATCGCATTGTCGAGGAGGTTGGCGACCGCCTCGATCAACAGGCTCGCATCGCCATCGACCGCGATCACCGGTTCGATATCGCAGACCAGGTCGATGCCGCGATCCTCGGCGATCGGCCGGTAGAGATCGCACGCATCCTCCACCAGACGCGCCAGGTCGACCGGGGCGAAGCGGCTGCGACGAGCGTGGTCTGCGAGTTCGCGGATACGCAGCAACGCGGCGACGATCCCAAGTAACTGGTCGATTTCAGCAAGGGCGGCATCACCCGCCATGGCGAACGCGGTCGGGTCGGTCGCTTCGCGCAGGCTGCGCTCGATACGGGCGCGCAGCCGGGTCAGCGGTGTCCGCAATTGATGCGCGATGTCATCGCCGACGCCGCGAACATCGGCGACCAGAGACTGCACGCGGTCGAGCATCGCATTGATATGCGCGCATAACACCCCGAAGCTGTCGGGGTGTGCCTCAACCGCGAGCCGCTGGTGGAGATGGCCGGCGACGATGTGCTCGGTCAAGGATCGCACCGCATCGACCTGCTTCGCCGCGCGCCGCCCAGCGACGAGGCCGAAGCCGACCGCGAGGAGAAGGCCGGGGAGAAGGCCGAACATCAGCGACCGCTCAACGACGCGCAGCGCCTCCTCGGCATCGTCGAGGTCGACGCCGGTCAGCAGTCGCGTCCCGTTGGGCATCGCGCAGACGGCGAGCCGAGCGACGTCGCTGTCCTTGCCGGGCAATTCGGTCGGCTCCACGGTAGCAATGACCGACGCCGTGCCGGTCGCTGTGACGGGAAGCCGCGCAACGTTGCCCTCAATCGGCGCGCCGCTCGGCGTGAACAGGCCGATGAAGCGATCACGGTGAATGTCGCGGGCCAGCATCGCACGCACCTCCGTCCGGCGCTTGGGCGGCGTGAGTGCGGCGAGGCGGCGGCAATCGACCGCGAAGATGCGTTCGACCGCGCGCTGGTGACCCCCGGCTGCGAGGAGCCAGAACAGCGTGGCGGTAATCAACGACTGCCCAACCAGCATCGCCGCAATCGCCCCGCCCCAGCGCAACGTCGCGAGCGCCCGTGGACTAAGCGACGACATTGAAAACATATCCTTGGCCGCGCACGTTGCGGATTAGCTGTGGCTCGCCATCTCCGTCAACCTTGCGGCGCAAGCGGCCGATATGGACATCGACGACATTGCTGTTCGGCTCGAAGGTATAGCCCCAGACGTCGCGAAGGAGCATGGATCGCGTCACAATCCGGTCGGGGCGGCGGATGAGATAGTCAAGTAGCTTCAGTTCTCGGGGCAGCAACTCAAGCCGCCGCCCCGAGCGCGTCGCAGTTCCCGCGAGCAGATCGAGGTCGAGTGGACCGACGATTAATCGCGTATCGCGCGTCTCGTTCGGCCGCCGCAGCAATGCCTCGATGCGCGCGACGAGTTCAACCAGCGCGAATGGCTTCGGCAGGTAATCGTCGCCGCCCGCGCGCAATCCGCGGACGCGGTCGTCGAGGCTGCCGAGCGCGCTAAGGACGAGCGCGGGCGTGCGCCGTCCCTGGCTCCGCAACCGGGCGATCAGCTCCAGCCCCTCACCGTCGGGAAGCTGGCGGTCGACAATAAGCAGGTCGACGGTATCGTCCAGGGCGGCGGCTAAGCCCTCGGCCGCAGTCGCCCGATGGGTCACGCCGTAGCCGTTGCCGGTGAGCTCGAGAGTAATCTCGTGCGCGGTTCCAGCATCGTCCTCGATGAGTAGGATATGCGTCACGATGTCCTGTTCGCAGTCCGCCTCCCGGACCGTCAACTGAATAGCATTTCAGACTCTGAACCCGGATTTAGTCGACCGCGCCGAATGACGGTTGCTAGCACCGGCGGCCAAACTTTCGGGAGCATAATTTGATGCGGACCGCCGCCATGGTCCTTCGGACCGGCGTAAGAATGATGTGCGCCGTAGGGCTGACCGTCGCAATATTTCCTGCGGCCGCTGCCTCTGCTGATACCGACGGCGCGGTTAGCATCGACCGGCTGGTCGACGACGTCGTCGCCAACAACGCCGAGCGGCAGTTCTATGAACGCGAACTGGCTGCTGCACGGATCGGGCGCACGGCGGCGGGTCGGCTGGCCGATCCCGAGTTGATCGTCGAGTTCGGTGAGAAGACGACCAGCGGTGTTCTACCGTCCGGCGGCGGGAACGGCGGCGGCACCCTGGGCCCGGGGCCGGCCTATCAGGTGTCGATCGTCCAGCCGCTCGAATTCAACGGCCGGATCGCGCTGCGCCGGGCCATCGCCGACCGCCAGATCGACATCGCCGTACTCGGCTACCAGCAATACACCGCGACGCTGGCGGCGCGCGCGCGGACGCTCGCCTACACGCTGTTCACCGCATCGGCGAAGGTCGATGCGGCCAACGCCGTCGCGACCCGGATCGAAGGCGTCGCCGCGGTGACCGTGCAACGCGACATCGCAGGGCCGTCGCCTTTGATCGCCGCGCGCATCCTCGAGGCCGGGGCACTGATCGCGCGGCGGCAGGCCGAAACCGCGATCGCGGATTACAACTCCGCGCTGTATGAGCTCAATCAGCTTCGCGGGACGCCGTTCGCATCGCGCATTCGCCTGATCACCCCGCCGCTCGACTTGCCCGCGCTGCCGCCGCCAGCGGTGCTGGTCGAGCAGGCGCAGACGCGCAATTTCGAAATTCGCAGCCTGCAAGCCGAACTCGACCAGCAAGGCCTCAAAGTTTCGCTGGCGCGGCGATCGCGCGCCGGACTGGTCAGCGTCGGGCCTTATTACCGGCAAGAGACCGCAGGAACGACTGATCGCTTCGCCGGCATCCACGTCACCATGCCGCTGCCCGTGTGGAACCGCCAGGCCACCGACGTCGCTATCGAACAGGGCCGCGTCGCGCAGGCAGAGTCGTCACTGTTCGCGCAGGTACGGACTGTCGAGCGGAGCCTGTTCGATCAGGCGGCAATCTACCGCGCGCGGAGCGCAAGCCTTACCCGGCTCCCGGCCAACAGCGCCGCGCGTTTCCGCGAGATGGCCGACCTTGCTGAACGCAGCTACCGCCTCGGCGCGGTGACGGCGACCGTCTATCTCGATGCGCAGCGCCAGTATCTCGATGCGGAGACGGCCATCCTCGACACGCGGCGCGAGGCGCTCGCGGCCAGGCTGCAGGTCGATGTCCTCACCGGCAACACGACCGGCGACGCTCGGTGATAGGCACACTGGTCGATTGGTCGACGCGCCAGCGCGGCGTCGTGCTATTGCTGCTCGCGCTGCTCCTGGCCGCCGGGGGCTATGCCCTCTACACGTTGCCGATCGAAGCGGTGCCCGACATCACCGGGGTCCAGGTCCAGGTGAACACGCCGGTCGCCGCGATTGCGCCCGAAGCGGTCGAGCAGCGCGTCACCATCCCGCTCGAACGCGCAATGATGGGCGTCCCCGGACTGACCGAAATGCGGTCGATCACCAAGTTCGGCCTCTCGCAGCTTACGCTCGAGTTCGAGGACGGCACCGACGATGTCCGCGCGCGGACGCTGGTGTCGGAACGGCTCCAGCAGACAGCAGCGATGCTCCCGCCCGACGCGCAGCCAACGCTCGCGCCGATTTCGCCCGGGCTCGGCGAGATCTTCTACTATACGCTCGATTGGGCACCAGGCGCGAAGGCCAAGCCCGCCGACCCGCAGCAAGCGCTGATGGACCTGTACGAGGCGCAGGAATATATCGTCAAAATCGCCCTGCGCGGCGTCAGGGGTGTCGCCGAGATCAACAGCAACGGCGGGCTCGAAGCACAATTCCTCATTCAGCCGCGCCCCGAACGCCTCGCCGCAGCGGGGATGACCTTTGGCGATCTCGCTGACGTCATCAGCCAGAACGTCGAGGATTCGGGCGGCGGCGCAGTCACGCGCGGCCCCGAACGCCTGACGATCCGGACGACCGGCAAGGTCCAAAGCGTCGACGACATCGCCCGGCTGCCGGTCAAGTTCGCCGCCGGGGTCCTGCCGCTGACCGTTGGCGACCTCGCCAAGGTCGATATCGGTTCGCGCATTCGCACCGGTGCGGCGACGATGAACGGGCATCAGGCGGTGCTCGGCACCGTTATGATGCTCATCGGCGAGAACAGCCGCGCGGTCGCGATGCGCGTTTCGGCGGCGATCCCCGGCATCCGCGCGTCGCTGCCGCCGGGCATGACGCTGACCGTCGAATACAGTCGCGCGACGCTCGTCGACAAGACGATCGGCACGGTCGAGAAGAACCTTTCCGAAGGCGCAATCTTCGTCTGCGTCGTCCTGTTCGTCGTCCTAGGGAACTGGCGCGCCGCGCTCCTCGTCGCGCTCGTCATCCCGACCGCGTTCCTGTTCGCCATCGGCGGGATGCGGATCGGCGGCGTGTCGGGCAATCTGATGAGCCTCGGCGCGCTCGATTTCGGGATGATCGTCGACGGCGCGATCGTCATCGTCGAAAACTCGTTGCGGATGATGACGGTTCGTCGGGCCGACAAGTGCAGCGACCTCGATCCCGAGGAACGTCGCGTCGCGGTGGTCGACGCCGCACGCCAGGTCGCCGGGCCGATGGTGTTCGGGGTCGCGATCATCACTCTTGTCTACGTGCCCGTGCTGTCGCTGACCGGGGTCGAGGGCAAGACCTTCCACCCGATGGCAATCGCGGTGATGCTCGCGCTCGTCGGCGCACTGGCAATCGCGCTGACGCTCGTGCCGATGTTGACCGCATGGTTCCTGCGCCCGTCGGGCAAGGCGGGGCATGAGGACCGCGACAGCTGGATCGTCCGCCGGGCGACGAAGCTATACCGTCCGGCACTCGACTTCGCTTTGGCACGAACGCTCCTGGTTTCGATCGTCTCGCTGGCCCTCGCCGTCGGGGCGTTCGCACTGTTTTCCGGTCTCGGCGCCGAGTTCGTCCCCAAGCTCGACGAAGGGTCGATCACGACGATGGTCTACAAGCCGGTTGGCACCAGCCTCGACAAGTCGCTGGCGATGGAGATTGCCAGCGAGCGCGCGATCATGCGGCGCTTCCCGCAGGTGACGAGCACCTTCTCGCGCATCGGCACGAGCGAGGTCGCGACCGACCCGATGCCGCCGAACGAGAACGACCTCTACATCTTCTACAAGCCCGAGGCCGACTGGCCCAAGGGTGACGGCCAGCCGAATGACAAGCCGGCATTGATCAAGGGCATTGAGGACGTGCTCGACAAGCAGGTTCCCGGCCAGACCTTCGAATTCGCCCAGCCGATCGAGATGCGCTTCAACGAGATGCTCCAGGGCACGCGGTCGGACGTCTCGGTCAAGATCTTCGGCGAAGACTATGACACGCTCGAAAAACTGACCGCGCAGATCGCCAAAGTGCTTAAGGCGACCAAGGGCGTTGGCAGCGTCGAGCCTGAATCACACGGCCGCACCAGCACGCTCGAACTCGAGATCGATCGCGCCGCGCTTGCTCGCTACAATCTGACGCTGGCGGCGGCGAACCGCGCGGTTTCCACCGCGCTCGCCGGCCGGACGACGGGGTCGATCCTCGAAGAAGGCCACCGCCACGACGTCGTCGTCCGCATGACCGAGCTCGAGCGGGCGAGCGACACCGCGATCCTCGACCTGCCTATCCGCGTCGGCACCGACGGCCTCGTCTCGCTCGGGCGGATCGCGACAATCAAGACCATCAAGACCGTCGACCCGATCATGCGCGACAATTCGAGCCGTCGCGCGGCGCTGATGGTCGGGATCGGTGACCGCGACGTCGAGAGCTTCGTCACCGAGGCGCAACAGGCGATCGCCAAGCAGGTCAAGCTGCCCAAGGGCTACCACGTCGAGTTCCAGGGCCAGTTCCGCAACCTCGAGACCGCGCGCACGCGCCTTACGATCGTGGTTCCCGCCGCGCTCGCCTTTATCTTCGTCCTCGTCTGCTTCGCGCTCGGCAGCGCGCGTCAGGCAATCATCGTCTTCACCGGCATCCCACTCGCCGTGACAGGTGGCATCTATGCTTTGGCGTTGCGCGGCATGCCGTTCAGCATCACCGCCGCGATCGGCTTTATCGCGCTGCTCGGGATCGCAATGCTCAACGGGTTGGTCATGCTCAGCCATATCAACATGCTGCGTTCAGACGGCAAGTCGCTCGACGATGCGGTTCACGAAGGGTCGCTCGACCGGCTGCGCCCAGTGCTCGCGACCGCCTTGGTAGCGAGCCTCGGCTTCGTCCCAATGGCGATCGCGACCGGCCCGGGGGCCGAGGTTCAGCGTCCGCTGGCGACCGTCGTGATTGGCGGGGTCATCACCTCGACGTTGCTCACGTTGCTTCTGCTGCCGGCGCTCTATCGTTGGATGGAGCGTCGAGCCGAAAGACCCGCCGCGAAAGCCGAGCCGGCGCGGCACGACCATCCGAGTCTGCAACCAGCCGAATAGGCTGGCGCGCGGGCCTTGCGACGACTGGATAATATAACGCCTGAGGCGCTTGAGAGGTTGGTCGAACGCCGCTAGTGCGCAAATCTGGGTCGACTCCAGGCCCGACCGCTTCGGGCAAACGGAACGTGAAAGCAGACATCCATCAAACTGGCTGCGGGATCCCTAAGACCCAAGATCAAACGTTCAGCGGCAAATGATGGTTGGTCAAAAGCAGTCGTTCGGTCATCTCGGTCGCATGGCTGGATTCAGGCGCCCTCTTGCCATCATGACCGCCTCCAGTCCGCGAAGCCTTGCCGCGGCTCACCGTTTGGCAGCTTGCAGCATATGCTCAAGGCCCTTGCCGACGCGGATGTCGCCACGAATGCGAAGTCAGAGATGCTTTGGCTCATTGTTCCAACCGAAACGTAGGTGGCGCTCTAGCGCACCGCCCGGTGGATCCTGACTGTCAGCCCTATTTCATTCTTCCATTTAGACATCTGATCGGTCGAGGGCCGATCGTTCCGCTGGCAATGGCGAGCGGCGATGCGTGGCTGAATTGTCACAAGTTTCGCCTTTGCGACGTGCGACAATTATGATCATTGGCTTAACAACATCGGCGCTTGACGATCATCTTCGTCAGGGGTCGCGATGGATAAAATAGCAGGCGATTGCGCGCGGTATGAAAAGTTCCGGCATGGTCCGGGTCGGTGATGATCGCGCAAATGCCGTCCGACGCGGCGGATATGCTTGCGAGTGCCAGGGGCATCGGCTTCGACAAGTGCATCTATGGGATCGATGAACCCGACGGCGTGATTGATCCGCCGTGGCGGCTGACGGGATCGGGCCTGACCGACCGCTACCGCAGCGAGTATCTCGACCGGGTCAATCAGGACCCGATGCGGCGGATGGTGGCGCGCGGCGAGATCGTCGTCGCCAACACGCCGATCGTCTGGGAGAATGACGGGTCGCGGCTGTCGATCTCGCCCGACCGGCGGCTGTCGGCGAGCGACACCGCGATGCTGCGCTGGTTCCTCGCGCAGGGCATGCGGACCGGCATCGCCTTCCGCATCCGCATGCCGCAGGGCCGATGCGCGTCGATCAATTTCTTCAGCGCGAGCGAGCACACCGCCGATGATCTCGATCGGGCGATGCAGGTGCTGTTTCTGATCGGCCACCGCCTTCACGCGCGGCTCGAGCCGACCTCCCCCGAGCCGCGCGACAAGCTGCTGTCGCGGCGCGAAAGCGAATGCCTTGAATGGATCGCGCGCGGGCTGGGCAATCGCCAGATCGCCGATACGCTCGGACTGTCGGTCGATACCGTCAAGGAACACGTCCACAGCCTGTTCATCAAGCTCAAGGCGACAAGCCGCGCGCACGCCGTGACGCGCGGGCATAGCCTGTCCTACCTCGACTAGACCGAGCCCCGCCCCCCTAAACGTGGGGGTAGGGTAAGCGATCCCGCACCCATAACCTTCAGGTCGAAATTGGGGAGCAACAAGGGCCGGAACGGTCCGCAAAATACGCCGTGACGCATGCAGTCGACGCGAGGCCAACGAGCCGTGCGGACGAGCATAATTGCAGCGCCAGCGGAAGGACGCGTCCTTGGGAGAGCGGGCCGCCCGGAACCGTCCGGGACGGAGGATTTGACGAAGGGGACGACGATGGCTCGATCAAAGATAGTGCATTCACGGCTTCTAGCCTCGGCGGGTATCGCCCTCGCCGTGCTGGGTGCCCCTGCGCTCGCCCAGACGGCGACTTCGACGACGGTCGCGGCGGCCGACGATACCGGCGCTGCGGTTGGGGATATCGTCGTGACGGGCTCGCGCATCCCGCGCGCGGGCTTCGATACGCTCCAGCCCGCGCAGACGATCAGCGGCAAGCTGCTCGACGACCGCGCGTTCCTGAACGCCGCCGACGCGCTCAACGAGCTGTCGGCGTTCGGCACCCCGGGGTCGAACAACACCGGGCAGCAGTCGGCGACCAACATCGGCCAGCAATTCGTCAACCTGTACAATCTCGGCGCGCAGCGGACATTGGTCCTCGTCAACGGACGGCGCTTCGTCTCGGGCAATGCGCCGACGGTCGGGGGCACCTTCGGCGGCGCGCCTCCGGGGCAGGAGGTCGACCTCAACACCATCCCGGTCGGGCTGATCGACCATATCGAGGTGCTGTCGGTCGGCGGCGCGCCAATCTATGGCGCCGACGCGATCGCGGGGACGGTCAACGTCATCCTCAAGGACAAATTCCAGGGGCTCCAGGTCGAGGCGCAGGACGGCGTCACGCGCTACGGCGACGGCACGTCGTACGTCGTCCGCGGCCTCGCCGGGAGCAACTTCGCCGACGACCGCGGCAACATCACCGCGACGATCGAGTATCAGAACCAGGACGGGCTGACCTACCTCAACCGCCCGAACTTCCTGCCGTACGCGACCTTCCAGCCGTCCGACGCGTGCACCGCGCGCGGCTTCAACGCGTGCTACGTCGCCAACGCGACAGTACCGAGCATCTTCCCCGGCGGCATTCCGGCGATCAATGCCGGACTCGCCAACTCAGGGAGCCCTGCGTACCCGAACGCGATCCACAATGCCGCCGGGCAGGTCGTCGCCTTCGCCCCCGACGGGACGCTCCAGCCGGTCAACCTCGGCATCCAGAACAACGGGCTGGTGTTCGGATCGGGCGGCGACGCCGACAACCTTGCCGGCCAGTCGCAGTTCGTCGCGCCGAACCACCGCCTGCTGATCGGCTCGATCGGGCATTACGACGTCACCGACCATGTCAAAGCGTATTTCGAGACCGAGTTCGCCCAGTCGACCGCGATACTCGGTGCGGCGCAGCCATCGTACCAGTCGGCGTTCTTCGCCGGGCAAAAGGGCGCGGCGCCGATCAAGTTCACCACCGACAATCCCTTCCTCAGCCCGCAGGCGGCGGCGGTGCTCAACGCTGCAGGCGCAAGCACCTTCTACGTTTCGCGCGCCAACCTCGATATCTCGCCGCAGTCGACGACCAACGATTCGACGACGTACCGCGTCGTCGCCGGGATCAAGGGCGACTTCGAGCTCGGCGGGCGGAAGATCAACTGGGATACCGCGTTCAACTACGGCCATTCCGAAAGCCGGTTGACCTACTACGACATCAACGAGACGAATTTTCTAAACGCGATCGACGTCGTCAAGGACCCCGCGACCGGACGCATCGTCTGCGCCGTGACGCTCACCCCGCCGGCGGTGCCCGCGGGCGGTGGCGGCCAGCCGACCTCGGTTACCGGCTGCCAGCCGCTCAACCTGTTCGGTGCGGGTGCGCCGAGCGCCGCCGCGCGCGCCTATGTCACCGCGCAGGACCTCGCGATGTCGATCCTCACGCAGCGCGATTTCCAGATCAATGCCAACGGCTCGCCGTTCGATATCTGGGCCGGACCGGTGCAGCTGGCGGCGGGCTTCGAATATCGCGAGGAGGGCGGCAGCTACAACGTCGACGCGTTCGCCGCCGCGGGTCTCGGGCGGGCCGCCGCCACGAGCGACGTCGCGGGCAGCTACAAGTCGCGTGAGGTCTACACCGAGGTCAACATCCCGGTCGTCTCGCCCGACATGGGCTGGAAGTTCATCCATTCGGCCGAAATCGACGGCTCGTTCCGCCGGATAGACAACAGCTACGCCGGGGTGTCGAACGTCTACACGATCGGCGGCAAGTTCTCGCCGATCCGCGATATCGAGTTCCGCGGCAACTTCACCCACTCGGTCCGCGCACCCTCGATCGGCGAGCTGTTCCTGCCGACGACCAACACCCAGTCGTTCGCGCAGGACCCGTGCGATCCGAACTTCATCAGCAGCAAGCCCGAGCGGCAGGCGAACTGCGCCGCGGTGTTCAAGACGCTCGGGGCCAATCTTGCGACGTTCAAGTCGAACGTCGTCAACGCCTCGGTCCTCGGCACGACCGGCGGCAATCCGAAACTGCTTAACGAGCGCGCCGATGCGTGGACCGCGGGCTTCGTCACCCGCCCGCGCTTCATTCCCGGGCTGACGCTCGCGCTCGACTGGATCGACATCCAGTTGAAGGACCCGATCACCAGCCTGTCGCTGACGCAGGTGATGAACGCGTGCTACGACACGTCGAGCTTCCCCAATAGCTTCTGCAACCTGTTTCAGCGCGACGCGGGCGGACAGGTCACGAGCTTCAGCACGCCGCTGGTCAACGCCGGCGCGCAGGGGTTCAACGGCGCACAACTCGACATGACCTACACCTTCGGCGTCGGCAGCCTGCCGGTGATCCGCTGGCTGGGCATGCCCGAAGGCAACGACTACGGCACGCTGACTTTCGATATCAGCGGCTTCTACACCAACCGCCACGACTTCACGATCCTTGGCGTGACGACGCCGACGCGCGGCAATATCGGCGATCCGAAGGTGCGTTTGAACGTGTCGGGGCGCTATACGCGCGGGCCGTTCAACGTCTATCTTCAAGCGCGGCACCTGAGCAGCGGCTCGTCCGACGTGACGCTGCCGGCGAAGTCGCAGGAGATACTGACGGCAAAGGCGTACACCGTGTTCAACGGCTCGCTCGGCTACGACATCACCAAGAACGTCACCGCGCAGCTGGTCGTCAACAACGTCTTCAACACCGCCCCGCCCGCTTATGCGATCTCGCTCAGTTCGAACGCCGCACTCGGGTCATACGACTATCTGGGGCAATTCTTTGCGTTCAAAATCAAGGTCAAGGTGTGATCCGCGGTACTTGGAGGGGGGCATGATCAGGGCCTTCATCGCATTCCTCTTCGTCGCCGCAGCGCTTCCCCCCGGCGCTGCGGCGGCGAAGGACGGCGACCGCCGCGCCTTCGTCATCCACGACTTCAAGCTTGAGAACGGCGCAATTCTGCCTGAGGCGCGGGTGATGTACGCGACCTACGGCACGCTCAACGCCGCGCGCGACAACGCCATCCTGCTGCCGTCGCACTACATGGCCGACGCGCACGGCTACGAATGGCTGATCGGGTCCGACAAGGCGCTCGACCCGGCGAAGTATTTCATCGTCGCGACCGAGCTTTTCGGCAACGGCAAGTCATCGTCGCCGAGCAACACCCCCGAGCCGTTCCACGGCCCGCACTTCCCGGTCGCCACGATCCGCGACAACGTCGAGGCAGTCCACCGCCTGCTCGGCGAGACCTTCCACCTCGCCCACCTCCGCGCGGTGATCGGCTTTTCGATGGGCGGCGAGCAGGCGTTCCAGTGGGCGGTCAGCCATCCCGACTTCGCCGACCGCATCGTCGTCACCTCGGCGACCGCGAGGGCATGGCCGGCCGGCATCGTCCGGCTGCGCAGCGAAATCGCCGCGATCGAGACCGACCCGGTGTTCGCCAAGGGTGACTATAAGGAACCGCCGCGCGCGGGGCTCAAGGCGTTCGGCGCGGTCTGGGCGGCGTGGCTATTCTCGCCACAGTGGTGGCGCGACGAGCTGTGGCGGTCGTATTCGAAGCCCGGCACGACCTTTGACGACGTCTACGAGGGTTTCCATCAGGACTTCATCCCAGGGGCCGACGCCAACGACCTGATCCTCCAGATGCGGACGTGGGAAAAGCACGACGTCGGGACGACCCCGGGCTTCAACGGCGACACCAAGCGCGCGCTGGCCTCAATCAAAGTGCCGTTGCTGTACATGCCGTCCGAAACCGACATGTATTTCCCGGTCGGTGACGCGCACTACGAGGCGCAGTTCATCCCGCACGTCACCCTGATGCCGATCCCGTCACTATGGGGCCATACCGCCGGCGCGGCGAGCAACCCCGCCGATGGCAAATTCCTCAACGACAAGATTGCGGCTTTCCTCGCCGCCAAGTGAGTCCCGGAGAGCCGCTATGAAATTGCACTCGCTCATCGCCGGCGGCGTCATGCTCGCCGCCGCCCTGCCCGCCGCGGCGTACGACGTCGCCGAGAAGTCGATCGTCCAGATCAAGGCCGACCTCGCCGCGGGCAAGGTCACCTCGGTCGAGCTCGTCCGGCTGTACCGCGCGCGGATCGCCGCGCTCAATCCCAAGCTGCACGCCGTCATCGCGCTCAACCCGCTCGCCGCGAGCCAGGCGCAGGCCGCCGACGCGGCGCGGCGATCGGGCAAGCCGCGGGGTCCGCTCGCCGGGGTGCCGATCCTGATCAAGGACAACATCGAAAGCGCCGATCCGATGCCGACGACGGCGGGGTCGCTCGCGCTGGCGAAGAACATGCCCGGCCGCGACGCGCCGCTGGTGGCGAAGCTGCGTGCGGGCGGGGCGATCATCCTCGGCAAGACCAACCTGTCCGAATGGGCGAACATCCGCTCGACGCATTCGATCAGCGGGTGGAGCGCAGTCGGCGGACAGGCGCGCAACCCCTACGCCTTCGACCGCAACACCTGCGGATCGAGCGCGGGATCGGGCGCGGCCGGCGCCGCGAGCCTCGCCGCCGCGACGGTCGGGACCGAGACCGACGGCTCGGTGACGTGCCCGGCGGCGATAAACGGGCTCGTCGGATTGAAGCCGACCGTCGGCGCGATCTCGCGGACCTATGTCGTCCCGATCAGCCACAGCCAGGACACGCCCGGTCCGATGGCGCGGACTGTCACCGACACGGCCTTGCTGTTCGGTGCGATGGCGGGGAGCGATCCCGCCGACCCCGCCACTGCGCGCGCCGACGCGATCGGCACCGACTTCGCGAGCGGGCTGCGCCCCGACGCGCTCAAGGGCGTCCGCGTCGGCGTGTTGCGCTATGCCGCCGGCTTCCACCCGGCGACCGACGTCGCCTTCGACGCGGCGCTGGCGAAGTTGAAGCAGGCGGGCGCGGTGCTCGTCGAGATCACCAAGCCGCCGCACGACAAGGACGGCGAGATCGGCCGCCTCGAGCAGATCGTGCTGATGACCGAGCTAAAGGCCGACATGGCGACCTACCTCGCCTCGACCAAGGCTGCCGACGTGCCGAGCCGGACGCTCGCCGACCTGATCGCCTTCAACACCGCGCACGCCGCGACCGAAATGCCGCTGTTCGGGCAGGAATTGTTCGAGATCGCCGAGCAGACCAAGGGCCTCGCCGACCCCGCCTACCTCAAGGCCGAGGCCGAGGCGCACCGCCTCGCGGGGCCCGAGGGGATCGACAAATTGCTCGCCGACAACAAGGTTTCGGTCCTCGTCGCGCCGACGCTCGGGCCGGCGTGGCTGATCGATCCGGTGCTTGGCGATCACTTCGCCGGCGGCGGCGCAGGGTCGCCGCCAGCGGTCGCGGGCTATCCGCATCTGACCGTGCCGATGGGGCTGGCGAACGGCCTGCCGGTTGGGCTGTCGTTCATCGGGATGGCGTGGAGCGATGCGGCGCTGCTCTGCTACGGCTATGCCTATGAGCAGGCGGCAAGCGCGCGACAACCGCCGCGCTATCTGTCGACGATCGATTACGGCATCAAGGCATTAAATCGAGCGGCGAGCGAGATGTAGTTGGACTTTAATCTCCCTTGGCGAGTCTAAACGCAATCCACCACCTGCTGAAACGAGCATGACCGGACTGCAAAGGTGAAAAGATGCTGCGATTTTCATGTTTGACTTGGCGTATTTCCGCGCGGACGCTGATTGTATTCTGGCGTACCCCAGTCGTATCGATGCTGCTGATCGGTTGCTCTAACACGGCCGCCGCGCAAACCACAGTGGCTGGCATGGTTCATACGCCCGCCGTCGACCTTGCCTATGAAACGGAAGGTAACGATCTCACGTTGCCCCCCGTGGTTGCGGTCAATGGCGGACCCGGGTTGACCCACGCATACATGGTTCGGAACGATCTCTGGACGCGATTGTCGAAACATCGAAAGGTCGTGTTCTACGACCAGCGCGGCAATGGCCGCTCGACGCGAGTGGCGATGAACGCGCCGCAAACGTTGGACGCGCAAGTTGCCGATCTGGAAGCCCTGCGGATATCGCTCCGAGCAGAGAGAATCGATCTCCTGGGCGATTCGTTCGGCGGCCTGATTGTGCTGGCCTACACCCTTGCGTATCCGACCCATGTTCAACACCTGATCGTCAGCGACGGACTTCCCGGCTGGAAAGCCATAGTCCATCCGCTACCAGATGTTTTTCCTGACTTTGAGAATCAAGAAGCGACCAACCGCAAAAGTATACCAGACGGCAGGACATCCCAAAACCGCGCCTTTCGCGTGCATATTCGCGAGTGCTTCTACAGCCCCGAGAAGGCTGACCAGTATCTAGCGAGTTTTCACGACTTGGGCCTCGACGCCAGCGTAAATGAGAAAATGAGTGCCGCAACGCAAAACGTCGACCTCACCTCGCAGCTTCATAACATAAAAGTGCCAACGCTGATCTTAACTGGCCGCTTCGATATGAACGTCGCACCGATCACAGCTTGGCGCATGGCCCATGCCATTCCGGGAGCTCAACTGCGTATCTTTGAGCATAGTGGCCATCTACCTTCTTACGAAGAACCGGAAGAATACTTTAAGCGTGTTTCTGACTTTCTGTCGCAATGATTGCAAGCGAGGCGATAACTCGATACGCTGTGCGCGGTCTCTACTTGATTACTTATCACACCGTTCAATAGTTATGGGGAGCCGAGCCCGTTAGACACCTGGCGAGTGTCAGGCCCGCTTGCTGCCTGACGGCACTCGGGCAACCGGCTTTATAAAGTCGACCGTCGTCGAGCTCGCGCTGCGCGCGGTGATGACCCAAAGCTGGATATTCGGCGGCAGAACGGCATTTCTCTCAAACCGAGATCCGATCACTTTATTGCCCCGCCTATACCGATGTGCGTACTCATAAACAGCGGCGATGCGCTCGCGAAGCTACGACGAAGACCGAGGGAGAGCTAGATAATCAGTAGCACTCGAATCAGGCCGGTTGGCTCGATACTCGCCTAAACATTTTCGACCAATGCATCGGTACAATACCGATTACGGCCAGTTTGCTTCGCTCGATAGAGCAAGGCGTCTGCGGCAGCGAGCCAGCAATCGACACTCGTGGTCGACAAGTCGAGCGAGGCTACGCCAAGGCTGACCGTGACCTTCAATGTCCGACCCGCGCCAATTTCGAATGGATACACTTCGATCATTTCGCGAAAGCGCTCTGCAACGGCAGAGGCTTCCGCTGGGGCTGCATCAGGGAGAAGCAGTGCAAATTCCTCACCGCCGAGCCGGCCAAAAGCATCGTTCGGACGCATGACCGAGCTGCAGAGCTCGGCGAGCTGGCGGAGCACTTGATCACCGGCCGCATGTCCATGGCTGTCGTTCACCGTCTTGAAATGATCGACGTCGAGCATGATCAGCGCACCGGGACGACCATGGCGCGTGTAAGCGGCGAGCTCCTCGGCAGCCTGCTCGACAAATCCCCGCCGCGTCAGAGCGCCGGTCAAATGATCTCGCTGGGCGATCAAACGCAATTCGAGTTCATCGGTCACGATGTTGGCAAAGTTCACCAGGATGTTGACCTCGGCGTCACTGAAGGTTCGCGGTCGTGTATCGATCGCGCACAGAGCCCCGACATTATATCCCTCCGCGGTCCGCAGCGGCACACCGGCATAGCTGCGAATACGCGGATCGCCTTGCACAAGGGGATTGTCCATAAAGCGTGGATCGAGATGGGCGTCGGGCACGAGCAATGGATCGCGCTGCTGAATGGTGTGAGTGCAGAATGAAATTGCTCGCGGTGTCTCCTGCGCAGCAATGCCGCGACGCGCCAGAAACCACTGGCGATCACGATCAACCAGCGTGACCGTGGCTATCGGCACATTCAAAATCGTCCGCATCAGGTCGACGATTTTTTCAAACGGCACCTCGGGCGGAGTGTCCAGAACCGCTAAGCGATCGACGGCCGCAATGCGCCCGGCTTCGTCGCGTAAAAACGAATCAAGCATTCGGCCGTCCCAGGACAAAAGCGCGCATGGCGACGGTCAGCTCTTCGCCATAGCTTTCGACAAGCTGCCGCACACTGGCTTCAATCGTTCCTTCGTCGATTCCGGCGGCGCGCAGGCTGACGACAAGCACGCCCAGATGCTTCTGATGCCGCTGAACGCTGGCCCGCAATTCGGGTGGCAATTCAGGATCGTCTGCCGAAAAATTGTCAAGATCCATTTCGGCTACTAACATTCTTCCTTAGTATAGGATATCGTATTACCACCCCAGCAATGATGATCCTTACTCATCAGTTAAGTTTTACGATTAGCTGATTTGTTAATTTCAATGCCACTATTTGTCAGAGTGCTGCGCGATCCGTTCTCGCTAACGACGTATACATGTCGAAATCCAGTTGCCAGAAATCTGCTGATCAACGACGGACTGTCGAGCCGCACGAATGTAGTATAAAGGATCAGTGCGAGTCGGCCCTTGGCCAACGTCAAGCACGGAGCGGACTAGCCAAAGAACCGCCTGGATCTGATAGCTCTTGAGCGGCCAACGTCGGCAGCGGACCTTCGATCGAGCAAATCAGCTCACCACGTAACGAGTCATGGCCGGTTATTCGAGCGAGGGTCGGCCATTTCCGATGCGTGCAGCATCTGGAACGAGGGCTGGTCGTTCTGCAGTTCATTCGACACAGTAGAAGGCTGATCCCCCAAGGTGGCACATCAAAGGGGCCGTGTGTGGACGGCTCTCCGTTGGCAAGGGCTTTCTTAAGCTTCAGCACGTTCGTTGATCGGTGCGGCCATGTGTTCGACCTGTAGTGCGGCCTAATCGTGTGGCCGCGGGCCATAATGCCATTCGCGCGTCTCAGGTCCCGATCGGTAACTCGCACTCGAATGTGCCACGGCCCCAATGGATTTTTCTGATCCGGCGGTATCGACCGGCTTGGTGCATTAACTCGTGTCCGCCCTTCCCTACCTCGTCGGCGCGTCGGTGCGTGCGCCTATTCCTGTGTCCTCCGCCAGCATCTCAAGGCACAGCCGGGCGTCGGGCGGGACGCGCGCATCGTTCGGGTCCGCCAGCAGCGTCAGGAGCTGCTCGGTGCCGCCGCGCCCAAATGGCGGCAACAATGCCGAACTCCGCCAGATGCGCCCGCATCGCGTTCGATACCTGCGTCCGCTGGCGGCTCAGCATCAGCCGCACCCGGTGGAGCATCATCACGCTTTGCTGCTCGGGTGTCTTCACTGCAACGAAGCGCATCGTCGGCCGCGTTACCGCCTCGCAGATCGCTTCGGCATCGGCCGCATCGTTCTTGCCGCGCTTGACGTACGGCTTCACGTACTGCGCCGGCATCAGCTTCACATCGTGTCCCCGCGCGATCAGCTCGCGCGCCCAATAATGCGAGCTGCTGCCCGCCTCGTCTCCGATTACGCACGGTGCCAGCTGCTCGAATAACCCCAGCATCCGACCTCGCGTCAGCCGCTGGCGAACAACTACCTGCCCTGCCCCATCGACCCCATTCACCTGGAACACCGACCTTGCGATATCCAGCCCGATCGTCACCGCATTGCCTTCGTCATGATCGCTCTCCTTCCGGCTCAATCCGCGACTTATACCGCAGGTCGGTAGGAGAGCCGTTCACCGCATCCGTTGCCACCTGTCCGCTTACCGTCCACAAGCTCAGAGAGCTGACATAGCTCGAGCGACTTTCGTACTAGATTTCGATGTGATGTTTTGCGCTTGGGCTTTCCGAGTTCGTCGGGAAGAAGATCGCGTCCCAACAGATCAAACGTCGCCCTCCAGGCGGCGGCACGCGTGTGCGCGATCGTCGAGCCGTCGGCACCGAGCGTCATCGCGTCTGCCACGGGCTCGGTTCCTGGCGAGCTGAGGAAGTGGTTAGCTCTCGCCGCGGTGATCAACTCGGTCGGCTCCCACGCTACGCCGCGCGGCCACGATATTCACAGCCATCTCAGCCGAAGGCCAGATCTGGTCGGCACCACCGGCGACAAGCAGCAGCGCCCCATGGAAGCGCTCGATCGGGATCCGCGCGGCGGCGAGCCGATCGGGGTACGCTGCGCGCCCGGCAAGGTGGACACGGCGCAGGTCCATCACCTCACCCTTTGCCGCCTTGGCTAATTGGGCGTCCATGCCGGCGTACGGCTGAAATGCGAGCGGCTTGGCATCGAAGGAGAACGACGCTGTCGGCGGCCCGGAAGCACCCCAGCCTTCCCAGACGACATCGGTCGGCACGACCGCGACGACAGCGCGTATCCAATCAAAGCGGCTCGCGGCAATGAGCGCGAACTCGGCTCCTTTCGACACTCCCCACAGCGCGATCGAACTGGCGTCGGCATCAGGCTGCGTCGCGAGCCAGGCGCGGACCTGTGCGAGGCGGTCAACCGGAATATCGGTGAAGGTATGCGGGAGACCTTCGATCCGGTCGGTCGGATCGTAGCCGGGATCGTAGTAGGGCAGGCCCAGCGTCGCATATCCTCGCGCGGCGAACAGCGGCGCGCATTCCCGCGCCGTCGAGCTGCCGCCTTCGGAGCCGCCAAGAACGATCACGACTGGGTGCCGACCTGCAGATCGTGGACGGACCCAGACTGCGCCGAAGAACGGCGTGTCGCGCGAGGACAGCAGAGTCGCCGGATCAGGTGCAGACCGCGTAAGAGCGGTCGTCGTCGTCGCCTCTGCGGTGGCGGTTACGCGGACCTCACCGCGCACGAGATCCTTGCCTATCGACGGGGTCTCCGCGGCTGACCAGAACAAACCCAGCGGGTCTACGCCAGTGTACGTACCGCTGCGCGCCGCAGCCGTGCCGGTGTCGACCCGCCCCATGCGATCGGCGATGAACTCCGCGCGGCCGACGTACGCTTTCGTCCCATCGCGGTTGAGGCGTTCGGTGGTGATTGTCACCGCCACCCCCGGTGTCGCGTCGTAGACAATCACCGGGGACGGCGCTGGGACACTAAGGTCGGCCGGGACAATCAATCGGGGTGCCGCATGCGCGGCTCCGGCAAACAGACAAGACAGGATCAAGACAAAACGCACGGGCGACCTCCAGCAAGTGAGGTCGCACGAGTGACGCGTTATCTCCACGCTCGGGCAGAAAAGCCGCCAATCGACACTTCAGCTCGTTCGGCGGCCGGCTGCGGCAACGAACGGACGCGCTATACGATGAGCGCACGCAGCGTCTGTGCTCCCGCGCGGCTGACCTGGATAACATCGCCGTTCACCATATGCGCGAGCATCCGCCCGCCGCCGGCGAGCTCGGCCCGCGCAAAGTGGTCGAAGTTGACGATCGTCGAGCGGTGAAGACGGACGAAGCGCGTAGGATCGAGGCGGCGCTCGAACTCGGCCAAGCTCATGCGGACGAGGTGGCGGCCGCCGATCGTCGCGACTTCGGCGTAGTCCTGTGCGCCCGTGATGCTGACGATCTCGCGGACATTGATTGGCACGATCTCGTCGCCGGTGCGGGTCAGGTAGCGCTCAAGCGGCGGCGCAGCAACGATCGTCACCGTTGCGGCCTCACGCCCACCGCGCGTCGCGTAACATGTGGCTGCGATCGTCGCGTAGAGCACCAAGCCCTGGAACACCTGCCACGTAAACGCCGGTCCGGAGAACCCTGAGACCGTAAAGCCGTGGCCGCGCACGCCGCCGAAGAAGGCAAGCATGACGAGGATGAGCGCGTACCATGTCGTTGCGAAGGCGATCGCTAACCCGGCGTGCGCGGCGACTTGTACCGGAACGACGCACGGCATGACATGCGCCTTGAGCAGTGAATGGACCCCTGCGGCGAGTACGGCGACAGGCAGCACGTTCGCGGCGGCGTCCCAGGCGGCAGCGCCGATAGTGTCGCCGGAGGTTTCGATGAAGACGAAAGCGTAAAGCGCCCAAAGGAGCATTGAACCGCTGCCCCATAGCGCAGGCACACTCGGAGGTGGCAGCGGGTGTCTTGCTGAGGACCAGAAACTCTTCGCCATGACAACGGTCTAACCTAACTCCCTTTTCCGGTCGACTGCGTGATCATCAGGCGCTCGAGCTCTAGGTGCTGCATGGTCTCCTATTTTCTGAGCAAAGCGTCTGTGATGCACCGGCTGGGGGGAACGTTATACTCGTCTAACTTCCGCGTCCGATGAATCCTTGGAATCACGGCCGATTGCTGCCTGTCCGCTTCGAGATGTCAAATGCAGGATGAACCCGTATTGCAGAATTTGGGTCTGCGAACGGTGTGGGGAGGGTGCGAGGTCGTTGTTCATTGCGACGCCGTCGCTTCACCATACGGCATCGTCGGCTTGATGGACCGACGAAATCGTTCGACAATCCGGCGTCAAATTGCATGCTTCCGCCACGCCCCCAACGCCCGGCGTCCGCCGCAACGCGTATCTCCATAAAACCGTAACGAAATTCGTCGAAGACTCCTTGCGCCGGTTCGATCGCTGCTCGATGATGATGTCGGGGAAGGGTTGTGCGGCTACACTGAGCAAGGTGAGCCATGTCCCGAATCTTGATCCTAGCGGCGTTGGTCGGTGCCGCGGCATGCGCACCGAAGGTCTACGCCTTAAAGTCAGACGGTGTGAGTACCGGTGGAGCGGTCCCGCGCGATCGCGTTGGTGAACCGATCCTCGCAATGGTCCGGCCAGTGGCCGACGTTCGCTCGCAACGACCAAACGCGTCGCGCAAATCACGCTAACCGTGGCTGCCGACGCAAGGCGACCACAATCGAGCAATCAGATCTCGACATCAGAACCCCAAAGACCGGCTCGTCGCTCCGTGCTGATCAACGCTCCGCGTCACCCGTCAACTTCTCACTGATCGACGAGCCGCTTGCGCTCCCGCACATATATCGGTCGCGCAGTTACACTAATTGGCCGACACGCGGGTGGCGGTGGCCGCAGCCCCGCGCGTCATGCCGTTTGAACAGGGCAAGATGTCCGCGGCGCTTCCCCTGCTGCCGGCCAACGAGGCGCTTATAAGAGACCGGCGACAAAGTCAGCAGCTTCGATCCACACTTCAACCATCGCAATTCAAGGTGCGCCCCATGCCAGTCAGTCTGCCAGCCGCGCCGATGAAAGAGGGTGAGGATGCGCAAAATCGCGACAACAAGATCGTGACGGCACTCGACACGTTGGATGCGCAGATCGTCCTTGTTGGATTGCTCGGTAAGATCATCGAGGGGCCGGGCCATTGTCGTAACACGGGGTGAGAAAGACGGGCGGCGTTATGCATTCCATCGGAGCGCGATTACGCTTCGGCGCAATTTCTATAGGAGCTGCCATGTCTAACCACGATGAGACGGCGTTGAGAGCCGCAGCGCTTGTTGCCCGGCGCAAGTCAGCGGTTGCGATCGGTGCGCTGCCGATCTCCGAGAGGGTCGCTCAAGCTTGGCCCGCCGAGCTCGCGGCAACGATTGCAGGGATGAAGGCTGAACGCGAGCGATGCGCGGGGATTGTTGAGTCGCTGATTGGCGAGTCGAACGGACCAGAGACGGACGCAATGTTGGTCACGGCGGCCGAGGCTATCCGGAGCGGCAATAATTACAACGATTAAGATCGGGCATTTGCGAAGTGCACAGTTATGGAGCACGCCCGCGTGCCAGCAAATCACAATGAGCTGCTTTCTGAAAGTGGGGAGCCAGCCTCGATCTAGCCGCGCCTGATCGCAGCGTGCGGCCCGGCGACGACTTGTTCGAGCCGACCAGCGGCGCTTACCTGAAGAAGCTCATCATTCCGCCCAACCGACCGGGTCTACGAACACGAGCAGCTAATCATGGCATCGCGCACATTTGACGCTCGATTAACGCTGCGTTCCCCGATCGCTTCACGTCGAAACGATAGCCCTGTCGTATCGGATCCGGATTTCCCGGCCAACCGAACACGGAGCCTATCATGCAATCCTGCTTTATCAACGCGACCATTGCCGCCGTTCTCTTCGGCGCCGCCGCAACGGCCGAGGCGAGCGAATTGTCGGATTGGGTTGCGACGGTCAACACGCGCGTGAACGCGGTCGCCGTCGCGCCCGATGCTAATGGCCCGGACGCCGGATCAATTGTCATGCGTTTTGTCCGCGGCAGCGACGGCAAGGCAACCGATATCCAGTTCGTTCGTGGCGTCCGCGGCCTGCAGAAGGCGGCGGAAAAGACGCTTCATGGGGCCGGCGTGCTGCCGCCGCTGCCTTCGGGCTTCCCGGCATCGACAACAATTGCGATGAACCTGATTATTTCGCCCGCGGGCGCGACGGGGGCGGCCGCATACAAGTTCGAGCAGCACCGGGCGCTCGCGCTTGCCAGCGCCGCACAGAACAATGCATCGCTCGAGCAGGACACCCTCAGCCAGCTCGCCATGCGAGCGCCGGCGAAGTAAACCAGCGGGGAGACGGGAACAATCGAAACGCCCCGCCCCGCCGCCTCACCCCTCATCATCCACAGCGGTATCCCGCCACCGTGTTAAAATGGTTCTGCACCCGATTTCTGAGCGTCAATGTAACCCACCGAAACCCCGAACTCCATTGAAGCGGTTGTTACACGTTCGTTTCACGCTCGTTTGACGACTACCATGTAAAACAACAGAAATTTCAAGACGTTAAGGAGGCGACAACGTCCGACCGATGGAGCGTATCGACATCTCTGAACCTGGTTCGAATCTACTTTATAGCCGGCGTGAATTGTTCGGGATGACGGCCTTGGTGACCGCGCGCCGGAGAGGCGATCAATACTCTTGCCTAAAAAACCCGAAACGCACAGTGTTCAGCGGGGCCTTTGACATGACCGAGGCACACTGGGCGCTTCAAGTATGTCACATCTTGCCAACGATGCGCCTGCCCCAATGCTTTACTTGGGCCTCCTCGGAGATTTCCGGGTCGAAGCTGGGTCCGATCATGTCCGACTGCGCGGGCGCAAGGCAAAGGCGATCCTCGCCTATCTTGCCGTGGTTCCCAATCGTCTGGTGTCGCGCGACCGTGCCGCCGATCTGCTGTGGAGCGATCGCGGCACTGAACAGGCGCGGGGCAGCCTGCGGCAGATGCTTGCCGAGTTGCGCGCGAGCCCCCGGATCGCGGACGCGATCGTCGTTTCGCGCGAATCAATCGCCTTCGGCGCGAATCTCGTCGTCAGCGATGTCGATGCCATACTCGCCGCGACCGAGAAGCGCGATGCGGTTGCCCTTGCCCATCATATCGCCGGGGTCGGCGAAACCTTTCTCGCCGATCTGTCCGAAGTATCGATGGCCTTTGACGAATGGCTCGCGGTCGAACGCGTCCGGCAGCCCGAGCGCGTCGTCGTCGCCGTATGCGCAGGGCTGCCCGACATGATCGGGCGCGCGGCCCCGATGCATATTCAGGAGATTCTCCGATCACTCGACCGGCTCGACCCCTGGAACGAAGCAATCGCCCGCCTTGGCTTCTCGGCCGATCATGCGGCGGGAGATATCGCGTCGCTGCATCGGCGGTATCGTCGCCTCTGTGACGGATTGACCAAGGAGTTCGGGGTCGACCCGTCGACCGAGACGCAGACGATGTTCGAGCGGCTGTCGACCACGGGAACTCCTGCCCCGGTCGGCCCCGTGGTCGCCGCACCCTCCGCGAGTGCTGTGTTGCCAACGGTTTTGGTCAGCCCAATCGAGACGATCACCGACGACCGGGTGTCGCACGACATCGCCGGGGTTCTCACCGACGATATCCGTACCGCGCTCGCGCCGTATCGTGAAATTCGCGTCGTCGCCTTGGCGGCTGACGTCGCAAGCGTGAAAGATACGGTCGCAGACGCGCTGGCTGCTTATGTTCTTACGGGAAAAATTAGGCTGATCGGCGCGCAGATCCGCCTCAACCTGCAGCTTGGCAATATCGCAACAGGCATCATCGTCTGGTCGGACCAACTGAGCGTCGAGCAAACCGATCTATCTTCGGCGATCGATGACGTCGTCGCGAAAGCAGTCGGCTCGATTCTCCCGGCGATCGAGTCCGATATCACGTCCATGCCCGAACTCGCCGCCTATGCTGGTGCCGACGACATCATTCTTTTCGCCAAGGCACGACGGTTGATGAGCTTCGATCGGACCCTGCCGGAAATCCAGGCGGCGGCCGCGATGCTCGAAGAGATCGTGGAGCGCAATCCGCGCCACGTTCACGCGACGATCTGGCTTGCAAGGATGTACAATACCGATTTTTGGCAGAAGATTGCTGGCCACGATGTCGCCGCGTTCCGTGCCCGAGCGCTCGATCTGGCGCGCCGCGCCACCGCCTATGAACCGAGCGACGGCCGGTTGCTGTTGCGCCTCTCATGGTGCTACCTGCGGTCCCGGAACTGGCCTCGTGCAGATCGCGGCTTTCGCAAGGCCATCACGCAGATGCTCAACCACGCTGACAGCATGAACGAATGCGCCGCCGGTCTTTGTATCTTAGGGGAGCTCGAAGATGCCGAACGATACATGCAGCGTGCCTTTGCCCTCAATCCCGCTGCCCCGGCGCATTACCACGCCGACCATGCCGTATTGTTGATGCTCAAGGGCGATGCGCAAGCCGCCGAGGAGCATTTTGAGGTCTGCGGCGAGCGGGGCCTGATGTATCTCGCCGCCCGGCTCGCCAATGCGGCATATCTGCCTGCCTTCGAGCAGGCTGAACGCGAGGTCTTGCTCGTCGAATTCACCACGCTGTTTCATGACGCATGGCAGACGGAGCGTGAATTAACGCTCAGCGGCGCGCTAGATTGGGCGAGGGATACGCTACCGTTCAAGCTAGCGGAGCACGCGGAACGGCTTCGCAACGGACTGGAAGCGATGCTCAGCGCAACGTGGCCAGCAAATCTGCGTACAACCCGGTGAGCGGCGGGCGCGGACGCGCCGCGTGACGACGAGCATCGCCTAGTTCGGCAATGAGCAGCCGTGCATCGGCCTGTTTCAACGACGGTATCGTCGTCAGCACCGCTCGATCGATTGAAACTGGCTGTCGGGTACGCGCATGAAACACGTCGAAGCAACGCGACCAGCTTCGCTCGGCGAACGACATCGTCCGGATAATACGTTGCAGTTGCCGCCGTTCCTTGCATGGCAGGTCGAGCTCAAGAAGGGCCGCCTCGGCGTCGACGAGCGCGATCGTCAGATGTGGATAGCCGATTTCGGCGGGGCCGTGGCTCAGCATGACGGCATCGTCACGCTGGATCATCCTGTCTCTATACGCGGCGTAGATCGTGCCGACCCCGATCATGCCATGCCGGTCGAGCTCGGCCGCGCGGATCGCGCCAAGGCTGGCGCCGCCCAAAACCGGCACTCCGAGCGCGATCAGGTCGAGAATTTCCTTGTGCCATACCGTCGGCGCGGTTTCGAAGCAGCCGTCGACGATGCCGACCGCCGGCGGCGGATCGACAAGAAGCGCTGCGATATCGCCGCAACTCAGCGGCGGCCGGACCTCAATCGTGTCGGGCACCCCTTCGGGCGGCAGGCTCGGTCCAATAAACAACAAGGGCCGATGCGAGCGTATCCGAACACGTGCCGGACGCCGACCGCGCTGCAACGTCTCGGAAACTCCGTCCGATGCCTGCCGTTCGATGTCCTCGAGCCCCGGGGCGAGCGCGTGAACAATGACAAGGTCGGGATGCGGCGGCGTATGCATGTAGAGCACAAGGGGAAGCGTCGAACGCGAAGCGGCGACCGCCAGCAAATGGTCAAGGTCTTCAGCTGCCCCGCCCGTTGCGAGATGCGGGATATCCGACCATGCCAGTGGCCCGGGTCCGAACGCCAACGTGCCGAAAACAAGCTGGAGTGATTTTTCCGGACCGTTGAGGTAATGCGCAATCGTGAGGTCTTCGCGCGAGCCTGCAACCATAGTGACCCGCGACTGGACGGCCTCAAGCACGGCGCGGATCAGCGCAATAGTGCGGTCGGGGTGGCAACCGGTGCCGGCGGTCGGCGGTAAGCATGCCCCAGTTGGTAAAGCTTCGGAGATCGTACAGCGAAACGCGGCGATGTTCGCGTCCTGCCCCATACTCCATATCCTGAGTGAAAAACGGCGCGATACAATCCGCCGCAGCAAGGCCGCACATATAGGGTCGTCGACGCTCGCAAGATCGAGCTGGCACGCGCGCATTTCTCGCGGCGCGAGATGGCGCAGGGCGGCATGAAGGTCGTGTTCGACCAATTCGCCGACCGCGCCGACCGTTGCCTCGATGATATTATTGCCGGTCGCCAATCCGACCGAGGCGGGCCGAATATCCGGCAATATCGGACGGCAAATGTCCAGGGACAGCAGGTCCCAAGGCAGCAGGGCGCGTCGGTCACTGAGAAGGTCGCGACCCTCGAGCCAGGCGCGCGGGAGGCTCGGATCCAGCCGGGTGCCGTAGGCCCTTCGCGGCGCCGACGACCATAGGTCGATCGTCGCATCGTCGAGCGCATCGAGGGCCGCGGTTGCTGGCGGCGCGCCCAGTCGCTCCGCTGTATCGATCTCGACTGCTTCGAGCAGCGCCGAGACCATCGCTGCCATGCGCGATAGGCCCTTGCCTTGCGAGACCGACAGCAATCGCGCCATCGGCCGCACTGCCTGGTAAACTGGAATGCCCAAGGGCACGAGCCCGGATACGTCGGCGAGGCGCGACACGCCGGCAACTGCCGCCGCCTGCCGCGCCACGCCGAGTGTCTCCGACAGCGGTCTCGCGCGTCGCTGACCGCTTGGCGCCAGCCAGGCGTTCACGGCGAAGATTGCCGCCGCGCCGTCATTTTTGTGGGTTATTCTCGAAGTTGACGTTGAAATTTACGTCGCCGCCCAGGCCACCGGGCCCACCTTGCGCGAAACCGGAGCGGCCGGTTTGACCGGCGTAGACGACGGTAGGCAAAAGCATGCGGGCCAGTTCAGCCCCGCCCCCTTCCGCCAACAGTGTCGTCGCGCGCAGTGTCCGCGCGGCGATGCTCTGCTCGACGAGGCCGGGGGGAATGCCGTCGCGTCCGGGCGAGAAGGTCGCGATCCGTTCGCAGACCGCGTACGAGGGTTCGCTTCCCGACTTGAGCTCGACCACGAAATATCTCGCGGCGTTATCGCCTGCTTGCTCAGTTTTTGGAGTGTCCGCCATCAGTCATCCTTGAGTTGGATCCGGTCAGATCGAGCTGCAACCAGATGTCTGATATCATGAACGACTGTAAACGATAAGCCGATTGCACATGATGGACGTCGCGATATTGGTCGCGACGTCCATCATCCAGCAGCGTCAGCGGATTGCAATCTGCGTTTCGCGGCCTGTCTGGGTCGTTGCATTCGCCACTGCCACCGTCATCTGACGAGCGGTCGAGACCAGGGCCTGCCGCTTGCACGTTTTGGTCGTCGCCTCGACCGATAGGGGCGCGCCGTAGGTTTCTCCACACACCACGTCGATCGCGCGGGCGACACGATGCTGCAGAGTCGCTTGGCCGGCATTGGATGCGAGGTTGAGGTCGGCGTAGCTGACATGCTGGATCGGGACGGATCCCGTCAGCGGTCCTGCGGCGAGCGACGGAGCCGACGCCAGAAATGCGAGCGAGAAGAGAGCCGAGTTACGCATTGAATGATCCTTTTAATTATATGTTGCCGGCCACGCTTCGCTGCCTGCCCGTGAAGTGGTCATGCCGGCCAGAGCGTGAGGCGGCCGTTAATGCGCGGGCCGCTTCGCGTGAAAAGTTCGTGAAATGACAGCGAGCACGGCCAAGAGCGGACAGTGCAAGCGACAATGCATTCAAACACAAGCACAGCGATTGTCCGATATCGGGGACTTTTACACGTCTTTATTATAAAGACTCGACGGCTTGCGCTCAGCTGCCGACACTGCCCTCCCGGCAGCCCCCCAAGTCGGCTCGTCTCGTCGTTGACCTTACCACCTTCTTATATCTCGTATCCCCGCGGCTCGCGCCGTGCGAATGAACGGCTCTGGAGCGTCCGGTGCTTTTATGCCGCTTCGTTAGTCTCTATGCGCCAAAAGGTCGGAATCTCCATTTGGTTGTCCAGACGCCGTGGTGGACATGGAACAAGGCAGCGCGCTGGAGGGAATCTCTGAAAATTCATGCTGCCGCGTGAGATCGTTCCCAGGAAAATCGTTCAGCGGTTTGACGGCAATCATAGGGCACTGAACCATCGCGACAGAAATCGGGCCATAAATTCGTAGTTCGCCAGATCGCAAGCAGTCCCTGCCTCTGAACAACTCTCATGAAGCGAGGATCTGCACGGACAGACTGCAGGATCTTCCTGAACCAGAAATCACTTTCCTGCTGAGGCGGCATCTGCAGCGCAATATCGAGCGCTGTCGCCGGCCTTCCTAGGAGTGCGAAGTCACTGACGAGTTGAACATCGCTTGTAAATCCGCGACGCCTTTCTTCCACGAGAGCGGCGACGGCATAATCGATGTTGGCCTGCGTCGGCGACGCTCTCGCTCGGAGGAAAGTCCGCCACGACGCCATGTCATCCTTGTTGCCGACAGTCTCGTTTCGATCGTTGAGCATTGCTAAAGCTTCGCGCGGATCACCAAAGCGTGCCGCGGTGGCGAACCGAGCATGCCAGGTGTTGGCGTCGTCCGGCCACGTTTCTCGCATATGATTTATCGCTTCGTTGGCCGCATCGAGTTCACCTGCGTTGGCAAGCGCGCGTACGAGTCGTGCGGTTTTGCCCGGGAAAAGCGGATCGAGCGCAACAGCGCGTTGATTGGCGGCGATGCTATCTTGGACGCGGCCAATTGCGCCCAGATCGATCGCATAGCGGTTATAGAGCTGCGCATTATCCGGCTCGACCTTGAGCCCAGCCTCAATAAGTTTCTCCCGTGGTATCCAATGCTCGATGCCGGGCAATAGAAGCGCTTGCGCGTAATAGGCATTCCCCTCGTGCGGGTCGATCGCAAGCGCGCGCCGCGCTGCGCCTTCGGCCTCGCGCCGCATCGCTTCGGCATTAGCGGGGCCGGCATCTTCGCGCGCATAGGCCAGACTGATTGCGAGGTCTGCCCACGCACCCGCAAACTGCGGCACGCGCGCGGTCACCTGACGGAGCAAAAATGCAACCTGACTTTGGTCGCCGCTGTGGAGATTGCACGCTTCCAGATAGAGGGCGGTCGCTCGCGCATCGACCGCCTCGGGGACACCACGAGTACCGAGCGCACAAACGAGAACCGCCGCTACATTGGTGCTCACTTGCTGTCTGAAACCCGCCATATCGGCAAGCGGCGCTGTATAATCATGCGACCAAAGTATAGCGTTATCGGTGCTATCGCTGACCACAACGACCGCATGCAAATCACCGCCGCCGCTCGCGACATTACCGCTTACACTGAACGCCGCCCTTCGCGAAGCGATGCGGTCGTCGGCAAATTCCAGTGCGCCGTCATGACCGAGCACGGCGCGAGATAGATCGCTCGCTAGATCTTGTGACAGGCGACGTGCAGGCAAATCGCCCGGTGTGACACGGAGAGGCTGGACAACAATAAGACGACGATGGTCCTCCGGTGCGTCCGAGCGCGAGTGGACGAGCGCGATCGATACGAGGGCGGCAAGCGATGCCGCCAGTGGGAAGGCCACCCGCCACCGGCGAGCGGCGGTGAGCGGGCTAAGTGCGGATGACGCAACCGTGATCGGCGCAATGCGTGCGCGATCGTCCTTGGTGGCCTCGACATGCGATTGGCTTTGTCGCTCGCTAACCAGCCAGCGATCAAACCCCGGCGAAATTCCGTCGAGATCAGTTGAAGTCACGGACGCAGCGGTCGCGCCCGAGCAATTCTGCGATGCGACCGCCAAACAGCTTGTATCCAGCCAGACTGAGACACGATCCGCGGCAACTAGCGGATGAGCAGTTCCCATTAGGGGGCGAAGTTCATAGAGAGTCTGACGAAGGCTCTGTCGCGCCTGCTCGTCGCCACGGTCCCCCCACAACAGGGTGATCAAGACTTTTCGTGCCTCGATATGACCGGGCTTGCGCAGCAGATAGAGGATCAGCGCCCGCGCCTTCCGCCCGCGTGGGGTGACGTCGCATCCGTCGGCGGTCATCAGCTTGAGAGCCCCGACCGTCTCGACGGTAAGAATTTTGCCCGGCGGACTTTGGAACATCTCGCGGCACGCCCCCTCGACGCACCGACTTACAGCGGAATCATCGAGAGATCGACGCGTGAATCCGCCGCCCATGAATGGGGCCGCGGCGCACCATCCACGCTATCGGGCTGTCAAACGCACATCTGTCGCGCTTTTACGACGCCGAATTGTGGCACCGACGAGGCCGAAACCGCCAACCATCATCGACCAGGACGTGGGCTCGACCACCGAAGCGACATTCGCAAAGATCGGTTTGCCAAAAAGATTCCCCTGCCCATCGCTTGTCCGATCATCGAGTTCGAAATCGTGATCGAGGCCCAAACGGTCTTGAAAGGCACCGTTTGCAGCAGCAATTGGATCAGTGTAAATGGTAATGCCATGTCTGATATGAAATACGCCTCCAATCCCGGCGAATGATCCGTTCAAATACTCGATTATCGGAAAATTTCCTGAACCCAAGTCCACAGTAGTGTCACTGGTCGGCGTTCCGTAATTAATCTGATTGAACTTCGAGAACACCGTGTTGCCGACGGTGATCGAGAGACGCATAGGGATCGTCGGACAGGCTAGTGGCCTTGACGCTCGTGAACTGGACCGCAGACGAGCCATAGAATTTGGCGACGGTCGCGTTGGTTGTGCTCGTGTAGTCCATCAGCTTTTTCGGATCGAACGTCGCCGAATATGAAACGCGGTCGCCCAGCGAAAATGTAGTGCCGTCGTCGCCGTCATATACATCGACCGCGCTCACAATGCCGCTATAGGTAACGTTCACATAATTTGCCTGCGCCCGCGACGCGACAAGCGTCGCAAGAAGCGCTGCGATTCCCAAACAATTACCTACCATGAAAAGCTCCTGCGAATGTTAGGACGGTGAATACTCAGCTGGACAGGTCAAGAAACCAGAAAAAATCGCATAGCGCTGTCATAAATCTAGTATCAGAAGTTACCTAATGATCGATTATACGGTATATAAACGTCTCCGGCGGAGCGGCCACCTTGAGCTTTGTCTATAAAACCATTGTCATTAGGACTGTCGGACACGGATCGGCTTCGAAGAGCATTAGGTAAAATTTATCGATCGTGTGGAACGGTGGCGCATACCGAGACCGACCACGCCAAACCCGATTATCATCATTGCCCATGTAGCTGGCTCGGGGACCGCTGCAGTAACGGCGTTGAAGCTGTACGACGCGCCTTCGTCGCCGTCGTAGAGCCAAAGAGAGTAGGTACCCGCGCCAAGCGGCCCATTGAAGGTAGTCGCACCTGGGACCGGAAAGCCGGGTGCCGTGGCTTTGCCGATGGCAGGCAATATGTCGGTCCCGACCTGGGCCTGGGTCACGAGCGTCCAACCCAGCAGACCTGCCGCCGAAGTGAACGAGGGATTGACCGAAACATCGGCGCCCGATGCCAATCCAAGGAACATGCTATCGATCCGCGGGTCCGTTATAATCGATGTCCCCGGACCGACCACAAATTTTGTCAGACGTTCGCCGGTGGGAACGATAAACGTCACATAATCCATGTCCTGGTGCGTGCGTTCGCCATGCGGGCCAACGCGAGAACCGAACGTGTCGATCACGCCGCTAATTAGATTGGTGCCGCGTGTCAGATCCCCGAGGAGCGTCGGACGATCCGGATCATCCGAGAAGTCGGCCGTCTCAGTGAAGTTCGTGGCGTGCGCGGAGGCAGTAGCCAGCAGCGCTGCAGCGATCGAGGTGATAATGGCGACGCGGAGCATAGCATTCCCCTGTAGTTGCTTGGCGCGGCTAACCGCCCACGGCGATATAGTTAACGATGTGACTGGCTTGTTGCGCGTCAAACACGGCGTCAGAGCGCTGCTGACGCATTTTTGACGGGGAAGAGCCATCGAGCGCAAAGTCCGTCCTAAGGTCGGGCCGGTGCTTGGTCGTCTTCCGACATGTCCATAGACGTTAGAACGAGCGGCAGCCGGTAAGCGCGCCGACAGCAGCAGCGAGCGGGTGTTTGCCAAAAACGTTGGTCTGGGTCGACGCGGAAAGGGGAAACGATGGGGCCGTTCACAGCCTGTCGGCGTTCCGCGCGCTTCGCAGCCTAACTGTCATATGCTCAGGTCGCAAATTCGCCCCAAGTTCCAACACATGGAAACACCCGATCTGCCGGGCGGAGCGAGCCGTAGGAAAGCTGAGCATGCTTGAATGCGGGGCGCGCTGATGCCTAGTTCGTCATTCCCAAAACATCCCTGGCTGTTTTCCAGCTTCTGACACCATAGCGGTCATTATCGAGCGGCTCGAGCTGGCCGCGCCCACTGGACATATCGCGGAGATATTGCATCCCCTGCCACACCGGGAATATGGCCCTATTGCTCGGGCTTAATGTCCTTGCGACGCCGATCACGATGCTCAGCAAACCGATCCCGCCGGCACGCCACAAGCCAAACTTATGCCCCGTCAAACTTGTCATGATGTCCGCAAGTTCGCGCGGGCTCACGGTGGTGCCAGCGATCCGCAGGATCCGCGGCGTTGTCTCGTCCAGTGTCGCCGCGGCAACATAATCCGCAACATCGTTCTTCGCGGTGAAGTCGAGCTTCTGGTCTGCAGTCCCCCAGTAAAGAATCTTGCGTTGTTTGTGGAGCACGATCGGCGCTTGCCAGGTCAGCAGGTCGGCGAACGCGCCGTTGAGAACCGAGGTTGCGCTAATCGGCCGCGTATCGATCTGCGCCATGAACCGACGGCGCAGATCGAGGTTACGATTGCCGCCCGGCTTGGTCTTCGTGAAGTCGAGCGAATAATCGGATGGAATGAAGCGCGGGACGCCCGTCGCTACCGCCGCGTCGAGCAGGTTTCCTTGCGTCTCGATCATCACCGGCTCCAGCCCGTTTAGCGCGGAGACGATACAAGACGCGCCCTCGCAGGCGCGGCGCAACGCTGCGGCATCGTTATAATCGACCACTACGAGGTCCGCGCCCGTCGCCTGCAAGTCAGCCCGCGCTTTTGCCGGCGTCTCGGACCGGATCAGCACACGGAAGGCCATATGTCGCCGGCCCATGGCGACGGCGATGCGCTTACCGAGGTCGCCCGTGGCGCCAGCAAGAACGATCGGTCCAATATTGCTCATGCGCGCATCTCCCGAAAACCAGTCCTAATCTCGTCGACGAACAGCGCCGGTTGTTCAAGCGCCGCGAAATGGCCGCCACGATCGAGTTCGTTGAAGTGCACCAGATTGGCGAACCGCGTCTCTGCCCAGCGCCGCGACAGCCGAACGAGTTCCTTGGGGAACATGCTGATCGCCGCACGTGTCCGTATTGGCGCGGAAGGCGGATTGGCTATAGACGACTGACCTTCCCAGTAGAGGCGCGCGGACGACGCGCCCGCGTCGGGCAGCCAATACAGCATGATGTCGTCCAGAATCTCGTCGTACGTAAACGCCTTTTCGGCATTCCCGTCACTGTCCGAGACGTCCTGCAGCATGGCGTAGATCCACGCCGCCTGCCCGATGGGCGAATCCGCGAGCGCGTAGCCGATCGTCTGGGGCCGCGTACCCTGCAGCTGCGCATAGCCCGACAGCACGTTCTGATAATAGGCCATGCTATCGAGCATGGCCTGCTCCGCCGGTGTGGCACCGGCCGTTTCGTCCGGGGTGGGTTGGTACATTACGAAGTTGAGGTGGATGCCAACGCAGCCTTGCGGTGCCTTGTAGCCAATCGCGGTCGTCACCGCCGCGCCCCAGTCGCCACCCTGCGCCACCCAACGATCATAGCCTAGCCGATCCATCAAAGTCGCCCAGGCATCGGCGATCCGCGGAATGCCCCAGCCCGGCTCGGCTGGCTTATCCGAAAAGCCAAATCCGGGGAGCGTCGGGATCACAAGGTGAAACGCATCCTTGGGATCGCCGTCGTAAGCCGCCGGATCCGTAAGCGGTCCGATCACCTTGTGAAACTCGAGCACCGACCCCGGCCATCCATGCGTCATGATCAGCGGTAATGCGCCGGGCTCGGGCGAACGAATGTGCAGGAAATGAAGGCCAAGCCCGTCGATCACAGTGCGATGCTGGCCAAGGCCATTGAGCATTCGTTCGCAGCGCCGCCAGTCATAGTCGTTGCGCCAATAATCGATGAGCGCCCGGAGCTTCTCGAGGTTCGGGCCCTGCCGCGTGTCGGTGACGGTTTCGCGATCAGGCCAGCGCGTGGCGTCCAGTCGCCGGCGCAGGTCGCTGAGTTGGTCCTCGGGTATCGACAAATGAAACGGTTCGACGGCAACGGACATAAACTTATCTCCAAGCTGAGCAGCATCTCATCGCGCTGCGTTTCATCGATCTAGCGCGTTCCAGCCCTCCGGATTAGACCGTCAAACTGCGATAGGGTGTTGCGAAACGGGAACGCGATGGAACTGAACGATCTCCGCGCGTTTGCGCGTACCGCCGAAATCGGCAGCGTTTCCGGTGCGGCACGGTCGCTTGGTCTGCCGAAGTCGACCGTCAGCCGAGCGCTGACGCGGCTTGAGGCCGACATCGGCGCCTTACTAATTGATCGCTCGACCCGGCATCTGCGACTGACCGATGCAGGAATGCTCTTTCATCCCTACGCCACGCGGATCCTCGCCGACGTCGACGAGGCGGGAACCGCGCTCGACAACTTCACCGGTATTCCCCGCGGAACGCTACGGATCAGCGCACCGTTCACCTTCGTGGTCGCACTCGTCGCGCCGATGCTGCCGGACTTTCTTGCGCGCTATCCCGAAATCCGGGTCATCCTCGATGTCGAGAATCGCATCATCGACATGCCAGTCGAACCGGCAGATCTTGTGATCCGCGTCGGCACCCTCCCCGACAGCGACCTCATCGCCCGGCATCTGCTGGCCACCGAGGCGTGGACCTGCGCCAGTCCCGGCTATCTTGCGGCATATGGGATACCGGCGAGCGTCGCCGACCTTCGTCGACACACGATGATCGGTTACGCCGATCGCCAAGAAACCTGGTCGTTTCGCCGATCGTCAGGCGACGTCGAACACTTCAAATTTAGCGCCGCGCATGCCGTGTCCGACTCGATTGCCCTCGAAGCAATGTTGATCGCCGGCGGCGGTATCGGCCGGCTGCCGGACTTCATCGCGCGGCGGGCGGTCGCCACGGGCGATCTGATGCGGCTGTTCCCCGAGACCACTGGAGACACGTTGGAGGTGAACGCACTCTACACGAGCCATCGCAGCCTTTCCGCGAAGGTCCGGGCTTTCATCGATGCTTTGATCGGGCATCTGTCGGGCGGTCAAGGGTAAGACGAGTCCTCGTGCTTGTCCTTCTTGCCAGATTCCTCATCGAGCTTCGGCGCCGCAAGCCGCCCATCATCTTTCTGGAGCAACAACGTCGAACGCAGACATGGGCCTGCTTACAGGAATACTCGCTTCAGATCGACGATCTGCCACCCCGCCTTGAGCCTGCAGCGTCGCATCAATCTCCATGTCAACCTTGCGGCCGCGACCGTTGCGTTGGACGTTGTTCGGCGACATGGCCAATGGCCACGACGTATGGGATCTTCATTCGCGGCAATTTGTAAGCTTGCGATCGGCAGCGTATGTGCCCAATAGCAGCATGCGGTCGCTGCGAGAGTAGTGCGCAATTCGTCGTTGGACAACTTGTCGATTTTGAACGCTGTGAATTCGTTCCAGAAATGGACCGCATCTGGGAACCAGTCAACAACGGCTGGCTCGCTTACGCCTCGACGATACCGAATGACTTGCCTCGACTAAGGTCGAGTGTCATAGTTGTTGCGGGAAGCAGGGGGCGACTCGGATGGCACGGAAAGCTGGATCGAAGACCGGAAATTCGCCTGGATCCGCCGTCCGTCCCAGGAAGCCTCCCAAATCTTCTCCGACCTCGGGCGGGACCGTCGTTGCTTGGGAAGACGATCCAGGATCGGGTGTGCTCGGCCCACGGCCCGTGCCCGACATCGCACATACGCCATTAGCCTTTCGCTTCTCGAAACCCGCGCCCCCAGCAGCGACCTACGCGCAGAATACCAAGGAGTTTCGCTATTGGACAGCGGCGGAAGCCCTCAGGCGAGGAGCGGACTTCTGGGCGGTAGTCGTCCCCCTGACGGCGTGGGAATTGGGCAAGACACTTCCAGTTCTGCTCGACGAGGGCCAAGACCTGAACGCCTATTACGATCGCAAGGCTCTGAACTTCTTTCATGGGCCTTCGCCGTCCGGCACCGTCTACAGCGGCGAAAGTCCCGACGTGATCTGTCACGAGATGGGCCACGCCATCCTCGACTCGTTCAAGCCGCAGTTGTGGGGTGCCGCGAGCCAAGAGGTCGCGGCCTTCCACGAATCCTTCGGCGACATGAGCGCGATACTGTCCGCCCTCCAGCTTCAGTCTCTGCGCTCGGACATTTTATCGACCACCGGCGGCAAGCTTGCGCAGGCATCCAGACTTTCGCGCCTTGCTGAACAGCTAGGTGCTGCGATCCGGGCACAGATGCCCGATGCCGTCGAAGTCGACTGTCTGCGCAATGCGGCGAACTCCTTTACTTACAGGGTCCCCTCCAGCCTGCCGAGTTCCGGTCCTGCCTCGCAGCTCTCTTCCGAACCACACTCGTTCTCCCGCGTATTTACCGGTGCCTTCTTTGAAATCCTGGGCGCCATGCTGCAAATCAAGGCTGGCGCTTCTCCGCCGACGGAAGCGATGCTGTTGGCCGTCTCCAACGAAATGGGCTCGATCCTCGCGATCGCAATAAAGGCCGCTTCCGTGGTATCGGACTGGTACGCGCAGGTGGCGGCGCAAATGGTCCTGGCCTCAAAAAGCGCCGACGAAGATTACCCATCTGCTCTCAAGGCAGTGTTCGTCCGGCGCCAAATCCTGTCGCTCCATTCGTCGACCACATTAAGTCTCGTCGCGAGCGCGCCAGCGGCGATGGCGGAAAGCATGGCCGCTGTGCCGGGCACCTTGCCGCAGATTGCACTTAAAGCCGAGCATTATGGGCTGGAAGGCCTCTTGTTTGTCGATGCTCCCGGCCAGCACAGGGCCTTCATCGCCGCAGCGGCTTCAAATAACGCGCAACCGATCGCGGCTCCGACGGGCGCGGACGCCGCGCAGCATTTCGTCGACGACCTGTTCACGCGTGGTCGCGTGGAGTACAGGCCAACGGTGCATACTGTGCTCGATCATCAGAAGCGACTGAAGACGCACCGCGTCGTCAGTTCGGGTGGCAACCACCGCCTAGAACGTATCCTCTTCGATTGCGGACTGTGTGACCACTGATCAGCGTCGCCTGCCTCCCGGTCACCCTTTGGGATCCGGCGATGTCATCGTCCCTGACGACGATGAAAAGCGAGCCTTCGTCTTGGCGCAGGTTCGAAACGGCAGTGCGGTTCTTCCCCCGGATAACGGCAAGTTGCCTGCCGGCGCCACGCATGTGATTGTCGGCACCATGGCTGATGGCTCACCTGTGCTCCAGCGCGCGCGCTTTAGCGCATACTAAGCGCGTTACCGGCAACGTTGCCGGACGTCGTTCAGGACGAGGCGGATTGCCGCCTGGCAGCTATAGCGCCAACGGCTGCGGAAAGCAGACCTTCAATTCAAACCGTCTGTCGTTGGCGGTTCTCCACGATATCTTCAAACGGCGAACAGTAAATCGTGCGGGTGCTGCGTCGGTTCCGGGAAGATACCACACATCTAGATCAACTCGATTGTAAAGTATTCCGACACCTTTAGAGCTGATCCCAGTCGATGAGTGTCGACATGGGATACCCGAATTGCTGTAATCTGTTGAAATCATGGACTTGTCGAGCATTGATGGTCGCGTGGGTTTTTGGCACAAAAATTGCATATTGGTTAACGTCTCTCGAGCAAATAGTGGGGTCTACAATGGTCGACGTTCTGAAGATTGCGATCGCCGCCACGATTGCAGCCGTTGCCGTTCAAGCAAATGCTACCTCGGTTGCCCTCGGTGCCGGAAGCCAGAGCCTGACTCTCTATGGACAAGGTCCGGTCGCTCCCGGCATCGGAAGCTTCAAGGTCGGGCAAGGATCAAGCAGCTACGATGGAACGACGTCAACGTTCACCTTCTCGGGCGCAATCAGTGGCGGCGACCCCGGCTTTAACAGCGGTACGTATTCTTTCGTCACGAGCTATGCCGGACCAGACACGACCGAGGGTGGTCCCGCCGCTCCGCGCGCACAGTCAAACCCGGCCAACGTCAATCAGTTTTTTTATACTTTTCTCGATCCTACGACGACGGTCACACTCTTCCTTGATACGCCCGGCCAAATATACGCTATCCCGCTGGTTGCCGGTGGTAACTTCGTAGCTGGCGGGGGCTTCGATTTTCAATTCACCACAACCAGCTGCACCGGTGTCGCAGTTTGCGGCCAGAACAATGTGGGCCTGACGCCACGTGCCACGATCGCCGGACCGGTGACAATTGGTGCGTCGTTCACCATCGCGACCGTGGCGCCAGGAGTGCCTGAACCGGCATCGTGGGCGCTGATGGTTCTCGGCTTTGGCCTCGTCGGTGTTTCTGCGCGCTACCGGAATAAGGTCGTTGTGACCTAAATACGTGCCGAATATGAGGATGTCCGGCACCTATCAGCGTGGGACGGCGTGTGCCCGCCATGAATTGGTGGGCGCCAGACCAACAAGCTTGTGGAGACGTATGCCGCCTGGCCGCTTTACGGTGGCGAATGCAGCAAAGCTGCCATTCGCCGGCGGATAAGGCTGCCGACAGCTCCCTCCCATAGCTAGCCGTGTCGGGCAGACGGCCGCTTGCTAAAGCGGTCGCTTGGTCAACTTGCTCTTTGGCTCCGTATAGGAAACCAGGATTTGGAGGGTAGCTTCTCGCAAAAAGCTGCGTTGCCCGATTAGGTCATAGAAAAGCTAGCGCAGTCTAACTGTTCGAACTGAATTTAGGGACGGATATGCTGTGGTTTGCCATCGCGATGAGTAATTCTATCGCGTCGGTAAGCGCTGTCGCACCTTCGCGAATCGCGATTATCGGGCACGCTGTTGATAAGACGCCGCCAGACGTCGCCATCCTCAGCTTTACCGTCCGCGGGGACGGCCAACATCGGACGCAGGAGCGCGAGATCTAGTCTGGAAGCAGGTCGCCACTAATTTAGCGATGGCAAATCAGCTTGGCGTTGCCGACGATGCGGCGACAGGCGAGCTAACGCATCGCGAGCCGCGGGACGCCACCTGCAAGAGCGACGATACCCCCCAGATGTCATTCGGGGGCGCCGTTATGGGTTATATCGCCGAATTACCAGTGATGCTGCGCGTCGTAGCTGTGGATACTGCCGGCACGGTCGTAGAAATCGCCGCCCGAGCAGGTGCGATCGACGTTGCCGTAAAAAACCTCGGCTCACAGGATCTCCATGCAGCCCTTCGACGTGCGGAAGCAGCGGCTATCGCCGACGCACGGGACCATGCCCCAGAGCGCATTACGGCGTTGGGGCCGATCGCCGTCTGGCAGCTTTCGGGCGACTAATCGCCGTAAGCGGACCTTCGTTATACAGGGCTAGAACGCCGCGTCGGCTCGGAAGCTCAAATCGGTCATGGCGGCACATCGGGCCGCAACCGGTCGTTAGGTAGGACCGAGCAATGACCGACATCGCACGCAAGACCTGTCTTTCCAGCGGCATATTGTGCACGTTGAATTACGATACCAAAATCAAGAACGCGTACGACTGGCTGGTGCCACCAGTGTCGAACGCTTCGTCACCCGCTCAATCGCCACAAGGTCGTTAGGGATGCGTGCTGCAGCTATAATCCCACTTATATTTTTGATTGTTCAAACTGCTGACGTCGATGCCAGTCCGATAACGCATAGCTCTGCATTGCCCTTTCCGACGGATCAGAAGCCAAGGTCTTCTGGACCTACTGCAGGTTGACAACGCTGCGATGACCCGAGCGATACCATCGCCCGATACACGATCGTGGAGTTAGACCGCATACTCTGACCCATGACCAACAATGTTCGTTCCGAAACCGGTGTTCGCCAAGGAATCCGAAAGCCACATGGCGGCTTTCAACCTCGAAGTGCTAAATAGTCGGCGATCAATTCTCGTGAGCCCTAAAGGGTACTGCCCTGCTTCGCACCAGGATGCGTCGCGATTGATGTCGGCCATGTTTGTGCTGCGGATCTACGCGGCGTCATTGATCGCGATCCGGCGATTCTACGGCGGACATACTCGAGCATCATCAGTTCAGTTCGAGGCCGGTTCGTCTCGGCTTATTCTTTTCTTTATTTCGTTAACCAACGGTGTATTTATCAACCTTACCGCTTCGTATATTTTCCCGCAGTCGTTGAGATGTAGCATGACGCACGTTTGCAGCGCGGAACACGTAGCTGAAGGATGTAAACCATGAGCGTCAAGTCGCTTTTCACGGTTGGTACGGCGATAGTAGCTTACGGCATATCGGTGTCTGCTGGCGCTGTGCCGCTTGCATTCGATCTTTCTGGTCCATCAGGCACGGCGATATTCCAGCTCGACTCGAACCCTACTCCTGACTTCTTCAGTACATTTCTGGGCTCGGATCAGTTTGGGTTTCGAGATGTGGTCGGCATATATGGCGGGACCCGCGGAACTGCGTCCACCATCAGCTTTGGTAATGGTCTTTTCTCCATCCTCAGCGTCACGGCTCCTAATTTGGGATTCACACAATTTATAGCGCCAACGCTGTTCACCGGCTCGCCCAGCGCACCGGTCTTCGCGACTGGCTCGTTCACCCTGATCAATCCGTTCTTCGGCAATGCCAACCTCAGCATCTCTCAGGCTCAAGGCACGGTTCCCGAACCAGCTGCTTGGGGCCTGATGATTGTCGGATTTAGTGGTATTGGCATGGCGTTGCGGTCTCGCAGGGGAAGCCATGCCGTCAGGACGTATCACGAGGTTTAAGCTCTGCGATTTGCGGTGGCCACAATCGCGTGGAGTTCGACCGCGGCTAGCAAGCCGGATCTCAAGGTTGTTTCGATCGGTCTCGGCGACGAGGAGCCTATGATCCTGAGCAATCTCGGGCGGGTTCCGGTCCAGTCGCTTCCAGACGATCGCTCGCGGTAAGCGGTCCTTTGTTCAACTACGTCTATACGTCAAATCGACCACTTCAAAGCATCCCCGCCATAGCTTCACACTCCGGTTTAAGCCCTTTCCTACTCTTCGGTTTGGATTAAGCGCAGATGGCTTGGTTAACATTCGCCATGATGAAATGACTTCGGTGGAGTGTGAACCGGCTGCTAAGCAGAACTCGGCTCCATACGCGGCAGGCCATTGCAATCCCTAAATGTTATCCCCCCGGAGAGGATCACAATCGGAGCCAAATGTGTCCTCCAATAATGGCGGCTTTAGACATGACTTTGATAGCGTATCGTCGCAACGTTTGGGGTATGGCTCGACGCCCATCTTTGTCAGCCGCGAAAGGGGAGCAGACTTTTGAAATGTCGATGTGGCACCATGAGTGAGCACCATCCCTTAGATCTTCGAATACGGCGGCAAACGACGAGCTTTAAAAGTCGGCTCTTGGTAATCGATCGACTCTCTCGATAGCGCGATTTTGAATAATTCAAGTAAGATCATGGTTTAACCTCTTCTAAGTCATCCGGTCGGTCGCGATACGCCTTAGCAAGACAAGCCTTTTCTGAACACATCTGTCGTTCGTTGAGAAAGGTCGTTTCACCATAGTGCAGCGCTTCAATTGTCGCTGGATCGACACTATTATCCAGAGTTGCAAAGCGGGCCGCCAGCTTTCGGTCAAGTGCCGCCAGAGACTCGTCCGAGCAAATCGAGCTGGTTGTTTCGCCTTGGCCGGAACGGCACTGAAAACTTGGAGTTTTATGAGCTTGAATCAGAGCACTCAGCGCTTGTGAGGGTGTCGACCGGTGCGATCGCGGAGGCGGTAACGACACCGGCTGTACACGAACGTTAGTCGGCCGCTTGAATTGCTCGCCTATCGCAACATCCGCTATAGCCTTTGTCGTCATTGTCGATCGATCAATCGAGTGATTGCCGTCAACCTGCCCAGTCTGACTTACAATCTGCGGGAGTAAGATTCCCGCGGTCTGCTTCACTAATGATTTGGCTCCATTTGCGGATGATGTTCCAACTGCGGGATGCCGCTGCTGTATCGACGCCGCTATCTGAGACGTCGGCTAGAGCGTGGATCGCCAAGTTGACCAGCCGATCTCTACCAGCATAGCAGTGACGAGCAAACCGACGGCTAACCACCGGTTCCATCCGGCACCGAGTGTTTCTAATCGGAGAGAATACGCTTCAGGGAAAGCGAATCGAGGTGCACTGAGGGTTGGCACAGCTTGCCCTGAGTACGCCTCACGATCAACCATCCCTACCAATGGTATCAATACCGATTCTGATGGCGGGCGATGACGCGTTAGTCTGCGATCGTAACGGATTATTGAGCAAACCCTGGCGTCAGCGAATCCCCATACCGTGCATCCACAAATTCTCTTCGCCAGTCGTCATCTTCGGACATTGACGGCCGACCTCAAATTCAGGAGAAAATCCTCGCGTACAACCGGGCTCTCATGATGTGCCCTGATCTTCGAAGATTTTGGTCAGAAGTGTTCAGGGCCGCGCCAGCCTCGGGGCCGATAATCCAGCCTCGAAAGCCGTGGCGGTTCACATATTATATCGGTGATTAAGCCGTATGAACGACTACAATAGAAGCTTGCTTTGGGTGCTGACCCGTACATCAGCGAGGCGTCATTTACTTGAACGAGCCCGTTTACATTCAAAACAAGACCAGTGGCGGGATAGATCACCGTCTCGGATCGGATCTCGTTATAGCGCCATCTCAACCCCATGTCTGGATAGCTTGAAGTCAGGTTCACTTCAGCTTGCGCATGACCACTAATTAATATCGCGATTACGATAAGACTGCTCAACTAAACCCGTTTCTGAGAAGATGATCTGTGTTCAAAAGGATAAGATGCACCCTTCGACAGCAGACCAGTCAAATCCTTTTGCTTTTCGTTCATCCAGGGCTACGACAATGCCGTTGCTTCTGAATGATAAAACAAGCTCACAGCTGACTAGCTTGTTGTTATTACAAATTACGAAAGGCAGATACCGACTGATAGTGTTGGAATGTTCAGTTAATGGCGCGGGCGTTTACTACAACGATCGTGACGCCCTCAAGGCGCAATGATCAGCGGCTACGATATCTGATCGACGGCCACGCGCATATCAAGTTCGCGAGCGTAAGGGCGAACGCAGTACGGTTGCGACCCGGCTGGATCGCAACCGTATTTGTCTATGCAGCGACGACAGTCGAGTGACGACGGCGAACCGATGCGCCAACAAGTCCAAATCCGACGGTTAGGAGCGCCCAGGTCGCTGGTTCGGGAACCGCAGCAGCGACGTTGTCGAGCTCGAAGGCGTTCTGAGACGAGCTAAACTGCACCGAATCAACCTTGGCACCATCGAAGCTGAAAAACACCCGGCGGTTGTTCAGGGGATTGCCCTGACTACCGTCAGCGGGAGCCGGTGGAACCTGGGTACCGGTGAACGATCCGACCTCGGTGCCGCCGGAGAAGAACTTCACTGTATTATAATTGTCGATTGAGCCCCAATAGAAGCTCAACGTCTTCACAGCGGGCGAAATCGCCAAGGAAGCGACTTGACCAGCAAGGACCGCCAGATACTGCGTCGAGTCGCCGAGTGGCGCAGCATATTGACTCGAAACAGAGCCGGTCGCAAGTGTATACGACCCGGTCAATCCAGCGGCGGAGCTGAAGTCCGCGATAATGTGCTGGTTGGCAGCCGGACCCATGTCAGGACCATTGGTCGATGAAACCAGGGTCATGGCATTGGCGCTGCCGGCAAAGACGAGCAGTGCGGTGGTGGCGAGATATTTACGCATAACACACCTCTTTATAATGGTGGGGATGATACCCCAAGCTGAACCAAGCAAACTTCGTGCCAGATCTTAAGGCATTGTTAAGGCTGACTCGGTTTTAATGACCTCGTAATAAGTGTAAAGAATTCCGACAGTTTTAACGCACACGACGCCTAATGAGTCTTCAATCGCGATGAGTGATCAGGCGCATCTTGTGACCTTTCGATAGATCCACTCGAACTAGATGAAGCAAATATTAATGAGCCCTAACCTTTGGGGCTATCAGACAGTCGGAAAATGGGTGGATTGTGAGATGGCGGGGAGATAAAAAGGGAGTTGCATATGAGCCGTTTGATCCTCCTCATCGCTATCGCCGCGATGCCTGCCGCCGCCACTGCCGCCACGATTGATTTCAATTCGGCGCCGCAAAATATGCTGTTTGGCCCGACCTACTCGGAGAAAGGCTTCACGCTTACCGGCACCGGGTTTGAGTTCCCACAGTCGGACGGCTGGGCATATAGTACATACGCCAACGATGGTACGTTGACCTTCAATTACAAAGGGCCGGTCTACACCTTGACCAAGGATGGCGGCGGCACTTTTAATTTTACATCGCTCGAACTGGGCAACGTCAATAATGACACGTTCGGTGGAACTCTACGGGTTGCCTTTGACGGCGGCACGCCCACCGCGCTGGCAATTCCGATGACAAGCGCTTTAAAGACCTACACACTTGGCATGGCCGGTGTCACCAGCGTTGCCTTCAGTTTCCTACCCGGTGAAACTGCCAACGATACGCTGAACAGCTATGCGCGCATCGATAATTTGGTCGTCGGAGGTTCGGTGCCGGAGCCGGCATCGTGGGCGATGATGATCGCTGGCTTTGGCCTGGTTGGTGTAGCCCGACGCGCCCGCAAGCCACTGACGGTCGTAACCTGACGTTCAGTCATTGGGGGGCGCGGTTCAGTCATGTCCCCCTTACCGTCTACAGCAAGCGGTTAGTTGTAATCAAGCACTTCGACCCGGATCTATACTCTCTACACTCTGCCTTGTTTGCATATCGGCCGCGGCGCCGGACTTGTGTTATCGATCAATCTCGAGATTAGGAAGCGAGGCTAAAATACGTAATTAGCGACTACGCTCCTATCTGGCTGGCTTGTCGCGTACTCGGGGGGGATCTGCAATCAATTTCACCAAGATTGTGGCCTTTAATCTGCCGCCAATGAAATAGACGCCTTAACATTATACGATTGATGTCTCGCGGCGTCGTCTTCAAGGGGGCCGTCGTCTGACTGACCGCTTAGAGGCGATCGTATCGATAGCGGACTTCGCTTCAGCCCGCGTTGCACGCTGTGTTGATTTGGAAACGGACATTCAATGCATCTGGGTAGGTTCTCGATAGCGAAGTTTGCTCGTTACCGCTGATTCGGCTTAAATTGGTCGGTAGCGGTCGGTCCGCGTTGGATCACCTCATCGAGCACGGGCACGGGCACGGGGTCCCAATCACGGCCAAGAAGCGACTTGGGAGGATCCGACCACGACCGGGCGGGCTCGCCCTTCGACTGCCAGCTGCAATTACTGTCGGTGGCTTAATTGGGTCGATATCTACGTCAGTGAATATATAGCGTCGACTAACGACTGCCCCCGCTCGTTAAGAAGTATACCTCCGCCCATGCGGTTCATCGTGTAGCCAAAGCTCAAGCCACGAATGGGGTCAGCGAAGCCGATGCTGCCGCCCATGCCGACATGACCGAATGCCGTCTCGCCGAGGATGACACTGTCGCCGCCGCCCTCGCGATTATCCATGCTCGCCATGTAGCCGAGCCCGAAGCGAGCGGGCTGGCGCAATACGGCATCGTCGAGCGTCGCCGCCGTGACGCGCCTCATGCGCTCAACGGTTGCGGGGGTTACCAACCCACCGCCGCCGTTAGCAAGCGGCGCGTACATCCCCGCCAGCCCGCGTGCATTGGTGATGCCGTTGGCACTGCCGATCTCGGCGCCCCGAATGGTACGCGAGTTGAAATCAGCGCCGCCGTTGTTAGTCAGGAACAGTTGCGGCAGGCTACCCGGCGATTGCTGCACCGACTGGAAGAACTTCGACTTGAAATTGACCTCGGCCGGATCGGCGGCGACCAGCGAGGCAACCCGGTGGTCATGATGCTCGGGCAGCCCGATGTGGAAGTCGAGCCCGAGCGGCTCGGCGACATTGCGGCGGAAGTATTCAGCCATTGGCTCGCCGGCCGCGAGGCGGACGATGTTGCCGACGGTCCAGGCAAACGTCAGGCCGTGGTAGCCCTGCCGTGTGCCGGGTTCCCAGTGCGCGTCCTCGGCCGCGACACGCTCGACCATATAGTCCCAGTCCGCGAGGCCGCCGGGGCGGATTGGATCGCGGAGGTGCGGCACCGGCGAGGTGTGCGACAGCATCATCTCGATGGTTGTCTCGCTCTTGCCGCCCTGGCCGAACGCGGGCCACAGCGTCGTGACCTTATCGTGGTAGGCGAACTTGCCGGCATCGGCGATCATGTGGGCGCACAGCGCGGTCGCGCCCTTGGTGCACGAGAACACGATGGAGACGGTGTCCTGCTCCCAGGCCTTGCCAGTCTTCAGGTCGGCGATGCCGCCCCACAGGTCGACCAATGTCTCGCCGTGCCGCATCACGCAGACTGTCGCCCCGACCTCACGGCGCTCGGTGAAATTGGCACGGAAGGCGTCGAGGACGGCCTCGAACCCGGGCGCACAGCGGCCCTGCAGGCGGCCAGCCGCACCAAGATCCTCGTCGATTGCAGAGCCGGTCATCGTGCCTCCCATCTTATTTTCGTCGAGCTTACGAGCCGCGCGGATTAACGCCACTGCAAACCTCGTCGTCGGTTGACCGGGTTCATAAATTGGCTACTCTCCAGTATCAACGGCACTCGATCAACGAGGCCGATTCCGGGGAGTTTCACGTTGGTCACTGCTTCGACGATCGTCTTGACCGCAACCGAGCGCGTCACCTTGGGCCAGCCCGCCGCCACGGCAATTGCCGCCGAGGCGGAGCGGCTTGGCGCAGAGCGTGTCTTTATCTTGTCGGGCGTTTCGCTCAACCGCAACACCGATGAAATCCGGCGCATCGAAGCGGCGCTCGGCAGCCGCCACGCCGCAACCCACGACGGCATCCAGCCGCACGCCCCGCGCGGCGACGTTCTGGCTGCCGCCAACGCCGCGCGCACCGCGAACGCGGACCTGATCGTCACGGTCGGCGGCGGCTCGGTTACCGATGCCGGCAAGATCATCACCATTCTGCTCAAGCATAATGTCACCACCGCCGAGGGCTTGTACGCATTCAGGACCCGCGTCGAGGTGGACGGCACGGTGATCTCGCCGGTTTTCGAGGCGCCCGACGTGCGCGTCATCTGCGTGCCGACGACCCTGTCCGGCGGCGAGTTCAACTCGCTGTCCGGTGCCACCGACGAGACGATCAAGCAGAAGCAGGGTTACGAGCAACGCATGACGGTACCGGTCAGCGTCGTGCTCGACCCGGCGATCACGCTGCACACGCCCGAGTGGCTGTGGCTGTCGACCGGTGTCCGTGCCGTCGACCATGCGACCGAGACTCTCGCCTCGCTCCAATCCAACGATTACTGCGACGGCATCGCCGACAGCGCACTGCGCCTGCTCGCCGGCGGGCTGCCCCGGGTCAAGGCCGACCCCGCCGATCTCGAGGCGCGGCTGAAGTGCCAGGTCGGGGCATGGCAATCGATGATCCCGATCATCGCCGGCGTGCCGATGGGTGCGAGCCACGCCATCGGCCATGTGCTCGGGGGTACCTGCGACGTGCCGCACGGCTACACCTCGTGCGTCATGGCGCCGTTCGTGCAGGCCTGGAATGCCAGCGTCGTCGGCCACCGGCAGGTGCGGATCAGCGCCTGCCTCGGCGATGCGTCTCAGCCGGCGTCGGTGCTGCTCGACAAGCTAATCCGCGGTCTCGGCATGCCGCGCTCACTGGGCGAAGTCGGGGTCTCCGAAAATCAACTGCCGCTTATCGCCGACTACACGCTCGCCGACATCTGGGGGCGGACCAATCCGCGCCCGGTCACCAAGGCCGAAGACGTTATGGAGATCCTGCGCACGGCGCTTGGGTGAGGCGGTATCGCTCGCTGGAACCAGTCGCTATTGCTGGCGCGATAGCGAACAAGCTGGGGTAAAGCCGGGTGGTTGAGAATGTGACGCCGGCGCGCAAGCCGACGCAGTTGAAGAACGAGGTCGCGGCCTATAAGCGCCGCCGCATCGTCGAGGAAGCCAGCCACCTGTTCTTCGCCAACGGTTATGAGGCGACGACGCTCGACGCGGTGGCCGAGCAGCTGCACGTTACCAAGCCGTTCATTTATTCCTACTACCGGAACAAGAGTGAACTGCTGTCGGAGATCTGCCAGACCGGAATCCAACTTTCGCTGACCGCGCTGGAAGATGCGCTGGCGATCGACGGCGGCGCGACCGAGCAACTTAAGATGGTGGTCGAACGGGTGGCGCGTATCATCATCGAGAACCAGAAGTACATCAGCGTCTACCAGCGCGAGGAAAAGAGCCTCGACCCCGACGATGCGCGTCGTATCCGAAATCTGCGGCACGAGTTCGACCGCCAGCTCGGGCAACTGCTCGACAAGGGCAAGAAGCTCGGTGAGTTCGAGTTCGAGGATGCGTCGCGCACCGCGATTTGGATCAGCGGCCTGCTCAGCTGGATCGCCAACTGGTACCACGACGGCGGTCGCTGGTCGGCAACCGAGGTGGTGATGGACGCGATCAAGGTCGTCATGCGGATCGTCGCGCCACAGCCCAAATCAGCGCGTTGAAGGCCCGAAAGCGTTTGCACGCGATGCGACGCACCAGTAGATTGTTCTGCGACAAGTAGAATAATCTACGGATGGGGCGGATGATGGATCGGACCAGCGATCAACCAGCAGGTCATGCCGATGCGCGCGTTCCCGCCCGCACCACCTGCGTGCTGCGCTACCTGCTCGACCATTGGGCCGCCGACCGCCCCGACCAGCAGTATGTCGTGTTCGAGGACGATAGCCACTGGACCTACGCCGAACTCCGCCGCCGCGTCATCGGCGTCGCGGTCGGGCTGCAGCGGCTCGGGGTAAAGCAGGGCGATCACGTCGCGGTGTGGCTACCCAATAGCCGCGACGCGCTGCTTATCTTCTACGCGATCAACTACCTCGGCGCGGTATTCGTGCCGTTCAACACCGCCTATCGGGGCAATCTGCTCGAGCACGTGCTGCGCAATTCCGATGCAACGCTGCTCGTCGCCCACGCCGGACTGCTGGAGCGGCTCGACGGCTGCGACGCCTCGTTGATCGACACCGTCATCGTTATCGGTGGCCACACTGCTCCCGCTCGCTTCACCACTGTCGACTATACCGACCTTAGCGGCGTTGAGGCCGATCTCGCACCGCTCAGCCAACCTATTGAGCCGTGGCACAATCAGTCGATCATCTACACCTCGGGCACAACTGGGCCATCGAAGGGCGTGTTGTCGTCGTACCTGCACCTATTCACCAACGCCGGCCCGGAGGCGTGGCATTTCGTGCACGCCGCCGACCGCTTCCTGGTCAACATGCCGATCTTCCACTTCGGCGGCATGGGCATCCCGTTCGTTATGCTGGCCCGCGGCGGCTCGATCGCACTGATGGAGAGCTATTCGACCGACCGCTTCTGGGATTTCGTGCGGCGTACCGACTGTACCGCCATGTTCCTGCTCGGCGTCATGGCGACCTTCCTGATGAAGGCACCGCCGTCGCCGCATGACCGCGTGCACAAGGTCCGCACCGCGTTCATGGTGCCGCTGACCGAGGCGGCGGGGCCGTTCCACCAGCGCTTCGGCATCGACGTCTATACGATCTTCAACATGACCGAGGTGTCGTCGCCGATCGTCTCGGGGCCCAACCCGGTCAAGCCCGGCACCTGCGGCAGGGTCCGGCCCGGCGTCGAAGTCCGGCTGGTCGACGGCAACGACTGCGAGGTGCCCGTAGGCGCGGTCGGTGAGATGCTGGTACGGACCGACCGGCCGTGGGCGATGAATAGCGGTTACTATAAAAACCGGAGGCGACGGCGATCGCGTGGCGCAACGGCTGGTTCCACACCGGTGACGCCTTCCGCTGTGACGCCGAAGGCTATTTCTACTTCGTCGACCGGGTGAAGGACGCCATCCGGCGGCGTGGCGAAAACATCTCCAGCTTCGAGGTCGAGAGCGAGATCGTCGCCCATCCCGACGTCCGCGAAGCCGCGGTCATCGGCGTGCCGAGCGAATTTTCTGAAGACGAGGTCATGGCGGTGATCGCGGCGGTGCCGGGCTGCACCGTCGACTGCGTCGCGCTGACCCACTTCCTATCGGCGCGGATGCCGTACTTCATGATCCCGCGCTACATCCGCATCCTCGAGGAACTGCCCAAGACCGCGTCCGCCAAGGTCGTTAAGGCCGAGCTACGCATCGCCGGCATCACCATCGACACCTGGGACCGTGAGAGCGCCGGCATCAGCCTCAAGCGCGAGCGGCTATAGTGTCCGGGGCGCGTTGCGGTGTCTAGCGTGCCCAGCGCGCGTCGAGGCGGTTGAGCCCGCGGAACAGCAGCCCGTCGCGCCAGGCAGGTACGGCGCTGTCGACGATCATGTTCGGCAACCGGCGCGTGATGGTTTCGAGCGCGATCTCGCCTTCCAACCGCGCGAGTTCGGCGCCGACGCAAAAGTGGATGCCACCGCCGAAAGACAAGTGCTTGGCACCGCCGCGCGCGATATCGAAGCGCTCCGGGGCATCGAACACCGCGGGGTCATGATTGCCGGCGGCGACGATGCAGAGCACACGCTGGCCCTGCGTCACCGCCTTGCCGCCGACCGACGTATCGCTCAGCGCGGTCCGGTAGGTGGCGACCAGCGAGCTTTCGTAGCGCAGGATTTCCTCGGTCGCGGCGCGCGCGAGTTCGGGCTGGGCGACCAGCCGCGACCACTCGGCAGGGTGCCGTTGGAGCGTCAGCAGGCCGTTGCCGATCATGTGCGCGGTGGTCTCGAACCCGGCGCCGAACAGCGCGATGGCGACCGTCACCATCTCACGGTTGGTCAGCGCCGAGGTGCCTTCGCGGGCGTTCAGCAGCCCGGTCGCGACGTCGTCGCGCGGCTCGATGCGCCGCCGATCGAAGATTGACTGGAAGAAATTCTCGAGAAACTCCATCTGTCGATCGGCGCGTGCAAGGATCGCGGGCGGCAGCGCTTCCATGCCGAACACGAGGAAGGACTCGGCGATCGCCAGGTTGAGTTGCGACAGCAAGGTGTCGGACGCCTCGTCCTCGGTGATCCCGAGCATGTCGCACATCACCAATGTCGGCAGCCGGTAGGCGAAATCGTGGATCGCTTCCATGCCGCCGCTCGCTTCGACACCGTCGATCAGGCGGTTGCAGATCGCCTGGACGCGCGGGCGCATCGCCGCGACTCGCTTGGCAGTCAGCGCCTGGGTGACGAGGCCACGCAGCCGCGTGTGCCGGGGCGGGTCCTGGAAGACAAACACCTCCGACAGCCAGCGGTACGATGCGTGGGCAAGCACGTCGAAATCGGGGCCGTAGAACAGCTGGATGTTTTTGATGAAGTCGCCTTGGCCGAAATGCTCGCGGTCCATGAGGACGCCACGCACGTCGTCGTAGCGGGTGACGACCCAGTAGCCTCCGTCGGACCAGTGCACTGGGTCGTTGTCGCGCAGCCAGTTGAATACCGGATACGGATCGGCCAGCAGCCTGGGATCGGTTGGATCGAACGAAAAGTTCGGGGCTTCGCCCACAGTCGACGTCGCGGCCGTCAGAAATTTACGCTCGCCGTCACCCCGTAGGTTCGGGGCGGGGCGAGGGAGCCGACGCGGACGCTCGAATACAGCGGCGCCGAAACAATGTTATTGGTGATGATGAAGTGATCGGTGAGATTGCGGCCCCAGAGGTCGAGCGACCAGCGTCCGCTGGCGGTGGTGTAGCGGACCCCGGCGTTGACGGTGGCATAGGGTGCCTGCGTGGCGTCGGCGTTGTTGAACTCGGTGAAGTACACCCGGTCCTGCCAGTTGACGTCGCCGCGGATGTTGATCTTGCCGGCGTCGCCCAGCGGGATGTCGTAGTTCGCGCCGCCGCGGACGGTGAATTCCGGCGCGTTCGACAGGCGGTTACCCTTCAGATTGACCAGCGCGAAGCCCTGCCGATAATCGCCGGTGGTGAAGTTCGTGTACCTCGCGTCGAGGTAAGTCGCGAACAGCTCCAGGCTCAGGCCCTGCGTCGGGCGGGCGCGCAATTCGAGTTCGAGGCCGTAATTACGCGCGGACGCAGCGTTGACCGTGGTGACGACGCTGTCCGCACCGACGAAGCCGACCTGCAGGTTGCTGTAGTCGATGTAGAAAGCGGCGAGGCTGCCCGCCAGCCGGTTGTCGAAGGCCGACGACTTGACGCCCGCCTCATAGCCCCACGCATATTCCGGGTTGATGACAGCGTTCTCGGAGCCGACGTTGATGACGCCCGACTTGAAGCCGCGCGTCACCGACGCATAAAGCAACGTCTGATCGGTCAGCTGGTAACTTGCCTGGACTGTCGGCGTGACCGCTCCCCAGCCCTTAGACTTGTCGGTCGGGACGAAATTGAGGAACTGAAAACTGCCCACCCCAGTCCGTTTCTCGTAGCTGTAGCGCGCGCCCGCGGTGATCTTCAGCTCGTCGGTGACCAAGTAGCTGCCCTGTCCATAAATGCCATAGGCGTCGATATCGACAGTGCCGCTCTGCAGGTAGAATTGGTCATTGAGGGCGTTCGCCGGCAGCCCGAGCAAAACGCCCAAGTTGGTCAGCGGCACCCGCACTTCGCCGAACAGCTGCTCGTGGAAATAGGTCGCGCCGAATAGGGCATCGAACCGCGCGGTCTTGTATGTGCCGAGGAATTCCTGACTGACAGTCTTGCTCTTCTCGGTATAGTTGTTCTGCCCGAACGCCTGGACGTTGGTGACGTCGAGATCGTCGCGATTGAAGCGCGAGAAGTCGTGGTACGAGGTGATCGATTTGACGTCCCAGTTGTCCGGTCGCCAGTCGATCGTTGCCGTGACGCTGTTGCCGTTACGGCGGTTGAGGGCATCTTGATCCGAATAGATCTTGCGGAAATTCGGGGCAACGCCTTGCTTGGCGGAATAGCTGATGAGGGTGTTGCCGCCGAACACCGCGCCGAGCGGATTGTCCGGCGCGATCGTCGGGCCGAAGTAGTGGAAAGCATAGTCGTTGTCGTGTTCGTGAAAATGCTCGCCTGACACGAGTATCTCGAAATCTTCGAACGGCTTGACGAGGACGCTGGCGCGGATCGCATAGGCATTGCGATTGTCGACGTCGTTGCCCGTGAACAGGTTCTTCCCATAGCCGTCGCGGCGGTCGTACTTGCCGGAAACACGGACCATGATCTTGTCGCCGACGATCGGCCCGCCGACGCCGCCCTCAAGCGTCACGGCGTTGTAATTGCCGTAGCTCGCGTTGGCGTAGCCGCTGAGTTCCTCGGTCGGGCGCTTGGTGATCAGGTTGATCGCGCCCGCCGTGGCACCGCGGCCATATAGCGTGCCCTGCGGCCCGCGCAGCACCTCGACACGGTCGATGTCGTAGAAGCCGGCAAGCTGCGCGGCTGGCCGCGCGATAATGGCGCCGTCCTGCAGGAAGGCGACCGCGCCATCGGCCCCGAGGTCGATGCTGGTCAGGCCGATGCCGCGGATGAAGGTGCGGTTGACGCCGAACTGGTCGCCGACCGAGAGGTTCGGCACCGCCGACGACAACGAGCCGATGTCCTTGATGCCGCCCGCGCCGATTGCGTCACCGGAGATCGCAGTGACCGAGGCGGCGACTTTCGATAGCGATTCGGAGCTCCGAGTCGCCGTGACGACGATGTCGGCAACGCCGTTCGGTGCGGCCGTCGGCGGAGCCGTCGTCGTGTTCGGCAGGCTGGGGGTTGCGGATGTGCCGGTTGGCGCCGCGGCCGGTTCTGCCTGGGCGAGTGCAACACCCGGTACGACAACGAGAATTGTGCTCGCAAGAAAGCGGCAGTGGGCCCGGCGGGCACTCGGCGATTGCCGGTTGACCCTGCCAACTGTCGATACGAGCATGTCGAACTCCCCAAATCGCGGCGATGTTTTATCTACCGCTGCGTAAATATGGCTGATTGCCAGGAAGACGCAACCGTTAAAGCGTACCGCATTGGCGCTTCGATAATGCTGCACTGCACCAAGAGTTTCGCGGATTTAGTCGCGGCAGCATGCGGTCACGGCGTGCCGTCTTGACGCCAAGACACTTATCGATAACTACTCCGCAGTAGCGTAAATAGAGACTCGGTCAGGGTCGTCGTCGCTTGGGACGGAGGAGAGCATGGAGAGTTTTTCTGTCGGCAAGATGCGCGTCCACCGCGTCGAGGAGTGGCGTGGCGAATTCCTGACGCCAGAATTGCTGTTCACCGGATTCGACGCCGACCGCTATGCCGAAACCCGCGACGGCGTTGGCGAAGCCTATCTCGATCACAAGACCGACGCGATCCAGGCCCGCATCCAGAGCTGGGTGATCGCGGCCGGCGACAAGGTCATTCTGTTCGATACCGGCTGTGGTAACCATAAGGTCCGCCCCGGCATCCCGGTGTTCGCCAACCTCGATACCGACTTCCTAGACCGGCTGGCCGCGACCGGCTTCGGCGCTGACGACATCGACCTCGTCGTCTGCTCGCACCTTCATGTTGACCACGTCGGCTGGAACACCCGGCTCGACGGCGACGCCTGGGTGCCGACCTTCGCCAACGCGCGCTACGTCTTCCCCGCCCCCGACGTCGAATACTTGGACCCGAGCAACCGCGACAAATTCCCCGAGATGATCGGGGAGGCGGTCAACGCCGGATTTTTCGAGGACAGCGTCCGGCCGATCCTCGATCGTGGCCTTGCCGAGATCGTCACCGGCAGCATGGAGATCGCCGACGGCGTGCGCCTCGACGCCAATCCAGGCCATACGCCCGGCTGCCAGACCATGACCATCGTCAGCGGCGGCGACAGCGCGATGTTCGTCGGCGATGTCCTCCACCACCCGTTGCAAATCCTCAATCCGGAGTGGAACAGCATCTTCTGCGAGGACGCCGTGCAGGCCCGCGCCGCTCGCCGCCATGTCCTTGCCCGCGCCGCTGCCGAGCAGGCGATCTTGATCCCGGCACACTTTGCGGGCGATCACGCGGTCCGCATTGCGGCGACCGGCAACGACTTTCGCGCCCTCCCGGCGTTCGCCTGACTCCGCATGGATAACCCGCACAAATGACCAACCACAATCTCGATACGCTCGCCTCTCAGCCCGAGCAGTTGCGCGCCGCGCTCGAAGCGGCGGACGCGGCGACGCTGATGCTGGTGCTGGTCCAGTTGACCAGAGATGCCTCGTGGCTCGACCGCGCCCGCCCGCATATCGCCGGCCCGATGAGCTATCACGAGACCATGCCTGAGCCGCTGCGCGCCGAGATCCGCGCCGGGCTGTTCGACGTGCTGATGGACTACGCCCGCAATCCGCGCCCGTTGCCGCCGATCCCGGGCGGCCAGTTGCTCGTCGACATGCTGAACACCGCCGCCGGAGAGCCGGTCGGCGAGGACTATGTCGCGATGATGCGCGAGGATCTTGAGCCCGCCGCCGTCGACCCGCGCGGTCTGGTCTGGCGCGACCGCCCCGGCGACGCCGTGCTCGACGCCTTCCACGTCGTCGTCATCGGTGCTGGTATGTCGGGCATGTGTGCCGCGATCCGGCTCCAGCAAGCCGGCATCCCGTTCACCATCATCGAGAAGAACGCTACGGTGAGCGGCACCTGGTTCGAGAACAGCTACCCCGGCTGCGGCGTTGACACGCCGAACCACTTCTACTCGTATTCCTTCGAGCCGAACCACGACTGGTCGCACTTCTACGCCAAGCGCGATGAGCTGTGGCAGTATTTCGAGGGGGTTGCCGACAAGCACGACCTGCGTCGGCGGACCCATCTCGGCACCGAGGTCACCGCCTGCACGTTCGATGACGCGACCCAGACCTGGGCCGTCACCGCGCGCCGCGCCGACGGCAGTGAGTACGCGCTCAAAGCCAACGCCATCATGTCGGCGGTCGGCATCCTCAACCGCCCCAAGCTGCCCGACATCCCGGGTCGCGACAGCTTTGCCGGAACGGCGCTGCACACCGCGCAATGGGACCCGGCGTTCGACTGGCGCGGCAAGCGCATCGCCATGATCGGCACCGGCGCGTCCGGCCACCAGGTCGGCCCGACGATCGCGCCCGATGTCGCGGAGTTGACCATCTTCCAGCGCTCGCCGCACTGGGTAGTGCCCAACCCGAACTATTTCGGCGAGGTCGCCGACGGCAAGAAATGGGCGCTTGCCAACATCCCGTATTACGGGCGCTGGTATCGCTTCCAGCTGTTCTGGGGCTTTGCCGACGGGCTGCATTCCGCGCTCAAGGTCGACCCGGAATGGCAGAACCCGACGCGCTCAATCAACCAGAAGAACGATCGCCATCGTGACTTCATGGAGCGGCACATCCGCAGCGAGCTCGGCGCCGACTCGCCACTGCTGGCGAAGGTGATCCCAGACTATCCGCCGTACGGCAAGCGCATCCTGATCGACAACGACTGGTACAAGATGCTGAAACGGCCGAACGTCGCTCTCGTCACCGACAAGATCGCCGAGATCACGCCCGAAGGTATCGTCACAGCCGACGGCACGCTCACGTCAGTCGATGCGATTGTCTACGCGACCGGCTTCCAAGCCAGCAAAATGCTGTGGCCGATGATCATCAAGGGCCGCCACGGCATCAACCTGCACGAGGTCTGGAAGCCCGACGACGCGACCGCCTATCTCGGCACACTGGTCCCGGAGTTTCCGAACTATTTCATTCTGCTCGGTCCCAACACCGGGCTGGCGCACGGCGGCAACGCGATCTTCATGGTCGAATGCCAGGTCCGCTACATCATGAACTGCCTGCGCGAGGTTATCGAAAGCGGCAAGCACAGCATCGATGTTCGCGCCCCCGTCCACGACGCCTTCGTCGAGGAGGTCGACCAACTTCACGACGGCATGGTCTGGACGCACAAGGGCTTGAACAACTGGTACCGCAATCCTGCCGGGCGGGTGTTCGCGGTCCTGCCCTATCGGCTGGTCGACTACTGGCGCATGACGTCGGTCTTCGACCCATCCGAATACCGGTTCGCGTAACGCTTAGGGGATCCGATTTGCGCGCCATCCAGGCCGACCGCCTCGACAACCTCGACGACTACGCGGAGGTCGAGATCGATCTCCCACAGCCCAAGGCGCGCGAGTTGAGGATCAAGATCGCCGCCGTCGGCATCGGCTATGTCGACGCGTTGGTCGCGCTCGGCCGCTATCAGGTCAAACCAGCGTTGCCGCACGTCCCGGGTGTCGACGTTGCAGGAACGGTCGACGCCATCGGGGAGGAAGTCGGCGGCTGGCGGGTCGGCGACCGTGTTATGGCGATGGTGACGCGCGGGTTTGCCGAGTATGCGATCGCCCGCGCGGCTTTGACGGTAAAGCTACCTCACGCTGTCAGTTTCGAGCAGGGCGCGGTCGTCCCGCTCAACTACCTGACAGCAATTCACGCCTTGCGCGACCGGGCGCAAATCCGCGCCGGAGAGACGTTGCTGGTGTTTGGCGCAGCGGGTGGCGTCGGGCTTGCCGCGATCCAGGTCGGCAGGGCGCTCGGCGCTCAAATTATCGCGGTCGGCTCGACCCCCGAGAAGCGCGCGTTCGCCGTTGCCCACGGTGCCGAAGCCGCGATCGATACCATCGTCGATGGCTGGCGCGATCGGCTCAAGGCGGCGCTCGGCGGGCGGCCGCTCGGGGTCGTGCTCGACCCCGTCTGCGGGCCGTTACTCGAGGCGGCGTTCCGCTCGCTCGGCTGGGGCGGGCGGCATCTGGTTGTCGGCTTTGTCGGCGGCCCGATTCCGGCGCTACCGGTCAATCTCAGCCTGATGAAGGGTGCGGCGCTGGTCGGTGTCGACGAGCGCCAATTTATGCAGCTCGAACCCGACCACGCCGCGGCGCACCTCGCTCAAATAGGCGACTGGCTAGCGCGCGGGGAGATCGTTCCCGTTGTCGGACGCTGCTTCGACTGGTCGGACCACAAGGCCGCGCTGAGCTTCGCATTTGGCGGCACCGGACTGGGCAAGCCGGTGCTAAAGTCCGGCCACGAGCCACCGCCCACGGAGATCGACCGCCCATGACGCACCCCGGCGATTACCAGAATGAGATTTATTTCGGCGGTTTGCGCGGCGTGAAGCCACGCCTGCCGGTCGATTACGCCAACCTGATCAAGCGCGCCGCGATGGCGCTGCCGCCGGCGACGCTGACCTATGTGCAGGGCGGCTGCGGCGACGAGTTCACGCAGGACCACAATGCATCGGCGTTCCAGCGGCTCGGTATCGTGCCGCGAATGATGGTCGACTGCTCGGTCCGTGACATGTCGGTCGACATATTTGGAATGCACCTGCCGACGCCGATCTTCATGAGCCCGATCGGGGTCATCGGCCTGTGCGCGCAGGACGGCCACGGCGACATCGCGACCGCCCGCGCCGCTGCCCAGACCGGCGTACCGATGGTCGCCTCGACGTTGATGAATGATCCGATGGAGGCCGTCGCCGCAGAGTTCGGAGACACGCCGGGCCTGTTCCAGCTCTATACGCCCAAGGACCGTGCGCTGGCCGAAAGCCTCGTGAACCGTGCCGAGGCGGCCGGCTTCAAAGGCATCGTCGTGACGCTCGACACCTGGCTTACCGGCTGGCGGCCGCAGGACCTCAACGAATCGAATTTTCCGCAACTCCGCGGCCACGCCCTGGCGAACTACTTTTCTGATCCCGTTTTCCGCGCGTCGCTGAAGCTGCCGCCGGAGGAGGACGGTGCCGCCGCTGTTGGAGCCTGGGCGCAGACATTCGGCCTGCCGCTAACCTGGGATGATCTGCCGTGGCTGCGCTCGCTGACCAAGCTGCCGCTCATCCTGAAGGGCATTTGCCACCCGGACGATGCCAAACGCGCGATCGACGGTGGTGTTGACGGTATCTATTGCTCGAACCACGGCGGCCGGCAGGCAAATGGCGGATTAGCGGCGATCGACATGCTGCCGGCGGTTGTCGCCGCCTCTCAGAACATCCCGGTGCTGTTCGATTCAGGGATCCGCTCGGGCACCGATGTCGTCAAGGCGCTGGTGGCGGGCGCGACTGCCGTCGGTATCGGGCGACCGTACGCCTACGGGCTGGCCTTGGATGGCACGGCGGGCATCGTCCACGTCTTGCGCTCCGTGCTTGCGGAGGCCGATCTACTGATGGCGGTTGACGGCTACCCGACAATCAAGGATTTGCGGAACACTTCACTGCTCAGAACCTAACGTGAAGTCACTTATCGAACGCGACGTTTGGCTTGCCCCCGAACCAACACCAAAACCACGCGGGCTTGACCGCGGCGGCGAGGTGGGACGTCAAAGACTATGTCTTCCCTGGTAGGACGTAATCACGGACACAAAAGCACGCGCTAGAATGCGTGCTTCGTTCTCGCACACAGGTCAGAAGGGATTTGCTCGCTACGGCTTCATAAGGCTCAGATCCAATTTTTTGACGGTCTTCGTATGACACGGGTTTGGAAAGCGAAGAATGTTTCGACGCGGTGCGCCGTTGAGTACCTGCCAACATAAGTTTCCCGAATCCGCGTTCGCTTACGATATCTAAGCACGACCGCAGAATAATCATGCTCCACCATCAGTCGTCTGTGCCGCGGCTCAGCAGCATCTCTGACCGGCAAGCCGCCGCCGCATGGATCATGGACAATCGGCCTCTCCCGCTTGATCTTGCCTCATGCGAGATTTTCATCAGCTGCCTCATCTCCGGTTTCGAGCCGAGCGCGCAGCAGCTCGGCGTGTCGTGATCACCCCGTGCCATGATTTCATTATGGTCGAGGACTTCGGCGCTCAGCCTAACTCGCCGCAGATCGACTCTCTGCAGGGGCTGCGGAGATCAGACATGCTTGCCCAGATGCTGGGAAGGACTACGGTTTTATGTCTGCGGTCTCATCTCTATCTGCGACGCACCAAGAGTATCGAAAGGCGCGAGAAACGAACCCGGGTTTCGTGTTTGTCCAGCAGGGTGTCTCCCCCGGGGTGGAGCACGCCACCTTCATAGCAGACGTCCGGGCTTGGGAAGGCGGACTGTTCCGCGGTGGCTTCGTGGGAGGACGACCTGCAGGACCAAGTAACGCGCGCTACACGACGTCACGCTAGCCAGCACCAAAAGCATCACACTTCGATAAGTGTGAGGCTGTCAGGCGATTTAGGCGGCTATTTCGAACTTCCAAACCCTTCCATTAAGTTATAATCGTATCGGTGAAGAGCTTGGTCGACGTCAGGAATGGTCGGCATGTTTAGGTACATGTGTGAGAGTTGGTTTGAATTTACGTGATCTTAGCATGATCAAGCCCCAGCAGCGCGAGGAAACCCCGTATATCCGAGTGTTCGTTCATCTTGCCCGGGACAAGGATGCCCTACAGTGGGTCGCTGCGCGCGCCGCAGGGACATTGGTTGGGATCAACGATTTTACCCCTTACGGTTATGGCCGCGCTATAGCTATGGGATGCACCGTCACATTCTCCCAATCACATCGTGAAAACTATCTGAGCCGATTCATTCGGCTCGGATTACGTGTCATTACAGGTTTCGATCTAGTTCATGCGTGGCGGCAACGACACGCGATGCGACAGGCGGACATCATTTGGACGCACACCGAGTCGCAGTTTCTTGGCGTCGCCGCTGTAGTCGGCGATGGACCGCTCATCCTCGGGCAAGCGATTTGGTTGTTCGATCGCTGGGCCGGCTTGAGCTCAATCCGACGGGCATTATTTCGACGGCTCATTCAGCGGTTAACTGTGCTGACAGTTCATTCGGAAGATAATCTCGCAATTGCACGGGCTCTATTCCCCAAGAAACGGGTGGAGCGCATTCCGTTCGGTATTGCTTCGGAGGTCGCGCTCGCCACCAAGGTACGCTCGAACACTCCCATCCGCGTGCTCGCAATCGGCAATGATCGACATCGCGATTGGGCAACTTTGATCGCTGCGGCAAAGACTTGCACCGAAATCGAGATTGCCATTTTTTCGGGCTCGATCAATCGTCGCCTTGCGAACGCGATGCCAAACGTCAAAATCGCCGTTCTGCGAACCAATACGAGCCTACACCAGGAGATGGCGCGAGCTACGCTCGTGTGCGTCCCCTTGAAGGCGAACTACCATGCGAGCGGAATAACGGTCATCGAAGAAGCGGTATTGATGGGTGTGCCGGTCGTCGCGACCGACACTGGCGGTCTTCGCGACTATTTCGGCGACGCGGAAATTCGATACGTGCCAGTCGGCGATGCCGCTGCGCTTTGCTCCGCCGTACGGGCGGTGGCAAGCGACCCTGTCGCAGCAGCCGCGATGGCCGACCGCGCTCAAGCGCACCTCATTTCAAGCGGATTAAATGCGGATAGATACATCCGCCGCCACGTGGAATTGAGCCGCGAGCTTCTCGACGCAGATCAAACCCATAAGGCTTAGCGCGCCACTGCTCGCAATCGTGCAGGAGGCGATGTCGTAAAGTGGTGGCTGAGCCTCATGACGACAGCGGTCTGGGCGCCGCAGTCCTTCTGAGCGCAGTGTCAGTTTCCTTGCGGAAGCGTACGCTTACCAACAATTTGTGATATAAGCCTCGGGGTGGGGATGTGCCGGCTGCCGTAGCCGCCGAGTCGACGATCGAGCTTCCCGCTCCATGGGAACGAATAATGATCGCGCAGTCCTCTGTCGCCAATGATCTTCTCACGCGCCTCGACGTGGTGGCGTACCGCGAAATCATGGTCCGCGCCGTCGAACAACCGCTGGCGCTCGGCGTCAATCTCGCGACTGCGGGGGAGAAGATCGAGTTCTGCTGGTTTCCAACGAGCGGCCTTGTATCGATTATTGCGCTCGATGCCGAGGGCGGCGAAGCCGAGGTTGGGATGATCGGGCGCGAGGGAATCGTGAACCTGCCGGTCGTCCTTGGTGACGATTGCAGCGCGCTCCGCGTCATGGTGCAGGTTGTTGGATCAGCAATCCGCGTCGAGGCCAGCGCTGTTCGCGCGGTGATGGCGCACCACCCTGCAGCGAGGGCGCTATTCCTCGCCTACGTCCAGGTCTTTACCATTCAGGTGGCGACGTCGGCGATCGCGTATGCGCGCTACGCGATCGACAAACGCCTTGCACGCTGGATCCTGATGTGTGGCGACCGTGTCGGCGACAGCAACATCGGTTTGACCCATGAGGCGCTCTCGATCATGCTCGGCGTCCGCCGCGCAAGCGTCACAGTCGCGGTTAGCAACCTCGCAAAGACCGGCGCGATTATTGCTCGGCGATCGCACATCGCGATCGCCAACCGCCCCCGCCTCCTCCGTCTGTGCGCGAGCGGCTACGGCCTGCCCGAACGTGAATACGTCCGGCTGATCGGCGTTCAAGCCGCCTGATAAGAGCGCGTTGCACCACCCATGCCCGCAGCAAGGCGCGCGCGATCGCCGGAGCGGCGGGGCGAGCCGCCAGCTTTATCTCGCCGGTCGCTCATCGTGGCATTCCGATTATGGGCATCCCGCTGATCGTTGATGGTCATGTCCGACGCCATCCCAAAGCCAACTTTTCACTACCCCGACCGCTTACAGAAAATGGGGCCAATCTTTGTTTGGCAGCTCTCAGACGTTTATTGCGAAATAGCTGCCAGATGCCAGACTGCAAAGCTGTTCGAGGCAATCGTCAAAAAGCAGCAGGTTCGATCAATGCCACCGTGCGGCTATTTCACATGGTCGGAAATCAGCTTGCTCAGTTCGAACATGCCGACGCGCGCTTTGCCAAAGATTGGCTCGAGCTTGGCATCGGCGTTAATCTGGCGGCGATCAGCGGCATCCTGCAGCTTATGTTCCTTGATATAGACCCACATCAGGCTGACGATTTCGCTGCGCGTAAGCGGATTGTCGCCGACGATAGCAGCCAGCTGTGGCGACGGCATCACCGGCGTGCTCAGTCCCCCACCCTTCGGCAATGCCGCGCCCGTAGTCGCCGCCTTAACCTTCTTGACCATATTCTTTGCAGTTCCGTCTGCCATACTGGTCTTTCCTCGCTGCTGGGCTTATACAATCTTCGGTCAACGGCGATACTGGTCAAGCTCCGCCCACCTGTCGGTAAGCATGATTCTAGCTTGGAGCCGTCGAGGCGAACGATAACCGTCAGGCAGCAGAGCTGACGGCTGTCTCGGCAGCTCATCACAGCACCGTTAGTCGCCTTCCGGCTCATCAAACATCGCATGATGAGAGCGGGCATCTATTCAATCAGCGATATAGCCGGGAAAGATTGGATCTCGGCCGTACGCACCAGGCTTCTGCATTTTGTTGGTACTCAGGTAGGCAAGCACCCCCTCCCCCTCTGCGGTCGGTTTTGCTCCGTTGAAGGAGCAATATCTCCGTTCTTGCGATGTTGGCTCAGTCCACTATTTCGCATTGGCGTCTTACCGCACCGCAATAACCGACGTCGAGATCGTGGAGCGGTCTGGCCAGCCGCCAGAACATATGCGTAGTACGCGGTGGGTTTTTGACGCGCTTCTCGACATCGAACTATCGCAGATTGCCGAACCAAGCACGCGGTTGAATCTCGTCTGGTAGGAGGTCAAGCAGCTTTCACTGAAGAATCAGCTTGTCTCTCAGCAATCTTGAATGGGCGAGCACGAGGTGGAAGTGCCGATCGCGCGCTCGACGCTCAGCAGCTCTGTCGCCGCATTCGCATGCGGTAGCAGCGTCGTCGAACATCGAGATCGCTTCATTCGCAATCAGGTATGATGCCGCACCAACAGCCTCGTCCGCATCAAAGTCCAGGATATCCATGCCCCTCCCCGCAACCCAGATCAAGGCTCTTCTCGGCGAGCAAAAGCAACAGTGTATGATCGATCTGCAGATCGCCTGACATGCCATCAAGTCGCGCTGGCGATCGAATCGATGATCTCCAAAACGATAGATGTACGAAGCCACGACGGATTTCTAACGCAGCAGTGCTAGCGCTATCGATCGATATTCAGCCGTGCGCTCGTCAGCGACCGCCGATCAACGCGGGTACATCAAGCAAGCAAACACGCCCGCCGGACAGTCCCATTAACCTCTAAATAACCTTGTCTGCGATTGGGTCATATCCTCAGCAGCCGTTAATATTGCGGGGGGACAACATGATGCTTCAGAATCGTTTCGACTATCATGTTCAGCACGCCTCGATGCATCTAGGACACATCGACACCACGATGACGTTGGAGGCGCGAAATACGCACCGGGCGCTTTCAAAGTGGCACATGACCACTGCGCTTACTGAAGGCGTCGGTTTCGTTTCAACTTGCGTGCTGAGCGACGGAAGCATTTTCATGCCACGGATCATGTCGGGCTGAATGAATCGGGCATCGTGGACGCCATATCTAACGCGCCAATATAATCTTTCGCAGCTGTCGGGACAGCGAACCGCCCGTGAAGTTCATGACTACACCGTCGTAGCCTTCTTTCCTCAGTTGTCGCTTGATCTCTTCTACGGTTACGCATTTAGAATTGGCCGCTAAGTCGAAAGCCCGTGGTAGCAAAGCCGGCTTGAGGTCAGCCAAGATTATTCTCGCTTGCCGACGCACGCTTCATGAGCCGTCTTACCGCCTCAGGCCGCGTCGGGGTATCCGGGTGTGAAGCGATCCACTTGTCGAGCGCTGCAAGTTGATCAGCGCCTATCCTGACCATCACGGGTGTCCCCTTCCCTGTCGGAACCGGGCCACGTGTCCATGAGACCAGACTTTCTTGCGACGCCATCAGAATTGTGATAGCACAATTGCGGATCGGAAGGAAGTTCGCACCTTTTCGCCAGCCCTGACCGCAACCGTTCAAAAAAAACGATCATGGCTGACGTGACACTAAGCTGGCGCTTGCCGCTAACCAAGTGCGATGCCGAGACCTTGCAGCAATGGGCCGACCGGCTGCTGCAGCTCCGAGGTGCCAACCCTGCCGCTTTTTGACTGTCTCGATGGCACCGGCACTGCATTGGGCTACCTGCACGCGCTTTCCCATGCGACCATCGATACCGTCGAGAGCGTGCGCGAGTTCGTCAAAGACGGTGACGGGGGTGAAAAGAGCAACCTCGCGCTTTTTACGGCAGGCAATCAACTTGCTGTGCCTGCAGCTGTCGCGGTGCGGCCTCGCCACGGAAGGCGTTGCCGCTGCCCTTAGCGGGTGGCCTTTTCGAGCCCGTCATCATCTGCCGCGCGGTGCACGGCTACTCCGCGGCACGGCCCGCCCGCCATCACTGCGCTTCCGGCGTCGCCACGGGCATGCGGGACCGCGCGGCCTGGGATCGTGCCATGCTGCCGTTCGCGACTGCCGAGGCGCTGTCGACCGCATACGATCGAGTAAACCTAACCCCGCGTACGATGCGTATCAGGTTGGGGAGGCAAGCTACCCACCACTCACGCTGACGCTCGCTGACTATGAGATCGGTGGCTTATTGAATGCATCGGATATCAAACACTATGCGGCATCGCTGCCAAGCGGCGTGCTCGGCATTCCAGAAGGCTTCGTCCCGAGCTTCAGGCAATCCACGCGGTCAGTGGTGCGCTGAAAGCCCGGCTCACCTCCGATGGAACTTGTGACGAGAGCGAGAGGCATGGCGAAGTCGAGGGGCAGCGCGATACCAGCTGGCTCTGGTCTCTGTGCCGGACTGCGCGGCGCCGGCGTGCAAGTTCCGGCTGCTGGGGCGGTTCGATCTGCTCGGCGGCGGTTTCGATAAGGCCGGGCCATAACCCCACTACCATCCGACTTTGCACGGTCCACTGGTCATTGAAACGAGGCCGCCGGTGGTCAGCTAGTCCGCTGGCTCTGATGGGTGTGGGATCAGGGCCAGCGGACGTCGCAGCGTCCACCACTCTCGAAGGCAGTGACGAAGCGCCTTAAGCAAGCTGTGCCATTGTTAACTTGTTGTCAACTTAGGTTACTGGCGTTCCTCTTGAGAAATACGCGTCGCCGATCGCGACTTCTCTGTCGGCAAGGCAGGGTAGGTGGTGATGCCACGGTGTTCGAGGCTACGGCGATCATCGAGTATTTCGAGAGTTTCATCTTGGACCGATGAAATTGATACCCACCGATCCCGCTGCGGCGGTCAAGACGCCAATGCTGGTCCGAGCGCCCGAAACATCATCAACGTGATTATGGTGAGTGATGGTGACTCGCTACACCCGGAGAAATACCGCGACGCCTACTGTGTCGAGCGTGCCCGCGCCGATCTCGACAGACTCTATGTCCGGCTCGACGGCGAGCTGGCTGGCAACGACTGGGCTGGCAGGTCCGACTTCAGACTTGCCAATTGCGCCGCCGCTCCTTCACTCGTCTCCGCCGATTGGGCGTATCCGATCGCCGACGAGCATGCCACGCTCAAAGTCTATCGCGCACGTCGATTTCCCGCTCGTCGCTTGCTCGCTGCATCGAAAAGACGACTGTATAGAGCGGATTTACCGCGCGGCCGGCCCGACCGGGATTAGTAAACTAACGGTGCCGAAGCGCTGATACGGGGCCGAAAACTGCCTGTCGGCTGTTCGACATGGAACTCGGGATAGCTGCCGTTTCGCGATCGCTGAGTTGTCGAGGCGATCGAATAAACGTGGCAGCATGCCGATCCAACGTAAAGCTACGGCCCAAGACGACCGTTCAGGCTTTCCAACATGCCCAGAAGGCCGCCACCCGTTGCTCAAGCGCCGCCCTTTCGCTCACTTGGCTTTCGATAAACGGCAGTATATGCGGCAGCATCTGGTTAACCAGAGACGGATCTACGTCGACTTTTTGGGCAACGGCCTCAACCATCGTCTCGATGTTCCCGCCCTGAGCAATATGCTCCAGCGCGCCGCGCGTGATGTTCTGCGTATCTGCCCGACTTGCATCAGCATTGCGTGCCGCAGGGCCGATGCCGCCTGATTGAGAAAATGCCGGAACGATGCTTCCAATATCCAGATCAATGAATCCAATTCACGATTCGGTTTTCTGCGATGCTTGCTTGATAGTCGTCTCAAGAGACCTTATCGCTGATCTCCGATTGCTCCGCTGCGCTTTGACCTTCGAGCTCAGCGTTCAGTTCCGCACCGAGTAGCAGGACGTAGGCGGACAGGTAGAGCCAGAGCAGAAGAATAACAACTGCGCTCAGCGAACCATAAGTCGCTCCGTAGTGACCGAAATGCTTCGCATAGAGACCGAAGCCGAAGGTAACGACGAGAAACCCGAACATAGCTAAAAGCGATCCCGGCGTGACCCACTGCCACCGCGGTTCCCGACGGGCCGGCGCAAACCGATATAACAAAGCGATTGCCGTCACGGCGATAGCGGCGGTAACGGCCCACGAGACGAGCTTGATGAGCATTACCGCCACAGGCGAAAGACCTGCTGCCGAATGACCAAGCGCGGCGAACACCGAACCCGACGCCAGGCCCACCACCGCGACCAGGATTGCTCCAACGGTTACGGCTACGTTGACGAGCGTCGTCCGCACGAAGCTGCGTTCTTCCGGCACTTCGTAGGCGACGTTCAAGGCGGTGACGACAGCGCCGGCACCCTTCATTGCGCCATAGATTGCGAGCAGCAGTGCGATCGCTAGTCCCAGCCCCTTCTTGCCAGTTGCGGTTGTGACGATACCGGTCAGTTGCGCGTCGATCAGCTTGGCGGCGTCCGCCGGCACGTGTTGTACGATCGCCCGCATTTGTGTGGCGACCTCGCCCGGATCGGTGATCAGGCCGTACGTCAGCACTAAGGCACCGAGCGCCGGGATCAGGGTCAGGAAGCCATAGTAGGCAACGCCGGCCGAGATCAGTCCGAGGTTGTCCTTCGCCGACCCCTTGTAGACTTGGATAAGGGTGCGGCCCCAGCCAGTGAGGCGAAGCGCGACTGTCTGATCGGCATTTACCGGCGTCGCAGCAGTGGGCTTGACCATGCTCAAACACCGCCGCTGAGCGATGGCACCGCAGTTGCGCGCGCGGCCGCAAAGCACGCCGCCACCGCAGCACCGAGCGTAGAGGTATAATCGTTAGCCCCTATACTGCGGCGCATTACCGTGTCCTTGAGTATGGTCTCCCCCTCCGGCCACATGCCAACGACGACTTGAAGGCCGGGCATCCGCTGGTGCAGTCGCTCGATGAGATAGCGCAGGTGGGACGGCTCGCCACTAAGCTCGAGATACGAGATGCAGATCATTCTCGCATCGCCGGCGGTGAAGCTGCGAATGGCTTCGCGGGCAACCGCCGCATACGGCACGACGCGGGCACCTATGCCATGCTTGTCGAGCAGCTGTTTCAACATCGCTGCGGCTGCTTCGTCGAGCGGCCCCCGCCCCGCGACGCACAACACTGCGCCTTCCTGGCGCCACGCCGACGGTAGCGTTTCCGCATGCAGGTCTTCGATCCGGAGTGTATCGGCCGCGACGCTGATTGAAGCTTCGGCGGGCGGCGACACGACGGATCGTTCGGGGACCGTGGCGGGGGGCTGACGGTCGGGAAAGCCTTCGAGATCGTCTACCACGGCAATGATCGTCGACTGGATATGAAAGAGCTGGTCGGGCCGAAGATTGCCGCGCTGCGCATCGATCGCCGCGAGCTGCAATCCCTTCAAGGCGACATCATCGTAATAGCTCGACAGCGAACGGTCCTTGAGGAGCCGTTCGGCCTGGTCGCGAACCTCGTCGGCGTCGCCGGCGAGTATCCTTTGGTAGAAGCTTTCAACCGGCGTCAGCGCAGGCTGATCGCCGAGAAGAACGTCAAGGAACTCGAGCCGCCGCACGTGGCGTCCCACGACGACGAGGCACAGCGTCAGCGGCGTCGACAGGATCAGGCCGATCGGCCCCCACAGCCACGACCAGAAGATAGCCGCGACGACAACGGAAAATGGCGACAGGCCGGTGCTCCGCCCATACACCATCGGCTCGATCGCCTGACCGGTCACGCCCTCGACGATAACGTAAAGCGCGAGTGTCCACAGGCTCATCGACCAGCCCGGTTCGACCGCTGCCGCCAACGTTACTGGCAGTACGGCCGCAATCAGCGATCCGACATACGGCACGAAGCGGAGCAGCGCCGAGAGGATGCCCCAGAGGACCGGGTTGGGGACACCGATCACGAGTAGGCCGATGCCGATCACCACACCGAACAGCGCATTGATCGACAACTGAGTCAGAAAATAACGGCGCAGGCGCTGGGCACCGTCGTCGATCGCGACGGTCGTCCCGTGAAGATCATTCGAGCCGGCGAGGCGGATCATTCGGTCGCGCAAATCCTCTCGCTGGAGCAACGCAAAAATTGCGACGATAAATACGACGCCGAACGTCGCCAACGGTGACAGAACCGGCGACAGGTACCGACGAACAAGATCGAGCGGCGTGTAGCCGGTCGTTTCCGTGGGCGCTGCTACGGGCGCCGTCGTGCTGGCTCCCGCCGATGTCGATGTGACTGTTGGCGCAGGTGCCTTGGTTTGCGATCCGATCTTGTCGGTGAGCTCGGACACTCGACCGAGCGTGTAGGCCTTGACGCGGTTGACCTTGGATTCGACCGTCGCTGCATAGCTCGGCAGGTCGGTGGTCAACTGCGCAATCTGCGTTCCGATCACCGTCCCGATCGCGAGAACCAGGCCGAGCGCCAGCGTTGCCGCGAGCAGAGCAGCCGGAACGCGCCCAAGGTGCAGGCGACGGAGCAGGTTTACAAGCGGCGCGAGAACGAACGCGAGCAAGAGCGCCAGCGTCACCGGCACCAGCACCTCTTTCCCAAAGTAGAGGATCGTGACAGACAGGACGAAGGTGGTCAGCGCCTTTGCAACATCGGGGGACGCAGGCGGCTCAACCGGTGGCAGTGCCGGGACAGGCGATGCAGGTGTTGGCAAGCTCGCCTCTCCACTTCGGTTACTAGAGTAATGCTAACACTATTGTCCGGCTGGTTGCCGCCGGTCGTAAGATCGATGGCCCCATACGACGCGTAAAATTGTGCTCGCGCACCCGCGACCGCTTGATTTGCGATCAAGATAACGATCGCGGCGATTACGGTGATGAAAAGCCAATAGAGGTCGAAGCCGCTGACCGGCGCGGCGCGCACCAGCAAAACAGGAAACCGTCAGGCCCGCGCCGACGATTTCGAAAACGATATCAAGCAGCAGCCCCTCCCCAGACCTGCTGACGATCTCGCTGTCGATCGAAGCCAAACACCACCCGAGCAGAAACCAGAATGAAATTGAAATGAGGCTGTCTGCCTGCGTCCTAAACGACATGAAAGGGGAGCACTTCATCGGTGAAGTGCTCCCCTTCGATGGTAAAAGCTAAATAGCGGTCTTGCCTTGCTGGACTTCGCCGCGTCGCTCGAGCTCGTCGTTGCCGGTCATCTTGCCGGCCCCCTCCTTGGCCAGGCCGGCGATCTTGTCGCCAAGGCCGACACCGGCCGTCGTTGACCCGGTCATCGCGCCACGCGTCGTGTCGGTGCCGGCGACGTTGTCGACCTCGACCTCGGTCCGACGCACGGTGTCGCTGATCGTCTCGGTCCGGTCTTCGGCCGTCTTGCGAACGACGACTTCCTCGACCACCCGCGCGTCCTTGGCAACGACCGCCTCCTCGTCGGTCTCGGTCATTTCGATGGTCCGCTCACGAAAGGCATCGGCCGGGACCGCGCCGCCGCTGACCGGACGACGCTCGACTGACACATGCTCGTCGCGGAGCGTGACCTGCTCGCTGACCGGCGTTTCGACGATGTACGAGCGGACTCGGACACCACCGCGCTCGACTTCCCGCTTGCCGACCCGCAGCGTTTCTTCGACGACCGGAATCATTTCTTCGTTCGCGCCTGTGGTCCGATTGCCTGCAATCGGCGCGGCGGCCATGCCGGAAGCCGCAACCGGGGCGACCCAGCCCGACTGCTTCCAGTCATTGGCGCGGCCGTCGATATCGACCGAGTTGGCGTTGTCGAGAATGTCGACGGCCTTGTCGGTGTCGTTGTCGTGGACGGTCGCGGTCAGCAACGCGCCACCGCGGCGGACGCCTTCCTCATAGACATGGCGGTCCTCGCCTGGGCTGAACGCGCCCTTGAGCGATGCCCAGAACCCCTGCGATTCGGGCGACGTCGTGCCGGTGCCAAGGTTATCGGTGTAGCCAGTGCTCGTCTTGTCGGTAATATCGACATGGCTCACCTCGAGCGAGGCAGCTTCAAGCCGGTTCTTTGCGGCTTCGGCATCGGCACGGGTGTCGAACAGTGCGGTAATTGTACGTGACATGATATGTCCTTCTACTGGGCTGGGGTGGAACGAAGTTAGCGGTTGACGACGACGAGCTCGGTGCGGCGGTTCTCCGCCTGGCCGGACGACGTCGCATTGGTGTTCACCGGGTCGGCGGCTCCGCCGCTGCCGGTACCGATACGACCGGCGGCTATGCCCTTGCCGACCAAGGCAGCCTTGACCGCGTTCGCACGGTCGAGACCAAGCTTCTGGTTGGCATCAGCGGCGCCACGGGCATCTGCGTACCCGACGATCTTGATGTTCGTCTGTTGGTACTTGCCGAGCACGCCAGCGACATCATCGACCGTCGACCTGTCCGGTGCGGTCAGCTCGCTCGACGACGTCGCGAAGTGGATCGTATCGAAGGCGAAGGTGCGCGGTGCCGCTTCGTTACCGGCAAGATAGGCACCAAGGGTACTAACAGACGCGGTCGTAGTCGCCCCAACAGTTGAGCTAGGGGTCGGATCAACAGTTGAACCGACTGCCGCGACGGGCGATGTGGTGGTCGTCGAAACGGTCTCGGTCGAGATCGGGGTGTCCCGGTGGCGTGTCAGCGCCCACAACAGCGCCAGCAAGCCAAGGCCGAGCGCCATCCATGCCAGCCAGTTGACCGGCTTGCCCTTTTCGATATGGACGTGGCTCGGCGGGGCGCCGTCGGTATTGTTGCGGTCGTTGGCCATTAATTTATCTCCCGAGCGATGTGTTCACGTTCAATCTCGGCACGCATGACGCGGCGCATTACGGTTTGCTCGAACGGCTCGGAGGTCTGCACATCGCGCATATGGACCTCCTCGATGAGAACAAGCTCGCGGACAACGCGAATGCGCTCTTCGACGACCGAGATAATCATGACGCCATCGACTTCACGCGGCGGCGGTGCAGCATCGACGACGCGGTTGACCGGGATGCGGTCGACGGTGACGTAATTGCCCGACAGGGTGGCGCGGACGACGACCGGCTCCTCGTCGACGACGGTGCGCACCCGAACCTTGCCGGTTTCGACCTTGCGCTTGTCGATGCGCACTGTCTCTTCGACAAGCTGGATAATTCCGTCCTGCGGCTGCGGCGTGCAATCGACACTTGTCGTAACCGCAAGACCATCACAGGCGGGATCGGCGCTCGGTAACTCGCCGCCATCCCCAAACTGGGTACTTGCCGATACGACCATTGCTGGCTCCAGAGTGATCTGAAAACGAGCGCCTCTCCTCGAGGCCAACGCCGAAAGCAGCGTCGCCAGAGCTCGTTATGTATCTGACAGTGCGCTTAACGATGCGATCGTGACGTGGTTCCCGCGGCAATTCGTATTTTCGCCACGATTTTCCCGGAAGTCGTATGGTCTCTCAGAGTCTGCGTCCGGTACCGAACAGGGTTGGTTCTGCGGCGCGAGCGAAAGAGCTTTCTCATGGCCATGCAACTGCCAGCCCACGACGCCTGGCCCGACACCAACTACCTTCTGTCCCGCGTGCTTGCCGAGGATCAACCCGCATTAGCACAGTGGATGACCACTGTTCCTCTCGAGCTCGGGCAGGTGCTGTATGAGCCCGGCCAACGCCTCGAGCATGTCTATCTCCCGACCGCCGGCATCATCTCCCTGATTGTCGTCATGCCTGATGGACGCTGCGCTGAAACCGCCGCAATCGGCTGCGAGGGCGCTGCGGGCATGAGTGCCAGCGGGTTCGTCGATACCGCATTCACCCGTTTTCAGGTGCAACTGCCGGGTTCGGCGCAGAGGGTCACCGCGGCGGCGTTCGAGGACATGGTCGACGATAGCGTTCGGTTCTGCTCGGCAGTATCACGGTACCGAGACGTTCTCACCCGGACGACATTGCAGTCTGTCGCGTGCAACGCTCTTCACGATGTGCGGCGACGGTGTGCGCGCTGGATCCTCCTTACGCACGATCGCACCGACGGCGATCGCCTGCCGATGACACAGGAATTCCTGGCCGCCATGCTCGGGGTCAAGCGAAACGCGATTTCAAAAGTTGCGCGTGATCTTCAGGCTGAAGGCATTGTCGAACATCGTCGAGGCAAGATTACCGTCGTCGATCGCGATCGGCTGCTGAGCATCGCTTGCGACTGTTACGAGATCATCCATGCCGAGGTCGAAAAGCTGTTAAGCAATGTTTTGAGTTCAGAGTGCGACGATTAGCGGTGGCAAAGGTGCTAGAACAATACACAGCGGGTTGTGGTCGAACCGAACACCCACTCTGTAATAGGACCTGTAGACATTAACGCATATCGGTTACTCGCTTCGCGGAGCCGACATTGACCGGCAGGTGTCGGCAGCAGCATAACCTTTGCACTCGCGACCGTTTCCGAGCCAGCTTTGATGTTCCTGATGGTCGCGGGCTTCGGCCTGGTCGGTTATTGCGCGCGCCGCCGCTGAAGCGTGGTCGCCAGTTAAGCATCATCGCTGGGCAGACAACAGGGGCGCACCGCAGGGTGCTCCCCTATTTTGGAAACGATCCGGGGTAATATGGATGCGTCAGGGGCCGTGGGATGCCCCAACTGCTTCCTCCGGTCAATTCGCGGCGGGGTTGAGTCAACGTCCCGTATCGCGCCGTTCTGACACGACTCTCAAGCTTTCGGCTCTGACCTCCAGATTGTAACCAGGATCCCACAATTTAATGAGGTCCTCAATAAACGCGCGTCCCTGCGGCGTTCGCTCAACAAATATGCTTCTAAGATCGGAGAGGTCTTTCTGCCGTCGTAAGAAACCCAGTGCTCCAAGTTTATTGAGTACCCGGGTTACGACCGGCTTACAAACCCGCAACTGCGCCGCGAGACCGCGCACAGTGTGCGGTGCCGGGAGAAAATAAACTATCATCAGCACCGCCATCTGGCGATTGGTTAGATCGGGCTGACCTGAATGCACATAGTTGATCAGCGTTCCCATCCACGCCGACATCGTTTCGCCGACAGCAATTTCGGACGCGCAGGTAATGCGGGCTGGGTCAATCATAGCACACCTCTCTAGACCAAATAGGGCGGCGGCGTAACGATTTCTTTCGGTCTAGGGCACCCTTAACGTCTGGTTACGGCTCGAAGCCTCCGGGTCGTGGCGCCGCCTCGACGCGGCCAACAGAGGCCGCTGACGCCAAGCGCTTCTGCCACTTGCCGGTAACGCCGTTCGTGGACGTCATGCGTTCGGTCAGCGAGACGATGTGCACCGCCCAGCCATATTCCGTCATGCGAATAAAGATGTCTGCTGCAACTGATCGATCGAATTCGTTGACCCTTCGAACGACAAGACCAGTTCGAAGATTAAGTCGGGCTGGGTTTGTTTTCGATCGGTCGTTCCGCACTCGTCTCAAAGAACGTGAATAATTGCCGCCGACCACGAGGGGCAGCGGCAAAAGTACTCAAGCAACAGCGCGAGGCGATGCGCGCCTGGCGGCAAACCCGACAAGGCCGAAGCCGGCGATTAGCAGCGCCCATTCGGCGGGTTCGGGGATCGTCGCACCGATCCGCTCCATACTCGCCGTCGCGCCGATCGACGAAAAGTCGGCGAAGGTCGGCTTGTAGGTCGTGCCGGTGAGCCGGAAGTAAGCCGAAGCATAGTCGGTCGGCAGGACCGACGACGTGTTCAGCGAGCCAAAGGTATTGCCGGACACGACGTTGTTCGACCCGCCAATGACATTCAAGTTGACGAAGTGGGGGGCACCGGGCTGCGACGACAGGAAGTTGTTGGTGATGAAGCTATCGACGCAGCCATAGCAGGCGACGCCCTGCGACATCAGGCCGTTGATGATGTTTCCCGTCATGGTGATGCGCAGGCTACCCGTCGCGGACCCCAAGAATGAGGTGAATCCCTGGGTCATGCCGGTCGCGATATTATCGATGACCTTGATGTCCGACTGGACAGGCAGTCCGCCGGTGCTGGCAAGCTGGACGCAATCAGGGTGCGCGCCCGCCTGCGGCTTGCTGCCGCTGCAGCTATTGTTGGCGATGACCACATTATGGTCGTTGTACGCGTCGTAGCCGTCCTTCGTCGCGCCGACGACCTTGTTACCGGTCAGCGTGATGTAGCTCGATCCGGTGACGCCGACACCGACGCCGACGTTGGTGAAGGTCGAGTTCGTCACACTTGCATTGGTGACGCCCTCCAGCCCGACTCCGGTTTCGCCGTCGGTGCCGCTTGCCACCACGGTGAGCTTGTCAAAGGAAAGGTTGCTGCTTTTGTAGACGACGATCCCTCGACCGTACGCCGTCGGACCGCCCGTCGAGTCGTACCGTCCACCGACGACCTTGATATTATTGACCGACTGAAACTTGAGCGTCCCGATGAAGGTCGCTTTCGTTGCATCGATCGTGATCGCCTTCGTGGCGGTCTTGTTCTGGAGCGACGTGGTGCCGGCAAACGTCCCCGACAGCCGGATGGTGTCGCCGCTCACCGCCGTCTTCCAGATGCTCATTATGGTCGAAGATGTCGCATAAAGGATTTTTGCGTCTGCCGACGTCGTGACAGCCAGCGCACATAGTACCGCATGCTTAACAAGCTTAATCATAATACGCAACTCCACACTTACAAACTCAAGTAAGTCTTTAGGGACAACAGCTTAAATCTGTGTGAAGTGGCGCGGCATTGGGCTCGGTCCGATAATACCTCTGAGCGACGCGACAAGTTGTTGCGATATATGTGCTAATCCCGAATTCGCCCCTCTTAAAGTGCCTTACCGACCCTCACACTAATGATAGTGTGATGATTATGCCTGATATTATGCCCTGCACCTATGACGATAGCGGCAGGTCGCTGACTGATCTTTGCCTCGGCAGCATTAAATCACCCGCCGATTTGCAGTTCAAAAGCACTGTCGCTCACCAAACAGGTTCCCGTCCGCCAGAAATGAATTCCCCGAATTGAGCGTAACGCGCACGACCGTCCTCGCAAAATCGCCCTCCGCGTCGCGCAAGGCAGCGCGCGCCGACGGTGGTCGGGGAAACGCTGCGTGTTGTCCTGACGAGAAGACGCAGGCCAACGTGCTTTTCAGGCGCCCGCACTGTCTCACCGAGCGCCGACTTCGATACCCCAGCTTGGGGGCCGCGCGGGTGAAGCTGCCTTCGCGCGTTACGGTTAGCAGTACCTCGAGATCATCGATGCGTTCGCGAGCCATGAAGCACATCCAAGCGTTTTATTGCGGGGGGGGCTCGGCAAGCTGTCCGAGACGTCGGTTACACGGATGATCACTGACTTTTAGGTTAGCGACGCGGGAAACCAGCAGAAGCTTGGCCCCACAGATAAGGCCGCCGAACCCCGATGCAGTCATTCAAGGCAGCTTAGTGACCCCCAAAACCGGCAGTTGGTAGCGGCGCTGCGTCGGGGCCGGTCGCCGCCTGGCGGCATACGGGCGTTCGACGTGGCAAAGCGGGCTATTGTTCCATGGACCTCGGTATGTCCGGAAGCCCCAATTTTGGACGCTCAGCCCGACCTACGCAAAGACCCAAAGCGGTCCTTCATTCAGCAAATTTGAGCGCGCAGCGAGAGCTCGCCTGGGCCGTGGATTATATAATAGCTATATGTCCGCGTCTTCGCTGCGCAACGGCTCGAAGCTCTTGGCGTCCCGTGAGATGGCTTCAGATGCCCCGACCGAGGTGGTGACGATCGGTGCGGTCTCCAGCGCGTGACGAGGCTCGCGCCTGCCAAGCGTAAGGGCCGCCACGCCGATAATCGTTACGGTGATCCCGAACGGCACCCATGCTATGGCAGCACCGTGCGACAGGCTCAGCTGCACGATCACCGCACTTAGCGCCAACCACGGCAGCGCGATCGCCATGAGCGTCCATAGTCGCCGGGCGCCTGGTGCATCGATCGCGGGTCCGATGAACGCGCTCGACCAGTCGGGATCCTGGCGGGGTCGCGGTGGCAGCGCGCGGAAGCTCGCGGCGCGGTGGTAGATGACGTCGAACAGCGTCGCGATGACGTCGCGGTTGAAAAAGTATCCGGAATGCGAGGCGCCAGGGCTGGGAAATGGCCGGTTGGCGACATGGACATTGTCGACCCGCTGGACGAACCCCAGTTTGCCGGTCGGCGAATGCAGTGCGCCGCTGACCGGATCGCCGTCGTCCCAGAAGTTGATCCAGTGGAGGAACGGCTTGCGCATCCGGGTAAATGGCGCGGTGCTGATGTCGCCGCGCAATTCCTCGACGACCCGGCGATAGCGATGGAAGGGCGAACGGTAGCTCTCGAAGAAATACTCGATCTTGTCGATCGGGCTGCCGAGCGTGACGAGATGCTCGATCTTGGTTAGCGGCACCGGCCCCTTGATCGGGTCCTGGGGGTTGGAGACACGGTTGGTCCGAACGAGCGACAGCAGCGTGTCATGGGCGATCGTCGTGCCGAGGCTGTGGGCGACGACGACAACTCGGCGGCAATTTTCGTCGCCCAACACCTGGCCGAAGACCTTGGCGCCGAGCGCAATGACCTTCGCCCGCTTCTCGAACTTTTCGTCAGTTTCCTCATAGGTCGCCCAAGCCTCGATGTCGCCGACGTATCCGGTCAGGAAGCCGCCGATGCCGAACAGTCCCGCCAGCGTCAGCGCCAAGCTGGCTGCAGTCGTCAGCGTCGGTGGTGCGGCTGCAGCGAGCTGCGCCAGCGAGCTGCCCGCGGTCACCGCCGTGAAGCGCTGCAGGAGCACAAGGACAAGCGCGACCGCGCCGCCAGCGAGCAAAGCGAGAGCAAGAGCCAGCGACGCGAGCAGCGCTGCGTTGCGCGCCTCCGTTGCCAGATAGGCCCGGCGCCAAGCCCTTGCCAAAGCTAGATGACGGCCAATGGCCTCGATGTCGCCGGCGCATCGCTGTTCGAGATAGAAATTGAATTGCGCGAAGGTGCCCTCCGCGAAGGCGCGAAGTGCCTGAGGTGATTCGAAGTCGTCGTAGCGCTGCACCAAGGTCGTGAAATCCTGCTCAAGGATGCCTCGCGGCCAGTGCGCTTTGTCCTCGTAGAGTGCGGCCAACGCCGATCGGCGGAGGCGTTGCCGTTCGCGCCAAGGTGACCGCACCGTCCCGAGCGGACGCGTCAATTGGCGGCCGAGCCAGCGCACGACGCCCAGTGGCGAGCGCTCGCCCGCCATGATCGGGGCCCAATAGACCTCGTGGAAGCGGACGGAGGAAAGCTCGGTGCGGCCACTGCGGTCGGGCGAAAAGACGGTGACGATATGGGTGAAAACATCGCTCGGATCGGCGATTCCGGGTCGCAGCTGCGGCTTGATCCCCATCAACATACCGCGGGGCTGGCCGCGTGAGAAACAACCGGCGAGGTACCGGTCGAGGCTGTCGATCAGGCGGCTGGTTTCTTCAAAGCGTCGCTGCTGGCCGATGCCGTGGAAGTACACGACCGCGGTGTAACCACTGTCCGGTGCCGCGCTGCTCGCCGCCTCGCCCGCCATCGCCGTCCCTCCTCTGATTGCTATGGCATATGGAAAGGTGGGTGCCTTACAATCGTCGCGATGACGTTATCAAATTTGTAACTTGTCCGAAACGCCGTAGTCGGCAGAGGAGCAATCGGGCGGCGTTTATGCATGCCCCCCTCGTCGTGCAGGATTGCGACAACGCGCTGAGCATTGGGCTGCTCGATCGTGCCACTCGTAGAGCGCCCTTAGCTAGCTCGCGGACGATAGCCAAATTCGCGTATCACGATCCGGGGCGGGAGCGATTTCGTCCGGTGGGGCGTGTTCGAGTTCGAAGGAGGTTGCATGCCCCGCTTGCCTAAATGATGGTGATTGAAACAGGGCGTCGCGCGTCGGAGTGGTGGCCACAGGTGGGCGAGCGCGCGGCGCGCTGATTTGAAGACCCACAATTCGACATTCTAGGCTGCCAAGCGCCTCGCAAGACCGGACCTTCATTCAGGCGCTGCGGTTTGGCCAGAGCGCGAGGGATTTCTGCGTGTCCGCTCTTAGATGTTCAATGCAGGAAAGCGGCCGTTCGCCGCCGCTCCGCTAATCGAGGACGATTTAACTCACGGGAACCCTACTTGATCGGATGCTGAGAGCGTGGTCGCTACGGCCGCGGCGCGATGACCGAAGAGAGTGCGCGGCTCGCACGGCAGGCGCGCGCGATAAGGTCGCGATCGGTGGCCTCGGAGAGCGCGAGCGCATCCTCGAGGTCGACTCCAAGATAGCGAACGGTCGTCGCGATCTTGGTATGCCCGAGGAGCATCTGAACGGCGCGGAGATTGCCGGTACGCTTGTACACCAGCGCCGCCTTTGTCCGCCTGAGTGAGTGCATGCCGTAGTCCAGCCGGGGCAAGCCAACGGCCGCCACCCACTCGCTTGCCCTTTGCCGAGGCGTTCCGGCATATCCCGCAGTCCGGACATGCCTGGCGCGGCGTCGATGATCCAGCAGAAAAACTCAACTCAAAGACCCGCTGCCTTACCGCGTGACCCCTAATTTTTACCGCAAACCGCTATCGGGAAGACTGTTAATCGTCCAATTACGGTCTCTCTGCACGGGCCGAAGAATGTTAAATCATAATCACTTACGGAGAAGTCTTGCGGGTTCCGGTCAAACTCGATCTTCATCAAGATTGTTGGACGTGTTGATGGTTCTTCTTCTCCTCGAAGCGAACAAAAGGCGGACATAAAGATAAGCCGCTATGGGCGATCTCGGGATGGGGAGGGACGGAACGCCATCGCTTAATCTTGGGCTTAGTGCGCGGAGTTCACACGGCTTGTCACGGAAATGGCATAACTGCTCCAATTACCACGGCGACCTGATGACACGATGCCGGTTCACGTCGAGGCTTTTATATGGTCGGTGTAGCGACCGAATGCCTCTCGGCAAGCGGCGACGCTGGCGCTAGCACGGGCGAATGGGCGCACTTGATATTTTGGTGGACGGACTGACGCAGCTTTCCGCAATGGGTCGACGTCGGTCTCTGACGCCCCGGTCCGGTTTAGACTTCTCATCGAACGATTATTTGGGACTGGCGGCATCTAGCCGTCTGCGAGACGCGGTCATTGCGGCCTTGGCGCGCGGAGTTCCCACCGGCTCGGGAGGATCGCGCCTGCTGCGCGGCAACTGCGAAGAGCATGAGATGCTTGAGGAAGAAGCCGCCCAATTCTTTGGATCCGAAGCCGCTCTTTTCGTGGGGTCCGGTTACGGTGCGAACGCCTTGCTCTTCTCGACGTTGCCGCAGCGCGGCGATCTCGTCGTCTATGACGAGCTAATCCACGCGAGCGCGCATGAAGGAATGCGACTTGGCCGAGCGGAGACAAGGGCCTTTGCACACAACGACGTGGACGCTGCTGCCGACGTGATTGCCGCGTGGCGCAATCGTGGTGGATCGGGAACGCCATGGCTCGCGATGGAGAGCCTGTACAGCATGGACGGCGACCGCGCGCCGCTAACCGACGCTGCCTTGCTCGCCGAACGGGAAGGCGCAATGCTTCTGATCGACGAAGCGCATGCCACCGGCGTGTTCGGCCCTGATGGTCGCGGCTTAGCCGCGGATCTCGACGGGGGAGCCAATGTCGTCGTGCTACGCACGTGCGGAAAGGCGTTGGGGTGCGAAGGGGCCCTAATCCTCGCGCCAGCCACGGTGCGCGACTTCCTGATCAATCGAGGTCGAGGCTTTATTTTCTCGACCGCGCCGTCGCCGCTAATCGCGGCCGTGGTCCGCGACGCGCTGCGCTGCCTGCGCGATGAGCCAGAGCGCCGAGACCGGCTTCACGCGCTTCTCCACTCAGCGGCGCGCGAGTGGTGCCGCATCGGGATGCCCGTGTCAGGATCGCCGATCCAACCAGTGGTCATCGGTGACGACCGCCGGACGATGGAGATTGCCGCCGCGTTGCAGGCGACAGGATTCGATGTGCGTGGCGTTCGTCCGCCCACCGTCCCGCCCGGTTCCGCGCGGCTGCGACTGTCGTTCACGCTCAACGTCGACGAGGCGTCGATTGCGGCGCTCGTGACCGCCCTGCAGGAGCATTTGTGACCACGATCGTCGTAACCGGCACCGACACCGACGTCGGCAAGACTGTCTTCGCCGCCGCTCTTACCACAGCGCTGAGTGCTGTGTACTGGAAGCCGATCCAGGCCGGGTTGGACGACGGCAGCGATGCCTCAACCGTTGCTTCACTCGGGGTGCCGCAACGACATATCTTGCCTGAGGCCTATCGCCTGACGACGCCTTGTTCGCCGCACCGCGCCGCCGAGCTCGACGGTATCGAGATTAATCCTGACCTTCTAACGCCTTCACTTACGCGCGAGACGCTGGTGGTCGAAGGGGCCGGTGGCGTGCTGGTGCCGGTCACGCGGCGGTTGCTCTATGCCGACCTGTTCGCCCATTGGGGCCATCCAGTCGTGATCGTTGCGCGTACTGGACTAGGCACAATCAACCATAGCATGTTGTCCATCGAAGCCCTGCGCGCCCGCGCCGTACCGATCCTCGGTATCGCATTCGTCGGCAATCCAAACGAAGACAGCGAAGCGATCGTCGTCGAACTTGGCAAAGTCAGGCGCCTGGGCCGGCTCCCGCGCCTTACCCCGCTGACGGCGACCAGCTTACGGGCAGCGTTCCATGCCAACTTCAGACTGGAGGATTTCCGTTGAGCGGATCCTCGATATGGCACCCCTTCACGCAGCACGGCCTCGCCGAGCCGATCCCGTTGGTCGAGCGCGCCCAAGGCGCCGCGCTTTTTACCGCCGATGGCCGGCGGATCGTTGATGCGATCTCATCCTGGTGGGTGACGACCCACGGCCATGCCCACCCACGCATCGCCGCCGCGATCGCCGAACAGGTCGGTAACCTCGATCAGATCATCTTCGCGGGGTGGACGCACAAACCAGCAGAGACGCTGGCAGCCGGACTACGCGCGATAATGCCGCCGGCTCTTACGCGTGTCTTCTTCTCCGACTCGGGTTCGACCAGCGTTGAAGTCGCGCTGAAGATGGCGCTGGGCTATTGGTTGAACCGCGGCGAACCTCGGCATCGCATCCTTGTGCTCGAGCACGGCTATCATGGCGACACGATCGGCGCGATGTCGGTCGGTGCGCGCGGCGTCTTTAACCGCGCCTACGCACCGCTCCTGTTCGACGTGGAGACTATCCCTTTCCCGACCGTGGGCGGCGAGCAAACGACGTTGGACGCGCTCGATCAGGCCTGTCGCGAGGGAGCGGCAGCGTTGATCATCGAGCCTCTGCTGCTCGGTGCCGGAGGCATGCTGGTCTATTCGGCGGCAACGCTTTCCGAGATGCGTCGCATCTGTGCGCAGCACGGCGTGTTGTTTATCGCCGACGAAGTGATGACGGCGTGGGGACGAACCGGCACGTTGCTGGCCTGCGAGCAAGCAAAGATCGTGCCCGATATCCTTTGCCTATCGAAGGGCTTGACAGGGGGCGCCGTCCCACTAGCGGTGACGATGGCGATCGAGCCTATCTTCGCCGCTCACTACGGCACCGACCGGTCGAGCATGTTCTTCCACTCGTCAAGCTATACTGCCAACCCGATCGCCTGCGCCGCCGCGAACGCCAACCTCGCGATTTGGCGGGAAGAGCCGGTGCTGGAACGCGTCGCCGATCTTGCGCGGCGCCAGTCTAAGGGGCTCATTATGCTTCAGTCGCAGCCCGGCGCGATTAATGGACGCCAGCTCGGCACCGTCACGGCGATCGAAATCGGGGATAGCAACGGATACCTGTCTACTCTTGCGCCGCGCCTGATGTCTTTCTTTCGGGAACGCGACGTGCTGCTGAGGCCACTTGGTAACACCGTCTACGTCATGCCGCCGTACTGCATCTCGGACGAAGATCTCGACCTCGTCTACGACAGCATCGCAGAAGCCATAGCCTCAATGTGAAGAACCATCCGTTTTTGGGCGCTCGCGCTGCCGATCGTGCCGTCAACCGAACAGTGCTAAAGATATCCACGTTTAGCTGAAGGGCCGCGAACGTTGGTAGTCCTTGAAGCGCCCGCCGATGCACCAGACGAACCTTCGGGAGTCGTAAGTGGAATGTTGGTCTCTAGACAGTCAGCTCGCCGTAGCCGGCCTATTAATCTACTGTCGAGTATGTAGAACATTGGTTATTAGCATCGCGCTGGCACCCAGCACCGGGTTCGACGGAGACACAATAACGGTCAGTGATCGGGCACTTACCCCGCCTCGGCGTATGATACGCGGCAAAGCTACCCGATCGGTGCTTTTAACTCGAAGCTCATAACGTCCTCTGCTCCGACGCCTGCGCAAGCTACCGAAACAAGACCCGCCACAATCGCACAGCAAGCCAGCGCCGGAACCGATAGCGTGCGATATTTCTTAAATTCCGGCTGTGATGCTCTGTCAAATATGGCGGCCGGCGATACGATCTTGCCGTAGATGCCGATCGCGATCGTTGTATTCAGCCACGATATGAACCCGGAAGCGAGCGCTGTCCCAATTCCGGCAATAAACCATGGTGCGCCTATGCGCGCCGCGCCATCAACGATCCGCGAAGACGAAACTATTCCGGCCAACGCGCCCGAATTTATCAAGATTAAAGTAGCAAAAATCCATTTGGCCAAGTCAGCCTGATAGCCGATCAGAGCTCGCATTTGCTCAGCATAAACTTCAGTCACCTTGATCCGATAATCTTTGTAATCCTGATCATCTAAAACCCGCATGTAGCATAATTGCCCGAAGCGATCAGTCGATCAAGTCCCTAACCTGTGGTAAAGTGACAAAACGCTGGTCGAGAGCAATCGACCCCACGTCACAAGCGGCTTGCATTTTATGTGCTGAACGGCTCGTTGGGAACTCGCTCAAAGGACCTGTGAGCCGATGTAAGCTGTGTGCTGGCGATGCGGCTGACGTGCGTAATCATGGGGATGTCGATAAATCGTCGTGAGAGTGTTGTGGCTGTGATAGACGGAAGTTTGTCGCGACAGCAGGTGCCGGATCGAATTGACGGGACTGGCCGGGTGCTGCTTAGCAGCTTGAGGGCGACCAATCGTCAAAAAGCGGGCTTTAGGTTAGGCCTCGACCCTCGTATCGTGGTCGCTGAGGAGCAGAGACTTCGGTCAGCGACACCGTCGTCGAGCCGGCCCGGATAAGCGCCGATCAGCTTAGCGCGAGCTTCTGCCGGCCGCGCTCGCGCATCAGTTGGACTTGCTCGACGATAACGCCGGGGTCGTAGGGACGAACCAGTCGCGGCCCGGCGTCATAACACTCGGCGGCCATTTCAGGCGCGACATCGAGTGTGCCGGCTGGCGCGATTGCTATCGTCGGATTGTTGTCACGAACCCAGTGGCATAGAGCAAAGCCGTTTTGCGAACCGACCGTCGGCAATGCACACAGCACGGTCGAGACGATATGATTCGTACACGCCCTCATCGCTACATTCTCTTCTACAGGCTGATTGCGGTCGGTCCGCTCTCTAGCAAGTTGTACCAAGAGCTGCTGATCGCTTGGCCGCCCCTCAGTCGCCGCTGCCGCGGCTCCAATTCCTCTTGGACGCCCTAGGGGCCGAAAGGCGACAGTCCGGTTCCGGCGGTCGGACGCGAGAACGCTGCCGGACGCTCGACCACTGGCCCAGTCGACCGGGCGGCCCCCGACCAACCACCAGCGATATATCTCAACCTTGATCAAGTCGCGCCAGGCTCGCCTTGAACTGCGGCTCGTCACGTATTGGGTCGAGCAGCGGGTCCAGACGGACATCAAGTAATCCTGGACTCCGCGACCGAACCGCCCTGTCAAACCAGTGAAGCGCCTCGGCCTTCCTGCCCCATTGCGCATAAATCTCTGCGTAGTTGGAAGCGGCGTCGTTTCCCAACGCTGCGCGCACCTTCGCCAGGTCGGCCTCTGCCGCTGCCTGGTGCCCAAGCGCCTGATCGGCCAATGCGAGGAGCTGGTTTTCTTGCCAGTCACTGCCTGAAGCACACATCGTCCGTGCGGCCTGCGCTTGGCCTGACATCAAAAGGACCAGAGCTTGCAGGACGCGATGGCGCAGCGGCAAGGCACCAGCTACCGCACGTTCGCGGTCCAAGGCCTCCAACGCCTCGTGGTAGCGGTGACCCTCATAGAGAATCTGCCCCATCTGCCCCCAGAAATTGGGATCAAGCGGGTCGAGATCAGCCGCTCTGCGAGCCGCTGCCACAGCCTCGTCGACATGGCCGAGCGCTAAAGCCGCGGATGCATAGTTGCTTTCAATGCTGGCGTTACCAGGGGCTAGGGCTATGGCCTTCGCTTGCTCATCGAAGGCGCCCAGCTTGTCGAGCATGAGATGGCCCAGGACTGCTCCGCGCGCGGAATGCGCCGCCCCCGACATCGGCGCCAGCGCGACCGCACGGTCCGCCGCTGTCCGAGCGGTTTGAATCAAATGCTGCTCCGCCAGCGTGCTGTTCGCACCCAGCGCTTGTACCGCAACCAAAGTGATAGCTCTCTTAGCATAGGCTAGCGCAAAGCCTGGATCGATCGCTAGCGCACGATCGAATTCGGCCAGAGCCGCCTTATAGTCGCGCAAGATGTGCGCGTTGCGCCGATAATTCATGCCGCGCAAATATGCGTCGTAAGCCGCCGAGTTGCTCGTTCCGCCGAGAGCCAGCTTAATTTGATCGGCTTCAGACGTGGGAAGCTGCATCGACCGCACTACCGCTAATGCGATGTCGGACTGGACGGTCATGATCTCCTTCTGGTCGCGGTCATAAGTCCTGGACCAAATGTTGAACCCGGTCAGGGCGTTCGTCAGTTGCGCGGTGACCGCTACCCGGTTGCCGATGCGGTGCACGCTCCCGGCCAGGACGACACCGACGTTGAGGGCATGGGCGATCTGATCAATGGTGGCGTGGCCCCCACGGAATGAGAAGGCCGAGACGCGCGCTGCAACACGCAGCCGCTGGACTTGCGTCAGTGAGTCAATAAGCTGCTCGGAAAGGCCGTCCGAAAGATAGGATTGGGCCGGTTCACCGCTTAAGTTATCGAACCCGAGCACAGCCACAGAATATGCCGGGGGAGAAAAAACTCGATCGGCTAGCGGGCGACCGGTTGGTATCGGTGGGCGAGCTATCCAGATCGCGAGGCTAAGCCCAACCACTACCAGCGCCAGAAGCGCGGCGCCGAGCGATAGATAATCGCGCCGCCAGACACGTCGCGTCGATCTTTCTGGATCCACTAGCCCGCGTCCGGACCTCGGGCCGGCGGTCACCGCCTCGACGAACCGGAATCCTTTGCCGGGAATTGTAACGATGCTGCGATCGGAGCCGCCGCCGGCCCTTAGCTCGACTTTGTACGATTTTTGGTCAGGTCCAGGTCCAGAACAGGCCATTGTTAGCGATATGATCGAGGGCCTGATCGATGGGCAGAACGCATCCGCCCATGTCGTCGATGTCCTCCCATTTGCGCCGGTGTGACCAGTAGTTGATCCGGACGTCGTCGCCGTTACCGGTCGGCTTCAAGCGGGCGATCGGGGCTTCGGTTGTCAGGAGATAGAGGCAGAAGGCACCTTTGTCCTGATACCAACCCACGCCGCCGCCACTGGCAGCGTCAAACGCCTCGATGCGGGCCGCGATGTCGTTCCTGTCCATGGGTCAGTCATAGCCGGTGCTGTGCAAGCGTTGCCCGAGTCAATCCGCCGCAGCGCACTTGCATTGCAACCAGTTTGCAGCGGGATTCGAAGCAGGGGATGCTGCACCATCCCAGACCCGCTATTGGCGACCCCGTTCCGCAAATCCTGCGCGACTGGCTGGGCCCTCTACGCCAATGCTTTACCGCTCCGAGCTGGGAACACCTGCTGGTATTGGCCATGGGGGCGTTGCTGGCCACCGGCAAGCGAACCGTTACCTCCTGCCTGCGGATGACCGGGCGCGCCGAAGCCGCCAACTTCGCAAGTTACCACCAGATCCTCAGTCGCGCGCGCTGGTGCCCGCGCGCCGTTGCCAAACACATCCTCGCGATGGTGATCGGGCATCTTGTTCCCGACGGGCCCATTGTTGTGGGACTTGACGATACGATCGAACGCCGCTGGGGCGCAAGATCAGCGCCCGGGGCATTTACCGGGATCCAGTGCGCTCTAGCCATGGCCACTTCGTCAAGGCGAGCGGCTTGCGCTGGCTCAGCTTCATGGTGCTTACCCCAGTGCCGTGGACACGCTTGATGAAAGCCCTGCCGGTCTTGACCTTGTTGGCGCCATCCGAACGCGCCGATCTGCAGGCCGGACGACGTCACAAGGTGCTGACCGATTGGGCCCGGCAGGGCGCGCTGCAACTGTGCCGCTGGCTGCCCGACAGGCGCATCATCTTCGTCGGGGACAGCAGCTTTGCTGTGCACGAACTAGCCCACGCCATCACCCGACGGGCAACCCTGATCAGCCGGCTGAGGCTCGACGCCAGCCTGTTCGCGCCGCCGCCCGCGCGGACAGGCAATACCCCAGGCCGTCCAGCACAAAAGGGAAAGGCGCTGCCCAAGCTCAAATCCCTGCTCAGTGATCCGGCAACAGTGTGGAGCAGGATCATTGTCTCCGCCTGGTACGGTCAGGCTGAAGGCAAAGCCCTCGACATCACCACCGGCACTGCGCTGTGGTATCGTCCCGGGACGCCGGTACTGCCAGTGCGATGGGTGCTGGTGCGCGATCCCGATAACCGGCGCGCACCCCAAGCCTTCTTCAGCACGGACGTGAGCTTCGATGCGGCACAGATCATCGCCCTGTTCGTCCGCCGCTGGCAGATCGAGGTCACCTTTGCCGAAACCCGCGCCCACCTTGGCGTCGAGACACAGCGACAATGGTCCGATAACGCCATCGCTCGAACGACGCCGGCGCTCCTTGGCCTTTACAGCCTCGTCACCCTATGGGCCGGCGAATTGCTCAACAGCAAATCCACCCCGTACGCTGCCGCCTGGTATCAAAAAACCAGTCTCACGTTCAGCGATGCCATCGGCGCCGTGCGCATGGCGCTGTGGGTCGGCGACATTAATCAACGCTCCCCGTCCGACCGGGAAATCCACAATATCCCAGCATCGCGCCTTGTGCGTATGGCAGAGGCACTCTGCTTCGCCACATAAACGTACAAAGTCGAGCTAAGAGACCGTTTGAGAATGGCTTGAAGGGGTGGCGCGGTTGTGATTCAAGCTTGGGATGTGGACCCGAGCGAGCCGTGGCCGGATGGCTGGATTTGAGCAGCGAGCGAAGCGCTACCCGACCGATCTGACGGACGAGGAGTGGCGGTTTATCCAGCCGTTTCTGCCACCCGCGCCAAAACGAGGGCGTAAGCCGACGACGGATCTTCGCGCGGTGCTTGACGCCTTGCGTTATCTTGCTCGGACGGGTGGGGGCTGGCGGATGCTGCCGAACGACTTTCCGCCATGGCAGACGGTCTATTGGTGGTTTCGGCGGCTTGTGCGGCGGCTGTTGTTTCGCACGCTCCACGACGTCACGCTGATGCTGGACCGGGCACGCGAGGGTCGTGAGCAAAGCCCGAGTGCAGCAGTGATCGACAGTCAGTCGATCAAGGCTCCGGCAGCGCAAAGCCGTGGGTTCGACGCCGGCAAGAAGGTCCTCGGCCGCAAGCGTCACATCGCCGTGGACACCGACGGGCGGCTATTGATGATCAACCTGACGACGGCGGACATCTCCGACAGCGCCGGCGCGCAGGCGATCGTTGCCGCGATCCGCAAGCGGTGGCCCTGGCTCAAGCACCTGTTCGCCGATGGCGCCTATGACCGCACCAAGTTGATGGACGCGGCCATCTACCAGGACTTCGTCCTCGAGATCATCCGCCGCACCGACAAGGAGCCCGGCTTCAAAGTGCTGCAGCGGCGGTGGGTCGTCGAGCGCACCTTTGGCTAAATGACACGATGGAAGCGCCTCGTGCGGGATTACGAACAGCGGATCGACGTCTCCGAAGCCATGGTCCACGTCGCCCTCGGCAGCCTCATGCTACGACGGATCGTGCACCCGTGAGCATTCTCAAACGGACTCTTAGAATTTTGCGCAATTCAAAAATGGCTTGGCTGACATTATTGTCATCAACGATCCGGCCGGCCCACACCGCCTCGAGCAAGTCGGTCCGGCCCACAACGCGCTCGCAGTTCGCGACAAGATAATGAAGGACATCAAAGAGCCGCTCACTGACTTTGACAGTCTCGCCGTCGCAACAAAGCGAACGGCGACCGGGGTCTAGCGTGAAGCGCCCCCACCGATAGAAGCTGTCGTCCATAATCGAAACATCCATGGAGGATCACTCCGGAAAGAACGGCACGTCTGAATAGCGGCAAATTTGGATGAGCAACACCATAAACGAGCACTGTTCGATCGCAAAGATCGTGCCCCTCCAGTGAAAAGCAAACGCGCCTGAATTCGCAGATTGAATGCGCTCTATACCGCAAGTAGTTGTATATGTGACAATTAATGACTTTTGAGAAGGATTGATTTGCCTACCTCGCCGACCCGCGGTCGATCCTCTGTGCCGACCAAGGGGTTCGCTATGACAGCTGAAGATTTAGGGTGCATCGGCATCCGCTCCGATCGCAACTGTGGCACCTCGCCGGAGTCAGGCGAGGCGGTATTAACGGGGGGCCTGATGGATGAACCTGTCGTTCCACGCCACCACGTCTGGTTGGCGATGCAGCTGGCATCGGCTGCGGCTATGCTACTGCTGATAATATTGCAGCTGAGTTTCGGCCCCGGCACCTCGCAGATCTGCGCAAGGCTGGAAAACGTCGCGTGCGGGCCATGACTTCAAGCAACGTCAGACGCCTATACCCAAGGTTCGGATTATAGCTTTATTACGATTTGCCGTTCAGACCATCACAGAGTTTTACAGGTTGATGATTATGCGAATTGATCAATTATTGTTTCTGTTCTTTATTTCAGGGGCAATTGGATCGCCCGGACAAGCGGCCCCGCCACCGGCGGTTGCTACCACGCTCCTAATTATTGATTCATCTGCGGAGCCTATTTATCTCAAAAGTAGTGCACTTAACACAACTTTATACTACAGTCTCAATGGCGCATCCGCGACAGCGGTAACAAGCACTTCTTCGGCGAGACTCGAAAGCAGCGCTTCTTCTGTAGCAAAGCTAGAGGATGGTATTAGTTCCGAAGCGGAAAATGGTTTAGCTTATTACTACGACGTTGTTGGCGCAACATCGACTGTACCAGTCGACATCTTGTACGCTATTGGTGCGTCACGTGTGCTTCCCGCTCCGGGGACAGGTGACTCTCCGGCTAGCACAGCTTTGATCAGCTTTTTTCAAAATACATTTTATGGAATGATAGATAACGGCGATTTTCGCGTAGGTGCTGGTGGCGGGTACCCAAATCCCAGCAGCCAGTCGATCGATGGAATCTTTCATACCGCCTTCATAGCTGGTGAGTCGTCTGGCGAGATCATCTTGGCGACAACAGCCGCTTCTTTTGGGTATCCCCACTTCACGTCTTCGTCTATCGCATTTGCCGATCCCTATATCTATATCGACCCGGCCTATCAGGCATTACATCCAAATGTGAAGTTGGAGATCAGTGACGGTGTCGGTAACCGTGCTTCCGTCGGCGCAGTTCCGGAGCCTTCTATGTGGCTTCTTCTTCTCGCCGGTTTTGGCGGCGTTGGGCTAACGCTCCGGCGTAAGCGTGGTCGAGAGCTTTTTAATTGGCGGGCTAGCAAGCTCTAGAGATTACTCGGCTCGGATTTATTCGTCAGGAGCGCGGCATGACCGACGGAGTGTATTACCGTTATCAAACGGCAGTGAACAATGGCTGGGGGCCGAGCGAGGTGCTCGACGTCGGGGCTGACCTTAACATCGTCCAGCAGGTCGCTCTCGCGGCCAATGCCGACGGGCGGCTTGAACTGTTTGTAATTGCGGGCGATTTCCAAGTCTATCACTGGTCGCAGACATCGGCGTCAGCGACGTCGGGGTGGTCTGCTCGTAAGGCGCTCAATATCACCGCACGCCAACTTGCGGTCGCGCGCAATAGCGATGGCCGCCTCGAATTCTTCTACGTCGGTATGGACAATCGCATTTATCATAATTGGCCGGATAATGCTGGATCGGATAACTGGCCGGGCGCCTGGCTGACCGGAGCGTCGGCAAAGGAGGTTGCGCTCGCGGCCAATGCCGATGGCCGACTCGAGCTGTTCTATATCGGCCTTGACGTCAATATTTATCACAATTGGGAACGCGCCCCAAGCAACGGTCCGTGGGATGGGGCGGCGTTTCGCGGCAAAGCCCGGCGGCTGACCCTGCTGGCCAACGCCGACGGCCGGCTTGAACTGATTTACGTCGGGATGGACCGCGGTCTCTACCACAACTGGCAGACGTCGCCCAACGGAAGTGACTGGGGCGGTGGCGGGTCGGGCGCAACTGCGGCCGGGCTCGGCGGCTTCGGCAAGGACGTGACAGCGATACGAAATGCCGATGGCCGGCTCGAGATCTTCTATATCGGCACAAACGACGGAATCTATCACAATTGGCAGGTCAGCGCCGGCGGCGGCTGGAACGGCGAGTCGAACTTTGGCGGCCAAGCGCAGCAGCTTTCTCTATGCATGGACCAGGACGGACGGCTCGAACTCTTTTACATCGGCATGGACGGTAATGCCTATGGCAACTGGCAAACGGCAGTCAACGGGCCGTGGACCGGCGTCGCGGCAGGGTTCGTCGCGAGTGCGGTCGCCGCGACGCGGAGCACCGATGGTCGGCTGGTTGTCGCCTTCCAGGGCGGTCCCACGGCGGTGACAGGGATCGCGCCGACCACCGGCACCCTGGGCAGCTCGACGAACTACCTGCTCCACAACCACGGCCGGCCGATCCAGTCGCCACAGGTGACGTTATCAGTGTCTAGCGCGCTTGCGTACAGCGCCAACGGCTTGCCGCAGATCGGCGCATCGCAGGTGTTCGGCTATTCGCTCCAGTTCAACGCCTATGCCCTGAACGGACAGGCGGCAGTGTGGCAACAGTATATAATCGACTACGACGGCACCAACCTCAACTGCTGGATCAATAGCTGGAACATCGCCTCGCCGCCGACGACCGTAGGCGGCGGACTGAGCTTTTTCGTCAACAAGACGACGAAGTTGTGCGCCGTGCCGGGCGGGGTCGCAGCCGGCTGGAACCTTACAATCCAGCTCGCCACCGATACCGACGAGCGCGTCACCGGCGCGACCTTTATTGCCACCGACCCGACCGGCGCGCAGAAGGGCAAGGTAACATGGGATCTCGCCCGCGACCTCGGTGTCGCCGCCGGCAACATCTGCCCGATCGCGGCCTATGAGGTCGACCTAGTCGGACCCGGCAACAGCGAAAGCGTGACCCTGACCGGCGGCGCGGGAACGCTCCATTATTCAGCGCGAACGGCGACTATGGCGCAGTTCGCCAAGCCCCCCGGCCTCGCCTGGAACGGGGGTACAGCTGAGTCGAGCATCAATGGCACCTATGGCACGCTGCCCGCCGCGGCAGCGTTCGACCTGTTTCAATCAATCGCCACGAGCACGACAGCCAAAGTTACACCCCGTCTTCGACCAATGGTGGGCCATCGCGTCGATCGTTAGCTTAACGAACTGGGAGAGGCTGGAGCTATCGATAAGACTTGGCTTATGCTCTTGGCCCGAAAGGGGCCGATAGTCGCGAATCCGCTTTGGGCAGTCATAAGGGAGATAGCTGCCGTCGCAGACCGCGATGCCGTGCCGCATTCAATCTCCCGCAGTCGTTCCCCGGCACATGGAAGCTGAACGCTTCCGCGGGTCTTAATGTGGCGTCACACAGCTATGGCGCTACTTTAAGGTTTCAACCGTGGTGGTCTGATCCTGAACCGCAGCGTCGGAAGCGTGCTTCGTCAATCGAGCTGGCAGCGTTCCTTGTGCCTTCGCCCCGCTCCAAGGATCCATTCCAACGCAGTCGCCACTGTGGTCGCCGCACTGGCGCACCTCTCCGGTGTCGCTGTAGAGGACGACGATCACGTCTTCATCATTCTCGATCCTTGCATCAGCGGCGTCCGACTTGGCTCGAGCATGTTCATCTTCGCCCACAGCCATCGCGGAGCGAATACACCTATGCCCGTAAATCGACCCGAATTCCTCAAGGCACCGGACGAGGGCTCCTTCTTACCGTAGCCGGCCAGTAAGGCCGCAGTGACCGCGACAACCAGCATGCGCGTTGCGCTTTTCACCGTCGGACGTCCTCAACCGGATGCTTATTCAATTAGCTATGCCAAAAGCACGCTGGCGGCAAACCGCACCGGCGCGGCTCTCTTGTGCCTTAACCAGCAATAAGGGGGCCCGAAAGCCGCCTCACCTCTTCTCGGATTTCATCTGGGATAAGCTGACGTCGGACGCTCTGCCCAGATCCGGCGTCGCGACGCTTGGAAGCTTATCGCCCCGAGCCGACGTCGCAATGCAGGTAAATGCCGGTTCATGCCTGCTAATGCAGGAGGACGGACGCACGGAAATCATTCATTAATCATGACGATATCGCGCAACGTCGCGCTTGGTCGCTTTGAAGGATGGAGGGGTGTCAGCATGCTAAAGTCAATCTCGCTTGGATTATGTTGTTTAGCCGCGACGGTCGCCGCGCCGGCGCTGGCTGCTAACACATTCACTATCAACTACTATACGATTGCAGGAACCTATGGCGGCGGCAGCGGCGACCCCGATTTCAACACGATCGGCTGCTGCACGCCGACCTACTATGACGAAGTCAAGCCGACGTTGGGCGCACTCGGCCTGCCGGTCTATAACGCGGCCTCAGCGGCTCCGTTTATCCACGACACCACGCCAGACGGCCAGATCACGTGGTGGAGCCCGGGTCTGAATAGCCATGTTACCTATACCGGCACCGCGACCGTCACGAGCCCGTTCGCGAACTATAATTTCTATCCAAACAACGGAACCGGAACTGACGATTCCCATGGATTTCAGGGCGCAACGATTTCGGGTCAGTTTAACCTGACTGCGCCCGAATCGGTCACTTTCAGCTTCGGCGCTGACGACGACGCCTTCCTTGCGCTCGACCGCAATGTCATCGCTCAAGAGGGTGGGATCCACGGCGTTTCAGCGGCTCCTGTGACGACATCGGTCCTCGCTGCCGGCGTGCATAACTTCACACTGTTCTACGTCGATCGCAACGTTACCGGCGCGGGGCTCTATTTCAACGTCGACACAAGCAACATCGTCGTCACGCCGCCGGTCGGTGGCGTACCTGAGCCAGCCACATGGGCCATGATGGTCGCGGGCTTCGGTTTCGTGGGCCTAAGCGTACGCCGCCGTCGCCCGACTACCGTCGCGGCTTAAATGACCATCCTCAATCATGTTGTATGGGACGGCCTTACTTGGCCGTCCCGCCTCGCCTGGCACCAGGCTATGCCGATCCAAGTAGACCGCGGGGCGCTCGGCCGTTTTGCAGAACGCGGCGATTGGTATTCTAGGCCATCGATCCAGTTGGCGTGACGCCGGCCTTCAGATGATCCGCGCGGGCGGCATACTGCTGGGCAGACTCTCTGTGCGTCTTTGCCACTTGCTTTTTTTACGCTTGAAGAGCGCGGCCACGGTGCTCGTCCGCCCGACGCCGAAGCAAGCGTTCATCGATCATGTACGCCTCCCGTTGATCCGCGCCGCACCGCGGCCGCATTGAAAAGCATCAATCGTTGCGGAGGCGATCTATGCGGCAGCGTAATGATTTGGCGCGGCGGTCGCCTTGCGCCCGCTTCCCGATCGTCCTTCAAATGTCGCAAACGCTTACTGCCGTATGGCGCTTATTGGAAAGCGAACGGGTGTGCAGTCCTTGCGACGGCACCGAACAAACCTGTCGGAACAGTCCATCCTAAAGCGATGCCGATGATCCTGCACTTGGCTGAATTGCAGCCGTAACGCAGCGCCGACTTTGCTACAATCTGCGCGATATCACGACTCTTCCTTTGTACGCTACTCGACTTTAGTTGCAGCCCGTCATCACCGCTCCCCCCCGGATGGCACAGGGCGCAGCCGCCGAGCACCGCTTCCGGAAGAGTACAGTCCAGCGCCCCGTCGTCCGCTTACCCCGCAAGCCCAGCACGCATGAGGTTCATTGCGGGCGTGTCGAACAAAACGGTCGCATCCTGACCCAAGCGGAGTTGCCGGACCGCAATCTACTCTTTCTCAATCCTGGAGGCAGCGACGACGCCAATGGGGCACCAGGGCCGAACGCGGTCCGACGGCTTTGCGCGAGCAGCTGCGAAAGCGGACTTTCATGAAGCTCACTCCGTAAGACTGCGAGACCCGAAAACGACATTTGGCGCTCCCACTCAACCGCCGTTCTCACGTTCATTTGCGTGATTTAAGTGTGATGCAGCCTGATGTCGGGAGTCGGCCTGAGGCGCCACAATGATTTGTTCATCCACCGTGCGCGAAAGCCTTTTGCGCTGCCATCCTGCAATCATACGAAAGCGACCTGTCGCAGAAATCGGGCCAATGCCCGCTCTCGAGCCAAATCGCGACCAGCTTTACGCGCACGGCAAGGTCCATGAAGCGGGGATCTGCGCGGAACGCCGCCATCGTCGGGATAAAGAGCTGATCGGTGTCGACCTCCGTGTGGCTGTCTAGGCTCGTTCGCGCGATAAGCTCGTAGCCTGCGGCGACCTGTTGGAGAACGCCAAGCTTCACGACCGATCCAAGCCCGCCGTGCTGCGGGTCGGATGCGCTGGCAACGATTGACCGAACCGCATCGTCGAGCCGGGCGGGCGCCGGATCGATGCGGGCAGCGATAAACTGGTTCCAGTTCGCCGCGCTGTCCATCTCGAGGCCAAGTGAGAGTTCGTCGGCAAGCAGGGCGCGGGCGCGGCGGGGGTCGCCGACCAGAGCGGCGGCGATGAACTCACTGCGCAGGATGAAGCGGTTCAGCGGAAATCGCTGCCCGGCCTGTTGCGCGACCGCCGCCGATGCGTAAAGTTGCCCATCGTCGGCAAGTAGTTCAACCAGCCACGCGAGCTCACGCGGATTGAACGGATCGAACTGGACGGCCGAACGAGCATAGTCGACGGCCTCGTGCAGGCGACCAACGAGAGCGAGGTTCCCGGCAATCGTACTGTTCACGACCGAATTGGTCGGATCGACGGCATGGCCTGCCGCTAGAATTTGCATGCGACGGTGCCAGTTCACGAGCCCCGGCAGGATCTCGGCGCGGGCATAATACGCTTCGGGCTCGTTGCGGTTGAGCGCCAGCGCCCTTGTTGCGTAGAGGCCCGCCTGTTCCCGAAGCTTCGCTGCCATGGCGTCGTCGCTCTCGTCGGCGACCGACGCGGTTGCTGCGGCCAGCATCGCCCAGCCGTGCGCGAAATCAGGTTTTCGCGTAACCGCCTGCTTGAGCAACTTGACCGATACCTCCCAGTCTCCATGTTTTTGCTCGCAGGCACCAAGGAACAGACGCATCGTCTCAAGGTCGAGGGCACCGGGATCGTGGCGGCCCAAAGCACATAAGGTCACATCGGCGACTGCCGCGGCCATTTGTTCGCGGAGTGCGTCGACGTCGCCGATCGGCCGCGAAAAGCTGTTCGACCATAGGATCGCATCATGGTCGCCGACGAGCTTGATGTTGGCGTGGAGGACGCCATTGCTGCTCTGGGCGTTTCCAAAAACCGCGAAGCGGGTCCGTGTAGCGCTCTGCTGGTCACCGGCGTCGACCACGGTCAAAGTCGCGTCGTTCCCGACGATCATGCGGGCGAGGTCGGTCGACAGCCCCTCCTTCAATGTCTGTGCGGTGCCGTCGCCGGGCGCGACACGAAGCGGCTCAACGAGGAGCATGCGCTGCTCCGCTCCGCTCGACGGCCAGACCCAGAGGCCGACGGCAGCGGCGATCACGCCGGCGACGGTCACGGCCACCGTCGCCCGCCGCAAATACGGTCGCCGCGCCGCCGGCGCAGTGAATTTACGCGCCGCTTCGACGCCGGTGACGTCGTCGACGCTGTGGCGGGACGACGGGGCCGCCGGCTTGTCGGGAGGACGCGCCGGCGGTGCCGACATCAGATCCCGGTGCATCGCGACAGTTTCTTCCGACGGTGCCATGCCGATGTCGTCGCGCAGCGCCATTTCGAGCCGCGCGAAGGTCTGACGGGTCCCGTCACGGTCGCCGGAACGATGGTGCGCCGTCATTGCCAGTCGCGCTCCGGCCTCGTCGATCGGGTCGATCGCAAGAAGGCAGTTGCCCAGATGGAGCGCCACCGCCGCGTCGCTGCCGGCGAGTGCGCGCTCACCCATCGCCAGGAGGATCCGACGCCGTTCGTCACGCCGACGGACGCGCTCGACGACGAGCCAGTCGTCGAATGCCGCATCGACGCCGTCGAGATCGATCAAAAGGTCGCGCGGCTGATCGCCGACGATCGCCACCAGCGCAGATGCCTCCCCGGTTGTTCCGAGCAGCCGCATTCGGTCGAGATCGGTCATGACGCTGCCAGCGACGAGCCAGATCCGCGTCCGGTCGAACGCCGCCATCGGTGGACACTCGCCCGAAACAAATGCCCGCATCTCGTACAGGGTCTGTCGCAGGCTGGCGCGCGCCTGCTCGTCGCCCCGGTCACTCCACAAAAGGGCGGCGATCCACTCGCGCGGGACCGGCTCGCCCGTTAATATTAGATAGGCGAGCAACGCCCGCGCCTTGCGTGCGCCTGGCGTAACCGGTTCGCCGTTCGCAGCGACGATCGTGAAAGTCCCGAACAGCCGTATATCGTACGACGGCACCTCACAGACCGAGCCCGCGCCACTATCCTGGTCCACCATGCTCCTCTCGGCCGCGGCTAGTTGGATGGCTTATCACATCTAGATTGGTCCGACTGCGATCGTCGGCGCAAACGCCTTCGCGGGCATCTTTCCCGCGTAACTAAGCTGTGCCGCGGCCGCCATCTCATCTTTTTTAGCCGATTTGACGATTCTTTGACCGTGGAATGACGCTGTCCCCGCGCTTGTCCTGACGCCGCGCCACTATCCCGTTTTCGTCCTGTCCGTTCCGTTCAGTTCATGGGCCCGCGCGACGAAGCGTGGGCACCGCAAGGGAGATGGTCATGCGTTTTTCAAGACTGGGTCTAGCAGTATTGCCCATCGCCTTCGCCGCGTCGGCAGCGCAAGCGAACTACGTCAAAGTGGACTTTTCCGGACATATCCTTGCGATCAATCCGGGGACGGCGGCGGCGTTCGGCGTCAATACGCCGATCACCTTCGAGGCTCGTTACGACACGAGCAAGCTCGTCGACCACACTCAATCGGTCAACGACGGTACCGGCCTCGGCTTCTCAAGCGTCCTGACCGCGAGCCTGTCCGACGATCCCAAGGCCTCGCTCAGGATTAAGCTCGGATCGACCAGCTTCACCAAGTTCGATGCCCAAAGCTACGGCAATCCCGAAGGCGACTGCGGGCCCGGTTGCGACCTTGGCGGAGGAAACTATCCGATCGTCGAGATACTCAATGGCGCCTTCGCCGGCGTCGGCAACATTTTCATCAACGCCGCCGGCTACAGCCTTGACGCCGATCCGATCGCCGATGCCTTCGGCGGCTTCGATCTCGGCAGCGGCAATGGCGGCTATGATTTTTTCCTTGGAAAATCGATCGGCGGCGATCCATTCGGGAAGACCCTTGCGGTGGGTAACTTCGACGCTTCGTCGGCAACGACGGCTGCGGTGCCCGAACCGACGACGTGGGCGCTGATGATCGGCGGCTTCGGCCTCGCGGGCGGGGCGCTACGCCGAAGGACCTACGTCGCGCAATAGATAAGCACGTTCGGACAGATGATTACCACGCACACGCTGATTGCTTTGGCGCGCACGCCGGATGCTCTAGGCTGGATACTGATGCCGCACTCCAGTCTCTACCTTGGCTGAGCCTGCAACCGGCGCCTCGGCCGGTATCGAGCGGTTTGGTCTTGGTCGGGATCTGGCGGGCACGTTCTTTGTTCATCCCGACAGCAGGGTTTCATCAGTCAGTCTGCTGCCCAATGAAGTTGATCAGCTCGTCGATAAAAACACGGACCTTGGTCGATAGACTCCGGTGGTTCGGATATAACGCGTGCGCCGCGGTCGTTTCCGAACCGAACCCGGGCAATATGCGCAGTAGTTGCCCACTCTCGATCAAGCCGCGCGCTAGGAAGTCCGGCAGCCGCCCGATGCCCGCGCCTCCGACCAGCAGCGCCTGAAAGACGATCGGCTCGGGAACGACAGTCCCTGTCGGAACCTGAACAGTTTCGAGTTGCCCGTTGGGGCCGGTGAACGTCCATTCACTCGGCCCGTCGAACCAGCCGAACAATCGGTGACCGACGAGATCGGCGACCGAGGTCGGTTGACCGTTCTTGGCAAGGTAGGAAGGACTTGCGCAGGACCAGAGCTCGATCGGACCCAGGCTCCGTACCCGCAGATCGGAGTTTTCCAGCGGGCCGATCCTGATCGCGATATCGGCGTCTTCACGCGCGAGATCGATGATGCGGTTTTCGGTCTCGAGCACGACGCGCACGTCGGGGTAGCGTGCGAGGAAAGCGGGCAACATCGGCGCGATAAGACCGGCGGCAAATGTCACCGCGGCATTAATTCTCAGCGTTCCCCGCGGCGCGCCGACGAGCTCGTCTAGCGCTGCGTGCGCTCCATCAATTTCCGCGAGGATACGGTCGGCATGCACCGCAAAAAGGATGCCCGCATCGGTTGGCCGAAGACCCCGCACCGATCGCTCGACGAGGACAGTTCCGACCGCAGACTCAAGGCGCGCCACAGATCGACTGATCGACGACTTAGGCGCAGCGAGCGACCGCGCCGCAGCCGACAGGCTGCCGGTTTCCACGACGCGAAGGAACGCCTTCAGGTCAGCGGGATCGAGCAGCGCAGATGCTCCCGTGACGCCAATCGTTCGTCGTGAGCATCACTGATCAATCTTCCATCGCCAACTCACCCTCGTCCGATCCGTCCCAGTAGTGGATCCGTGTCGCGCTTACCTTGATCATGACGAGACCCGGCGTATTAATACCCTCGGGAAACCAGCGCTCAAGGTCCTTCGACCACCGCGACGCGAAGGCCTGCTTATCGCGGATCAGCGAGGCATCCCCTTCGATCGAGATGAAGATCGGCGGCTTTCCCAGCAGGCCCCCCGAGCCCTGGTAGGACAGGCCGACCTTGGGCTCGCGGCCGATATCCTGCGCCGTCCGCGTCGAGTCATACGCGAAAAAGTAGCTGTCGCCTTGATACTCGACTTTGCCGTTATTGCTCATTGGTCGGCCTGCGAGTTCACCGCCTTCCGACTTAGTGAACAGCATCGCGAAATCGATCTCGCGCATTTTCTTCGAAAGCTCGGTCATCGTGTAATCGGCCATCTCGGAAGTCCTCTGTTTGCAGTGATATAAGCCATGCGCGCCAATCGTCTCCCCGCAACGAATTGATCTGTGCTGTTGGTCCGTCAAATTAGAATTCGGGATTTTGCGCCCAACGATCGACGCTTGTGAGGAACGGAAACTCAGCGTTGAGTTGGGAGATGTCTGCCTCAAACCCCTTTCCGGCGATCCAATTCATCATCAGCTGATATTCCTCGGGTACCTGTCCCCGCATCCAGCCTGGTATATTCATCGAAGGAGCCGGTTTGATGCCGTGATGACGCAGCAATCGTACCAGTTCGCCACGCGTCACGGCATCACCTGCCAGTTCGATGGCGCGACCGACGAAGCGCTTGGGCTCAGCGAACGCTTTCGCTGTGAGCATGCCGATGTCGCGCACCGCCACCATCTGCGTCCTCTGGTTCTCGGGCACGAATGATCGCAGCATCGCAAGCATGACGAGGCGGAACTTGAACGTGGCGAAATTATCCATGAACAACGTCGGACGGATGATCGTCGCCGGCAAGCCGATCGCCGCAATATGCTGCTCAACCTGCCACTTGCTCTCGAAATGCGGCACGCCCGACCGGCGGTCCGCACCGGCGACTGACGAATACACAAAGTGGGCGACACCCGCTGCCTTGGCAGCGTCCGCCACCATGATGCCTTGCTTTTCTTCACGCTCGGGTCCGCCCGCCTCCGGACTTTGCACACTATAGACGCCGTAGACCCCGGCAAGAGCCTGGTTCACCGATCCCGCGTCATCGAGGTCGGCTCGGACCAATTCGACCCCGCGTCGGCCTAGAGCTTGCGCGCGTTTCGAGCTAGGATTGCGCACTAGGGCCTTAAGGTTCCAGTCCCCGCCGTCGCGTAAAAGCGCGTTTATCACGGCACCGCCTTGATTGCCGGTAGCGCCAATTACCAGAAAAGATTGCGACATAGTTCTTACTCCAGATCCTGGTTACGAGATGGCGATATGGAGGTAGAAGAGTAGCGGTCGGAGTCGGGACGATACGTACCGCATTTGGAACGAGGGCTTGGTTGTTCGACCGTTCATCACAGAGTTGGGGCTGATCCCAAGGTGGCCGACCCAATGGGGCCGATAGTTGCCGGTCCGCTTTCGGGTATCGACCGCAGCCGAGCCGACCTTGGTTCAGGCGGCCGCTGTGATGTTTTCTGCAAGACAGGCGTGTGCCCGGTGTGCCGCTTGGACGCAGCATCAGCCATACGCGCGCCAAGGGCGCCCTGCTCTGCAGGGCCTTGGTTTATCAACACGCTGCTGCCGCTTTGTGATCCGCAAGGGTCGCGCGTAACGGGGAAGTGCCGCCACTTATTCATTGATAGGTTGCGACACTAGCCGCTTGTGACAGGCATCCGCTGGTTTAGGGTCGTGGCTGCACTGTTTGAAAGGGCCGTCTTGCAATCTCCGACCGACCGACGCGGGCTGCTGCGCTCCGTACTGCTGCTCCCCCCTCTCGGCTGGTTCGCGGCGCACGCGCGGGTGGTGACTGCGGCGCCTGACGAAAGCGTATCGGCGGGCATTCCGCTCGCGCTGGCGCGCCGCCGGGTCGGGCAAATCTCGGGCTTGCACTACGAACTGTCGCTCGACCTCACAGGTGGGGAGAAAGCAGCCGGCGCGGTCACCATCGGCTTCGATCGCGTCGCAGAAAGCGGCGACCTCGTGCTCGACTTCCGCGGACCGGTGCTTGCCGACTTACACGTCAACGGCCGGAAGATAGCAGTCGACGGGCGTACGCAAGGCCACCTCGTTCTCCCTGAGCGCCTGTTGAAGTCCGGCACAAACGAGATCTCGACCCGTTTCGAGACACCGATTGCCGCGGCGGGTGCGGCGATCATCCGCTTCCGTGACGAGAAGGACGGGCAGACCTACCTCTACACGCTTTTGGTGCCGTCAGATGCGAACCTGCTGTTCCCGTGCTTCGACCAGCCCGACCTCAAAGCGCGGTTCCGCTGGGCAATCACGGCTCCGCTCGGATGGACGATCCTCGCAAACGGCGCACTGGCGGCGAAGGACCCGGTCGCGGGTGCCACCCGCTGGCGCTTCGCTGAGACGGAGCCGATCTCGACCTATCTTGCCGCCTTCGCCGCTGGACCATGGGCGCATTGGACCTCGGAGCCAGTCGGTGATCAGCCGATTGCCCTCTATGCCCGCGCCTCGCGCCGCGGCGAAGTCGACGCTGACGCTCAGATCGCCACCAACCGCGCCGCCGTCCGTTGGCTCGCCGAATGGTTCGACGTCCCCTACCCGTTCGCCAAGCTCGATCTGCTGCTCGCTCCTGCCTTTCCGTTCGGCGGAATGGAGCATGTCGGCGCGGTGTTCTACAACGAGGACCGTTTTGTCTTCCGCGAGCCGCCAACTTTACCGCAGCGGTTGAACCGCGACGCGACAATCTATCACGAGATCAGCCACCAGTGGTTCGGCGACTTTGTCACTATGCGCTGGTTTGACGACCTGTGGCTAAAGGAGGGCTTTGCGACCTATATGGCCGCGCGCATCCAGGACGAGCTTCAGCCCGATAGCAACGCCTGGACGACGTTCCTGCTGTCCGTCAAAACCCCCGCTTACCGCGCCGACGCGACCAGCGGCACGCAGGCGCTGTGGCAACCGCTCGATAATCTCGACGCCGCAAAGAGCAATTACGGCCCGATCGTCTACAACAAGGCGCCGGCGGTCATCAAACAGCTCGCCTTCCTGGCGGGTGAGGACGGGTTCCAGCGCGGACTGCACCTCTTTCTGACGCGCCACGCTTATGGCAGCGCGACGTGGCAGGATCTGCTCGGCGCAATTGGCGAGGCATCGGGGGCCGACCTTGGAGCATTCGGGCAGGCGTACATGCTGCGTGCTGGCCTCCCCCGCGTCGACACGCGACTGGCGCTGGCGGAGCCGGATCGCCTCGCTGATGCTCACCCAGCGGCCCGCACGGTCGCTTCCCGGCGAACCGGGCGGTGCATGGCCGATAAAGGTCCGCGTCCGGCTGGGCTATCACGACCGCGCCGACGTCGTGTTCGATGCCGCGTTCAAGGGGCGGACGGCCGCAGTAGCCGGGGCAACCGGCCTCCCGGCGCCGGACTATGTCTGGGCCAATGACGGCGACCAGGGCTACGGCCTCTTCCTACCCGACGATCGCACCGTCGATTGGATCGTTGCCCATGTCGCTGAGGTAAAGAATACGCTCCTTCGTGCGATGCTATGGAATGCGCTATGGGACACGGTCCGCGACGTGCGTTTCGCTCCGGATCGCTATCTCGCCGTCCTTTTGGACCATCTCCCGGGTTAATCCGACGAGCAGGTGTCGCGGACGATTCTGGCGCGGGGCGCGATTGCCCTCGACCTCTACCTTCCGGATGCAAAGGCAGCGGCGCTGCGCGACCGCTGGGAGGCTTCACTGCTCACGCGCAGCGATGACGTGCGTCTCGGCTACGGCCTACGCAAGGACGCGCTCGATCGACTTGTTGCGACAGCGCGCGCGCCGTTGGCCTTGGACCGCCTGCGCGCGCTTCTCGCCGGGCGCACGATGTTCGTCGGCGCGGCAATCCGCCAACCAACCCGCTGGGCGATCGTCCGGCGATTGATCGCGATCGGCGCTCCCGACGCGACCGCGCTTCTCGACGCCGAGCAAGTGCTCGACCAGACGACGGAGAAGGCGAAGGACGCGTTCATCGCCCGCGCTGCAACGCCGGTAGTCGCGACCAAGGCTGAGTATTTCAACCGCTACCTCGACGATGCGGCCCTTAACGAAGCGTGGGCCAGCGAAAGCCTTGTCGACTTTAATTCGGTCGACCAGGCGACGCTCACCCTGCCGTTCCTCCGTCCAGCGCTGGACCGGCTCGAGTGGATTCGTCAGCACCGCCGGATTTTTTTCCTGCCCGCGTGGATCGACGCCTTCATCGGCGGCCAGGTGGACGATGCGGCACTGGCCGTGGTCGACCGCTTCCTCACCGATCAGCGCTCGCTGCCGTTGGATGTTCGCCGCAAAGTGCTTATTGCGCGCGACGAACTGGCGCTGACAGCGCGAATTCGGAGCGGCAACGCCTAGCCTGTACCCAGATCTCTTATTGAACCTTCCCCGAGGTGATCACGGGCCAGAAGCCGTCTGACGGCTTTTGCAAATAAGGTTTAAATAGCTGCCGTCGAACCGACGCAGAGCACGACGTCAGTCGCCGCCGACAGGTCGCCATTCATTCATCCTGAATCCGCTGAGCTGCAAGAATCACTGCGCTCGAACTTGTCACACCGCTGCGCTTGATGTGGTTACGACGGGAGCGATGTCGATGGCTGACGTGAGCGCGATGACGTTCGAGCAGCGCCTCGGGGAGATGCTGGAAGGAACGGTTGGAAAGATCGGTCCGGCAATCGCTGCTCAGTTGCGCGCCCTCATCGAGCCGAAGTCGCTGGCGATCATGGCCGGCGTGCTGATCGCATGGGTGGTCCGCCATGGCTTCGCCGTTGGCGAGATCATCGATTTCTTCGTGGCGGTCGTCGGCGTCTTTTCGAGAGGCCTTGCGGTATTCAGCGGTATCGACCAGCTTTACGAGTTCGGGCGGGACACCAATTACGCGAAAACGGCGACGGACCTTGACGGCACCGCTGATCACCTCGCCACAATTTCCAGGCCGAGAAGCGCACTGGCAGCTGTTCTGGATCATCGCTCTTTCGATATCTCGAAGTGACGCTGGCCGAAACCGTGGCGCAGGTCCGAGTCAACGGTTGGGCGAAGTTGCTTTCATCGCTGCGCTTCCCAGTAAAGAACGCCTATGTTCTGGCGACGGGCAGGCTCCGACCCCACCCTAGCCGCGTGGGGGCGGCACGGGGGTGATCCCGGAGGGAGCCGGGCTGATCGCGTCCGGCTTCATGCTCGGCATTGCCATGGAACTATATTACAAGGCTGGGGCGATGCCGGCCCAGCCCCAACAGAACGCGACGCCAATGTCCCAGGCCGCGTCACCGGCGCAGGCCGGAGGCGGGCGGTGATGAGAGCCGATGGCCGCAACTGGCTCGGCCGCCTGCTCGGCACGGCTGAGCGGCCGCCGCCGACCCGGCTCACTGCGCAAGACGCGGTGGCACTGGCTGCCACCGCGCCGCACGTACGGCAGGTCGGTCGGCCATTGGAGATGGCGACGGTCCGGGCTGACGGCGATCGGCTCGTCTGGCGGGTTCGCAACGCCGGCATCGGAGCCCAGACGTGGGTTAAGGTCGACGACGCGACCGGAACTATTGGAGACGTCCATCACGTCTGGGGCCGCTGACCCGGCGATCGGGGGAGGTTACCGCAACGGGCGGCCGGTAGTTGCCTGGCGGCTCCCGGACGAGCGGGCGCGGTCAGCAGACCATTGTTCAGCCACCTCTGTGCGCAGAGGTCACCCAGAAATCGACAATCGAGGCGCTCTAGCCCCTTTTCCAAACTAGCCGTTCGTTCAGATCTACAAAACTTGCCGCTATTGTGCGGCGGGGTCCTCTTAGATCCTTTCTATCTAGTAGCCGGGTCTTTGCTGGCGAGATTTGGGCGCCTCAGCCGCATCGACTAACGGGGCGAGCGCGGCGCGCAGACGGGCAGCCGTGCGGCGCAACTCGGCCTCCTCCGTCACCGCGCCGCCAGCTACCGCACCGGCAGTAGCGACGGCGCGATGTGACCTCTCGTAAAGATGTCGGTCAAGATCGGGGTCGTGGCGTCGCTCGATCGAGTACAGCGTGTCTTCGGGGCGGACATCGTCGCGCGGGTCTGCCAACGCCGCAAGCGGCCCGACCTTGATGTCAAGAACGATGCTCGCGAGCGACGCGATCTTCTGCGCGATTAGGTTCTGCGCTGCGGGGTTCGCCAGCAAACGGGCCGCGTCCTCCGGTGTCAGGCGATGCCGAGGCCGGGGAGCCTCTTGCGCGGCGGAAGGTGACGCTACCGCGAGTAGCGCGAGGGCAAGAGCCAAGGTCTTCATGCGCCATACTCCTAGGACGAAGCGACACGTCCTCTATCACCTTCTTCGCCCGCGGTCAGCTACCGCCTCTCCAACGCCGATCACATGGGTCTTCGCAAAGAGCTAGCTCTCTCTGCAGGAGTTCCGAGACGGACTTTCGTATTTGGCGCGCGCTGACGACTTGGACATCGTCGCGGTGGTCGAAGTTCGGCGGTTCGACGAACCGCTTTATCGAATTTACGGGACGCTCGACGGAGTACCGCGCTGCCTCGCCGCAACGCTGCGTAACGGGACAGTTCGCGGCATCAGCTTTCGCCGCCCGCACTTGAAGGCGTACCGCGGTCATGTCTGATGGTAGGGTTGCCCGCCATCTGATTGCCTTGCCCAAGCCCGACCTGCCGATGCTGATGATCCGGAATGGACCGAAGAAGATTTGGCTCGGGCCAAGCCGCTCGAGGCATTTCCGGCGCTAGCGGCGGCGCTTAAGCGTAAGCCCGGACGGCCGCGGACGTCCGAGCGGCAGCGTGTTTCGTTTCGCCTTCCGCGCGAGGTGATCGAGCATTTCAAGCAGGGCGGTGCGGGGTTGCAAACACGCGTCGTCGATGCGCTTGAGCGCATCGCACGCGAGGACCGCTGAGCTCTCGCGACGCGTCGCCACGGCGGAGCCGAGAAAAGACACCTTCGCCGCCCCTGCGGACAGCCTGTCACCTTGGGGGCCGTTCACGGACTGACCGCTTGTCGGTGCGAATGCGGCATAGCTGCTGCTTGTTTAGACCTGCTCAATGTCAGTGTGTGAAAAGACCTCGCCCTTGAATAACACTGGCTCGCCTGTTGCCTTGGCGAGCGCATATAAGAAGCAATCGCCGAAGTTGAGGCCCGCTGAATGCCGTCCCTTGCCAAAGCGTCGGAAGGCGTCGATTGCAAGGCTGGCGTGGTTGGCCGAGACCGGCACGGTCTCAATCTTCAGCGTGTCTAGCAAAGCCTGTAATTGCTCGAGCCCAGCCTCTCCCGCACGGCTAAGCGACAATACCGATCTCGACGCGCGTTGAGGCACTAAGCAGTCGACTCGAAGCCAGCTTGATAGCGTTCCGAAAGGTCTGCTCTTCCGGCTCGTGGCAGAGGATCGCCATCAACGCCGCGCTGTCGATCACCATCAGGACGACAGGCCGTGTTCGTCGTAGCCCAGGATCTCATCGTCAAATCGCTGATCGAGTAAAGGAAGCGCGTTGAACCGCTCGAGGATCGCGTCAATTGCCTGGTCGTCCCAAGGCCGCTCGCCGCGTTTGAGCTGCTCATCGCGCAACCGCAGCCGAAGAGCACCGCGCACCGCTTCAGTCAGCGTCTCACCGGTCATGCTCGTCACCTGGCGGGCGAGGCTATCGGTTTCTCGATCTTTCACACTCAGCGCCATAAGGGGGTCGCGATATAGAAATGTGCTCAAATGACATACATACGGCGCATAAGCGCGCCTAGCCTCGTCTCTGGAAGGCTCGCAGTTACGACCTTCGAAGCTCGATGTAAGGAATACCCGAGCTCGCGGAGCGTCCCGGCTGAACCTTCCGACCTTAAGGCTCGACAAGGGGTCGATCTCTGCCCGGCGGCTTTCAGGTGTCGGGCTCAAAAATCGGAAATTCACAGTGGCGAAGACGGAGGTCGATACCCTCAGCTATCTGAGTTCGCTCTTGCCGCTGCCCCTTCGCCCAAAACGGACAAGGCACTCTGACCGTCCAGGTCAGTCAGCGCTTCGTCAAACCGCCGCCCAATCCTCGAAATTTAGCCCCACGACGCGCTCGAACTCGCGGGTGTTGGCGGTGACGACAATAAGCCCCCGGGCGCGCGCCTGGCCGGCGATCAGTAGATCGTAGCCACCGATCCGCAGACCTACCGCCGCCAGCTCGGCGCGGAGACGCCCCGCCTCGCGCGCATCATCGAGATCAAGGTCGAGCACCGGGAAGGCTAGCACATCGACCTGCGCGAGGTTGTGCTCCACCCGCGCCGAACGGTAGGCACCCCAATAGAGTTCGTGAAGGACCACGACCGATATTGCCACATCCTCAGGCGACTGTCGGCGCAGCCGGAGTGCGACGGTGCTTGCCGGATTGCGCAGCACGGCAATGACCGCGTTGGTGTCGAGCAAGAAGGTCACGCCGCGTCGAACGCCGCTCGCGGCTGCGGCGGCGGCTGATCGCGGCCGTCCTCAAAAAAGTCGGCATCGACCGGCTGTAGGCCATCAAGCCACGCCCAGCTGACCGGCAAGGGCTCGAGCACTACCGCCGCCCCCGCCCGCCGGATACGAACGGCGTCGCCGTCGATCCGATACGCGCGCGGCAACCGCACCGCTTGGCTGCGGCCGGTCCAGAACAGCTTGGCAGTATCCATGCTTTTACTCCCGGTGGTATGCATCAAACATATATGGCGTCCGGCGGCAAAAGACCAGTGCGCTCCTACGCATCGATCAGCGATGTTGGCTGGGACGGGGCCGCAAGCGGACCGGCAGCTTCAAAGCGACTCGGCGTGGAAAGCGGACCTCCGGTCAGATAGATCCAACGACACGATCACCCCTTAACAAAATGCTCGAGGAGCTTGGCGCTCCTTGGAACCTGTCGTTTGTCCATTCGGTGGATCGGCGTTCAAGTGGAACCCCTCCAAATTTGAGGCAACCATTTGTTGTCGTCGAATGATCTGTCCGCGGAAGGGGCTCGATCGGCCCCTATCGGCACCCGATCGTCAAAGTGGTCTTTGGCATAACTTCAGATGGTTACCCGGTAAAATGGCGGGCTTGTGGCTCGACGCCGACATAGGCTTAGCCAAAAAAAACTGTGCCTTGGTTAGCCGAATTGCGCTGCTCCCGACCGTAATCGTGTCGAGCCTCATTCGGGATGGCATGCAATCGAGTGGATCTCCTTCGTCCGACCGTCCTGCACGATCATTTCACGTCTCATCGAAGTCGAAAGATCGCGCATGACTAGGCCGGTTTTTTTGGGCAGGGTTCAATTAAGTCGAGGGGGAATTGCAATGGCGACAAACGGCAACGGCGTCGGCAACCTGTTACCGACGAGTGCATCGTTCGGACACACGCTCATGACGATGCTTGCCGGACCGAGCGGCAAGATCGGTCTCATCGGAATTCTGCTTCTGCTAGCGGCTTGCTTGGTGACCGGCGTCAACGGGTACTTTGGGCGCGAGAGTCTCCACTGCGATCTGCCAAGTTCGACCACGGTAGCGGCCACGCCTTCTAAGCAGGACCGATTCCAGATCATCGGCGTCGATCCGGTCCAGTGGCAGTTCAGCAAGCGGATCTGCGTGATCGTGCAGAACGTGGTCGCCGATTCACAACTTCAAAAGCTGCGGAAGGCCGTGGTCGACTCCGAAGCGGCGATCTCGTTGGCCCCGTTCGCCCAGCGAGCCGCGTTGCGCTCAGACTACGTGTCCGCACAATCGGCGTTGACAGAGTTCACGAAGGGATTCGAATACAAGCTCTTTGTCGAAGGTCATCCATCGACGCTGACTGCCCACGCCGTGGCTCAGCAAGCTCCCCAAGCCCTCTCGTTCACCGTCAAACCTGACGAGGATGCGACCAGTGCAGCTGCGACCTTCTGGCGCGACATTCTTGCGCAGCCGACCCACGAAGGCCGTGTGCCAATCACGATCGGCCTTGCTCCCATCGACGCAGCGGCACCTGCGGCATCGACTGCGACGACCCTCGGCACGGATGGCCGGGAGCATCCGATCACGTTCCTCCTCTACGAGCCGGTAGTGATGTGGCTGGCCCTTGCGGGCATCGTCTTCGTGCTGATCGGCCTGTGCGGGCTAAGCTATGAAACCGCGCTTCTCCGAGATGGCGTCAGCAACAAGAACGCGTATAGCCTAGCTCTGGTGCAGATGGCGTTTTGGCTGATGCTCTCTACGGCAGGCTACATCTACGTCTGGCTTGTCACTGGTGAGTATCTGAACGTCTTCCCCGCTGCTCTCTTCGTGCTGATTGGAATATCGGGCGCTACTGCCGGGGCGGCTGCGGTAGTCGACGCATCCAAAGGTTCCGTTGCTGCGTCACGGAATTTCTGGAACGATATCGCCGGCAACTGGCAGGGCGGGCAGGTGCAGCTCCATCGCCTGCAGATCATCGCCTGGACGGTCATACTTGGCCTGATCTTCTGCTGGAACGTCGTCGCCAATCTCAGACTGGTGAGCTTCGATACCAATCTTCTCCTGCTCGCTGGCGTGGCGAACGGAGTGTACCTGACGATGAAGACGCAGGAGTAGTCTTCGAACGACCGAGTGCATTGGCGAGCGACCGCCTGTCGATTAAAGGGCCTGGCGATGAGCAGTTCCGCGCGAATAGCCGAAACGTTCAACCACCTTCGTCCCACTCTCCACGATCTGCCGCCACGCGAACACCACGTCGTTCAGCGTCGACGGCTTCAGAGCTGCGAAACGCTATTTCGCGCGCTTCAAGGTAGCTCAGAGGTAACGCTGCCGAGACAATGCCAACGCAGAAAAAGCATCTATCGTAGCCTTCTAATTAACCGCTTTTCTACTAAAATTCCCGTAAAGCGGACAGTGCGGAGTCCACCCCCTTTGGTCGTCGCTGCGGCGGCGCCGGTCCTGGCGCAGCCTCGGGGGCCGATAGCCGCCCGGCAGCTCCCGGCCGCTAAATCCGACAAAGCGGACCTTAGCTCAGGCACCGCGGTACGCTGTTAAGACCCACATTCGGTCTTTCAGCGGCCACGTCGTGCTCTAGCCCCGGACGCCCGTTCATCTTATGGGCGTTGACGACTGAATAGCCCGTGGCGGGTGCAGACGGCGCAGGAGGGTGGTGATCAGTCCGTCTACTCTCGGGGGTGACAGGCGGTGAAGCAGACGCGCCGGGTCAATTGGTAGGAAATCCACCCGGCGAGATAGCGGCTTAATCTCCAGATCGTTGCGCTTCAGGATTATCGGCTAGACAAAAGGCATTCCGTGCGAAAGATTGATATATGACCGCGCCTAATCCCTCTCGGAGCTACCATATTGGTCCGACGGTACTCGCTGACATCGCCAACTTGGCGGCTCCAGGAGAGGCGCCGCGGACCATCCGATTTTCAGCGGTAAACAACCGTATTTTCCAGGTTCAACGTGCAGCCAGTTATCCCGGAGGCCACGCCAAAGAGCAGGGCGCGATCTTCGCCGATGCGAGTGGTCACCTCAGCGTCCAAAACATCGGAGGCCTAGCCAGCACCGCCGGCAGCTTTTCGCCCGACCTCTTCGCAAAAGACTCTGCGAAATTCACTCTTGTCGGCGCATTGCATACTCATCCCTATGATCGCACCGAGGGATCAATGAATGGCGTCTCGTTCAGCGGTGGCGACATTGCCTATCAGATAATCGAACAACTTATTCTTATGATCGTTCAGTCTGGGCCGCGCGTATTCGCATTGTTACTTACGGCTGAAACGCCCAGAACCGTCGATTATAATAAGCTTAATGACAACCAAAACGCGCGGATTCAGAGCGGAATCTCCAAAAGCAGAACGTTTCAGCAGTCTAGCCGCGTTGAAGCTCAGATTGTGGCATCGAACTATCATATGGCGTACTATCAAGGAATGGATGGAGTTTTGACACGTGTCTCTCCGGGATAAAATGGCCATGACGGTTGGTCTGATGTTTGCTTTTTTCGGCTCTGGCACAGCGATTGCAGCCGCACTTCCCACAACAGCAGCAGCTGCTTGTCAGCCTCAACACGCTCAGGAACTACTCGTCGCCTCTGATGCTGCCCAACGTAAGGGGGATGCAAAGACGAGCAATACTCGTCTTGATGAGGCGCTTGCATTACTTGGAACTCGCTATCGCACACAAGCCACTATCGACGACACAGGAATGCATCTGATAGTGGCAAATATCCAGCTGCATAAGGGTCAAATCCATCAGGCTGCTGTCTTAAAAAGGCGCATATTGGTCGAACGTCTCCGCATGTGCAAAGTAAGCTCTATCCCAATCATCGAGTAGACTTACGTCAAGACCCACCCCCCTCCCCGCCGCGTCCGGCCACCCCCGAAAGTCGCCGCTCATTTAGATCTCGTTTCGCTAAGGGCCGTTACCGGACCGGCCGCTTTCGGGCGTCGGATGTGGAAAAGCGGACCATAGCCCAACTATCTTCGGTATATCGGGAAGCCCCAGTTGCGGACGCTGCTGGCGTCGTGCCGCTTCTTAAAGTGGAAGTGGTTGGATGATCGTATGTGGTGGAAGCTTGCGATATGGGTGATCGTCTCGACTGGGCTCTTGTTTTGCATTACTCCGATCTAGACACACGCTTCTCTGATCGATGCAGCCAATCCGCCGCCTGCGACAAGGTGGACGTTGGGGGCTTTGGTCTCGAATATGTACCTGACCTCCGGCACCGTCGCCTTGCTTTGCGCTACTATAGCTGTGGCAGGCTACATTGCGTTCAGGATTGTGCGTAACGCTTGAGCGCTGATCAGCAACGTCTGCTTACACCCTCTTCAGCATCAAAAGCAGACCGCCGCTGTCCACCCGTCCCTGCCCTGAAGGCAACGACGACACGTTATATAAAGACGGGGGCCGATAGCTGCCTGGCAGTTCTGGCACTAGATGCGGCATAGCAGACGGTCATTCAGCAACTTTCGCTGACGAAAGGACCCATATACTGTCACTCGAAACTCTAGGATTTCTCCAATATCTGACATACGTACATCTCGCCATGTAACTGTATGAAAGCTGGAGGACGGTTAGTGCCTGAAAAAGCTCAGCTCAGGATAAAGATCGTGTTCGCTCTATCGCCTGCGGGACCGATGAGCACGCGGCCGCCCTCGTGCGAGACGACCGCGCCGGGCTTGCCAACCGGGATAAGTCTGTAGCCGTCTGGCGTGCGCAGCGCGGGGTGAAGCGTCAAGCTCGACTTCGTGGCGAACTGCCGCGAGCCATCGTCGCGGGCAAGGGCGACCGTCGAGTCGTCCCTCCAGCTTACGCGGAAGTCCGGCGCATCGACCGGCTGCAGGCTTACACTGCCCGCGTCGCGCCCGGGGAGCAGGCGGAACTGGGTTGCGGGAATTGTTCCTTTACCGATTGCTACTGCATCTCCGTGGTGAACCAGGAACTCGGCGGGCTGGCCGGCGGGCGACAGGCGAGAAGGTATCGGACCGTTGCCCACCGGGATTCCGAAATCGGGGCGGCCGTCGGCATCGAAATACAGACGCTGTACGCGGGTATGACGGTTCGGGTCGAACAACGGATCTCCGGTGATCTTATCGTAATCGCGGCCATGGTAGACGAGGATGTCGCCGCCCTGCTCGTCCACCGTGAAGCTGTTGTGGCCCGGGCCGTAGACACCCGTGACCGCCGACGTCTCGAACACCGGCTCTGGTGATTTCGACCATGACGCCGCCTGCATAATGTCGGCGTTCGCATCGGCCGTCAGGAGACCGAGGCAATAGCGCGAGTCGGTGGCGCTGGCGGAATAGCTCAAGAAGACTCGGTTGCCGTGCGCCAGGAAAGAGGGAGCCTCATTGACCTTGTAGCCGCGGACTTCCCACGGCAGCGTCGGCACCGACAGCCGCACCGGTGTGGCCGCGAACGTCAGCGGCGTCGCGAGCGGCGCAAGGTACAGGTTGCTGTTGGTGTCGATGCCTGGCTCGCGCTGCGCCCAGCACAGGTATCGCTTGCCTTGGTGCACGAAGCTCGTGGAATCGAGGTTGAAGCTGTCCCACGGCGTCTGTAACTGTCCAAGCAGGGTCCATTTACCGGTCATCGGATCGGATCCGTCGCAGACCACCGCCCACGTTCGGATACGGAAAACATCCTCGCCGCCGCCGCTCGGGCCGGCGGCAAAGTACATGGTCCAGCGCCCATCGACCTTGTGCAGCTCGGGGGCCCAGACGAAACCCGACAGCGGGCCGCTGGAAAGATGTCTCCACAATATGGCCTCGGGCGCAGTGGCGAGGCCGGCGAGCGTGCGCGAGCGACGGAGTACCAGCCGGTCGTACTCGGGCACCGATCCGGTCATGTAGTAATATCCGTCGTCGTTGCGGAACACTTGCGCGTCGGCGCGCTGGTGGACGAGCGGGTTCGACGGGACGGGGGCCGGCCCGACCGTGGCCGCGCCGGCGGGAAGCGCGGCACTGCCGGCAAGGGTCGCGATTCCAGCGAGGACGGTGCGGCGCGATGCGGTCGGGTTGATGGTCATTGGTCTTCCCTAAGTGCTGGCCGGATCGTTGCGGCCGGTTGTGGTTGGTGGCATTCGCCTGGTTCGGAAGGGATCAATCCGCCCTTCGGCATCTCCCACAACAAGATCACGAGTGGGAGGAGATGCCTTACCTGTCACCTTCCGTTCAGTGGTTGTCCCGCGGCAGCCCCATCGTTTGGGCGATCTTCTGGTACTTCTCCGCCCCCTCGAGGATCGCGCCCTTGTCGAGCTGGCCCACAGTGGCGCGCTGGATCTCCTGCCACGGCGTTTGTGAGTCTGGGTATGCGTAGCCCCCCGACGCTATCAGGACGTTGCGGCGCTGGTGTAACTCCTCATCCGAAATCAGCACGTCGGCGGTGCCGCGGCCGAGGTCAATTCGGACACGGTCGCCCGTGTGCAGCAGTGCAAGGCCGCCATTCGCCGCGGCTTCCGGCGATGCATTGAGGATCGACGGCGATCCGCTGGTCCCCGACTGACGGCCGTCGCCGATGCACGGCAGTGCGTGAATGCCTTCGCGGATGAGGTACACAGGTGGCCGCATGTTGACGACCTCGGCAGCACCCGGATAGCCGATCGGCCCGGCGCCGCGCATGAACAACAGGGTCTTGGCGGTGATGCCGAGCGCCGGGTCGTCGATGCGATGATGATAGTCCTCGGGACCGTCGAACACGACCGCGGGGCCCTCGAACGCCATCGGATTGGTCGGGTCGGACAGATAGCGGTCGCGGAACTCGGGGCCGATGACGCTAGTCTTCATGATCGCCGCTTCGAACAGGTTGCCGCGCAGCACGATGAAGCCGGCGTCGACAACCAGCGGCTCGGCGACAGTGCGAATGACGCGCGCGTCCTCGATCGCCGCGTCGCGGCAATTGTCGCCGATGGACTTCCCGTTCACGGTTGGCGCGCCTTCATGGATCAGACCCGATCGCATCAGCTCGGCGACGACCGCGGGCACGCCGCCGGCCCGGTAGAAGTCCTCGCCGAGGAATTCGCCCGCAGGCTGCAGATTGACCAGCAGTGGCACCTTGTGGCCGTGGGTTTGCCAGTCCGAAAGCGGTAGCTCGACGCCAATGTGACGGGCGATTGCCGCGAGGTGAATCGGCGCGTTGGTCGAGCCGCCGATCGCCGAGTTGACGACGATGGCGTTCAGGAACGCCTCGCGCGTCAGGATGTCGGAGGGCTTAAGGTCCTGTGCGACCATCTCGACGATGCGCTTGCCGGTATAATAAGAAATTTCCTGTCGGTCCCGGTACGGCGCCGGGATCGCGGCGGCACCGGGCAGCTGCATGCCGAGCACCTCGGCGAGCGAATTCATCGTCGTCGCGGTGCCCATAGTGTTGCAATAGCCGGTCGACGGGGCCGACGAGGCGACCAGCTTGATGAAGCCGGCATCATCGATCTCGCCGGTGGCAAGTAGTTGCCGCGCCTTCCAGACGATGGTGCCGGAGCCGGTGCGCTCGCCCTTGTGCCAGCCATTAAGCATCGGGCCGACCGATAGCGCGATTGCAGGAATGTTGACCGTCGCCGCCGCCATCAGGCACGCCGGCGTGGTCTTGTCGCAGCCGATCGTCAGCACGACGCCGTCGAGCGGATAGCCGTACAGCACCTCGACCAGCCCCAGGTAGGCGAGATTGCGGTCGAGCCCCGCGGTCGGGCGCTTGCCGGTTTCCTGGATCGGGTGGACCGGAAACTCGAGCGGAATGCCGCCGGCTTCGCGGATGCCGTCGCGGACGCGCTCGGCAAGCACGAGGTGATGGCGGTTGCACGGGCTAAGGTCCGACCCGGTCTGCGCGATGCCGATGATCGGCTTCCCCGACCGTAGTTCCCCGAGGCTGAGACCGAAGTTCAGGTAGCGCTCGAGATACAGCGCGGTCATGTCGACGTTCGCGGGGTTGTCGAACCAGGCGCGGCTGCGGAGCTTCGAGGCGGACATATCAGTCATCGTCGGGTTCCGGGTCAGGGCTGGACGGAGAGGTGATAAACCATGACGTGCCGATAAGGCTTGCCGGGATCGACCCGCGCCGAAACGAACTCCGGCTGGTTTGGCGCGTCGGGAAACTTCTGCGGCTCGAGCGCGATGCCGTCGCCCATCCGGTACAGATGACCGTGCTTGCCGACGAAGGTGCCGTCGAGGAAATTGCCGGTGTAGAATTGCACCCCGGGCTCGGTGCTCAGCACCTCGAGCGTCCGCCCCGACGCCGGATCGTGGAGCCGCGCCAGCAGCTTGGGCTCGGCGGTCAGCCCGGCATCGATTGCGAAATTATGGTCGTAGCCCTGGCCGAAGCGCATCTGCTGGTCATGCCCGTCGCGCAGTCCCTCGGCGATCAGGCGCGGCTTGCGGAAGTCGAACACCGTCCCCGCGACGGACATAAGTGCGCCGGTCGGGATCAGGCTCGCGTTGACCGGAGTGATCGCCGACGCCGGGATCGTCAGGACATGCTGCGACGTCCCCTGCGGCGCGCCTTCGCCCGCAAGGTTGAAGATGCCGTGGTTGGTCATGTTGACGATCGTCGGCTTGTCGGTCGTCGCGGCGAAGGTGATCGTCAGCGCCCCCGCCTCGTCGAGCGCGTACGTCGTCGTCACGTCGAGGTTGCCCGGGTAACCCGAATCGCCGTCGGGGCTGCGGTGGGTCAGGACGACGCTCGCGACGGGTCCGCTGGTCATCCTGGCGACGTGCCACGCGACCTTGTCGAAGCCCTTGCCGCCGCCGTGGAGCGAGTTGGTCTTGTCGTTGAGCGGGAGCTGATAGGTCTTGCCGTCGAGGACGAAGCGCCCGCCCGCGATCCGGTTGGCGTAACGCCCGACCGTCACCGCGAAGTAATTCGGATGGTCGACGTACGATGCGAGCGCGTCATAGCCGAGGACGATGTCGGCGAGCTTGCCGTTGCGATCGGGCGCGAGCAACCCCTGGAGCGTCGCGCCATAGGTCAGGATATGAGCGGCGACGCCGTGGCTGTTGCTCAGCGTGATCAGCTCGATCTTTGTCCCGTCGGCTAATCTCCCAGCAGCCGCGCGTTGTGCTTCGGCGGCATTAACGGCGGTTGATGCCAACGTCAGGTTAAGCGTGGCCCCGAGGCCGAAGGCGAGTGCCGCGCGCGTCCGGATCAAACTTCGCATATCGTCCCAATCGTCGTGCCAGCGTTCAACATTGACGCTGCGCTTGCCGGTATATAGTCGGACAATTAGAAACAGGGCAAGATGATCCGGCCGCGATTAAACGCCGATTAGGACTTGGGAAAGGGACGCGCATGGCACTTCCGGCACGAGCAGGAAAGACAGTGTCGGCCGCCGCGGGCGGCAAGCCGCAAGCAAGTTTCCGCCCGATCCTGACATTGCTCGCCAGCCTGTTCTTCATGTGGGGCTTCATCACCGTCATCAACAACACGCTGCTGCCGCACCTGCGCGCCGTGTTCGACCTCAATTACACCCAGACGACCCTGATCGAGAGCGTCTGGTTCATCGCCTATCTCTTCGCCTCGATCCCGTCGGCCAAGCTGATCGAGCGCGTCGGCTATCAGCACGCGATGGTCATCGGCCTCGGCATGATGGCGGCGGGGGCGCTCGTCATGGTTCCGGCCGCGCGTATCCCCTCGTACGGCGTGACCCTGTTCGCGCTGTTCGTCATCGCCAGCGGCATCACGCTGCTCCAGGTCGCGGCGAACCCGTATGTCGCGGTCGTCGGCCCGCCCGAAACCGCGTCGTCGCGGCTTAATCTGGTGCAGGCGTTCAACTCGGCGGGGGCGACGCTCGCCCCGTTGTTCGGCGGCTACCTGATCCTCGGGCGCTCGACTTCGGGCACCGCCGCGGCGGGGAGCACCGCAGTGCTGACCCAAGCTGAGCGGATCGCCGACGCGCATGCGGTGGTCCTGCCGTATCTCATCGTCGCGGGCATCCTCGTCGTTCTCGCGGTCGTCATCGCGCGCTTCCCGCTCCCCGCGATGGGCACCGCGACCCAGCGCTCGGGCAAGGAAGCGCGGCGCGGCCAGTCGCTGTGGGCGCACCGCAACCTCGTCTTCGGCATCCCGGCGATCTTCATCTACCTGATTGCTGAGATCGGCGTCGCCAACCTGTTCATCAACTTCGTCAGCCAGCCCGAGATCGGCAACCTGACCCACGAGCAGGCGTCGCACTACCTGTTCCTGCTGTGGGGCGGGATGATGGTCGGGCGGCTCGTCGGCAGCGCGGTGATGCGGACCATCCCCGCCGAAAAGGTCCTCGCCTTCGCCAGCACCGGGGCCTTCGTCGTGATGATCGTCGCGACGTTCACGACCGGCCACGTCGCGATGTGGGCGCTGATCTCGGTCGGGCTGTTCCACTCGATCATGTTCCCGACGATCTTCACCCTCGGCATCCGCGGCCTCGGCCCGCTGACCGAGGAGGGCTCGGGACTGCTGATCATGGCGATCGCGGGCGGCGCGCTGGTTATCGTGCAGGGGTGGCTGGCGGATACATATGGATTGCAGACGTCGTTCCTGCTGACGGCGGCGTGCGAGTTGTATGTGCTGTTCTATGCGGTGTGGGGCGCGCGGGTGACGGCTGCGCTGCCCGACCGAACGGTGGAGTAAAAGGGCTTTCGTCTTCAATGTCATGCTGGCCCGAACGAGCACCAACGCGAGTGCCCTGAAGCTTATGGCTCCATAGATTGATTCGTGTCCTCGAGAGCCAGGTCCACAAGCACTCGCATCGCCTCGCTGGCGGCGACCCCGTCTTGCGCTGCGATGGCATCGTAGACGCGGCGGTGGTCAGGAATCGGGTTGCGGGGCAAGGCGCGCGCGCGCTGCTTGAACTGGGTCGTCCAGTTGACCGCCGCGCCAATACTCGAACTTAGCACGATCAGCGCGTCGTTGCGGGTCGCGGCCAGAATGGCGTGGTGGAAGTCGCGGTCGGCGGCGCGTCCCGCCTCGCTCGCGAGCGTATGGCGCGACATTGCGGTCAGCGCGTCCTTCATCGCCTTCAAATCGGCACGGTCACGGCGTTCGGCAGCTAGCGCGCAGGCGGCGGGCTCGACGATGGCACGGAGTTCGAACAGCCCGCGGATGAAATTCAGGTCGGGGTCGCCGATGAAGGCCCACGCCAAGACGTCAGGATCGAGCAAATTCCAGCGGTTGCGCGGCAGCACGCGCGTCCCGGCCTTGGGGCGGCTCTCGACCAGTCCTTTCGCAGTTAGCACCTGAACGGCCTCGCGATAGGCGCTGCGCGACACGTCGAGCTCCTCGGAGAAGGCAACCTCGCCCGAAAGCCGGTCGCCGGGTGCATACGCTCCCGACAGAATAGCGACGCCGAGCTTGTGGGCGATCGCGCCGTGTAGTCGCCGCCCGGTACCACGGGGCTGGCGGCCGTAGCCGCCGCTCGCAATTCCACTGCCGGCGACTGTATCGCCACTGGTCGCATCGCTGCCGACGCCTTCACGGGCTATAGCTTCACTCACTGCATCGACGGTCAATTTCGCCACTTTCCCTCCGCCGCCCCCAATAGTTTGCCAGCCTCGCAGCGCGTTGGCCAAAAGACAATCTTGCCTTGGCCAATGTCTAACCCTATTGTCCGAGTATTCCAAGTAACCGCGATTTAGGGTGGCGATGATGGCCTCGGCGTCTGTTTTTCGTTCGATTGCTGCCGATACCGGTGAAGCCATGGGCGCCGAGTACGCGATCGATGGCCCCGCCGACATCGCTGCTGCCTGCGCCGCCGCCGACGCCGCGTTCGACGCCTACCGCGAGACCGGCACCGCCGAGCGTGCCGCTTTCCTTCGCCGTATCGCCACCGAGATCGAGGCATTGGGCGACGACCTGATCGTCCAGGCGATGCTCGAAAGCGGCCTGCCGCGCGCCCGGCTCGAGGGCGAGCGCGGGCGTACCGTCGGGCAGCTTCGGCTGTTCGCCGGCGTCGTCGAGCGCGGCGGTTGGCTCGGGCTGCGGATCGACCCCGCGCTCCCCGACCGCGCGCCGCTGCCGCGCCCCGACCTGCGCCTCCGCATGATCCCGGTCGGCCCCGTCGCGGTGTTCGGCGCGAGCAACTTCCCGCTCGCCTTCTCGACTGCGGGCGGCGACACCGCGTCGGCACTCGCAAGCGGCTGCACCGTCGTCGTCAAGGGCCACCCGGCGCACCCGGGCACCGGCGCGATGGTCGCGGGCGCGATCCGTGCCGCAGTCGCCGCGTGCGGCCTGCCCGAAGGCGTGTTCGGTCACCTCGTCGGCCCCGGCAACGCGCTCGGGACCGCGCTCGTTCAGGACCCGCGCATCGCCGCGGTCGGCTTCACCGGCTCGCGGACCGGCGGCCTCGCGCTCGTCCGTCTCGCACAGGCCCGCACCGTGCCGATCCCGGTCTATGCCGAGATGAGCAGCGTCAATCCGGTCGTGCTGTTCCCCGCGGCGCTTGCGGCGCGCGGCGCGGCGCTCGGCACCGCGTTCGTCGGTTCACTGACGATGGGCGCGGGGCAGTTCTGCACCAACCCCGGCCTCGTGCTGGCGATCCCCGGACCCGGCCTCGACGCATTCGAGGCGGCGGCGCGGACGGCGATGGCGGCGGCGAGCGCGGCGACGATGCTCACCCCCGGCATCCACGCCGCGTACGAGCAGGGCGTCGCGCACCTGCTCGCCCACGACAATGTCGAGACGCTCGCGCAGGGCGCGGTCGGTGAGGGCGCGAGCCGCGGGCGGGCGGCTCTGTTCGCCACGGGTGCGCCCGACTTCCTGAGCGACGAAAGCCTCGGCCATGAGGTCTTCGGCGCGGCATCGCTCGTCGTCCGCTGTGCCGATGAGGCTGAACTCGCGAAGGTTCTCGCGACGACCGAGGGCCAGCTCACCGCGACGCTGCAGATGGACGCCGACGACGTGCCGATGGCCTCGCGCCTTTTGCCCGTTTTGGAGCGCAAGGCAGGCCGAATCCTCGCCAATGGCTGGCCAACCGGGGTCGAAGTTGCCCACGCGATGGTCCACGGCGGGCCCTTCCCGGCGACCTCCGACGGCCGCACGACGTCGGTCGGCAGCCTCGCGATCGACCGCTTCCTCCGCCCGGTGTGCTACCAGAACCTCGCCGCCGAGCTGCTTCCGGCGGTGTTGCGCGACGACGGCGCGATGGCGTTCCCGCGGCTGATCGACGGCATCGCGGCGTAGACGCATGACGCTGCGCCTCCTCCAGCATCGCAGCGCCAACGGCATCAGGTCGGTGATCGCCGCAACTGACGACGGTGCGGCATTCGTCATCGGCGTCGAAACAGTCCGTGCACTGGCGACGCGGGCAATCGCCGCCGGGGTCGACCTCGCGGCGATGGTCGCGACGTGCGGCACCGGCGCGGCGGTCGATATCGTGGCCGCACTCGTGGCAGGGGAGCTGCTCGCCCCGATCGACCATGACGACCCGGCGCACCTGCTGATGACCGGGACCGGGCTGACGCATCTCGGTTCGGCTGAGGGGCGCGACCAGATGCACCGCGCGGCGGCGGCAGCGGCGACCCAGACCGATTCGATGCGGATGTTCCTCGAAGGCGTCGAGGGCGGCAAGCCCGCGCCCGGCGAGACCGGGCAGCAGCCCGAATGGTTCTTCAAGGGCGACGGCACGACCCTCGTCGGACCGGGCGGGGACCTGACCTCGCCCGCGTTCGCGCAGGACGGCAGCGAGGAGCCCGAGCTTGCCGGCATCTACCTGATCGGCCCCGACGGCACGCCGTTCCGCCTCGGCCTCGCGCTGGCGAACGAGTTCAGCGACCATGTTACCGAGCGGCATAACTATCTATGGCTGGCGCATTCGAAGCTGCGCCCGGCGGCGCTCGGTCCCGAACTCCTCGTCGGCCCGCCCCCTGCCAGCGTTTCGGGTACTAGCCGCATCGTCCGCGACGGCGCGGTTGTGTGGGAAAAGCCGTTCCTCAGCGGCGAGGCGAACATGTCGCACAGCATCGCCAACCTCGAAGCGCACCACTTCAAATACCCATTGTTCCGCCGCCCGGGCGACGTCCACGTCCACTTCTTCGGCACCGCGACATTGTCGTTCGCCGACGGGGTGCGGACGCAGGTGGGCGACGTCTTCGAGATCGAGGCGCCGCCATTCACCCTTCCGCTGCGCAACCGGCTCGCGGTCGCCGAAGCCGACGCTAGCGGTGCGGTCCCGATACTTTGATCACGCCGATCCGCATTGCGATTGTCGGCATGGGCAAGATTGCCCGCGACCAGCATCTGCCCGCGATCGCCGGGAACGGCGACCTGATTGTGACGGCGACGGTTAGCCCGCATCATCCCGGCGAACCCGGAATTCCACATTATAAGACCCTAGAAGCGTTGCTCGCCGACGGTCCGCTGATCGACGCGGTCGCGCTTTGTACTCCGCCGCAGGTGCGCTACGACCTCGCAGCCACGGCGCTCGCAGCAGGGCTGCACGTGTTCCTCGAAAAGCCTCCCGGCGCAACGTTGGCGGAAGTAACGGCGCTCGAGAGAATTGCGGCGACGTCAGGCGTGACGCTGTTCGCCAGCTGGCATTCGCGCTTCGCACCCGGTGTCGAGCCGGCCAAATCGTGGCTCGCCGGACGCGAACTTAAGTCGGTGTCGATCGTCTGGCGCGAAGACGTCAGGGTCTGGCATCCGGGGCAGGCATGGATCTGGGAGGCGGGTGGCCTCGGCGTTTTCGATCCCGGCATCAATGCGCTATCGATCGTCACGCATATCTTGCCGCACCTGATCTTCCTCAAGTCCGCAACGCTGTCGCTGCCCGCCAACCGCGCCGCGCCGATCGCCGCAGACCTCGCCTTTCGCGATATCGCGGGAACCGAGATTACCATGGACCTCGACTGGCGCCAAACTGGTCCGCAGAATTGGGACATCACCGTCGGCACGGATTGCGGCATCTGCAAGCTTTCGTCGGGTGGCGCGGTGCTGACCCTGCCGACCGGTATCCAGCAACTTGAGGAGCGCGAGTATCCGGCGCTATACGAGCGCTTCGCGACGCTGGTCCACGAGCACCGCAGCGAAGTCGATACCGCGCCGCTGCGCCTCGTTGCCGACGCCTTCCTGAGCGGCACGCGCGAAATCGTGGAGGCATTCGATGATTGATGTCAGCGTGAATAGGCTCGCTCTGCGTATCGCGCTTGCGATCACGCTGACGACCCTACGCGGCGCTCCTGCCGCCGCGCAGACCCGCGAAACCGCCGACCTGACCGTACACGCCGACCAGCCCGGTCCAATCTTCAACCGCGAGATCTTCGGGCAGTTCGCTGAACATCTCGGTACCGGGATATATGGCGGGCTGTGGGTCGGGTCGAACTCGAAGATCCCCAACACGCGCGGCTTCCGCAACGACGTCGTCGGCGCCCTACGCGCGCTGCAGGTGCCGGTGATCCGCTGGCCGGGTGGCTGCTTCGCCGATGAGTATCATTGGCGGGAAGGCATTGGTCCCCGCAACAAGCGCCCGGTCAAGATCAACACCCATTGGGGCGGCGTCACCGAGCCGAACACCGTCGGTACCCACGAATTCATGGACCTCGCCGAACAGATCGGTGCCGACGTCTATATCTCGGGCAACGTCGGGAGCGGCACGCCGCAGGAGATGGCCGAGTGGGTCGAGTATATGACCTCCCCCGCCGGGACGCTCGCTGAGGAACGCGCCAAGAACGGCCATAAGGCACCATGGAAGGTGCCGTTCTTTGGCATCGGCAACGAGTTATGGGGCTGCGGCGGCAACATGCGGCCCGAATATGCCGCCGATCTGACGCGGCGCTATGCGACCTTCATCAAGGCCCCTGCGGACACCAAGATCCTGAGGATCGCCAGCGGTGCCAACACCGACGACTATAACTGGACCGCGGTGATGGCACGCGAGACCGCCAAGCAAGTCGACGGCGTATCACTGCACTATTACACGATCCCCGGCCATTGGCCGCCGCGCGCATCCGCCACTCAGTTTGACGAGGCCGGCTGGGCCGAGACGCTGTCCGAGACCGGGCGGATGGACGAGCTTATTACCAGGCACGCGGCGGAGATGGACAAGGTCGATCCCCAAAAGAAGACGTGGCTGGCTGTCGACGAGTGGGGAACCTGGTATTCGGGCGAGCCGGGGACCAACCCGGGCTTCCTGCAACAGCAGAACACGCTGCGCGATGCGCTGGTCGCAGCGATCAACATCAACATCTTCGCTCGCCATGCCGACCGCGTGAGAATGGCCGCGATCGCGCAAATGGTGAACGTCCTGCAGGCAATGATCCTGACCAAGGACGACAAAATGGTGCTGACCCCAACCTATTATGTTTTCGCCATGTACCAACCGTGGATGGGCGCGACGGTGCTACCGATTGAGCTTAAGTCACCGTGGTACGGCAAGGATAAGTGGACGATGGCGGCGGTCAGTGCTTCAGCAGTGCGGGACACGAACGGCAAGATTCATGTCGGGCTGGCGAATCTCGACCCGAACAAAGAGGTGACGGTTACGGCAACGATTGCCGGTGCGGCCGCGACCGGCGTCGGGGGGCAGGTCCTGACTTCGCCTGCGATGAACGCGCTCAATAGTGTCGAGCAGCCGGCGGCGGTCAAACCGGTCGCTTTCGATGGTGCTCGATTGGCGAACGGCATGTTGACCGTGAAGCTGCCGCCAAAGTCGGTGGTGATGCTCGACCTGCGCTGACTTAACCTCAGGCAGACGATAATTAGGGAGAGTCCGCTTGCCGAACCGCAACTTCGTCCGGGGCGCGCTTGCCGCCCTGCTGCTGGTCGGGACCGGCAGTGCGTCTACACAGATAAAGCTCAACGACCGACTGACTGGCGACCTCGTACCGACGCACGACCCGGTGCTGATCCGAGAGGGCGGCACCTACTACGTATTCGGCACCGGGACTGCGGGCCAAGACCTTTCGTCGAAGACCTCGCCCAACCTGGTCAACTGGACTGCGCAGGCCCCGCTGTTCACGAAACTCCCCGATTGGGCGCTCGCGGCGGTACCCGGCACCAAGGAGATGTGGGCTCCGGATATCTCGTTCTGGGGTGGCCGCTACCACCTGTACTATGCGGTTTCGACCTTCGGCTCGAACCGCTCGGCGATCGGCCTGTTTACCAGTCCGACCCTCGATCCCAAGGCCCCCGGCTACGGCTGGAAGGACGAGGGCATGGTCCTAATGTCGAAGGAAAGCGACGACTTCAACGCGATCGACCCGAACCATGTTATCGATCGTCAGGGCAAACACTGGCTGGCACTTGGCAGCTTCTGGACGGGCATCAAGCTGTTCGCGCTCGACCCCAAGACTGGCAAGCCGCGCGATCCCGCCACCAAGCCTTTCTCGATTGCCCGCCGCCACGCGCCTGCCGACGCCCCTGCCCCGGTCGAGGCGCCGTTCATAATCGACCATGGCGGCTATTATTTCCTGTTCGCCTCGTACGATTACTGCTGCAAAGGCGTGAACAGCACCTATTACACCGTCGTCGGCCGCTCGAGGGATATCCGCGGGCCGTATGTCGGCAAGGACGGCAGCAAGCTGATCGACGGCGAGGGCACGATCTTCCTTCGCGCCGATCTGCAGGAGAAGGAGCGCTTCCGCGGTCCCGGTCACCCGGGGTTCCTGCACGATGCCGACGGCACGGACTATGTCGTCTATCACGCCTACGATAAGCAGAACCACGGCGCGCCAACGCTGCGCATTGCGCCCCTGAACTGGGGTGCGGATGGTTGGCCGGTCGCGGACTACTAGGACGGCTGGGTCATACGCTTTAAAGCGCGCGAACCCTCAGCGCGGTGCGGGCCAGCCGTCTGCAGTCCATCCGATCGGTGTCACCTGCAGTGTCGGAATGCCCTTGTTCTGGGCGTCGTAGGCGTGGTGCACGATGTACCATTTGTCACCGTCGTGGAGGACGGTACCGCCACCCGGGCCCTTCCAGCGCTTGGTCTTGTCGAGGTCGCCGTGGAGGACGATCTGCGCAAACCCGTCGAGCATCGGCTTGCCAACGTAGTCGACATATGGCCCAGTGACCGCCTTCGACCGCCCGACGGCGGTGTAATAGGTACTCGCCGCACCTTTGCAGCAGAAATCGAACGAGGCAAACAGATAGTAATAGTCGCCGCGGTGAACGAGGTAGGGTGCCTCGATCGCGTCAGGCCGGCCCCGGCGGGCGAGCGCGTGGACGGCCGGGTCGGTGGTCGAGGCCTTGCCGGTCGCGGGATCGATGCGGACTAGCTTGATGCCGGTCCAGAAGCTGCCGAAAACCATCCACTGGCTGCCGTCCGTATCGACGAACAGCGCCGGATCGATGGCGTTATAGTCGTCCTTGCGGTCGGACGAGACGACGATGCCCTGATCCTTCCAGCCGTAACCGGGAGCTGTCGGGTCAAGCGTCGTTGCGGTCGCCAGCCCGATCGCCGAACGATTGCTGCCGAACGTCGAGGCGCTGTAATACAACCGATAAGTGGCACCAATCTGCGAAATATCGGGAGCCCATAGCCCTTTTACGCCGCGGATTTGCTCGGTTGCCCACGACGGGATCGCGTCGAAGACCTTGCCGCTCAAAGTCCAGTTGACGAGGTCCTTCGACGACCGGATCGGGATCACCCCGGTTGCGTCGGCGGCCTGTCCCGTCGAGAAGACGTAATAGGTATCGCCGGCCTTGATGATCGCTGGATCGTGGACGGGGGTGACGTTGCCCAGCATTTCGGGCTCGGCAGCAAAAGCGGCGCACGCAATGAGGCTGCTTGCCATCATCGCCCAAAGGCCAATCTTCGAAGTCATATCAGGCTCCGTTCGCCCCCGCCTTAGTCCCCCGACTAGAAACGAACGCGAACGCCCGCGCCGAAGGTACGGTCGTATTGACGCGTATCGCGCGGCTCGTATGACGTCGTCCCGAAGTTATCGTGGTAGGTTTCCTTGAGCAGGTTGGTCGCATCGACGGTAAGCGTAATCGCCTCGGTGACCGCATAGCTCGCCGAGAAGTCGAGATACTTGAGCGGGGATACGACGATCCGGCCACCGGCGTAGGAAGTCGAGTAGCTATCAACGTACTTCGAACGCCAATTGTACGCGAGCCGCGCAGAGAAACCGTACTTCTCGTAGATCGCGACGAGGTTATAGCTGTACTTCGATGTCGAGGTGATCGCCTGGTCGCCGCCAGAGGCGCCGGTTGCAGTCGGTGGTGCCGCGACCTTGCCGTCGGCAAGGGTGAAATTCGCCTGCGCACCAAAGCCGGCGAGCGGACCTGGAAGGAAGTCAAAGAACTGCTGATAGCCAGCTTCGATGCCCTTCAGCGTTCCCTTGCCGGCGTTGCGCGGACGCGCGACCAGGTATGTCTGCGGCAGACCTACTGAATTGTTGAAGGTCTCCTCCGACGCGTAGGTCTGGATGTAGTTGTCGAGGCGCTTGTAGAAACCGCCGACCGTAATCGAGCCGGTGTTCGAGAAGTACCATTCGAGCGTCAAGTCGAGGTTGTTCGACTTGACCGGGCTGAGGTTGGCATTACCGCCGCTGCCGCTGCCGAATGCGCCGCCGGTTATCCCGAGCTGGGTCAGGCTGGTCGCCGGGTTGAGCTGCGCGAACTGCGGACGTAGGATTGACTTGCCAGCGACGACACGCCCAACGACGTTGTCGAGCAATTGCGCCTTGAGCGTGAAACTCGGGAGCAGATCGAGGTCGTTGCGATGGCCGTTGATTGGCGACAAGCTCGTCGCGCCGGTGTTGTCGGTGTTGACCTGAACCGCCTGCAGCCCGGTAACGGTGTTAACGGCGCGAACGCCGAAGACGCCCGAGATCGGTACCGAGCCAACGTCGAAGCCATAGCCGACTTCGCCGTAGACCGCATAGACGCGCTCCTTCAGGCTGAACGACTGGGCTGGATCGAATGCGTGGCCGGTAAGCGGCAGGCCGGCGATGGTCCGCAGCTCGCCGATATTGTTACGGATGAAGCTGCTGCTGGCGAGCGCGAAGTCATCAACGCCGAGCCGTCCGTCGATGATGCTGTTCGCGGAGTTCTTCGAAAAACCGGGAAATTGCGAGCCGGGCAGGAAGCCGAGCGGGAAACCGGTGCCGTTGGTGCCGGCCGAATTACCGCTACGGTCCGAATAGCGCGCGCCGACCTTGAAGTTGCGCAGGAACCCGGATCCGATGTCATAATTTACATCGCCGCGCCAGGCGTAATGCTTGCTCGTCGCCTCGTTTGCATTATCGAATAATGTGTTGAGGTTGAGCACCGCCGGATTGGTGTAGTCGAAACCGTTGAAGTTGAGGCTGGGCGTCCGTCCAGCGTTGAAGTTGTAATTGATCTGCGGAACGACATAAGCGGTGTCGAGGACGAATTGCTGGCTCAGAACTTTGCTGTAATCATACGTAAATTCGGTCGACACAGTCGCTGCACCAAGGTGCCAGCGAGCGCCGACGTTGCCCTGATAACCGTCTGTCTTCTGCTTGAAGGTCTGCTCGCTGCTGATCGTAAAATTGTTGCGCGTAGTGATCGTCGAGGCGACGCCGACACCGGTTTCCGACCCAACCGAGCCCGGCTGTGCCGTCGTCGAGACAACGTCGCCGGCCTTCGGCAGCCCAACGAAGAAGTCAGTGTCGAAGTCGTTCCGGTAGCCGGTGAACAGGCCGTCGGCATAGATCTCGAGGTTCGGGGTCGGCTTCCACTGCAGCGAGACATTGCCGCCGATGCGCTTGCGGTCGCCATCGGTGACTTGTCCGCCGACGGTATCGGGAATCAGCAACGGGACGTTGCCAGTGGCTGCACTGGTTAACGTGTTAAATCCGAAGTTGAAGGCAGTCTGATCCTCATACTTTCGGCGATTGTACGACGCGCCGATGAGCACGCCGAACTCCTGGCCGCTTTTGCTCGTCCAATGGTTGCTGACGAGGCCGCTTCCAATGTAGCTCCACTTCTTGGCCTGGTCGCCATAGATGGCGCGCCCGCCGCCGGCGACCTGCAAACCCGGCAGGTCGAACGGACGGCGTAAGCGGATGTCGATCGAGCCAGCGATGGCGCCCTCGATCTGGTCCGGGGTGCTGGTCTTGTAGACGTCGACGCCCGCAACCAGTTCGGCGGGAATATCCTGTAGGGCGACGCCGCGACCGGTGCCGGTGAAGATTTCCCGGCCGTTTATGTAGGATTCGATGTCGGGCAACCCGCGCAGCTGGACCGAAGTCGCCTCGCCGCTGGCACGCGTCACCTGGATGCCGGTGACGCGCTGGAGGGCGTCGGACACCGTATTATCAGGTAACTTGCCGATGTCTTCGGCCGCGATCGAGTCGACGACCTGAGTGGAATTGCGCTTGATCGCCTGTGCGGTCTTCAAACTGGCACGGACACCGGTGACGATAATATCATCGTCTCCGGATGCGGCAGAAGCGGTCGAGTCAGTGCGCCCACTGGTGGCGCCGGGAGCATCGCTGACCGATGTCGAGGGGGCCGTATCGGTGGTGCTTCCAGTGGTTTGGGCGACGGCAGAGGTAGCGGCCGTGGCGACGACCACTATCGCCAAGGTCGAAACGGACCTCATGAGCCGGTTGTCGATCATTCAAAATCTCCCCATGGCCGCGCCACCGTTCAACCGGCTTGCACGCTATTACTTAGACAGGAGCTAGAACGCACAAGGGGCAAGAACAAGTAGAAAGTCATAACTACTCGGACAAGAAATTGATGGGTGATGTTAATTTATCACGCTATGCTAAGGCGGAATGCCGAAAGCGGCACGCGGGAGGTGAGCAGATTGACGCGCGCGGAAACTCTAACGATCGGGATCCGCACCACAATCTTGGCCGTGATGACGCTGTTCGCGATCGCCGCGGCACCCTTCAGCCAGTCGTCCCCGAGACTAGACGAGGAATCGGTGCTGATCGCCCACTTTGGCAACGATGCCGCGTGGTACCGCGGCAACATTCCGCTTTTCGCCTCGTCCGACACCACGCTTGATTCGGTATATTACTACCGCTGGGCGGTGTACCGCGCGCACCAGCGCGATCTGGGAGCCATTGGCTTTATCACCACTGAGTTCCTCGACGATGTTGGCTGGCAACGCGAGCCGTATGCCAGCCTCAACGATGCTTCGGGCTTTCACATCTACGAGGGTCGGTGGCTGCGCAACCGGCGGTATGCCGACGACTATATCGACTTCCTTTATGAGCGCGGCGGCAACGACCGCCACTTCAGCGAGGCAATCGCCGACGCGACCTACGCGCGCTTTCTCGTTGACGGCGACCTTGCCGGTGCCGCCAGTCACCTCACTGTGATGCGCCAGACCTATGCATTGTGGGACGAACGCTTCGACTTTGCTCGGCAGCTTTATTGGATCGAGCCACTGCTTGACGCCACCGAATATACTATTGCCTCGATCGACGCCTCGGGCGGACTCGACGGCTTTACTGGAGGCCAAGCGTTCCGGCCCTCGATCAATTCCTATATGTTCGCCAATGCACGGGCCATCTCGCAGCTGTCGGCTCTTGCGGGCGATCAAGCGACCGCCGCCGAGTTTGCAGCCCGCGCGGCCAGCCTGCGGATACATGTCGAGGCATCGCTTTGGAGTCCAGCTCTCGACCACTTCATCGACCGTTATAAGGTCGACAACGACACAGTCCACGAATGGAATCCCATCCGCGGCCGCGAACTCGTCGGTTACCTGCCGTGGACCTTCGGGCTACCGGCGGACGAGGCGCGCTTCGGCGCGGCGTGGCATCACCTGTCGCCATCCGAGCTTGGTGCACCGTTCGGGCTTCGCACGGTCGAGCCAAGCTACGAATATTACATGCACCAGTATCGGTACGACAAGCTGACGGGGTTGCGCGAATGCCAGTGGAACGGTCCGGTCTGGCCGTTCCAGACGACACAGCTGCTGCTCGCCATGGGCAACTTGATCCGTGACTATCGACAGCACGGGGTTACCCGGTCGGACTATTTACGACTGCTGCGCCAGTATGCGCGGCTACATTTTCAAGGCGACCGCCTCGACATCGAGGAGGACTACGACCCAGCCACCGGTAAGCCGATCGTCGGGCTGGCGCGTAGCCACCATTATTTTCACTCGGGCTTCGAAGACCTTATCTTGGGCGGGGTAGTAGGGATCCGGCCGCGCGAGGACGATGTGCTGGAGATCGACCCGCTTGCGTCGGATGATGCCAGCGACCTTGCACCGATGAGCTGGTTCATCGCGCAGGACGTGCCGTATCACGGGCATCTGGTGACGGTGGCCTACGACCGAGGCGGCAAGCACTTCGGTGGTACGGTCGGACTGGCGGTATATGTCGACGGCGCACTGGAGGCATCGACACCGCGGCTGGCGCGGATCGCCATTCCGTTGACGCGCCGCGCGCCCGTTTTGATCGCACGACCCGTCGATCTCGCAGTCGAACTGATCCGAGGCCAGTTCCCAAAGCCAAGTGTGTCGAACGAGGCCTCCCCGAAGATGGTGCACGATGCGGTCGACGGTCGCGTGATGTTCTTCCGAGAGAGTCCGAACGGCTGGGAGGTGGAAGCCGGAACAACGGAAGCGTGGTTCGCGGTCGACCTCGGGCGGGTTATGGCGGTCGGATCGGCGGAACTCGCATTCTTTGTCGACGACAGGCGGTTTGCGGCTCCGGCGAGCTATCGTCTCGAATTCTGGCGGGGCGGCGCGTGGCGGGCGATCCCGCTCATCGCAGGGACAACGCCCCTTGCGAACGGCGTAACTTCGATCCGCTGGCCGGCGCTCCAGACTAGCCAAGTGCGCGTCGTGCTTCGCCCGCAGTCGGGCAAGCAGGTCCGGTTGGTCGAGTTAAAGCTGTTTTAATATTCTGGACCTCTTCGCCCTCATCACCAGCCGCGCCGCACGCGTATCTTCGAGCAATTGCGCGGTTCGCAAGCTGCAAGGCTAGACTTGACTTGAGCGGGCAACTGACGACTCGTCAGCGCTATGAACTTGGGAGTATCCAATTATTCGGTGGAGAAAACTTCGTGTAACATTGACTAATAAGGGCCGGTGGCTGCCTGTCGGCTTCTTGGCATGGGACGCGGAATGACTGCCATTCGAAGAGCCGCGGATCGGCGCCGGCTCCCGCCCCGATTACAGAAATTGGCGAACAGAGTATAACGGTGTCATGCTTACGTTCGCTGCCGCTGTCGTTGCCCTCGCTCCCCTTGCGGAAAAGCCAAGTCCGAAATTATACTAGGCTCAGGACTCATTGATCACAGCCAGAAGATGACGGTGGCGGCGATTGCGATTGCCGAGAAGAAGGTGTGGGCACAGCGGTCGTAGCGGGTGTGGATGCGCCGCCAGTCCTTGAGCCTGCCGAACATGTTCTCGATGCGGTGCCGCTGGCGGTAGAGGGCGCGGTCGTGGGGGATCGCGATTTTGCGGTTGGCCTTTGACGGGATGCAGGGAGCGATGCCCTTGGCGATCAGTGCATCACGGAACCAGTCGGCGTCATAGCCCCGGTCGCCGAGCATCGCCTTGGCTTTCGGCAGGGCGTCGAGCATCAGCGCTGCGCCCTTGTAGTCGCTGGTCTGCCCTTCGGTGAGCAGCATGACCAGCGGCCGGCCCTGGCCGTCGCAGACCGCGTGCAGCTTCGAGTTCAGGCCGCCCTTAGTCCGTCCGATACATCGGGGAAGAGCCCCTTTTTGAGGAGGCTGGCAGCGGTGCGGTGCGCCTTCAGGTGGGTCGCGTCGATCATCAACTGGTCAGGCTTGCCGCCTTTGGCCGCCAGCGCTGCAAAGATGCGGTTGAACACGCCGAGCCGGCTCCAGCGGATGAAGCGGTTGTAGACCGTCTTGGGCGGACCGTAGTCCGCAGGCGCATCCCGCCAGCGCAAGCCGTTCCTGATCACGAAGATGATCCCGCTGATGACCCGGCGGTCATCGACCCGCGGCACCCCGTGCGACAACGGAAAATGTGGCTCGATCCGACGCATCTGCGCCTCGGACAACCAAATCAGATCACTCATCACGACGCCTCCTCAGCGCCGCCATTGAATCAACCGATCACCGTCTCCGCAAGCACTTTAATAGGTCCTGAGCCTAGATCCCTTTGTCTCTGACTCAACGCGGGGGATCCCCAAGCAGGGCAAGATTTGATTCAACATCGCATGCAGTGGGAGGTTTGCGGTGGCATCGGCGGTTGGGCTTCGGGACGACTTTGACGGGGCTGGTCTTCGGCGGCAGGCGCGACTGAGCGGATACGCGAACGAGGTTCCGCGGTTGCTGGCGCTGGCGGTGATTTACGATGGCGGTGCGCGGCAAGAAGCGGCGCGAGTCGGTGGTGCTGGTCTGCAGTCGGTTCGGGATTGGGTTTGCGGTTCAATGCCCCAGTCCCTGATGGCTTGCTGGATGGCAAGGCGCGTGGTCCGCGCCCGGTACTTGCTCCCGAGCATAAGCAGGCGCTAAGTGCGATCATCGAGCAAGGCCCGATCCCGGCCTCGCATGGGGTCGTGCGCTGGCGGATCGTCGGCCTGATCCAGTGGCTGTTCGACGACTATGGCGTGTCGGTGAGCAAGCAGACCCTGAGCCGTGATCTGCGCGCCATGGGCTACCGCAAGCTGACGGCCCGGCTCCGGCATCATGCGCAAGGGGCCGATGCCATCGACGTTTTTAAAAAGACTTCCCCGCCCAGCTGGCAGCGATCGAAGCGACGCTCCCAGTCGGCACACTTATAGAACTATGGTGGCAAGACGAGGCCCGGGTCGGCCAGAAGAATGGCATCACGCGCCGGTGGGCCAAGCGCGGGACCCGGCCATCGGCGCCCAAGGACCAGCACACCACGTCGGCGTATATCTACGGCGCGATCTGCCCGGCCGAGGGCAAAGGCGCCGGTCTGGTCCTGCCACGCTGCATTATTGAGGGGATGACGCTGCATCTCGCGGAGATAGCGGCCGCCGTGTCATGCGGCGCCCATGCCGTGCTTCTCCTCGATCAGGCGGGCTGGCACGGCTCAAGGGCGCTGGTCATTCCGGCCAATATCACCCTCTTGCCGCTCCCGCCAAAATGCCCCAAGCTCAACCCGGTCGAAAACGTTTGGCAGTTTATGCGCGACAACTGGCTGTCGAACTGCATCTTCAAATCCTACGATGACATCCTCGATCATTGTTGCTTCGCTTGGAACTGTCTCACCGATCAGCCATGGCAGATCATGTCGCTCGGACTGCGGACGTGGGCGCATGCGTTCTGATCGAAGAGTCTTGGTATTACTCGCCGCGGCCACGGTGCTGGGGCGGCATCGGAGCCGATTGCAACCTGTCAGCTTTCGGGCATCGAACGCGGCATAGCTGCCGTTCGACAAGTCGCGGATCCGAGGGTGGCTGCGGCCCCAGGGTCGGAAACACAGGTGAGCATTTCGCGCCACCGAAAGTAGCTGTTCGTTCAGCGCAATGCCCGTCGATGCGCCGGCCGCACCCAAGGAGCCGCGAGCGCGGCTCCTTGGGTGCGGTTGATCCGCGGGTCAGGCGACCACGGTGTGCAGCGCGCGGCGGCGCGCGGCGATTCCGACCATCCCGAAGCCCGCGATCATGAGGATCCACGTCGATGCGTCGGGCACTGCAGCGATCGTGATGTTGTCGAGATAGCCGCCGAGTGAGTCCGATGTACCGGTCGCTGCGAAGGTCAGCGCGCCGCCGGTCGTGGCGAACTTGACGCTGCGAAGCGTCCACATCGTGTCGCTGCCGCCGGTGCCAGTCACAGTGTCGAGGGCGGTCGAGCCGATCGACAGCGTGATCCCGTTCGAGGCAGCGCCAATGGCCGGGCGCGGCGAGTAGTAATAGCTGACGAGATAAGTCCCCTCACTGAGAGTATGGAACATCGAGCTGTTGGCGAAGGTATCGAGCTCGACGAGGTTCGGGCTTGAGAACGGCGCTCCGGCAGCATGGTTCTGGATTTCGATGCCGTTTGTCGTGCTTGTCCAACCCTCGATCGACGACACGGTCGTGTAGCTGCCGGTGCTAAGCGCGAGCGAGTCAAAGTTTGACGTGAGAATGACGGTGGCGTCAGCCACTGTGGCAGTGCCTAGAGCAAGCACGCCGGCAATCAGGGACTTTAGGCTCATCGTGTCTCTCCAGAACCATCATTGGCTCTCGGGGGGCAGAGCAAGCTCCGTGCCAATTGCGGCCGCGAGCCCTAAACATCATCGTAAAGAAAACAAGTTGAAGAATAACAGGCGGTTAATCCAGAGACATTAGTTGGGGAAGCGGCAATCGCATTGATTTGTCATCATACTGTCGGATTTCTTTACACCTTTACCGTACTAATGAATCGCAAACGCAGGCTGCCGCGCTCTGGCGCCTGCGAGGCCCGGTGCTTCGGGCCATATTTCGCGTCGGCCTGGGGATCCCAGCGGGCCTGACGTCATTTATCCCGCGCAGTTAGCCAGTCTGGGCAGATGCCTCCAGTCCGCGCTCGAGATCGAATGGCATTGTTGGCACAGGGTGCCCTTCACACGATATTAGCTTCTGTGCGTGAGTATTGTCCGTCAACGCATTGGTATTCCTCGTGGCCACATTTAAATTCAGGCTGCCCGACGACACGTATATCGATCTCGTGCGCAGTCTGTTTCTGACGCTCGTGCCGACGACGATCATGGCGGTATCCTTTCTGACGATCGGCGCGCTGGTCGTGTTTCAGACCGGCAGCACGGTGCTGGCGTCGCTGGTGTCACTTGGCACCTTGGCGGCTCTGGCTCGGATCGCGGTGCTTTTGCGTTACCGCCGCCAATTGGCCGACGCGCGTCTGACGACCGACCGCGCCCGGGCACTCGAGCGGCGCTTCGGCGGCGCTTACCTCGCTTTTGCCGGGATATTCGGCGCATTCTGCGCCGCCGCACTGATGGCCGGTCCGGGATCATCGAATGCAGCGATCATCGGCCTCCTGTTCGGCTACGGGGCCGGAGTCGCCGCGGGCGTGTCACTGCGACCGTGGATCAGTGTTCCCAGCCTACTTGTCGCCACGGTCCCGACCATAATTGTCACGTGGTCGACGCCCGACGCCACGCACGTGGTGCTTGGATTGCTCACCGCGCTCTTCGTCGGTGGTGCAATCCAGTCAATGTCGGCGCGGTACCGGCGCGCGGCCGGAGACATCACCATGCGCCGCTCGTTCTCGCTGCTCGCGCGCCGCGATCACCTGACCGGTCTACCCAACCGGCTGTCGCTCCGCGAGCGCTACGACGAATTCGTGCACGCGGCCGGGGGTGCCGATATCATCGCCGTTCATTGTCTCGATCTCGACCGCTTCAAGCCGGTCAACGATTGCTTCGGCCATCCGGTTGGCGACGCCTTGCTAAAGGCCGTCGCCGATCGCCTGCTCGGCAGTATCGGCGAGTGTGATTTTGCCGCACGGATCGGCGGCGACGAATTCGTCATCGTGCAGACCGAGGCAAAGAACGCAGACGAGGTCAAGGCGCTGGCGACGCGCGTCGCTAAAGCAATCGCCGAACCGTTCTGCATCGCGGGCCATACCGTCCAGATCGCGACGAGCATCGGCTACGTGCTGTCATCGACGCACGGATCCGATCTCAGCCAACTTGTCGCCAGCGCCGATCAGGCGCTTTGCGCCGTCAAGGCGCGGGGCGGCGGAATCAAACAGTGTGACGCAATCGTGGATAGCACCGCGTATGATTCTGAGGTGCGGATAGCAGCTTGAGATAAAAAGCTTGTCGAGCACCGCTCCGGGGTTGATGATGCTGAAGCTGACTTTCGCCCTATTATTTAATCTTGCCACCAGTCGGCCTGTTCGTGCGCAGGCACAACGATAATTTCCGTGATGCTTCCAGATGTCTGGACGACACCCCCGGATTTAGAAATTCGGCAAATCCTTCTGGATCGCATCGACGTCCAGCATCATGGTCTGGGCATCGTGGTAGGCGAGGTTGACGAACACGGTCGCCGGATAATCACTTATGGTGCCTCGGCTCAAGATAAGCCTCAAACCCTCGACGGTGACACGGTGTTTGAGATCGGGTCGATGACCTAGGTCTTCACATCCCTCCTTCTGACCGAGATGATTCAAGATGGGGATATTGCTCTGACCAATCCGGCCTCGAGGTACCTGCCAACCGTCGTCAGATTGCCGAAACGGGGTAGCGTCCCGCAACGTACCACCCAGCGGCCAAATATGCAGTCGTGATAGCTAGCTCCCACCAAGGACCAATTTGGGCCGGCGCAAGACTGCCGCAAATTATTGCGTAAAGGACCAGGATGGCGTACACGATAAGGTTGTACGATTTCATCTTTGCCGATCACCTCATATCGTTTCACGGCTATCCATCATCCGCCGAGCGGCAACGAAAAATGGCCAGATTTCTCAGCGTCCTATCGAAACGACAAGCCATCGTCGGTGCTGGTGTGTAGGGAATAACACCGTCATCACAGTGGTCCCATGTCCTTGCCATTACGCCGCACCCCTCGCTCGATGGCACAAGTCAAATTCTCAACGATAGCCCCGTGTTCGGCCGCTTGTCTTGCGCTGCTGATCGTCGCTGCAGCCCCTGCTCCGACTGATCTGCGGCCGGATCCCGATGCGTGCCAACTACTGAGCAACCTCGACCTCGAGCCGCTGCTGTTTGCCGGTACCGGCGGAGTGCTGGACAGCTGGAGCAACTACCCCGCGGCGGGCATGTCGACCTGCCGGTGGGAAGCGCGACCAAAGGGCCGGTCGGCTGACGCGCCGCCACGATTCGCGACGCTTTCGTTCTATCATCTTGCCGATCGACAGACTGCGCAGGGTCAGCTCGATCGACAGCCGCACAGCGGCGACACCGGCGCTTCGACCGCGATGACGAGCGGCGGCGACGATGCGTTGATCAGGTCGAGCGCTTTGGTGATCGTCGCCCGGCATGACGCAGACCTGGCGGTGATCGATGCCCGTGGGGCTGAACTCTCCAACCCAGGGCAACTCGAGGCACGCTACTTGCTCGATGCGCTCGCACTCAAGGCGGCAGGGGCGACGGTAAACTCGCCGCCTTGGGTAGCGCCCGGGACCACGGCAAAATGGGTGTCGCTCGACGAGCGGGCATCCGCTCTGAACCCGGACATCGGTTGGCAGCCACCAGCGAATCCGTCGGCAAGCGCATCGCCTCTGACCGACTTGCTGCTACACTTGACGCTACTGATTTTGCGCCACGGCTTCTTCATGCTCTTCGCCGGCATATTCGGTCCGATCGCAGTCGGAGTAATACTCACTCGCACTAACGGTAGCGTGCGTTCGCAACCAAACCGCATCGCACTGGGATTGCCGGTGGTCGCCGCGCTCGTCGCCAACCTGGTGTTCGGCACCGCATTGGCTAACCGCCTGCTGCATCGGTTCGGGACGGTAGCCGCGGCGACGGTCACCGGCAGCTATGCGACGAGCACCCAATATAATAGCCATGACGTGGTCGGCTATCACGTCATGCTTCGGGGCTCCGACGGGCGAACGGCCGCGACGAGCTTCGAAGACGACGACTTCAACGTTTACCCACCCCACAACGCCACGAGTTACCCAGGACCCGGCGACGTGTTCACCGTTCGCTACCTCCCGGGGTTCTCAAGCGACTTTACGATCCTCTCCGACGACAATAGCCCATGGGCGCAGGCGCGGCGTTGTCGCTCGCTGACCGACGCAGTCACGCAGGCTGCCCAGCGCTCCGTGTTTTCCCTGGCCGCCGAGGACCACGTCGCATGGCAAATGGCGAGCCGCTCGGCGGCCGCGGCAGGATGTGCGATCAGCGGTTGACGCAGATATTGCGCTACAACCGCATCTCGAGCTTGCGGTAGACATGCGGCCGTTAACGGACTGACCGCTTCCCGCAACGGACCTGGGAAGCTGACATTCGTTGACGGGAGTCTGTTGGCAGCTCCCGCCCCATCTCGAACGAACCGCACCTTGAAAACAGCAGCCCTTCGAATCGGCGTTAAAGTGGGACCCCCTCCAAATTTGAGGCAAGAGCTTGTAATCCTCAAATGATATGTCCGCAGAAAGGCGGCAGAGCGGCGCCTATCTAAACCCGCCAGTAAAAGGTTTTCGGCATAACTTCAGATGGTTACAAATCAAAATGGCAGTGGCGATGTCCACGGGCTTTTGACCCTAAGGACGCAGTAGCCATTCTCTGTGTCGTGGAAGGTAATGCGTTCGACCGCGCCTGCCAGCTGCTCAGGTGCACCACGCTGGCGATAAGCTGAAGCAGGGGGCGAAGCTGCATAAGTCTGATATGGCGCGAATCGTTACGATGCAGAGGCCGGAGCTCGATATGGTGCGATGGGACTGCGAGTAGCTCCTGCCGCCCGAGAGCGCGTCCCGGCCGGGACTGAGATCACCCGCGTCGAGCGGCTTTCGCCGTCACTCATCAGATATCACCTCAACAACGGTCAGACGCTTCATCACTTCCGGCGTAAGGCACCGCGCGCCAATCCGCACGATCACCCATGGGGCTTTGAGACCGAGATCCTGGCTGGCGGCTATGTTGAGGAGGTATTCCACGCCCTATCGAGTGGCGCCTGGAATAGCGAACTGGTGCATCGCGCGCCCGGGACTGTCCGCCAAATCGAAGTCCGACATATCCACCGCATCGTTGAGCTACCTGCCGGCGACTGTTGGACCCTTGTCTGGGCAGGACCGTCGGAACGTCGCGTTCGCTTCTGGAAATTCGGTATCACTATAAAATCGCGCGCCCATAATCGCCATCGATTTGTCAACGTTCGTAAATAAATGTTGAAGCCAAGGGCAGAGCGCCGATGCCAATCCGTTCCGCCTCTGTTCCGAAACCGGAGTATGCTAACTCTCGTCCCGCCGAAAGCAGGTAAGCGATGTTTTGAGGCCCTTTAGCTGCGGAAGTTCCAGGGCATGAGCTGATCGAGGTTTTGGCTGGAGTGGCCGCGGGCGAGGCGCTCGAGGGTGTCAGTCAGCCAGGCGAGCGGATCGACGGCATTGATCTTGGCAGTCTCGATGAGGCTGGCGATGACGGCCCAGTTCTCGCCGCCATCGTCGGAGCCGGCAAACAGGGCATTCTTGCGATTGAGGGCAATAGGCCGGATGGCGCGCTCGACGATGTTGCTGTCGAGCTCGACGCGGCCGTCGTCGACGAACAGCGTCAGGCCTGTCCAGCGCGTGGTCGCGTAGCGGATCGCTTCGGCGAGCTTGCTCTTGGCACTGACCAGGCCGAGCCGCGCGGTCAGCAACCGGTGCAGGGCGATGATTATCGGCAGGCTCTGTTCCTGACGAACCGACCGGCGCATGTCCGGCGACTGACCGCGGATCGCGTCCTCGACGGCGTAGAGTGCCTTGATCAGCTGCAGCGCCTCGGTGGCTGTTGGTGAGGCGTCGGCCTTGGCGAGCTCGAAGAACTTGCGGCGCACATGGGCCCAGCAGAACGCCAGCGCCACGTCATTGCGGCGGCCGAGCTTGTTGTAACCGGCATAGCCATCGACCTGCAGGATGCCGCTAAATCCGGCGAGATGCGCCAGTGGCCGCTCGGACTTCCGGTCGGGCGCGTAGATGAATGCCACTGCCGGCGGATCGGCGCTGCCCCATGGCCGGTCGTCCCGCGCATACGCCCAGATCTGCCCGGTCTTGGTACGTCGTCGTCCCGGATCGAGCACCGGTGCCGTCGTCTCGTCGGCGAACAGCCGTGGTCCCCGCTTCAAAACGGCGAGCAGGTGGTTGCGCAGCGGGTCAGCCACCAGGCAGCCCGGCCAGTCCAGTCGGCCAGCGTCGAGCGGTCGAGGTTGACGCCCTGACGGGCGTAGATCTGGGCCTGGCGGTAGAGAGGCAGATGGTCGGCGTACTTGGAGACCAGCACCTGGGCGACCAGCGCGTCGGTCGGCAGCCCGCCTTCGACGATCCGCGGCGGTGCTGGCGCCTGCACCACCTCGCCTTCGCACGACCGGCAAGCATAGCGCGGGCGACGCGTTACCAATACACGGAAGCTTGCCGGAACCTTGTCGAGACGCTCGGCCACGTCCTCGCCGATGGCATGGAGGTCGCCGCCGCAACAGGCGCACTGCTTGCTGTCGACGTCGATCAGCTGCTCGACGCGCTCGAGATGCGCGGGCAGCTGGCCGCGGTTGGTACGGCGCTGCTTCTCGGCCCGCGCCTTGGCCGAACTGGCGGCATCGAGCTTGGCTTCCACCTTGGCGATGGCGATACCGAGATCCTCGAGCACCAGCTCGAACTGGTCGTCGTCGAGCTTCTCCGAACGGGGTCCGAAGCGGTGGCGCATGAAGGCCGCGATGATGCTGTTCAGCCGCGCGATCTCGCCATCGGCCTCGGCCTGGGCGATCGCCCTCAACTCCACGTCGGCGTTGATGCGCTCGACCTCCGCCGTAAGCAGCGCCGTCCTGGCGTTGGCGGCGACGATCATGGCGCGGAGCACCTCTGGATCGTCGGGGAGATCAGCTGCGGCGAGCATGATAGGGGCAGTGAATCACGCGCGCGCACGCGCGTCGAGGACTTCCGGAAAGCCGAGTCAATCTACCGCAGATACAACGCGTTATCCCGCGATCTGCGGTACTCGCGTGCGCCTTGCCTGATGCACGCGGCGCCAGTCCAGGCCTTCGAGCAACGCGCCGAGCTGGGCGGCGGTCACTCGCATCATGCCGTCATGCACCGATGGCCAACTAAAGGCGCCGGCTTCCAGCTTCTTGGCCATCAGGCACAGGCCGGTGCCGTCCCACCAGACCAGCTTTACCCGGTCGGCCTTCTTGGCGCGAAACACATAGACAACACCCGAGAACGGATCGCCGCCGAGCTGGGCTGTCACCAGCGCCGCCAACCCGTCCATCCCCTTGCGAAAATCTACCGGCCGCGTGGCAACCAGCACGCGGGTCGCACCGCTTGGCCCCAGCGCCGTCAATGGCTGCCCTTCAGCGCATCGAGTACAGCAGCGATCAGAGTCGCGTCAGCGCCCCGGCCGATCCGCACCGAAATGCCGTCCATGCTCACCTGGGCTACTGCCGCGGCGAGCTGATCGGCGACGCTGCTGCCGCTGTGCCGGTAGCGGCGCCGGAGCGGCTTCACGCTCGACGATCGCCGGCACAAACAATAGCGGTTCGGCGCTCTCCACCGGACGGCGCAACTGCCGCCGCCAAGTGAACAGCTGGCTGGGGCAGATGCCGTTGCGGCGCGCCACGTCACAGACGGTGATGCCGTCGCCGGCATAGCTCTCTGCAACGATCCGCGCCTTCTCATCATCGGACCAGGGTCGCCGCCGCCTCGTGCCGGTGAAAACCTCAATCCGCGCCGCACGACCGCCCATCGAGCTAGCATCGTCACATGACATCATCATAGCATCAGCACCGGCAGCCCCAGGGACCAGCAGGACTCGCGCGTTATGACGTCGTCAACAAGGCGGGGTCAGCACAGCGCTTACGAAAGCAGGCAGGGGAGCGATTTAGGAGATCAGGCTGCGGAGCGGCGCCGGGGGCCGGGAGCGTCGGGCGGCTTCCGGTGATCAGCGATATCCAGCGCTGTATAGACGCCAATCACTCGCTCGAGTGCTATGTCTTGTGAATTAGTTTAGCAGGTCTTGTGCAACCGGTAGACAGTATTTCGTAGAACTTCGACCCGATCATTTATGACCAGCGGATGATTATAACAAATTATTTCGACGCGTTTGATGCCAATAGCGGGCTAGCCCGACGACATTCTAATACGTAATCGTTGCGACTATCGTATCTGCATACGAACCTGGCATAACGCGCTGGCCAGCCGGTACACGACCGTAGATAGTCAGCGTCTGAGAATTCCCACTACCGGTCCCGGCCACGGTGTCGCCACCGGCGGTATTTCCCCAGTTTGCCGTTCGGGCGGCGTCCGACGACAGCGTATAATTGAGCGTAGTAGCACCGGAACGGGTCATTTGCCGGGCGGACGTTGTTGCTCCTGTCGCGACACCTTGGTTGAGCGAGACCGTGTATGAGGTTGTATTGGAGCACGTGAGCGTGATGGTCGATGTCGAGTCCAGTACCGTTCCGGCATATATTCCGAAGCTCATCGCGCTCGTAGAAATGCTGCACGAAGGTAGGATCGTTGCACTGACAGTGAACGATTTCGATGCTGTGCTCACAGTATCGGTGTAGGTTCCCGGCGCGACAAGCTGACCTGCAGCAATCCTTGGGTATATCGGTACGGATACCGAAGCGGTGGCACCGTTGCCGGCATAGGTGTCGGTCCCCGCAACATTACCCCAGTTCTGCGTTCGCGCGGCGTCGCGAGACAGGCTGTAGTTGAGCGCCACCGTGCCCGATTTCATCGTCCGTGCAGTAGTGACGCCGCTATTACCGCCGCTAAGGCCGACCGTATAGTTCGCCGAACCGGCGGTGCAATTGACCGTCAGATTGGTCGAGCCTGTATCAACCTGCATTCCGCTATACGGGCCGAGGGTCATATTCGGCGGCTGGTCGAGAACGCAGGCGGCGTCTACCTGCCACCCGAAAGCCAATGCAGGGACAAGCACAAGCACAAAAAGAACGCTGCGCTTTCGCGCCAAGGGCTGAAGGCCGCACACTTTGCCGTTAAAACTCGAGGCTGATCGCGGTGACCACCCCGTTCGCGGTGCGCGTGATAGCAGCGACCGGCAGTGCTTCGGCGTAAGCCACCGCCCGTCGCCCTTCGCACTGCGCATTGACCCGGCTGTCGACCTCCTTAATCGCGCGATACGCATTCGGTACCAAGCAAAGGTCGACGACGACTGCACCAACGTTAAATGTCGTCGAAAGGCCCAACTCTGTCGCCGCCGATGGCACAGCACAAACGGTAGCCAACCCATAAAGCAAGGCGTATCTGATCGCGGCGGCCGTCACGGCGTTTGGGCGATACAACGCAGCGGGCCGATAACGGGCACCTGTCCGACGACGGGCGCATATTCGAAATGAACAACGCAGCGCCCGCCGTCGGCGCGTTCAACCTGGACATCGTTTCGCGCCGACAGGCCCGGCAAAAAAGCCTCGCCGTCATAGCCGACCGGAACAGCTTCACCGTTCGCGAGCCGTGCCGTGCTGCCGATTGGGATCGGATTCCCGTCGGCAGCGACCATGCGCAGCAGCGCCGCATTGCTCGGCTTCACCGGGAATCTGACGACGACACCCGAGCGGTCCTGCGGGCGGACCAAGCGGCCGGCGGTGTCGAGATCGCTATCGAGCGGAACGTCGTTCGGCTCGATCGACAGATGGTTGAGATCGAAGGAACGGAGTTCGGGAACGAGCAGGCGGCCGTGACGATCAGTCGTTCCGACATCGCGGTTCTCGTTGCGGACGTGGACCCCAGCGAGGCCGCTGGTGTCGACGACTGCGAAGCTGTCGTAAATTGTGTTCGACGCAAAGACGCTGCCATCGAGCATCGACACCGATCCCTGCGCTTCCAGGCGGAACGTCGTCTGTTTCGAGCTATAGTCGGCGCCGGCCGCCAGCGCGGCGAAGGGTGCCTTATATCGGATCTCACCGAAGGCACGCTGCGGGCTGGCCGGCGACGCGACGACCTGATATCCCCAATCCCCGATCGCGACAGCCGATTGCGTCGCCTGGCCTTGAAGCATCCGACTACCATTGCTGATGCTCGAATCGATGCTGACCGAGCTGCGCCGCCCGAGGGGCATGGCGATGCCGAGCAAAGCGCCGCTCCCGCCGATGCCGGCGAAGTCGCGGAAACCGGTTGCAAAGAGGGATATGCGCTTCACCTGCACCGAATAGCTGGCCGACGCGACATAGGCCTTCTGCGCAGGCTGGAGGAACATCAAGCTCTCCATGGAGACCGGCGCCTGCATGAAAGCGGTCTTGACCGGCCCGACGACGTCACGGGCGGACAGCGCATCACGCTTGATACCGACGAAGGCGACGCCGATTGCGCCGAAGCGTCCCAGCGTCCAACCGGCATTGGCGTTGATCTGCAGCCGCGGCGATGCATCGCCGTCATCGGCGGCGAGATCGCGGAAACGCGCGCTGGCGACCGTCGCCGACCCGCTCAGGTTGAGCTTGCGGCCCGCCCGCTGAATGCCAATCGTGACCTGCGAGCCGACCCCGGCTGGGCTGCCGCTAGCCGCCGCGGCGGCGTTCACGACGGCGAAGTTGTCGATGTTGAGCACCGCGCCGCCGCCGCCCATCGCGACTTTCGCCGTTCCCTCGCCACTCGCCTCGATCGTCAACCGGTCCGACAGGCCTCGGCGGTAGGTGAAGCTCGCGGCCATACGGCGGTAATCGTCGCTCCGCAGCCCGAAATTGCGCCGCAGCGCGCCTGCCTGGACCGACGCCGACTGCAGGCCCGGGGCGAGCAGCAGCGAGGTCGCGTAGAACGGCAGAGTGGTGCTGACCTGCCGTCCCAGCGCGTTGGTCAGCGTCGTCGAAATCGTGCCCGCCCCGGTCACCACGGGCAATTGTGGAACGGTAAACGGCCCGGCTTCAATTTCGCGCGAAAATAGCCGTGTGCCGTTCACCAGCACGTCTATCGTCGAGGGCACAGCCGCCGAACCGCTCACCGACGGCAGTGGGAAAGTGACGAGATCGGGCCGCAGCGCGTAGTCGATGCTGAATTGCACCCCCGCCATCCGCACCGGCCGCGTCCAGCTCAGCCCGCCCGAGATGAAATCGCCGACGCGGATGCGGTGGAGGGTGGTGGCATCGGAGAAGGTGTAGCTGGTGTCGAGCCGGATGACCGACGTCGCGGCGACGCCACCCGAACCGTTGCTGTCGCTGTTCGCGTAGATCAGGAACCCGCTGCTGCCGATGCCCCACGGCGAAAAGGCGCGGACATCGACCCGGCCTGCCGCGGATGCGCGTCCGCCCGCCATTGATCCCGTCAAGTCGTAGTCGAGGGCAAGCCCAGTGCCGCTTTGGACATCGCCGCTCCGTGACGCCTCGGCGCCGGCATGCAGGACAGACGGAGTCAGCAACGCGTCATCGACTGTCAGGTAGATCGCCTGCCTCGGCAGATCGAGGCGGAACGCAAGTCCGCGCAATCCCGACAACGCGACCAAGTCGTTCTGTCCAGGGGTCTGCGGGTCGGGGAAGGTCATGCCGAGTTCGCGGAGTTCGCTGCGTCGCGCGGACAGGCGTCCATCGCTCAGGATGAACTCACCGATCTGCGCTGAGGGACGGCCGTTCACATGAACCTCCAGCAGAAGCGGCTGCTCGGCTGCAGCATCCACCCCGGTGAGACCTGTCGATACGAGCATGAGCGCGGCGATCGGAAGCCATTGCACGGCTCAAGGTGTTGCCGTGACGGTTACCGATTGATCGGTGATCTGGTTGAGTTCGCCGCGTGCCGACAGCTGTACCGTCGGATCGTTCATCGATTTGCTGCCGACATGCCAGCGCCGCGTTGCTCCGGCGAGGATGTAAGGCGAAACGTTCTTCTCGACCGCCAGCACGGTGCCATCGCCGGTTTTTAGAGTGATGTCCCGCAGCTTCTCATGACGCACGCCGTGATTGACGGCGACGAGGAAGATCTGATCGTGAGATCGTTCAACGTGGAACTTCAGATCGGGGGTCGCGCGGGCGACGGGCGGTGCGAAGACAGGCAGCGACAGCCGCAGCGCGATCCGCACCGTGCCCGGCGCAGCAGGCGCCGGGATCTGGTCAAGCAGAAGCCGATAGGTGCCTTCCCTCCCCGGCGTCACCTGTCGCAGGACGATGCGCACGACCTGACTTGCGCCGTGCGCGATGGTGCCGAGCGGCGGGCTGACCGAGATCTCATCCGATGGTGCCAGAACGTCCGAACCGTCCTCGCCCTGTGTCCACCGGAAGCTACGCAATTGGAACGATGCCTCCGCATCACCCTCATTGATGATCGTCAACGCCGCCGCTCGCTGTCCCGCGGCAAGCTCGATCGTCACCGGCAGGACGTTCAGCACCTGTGCCGAAGCCGTGCCCCCGCTGAACACGGCGCAGGCACCGAGTAGACCCGCGACGCTTCTCATCGCCCGACCCATCATGGTTCGAATGTCTAGAAGGTGATCGTTGCGGTGATGGTGTCAGTATACGCACCGGGAGCGACGTATTGACTCCCGGCGACCCGTCCATAGACGGTCAACGTCTGCGCCGCACCGCTGCCGGTCCCGCCGACCGTATCGGTTCCGGCCGTAGCACCCCAATTGAGCGTCCGCGCGCTGTCGCGATACATCGCATAGCCCAACAACGCGGCCCCGGGGCCGGTCATCGACCGGGCGGTCGTGGTCGCACCGGTCGCCGCTCCGACGCTCAGGCCGACGGTATACGGCGTCGTGTTCGTGCACGTCGCTGACAGAGTCGATGTGCTGTCGGATTGAACCCCCGAATAAGTCCCGAATGCAAGGTTAGTAGCACTGATGACACATGTCGCAGCGACCGTCGCCGTGACCTGAAAACTGGCAGTCGATGTTGCGGCCAGCGCAGGCATTGCCGCACCCAAGGCCAGCACAGACAAAATTGCCTTGAACGCTGCGTCAAAATAGCACGGCCAAACCTTCAACATCATTTGATAGTCCCTAATCTAAGCAACTGAGCAATATCATTTATTCGGTAGGAGCAATCTTTTGCCATACCAACAGAATTGTATCTTAATTTATGATTAAATATTGGACCAGTGTATCGAAGGTTGAGTACATATTATAATTGCTTTAATATGCCTAGGGCTGAGCAGTGCACTTTTGCACATAAGGTAGACATACAGAATATTATTATTTTTGACTTCGCTTCCCGTAAAAACGCCCAGCCGTACCCTGCATGATACTCTCCTCGGCGACGACGCCCCGGGGTTAAGACGGGGTCGATAGCGGTCCGATCGCATCCAGACGTCGAATGCAGCAAAGCCGACCTTTTATCAGCTACCTTCTTACGCCTAGAAGACCCAAAGCGCGGTTGACCATCACGAGTAAGCCAAGCCGTTCACGCCTGCGACCTGGCAATCATCGCCCACGCCGGTTTTCATGCTGCGTAACCGATAATTTGCCCAGCAGTGCGGTAACGCTGCAACGCTGCAACAACGGCAGTAGCTGAGGGGACGTGGATGGCTCTCTAGTCCTAAATAGCAAGCTGTGCGATCATACCCCGCACACGCGCAATTCCATCGCCAGCTGAGTCCGGCTTTCGATGCCGAGCTTACCGTAGACGTTGTGGAGGTGCATCTTGACGGTGCCCTCGGTAATGCTGAGCCGCTCGGCTATCGTGCGATTACGCTGACCAGCGGCGACAAGATTGGCAACGTCGCGCTCGCGTCGTGTTAAAATTGGAGGGGCAGGACGCGCAACGCGGTCGATGATTAGCCGCGTTGCCTCGGAGTCGAGCCATTGCTTGCCCGAAGCAACTACTGTCAAGCAATCTGCAACCGCTGCTGCTGGGCTGGTCATCAACACCAGCCCCTCGGCGGCGAGCCCGACTATAGCGAGTAGCGTCTCGATAGTCGGATGGTCGACGATCACAACAGTCGGAATGCCGGCCGCGCGACGTGTGCGGAGGACTGCAATCCCGTCGAGCTGTACCGCGACAATCGCGAGGTCGGCCGTGACCAACGCGGTCCCCATCGCATCGCCACAGGCCTTGTCCAGAGCGTATCCAGCTTTCGTAGCGATCGTCGCTAACGCCTCCGCCACGAGCGGAATGGGATGAGCAATAACTATGCTACGCGACGTGCTGGGCGACCGGGCTGACATCATATCTCACTTTCGATTTCGCTAGTTACGGTCGAAAGTTGACCTAGGACGCGTTGCGATGCGTAACTTTTTGGATGATCCATTTCGGGCCGTTTTCCAACCGTCACGGAAAGTCTTGTACGCTCTCGACCTGATTGGTCGTAAGCGGTGTCTTGACCTCGTCTTGCGGATGGCAGCGTAACCCGCGAGTCCCGCTGGTTCCTTGAACTGGCGGTGCCAATGCTCTGATAATGTGATATGACAATGCTAGCATGACGTTCGAAACTTCAAAGAATTCGAACGTCATATCGCGAGAGTGGTCATCGTATCCATTAGGGCGTTGTCCCGCAGATATCGCGCCGCATCCAAAGTTCATGAGCGCGCGCCGCATTTTTGCATCGACTTTATGAGCGACGAGCGACGGCTGCTTGCGTTACGATCGAGCTGACCGCGGTATTAAATGTTGGAGCCCTAGAGTTATTTGTCCGCAAGCGTACGCATCTCCGAGGTGATGATGGATGGATATGTCCCGAGCAACGGTGCGCAACAGTCCGTTGTGGAGCATTTCCGCGGACGACTTCAAACTCCTCGCCCCTCACCTAATCCACGTCGCTTGACCGCATCACTTTCAGTTGCACGAAGAGGGAAACATGATCGAGCACGTCTACTTTCCTGAGGACGGCATCGTTTCGATCGTCGCCCGCGCGCAACTTCGAGGCGTGCGAGGTCGGTATTGTCGGCCGCGAAGGGATGTCGGAAACCGCGACGGTTCTTTGCTCGACCAGTCGCCGCACAATGCCTATGTCAAGATCACGGAAGCGCGGCTTTTAAACTCCCAGTCAGCGTGCTCACCGATCCGCTTCAAGCCACCACCGCGCTGCGCCGGCATCTGCTCTATTTTGTACAGGCGCTGGCGATCCAGTCAGCGAGTTCGATTGCAGCCGCAGGGCAGACGATCGAGCAGCGCATCGCCCCCTCGCTGCTAATGTGTCTGGACCGGCTCGACAGAAATAACATTCACCTCACCCACGATTCGCTTAGAATGACGCTTCGTGTCCGTCGTGCCGGGATCACCTCGGCGCTCATCGCGCTAGAAAAAAGAGTTTAATCGAGCGGGCGCGAAACTCGATCGTCGTTCGCCACCGCGGCCATCTCGAGCAATTGACCGAAGGTGGCTACGGTCTGGCCGAACCTAGATATCAGCGCCCTATGGGCATCTCGCTTCGACAACCGAGCCAAGACGGCCAACCTCGCGCAGAGTGACGCACGAGCAGGATACCATAGCCGGCGTGCGCGCGGCCTCGGCACTCAGCGACGGCGCTACCGTGATAAGACCAGGTACGACGATCTCGCCGTCATCAACGGTGACAACAGGGGCGTTTTCGGATCGCTTTGCTTGGGGGGGAGTCAGCCATGAACCTCGGCGCTGGCAGTTCATCGCTCCCATATCATGCTGATCAGAAACAGCTTCAGGCTCGACTATCTTAAGTCGGATTGACATAGCGAACGCTCACTGAGATCGTAATGGATCAGGCCGGAAATTATATTGATTAATTATTAAGGTGTTTTGATACCGGATGCCTAGCTTGCGACAAGTTAACCGTCTCGTTCTAGAGGAAGCCGTCCATGTAGGAAGTGAGTCCAATGATTACAATGTTACTTTTTGCCTTATCAGTAGCTAGTCAATCTCAGGCTATTTTAACACGCAATACCAATCCGACAACTTCTAGGCCAGAAGTGAGGCTAGATCAGGGCGCGTTTATAGGATCGGGGCAATATTCAAGAGTTTCTTTGAATGAATATGATCCTTCTGCCGGCCCGGATTCGAATAATGGTCCTTTCACAGATATAAGCGATGTCTCGTCGACCAATAGGCCCGCGTACAGAGCGAGTTTTGATTGTAATCGTTCACATGGCGTAATTACTAATGCGATATGTTCAACACCTTTGCTGTCGCATTTGGATTATCAATTAGCGCTCGATTTTGCGAGACTCGATGGTAAACTTAACGATTATCAAAATCGTATAATACATCATGCAGAAACAAGGTTTTTAAATTTGCGTCAAGCATGCGGTGATACCGCATGCTTGAAAGACATTTACACACGGCGTCTAAAGGAGTTGGGCCGTATTCGTCTCAAGTAACAACTAGAAACTGGTCGATTTAGAAAAAAGTTTTACGTTTTATTTCAATTTGTGACAAGCGATAGCGCGTTTTGTATTGAGCATGCCGAGTGAGGATGGCTATCCGGGTCGTCCTTTAGGATAGGATGCGGACTTGAGCGAAACAACATTATGTGTTAATAGACTGTTAACCTAAATCGTATGGCAAGGGATAGCGATCGTGAAGCTCCTTCTGATTTTTGTTGGCGCGATTACATTGATGGCGGCGGGGTCCAGCAATGCGCGGAAGGCCCACAAACGGGTTCTGCCGCCCGTGCCGCAATCCGCTGAGATCGCCGCACTGAATCGAGCATCGCTCGCCAAGATCAAGCAGGTTCCAACGCCGGCTCGACCCTAACCACTGCAGGCAGTGAGTCCGATAACGCATGTGCGGCACCGTAGCTGAAATCAAGCGATGGGAATCCGTCCGAGCTTGAGGTGGATCTTCAATGTCCAACGATGACGACTGGCGCAGACAGCTGGCAGATGCACGCTACGGAGATACGTTGACGCCAGGCTTCGCGCGGAAAACTAATTTAGACCTGGTTGGACCGCGTCATGGTGCGACGCCCAAATTGGTTTTTTCACCATCGGTGGGAGCCGATGATCATACAGCCAACCCAATGCGCTCGATGCCTCTACCGTTATCCGCTGTTCCCGAATCGGGATCTGCTCAATTGAAGCGACCCGGCGCGAAATGGGTCTGGTGGTTCGGGACCGGGTTGCTTGTGATCGCTGCGGCGGCCACGTTTGGCTGGGAAACGAAGCCGCCTCAACACCAGCCCAAGGCGCAGATAGTGGCATCGATCAATCGGCAACCTCCAGCAATGGTGGCGCAGTCGACATTTCGAATCTTTCCCAGAGCGTCGGGAAATTCGTCACCGGCGATCGTAGCGCATATTGAGCCGGTCACGAACGAACCCGGATCGGATCATCTCAGAGCTATGAAGAACGCCCCGAGGACTATCGCGAGCGTCGGGCAGATCGAGCCATCAAGCGACCCTCTTTCGTCAACGGTCTCGTTACCGCCGCCGCGGTCGGATCGATCGAAACCCTCGCAAGCGCCGAGCGCCTTTATGGAAGCCCAGAAAAGTCCAAGTTTTCAGTGCCATGCTGGCCAGGGTGAGATAACTAGATCGATTTGTACTGACCCGACCCTGGCTGCGCTCGATCGGACGCTCGCTGCGCGCTTCGCAGCACTGGACGATAGTGTCGACCCTGCGACGGTCGAAGCGCTGCATCATGGCGAAACGACTTTCCTAAATGCGCGGCAACTGTGTCTTGATAAAGCGTGTCTTGCCGACGTCTATCGCGAAAGACTACGCGATCTAGACGCAATCAAACCGTGACTGTACACGAGTTCAAGCTCGTCAGTTTCAAGTCATGAGGACGTAATACGCCTGGAGAGCAGCTCCTGTCAGAACAATTTATTCGCCGTCGACAATAGCCAAAGCGATGTTGCCGCTCACCTCGCGAAGCCAGCGGGTCCGAAGCAGCAAGGACCCAAAACCCGGTCATGCACTGGATCTAACACGCTACCCAAAAACGGTCATTGGTTCAGGTGGCACTCGACGGCAAAACGGGGGCCGAAAGCGGTCTGGCAGCTTCCGCGATGACAAGATTGAAGGGCGGACCTTCGTTGAGCCTCCCCTCAAACCGCGGAAGCCTCGATCACAGTTTATTTGAGACGCTGAACCGCTTGTCGAGACTGGACGCTTGGTCGCATTCGTCAGACTACGCGCCTAAACCCATCACTGCCCCAGAGTTCGCTGCCGATGCCATGGTGAAGCACAAACAACCCATCGGGATCGTACCGCGCCTTTACCGCGTCGAGACGGGCGGCATGCCGTCCCCAGCAAGCGGTTCGCCAATCGACAAGGGCGAAGTTGCTCTCCGATAGGTAGCTGCCCGCGTCGGGCGCCACTTTTCGTAGTGCCGCCATAGCGGCCCTGATCTGGGCGAGGTTGCCCCGCGCCTCGACCAGATCGGGCGCGGGTAAGCCATCATAAGCCGATGGCCCGTCCATCGCCACGATCGCAAGCGCAAAGGCGTCGAGCACTTGCGGGTTCATCGCAGTCTCGCGCGACGCCGCGATCGCTGCAGTCGGCGCACCGGCCAGCCCCTTGTTGAAGTGGAGCGTCACCGACCAGAGTCGGCTGGCGGCGAACCATGCGTCGACCAGTTGCGCGCGTTGACCCTGATCCAGCAGCGACGCTGGCAGCCAAGCGGATTCGTAACCGTGCCAGAATGCCCCGACCTCCTCGGTGTTGCCCGCCCACCACCAGTTGCCGGGCTTGGCGTCGGGCCGGTCATCGACGACGAGAACACCGGGCAGGTGCTGGGCGACGAACGCACCGTCCCAGAAGCGGTTGGCCGGAAACGCGCCGATGATCAGCGGCTCCTCAACGACGTAGTCGTGCGGACGGGCATCGACGTGCTCCGTCAGGTCGCGCCACGCCGTGCGCGCCGCTGCTTCGTCGAGCCCCTGAAATAGCATGAGGACCTCGATACGGTTGCCGTGGCGCAGACCCACCTGCTCACCCCAATGCGGATTGAACAGATGGTCGGCGTATAGGTCGACGAAACGCGCCAGCAGGTTACGGAAAGCGTCGTCAGAGGTTGCCTTGAGATTCCAGTGGACGAGGCCGAAGGTCGCCGGCAACTCGTGTGTTTGCAGAGTTAGCCGGGTGACCACGCCCCAGGTCCCGCCGCCGCCGCCCTTGAGCGCCCAGAACAGGTCAGGGTCGCGTTCGGCGTTAACCGTGCAAACCTGGCCGTCGGCGGTAACGATTTCGGCCTCGAGCAAGTGGGCCGCGGCGATGCCGAAGGTCTTGGAAAAACTGCCAAAACCGCCGCCCTGCACCAAGCCGGCGACGCCGACCGTCGTGCAGCCGCCGCCTTGGACGTACCGACCGCCGCGCGTCGTCACGGCGTTGTAGACATCATGCCAGATCGCACCGGCCCCAACCGAGACCGCCGGCACACCGGTCGAAGCGCTGCCTGCGGGTATGAAGGCGTGGTGGAGCTCAATCGTCTCCATGTCACGGGTCCAGACAAGCAACGAGTCGGCGGCATTCGATCCGCCGAGATAGCTGTGGCCACCGCCTTTGACGACCAGTCGCAGGCGGTGCCGAGCGGCAAACGTTACAGCCGCGGCGACATCGGCGGCATTCCGTACCCTTACGACATAGGCGCTTGGGGCTGACTGCCAGCCATCGATTCGGCCCGAGGACTGGGTGAGGCCGGCCTGATCGCGAATATAGAACGGATTGGCGAGCAGCTTCGCTGCCTCGGCCTGAGCCAATACCGGCAGCGTGACCGGCGACAGGCGACCGCCGACCGTCTCACCGAGTGTGTTCCAGTCGGCCGCCGTCGGCCAGCCGATACCACCGGGTCGAACGCGGGCGAAGGGTATTGTTGCCGCGCTTGCGTCGGCGGCGGCAGAGCCTAACAGGCCGGTGAAAGCTAGCCCTGCGATCACGCCGCGACGGTCGGGCGCAAAATTGTCGAACTTAATCATGTCAGCCTCTCGTAAGCTGCCGATTGGCCCAGAGCGATGTCACTGTACCGAACGCACCCACCTGTCAGCAATACCGCGACGATGAAGCGGGTAAAATAGAAACCGGAAAACGATAGAGGGTCGACCTCAAACGGAGATCAGGCCGCTGCTACCCGGTTAAGGCGGTTGGTTTCGCTCGACCGCCTCGTAATGCCGCCGTACCTTAAGCTGTCGATCTGCAGAGGCGATAGTGGGTTCTTGGGGCGCCTTAATAATGAGCTTCTTCGGCGCAGCGTTCGCTGCGTTTACGATGTTTTGGGAATGGCACGTCGCCGGTCTGGCTCTCACCGCGCCGTTCCTCACGTTCGCCGCCATCGGGTCGATAGCGACTTACGTTATTCGCTTGTCGGGGGACGGGATCAGGCCGTCAGCAATGGTGAAGCGCGCGATTATTTGGAGCAGCGTTGGCGAGGGTATCGGTCTGTTCATGGCATCAAACATCGTCATCATGCTGCACCGGCCTGAATTTCTTCTGCCGGCGATGGCGCTCGTCGTTGGATTGCATTTTCTGCCGATCGCGTTTGCTGCTGCGTTTCCGCCCTTCTATGTCTTGGGCGCGGTGATGATCGCCTTTGGTTTTGCGGGACTCGTTGTGCGCGCCCCTGCTGGCGGCGAGATCTCCGGTGTAATGGCAGCGGCTGGCCTGTGGATTGCGGCAGCTATTGCTATCGGTCGCGACTGGCGAGCCAAGCGACCTGCAGGGGTAGGACTATAACAGCGCTACCAAGCGGCAAAGCGTGCGAAACGAGAGGTGCCGGTAGCGATCTAACTGCTCTCGAGATCCGACGCGGCTTAGCCGACGTCCGACACATCGGAATCACGGCCGAATCTGAGACTCCTGCCACACGATCAGTCGCGTCCGCGGAGGCGCGTTCAACCTCGTACTTATTCGTTGTAAACGACGCGGCGTTGCTTTCCGCATTCGTGTACGGCCGGCATCAAGATAATCCAGCACGCTTTGATGTCTTGCGCGGCTAGATCTTCGACCCGTCCTGGCCCATACGCTGGACCGCCCATCGAAAATGAGAACCGCCAACGCTCGGCAGCGAGTTCCACTATCGCGAGTGAAGCCATCTGCCTGTCATTTGCAATCAAATTCCGGCTCGGGGGCCGCTCCCTGCAGACCTAAACCGTAGAGCGTGCGCGCTCATCTCCGGCTCTGATACATTGCTGCGTTCGGGAGGGGACTCTAAAACGTCCACTGGGGCCACGTGATTTATAGCCTTATCGATTCGCCTAGTTTTGGCTTGCCGCCGGTTGAGTGCTGACGCGGCGTGAGACCAACCCAGGCGGCAAAGTCACGCCCCTTGGCGAACGTCCCTGCCGGTGGCGCAAGCGCCGCTATCGCGGTTGCGGTGATCGGACCGATGCCGGGGACCGTCATCAGCCGGCGCGCCACCGCATCCTCACGTGACCGGCGTATGATCTCCTGCCGAGCGTCGTGTTCTGCCGGTCGAGCACCGCCAGGCTGTCGAGCAGCACCGTGCAGACCGAGCGCACGCCCTCGGGCTCCGCCGGTGGATCGGCCAGCAGCGCGACCAGCTTCTCCAGATGAGCAAGGCCCTTGGGTGCGATCCAGCCATACTCAGTCATGTGGCCGCGTAGAGCGTTGCTGATCTGGGTCCGTTGCCGCACCAGAAGATCTCGCCCACGGAACACCATCGCTGCCGCCTGCTGCGCCTCCGTCTTCACCGGTACGAACCGCATGCTCGGCCGCTGCGCCGCCTCGCAGATCGCCTCGGCATCGGCGGCATCGTTCTTCTGGCGCTTCACGAACGGTTTTACATAGGCCGGCGCAATCAACTGGACTTCGTGGCCCAGCTCGAGCAGCTCCCGCGCCCAGTGATGCGCGCCGCCACACGCCTCCAGCACGACCCGGCAGCGCGCATGACCGGCGAAGAACGCTAATAACTTGGGGCGACTGATCTTCTTGCGAAACACCGCTTGGCCCGACGCATCCGCGCCGTGCGCCTAAAAACATACTTCGCAATATCTAGCCCGATGATGCTAACGTCCAACACGGATGCCTCCCTCGAGTGATGGTCGACACCTCCACTTTGGCACATCGATAGTGATGAGCGTCGCATTCTCACAGAATATGCGGACTGCAAAACCGTTGACAAAGCTTATGTGTAGGCCCTGCGGCTCCTGCTCGCGGGTCATTTGCTCTTCTAAGAACGAGTCCCATTCGCAGTCCTGGTCAAAGTAGGCGATTTCGATGCCTTCATGGTTCAGAGGCGCGGCAATCGCGCTCAGGTTGTTGAAGGCTACGCGCACGTTGCCGCTACAGATCAGCGTAACGCCTGAAGGTAAGCTGTTCGGATTGATGGCATAGCTATTCTGGCTGAAGCTCAGCGTAACCTCACGACCAATTATATCCGTGCCAAAGTACTAAAGGTCATAGGCGTTGGGCAGATCGATGAGCCGGTCACCCCAACGGACAATGGTGAAATGATCGAACTCAAAGTTTCGCTTCATTAGGCTTCCTCCCCGTTCACTTAACATGCGCCGCCGAGCGTCCGCTATCCCACCGCCACCCTCCCTGGCAGCGACAGCGCCTGGCACCGACATAAGGGGGCCGGTGGCGGACTGACGACTTTTGGGTGATGACCTCTATATAGCGGACGCAGCAGATAGCTTGGCATACGAATGCGCTTAATTTGCTCTGGCATCCGGGGTCTACCGCAGCCAGCGGGGCACGAAAAAGGGCGGGAGAAGATCGCTCACGCCCTCTCGCTTGCTTCAGCCGTTGAGCGTTAGGCGGCGACAGCGTTGGTCCGGCGACGCGCGGAGAAGCCGACCAGGCCAAAGCCGACAATCATCAGCGCCCAAGATGCCGGCTCGGGTACCGCCGCGAACGTCAACGACAGCCCGGTTGAGTCGTTATAGAAGTTGCCCGCATTGTTAACGCCATAGTCCAAGAAGTCGCCGGCGTGCAGAAGAATGCCGTTGGCACCGAACGGGACCAAGCCACCAGGCGTGCTAGGGCTCAAGGCTCCGGGCCCGCTCAGCATCTGGTCGAACACTACCGTGTTATCGAACGCGATAATGGCATTCACGCCAGTAGGATGGGTGTCGAGCAGTTCAAAGAAACCGCTGACGTTATACTTTCCGGTCGTGGGTGCAGTGAACCGAACGATCGAGTCCGTGCTCTGCCCGGGATGTACCAGCAACACATTCGTCGGCAGCACCACGGTGGAGAAATCAAGCGTCGAGCCCGTCAGATTCTTGCCGACCAAGGGCACGAGCAAGACAGGCGTCGTAGTCTGCCAGCAACCAAGACCTGAAACCATGCCTTGGCAAGGCGCGCTGTAATTTGTGAGAGGCGTGAAACTCGTCCCCGTCACGCCCGTTCCATAACTGAAAACGCCCGTTGCGTTCGACGACGAAAACCCTGTCACAGCATCGTATATCGCTGCGTTGGCCGGCAGGGCTACGGCGAGCACACTAACCGCAAAAGCGATAAGGCTGGTCGACTTTGATGTGGTCATGCGAATGCCCCGTTTGGATTTAATTAAGCATCTACTGATTCTTAAGAATTGTAAATGCGGCGTTTAGTTATTTGCTGTCCTTAGAGCGACGGACGACAGAACCCGGTGATGGTGTCTGGCCGTAGCTTAGCCATGGCTCCACCTGTTGGGGGCCGAACGCGGACTCGCGGCTTTCCGGTATGCATCGCGGCTTACCTGCCGTTCGAGTAGCTGAGAATCCGAGGGCGGCTCTCGACTCCAATTATGTCGCGGGCATTAGCATCATCAGGTCGGATTGCGGACGTTCGACAGCATGCTAAGCTATCAGCTTGCGCCTCGTTCAATAAAGCGTCTGTGCGATGGGGACCGGTGAGCTTTACGACGGTCTTGGTAGCAGCGATCGCACTGACCTGAACGACACCTAAGTAGCGTCGCAACGGTTCAAACCACGGAAAATGTAAGTACGATCGAGATCGTTATTAATCAGCATGGTCATGTCTCTGATTGTCGGGTCACCGCACCTAGCGGACAGCCGGACCTTGACGAAGAAGCATGCTGGATAGCATTTACCCAGCTCAACCCTCGCCCTGCGCACAAGAAAATGGGTGGCTTGCAGCTTCTAAAATGCCGTTCCAATCAACTGGTCAATCGGTGGCGGTGAGGTCAGATAGCCACCGGTGAGATTCAGGTAACGGCAACTAAGCGCTGCCTCCGAGTACAAAGCTGCCGGAGCCGCCGCCGACGAGCGCCAATCAAACTACCGCGAGCCTCCGCCGGCGGCGCTCGCGCATCAGTTGGACCCGCTAGACGATAGCGCCTGGGTCATAGGGACGAACCAGTCCCAGCCCGGCGTCACAAAACTCGGCAGCAGCTTCAGCCGCTGCATCGAGGGTGCCGGCCAGTCGATTTTTATCGTCGGATGGTTGTCACGAACCCAGCGGCATAGCCGAAGGCCATTTTGCGAACCGATCGCCGGCAATGCACACAGCATGGCCGAGACGACATAATCCGGGGCGTTCAGTACAGTCATCGCTTCCTCAGTCGACGCCGCCGCAATCACGGCATAGCCGCATTGCTGAAGATAGTCGGCTAAGGCGTGGCGGGCGATCACCTCATCATCGACCATAAACACCTTTTTCGACCCGCGGCTTTGGACGCTCGGTTCCCGGATCGGCCGAGTACACGGCCAATTTTATACCCGCGGACGGGGGGCCGTCGGTCAGTGTCGAAATCGACAAAGAGAAGTTGCTTGTCCGGTTACGCGGCGCATCTTAAAACTGGAGCTGCGGCGGTCAGGAGCGACAGAGTGGGAGACGACGATAAGGAAAAGGCCAAAAAGCTTGCAGCCGCCGGAGCAGCCGGCTACCGCGCCTTTCCGAACGACTGCAGCCACTCGATCTGGTCCATGCTTCGGTCACTTGGCCAAGACGAGCCTTACCGCACAGCAAACACCTTGATGACACATCTGCAGAGTAAGGACAGCGGCTGGCATCAGGTCACCGTGCAGCAGGCGGGCGAACTTGCCAATCACGGGGTCGTCGTAGTCGGTGGTCTCGCTTCGCAGAGCGGGAGTGGCCACGTCGTCATGGTGATGCCTGGTCCGCCTTTGCCCTCGAGCAGCGAAGGATCTTTCCCGCGATCAGCCTCGGGAGCGGCGAGCAGTTGGCCTGGAGCGCACAGCAGCGGCGAGAAGACGGTGCGCGATCCTTGGTCGCGCCCGGACTGGGCCCGCGTGACCTTCTGGACCCGAGACTGAAATGGAGCTCGGCCGGTCGTTAATTGCAGTGTTCGGCGCAGCACTCCTTACTGCCGCCGCACCGTATTCAGTGGCGCTCGACATTCGACAGTGTACCGGACTTCCGCCGGCTGTCGCCCGGGCACTTGGCCCGAACTGGATACCGCTCGCGGCCTTTGCCGAGCGTTGCTCTGTGCCAGGTCCCGCCGGGCGCAAGGCCGTTACCGTCGACATCGTCCGGCTGGACCGGCCGGCAGCAGTTCAAATTCTAACGGCAGACCCTGAGAAACGCATCCCTTTACCGATTGTTCGCGATGCCTCGGGGCAAGCGGTGGGGACGCTGCCACAACAATTTCCGGTCGAAGGTCCGGGACGACTCAAGGTCCGGTTTTCTCACTGGGATAGCGGCGTGCCGCAGAAAATAATGCTTTTCGAGGCAGGCGAGAGCGCGTTGCCGCCGCATTCGTTGCCATCGCAACATCGCGACGCTCGCACCGGGCGCTATCACTGAGCTGCCGCAGGGCCAAAGCGGTTTAGCGACGACTTTCAGCGTTATTAGAACGGCGGACAGGGAATCTCGGCGAGATCACCACTTTCTCGCCACACGCGGCATCGCGGCTGTAGTGCCGACCCGACACGGGTGTAGATCACGAGTATTGGCGCGCCCGTGGGTGCGATCGTCCAGCCGATCGCTGCACCTAGTTCGCTCGCAAACACTCGCGGTGCGCCGTTATCGTCTGCAATCAATTCGACTTGCTGCGCTCCGGCTCCGTATGAAACGGTGAAAGCAACAAGAGAGTGCCCGCCATAAGTCCATTGCGGAATGGCGCGCAGAAGGGGCTCATACGCGTCAGCGTGAACGATCGCCCCGCGCACTACCGTCCGCGCACCATCGCGATCGACCAGTGCCAGCCGCACTGCCTGCCGTGGTCCGAGCTCAGCCCACGCAACCCACCGGGTTTTGCCCGATGCGTCGCCGTTGATCACCGTCAGGTTGGCGAGCGGAAGGGCTGCTGCAGCGAGTACCGGAGAATGCGCAGAGATGCTCGATGCAGCGCTCGGACTCGCGAGGATGAGCAGCATCGACGCCAGCGGGATGATCCGTCTCATTTTGGGCCCAGTACGGTCGTGGCGGGTACCTGTTCGATCGCGCTGAGCGTGATCAGGCTAGCATTTGCATCGGTGATCGAATCCGCCGGGCGATTGAGCAGATAGGCGTAAGCTGCACGGCTCAGATCGAGAACCCGCTCCATACTTCCGTCCCCCGCCCCGCGGTCGTTTACCTTCACGACGATCGATCGGCTTTCTCGCGTCAGCTTTAGCCGCGTTCCCATCGGCACCGCATACCAGCGAGCACGTGGAAGAAGCGCCGCTGTAAACCCGGCGTGCGCGTAGGTCTCGCCACTCGAAGTCTGCTTGCCGATAAAGAAATCCGAGTAAGTCGAGGCCTTACCGCTCGATGGCAATCCTTCACCCATACCACTTCCTCCTCTGTACCGTCATACGAGACCGACAGAAATGGGCAGGCCCGATCATCGACCCACCCTGCGACTGCACGACGGTCCGCTTGCCATGCGTGTCACGAACCTAATCGCCGATACCCAACCGATCGCCAGCAATCCTATCTCGAAGCGCCGACGATTGCTGGGGAGGCCCGCAAACCTGCCTGTGTTATTGTGCACTTCAGCGACTACCGACGGCTGGCGGAACCGTCATCACGATTCCATCGGTTAATGCGGCCAGAGGCTGGCCGCGGTTGACGAGGATGCCGTCGATAAACCGGTCTTTGACCGCAATCCAGTCGCCTCCGGGGCGGGCAGGCCGGATGCCGCTGAACTCGGCTGGCCAGCTCGTGTCAAAGTGAGGATCGATTGGAAAGAGGATCGGCGCAAACCGATAATTCTTCAGACCGCCGATTCCGTTCGGCAAATGGTCATCCCAAACCTTAAGGCTCTCATCGACTGTGACTTCCCCAGCAATCCGGCGCATCCGCTCGTCGCTGAAACCACGGTAAACCCCGTAAAAACCGATCAGATCGGACACTAGGTCCTCCCCGCTGAAGCCCTTATCGGATACCCACCTAAACGGCGGGGAAGCTTGAAGCGCTTCAAAGCCAAGTGAAGCCTTCTGGAATATCGCCAGCGCGACCGCCTCCTTCGCTCGTCCGTCCAGGCGTCGGCGGACAACGAACTGTGCAACATTGCCGACCGTGAGGAACCCCTTGCGCATCTCCTCACCAAAATCGAGAACGAACGCAGGGCTGCCCGACAAAGTGACCTGCAATTTTTTCAGAGACAGCCAATCCGAAGTCTCGCCGTCCATCAGACGCTTGAGTTTGCGCACCGCGCCGGGCTGGGCGTGACCCCAATCGACGAAGCCGCCGCGGCTCGTATAGCTTAACCGTCGCCATCCGCTCGCAGTCGGCATCAGGTCGGCGCGCGGCGACATGCGGAACTCCTATCTGATCAAATGTGTTTCGAGCGCGATTCGACAGTCGGAACGGCAACTACCATTTACATGGGCAGTCGCATCACGGTCGTGCCAGCGACCCTGACACACAATATCGGGCATGAGCTTCACGTCGTTGGGCAACGGCGCGGCCAGTCCCTGCTTCGCGCAAGCTGCCACCACCGCGCGCCGTGCCGATACGATGTCCGAGACGACAAAGTCGCGCTGTGACGTACCGGCCGTCGTACCGTCCGCCGGCGTCTCCGACCCCAGCCCGACCGGCACGAATTTTGCTGTCTCAGCGAGCGATGTCAGAAGGCGATCAGCTGTCGCAGATGCAATGGCAAGGGTGCCCCCAGCCTTATAGGTACCCAGCCAGACAACGAGTATCGCGATACCAAATCCGACGTCCAACAGGCCAATCACCTGTCGGCGCGGAAATTGCGTCCTCACATCGCCCATCGCTGTGTTCAGCTCCCGCTTGCGCGCCAGTTAAAAATCGGTGGCTGAACGGATCAGTTTGGATCGCTACCGCCGCTAATGATGCACACGCGTGCTTGGCGCGTGCACCAGACCGGATGTCGCCACCCAATCCGAACACAAAATAATCAGATCTTCTTTGCGGTCGTAAAATCATAACCGCCGCGCACTGCCCGTTCTGCGTTGGTATCGTCCCGCAGGAACTGGTTAAAGGTCACCTGACTAAAGTTAAGCGCAATGTTCTCCGTCGGCTCACCACCCGAGCTCTGACCGGAAGTCGTGAAGGATGTGCAGATGACATTCTTCATCACGTATTCGATGTACTTTGACTCCGCGCCTTCCGACGCCTGAATTGTCACCGCAAGTTGTGCTTCAGGCGTATTCTTACCTTCGAGCGACTGCAGCATGAACTGGGTCGTGGTGTCGTCCTGGCGCTTCACGAGATGAACGTCGCCCGGCGTCACCTTGCCCGACGACGCGCGGTTGCCGGCGGCACCGGCGGTGGTCTGCACAGCGACCGAAAAGCCCCAACTGTATGAGTCGATCTCGATCCAGCCCTTGTATGGGCCGGATGTGACCGCGCCCTGCAGCGCACCAAGCTTCAAATAGACCGGCATGTTTATCTCCCAAGCGATTATAGCGTAAAACATCTCGCTGCTTGTATCGATGTGATCTGTCAAGTGACCGAGAGTATCGAGAGCAAAATAGTGTTCAGAATCAATATGATCTTCGAATAGTTGCTCATTTCCCTCACTCACCGCGGCACGACCTCGCGCCGATTGACCAAATCAAAGCGAACATCAGCGAGGCCAAATGTCAAATCGCTTATTAATAAGCCTTCATAGCCTAATCTTCCGCTAATAGACGGATCTTACGCAAGACCGCGGTGGCTTTGGCGGGGACGTTAAGACCTTCGGCACTTTCGAGTCTTTGCGATGGCTTGAACTAGACCGGAAATATCGGTCCGGCTGATTGCGTCAGGCGTGACTCCCATGCGGTCATCCAAGGCGGCTTGAGCGATCCCCGAAACCGGACGGCGAACTAAGGCCGCCGGTCGAGCGGCGGCTTTCAAATGAGATGCCCACAATAGCTGCATCTCGCCGAGCTTTTGCCGCGGGGCCCCATAAAACTCTAGACGCGTGATTGTAATCGGCGATTATTGTTCCAGCGGGAGGATCAACAATAAGTCCCGACCGTTTTCCCCGATGATTGTAGTTCCTGGCTAGCTTCAATCAGTTGCGGGATATAGCAGGGAGATCTTGGATTGGAGCCTATAACGACATCTCGCAATATCCTTTAATTTGACGTCGGTTTCACGCATTTTTCACGATGCGTTACACCCCCGCCCGTAAAGTCGTTGTTGTTGAAGGCTCTCAGGAATAGCGTTCAATGTTTTGCCACATAAGAAGTCTCGCGCTTCATCTTATTATTAGGGATTAAAACAATGAATGCTAATGGTGACGAGCAACTCGGCACGACGCTTGAGTATGACGGGGCGGGTAGTCCACACGTTATTGCTTTCGGCAATTTCCACAAGACGCTCCCGCATAACAAGTACGGCGAAGTCGAACCGGCGGCGTACAAGCGCTTCGCGACGGTGGCCTCTACCGGTGGCGACTATGAAACGGTCGCGAGTGGTCCGGTCATTCCGGCGCAGTTTACGCCCGGAATAGCGAACGCGCCGACCTCTGCCGACAAGCTGAACAATCCCCAGGCCGCCCGATCGAGTGACAAGCTTACCGGACCGCCAAGCGACTATTCGATGCCGCCGGCTCCCTCGGTGCTGTCGAGCTCGACCGCCGCCGAAATGACCGAGCTGCAGTGGATGGCAATGCTGCGCGATGTCCCATTTCAGGGGCTCAGCGCGACACCGCAATTCGGCGTTGCTCTCGCCGATATGCGCAAGCAGTTCAACATTGCTATTGCCGCCGACGAACCGGGCGGTCTACATCTCGGCAGAGATTTGCCGATGGATGCCGCCGGCAACCTCGATCTCAAGGCGTCAACGCTTTTTCGTTGCGGACTCAAGGACGAAGATCAGGGGCCGATCGTATCCCAGTTCTTTCTTCACGATATCGCTTACGGCGCACAGCTTATCGAGCAGAAGGTCCGGCCTTACGCCGCCGGGCAGAACTTCCTGACCGATTACGATAGCTGGATCAGAGCTCAAAACACCGGCTATGACGCTGTCTATCATGGCTATTCAAAGGATAATGATTTCGTCAGCGCGCCGCCGGTCGGTATTCCAAGCCTCGAGCAACCCGGCGGGCCGCGCCGAATAGCGACCATGCGCGACATCGCCCGATTCGTGAACAAGGACGCGCTCCACCAGGCGTATTTCAATGCGACGTTGCTGTGCCTCAATTGGGGGGTCCCGTTCGATCCCGGCAGTCCCTACGGGGGATATAAGCGACAGGTCCCGTTCGGCACGTTCGGCGGGCCTGATCTGCTGACCCGCGTTTCCGAAGTGGCCGGGCGGGCACTGGCGGTCGTCTGGCGGCAGAAATGGGAGATCCATCGCCGCCTGCGGCCGGAAGCCTATGGCGGCTTGATGCAGATGCAACATTTCGGGCATGACGCCGGTGACGGTCAGGGTGCCGTCAAACGCGCCTACGGCCTCCCCGATATGGTGTTCGATAGCGAGGCGTCGCAGATCGCGCGGCAAACTGGCAACAAGAACCTGTTTCTGCCAATCGCTTTTACCGCCGGGTCGCCTCCCCATCCGGCGTATGGCGCAGGCCTTGCGACGGTGGCGGGCGCCTGCATCACGGTGCTCAAAGCATGGCTCGACGATTCGATGACGATGGCGGCGCTTTTCGCGAAGGGAGCCAAGCACCCGGTGACCGACGCGCCGGTCGTGATTTCGGAAACGAACGCGGCGGGTGAGCTCATTCCGTACGGCGGCCCCGGCGTGACGGCCATGACTGTGGGTGGCGAGCTCAACAAGCTCGCGTGCAACGTCGCGATGGGTCGCTCGATGGGCGGCGTTCATTGGCGCAGCGACAATACACGGTCACTGCGGCTCGGCGAGCAGATCGCCGCAGAACTGCTCCGGGGTGAAAGCCTCGGCTATGCCGAAAAAGCTGTCGGCGGCGCCGCCCCGACCTGGTCCTTCACCAGCTTCAACGGCGACCCCGTCGTGATCAGCGCCGGCACGGTCAGAGTCAATGGAGCCGCCGTCCTGCCAAAGGCCGGCCCACTCTGACGAGATATGGATGAAAGCCGGTTTTGGACAGGGGTGGGGACTTCGTTCTGGTCGGGCATGTGATCGTGTCCGACCAGAACTTGTTGGCCGCAACCTCCAGAGTCGCGTGCGAGGTTGCGAAGCGTCGGACTTTTGTGGAACCATCCTCCTGCTTCCGACCCAACCCCGGCGCCCATCAGGCCGCTTGGTTAGTTACATTGCTCAGCACGGCATCGTAAGCACCGACCATGCCGCCGCTCAATGTGCCTGCCGCGCCGGCGCAACGTTGCCGGTTTCAAGGTTGGGTATCGACGCCGCTTTGGGCCGGTTGCCGCCTGTCTGCTTTTCGGTCTTGGATATGCAATAGCCGCTGCGGGTACAGCGTTGTGCTGGCCTCTCTCTACCTCGGCGCTGCTTTCTCAATGTATGAGGCTGATCAAGGCGAGGTGGCTATGTGCGACGTGTCGATACGTGACCATTCTCGCCGCGATGATGCGAGCCAGACCAGCGGCCACCACGGAACTCGATCGCGACGAGATCCAGCGCTCCAAATTTCACACCCCGCTCGGCTTTTATCGAGATGGCAAGATCACGAGTTAACCGGGCTGACGCGCCGGCTTCTCAACCAGTCTTTCTGTGACCGACGAACCGCTTTTTTGACGACCTCGATCTTCAGCTTTCAGTTGAGCCTCTTTGGCAAGCCATATTCGATGTCGGCGTAGGCCGAGCTGTTCGAACGGCGAAATTGCAGCGGCAGCTGCTATCCCTCACACGACGCGCGCCGGTTCGTCTTCAACATCGGCCTCGTTCCCTGCATCAAGGCGGTCGAAAGCCCGCGATCGAACGGCATGGCAGGCGGTCGTCCGAACTCAGTCCCGGGTAGGTACGCATGGGACCCAGGTCCGACGGCTGGACTAGCTACAGGCTGTGCGCGCACTACAATACGGTTCACCCGCATCGCGCCCTCCGCAATCGTGCTCCCCAAGTTCATCGCTTGCTGCCGGGGACGGCAGGACGGTCCCCGCCGGTGACTGAAGACCCAAACCAGCCGCTACGCAACGAAAACAAAACGATTTAGTTCGACTGATAGATAAGCGAAGACAACACCTCCAACCGTCGGTTCGCTTGCCGAGTTTTTAACCCAATCGCGGCAAAGCCGAGAATAAACAGAAGCCAGTTCGCGGGCTCGGGTACCGCCACCACCTTTTGGAAGACGTTTGGGCTATACTCGATGTTTGCACCGGGGTGGGTTTGAAGGAAGGTCGGCGCGATTGTGAACGATGACTTTGCGTTCCCCTCCACCTTCGCGCCGCCACTCGAGGTATTAAATAATAGAGCTAAGAGATAATACGTCGTGCCGGCAGTGACGCTGACATTACGATCCCCGACAATCGACTGTATTTTTTGGCCGCCATAACCGTAAATAAGATTGTCGTTAACGACCGTGTTGGCCATCTGTGTCGGGTCAAGAATCAAAAATGACTCTTGGCCAGTGGCATGGGCTTGGTCTTGGTAGTATTCAACGCCGAGATTGAGGATATCTTTGATGTTGAGAAGGACCTGCGTACCCGACGCAACTCCATCAATTTTGAAATAATAATCATAGGATGCCGCCGCGATGCTTCCAGCGTTTCCGTTATCACCCGTATAAGCTCTAGAGATTAAGAGACCATTCTGGGCATCTACATATGCTGATGCTTCGGATTGATATGAACTTGCGGTCGCACCATGATATAGAGTGCTGATACTTATAGACTCGGGAGATCCAAATCCATCGTTTGATGCTTGAAGGTCGATAAACCCGCTAGCTAACGGAAGCGCAGCAACCGCAGGCGCGCTCATAACGAACTCGGCAATCAACAGGCAGAAAACTACCTTCGTGCGACGTTTGAATGTCATGGCGATAACTCCCGCTGCGATGCAGTATGCCTTTTCGGCAGGACGATTCAAGCAACGAGTGGTGATGCCAGGTTCATTCAGGCTGCCGTGCCCGGAGAAGCCGTGAGGGCAAGCCCGTTTTGGACCATTTTTTGCGCGTCGAGCGGACCACCAGGCTAGTGTCTTGTTGAGCCAAATGGCTGTTTTAGACAGAGTATCGATCGGTCAAACAACTGCTCGGTCAATGTGAGGGGCCATTTGCTGACTGTCCGCTTCTCGACGGCGAATATGGCATAGCTGCCGTTCGAATAGCCGCGGGTCTAACGGCAGCTCCCGCCCATTTGCGGACACTCAGATGCGCACGCTGGCCCAATAGAGCCTAGCTAGTGCATTCCTTGGCGCGTTAGCCGGGGAGTGCAAGATCAGCCGCAACCCATGTGGAGCTGTCGTTCAAAGCCCCTGCGGCGGCGGTCCGCCACGCCACACTTACCCAGAGCACTGTTCCAGCCGGAGCTACGCTTATAACCTGCGCCCTACCCTGGTGTTCGTGTCGGACCGGCTTTGCGCTCATGCCCTTGGTAGCGAGCCACTCATCGTCCCTAAGGGCGACTTGCAGAACACCTGCAGCACTTTTGAATACCATGCTATCAAGATACTAGCCGCTGTCCCAGCCGCCGTCTTTGTCTGCCGTTGCTCTCAATACGAGCGGCGACTTTCGGGTGACCGCCTATCCTAACCTGACCAAGAAAATCAGCACGCCGTCGACAGCTACACCCTCCGGCAGTTCGGGCACGTCCGCCGGGGTTACGCGAATGGTTATGTCTGACGATCCGCTGATGTTCAAAGTCACCGCGCCGAGCGGTGTGCTGGCGACTGCATGAGCATAAGAGGTCTGCGCCATTATTTGAGAAGCTTAACACACTGGGCGGACGGATGGGCGGGCGGAATGTCCGCTAACCGCGCGGCGCGCTTGCGCAGGGGCGCTGGCATATTCGGCGGCAGGTGCACGGGATCGCGCGCACCAGGCCCGGGCCGGATGGTTACTGCCCGGGGGGACACTTCCGCGCTACACTCCGAACACACCATCACGGGATCGAAGTCGTTCCCGCAGGCCATGTGCCGGTGCAGAACAGGTCGACCCTTGCGGTCGCCCATGTGGACATCCCCCCAGTGCACGATCGCTATCACCACCGGGTAGAGGTCGAGGCCCTTCTGCGTCAGCCGATACTCATAGCGAGTGGGGTTCTGTTGATAGGCGACCTTGGTCAGCACGAAGGCGGCCACGAGTTTCTTCAGCCGATCGGTCAGGATCGGACGTCCGATGCCCAGCCGCTCATGAAAATCGTCGAAGCGCCGGACTTTCATGAAGCAGTCGCGCAGGATCAGCAACGTCCAGCGGTCGCCGATCACTGACATGGTGCGCGCAAAGGAGCAGTTCTGCTCCGCGAGTTCACTCCACTGCATCTAGTCGCCCCGCTGCGCGACAAATTCTTCCTCGACCTCGCGCAGGCGGTCCTTGCCGAAGAACATCTCATCACCGACGAAAAAGGTCGGGATGCCGAAGCCGCCGCGGTCGATCAGCTCTTGCGTCATGTCAATCAGCGCCTGCTTGACGTCGGGTGACTGGGCCTCGCGATACAGGTCCGCGGTCGGCAGACCGGCGGCGTCGAGAACGCCCGCGAACACCTCCATCTGGCCCATGTCAAGCTGCTTTTCCCACATCGCGCTGACCACCGCCTCAAGATAGGCATCGAACACGCCGAGCCTCTTGGCGGCGTGCGCGCCACGCATCATGGTCAGCGTGTTGATCGGGAAGAAGGGATTGAAGCGGAACGCGGTGATGTCGTGCCGCTTGATGAACCGCTCCATCTCGAGCTGGTCATAGGCCTGCTTCTTGGGAATGCCGGCGAATGCCTCCGCCGGCGAGCGGTTGTTGGTCGCCTTGAAGACGCCGCCGAGCAGCACCGGTTTGACCACGAAGACTTTGCCGATCCGCGCCTCAATCGACGGCAGGGCACGATGGCAGAGATAGGCGTTGGGGCTGCCGAAATCGAAATAGAAGTCGATGGTCGCGGTCATTCAAGTGGCTCCACATGGCGGGACGGGGATAACGTCGCGGCTCGGTTCTGCCGCATAGAGATCGTCGACGAGCGGCGAGCGCCGGGCGAGAACGCCGCGCTGGTTGACATAGCCCTTGTCGGTCATCTCGCCAGCCCCGATCGACGGGGGGTCCATGAGGATGCGGAACGCGGCGATACGCTGGGTTGCGCCGTGGCGCCATGCGTTGAAATCGGCGAGGCACGCGGCGATGTCTGCGGTCAAGAAGTGCAAAGCACGCGGCGCGCTCAGGTCGCTGCCGGGCGCCGGCCACAGCATGGCGCGGACATCGTCCCGATCGACGCCGGCGAGCACGACGTCGCCGACGAGCGGCCGGCATGCCTCCAGCACGGCAAACCGCAGTTCCCCTGTCGCCACCCACGACCCGTTGGCGAGCTTGAAATTCTCGCTGAGCCGCCCGGCGAACTTCAGCCCGAGCTCAGGGCGTGCCGGGTCGACGAGCTGGACGAGGTCGCCGGTGCGGTAGAAGCCCTCCTGATCGAATGCCGCCGCGGTCAGGTCGGGACGGCCAAAATAGCCCGGTGTGACGTTTGGTCCCCGAACCCTGATCTCGTAGCGGTCCTCGACCGGCAGCAGCTTGATCTCGACGCCGGCAACCGGCAGGCCGACTTCGCCATCACCCTCGCTCGCCCAGTGGGTGACGGTGATGCCGGGGCCGGTCTCGGTCGTGCCGAGCGCCGAGCCGAAGTCGATCTGCCGCCCGCGCGTTCGCACCGCGAGTGCCTGCATTCGGTCCCAGATGTCCGACGGCAGGCTGGCACCGGCATAGATCAACCGCTCCAGCCGGCTGAAGAAGGCGATGCGGAAATCGTCGTCGCGCTCCAGCGCGGCGACCAGCAGGGCATAGGCGGCGGGAATGCTCTGCATCACCGTTGGGCGACCGTCGCGGAGATTCTCGATGGTGCGTTCGAACTGACCCGGCAACGGCTTGCCGTCGTCGATGTAGAGCGTCCCCCCGCTGCGCAGCGTGCCGTGCACCACCGAGTTGCCGCCCATCGTGTGGTGCCAGGGCATCCAGTCGACGAACACCGTGCCCACGACCGGATCGGGGATCAGCACGCTGGTGCTGGCGATGGCGTGGCAAAGCATCGACTGGGTGTTGATGACGCCCTTCGGCGAGCCGGTGGAGCCCGAGGTAAACAGAATCTTGGCGACCGTGTCGCCGCCGACCGCGGCGCGCCGCGCGGCCACCGCGGCGGTCGCATTGAGCCCGTACCATTCAGCCAGCGCGGCCGGATTGAGCCACGCTGCATCCGCCAGCCCGGGCGTATCGCGGACCGCTGCGTACGGTGAGGCCGTCTGGCCAAAGACGAAGGCTGGCCGGATCAATTCGGCGATTTCGTGCAGGCGGGGCCGCGCCTCCGGCAGCAGGCTGTAGGCCGGGGAGACCGGCACTACCGGGGCACCGATCAGCATCGCCGCCAGCATCAGCAGGCCGTGCTCGATCGAGGCGGGCGACAGGATCATTACCGCCCTATTATCCCCGCAGTGCCCGGCATCGATAAGGCCCTGCGCAATACCCTGCACGCGCCGCCACGCCGCGGCGTAGGTGATCGTTTCCCACGAACGGTCCGCGGCGCGCTGGGCTAGGAACACCCGGTCCGGCGCGGCGGCAGCCCAGCGCTCTAGATAGTTGACGATGTGGGTCTCGACACCGGTCAGGGGCTGGCAGCACTCCAGCACCAGACACCCGTTCTCACCGTGCCGGACCAGAACTTCGCGCGGTGCATAGCCAATAGTGCGTTCATCGGCTGCCGCCGTGCCCGGGCGCACTGCTACGTTGAGCATGGCAACTCTCCCCTTTTTGTACAGCGATGATAGACGCGGGTGGTCGCATGACAAGAGTTGTTTTAGAACTCACTCACTCGACACTGCCGCTTGTAGGTTTAGTGTCGATGCAATCGGGGAGGCGGAATGCAGGACACGACATTCGACGCATTGCTGGCAGCAATGGTGCACGGGGAGCATGGCTTCACGGTCGAGGTGCCGGCCGACTGGCTGCAAGGACGCACCGCCTATGGCGGCCTGTCGGCGGCCCTGTGTTTCGAGGCGGCGCAGCGGCAGTCGCCCGACTTGCCGCCGCTGCGGTCGGCGCAGTTTGCCTTTGTCGGCCCGGCGAGCGGCATCCTGACCGCGACGCCCGCGATCCTGCGCCAGGGCAAGTCGACGACTTTCGTCGGTGTCGACCTGTCCGGCGAGGCGGGGCTGGCGGTGCGCGGCCTGCTGTGTTTCGGCGCGAACCGGAATTCGGCGCTCGATCATTGGGGGTTGCCGGCGCCCGAGGCGGTCGACCCCGAGACCTGCCCGCCTTTCTTCAGTTCGCCCGAGCGTCCAGGCTTCGCGCATCACTTCGACGGCCGCCTCGCGGCCGGTGCGCGGCCGCGCACGCCGGGCGCCGACCCGGACATGCTGGTGTGGATGCGCCACCGTGACCCCGCCCCGTCGCTAACCGGTTTCATCGCGCTTGCCGATGCGCTGCCGCCGGCGGCGATAGTGCTGTTTCCCGCGGGTATGCGCCCAATCAGCACGATGACCTGGACCATCGACCTGCTGTCCGACGCGCCTGCCAGTCTTTCCGGCTGGTGGTTGATCCACAATGTCGCGCAGAACGCGGCGTCGGGCTGTTCGGCGCAGGACATGACGATCTGGAACGACCGCCGCGAACCCGTCGCCGCAATGCGCCAGACGGTGGCGGTCTTCGCCTAACGCTTTCCGGAGATCGCCTGTGCCCGAGATCGACTTTCATAGTTACGAGCCGGCGTCAGGCCACGGCCTGCGTCACAACCCGCTCAACGCGATCATCGCGCCGCGTCCCATCGGCTGGATCTCGTCGATCGACCCGGCGGGCCGCGCCAATCTTGCACCCTACAGCTTCTTCAATGCCTTCAATTACGATCCACCGATCATCGGTTTCTCGGGGATCGCGTGGAAGGACAGCGTCCGCAATGCGTCGGAAACCGGCGAGTTCGTGTGGAACCTCGTCACCCGGGAGCTGGGCGAGCAGATGAACGAAACCTCCGCCCCCGTCTCCGCCGACGTCGACGAGTTCTTGCTCGCCGGATTGACGCCGCTGCCGAGCCGGATCGTCAAGGCGCCGAGGGTCGGCGAAAGTCGTGCCGCAATGGAGTGCGTTGTCATCGACATCGTCCAGTACAAGGACCGGCATGGCCGCGAGATCGACGGCTGGATGGTGCTCGGCGAAGTTGTCGCCGTGCACATCGACAAGACGCTGATCGAGGACGGCGTCTACCAGACCGCCAAGGCGCTGCCGATCCTGCGGGCCGGTGGCCTCAACGACTATGTCCAGGTGCTGCCCGAGAACATGTTCCAGATCCTGCGGCTGCCCGGTGTCAGCCTGAAAGCGCACCACGGTTCCTGATCGACCGGACTTCCATGAAATCGGGCTTGCCCTGACCGACTGGCGAGTGCAGAAATAGAACTGATACCGACCGCCCACACGGCGGCGGATGGGGAGAGAGTGATGCGGACCAAGATCACCGAGATGTTCGAAATCGAGCATCCGATCATCCAGGGCGGCATGCATTGCGTCGGTCTGGCCGAACTCGTCGGCGCGGTTGCCAATGCCGGCGGCCTGGGCATGGTCACCGCACTTACCCAGCCGTCGCCCGAGCATCTGAAAGCCGAGATCGCCCGCACCCGCGAGATCACCGACAAGGCGTTTGGAGTCAACCTGACTTTCCTGCCGAGCGTCAGTCAGCCCGACTATCCGGGCTATATTCGCGTCATCGTCGAAGCCGGGATCAAGGTCGTCGAGACGGCCGGCAACAACCCGGTCAAATGGCTGCCCGGCCTGCACGAGGCGGGGATCAAGGTGATCCACAAATGCACCTCGGTCCGCCACGCGCTGAAGGCGGAAGCGATCGGCTGCGACGCGGTCAGCGTCGATGGCTTCGAGTGTGGCGGCCATCCAGGCGAGGACGACGTACCCAACATGATCCTGCTGCCGCGCGCCGCGGATACGCTAAAAATCCCGTTCGTCGCGTCGGGCGGCATGGCGGACGGGCGCTCGCTGGTCGCCGCGCTCGCGATGGGGGCGGAGGGAATGAATATGGGGACCCGCTTCGTCGCCACGACGGAGGCGCCGGTCCACCAGAACGTCAAGGACGCGATCGTCGCCGCCAGCGAGCTCGACACCCGGTTGGTGATGCGGCCGCTGCGCAATACCGAGCGGGTGCTGATCAACGCCGGGGTCGAGCGGCTGATCGCCAAGGAGAAGGCGCTGGGGGACAGGATCACCTTCGCCGACATCGGGCCGGAGGTCGCCGGCGTCTATCCGCAGATAATGTACAACGGCGAAATGGATGCCGGCGCGTGGTCGTGCGGCATGGTCGCCGGGCTGATCGACGACGTGCCGACGGTGCGCGACCTGATCGATCGTATCATGGCCGAGGCGGAGTTGATCATCCGCGCCCGCCTTGCCGGGCTGCTCGACGCGCCCGCCGCTGTGCGCGCCGCAGCCTGACCCTGAAGGACACCGTGATGACCGAGACCTCCCAGTCGCCGCGCAACGCCAGCGTCGTCGTCGTCGGCGCCGGGGACTATATCGGCGGCGCGATCGCCAAGCGCTTCGCCGCCGAAGGCTATCTGGTGTTCATGGGCCGCCGCAACGCCGACAAGCTGTTGCCGCTGAAAGCCGCGATCGAGGCCGCGGGGGGGCGTGCCGAGGCACGAGCCCTCGATGCGCGCGAGGAGGAGCAGGTCATCGCCTTCATCGCCGAGGCGGAGGCGGCGGCACCGGTCGAGGTGGTGATCTTCAACATCGGCGCCAACGTCAATTTTCCGCTGCTCGAGACCACGGCGCGGGTGTTCCGCAAGGTCTGGGAGCTGGCCTGCTTTGCCGGCTTCCTGACGGGGCGCGAAGGTGCGCGGGTGATGCTACCACGCGGCAGGGGCTCGCTGTTCTTCACCGGTGCCACTGCCGGCCTGCGGGGCGGCTCGGGCTACGCGGCGTTTGCCAGTGCCAAGTTCGGCATCCGCGCAGTGGCACAAGCGGCGGCGCGCGAACTGGGGCCGAAAGGCATCCACGTGGCGCACCTAGTCATCGACGCCGGCGTCGATACTGAATGGGTGCGCGAGCGCATGAAGGCTGCGGGGGTCAGCGACGACCGAGCGCTGCTGCAGCCGTCTTCGGTTGCCGAGACCTATTGGGTGCTCCACCAGCAGACCAGCGACGCCTGGACGTTCGAGACAGAAATCAGGCCGTCGGCGGAGACGTGGTGAGGGCAGAGCGAGCAGCGCCTCAGGGAGATGCTGAAACGAACGGCCGGCAAGATCGGTCCGGCAATCGCTGCTCAGTTGCGCGCACTCATCGAGCCGAAGTCGCTGGCGATCATGGCCGGCGTGCTGATCGCATGGGTTGTCAGCCATGGCTTCGCCGTTGGTGAGATCATCGATTTCATCGTGGCGGTCGTAGACGTGTTTTCGATAGGCCTTGCGGTATTCAGCCGTAGCGACGAGCTTTACGAGTTCGGGCGGAACACCTCGTATGGACACGATGCTGGGGATACTCGGCAGCGTCCAATTAATGGGCGGCAACGGCGCGATGCGCGACGACCAGCGAGCTTGGCTTGCGAATCGTCGGAAATGCGGAGCCGACCCAATCTGCCTCAAGCGCACTTACGATCGACGCGTCGGCGAACTTATGACCGGCTACCAAACCTATGCAAAAGCGGTTCGCTAGATAATAGGTATCGGCGTGCAACCCGTGCGGATGCGATCGGTAATTACAATCATATTGATTATGGAGGGGACTACCCTAACGTGATCCTGCCATAGTCGCGCCCACGTTGCCTTAACTAGGGGGCCGCAAGCCGCCTGGCAGCTTTATGGAGTTGGATGGAACGAAGCGGTCGTCGATTCTCACCTTCGCGATCCATTTACTTGGCTTGAAGATGACTGTCGTACCAAGCGAGAATGCGCTCGAACATATCGATGTTGTTCGAGCCGAGCCGCGGTGAATGCCCCTCGTTTGGATAGAGCACCATCTCGGTTTCGACGCCGAAGTGCTTCAGCGCTCGGTAAAGCCCCTTCGACTGTCCGACCGGATTGCTGGCGTCGTCCTCGCCGTCGAGGATCAGCGTCGGCGTGCGGGCGTTGCGGATGTAGGTCGCCGGCGAGTTGCGCGCGAACACGTCCGGATGCTCCCACGGCGTGCCAAAGTACCACTCGTCGCCGTCCGGATGCGCCTCGGTCTCGAACTCGGCTTGCTGGTCGAACACGCCGGCACCGGCGACCGCAGCCTTGAACCGGTGCGTCTGGGTGATGGCCCAAGCAGTCATCTCCCCGCCGTATGACCAGCCGCCGATGCCGAGGCGCTCCGGATCGACCTCGCCCTTCGCGATGACGGCGTCGAGCACCGCGATCAGGTCCCTGTAGTCGCCGCCACCCCAGTCGCCGCGATTGGCCTTGAGGAACGCCTCACTGTAGCCGTTCGAGCCGCGCGGATTGACCATCAGCACCTGGTAACCGTGCGCGACGAGCATCTGCGCCCATGCCGCCTCCCAGCTAAAGCCGGCAGTGAAATTCGACGACGGACCTCCATGGACGAGCAGCACGAGCGGCGCCCGGCTGACGGCTCCGACGGCGGGCTTCATCAACGCCGCCTCGATCATTGTGCCGTCGAAGCTGCGCGTTTGGAACACCGTGGTCATGGCCAACTGGACACCGTCCCAGCCCTGCTGGAGATGGGTGAGTTGCCGCACACGGCCGACATTGGTGCGGAGGTAGATCTCGGGGAGGTGATCGAAGTCCTCTCCGACGAAGACCAGCTCGCCATCCCTGGCGACGTCGAACGAGGCGACCGAGAGTGGCAGATCGATGGCCGCCGCAGCCGCGCCCGGTGCCAGTCGGACGATCCGGTTCCAGAAGCCATCGACGACGCGCGCCCAGACCGCCGAGGGATCCCGCCATTTCACCTCCGCGATCGCCAGGTCCGGCACCGGAGTCAACGCCTTGAGCTCGCCGCCCCGAACAGATCCAACCAGAAGATCGCGCTCCGACGGGCCGCCGGCGACGGTCGAACGAACGAGGTAGGTCCGTGCGTCCGGAGACACCAGCAGGGCGTCAAACGGCTGCGGTGGCGCGGCGACGCGCTCGACCGCGCCGGTCGCGGTCGAGAGGGCGTAGACGGCGTCGGTGTTCTCCTCAACGTTAGGCCGCTCGGTCGCGACGAGCAGCAGATGGGTCAGGTCCCTCCATTGCAACTCGTCGATCCTCCAACGGTCAACCCCGAGCTTTCGGCTCGCCGCCGATCCGAGATCGACCAGCCACACGCGGGAGAGGTCGTCTTCGCGGTCGGCGACCTGGGGCCCGATCCCGTGCGGCTGTGCGTCGTCGTCCCGCGCGAGGTAGGCGATAGTCCGTCCGTCCGGCGACCAGTGAAAGCGGTCGACGCCGAACTTTCTCGCGGTCAGCGCGGTCGCCGTGCCGCCGCGGGACGGGGTCGTGTAGACCTGCGTCTTGCCGCCAACGTTGGACAGGTAGGCCAGCGTCGTCCCGTCGGGCGACCACTGGGGCGAGCGATCCGACTTGCCTGCCGGCGTCAACTCCCGCTCCGTGCCGGCGGCGATATCGAGGACGCGGAGATGAGGTTTGGCGTCCCAGTTGTAGCTGACCGCCACGTAGGCCAGCTGCGATCCGTCGGGCGACAGACGAAGATCGGACGCGCGAACGTAGGACAGGGCCTGAGCCGGCGTGGAGACCGCGACGGCGCATCGGCCGGCGGCGGATGCGGAGAGCATGGCCAGCGCCACGGTCCGATGGAGCATCGTCTTCCGGTTCATCGTCGCACCTCGCTGTCGTGATGGTTGCTTAGGACGGCGAGGGACCGGCGTCTTCCGCGGGGCTAGCGCGCTTGCACGGGCTTAGCGCGTCTGCTTATCTCAGCGGACAGTCGTCGCGATCGGCAGGTGCCCGTGCAGACACGTCCGAGCCTCCGTGACTATCCGGCCGACACGGCGATGCCGGTGCACGACCACCGCGAGGCGACGTTGAGCATCGTCGTCCGGGGTGGCTTTAAGGAGCAAGTCGGCCGCAGCGAGCGCGACTACGGCTGCGGTCATGCCGCTTTCTTCCCGGCTGGCGTGGCCCATGCGCAGGCATTTGGCCCCCGGGGGGCGCGGCAGATCATCTTCGAGCCGCAGGCTGCGTGGATCGAGCACCTCGCGGATAGCCGCGTCGCGCTCGACCGGGCGCCCCACGTGCATTCGGCTGCCCTCCACCACCTAGGCGACCGGCTGATCCGCGAGATGCGCGTCGACGACGCGTTCACGGCCCTCGCCTGTGACGGGCTCATGGCGGAAATTGTGGCGGCGTTCGGCCGGGAAATTGAGGACGGCACGTGTGGACGACCGCCGGCGTGGCTGCGCACGGCACTCGACTTCATTCATACAAACGCCGCGCGACCTCTCGGCTTAGCGGAGATAGCCACAGGGGCAGGTCGCCACGAAGTCCATCTCGCGCGCGAATTCCGCCGGCATTTCGGCACACCGGTCGGCGCATACATTCGGCAATCGAGGGTCGAACATGCCGCTCGGCTGCTTCGGCAGCATGGGTTAAGCCTAACTGAGATCGCGCTCGAATGCGGGTTCAGCAGCCATTCGCACCTCTGCCGCACGTTCATCGCTTATCACGGGGTGACACCATCGCAGTATCGATCGAGCGTTTCATAATCGTTGACGGCAAAAGCAGTTTTAAGACTGTTGGGGGGGCCGAAAGCCGCCTGGCAGCTTATGGGCGTCCGATGTGGCAAAGCGAACTTTCGTTCAGTCACCTCTGTGCGCCGAGAAGACCCAACAACCGACCAGGCGCTTAAACCCCCTCTCCAACAACCGTTCATCAGATCTGCGAGCGTTGCCGCTATTGTGCGGCGGGGTCCTCTTAGATCCTTTCTATCTAGTAGCCGGGTCTTTGCTGGCGAGACTTGGGCGCCTCAGCCGCATCGACTAACGGGGCGAGCGCGGCGCGCAGGCGGGCAGCCGTGCGGCGAAACTCGGCCGCCTCCGTCACCGCGCCGCCAGCTATCGCACCGGCAGTGGCGACGCCGCGATGTGACCTCTCGTAGAGATGGCGGTCGAGATCGGGGTCGTGGCGTCGCTCGATCGAGTACAGCGTGTCGTCGGGGCGGACATCGTCGCGCGGGTCTGCCAACGCCGCAAGCGGCCCGACCTTAGTGTCAAGAACGATGCTCGCGAGCGACGCGATCTTCTGCGCAATCAGGTTCTGCGCTGCGGGGTTCGCCAGCAAACGGGCCGCGTCCTCCGGTGTCAGGCGATGCCGAGGCCGGGGAGCCTCTTGCGCGACGGAAGGCGACGCTACCGCGAGCAGCGCGAGGGCAAGAGCCAAGGTCTTCATGCGCCATACTTCTACGACGAAGCGACACGTTCACTATCACCTTCTTTGCCCGGCGTCAGCCACCGCCTCTACACCGCCGATGACATCGGTCTTCGTATGAGAGCTAGCTCTCTCTGCAGGAGTTCCGAGATGGATTTTCGTATGTAAGTTCGCAGCGTAACCGCTCAGCCCGCCTTGCGACGTTGGCCGCCGTCAGCCACGTAATCCGACGATCGAGCTCGCGGCGACATACAGTCCATGCGTCGTCCCGGGTCCGGACGGCGAATTGACGACAACCTCAGCCACCTCAAATCCTCCGAAACTTCAGGTTTTGTTTACCAGAACCCTATCGGGTTGATCAAGCACGGCTAGAGGGTATTCCCTTTAGCGCATGCATCAAATTTCGGTCCCGCATCTCCAAAACAGCGTCTTCACGAGCAAAATGCTGAGAGAGTTCGTGCGTTTGCAGCCAAGACAGTGCCGGATCGAAACTCCGCCGGCATACCGTCCAGGAGCCGTCGCTCGATCGAACGACATAGTCGATAATCTTCTCTGCCATCGCAGGCCTCCAGAATATTAACAGACTATTTACGCGACCGACGGATCAGGTCCTAATCGTTTCAAAGCGGTAACTATGATTCTTAAATGCATGTTGAACGGTTGCAGGGCGGTGCAGGCGCCGCCGGGGTCCGGCGTCGCAGCTCCATAAGGCATGTCAGTGGTGTACCCAAGCCATAGCGATCAGACAGGACGCGCGTTACAGTTAATCATCGAGAGGCACTCAATGGCGCGATATAGTTTTCAGGTGCGGACAGGCGATGCCACGCATGCGAACGGCGGAGAAGCGGAGTTCAGCAACCTTTCCGATGCGATCGCAATTGGTCGCTTCACATTAGCCAGGCAGGAACGACATCATGCCGACCACGCTTTAAAGCTTTCGGGAAGCATTTTAGAGATCGTCGACGAGGACGGTGACGTCGTCGCTAGCTTATCGATCGGGGCGGCAACACGGCATTGAAAGCGACCAAAAGTATTCGCGTCACAAGGGATGGGAGCCTTCGCGGCTTCGAGGATCACACTCAGTCACTCACGCCGCCTGCACAAATCCCTAAAGAGGGCCATAGGCCACCTGGCTGATTGTGGACGTCGGATGCAGCAAAGCGGACTTTGGTCAGCTACCCCTGTGCGCCCGAAGATCGAGCGTCGAGCAACTAGCCCTTCCCGTCCGCTCCCTGTAGCAGCCGCTCGCGTCTGAGCAGCAGCATATCACTTCCTTAATGTAATTCAGCTTATGGATGTTTTTTGGGGAGGACTGGAGGCCGCGCCTTGTGCGCTCGATCGTTGCTTCTCTTGCTGCCTTACAGCCGATCGCGCCGTTTGCCGCGCTGTTCGTACTCCTCGTCGTCTTCGCGGGCGGTGGCATGGTCGTCATTGCGCACGAGGCCGACGTCAGCGACGCATCGCGGGCGCGAGAGGCGGTCACCCGCGGCTTCTCTGCAGCGTTGGCGAATCTGGATGCCGGGGTCGAGATGAACGTTGCAACGGCGCCGGTTGCCGAGACTCTGTCAGACCCGCGAGGGACGCCGGCATCAACCTACAGCTTCTTCCCTTTTACCAGTCCCGCCTCGCTCGGTTATCACGGCACGGTAGTTCTCAACCCCGACGGCACCGCCTTTGCCGGCACGCGTTTCGGGCGACCGTGGACCGGTCCGTCGCTAACGGCGGCGGCCCGGATGATCGCTCCTGTCGCCGCGCGGCTGCCGACTCAAGGCGCGGCGACCGTCACCACACTCCGGCGCGACGAGCGCGGCGAAGTTCAGGCCATAGCCGTGGCGAATGCCGCGCCGACCGGTCGCGACATTGCGCGCGCCTCCGAGCCGGTGCGGCGCCTCGCGATCGTAGCACCGGTCGTGCGGCAGATCGTGCCCCGGATCCTGCCGAGTCTCGGCGTCGAGGAGTTTCGCACTTTGCCCCCGGGCATAGCTATGGATGCCCGGGCAAGCGATGACGCAAATGCCGTCACCATCGCGGTAGATAACGGGTCGCCGATCGTCTTCTCCTGGCGTCCGCGCGAGCCGGGGCGCGCTGCCATCGCGCGGTGGGGCCCCATTCATGCGGCGTTGCTCCTCGCCGCGTTGGTCATGCTGGCGGTCGCCGCGCGGGGGAGCCTTGCAGCCACCCGCGCGCTGAAGCTGCTTGCGCACAATGATTCGCTGACTGGCCTCGCCAATCGCTTCGCGTTCCACAACGAACTCGACCGCCGACTCGCGCGCGGCGAGCCGCTCGTCATCGGAATGATCGATCTCAACGGCTTTAAAGCGGTCAATGACGAGCACGGGCATCTCGTCGGCGACGACTTGCTCGTTGCCGTGGGGGTCGAACTAACCCATGCCGCTGGTCCCGATGACTTTGTCGCGCGGCTTGGCGGCGACGAATTCGCGCTAATCAGCCCATCGAGCGTCGCTGCCAACCTCCTTGCCGCTGCATTTACCGAACGGCTCGCCCAGCCGCTGATCGTGGGTCCGCGCCGGCTGCAGATCGGGGCAGCGATCGGTCTCTCTGCGGCACAGCCGGGAATGGCGGCAAGCGCACTGATGGGCCTTGCCGATGCGCAGCTCTACGAGAATAAACACGTCCTATGCCCGTGGCGGCGCAACAGCGAGCCCAACGACCGTCGTCAGACGGCAAGTCCTGGAAGTCATTGATCACGGTGATGAGCTTGTAGCGCTCCCCGCACATCCGATCGGGAGGCTCTCATGCCGGACACAGAACGTCTAGAGGTGCGCGTCGAGCGGGAACGCCGACACCGCAAGTGGGCCGACGAAGCCGTTCGCCCCGACGCCAAAAAGTCTCGTCTCGCAATGGCCGAAATGCACGCCCAAGTCCTCAAAAATGAGTCTGCAGCCGCTCCTCGCTAGTCGGCGGTGCCCCGGTAAGTTGCTTGAGGGCTATTCGCAGCCTAACGCAACTTTGCGTCGAATACAGCTCTGTCTTCGGCGTGCGAACTGCCTGAGAAATGGCTGGTCAGCAATAGAGTTGGTAGTGCGTCAGCCATTGGCTGGAAGGAGGCCAAAACCAGACGGGCAGCTTTAGAGCGACCGGTGGCGGTTAGCAGACCCTCATTCGGCTACCTCCGCTCGGCCGCACAGATCCCAAAGTCGTTCATTCAGAGGCCGTTTTCGACTTTCCAGCTGCGGACAATTTATTCATCGAGAGGCACGAGCGATTGAGGATTCCAAGATCTGAATTAGCATTCTGGTGGGCTCGGTGAGTAGGCAAGTAGTTTGGCAGGAACGATAGCTTAAATACCGTTGATGATGGTGGTGCCTCTTCCGAGAACGACCGTAATTTGAGAAGCGCGATTCTCGAAGGCCGAGCAACGGGCGCTACGATCGCAAGCGCGCACTTCTAGGGGCGGCTCGGTTCAGGCTGGCCGATCTTGAGCGCAGCCCGCAGAAATAGATCGGACTGTGCCAGCATATCCGCCTCGGCCTTACTGTCGTCGAGCTGATGGTCGAGCCCGGGATAGATAACGAGCCGGCTCCGCTTACCGGCCCGCCGCAGCGCGGCGTCCATCGCGCGCGATTCAGCGATGCTGACGTTGAGGTCGTTGTCGCCGTGGAACATTAACACCGGTGCCTGAAATGCCGCAGTATGGCGGAGGGGTGACGCCTCGGTCGCGGTCTTCTCGTCGCCGACCTCACGCTGGACGAGATCGTAGTTGGTGAAGCCCCGTGCTTCGTCTTTGATCATATCGAGATCGGTGACGGGAGCTACCGCGACAACGGCCTTGAACAGGCGCGGATCGAGGACATTCGATTGCAACGCGGCATAGCCGCCATACGACCAGCCGAAGATCGCAAGTTTCTCTGGATCGGCAATCCCTTGTCCGACCAACCAGCGGCCGGCATCGGTGACGTCACTGATCGCGGTGTGCCAGGAGCGAAAACCGTTCTTATTGTAAAAGGCATCGCCGTAGCCGATCGACCCTCGATACTCGGGTTGAATGACCGCGAAACCGCGTTGAGCGAAGAACTGAGCGAGATAATCGAAACCTCCCGTATCGCGATACGCCGGACCACCGTGTGGCATGACCAGCGCGGGAAGGCCTTTGCCGTCGCTGCCTGGCGGCAGCGTCAGATAGGCCGGGATCAACGTCCCGTCGGCCGCCGGATAGCTGATCGCCTTGACCGTACCGAAAGTATAGCCTGCCAGCGCCGGGCGTCCCGGCGAGATTTCGATCATCTTGTGGGTCGAGCGATCGAGCAGGTAGAAGCGGCCGGGGTCGGTCGGGCTCGCGGCGTGGACGATGACCTTGCTCTCGTCGGCGCTAGTATCGGCGAAGTCGACCAGCGGCAGGTCGGGGAGCGTTTTCGACAACTGCACGGCGAGTTTTCTGTATTCGGGATCGAGATAGACGACGTTGCGCTGATCGGTGACGTAAGTGAAGCCGATCACCCGGCCACGGCGGCCGACGGTCACAACATCTCCGACGTCGACCTTCGGATCAGCATAAATCAGTTCGGTTTCTAGTGTCCCGTCGAGCGTCACCCTGTAGAGAGCGTCGCGGCCGTCTTTCTTGCCGAGCGCATAGGCGATGTTTGCGGTGCCGTCGACCGCGAGCGGGCGCAGGCCCGGTCCGTTTGCCTCGACCCGGCTGAAGGCCGCCCAGTCGCGGCTTCCGAGCGTCCGATAGCGGTAGGTGGTGGTGCCGGTCAGCATTTGCGTGTTTGCATGCTCCTCGAGCGCAATGATCCGCACTGTGCCATTACCGTCCGAGTAATAAGCAACGGCGGCATCCTTGGGCGTTTCGATCAGGCGACCCGCGCCGGTCTTGGTATCGACCCGTTCGACACCAAGCCCTTTCGCGCTTACCGACATCATCGTACCGGTGCTCTCGTGCGGCACGAAGTTACGTGCCATCAATATGTTGCCGTCGGTGCCCGCCATCCAGTCGACGATCATTCCATCATACTGGTTGATGCCGAGCGAGCGGTCATCGGTCTTGCGTCCGAGCGGCATCTGGTGAGCCCCGTTGGCATCGACGCCTATCAGCCGGGTAAACGACAAACGCTGCGCATCGACGCTGGTGATGCCGTAAAGCTCGCAGACCAGTCGATCGGCCGCCGACCAGCCACAGGCTTCAAGTTTCAGAGGATTGGCGCTTGCCGACAAGATCGGTGCCTGCTCACCTTTGACGACATCGATGACCATCGCAGCGTTCGTTTTCCCTTCGCCGGGCGCAATAAATGCGATGCGCGATCCGTCGGGCGACAAGCTACCGCTTCGCATCCATGCTCGCGCCCCGAATGCAGCAGCTACCGCTTCGAGCGATCGCGGTTGATCGGCCGCCATTGCAGATGTAGCTCCCGCCAGGGCGGCGACCACTGCGGCACTTCTCTTAAGCCAATGCATGAATAAACAACCCTGCCAAGAAATCATGCGACCGGGCTCGCGCCCTTCGCTGCTGCGACCGGCGGACCATCCTCGCGAAGCAGTAGCATGATTGTCGTCTTGAGACCGTTATGCCGAAGGCTCCGTCGTAGGCGTAGCGCAACGCGCCGCTGCGATCGATCACATAGTTGGTCGGTAACGCGGTGATCCTGCCGTACTCGATGCCCTGCCCCATCGATCCCATGCACCTGAAACACCGACTTCGCGACATCCAGCCCGATCGTCGCCACAACTGCCTGCGGCATAATCGCTCTCCTTCCGGCTCAACCAGCAGATTATAACGCAGGTTGGGTAGGAGAGCCGCCCCCTGCCCAATAGCGGACGATTCGTCAGGCCGTTCCTGAACCCTTGTCATAGAGATAAAGTGTCACCGGACAGGACTGTTCGCTGGCCCACGCAATTCCTTCTTGCAGCGTAATGTTCTCTCGCTCGCCATAGTCTAGATCAGCGTCGGCGGGGGGCTGCTGATCCGCGTCCATGCAGGCGTTATCGTGTGATGTCGCTTCGATGATCGCGTTTACCTCGCGCCAGCGATACGGCCTCGTCCGCTGATCGATGACGTTGTAGATCATGCTCCTACCTTAGTTGGGCAGCGCTGCTAAGCAATGTTGGGTTCCCACTTTCAGTCGCCGCTGCCGTGGCTCCGGTTCGGGGCGGCCTCGGGGCCGATAACTACCTGTTCGCTTTGCGGCGGTACGCGCCCATCTTCATACATTCGCCCTGCAACGGCTTGAACGAAATAACAGTCGGCAGCGGAGCGCGTCGGTTCCCTCTTCGATCGCGTAACCTTGATCGGCTTGCGTGTTTAGCAGCCGTTGATCGGCATCTTGTTGTGCCCACTGCGGTCGAAGGCTCATATCGACCGCTATCGGGCCTACCGCGGTTGCTGGGTTGGCTTTTTGAACCTCATTTGGAGTTCAATGACGGTTCCCCGGGTTACGGATCGACCCGCCGGCACGGACTGCTCAACGACAACAGCTCCAGGCGCTGATGGACCGAGAAAGACTGCCCTAAAACCGCCAGCTTGCGCTCGGGATGCGGCAGCGGCAGTATCGAAGCCGATAAATAGCGGAACTTGGACGTTAGCGATTGTATCCATGCGAGCGACGATCGTCGCTCCTGGAGACACCTCTCTACCTGCGGGGAGCGATTGATTTATCACCTTTGCAGTTGGGGAGACTGATCCGATAAATTGGACACGAAGGGTCGCAGCCGTTGCTACGGATTCCGCGTCAACGTGGTTGCGGCCGTAAAGATAGGGAACAGTCGCTGCCTCAGCTGCATACGTGTAAGCTGTAGACAACAAAATCAACATGCCAGAAAGTGGGCGTGACAAAGACATCTTCCTTAACTTTCTGACATCGATAAATGTGTCGCAAGGCCTACCTCTCGCACCAATATAGCGGAAAGCCTCGAGCCGAGTCGAAGATTATCGGCGACAATGTCGTCAACCGAGGGGCCGATAGTCGCCGGTCCGCTTTCGGGTATCAAATGCAGCAGAGCGGACCTTGATTCAGGCATCGCTTTACGCCGGTAAGATCCAAAGTCAGCCATTCGCTATGCCCTTTCACGACCCCAGCTTCGGTCGTTGATCTATCCACGTTAGCTGCAAGGTTTGAATCAAGACGACAGTGGTAAAGTTGGTAGTACTTTAGCGAGCGGCTAAGGGGCCGGAAGCCGTCGGTTCGCTGCCAAATCTCAACGCGGCATAGCTGCCGTTCGACAAGATGCGGATCCGAGGGTGGCTTCAGACCCCGTTGCAGACGTTGCTCTTGCTTAATCAAGTCGCCACAAGCGTACGTCGAGTACGGAAGGGCAGTAATGTTCGAGGTTCGAGAGGATGATCTGACCGGCGAGGCAACGCGCGAGCTGCTCGCTCTCCACCTCCGTGGAATGCATGCAAATTCACCGCCAGGCAGCGTGTTTGCTCTCGATTTGTCGGGCCTGCAGCAGCCGAATGTCACCGTCTGGACGGTTTGGTCAGGCGGAGAGGTCGCCAGTGTCGGCGCGATCAAAATGCTTGATAATGGGGATGCTGAGGTGAAATCCATGCGGGTGAACCCTGCTTTCGCGCGAAAGGGAGCGGGTGCAACGATCCTCGAAACGATTATTCGGACTGCCAAGTCAAAGGGAGCAAAAAGGCTAAGCCTTGAAACCGGAAGCGGCTCTGCATTCGACGCAGCGTTGGCGCTGTATCAAAAGCGCGGCTTCAAGCAAAGCGAAGCGTTCTCGGGCTACGAACAAAGCAAATTTAATCAATTCTTGCATTTAGACCTTTTGACCGATGGTAATTGATGTGCGCTTTGCCCTTACAACCTGACAATCCGCTCTCCACCCGTCGCCGCTGCCGCGGCTCCGGCCATGGGCGACGTCGGGGCCGTTGACGGCCAGGCTGCTTCCAGGCGTCGGATACGGCAAAGCGGACCTTCGTTCAGCTACCTCCGTATGCCGGTCAGACTTATTTGTGGACATTCAGGAGTCTTCCGCCGCTTCCCGAAAACGCCCGTTTGCTGTTAGGCGTCCGAGGACCAAAGTTGGGCGCATGAGTGCTTGTTCCCTCGGGAGGCAAGAGGACATTCGGCGTGAAGCCATCGGTGTTATGCATCCCTTTATCGAGCCGTCAGAGCTGCTATCCTGTTCGTTGCAGGGCGTGTCGGATAGAAGTTGGCGCGCCCACGGGGGCGGAATGGTATTTACGCGGGTATTGATCATCGCCATTGCGGTCGCGGCAGCGGCAGGTGCGGCGGAACGTCCGAATGCGCACGATGCTCTCCAGGCCGCGTTCACTCGCGCCAACAATAACCAGGCCGACAGTATGGATTGCCGCGCGGCGCTCGCCACTGTCAATGCTCTGCTTGCCATGCCCGCGTTTACTAAGGGGCCGGTCGTCGACCGGACCGATGCCTATACCCTCGGCGCATGGTGCTCGGTTCAGATGCACGAGCCCGTCGCGGCGCGTCGCTTCGCGCTGGCGGGAACCTCGCTCACCGGGGCGAGCGTCGACCTGTGGCGAATGCGGCTGGGCATCGAGGAGGACAACCAGCAGCCGCTCGCGGCGGTCACGACGATCGAGGCCATGGTGGTCGCCAAATCCGATGCGCTAGCGTCGATAACCGTCAATCACTTTCACGCCATCCGCCGCAGCCTCGACGTGCTGCACGACCGCGCCGCCGACCGCCGCCTGCTCGCCGTTCTGACGACCTCTAGCTACGTCCCCGACGAGGGCGCGCCGGTGGCCGATCCGTTCAGGTCGGATTATGCTGCGCTGCTGGCAGCCGACGGCGACCGAGCGGCGGCGGCCGCGCTCGTTGCAAGCATCACGGAGCCGTCCGTCCTGCTCGAAGTCAGCGTTGACCCCCGTCTGCGCGACTTTCTGCCCCGTGAGTTCGACGGTCGAGCGGCAACCGAGCAACACCTGGCGCAGGCGCGCGACGTCGCGGCGAGCCATGCCGGATCGATGTACGCGGTGCTTGACGTCTCGCGCTACCTCCGAATGCTCGGCCGCTACGACGAGGCGCTCGCGACTCTTGCCGCCGCGCGGCCCGACGCGCCAGGGGCTGCCTTCACCGACCTCGACGAGCAGCGCAACTGGTATTGGGACGAGATGGCGCGCCTCTATGAGCGGTTCGGGCGCTACGACGAAGCGGTCGCAACGTTTCGCAAGGCCATCGACGCCAAGGAACAAGGCGGATTCAACGTCAGTCAAACGATAAACCTCGGCGAGGCGCAGATCCGCTTTGCACGCAACGCCGACGCGCTCGCGACGATGAAATCGTTCGCCGCCGACGACAGCATCTCGAGATATGGCGAGATGGAGTTGCGCCTCGTCCGTAGCTGCGCCCGTCTCGCGCTCGGCGACGCGGAGGCGGTGAAAGGCGACATCGGCTATATGGCGGCGCACGAGCGCGACTCGCCCGAATTGCTGACGGAGGTCCAACTGTGCGCAGGTGACCTCGACGCGGCGGCGGCGTTGATGATCCGCCGGCTCGACAATCCCGACCAACGCGTGAACGCGCTGCTGCATCTCAGCGACTACGATCGCGACCCAAGAACCCGGCGCGGCGTAGATCACCGCGTTATCGGAGTTCGCGACGGCGGCGCCGTGGAGAACCATTGGCGCGGCCAGTCCAAGCAGCACGCGTCTCATCGTCGTCGCCGGCATTAAAGCTCCTCAAACTGTAGGTGAAAACGGCGCGTGCCGCCCGCGCGTTTAATTGCCGCCTGGACATCGGCGCGCGCTTTGAGGTGGGGAAGCCGGGCGTGATACTGCGTTAACGGATACCGGGGCGTTGGCGGATCGCCCCGCCGGCCGCGACGACAGCGCCGACGCAGGCCGAGGCCCCGATCCGTTTCGTCTATTCTGACCAGCAGGTCCGGATCGGTCCCGCTGGCGAGGAAACCTACTCGGCGTTCCGCGTCCGCCTGCTAAGCCCGAAGCGCTGCCGATCGGCAACATCAGCATCGACTGGAGCCCGGCGAGCGGGTCGGCAACGGTGCACTCGCTGCGGATCATCCGCGATGGCGCCGTCATAGACGTGCTCAAAGGCCAGAAGTTCGCGGTCATCCAGCGCGAGGGTGGTCTCGAGAAGTCGATGCTCGACGGGCAGCTGACCGCGACGCTTCAGGTCCCGGGGCTGCGCGTCGGCGACGAGCTCGAGTTCGCCTCGACCGTCGTCAGGCGCGATCCGACGGTCGGCGACCATGGCTTCGGCATTACCCAGCTGCCGATCCATGGACTGCCCGGGGCGTTTCGCTTCCGCCTGCTCTGGCCGCCGGCGCTACCGCTGGTGCTTCGAGCGACGCGCGACCTCCCGCCGGCGCTGCCGCTCGACGTCGGTGGGCAGAACAGCGTCGTCTATGAACTGCGCGATCCCGGCGGGGTTATCGTCAACGACGGCGCGCCCGAACGCTACAACTTCCGCCGCCTCATCGAGTTCTCCGACTTCGCTACGTGGAAAGACGTGTCGCGGCGTTTCGCCGGGCTGTTCGATGCTGCCGCGACGCTCACCCCGGGATCGCCCGTTCGCGCCGAGGCCACGAAGATCGCCGCGACGTCCACCGATCTGGTCGAGCGAACCCAAGCGGCTCTACGGCTCGTCGAGGATCAGACGCGCTATGTCTATGTCGGCCTTGACGGTGGCAACTATCGCCCTGCTGCCGCAGACGAGACGTGGCAGCGCCGTTTCGGCGACTGCAAGGCGAAGACGGTGCTGCTGCTTGCACTTCTCCGCGAGCTCGGGATCGAGGCCGAGCCCGTGCTGGTCAACCTCGGCGGCGGCGACGGCAGCGACGCGCGGCTGCCGAGCCCGAGCATCTTTAACCATGTCGTCGTCCGCGTACGAATCGGTCCTAACGCATATTGGCTCGACGGCACCCGCCTTGGCGACCGCTATCTCGACATGCTGCCCGCCCCAGCGTTCAGATGGGGGCTGCCTCTGAGCGCCCACGGCGGGGACTTGGAAGCGGTGCCGCCGAAAGCGTTGGATCGGCCGCAGTTCATTGGCGTGATTGACATCGACGCGAGTGCGGGCATTGACCGGCTGGCGACGGTCGCGGTCCAGAATGTCATTAGGCAAGACGAGGCGTTTGCCACCGACCGACAGCTTGTTGCCCTATCGGCCGAGGAGGCGGACCGTGCAGTCCGGACCTATTGGCGCCGCCAGATACCTTGGGCCGATCCCGACAGCGTTGCGTGGCACTATGACGAACGCGCCGCGACGATGGTCGTCTCGATGCGGGGCAAGGGCAAGCTCCCTTGGGAAGGCGACGACATTGGCGGCCGCCGGTACGATCTTCCGGGGGGCGGCTTCTACCCGCCTGACCTGCGGCGCAGGCCTCAGGAGCAGGACGCGACCGTTCCCTGGGCAACCGAATTCCCGCGGTTTAAATGCTATGCGACGACGATCCGCCTACCCCTTGGCGACGCCCGCTGGCGCTGGGCGCTCGACGCCGAGCCGATGAACCGCATCCTCGGAGCGACCACCTATTGGCGGGCATCGGGAATGAACGGTAACGTCGTGCGACTGGTGATGACCAGTCGAACCGACCGCCCCGAAATCAGCGCCGACGAGGCCAAGGCAATCAACGACGCAATTCCTGGGTTCAACAATAGTATGTCGCGGGTCTACCAGCTCACAGGCAATGGTAGCCGGCACAACCTTGCGCACGGTACCTTGCCGTTCGGCGATACGGCCGATTGGACTGGGGCGGCTCCGGCATGTTCGGCGGTCTCGCCAACGAAGTAAAGGACAGGGGGGAGCCGAAAGCCGACTGACCGCTATCGGGATTTAAAGCGGCCATTCGAATCTAGCCTGACAGCGTCTGATAACGCGATTACGAACATCTTCTATGGATGGTCGTGCTCGCAGCCTATAGCGTGCCGACATGATCATCTGCCTTGCTGTTGCCGGTTATCGCTCGCTTCGCAATGTCACGCTTGAGCTGGGTTCGCTGAACATCGTCACAGGAGCAAACGGCAGTGGTAAATCGAGCTTGTATCGAGCCCTGCGCCTGCTGTCCGATGTTGCCCTGGGCCGCGCGATCGCGTCGTTGGCGGCAGAAGGCGGGCTGGCATCAACATTGTGGGCAGGTCCGGAGCGTTTCAGCCGCGAAATGCGAGCCGGCACGATGCCGGTCCAAGGGACCGTCCGCACCGGACCAGTGAGCCTGAGACTCGGCTTCGCGTCCGACGATTTTGGTTATGCGATCGATCTTGGCCTGCCGATCCCATCCACGACCCGCTTCAGCTATGACCCCGAGATCAAGCTCGAGGCGGTCTGGACCGGGCCCACACTGGGCCGTTCAAACCTTTTTGCCGAACGTCGAGGCAAGCTTGTCCGGGTTCGCACTAGCGAGACCGGCGAGTGGCGCGAGGTCGTCAGGAATTTTTCGGCTGTCGACAGCATGGTCGCGCAGTGCGCCGACACGGCGGATGGCTTGGAGCTCCTGATCTTGCGCGAGCGGATGCGCGCCTGGCGCTTCTACGATGATCTGCGGACCGATCGTGAAGCACCGTCGCGGCGGCCGCAGGTCGGAACCGTCACCCCAGTACTCGCCGGCGACGGCTCGGACATCGGCGCCGCGGTGCAGACAATCATCGAGATCGGCGACGCCGAGGCACTGCGTAATGCGATCGCAGACGCGTTCGACGGTGCCAAGATAAGTGTCGGCGATCGCTTCGAAGTCGAGATGCGACAGCACGGGCTGCTCCGACCCCTCAGCGCTCCAGAACTGTCGGACGGCACGCTGCGCTACATCCTCCTCGCAGCCGCCCTGCTCTCGCCGCGACCGCCGGAGCTGATGATCCTCAACGAGCCCGAGGCCAGTCTTCACCCCGACCTGCTCGCCCCCCTGGCTCGCCTGCTCGTCCTGGCTTCGACGCGGTGTCAGATCATCGTCGTATCGCACGCGCAGAAGTTGGTGTCCGCGCTGATGGACTTTGGCGACGCCACCCAGATCGAGCTTCAAAAGAACATGGGCGAGACAACGGTCGTCGATGCCAGTGCACCAGCATGGAAATGGCCATCGCGCTGAGTGCCGTCCGCCAGCGGATCGGAGCGGACCTGCCGCTTCGAAAGCGAATGAACGAAACCGACAGGACCATATCAGTTCAGGAGGTGGCTACACTATTTTCCGACGAGTTCCGGGTGCTCTGCCTTCCAGACCATCGCCCGGTGGACGCGTCGTTCGACGCTGGGGTGATCGTAGAAGATCGTCTCCTCCAGCCATGATGGCGACGATGCACGGTAGGCGATCGTCTTCACCAGTGCTTTCGAGAGTCCGTCGGGCTCGTGCGCGTGTTCGAACGAGAAGTGATCGGCGTCGCTTTCCTGCAGCCGCGTGAGGGTGTTGGTCAGCGGCGTCGCAAGCAACCCCAGCGTCGCAACGAGGGCCATCATGATCGGCAAGCCGGCCGGATCGGCGATCCCAGCAATCTGCGGTTTCCCGGCGATCCGGGCGAGTACGACGGGGAACATCTTGCTGACCAGCCAAAGCGCGACCACCGCCAGGAGACCGAGCACGAGCACCGACCAGAAAATATGCCCGCGCGCATAGTGGCCCATCTCATGGCCGACGACGCCACGTACCTCGGCGAGGTCGGCACCTTGTGCGAACATAGTGTCGCTCATCGCTACCCGCGCGCTTCCGAACAACCCAGAGACGTTGGCGGTATAGCGTTCCGACTGTTTCGACCCGTTGTAGACAAATATCTTGTCCGACGGCACAGCGCTGACCTTGGCGAGCGCGACCACTGCATCGCGGGTCGGCCCCGGGGGAGCGGGCGTATAAGTGTTGAACAACGGCTCGATGACAACCGGCCCCAGGATCATCAACACCGCGAGCGCCGCGACGATGACACCGCCCGACCACGCCCACCACCACCGCGGCGCGCGCCGGATCAGCGCGTAGACGGCAAGACCGATCAGCGCCGACACCACCGCGCTGATCGCCAGCGACATCACGTTTTCATCAAACCAACCGTTGAACGATTGCTTGGTCAGGCCATACTGCCCCTCGCGCCACCACGCCGCATAGATCGACCACGGAAGTTCGAGCAGCCAGTCGAGCAGCAGGAAGACAACCACGCAGCAGAACACGGTCAGATTCGGCCGAGACCGGATTTTTTCTATCCGATTGCGGACGCCGACGAGAATGCCCGATTGCAGGATGAGCCAAGCAGCAGCAACCGTAATCAGCCAGCCCCATAACAGGATCCAGTGGCCGCCCTGCGTATAGGCGGTCGCCTGCGCGTGTGCGGCGGGCGAAAGCGTTGCCATGTATGCGGCGGTCGCTGCGTCAGGATCGAACCGAGCCACTTAATTCCCCGCAACTTCTGTGGTGGAAAGATAATACACCGAGCTCGGGCTACAAAGCATTATCACTCATCTGAGCGAATAAGTGCTCGGGTAGTCGCTGCTGAACTACCATCACTTCCGCAATCGATAGCACGAGCACAATCGTGAAGGAGCCGATTGCCGCCCGGCCGCTTAGGGGCGTCCGACGCGGCAAAGCGGACTTTCGTTCCGCTAACTCGGTAGTCCGGCAAGACCCACTCGTCGACGATTGGACCACCCTGTTTGCTCGCCAATTTTAGTCTTCGTTCATGCGTTCCTACGGCGACTTTCGGCTTGGTTCGGCTGCGGATCACGCCGTCCAAAGCATGTCGTACGGCAGGACCGATCCGCCGAGCGCAGTTGAATAGATGGCCCCCTCAGGCACCGCGGCCTAGCCAGCTGCTCTGCGAGACCATAAGCTGTGGCACGCCACCCGAGCTTCGGCGCGACAACCAGGGGTATCGTATGAAAATTTTTGCTGCGGCTACTGCACTTACGGTCTCGACTGTGATCCTGCCTGGGGCCTGCTCCGCCAAGAAAGATGACGCAGATAGCACGTCGACATCTTCAAGCGGGGCTGGCGCCGCACTTGCTGACGCGAAGATGCCGAAGCCGGGTTTGCGGGAGATGACGGTTTCTGCAGAGGGCATGCCGAATTCGATGAAGACGCAGATGTGCGTCGGTGCGCCGGTACCGGGAACAAATCCTTTCGCGCCGCCACCTCAGGCCGGCGCTGATTGCACCAAGAATGGTTTCACCAAGACGGCGACCGGCTACTCGATCGACATCGCATGCAAAATGAACGGCATGATGATGAGCACCAAGGGTGACGTAAGCGGCGACTTCTCGTCGAATTATAAGACGGTCATGAAGACGAAGATGAGCGGTCCCAACATCCCGCCAGCTATGCAGACCGAGCGCACCTCTACGGCGGAAGCCAAATACCTCGGCGCTTGTCCAACCGGAATGAGCCCAGCGACGGCTAAACAGGCGGGCTGAGAAGGCGGCGGGATGCTTTCCATGGCGTCCCGCAGTAACATAGGCCGAAGGAGCGACGAGGCCACGATTCCCATGCCAATTCTTGCTGGCGTCGAATCTGCGGTCGCCGCTGTTATCGCGCAAGGATTGAAAACTTGGGCGTTCTAAAAACGATTTCCATGAGCCTTGTCCTCCTCCCCGGCATGGGTCTGGCCGCGGCGAACGTGACCGCCGAGCCCATCGTGGCCCATCCGCCGATGACGCAATGTGTTTCAGCGACTGAAACGCAGACGTTGTGGGAGGAAATCGAACCGGGCCAGCGTTGTCGGGTCGTCGCTTTCCGGGCCGTTCCGGGCACGCACACCACGCTCTTCTATCAGCAGCAGGCCTACGACCTGTTGAAAAATGCAACGGACACAGCGCCGGCCGGAATCGGGATCGTCCTTTTGGCAAAGATGCCGGCGCAAGCCGCCTTTCGTCGGGTTGCGGGCTGGGCCGGCTCGAATGCCTGGATTGAACGTCCCCGGCAGGTGCGTACCCAACAAGGCAGCATCGTCGTAATCCCAATGACTGCGCAAGCGAGCATGCACCCGACGTACGACGCCGTGCTCCGTATCGTCGCTGGAAAATGGACCCCTGTCCGAACCGATCGGTGGCAGGTGAAAATCCCGCAAGGCCTCTCGCAGCGGCACGGCAATGCGATGGACTGGCCACACCTGCGCGCGTTCGGCGCCATGTGGAAACAGGGAGATCCCGAATGCTGCCCAACCGGGGGGACATATATCGCTCATCTTAGGCTCGATCATGCGACGCTGCGACTCGCCTCGGTCCGATACTCGAGGCACGACCTGCCTTTTCCATGATCGCGCGCCTAGCCACCAAACGCCCAACCCCCGAGCCGACGGTATTCGCGATTGTCCAGTTGCTACCACGACACCGTGGCTTGTAACCCCATGATACTATATGGCAGTTTCAATGACCTGCCGTGCTTTTGGCGGCCTTGATGGAGACAATGATGACGGCCTCCGTAATTGTCTTTGTCGTTGTCATTCTGATTATCTTCGCATTTGGGAGAGCAAGAGCGGGGCGCAAGCGATTGATGAACCGCTTGGGCGCGCAGGTTGCCCAGTCAATGCAATCAGGTGCGGCATCTGAAACTGGCACGACCGATCTCGGCCAGAATATCGCAGAAGTTCTGCAAAAGGCGCTTGAGGCAAACGGCCTAGGTTCTGGAAGGATGTCGGTGACTACGACCGTCACGACGTCCACCGGCAATCAGACGTCTGTCGCGGGCACCAGGCCCCTTAATCTAGGCGTGGGCGACATTCTATCCGTTTCTTCACTGACAGGCGCACGTATCGCCACGGTACAACTCGATGCGATCGGCGAGCCGAAGCGCCGGGTGACGGTCGATGTGCCTTCGGCTGCCGAGCTGGAACGCGGCGACCGTATTTATGTCGAGCTCGATCCAGTCGATTCTTCGCGCGCGTCGCTGCCGGTATCGCTTGGGAAAGGGTACAAGCTGCCGGCAGGGATGAGCCGGCTTGACGCTGTCGTGCTTGGCCCGTCGATCCTTCTGCGCGGGGCCGAGGCGATGGCGGTAGTGCGCGCAGCCAACGAGGTGCCGCTGGCGAACCCCGCGCTCGGGGCGACCGGTGCAAGCAAATGGCGGCTTGATCTGGAAGTTTCGCCAAAGACCGGCTTTCCCTATCAGGCGGACCTTACGATTACGCTCTCCAGCGCCGAGAAAGTGGCGCGCATCTGTCATCGCGGAGCCGAAGTGCCGGTGCGCTACGATCCCGCCGACCCCAAGACGCTTACCATCGATTCGCCTGCCATGGGTTACGCTATTCCGTACGATGCGCTGGCCGGCAGCATCGCGTCGTCTGCGCCTAAAGGTAGCATGATTGAGCAGATTGCGGCCGTCCGCGCCCAGCAAGGCGTTAGCCTGCGCGAGGCGAAGGACATGGTGGAGCGAATGAACGCAGGCATGGCGCCGCCGTCGAGCACACATGCGACGATCGACTGGGCCGCGCTTCAGAACATGGGCGTGATCGAGCGGGTCAAGATCGTCCGCCAGCAGACAGGGCTCGATCTGAAGGACGCGAAGGATCTGGTCGAGATGATGAGCGCAGCCGGCATGACCGGTAGCGATGCAACTGAACGCATGATGGCGATGCTGTCAGGCAAACGGCAAAAGTAGATTTCCCCACATTACCCCAGCAAAGGACGGCACCAATGGCGATTACCCGGCAGGTTATTACATCACTCCAGCGCGACGGCACCGACGCGCTCGGCACTCGCACGCTTGCCATCAAGATCGTCGATGAGAGCATCGTCTCGGGATCCTTGCTGACCGTGGAGAGCAACCATTTCGGCATTCTCAAGTCGCGCGGCGCCGTGCTCAACGTCTACGAGACCGGCCAATATGCGCTCGAGACACCCGACAAACCAATCTTAGGCTCGATCGCGCAGGGTTTCTTCGGCGGCTCTTCGCCGTGGGTCTACGAGGTCATCTACATTAACCGGTCAAAGCTGCTGGTGCGCAATCAAGGCGTCGCGACCTCAGCCGAAATGGCGGAAATGTCCTATGTCGCGGACTATTACATTCACGTGGACAGCAAGGAAGGCGCGCTCGACCTTATCACCCACATGCCGTTTGCCGGGACCATGATCGATACGCAAGAGGTGGCCGACTACGCCGGCCCGGCGATCGAACAGGCGATCAATCAGGTCCTTCAGGTCACCAAGATGGAAAACATCAATGAGCGGATCGGGGATATTCGCGAGCTGGTGAAGGTCCACCTGACCGACTTCCTCAAAGTCTACGGTATCGTGTTGAACGATCTCAAGGTTCTAATCATGCCGCGCGACGAGCGGATGCGCGAACTGATCTCGCTTCAGGCGATCGGCCTCTCGCCAATCGAGTCAGTGCGCTACTACCTGGCATTGCGGATGGCGGACAAGGAGCTGGTATCGGCACCCAATGCAGCGGCCGGCGTACCCTTCCAGATCGGGCAGGCGCAGGGCTTCTTCCCGGTTACCAACGAGGTCGGGATCGGCAAGTGATAAAACGGTGAGCCGATTTTACGATGTCGGGCCGCTGGGCGAGATAGCGGTCAACCTCTTCCACGGGTGGGGCTACAACTTCTATCGGCGGGAAAATCAGCTCCGTGCCGACGATCAGCTTGTCCGGTCCTACGCAAGCGACTTGCTTGCGCAGGCGCGCAAATCAGTCGAAGTGGCGGAGGCGGCGTATCGCCGTCTCCGCCTGCCGGCGCCCACGCGCGCGCATCCGCTTCCCGATGCGGAAGCGGTCACAGGGGCCCAGACGTTGGAGCGATTGTCGCGTTCGATCGGAGCATTAGAAGGCCAAATACGTCATCAGCCCGTGCCTGAGAATGATCGGATGTCACAGCGCTATCGATCGGAAGCCGAAACTCTGGAGCTTCTGGGCGAGATCGACAAGCTGTTGATTGGCCAAGCCGATCTGCTGCGCTCCCTAATTAACAACACGACTGGCGAGGCGGTATTAGAAGAAATGGCCGAGCTCGAAGAAGGCATTAAGGCCGTCACCGAGACGCTGCGACAGCGCCAAGCCGTACTTTTTGTCGGGGTAATCCCATGATAGCATCAACCGGTCTTTATAAGCGGAAATCGGTCGCGCCAGTCTTGCTCACTGCATTTATGGGTTTGTGTGGCTTCAAGCATCCGTCCCCAGGGTCAAGGTGCGTCACGCCGGAAAGCGAGATGGCCGTAACGCGACTGCTATACGATGAGGCCGACCACGCACTGACGCGCATGGCAGCTGGCCTGCCTGACCCGTCACATGCGGTTCTGCAGGCAATGCGAAGTGAAAGGTTACTCATCTTTTCAGATGTTGTGTTGGATGGAAACGACCCGACGACCGGCAGGATCGAATGTACAGCGCAGATCCGCGTCGAAGTCGCGTTAGGCGATCGCTCTGGCCCCAATCGGCCAGGTATCGACAAGATTCTGCAGTCGGCCGGAACATTTCGTTTGATTCCAGCTGACGGCTTCCCCGATCATCCTGTGGCATCTTTGGTTACCTATACATTGCAGCCTAGCATTGCAGACGCCAAACGGGTCGTTTTCCAAGTCAACGACAAACCCGATGATGTGCCGTTGGGCGAGATCGCCCCCGCTGAAGGTACGGTCGCTAGCGCGCTTGCAATCATAGCGCTTGCCCGCACCGAAGCCGCCACACACGCAGCGCGATAATATCGCTAAGCGCCAATCCCAAAAATTAATGGACTACTGATGGGTCGACATCGTCTGGGGCATCGTACCAGGGTCTTTTTCTGCTTTAGCTTTTTACTATCTGTGGATAGCAACGCCGAGATAGCGCTAAAAAAGCCAATCGATCGACCAACACTAATCGCCTCTTGCGGCTTGAAGGATGGCCGATTGGCGAGAGTCACGCAAACCGGAAATACTTTTGTATACGCATTTGGTCACGGCGCAGTACCAGAAATCAGGATTTCCGGTACTGCAGAAACGCATACCGTCTTCAAGCTAGTAGCCTCGTTCCCCCGTGCGGGCTGGACCCAGGTGCGATTTGTAAACGGCGCGACCAGCTACGTGCTCTTTCACTACTTTAATCTCGGTAACTACGTCCGAAACTATGATGGAGCGTCCGAGGAGAGCGGCCTCTTGGTTTTTCAAAATGGTCACAAATTATCGGCACGCTTATGCAACACCGGGCAAGGTCTCGAAGACGGCTCAGATCTCGCTAGTCTGCCCATTGATCCAGAAGATCGTTCAAACGATATAATCAACGATGCCGAGCGCCATCATTAGACCGCGTTGTAGGACTTAAGTTGCCTGCGTTGGGAAGCACAACACCGAATGACTATGATTGGGCGCGCAGCTGCCGATGGGCGGGGTGTAGATCGAAATTGGAGCGGGACCCACCAAAATTGTCGCAAGCACCTCAAATCATTTTTGGCGCACAATCAGTGTCCACCTTCTGAGGCCCATTGCCGATGCGGCTGATTTTACGGCGTTTCCGCACATTCAGAGCGAAGGCGCGCGCCATCGAGATCTGCGGGAGATTGTTCATCGCGTATGATCGGCCTACGAACAGTTGCTCGCGTCCGAGTTGGGGGGACTGATCCGTGAAAGCTTTGTGGTGCCTCTTGCTGGCAGCTACCGCACCCGCAGTTGCGGCTTCGGTCTATCCACCTTTCGGCCTCGATCTCGCCGCGCCTGATCGAAGCGTTCGGCCCGGCGACGACTTCTTCGAGGCGACTAACGGCGCTTACTTGAAGAAGGTCATCATTCCGCCCGATCAGGTCACAGCCGGCAAGCGCTTCGACATGACGCGGCGCATCGACGACCGGCTTCGCGGCTTGCTTGAGGATGCGGCAAAGAACGTGCTCGCCGAACCCACCGATGTCCGCGGCAAAGTCGGCGCCATGTACTCCGCATACATGGACGACGCAGCGATCGAGGCAGCGGGAACCTCGCCGATCGCGCCTGAGCTCGATGCGATCCGTGCCGTTCACAGCCCCGAAGAGATCGCGAGATTGATGGGAAAGAGCGGCTCTTCGCTCTTCCCGGCACCGTTTGTCGTCTCCATTGACGCTGATCTCAAGGCCCCCGAGCATTACGCGACCTATGTCAGCCAATCGGGGCTGCTGCTCCCTGACCGGGATTATTATCTGAAAGCCGACTTCACTCGTCATCGCACGGCATTCGTCGCCTATGCGATGACACTGCTGACACAAGTCAATTGGCCTGATGCACCGGCGATGGCAGTAGCGCTGCTCGCATTTGAAACGCGGCTCGCCGAGGTCAGCTGGACCAATGTCCAGCAGCGCGACTTCGCCGTCCAGTACAACCCGATGACCCCGGTCGAACTCGCAGCCTATGCGCCCGGCTTCAACTGGCCCGCCTTCCTCGCTGCGGCACAGCTCGGCGGCAAGACGCGACTGATCGTGACGACCAACACCGCAATGCCTCAGCTCGCCGCGGTCGTCGCAGCGACGCCACTTCCCGTGCTGAAGGCGTGGCTCGCGTTTCGCGTCGCCGACGCCGCTGGACCGTATTTGAGCCACGCGTTCGCCGACGCCCATTTTGATCTCCACGGCAAGGTTCTCGCCGGGCAAGCTGAGCAGAAGCCACGATGGAAACGCGGCATCATCGCGGTCGGCGGTAGCGACTGCGGCGCCGATCAGGCAAGTTGCTTCGGCAGTCTCGACTGGGCGGTTGGCGAGCTTTACTCGGCACGCTACTTTCCGGCCGCTGACAAGGTCAAGATAGAGGCGCTGGTCGCCAATCTCAAGATGGCCTTCCACGGCCGGATCGAGCGGCTCGGGTGGATGGGTCCGGCGACGAAGGCCGAGGCGCTAAAGAAGCTCGACACCTATATCATCAAAGTCGGCTATCCCGACAAGCAGCGCGACTATTCGCAGGTCGTCATCCGGCGCGACGATCTTCTTGGCGATGTTCGCCGAGCGGCGGCGGAGTGGACGTTTCAGCTCGGGCGCAGCGACGGCGCGGTAGACCGCGGTGACTGGAGCATGACGCCGCAGACCAACGACGCCTATAACGGCTCCTTGCGCGACATCGTCTTTCCCGCCGGCATTCTCCAGGCGCCGATGTTCGACGCCGACGCGGACCCGGCGATCAACTATGGCGCGATCGGCGGCGTCATCGGCCACGAGATGACCCACGGCTTCGACGACCAGGGGCGGACGATCGACGCCGCCGGCGCCCTGCGCGACTGGTGGACGCCCGCCGACGCGGCGGCGTTCAAGGCGCGCGCGGCGGTGCTCGGCGCGCAATATGCGACCTACGAGCCGCTGCCGGGCGTCCATATCAACCCCGACCTCACGATGGGCGAGAACCTCGCCGATCTGGGCGGCCTGTCGATCGCGCTCGACGCGTATCGCGCCTCGCTCCACGGTGCCACGGCTCCGGTGATCGCCGGACTGACCGGCGATCAGCGCGTCTTCCTCGGCTGGGCGCAGGTGTGGGCGGGCAAGGCGACGGACGAGGCGATCCGCAAGCAGGCGGCGAGCGACCCGCACAGCTATCGCAAGTACCGGGTCAACGGCGTCGTCCGAAACATCGACGGCTGGTACGAAGCGTTCGGGATCAAGCCGGGCGACGCGCTGTACGTGCCACCCGAGAAGCGCGCCCGAATCTGGTAACCCGGCGAGCCTCTTCTGTCGCCGGACGATAGATCGCTAGCTTGACCCACAAGTGTACGTTTAAGGCAGCGTGAGGGCTTCCCGAAAAGCAGACATCTATTTAACTTGCTACAGCGTCCGGTTGGGGCAGCGCGCTCGCGCGGCCGAAGAGCATTTGTTAGTAGAAAGCAGGACGCCGCCCGGCGAAGCTTGAGCTACGGCTCCGCCCGCTGGTTGTCGAAGGCTTTCGCCACAAACGCGCCGCCAAGCTCCAGCCCTTCCGGATCCACGCTGTGGCCGAGCCCGGGCGAGACATGCTCCGACACGGCGATTCCGACCCGCTCGAGAGCGGCCTTAGCGGCCTGAAGCGCGGCGACGGGAACAATCGGATCGGCTGATCCATGGATCAATAGCACGGGCGGCTTGGTGATCGGCAGATGCGCGAGGTCGGCCGCACCCGTAAGCATGCCGGAATAGCCGACGATGGCGGCAACCTGATGCGCGCGCCTGAGCCCGACATGGAGCGCCATCATTGTCCCCTGGCTGAAGCCGACGATCGCTAGATCGGGTTCAGTGAGGCCATATTGGTCGAGCTTCCGGTCGATGAACGTGTCGATCGCGGGCGCGGCCGAGGTCGCGCCCGCCGCCAGCGCTTGCGGGCTGAATGCGGAGAGCGGCCACCATTGATAACCGCCCGCCATGGGGCCGCAGCGCTGAGGCGCATTGGGTGCGAGGAACAAAGCATCTGGGCATTGCCGCTGCCATTGCGGCGCCACCGAGATCAGGTCGGCACCGTTCGAGCCGAAGCCGTGTAGCAGCAGCACGATCCTGCGCGTGGCACCGGACAAGGGCTGGAGGCTGGAGCCGTTCACGATCTTGGTCAGGAGAACCTCCGCTTGTAGCAAAGCACTACAGCGCGGTTGATGGCGTCGGCATCGGTGCTGCACAAGGCATTCATCGGGAGCGCTGACCCATAAGTCGCATTCGGGCCGCCTTGTGCGCTCCCCGAACCGGCCATTCACTCACAACCTGACTTTAAGTCGAATGGGGCCGGTTCCGGACTGGCCGTTTCGGGGCAGCCGGTAGCGGAAATCGAGACGACGTTCCCGAGTAGTTTCCGCCTCCCTACCATCGGCCATTCGTTTACTCCGAAGCGATCAACTGGCCTAGTCGGCCCCGCTCCAGACCCGGCGCGGCGCGATCGCGCAATTTCATGCCCTCGGCGGCGCGGAGCTGACGTACACGTTCGATCACAACGCGCGTCATCGTCGCAACCAAGGGAATCTGCATGCTGATCCGGGCCGGCTTTACCATCGCCTTTCAAGCCGTACAGCCAGTGCCGATGCTGGCCAACCTCAGCGTCCACGCCTCGCGCAATCGCGACCTGCGGACGGCGCAACGGATCATGTCGACCCCAGATGTGCCGGTGTACGACTACGTCGACCGCTTCGGAAACGTCTGCACGCGGCTGACGATGCCGGCGGGAGGGATCACGATCAATTGCGGCTTTGTCATCGAGGACCCGTTCGAGCCCGACCGCGTCGAACCCAACGCCGGGCAATCGCCGATCGAGGAACTACCCGACGACGTCCTCGTCTTCCTGCTCGCCAGCCGCTACTGCGAAACCGACCGGCTGTCGGACACGGCATGGTCGCTGTTCGGCGCCGTCGCGCCGGGGTGGGCGCGGGTGCAGGCAATCCTCGATTACGCGCACAACCGGATTCGCTTCGACTATGCGACCGCGCACCCGGGCAAGTCGGCGTGGGATGCGCACCAGCAACGCGAGGGTGTCTGTCGCGACTTTGCCCATCTCGCAATCACCCTGTGCCGCTGCATGAATATCCCCGCGCGCTATTGCACAGGGTACATGGGCGACATGGACCTGCCAGCAATCGTCGGCGACATGGACTTCTCGGCGTGGTTCGAGGCCTATCTCGACGGCGAGTGGTACACATTCGACGCCCGCCATAATCGCCCGCGCAAGGGCCGCATCCTGATGGCGCGGGGCCGCGACGCGACCGACGTCGCGCTGACCACGACCTTCGGCTTGGCAACGCTCACGCGGTTCGAGGTCTACACCGACGAGGACCGGCTAGGACTGCTGACATGAGCGAAGGCCGCAACGCCTCCCCGTACTTAGAGCAGCAAGTTTTCCTATTTTTTTAGCGCCTGACAGATTGAGTAGGAGAAAGTGTGGCTAGTCTCTACCAAGTTGTTTAGCGGCGGCGGCGACCCAAGGACGGCCATTTGACTGCCGAGTAGCGCTTCCCGAACGCGAACACTTGTTCAGGTGCGGCTTGGCGATCGCAAGGGGGCCGAAAGCCGCCTGTCCGCTTCTCGGCGCGGAACGCATCATAGCTGCCGTTCGACAGGTTTCGCATCGACGGTGGCTTCCGCCCCACTAGTCGCCATTCAGGAACTGTTTGGGCGATCCTAGAACCTGCCGTTCGCCTTATCTCACTTGAGGCGAACGGCTTGACGTTGGCAGGCCAGCCGTGCCGCTCATGCGGCCTGTGGAGCGATGCCGGCCAGTCGCGTTTCGACGGCCGTCATCCGGTTGGCAAGGCCGCCGATCTCACGCCCACGTCCAATGTCGCGTTCCTCGCGCCTCGTGTCGCGCTCCTCGCGCTGGCGCGCAACGACGATGGCACGCGCCACCGGCTCGGCGATGGCGATCAGGGTGTCGCGCTCGTCCTTCCCGTAGAAACTCCCGTCGGGACGCGGACCAAGCAGTATCCATCCGACCGATCCGACACTGTCGGCATGGAGCGAGACCCGCATCGGGAAGAGCGGATCAGCACGGTTGGTGTGTAGATCGCCTTCGCCTTCGGCCGGCTCCTGCCAGTTCGATAGCCACGTCTGTACAGCGCCGACATCGACGTCGCGGGCCGCAAGCACCTGGTGGTCTACCACGATGGCGGCGTGGGCAGCCCGGACGCCTTTCTCGATCCGCACGAGCACGGTGTCGGCGAGCCGCGCGGGCGTCGCGGTCGTGCCCATGTCGCCGACCAGCACCGGCAGCGCACCCCGCAGATGGACCAGGTCGCCCTGGAAGCGGTGTTCGGCCGAGTGCGTCACGCGGTGATGGAGCGGCACCATCATGATTGCGGCAAAAGCGGCACCGAGTCCGCCCGCGAGCGCGCCAAGGCGTTCCCCGAAATACTGCTCACCAAGTATCTCGATGACCTTCTCCGACCCGGCAAAGATGGCGAGCAGCGCGAGCGTCAACGTCCCGTACACCACCGACCGGCTGATCGCGGTCTCGGCATCGTACAGCCGGTAACGCAGCATCGAAACGAGCAGGCCAGCGGGCAGCGCAACGAAAGCGAGCTCCCCGACAACGTGCTTAGCCAAGGTGGCCCATGCCAATGCGCCCACGGTTGACAGAGATAGTTCCAACAGCATCAGAAGGCCTGTCGTGATCTCGAGAATACAAAATGCGACAATACCGAACAGCACGAACTTGCCCTGCTGCCGCGCGATGCCACTGGGTGTGCGGCGGTATTGGGTCACGACCGCCAGCATTATTATCGCGAATGTCGCCACATAGACGAGAAAGGTCACGTTGCCCGCCGCGCTGAACCAGAAGTTGATCAGCGAGCACACGGACATGGCGATAATCATGAGCGCCGCCAGCCAGTGCCAGCGCGTGTTGAGACGACCATCGGGGAAAAGCAGCAGCGCGGTGAGAAGCAGGATTTGCGCGAGAGAGGCAATGATCGCACTGACGAACGGCACGACGTGCAGCAACTGCGTGAAAGGTACGGAAGCCAGTACGATAGAAAACGAGAGGAGCTGGGCAACAACATCGCGAGGACGCCGGATAAAGAGCAGCGCCGCAGCAGCGAACATCGCCACGGTCGACGCAGTCTCGAAGCCGAACTGGACCCATCGCCTGCCTTGAAACCTTATGTGCCAGCCGGCATGTGCCGCCGCGAGACGCTGCGGGTCGCGGGCTACACGAACCGTGTATCGCTCGCCGGTGTCATGCCGTAATCCAAGCACCGCTAGGCTACCTGTTGGTCCCGACAGAAGGCGCGTTTGCGCAGTTTTGTCGGCGGGTATGCATGACCGTCGACCGTCAGCAGGAGATCGAAGTTTTTATAGCCGATCCGACGCCCTTCGTCGCCCAACGGTGCTCCCAACTGGCCTTCCAGCGATGCGTTGCCAAATGGAACGAAACCTAACGCGGCCGCAGCGGCGTAGGCTGACTGGCCCGCAATCTCGTCGCGCGGCGCGAAATAGCCCGTTGCCACCAGCCCGGCGGCGAACAGCGCCAGCCAGATCACCCGGTAGCCGATCAGGAGCACTCCGCCCCAGGGTCGCCGGCGCGTCAGCACCGCAGCATCAGTCCCCGTCATCAAGCGGGCTCCCCCAGCTCAAGCCTTCATCCGAATGCTAGTGCTTTGCAAGCCAGGCTGCTGCATCAACCGCCACGACGCGGCGAGGCACGACGGACCGACCAGCAACTGTTGGTTGTTGCGTTGGCCATTGCCAGAAGCAGACCGTCTGCAAGCCACCCCATCAGGCGCCTCTGCCGCCGATCCCGCGCGCCGGACGGAATCGGGGCCGATTGCCGCCCGGCGGCTTTCGGGCGTTCGACGGGGCAAAGCGGACTTTAAATCAGTTCATCTCGTTGAGCTGGAAAAGACCCGCAAGCAGCCACCCAAGGTGGCTTAGTCACTTCCCGAAGCAGTCATGCGTTCACCAGGGTGTGAAGCTTTGACGCGCGTTCACCATGCGACGTGTTCGGACGCGCTCTCCAAAAACTGATCTGGATACATCAATCCGGGGCCTGAGGTTTAGACTTCCACAAACCTGGCGGCGGGCCAGCTGCTCCCGCTCAGATTTGGACCGATTCCATCCGAGCAAAAGTCGGCAGCTTCTAAAAGTCGATTTCACCTGTAGCAAGCCTGCGATCGCGCTCGGCAAGCTCAATCTCGTCGGCGGGCAACATCATCGCTAGGCCGGTGGTAGCCGCGCGTTCCTGCACCTCTTCGACGAATGGCCGCAGCCCGACCTCGTACTGTCGGAATGCGGCAGCATAATCGCCGGGATGCCGCTCAAGCGCGTCCGCCAACCTGCCGGCGCCGATAATCGCCATCGAGCCGCCGAAGCCCGCGAGGGGTGAGACGCAGTAGCCCGCATCGCCCACCAGAGCCACGCGACCGCGCAACCAGCAGGGCATCCTGATCTGGTTAAGCCGATCGAAGTAGAAATCGTCATCCCCGTCCGCGCACGCGAGCATGGCCGGCACTTTCCATCCCAATGCATGAAAATGGTCGTGAATGAGGCGCCGTTGCTGCGCCCGGTCGCGATAGTCGTAATCGATCTCGCCATCGGTCCGAAAACCGAACCCGATGTCAGTGCGATCGTCATAGCCGTTGAGCATTGCCATGCGGCCGGGCACGCTGAAAACCTGCGATTTGTTGGCGGGAAGCAGCCCGATCTGCGGCACCACCTTCAGGAAAAAGTAGCCGCCCATGAAGTAGGTGAATTGGTCGCCATCACCAAACGCCAGCTTGCGCGTATTCGAACGGTTGCCGTCGCACCCGAAGACGAGTGCGTAGTCCCGCCTGTCGCCATTGTTGAATGTGACCGACACAAGATCTGAACCCTCGTCAAGCTGATCGATCGACTGGCTGAACAGCACATCGATCTGGTCGGATAGCGTGTCGAACAGGATATCCAGCAAATCGTCGCGATGAATTTCATAGCGCTCGTTTGCCGCCGGGTCAGCGCCACTGCCGATCGACCCCAGCGCGGCGTCGTCCGCGTCCTTGAACTCGAAGCCGCGAGGGGGCAGGGCTTTAGCGTGAACCGCATCGACAAGCCCCATGCGGGTAAGGATGTCGATCGTCTCTCCCTCGATATCAACGGGCGTACCGCCCCGCCGCAGCTCGTTTGCCGTCTCGACGATAGTGACACTGTAGCCGAGCCGGTTCAGCCAATATGCGGTAGCGAGGCCGGCAAAGCTCGCGCCGCTGACGAGCACTGCTTTACTACGTGCCGCACTAGCAGATGGCTCAGGTGTTGACGTAGCCATAGGAACATCCTCAAATTAAATACACTCCCACATTGTACTGGGTATATGTTGAGACACAAGCCATGAGTAGACCAATCTCGGATAGAAGAAGCCGCAAACGGCTCGCGACCCGTCAGGCTATATCCGATGCTGCCACACGCCTGTTCATGGAGCGCGGCTTTGACCGGGTAACGGTCGACGAGATCGCCGAGGCAGCCGATGTAGGACGCATGACGGTTTTCAATCACTTTCCCCGCAAGGAAGACATGTACTTTGATCGCGAACACGAGGCCCGCGATATCGCATTCGAGGCCATCCGCTCGCGCCACCCTGCCACCTCACCGATCCAAGCGCTGGGGGAACTCGCCCACCGCATGGCCGAACAAAACGAACCTGGCTTCCCGCTATTTGCAGACATTCAAGCCTTCGTCGAAACAGCCCTGGCGAGCGAGGCGCTGAAGGCCCGCGCAAGACAGATGCGCGACGACTTCATCCGCGCCCTGGCCGCCGTTTTAGGCGAAGCTGCGGATCGGTCCAGCGATGATGCCGTCGCCTACCTCGCTGCCGGGCTGATTGCCTCGGCGTGGACCACCGCATTCGTACGGGCTCATGCTCAGTTAAGCGAAACGGGCAATGCCGAGGCGGCGAAGGGCACTTTTCTAGATCTAATCGACCGGGGGGTCAGAGGTACGCATGCTGCACTGGCCGATACGCCGTACGCTGCAGGTTATTGACCCGGTCCCGGACATTCACCACGCCCCGGCCGCGTTCCAAGATTTGCCCTTCATTACAATCGGATGTCGGCCTGGGGGCCGTTTTCAGACGGGCTGCTTTGGGACGTTAAAGGCTGCATAGCTGCCGTTCCTTAAGACAGCGGAATTGAGGGCGACCGGTACTAGCAGCGTTATTTATTTTGCCGGTAACGCATCCTGGAAGCGGCCCTGAGCGAAGACCCCGGCAGGATCAGTCAGCGCCACCATCTCGCGCATCGCGGCCCGCTTGTCCGGCTGCCGATCATACCAGCGTTGCCAGATTCGCTGCCCCATCCAATACCCGACCTCGGTCGGCCATCCTTTTGGAGCACTGCCATAGTTGCCAATCCAGCGGTTGAAACTTTCGGCAGCAGGCGTTCCGGGCTTCCGCGCGCTCCACTTCATATTGCGAGTAGTCGCTAGATCGGCTTCGAACTGCTGCCACAGCTCAGCTTCGCGCGGCGCGGCCCACGTAGCACGGGCTGGGTCGATCTGGCGGCCAGTCACCAACGTCGCGATGAAATCTGCTGCACCCTCGACCAGCACGCTGCTCAGCAAACCATCGTCGAGTTCTTCCATGCCTGCAGCGGACTGAAAGGTGTGGACCGTTTCATGGGCATAGAAGCCGCGCACGATCTCGCGGAGCTTCTCCGGCGTATCGGCAAGACCGCAGAGCGTTTCCAAGCCCAAGACTTGGGCCCCGGGGCCAGCGGTCCCGCCCGAATTGTCGGCGCCGACGACCAGGTAAAAACGTGGCAGTGGAAGTTCCGGAAAAAGACCGCGAAAGGCGAGATACGTCGCGCGCAACTCAGCCGTCGTTCCCTTCACAACCGGTAGGCAGACGTTGATGGCCCGGGCGTAGAAATCCGGGCGTTTCGCTACAGCTTCGGCCAGATGATACGCGTCGATGATTCGGTCTGGAGTGAAAACGCGAACGCCATAGCTGCCGGGATCGAGATAACCGTGCTGCAGCTGCTCAGCTGTAGGTCGACCGTTGGCGCTATCGAATACCGCCGCAAAACGATCAGCATCGGCGGTTTCGACAGATACCGTAAGCGGGTCGGCGGCTGGAGGGGCCAATCCAGCAGATGTTATCGCCGCGATGACGGCTGCCACCCACATCAACACCGGGCCAATCTCCCATCGCTGCCGCCCACACAGGTGATCAGAGCTACGATGCCCGTATTACACGAGCGCCTCCAATGGAAGCGGACCGGCAATCCCGATATCTTTGGCGCGGTACAGGCGGTCCGCGCTTTAACACTAATTAGCCCTGGCGTTTCCAGCACCAAACTGTCGGGCGCGGCGCCGATCACGGCCTGGCCGCTTCAGGATCCGACGGGCGTCGGGTAAGGGAGGAACGCTCGACTTTCTCGGCTTCTGCGTCGACCTGTCCCACCTGATTTACGTCGGAGTTGGTTCCCAGCTCGCCGAGACCCTTTATTACCATGTCGCAGCGTCAACGAGCGATGGCAGCGGAAACCCGTTGTCAAACGGGCAGGTACGCGAGATCACAGGACTGGCACGTCTCGGTTTCACCATCGCCGCCAGCGGCGTGAGCGACAAAGCCGCTCAACTCGCTGCGATACAACAGGCGATTTGGACGGTCGAATATCCGACTGCGACCTTTACCGCGACGGGGCCATACGGCCCCGCCCAGGCCGCTTACACTGCGGGGTTCGTTAGTGAAGCACCACGACTGAAGGGCTTTGCACGGTTCTTAAAATCGGATGACGAGGTGAGCCAGGGGCAAATCACCAATATCGGCAGCGTTCCCGAGCCGGCTTCGTGGGCGATGATGCTCACCGGATTGGCATCGTCGGCGTCTTCGGCCGTCGGCGCCAAGGGCTGCCCGTCGTCGCTGCCTAGCGCCGACTGTATTCGCCAACTGCAGTAGCGCGAGGGCCAAGCCGCTTATCTGCTCTGCTCCGAAAGCGCCACGAAGCATCTGGCCCGATAGCCTGTTCGCGGGTATCGGGCAGAAGATAGTTCCGGGCGGCTATGCCAATGCTACAACAGCGACATTCGTTCGACGGCGCATCGTGCCTCCGACGAGCGCAAAACCAGTGATTATCATCGCCAAGCTCGACGGCTCGGGAACGCCGCCAGCTGCCATTGCCGGAAGCTGACCGCGAATCTCACCGGCGGGAAACGCCATTGAATGTACGTTGAGATACGCCATCCGCTAGTCAGGCCGTTTAGGAAGTAGGTTCGAGCGGCTGTTGCGGTACCGTCGGCCAGAGTCAGAACGTCAAAGGTATAGGTCGATGCCAGTGTCAGATTGTATGTCCCCGTGATCACACCCGTCGAGGGATTGCCGGCCGGGAGCGAGAAGGCGACGGCGATCGGCGTGCTGCCGCTAGCGGACTCACAACAGTGGACATGTGCGCCCTCGATTGACGACGACAGGCTGGTGTAATCGATCACCACGCTGAAGCTGTTTCATCCCAAGCAAGTATTAGCTCGCCCATCCCAGAGGCGTTGCTTTCCTGCGGTGGCACCTGATCGAGCGAACTCAAAACTGATTATAGACAGTAACTGCGCCCGCCGGAGCAGTGCCCATTGCAAACAGCGCAAGACTGGAAATGATAGCGAAACGAGTTGTTCGTTGAACAAAAGTCATCATGCGATCGGCTCCACTCAAGGTTACCCCCAAACGTTATCCTGACGGTATGGTTCATACCTGCGATGCGGCAAACGACCGCTATGAGCACAAATACGTGATTTTGAGCTCACTCAGTGATGACAAAGTTTTTTGCTGCTCTCCTCGGCATAGCCGTAAGCGGTCAGGCGGCTTGCGGCACGCGGCCCCGGAAAAGCAGCCGTTAAATTCAACAGCCCAATGAGCGGAACGGTCAAGAGTCCGCGCCTTACGGAAACCGTACCGGCTAATGCCCGACTTCGGTGCGGCACTCATACGCACCGAGATTGTAGCGAGATCTATATACTCGGCCGACTAATAAAAGGCTTTCGGTCTAACCCGTCGGGTACTGCCATCCAACATCAAGAAGGTGATCGGGGCGGTGCCCGAATTATCGCGGAACACTGCAACTCGATCGTCCGTCCAGAGCGCCGCTGCTTCGCCGTTCAATGCCGCGATTTGATCGCCAGCCTTAAACCCTGCCGCCTGCGCCGGACTATTGGGTGAAACGAACTGCACCATGAGCACGCCGTTCTCTCCCGACATGCTCAAGCCAAGGCGGTCCTTGTGGAAGGCCGATGAACCGGCGCCAGCCAGCGGCACTGCGTAGAGCCGGTCCTGTGGATAATCGATCAGCAACCGGAACCTTGCCAGGACCGGAAGGCCAAGGTTGCCCACGACGCGATTTGAGTTCGATGCTGAAACGACGTCACGGGTAAAACTCGCCGGGACATCATTTAAGGTGACGCCCGCAAACTCGATGCGGCGGAGGGTGGCTATAATTTCCGGGTGGAAGCCACCGACCGCCCCACCAAGCACTTCCGAGCTCTTCCGGCCCGCGAGCAGCTGGCGTGGTTGATAATAAGCCGGATAGATTTCCATCGGAGAGCCGTTGCCAAGGTCGAACTCAAACTCGACGGGCGGCGCGCCTTCGACGCTGACCGGAACCGATCGGTTCCCGATTAGCCGCCTTAGCGGGACCGTGGCGGCACCTGATGGCGGCGCAATGCCTGTGGGGTCGCGAAACGAAATCAGACGGTGCGCGAAATCGATATCGACAACCAGTTCGTTGAACAGTTCATCGCCGAGAACGAACGGCATTGGGTGACCGATTCGCCGGGCGATTGGCTTCAGGTCGAGCGAAGCGACGGTCAATCCGGCGATCTTGAGGTTGCCGATTTCGACATCGACGCCACCCGCGAACCCCGCAGTATCAACCCCGCCTGTACCCCCGGCGGTGACTCGCCCTGCGGCACTGATCCCGATTTGCTTCGCATAGTCGTTGTCGATCGTAGACACTGTCGCACCACTATCGAGAAGCGCTAGCGTGTCGTGACCGTTGATTCTCGCCGGGATGAACATGCGGTTGCCGTCGTAAAATTCGAAGTGCAGCCATCCAGTCGATGACGCGCAGCCGGTGAACGCCGTCTTCCTGATAAAGGATGGTCTGGTGAAGCTGCCCGGACCCGCAGGCTCGTTGATGTTCATGGTAATAACGCGATGCGTTTCGTTGTCGCTCGGCACAGCCCCCTCGATTGTTTTCAGAAATGGCATCCGAACCCCGTCGACGGGCCGCCAGTCGCTGAACCGCTCAATCTGCAGCTGCCGCTCTGCCGTCACTCGAATGCCGCCAAGTTCGCCGGATACCGGATCGACCAGAACATCGTAGATATCATCGTCGCCGAACGTAACCCGCACGGTGGCCCAGGTGCGGCCGCTGTCGGTAGTGGGTGCAGCAAGTTCGACTTTAGCCCCACCTCGACCACGCAACGCATCGGCAAATTGGAGGGCTGCACTGCGCCGCAACGACAGCGTGTCGATCAGGGCCATCGACTGCACTTGCGCGGCCGGGGTGACCTCCCACGCGCCATCGGGTGTCACCGCCTGGATCTGCTTCAACGGCCCCAAATCCAGGTCGACGCGACTACGCCCGTCGCGAGCAGTGAGGATCTTTTCGGTTCCATGAAGCCCACCGCTGTCGAGGGTATTCGACTCGCGGATGGACGACAGATGTTCGAAGGCAATCCCACCGCGCCACACGGTGTAACGATCAATGATTGTCTTAAGATCGGCCGACGCATCGACGTTTACAGGAGAAAGGAGCAAGGCGACAAATGCTATTAACATGGGACAACCTCTAACTTCTTATTCGCTGACGACGCAATGTATTAGGATAGCAATACAAGGTAATTGCCGCTTGTTGATGACTGCCGAAGAATTGTTACGACTTTTGTCGAAGCGGCAATTTAATCGGTCGGTTTATCGAGCTGCGAAGACATAACGTGGGTCGAGCGAGGCCTCGATCAACTGGCTTGCAGCGCTTGCACTTAGGGCCGGCATCGCCAGAACGACCGACGTGTCGATTTGCCGATCAGGAACGTTCCAATAGGCTCGCAGGAGGGGGCCGATCGCTTCGTGTGGTACGAGGTTGAAACCATGTCGTTCATAGAAATGGACCGCCCAGGTCGCCGCTGCCCATGTTCCGATCAGACAGGGGCGATCGCCTGCGCTTTGAAGATCAGCGATCAGCTTTGAGCCAATTCCGCGCCCCTGCACGTCTGGTCGAACATAGGCGTGATGAATCAGGGAGACGTTGCGTACGCGCTGGATGCCCATGACACCCACTAGTGTTCCGTCTTGAACATACCCTGCGAAGACAACGCCGCCTGCCATCTCGATCCGAAGTTCCTCGACCGGCATGTACGGCTCGCGCCACCGGTCGGCTGGGATAACGCCGCGATACGCATCGGCGGCGGCATTGATCACCGCCAGAATGACAGACACGTCATTTTCGTCGCATCGTCGAATAAACGGAGGGATCACAGTCCCAGAAGCGTCATCATCGTGAGGTCGCATCGATCGTCTCCTATGGCGGACGATTGATGCCGGGGCACAAAGCGGCGGTCTTGAACGAAATTGCAGCCGCTTAACGCATTGCCGCCGCGAAATTGCCGGGCGTAAGGCCGTATCGCCGCGTAAATGCCCGGTGAAAGTGGCTCTGGTCTGCGAACCCGGCGCCGATTGCCGCGTCAGCCAGTCCTACACCTTGCCGGAGCATTAATCTTGCGAGGTCGAGTCGGCGCTGTACGACATAGGCGTGCGGCGTTAGTCCCGTGAGGCGAGCGAAACCACGCAACATCTGAAAGCGGCCGGTTCCGACTTCTTGGGCCAGAGCGTCCAATGGATGATCTCCGGCCGGATCGTCATCGATCCTCGCCTTGGCACGCGCAGTTGATGAACACGCGACCGATATCGGGCGCGGCGAATAGTCGATCATTCCCGCGATAAGCAACGTCAGGCGCTCATCAGCGGCATCGATCTCCTCCCTGTCGGTTATCGAAGCGTACGCCGCAGCAAAGCGCCCCGCGGCGCGACTATCACGCACCACCGGATTGGAAAATACGACGTCTCCGCGATCGCCGTTGTAAATATCCAAAGCAATGGTCTTCATCAGACCGGGTGCCACGTAGAGCATCGCCCAACGACGGCTTTCCCCGATCGGCGAGCCGTCGTGGACCTCGCCTGGATTGACAGTGATAACATCGCCGGCGATGGCTTCGACGGTTCCACGTCCGCTCCACGACCGCTGCGCCCCCGCGAGCATGACGCCAATCCCGTACTCATCATGCGAGTGGCGGTCGAAGCTCTGTCCAGAATGCGCCTCGACCGCCGTGGGACCGCCGCTGCCGCGCTGGATCGCGAATGATCCTCTTTTCATTTGGAGGATGATGCGCAGCTTGCAGGAAGACGCAAGTACGCAAATTTGATAGTCTGCTAACGCGGCGAGCGTCGGCCCGCCGCGAACGCTTGCGACGGCAATGATAATTGCGATGTGAACACTTTCGGCACTTCGGGGCCGGTAGCCGCCTGATGGCTTCCAGGTGATCAGATAGCGAAAGCGGACCTCTGTTAAGCCGGAGCTGCCGTCGAGAACCCCCACATTCGGTCATTTGCATTTGCTGATTGACCACCCGGAAGCCGATTTCCGTTCACGTAAGTGAAGCAACGCGAATAGGACCGATTGATGAGATGTCGTATATCCATCGTCGAACATTCGTCTACGGACGGCGTCGAGCTTCCGGCGGGCACATGCCCGATCGACCGAACACATGTCGATGCACTTCTCGAGAAGTTTCGGCAGCCAACTTTTTCCCTTTGCGCGGAGAATACGGCGGATCATTTAGCGTCGCTACAGCTACCCGTGACTTATCGCGCCTTCGAAGCCTGGGTGTAGCGGTGATTAAATTGGGCCCTTGAAACACCGAGCAGACGCGCGGCGGCGGACCTGTTGCCGCTGCATCGGCGGAAGGCCTCGTCCAGCAGATCACGCTCGACGTCGTCCATCGTCAGTCCCGCATCCATAAGCGCGGCGATTGCGACCGGTGACCGATTGCCATGATGTCCACTAGATCGGACGCGTCCGTCCGCGCCGAGCCGATAGCGCTGGTCGCCGAGCCGCTCTCCACTCGTAAATAGGTGGTGGACGCGCAGTGGCTCGCCCCTGCGGCCGAGAATGACGCCCCTCGCTACCATGTTTTCGAGTTCGCGGACGTTTCCCGGCCAATCGTAGCTGAGCATCGCCGACACGGCCTGTTCGTCGAAGCCTGATACCTTCTTGTCGTAGCGGGTACGAAAGACCGAAAGAAAATGATCCATCAGCAGCGGTATGTCCGCCCGACGGTCGCGCAGCGGCGGTATGCGCAGCGGGAAGACGTTGATCCGGTAAAACAGGTCGGCGCGGAACGCCCCCTTCGCGACCGCTTCGCGCAGATCGACGTTGGTCGCGGCGACCAGCCGGATGTCGACCGACCGCACCCGCGTATCGCCGACGCGTTCGATCTCGCCCTCCTGGAGTGCCCGCAGCAGCTTCGCCTGCGCGATCAGCGACAGCGTCGCGATCTCGTCGAGGAAAAGCGTGCCGCCCTCGGCCCGCTCGAACCGGCCGGGACGGCTCACCGTGGCACCGGTGAAGGCCCCCCGTTCCACGCCGAACAGTTCAGATTCGATCAACGTCTCCGAGATTGCGGCGCAATTGACCGCGACGAATGGTTTTTCGGCGCGCTTGCCCATCGCGTGGAGGTTGCGTGCGAACATCTCCTTGCCGACGCCGCTCTCACCCTGGAAGAGTACCGGCGCATCGGTGTCGGCCACGTCACGCAGCATATCGAAGGCGGTGTTGAACCCCGACGACGCGCCGACGACCCGCCATCGATTGTCGGCGGCCTTCGCGTCCCCCTCACGAACTGTGCGGATCGCGTCTGTTGCAGTGTGAAGCTGTTCGCTCCTCATGTAGCGGAGATCGGGCTCAGCATCGTCCCAGGCCTCCGCCGGTTTGCCGACAATGCGGCATTCGTCATGGCCCATGGCGATGCACTCGACCTCGCGGTAGACGATCGGCCGGCCGAAATAGACGCTGGCGTAGCCGCTGGCATAGCCGATCTGTCCCCATCCGGCGGGAGCCTGCCCGATGCCGAACGCCGTGACGTGCTCGGCGCATTCCGACGAGTGACGCCACCTGTACTCGGCATAGAAACGCCCGTTTGCGACATCGACGTCGACCGTGATCGGCTCGACGAGGACCGCGCCTTCCAGCGCGTGAAGCTGAGGCCCGACCGAGAACGCGTCGTAGACGCTGTCGTTGGAGCGGACCTTGGCGGCAACGTCGGCGTCCATCGCCCCGGCCTCGTATCCCTGCCGAGTGAAGACCGCACGGGCGCGGTCGTAGCCGACGGCGTTGATTACCTCGCGTCGGACGATGCCCATGGTCCGCGCGTGGACAAGAACCATCCGCCTCCCGGCGAGCCAGATGTGACCCTGCTCGGGAGCGAAATGGAGCGTCGCCGCCAAGTCGGAGATACGTGGCAGATCAGGCGGCACGACAAGCGAAGCAGCGCCTGATCCAACCTTCATACTTTCTCTCCCCCGTCGAATTGTCGACAGTTCGACCCAAAACCCGGCCTGCGACCGTCTGTAGACTGACGCCTTAAAACCCAAAATGTCCAGCTCCGCGGTGTCCGTCGTAGGAGCGACCCGAGTTGGCACGATCGGTGCAAGGCAGTGCTCAAGCTCGTCAAGAAGCCCAGCCATCAGGGGGATCGTCCAATGTCCATCGTTTCGAACCGCGTCATCATCGCCGCGCGCATCGGCGCGTCGCTTCTTGTCACCGCCGCATGGCCGGTCGGAGCACAGGTGGCGACGCAAGCCGCGAACCCGCCGGAGGCGACGGCCGTCGGCAGTACGCCCGGCCCGGGCTCGGGCGGGCAGATTGAGGAGATCACCGTAACCGCGCAGAAGCGGTCGGAAAACCTTCAGCGCGTGCCGATAGCGATCACCGCGTTCACGCCCGAGGCGCTGGCGCAGAAGGGGATCACCGACGTCGCCGGGCTCGGCAAGTTTGCACCGTCGGTCGAGATCGTCGGGACCTCGCCCTTCTCCGGTTCGAGCCAGGTTCTTTCGGCATTCATCCGCGGCATCGGGCAGAACGACTTCGCCTTCAACCTCGATCCTGGCGTCGGCGTCTATGTCGACGGCGTCTATTACGCCCGCACCGTCGGCGCGGTTGTCGACCTGCTCGATCTCGACCATGTCGAAATCCTCAAGGGCCCGCAGGGGACGTTGTTCGGCCGCAACACGATCGGCGGTGCGATCAGCGTGGTCACCCGCGACCCCGGCAACACCTTCAGCGGGGCGGGCGACGTCACCTACGGCTCGTATAATCGTGTCGATGTCCGCGGCTCGGTCGACATTCCGATCATCGACGACAAACTGCTGGCGCAGGTGTCGTTCTCGGCGAAGCACGCCGACGGCTATTTCCACTTCCTGAAGTTTCCCGGCAACTACGTCGACGATTCCGGGGCCTTCGTCCGGCCAGACTCGACGACCTATCAAGCGGCCGGCGGCTACAATGATCAGAATTTGCGCGTGAAGTTGAAGTGGAAGATCGCGCCCGACGTGACCTTCCGCCTGACCGGCGACTATACCAACGACGACGACCAGTCGACCGGCAGCCAGCTACTCGCCCTCAAGCCGGGTCTGAAGGATGTCTATAATACCTGCATTTCGACACCCGCCGCCGTCCTGGCGACAACGCCGCTAAACGCCATCTGCAACACGCCGCGCGGTTTGCCGGCGGCGACGGTGCCGGGGTTTACCAACGTCGTGCTACCCCCGCTCGGCGGGGTCAACGTCGACGCCGACCCGAACAACAACCATCTGGTTTTCGACAGCCGGTTTTTCTCGCCGCGGATCGACACCTCGTATGCCACCGGCGCGGGCTATTCAAAGATCAAGACGTTCGGCTTCTCCGGCACGCTTGACGCGCAACTGACCGACACCCTCGCGGTCAAGTCGATCAGCGCGTATCGCAACCTCGACAGCCGCTTCGCGCTCGACGTCGACGGCTCGCCGATCCCGATGGGCGACCATGCCTTCACCATGCGCCAGCAGCAGGAGAGCGAGGAGGTCCAGCTGCTTGGTGACTTCCTCGACAGCCGTTTGAAGACGGTCACCGGTCTCTATTACTTTCACGAGCAGGGCGACCTGACCGATTACGTTCATTTTGCGGGCGGCCTGCTCCAGATCGATGGACCAAACACATTCCACACAACAAGTTACGCCACATTCACTCAGGCCGACTACAAGATTACCGACAAGCTGGGTTTGACCGGCGGCGTCCGCTACACGCGCGATGAGAAGGAATTCCAGGGCGGTCAGCGCGACCTGAACAGCCTCGCCTACAAGCTCGGCTATCCACTATCGCTTCATCCCGATCCAACTGACCCGACACTGTATTTTCCGACGACGGACAATCACCTCAGTTTCAGCAACGTCTCATTTAAGGCCGGCGTCAATTACCAGGCGACCGACCAGATCCTGACCTACGCGACGTTCAGCCAAGGCTACAAGGCGGGCGGCTGGACGACGCGGGCGACAACCCCGATCCTCGCCGCGCCGACGTTCAATCCGGAAAAAGCCGATACCTACGAGGTTGGGGTCAAAGGGCAGTTCTTCGACCGACTGCTGCAAGCCAACCTCGCCGGCTACTACACCAAATACAAGGACCTGCAAGTTACCGTGTATTCGGGCGTTTCGCCGATCACGATCAACGCCGCACAGTCCGAGATCAAAGGTATCGAGGCCGAACTGGTTCTGGTTCCGACCTCCGCGCTGACGCTGGCGGCGACCTTCAGTTATATAGACGCGCGTTACACGCAGAAGGATGCCGGCACAAACCTCGGCGACAAGTTCGTCAACACCCCCGACTACGCGGCCTCGGCCAACGTGGATTATGTCATTCCGCTGCCCTCGGGCGCATCGGTCGATGCGCACGTCGACTATGCGTTCAAGTCGAGCATAGCCCGCGACGCCGAGAACACCCCCGAGCTAATCTCGCCGGCGACCAACGTCGTCGGAGCGCTGATCTCATACCGCTCGGCGGCGAAGAACTACCATGTCGACGCCGGCGTGACGAACCTGACCGACGAGCGCTTCATAATTTCGGGGCAGGACCAGGCCGGCATCGGCTACGTCGGCGGCACCTATAACCGACCGCGCGAATTCTACGTCCGCGCCGGCTTCAAGTTCTGATCGCGCGGAAAGGGGATTAGGGGATGTTCGAGGGAAAGGTCTTCGCCGTGACGGGTGTATCGTCCGGCATCGGGGCGGCGACGGCGAAACTGCTGCAGGCGCGGGGAGCGCGGGTCGTCGGGTTCGACCGCAACGCGCCCGGCTTCGCGGTCGACGGCTTCTTCCCGATCGACATGGGCGACCAGAGCGCGATCGAGAAGACGCTCAGATCGGTGGACATACGGTTCGACGGTCTGGTCAACTCGGCCGGTCTTCCGCCGACCGCCGACAAGCACGCGGTGCTCAAGGTCAACTTCTTCGGCCTGCGTCACTTCACGGAAGCCGTGACGATCCGGCTGGCCGACGGTGCCGCGATCATCAATCTGGCCTCGCTTGCCGGCTTCCAGTGGCGCGCGAACATTGCGGTGGTGCGGGCGGGATTGACGACTTCGTTCGCCGATGCCGACGCGTGGATCGCCGCACAGGACGTGGAGGGCGCCCCTTCGTATCACCTGTCGAAGGAACTCGTCATTGCCTGGACTTTATGGGAATGCCAGCGCTGGAAGGATCGCGGCATCCGCATAAACAGCGTATCGCCCGGACCGGTGTCGTCGCCGATCCTCGCCGACTTCATCAAGACGCTCGGCCAGCGCGCCGAAGACGATCTCAAGCTCAACCGCGCCGGCACTCCCGAGGAGATCGCGCCGGTCGTCGCTTTCATGCTCTCGGACGATGCGCGGTGGATGAACGGGACCGACGTGTCCGTCGATGCCGGAGCGGGGGCCGGCGCCTGGCATCAGATCCTCGCGTGACAACCTTCGATCGGTTGAACCCCGCGACGGGGGTGCTCGCCTCGCGATCACCGGCAATGACCGTCAGAGAGGCGGCCGCGGTCGCCGCCGCCGCTGCCTCCGCCTTGCCGGCGTGGAGCGCGCTCGGCCCCAATGCGCGCCGCGCGCAACTCAATGCTGCCGCGATGGCGCTCGAGGCGAAGGGCGACGCCATAGTCGCGGCCATGATCGCCGAATGCGCGGCGCACGAGGGATGGGCGCGGTTCAACCTGCGCCTCGGCGCGGACATGCTGCGCGAGGCGGCGGCGCTCACGACCCAGATCGGCGGCGAGGTAATCCCGTCGGACAAGCCGGGGTGCCTCGCGATGGCGCTGCGCGAACCCGCAGGTGTGTGTCTCGGCATCGCGCCGTGGAATGCACCGGTCATCCTCGTCGTGCGCGCGCTCGCGGTGCCGCTGGCTTGCGGCAACACCGTGATCCTCAAGGCGTCCGAAATCTGCCCCATGACGCATGGGCTAATCGTCGATGCCTTCGCCGACGCAGGCTTCGCGCCGGGCGTGGTCGGACTGGTGACCAACGCCCCTGCAAATGCTGGCGAGGTCGTGGGCGCGCTGATCGACCATCCCGCAGTCCGCCGGATCAATTTCACCGGCTCGACCGCGGTCGGGCGCATCATCGCCATCCGCGCCGCGCAGAACCTCAAACCCGTGCTGCTCGAACTGGGAGGCAAGGCACCGCTGATCGTGCTGGCTGACGCCGATCTCGACCAAGCAGTAAAAGCCGCGGCATTCGGTTCATTCATGAACGCCGGACAGATCTGCATGTCGACCGAGCGGATCATCGTCGTCGACGCGGTCGCCGAGGCGTTCGTCGCGGCCTTCACCGCCAAGGTCTCGACGATGCACGCTGCATCGGTCGTCGACACGAGGGCGGTGGACCACGTCGCCGCGCTCGTCGACGCCGCGGTCGCCGCGGGGGCACGTCTGGGGACCGGCGGCCCGGCGGACGGCGTCATCATGCCGCCGCACGTCGTCGATCATGTGACCCCTGCGATGGCGCTCTTCCGCGAAGAGAGCTTCGGTCCCGTCGTCGCCGTCACCCGGGCGCGGGACGAGGCGCATGCCGTCGAACTGGCCAACGATACCGACTACGGCCTTTCGGCAAGCGTGTTCACCCGCGACGTCGCCCGGGGATTGACGATCGCACGGGCAATGAAGTCCGGGATCTGCCACATCAACGGCCCGACCGTTCATGACGAGGCGCAGATGCCGTTCGGCGGCACCAAGGCGAGCGGCTACGGCCGCTTCGGCGGCAAGGCCGGCATCGACGCTTTCACCGAACTCCGCTGGATCACCATAGAGACCCAACCTGGACACTTCCCGATTTGAGGACGCGCCGATGACCGCCGCCATAGCCGCGAACACGACCCCGGCTGCACTCCGCGGCGGCGGCTCTTGGGATGCGCGATACGAATGGCGCGTGGTCCTGCTGCTGTCGCTGTCCTTCGGTCTCGTCGGTCTCGACCGCTGGATCCTCGGGCCGCTGTTCCCAGCCATCATGGCCGACCTCCACCTCGACTACGGCCAGCTCGGCACGCTGGTCGGCGGCCTCGGCATTGCGTGGGGAGTGTTCGCGATCCTGATCGGCAACCTGTCCGACCGGATCGGGCGCCGCGCCGTTCTGCTCCCCGCACTGGTCGTGTTCTCGGCGTTGTCCGGTGCGGCCGGACTGGCGACGGGTTTCGTGATGCTCCTGCTCGCGCGGACGACGATGGGCGCAGCCGAGGGGGCATTCCTCCCGGCCAGCGTCGCCGCGACCGCGGAGGCATCGCTACCCATGCGGCGCGGTCTGAATCAGGGTCTTCAGCTCGGTGCCTTCGCGTTGTTCGGCTTCGGCATCGCCCCCATCGTCGCGACGCAGCTGCTCCAGGTCCTGCCGTCGTGGCGCGAGGTGTTCATGATCGTCGCGATCCCCGGCTTCATCCTCGCCTTCCTGCTCAACCGCGTCCTCCGCGACGCCCCACGCTTGGCGGTAACCGCCCCGCGCGCACCGTGGACTGACGTCATAAAGTCCCGCAACGTCATCCTGGGTGCGCTGTGCCTGCTCGCCGCCATGAGCTGCATCTTCGTCCTCGGCGCCATGGTTCCGAACTACCTCGTCGATTTCCTGCACCTCACGCCGGTGACGATGGGGCTGGTGATGTCGGGGATGGGCTGGGGCGGCTTCCTCGGCGAATTCATGGTTGCGGGGATCTCGGACCGCATCGGCCGACGTCCCGCCACCGCGCTCGCCTTCCTCGGCGCCGCCGTCGGCACGTGGTTCTTCGCCCACGCCCCCGCAGACCCATGGCTCCTGTTCGGCTGGCTGTCGGTCACCGCCTTCTTCGCCCTCGGTCTGACGTCGATCCTTGCGGGCCCTGTCGCCTCGGAAGCAGTGTCGCCGGCATTGATGTCCTCCTCCGTCGGGGTCGTAGCGGGCGCCGGCGAGATCTTCGGCGGAGGGATCGCCCCGGTCATCGCCGGCTTCGTCGCCCAGCACTACGGCATCGCGCAGATCTTCGTCATTCCGCTCGCCGGTCTCGCGATCGGGCTTGCCCTGTCGCTTTTCCTCCGGGAAACGGCGCCGCGCCGCGAGCGCCTGCCGGGCCACGTCGACTAGAGCGGCAGGCCGACGTAGTTCTCGGCGATGGTCGCCTGCGCGGCACAGGACGTCGCTAAGTAATTGAATCCGGCCCGCTTTGACCACAATCACGGCAAACCGGTCGCGGACGAAGGCGTGCAGTCTGTCACCACGTAGTGGGGCCGTAAGGCGTCTGGCTGCTTGGAGCGCCAGTAGCGGGATAACCGCCGTCTGCCACCACTGACTTGCCGGCGGCCAAAACCCGTGTTGACGGTCGCGATCGGCGAAGGGGAAGGGACACGCATGCGAAGCGGCTCCGTTTGTCGACCGACTGTTAAAGCAGTGCTGCAGTTGTCGCGCCGATTAGTAGCAGCTTAACCAGCCAACCTAAAGCGTGGGCGAGCGTCACTTTCTGATCAAGTTTGATGAAAACGTGATTGCCAAGCAGCAAAGGTAGAGGCGCAATAATCCAGATTAAGACCGCAAGGCTCAGCGCACCACCAAGTGAAACAAGAGTCAACCGAATTGCTAAGCATATGAACCCGACGGCTGTCATCGCGGAATATGCCTGAGCAATCAGGATTTGACGCCGCTTATCCTTCGCGTCACGCCAAACTTCGGGAAATGTCGAATAACTATTGTGGAACAGCACGCCTATGAAAAGCCAATCGGCAAGCGAAGCGACAACCAGACTGACACCCATGACCCAGAGGATATGCATGATCCCTCCTTCCCAAACGCTCTTTCGTCGTCGACCGATCCTAATTCCTAAACGGGGCCGAAAGCGGCCTGTCGGCTTTTTGGCGTGAAACCGGGCATAGCTGCCGTTCAACCAGTCCCGGCTCCGACCGTGGCTTCCGACCCCGTTCCTGTCATTCGCAGTATCAGCTAGTCTCTCTTCGCTCCATCGCATCGTGCGGCCATCCCGAGGCTTGAATGTCAGACGACGTTGAAACCCAAATCGAAGCATTTTTCAGCCTGATGCATGATCGAAGGAGTGCCGAAGCGGTCGACGAAATATTCGGCTGTTCCCCGTTGTGGGCAACAAAGATTGGAATGCGCTAGCAGTTGGTCGGGCAGATCGACAGTTCCATACGCATAAATGGACCGATGACCGGCTATGAGCGGATTTGTTGTGAAACGTTGGGCACGATGGCGGTTCGCCAAATCTACCTCGCTCAACATCGCGACAATGTGTTGAAATGGAACTTCGTTTTCGTGCGGTCGGGCATGGGTTGGCAAGCCATCCATTTTGGTTTCAATGGCGAAGCACAGTCCTGGTTTTGAGTTCACGGCCGCTTCGGTCCCGTCGACTCAATACGCTGCGCTGAGTGTCCGCTTTCCACCCCTCAGTCGCCGCTGCCGCGGAGCCTGTCCCGGGGCGGCCTCGGGGCCGTTTCCGGACTGGCAGCTTCCGGGCATCTGACGCTTCAAAGCGGACTTTCGTTCAGCCACCGCCGTACACCAGCAAGACCCAGTTCCGGACGCTAGGTGGACATGAGCGGCTCCCAGAAGCGGCCATCCTTTTACCTCGGTCGCACAACCGGCTTTGGGCACCTCGAAGCAGAAGATTTAGATCCTGCGTTAGCCCCTATCTTTATGCTGCCCTGTGGACGAGTTCTTGAGCTTGAGAGAGGGATCGCACCAGTCGTCATCACCAAAATTAGTACGCCCCTGGGCTGTCTCAAAAACTTCACTTGGATGGATAATAATTTGTAAATATCGGATTTCTGAGATCGCGATGCAGGGAGCAAATTATGCGCTTTATCACGAGCCAGAAAATAGCTCTGTTTCACGTAATGGCGGTAGCTGCTTCACTCGTTGCAACCACCCCGGCCTTGGCGACCGTAAAATACACCTTCGATCTGGGGCAAGGATCGGGCTTTACCGTTGTCGCTCCGGAATTTCTCTCTCAGGAAGCTGCGAATACATTTGGCGAATATAACTTCGATCTGAATGTGATCGAGCCGTACGGAAAAATGGCCAGCTGCATTGGATATGCCGGAGCACCTTGCGACACTCAGTCGATCTTGCCTACTGGGCTGAGCTTCTCCCCTCGCCCAACCGACGTGGTCATCGAATATCGTGCCGCGAGCGTTGGAACGATTATCCGATATTTCGCCGGCACGGCGCTCGCAGCGACCGGCGTCTATCAAGACGCTGTCCTAGTGGATTGATTCTAACGTTTGGTGCCCTCGCCTGACGGCGGCGATGATTTCGTCTGGATCGGCGCGCCAGACGAAGGGTCGGGGCTGCTGATTGTGCTCCTTGATGAAGCGGTTGATAGCGGCCTGGAGGTCGACAACGGAGCAGAAGACGCCGTTTTTCAGGCGCCGGCGGGTGAGCTTGGCGAAGAAGCCCTCGACGGCGTTGAGCCACGAACACGACGTCGGCACGAAGTGGAACGTCCAGCGCGGATGCCGGGCCAGCCAGGCGCGGACTTTGGGCTGTTTGTGGGTAGCGTAATTGTCGAGGATGACGTGGACGGCCTTGTCGGGCGGCAACTCGGCCTCGACGGTGTTCAGGAAGCGGATAAACTCCTGGTGCCGATGGCGCTGCATGTTGCGCCCGATCACCGAGCCGTCGAGCACGTTCAACGCCGCGAACAAGGTCGTCGTGCCGTTGCGCTTGTAGTCGTGGGTCATGGTCGCACCCCGGCCGCGCTTGAGCGGCAGCCCCGGCTGGGTGCGATCGAGCGCCTGGATCTGGCTCTTCTCGTCCACGGACAGCACGATCGCGTGCGCCGGCGGCGAGACGTAGAGGCCGACCACGTCGTGCAGCTTCTCGGCAAAAGCCTTGTCGTTGGACAGCTTGAAGCTCCGCCAGCGGTGCGGTGCCAGGCCATGGTCGTGCCAGATCTTGACGACCGAGGACGCAGCGATGCCGACCGCCTTGGCCATCGCGCGGACTGTCCAGTGCGTCGCTTCATGGTCGGGTGGTGCGAGGGTCAACGCCACGATCTTGTCGACCAGCGCAGTCTCGAGCGGCGCGATGCCCGGAGGTCGGGTCTTGTCGCGCAGCAAGCCATCGACGCCTTCGGCCATGAAGCGCTCCTGCCAGCGCCACACGCAGGTCTTCGACTTGCCCGTCGCCGCCATGATCGCAACAGTGCCCAGGCCGCCCGCTGTCAGGAGAATGATCCTGGCCCGCCACACGTGCTTTTGCGGGGAGCCGCGCGCCGCGACAATCGCTTCAAGCCGAGCCTTGTCCGAGGCCGTGACCTCGATCCTGATACCAGTGCGCATCCCCCAACGTCGCACGTTCGACCGTCGCCGGGAATCCCCAACAGGACTCGTCCGTCCCGATCAATCCACTAGGTGGCGCTGGCGATACGCTAACCGTCACGAGCAGCGTCCCGGAGCCTTCAACCTGGATAAGCTTGCTTTTGGGCTTCGTGACTTTGGGCAGCTTCCTTCGCAGTCGCCGCGCAGAAGCCGGTGCCGTCACTGCATGATCGGCGTCGTCCGGGCCGAACGTCACACTGTCGTCATTAAGAACGGTTAATGATTCGTGCTGCTTGGCAGCAATGACGACGTTCCAGCGGTCCGGCTCTGATCAATATCTTGGAAGGCTACATCATGCGATCGCATTTTCTGGTCGGCGCAGCGCTGAGCTCGCTGATCCTTGCGGCTTCGCCCGCCGCGGCGACATTGATCACCGTGACGCTCACCGGCAACGCGGAGAACATCTCTGATAACGCCGACGTCTTCGGTTACGGGACGGATCAGCGCCTCACCGACAAGAGCTTCGTCGAGACGTTCATCGTGAACACGTCGGCGGTGAACGCTTTCGGGCCGCAGACGAGCACCGGGGTGTCCTCCAACAGCATTTTCGGTGGCAGCCCGCCGTATGCCGTCGGCGGAACCCTGACAATCAACGGCCGGAGCTTCTCCACGGCCGGCAGCAATTACAGTTCGCTGTACACTATGGGAGACTACCAGATTTTGTCGAACGACATGGTCCGCGGATCGGGCGACAACAACTTCTACGTTGATCTCACTGGAGCTGGATTTCCCGCCACGGTCGACCAGCCGATCAGCTTGGCACTGGCGGCGGGTCAGGCCGCCAACGTGTCGTTTATCGACAATAACTCGGGCGGCGAAATCTCGGCCGCCATCGGCAACCTTTACCCGACGCAATTGACGGTGAGCGTTGCTGCGGCTGTCCCCGAGCCGTCGATCTGGGGCGCGATGATCCTTGGCTTTGGAATGGTGGGAGCCTCGATCCGTCGGCGCAACGCGAGCATCGGCCTGATCTGAAACGAGCATGATATGGCCTCGGCGATCAACGCCGAGGCCATTCTTGAAGCTAGTCGGGGCCATATCCAACTAGTGTAGCCTAAACGCTGTAGTAAGCGTGATCGGTCGAGCAAGCGGAAGCCTTTCCGTCGAAGCCCGAAGCCATTTTCGCTATATCTCTATCAGCGAGTGGCGGCATCGACGGCATGACACTTGCCAAGTATTGCGCGAGAAGCCTCTTTCAGAGGCGACCTAGGCTCAGGACCTATTAAAGTGGTTGCGGAGACGGTGATCGGTTGATTCAATGGTGACGCCAGGGAGGCGTCGTGATGAGTGATTTGATCTGGTTGTCGGCGGCACAGATGCGTCGGATCGAGCCGCACTTTCCCCTGTCGCATGGGGTGCCGCGCGTTGACGACCGGCGAGTGATCAGCGGGATCATCTTCGTGATCAGGAACGGGCTGCGTTGGCGCGATGCGCCCAAGGACTACGGTCCGCACAAGACGATCTACAACCGCTTCATCCGCTGGAGCCGGCTGGGTGTGTTCAACCGTATCTTTGCAGCGCTGGCGGCAAAAGGCGGCAAGCCCGACCAGTTGATGATCGATGCGACCCACCTGAAGGCACACCGAACCGCCGCGAGCCTCCTCAAAAAGGGGCTCTTCCCCGATGTATCGGACGCACCAAAGGCGGCCTGAACTCCAAGCTGCACGCGGTCTGCGACGGCCAGGGCCGACCGCTCGTCATGCTCCTCACCGAGGGGCAGACCAGCGACTACAAGGGCGCAGCGCTGATGCTCGACGCCCTGCCCAAAGCGAGGGCCATGCTCGGTGACCGCGGCTATGACGCCGACTGGTTCCGCGCCGCCCTGATCGCCAAGGGCATCACCCCTTGCATCCCATCGAAGGCCAACCGCAAAACCCCGATCCCGCATGACCGAACCCTCTACCGGCAACGTCACCGCATCGAGAACATGTTCGGCAGGCTCAAGGACTGGCGCCGCATCCACACCCGCTACGACCGATGCGCGCACGCCTTCTTCTCGGCCATCGCGCTAGCCGCAACCGTCATCTTCTGGCTGTGATCAATGAGTCCTGAGCCTAGCACTACTTTGGCAGAAGCATAATTTTTGGGATTCCCTTGGGTAGTTTTGCGTGATTCATAGGGAGCCAGCTATGGAGGCTGGCGATGGGCGGAGATTGGCGAAGCGACCTTGAGGTTTGGTTGGCGCCGTTTTTAGCGGCGCTCGGTCACAAGAAGCGGGCGCGAATGTGTCCCGCTTATGTTGCCGGCCTGATCGGCCCTGGAGACCGCAAGAGCGTCCAGCCGATGGCGGCTCGCGCCGATGCCATTGGGTATGACCAGCTTCATCACTTCGTGGCGGCAGGGGTCTGGGACAGTGCTCCGCTCGACGCGGCGCTGCTGACCGAAGCCGACCGGTTGGTCGGCGGCGGCGATGCCTTCCTTGTGATCGACGACACCGCGATGCCGAAGAAGGGGCGCCACTCGGTCGGTGTCGCGCCGCAATATGCGTCCTCGCTCGGCAAGAACGCGAACTGCCAGACGCTCGTGTCGGTGACGCTCGCATCGCGCGAGGTGCCAGTGATGGTTGGTCTGCGCCTGTTCCTGCCGGAGAGTTGGACCAGCGATCCCGAGCGCATGACGAAGGCGAAGGTGCCCGCCGACCGGCAGGTCGCCCTGACCAAGCCCGAGATCGCCATCGCCGAGATCGACCGGGTCGCGACGGCAGGCGTGCGCTTCGGCTGTGTGCTGGCGGATGCCGGATATGGCATGAGCGCGCCGTTCCGCCAGGCGCTGAGCGAGCGCGGCCTGTCCTGGGCGGTCGGCATACCCGGCCGGCAGAAGGTGTATCCGGCCGATGTCGCGATGATCTTCCCGATCTCGGGACATGGCCGACCTCGCCAGCACCATATCCCCGATGCAAAGTCCGTTGCGTCCGAGACGTTGCTCGCCGGGCAGCCATGGAAACGGGTCAGCTGGCGACGGGGTACGAAAGGGCGACTGGCCGCGCGCTTCGCCGCACTGCGCGTGCGTGTCGCCGACGGCCCGACCCAGCGTATCCGCGACATGGGCGGCCAGCATCTGCCGGGTGAAGAAGTGTGGCTGGTTGGTGAGCATCGTTCGACCGGCGAGCGCAAATACTACCTCTCGAACCTGCCTGCCGACACCGCGATCAAAACGCTCGCCGGAGCAATCAAGGCGCGGTGGATCTGCGAGCAGGCGCACCAGCAGCTCAAGGAGGAACTCGGCCTCGACCACTTTGAAGGTCGATCGTGGACAGGCCTGCATCGACACGCCTTGATGACGATGATCGCCTACGCCTTCCTTCAGTCCCGCCGCCTCACAGCAGCGGGACGGAAAAAAAAGAGTCTCGGGACCACCACCGCAACCAAGCATGCCAGCCGTCAGGCAGGCAATCGTCGACCTGTTCGCGAGAGCGCCACCGATGCGATGCCCGCACTGCAATGAGCACCTCACCCCGCCCGCAAAATCTAATCTGCCAAAGTAGTGCTAGCTTCAACAGCCCATCTATCACCCATGCTGCCTGCACCCTGTAGCTTCGCGTCCGCCAGAACAACGCTGCATTGACGACGCACGCTACCCCGAGCCCTCCGACTCGGGGCCCCAGTGCGGGTAACATAATCAGAAAATGCATTCCGACGATTGCGAGTGTCAGCGCCACAACCGCGGGGGCCGTTTCCGGCCTGGCGGCTTTCGGGCGACCGATCGTGGAAAGCGGACCTTTAGGTTAGTCCGCGACCCTCGAGACGTCGCTGAGGAGCAGAGACTTCGGTCGGCGACACACCTATGCTGAGCCGCCGCGGGAATGCGTCAATCAGCCCAGCGCGAGCTTCTGCCTGCGGCGCTCGCGCATCAGTTGGACCCGTTCGACAATAGCGCCGGGGTCGTAGGGACGAACCAGTCGCGGCCCGGCGTCGCAAAACTCAGCAGCCGCTTCAGCCGCAGCATCGAGGGTGCCGGCCAGCGCGATTTCTATCGTCGGATGATTGTCACGAACCCAGCGGCAGAAAGCAAAGCCATTTTGCGAACCAATCGCCGGCAATGCGCACAGCATAGCCGAGATGACATAATCCGGGGCGTTCAGGACGGTCATCGCTTCCTCGGTCGAGGCCGCCGCAATCACGGCATAGCCGCAGTGTTGCAGATATTCGGCCAAGGCGTGGCGGGCGATCACCTCACCATCGACCAGAAGCAGCGCTTCTTCGACCCGCGGCTTTGGCCGCTCAGTCACCGGATCGGCCGAGCACACGGTCGATTGTGCCGATGAGCGTAGATTCGGAATAGGGCTTGGGCACGATCGCCACGGCTCCGGCATTGACGAGTTCGTGCAACGCTACACCACCCGACGTGAGGACCACCGGGATGACCGGGTAATGCTCTTTCACATGAGCCACCAGTCCGACCCCATCGATCGAGCCCGGCATATTCACGTCAGAAAAAATCAGACTGCAGGGCATTCCCGTCGCCAGCAATATCATTGCCTCGTCCGCATCGCCGGCCTCGACAACTGCAAAGCCGGCGTCCCGCAGAATGTCCGCCGCAACAAATCGGATCAGAACCTCGTCGTCGACGACCATGAGAAGCAGGGGGATCGCTTCAGGCACATCTAGGGTTTCGCGCATATCAATCTTCACAATGGCCCCCATAACCAACGCTTAACCGACCGTGTCATTCGCTGTTCCGTGCCGTGACAATAAGGCTTTGAAATCGCAGGCGCTGAAGGCCTTCTGCTAGACTGCCTAGACTTCGGGATCGCGGGCGGCCCCTCCGACGAGCCTCAACGTGGTCCGATTGACGGTTACGATTGTGCCTGGCTCGGCGGCGACGACGTGAACAGTGGCATAAAGTTGCTTGGCATGCGCGGTTACGATCGTCGTTCCCAGTCCAGCCTTGGCAGCGCTCACATCGCCAGGCATTCCGACCCCGTCATCGGTGACTGTCAGCTGCCAGCCCTTGGCGGTTTCGCTGTACTCGACATTGATTTGGCGTGCGTAAGTGGCGAGCCTGCGGAGGTCACGATCTAAGAAAGCTGGCGAGATGCCGGATCAGGCCCGGATGGCAACGCCCGGCTAAGTGCGATGAGGGACCAGAGGCACCATCCCGCCAGCTTTCGTCCTCGCAATCCTGCCTTTTTTCACCGGGATCTTCGTGATGACGGGCGGTTGGGGGTAAGTACGGGCCTAGAAATGCCAACTATGTGGGAGTACGCCGGTGCGACGGCCTTGCAATCGCTTGTGCATTTATTCGGACGCGGTGCCGCCGCCCTTGGTCGCCGAATGGCCCAGTGCGGCGCATCTGCCGCGTGTGGCATCCCCACGCATGACATTTCGCCCATAGACGGGGTTTCGTGTCGGCGCGATATGGCTTCGTCAACAGCGGAGACCGACATGACCCAATTAACAGTGGGGCAGTACACGCTTGTGTACAACGCCTTTTCATTCACATTAGCTACGATGGCGGCCGCATCGATCTTCTTATGGATGGGGCGAAGCCAGGTTTCGACTTCTTACAAGACAGCGTTGACTATTTCCGGACTAGTCACAGCGATCGCTGCTTATCACTATTTTCGCATCTTCAACAGCTGGGAGAGCGCCTACACACTACGTAATGATGCGCTGACGGCAACCGGCTTCGCCTTTAACGATGCCTATCGTTACGTCGATTGGCTGCTGACCGTGCCGTTATTGCTCATTGAGCTAATTCTCGTAATGAAACTGCCGCAGAGCGAGACGGTTTCGCGGTCGTTCCGCCTCGGCCTTGCGGCCGTGCTGATGATCGGCCTTGGCTACCCCGGTGAGATTGCAGGCGACAACGCCACCCGCGCATTGTGGGGCACGCTGTCGACCATCCCGTTCATCTATATCGTATGGGCGCTGTTCAAGGGCTTGGGCGAATCGATCAACCGGCAGCCCGAGAATGTCCGCGGCCTGATCAAGAGCGCGCGATTGCTGACGTTTGCGTCATGGGGCTTTTACCCGCTCGTTTACATGTTGCCGTATACCGGCCTAAGCGGCGGTGCAGTGACGACGGGTGTGCAGATTGGATATACATTTGCCGACATCATCTCGAAGGTCGGTCTCGGCATTCTTGTGTACAATATCGCTGTGCGGAAATCGGCAGCCGAGCGTGATGAGCCCTTCGCCGGAAACCGGCCGATTGCAGCGTAGGATGGTCCACGCGGTTTCGCACGGACCGCGTGGCATTCGTACCACGACGATGGAAAAATCGACCTTCCCCGGTGCCACGGTTGCGCTTAGCGCAACCGTGGCTTTGCTCGTCGCAGCAGTCACCGGCGTGCCGCTGTCCGGTTCGACCGCTCTCGTCGCGGCGTGTGCGGCGATCCTCGTCTTTGGCTTACCGCATGGCGCACTCGACATCGAGCTGATCCACCGCCGCGGCAGGACCAGTCACGGCCTGGCCTCGATCCTCTCGGTCTATCTTGGCATCGCAGCGATAACGACCGCTGCTTGGCTGGTCGAACCAGTGGCGGCGCTCGCGGGATTTATCGTCATCGCCGTTATCCATTTTGCCGAGGATTGGGAGGCAACCGACTCGCGCTTCCTTGCCACGGGTCTCGCAGTCGCCCTCATCGCCGCGCCCGCGATGCTGCACCACGCTCAGGTCGCCGATATCTTTGTCGCACTGACAAAAGCGCCGGCCGCCGCGCGGCTTGCCGACGGGCTCCTACTCGTCGGGCCGGTCGCGCTGGCGATCGCTGCGGCCGGAATCCTGGCCATGATCGCCGCGCGCCGCTTTACTTCCGCAGCGGCAGCGATCGCGAGCCTGATCGCACTCACCGCGTTGCCTCCTGTAATCGGGTTTGCAGCGTTCTTTTGCCTGTTCCATTCCCCGCGGCATTTCGTTGGTGCTCTCCGGGCTGCGCGGCGCGGGCGCGTCGCACAGTGGCTCCCGGTTGTCGTTCCCGTGACCGGTGCAGCGCTGGCGATCGTCACCTGCATTTATCTAATTCGTGGCGGGCTTGCGGTGCCGGAACGACTGACGGCGGCGACTTTCATGGCGCTGTCGATCCTGACGGTACCGCATATGCTCGCCCCGATCCTGTTTAAGCGCCGTGACACCGACCCATTTGGCCGCCGACGAATACCGCGGCCAGCGCCGCGTCCAGTATCAAGCGATTACAATATCGCTCCGATATAATATTCTAATGTGTCATTAATCTGACGCAAAGACAGAACGTCACATGTTAGATCTTTTTGCTGATCTTAATCCGCAGCTAGTCTAGGGTTATTGTGTCGACCCAGGATATTCGGGGCGATCTTTAAAGGATATATCATGCACGATATCGTCGATACTGCCGTCGCCGCGGGTTCGTTCAAGACGCTCGTCGCCGCCGTCACCGCGGCCGACCTAGGCGCGACCTTAAAGGGTGCCGGCCCGTTTACCGTCTTCGCCCCGTCGGACGACGCGTTCGCCAAGCTCCCCGATGGGACCGTTGAGGAACTGGTGAAGCCCGAGAACAAGGCCAAGCTGACCGCGATCCTTACGCTTCATGTCGTTCCGGGGAAGGTCATGGCAGCCGACATCACTGGGCCGATGTCGCCCGCTTCGGTTGGTGGTGAGCACCTCAACATCACCACGGATCATGGTGTGAGCGTCAACGGCGCGCACGTCACAACCGCTGACATTGAGTGCACCAACGGTGTCATCCACGTGATCGATACCGTTCTGATGCCGACGGCCTGAGGATGATCCGGGGGCGGCGACACCGCCGCCCCCAACGCCTCAAGAGCCAAAATTAAATGTCAGCACGCGGCCGAGCTTGGGATGGCCTGAACCAATATCGCGGCAAAGCGGGCAATCGCTGTCGAACCGAGCCATGAACTCAAGCATGCGGATAGATAAGGAACTTGCCGCCCAGTCGAACATGAGGCGGGTGCAACCGATTATGCTGATCGCGATCATTGGTGCCGGTTTGTCCGGTCTGTCCTGCGCCGACGCTCTCGTCCGGCAGGGCCACGAGGTGGCTTTATTCGACAAAGGGCGAGGACCAGGCGGCCGCATGTCGACGCGGCGGGTCGAGGCGCTCGGACTTACGCTGCACTTCGACCATGGCGCCCAATATTTTACTGTGCGCGATCCCGCCTTCGCGTTGCAGGTCGCCGACTGGGAGCGCGACGGTGTGGCGGCACGCTGGCCCGAAGCAGGCGCGGACGCGTGGGTCGGCACGCCCAGCATGAGCGCACCCGTGAGGGCGATGGCGGCGGGTCACGCGGTAACATGGAACGCGCGAGTTGAGACGCTCGACTGTGACGGCGGAACATGGCGTATCGTCGGTCGGCCCGAGGCCGGGGGCTTTGACACGATGATCATTGCCGTCCCTGCCGAACAGGCCGCGTCGCTGCTGAAGCCGTTTCATGCCGACTTCGCCGCGTCCGCGGCTCGCCGCCGCTCGGCGCCGTGCTGGACGGCAATGATCGCTTTTGCGGAGGCGATCGTGACGGAGACCACAATCATACGCGACATTGGTGCTGTCGCATGGGCAACTCGCGATGGCGCGAAACCCGGCCGTAATCATGCGGAAACCTGGATCGTCCAAGCCTCGCCGCAATGGTCAGTCGCCCATCTGGAAGCGTCACCAGAGGAAATAGCGCCCAAACTCTTGCGTCGTCTCGAAGCCGCGCTCGGCATGCCGCTACCGGCGCCAGTATACCTGTCAGCGCACCGGTGGCGTTACGCCCGCAGCGACACCACTAGCGGGCCCGGTGCGCTGCGGGATAACGCTCTCAGGATCGGAGTGTGCGGCGACTGGCTGCTGGCGCCGCGCATCGAGGCAGCGTGGTTGTCGGGCCGGCTCCTAGCAGGCCTGATCGGCTGAGGCGGGGTTCGCAGACACGGAGCTGTCGACTTGTCGTAAGGCATGCCCGCCCAATTACAGTCGGCCGACCACCCGCCCCAGGAGAGTTAGCAATCTTCTGCCGACCTCTAAACACCCCCTCGTGGCAAATCCACGTAATGGTGTTCTGTGCTAGCTGGGACGGGGCCGATAGTCGCCAGTCCGCTTTCGGCAGTCAGGAGGGAGAAAGCTGTCATCGTAGACCGCGATGTCGCCGCCGCATTCGACCTCTCGCAGTCGTTCCTCGGAAAATAAAATTGAACGCTTCTGCCGGTCTTAATGTGGCGTCATAGCTACGGCGCTACTTTGAGGTTTCAACCGTGGTGGTCTGGTCCTCGACCGCAAAGTCGGAAGCGTGCTTCGTCAATTTAGCCGGCAGCATTCCTTGCCCCTTCGTCCCGCTCCAGGGATTCATTTCTACACAGTAGCCGCTGTGGTCGCCGCATTGGCGCACCTCACCGGTATGGCTGTCGAGGACGACGATCACGTGTTCATCATCCTCGATCCCTGCATCAGCCGCGTCGGGCTTGGCTCGAGCAATGTTCATCTTCGCCCATAGCCGTCCCGCATCGAATACACCTATGCCCGTAAATCGACCTGAGTTCCTCGGGGGACCTGACGAGGGCTCCTGCTTACCGCAGCCAGCCAGAAAGGTCGCCGCAGTGACCGCGACAACCAGCATGCGCATTGCACCTTTCACCGTCGGACGTCCTCAACAGGATGTTTATCACCTTTAGCTATGCCGAAAGCCCGCTGGCGGCAAATCGCGCCGGCGCCACTTCTTGTGCTTGAACCCCAGCGACAAGGGGGGGGCCGGTAACTGTCTGGCAGCTTTCCGGCATGAGTGCAGCATAGCTGCCGTTCGACGTATCACGGATCCGATGGCAGCTCCCGCCCCCAATAGCAGTCGTGCCCGGAGACGATGGCGATGTCCGAAACTTGCCGATCGCGTGGACACTACCTTTTCCGATTAGAGCGGGACGCCGACTTCATTCCGCCGCTGCAGCCTTGCCCGCTCACTTATGTATAAGCAGTTTCTCTTTTTTTGCTCACTTGTATATGACTATTTATCATCGTTCTGCTCATATAAAGATGTTATTGTACTCAAGGATGGACACATATATATGAGCATGAAACAGGCCCAACTCGCCAGAAAAAACCTCGACAAGAAGCTCGCCCCCCTACGGACAGAGCCGATTGTGACGCCTTCGCGCGGTTGGACGAAAGCCATTCGCGAGTCCCTTGGCATGACCACGCGCCAGCTCGCCGAGCGCATGGGCGTAGCACCCTCGCGCGTCACCACGATCGAGAAAGCGGAGACGGCAGGCGCAGTTACCCTCAAAACTCTGCGCCAAACGGCCGGAGCTTTGGGCTGTCAGTTTGTCTATGCATTCGTGCCGACAAAGCCACTCGACGAGATGCTCTACGATCAGGCCGCGCGTAAGGTGCGTAACGAACTTGCACACCTCAATCACACGATGCGCCTCGAAAATCAGGCGCTCACGCCTGCCGATCTAAAAGACGAGGAGCGACGGCTCGTTGGTGAATGGCTTACCCACCTGAACCGTCGCTTGTGGGAAAAGGAATGAGCGATCCGCTCCTTAAGGGTGACGACGATGCCAACACGCCTCTCGAAGCCGAAGAGCGCGAGCAGCTCATTCCATCTTACATCACGCTGCGCGCCGAACTGAACGAAGCCGAACTGACCAACATCGCAGACGCGAGGAATTGGCTGTCGTCGCGAAAGCGAGAAGTACTCAATCCCCGTTTTCTAAATGAGCTGCATAAACGCATGTATGGTGATGTCTGGAGGTGGGCGGGCACCTACCGCACCACCGCACGCAATATCGGCATCGACGCCCACCGCATCCCGGTCGAGCTCTACCAAGCAATCGATAACGCCATATACTGGGCCGCAAACAAGACCTTTCCGGCCGACGAGATTGCCATTCGCTTCAGCCACCGCGTTGTCGCGATCCACCCCTATCCAAACGGCAACGGTCGCTTTTCCCGTATGGTCGGCGACCTTCTCGCGATCGAACTTGCCCAACCGCGTTTCACTTGGGGGCAGGTCAATCTCGTCGATCCGACCGAGACCCGCAAGGCCTACATTGCCGCGCTCAAAGCAGCCGATGCCGAAGACTTTGAGCCGTTGATCGCGTTCGCGCGGTCGTGAAGTCGCGCCGACCATCCGCCTTCAACGGGCTCGCGACACATCCGAGGCTGAGCGTGCAAGCGGCCTGCACAATGCCATAAACCACCGCTTCCAGGCTCGAATCGCCCATCGCAATTGTCTTAAATCGGAAGCGAAGCTGTCGGCCGGCGACGCATGAACGAAAGGCCGTTTGCGTCACCTCAGCGCTCGAAAGCGGCCGGCCTTAATCTACCAATTAAGTCAGCTGAGCCACCTGAACGGACGGCGGCTTTCGGGCTCAGGAAAGTTGTACGGCGAGAAATGGGCGCACAGCGGACGAGACGTCTTTCGACCGAATGACCGTTTACGTTATTTTGTCCCTTCAGTCCGTCTGAGACGGTTCAAATAGTTTTCATCTTTTAGGACTAAATAATCGAAAGCGCCCAGCGCCGATGAGCCACTAAAAGTGCGATTGGAACGTCGCTACTCAGCACGAGTTATACAGACGACGTAAAAATTCAACCGGCCTAAACTAAGGAATTTTGTGTGAACGTGCTTGCTGCTCAAAGTGAAACGCTTTCCTTAACCGCCAATATCGTCAGTGCGCACGTCTCCAATAACTCTGTCGCGCTTTCCGACCTTTCAGGAATGATTGCGAACGTCTATGCGGCCCTCGCTCGCCTCGGCGCCCAGGTCGAACCGCAAGCCGGCCAGCAGACACCGGCGGTCTCGATTCGCGCGTCGATCAAGCCCGATTATCTTGTCTGTCTTGAGGACGGCAGACATTTTAAAATGCTCAAACGACATCTGATGAATGGCTACGGTTTGACGCCAGACGCGTACCGCGCAAAATGGCGCTTACCTGCAGATTACCCGATGGTCGCCCCCGCTTATGCGGAAAAGCGTCGCAACTTGGCGTTAAAAATCGGGCTCGGGCGGATGAACTCCACCGCGCAGCGCGCATCTACCGCACGGGCCGGCGACTCAAAGAAAACCCGCTCCCCCCGCACCTAGCAACGTCATCTAACAAGAGGATCGCGTCGTTGGAGCCGGACATCGCCTGATGGGCGGGGTCGGGTGCTCGATTAGGCCGCGAGAAAATCTGTTCGACATGTCTAAAATTGAATATCGCGGACATGTCGCCCCCCGCTCAAAAACGACATTTGGGGCGAGATACCAGAACCAACATTCGTTCTTCATCCGCGCCCCCGATTTGCTGGCGCTAAGTTGCCTTTAGAAGACAGATTTCAATCAACCCTGAGCCTAGGGTCAGCCTTTGTCCACGAGGCCTTGCATCACTACAATAGTAGCCCGATGAACTTTCCCAGAAGCGATCGCGAGCCTCCGATCAGCCCTTCTCCCCAATAATCCGGCGTTTGGACAAAACTGCCTCGACATTGATTTGCAATTAAGATCGAAGATCTTGATTAGGCATCTGGTAATGTGACAACTGGCAGACTAAGTGCGGATTACCGGTCAGCTGAAATATGCAAACGGCCTCAGACAAGGAACTTTCTGTGAACGATCTTGCGTCTAATAATGAACTTCTGACCCTGACGGCCGATATCGTCAGCTCGCACGTCGCCAATAACTCGGTTGCGCTTTCTGACGTCCCGGGAATGATCGCAAGCGTCCATGCAGCGCTTGCTCGCCTTGGAACACAGGTCGAGCCGGAGAAGGTCCAGCAGGATCCGGCGGTTTCGATCCGGGCTTCGGTCAAGCCGGACTACCTTGTCTGCCTCGAGGACGGCAAAAAGCTGAAGATGCTCAAGCGGCACCTGATGACCAGCTATGGCATGACGCCGGACGGGTACCGCGCCAAGTGGAAACTGCCCGCTGATTATCCGATGGTCGCGCCTGCCTATGCCGAGCAGCGTCGCAGCCTGGCGATAAAGATCGGACTCGGACGCAAGGCCCCGCCCGCACCCGCGGTTGAGGCCGTTTCGGCAAAAAAGCCACGTTCCCTACGCGCCAAGCTCGCGCCGGCGTTCGACGCACAGGCGGCTTAAGAGGTCCAAATATCGCCTGACGCGCAGGGCGTTGGACACGCGGGCAAACGATTTGGGCTCACGCGCTTGATATGTCCGGAACCCAAGAGTTTCGGACATATCGGCGACGGCACCTCCCACTGCGAGGCTTCAGTCTCGCACCCGGTCCGACTAGTAGCTACTCAGCGGCAAACCGCTTCGTCAGCCGCGCGCTCGCACCGCTCTTGGCGGCGAGCTTCGCGCCGTAGCGCATCACCGTCTTTGCGTCGCGCCGGCGGTACGCCTGCATGATTGCCGGCAGCCCCTCCCCTGCCGCAAAATTGTCCTGCGCGACCCCGACCCGGATCGAATGGCTCGACACCGCCGTGACCCAGCGCTCGAGCTCGGCCTCGCTCATGGCCCCGAGCAGCCTCTTGTCGAACGCGGCACGGATCAGCCACTCCTAGATGATCGCGATCGTGCCGGGATGGAGCGCCCCCTCCCCCACCGTGCTGACGCCGCCGTCGAAGTAGGTCTCGACCCGACGAAACAGCGCCCCGCGATCGATATGCCCCCTCTCCCGCCAGCGTTTTATCGCCTTCATCGCTGCCGGCGACAGATAGGCGAGCGCCCCCTCCCCCTCCCGATCTGTCTTGCTCCGCGGGATCAACAGCGTCCCCGCCCCCTCGCCATCGGGCCCGTCGATATGGTCGACCTCGATCCCCACCAGTTCCGAGCGCCGACAGGCGGTGTCCTAGATGTGTGATCCCATGCTTTGATGGTGTATTATTCAGTGCCAGCTGCAGGGAAGCGCTATGGGCAGGTCCTCCACGGGAACGCCACGACGACTGAGGCAGTCCGTCGAGCGATACAGCATAGTCAAGCTAGCTTGAGGGCGCTGGCCAAGCGCCACGGCATCAACCGGAAGACCGTCGCGAAGTGGAAGAAGCGGACCTCGACAGCCGATCTTCCGACCGGCCCCAAGGTCGCCAGATCGACGGTGCTGTCGATCGAACATGAAGCCGTGATCGTCGCCTTCCGCCGACATACGCTGCTGCCTCTGGACGACTGCCTGTACGCGCTGCAGGCCAGCATCCCGCACCTGACGCGCTCGTCGCTACACCGTTGTTTGCAGCGCCACGGCATCTCGCAGCTGCCCACGATCGAGGGCGACGCGCCCGTCCGCGCCAAGTTCAAGAGCTATCCGATCGGCTACTTCCACATCGATATCGCCGAGGTACGCACCGAGCAGGGGGAGCTCTATCTGCTCGTTGCGATCGACCGCACTTCCAAGTTCGCCTTCGTCGAGCTTCATGAGAAGGCGATCACCAGGGTCGCTGCCGACTTCCTTCGGCATCTCATCGCCGCGGTGCCGTACACGGTGCGCACCGTGCTCACCGACAACGGCATCCACTTCACCGATCCCAAGTATCCGGGCTCGGCTGTCGAAGAGGTCAAGCGCGCCATCGCGAATGGCGAACTTTTCCGCTGCCTCTCCTTCGCGCTCGCCTGCGCCCAGAACGACATCGACCACCGGCTCACCAAGCCTCGCCATCCCTGGACCAACGGGCAGGTCGAACGGATGAACCGCACCATCAAAGAAGCGACCGTCAAACGGTATCACTACGACACGCACGATCAGCTCAGGCAGCATCTTGGCGACTTCGTTGCCGCCTACAACTTCGGTCGCAGGCTCAAGACCCTCAAAGGCCTCACACCCTATGAAGCTATCTGCAAAGCGTGGCTTGCCGAGCCTCATAGATTTACGTCAGATCCGACCCATCAGATCCCGGGACCAAACATCTAGGTGACGAGATATGGGCGCACCGCTGCCATATTCAGTAGGCGCCCGCAGGTCGTTCAGCTCGACGCGATTTGCTGTTCGAGCAGGGTCAACGCCGCGGCGGCGAACGCGATCATGTTCTTCAGCCGGTCGCTGCGTCGGATCTCGAGGGTCTGTGCGACGGTGGTGGTGCTGGCAACGGCGAAGCAACAATGACCGGCGACATCAGCATGGGGGTTGCCGGTCCGACACGCAGCATCGGTCTCGGAAATGCCCCAAGTGGCGCTGCACCGCCGACGGACGGTCTAGGCGAGCAGGACTGCATACGGCTCACTTGCCGATTTCAGGCCACGAACATCTTCGCGCGTGAGGTCGAGCAGGCGATGGCGGGCGCGAGGCGTATAGATCACGCCGCCGCCGAGATAATAGGCCGAGGCTCCCGGCACCGCGAGCAGCGCTGCCGAGATCAAGCCCCCGGTCGACGATTCGGCGACGGCGATCGTTTGCTTCTTCGCGATTAACGCGGCGGCGACCGCCCGCGCTTGATCGAACAGCTTATCAATGGTCATGACAGACATGCTTTTTGGCGACTGCGGCCGTGATCCGTCATCGCGCCAGCACAAGCTTGAGGTCTGGGATTTGGATCCGCGCCCACGCCTGATCAGCGGTAAGGACCGGCAGTCCTTCAGCAATTGCCAGCGCCATACACGTCCGATCCCCAAGGCCGCTGCCAAATTCCTTGGTGGCGGAATAGAGCTTGGCCGCCGCGATAGCGTCCTCGCGCGCGTGCGGACGCACCTCTAGATGCAGGGCGTCGAGCATCGCTAACGCAGCCTCGATGGGAACTTCGCGGCGCAACAGGCCCTTGATCACTTCCTGAAAATTTACCGCCGAAATGACCCCGTCGCCAATATACGGCGCGACGACATGGGCCCCGGGCTCGTCGCGCAGCAGCGCCAATATCGCCGAGGCGTCAAAAACGATCGATGCCATGCTTTCTTGCTGGCTTAGTCGAAGTCTTCGCGGACGGCTTCGGCGCGTCGCTCGGCGATGAAATCATCGACCGAGAGATCATGGGTCGCGTGCTTACGGTACAGGTCCTGAGCGCGCTTGATGCTCTGACGCATCGAAGTCAGCTTCACGTTGTCCCCGTCGATCGACAGGACTACGATACCAGCTCCCGTTACACCAAGCGCTTGTCGCGCTGCTCGTGGCAGCACCATGCGCCCGTTCTCAGCAATCCGGATGTCGACCATCTCGTTCATGCGTGACACTGTACATCAAATGACACGACCACCACAAGTGCCACATTGTAAATCTTGCCTGCCGTCCTCAAATTGCGGTAGTTGCTCTTTGTAAATGTTAGCGTCTGTCTCTTGCCGGCTTTAGCCTTCTCTCGATTGCTTAGCGGGTAGCAGCGGCCCTGATTCGCGCAGCTTGGCGACTTCGGGCGAGATCGATGGCGGTGCGCGCTTGCGAGCCTGCACCTTGGCGTCGCCGTGGCCCTAGTCGGGGAGTTCCTTGTCGAACTCGCCGGCTTCGACCGCGGCTCGCAGACTGGCGAGGAACTCCTCGAACCGCTCGGCCGGCAGATGGTTGGTTGCTTCGCCATTGATGTCGAGGGAGTTGCCGACAACCTTGACCGTTAATCCGCGGCAAATCGCTTCGCCAACCGCGCGCTCGCCCCGCTTTTCGCTGCCAATTTGGCCCCGTAGCGCATCACCGTCTTGGCGTCGCGCCAGCGGTACGCCTGCATGATCGCCGGCAACCCCTCCCCTGCAGCAAAATTGTCCTGCGCGACCCCGACCCGGATCGAATGGCTCGACACCGATTTAACCCAGCGCTCGACTCGGCCTCGCTCATGGTTCCGAGCAGCTTCTTGTCAAACGCGGCGCGGATCACCGCGTGTAGATGATCCCGATCGTGCCGGGGTGGAGCGCCCCCTCCCCGACCGTGCGGACGCCGCCGTCGAAGTAGGTCTCGACCCGACGAAACAGCGCCCCGCGATCGATGTGCCCCATCTCGCGCCAGCGTTTGATCGCCTTCATCGCCGCCGGCGACAGATAAGCGAGCGCCCCCTCCCCCTCCCGATCTGTCTTGCTCCGCGGGATCAACAGCGTTCCCGCCCCCTCGCCGTCGGGACCATCGATATGGTCGACCTCGATCGCCACCAGTTCCGAGCGCCGGCAGCCGGTGTCGTAGGCGAGCAGCAGCAGCGCCTGGTCGCGCGCGCCGAGCATGTCCTTGCGGCACGCCTTGAGCAGCGTCGCGAGGCACACCCCCGCCGGCGGCCCGTCGAGGTCGGTGACGTCGCCCTTGAACCGGATCGCGCGCGCCTGGCGCTGCCGCACACCGAGGAGCTTGCGCGCCGCCTTATGCTCGAACCGCACCAGTGGCGCTGCGGTCGGATCGTCACGCCCCGCCATGCGGTAAGCCCAGCCGATATGGACGAAGTACCGCCCGATCGTGGCCGCGGCACGCTCTCCGGTGGCGCGCGCAGCGTCACTCCCGAGGTCCTGCCCCGACAGCGCACGGACATAGGCCGCAACGGTAAGGTCAGCAGAGAGGTATGGCGCAACGGTCAGAAGACAGGGTCGGCAAAACCAGTGCACTGTCCAAGCGCTTCGAGCGCGCCAAAGCGGTCTGGACCCGATCCGCGATCTTCATACAGGCCAGCAGCCGTGATATGGCTGCATCAACAGGCCGGACACACGGAAGCACCTAGTCCCGCGCACCCATGCCCTCAAAAACCCCTTGCATCCATCGGGGCGGCCACACACGGCCGGGCGGCTTTCAAACGAAATGAGCTACAGAGAGCCCGTCGCGTCAGCTGACTTCACATTGAGATGATCAACGGTTAGCGTTCCGATGGAGAGCTTGTCGATACGAGCTTCCAAAATCCGTAAGCGCCGGACAGTCATGATACCTACGGCAAAGGCTCCTACCGCGGCGGCCCCGAAGGCGACCGCCCCGATAGCCAGTGCGCCCAAGGCCATTCCGCCGTTCCTTTTCTCGATGATTGCGCTCCCTGCGATTGTCATCTTTCCTCCGCTGCGTTTGCTTCCCTGCCGGCTCGCCCTCTGCGCATTTACCGACCCGCGATCCCAAACTGCCGGTTCATACCGGCTTTGAAGAGGAAGCCAGGCAAATAGTGATAGACGATGTTGAGTAACCGGGCGTCATTGCCCACCAGCTGCCGGAACTTTGGGTGAGCGGCAACGAGCGCCCTTTGGACCACTTCAGCAACACGAGCCGGATCGGTCCCACGACTGACACTCTCGTCGAACCCAGCCCCCGCGCGGCCGCGAATTTCGCTATATGCGTCGATGCTGTCGGCCACCGTCCTTTTCTTGGCTCGGAGACCTGTCCGAATGAATCCCGGCTCGATCAGGATGGTACGAATGCCGAAAGGTCTGATCTCGTAGTCGAGCGCCTCGCAGTAGCCGTTCAACGCGTGTTTGGATGCGCAATAGAACGCGTTGAACGGGGTCGGTACAAACCCGGCGATCGATCCGATCGTAACGATGCGGCCGGAAAGCTGGGCACGCATAATTGGTAGCACTGCCCGGGTGAGCCGATGCACGCCAAAGAAGTTTGTCTCGAAAAGCTTGAGCGCTTCCTCGGTTGTGGTTTCCTCGACAGCGCCGAGCATATCGACACCCGCGTTATTGACGATTGCGTCGACGCGCCCGGTGCGGCCCACGACCTCAGCGACGGCGGCATTTACGCTATCATCCCTGGTGACATCCAGCGCCAGAGCATCCGGCCCGTGCTGCGCTAGAACCGGTCGGCGCATGGTTGCAAATACGCGCCATCCCGACATCGTAAGATTCGACGCGATTGCTGCGCCGATGCCACCCGCCGCTCCAGTAACGATGACCGTTCGTTGCGCTGGCGTCGTCATAAGAAGCTGCTCCACGGCAGATAATGTGGCAGCAGAACGAGCGGCGTCGGATAATGGTCTCTCCAGGCGGTTCGGCCCACGTCAGCGGGCCATCCAATGCAGCTAAGGGGCCTTTTCCTGACTGTCTTCTGTGGATGGCACCCGCGTTGCAAGTGCTCAATTGATATTCTGGCTTGGTCGGGTGCAGTCCGGCAGAAGCGCAGGCCGGGAAGTGTCGCCTTATCAAGTGATTGCCGCATATCGTTTTTGTGATTTACGTTTTCCGATCTCAGCCTCTCTCGCGGGGCGTCTGAAGCCCAAAGCTCATTTGACTTCCAATTCGCAAGCTAGGCATCAGTCTCGAGCGAGGTCGATAACAGCCATAGCCACCATTCTGAATGGCGGAATCTTCCTCGCGTAAACCGACAGCCGCTTTAATTACGATAGTGCAGGCTCCAATGTGTCGTTGTTGGTGAAAACTGCCGTTCGCTCATCCGTGCCCGCACGGCGGCCTGTGCGCCTCACGCATTCAGCGATGGCTTGGCAACTGCGGCGTGACAGGCGGCCCGAAGCTACTCGGATGGAGTGTCTCACGGTACGCAGCGGAGCACTGCATCGAAGTCCGCTGCCAGCAGGCTCGCGCCGCCGATCAGCACACCACCTACGTCAGGCATTCTGAGTATCTCGCTCGCGTTGTCGGCGGTCACCGACCCCCCGTAGAGGATGCGAATGTCCGCCCCTGCAGAACCCGCTAGCAGGATCAGGCTGGAGCGAAGATGCCGGTGCATCTCGCTGATCTGGCTAAGGGTCGGGACGTCCCCGCTCCCGATAGCCCACAGCGGTTCGTAGGCGACCGCAACCCGTCCGGAGCGGGCGACATCACGGGGCAGGCTACCCGTGACCTGATCTGAACAGGCAGCGAACGCATCGCCGTCGGTTCGCTCCTTTGAGGACTCGCCAACGCAGACGATGGCGGCCAATCCCGCACGCCAAGCCGCCGCCGTCTTCGCGGCTACGATCATATCCGTCTCGTGATAGTGTCGGCGCCGCTCCGAGTGGCCGACGATCACCGACGCAGCCCCTGCATCCCGGAGCATTTGAGCGCTGATATCACCCGTGAACGGCCCTGATATTTCGGTGTGGCAGTCCTCGCCGCCGAGCGCGATCCGACCCGCAGCGACCTGCACGGCCTGCGCGAGCAAGGTCGACGGCACGCAGATTAGCACGTCGGCGGCAGGCGGATTGGCGATCACGGACTCGGAAATCGTGCCAATCTCGCTCAGTTGCGCAGCCAGCCCATGCATCTTCCAGTTACCGGCGATCAGGGGCCTCACGCGGTCGGACCTGGTACCCTACTGACGAAAAAGGGGCGGTCTACCCGCCGACGGATGCTGAGGGTTGGGCGACAGTCGCAGTGTCCGGCGGTCGCGGGACTGGCCATCTTCCCTGGTGGCGACGGGCGGATCGCTCGCGGTTACCTTGGCTTCCGAGTTTGCATCCTCAGTCATGGTCTCGTCCTTCGATTGGCATGGCGACGGCCGTGCTAGGTCATCTCTACGCCGCTGCTTGGGACTCAACAGCTTCGGGATCTACTCATGGCGGGCAAGTCCGCTGCAGGGCGGCCAACTCCTTGCCTCCGGCGGCCGCAAGCCAGGCCAGGGCCCTTAAGCCTGCCCGAACAGGTGGTCGATCAGCGCGTGGGCCTCACCCTCGATCTGCCCGAGATGCGCGGCGTCGCGGAAACTCTCGGCGTAGATCTTGTAGATATTTTCGGTCCCCGACGGGCGGGCGGCGAACCAGCCATCATGCGCCACAATCTTGATCCCGCCGATCGGCTCGTCGTTGCCGGGTGCGCGGTCCAGCGCCGCTAGGACGGGCTCGTCGCCCAGCGAGGTCGCTGTTACTGCTTCGGGCGAGAGCTTTGCGAGCTTAGCGCGCTGTTCCTGCGACGCCGGAGCGTCGGTACGAGCATAATGCGACTTCCCAAGTCCGGCGGTTGCCTGCGCATGATAGCGGCCCGGATCCATGCCGGTGCGGGCAGTTATCTCGGCTGCCAGCAGGCCCATGATCAACCCGTCCTTGTCGGTGGTCCAAACGGTGCCATCGCGGCGGAGGAACGAGGCGCCAGCACTTTCCTCGCCGCCGAATACGAGCGATCCGTCCATCAGCCCGGTACTGAACCACTTAAAACCGACCGGCACCTCGAACAGCTTGCGTCCGAGCCTCGCCGTCACCCTGTCGATCATCGCGCTGGAAACCGCGGTCTTCCCGATCGCCCCGGCGCCGGTCCAATCAGGCCGGTTTCGGCACAGATAGTCGATCGCAGCGACGAGGAATTCGTTCGGCTGCATCAGTCCGGCAGACGGGCAGACGATGCCGTGACGGTCGGCGTCGGTGTCGTTGGCGAACGCGACGTCGTAACTGTCGCGTAACGCCACCAGCTTGGTCATCGCCCAAGGCGACGAGCAATCCATCCGGATCTTGCCGTCGTGATCGACGGTCATGAAGGCGAATGTCGGATCGATCACGTCGTTCACCACCTTCGCCGCCAGCTTGTAGCGATCGACGATTGGCTGCCAATAATGGACGGCGGCACCGCCCAGCGGGTCGATGCCGACGCGCACGCCAGCCGCGCTGATCACCGCCATGTCGACGACGTCGCCGAGGCTGACGACGTAGGGTGTGACATAGTCGTGCTCGTGGATGCATGCGGCCTTGCGCGCTCTCGCGTATGGGATGCGGCGCACATCCCTCAGCCCATCAGCGAGCAAGCCGTTCGCCGCCGCCTCGATCGCGCCGGTGATGTCGGTATCGGCGGGACCGCCGTTGGCGGGGTTGTACTTGAAGCCACCTTCGTCGGGCGGGTTGTGCGAGGGACTAATGACGATGCCGTCGGCGAGGCCGGCCCTCCGCCCCTTGTTGTAGCCGAGGATGGCGTGAGAGATGACCGGCGTCGGAGTATAGCCGCCAGCGTCGTCGATCATCGTCTCGACGCCGTTGGCGGCAAGCACTTCGACGGCGCTGGCGAAGGCAGCTTCGGATAGCGCATGGGTGTCCATGCCGAGAAACAACGGGCCGTCGACGCCGGCCTGCCGGCGCCACGTGCAAATCGCCTGGGTGATCGCAAGGACATGGGCCTCGTTGAAGGCGCTCGCAAACGCAGACCCGCGATGCCCCGAGGTGCCGAACGACACCCGCTGCGCTGCGATGGCCGTATCGGGCACCAGCGTGAAATACGCGGTCAACAGCTTCGGCACGTTGACGAGCAGCGACCGCGGCGCCGGCTTGCCGGCAAGGGGGCTTATGGTTTCGGGCATGGCGACCTCTAGGATGTGGAGCCGAGGGTGATGTGCAGGCGGTGGGTTGCGCCGTCGTCGACCAGCACTACGGGTGCCGAAGGGGGGAGCGCCGCGGCGTCGAGCTGGACGGCGACGACGCCGCGACACACGCTGTCGGGATTGTCGACGACGATGTCGTAGGTGGTCAAGCCGTGGCGATAGACGATGCCGAAGCTCGGCCAGTCGCGGGGAATACACGGGTCGATCCGCAACGTCGCGCCGCTCAGCCGGAAGCCGAGGAGCCCCTCCAGCGACACGCGATACATCCACGCGGCCGACCCGGTGTACCAAGTCCAGCCGCCGCGCCCGACATGCGGCGCTTGCGAATAGACATCGGCGCAGATCGCATAGGGCTCGACCTTGTAGCGGTTGATTGCCACCGCCGTGTCGCTGTGGCGGATCGGATTGAGCATCGATATGATTTCGCCGGCTCGATCCCCGTCGCCCTGCAGCGCAAATGCCAGTGCCGCCCAGGTCGCGGCATGGGTGTACTGGCCGCCATTCTCGCGAATGCCGGGAGGATAGCCCTTGATATAGCCGGGATCGCGATCCGGCTTGTCGAAGGGCGGCTCGAACAGCAGCACTAGGCCGTCATCGCGCCGTACCAGGTACCGGTTGAGAGCGGCCATCGCGCGGGTCGCGCGGGCCGGATCGCCCGCGCCCGAGATCACGGCCCACGACTGGGCGATTGAATCGATCCGACATTCCCGGTCGCCGACCGAACCCAGTACGGTTCCGTCGTCGAAGAAGGCGCGTCGATACCAGTCTCCGTCCCAGCCAACGTCATCGAGCGCCGACCTCAGCAAGTTACCATGGCGGCGCCAGGCATCGGCCTTGTCTGGCAGCCCGCGATGATCGGCCAGTAACGCGCAGTCGGATAGTGCGCCGTAGAGAAACCACCCAAGCCAGACGCTCTCGCCGTGGCCGCCAGCGCCGACCGCATCCAGGCCGTCGTTCCAGTCGCCGGTTCCGATCAACGGCAGGCCGTGCGCACCGGTCGCGAGGCTGGCGTCGAGCGCCAGCGCCATATGGTCGAACAGGCTGGGTCGCTCCGCACTCGTGGTCGGTTGGAAGAAGGCGTCGCGTTCGCCGTCGGCCAGTACTGGACCGGCAATAAACGGTACCGGTTCATCGAGAATGGCAGCGTCGCCGGTTACCATCACATAGTGCGCAATCGCATAGGCCAACCACGCGCGGTCGTCCGAGACCCGGGTGCGGACACCACGCCCGGACTCGGGCAGCCACCAATGCTGGACGTCGCCCTCTGCGAACTGGCGGGCGGCGGCACGCAGGAGATGGGCGCGGGCAATCTCCGGTCGCGCCACGCACAGCGCCAGCACGTCCTGCAACTGGTCGCGGAACCCATATGCCCCGCTCGCCTGATAAAAGGCAGTGCGCGCCCACACCCGGCAGGCGAGCGTCTGATATGGCATCCAGCGATTGAACATGACGTCGAGCGCGCGATCGGGGGTGCTGATCTGGAGGACGCCAAGCGTTGCATCCCATTGAGTGGTCACGGCAGCCAACACGGCGTCGAGGTCGGCGGCGCGATACTTCGCCAGCAGCGCCTGCGCCGCTGCGGTGCAGTCCGCCTGCCCGAGAAAGCAGACGATTTCGGCGGTTGCACCGGGCGGCAGCTGCAGCCTCGTTTGCAGCGCGGCGCACGGGTCGAGACCCGCACCGACGCTGCCCGACAGTGGCCGCCCCGACGCCAGCGCCTGCGGCCGCTCCATGGCGCCGTTGCGGCCGAGAAATTCGGTGCGATCCGCGGTCAGCGAAGTCTGTGCGCCGTTCAGGTCGGCAAAGGCGACATCGTCGCCGAAGGCCGCGTTCCACCGGTTACGCGCGAAGATGGCACCCGTCCCGGGATCGACCTCGGTTATGACGAACGGGGCGCTTGCCGACCGGCTTTGGCCAAGCACCCACTCGACATAGGCTGTGACCGACAACGAGCGAGGGCGGCCGGACTCGTTGTGAATACGGAGTACCGAGATCTTAATCGGATCGTCGACCGGGACAAACTGAGTCAGCGACAGGGCAGTGCCGTGAGCGGACATTTCAAAACAGCTGAACCCCTGGCTGTGGCGGACAGTGTAGCGGGCGGCGGGATCGCGGATCGGCAGCCCGGTCGGCGTCCAGACGGCACCGGTGTCCTCGTCGCGGATGTAGATCGCCTCGCCGGGCGGATCGCAGACCGGATCGTTCGACCAGGGCGTCAGCTGATTCTGCTGGCTATTGCGCGCCCAGGTAAATCCACTGCCGTCAGCGCTCGCCTGAAAGCCGAAGCCGGGGTTGGCGATGACGTTGAGCCACGGTGCCGGCGTCGTCCGGCCGTCATCCAGGATAGTCACATAGTCGCGCCCGTCGCTATCGAACCCGCCGCTGCCGTTAAAGTACTCGAGCGTGGGGAGGGGCGGCGCCGCCGGTCGCGTCACAACACTTGGCGGCGTGCGCAACGAGTCGCCGGCATTCCGGTCATCCGCGTCGCCTGCGCGTCGCAGCTGGTCGGCGAGCGTACCCCTGTCGCCGTACAGCACGGCGCGGGCACAGCCGGCGATCAGGCCGCCCAGTTCGGGCGCGATAAGGTCGGCGCGCAGCATGAACACCGCACCCGCGGACCTGTCCGCTTCTCCGGAGAGTGACTGGAATATCCTGACCAACGCATCGAGCGCAGCCTGCAAGCCCTCGGCATACGACACGCCGCGCTCGTTGATGATGACGACGTCCACCGCGAGCCGCTTCAGCCGCCAATATTCGTGCGCGCGAAGCACATCTCGAACCAGGTCGAGATGCGCATCGTCACTGATCCGCACCATGACGATCGGCAAATCCCCGGAGATGCCCGCCGCCCAGAGCGTGGACGGCGGCCCGGCCCAGCGCTGGATATCGATCGACGAGGGCCTGAGCGCGGGATCGGAAAATAGCACGTGGCTGGCGAGGCGCTGGAAGAGCTGCGCCTCGCCGCTATTGATGCCGAGGTGACGCAACTGCATCTGTGCCTGGGTCCAGGCCAGGGTGCCGGTGCGTTCGAAGGCGACCGTATCATGGTGACGGTCCGCGAGCGCAATCACGGCCTCGCGCGACGCCGCGACCAAGGTCCAGAAACTGATGCGGACGCTCGAACCTACCGGTACACGAACCTGCCGACGCAGGCTGAAGACCGGGTCGAGCAGGGCTCCGACCGAGTTCGACAAGGGCCAGCCGTTGGTGATGGCGGCGGGCGCTTCGACCGTGCGGCCGCGGCCTATGAACCGCGCCCGGTCGGTCTCGTACTGGACCTCGGCGGTCGCCTCGCCATCGACCACGCTGAGGTGCGCGGCCCAGACCTCAGGATCGCTCGCATTGCGGCGTCGGCGGGTCGCCAGCAGCGCACCCAAATCGGGAATGAACTCGGTTTCGACAAACAACGCCCCGAATGCGGGGTGTGCCAGATCGTCGGACTGTCGCGCCAAGACCAGCTCCGCATAGGAGGTGACGTCGATGAACCGGTCACGGGTGCCGTGGTTTACGATTGAGAGCTGTCGCACCTCGGCGTCGTCGTCCGGCGACACCATGACTTCCAAGGCGGTCTCGAGATCGTCGTCGATGCGGGTGATCCGGGCGGCGCTTTCGGAATAGGCGACGTCGTACTGCGCGGGCTCGACATTGGTCGGTCGGAAGCCTGCCGACCATGCCGCGCCGTTGTCGCAGTCACGAAGGAAGATGTGGGCGCCGCGCTCGTCGCAGGTCACGTCTTCGCGCCAGCGCGTGATCGCGATGTCGTTCCAGCGGCAATAGCCCGATCCCGTTGCCGTCAGCATCGTCGAAAGTCGGCCGTTCGAGAGCAGATGCGTGCGTGGCATGCGCGAATGCGGCGACGAATAGTGTCGGTCGTTGTCGGGCGTCGCGGTTGCAGCGGCTTGGTCGGCGGGGCCGGTCAGCTCGGAGGGCGAACGCGCAACGGCAAAATCGCGCGGCATGCGTTCCTGAAGCAGAAGTTCGGAGGCGCGGATGATCGGCTCCGCATGAAAGCGCGCGCGCATCCGGCCGTCGTGCAGCGCGTTGCCGATGCCGACCAGCACCATCCCCTGATGGTGCGCCATGTACGCGCGCACGATCGCCATCTTGGTCCCGTCAGGCAGCCGGGAACGGGTGTAATCAAGCGCTTCGTACCAGCCGTAGACTCCGCGCGCACCCAGTTTGGCCATCCTGTCGAAATTGGCTGCCGCCGCAGCTGGATCGATCATCGCGGCCAAGCCGCTCGCATAGGGCGCAATCACCAGATTGTCGGCTAGGCCGCGCTTGTAACCGAGGTCCGGGATGCCGAAGCTGGAGTACTGGTAGGTCTGCTCGAGGTCGCGGGCGTTGTATTCCGACTCCGATATCCCCCAAGGCATCCCCCGTTTCTCGGCATAATCACGCTGACGCCAGACGACCAGCTCATTGGTCTGGGCGAGAAGGCTCGCGGCGGGAGCGCGCATCACCAGCGACGGCATCAGATACTCGAACATCGATCCGGACCACGAGATCAGCCCCGAGCTGCCGTCGATCGGGGTGAGCGTGCGACCCAGCCGAAACCAGTGCTTGGCCGGCAGATCGCCCTTGGCGATGGCGATGAAGCTCGCCAGCCGGGCTTCGGAGGCCAGCAGATCGTAGAAATTGGCGTCGAGATTCGAATCGTCGACACGGTAGCCGATCGACAGCAGTTCACGATCGGGATCGAACAGGAAGCCGAACGCCATTCCGTCGAACATCGCCTTTGCGCGATCGGCGAGGCTGGCGAGCCGCTGCCGGCGAGCGCCGACAGCTTGGCTCGCAGCATCGACCTCCAACTTCCAGCCACGGACGCTTGCAACGAGCGCCCGGGTCCAAGCGAGTGTTTCGCTGACGTCGTTGGAGCCTACGGCTGGCCGCGCAGCCGCCGCCAGCGCGTCGGCGTGGTCGCCGAGATCGCGCAGCTGCGACGACAGTTCGCCATGGGCCGAAGCCTTGGCGGACAATCGAGCGTTGAACAGCTCGAGGCGGGCCAGCATCGACGCCGCCGCGGGCTCGGGCAGGCTGCCGGCCGCCCGGTCCGTCTCGATGGCTTCAGCGAGCAATGCGGCACCGTCCTCGATCCCCGCCGTCCAGCCCCGTCCGACAACCGGTCCGGCGGCGATTTCCTGAAGCGCATTGCGCAACGCCAGCAGGTGACCTGCAAGGTTGCCGCTGTCCACCGACGAGACGTAGCGCGGCTCCAGCGAACGCAGGTCGGTGGTATCGTACCAATTGAAGAAATGGCCGCGAAAGCGTTCGAGGCGGTCCATGGCCGCGAAGGTCGCCTCGCAGCGATCAATTACTTCCTCGGTCCCGATCCACCCGAAATCGCGCGCCGAGATGATCGACAATAGGTAGAGGCTTATATTGGTCGGCGAGGTGCGATGGGCGACGACCGGCCTCGGGGTCTCCTGGAAATTGTCGGGCGGCAGCATGTTGTCGTCGGCGGTGATGAACCCTTCGAAGAACCGCCAGGTACGCCGCGCTACCAGCCGCAAGGCGATCGCATCGCCGTCGGTGATCGTGAGGTTGGCCGCTGCGGCGGGCGGCAGGCTGGCTCGCCAGGCGATCAGCGGCGACACCAGCCACAGTGTCAGCAACGGCACCGCGACGATCCACGTGCGGTCGCCCGACGCTGCGATCAGCAGCGCAAACCCGCCGCAGCAGGCGGCGCTGGCGACGACTTGCAGCGTCAGTGCGCGGGTATCGAAGCGATGGGCGTCGCGGCTCTGCGCCGCAGTGACCCACTGGAGCAGATGCTGACGCCGGATGAAGACCCGCAGCATCGTCCGCGCGATGGCATCGATCATCAGCCAGCTCTGATGGGCTAGGAAGACAAGCAGGAAGCCGCTCTGCATCAGCCCCAAAGCGAAGTCGCCGCGCAGTGTGCGGAAATGGTTGCGGAGCGAGATGCCGGCGCGTGTCGGCATGATGCTGGCAATCGCCGGCAGCAACGGCGGCAGGCAGATCGTCAGCAGGATGCAGCCGGTCCAGACTTCGGCGATGGCGGGCGGCTGGAGCCAGCCGATCAACAGCGCCAGAAGTGCCGTCGGAGCTGACAGCGACCGGCGCAAATTGTCGATTAGTTTCCACCGGCCCATGAGCGGGATTGAGGTGGAGTGCGGGCCGGCCTTCGTGAAAGAGGCAAGACCGAGGATCCACGGGAGCAGCTGCCAGTCCCCGCGTACCCAGCGATGCTGGCGCGCCGCCGCAACGGCATAACGAGAGGGAAACTCCTCGACGACTTCGATGTCGGCGGCCAGCGCCGCCCTAGCGAAGATGCCTTCCAGCAGGTCGTGGCTGAGCACGGTGCTTTCAGGAAACTGATCGTTCAGCGCGGCTTCGAAACTGTCGACTTCGTAGATGCCCTTGCCGGTAAATGAGCCTTCCTCGAACAGGTCCTGATAGACGTCAGAAACCGCGAATGCATACGGATCGAGACCGTTCGGCCCAGAAAACGCCCGCTGAAATAGGGAACCTTTGCTGCTGAGCGGCAGGGATGGGGTAACGCGCGGCTGCAGCATGCCATGGCCGCGCGTTACGATGCCCGCCTGCACATCGAACTCGGCGCGATTGAGCGTATGCGCCATCTTACCGACCAGCCTGCGCGCCGTCCCCAGCGGTAGCCGGGTATCGACATCGAGCGTAATGACATAGCGAATGGCGGTCGGTAACGCGGCCACCGCGTCGCCGATCGCCATGAAGCTGGTATCGGTCGCACCTCGCAGCAGGCGGTTGAGCTCGCGAAGCTTGCCGCGCTTCCGTTCCCAACCGATCCATTTGCCTTCGCCGGCATTCCACATTCGATGGCGGTGCAGCAGAAAAAAGCGGGGCCCGTCCGGACCAGGCCCGTACAGGTGGTTGAGATGCGCGATCCCGGCAGCGGCCTGATCGACGAGCGCCTGATCGCCGGCAAGATGTTCGGTCGGCGCATCGAGCCAGTCCGAGATCAACGCAAAGCTGAAATATTCATCCGGGTTGCCGAGGTGGTGATCCTCGAGCCGGTCGAGCTGCTCGACGACACCCGCGGCATCGACGAGCAGGGTCGGGATGACGATCATCGTGCGCAATTCGGCGGTGATACCCTGACGCAAGGCCATCGCAGGCAGCGGGCTGCCGCTGACCGATCGGGTAATCCAGCGATTGACCAGCGCCACTGCAATGTCGGATGCCGGCACCACGCCCAGCATCGCAAACATGCCCAGCTTCATGCTGTCGGCCCCGGCCGCGACAACCGCCCACAGGGCAAGGCCCAGTATCGCCAAGGTCAGCAACGCGATCATTGCGACGTAGCTCAGAATGCCGACATTCGTGTAAAGCCGGAACAGCGCTGTCTGCGGCGGCACTCGGCAGCCGATCGCCGCCTCAAAGCCGGGGCGACCATTGTTGATGAGATAGTAACCGGGATCGGCTTCGCGCGGCGGCGTTGCGCCCGGCGGCGCCGGCTTGACCGCCGCCGCGGTGGTGATGGCGCGTTGCGCGACCTCGACTTCAGCCAAGCCCGACTGCCGGGCCAGGAGCTCGATAATCCGGCGATAGTGATCGCGCGTCGGGAAATCCATCGCACCGAAGTTGCTGGCGCCACGCAGGACCGCATCGACCGGGCTCAAGGTCTCAAAGACTTCCGCCCAGTTCATCATCGAGACGAGGCGCATGCTCGTGATGACGTTGCGCACAGTCACGTCGGTGGCGCTCTGGCGCTGCAGTTCGTCATGGACGATGCGGCTTGTATCGGAGCCGTCGGCGACCAGCCGTTCGTTCAGCCAGCGCAGCGCCGGTACGGTGCCGGGGTCCTGGTGGCGCAAGCGTTCAGTCAGCTCGACCGCGAAGGCGTTGGACCACGGCGCGGCAGCGAGGCAGGCGACGATCTCATCGTCGGTCTGCGGCCGCCCTGCAACCGTGCCGAAGATCCGACTGGCCAGCTTGTCCGCTGCGTCTCCCGCCGCCTGCTGCATCAGGATGGCTTCCGCCAGCCGGCGCAGGTTCTCGACGAGGACCAGCCGCAGGGTGATAGCGAGCGCCCAGAGCTCGCCGATGTCGAGCGGTTGTACGGTCTCGTAAGCCTCGACGAACCCAATGATCCGCGCCGCATCGAGGGCGCTGTCTGTGTGGGCGACCAAGGTCCAGGAAATGCCGAAGACGCGTGGGTAGCCGCGCAGCGAACCCTCCGCCAGTTTGGGTAGCCGGCGGTAGAAACCCCGAGGCAGATCGTTGCTGATCTGCCTCAGCTGTTCCTCGACAATGTGAAAATTGTCGAGCAGCCAGCTCGCGCCCGGGCTGATCGGGCGTCGCGCGGCCAGATCGGCAGCGACGGCACGATAGGCTGAGGTCAGGACGTTGCTGTTATCCTTGAGCCGTGCCGTAATCGAGCGTCCGTGGCGCGGATTGGCGGCGATCGGCTGGCTGCCGGCAAGCTCGCGGGCGCATATTTCAAGTCGCTCAATGCTGAACAATTCGGCGCAAATCGGCGGCTCTGGCACCGCCGGCTTCGGGGTGAGCCACGACCGAAGATACTTGAGCAACAAAACGCACTCCTGAAACCGGTTGCGACCGCGCCCGGGCGACAGGGAGCCCCAGCGACGGATTGGCATGGCGGTTGGACGGCTGCGCGCGTCGCCGCCGGTTTGAGGTCGAAGATTAATGCTCAGTGCGCTAAGAGGGCAGGTTCGGAAACTACTTACGGATGCGTAGACGACACCTCCACGCGGCTCGCGGCAAACCGATCGGGCACAAAATTCCAGAGTTCGATGACGCGAGTTCCGCAGTGACGCGCATCGTGGCCGAGCACGCTCAGCGATGCCGTGTCGAGCGCCAGCCTTTGACCCTCGGCGACGGCTAGATCGATCCAGCGCATCGCGAGGCTGCAACCGAACTGCTTGTGGCTGAACACCGCAATATTGCCCGACAGAGGGGCGAGCCTGGCGATAAGCCGGTCGGCACGAACCGCCACCTGGTCGGGCGTTTCGCCGCTTGGGCAACCGTCGTCGAACAGCGACCAGGCAGGGCGCTTCTCGCGAATTTCGGCCGAGCGCAGCCCTTCATACTTTCCGTAGTCCCATTCGATCAGGTCGGGTTCGGTTACCGCCGCAGCCGCTAGCCCGGTCAGTGCGCAGGTTTGCTGGGCACGCTGCAGCGGACTTGTAAGTACATGCGCAAAAACGATGCCGTGCAGCGCCGGCGCCAGCGCGCGGGCCTGAGCCTCACCGTGCGTGGTCAGCGCCAGATCGGTCCTGCCGGTGTGCTGCCCAGTCAGCGACCACGCGGTTTCGCCGTGACGCACGAAGTAAATCGTCGGAGGTCCCGCGTCGCCGCTCACGACGCCGCCTCTTCCATCGCTGCATCGTAGCGACCATGAATGGCGGCATGGCAGCAGCGCGCGCGGTGGCCGACCGCCGCCTGTGCCAAAGCGACATTGGCCTCGTCACCCTGCCAGATTTGCAGCCCCGGGTGCTGGATCGCGCGGGCGAAGGAAAACACCAGCGGCCACGGCGCGCGCGAACTGTCGAGCGAGCGGCAACGATTGATCGCATCGAGGCGTGCGGCCGCGAGCGGGCCGGACTGGCCGCCGGACAGGAAGGCGACGCCAGCGACCGCCGCCGGCACTGTGCGCAGAAGGCAGGACAGCGTCTCGACCGCCACGATTTCGGCCGTAGTCTCTCCTCGCCAGTCGCTCCCGGCAAGCACCATATTGGGTTTCAGGATCATCGCTTCGAGCTTTACCCCCTGTTCGACCAGGGCGGCGAAGACCGCGCGCAGCACCGCCGCGGTCGCCTCCCCGCTGCGTTCCGACGAATGGGTGCCGGTCATTAGGACTTCCGGCTCGACGATGGGAACGATGCCGGCAGCCTGGCAGAGCGCGGCATAGCGGGCGAGGGCCTGGGCATTGGCTGCGATCGCGGCCGCACTCGGCAGGTCGTCGCCTATGGCGAGGACGGCGCGCCACTTGGCGAAACGCGCGCCGAGCGCCGCATAATCGCTGAGCCGGTCGCCCAATCCGTCGAGGCCTTCGGTAACCGTCTCGCCGGGGTGGAGCGCCAGCCGGTGGGTACCGCGATCGACCTTGATGCCCGGCACGATACCGCGATTGGCAAGAAGGGCGACAAGCGGCCGGCCGTCGGGCGCCTGTTGCCGGATCGTTTCGTCGGACAGGATAGCACCGCTGATCGACTCCTTCAGTTCCGGCGTCGTGATCAGGAGCGTGCGGTAGCGGCGGCGAGCATCTTCGGTCTGCGAGATCCCGACCTCGGCAAAGCGCCGGTTGCAGGTGTCATTGCTCTCGTCCATCGCGAGCAGGCCCTTGCCGCACGCCACGAGCAGCCGGGCGGTTTCGATGAGTTCGGCGGTCACGGCGCGTACACTTCCGGCGGCGTGCCCCATCTCCATTCGCAGATCTCGGGCAAATCCTCGCCGCACGTGTCGACGTGATGTTTGTGGACGATCAGCTTGTCGCGCATCGCCTGGCGCAGATAGTCTCCGCGCGCGCCGAGGCCCGGCACCCGGTCGATGACGTCCTCAACCAGATGGAAGCGGTCGAGATCGTTCTGGACGCGCATGTCGAAGGGGGTCGTGATTGTGCCCTCCTCTTTGTAACCGCGAACGTGGAGGTTGCGGTTGGCCCGGGCATAGGTCAGCCGGTGCACCAGCCACGGATAGCCGTGGAAGGCGAAGACGATCGGCACGTCGCGGGTGAAGAGTGCGTCGTACTCCGCCTCGCTCAGCCCATGCGGGTGCTCCGACGCGGGCTGCAGCCGCATCAGGTCAACGACGTTGATCACCCTGATCTTGAGCTCAGGGAGGTGCTGGCGCAGGATCGAGACTGCAGCGAGGACCTCCAGCGTCGGCGTCTCGCCGCAACAGGCCATGACGATATCAGGTCGCGCGCCCGCATCGTTGCTCGCCCAGGCCCAGATGCCGATGCCTTTGGTGCAATGGACGATCGCATCATCCATCGACAGCCACTGCGGCCGGGAATGCTTACTAGCGACGACGACGTTCACGTAGTCGCGACTTCGCAGGCAGTGATCCATGACCGACAACAGGCAATTGCCGTCGGGCGGCAAGTATACCCGAACAATGTCGGCTTTCTTGTTGATGACGTGATCGAGAAAGCCGGGATCCTGATGGGTAAAGCCATTGTGATCCTGCTGCCAGACATGCGATGCGAGGACGTAGTTCAGCGAGGAAATGCTGCGCCGCCACGGCAGTTCAGCACAAACCTTTAGCCACTTCGCATGCTGGCTGAACATCGAATCGACGATCCGAATAAAGGCCTCGTAGCTGTTGAACAGACCGTGACGGCCAGTCAGCAGATACCCCTCGAGCCACCCCTGGCACTGGTGCTCGCTCAGCATCGAGTCGTGGATCCTGCCAACGGGCGCGAGGAATTCGTCGCCTGGAACGCTGGTGGCATCCCATTGCCGATCCGTCGCCTCGAACACCGCGCCGAGCAGATTGGATAGCGTCTCGTCAGGGCCGAAAACGCGAAAATTGCGATGTGGCGAATTATACAACGCGACATCCCGCAGGAAACGGCCGAGCACGATCATATCCTGCCCATCGCAACCCCCAGGCGTCGGCACGGCGACGGCCTGATCGCGGAAATCGGGCATCACAAGGTCGCACCGAAGCAGGCCGCCATTAGCATGGGGATTTGAACCCATACGGCGCGCACCCGACGGGGCGAGGGCTGCAAGCTCCGGGATCAGGCAGCCTTGGGCGTCGAACAGCTCCTCAGCGCGGTAGCTTTTCATCCAGCTTTCGAGGAGCGGGAGATGTGCCGGGTGGGCTTGATCGACAAGGAGCGGCACCTGGTGGGCGCGGAATGTCCCTTCGATCTTCATGCCATCGACAACCTTCGGTCCGGTCCAGCCTTTTGGTGACCTGAGCACGATCATTGGCCATGCTGGGCGGAGTGGCGCACCGCCATGTCGGGCATTGTGCTGGATCGAACGAATGGCAGCGACCACCGTCTCGAGCACATCGGCCATGCGTGCGTGCATAGTCGTGGGATCGTCGCCCTCGACGAAGTGTGGATCCCAGCCGCATCCGCGGAGGTACGCATCGAGCTCGTCGTGTGGAATTCGTGCTAGCAGGGTCGGATTGCTGATTTTGAAGCCATTAAGGTGCAATATTGGTAGGACGGCACCATCTGTCCTTGCGCTAAGCAACTTGTTTGATTGCCATGAAGTCGCGAGCGGACCAGTCTCAGCCTCGCCGTCGCCAACAACGCACGCGACGATCAGGTCCGGATTGTCGAACACCGCGCCAAAAGCGTGGCTCAGAGAATAGCCCAGCTCACCCCCCTCGTGGATCGATCCGGGTGTCGTCGGTGCGACATGGCTCGAAATGCCGCCAGGGAAGGAGAATTGCTTAAATAGCGCTTTCATCCCCGCCTCGTCGCGGCCGACGTTGGGATAGACCTCGCTCCAGCTGCCCTCCAGCCAGACGTTGCCAACAATCGCCGGCCCGCCATGGCCAGGGCCGGCAACATAGATCATGTCGAGATCGAATTTGCGGATGACGCGGTTGAGATGGACGTAGATGAAATTCTGTCCCGGGGTCGTTCCCCAGTGCCCCACGACCATCGGCTTCACGTCGGCCAGCGTTAGCGGCCGGCGCAGCAGCGGATTGTCGTAAAGATAGATTTGGCCGACCGAGATATAGTTGGCGGCGCGCCAGTAGGCATCAATCAAGGCAAGCTCTTCGGTGCCGTTGGCTAAAGCCTCGGGCTCGTCGGTCGCGCAGGTGCGGGGTTCGTCGAGAGTCATTTGGATCATCCTGACATGGCGAGCGCATGGCCGGTGCGCCGTTGACATAGGTCAGGCTAACGGTTGTCACCGCTGCCGTGCAGGATCGGAAACTACCCAGTGCGGCTCCGGCGGCGGTGTTCGACGCCCGCGGGGCCGGCGACGAAAACGTCGTCTGCGATCTCAACGAAAAGGCCGTGGCCAGCGATCCCGGCCCGCGTTTCGAGCGTCGCCGCGAGGCCGGCCGGATCGGTGATGGTGCCGAAACCGCAATCCAGAATCATGTTCCCGCCATCGGTGAGGTAGCGGCGACCATCTGCCTCGCGCGCTGTCACAGTCGCACCGAGACCAGTAAGATACCGCAGTTGCGCCTCCCAGCCCCAAGCTAGTACCTCGATGGGTAGCAAAGCCTTGCTGCCGAGCGCGTCCGAAACCTTGCTCGCGTCGACGACGATCACGACACGGTCGCTCGCCTGCGCGACGATCTTCTCGCGGACCAGCGCGCCGCCGGCACCCTTGATAAGATCGAGCGCCGGATCGACTTCATCGGCGCCGTCGATGACCAGGTCGATCGCGCGAGGCATGTCGTCGCCGAGCAGCAGGATGCCGAGCGCCTGCGCCGCGACCGCGGTCTTGGTGGAGGTCGCAACCGCGACCAGACCGGGCAGTTCGCCACCGCGCCACCGCGCCGCGATCCGCCGGATGGCGAAGATTGCCGTGGTCCCCGTGCCGAGGCCCACCACCATGCCGGGCTCGACGAGCGCCGCCGCCGCTTCGCCGGCCTGCTGCTTGAAGGTGGCGGCGTCATTCACCCGCGCCGACCCAGGTAGCGTGCTATAAGGGAATTGGTCGAGGCATCGTGCGCCAGCGTCGGCGCCGTGCTCCGGTCGAGCTCGGGGATGATGGCCCCGGCGAGGTCCTTGCCCAGCTCGACGCCCCACTGATCGAAACTGTCGATCCCCCAGATCGCACCCTGGGTGAAAACGCTGTGCTCGTAGAGGGCGACCAGCGCCCCGAGCGTTGCCGGGTCGAGCCGATCGGCGAGGATGACGTTGGTCGGTCGGTTGCCCTCCGTAACGCGGAACGGCGTCTGGGCGGCGGGCGAACCCGCAGCCGACAGGGTCGCGGCCGTCCGGCCGAACGCGAGTGCCTCAGCTTGGGCGAACAGACTGGCCATCAGCAGGTCGTGCTGACCTGCGAGCGGGCTGGTTGGATGGCAGAAGCCGATCAGGTCGCACGGCACCAGGCGCGTCCCCTGGTGGAGCAGCTGGAAAAAGCTGTGCTGGCCGTCGGTGCCCGGCTCGCCCCAGATAATCGGCGCAGTGTCACAACCGACCGGGTGTCCGGAGAGGTCGACATGCTTGCCGTTGCTCTCCATCTGGAGCTGCTGGAGATAGGCGGGAAACCGCGCCAGATCAGCGGCATAGGGGATCACGGCGAGCGTCTGGGCACCGAAGAAATCGTTGTACCAGATTGAGATTAGCCCCAGCAGCATCGGCAAATTGGCGGCGGGTGGTGCGTTGCGGAAATGCTCGTCCATGGCATGAAAGCCGCCGAGCATCGCTTGGAAACTTTGGGCACCGATGGCGATCATCGTCGACAGGCCGACGGAACTATCCATCGAATAGCGGCCGCCAACCCAGTCCCAGAAGCCGAATATGCGTGCTCGGTCGATGCCGAACGCGACGGCGCCTTCAATATTGGTCGAAACCGCAGCGAAGTGGCTGGCTACGGCAGCCTCGCTGCCCAGCCGCTCGACCAGCCACGCGCGGGCCGCGCCGGCGTTGGCCATGGTCTCGAGTGTCGTGAAGGTCTTGGAGGCGACGATGAACAGGGTCGTGGCGGCGTCGAGGTCTGCAGTAGCGGCCGTAAATGCCGCCCCGTCGACATTGGCGACAAAGCGGAAGTCGAGGCCGGGATGGCGGAATTCGCGCAAGGCGAGACAGGCCATCTCGGGACCCAGATAAGAGCCGCCGATACCGATGTTGACGACCGTCCTGAAGCGCTGGCCGCGGTGGCCTGTCAGCGCGCCGCTGCGCACGCCTTCGGCAAATCCCGCCATTGCCGCCAGGACGCGGTGGACCTCGGGCACCACATCGACACCGCCGGTCGTAATTCGCTCGCCGGGCCGCGCCCGCAATGCGACGTGAAGAACCGCGCGATTCTCGCTGGTGTTAATGTGTTCGCCGGCGAACATCGCATCGCGGCGGCCGGTGACGTCGCGCTCGGCGGCGAGCGCAAGCAGCAGCACCAGCGTTTCATCGGTGATGCGGTTTTTCGAATAGTCGAGAAACAAGCCGGCGCCCTTCGCCGAGAAGCTAGCCGCCCGCCCCTCGTCTTCCGCGAACAGGTCCCGCAGGTGCACATCCGCGACGCGGACATGATGCGCGGTAAGCGCTGCCCAGGCGGGGCTCGGAGTCATGCCGCTGCCCGCTTGGCGGCGATCGCCGCGAGCAGGCTCGCCCACGACGCGACAAACGAACCCGCGCCTTCGTCCTGTAGCTGCGTGCCGAGCGCGTCGATATCGATCCCGGCGGCGGCATGTCGCGCGACAATGGCATCGGCAGCGCCCGCTTCATGGACCATCGCAAGCGGCTGCCGACCTTCCTTGCCGTAAGCGCGCAACGTCTTCTCGGGCATGGTGTTGATCGTGTTGGGCGCCGCTAGCGCGTCGACATAGAGAGTGTCCGATGCTTTGGGGTCCTTGGTGCCGGTGCTGGCGAACAACAACCGCTGCGGCCGCGCGCCAAGATTCTGCAGCCGCTGGAAACGGTCGGACGCCATCATTTCGCGATAGGCGCGATAGACTTGTCCGGCGACCGCGATCCCCAGCGTATTACGCAGCGACGGGGGGACCCGGTCGGCGACAGCCACGTCCCAGCGGCTGACGAACAGCGACGCGACCGAGGCGATATCCGGCGCCAGCCCCGCGTCGACGCGTCGTTCGAGCCCGGTCAGCCAAGCGTCGGCCGCCGCCTGGTACTGCTCGACCGAGAACAGCAGCGTGACGTTGACCGGCACGCCGGCGAACAGGCATTCAGAAATGGCAGGTGCGCCTTCCGCGGTGCCGGGAACTTTCATGAACAGGTTGGCACGCGCCCCGCGGGCGTGAAGCGCCTTGGCCTGCGCGATGGTGGCGTCGGTGTCGTGCGCGAGCCGGGGCGACACTTCGAGCGAAACAAAGCCGTCGACGCCGCAACGGGCGGTGTGGACGGGCGCGAACAGGTCGGCGGCGCGTTGCAGGTCGGCAATCGCGAGATGGAAGAACAGGTCCTCGTCGCTTTCGCCCGTCGCATGGCGCTGCCGGATTTCCGCGTCATAAGCAGTGCTGCCGGCGATCGCCTTGTCGAAAATCGTAGGGTTCGAGGTCAGTCCGGTGACGGACAGCGTGTCGATATACGTCTGCAGCATGCCGCGATCGAGCAGGTCGCGGGTGATGTTGTCGAGCCATACGCTCTGGCCGAGCGAACTGAGGGCGGCGGTGGCGAGCATGGCCTGGGCCTTCAATGCTGGGCCGGCGCGGCCGCCGGCTTTTCAAGATGGCCGCCGAAGCCGAAGCGGAGCGCCGAGAGCACGCGATCGGCATAGTCGGATTCACCGCGCGATTCGAACCGGCCGAACAGAGCCGTGGCAAGCACCGGCGCGGGAACGCCCTCATCGATCGCCGCCTGCAACGTCCAGCGTCCCTCACCGGAGTCGGATACCCTTCCTGCAAAACCATCGAGCCCGGGGCTCTTCAGGAGTGCCGCCGCTGCAAGGTCGAGCAGCCACGACGATACGACGCTGCCACGCCGCCACATCTCGGCGATGGCGGCGATGTCGAAGTCGTAGCGATAGAGCTCAGGGTGGCGCAGCGGCGCAGTTTCGGCATCGGCTGCGTGATTCGCCGCGCCGGCATTGGCATGGCGCAGGACATTCAGCCCTTCCGCAAGCGCCGCCATCATGCCGTATTCGATTCCATTGTGGACCATCTTCACGAAATGGCCGGCGCCAGTCGGGCCGCAGTGGAGGTAGCCAAGCTCGGCATTGCCGGGCTCGCCGACCGCGCCCGGCGTCCGCGCCGCCGCAGCGACGCCCGGTGCTAGCGAGCGGAAGATCGGATCCAGATGGCGGACGATCGCGTCCTCGCCCCCGATCATGTGGCAGAAGCCGCGCGCCCGGCCCCAAACGCCGCCACTGACGCCGACATCGACGTAATGGAGGCCTAAGGTCTCCACGGCGTGCGCCCGTCGCAGGTCGTCGTGGTAGTTGCTGTTGCCGCCGTCGACGACGATGTCGCCCGCCGCCAGCAGCGGCACCAGCCCGTCGATTGCACCGTCCACAGCGGCAGCAGGCACCATCAGCCAAACGATCCGCGGGGACTCCAGCTTCGTAACCATCGCGGCGGGGTCCGCCGCACCCTTGGCGCCGCCGGCAACGGCAGCCGCAACCGCTGCGGGATCATGGTCGAAAACGACGCACTCGTGGCCGGCGGCAGACAGCCGGATTGCGATGTTGAGCCCCATTCGACCGAGGCCGACGATTCCGATCTGCACCGCGTTTCTCCAGCGACGCCAGCCCCGCATGCGGGGCCGAGCGTAAGTCGCGGCGTTAGCTAGCCTGGGTCGCTCCTCGGCGGGGAGCATCGGAAACTACTCACGCCGCATCAGCGGGTATGCCCGGCAACAGCCAGATCACGGGTCGAACCTGCGATCATGACCTCCTCGTCGGTCGGCATGACGCGGATCATGACTTGGCCGGCGTCGGGCGAGGCGATGGCGGCGCCTGCATCGTTGCGGTCGGGATCGACGACAACGCCAAGAAAGCCCAGCCCGTTGCATATCCTAGCGCGGATGACCGGTGCGTTCGCCCCGACTCCGCCGGTGAATACCAGCATATCGATACCGCCAAGGCTTGCGGCGAAGGCGCCAATGCGCTGCTTGACCGCATAGCAGAACAGGGCGACGGCATCGGCGGCGCGCGGATCGCTCGCTTCGCAGGCGAGCAGGTCGCGCATGTCGGCGCTGGTCTCCGACAGGCCGAGCAGGCCGGACTCGAAATTGGCCATCTGGTCGAATGTGGCGATGTCCATCGCCTCGGTGCGCGCCAGATAGGGCGCGAGGCCCGGATCGATATCGCCGCAGCGCGTACCCATCGGCACGCCCGATGCCGGGGTGAAGCCCATGCTAGTGTCGATCGGCCAACCACCATGCACGGCTGCCAGGCTGGCACCACTGCCGAGATGCGCAATGACGATCCGTCCGTGCGCTGCGGCCACGCCGCAGAGGCGTTCGATTTCGCCCATCACATAGGCGTAGGACTGGCCGTGGAATCCGTAGCGGATAACGCCCTTGGCTGCGTAGCGAAGCGGGATCGGCAGCAGCTTTGCGACGCGCGGCATGGCGTGGTGAAAGGCGGTATCGAAGCAGGCGACCTGGATAGCGGATGGAAAGCAGCGCATCGCTGCCATGACCAAAGCGAGCTCGATTGGCAGATGCTCGGGGTCGAGCGGGACGAGGCGACGCAAGGCATCAATCTCGGTCGTGCCGACCCTCTGCGGGCGGACGAAGTCGGGACCGCCGTGGACGATGCGGTGTCCGACGGCGAGCACTCGCTGGCCAGCGACCTCCCGTTCAGCCGTAGCGAGCACCAAGTCACCTGCCGCCCGGTGGTCTGCCGCCGCCGCCTTCATCGCGGTCGCGGCGCTGCCGGTCGTCTTCATATGCAGGAGCGGATTTGCCGAGCCGATCCCGTCGACGGCACCCGAAAGGAAACGAACCAGCGAACCTTGCGCTGGGAACAGCGCGAACTTTATGCTCGACGATCCGCCGTTCAGCGTCAGGATGATGTCGTCCGTGCTCACGACGTGAGCGGCATTGCCTGCAGCAGGCCACGCGCGGGGCCGGGCGTTGCCGAGCGTGGCGATCGCCGCAGGTCGGCAATCGCTGCGGCATAGTTGGGCGATTGGAAGATGGCGCTGCCCGCGGCGATGGCATTGGCGCCGGCGGTGACGGCAAGGCCGGTTGTATCGCCGTCGAGGCCGCCATCGACCTCGATGACCGGGGAGAACCCATGGGCGTCGCACAGCGCGCGCAGGTGACGGATCTTGGGCAGCATGTCGGGCAGGAAGGACTGGCCACTGGCCCCGGGGTTGACCGTCATCACCATCACGATGTCACAGAGCCGAAGGACATATTCGATCATCGCGACCGGGGTGCCGGGATCGAGCACGACGCCGGCCTTGCAACCGAGCGCCCGGATTTCGCCGAGAACGCGGTGGAGATGAACCGTCGCGGTCGCTTCGGCATGGACGAGGATGTGGTCGGCGCCCGCTGCTGCAAAGGCGGCGATCTGCCGGTCGGGCTCAACAATCATCAGATGGACGTTGAGCGGCTTTGCCGTGCACGCGCGGACGGCGGCGACGACCTGCGGCCCAATCGTGATCGAGGGCACGAAGCGGCCGTCCATCACGTCGACATGAATCCAGTCGGCGCCGGCAGCATCGACCGCGCGCACTTCATCGGCAAGGTGTCCGAAATCGGCCGCGAGGATCGAGGCGGCGACGATTAGCGGCGGTGAGAGGCCGACGACGTCGGAAGACGGTGTGCGCCTCATTTCGAAGTGCCGATCGCGCGCCATTCGCGTCCGTCGCGCGCCAGCAAAGCGTCGGCTGCCGCCGGCCCGTCGCTGCCCGATTCGTACCGCGCCGGGCCGCCGGGATCGGCAGCCCAGGCATCGAGCACCGGCTCGACGATGCGCCAGCCCTGCTCGACCATGTCGGCGCGCATGAACAGCGTTTGATCGCCAATCATCACGTCGCGGATCAGCGTTTCGTAGCCGACGTTCGGCTCCTTCGGGAACCAGTCGGCATAATGGAAGTCCATCCGCACCGCCGCGAGGTCGACGACCGGACCGGGGCGCTTGACCTCGAACTGCAGCGAAATGCCCTCGTCAGGAGCGATGCTCAGCACCAGCCAGTTCGGCCGCAGGCTACCGACTGGCGTATCGCGGAACGCGGCGAATGGCGCCTGCTTGAAGCGGATGGCGATTTCCGTGCTGCGCGCCGCCAGATGCTTGCCGGTGCGGAAGTAGAATGGCACCCCGGCCCAGCGCCAGTTGTCGATCGCCAGCTCCATCGCGACATAGGTTTCGACAGTCGAGCCGGCGGCGACGTCGGCGTCCTGGCGATAGGCGGCGACAGGACGCCCGCGCACTGTGCCGGCGGCGTATTGACCCCGTACCGACTGATCCGGCCGGGCCGTCGCCATCGCCGCGAAGACATCGGCCTTGCGCGAACGGATCGAAGCCGCGTCAAACCCGGTTGGGGGCTCCATCGTGACCATCGCCAGCAGCGTGAAGACGTGGTTCGGCACCATGTCCCGCAGCGCGCCAGTGGCCTCGTAGAACCTGCCGCGAGTCTCGACGCCCACCGTCTCGGCGACGGTAATCTGGACATGGTCGATGCGGTCGCGGTTCCAGATCGGCTCGAACAGCCCGTTGGCGAAGCGCAGCGCCATGATGCTCTGCACCGTGTCCTTGCCGAGGAAATGGTCGATACGGAAAATCTGGTCCTCGCGCAGGCTGCAGAGAATGTCGCGGTTGAGCGCCTGCGCAGACGCCAGGCTGTGGCCGAACGGCTTCTCGACGACAACGCGCCGCCAATGGCCGGTGCCGGCATCCGCGGTCAGATTGGCGGCCGCGAGCTGCGCAACGACGGTGGCGAAGTAGCTGCCGGCGACTGCGAGGTAAAAGATCGCGTTGTCCTGGGTCGAGAACTGCTCCCCGAGGGTGTCGAGCGCCTTGGCGATGTCGGCGTAGAGTTCGGGTTTGGTGATATCGCCCTGGAGGTACGTCATTCTTTCGGCAAGGCGCTGCCATACCGCCTCGTCGATCTCGTCGATCCGGAACTCGGCGTGCTCGTCGCCAACGAAGGTGGACAGCATGGCGTGCAAGCTGCCTTTCCAGCCGCTCGCCGTGTTCGGCGCGAGGTCGACGCCGATGATGGCGAAATCCTCTGGCAACACCCCTGTCCGCGCAAGATTGTAGAGCGCCGGAATCATGAGGCGCTTGGTCATGTCGCCGCCGGCCCCGAAGATGACGATTGTACAGGGGTCGCCGACGACGGCGCGCGGTGCGGGATTCGACCGATCTGTCGGTGTCATCCGGTGGCCAGCTGTGCGCGGGCCGCCGACAGCACATCCGCCGCCGTAAACCCGAACTTCTCCATCAGGTCGCCGATTGGGGCCGATGCGCCGAAACTGCGCATGGCGATGACCGTGCCGGCCGGACCGGCGTAGCGGTCCCAGCCCAGAGGCGAAGCTGCCTCGACCGCGACTCGCGCGGTGACACCCGGTGGTAGGACGGCGTCCCTATAGTATCGGTCCTGCGCCTCGAACAGCGCCCAGCACGGCATGCTGACGACCCGCACCGCAATGCCTTCGGCGCTCAGCGTTTCGAACGCCGCGATGCACAGCGCAACCTCGCTGCCGGTCGAGATCAGGATCAGCGCCGGGGTGGCGTCAGCGTCGCCGGCCAGCACGTAAGCCCCGCGCGCGACACCCGCCGCCGCAGAGTAGCGACTGCGATCAAGCGTCGGCACCGCCTGGCGGGTGAGCACCAGGCAGGCAGGCTGACGCAGTTGGACGATGACCTGCCAGCACGCGACGACCTCGTTGGCGTCGGCGGGGCGGAAGGTCAGCAGGCCGGGCATGCTGCGCAGCGCCGCGAGCTGTTCGACCGGCTGGTGCGTCGGGCCGTCCTGCCCGACGCCGATCGAATCGTGCGTCAGGACGTGGATGACCGGTAGCGCCATCAGCGCAGCGAGTCGGATGGCCGGCTTCATATAGTCTGAAAAGACCAGATAGGTCGCGCCGTAGGAGCGCAAACCCGAGAGGGCGAGGCCATTGACGATGGCACCCATCGCATGCTCGCGGATGCCGAAATGAAGGTTGCGCCCACCCGGGTTCGGCGCTTCCAGATCGCCGGCCCCGACAAAGTTCAGCCGGGTCTTGGTCGACGGCGCGAGGTCGGCGGCACCGCCAAGCAGCGCTGGATAGCGCTGCGCTACCGCGTCGAGGATAGTTGCAGACGCTTCCCGCGTGGCGAGCCCCTTTCCATCCGCCGGGAAGACCGGGAGGTTGTCGGTCACGCGAGCGGGAGGACGACCTGCAAGGATTTGGTCGAGCACTGCCGCGTCTTTCGGATGAGCGACCCCATAGGCTTCACGCAAATCGCGCCACGCTGCGTGGAGGGTGCCGCCCCGCGCGCCGATGCCCGCGCTGTAGTGCGCCTCGACTCCCCCCGGCACGCGGAAGGCGACTTCTTCCGGCCAACCATAACGCCGCTTGGCGAGCCGGATCTCCTCGGGCCCGAGCGGGTCGCCGTGCGCAGCGCTCGTATCCTGCTTGTGCGGCGCACCGTAGCCGATGTGGCTGTCGACGATGATCAACGTCGGCACGTCGGAGCGGGCGCGGAAGCCGGCGAAGGCAGCGGCCAGGCGCGCGGTATCATTGGCGTCGCCGACCTGCTCGACGTTCCAGCCATAGGCGAGGAACCGCGCCGAGACGTCCTCGGTGAAGGCAAGGTCGGTATGGCCTTCGATCGTGACGCGGTTGCGGTCGTAGATCCAGCAGAGGTTGCCGAGCATCAGGTGGCCGGCAAGCGCAGCAGCCTCGCTGCTTACCCCCTCCATCAGGTCGCCGTCGCCGCAAAATGCGAAGACGTCGTGATCGAACATCACGAAGCCGGGGCGATTGAAGCGTGCGCCGAGCCAACGTCCGGCGATCGCCATACCGACGCTGTTGCCGCAGCCTTGACCGAGCGGCCCGGTGGTGGTTTCCACACCCGGCGTCAGTCCGTGCTCGGGATGGCCGGGGCACCGGCTGCCAAGGCTGCGGAACGCCATGATGTCGTCGAGAGTCAGCGCATCCTGCTGCGGACTGTGGACGCCACAGAGAAACAGGATCGAGTATAGCATGATCGAGGCGTGGCCGTTTGACAGAACGAAACGGTCACGGTTCGGCCAGTGGCTGTCGGCCGGATCATAGCGCAGGACGTCCTGCCATAGCGTATGGATGACCGGTGCCAGCGCCATCGGGGTACCAGGATGACCCGAATCAGCCTTTTGAACGGCGTCCATCGACAGTGTCCTGATCGTGTCGATGCAGAGCGCGTCGATGTCGTCGCGGGGTTCGGGTCCCGCCGCAGGGGGATGCGGCTCGAGCGCGGTTGCCAGCATGGTGTCAGGCCGGTTCGACGACGCGCTTGCCGTCATAATAGCCGTGGAAGGCATATTCATAAGCGCGATCCACAGCCTGCGAGCCATCGTAGGCCGGGCTACCCTTCAGCGTCTCGCGGCTGATATCGACGTGGACCAGCCGCGGCGACCAGTCGATCGATGTGATCGACCGTGGCGAAACCAGAACATGCTTGCCGGGCCACCAGTTGCGTGTGTCGGCGACGAGATAGTGGATGCTCCAGTCGGCGTCCTCCACCAGAAAATCGGCGACATGGCCAATCTCGCCGTTGGTGGCCTCCAGCAGGTAACCGGTGACTTCACGAACGCTACGCAGATGTGCGTCGCCCGTGGCCGCGTGATCCGTCTTGGCCTGCGCCTCTGCGAAACCGGGCCCTGGCGGCTCCATCATGCCGCCGGTATAGCCGTAGCCGCCCATGTAGAAGCCGGTCGACCAATAAGGCGCCCAACCGAGATAATCATAGAGTCCGGTCTCCATCTGTCTGGATACCGGCTCGTCGGTATTGACCGACGGGCTGTCCTTGATCTGCTGCTTTGTCAGCAGCACCGAATATTGGTGGCCAATATGGTTGACATGACCCAGCGCCGACGGCGGAAGCAATATCTTGCGATCGCCCAGCCAGCCGCCGGTATCGATCACCAGCCAACGAATCCGCCACGTTACGTCGTCGAACAGCAAATCGACGACGGAGCCGATGGGGCCATCGCTCGCTTCCAGTGCGAAGCCTTCGATCTTCGAGGCATGGAGGATCATCGGTTCGTCCCTGCAGCACCAATACAAGTCGCTGTATTAGCCGCCGCGACCGCCGGCTCTGAGGGCCGGAAACTACCTACGGGGCAGTCGTCGCATCGCGCCGCGTCGGGGCGGACAACGCCCCGACGCCGGCCATCGACCCCGATCCATGCGTAGTTTCCGAGGCTGCTCGTTCATCGACGGGCGCAATACATCGTCCTGATGCCGTTCGCCTCTCAGCCCTACACGAGACCGACGCGCGATGCGCTTTCGCGATGACAGCGGCGGTCGCCCCCCCGGCTCAGCAACCGTCACCGTCGCGCGGCGAGGGCATCGTCACGGCGATTCGCGGCAGCGTCGTCGACGTCCGCTTTCCGGGCCGCCTGCCGCCGATCTATTCGCTGCTGCGCGCTGGCGCCGATCTGGACATAGCGCTCGAAGTGCTGTCGCACCCGGACGAACACCATGTCCGCGGCATCGCCCTGGCACCCACGCAGGGCCTTGCCCGCGGCATGCCGGTCACCGACACCGGCGGCCCGCTCAAGGCGCCCGTCGGCATGGCGGTGCTGTCGCGAATGTTCGACGTGTTCGGCAACGCCATCGACCGCAAGCCCGCGCTGGCGGGCGTCGACTGGCGATCGATACATCGCGCCCCGCCGCCCCTCGTCCAACGGTCGACGAAGTCGGAAATCTTCGAAACCGGCATCAAGGCGATCGACGTGCTGGCGCCTCTCGAACGCGGTGGCAAGGCGGGGCTGTTCGGCGGTGCGGGTGTCGGCAAGACGGTGCTGCTGACCGAGATCATCCACAACATGATCGGCCACGACAACGGCGTCAGCATCTTCTGCGGGATCGGGGAGCGCTGCCGCGAGGGCGAGGAACTCTACCATGCGATGGACAAGGCGGGCGTGCTGCCCGGCATGGTCATGCTGTTCGGCCAGATGAACGAGCCGCCCGGCGCGCGCTTCCGCATCGGATATGCGGCACTGACGATGGCCGAGTATTTTCGCGACGACCAGCACCGCGACGTGCTGCTGCTGATCGACAATATTTTCCGCTTTATCCAGGCGGGCGCGGAAGTTTCGGGCCTGATGGGGCGGATGCCGTCGCGGCTCGGCTATCAGCCGACCATGGGTACCGAGCTTTCCGAGGTCGAGGAGCGTATCTCCAGCACCGACCGGGGCGCGATTACCTCGATCCAGGCGGTCTATGTGCCAGCCGACGACTTTACCGATCCGGCTGCGGTCCACACCTTCTCGCATCTGTCGGCCTCGCTCGTCCTTTCGCGCAAGCGCGCCGCCGAGGGCCTGTATCCGGCGATTGATCCGTTGCAGTCCAATTCCAAGATGGCGACGCCGGCGGTAGTTGGCGAGCGCCACTACCGGCTGGCGCAGGAAATCCGGAAGACCCTCGCGCAATATGCCGGCTTGCAGGACATCATCGCCATGCTTGGCCTCGAGCAATTGTCGCCGGATGACCGCAAGACCGTCGGCCGGGCGCGCCGGCTGGAGCGCTTCCTGACCCAGCCGTTCTACACCACCGAGCAATTCACCGGCAAGGCGGGAAAGCAGGTATCGCGCGCCGATGCTCTCGATGGCTGCGAACGCATCCTTGCCGACGAGTTCGAGGACGTGCCCGAAGCCGCGCTCTACATGATCGGCGCGGTCGACGAGGCCAAGGCAAAGGCCGACACCGACGCGCCGCAATCCGAGGCCCAGCCCCTTGCAGCTTAAGATCCTTCTCCCGGACCGGGTCTTTGCCGACGAAGCGAGGATCGCAAGGATCGTCTTCATGACGCCGGGCGGCAGTTTCGGGCTGTTGTCGCGCCGCGCGGACTGCGTCGCGGCGATCGTACCGGGGTTGTTCGTCTACCAAGCCGAGGGTGTCGACGAGGTGACGTTGGCGCTCGACGAGGGCGTGCTGGTGAAGGCCGGCGACGACGTCCTCGTTTCGGTGCGCCGCGCCATCGCCGGGAGCGACATTGAACAGCTGCAGCACAACATCGCCGCCGAGTTCCTGACGCTGAGTGATCTCCAGCAGGCCCAGCGCCGCGTCTCGGCACAGCTCGAGAGCGGCTTCATCAAGCGTTTCGCGGCGCTCGAAAATGCCTGAGCCGAAAAGATCACGCGGGGCCCCGGGGTTTGCCGCTTCGGTCGGCGCGCAGGCGGTTCGCCGTGCGCGGGCGCGGCGCAATGCCGGGCACGGCGTGTGGTTCGGCCTCGGCATGATGGGCCTCGTCGGCTGGTCGGTGGCAATTCCGACCCTGCTCGGGGCAGCGCTCGGCAGCTGGCTCGATCATCACCATCCGTGTGGCCGCTCGTGGACGCTGGCGTTGCTTGTCGCAGGCCTGGCGATCGGCGCGTGGAATGCCTGGCACTGGGTCGCGGCCCAACAGGCCAAGCTGGAGGCTGACGATGACGACTCCGTCTGACGTCATCGCGCTCGCCCCGGCGCTGGCCGCCGGCGTCGCGCTCGGAGCGCTGTTCTTCGGTGGCCTGTGGTGGACGGTCCGCCATGTGCTGGCGGCGCGCCTTCCTGCAGCGTGGCTGATCGCCAGCTTCATTGTCCGGATCGCCCTCGTGCTCGCGGGCTTCCTCGTCGCCGCCGGTGACCAATGGCAGCGCTGGCTCGTCGTCTTGGCGGGGTTCGTCGCGGCGCGCCTTGTTATCGCGCGGTTGCTGCCGGTGCCGGTCGCGGGAACGTTGGCACCCGGAATGGGCCACCATGCGCCTTAGCCCCGATCAACTGGTCTTCTGGCACCGCGGTGTCGTCAGCCTGAATGCGACGATCGTGTTCACCTGGGTGCTGATGGTCGTGCTGGTGGCGGGCTCGGCGCTTGCCACGCGGCGGCTGGCGACCGGCAGCCGCCGCTCGCGCTGGCAGAACCTGCTCGAGATCGTCGTGACCGCGATCGAAGGCCAGATCGGCGAGATCGGCCTCGACAACCCGCGCCGCTATGTTCCCTTCGTCGGCACGCTGTTCCTGTTCATCGGCGCCTCCAGCCTGTCGAGCATCATCCCGGGGTTCGAACCACCGACCGGATCACTGTCGACCACGGTCGCGCTGGCGCTTTGCGTGTTCGTCGCGGTGCCGGTGTTCGGCATCGCAGCGCGCGGCGTCGGCGGCTACCTCGCCTCCTATGTCCAGCCGACGGTGATCATGCTGCCGTTCAACATCATCAGCGAGGCGTCGCGGACACTGGCGCTCGCGGTGCGCCTGTTCGGCAACATGATGAGCGGCGCGATGATCGTTGGCATCCTGGTTAGCATCACGCCATTGCTCTTTCCGGTCGTGATGACCGCGCTCGGCCTGCTGATCGGCATGGTCCAAGCCTACATCTTCGCCATTCTGGCCACCGTCTACATCGCCGCCGCCGCGCGCCAGCCGCGCCCCGCACCCCGCACCCCGCCAGTGCCCGCCTGATCTCCCGATACAAGGAACACCCATGGACGCCAGCGTCATCATCGCCGTGGTCTCGATCGTCATGGCCGGTCTCACCACCGGCTTCGGCACGATGGGACCCGCCTTTGCCGAGGGCCGGGCGGTCGCCGCCGCGATGACTTCGCTGGCGCAGCAGCCCGATGCGTCGGCCACCATCACCCGAACTCTGTTCGTCGGCTTGGCGATGATCGAGTCGACGGCGATCTATTGCTTCGTCGTCTCGATGATCCTGATCTTCGCCAACCCGTTCTGGAACGCGGCCGTCACGGCGGTCGCCGCGCACGCCGGCAAATAGATGCTGATCGACTGGTTCACGGTTGGCGCGCAGGCGCTCAATTTCCTCATCCTGATGGGATTGCTGAAGCAGTTCCTCTACCGCCCCGTTCTCGATGCCATCGACGCCCGCGAGAAGCGCATCGACGGGCAGCTTGCCGATGCCAAGCGGCAGAAGGCCGAAGCGCATACGGAAAAGCTCGCGTTCGGGAAGAAGAACGCCGACTTCGACGCCGATCGCGCCGACCTGCTCACGAAGGCGCAGGCGGCGGCGGATGCCGAGGGCAAGAAGCTCGTCGAAGCGGCGCGCGCGGCCGCGGACGCTGCGGCCGCGCGACGCCGCGATGCACTGAAAGCGGAGGATGTCGAACTCGTCGCGTCGATCCGCCGCCGCACCAGCGACGGTGTCTTCGCGATCACCCGGAAGATGCTGGCCGATCTTGCCGATGCGAGCCTCGAGGCCAGCATCGGCAAGCTGTTCCTCCGCCGGCTGGAGTCGATGGAGGCCACCGCCGTGACGCAGATGAAGGTGGCGCTGGCCTCGTCGCATGCCGCTAAGGCCATGGTGCGTACCGCCTTTGATCTCCCCGCGGACCAGCGTACCGCCATCGGCACGGCGGTCGGGCACCTGCTCGGCAGCGACGTCGCCATCGATTTCGAGACTTCACCGGCGTTGCTGGGCGGTTTCGAACTCGTCGTTTCGGGGCAGAAGCTGAGCTGGAGTATCGCCGACTATCTGCAGGCGATGCAGGCCGGCATCGATACCCAGCTCGAAGCGACGCCCGCGACGAAGCCAGCGAAGTCGGCGAAGTGAAGCGCGCCGAGCCGCTGCATCGCGCGTTCGACGACGCTTTCGCGGCGATCGAGGCGGGGCAGGCCGCGTTCGCCGTCGCGCTGGTGCCGCAGGAGATCGGCGCGATCACCGATGTCTCGGTCGGCATCGCCAAGGTATCGGGCCTGCCGGGCACCGGGTCGGAGGAGCTGCTGCGCTTCCCCGGCGGCATCTTCGGCATCGCCTTCAATATCGACGCCGACGAGATCGGCGTCGTGCTGCTCGGCAATCACGACCATTTGCGGGCTGGGGACGAGGTGCTGCGCACCGGGCGGGTCATGGATGTCATCGTCGGCGATGCGCTTCTCGGTCGGGTGCTCGATCCGCTTGGCCGGCCGCTCGACGGCAACGGCGCGATCGCGGCGCACGACCGCTTGCCGATCGAGCGGCCGGCCACCGCGATCATGGACCGCGCGGCGGTCACGGTGCCGCTGCAGACCGGGCTCAAGGTGATCGACGCGATGGTGCCGATCGGCCGCGGCCAGCGCGAACTCATCCTCGGCGATCGGCGGACGGGCAAGACCGCGATCGCGCTCGACACGATCCTAAACCAGCGCGGCAAGGATGTCGTCTGCATCTATTGCGCCATCGGCCAGCGGGCGTCAGCGGTCGCGCAGGTCATCGCCTCGCTGCGGGAACACGATGCGATGGCCTACACCGTCGTCGTCGTCGCCGAGGGCAACCAGCCGCCGGGCCTGCTCTATATCGCGCCCTATGCCGCGACCAGCATCGCCGAAGCGTTCATGGCGAAGGGCCGCGACGTGCTGATCGTCTATGACGACCTGACCCAGCACGCCCGCGCCTACCGCGAAATTTCGCTGCTGCTGCGCCGCCCGCCAGGCCGCGAGGCATTCCCGGGCGATATCTTCTACATCCATTCGCGGATGCTCGAGCGGTCGACGCATCTGAACAAGGCGCTCGGCGCCGGCTCGCTGACCGCTTTGCCGATCATCGAGACCGAAGCTGAGGATATTGCCGCCTATATCCCGACCAACCTGATCTCGATTACCGATGGCCAGATCTATCTATCGCCGTCGCTGTTCGAGCTTGGCGTGCTGCCGGCGGTCGATGTTGGCAAGTCCGTTTCACGCGTCGGCGGCAATGCGCAGCACGCCATCCTGCGCGGCGTCGCCAGCGACATCAAGCTCGCCTACGCCCAGTTCGAGGAACTGGAGACATTCGCGCGATTCGGTGCGCGCCTAGACGCCGCAACGGCGAAGACGCTGGCCCACGGCCGCCGTATCCGCGCGGCCCTGAAGCAAAACGAGATGGCACCGCTCGCCGTCCAGCAGCAGATCGCTATCCTTCTGGCGCTTGGGGCCAGACTGTTCGATCCGGTGCCACTGCCTCGCATGGACGAGGCGCAGGCGGCAATCGGCGCGGCGGTTGACGCCTTGCCAACCGGGCTGCTCGACCGGCTTTCCGGAACCGGCAAACTCGCCGATGCGGACCGGGCCGCGGTCATGGCAATGCTGCAGACCGCGCTCGCTGAGTTCGTGCCGCCAGCGGGCGCGGCAAAGCCGGCAGGCGAGGCAGACCCGGCCGCAAACCCGGCGCCTGCACAATGAGCGCGACGATCGCCGGTTTGCGGCGCACGATCGCCAGCGCGGGCGACCTGCAATCGGTGGTGCGCGCCATGAAGGCGCAGGCGGCCGCGAGCATCGAACAGTTCGAACGTTCGGTCACGGCGCTGGCCGAATATCAGCGAACGGTATCGCTGGGTCTCGGCGTCTGCATTCGCGCGCGGAGCGTCGTAGCGCCCACCCCGGACCAACGGCAGCGTGCGGTCAGGATCGTCGTCTTCGGTTCCGACCAGGGGCTGGTCGGCCGTTTCAACGATATCGTCACCGATCGCGCCACGGCCTTGGCCGCCGGCCAGTCCGGCGCCGTCGCGATCTGGACCGTCGGCCAGCGCGTGCACGAATTGATGAGCGATACCGGCCGGGTGATCGAGCATTCGTTCGACGTTCCGGCGTCAGTAGATGCGATCACGACCTTTGTCGGCCAATTACTCATCGCCGACCAAGCGCTTCTGGACGCGGACCGGCTCATCGAGCTCCACCTCGTCTATAACCAGATCGCGCCGTCGGCGACCTTTCGCCCGGTCAGCATCCAGCTTCTGCCTCTAGACAACGCATGGCGCTCGCGCACGGCCGCAGTGGCATGGCCAACCTCGGGGCTACCTGAGGTGCTGGCCACCAACGCTGGGACCCTCGCCGCCTTCATCCGGGAATATCTATTCGTCTCGCTGTTCCGTGCCTGCGCTGAATCGCTGGCAAGTGAGAACACTAGTCGCCTGGCCGCGATGCAGCGCGCCGAAAAGAACATCGACGACTTGCGCGACACGCTCGGCGGCGAATATCACCGCCTGCGCCAGGCTGGCATCGACGAGGAATTGTTCGACGTTGTTGCCGGCTACGAGGCCCTTCGAGCCGATGCGGCTCGAACCCCCTGAGCCGGTACCTGTCCGCTACGCGATCCCGGCCGCTGGGCCTATGCCGCAATATCGGCCTTTAGCTGACCGAATTGTTCGCGCGTTAGTTCGCCCCGCGCATAGCGTTCGTCGAGAATTTCGCGAGCGGTACGCGGCGTCCAGCGATCGTATTTTCGATGGGCGCGATAGGTGTAGCCCCAGTTGCCGGCGCCAGAGAACAGCAGGAAGATGAACGCGAGCCACAGGACCCAGCCCCAGCCGAAGACCCAATTGTTTGCATCGTGCATGGCGATCATTTCCTTATCTCGAGCGGGGTGATTTTCGGACACTTGGCCGTGCCGGCAAAGCATCGGAAACTACCCACGCCGCATCCCGCGTCAGCGGGCATCGTCAGCCGTGGATGTCGTGCAGCGCGCGGAACGCCTTGTAGAGCACGCGCGGGTCGAACGCTCCTTTGTAGACTGCGGGCGGTTCACGCTTGATGCCGAGCAGCGCGTAGGCCGCGACCTGGGCCGAGCGGATCGAATACTCGACCGTGAAAACGACATCGTCGGGCAGTTCGCAAAACTGACCCACGAAAGCGAGATTCTTCGTGTTGGCGGGGATTACCTGCGGCCGGTCGCCGTGCTCGCGAGTAAGGAACTGGCTGGTGATGAACGGCATCATGCACGGTATGCAGATTGCATGGTCGATGATCGCCTCGGCGTCGTCGGCGAAGCGGAGGTGCCCAAGGATCTCGGTCATGATCTCGCGGCCGGTGCACGCGGACATCGGCTTCGCAACGAAGTTGCCCGGCTTGTCGACCGATAGTCCATAGCCCCAGAACACCGCCACATCGGCGGGCTGGCCGATAAAATGCGGCTGATACGGCACGACGATCGACGCCAGCCAGTTCGAGTCGGGAAAGGTGATCAGCCCGCCCTCGCCCGGGACGTTGCCGGTCAGATCGCCGAGCAGTCGCAGGAAGGTCGGGTCGGACAGGGTCGTCGTGAACGACAGCCACTTCGACTCGCCGATGTGGTCGGCAAATGCCGCGGGACGGCCGAACTCGGGGCGTCCGAGCGCGAGCTTTTCCCACAGCGCCCACGCACCGCCGTCATCCTTGCCGAGCAGCAGCGGCGCGGCGTCCATGCTGCCGAGGCTCGACGCCTCGGTCATCGAGCCGAGCGTGACGATGACGAAGTCGTCGGGTTCAATAGCGATGGTCTGGTCGCGCCCATCATGCCGACACGAGATGCCAGTGACGGACTTGATGCCGTTCGGCTCGACCAAATTGATATCCGTGACCGTCGTCTCGAACTGGAACGTCACGCCGCGGTCGAGCAGCCATTTGCGCAGCGGTCGAACGAATGAGTCGTATTGGTTATAAACCGTCCGCATGATCCCGAGCAGGCGGTCGAAGCCGCCGACCATGTGAGCGAAGCGGACGAGGTAGCGCTTGAACTCGACTGCGCTGTGCCACGGCTGGAACGCGAACGTCGTGCACCACATGAACCAGAAGTCGGTCTCGAAGAACGTCGGATCGAATTGATCGGCAATGCTGGTGTGGCCGATAATCGTTTCGGGTTCGAGCGCAAGCCGCTCGATCGTCAGGATGTGGCGTTCGCTGAGCCCGAATGCCGGCGCGGTCTGGCGCTGGCCGTCGCGAACGAGGCGCGATTTCGACGACGTCTTCAGCGTCTCGTTCCAAGCGAACGTCTCCTGCGTCACGGTCTGGCTGCTGTCGAGCGTCGGGATCGACGCGAACAACTCCCAGGTGCACAGATATTTGCTCTCGAGCATCCGCCCGCCGCGCAGCGAATAGCCCGTGTCGGGCGAGCCTGCGCCGTCAAGCGCGCCGCCGATCCGGTCAGACTCCTCGAAGATAGTAATCGCATGCCCGGGCATGTCGCCGTCGCGTATAAGAAATGCCGCCGCCGCCATCGATGCGATCCCGCCGCCTACCAGATACGCCTTGGAGTGGCTTGCAGGGGGTACGATTCCGGTGACGTGACTGACCATATTGCGCGTTCCTCTTGCCGGAAGAGGGTTAGACCTACCCGGTCACCGCCGCGCGATTCGGAATCTACTCAGCCGGCACCGCCGGCACCTTCATGGAACTCGCGATGAGTACGCCGCCAGAACCGACCGACGCCGCGGAGAGCGCCAGCCGGGCGAGTTCGGGCACCGACTTCGACCCCGTCTTCTTCATGATCGCGGCACGATGGTTTTCCACCGTGCGCTGGCTGATCTCGAGGTCGGCAGCGATGTTCTTGCTGGGATGACCCGCCAGCACCAGATCCATGATCTGATGCTGGCGGGAGGTCAGCAAGCCGACGTGATCGGCCGCCGACCTCCGCCATGCAAACAATTTGCCGGCATCGCGTGACTGTTCCAGCGCGCGCGCGACTCCAACAAGCAGTTCGGCCGTGCCGACCGGTTTCTCGATGAAGTCGAGTGCACCGGCTTTCATCGCCTGCACCGCCATCGTCACATCTCCGCTTCCGGTGATCATGATCGACGGGATGCGATGCCCGGCATTTCCCAATGTTCGCAACAGGTCGAGCCCGTTCATCCCGGGCAGATAGGCATCGACCAGCAGGCAGTCCTCGCGACCTGGGCGGTAGGCAGCGATGAAATCCTCGGCGCTGGCAAAGTCCTCGACCGCCAGACCCTCGTCTTCGAGCATGACGCGCAGGAGGGTGCGGATCTGATCGTCGTCGTCGACGACGAAAATGACCGGGGCGTTGGTCAGGTCGAACGCCGGCCGTGCAATGGCCGCCGCCGCGGGCGTCAAGGCGCTGGCGATGGCGGCGAGCAGCTCCTTCAGCTTGACCGGCTTGCTCAGGTGGACGCAGTCCTGCTCGGCAATTGCACGCAATGACGCCGTCGAGATATCGCCGGTCAAGACGATCGTCGGGATCGATCGAGCAAAGCGCTTACGCAGTGCCGCGGCGACGGCAAGCCCGTCCATGTCGTTCGGCAGATTGAAATCGGTCAAGATGAGGCTGGGCACCACTGATTTCAGCGCAAGTCGAAGGATCTCTGCACCGTCGGCGGCCGCGACGGTGGCGTAGCCGGCGTCCTGCAGGACAAGCTCGTTGGTCTCGCGGACACTATCATCGTCTTCGATCACGAAGATCGTTCCGATGGTGGTTTCCCCGCCGCGCGGCGCGCTTGGCTCGATTGGTTCTGCGGGCCGGATAACCTCTAGTGAGGTGCATGCAATATCGATCGAGAATGTCGAACCGCTGCCGATTTGCGAAGCCACTTTGACCGAATGGCCGAGCAGTCTGCCGAGGCGCTGGACAATCGACAGGCCGAGGCCCAAGCCGTGATCGCGGCTGTAGAAGCCGCTCGCCAGTTGACGATATTCCTCGAAGATCGTGTCAAGATCGTCGGCTGCAATCCCTATGCCGGTATCGCAGATCTGGATGCTCAGACGGTCTGCGTGGCGCCGGCAACCAATCAGGATTTTGCCGCTGCTGGTGTACTTGAGCGCATTGTTGAGGAGATTGCGCAGCATCTGTTCAAGCAGGCGCGGGTCGCTGTCGATTTCGAGGCTACACGGCACAACCCGCAACTCGAGATCCTTCGCCTGCGCATGAAGGCCGAACTCGTCGCGCAGTGTGTCGAGCACGCGCATGACTGGGAAACGCTCGAATCTGGCGGTGACGGTACCCGCCTCGATCTGATTAATATCGAGCAGCCGGTCGAGCATCTGCGCCATCGTCGCGAGGGTCTGACCGAAGCGCTCAACGAGATCCTTCGGCTTTTCGCCCTCGACAGATTTTTCGAGAAGACCTTCGAGCAGTTTCAGTGTCTGCAGCGGCTGACGCAGGTCGTGGCTTGCCGCGGCGAGAAAGCTCGACTTGGCGCGGTTGGCGAGCTCCGCCTGATGCTTGGCGGCTTCGAGCGCTTCAGCGACATGGATGCGATCGGTGATGTCGGCGAAGGTGATTACGACACCTTCGACGCCACCGCCCTGCACGCGGTAGGGCTGGATCGTTCGGCACCACAACCGGGTCGAGTCGGCGACTTCGCGGTCGACCGCCTCGCCGGTTTTGAGCACTGCGCGTGCATCCGCGGGCAAGTGCGGGTCGGCGGCAAGCGAGCGCAGATCGGCCAACGGCCTGCCGACATCACCAGGGATGACATTGAACAATGCCTTGGTGGCGGGCGTGAAAAAACGGATGTTGAGGTCATGGTCGAGAAACAGGGTCGCGACGTCGGTGCTGTATAAGATGTTCTGGAGGTCGTCTGCCGTCGTACGCTGTCGATCGAGCGTTTCTTGGAGCTGAGCGTTGAGTGCGGTCAGTTCCTCGTTCAGCGACTGGAGCTCCTCCTTCGATGTCAGAAGCTCCTCGTTAGTCGATTGAAACTCCTCGTTGACCGATGATGCTTCTTCGCTCGTCGCTTTTCGCTCCTCCTCCGCGATTTCGAAGCTGCGCGTCATCGCCTCGAGTTCGCTGCGGACCGTCGCGAGTTCGCTGTCGAGCTGGTCGGCGCCGATCAACCGTGGCGGCTTGTCGGGCATGTCGAAGGCGCGTTCGGCGGACACGTCAATGAACGCGATCAGGATAAGCTCCTCACCACCGCACATCACCGAACGAAGGTCGAGGCTATAATGCAGCGGATGGCCGTCGTACGTCGTCCGGCAGCCGGTGACGACGTGGCGCTGCACATCTCGTCCGACCTGATCGATCGCGGCGCGCAGGCGGGCCCGCAGCCCATGGGGGGCCATGGCGAGAATGTCTTGTGTTGGATGTCCCGGAGGAACGCGCAGGTAACGCTCGGTCGGACCGAGCGAATAGAGGCATTCAAACCGCCGGTTGACGAGCACAGCCGCGGGAGCGTGCGCCTCGAGGACGAGTCGCCGACAGAGGTCGGCAAGTATATTGTGCCGCGATCGCGTCAGTGCCGAGCGATCGGCGATTATAGGTAATGGCGCAGCCCGCGCGCCGGTCGGCTCGTTCCTCGGACCGGCGCGCTGCAGGCGTTCGTAAATCCGGTCGCTCTTCGACGTTACGGTGAACAACGTTTCCGTGCTGCCGGTCGTCTCGGCGTTGCCGAGGACAAGGACGCCATTGTCACGAAGCGCGAAAGCGAACAGCGCGACGACTTTTTGCTGGGCCTCGGGGTCGAGATAGATCAGCAGGTTGCGACATGAAATCATGTCGAGCCGGGAGAATGGCGGATCGGCCAAAACATTCTGCACGGTGAACACGACATCGCTGCGCAAAGCGGGTGTGACAGTGTAGCAATCATCGTCGCCCTTGACGAAAAATCGGGCTAGGCGCGCAGACGATACGGTAGACGAGATTGCCGCCGGATAGCGGCCATCGCGCGCGGTGGCGACGGCATCCTCGTCGAGGTCGGATGCGAAGATCTGCAGCTTGAGACTGCGCTTCGAGCGCGCGATCTCCTCATGGAACAGGATCGCAATCGAGTAGGCCTCTTCGCCACTACTACAGCCGGCAATCCAGATGCGTAATGGCTGGCCGGGGCGCTGGTCGCGGACGAGCGCCGGTACGACGGTCTTGGCGAGCGTCTCGAATACCTTGGCATCTCGGAAGAAGGAGGTAACGTTGATCAGCAAGTCCTTGCCGAGCTGGTCAAGTTCGCCCGCTTCCCTGCTCAGAACGTCGAGATACGCAGACCTGTCGCCGGATGGCATTCCCAGCATCGCCATCCGCCGATCGATACGACGCGCAATCGTGCCCGGCTTGTATTGGGTGAAATCGTGAGCGGTGCCGCTGCGCAACAGCGAGATGATCGCCGCGAGATTGTCTGCCGGTTCCGCGCTGCGGGTATTCGGCATAGCCGCCTGAAACTGCGCCAGCGCTGCTGGCATATCGGCGACCCTGAGCACCCGATCGACGTCGCCAGTATCGATAGCGCTTTGAGGCATGCCGTCATAGGCAGCCTCCCCGGGGTCCTGGGCAATGATGAGGCCGCCCGAGGCCCTGATCGCCTGCAATCCCAGGCTCCCGTCGCTACCTGTGCCTGACAGAATGATAGCAGCGCAGCGTGAACTGGGGTCGGCGGCGAGAGCGTTGAGAAGAAAGTCGAACGGCATCCGCGCGCCGTGCCGGACCGTCGGTGGCGATAACTTCAGTCGACCGCGGATTACCGCGAGGTAGGTTCCTGGCGGAATGAGATAGATATGGTCCCGCTCGACCCGCATCCCATCGACCGCCTCGACGACCGTCATTGCGGTATGCGACCCGAGCAGGTCAACCATCATACTCTTATGGGTGGGTTCGAGGTGCTGGACGACGACGAAAGCCATTCCGGTGCCGTCGGGGACCGCCTCGACCAGCCGCGTGCACGCGTCGAGCCCGCCCGCCGATGCACCGACCGCGACGATCAGCAGGCTGGCTAGGGAGCTGGCTGCAGTATCGGCCGCGGCACTCTGCGAACGGCTCATTGAAATGATCGCTTTCAATATCCGCAGGGCGTCTCGTCGACGGGCGGACGTATAGCTAACCGCTATCCACGGTACACTGTCAAACAATCATCGCTTTAAATTGCCGCGTCTTGAGTTCGGCTGCGTATTTTCCGATACTGGCGAGGTCGCATGAGACGGGCGAAAAGCGCGTCGGGAAGTCCCCTCCGGGATAGCAAAAGCGCTCGATTTTAGTGACAGCCGCTGGTGTCTTAATTGCCGTCGAGGTTGCTAGCGCAGCTTTCCCGCAAAAGCCCCCTCTTGTCGTCGTCGATCCTAAAACGCTTGCACAAGGGTATCGCATCACGCGTGTGGTCGGTAGTGAGGTCATCGACGACGCTGGCGAGACCGTCGGTCGGGTCGACGACCTCATCGTTACATTATCTGGCAAGGTGCCGTATGTCGTGTTGGCGGTCGGTATCTTTCCCAGAGTTGCACCTCGCCTCGTGGTGCTGCCAGCGACCGCGCTCGACAGATCGCCCAAGGGCTTGGTTCTGCATGGCGCGACACGAGCCGCACTGGGAAAGTTACCGCGTTTCACATATGAATACTGACGCGAACGACCGCCGTAACACCAGCCGCACGTTGCTGATGACGCGCGGAGGCCTATATCTGGACCATGAGAAAATTATCTCGGCGTCGGCTGCTCGGCTTTGGTAGCGCGGCGATTGCGTTTGTCGCGGCTCTGCCGGTAACAACAGATGCCGGAATACCGGACGCCGCAAGCTTGCTCGACAAGGCCCGCGACGCCGTTGATCGGCATGCGCAACACCTGACATATCGCGACCGGATCGGAATTGTCGACTTCTCGAGCGCATCGAACGTCCCGCGCCTGTCGATCGTCGATCTGGCGAACGGACGGTCTGAGCATTTCCTCGTCGCGCACGGGCGAGGCTCTGATCCGCTGCACACCGGCTGGGTTAGTCGCCTGTCGAACGAACCTGGTTCTTATGCGTCGTCGGGCGGGGCCTACGTAACGGGCGGCTATTATGTCGGCACGCACGGGCGCTCGATGCGTCTCGACGGTCTCGATGCAAATAACAGCAATGCCGCCGCCCGCGCCATCGTGGTCCATGCCGCCTGGTATGTGTCGCCTGAGATTGCTCGCGCGACCGGCAAGCTCGGTCGAAGTGAGGGATGCTTCGCTGTCGCCCCTACGGATCTGGAGCAGGTTCTCGAACGGCTGGGGCCCGGTCGCCTGCTTTTTGCCGACAAGTCGACCTGACTCGACCGGTCGATCATCACTCTTCATCTGTTGAGATGACAGTCAGGCGCGTACCCAGCCCCGATGCTCGCAGCGTGTCGCGCGTCACCAGCAGCGTTGTGCCCGCTTGCAGCACGCTGTCGAGCGCGGTGCGAAACCCCTCCGGGAGATGCACGCGGGCGCGCTCTGCTGCGGTCATGTCCGTACCGCTCGCGATGCCCGTGCCGGGGATCGGCAGCCGCAGCCAGTTATAGTCTTGACCGACGACCGACCCGAGCATGAACGCCATCGTCGTTTCGACCGGCCCATCGATCGCGACTGTGCTCGTACCGATCTGGATGCCGTTTCGCAGCACGACGATCCGCCGGTCGCGGCCACTGATCACGATCGACACCGGACCCGACGGTGATTTTTCGGGTTCCCAGCTATAGCGAGCCGGGGACCGCTCGACGCCTTTGGGACCCGCGAGCACGATCGGCAGCGAGACAGCCTGGGGCGCATCGGAATCGTCGGTGATGACCACCGTCAGCCCTAGTTTCGTGATCCCGAATAGCAGTTCGGCGAATTTCGGTGGCAGGCGGATGCAGCCGTGCGACGCCGGAAAGCCCGGCAGATGCCCGCCGTGTAAGGCGATGCCCTGCCAGGTCAAGCGTTGCATGAACGGCATCGGCGCGTCGTGGTAGAGGTTCGATTTATGAGCGAGATCCTTCTGCAGGATCGTGAACACCCCCGTCGGCGTGGCATGGCCGGGCTTGCCGGTCGATACCGTCGAGACCGCAATCGGTACGCCGTTTCTGTAGGTATACGCACGTTGCGCCTTGAGGCTGACAATGATCGTCACCGGCCCCTCCGGTGCGAGTTGCGGCGCCCATGAAAACTGTCCCGCCTTAAGCGGCTCGGCCATGTTCGTCGCGGGCGGCGGCGAAGGGGCCGCGGCGGCGACCGCCAAGCCCAGCGTGAGCGCCACGGCGCATCTGATATATGCGGTCATCGGTCACTCCGTAGTGTCGGCGTACGTGGGTACCGACGGCTGTGCGCCGATCCTGTTGACGCAGAAACTGCCGGATCAACGCGATCCGGTTCTACCTGGAAACCCGTCACTCAGACCGGTCCGGAACGACGTTCCAATGCGGCGAGGCGGGCGACGTAGCCACGGTGCATCTGTTCGTGTGCCAGCGCGGCGCGCGGGTCTGTCGCATTCTTTGCCATTTCGCGGGATTCGCGGACACGACCGCGAAGATAGATCTCGTCAGTATCGTCTCGAAACATGGCACTAATCCCCTTCGCTCTCCTAAACATTAGGTCGCCTGGCCCAGGCTGTCGTGGTTCGGATACTACTCACAGCCCACGTCATTTTATTCGGGACACGGCCGTCGTAGTTTAAATACCTCCGAGCGTTGATCTCTCCGGTCTTGCCGAGAGCTCGCCGTCCAGCGCGTCAGTCTTCTGAATTGCGCTACTCGGCGCCTTTCACTTGGTCAGTGTGAGACCAGGGCGCAGCGGTTCTCGACCAGCAGCAGGTCGCGGGTCACGCCGCCAAATACCCATTCGCGCATCCGGTTGTGGCCGTAGACCCCCGCGACGATGACGCCTGCGCTCAGCTCAATAGCGATCGCATCTAGGTGAGCAGCATCGCCGTGGCGACACGTCGAGACACTCGTTTCCGCAACGATCCCATGCCGGGCAAGCCATGCGCTGACATCATCGACGTGCGTGCGGGCCGAAGCAAGATCGACCTCGGCAGCAATTTCGTGAACGGTAACGCGGGCCGCCTGTTTCAGCAGGGGCAGTGCGTCCGCCACCGCGCGCCGAGCCTCGCGCGTGTCCTTCCAGGCGACAAGAACATGGTCGAGGTCGAGCGATGTCAACGTCCGGGGCACAATCAGTACCGGACGTCCGGCGCGCATCACGAAGTCGCCCGTATCGACCCGACGCGACGGGTCGATACCGCGCGACGACATGTTGCTCACGATCAGGTCGGCGCTCCGGGCCTGTCGAACGAGGCAATCGCTGAGCGCCTCGTAGGTCACCGAGGAACGCCATTCGATGGCACTGACCCGTCCGCTCAGAGCGGCGTGAAATTCTGCTTCGGCGGCCGCGATCTCGCGATCGAGCTCGTCGCGATCCTGCTGGATGGCTTCGCCCGAAATATAGACCATGCCGCCCGCAAATCCGTCGGTCGCACCGAAGTCCAAGGGCCGGCCAGCGGCGATGCCGATTACCCTTGAGTCGTACCGTGGCGCCAAGTCGCGAGCGATATTCAGCAGCCCCGAATTCAGGCAACCGATCTGGAGATGCACGAGAAGCGTCCCATAACTCATATCCGGTCCGATCGGTGGTTCGCCTGCGAGCTCAGATGATCGTGATACGGTTGTCGACCGCGCGGACGCCCGGCGCTCCCCAGGCGGTCGCGGCAGCGGTCTCCCAGTCGTTCCACGACTTGACGGAACCAGTCAGCTCGACGCGGCCGTCGACCGCGGTCACCGCGATCGTCTTGGGATCGAAGAAGTACGAGCGGTGCAACGCGTGGGTGATGTCGTCGCCGATTTGCTCGGCAGTCGTGGTTGGCCTGACTTCGATCCGATTGACGACGCCGGTCACGCCCATCAGGCGTCGGATATCCTGCTCGGCGGCGTCGCGCTCGTAATGCCACTCGACGTCACCACCGATCGTCACCTGGCCGTGTTCGACGACCACAGTCAGCGCATCGTGCGGGACCGACACGTCCCAGGCGAGGCGGTCGATGACGGCAGCCGCAATCTCCGCGTCGGTCCGCTGGCGGTCGAAGGGTAACAGCACTTCGATTGCCTCGGCGACGCCCTTGACGCCGTGGACGTGGCGCACGGCGGTTTCCGCGGCGTGCTTTTCGGCGTAGCTGCCGACCTGTCCGCTCAGCGTAACGATCCCGTCGCGCGCGCTGACTCCAAGGTGCGCGGCAGCAACGTCGGGTGCCCAGTCGAGTTCGGCCAGCACATTGTTCTGCAATTGCTTGTCGGTCAGCATAGCGTCCTCCAGTCGATCATTCGATGCGTCCGAGCGCGGGCGGCAGCGCCGATCGTTGTTCTGGATTTATGCGGTGGGATGGGTGCGCGGCAGCGTCGGAAATTACCTAGGCGTGTTCGAGCGAGTGAGGAGCCGGCATACTTCTCTCGGTTAGTCCGAACCTGACCCCGAGGATTGCTGCGCCAGCGGGAGCCGCGGACGAGACCGAGACAAAGTAAGTAGTTTCCGATGCTCCTGGTTGTGGGCCGGGCGCCGCTAGGTTGCGATTATGAGTCCGGCGTTTCGCAGTAGTGCGGCGCGCCGCACCCGCTGGAGATCCATCATGCGCGAAACCTTGCCGATCTGGTCGAGCGAGTATGACGTCATCGTCGTCGGCTACGGCTTCGCCGGGGCTACTGCCGCGATCACTGCCTGCGAGGCGGGGGCGAAAGTCCTGCTGCTCGAAAAAGCTCCCGAAACTGACAAGGGCGGCAACAGCCGGGTTTCCGCCAATCTCGTCTTCTGGCCGAACGATATTGCCCTCGGCAAGGCGTATTTCCGTGCGCTGGCCGGGCCCTACATGGATGACATTTCCAACACGATGGTCGACGTATGGGCGACCGAGATGCATGCGAACCGCGCCTGGCTCGAAGATCTCGGCATGACGCCGTTCGACTTGCCGTCTATCGAGTTTCCCGAGATGGCAGGGTCGGAATGCGTTCGCGTGCTGATGAACGGTCCCGGCCCGATGGGCGGCGAACGCCTGTGGCGTGTCGTCGAGGCCGCTGTCGCCGCGCGCGACATCGACGTACTTTACGAATCCCCCGCAGTTAATCTGGTGAAAGCGGGCGACGACATCGTCGGCGTCATAACCGAACAGGGCGGCAAGCGCGTCGCCATCAAGGCAACCCGCGCCGTTATCCTCACGTGCGGCGGCTTCGAGAATAATCCGGCGATGGTCCGGAACTACGTCGACGGCCTGCCCCGCATCTTTCCAAACGGCACACCCAATAACACCGGCGACGGCATCCGGATGGGCCTCGAGGTCGGGGCCCAGCTCTGGCACATGAATAACATCTCAGGCCCGCTGCTGTCGTTCAAGGCCCCCGAGATCGCCGTCGCGCAGTGGCTCAACCTGCCGCACGGCAAGAGTTACCTCTTCGTCGCCGGCGATGGATCGCGCTTCACGATGGAAGGTGATCCCTGCCTCACTGGCGACCTGCACGGCAAGGTCAAGCGGCACGGCGAGTGGGGTCAGCAGGTCCTGCCGGTCCCCATCTACATGATCTTCGATAACGCCTTTCGCAAATCGGGCCACATCGGCAAGGCTGCGGCCGACTGGGATGTCAGCCACGGCAATCTTTATAACTGGAGCGACGACAATCTCCGCGAGGTTGCAAAGGGCTGGATCAAGCGGGCCGATACGTTCGGCGAACTGGCCGCACTGATCGACATTCCCGCAGCAGCTCTGGAAGCCAGCGTTGCCCGGTTCGACGGGTTCGCGACCGCCGGCAGCGACGCCGACTGGGACCGAGCCGCGAATGAGATGGCCCCGCTCGCCGTCCCGCCTTATTATGCCATGGAACTGACCCCGGCCTTCGTGAACACACAGGGCGGTCCGCGCCGCAACGAGCACGCGCAGGTGATCGGCGTCGACGGCGAGCCGATCGGACGGCTCTATTCGGCGGGGGAGCTCGGTTCGATCTATTCGTTCCTCTACCAAGGTGGCGGCAACATCGGCGAGTGCTTCGCCTTCGGCCGGATCGCCGGCCGGAATGCGGCAGCCGAAGCCCGCGAGGTGAGTCCGGCCAAAGAGTTGGCGGCTGCGTGATGCTCGACACCGTCCCACTCGACTGCCTGATTATCGGTGGCGGCCCGGCCGGTCTGACGGCGGCGACCTATCTTGGCCGCTTCCGTCGACGCGTGACCGTCGTCGACAAGGGCTGGAGCCGCGCTGAGTGGATCACGCGCAGCCGCAATGTACCGGGATTTCCTGCCGGCGTCGGCGGCCCCGTACTGCTCGACCTGATGCGCACTCAGGCACACTGCTACGGTGCCAGCATCGAGCACGGGACGATCGACACATTGACCCTCGATGCCGACGGGCTGTTCACGGTTAGATACGCCGGCACGTCGCGGACGCCGCGCTCGGTGCTGCTCGCCAGCGGCGTCGTCGAGAACAAGCCGCCGCTGGCGCACCTCGCCGATGCGGTGAAGCGCGGCCTGATCCGGACCTGCCCGATCTGCGACGGCTATGAGGCAATCGACAAGTCGATCGCCGTATTGTTCCTGCGCACTTATTCGGCGCGGATCACGCTGCTCTTGACCGCGGCGGAGACCGCGAGCTTATTATCTTTGACGCGGGCGGCCTTACAGGCAGTGGATATCCACGTCAGCCACGTCATTATCGGCTCGGTCGGGATCGATCAGGATGGCGTTACCGTGCTCACCGCCGAGGACGGCAGGCAGCATCGCTTCGACGTCGTCTATTCGGCGTTCGGGACAACGCCGCAGGGTGCGCTCGCAGCCGCTGTCGGCGCGCGGGTCGATGCCGCCGGGCGTCTCTATACTGACGAGCATCAGCAAACCTCGGTTCCCGGATTATATGCTGCCGGCGACCTCGTCCGAGGCCTCAACCAGATTAGCGTCGCCGCTGGTGAGGCGGCGATCGCAGCCACGGCGATCCATAACAGCCTCCCTCGGGCCGTTGCCATTCTCGCCTCAAAGGACGTTGTAACGACGATCTCTCATATGCCACCAGGCAACGGAGCGCCGCCCGGAACGATGCAGGCGCGGCCCGCCATGGAGTTGTCATGACCGATATCGACGTCGCCGCTCAGTCGCTGTTCGAGCCCGTCGCCGTTGGCGAGCTTCGGCTCGCCAACCGCATCGTCATGGCCCCACTGACCCGCAACCGCGCCGGCCCGGGGCTGGTGCCCAGCAAGTTCGCCGCCGAATATTATTCCCAGCGCGCCACTGCAGGCCTGATTATCGCCGAGGCGACGCAGGTGTCGGCGCAGGCGCAAGGTTATTCCGACACGCCGGGCTGCTACACCGACGAGCAGGTCGCGGGGTGGAAGGTCGTCACCGACGCGGTCCATGCCAAGGGCGGGGTCATCGTCATCCAGCTGTGGCACTGCGGCCGGATCTCGCATAGCGTCTTCCAGAACGGCGAGCCACCGGTCGGCCCGTCGAACATTCGCGCCGACGCCAAGACCTATGTCGCCGCCGAAGGTTTTGTCGACGTCTCGACGCCGCGCGCGCTGCGGCTCGACGAACTCCCCGGGATCGTCGCCGATTTCCGTCACGCCGCGCGTTGCGCCATCGATGCCGGGTTCGACGGCGTCGAGCTGCACGGCGCTCATGGCTACCTGCTCGACGCGTTCCTGCGCGACGGCACCAACCATCGCACCGATGCTTACGGCGGCTCGGTCGCCAACCGCGCGAGGCTTTTGATCGAAGTCACCACGGCCGTCGCCGCCGAAATCAGCGCGGGACGGCTCGGCGTACGGCTGTCGCCGGTGTCGCCGGCCGGTGATTCGAAGGACAGCAACCCGCAGCCGCTATTCGAGCACGTCGTCGAAGCGCTCGATGCCTTCGGCCTCGCCTATGTACATGTCGTCGAGGGGGCAACCGGCGGCGCGCGCGACAATATCCCGTTCGATTATTCTGCACTCCGCGACCGCTTCCACGGTGCGTGGATGGTCAACAACGGCTATGATCGCGAGATGGCGATCAACGAGATGACCAGCCGCCGCGCCGACCTCGTGTCGTTCGGCCGGCTGTTCATCGCCAATCCCGACCTCGTCCGCCGGCTCCGCGAGGACGCCCCGCTCAATTCGCTGATGAGCCGCGAAACCCTCTACGGAGGCGGCGCGCACGGCTACACCGATTATCCGACGCTCGGCGAGCAAAGCTGACCATCACGATGCTGGCGGTGCCGCGCCATCAGCCGGTGCCGCCGCCCGAAGGCGTTCCCGGAACGCGTCGAGACGGCTGCGGTAGCCCGCCGCGTCGCCGTATTCGAGGAACTCATAATAGCGCAGGTGCGGGTCGGCGACCCGCATAGCGTGCTTGATCGGGCACCAATACTGCTCGGTGCGACCCGCCACCTCGCGGACGTCGGCGATCACGCCGTTGCCATAGCCGCAGAACATGCAGTTCAACGCCTCGATGCTGTTAAGGTAGGTGAGATGGCGGCGGTCGAGCGAGATGAAGTCGGCGCGTCGTACCTGCTGGATTGCGTATACGCGGAAACAAATCGCTTGATACAGGCTCACCCACGCATCGATGACGATGAATGGGACGATCAGCGAATAGATCAGCGGTGCGCTCAGCACCGTTCCGAGCTGGGCCTGCGCCATGAATTGGGCGACGCCAACCCTCAGGCGACGATGTTCGACAGTCACATCGCTCGCGAACTCGACGAGCCCGGCATGGAGGCGAAACCCGAGCTGGTCGCGCCGTTTATGGATTTCGCGGTCGAGCTCGACCTGCAGGCGGACGATCTCAGCGGCCAGCTCGTGCATGCGCTGTGTCATCGGCGGGCATCCTTGTCGCGGCAGGCCGTGTCCGGCACAGTCAAAGATCGCCAGCCGGTGATCAGAGCTTCACCCGGTTGAGCCGGAGCGCGTTGAGGACCACCGTCAGCGACGACAGCGCCATCGCCGCGCCGGCGAACATCGGCGACAACAGGATGCCGGCGACGGGATAGAGCACGCCGGCCGCGACCGGCACGCCGATACCGTTGAACACGAACGAGAAGAACAGGTTCTGGCGGATGTTGCGCATCGTCGCTTGCGACAGCTTGCGCGCGCGGACGATCGCCGAGATGTCGCCTTTGGTCAGCGTCATGCCGGCGCTCTCGATCGCGACGTCGGTGCCCGTGCCCATCGCCAGCCCGACGTCGGCGGCGGCGAGCGCGGGGGCGTCGTTGATGCCGTCGCCGGCCATCGCGACCTTGGCGCCGCCGGCCTTGAGCTCGCCGACGATCCGCGCCTTGTCCTCGGGCTTGAGTCCGGCGCGGACGTCGTCGAGCCCGCCGACTGCCGCGGCCACCGCGTTCGCGGTCGTCGCGTCGTCGCCGGTAAGCATTATCACCCGCAGTCCATCGGCGCGGAGCGCGGCGATCGCCTGCCTGACATCGGCGCGGATCGGATCTGCGACCGCCAAAAACCCGGCGAGCTTGCCGTCGACCGCGACGAACAGCGTCCCCGCCCCGGTCTTGCGCTGCGCGTCGGCTGCGGCTTCCATGCAGCACGGATCGACGCCGACGCGGCGCATCTGCGCGCCGTTGCCGACGACGGTGACCCGGCCATCGACCGCGCCGCTGATACCGAGCCCGGTCTGCGACGCGAAGTCCGTTACCGCGCCGAGCGCCAGCTTGCGCTCACGCGCGGCGACGACGATCGCCTGCGCGAGCGGATGCTCGGACTGCGCCTCGATCGCGGCGGCGGCTGCGATCACGCTGTCTTCGGTGAACCCGTCCGTCGGGACGGCGGCGACGAGACGCGGCTTGCCCTCGGTCAGCGTGCCGGTCTTGTCGACCAGCAGCGTGTCGACCGCGTCGAAGCCCTGGAGCGCTTCGGCGTTCTTGATCAGCACGCCCGCTTGCGCGCCGCGCCCGGCGGCGACCATGATCGACATCGGCGTCGCGAGGCCGAGCGCGCACGGACACGCGACGATCAGCACGGCGATGGCGTTAAGCAGGGCATGGCCGAGCCGCGGTTCGGGACCAACCAAACTCCAGACGATGAAGGTGACGACCGCGACGAGTACGACGCCGGGGACGAACCAGCCCGACACTCGATCGGCGACCGCCTGGATCGGCGCGCGGCTGCGCTGGGCGGCGGCGACCATTCGGACGATCCGCGCGAGCATCGTGTCGCCACCGACGGCGCGGGCCTCCATCAGCAGGCTGCCGGTGCCGTTGACAGTGCCGCCGGTGACAGTCGCGCCGGCCATTTTCTCGACCGGCGCGGGTTCGCCGGTCAGCATCGACTCGTCGACCGCCGAAAGGCCGTCTAGGACGATGCCGTCGACCGGGATCGCCTCGCCGGGCTTAATCCGAAGCCGGTCGCCGGCGCGAACTTCGGCGAGCGCGACGACGCTCTCGCTGCCATCGGCCGCGACCCGATGCGCGGTCTTGGGCGCGAGGTTGAGCAGCGCGCGGATCGCAGTGCCGGTCGCGGCGCGGGCGCGGAGTTCGAGGACCTGACCGAGCAGCACCAACGTCACGACGACGCCGGCGGCCTCGTAGTAGACGGGCACGCCACCCTTCATGCGGAAGCCCGTCGGAAAGATGCCGGGGACCAATGTCGCGGCGAGACTGAAGGCGAACGCCGCGCCAACGCCGATCGCGATCAGCGTGAACATGTTGAGGCGGCGGGTGACGAGCGAGGTCCAGCCCCGGACGAAGAACGGCGCGCCCGCCCACAGCACGATCGGCGCGGTCAGCGCGAGCTGGACCCATGCCGAGGTCGGCGCGGCGAACAAGTGCCAGCCGAACATCTCGGCGCCCATCGATACGACCAACAACGGCATCGACAGGGCGCCGGCGACCCACAGCCGCCGCGTGAAGTCGATCAGCTCGGGGTTGGGCTTATCGTCGAGCGTCGCTTCCTTGGGCTCGAGTGCCATCCCGCAGATCGGGCAAGCGCCGGGGCCGTCCTGCCTGATCTGCGGGTGCATCGGGCACGTCCAGATCGCGGCGACGGCGTCGCGCCGTGCCGCCACGCTAGGTCCTTGCCCCGAGCGCTGCGGCGATGCGCTTAGACGTCATCGGTGGACGCAGTCGCCGGCATCCTCGAAATGACGATCCGCACTTTGGAAGGTCGTAAAAAGGTCGTCGTTCCGCGTTCGCCAGCGGCATATACCGCGCGTCCCAACGCGATATCAGGCCCACGGGCCACGTCGCTGAACGAATCCTTCATGACATATTCGCCTCACCGTTGATCAGCACGGCATGGGCCGCAGATTCCTTGGCCACAACCGTATTTGGCCCGGTCAGCGCCAGGTCGGATCGCAAAACTCACAGGAGCATTCGCTTGCCATTAGTCGCATCGCTTACTTCGGAGCCATTCAGATCGAATTACACTGACGGATCAAAGTCGATCTACCCGCGCACGAGCCTGCCGTAAATTAGGCCGGCTTCGAAGCCGCCAACAAGCGCTCTGAAATTCGACGTGTCATTCCACGGAAACTACCCACATTTTTTGCCCCATGCCCATAGGTAAATTCCGAACCTCCCTGAGATCAGGCAGCCGGTTCATTGGGCGGTGTAAGTCACACTCCCAAGCGAGGCCACCATGGACAACCCAGCACAGGCAGCAGCGATCCGACACGCGTCTTCAACAGACGACGATGCGCCACGCGTCGAAATTGGCGGCGCGTTTCAGCCGCCCAAATGGGCGGAGTATCACGCCAAGATGGCGAGCGAGTTCCCCTCGCCGTTTCGCGGCACTTCGGATCCGTTGGCGAGACAGATCGAAAAATTTGTTGGAAAGCTCGATCAACTGCGGCCTGAGAAAGGCGGACCAGCCTATCTCGGCGAGAACGCGGCCCTGACCTACACCTACCCTGAGGTCAAAAATGTTCGGATCGGCCAGAAGATGGGCGACCTTGATGCCGTTTTGGACGACGTGGTCGGCCTGTTCGAGGGAATGGCAAATTGGGGCAATCCGCTCACAATGTGCAACGTCATTCCTCAGTCGAACACAGCCGCGCTCATCGCCTCGATGCTGTCGCAAGTATTCTCGGCCAACATTCTGGAAGGCGAATACGCTCAGAACGTCCACAAGGCGGAACTCGAAACCGCCGGGATGATCGGTAACCTGTTCGGCTGGGATCCGGTCAAGACGGGCGCCATCTACACCTGGGGCGGCGGCGGATGCTGGACCTATGGTCTGAAATACGGGATCACACGCTCGATGCCGCATTCGCGCACCGCCGGCGTGCGGACGGATGCCAAGGTCATCTGCTCGCAGCAGGCGCACTTCGTTCAGCTGAACGCGTCCGATTGGCTAGGCCTCGGCACCGACAACATCGTTCACGTGCGAACCGATGTAGCCACCAACCAGATGGACACGGCCCACCTCGAAGAGATCCTGAAAGATTTTACCGCCCGCAAGATCCCCGTCGCAACGATCGTGTGCACCATGGGCACGACCGACGCGAGCGCTATCGATCCCATCCGCGAAGTGCGCGAACTTATGGATCGGTATCCAAATCCGGAGGGCTACGGGAAGGCGGTTCTTTATGCGGACGCGGTTGTCGGCTGGTCGTGGGTGTATTTCGCCAACTATGATTTTGCCAAAAATCCGCTCGGCTTCTCGGATCGGATCCTGCCGGTCCTGAAGCGTAACGGCGAGCAGCTGAAGGAAATCATGTATGCCGACGCGGTCGGCATCGATTTTCACAAGGTCGGCTGGGCCCCGTATGTCAGCAGCTGCTTCCTTTACAAGGACGCCGAAGAATTTGAATCGCTTCACCGCTGGGGCGGGGATGCCTATCTCCAAGTGCGGACGCCTTACAACCCGATGTATTATACGCTAGAGGTGTCGCGCACCGCATCGGGCTCGCTGGCGGGTTGGGCGACACTCAAGTATTTCGGCATGGAAGGAATGCAGTCGATTCTCGGCGGTATTCTCGAGACGAAATATTACTTGGCCGACCTCGTCAATACACAGAGCGATATGGTCTGCGTCAACTCCGACGACACGGGTCTCATCACGCTCTTCCGCGCTTACCCGGAAGACATCGACGCCAAGGCGCAATTTCATCGCGAGCTGACGCAGGAAAGTTCGCGGACCGATCTCATCAAACATAATGCGCTAACCCGAGCGATCGGTGACCAGCTCTACGCCTGGTATCGCGAGGGCAAGCAGATCGACGGCAAATATACGCCATACATGAGCTTCAGCACCGGCTTCCGCAAAGCTGAGTATAATCGCGAAGGAGCCGACCCTGAGGCTGTCATCTACGCGCTGAAGGCCTTTCCGATGAACGTCTTCGTGACGCCGGAGATCATGCAATGGGCGATCCATTGCGTGCGTGCCGCGCGTGACGCGGTGCTCGCCGCCTAAAGCGCCCGGCTGTGGCGCGCGATTATTCGCGCGCCACAGCCACCCGTGCGAAAAGGAAAAGCGACTATGGCCACCGTGAAGGCAGCGGCCGCGCTGCCCGTCAGCGGCAGCGGCGCCGCGCCCAAAAAGCAAGTCGCCGTTGCCAGAATCGGCATGATGACGTTCGCGGTGATGAACATCGCGACAATCATCAGCCTTCGCGGCTTGCCTTCGATGGCAGAATACGGGCTGACCTCGATTTTCTACTATATCTTCGCGGCCGTCATGTTTCTTATCCCGGTCTCGCTGGTCGCTGCGGAACTGGCATCAACTTTCCCCAATCAGGGTGGCGTATTCCGGTGGGTGGGAGAAGCGTTCGGCCCCAAATGGGGCTTTGCTGCCATTTATTACCAATGGCAGGCTATCGTCATTTGGTTTCCGACAGTTCTTATCTTTGCCGCTGCCGCGCTCGCCTATATCTGGTGGCCCCAGAGCTTCGACAAAGCACTCGCCGGCAATAAGGTCTATACTATAATCGTCCTGCTCGCGGTTTACTGGGGCGTGACCCTGTTCACCTTCCGCGGCGTCAAGGCATCCTCGCAACTCAGTTCTCTGGGCGGTCTGTTCGGCACGATCATCCCGGGCGCGATCCTCATTCTCCTCGGCATCGCTTACATCGCTACCGGTCACCCGGTGGCGGTCGATCTTCACGGCAGTCTGATCCCGGATTTCAGTCACTTCCAGAATATGGTGCTTGCCGCCAGCGTCTTCCTCTTCTTCGCCGGCATGGAGATGCAGGCCGTCCATGTAAAAGAATTGAAGAACCCTTCGCGGGATTATCCGCTGTCAGTCCTGATCGCGACCGTCGTCGTGCTCGTCCTCTTCGTCGCCGGCACCGTCGCGGTCGAAACCGTCGTGAAGACCAAGGCCATCGAGCTCAACCAGAGCCTGCTTATCGCATACCGCGAGCTATGGGCGGCGTTCGGCCTGCCCTGGCTCGGCAACGTGATGGCAGCGATGCTAGCCTTCGGCGTGCTTGGCCAAGTGAGCGTGATCGTTGCCGGCCCTTCAATCGGTATCCTCGCGGTCGGGAAGGCGGGCTATCTTCCCCACGCCCTCCAGAAGACAAACAAGAACGGGGTGCCAACGACGATCCTGTTCGTGCAGGGCGCGCTGGTCACTGCGCTTTGCGCGGCATTCACGATCCTGCCATCCGTCCAGTCAGCCTATCAACTCCTGAGCCAGATGGCGACGATCATCTACCTGCTCATGTATCTCATCATGTACATCGCCGCGATCCACCTGCGCTATAGCCAGCCGGACAAGCCGAGGCCCTTCAAAATTCCCGGCGGCATTATGGGTATGTGGGCTGTTGGGCTCGTCGGGCTTGCGGGCGCACTCATCGCAACTTTCTTCAGTTTCATACCGCCCTCCCAGATCAGCAGCGGCAATCCGGTTACCTATGTCGCAATTCTCGTCGTCGGAACGGCTGCCTTCGCCGCGGTTCCGTTTGTGATCTTCCTCTTCCACAAGCCTGGTTGGAAGGCCGCCGATTCTGACTTCGAGCCGTTCGAAACGAACCCACTTGCTGCTCGCCCACCGGCCATTGCCGCGGCCCCCGTCCCGGCTGAATAGGAGTGGCAAAGTGAGCGGCATCAACCACGGCATGTTCCTGACGATGATCGTCGGACTGTTCGCGATCACCGCACCAATTGCCGTCCTGCCGATCTTCATCGGCGCGACCGATGGGCAGACCGGTGGGCAACGTCGAATGACCGCCCTCGTTGCGACCGGCACGTACCTGGTCTTCGGATTCCTCGCGCTGTTCGCAGGTCAGGCCGCGCTCGAGGTATTCGGCATCAGCGTGCCGGCGCTCCGCGTCGCGGGCATGGCAGTTATCGCCGTCATCGGCTGGCAGATGCTTAACGCGCCAACCCCCATCGTCGCCGCGCACGCCACGACGCCCGATACCCATCATCTCCACGCCGCGTCGAACACCAAGGTACCCGCCGCCGGCGCCAATCATGGCAAGCCGGCACCATCGCCATTTTCGGTCGGCATCATGCCGCTCGGCTTTCCCATCTATGCCGGGCCGGGCGTTCTCTCGATCATCATCGCGTGGGGCTCGGGGCCCCGCCCGGTGTATTTCGCGGCTGCCATCGCCATCCTCGCCAACGCGGCAATCATCCTCGCGCTTGATTTCCTTGCGACGCCGATCACCTGCCTCATCGGAGCGCAGGCGTTGCTCGTCACCGAAAAAGTGTTCGGCCTCATTGTCGTCGCGATCGCGGTCGGCGGCATGGCAAGTGGGCTCCTCGTGCTCTTTCCTGGCCTCGCCGGAACGGCGCATTAAGATGCAATCGACCACAGCGTTCGCGCTCCTCGCCCTCACAATCGCCGGCACAGCGGCGGCGCAGACTGTGCCCGACGCCGCGCCAAAGCCCTTGGATAATGTGGACAAGCAGTGGTTCACCGGCTCGCTCGAAGCCTCGTCCCCGGCGCTATCAAAGGCTGGGGCATTTGCGCTCGAACCCTATTTCATTCTTGAGACGCATACCGGAGCTTATAATGGCGCCGGTCATCACTCGGCGGTCGCGCACGACAGCAGCCTCGTCGAATCGGTGGTCGTCATGAAATACGGGATTACAAACCGACTGACGATCGAGGCACTACCCACGTTCCTGCGCGGCTGGACCGATCAGGCCCTTAGCCATGGATCAGGTGTCGCCGATCTTCCCATTGAGCTTGAATATCGAATTCTCGATGAGAACAACCGCACCGGCGCGCCCTCGGTCACTTTCAGTGTGGGGATCACCGCTCCAATCGGCGACTACCAGAACCTGCGCGATCCGATCGACGGGATCGGCAGCGGTGCTTTCACGCTGAAACAGGGCCTGGTTGTACAGTCGCTCTTTTCCACCTGGGGGAACCATCCGGTCCGGTTGCGCCTGTTTGGGTCGGTGAACGAACCGCTCGCCGACGTCGGTCTCCGCGGCCAGACTGCCTATGGTACCGGCCCGGGATTCTTCGGCCGCGTCAAGCCTGGGATTACGACGCAGGTAGGCTTTGCGGGCGGTTGGGCGCTTAATCAACGATGGGTGTTTGCAGCCGATGTTGTTGAAGACTATGCCGACGGCGCTCGCTTGCTCGGCACCGATGGCGGAGGCGGATTCGTCTCCACCTCTCGGATGCGCCGCTACACAACGAGCATCGCACCCGCAGTAGAATACAACTGGTCGGCCAATGTCGGCCTGATCGTCGGCGTTGATTTCACCCTGGCAGGCCGAAACAGCGCGTCCTACGTCGCACCCCAAGTTGCGTTTGCTTTCTCGTTCTGACGACGGGCAAGTTCTTTGCAGCGCAGACGTGGAGATAGGCGTCGAAGTGAGACCCCGCCGAATGCGAGGTAAGTAACCGCAATAATAACCCTCTTTCAGCGGAGCGACTCGCTTCGAGACCTGTATGCAACGAAGGCTGTTGATGAGTTACGACAACTTCAGTGAGTTCGGGTTGGGGCGCATAACTACCGTCCTAGAGTTGCCCAACGAACGGGCGCCTTCCTCAAACCCACCGCTCCAAAGCGGTCACTTCGGTTTCCACTTGACTGCCGTCAAACGCGCGCTCGATCGTTGTTATCCGCCAGGGGCTACCGGCTCACAGTTCAGCAAGGATCGTTTGCTCGCAATCCTGGGGAAGCCCATGCATGCCTTGAGTGGAGCCCGACAGAATATGATTGACCGCCGAACTTTCGTGGCCATCGGCATCGCTGGGTTAGCCGAACCCGCTCTCTCCCGTCCGGGAGCCGGCACCGCGGACCTCTATAAGAGGGCGCTCGTGATCGACGGCAATCTCGTGCCGCCGATCGAAGGGGGCGGCGCGCTATCGGCCGAAGCCGTAATCGCCATCCAGAGTTCGGGACTTACTGCTTTGAAGGCGGATGTTGACGGGTCGGACACATTCGACAGCGCTACCGAGATGATCCGCGACTTCAGGTCGGCGATCGCCAGCAATAGCGCGATCCTGGCACAGATTCAGGAAGTGGCGGACATCCGTCGCTGCAAGGAGTTGGGCAAGCTCGGGATCATCTTCTCCTTCGAGAAGGTCGGGCAGCTCGACGACAAGGTCGCGAGCATCGACCATTTCCGCGCGCTTGGCGTGCGGGTCATGCAGCTAAGCTACAATCAGGCGTCACCATTCGCCTCTGGCGCGCTGACACCGGCGATCGTTAGCACCGGGCTGACCGAGCTCGGTCGCAGCGCGGTCGATCGGATGAACAAGCTGGGCGTCACGATCGACCTGAGCCATTCTGATTCCAAGACGACGATGGATGTTCTCGCGGCTTCGCGGGCCTCTCCGATTATCTCGCATGCTGGCTGCGCGGCGGTTAATCCTCATCCACGCAACAAGCCCGACGAACTTTTGCGCGGCGTCGCCGAAAAAGGTGGCGTCGTTGGCATCTATGACCTGCCCTTCCTGGCACCATTTGACCGTCAGCCAACGGTTACCGACTATATCGCCCACCTGCTTCACGCGCTGAATGTGTGCGGCGAGGATCACGTCGGGATCGGTAGCGATGCGATGTTCGCGGGCTTCGACACATCACCTGAAAATATGCGCGGCTATCTGCAAGTCGTCGCCGATCGCAAGGCGCGCGGTATCGGCGCCCCTGGCGAGGAACGTCCACCCTTCGTAATCGGGATGAACACGTCGCGTCGCGCGGAGGTGATCGCAGACGCGCTGGCAGCTAAAGGTCTATCGGCTCGCGTGATCGAAAAAGTCTTGGGGAGCAACTGGGTGGCAGCGTTCGAACGGAGCTGGACAGCAGCCTGACGATTGGTCCACGCGCACTTCTTGCCTCGAATGGGGCCGTAAGCGGTCTGTCCGCTTCCCGGCGTCAATAGGGCATAGCTGACGTTCAACTAATCGGGGATTCGACGGCGGCTTGCGCCCCGGTTGCGGACGTTAGCGCACCCTCCGGTTCCAAAATAACCTAATCTCGGTGTCCACGGAACTGGCAGCAGCTCAGACACGGGCCGCTAAAGCATGGCGGGCCGGGTCGCTGGTCAACGCCGCCCTCGCCAAACTCGCCTGATTACTGCGCCGGGGCCCCCCCGGCGGTCGCCGCGCTGACTGCCTTGTCGAATTCGGCGGACGACATGCCGATCGTGAGGCCACTCGCGGCCATGCCGAAAAGTGTGGTGGGAAGGCGGACGTCACCCTTGGGCGTCGTGACCATGGCGAACTCGCCATCAAGCGCTTTGACCGTGCCGATGACGGTGCCCGCCGAGCCGTGCACTTCAGTACCGGGCTTCAACGCGGCTTTCGCCGCCTCGGCCGACTTGGCGGCGGCTGCGCTGGCCGCGGCGTCTAGCTGCACCTTGGTCATGGCCAGAACCGGCCCGGCTGCCCCGGCGCCGAACGACGCCGTCGGGATCGAGACCTTATTGGTCCCCGTCGTGACGACGGCGACGTCGCCGTTGACCGCGTCGATCGTGCCGACTTCGCCGCCGCTCGTGTCGAACACCTTCGCGCCGGCCTTGACCTGGGCCGCGGCGCTCGCTGGCGCCGGGGTCTGAGCCATCGCGACCACAGGAATGGCAAGACACAGGAGCAGGGCTGTCGTGAACCGCATCGCAAATCCTTTTATGAACGCGGTCATAACGCCGCCGGCGGCAAGTTGGATGCAAGGAACGCGCCGCGAAGATCGATGAAATCGTGGCTGGGACAAATGGTTGGGGTCGCCGAGGAACCAGTTCCGGCCGCTCAGAGGCTCATGCCCACTTTTCAGGAACAGGCGTTCGTTCAAGCGCCCCAGCATTTCGGATTGGGCCCGTTGCCGGACTGGCCGCTTCAAGACGTCAGCTTGCGAAAAGCGGACCTTCAGCAAGTGAGCTCTACACACCACAAATTACAAAGGTATTGTAACCGGGCCAACCAAGGTCATGATTTCCTTATGGAATCTCACAGCATCGTTCTGAGAAGGGGGGTTCAGGTTGGTGCGATTGAGCCTGAGCTGATGCCGGTCTCCAGCACTATTTGAAGAGTTACGAAACAGAAAATGCGGTCTCGCGTCGACGCCTACGTACAAGCCGCGCCGGCAGAAACCGCGATGCCGGCGCGGATTTCGCGTTGCGCCCTTGTCCTGGCGCGGTTGCGTTTAACCTCAGCGAGCGGCTTTTCTAGCCGCGGTAGCCCGATGCGGTAAAAGATCGACGTTGCCTGGACACCGCCGATGTTCTCGAAATACAGGTCGTAGACCTGAGCGAACGCCGCCTCGTTTGTCGCATCGCGCGCAGGATGGGCGCTCGCCGCAACGCCGGCTAGGGTAGATATGCCGAAGCGGCCGGCGATTCCCGCCAGAACGGCGCCGAAGATCATTGCAGGTGAAACGCCGCAAAGCGTGCGCATCGCTCCCTTCAGGCTATCAAGATTGGCGCGAACGCCCTCGATGAGCGTCACCGCGATGATCGTTTCATCTTGAGCCGCGACGAGTGAGCCAGGCGCAAAGGTAAACGAGCAAATCGATAAGAGAACACCGTCGAGTGTGTAGTTGAGTGTCAATTCACCCTCGTTGTCGGTGGGATGCGAAAAAATCAGGTCGACGCGGTGTTGGCCGACGACAGTTTCACGTGTGCACACGCACATGCCCTGAGCAAAAATCGTACCGAGCGCGACCGGAGGAAATCGCGTCGCAAGGAAGTCATAGTGATGGATCATCACTGCGGCCCGTTCGTCGCTCTTCAGACCAATCGCGAGATGGAGCGGGTTGAGATACTTTCGAGCTAGCTGAGGCTGGCGAGCGCGTATCGGCGCAACGACGGGCCGCCCTACCGCATCCCGAACCGCGCGATGTCGGCCGAAATTGGCCAATAGCTCGATCAGCCGAGTTGCCAGCCCGGCGAGCCTGTAAGCCGACGATTGAATGCGAATAAGGTTTAAACCACCAGCTGCGGAGCATGTACCTGATCCATCTTTTTCCCCTCGAAAGCATTAGGCGAGAAAATTCGGTTGCCGAGCCATCGTAGTTGTGCCGACTAAGGATGAATATGATCGACCAACCGGCCGCCGCTATGCCTATGCCGAAGAATGGGCTCTTCCACATCTGGCGCGCGCCGCTCGTCGCCGGGATCGATCATGCCGAAGTGGTCGCGCGGATCGAGGGAGAAAGCGGTTGGTCGGCGCGGTTCATCTTCATGACACTCATGTCGGCGGGCATCGCGGTGCTGGGGCTGCTGCTGTCATCGCCTGCGGTCGTCATCGGCGCGATGTTGATCTCGCCATTGATGAACCCCATCCTCGGGCTGGGCTTCGGCCTCGCAACCTTCGACTTCGCCGAGGTGCGGCGGTCATCGCTCGCGCTCGCGGGCGGCGCGGCACTTGCCGTCTTGTTCACGGCGTTAGTCGTACTGGCCTCGCCGCTGAAAGCGCCAACCGCCGAGATTCTAGCGCGCACCCGGCCGAATTTGTTCGATCTGCTGGTCGCGCTGTTCGCTGCGTTGGCCGGAACATTCGCGATCATCCGCGGTCGCGGCGAGACGATCGTCGGTGTCGCCATCGCGACCGCGTTGATGCCCCCGCTGGCGGTCGTGGGCTACGGGTTAGCGACACGAAATATGCCGGTTTTCTCCGGCGCGATCGAGCTATTTGCAACCAACTTTGTCACAATTGCACTGACAGCGACCGCGATGGCGCGTTTCTTTGGCTTCGGCCATGCCCTGTCGGTTCGTCAGAGTATGATGCAGACGCTGCTGCTTATCTCAGCGTTCGTCGTACTCTCGGTTCCCCTCGCCTTCGCCCTCCGCCAGATCGCAAGCGAGGCTGTGACAGTGAGTCAGGTTAGGACACTGCTGATCGAACGCTTCGGTGCGCAGGCTCGAGTCAGTCAGCTCGACGTCGATTTTGCCCGTGATCCACTCGTCGTCCGTGCGGTCGTGATCGCACCGCGCGCACGACAGATCAGCAACGCGCATCTTCGCTCGGCGCTTGTCGACAAGCTCGGCCGGCCAATAAGCCTGCAGCTCGATCGCGTCTTGCTCGAACCCGGTGCAGATGCCCTCGCCGCTCAACGGGCCGAGGTCGAGAAGGCCGAGGCCAACAATGCTGCGGAGCGGGATGCATCCGAAATAGCGCGGCTGGTCGGTCTCGCTGCAGGGACGACAGCCGCGCGTGTTACTTTGGACCGTGACCATCAGCGGGCGACCACAACCGCGACACCGCTTGCAGGGGCCGGTCTCGCGACATATCGCGCCCTCGAGGCGCGCGCGGCAGCGGCGGCCGAAGGCTGGGACATCGTCATCGTCCCACCGTTCGCCGCCCTCCCACCAGTCCAATTTGCCAATAACATCGATACCCTCGATGATCGCGCACGTGCTGCGGTCGCACTCGCACTCTGGGCCTCGCAGCGATGGAATGCGCCAGCGCTGATCGTGCCCGGCCTACCGGCGCGCGGGGTCGTGCCGGTTCGACCAAAGCTCGATGAACGCAGGGCCCTCGCGATCGCGGCATTACTCAAGGCTCAGAACATCGCGGCGGTAGCTGCTCCGCCGCAGGGACAGATCATCAACATGCGGGTCGCTCCGTCGGGAACAGACGAACCGTGATCGGTGGCGTGTCGATCACCCCCTTCGACGCGGCCGCGATCCTGATCGTGCTGGCTGCCCTGCTCGGCTACATTAACCAACGTTTTATCGGGTTACCCCCGTCGGTTGGCCTGACGGTTATGGGAGCTGTGGCATCGCTGGGGGTGATCGGTCTCGACCTGCTGTTGCCGGACGTGACCGTCAACGCCGATATCGTGCGTTTCTTAAGAGCGATCGACTTCCACGCGACCTTGATGGACGGAATGCTGTCGTTCCTGCTGTTCGCGGGCGCTTTGCATGTCGACTGGACCGCGATGAAGCGCGGCCGTCTTGGGGTCGTCACGCTGAGCACCGTCGGCGTTCTCATGTCGACGGCGATCGTCGCTGGCGGCTTTCTGCTCATCACTGCAGCGATCGGGTTGCCGGTGCCACTGGTCTGGTGCCTTGTCTTCGGCGCGCTAATCAGTCCGACCGACCCAGTGGCGGTGATGGCGGTGTTGAAACGCACAAGCGTTCCACCGACATTGCAAGCGACGGTCGCGGGCGAGAGCCTTTACAACGACGGTGTCGGGGTCGTCCTGTTCTCGATCATTCTCGGTACAGCGCTCGGCTCGCAGGCGTTCGAACCCGGCCGGGCGGTCCTGCTGTTCGCGCGCGAGGCTGGCGGAGGACTGGCGATGGGACTTGTCCTCGGCTGGTTGGCATTCGTCGCGATGCGTTCAATCGATGATTACAATGTCGAGGTCATGATCAGCCTTGCCGTGGTTATGGGCGGCTATACGCTCGGCCGCTGGCTGCACATCAGCGGCCCGGTGGCGATGGCGACTGCCGGACTGCTGATCGGCAACCATGTCGTCGACAAGGCGATGAGCGACAAGACCAGCGAGTATCTGCTTAAATTCTGGTCGATCATCGACGAGATCCTCAATGCGGTTCTTTTCCTACTGATCGGGCTCGAAGTCGTCGCCATTCCTGCCGATCCCCGCCTCTTGTTGGCCGGCGTCGCCGCGATCCCATTGGTCATGATTGCACGCGCGGTATCGGTCCTTGTGCCGCTAAATGCTTTGCGGCCGTGGCTAAATCTGGGCCCGCTTGCTCCGACCACGCTTATCTGGGGTGGTCTACGCGGCGGCATCTCGGTTGCCCTCGCGCTGAGCCTGCCCGAAGGCCCGGCACGCAGCACAGCGCTGGCGGCAACCTACATCATCGTGCTGTTTTCGGTTATCGTTCAGGGCGGCAGTATCGAGCGAGTGCTGCGCTGGAAATCCAGCCGCGCCGACGGTGCAGACGATTGAGCCCCGCGATCCTCAGCACGCTTATCCTCGTGTTTGCCCTTGCAATGTTCGTCTCAGAAAAGGTTCGCCACGACCTCGTTGCCTTATTGGCGCTGTTCGCTTGCCTGTTCGCCGGATTGACGACGCCGGAGAAGGCGCTGGCAGGATTCGCCGACCCTGCGGTCATCTCGGTTGCTGCGGTCCTCGTTGTCGGGCGTGCGGTCGAGTTGTCGGGCATCGCCGCTGCCGTTGCGCGAAATATTGTGCCCGCAACCGCCGGTTTCGCGGTCCGGCTTTCTACCCTGCTGCTGGTCGGTGCGGCGTTGTCCGCTTTCATGAACAATATTGCGGCGCTGGTCATCACCATGCCGATCGCGACCGAAATCGCGCGGCAAAGCAAGCGCGCGCCGGCAGCCACGCTCATGCCTCTCGCCTTCGCGACGATCCACGGCGGCATGACAACGCTGATCGGCACGCCGGCCAACCTGATCCTTTCGTCAGTCCGTGAAACCGAGTTGGGCGCACCCTTCGGCTTTTTCCAGATGGCCCCGGTCGGCGGCGCTGTGGCCGTGGCCGGCCTTATCTATCTAGGGCTAATCGGCTGGCGGCTGCTGCCGATTCGTCAATCGGCCCGCGACCTCGCTCGGGTGCCATGGCGGGTCTTTGAGTTGACCGCGAAAACCGCATTGCCCCGCGATGCCCTTCTGGCGCGATTGCGGAGCATGTCGGTGCGGTTGCTTGCAGCCTATCGGAACGATGCCCGCTTACCTGCGACCGGCGATCTCGCCACGGACGATACGCTACTGCTTTTGTCACGGGGTAATCAGTGGAGCTTAGCCGAAGCGACCGGCCTGCTAAGTTCGCTCGATCCCGCGTTAGTAGCGAACGGGGTGACCGCCCGCGTGGCTGTCGCCCATGGCTCATTCCTCATTGGTCTAAGTCATGAAGCTGTTCGGATTCGGAGCAACCACGAACTGGCCGTGGTCGCCGCCGGTCCCCGGGCCGCTCGCCAGCGCGTGCCGCTCGCGACGCTTCGCATCGAAGCCGGCGACCAGCTTTTCGTGCGAGGCGAACCGGATGCCTTGACGCGGTTTTCGACCAGCGCACGGTTGCTGGAGATCGATCGACTCGATCCCGTGCCGATTGATCGGCGGCGCGCACTGGCAATTCTAGCGATATTCATCTGCGCGATCGCCGCAATCGTCTTAGGCCATGTCTCGCCAGCGTTGGCGTTTCTCGGGGCTGCGGTCACACTGGCGGCAACCCGGCTGATCGCCGCAGACGAAATCTACCGCTCGATCGACTGGAGCGTGGTCGTGCTGCTCGCGGCGATGATCCCGGTGGGCCAAAGCTTTGAGACGAGCGGAGCCGCAGCAACGGCGGCCAAGCTTCTTGCCCAATTGCTGACAGGCGCACCGCTACCGCTGGTGCTGATGGCGATCTGCGCCGTCACCATTTTGCTATCGATCTTTCTCAACAACGTGGCCACCGCGATCATCATGGGGCCGCTGGCGATCGACGCCGCAGGGATGCTCGGTGTCAGCCCGGATGCCGCGCTTCTCGCCGTTCTCGTGGGAGCGTCCGCGGACTTCCTGACGCCGATCGGCCATCAGAACAACTTGCTGGTGATGGGCCCCGGCGGCTACCGGTTCAGCGACTATGCCCGGATGGGCGCACCGCTCGTTATGCTGGTGGTCCTGATCACTGGGGCGGTGCTGACGCTTGGCTAGGGCTGAGACGGCAGGCTGCGAATATTGATGTCACGCTGCGCGAACGGAATTTCGATGCCGTGCTCGCGGAATGAAATCCACAGGCGATTGAGAATTTCGGAGCGGACATTGCCAACGCCCGCCTCCGGGTCCCTGATCCACGCAAGGATTTCATGGTCGACCGAACTTTCACCGAACGCCATCAGCCAGACGGTCGGTCGCGGCTCGGCGAGAACGCGCTCGGACGCGGTCGCCGCCTCGATCATGAGACGCTGCGCCAGAGCGAGGTCGCAGTTGTAGGCAACGCCGACTGGAATGTGCACGCGAATGTTCGGACTGCTGTACGACCAATTCTCAACCGGATCGGTCATCAATTTCTCGTTCGGAATGAGGTGTTCCTTACCGTCGCGGGTGACCACCGAGACCGCGCGCACGCCGATCTTGTTGACGCTGCCGAAGGTGTTGCCGACGACGATGACGTCCCCTGGCTTGATCGACCGATCCATCAGCAGAATGACCCCGGCGATCAGGTTGCCAAAGGTTTTCTGCAGCCCGAAACCGACCGCTAAGCCGAACGCGCCCGAGAAGACGGTAAGCGCGGTCAGATCTATGCCGAGAAGATCGATGCCGAACAGGATCGCCGCCACGACGACGACGATGCCTGCCAATTTCTGCAACAATGCGCGTTGGGAAGAATCGAACCCGCTCATCCGCTCGATCGTGTGACCAAGGACGCGGTTGAGGAACCGCGCCAGCACGAAAAGGACAACCGCCACCAATCCAAAATTGATCACGCCGAGCAGCGACAGGCGATGCGTGCCGACTTTAAACGCGAAAGCGTCGAGGCTCACCGTTAGCGAATGCAGTCCGCCGAGCATTGATGCCGCACCGGTCACGAGGACCACCGCCCCGGCGGTCATCGCCGCTCCAGAACGCAAACCGACAGCTTGGGCGACGCGATATGCGAAGACGGCAAGCGTCAGCCCAGTCGTTGCCGCGAGCAGCAGCGCTGCATATCCACCCGCAGGAATTGCGGCGCTGCCAACGACCATCAGCAGTCCGGCGATTCCGCTGCGCAGCAGTCGGCGAATGCGGTCGCCGAGCGTCGCGCCGCCGGGGCGCCCGGTGGCGCGCTGAAGGAGGCGAGTCAGCGGCAGCGCCGCGGCACGCCCAGTGAGCCACCCGACCGTCACGGCGACGAGGATCACCGTGACCGTAGTCGCAATATCGCGGAATTCCGGCACCGCGGGGAGGGGCAGTCCGAGCGCGCGCAATTTCAGCAATAGATCCACGTCTTCTCCCGAGAGCGTCGAGGCTTGGCACAACCAGCTCGTAATGGCACGACGCTAAAGTTCTCCACCCATCTAACGGGTTTTGCCCGAAAGGCGGCCCGTCGATGCTGATCGTAATTCTCGCCTGCGTCGCTGCACTTGCGGTGACCGCTCTGCTCAGCATCGGTCCCCTGGCGCGCTCGACCGGCTGGAAAGCGACGGTGACCCCGCTTGCTTCGATCATCGGCAGTGGCTTCCTGATCTGCGGCCCCCTGCTCGCGCGTGAATTCGGCGCGGCGGCTCTACCCGCAATGGCGGCCCTTCTGGCGCTCGCCTATGCCGTTGGGGTCGTCATACGATTCAATATCGTCCATGTTGAAGACCACGCGGCAACCTTGACGCTCAATGACCCGTTCGCGTGGGCGATGCGGGTCGGTCAATTCCTGCTGGCAATCGCCTACTCGGTGTCCGTCGCATATTATCTCAAGTTGCTCGCTGAGTTTGTGCTCAAGTCGGTGCCGTTCCCTGTGAGCCATCACGCTATCGTCGCGAATGTTCTCGTATCCCTGATCATTGTCGCCCTTACCCTGCTGACCTATTCCGGCGAGCTCAAACGCATCGAGCATGCTGCGCATGCGACCGTTGCAGTCAAGCTGGGCATTATCGCCGGACTGCTGACCGGACTCGCCGTATGGTGGGCGAGCCACGCCGCAGCCTCGCTCGACTTGCCGCCGGCGAAAGTCTCGCTCACCTCGATTCCGCTGCTGCTCGGCCTTCTGATTACGGTCCAGGGCTTCGAGACGTCGCGTTATCTCGGAGAGAGCTACGATCAGGCGACCCGAGTTCGCACCATGCGCTACGCGCAATTGCTATCGTCGGCGATCTACCTCGCGTTTCTTGGCTTGCTGACGCCGTTTCTACAGCAGGCCACCCATGCCGAAGGGGTCGCCGGCATCCTCGATATCATGGCGCTCGTCGCGCCAATCATGGGTGTGTTCGTGCTCGTGGGCGCGGTGTTCAGCCAGCTCAGTGCAGCGATCGCTGACTCGATCGGCTCGGGCGGACTCATCATCGAGGTGTCGCGCCGAAAATTGGGAGTGCGGACTGCTTTCCTCGTGGCCAATGCGCTCACGATCTCGGTGGTTTGGCTGACCGACCCATTCGAAGTCATCGCACTATCGTCGCGCGCCTTCGCGCTGTTCTACGCGGTCCAGGCCGGCCTCGCGGTATGGGTGTCGCGCCGGACCCGGGCCGGTTCGGCGCTGCTCCAGTCTGGTTTTGCCCTGGTGGGGCTGATCTGCATCGTCGCCGCTCTCGTCGGCGCGCCCGCTGGCGGCTAGAGGGGATGTATGAACGCCCGCATCAGACAGTTCTTGGGGAATCTCGCCGAAACATTCTGGCTGGTTCCGGCCATGCTGGTCGTCGCCGGCATCGCACTGGCACTCGGTCTCGTCGAGCTCGATCGTAGCGGGCGGATTTCTCAGGCTCTGATCGACAGTCCGTGGCTTTACAATGGCGGCGGGACCGGCGCGCGGACGCTGCTCGGCGCGGTCGCCTCCTCGACGATCGGTGTCGCAGGTACGGTGTTCTCGATCACCATCGCTGCGCTTTCGCTGGCAGCCGGGCAGATGGGACCGCGCTTACTTCGCAACTTCGTCAGCGACCGCGGCAACCAATTTACGCTTGGTGCCTTTCTCGGCACATTTTCCTACGCGCTGATGGTTTTGCGCACCGTCCGAACGCAGGGCGAAGGCGTCTTCGTCCCACACGTGTCCATGACGGTAGGCATCCTTCTTGCCTTCCTGTGCGTCGGAACGCTTGTCTTCTTCGTCGGTCATATGGCCGGCCGGATCAACGTCGACACCGTCATCGAATTAGTCAGCGAAGACGTCAACGAGGCACTCGCGTCGTCGACGCTGGCAAATGCGCCTCATTCGGTCTTATGGTCTAAGCTTGGGACAGCGGCAGTTGCCGTTACCGATCCGCGCCGTGGCTATCTGCAAAAGCTTGATCGCGATGCGCTCGCCGAGTGGGCCGCAGCAAATGGGGTCAGAATCGAGTTGCTCGTCCGTCCGGGCGACTTCGTGTTCCCGGGGGCGGTGATCGCTCGTGTCGAGCCTGGGGTCGAGGGCATCGGCGAAGCGATCCGGCGAGCGACAGCGCTGGGCGCGCAGCGCGTCAGTCGCGCCGATCTTGAATATCCGATTCGGCAGCTTGTTGAGATTGCGGTGCGGGCGCTATCGCCCGGGATCAACGACCCGCACACCGCAATCAGCGTGCTGGACCGCATGGGTGCGACCCTCTTCGACATCGTCCCCCGGTTTCTGCCGACTGGCATCACGTACCACGAGGGCACTCCGGCACTGCGGACATCCGCTTCATCGTACGACGGCATTGCTGATGCGATGTTCCATATGATCCGGCAAAACGCTGCCGGTAGCGCAGCTGTCCTCATTCGAATGATCGAGGTATTGGCTGCGGTCGCCAGCTGCGAGCGTGACGCGACGCGTTTAGCAACGCTTCGGCGGCATGCCGACCTCGTCGTTGACGACGCAAAACGGACGATTGGCAGTTCCGCAGATCTGACCGAGTTGCTTTCGCGCCAAGCAAATTCACAGCTTGATGACGCGACCATGGTCGGACGGCAGTTCCAGACGGAACCTGTCGAGCGAGCGCCGGTTATTATAATGTCCGGCATCTCCAACGATGTCTCATTTTAGGAAACCGTTTCATGAGCTTATTTATAAAATCGGCGAGCGCCTTCCTGGCTTTTGCCAGCATATTTACTCTTTCGGTGCCAGCTGTTGCTCAGTCAGAGATGAACCCACCACCATCGATCCAAAACGCACCGGCTAGCACATCGTCGGAAAACAGAGCGCCAACGACCAGTCAGCTCAATCGCGCATCAAATTATGTATCCGCACGCCGGGCTTACCGGCATCGTGTGCATCGCGGCGCACGGTACCAGGCCGATCGGCAAGCCTATATGTCCGCGATGAGGGCTCATCACAGAGCGGTCAACCGGTACGATCGCCGATACCTTCGGCAGCAAATGGCATATGCGGATGCGATGGCATCTTGGCGGACTCAGGTACGCGCATGTCGGCACGGCAACCATCGCGCATGCCGAGCTCCGACCCCACGGGTCGAAAACTTCTACTAATAAGATTTGACAACCGTACCATTTAATATTGCGAAATGTCCGGCGTAAAAGGTTAGGTGAGTGCCCCGTTCGTCGTTGGGCGAACGGGGCACCTGGTTTCTGCAACCAGAGCCCGCCATTGGCGTAACAGGTTTATACTGCATGCACTTCCTTGGAATCACCTGGGTCGGAGTCGATGCTGCCAACGGCCGCAAGCTTCTCCTGTCGATCGCTTTTATCGTCATCGTGTTATTCACAAGCTGGCTCCTTCGCTGGCTTATAGGTTTGGCCCTAAGCTCGACTTTGTACGATTTTTGGTCAGGTCCAGGTCCAGAACAGGCCATTGTTAGCGATATGATCGAGGGCCTGATCGATGGGCAGAACGCATCCGCCCATGTCGTCGATGTCCTCCCATTTGCGCCGGTGTGACCAGTAGTTGATCCGGACGTCGTCGCCGTTACCGGTCGGCTTCAAGCGGGCGATCGGGGCTTCGGTTGTCAGGAGATAGAGGCAGAAGGCACCTTTGTCCTGATACCAACCCACGCCGCCGCCACTGGCAGCGTCAAACGCCTCGATGCGGGCCGCGATGTCGTTCCTGTCCATGGGTCAGTCATAGCCGGTGCTGTGCAAGCGTTGCCCGAGTCAATCCGCCGCAGCGCACTTGCATTGCAACCAGTTTGCAGCGGGATTCGAAGCAGGGGATGCTGCACCATCCCAGACCCGCTATTGGCGACCCCGTTCCGCAAATCCTGCGCGACTGGCTGGGCCCTCTACGCCAATGCTTTACCGCTCCGAGCTGGGAACACCTGCTGGTATTGGCCATGGGGGCGTTGCTGGCCACCGGCAAGCGAACCGTTACCTCCTGCCTGCGGATGACCGGGCGCGCCGAAGCCGCCAACTTCGCAAGTTACCACCAGATCCTCAGTCGCGCGCGCTGGTGCCCGCGCGCCGTTGCCAAACACATCCTCGCGATGGTGATCGGGCATCTTGTTCCCGACGGGCCCATTGTTGTGGGACTTGACGATACGATCGAACGCCGCTGGGGCGCAAGATCAGCGCCCGGGGCATTTACCGGGATCCAGTGCGCTCTAGCCATGGCCACTTCGTCAAGGCGAGCGGCTTGCGCTGGCTCAGCTTCATGGTGCTTACCCCAGTGCCGTGGACACGCTTGATGAAAGCCCTGCCGGTCTTGACCTTGTTGGCGCCATCCGAACGCGCCGATCTGCAGGCCGGACGACGTCACAAGGTGCTGACCGATTGGGCCCGGCAGGGCGCGCTGCAACTGTGCCGCTGGCTGCCCGACAGGCGCATCATCTTCGTCGGGGACAGCAGCTTTGCTGTGCACGAACTAGCCCACGCCATCACCCGACGGGCAACCCTGATCAGCCGGCTGAGGCTCGACGCCAGCCTGTTCGCGCCGCCGCCCGCGCGGACAGGCAATACCCCAGGCCGTCCAGCACAAAAGGGAAAGGCGCTGCCCAAGCTCAAATCCCTGCTCAGTGATCCGGCAACAGTGTGGAGCAGGATCATTGTCTCCGCCTGGTACGGTCAGGCTGAAGGCAAAGCCCTCGACATCACCACCGGCACTGCGCTGTGGTATCGTCCCGGGACGCCGGTACTGCCAGTGCGATGGGTGCTGGTGCGCGATCCCGATAACCGGCGCGCACCCCAAGCCTTCTTCAGCACGGACGTGAGCTTCGATGCGGCACAGATCATCGCCCTGTTCGTCCGCCGCTGGCAGATCGAGGTCACCTTTGCCGAAACCCGCGCCCACCTTGGCGTCGAGACACAGCGACAATGGTCCGATAACGCCATCGCTCGAACGACGCCGGCGCTCCTTGGCCTTTACAGCCTCGTCACCCTATGGGCCGGCGAATTGCTCAACAGCAAATCCACCCCGTACGCTGCCGCCTGGTATCAAAAAACCAGTCTCACGTTCAGCGATGCCATCGGCGCCGTGCGCATGGCGCTGTGGGTCGGCGACATTAATCAACGCTCCCCGTCCGACCGGGAAATCCACAATATCCCAGCATCGCGCCTTGTGCGTATGGCAGAGGCACTCTGCTTCGCCACATAAACGTACAAAGTCGAGCTAAGAGACCGTTTGAGAATGGCTTGAAGGGGTGGCGCGGTTGTGATTCAAGCTTGGGATGTGGACCCGAGCGAGCCGTGGCCGGATGGCTGGATTTGAGCAGCGAGCGAAGCGCTACCCGACCGATCTGACGGACGAGGAGTGGCGGTTTATCCAGCCGTTTCTGCCACCCGCGCCAAAACGAGGGCGTAAGCCGACGACGGATCTTCGCGCGGTGCTTGACGCCTTGCGTTATCTTGCTCGGACGGGTGGGGGCTGGCGGATGCTGCCGAACGACTTTCCGCCATGGCAGACGGTCTATTGGTGGTTTCGGCGGCTTGTGCGGCGGCTGTTGTTTCGCACGCTCCACGACGTCACGCTGATGCTGGACCGGGCACGCGAGGGTCGTGAGCAAAGCCCGAGTGCAGCAGTGATCGACAGTCAGTCGATCAAGGCTCCGGCAGCGCAAAGCCGTGGGTTCGACGCCGGCAAGAAGGTCCTCGGCCGCAAGCGTCACATCGCCGTGGACACCGACGGGCGGCTATTGATGATCAACCTGACGACGGCGGACATCTCCGACAGCGCCGGCGCGCAGGCGATCGTTGCCGCGATCCGCAAGCGGTGGCCCTGGCTCAAGCACCTGTTCGCCGATGGCGCCTATGACCGCACCAAGTTGATGGACGCGGCCATCTACCAGGACTTCGTCCTCGAGATCATCCGCCGCACCGACAAGGAGCCCGGCTTCAAAGTGCTGCCGCGGCGATGGGTCGTCGAGCGCACCTTTGGCTAAATGACACGATGGAAGCGCCTCGTGCGGGATTACGAACAGCGGATCGATGTCTCCGAAGCCATGGTCCACGTCGCCCTCGGCAGCCTGATGCTAAGACGGATCGTGCACCCGTGAGCATTCTCAAACGGACTCTCAGAAGCACAGAACATGCTACCGTTCAGTCCAAGTTTTGGATGCGCCAGGCAGTAAGCCTACTCGCGACGATCATCCTTTTGCTCGGCCTTCTGTCGATCTGGTTCAGTGACCCGACGCGACTGGCGACGGCACTCAGCCTCGTGTCGGCCGGTCTGGCTTTTGCCCTCCAGCAGCCGGTGACCGCGATCGCGAGTTATTTCGTCATTCTGCGGGGCGGAACCTTCACGGTCGGCGACCGGATTTCGATGGGCGGGGTGCGTGGCGACGTCATTCGGTTAGGCTTCATCCAGACGACAATCATGGAAATGGGTCAACCGCCGGCGGTCCAAGCTGCAACCCCGGCAATGTGGGTCCACAGTCGGCAGTTTACTGGTCGCATTGTCACTGTCAGCAACGCCAAAATATTCGCTGAGCCAGTGTTCAACTATACCCGCGACTTCCCATTCATCTGGGAGGAAATGGTGATCCCGATTACCTATGCCGCAGACCGAGCGAAGGTCGAGGACATCATGCTCGCCGCCGCTCAAAAGCATGCGGTGGATGCCGACTCACTCGCCGCAGATGCCAAGCGCAATCTGCAAGAGCGGTTCGGCGTCGTGCCGGTCGATCTCACCCCGCGCGTATTCTTTCGCATCACCGACAATTGGCTCGAGCTGACGGTGCGCTTCGCCGTACACCTGCACGGTATTCGGACCGTAAAGGATGAGATGAGCCGAATTATCATCGCCGAGCTCGACAAGGCCGGAATTGGCATCGCCTCGGCGACCTACGACATCGTCGGCTTTCCGCCGATCGAGGTGCGGCGGTCAGCTGACGTAAACGCCTAGCGATATGCAGCGACGGATGCCCCTGCGTGGATCCAAATATTCATTCACCGAACCTGCACTACGCGAAGCCCGCGTTCGTTAGCGCGCTCGGAATGATCGTCGAAGGCGTCCTAATTGCGGCCGGGTTTGCGCCACTGCAGCACTGCGGAAGAAGGACACCGAAACCCTCGTACGGTGGATGACCCATATTCGGGCATATTGCTTCCCACCCAAACCGTTTCAATATTAAGGGTCACGCCGGCATATTTGCATGCTCTTATGATCTGCCGCGTCACCGGCGACCGCTTGTCGCTATCAGCGCCTTCTGTAGACCGACGCCATGCAAGCCCCACATTCTGCGTTCGCCGCGCTAGCACAAGGTAGCATTTCGGTTCCTGGCAACGCGCCGTGGTGGCGGCGGTTCTTCGCCTTCATTGGACCCGGTTACCTCATCGCCGTCGGCTATATGGACCCGGGGAACTGGGCGACCGACATCGGTGGCGGCTCGGCGTTCGGCTACATGCTCCTCTCGGTCGTGCTCGCTGCCAGCGTTATGGCGATGCTGTTGCAAGCACTGTCGGTCCGGCTAGGCGTCGCCGCTCGCCTCGATCTCGCTCAGGCCTGCCGCGCATTCTACCCCCGACCTGTATCGATCGGCTTATGGATCTTGTGTGAGATCGCGATCGTCGCCTGCGATCTCGCCGAGGTGCTCGGCACCGCCATCGCACTGCAACTGCTGTTTCACCTGCCGCTGCTGTGGGGGGTCATCGTCACCGCGTTCGACGTTTTCCTGATCCTGGCGCTGCAGCGCTTCGGCTTCCGCAAGCTCGAGGCGGTGATCATCGCCCTCCTCATGGTGATCGCCGGCTGCTTCGCGTTCGAACTCGCGATCGCCGGGCCCAATTGGATGCAGGCTGCAGTCGGACTGGTCCCTTCCCAGCAGATCATCACCGACCCCAAGGCGCTGTATCTGGCGATCGGCATTCTTGGCGCGACGGTCATGCCGCATAATCTCTACCTGCATTCGGCGCTCGTTCAGACCAGAACCATCGCCGACGATGATCACGCCAAGGCGCAGGCGATCGGCCTCGCGACCCTGGACAGCACCATCGCTTTATTTTTTGCCTTCTTCATCAACGCCGCCATTCTGATGCTAGCGGCGGCGACGTTCCATCGCGCAGGCCGAACCGAGATCGCCGATATTTCACAGGCCTCTGATCTCCTGACGCCGTTGCTCGGCGTCGGCGTCGCGAGCACGGTGTTCGCGGTGGCGCTGCTCGCCTCGGGTCAGAACTCCACTGTCACCGGAACGCTCGCCGGTCAGATCGTGATGGAGGGCTTTCTCGACCTTCGGCTTCCGGTCTGGCTCCGCCGGCTGGTAACACGGCTCCTTGCCGTCGTGCCGGCGGCGATCATCGTCGCGGCGAAGGGTGATCGCGGCGCAACCGAACTCCTGATCCTCAGCCAGGTCATCCTCAGCCTGCAACTGCCGTTTGCAGTGGTACCGCTCGTCTCGTTCACCAATCGACGCGAGGTAATGGGCCGCTTTGCCAATCCGCGATGGCTGGCGTGTGCTGCTTGGGTAGCAACCGGTCTGATCGTCGTCCTGAACGCAGCGTTGCTCTGGAATTTAGTGTACCACTGAGCGCGGCGCCGGACGTGAGTTTAGGTTTTGCGTCTGGCTCGGGGCTCCTAGCCGCCTGACTGTTTTCGAGAATTTACGGCGGCATAGCGGACGTTTGACTGATCGCGAGCTGCAGCGGCGGCTGTCGGTCCACCCCTTCGAGGCAACACCACTCATCATCACTATAATCCCTGGTTCAAATCGTTAGAGCCTTTAATTGTATGATCTGTCCCTAAACCTCTCCCCAAAAGCCTTTGCCGATTTCAGTCGACAGGCACCGCGAAGACCGTAATAAACGCGAGTGTCACCCCAACCCCCCCGAACACAAGCTTGTGCGTCAGCTTTTCCGATACCGTGATCGCGACAAGGCACTGCATCAGATAATAAAATGCAAAAGCCCGCGAGGCGAGCGCGAGGATCGTCAGCGTCGTCGTCGCCCAGCATAATGCAATCGCCGACAGGCAGATCAGGAAATAAGTAGCACGCGTCGACAACGCGCTCCGTGAAACCTCGATCAGGCTACCCGACCCGCCGATGATATCGGCGATTGCGGCACTGAGCTGGCTGAAGATTGCGATCGCTACCAGGGGATAGGTCAGCCAGACCGCGACGATTCCTGCGAGCTGCATCAGTGAATTGTCGGCAACGTGGCGTGGCAGATAGTGCAGCAGCGGCGTCGCGCTGGCCACGAACAACAGATAGACAACAGTCGAAACGATCTGCGCATCGCGCGCCGCACGGACGCGCGTGTCAGCGTCGAACTGTCCGCCAAGATAGCGGGTTGTCTCGAAACCCTGAACCACGATGAGCGCGCCCGCGAGTGTGGTCACGATCTGCCACGCCCCGGCGCTCGATGCCGCAGGGAGCACGATGCCGCTTGTCGAGAGCAATCTTACGTCGTGAAAACCAAAAGCAGCAAGAAGCAGGACCATAATCGCGACCGTCAGCGCCAGCGCCCACTTCCCGCCCGCCTCCAGCGCCTTCAAGCCTTTTGTGACCCCGATCGCGAGCACGGCGCCGATCACCCCGGTTGTCAAAAGCTGCTCTGCGACCATGCCATCGTGTTTGAAAAAACCCAGCCCATATGAAGCAAGGATACGGATGTAGAGCGTGACAGAAATCATATAGGCGGGGATCAACGCCAGCTGAGCGACGGTCGACAGGATCGCCACAAGTCGTGGCGTGTCCTCGGCTGCAAGCACCGGCTCGGCACGCCGGATATTGTGGCGGACGACCGCGCCGACAGCATATGCGAGCGCACATATTCCCGCCATTGCCGGTACAGACCACGCGCCCACGCTGCCGCCCAGGACTGAGACGATGACGAGGAACCCGCTGCCGAAGATCGATGCGAGCGGCGTCGTCATCGCCGATAGGCGAAGCCGCCAACTCGCGTCCGAAATTCGACCTGCAGCCTGACGATTCAACGATCGTCTCTTTCGCGATTCTCGTATCGAAAAATAGGGTCGACCATCGATAGGTGACGAAGCGGGACCCCACCGAATGCGGGGCAAGTAATTGTAGCCAAGCGCTCGTCCTCCTGAGGAGGGTGTCCCGATTGACGCCGATCGGAATACCGCGTTGATAGAGGTGCAGCGCTACATCAAAGGGTTACACAGCGAAACAGGGGGGGACCGCTTCGACGCCTATTCACCGTCAATTGCAGAATGCTCACGCCGCTGCCGCAGTGCAAATGCTGCACCTGTCGCTAGCGCGATCCACAAGACCAGAGCATTACCCAAACCCTCTCCGTGCACCGCAGCGGAGGTGCTATCAGGATGGTTGATAACGACGAAGGAGACGACGGCTGCGATCGCGATCATCGCACCGCCAACAAACCAGTAACTTCGCACCCGAAAGAAGACGGCCATCGGCCAGAAATGCAGCCCAACTACAACGGAGATCGCCGGTATCCAAAACGCCCGCCGATCTGGCGACGCTAGAAGGGAAACAGCAACATTGAGCAAGATGATTTCGGCGACCAGATTAAGCCAGAACATTCGCCAAATGCGTCGTCTTGCCAAAACCTGACCCGCTGTCGCCGACGGTAACAATCGCGCGAGACGCATCATCGCTGCGCCAGCAATAAAAAGCGAGGAACTCAAGGTCGCCGCAACGGCGATGAGAAGATATCGGGAGGTGGAGGCTAGGCTCGATGCAGCGTAGACGGCCCAGCCGAAGGCAATCACCGAACCGACAACCACGCCGCTGGCGCGGCCTCGCAGCGCATCGGACTGGCTTCGCGATTGCCCTGCTTCGATGTCATTCGTAGCCACCAATTTACATTAACCGGCGCCCACCGACGTGTCACTTTAAATGCTGGCCGAGGAGCTAATCTCCGTCGTTCCTGGCACGTCGTTATCCCTCCGACTTCCGCTCCCCATGCATGTTCGATGCAGGCAACGAAATTTGGTCTAGGCGATCGCTATTGTCGGTGTTAATTACTCGCTACTCCACACTGCCTTGTGGAATACGGACCGGCAAACCTTAGCGCCGAACACGCAAAGCCGGCATCGTGCTGAGTACTTGATCGATATCCGGATTTGCGGGCATTTGACCGCTTTCAAAGTGCTGCTGAACGGTCATTATGCGCAAGTTCAAATGCCTGGAGGGTCGGTGAGACATCATTTGTCGCGGGCGATTCTACGTTGCGCCTGCGCTGCTGCGGTTCTGTGCTCGGCTCCGATGCGGGCTGCCGACTTCGACCCCAAGGTTGCCTTCGCCGCGCAGCCGCTGCCGCACGGGGTGAACGTCTATCGCTCGTCCAACGGCGCACCCGGGCCAGGGTACTGGCAGAACCGGGTTGACTACGCGATCACCGCACGGATCGACGCTGCAGCCAGAACGCTGACAGCCTCCGAAACGATCGATTACACCAACAACAGTCCCGACGTCCTGCCAAGCCTGTGGATGCAGCTAGACCAGAATATCTATCGTCCGGACTCGCGCGCGGCGACGATAGGCGGCCGGCGTAAGGGCGGCGGCGGGGGCGAGCATAGCGACGGCTATGAAATCGCGTCAGTGGAAGTGCTGCGCGGCAAGGCCTGGTTGAATATTCCTTTTGTTGTCTCCGATACGCGCATGAACCTCCGGCTCGATCAGCCGATAAAGGGCGGCGGGACGAAGCTTAAGTTCCGGATCGCCTACCATTATGCCATCCCGGGCATATGGGGCGGGCGCAACTCGTGGCTCGACACGCCGAACGGGACGATCTTCGATATCGCTCAGTGGTTCCCGCGCATGGCCGTCTATGACGATCTGCGCGGCTGGGACACGCTCCCCTACCTCGGGTCCGAGTTCTACTGCGAATATGGCGATGTGGATTACGCGGTCACCGTACCCGCCGACATGATCGTCGCCGGCGGCGGCGTGCTGATCAATGCGGCGGAAGTCCTGACACCGCTTCAGCGCGCACGCCTCGCCGAGGCGGCTGCCAGCGACGCGACGGTGATGATCCGCACGCCCGATGAAGTGGCGCGCGACAGTGCGCGTCCGGCGGCGAAAACCGAGAAGACGTGGCGCTATCACTTCGCCAATACCCGCGATGTGGCCTTCTCCGCCTCGCGCGCATTCGTGTGGGATGCGGCGCGGATGAACCTGCCCGGCGGCAAGACCGCGCTGGCGGAAAGCGTCTATCCGATTGAGAGTGCCGGTGACGCCGGCTGGGGACGGTCGACGGAATATCTGAAGGATTCGGTCGAGCGCTTCTCGCAGCATTGGTTCGCCTATCCCTACCCGACCGCGTGGAGCATCGCCGGCGGGTCGACGGGCATGGAATATCCGGGAATGGCGTTCGACGGCATCCCCGACAAGGGCAAGGAGCTGTTCTGGATCACGGCACACGAGATCGGCCACAGCTGGTACCCCATGGTCGTTGGCTCGAACGAACGCCGCGACGCCTGGATGGACGAAGGCTTCAACACCTTCATCGACACGTTCGAAAGCGACGAGTTCAAGAGCGGTGTGTTCGGCCCCAAGCGCGACAGCGAATATGCGCCGGACGGCGGCAATCCGGTGGACGAGATTCTGCCGCTGCTCGCCGACCGGGATGCGCCGCCGATCATGAGCTATCCCGACGTCATGGGCGAAAAATACCGCCATTCGGTGAGCTATTTCAAGACCGCGCTGGGGCTGCGCCTGTTGCGCGATGTCGTCCTTGGCCCCGACCGGTTCGATCCTGCCTTCCGCAAATATACCGCCGACTGGGCGTTCAAACATCCCAGCCCGTCCGACTTCTTCCGCGAAATGTCGAGCGAATCTGGCGAAGACCTTAGCTGGTTCTGGCGCGGCTGGTTCTTCAACAACTGGCAGCTCGATCTGGCGGTGACGAACATCGCCTATACCGATGGCGACCCAGCCAAGGGGGCCAGCATCACGCTGGAGAGCCGCGACAAGCTGGTCATGCCGGCGGTGCTGGAGGTTAAATATGCTGACGGACACGCCACGCGGATTAAGCTGCCCGTCGAAACATGGATGCGGATTAAGCCCGTCATCGCGGCACCTGCCGGCCGCATAACATTGGTCATGCTCGACCCCGACCATCTTTTGCCGGACCGTGATCGAAGCAACAACAGCTTCGTGCCTTGAGAGAACGGAGAAGATCCACTTAATTGCATCGAAGACTCACAATAGGCTATTAAGGATTAGGATCCCGCTTCGACGCCTGATTACAGCCGAGCAAACTCTATGCAAGGGCGTGTAATTTCCGATCGTTCTTCACGAAAAATGGTTCCCAATCGAGAATTCAGATCATTGTAATAGCGGTTTCGGTATCATTTCGAAGGGATACTTAGTGGAACGTAGGGGGATACGCTTCGACGTCTATAGCCAAACAATGGCGATCGCGCTTGACCGCTCGATCACCGAGGTGTTTGTTGCAGGCAACAAGGAGTACCCCATGCGATATCTTCTGCCGAGTTTGATGGCCGTTGTCCTCGCGGTGCCAGCCGTCGCCACCACCACAAAAATGTCGACCAAGCTGATAGGCGCGGCCGAAGCGCCGGGTCCGGGTGCCGAGAAGGGAACCGGCTTGGCCAAGTTGGCCTTCGATAGCGAGAAGGGTCATGTCTGCTACACGCTGACCGCTAGCGGAACTGACACGCCCACGATGGCTCACATCCACAAGGGCGCGATCGGCACGCCTGGTCCTGTAGTCGTCTCGCTAACCGCTCCCGCAAACGGCCGCGCGAAGGGCTGCACACCCGTTGCCGCGGACGTAATGAGTGCAATTATCGCCACTCCCTCGGATTATTACGTCAACGTCCATACGGCCGCCTTCCCGAAGGGAGCGATGCGAGGACAGTTAAGCCGCTAATGCTCAGACGAGTGAACGGCCCGGATAGCACGGTTATTCGGGTCGGGGGGCTGACAGCTTCGTTGAGCACCTGGCCTTATAAAATTGGTGCGCCAGGCTTCAGGCGCGATCGCGGTGTGGGATAACCTCTCGACATGGAACTATGCGGTGAACGACTATCAGGGTGATCGTCGGCTAATGCATCGGATCACGATTTACGGCGAACCTATCGGCGCATAGTCGATCTTCAGTGGATCGGTTTTCGATCGGATCGGTATTGAATGACGCGTCGACATCCGGCGAGCAAACTCAAGAAGGTAGGGCCCAGTCGGATATGTCGGAATCAGGGAAGCCGCTGCGCCAGCAGATGACCGAAGCGATGGAGAAAATCGCGAACAGGTGGACGTTCTGTGCTCGGGGCCAAACATTGGCGGCCCTCTCGATAACCGCAGCGTCATTGCATGAGTTTCGAGCGCGGCCTGAGGACGCTACCGGTGAACGCAGTATATCCAGTGGAAGAAGGCTCAACTCCAGGATTTCACAAGGTAGCACTTTCGGCGTATAACGCATTGGTAGATTTACGGAGGACTATCGCCATCAAGCAGGTTGCCGCGCTACCATTCCGTGACGGTCCGAGCGGTTTGCTCGAGGTGCTGTTAATTACATCACGTACTACCAAGCGTTGGATTATTCCGAAGGGCAATCCAATCCGCGGATTGTTACCACATTTGGCCGCGGCGCGCGAAGCCTTCGAGGAAGCGGGCATCTCTGGCGTCGTCAAGGCGGAGGCGATCGGCAGCTACGGCTATGCCAAGGTGATCAACGACGGCACAACTCGGGCGGCGCGGGTGGATGTATTTCCTCTCGCCGTGCTCGGGCGCGCCAAGCATTGGCCTGAGCAGCATGAGCGCGTAACGGAATGGTTTGGCCTGAACGACGCCGCCAACGCGGTCGAAGAACCTGAACTTAAATTGATCATCGCTGCTTTCCGCCACCCGCTCCCTGCGTGAGAGGTATTGTACGGGAACCGTCAGCGGTCCGGCAGCTTTGGGGCCGTGTGTGGACGGCTCTCCGTTGGCAAGGGCTTTCTTGAGCTTCTGCACGTTCGTTGGTCGGTGCGGCCATGTGTTCGACCTGTAGTGCGGCCTTATCATGTGCCGCTGGCCATAATGCCATTCGCGCGTCTCAGGTCCCGATCGGTAGCTCGCACTCTAAGTGCCACGGCCCCACTGGGTTTTCCTGATCCGGCGGTATCGACCGGCTTGGTGCATTAACTCGTGTCCGCCCTTTCCAACCTCGTCGGCGCGTCGGTGCGTGCGCCTATTTCTGTGTCCTCATGCTCATGCCGCGGCTGTCGCGACGACGGGATCGCGGTAGCGCTCGCCGTTCGTCATCAGCGCCCAGATCATCCGCGCCATCTTGTTGGCCAGCGCGACGGCGGCGACCATCTTCGAACGTCGCGCCAGCAGCTGCAGCACCCACGGTCGCCGGGTGCCATGTCGCTCGGCGGTGCGGATCACGGCCATCGAGCCGACAACGAGCATCTGGCGGAGGTAGCTGTTGCCTGCCTTTGTGATCCCGCCGAGCCGCTCCTTGCCGCCGCTCGAGTTCTGCTTCGGGACGAGCCCGATCCACGCCGCGAGGTTGCGTCCGCTCTTGAACACCGCCGGCTCAGCGACCGCGGCGACGAACGCGCTGGCGATCACCGGGCCGACGCCGGGGATCTCCATCAGCCGCCGACCGACCTCGGTCTCCCGCGCGCTCTCCCGGATGCGGCGGTCGTTGTCGAGGATCTGCGCCTTCACCACCGCCAGCTGTGCCGCCAGCATTTCGAGGCACAGCCGCGCGTCGGGCGGGACGCGCGCATCGTTCGGGTCCGCGAGCACCGCCAGGAGCTGCTCGATCCCGCCGCGTCCGATGGCGGCAACGATGCCGAACTCCGACAGGTGCGCTCGCATCGCGTTCGACACCTGCGTCCGCTGGCGGCTCAGCATCAGTCGCACCCGATGGAGCATCATCACGCTCTGCTGCTCGGGCGTCTTCACTGCGACGAAGCGCATCGTCGGCCTTGTCACCGCCTCGCAGATCGCTTCGGCATCGGCCGCATCATCGCTCTCCTTCTGGCTCAACCCGCAGATTATATCGCAGGTCGGGTAGGAGAGCCGTCCACCGCATCATTTGCTGCCTGTCCGCTTTCCGGCATGAAATGCAAATAGCTGCCGTTCAACGGATCACGGATCCGATGGCAGCTCCCGACCCCCTGGCGGACATAGACTGTCTCGCTATGATGAGGATCGGCAGCAGAACACTGGTGGGCGCGATGTCTAAACGGTACGCGGTTTTTTGGGTAAGCGCATTCCTCGCAATCCCGCTCTGGCGAGAATTGCACGAGCCTAATCATCTGATCTGGAACATTTTTCTCGCAGCTTTCCTAATCGCTATGAGTGCTGCAGTCTTCTTCGGGCTGCGCTATCTAGAACAGAACAAAGTGACTGTGGGCGAGGCTCGGTTCGCCTCGGCTCAGCACGACAGTGATTGCGGCTGACCACCCCTCCCCGACCGTCTAGAGGTCATCGCAACGGATGTTCTCTCAATTGCGCTAGACGTGAACGTATCACGAACATTCCCGAGTTTCATGCCGCAAGGCTCGTTCGGCCAAGGTTGAGCGGTCGGCGCCCGGGTGCCATCGCAGCGGCGCGGTCCCAGAGGAAGTCGCCCGAGAATGCGATGTGGCCCCACCCGACAGGCGATGTGTGCGCCAGAAGCTCGTCGGGCACGATTTCGCCGCTCGCTCGGAGGTGGGCGACGGCATCGGCGATATAGGTCGAGTTCCAGTAGACGATGGCAGCGATGATCAGGTTGAGGCCGGAGGCACGGAACTGCTGGGCCTCGTGGGTCCGGTCGGCGATACGGCCCTGCTTGAACGTGCAGATCGCCTGCGTCAGAAAGTGGCGCTGTTCGGACTTGTTGAGGCCCGCCTGGCAGCGCCGCCGCAGCGACGGGCTTTCCAACCAGTCGAGCATGAACAGCGTGCGTTCAACACGGCCGATCTCGCGCAACGCGAGGTCGAGCTGGTTCTGGCGTTCGTAGGCGGCAAGCTTGCGCAGCATTGCCGAGGGCAAGACGGTGCCGGTTTTCAACGACGCAACCAGGCGGACGATTTCGTCCCAGTGCGCGCGGATGACGTCGACCTTTATCCGGTTGCCCATCAGCGGTTTCAGCAAGGGATATTGTCCTGGCGCCTCGATGCTCGCCATGCGGCGGTCGCCAAAATCGCGCAGACGCGGGCAGAACCGAAAGCCGAGCATTTGGCAGAGCGCGAAGACGTGATCGGTGGCGCCGCCGGTATCGGTGAAGTGCATGTCGATCTCGAGACCGGTGCCGTGATGGAGGAGACCATCGAGCACAAATGGCGCTTCGTGCGTGGCCGCCGAAATGACCGTGGCATGATACGGCCCGTGCTGGTCGGAGACATGGGTGTAAAATGAGAACCCAGGATCGACCCCGTACTTTGCGTTGAAATCGCCGGCGCCGCTGCCGCGCTTGCCCGAGCGGAAGAACTGACCATCGGATGACGAGGTCGTGCCTTGGCCCCAGACGGCTGCAATCGGCAGCCCATGATGAGCGTCGATGATGCGCGCCAGGGCGGCCTTGTAGTTGTCGGGGGCGATGTACGCCGACTTCGTCCAGATCAGCTGATCGGCGGTGACGCCCTGGCTGGCCTCGGCCATGCGGGCGAGACCGAGGTTGGAGCCGTCAGCCAGGATCGCGGCCAGCAGCGCGTTTTCATTGTCGTGCGGTTCGCGGGTCCGGACGTTGGTGAAGGCCTGCGCAAAGCCGGTCGAGCGTGCGACTTCGTGGAGAAGCTCGGTGATACGCACCCGCGGCATCATACCGTCGATCCGTGCCGCCAATTGCTTGGCGGCGACGGACTCATCAGCGCGCACCGGCGAGATGGAAAGCTTTCCATTCTCAAAGGACACGCCTTCGACCTCGCCGCGCCCGAGCCGGTGCGCAAATCGCTTCAGCCGCCGGTCGAGTTCGCGGCCCCGGTCGGCTAGCCATTCGTCAGCGGTCGCCGGCAGCTTCAGACCGGCTGCAATCGGCGCGACCTGAGCCGGCGGAAGCAAGTAACTGTCGAAGCGCCGGTAATTCGCCGACCGCTCGATCCATACGTCGCCCGAGCGCCACTTGTTGCGAAGATGCGCAAGGACGGCGGTTTCCCAAAGGTGCCTGTCGGGCTTGTCGCCACCCTCTTTCACCAGTGCGCGCCATTCCTTGCGGAACGGCATCGGCGCGTCCGCCGGCACATCGCGTCGGCCGGACCGGTTCAATTCGCGCAAAGCATTGACGGCGGCGATGGTCGAGGAGCTGCCCCGGCCCACCTTGAAGTCGATTGCCTCCAGGAGAAGCGGCGCAAACTTGCGCAGCGTCTTCCACCGATCGGCAGCACGGATCAGCGGGTTCTCCTCGGCAAGATCAGCGATGATCCGCGCCTCGCTGCGCGCGCGCAGCAACTTGTCCCAGCCAACCGCGGCATCGACCGCAGCGAACCCGTCGATGCCGCTGTCCTGCGACTTCTCGAGCGCGGCGACGGTGCGATCGAACAGGCGCATGCGGTGCAGGCGTTCAAGCAGCCCGCAGACATTGTCGGCGGTCGGCGCGGTGGCGATATCGCGCAGCCAGGCAAGTGGCGTCAGACCAATTTTTTGGATCAACGATCAAGATAGCATCGAGCCTGGCGATGCTGTCGGCCGGCACGCCGGCCAGCATTGCCTGATAGGCACGCTGTCGGGCACGGGCCCGCCCGGCGAGCCCGGCACGCTCGATCACCGACGGCGAAGGTAGCGTAATGCACGAAGCCCGAAGGGCATCCGTAATGCCGGCGACAATCGGCACGCCGCGATCGGTCGCCCAGGCCGCTTTTGTTGCGGCGTCGATGAGGAGCGGCAGATCGGCGTTGACCGGTGGTCGCAGGCCAAGTGCCGCCTCGGCTTCGCGTGCGTGGACGGATGCGGTCGCGGGCCGGCTCGCATAGCGCTCGAACGCTTTTGGCGGAACGCCGATCTGCTCGCCCATGAACCCGACAAGCTCGGTTGGCGCGCCCTCGTCGAGAGTAAATCTGAACCCTGGATGACGCAGTAACCCGAGCTGCACGGCGAACCCGATCTGGTTCGTATCACCGCGGCGCGTCGCGACCAGCGACATGTCCTGCGAGGACAGCTTGTAGTGGCGGGCGAGGTTTTCCCGGTCCGTCGGGACGCCAAACAGCATTTGCCGTTCGTCAGAAGTCAGGAGATCGCGCCGGGCCATGAAAACAGTCCATCAAGGTTGCACAAGATTGTGGACATAAGGCAATAAAGAGACGTAGTCTCTGGACGGGTTTGGGACCATCAAAGCGCGGCTTCGCCTGCTGTCCCCAGAACGGTCGGTTGCGAGACGGCGCATTCCCGTAAAAGCCGGTGCAACGTGACAGCAATAGACAATCACTGCGATATGACAGATATGCAAGCTATGTCACTAACAGCGAGGTGCCACTCGTGCAGGAAATGATCGATATCCGAATTGCCGAGAACGGTCGCATGGTGCTGCCACGATCGGCGCGAAAGGCGCTTGGCGTTACGGGAGCTGGCGTCGTCGTGCTGTCAATCGACGGTGACAACGTGAAGCTTACGTCGATGCGGCAGAGCATCAAGCGTGCCCAGGATCTATACCGTCAACATGCAACAAACGATCTTCCGGTGGATGACTTCATTGCCGAGCGCCGGGCCGAAGCCGCGCGCGAAGACCTCGACTAGGCCCCGGAACAAGTATGGCATCGATCGTTTTTGACGCCTCGGCGATACTGGCGCTGCTACGCGATGAGCCAGGCGCCGATGTTGTTGCGCAGTACATCGGTGACGGGCTTATCTCGGCGGTCAACTTCCAGGAGGTGATCAAGGGCCTGTTGCGTCGCGAGGTGCCGAACGATGCGGCGCTGGCGATGCTCGACGCCTTGCATCTCGACGTGCGTCCGCACGGGCGTGACGATGCGGTCGCCGCGGCCAACCTCTATCCTGCGACCAAGGCATTCGGCAGCGGCCTTGGCGATCGTACCTGCACGGCCTTGGCGATCGCTGAAGGCCTGCCGGTCCTCACTGCGGATCGGGAATGGGCCAGGATCGAAATCCCGGGCCTGAAACTGATGCTGGCGCGATAAAGGACTCCCATGCCTGATATCCTTGGCTACGCCCGGGTCAGTACCGGCGACCAGGATGTCGCCGGCCAGACCATGCGGTTGACCGAGGCCGGCGCCATCAAGACCTTTACCGATGTCATGTCGGGCAGAAGCATGGATCGGCCCGGCCTTACGGCGCTTCTCGCCTATGCACGGTCGGGGGACACGCTTGCCGTGGTGCGCCTCGATCGGCTCGGTCGCTCGCTGGCGGAATTGCTATCCACGGTCACGATGCTGCGCGAACGCAAGATCGCGCTCCTCAGCCTCGAGGAAAAGATCGACACCTCCTCGGCCGCCGGCGAACTGATTTTCCACGTCTTCGGTGCCATTGCCCATTTCGAGCGACGACTGATCTCAGAGCGAACGAAGGACGGTATTGCTGCGGCACGTGCAAAGGGCAGGAAGCCGGGGCGACAGCCGCTCGATGTGACAAAGCTCAATGCGGCGCTGACGCTTATCCAGGCCAATACGCCACCTGCTGAAGCCGCAAGACAACTCGGACTGGGGCGCTCAACCATCTACCGCGAGATGAGACGTTTGGGGATCAGTCGACCGGCGTAGGCATTTTGGCAGGCCGCTTAGCCTGCCGTTCCCGGTCTGTTCGCGTCTAGCGCAATTCAGACAACATCCGTTGCGATGACCTCATTCTCGGTGGTCAGCCTGTCGACCGTTTCCTGAAGCGTCGCCACCTGTGCGACCAAAGCCGAAACCACACGCCGCAAATCCGCTAGCGGCAGGGCATCAACCGAGTCTGAGCCAGAAGGAGTCACCGGCAGTGTGAATCACACCCGGACCAATCTGGGAAGACACCCCGCACAGGAATTTGCCCCGGTTACTTGTTTCACTGCGTAAACCTTTGAAATCGTGCTGGAAACCTCTATCAACGCGATGTCCCGATCGGCGCCGATCGGGACCCCCTTCGCGGGAGGAAAAGCGCTTGCCTACAATCACTTGCCCCGAGTTGAGTGGGGTCCCGCTTCAGTTTCGGGCAATAGCTGTAATCTTTGACGGTTCTTGCCATAGAGGGGTCCCAATCGGCGCCGATCGAGACCCCCTCTGCAGGAGGGAAAGCGTTTGACTACAAATACTTGCCACGAGTGCGGTAGGATCCCGCTTCAACGCCTATTCGCACATTTAGCCTGCCACATGTGTCTCCACCGCATGAAATCGCGATGACGAATCTTGCAAACCGGCCGAAAATGATTGGAGAATTCGGGACCTCTCCGGTGCTGCAATCGGTCGGATGACTACAGACGGCCGCGATGCTGGGGGCCGCGGTTGGCATGTTTGTGATTTGGCGACGCTAAGGGGCCCGCACGCCGCCTGATTACATCTGCGAAGGTCTCTAGTTACCGATATCCGTCTCGACGACGCCGACGTTAGGGGTGAGATTGGAACTGGCGACGAGTCGGACCGACAGACGATTGCGGGCGATCTTTAAGTCACCGGATGTAAACTGGCTCGGCTGGCCCGCATAATGCATCGTTGCCGTTGCTACGACATGACCATGATCCAGCACATAGCCCGTAACCGTGTAGTCCTTGGCGTCCCATATCCCACCGGGTGTGATCGGGCATCCGCACATCATCGTCACTTGGGCGTCGATGCGGAGCGTACCATCAGGATTGCGCGTTGTGGCAGGCGTGATGATCAGACCCGGAAAAGTGAGGACCAACCCGTCGCCGAGCACGTTGCGCCCGGGGAGCATCCAGAGGGTCGAGGAGACCGTAATAGCGGCAGCAGACGCACCCATGGGACCCCGCGCGTCAACTCGCACGAGGGTTGGCGCTTCAATGTCAAGCGATGCGTCATAACCGGCGGTTTCGGCGTCAGAAATCACCTGCCAACGTGCGTGAGCTTTCTCCATGATCCGTTCGGTGTCGCCTGTTCCTCCCTTGATCATCCCCTTCGCGAGCACCTTCCCTGACCGCTCGTCGGTGACCGTGACCGCCACGCCGCCGGTGTGCGTTCCCATAAACTTGGCGTCGACACTCTGGGCACGGACCATTAGATGCGTCGGCTCCGCGCTCACGGTAGTCGGGCAAGCAACGGCGACAGCGAGGACGCCGACTGCAATACGAGCAAATAAAGGCGTCATCTCGCACATCATGCGCCGCCTGCTGATGATGGCCAAGCCTTTTCAATCGATGCGGGATCGAGTTGACACGAAGCGATCTGCAAACGCTGGCCCAGCGAGGCCCATCGACTTACGTCAGATCCGACCCATTAAATTCCAAGACTAAACATCTCAGTTGTTTGCCCAGGGCGGGACGATCCGATCAATTCGAGCAGCGCATCCGTCGCCTTGGTCCGGTATCGCTCCTTGTGACGCAGCCCGTAGAACGGTCGTGGTCGGAAGGTGATCGGTGCCGCGTACAGCAAGCCCGCCTTTAGCGCCGGTGCGACGACAAGTGACGACAACACGGCGACGCCGGCACCGGCCTCGACCGCGGTTCGGACACTTTCATTGGACGGCAGCACCAGCGCCACATCGAGCATCGCTGGATCAACGCCGAGCGCAAGTCGGTGACGATCGAGCGTCGAACGGGTGCCCGAACCCGGCTCACGCTCAACCCAACGCGCCTGCCGCAGCCAGTCGGCATCGACCGTCTCCTCCGCGAACGGCACTGATCGGACCAACACCAACCTGTCCTCGCCGATCGGCCAAACGACGAGGGTAGGATCGTCGACCTCGCCTTCGACAAACCCGAGATCGGCCTCGTCATTGCGGACGCGCACCGCTGCCTGCCTAGTGTTGCCGATCGTCAGCACAACCGACACCAACGGATAACGATCGTGGAAGACAGCAAGGATCGGCGGCAGCCAGTATGCCGCGATCGTTTGGCTGGCAACGACGCGAAGCGTGCCCCGCTTGAGGGTGCCCAACTCATCTAGAATGGTTTCGGCAGCCGTGGCCCGGGCGAGAATACTACGTGCCTCGATCAGGAAGACATTTCCCGCCTCGGTCAGGCCAATACCGCGGCCCACGCGGTGAAAAAGTTTTACGCCGTGCCGCTCTTCGAGTGCTGCGATCGCAGCTGATGCGGCCGATTGGGTAATATGAAGCGCGCGGGCAGCCAAAGTCATGTGTTCGCGCTCGGCGACGCCGACAAAAATACGAAGTTGCTCGAACGTCATGGCGGCGCCTAGCACGACCAATCAGGTCAGACGATTGAAATGATAAGAATGATGCGTTGGTTTGAACGATTCCCATCGGTTAAAACGCTGTGGAAGGATACCATGATGCCAAATCTCGATCCGCAGTCGAAGCTGGATACGGAGTTCGACCAATACAATGGCGAACTTATCCCGGGCATCCTGCTCTGCGCCGCCGTGACCATAGCCGCCTATGGACTGGAAGCAGGCGAGCGCGCGGTCGCCGGCAAGGCATGGCTTGAGGCACTGGTGCTCGCTATTTTGGTCGGAACCGCCGTTCGCAGCGTATGGATGCCTGGCGCCCGGTGGGATGGCGGGATCGTCTTCAGCGCCAAATATCTGCTCGAGGTCGCCGTCGTCCTGCTTGGTGCCTCGGTCAGTGCTGCGACCATTCTCGCGGCCGGACCGGCGCTGCTGGTCGGCATTGTCGTCGTGGTCGCCGTCGCCATCCTACTGAGCTTCGGCATCGGCCGCTTGCTGGGCTTGCCCACCCGCATGGCGTTGCTGATTGCATGCGGAAACTCGATTTGCGGCAATTCGGCAATCGCCGCAGTGGCGCCGGTGATCGGTGCAGACAGCGACGACGTCGCCGCCTCGATCGCCTTCACCGCGGTGCTGGGTGTAGTGGTCGTCGTGGGATTGCCATTTTTTGGGGTCGCTCTGGGGATGAGCGGTATCGCCTACGGCGCATTTGCCGGACTAACAGTCTATGCTGTGCCGCAGGTGATTGCGGCAGCATCGCCGATGGGGGCGATAGCGGTTCAGACCGGCACGCTGGTGAAACTAATGCGCGTGCTGATGCTCGGGCCGGTCAGCCTCATCCTGTCACTGATCGCTCCCCGGCTTTCACCCCAGGCGGAGCCAGATGGCAAATTCGTTGCCGGCGACGTCCCCGGGAAGCGGCCTGGCCTCGCGCATCTCGTGCCATGGTTCATCATCGGCTTCCTGGCGTTAGTTGCCTGCCGGTCGCTGGGCCTCGTGCCGACCGCAGCGATCGCGCCGATCGGTCGGATAGCGACGCTGCTGACCGTAGTGTCGATGGCGGCGCTCGGACTCGGTGTCGATGTTCGCACCGTGGTGAAGGCCGGGGGCCGGGTTACGGCCGCCGTAGTGATATCGCTAGTCGGGCTCGGCGCGATCAGTTTTGCGCTACTCGCCCTCCTGCGTCTGGCTTAGCTACATGTGAAGGCTCGCAACCCACCGAGATCGTCCTTGGATTTAGTCTTGCAACATGATGATTGCTCGAATCCAAAATGATAAGTGTGACCGGTCCAGCATCAGCGTGGCGCCGTCGCGCGCGCGAAAAGACAAATGTGGATAGGCGCCGAAGAAGGATCCCGCTGAATTCGAGATGAGATCGTGTCTGGCCGGGTCGTGACGATCACTGACGTATGCCGGGGGATCGTGGTCAGGAAGCAGACGTAATATTGCTGCCCAGATGCGCGCATACTTTGCGCCAACAATGACAAGCTGACGATGCCACTCCAGCGCTCCGGAATCGGGACGACGCCCAAAGGCGCAGACCGCCGGCGTAAGCGGCATCAACCGCAGCACACCTTCATGCGTATTTCGTTGCATGCGCCCTCGCCACCGCCGTACCTTACGGAATGACCAGAATCCTTATCGCCGCTGCCCTTCTCGCCACGACCGCATCGGGGGAGACGGTGCGCTACACCGCGATTTTCGGCGGCAAGAACGTCGGCCATGTCATCGTCGACCGGCAGGGCGACAACGTCACCGTCGATTACGACGTCAAGAACAACGGTCGCGGGCCGACGATGAAGGAGGCCCTGACCCTCGGGACCGACGGGCTGCCGACGACATGGGCGATCACCGGCGCAACGACCTTCGGCAGCAAGGTCGAGGAGAAATTTACCCGCGTTGACGACAAGGCGATGTGGACCGATTCGACCGGCAGCGGCACCGCTGCCGTCAAAGGTCCAGGCCTGTACGTCGCGCAAAGCGGCAGCCCGTGGTCCGATCAGATCTACGCGACGGCGCTGTTGAAGGCGCCCGGAATGTCGATGGCAGCGCTCCCCGGCGGGACGCTGCGCCTCGAGAAGGGCGAGACCGTTGCCGTCGCCGGCGCGGGCGGCCCGCTCAAGGTGACGCGCTACACGCTGAGTGGGATCGACCTGACGCCCGAAACAATGCTGCTCGACGATCAAGGCCTGCTGTTCGCCTCGGTCAGCCCCAACTCGATCGTCGTCCGCGCCGGCTACGAAGGCGAAGAGAAGCGCCTGCGTGGCCTTGCCGCCGACTGGACGACGGCACGCTACACCTCGATGCAGAAGGAGGTCGCCCACGATTACGGCGCGCCCGTCCGCATCCGCAACGTCCGGCTATTCGATCCGAAGACCAGCAGCCTGACCGCACCAGTGTCGGTGCTGGTCAATGACAAGATCATTGCAGCGATCGAACCGATCGACAGCCCCGCTACGCCGGACGAGGTCACCATCGACGGGGCCGGCGGAACGCTGATCGCCGGTATGTACGAGATGCATGGCCATATCGGGCAGGACATCGCGCTACTCAACCTCGTGGCCGGCATCACGACGGTCCGCGACATGGGCAACGACAACGCGGTGCTGGCGACGCTGATCAAGCGCATCGACGCCGGCGAGATCGGCGGCCCACACATCATCCGCTCGGGCTTCATCGAGGGGAAGAGCCCGTTCAGCGCGAACAATGGCATATTGGTCGACAGCCAGCAGCAGGCGGTCGACGCGGTCCGCTGGTACGGCGCGCGGGGCTTCTGGCAGATCAAGATCTACAACAGCATGAACCCGGCATGGGTCCCGGCGATGGTCGCCGAGGCGCACAAGCTCGGGATGCGCGTCGCGGGCCATGTCCCCGCATTCGCCAACGCCGACCAGATGATCACGGCCGGCTACGACGAGATGACCCACATTAATCAGTTCGTTCTCGGCTGGGTCATCGGTCCCAAGGAAGACACGCGCACGCTGTTCCGCCTGACTGCGCTCAAACGGCTACCGGCGCTCGACCTCAACGAACCCAAGGTCCAGCATACGCTGCAGTTGATGGTCGACGGCCACAAGGCGATCGACCCGACGCTCGGTATCCACGAGAACCTGTTGCAGAACCGCGACGGCAAGGTTCCGCCGGGCGCGGTCGACTACATCGACCATATGCCGATCGGCACGCGGCGCGACGCGATGAAGGCGTGGATCGACACCTCGGCCCCGGGCGACGACAAGCTCTACAGTCAGGCGTTTACCAAGCTGGTCGATACCGTCCGCATGCTCCACGACCGCGGCGTCTTCATCGTGTTTGGCACCGACACCGGCGGCTCGTTCACGTATCACCGCGAACTCGAACTCTATCAAAAGGCTGGCATGACAGCGCCCGAGATCCTCAAGCGCGCGACCTATGACAGTGCGAAATACGTCGGCGAAGACCAGCGGATGGGGTCGATCGACAAGGGCAAGCTCGCCGATTTCTTCCTGATTCCCGGCGATCCGACCAAAGACCTCAAGGCGATCAAGACAATCTCGATGGTCGTCAAGGACGGCGTCTTCTACTATCCGACCGAGGTCTATCCGAAGTTCGGAATCACGCCGTTCACGAAGGCACCGACGGTTCAGATACCGCATTGAGAGGTCGCTCTCGTGATGTCGTGTCGGCTTCGGCTTTTGGGCGAGAGCTAAGCAACCATCTCGAACGCCGAGCCACGCCGTTGGGCTATCAGCCTTGCTGCCCAAAATGAACAAACGCCAGGACCTGTAGAGCCATTAAAGATCAGTGGATTAACGGGCTTTGTGTCGATTCGGCCCAACGAGGTTTCTGTCGCGCCGCCGCTATTTCATGTTTTATGCGGCGTCGTTCCATTGTGAATGCGACGCAGAAGTCGTTCTCACCTCAATCTCATATCCACCCGTGCAAAAATTCTACGACTGCCAGACCCCGGTCCTGATCAGGATTTCTGTTCCGCTGCGCTCCGCCTTCCGGCGCTTACGCACCAACAGGCAGAACAGAGGGCTGCACCCGACCCTAAGCCAAATCGTCGAATTGTTCTTGCGACACGCGAGTGCCATCTACGGAAAGCGTCCGCTTCAGGGAAGAAAGCCATCCGAGGCGAACGTAGCATCGTTGGTCACTGAGCAAGGCTAACGCAGGGTCGCGCCCGCCAGCCGCGCCGTAGCCGACAGGGTCGTCTGAGCCGCGTTCAGCCCGAGCAGGAAGTCCTTGTCGCTGTAAGTAGCATAGAGGTCAGTCGGCTGGTGCCATTGCGGGTCCCAGCCGCTGCCGACCTGGGCCCCGCGGTCATTCTCGCGTAGGCTGACTGCTGGCGCCAGGTCCATAAACGGGGTTGAATCGGTGTTGGTCATGTGCCGACCGACCGCGGCCGGATAATCCGTGGCGTAACGCTCGTTCGCCGCTTCGAGGGCCCAGGCCAGTTCCTGGGCCTTGGCGGCGAACTTCGACATAGACTGGAACTCGATGTTCACGTCGGCCTCGGGACGCTGCACCGGACTCATGCTGCCATCGGCCCGGGGCATGCCGTGGTCGAACAGCATCATGTCGTGCTGCATTACTCCGAGCCATTTCGGCTCGGGGTAATGGCCCGATCCGGCAGGCGATTCCCTGCCTTGCAGGGTGGCCCGCTGCTCGACATAGGCTTTGGCGCCGTTCAGCCCGGTTTCCTCGTTGTTCCACAGGATGAAACGGATCGAACGGTCGGTCTGCACGTCGGGGCTGCTGAACACCCGCGCTAACTCCATCACCAGCGCCGTCCCCGAGCCATCGTCGTTGGCCGCTTCGCCAAAGCCTATACCGTCCATGTGTGCGCTGACGATATACATCTCGTTCGGATGGCCGGTCCCGATTTTGGTGCAATAAACCTCCTCGCGCGGCCCCGGGACTGCCGGCGGCGTGTCCAGCGTCCTGATCCTAGCGTCGGGCTGGGCACTGGGGTCGCTGTTCACACCGGTCTCGCGCGTGAAGCCGCGGGAGCGACCGCCGCCGACCGACAGGCCAGGTTCGTCCGATGCGGCGGCGACCGTCGCCCTCGCCGGTGCGACGGTGTGCACGGGCTCCTCGCCGAAGGTGTATTTCACGCGCTCCGTGTTGGTGCAGCCGTAGCTCTTGAGTTGGGCTTCGATCCAGTTGATCGCGGCACCGTTGCGCGCCGTTCCCTGGCGGCGGTCGCCAAACTGGGTGAGGTCCTTGATCGTCGCCTTATACCTCGTGAGATCGAGTCGATTCACCAGCACGCGCACGGAATCCGTCGCCGCCGATTGAGCAAGAATTGGCGATGCTACGGCGAGAGCCATCACGCCGGAGATGACCCGAAGGACGCATGAAAGCCTCGAATGGACATGTTCATCGCTCATCACGAGACCCCTCTCGCCGCCATTGTCCGCGATGGATCGCCGACGACCGAATCCGTCGTAGCCGAGGACCGGCCAATAGCGATACCCGAAATGGAGCCGCCATAGACGAGGTGATTTTTCAGCCGCTGGTGCATCCTCAGTCGGCACGCCCCTGGACCCGGCGGCAACTATCCTATTCCTCGCCATGCACGCGCCCGACAACTGAACGAACGCAGATTTTGAATTCCGATTCGACGTAATCATGCGTCACTCCGATTGCCTGGTGATCATCGCGATAGTGCTGGACACGACTGGTGACCTAACCGGCATCACAGGCCCAATCCGGCGGTGCCGTCATGAGCTCACCGGATATGCATTCAGCGAGATAGGAGAAGGCCGACAGGACGCCGCAACGCGATGAGAACTGGGGTATGTGCAACAAGGCCGGGCTGCAAAGGAATCGAGGACGGCGGGCTGTCATGCGCGACTTCCGACGATCCTGGCGCGGTCGATCAGGACGAGCGCCCGCACCTTCTGAAGGAGGATGTCGAAAAGCGTCCGGTCGACCGCCTCGACATCGATGTCGACGATCAGCAACGCTCCGCTGCGGCGACAGTAGAACTGTTCGGGCACCAGCCCGCGCTGTGCGAACAAGCTGATGATCCTCGGCAAGGCCTCGACGTCAAGCGTCGCGCGGACGCAGAACTGGGTCCGTGTCATGCTTGCCAACGAGGCTGTCTTTCGCCGCGCCACCGTCTCGCTGATTATCCCCATTCCCAGATCGTGCCGCCTGCTCATATTGTTGTTTAAAGGTAATGTAATTTACCAAGCCGCTGTCCTCGTCGAAGAGGTCCATTGAACGGACAGGGCTCGCAGTGCCAGACGCATGCCAAATCCCGAGAAAATGCGGGCGTATCCCGTTGAGGTATCTATCGTAAGGTTCAAACGGATCTGCCTATATGTGTCTTGAGATCCGAGTGACCCCTATGGCCAACAACCCTAACGTCGTTGCGCATTGCCAACACCCTCGAGCACGTTCGAGCCTGCTGTTTCGTCCAACGGACTTCCTCAGCCGTTACGCCGCTTCCGTAAAGCATCTGGCCCATTGAGCTTCCTTCCGGCTGGCGGTGGACAGCGAAACACCGAAACAGGGGGTCAATCCTCTAGATAGGGATCATCCTGCGTGGATGAACGCCCTGATGTCAGATGAAAGTTTCCGAAGATCCTCGTCTCTGACATACATCATATGCCCGGCATGATAATAATGCCACGATATGCGTCCATCAGTGGGCATCCCCGTGCGGCTCAGTGAATACTCAGCGCCGGCGAAAGGGGTTGCAAAATCATAATATCCCTGCCCGACGAAGACCCGAAGACCACTATTCCCCTCAAAGCGCGACCAATGTAAGGCGCTACATTGAGGTAACCCTCACCACCTCGTGGCTCACCTTCGAGCTTCCAGTCCCAATCCTTCACGCCCCCGATTGAGGATTAGACCACACTTGGCGAATATTTCAATCCTTCCCTGGTCCATTCATTCATCGCCGCAGTGTAAGCGCCATCAATACCATAGAAACTAGGATCGTTGTCAGGCGACTCACCTGCGTTGTCGTAGTCTTTCCCGGTGTATCTGGTGTCCAAACGGCCAATGCTCAAGCCGCGATCACGGAGCAGCTCCTTGAAGAAACGGTTTGGTGTCAACCGAAGGTCAGCCCGTTCGAGAAAGCCCTCGGAGATGCCCGTAAACCGCGATAGCTGGGAAGCAATCGACGCCCGTTCGCCGGCAGGGATGAGGCTGCCCTTCAACAAGGCCGTCGCGTACGGTCCGAAGGCAAACGCCTTTGCTTGCGTAACGAACTCCTCGACCGTAGCGGGCTTATTCGCCACCTTATCATGATACCATGCCGTCGCGGCCATCGAGGGCAGATTGGTCACATAGCCCAGCTCGTTGCCTGGTGCATCCGCGGCCTCGCTGAAGTCGAGAATGGTCGAGATGAGTATAATGCCGTTAAGCGCAACGTCTGTGTAGCTGCCCTAGCTCGATTGTCGCTACGGGATCGTACCCTCAACGCAGAAATCAGGTAGGGCTGTACCGGAGGACGAAACAGGCCCCTCAACTTTGGCGGAGAATCGACTGTTCTGCCTTGCTTTAGAGCCTCATAAATCGCTTGCACCTGATCTTGGACCTCACTCGGTGCTCCGGCAGCAGCGACTTGTGCCTCGACAACCGCATCCATCGGGCGACCGACGCCCGATGCTTCGACAGGCCCGCATACCGGCACATGAGATGCGATGGCGGCACCAATCAGTGCTCCTTCCGAATGCCCGAATATAACAACACAAGTGACACCAGGTCGGCTCCCGAGGAATGCCGCCCAGTCGGCTGCGTCCCTGACGAAGTCGTCGAAGCGCAGATCCGCTTCCAGTCGCGCGGCACCAGCGCTCGCGCCGATACTGCGCTTGTCGAAGCGGAGAGATGGGATACCTTGTCGTTCGAGATCGTCAGCCAGAAGGCGAAAGCTTCCCGGTTTGACGCCAGGTATCGTACTGTCGCTGTTGCGGTCGGTCGGCCCCGAACCGGCGATCATCAGAACCGCAGGTCCTCGAGCGAAACCCTGTGGAACTCGATAGGAGCCATGAAGCGGCGCTTTCCCACCAGCGATCTCCTAATATAGTCATACGGCTATGCCATGACGCCGCGGTCCTCTTCCGGCGTTGGCAGTCGGTGCAGGTCGTCTAGGTGGATCGCATTACTCAGACGAACGCAGCGATAAGATCGGCGACCGCCCGCGGTCTCTCGAGCGGCAGCAAATGCCCGGCATCGGCGATAACACATAATTCAGCGCGGCGAAGCCTGCGAGTGATCGCCGGGGCGACGCCGGGGTCCATCGATTCGTCGCGATCGCCTGCAACGACCAGCACCGGCAGGTCGATGCCAGCAGTCGCCGCCGAGATGTCGTCGCAACTACCGGTCTCCAGCCACCAGCGCCATACTGGCTCGGCCACGCGCAACTCGTCGTCGATCGCAACCTTGAGCATCGCAGGTGGCAGGAGGCTGCCAGTTCTTGCGAGCTGCGCCCGCGCGAGGCGGCGGTTGCCGAAGGCATCGAGCATCGCCGCGCGGTCGCGGTCGCTTATAGGCTCGGGCGTCGGCGGCGACGCCGCGAGCAGGATCAGCGCGGTCAGTTTTGGCGGTTGCCGCGCCGCCGCCGCCAGCGCGATTTTGCCGCCCATCGAATGCCCAATGGCAACCCACGGGTCAGATCCAGCGGTCGCGATTAGCCAATCGGCATATGCATCGAGCGACGGGACCGTCGGCGCCGGCGTGCCGCCAAATCCCGGTACATCTGGTGCCTTGCAATCGTAATTTGTGAGCGCGTGAACTAATGGCACCCATGATCGCGCGGAACCACCGAAATAGTGGGCGAAGACCAGCCGGGTCACGGTTTGTTGCCTGGCAGGACGCTGCTCCGTACCTGTCGCGCCGCTGGCGCCACGCCGTGCGCGCCGCGGCTGTCGCGCCTGGAAATGATCCAAATAGACTTTGTCACCGCAGCTGGCCTGCCCCCACCTCGAGACACAGCTCGACGACCTCGACACGCTGATACATGTCGTGCTCAACAAAAGGGCTTTCCTTCAAGTAGGCGTCGGCCGCCGCAAATCCATCAGATTCAAGACAAACTAGAAGGCCGGCGCGATTGCCATCTCGGTCCTTTAAGAACCCCGCCAAGCGGATTGACAAACCAGGCTGACCGAGATGAGCGTTAAGCGCCGGCAGAAGTTCAACGGCCTCGGAATCAATTTTTGGCTTGAAAAAGCCCATGACCGCAAACAGCATCGATTGTCTCCGTATGGAAGAAATTGTTCCTCAGCGAGGCAGCCTCACAAATCAGGCCTCGGGCACGAGCACGGCCGCCCCTTCGAAGCGACCGGCGCGAAGATCGGCCAATGCCTCATTGGCTTTCGCAAGCGGGTAAGTCGTCGTCTTGGTGACGATGCCGATCTTTGGCACTAGCTCGAGAAAATCGAGGCCGTCCTGGCGGGTGAGATTGGCGACCGACATGATCTGGCGCTCTTCCCACAGGATTTGATACGGGAAGCTCGGAATGTCGCTCATGTGGATGCCGGCGCAGACGACGCGCCCGCCCTTTCGAACGGCCTTCAGCGCCAGTGGCACGAGGGCACCGACCGTCGCAAAAATGATCGCCGCATCGAGCTGGTCGGGGGGTGCGATGTCGGACCCGCCCGCCCATACTGCGCCAAGACTCTTGGAGAATGCCTGCGCGGCGGTGTCACCGGGCCGGGTAAAGGCGTAGACCTCTCGCCGCTGCCATTTGATAACCTGCGCCAGGATATGCGCAGCAGCGCCGAAGCCGTAGAGTCCGATTTTCTTGCCGTTGCCAGCGATTCCGAGGGCGCGCCAGCCGATAAGGCCGGCGCAGAGCAATGGGGCCAGCGAGACGTCGTCGCCGTCTTCGCCCAGCGGGAAGGCAAATCGAGCATCGGCGATCGTAGATGTGGCGAAGCCGCCGTCACGCGTATAGCCGGTGAACAGCGGCGCATCGCACAGGTTTTCGCGGCCGGTGCGGCAATAGGGACACGTCCCATCGGTGTGGCCGAGCCACGGGATACCCACGCGCTCGCCGATCTTGAGGTCCGTCACGCCCGCGCCGATCGCGTCGATGCGGCCGACGATTTCGTGACCGGGAATAATCGGTGAATTCGGGTGCGGCAGCTCGCCATCAAGGACGTGCAGGTCGGTCCGGCAGACGCCGCAGGCCAGCACCTTAACGCGAATTTCATTCGCGCCAGGCTGGCGGTCGGCCAGTTCGGTCCAGACTAGCCGCGTCTTCGGCTTATTCAGCACCATCGCGTGCATGGCTTGTCCTAACTTTTGGTCTGGGCAGCGAGCCGCTGCAGAACATGCGGCAACGCATCCGGAAGGTCGGCGGCGACCAGGCCAAGCCCGAACGCGGCGGCCGCCGCTCCGTGGAGCCACACCGCGGCGGCTGCTCCCTCGAACGCAGGCAGACCCTGTGCCAGCATGGCGGCGACGAACCCCGTCAGGACATCGCCACTGCCGCCGGTCGCCAGCTGCGGCGGCGCGTTGGCGTTAATGATCGCGCGGCCATCGGGGGCGGCGATCACCGTGTCCGGCCCTTTCAATACGACGATGGCTTGGCACTGTTTGGCAGCCGACCGGGCCAAATGAAGCTTGTCGCCGGTGAAGTGGAACAGGCGCTTGAACTCGCCCGCGTGGGGCGTGAGCACGCACGGTCCCTTGATCGCCGCGAACAGGTCTTCCGGGGCGTCGGCGAACGACGTCAGGGCGTCGGCGTCGAGTACCACGCTGCGTTGGGTGGCGAGCGCCGCGAGCGCATAGTCGCGGGTCGCGGCCCCGACGCCTACGCCCGGTCCGATCGCGATGACGTTGCGGCGGACGTCGGCGAGCATCGCGCTGAAGTTGGCCAGTCCATCGAAGCTTTGAACGATCGCATTAATCAGCGACGTGGCATAGACGCTCCACACCTTGGCCGGCGCGGCGAGCGTGACCATGCCCGCACCGCCGCGCGAGGCCGCTATAGCGGTCATGCGGCTGGCCCCGGTAATTGCCTCGCCGCCGAGTACAAGGACCTCGCCGCGGGTGTACTTATAGCTTTCCGCCTGCGGCCACGGGAATCGATCGAGCCACAGTGCCGGATCGTTTTCCCACGCCATGGGCCTGACCGTGTTTAGCACGGACACCGGGGTGCCGATGTCGGCGAGGACGACGTCGCCGCACAGACCTCGGCCCGGGTAAAGCAGATGGCCAAGCTTTTTGCGGAAACATGTCACCGTCAGGTCGGCAGATGCGGCAGCACCCAAGACCGCACCGGTCGACCCGTCGACCCCGCTTGGCAAATCGATCGCGCAAACCGGGACCGGACGATCATTCAGGGCCTCAACAATAGCGAGCGCCGCTCCCGACAGTGGACGGCTCAGGCCCGCGCCGAAGATCCCATCGACCACGAGGCCAGCACCGTCGAGACATTTGGCAGTGAACGGAACTATCGTCCCAGTCCACAGACTTGCGGCGTGCGCAGCGTCGCCCGATAGTGCGGCCCGCGACCCCATCACGGCCACGGTAACCGGCCAGCCCGCAGCTGACAGATGCCGGGCGGCGATGTATCCGTCGCCACCGTTGTTTCCTGGACCGCACAGCACAGTCACCGGCCGCATCGGCCAGCGCGCGCTGATGGCGACCGCGACCGCCGCCCCCGCGGCTTCCATGAATCCACCGGCGGGAACGACACCGGCGGCGGCAAGACGATCGACGGCCCCCATTTCCACGGACGTCAGCAGGGCGTGATCGTCCAGCCGCGCCGCGTGACCTGGCGCTGCGCCTCGGGTTGCGACTTTGTTCATCAAACTGTGGCCCGGAGCAGCATGTCGGAGTGGCCGCGAGGTTTCGGTCGGCAAACTCGCATTGCAGTCACGCTCCAGACGACGGGACCGCATCTGAAAATCGATGCGGTGGTCGCTCTATCGAAAACTAATGCTAGAATCAGGGCCGCGGCAGGGTCGGGAAATACCTAGCCGTGCTGACATCCGTCCAAGGCACCCCATCACCCGCCAACTAAGTAAATTCCGATCCTCCTGGCCCGCAACCCGAATTGCCTATTTTTTGCTCACCGGGCCGTGCTTGGCCGTTCCTTTTGGCGGTCTGCTATGTTAAGTAGACGCGTCGTAGCAATGCCCGTGCGGCCTACTGGGTGTATGGCCGGTTCCGCGCCAACGCCAAGGAACGCATGGCCGAGACTGTCGCGTGACAGCGCCGCGGCGGCGTACGAGGGCTCGACATAAGAGAAGGACGGTTGATCTCTCGCACGGCGCGGGAAGTCGCGCGATGGCGGAACTCATCGACGAAGTCTGCCGCAGCGCTTTCGATAATCCCTACCTCGGTCAAGGCAACGACCAGGCGACCTTTGATCCGCCGCCCGGCCGCATGGTGATTTCGACCGACGCCTATGTGATCTGGCCGCTGTTTTTTCCTGGTGGCAACATCGGCTCGCTGGCCGTGCACGGCACGATCAACGACGTCGCGATGGCGGGCGCGCGGCCGCTGCATCTGGCTGCCAGCTTTATCACAGAAGAAGACTTTACCCCCGCCGACCCGTAGTGCATCGCCGTCAGAATGGTAGACGCCGCGCGGGAGGCGGAAGTCGCTACCGTCACCGGCGACACCAAGGTTGTCGAACGCGGCAAGGCCGACGGCGTGTTCATCACCACCACCGGTGTGGGCGTCATTCCGCCGCATATTGACTTCTCGGGCGACCGGGCCCGGCCCGGCGACAAAGTGATCGTATCCGGCTCGATCGGCGATCATGGGGTCGTAGTGATGTCGAAGCGGAACAATCTCGGGTTTGAAACCGAGATCGTGTCTGATAGCGCGGCGTTGCACGGTCTAGTCGCCGCGATGGTCGATACTGCGGGCTCCGCGATCCGTCTTCTGCGCGATCCGACCCGCGGCGGTCTGGCCGCCACGCTCAACAAAATCGCTCAGCAGTCGCGGTGCGGCTTTCTGATTGAAGAGGCCCGCATACCCGCTCGGCCGGAAGTCATGGCCGCGTGTGAATTCCTGGGTCTCGACCCCCTCGACGTCGCCAATGAGGGCAAACTCGTCGCCGTGGTCGTGCCAGGGGCTGCTGATGACCTTCTAGCAACGATGCGCGCCCATCCGCTCGGGCGCGACGCTGCCATAATCGGCACAGTCACCGCCGACGATCAACGCTTTGTCCAGATGACGACGTCGTTTCGCGGCGGGCGGATCATCGATCGGCTCGCGGCGAGCAGCTTCCGCGGATATGCTGACCTCATCGTCAAACACCGTGCCCATACCCGAACCGCTTGTGGCGCGGAACACCAACTACTCACGTCGGCATACCGATGATCCCTTTCGCCTGCCAGCACCCTCCAAGCTGGCGGCCTGGGCGAGGACGACACTCGCCGGCCCCTCCGCGAGCGGTGCTTTGGGCAGCGGCGAGTTGCAGCGCCGGTTCTTATCGAACGCTTTACCAAACAAGCTGAAATATTGAATATTGTCGTCCTGGGACCGCCCGGTGCGGGCAAGGGAACGCAAGGCCAATTGCTTTCAAAGCATATAGGTGTCCCGCGGGTTTCGACCGGAGACATGCTGCGAGCCGCTGTCGCATCCGGTTCGGCGCTTGGCCAATCGGTGGAGGCGACCCTGGCTAGCGGCGACCTCGTTTCAGCTCATATCGTCTTAGAGCTGATCGCCGAGCGCCTGCGAGAAGCCGACTGTGCCGACGGCGCTATATTCGACGGCTTTCCCCGAACGATCAGGCAAGCAAGGGCACTTGACAAGCTACTGGCCGGACAACAGGCGAAGGTCGATCTCGTGCTCAACCTAATAATTGACGACGATGTACTTATTAAGAGAATAGAGGTGCGCAAAGTGGATGGACCGGCGCGACCGGACGACACTGCTGAAACGTTGAAGAACCGGCTAGTGATTTATTACCGCACGGCACCAGCGCTGATTGCTTTCTATCAGGGGGAAGGAAAGCTGGAGATGGAGAACATCATGGAAACAATCACTGTAGTTAGCGATGAGATTGCCCGTGTTGATAACGCGTGGGGCAGTCAACGGCGCCGACTTTGTCGTAGAGCTGCGATACGATAACTCTTAAATTGACTCGCCCGTAATTCAGTACGTCCTATCGCAATCAGAACGTTTTCTGCTCGCGCAATCTGATGCTAACGGCGATTTGCGGCTTACTTTATTCACGAGGTACACGCAACCATTGGAAGCTGCGCACGGAGTGCTCCGCCACGCCACGGTGAGCATTGCACGGGGTCAAATCGGCAGTTGGAGTCCTAGTTTCGTGGAAATGGGTAATTGGCTGGCGGCCGACCTGGTGCATCGTAACAAGCAACAGAATTAGGGATGCAACCGTTCTTGTTATGAAACTTATACCCCTTCGCTTCCATGCATCCCAAAATAGGGGAACTGCCAACCTCGGAATTTCGAGGCGCGACTTCACTGCGGCAAAGCCCAATATCACGTGACGGTGATCGTCCACACCCTGCGACGGCTAGGATCAACGGAATAGCAAGCGCGTATCTCAACTGGGCGCACTCACATCCACAACAATAGTTGCTGACATAGCATCCAGGGCAAGTTATTTCAAGACTTACTGATAAGCACCCTCGTTCTAGCCCGAAGACCTGCGATAAGGTGAGGGACCAGCAGGATCTCCGATGCCCGGTCTGCGCCGCAGGCTTTATCACTGCGGTTTCGCGGTCGTCGAGTTTGGAACGTATCGGATCGGTCCATAACCGTCTTCCGTCGGCGCGGCTATGGCAGCCTGTAGGTACATTCCGAACCTGCCGGAACAAAGCGATCGCACTTATTTGATTGCTGCGATCAGGACGGAAACAATAACGAAATTCCCTAAATAGTCGCTGCCGCAACGACCTGACCCCGTGATTCTAAAACGGCCGAGATGGGATTTCAGTCTTTGAACTTGGCGTGGCGCAAAAGGAAAACCGATGACTTATCAAAGCTTCAACCCGTTCAGTGGGAAGCTCGTCGAGACCTTCAAGGTGCTGGGCGACCCTCAACTTGAGAACAAGATTGCTGCGGCGGACGCCTGCTTCCAGACGTGGCGCCACAAGTCGTACGCCGAGCGCGCAACGATTATCGCCAAGGCCGGCGAGATTCTCCACGCCCGTGCCGACGAATTCGCGCGGATCATGACAACCGAGATGGGCAAGCGGATCGGCGAAGCACGCGGTGAGGTCGAGTTCAGCGCGCGAATCCTGGCCTATTACGCCAAGAACGCCGAACGCTTCCTTGCACCGGTGAAGCTCAACCCGACGAACGGCGAGGCCCACATGGAGAGCAGCCCGATCGGCGTGATCTTTTGCGTCGAGCCGTGGAACTTTCCCTATTACCAGCTCGCCCGCGTCGCCGGTCCGCACCTGATGGCAGGCAACACGCTGATGGTGAAGCATGCCAGCATCGTCCCGCAGTGCGCGATCGCGTTCGAAAAGCTGTTCCTCGAAGCCGGCGCGCCGGTTGGCCTCTACACCAATCTCCTAATCAGCCACGAGCAGTCGGATGAACTGGTCGAGGATGTGCGGATCAAGGGTGTCGCGCTGACCGGCAGCGTCGCTGCGGGCCGCAGCATCGCCTCGCGCGCCGGGAAGAATCTGAAAGTGTCGTCGATGGAGCTCGGAGGCAGCGACGCCTTCATCGTGCTTGAGGACGCCGATCTCGACCTGACCATCCCATGGGCAGTTTGGGGCCGGATGTACAATACGGGCCAGACCTGCTGCGCGGCAAAGCGCTTCATCGTCGTGGAGAGCATGGCCGACGCGTTCCTGGCGAAGTTCAAGGCCGCGCTCGGTGCGCTCAAGGCCGGCGACCCAATGGACGAGAAGACGACGCTCGGGCCGCTATCGACCGAAGAGGCGCTGGTTGCGCTGCTCAAGCAGGTCGACGGCGCGGTCACCAAGGGTGCGAAGCTGGCGTTGGGCGGCAAGCGCATCGACCGTCCGGGGTCGTTCATGGAGCCTAGCATCCTGACCGACATCAAACCGGAAAATCCCGCTTTCCGTGAAGAATTCTTCGGTCCCGTAGCATTGTTCTTCCGGGTCAAGGACGAGGATGCCGCGATCGCGCTCGCCAACGACTCTGACTTCGGTCTCGGTGGCTCGGTGTGGACGAAGGATGTCGCTCGCGGCAAGCGCGTCGCCAGCCGCGTCGAGACGGGCATGATGTTCATCAATAACATCGACTGGACCGATGCCGAGCTGCCGTTCGGTGGCATCAAGGACTCAGGGTATGGCCGCGAGCTCGGCGACATGGGCATTCAACAGTTCGTCAACATGAAGCTGGTCCGAACCCACAACGCCAAAGCGCCCGCCTGAGCTGTCAGGGACGTCCGGTAATTCTGCCGGGCGTCCCGCAGCAGCCGCAGTCCGGAGCACCCAATGTACGTCAATGTCGCCGTCCTGAAAGAGAAGCAGCCGAACGAGGGTCGCGTCGCGCTCGTCCCGTCGCTGGTGCCCAAGCTGACCAAGCTCGGCGCGCGGCTCCACATGGAGACCGGCGCGGCCGATGCGATCCGGGTGCCGGCAGCCGCGTACGGCGATGTCGTTTTCATGGATGACCGCACCGCGATGGTCGCCGACGCCGACGTCGTGCTCTGCGTCCAGCCGCCGGCGCTGGCGGTAGTCGATGCGATGAAGCCGGGGTCGATCCTGATCTGCTTCGTCTATGCGGCCAACGAACCCGAACTCGTGAAGCGGATGCTCGCCCGCGGCATCACCTGCTTCGCGATGGAGCGGATCCCGCGCATCTCGCGGGCGCAGGCAATGGACGCGCTGTCGAGCCAATCGGCGTTGGCCGGCTATTATGCCGTCGCGTTGGGTATGACGCACATGACACGCGTGCTGCCCAAGATCACCTCGGCTGCGGGGGTAATCGGCCCGGCGAAAGCGCTCGTGATGGGCCTCGGCGTCGCCGGGCTGGAGGCGGTGGCCACCGTCCATCGGCTGGGAGCCGTCGTCGAGGGCTATGACGTTCGCCCGGAAACCAGGGAACAGGCGCTGTCGCTCGGCGCGACCTTCGTCGACACCGGCGTCGATGCCACCGGCAAGGGCGGATACGCACGTGCGCTCACGGCGGAGGAAAAGACCAAGGTCGACGCCGCGCTAACAAAACATATCCAGGCATCCGACCTGATCGTCACCACCGCCGCTATTCCCGGCAAGGCGTCGCCCAAATTGATCAGCAAGGCGCAGGTTGCGGGGATGAAGTCGGGCGCGGTGATCGTCGACTTGTCGGCCGAGGGCGGTGGCAACTGCGAGATGACCCAGCCGGGAGAGACGATCCGCGTCGGTGACGTCACCATCGTCGCGCCATTGAACGTGCCGTCGCTTCTGGGGACGGACGCCAGCGAACTCTACGCCAAGAACCAGTTCAACCTGCTCGCGCTGATGCTGAAGGACAATGTCATCACGATCAACTGGAGCGACGAGATTCTCGCGAAGACCGCGCTCACTCACGACGGCAAGCTGTGTGACACCCCCAAGCAGGCAAAGGCGGCGTGACCGTGATGGGACACCAACCATGAGTTTCGACATCACGATCACAGGCTTCGTCGCGCTGTACATCTTCATGCTCGCCGCGTTTGCCGGCTGGGTGATTATCGGCAACGTGCCGGCGATCCTCCACACCCCGCTAATGTCGGGGTCGAACTTCATCCACGGTATCGTCGTCGTTGGTGGCTTATTCGCCTTACTCAACGCCAACACACCTCTCGAGCAGGGGATAGGCTTCTTCGCGGTGCTGCTCGGGGCCGGGAACGTGGCCGGCGGCTATGCCGTGACCGACCGAATGCTGGCGATGTTCAAGGTGAGCGGCGCGGCCGCAAAACACCACACCTCAGCCAAGATCCATCACTTCAAGAAGAAGGGGTGAGGGACATGCTCGTCACACTCTCGCAGATCGCGATCGGCGCCACCGATCTCGTTGCCGCCTTCCTATTCCTCTACGGGCTGAAGCGGATGTCGTCGCCGGCGACCGCAACATCAGGCATTCGCGTCGCGGGCATCGGCATGGCGGCCGCTGTCCTCATCAGTTTTCTCTATTTCTTCACCGTTGATGCCGCTGCGAAGCCACACATCTTGGTCAATCTGGGACTGGCGGTCGTCGCGCTCGCTATCGGCGGCGGCGGCGCTTGGGTCGTCGGCCGCAGGGTGGCCATGACTGCGATGCCGCAGATGGTGGCGATCTACAACGGCATGGGCGGCGGCGCGGCCGGTGGCATCGCCGCCGTCGAGCTATTCGGCAACCGGGCGCACGGCGTCACACAATTGGTGGTGACGTTGCTCGGTGCCTGCATCGGTGCCGTGTCGATGTCGGGCTCAGTCATTGCGTGGGCGAAGCTGCAAGGCGTCATCAAAAAGCCACTCCGCTTTCCGGGCCAGCGGATTTTGAACGGCGTTGCCTTCCTCGCCTCGGTCGTGGTCGGCGGTTGGATCGTGTTTGTGGCGGTGGGCGGCGCGGCACCGATGCTTCCGGTCGCCACTTGGATTACCATCTTCTTCGGCCTCGCGCTGCTGTTCGGCATCCTGATGACCCTGCCTATCGGCGGTGCCGACATGCCGGTGGTGATCTCGATCTTCAACGCCTTTACCGGACTTGCCGTCGGTCTAGAAGGCTTTGTCCTCGGCAACCCGGCCCTGATGATCGCCGGCATGGTCGTGGGCGCGGCGGGTCTGCTGCTGACCCTGCTGATGGCCAAGGCGATGAACCGCTCGGTCGCTAACGTCCTCTTTGCCAACTTTGGTGAGACGTCCAAAAAGAAGAAGCATGGTGCGATCACCGGGACCGAGCGCGAGACCCAGGCATCAGACGCCGCAATAAAGATGCGCTATGCGAGCAGCGTGATCATCGTGCCGGGCTACGGCCTTGCCGCGGCGCAGGCCCAGCAAAAGCTCTACGAGTTCGTCAAGCTGCTGCTCGCCGCGAAGGTCCAGGTTCGCTTCGCAATCCACCCGGTGGCCGGGCGGATGCCGGGGCAGATGGACGTGCTGCTCGCCGAAGCGGGGGTGCCGTACGATCTCATCTTTCAGCTCGACACAATCAACGACGATTTTGCGACCACGGACGTCGTTCTGGTGATCGGTGCCAACGACGTCGTCAACCCGGCGGCTCGCACCGATAAGTCCTCGCCGATCTTCGGCATGCCGATCCTCAACGCCGACAAGGCCAAACAGGTTTACGTGATCAAACGCGGCCAGGGCAAAGGTTATTCGGGGATCGTCAACGCCCTGTTCTACATGCCCAATTGCAACATGGTCTTCGGCGACGCGCAGGCGGTAATGATCAAGATGATCGAGGCGGTTCGCGGCCTCGGCGCGGCAGCAGCGTGATGACCGATAGCACGCGCCAGTCAAAACTGATGTCGCGCTTTGTAGTAATCGCGGGGACGTTGGCCCTGTTCTGCAGCGGCTTCTGCCCGGCGGACGCGCAAGTGCATGGATCGGACACGGAAACAATGCTGCCCGAGGTTCCAGTAGCGGAGCCGCCGCCGCCGGTGCTCAGCGTCAATCTCACCGGCGCCTCGGATTATATCTTTCGCGGCGTTAGCCAGACCGATAACCACGTCGCGATCTTCGGCAGCGCCAAGGTTGCCTACGATCACTTCTATCTTGCCGCGGGCGGAGAAAACGTCGACTTCCACAACGGGATCAATACCGAGTATGACTTGTCCGGCGGCTGGACACCGTCGCTAACCAAGTTCGACTTCGACCTCGGCTTTATCCGCTACGGCTATATCGGCGCACCGGCCGGCGTGTCGATCGATACGATCGAACTCCACGCCGCCGTTGCGCGGACCATCGGCCCGCTCAAGCTGGGCGCCAGCTTCCATCACGCCTTCGAGTATTTCGGCACGAAGCGGCCCGCGAACTACTTCGAGGGCAACGCTACGTATACGATCGTTCATGGTTTGACCTTGCGCGGCGCGATCGGCCGCCAGGAAATCGATGCAGGCCACAGCTTTACCACCTGGAACCTCGGCCCTGCCTATGCCCTCAACAAGCATGTTGCCGTGGGATTTAGATATTCCGACACCGACTCTCATGCCGACGGCAGGCTCTACGGCCCGCATTACGTCGGCTCGGTCAGGGTGGGCTTCTGAACCCGCCACGCCCATCCCCCATTCATTCGAAAAGGAACGCACCATGATCGCCAAGAAAATGCATGCTGCTGTCGTCACCGCCTTCGGCAAGCCGTTGCAACTGCAGGAATGGGATGTGCCGACGCCAGGTCCGGGTCAAATCCTCGTCAAGACTGAGGCGTGCGGGGTTTGCCATACCGACCTACACGCCGCCAACGGCGACTGGCCAGCGAAGCCGACGCCGCCATTCATTCCCGGTCACGAAGCGATTGGCATCGTCGTTGCGCTTGGCGCCGGCGTAACGCTCGTCAAAGAAGGCGACCGTGTCGGTGTACCGTGGCTTTATTCGGCATGCGGCCACTGCGAATACTGCCTGTCGGCTTGGGAGACGGTCTGCCCCGAGGCTAAGTACGGCGGCTATACGCAGAACGGCGGGTTCGCCGAATATCTTCTCGGCGACCCAAACTACGTCGCCCATATCCCGATGAAGCTCAGCCCCACCGAGGCGGCCCCGCTGATCTGCGCCGGAATTACGACCTACAAGGGTATCAAGGAAACCGAGGCGCGGCCGGGCGAATGGATCGCCGTCTCGGGTTGCGGCGGTCTTGGCCATATGGCGATACAATACGCGAAGGCGATGGGCCTCCACGTCTGCGCGGTCGATATCGACGACGGCAAGCTTGACCACGCCAAACGGCTTGGGGCCGACATGGTGGTCAACGCCAAGACCCAGGACCCGGCGGCGATGCTCAAGGCGGCGATCGGTGGCGGCGCGCACGGCGTTCTGATCACTGCGCCGTCCCTGCCCGCGTTCAAGCAGGGCGTGGAGATGACCCGCAAGCGGGGCACCTGCGTCCTCGTCGGCCTGCCGCCAGGCAATTTCCCGACACCGTTGTTCGACGTGGTGGCAAATTGCATCACCATCCGCGGCTCGTTCGTAGGCACCCGCGAGGACATGGCCGAATGCCTGCAGTTTGCCGCCGAAGGTAAGGTCAAGGCAGATATTGAGCTGCAACCACTCGCTTCGATCAATTCGGTCCTGGAACGACTTGAGAAGGGTGAGGTGCCCTCGCGCGTCGTGCTCGATTTGACCGGCGGTACCACCGAAAAGCCAAAAGCCGAGGTGAGGCAACCCGCCTCCGCCTGAATCCGAAATGGCGCCGGGTAACTATGCGTCGGAACAAGGGTAATGTTATGAAATCAAGTCTCATAATCGCGCTGTCTATCTTTGCTGCCACCGCGACGCTGGCGCCAGCCGAGGCCAAGACAATGCCCTCGGCAACAGCGACATTTTCGGGTGATTCCGTCGCGGTCGGCGTTGTTTTCACCTGGGGTAATGGAGTGCTGACGTTTAGGGGTAAAACGTATCCCTTCAAGGTCGATGGTCTCAGCGCCGTAGGACTAGGTATGAATAGTATAAATGGCACCGGCGAAATTTATCATTTAACAAATGTCGCGGATTTTGCTGGCACCTATGGCACCGCCGGTGCCGGCAGCACGATCAGCAAGGGCCAGCGCGGTAGCGCCAGCCTAAAGAACCATAAGGGCGTCGTGATCGAATTCCGGGCAAAAGAAATCGGCGCGGAAGTCAGTCTTGCTGCAGGCGGGGTCGTTATCAGGCTAACACCCCCGAATTAGTTCACCCGATGCAAACGAAAAAGCCATCGGCGACGCCTTAACTCGACTGGTACAGCGCTTGAAAGAGCTCGGCAGCAGTTCGGGAGAATACATGACGTTCGCCAAATGTTACGCGAGCAGGTGCCCCATGCGCAAATAAACTCCTCACGGCGCTTGGCGCACCTCTTTGAACGCAGTCGAACAAGACAGCGAACACGGCACCCATAGCCGGCCGACGAGGAAGATCCAGCTGGTCGATAGACCCCCACGGAAAAGGCTCGCCCGGATCGAAGCAGCGCTGACGCCCGCGTCCCGGAATCCGCAGTATGCAAGATTATCTGATTGTCGGTTGCTTGTCGGCGCCACTGCGAACAGCGAAAGTGCGATGAAGACCGTTATGTATTGCCGTGGCAGCAATCGCGGCCTCGCCCGCGGCGACGCTAATTTGGTTGAGCCCTCGCACGAGGTCGCCGGCAGCGTAAAGTCCAGCCACCGACGTGGCCTGATGCTCGTCAACGCATAGTCGGCCAGTGGCTTCGACGCGCGCGCCCAACTCCGCTGCCAACGCGCTTTGGGGGGTAGTCCCGAAGGCGGTGTATACGAGGTCGAACCGGTGCTGCTGGCCGCCCTCGACAGTCAAAACCGTGACGCCGTTCAAATCAACGCTGACTGAGCCGATGATGATATGACTGAGCGCTATGCCCGCGGCTTGCAGTGCCGCTCGCGTCGCACTCGACAAGTCGGCAGTTTCGGCGGCTGTAAGGAGCAGCGTGATGGCTGCCGAATATGTGCGCAGAAACAGCGCCTCAGCAGCAGCATGCTCACCATTGCCAAGGACGGCGATGGCCATGTCGATCGCTTCGTAGCCGTCGCAGATCGGACAGGTCCGGATTAGCCCGCGCTTCACTGCGTCGGCGAGATGCGCCAACGGCGGTTTGTTCTCGACGACGCCGCTGGCGAGCAGAACGGTATATGCAGTTACCGACGCACCGCCGAAAGTGGCGGTGAATAGCTCATCGGCTCCGCGGCCAATTGCCTCGACGGTGCCGTGCTCGAGGACGGCCCCGAAGCAGCGCGCTTGGGTCCGCATGAGATCGAGCAGGACGGAGCCGCCGACCCCCGCCGAAAAGCCCGGCACATTGCGGCTGCGCGTAATCCACTCGGCACGGCTCCACCCCTTGTCTACGATCGTGACATCCCGGCGGAAGCGCCCGAGGTAGGTAGCTGCCGTCAAACCAGCCGGTCCGCCCCCGACGATGAGGCAGTCGAGCGGTACATCTGTCACTTTCAGGCCGCCAGTTGCTTCGCAGCGCTGAGCGCTGGTGCCATCGCCGCAGCGTTGCGGCCCGCGATGCGGCCGAAGGCAAAGCATTCACCGATGTTGGCCCCGCCTTGGTAAAGAAACGAGTAAATCGAGCCAAGCTCGCCTGCGGAGAAGAGCCGTCCGATCGGGGTGCCGTTCGTACTAATTACCTGAGCATGTTCGTTTCGACGGGGGCCGCCCTGAGTGTTCACAAACGCCGGGGTCAACTCGATCGCATAAAAGGGCGGAACCGCGAGAGGTGCCATCTTACCGGCAGAACGGCCCCAGTCAGTGTCTTCGCCGGCCACTGCGAGCGCGTCGAACCGGGCGACGCTGCCAACGAGTGCTTTGGCTGGGATATCGATCAGCGCGGCCAAGGCCTCCATCGTGTCGGCCTTCTTGATCCACCCCTTCTCGACTTCACGCAGGTTGTCGTCGCTCCAGTTATAGAGATTGCCGTGGCTGACATCCCAGTCGGCGGTGGCCCTACCGATATGGCCGGATTTGCGGAAATCTTCGTCGAAGATCATGTAAATCGGGATCGGCAGCACTTGTTGCCCCCAGTAGCCGTGACGCTTGACCTTGCCGTGCAGGTCGCCGGTGATGCATGGATCGCCCTCCATCGTAAACCGTGATCCGTCGCGCGCAACGAACAGGTAGCTCGTGCCCTTCGGCAGGTTGAGCCACTGTGCCACTGCGATCTCGGGCGCCTTGAACGACAGGATCGGACCCGAGATATTGTTCATGTGCCAAAGCTGAGCACCGACTTCGAGGCCCATGCGAATGCCGTCGCCGGTATTGTACGGGGTGCCGTTCGGGAAGATCCGGGGCAAGCCGTCGACATAGTTTCGGACCATCGCCGGGTTATTCTCAAAGCCGCCGCACGTGAGCACCACCGCGCGCTTTGCGCGGATAGCAACACGCTCGCCATGCTGTTCCGTGACAACGCCGAGGATTTGGCAGTCGTCTTTGACGAGGCTGACCGCGGGCGACTGATACAGCACAGCGATATCACGCGCCGCAACGGCAGCCTCGATAATCCGCCACAGGCGTTCACCGCCCATCGGCCCCGGACCGTTCATCAGCACGCGAACGCACTCAGACCCCGCCATCTCGGGGAACTCGATGTACGGCAGGTCGAAGGGCGTCATACCAAGGTTTTCTAGCCACGCCCGATTGGCGTGCATCTCGGTCGCCCAAACGTCGATCATCCCGTCGGATATGTCGTCCGTGTAGGGCCCGGCAAGCGCGCGGAAATAGGCCTTTGCCATCAAGATGTCATTCGGCCAGAAAACGAGGTTGGCGGACACGCGGCTGTTGCCGCCCTTGTCAGTTTCCGGGGCTTTCTCGAGGAGCAGAACCTTGGCACCGGCGTCGTGGGCGGTGATCGCCGCGGTGGCACCGGCGTAGCCATAGCCGACGACGATAACGTCGTATTCACTGTCCCAGTCTGGAAGCGCTTCGACCATGGCCGTCCTCCGTGACTAGCCGGACCCGAGAGGCGATGCTCGCCCGATTACTAGCCGAAACTCTAGTGCCGCCGACCCATCCGCCTTAGGAGCATCGGAAACTACTTACGCGGCCGCCATCGGAAGGCTGGCCGGCGTTAAATGCTGTTGAGCTTGACGTCAGGTCCCTTTAGCTGTGCAGATCGTCGCAAGCCTCCGGCAACCTTTAGTGCGGGAAGAAAAGCGCGTTGTTGTCAGCCTAAGGTGCGCCAATCCCCTGCAGCGTTCCGGCAGTATCGAAAGATGTAGCCGTGGGTTTCGACGCCACGGTGTATCCCTGTCAGTCGGACACGACCACATTTTGACGCTCCGCCGCCATCAAGGAGATGGACCTTGCCGGTCTTGCCCGATTCCGACCACATCTGCACGTCGCCCTGCCGGCCGCGGTCGAGAACCGCTTGGGCAACCAACCTGGCAGCAGGCATGTCATAATGGGCTGCGCTTCGCGCGAGCTCTTTGCCGACAATCTGGGCCGATACCGTACCGCCGCCGACAAGCAGCGCGCCGAGACCAAGAATGTGTAATTTCACTGGCGGTCCCCGCGTACCATCGTGTTGGCTGCGACCGTCTCCGGGTTGGACGGTTTCGCTGCCCATCCGGCGCGGGCCAACAAATGTCGTATATCCATGACGTCGGTCGCATCGAGATTTTTGCCCTTCTCTGGCTCCAGGATCAGCTTCTCTCCACCGACGTTCAGCACACGGTCACCGTTGTGTCGGTGCTCAATGGATCCGATTGTCGCGAACAGCTTGTTCACCTCACGCCACGACAGGTTGTGCGAGAGGGGGTGTTGAAAGACCTTTTCGAGCGCGTGAAGATGGGTACCAGAAAGTGAACCGGCATGATCGGGGTCGATTGCGAAAGCGTCTTTGGACATGGTCAGGTCTTCCATTCCGGCACCAAACCATCAACACGGTCCGGCCAATTGCCTAATGTAGGCTTTCGGGTGACGCCACATCAGTTTCGGAAACTACTTATGCGGAGCGCGGCACTGATCTGAGTTGGGCCACTGGATCCCGAAGTCAAGGTGGTCCACCATACGTGGCCGGCGCAACCCACGAAGCACGCAGCTCGATGAACTCGACGCATGCGACAGTTCGGATTCGACCACGGCATCGAGCCTCGGCTCGAGCGTTAGGCTCAGGACTCATTGATCACAGCCAGAAGATGACGGTCGCGGCGAGCGCGATGGCCGAGAAGAAGGCGTGCGCGCAGCGGTCATAGCGGGTGTGGATACGCCGCCAGTCCTTGAGCCTGCCGAACATGTTCTCGATGCGGTGACGTTGCCGGTAGAGAGTTCGGTCATGCGGGATCGGGGTTTTGCGGTTGGCCTTCGATGGGATGCAGGGTGTGATGCCCTTGGCGATCAGGGCGGCGCGGAACTAGTCGGCGTCATAGCCGCGGTCACCGAGCATGGCCCTCGCTTTGGGCAGGGCGTCGAGCATCAGCGCTGCGCCCTTGTAGTCGCTGGTCTGCCCCTCGGTGAGGAGCATGACCAGCGGTCGGCCCTGGCCGTCGCAGACCGCGTGCAGCTTGGAGTTCAGGCCGCCTTTGGTGCGTCCGATACATCGGGGAAGAGCCCCTTTTTGAGGAGGCTCGCGGCGGTTCGGTGTGCCTTCAGGTGGGTCGCATCGATCATCAACTGGTCGGGCTTGCCGCCTTTTGCCGCCAGCGCTGCAAAGATACGGTTGAACACACCCAGCCGGCTCCAGCGGATGAAGCGGTTGTAGATCGTCTTGTGCGGACCGTAGTCCTTGGGCGCATCGCGCCAGCGCAGCCCGTTCCTGATCACGAAGATGATCCCGCTGATCACTCGCCGGTCGTCAACGCGCGGCACCCCATGCGACAGGGGAAAGTGCGGCTCGATCCGACGCATCTGTGCCGCCGACAACCAGATCAAATCACTCATCACGACGCCTCCTCAGCGCCGCCATTGAATCAACCGATCACCGTCTCCGCAAGCACTTTAATAGGTCCTGAGCCTAGATCGTTTGCATACATCCGCCGGAGACGGTGCGCTGGAGCCATTACAGCTCGTCAGCGCTTCCCAATCAATACGACGCCTTCGCTTGATTGACGAGACCCGTGCAATGATCCCTCTGCCCACATCAGTCACCGCAGGCGAGGACGAGACATATCCGTTCGGGGTCTGATGCTTATTTTTTTTAGCGAGCGACGCCGCGCGGATCAGATGCGCTTTAACTACATAGGAGTGATACTGCCGATTGATTGGGGCTGAGCCGCAACGTCGCCCAGACCGGCAGATGGTCAGACGCGACCCGCGACAAGGATGACCGATGGGTACCGCAGTCGACGATCTCGATGCCCCTTCCAACCATGATGCGATCGAGGCGCCCAAATGGAAGGCGCGCGGGAAAGCTCGGACCGGTGGGAGCGATGTGATAGTTTTCCGCGAAATCGATGAGGCAGCCGCGCGCCGCCCGCCACTCATTAAGATCGCCCATCAGAAGCGTTGGCATCGTAGTGGAACGGGCAAGGACCTGCGCCTGAACCGAGCGAGCCTGCTGCCGTCGCCGCAGGCCGGTCAGATCAAGGTGCATGCCACCAATCCGCATCGGGTGGCCGTCGGTTAGCGTCTCAATGAGGATGGCACCGCGAGGCTCGAGCGTCGGCAAGTCAAGCGTAGCCGAGGCCGTGACCGTCAAACGTTCCGAGACCAGCGCCGCATTGCCGTGCCAGCCGAGACTGGCCGAATTATGGCCGAATACCACCGGGCGATAGGGTGTGCGCTCCACGATCCTCGCCAACGGCAGAACGGTTTCGCGAGTGCCGAATCGGCGATCCGCCTCCTGGAGAACGACGACGTCGGCACCGATTTCTTCGAGCGTGGCGAGAATGCGGTCGGGTGCATAGAGACCGTCGGTGCCGACGGCCTTGTGGATGTTGTAAGTCGCGACCTTGATCAACATGCTCTGCTAAAGCAGCGGACTGACAAGGCGCGCCAGACCCTCGCCAACCCGATGTAGCATCGGCCGCCGCCGCCACGTCTGCAGGTCGATGGCTTGGCTCTGCGCTAGCGCGTGGGCCTGAAGAACCTGTAACTCGGCGATGGTCGGAGCGTCAAATAGCAACAAACTAACCTCCTCATTAAGCTTGAACGAGCGGATATCGACGTTACTTGAGCCAACGATGCCCAGGCGGCTGTCAATGCTCACGTTCTTGGCGTGCAGAAGGTAGTGGCCGAAGAGATAGATTTGGACACCGGCAGACAGGAGATCGTCATAATAAGAGCATTGTGCGAGACGCACGAGCTTCTGGTCTGCGACAGCCGAGACGATCAGGACGACCTCGACACTGCGCGCCACTGCCGTGCGCATCGCGCTAATGAGCGCTGCATTAGGGATGAAATATGGCGTCGTTAGGATAACACGATGGCGGGCGTTATGGATCTGCCAGACGAGGAGCGTTTCAAAACCTGATAGCCGATAGGTTGCGCCACTCGGTAGCAGCTGGCTGACTGTTGTGCCGGTGGGTTGCGGCACGACGACGACGGCCTGCAGCATGATCTCGGTTTCCATGAACCAATCGGCGATGAAGATCGACGTCATCGCCGCAACCACTGGGCCGGTTACCCGCACTTCCATCTCCAAGTTGGTGATGCGAGGGCGAAAGTCCTTTGCGATCAGGTTTTGCGAACCGGCATAGCCAATCAGCCCGTCGATGATGAACAGCTTGCGATGATTGCGCATGTCATTCCGATCACGTGGCCGCCACAGAGTCACGGACAGCGTTTCCCGGGCATCGACACCCGCGCCACGGAGCGCCGTCAACGTTCGTCGGCGCCAAGACCGCGACCCGACCGGGTCAAGCAGAACATTGCAAACGACTCCGCGAGCAACGGCGCGTGCCAGCGCCGCGACGATCTTCCGGCCAGTACAATCGTCGGCAAAAATATAGACGAGAAGCCTGACATGTTGGCGCGCCATGTCGATATCGGCCACCAGCCGATCGATCATTTCGTCATAGACATCGAGGAATTTAATTTCATTGCCACCGACAGCCGGCAGGCCGCAAAGTCTGGTGGCCAGGTCGATTATGTCCTGAGCGTTGCCGTGTCCGGAAGGCGCGTGCTCAGCGAGCCGACTGGCAGTATCGACAAAGAAGGGAGTAAGCTTGGCGAATCGGTTGGCCCGCCATTTTGGGAATGTCGGTCGTCCGATCGCGAGGTATACGAGCAATCCCGGTATCGGCAGAAAGACGATCAGCAGCAGCCAGCTCGCTGCGGCCTGTGGCGACCGCCGCAGCGGCACGAAGACAATCGAACCAAGGCGGATCGTCCAGATGACGATCACATATGCGGTACCCCACGACAGAAGCGACGAAACGGGCGGAAACGCGGCTATCACCGTCGCCGAGCCCGTCGAGTAATGGCACCAGAATCCGTGCCAGGACAGTTTGTGGGGGCTATCACCCCCAGCGCGCGCGCGCGTCTCAAGACTCTATCACGTCGCGCAGCGACGCCTCGATCTCGCCGCCGCAAAAGGCGTCGCCATAGTCCTGCTTCGCCTTAGCCGTGAGATCCGCTAGAGCGGGGAGCGCGGAAATACGCCGCGACAGAGCGGCAGTCATTGGCGCGGCATCCTCAAGCATAGTGTGGATCGGTCGAAAACGATCGGTCATTGTCGACCAGAGAGTGGCTGTTACGACGTCGGCGACACCTGGAGTCGCACCACCCAACAGGTAGCCCGCGTGTGCCGTTAGGCCGTGACGCCTGCCGGTTTCCTCCCAGAACGCCATCCATCGCTTTAGACGCGGAACGAAATCGGCCCAGCGTTTGACCGTCCACATTTGGCGGCCTCCATCGAGATTGATTTCGTCGATGACGTCGTTGGCGTCGTTGATCGTCTTCATGCTCATGGCTCGACGGCCAGCGGTGGATGGCATCAAGTCAAGCGTCTCGCCGAGATATAGTAAAATGGCGGGCATCTCGGCGATAGCGAAGTCAGTCTTTTTGTCGACGAGCAGTGGCGGGCCCATAAACGGGACCGCCATCCGCGTTACAGGCCCGTCCATCAGTGTCGCAATCGCGGCAGGGTCGCTTTCGGTCCAGGTTTTGCCCGAATGCGCCAAGACCGCGCGCACAAATTGGCCCAGGAACGGTACCGGCCAATAGTAGAGGTCATAGTCCGCCATGCAGGTGTTCCAGTCAAATCGGGATAACGACCATAACGCCGCCGACGGACGAACGTTCGACTTGTCGATGCCGTCGCATTTACGCGACCCTAGGTAATTTCCGAGGCTGCCGGGCGCCGCAGCGACTCTGGTAGTTTGAGCCCTTAAAAAAGGACGTTCCTGGATGGCCACGCACACCTTCGTCGGCAGCGGCATCGCATCCCTAGCCGGCGCGGTGATCCTCATTCGCGACGCCGCGGTCGAGGGCAAGGACATAACGATCCTCGAAGAAAGCCATCAGACCGGCGGTGCATTCGATGCCCACGGCGATGCCGAGAACGGCTATTTCATGAGCGGTAGCCGCATGTTCGAGGCAAAGTACCTTTGCACCTTTGATCTGCTGGATTCGATTCCCTCGGCGACCGACCCGACCATGTCGGTGACGCAAGAAACGAACCGCGCCGCCGCCAAATGGCCGTGGGACGCCAAAGCTCGCCTAGTCAGTCGCGACGGCAGCATCCCCGACGCCCACACGATGGGCTTCACTGAGCGCGACCGGATCGATCTGACCAAGCTGATCGCCGAGCCCGAGAGCCTGCTCGACGACAAGCGCATCACCGATTGCTTCGAACGGCACTTCTTCGAGACTAATTTTTGGATGGAATGGTGCACACTGTTCGCCTTCGAATCCTGGCACAGCGCGATCGAGTTCAGGCGCTACCTGCGGCGGTTCGTGCATCACTTCTCGACGATCGATGTGCAGCACGACATCTATCGCACCGTCTATAATCAGTATGACGGCATCATCGTGCCTATCGTCACCTGGCTCAAGGCGCGCGGAGTGCAGTTCCGTTATGGCGTCCGCGTCGAAGATCTGGGGTTCGCGTCGGGCAGCGACGCGATCACCGTCACCAGCATCACCACGCGCGGCGCCGACGGCACCGCGATCATTCCGGTCGCCCCCGACGACCGCGTGTTCGTCACCAACGGCTCGATGACCGCCGACAAGGTGTTCGGATCGATGACGAAAGCGCCCGGCCTTAATCCGAGCAACCATTCGGGTGCGTGGAACCTGTGGGAAAAGCTCGCGCAGGGACGCCCGGCTTTCGGCAATCCGGCCGCGTTCAACGGCAACCTCGCTGAAAGCTCGTGGATCTCGTACACCGTCACGGTCAAGGACCCGCTGTTCCTGCAGTTAATGGAACGCTTCAGCGGCAGCGCGGCCGGCACCGGCGGGCTCATCACCTTCAAGGACTCGAGCTGGTTGATCACCATCTCGATCTATCATCAGCCGTTCTTCCCGAACCAGCCCGAAAGCGTTGCGGTGTGGTGGGGCTATGGCCTGTTCCATGATCGCCCGGGCGATTTCGTCAAGAAACCGATGGTCGAGTGCACCGGTGCCGAAATCCTCGAGGAAGTGCTCGGCCATCTAAACTTTGTTGCGGCGGACCAGGCCGCGGTCGTGGCGGCATCGATCTGTATCCCCTGCGCGATGCCTTATATCACCAGCCAATTCATGATGCGTAAGCTCGGCGACCGGCCAAAGGTGGTCCCCGATGGATCGACCAACCTCGCCTTTCTCGGCCAATACGCCGAGCAGCCCGACGACGTGGTGTTCACGGTAGAATATTCCGTGCGCTGCGCGATGACCGCAGTCTATACGCTGCTCAAGATCGATAAGACCCCACCGCCGGTGTACAAAGGTCTGCACAGCCCGAAAGTGATCGTCGATGCGATCCGGACGTTGCATCGGTAGCGTGCAACTTTCGCTCTATGGACTATCGGGTTTGGATCGCTGTCGAACTGGAACCTCGTCATATTCGTGCCTAGGTGGACGATGAGAGCTTCTCAGTAGGCGTCGACCGCTGGGTGGTGATGTCTAGCCACCTGAGTGAGGATACCTGCGGCTTGCGGGTGAGCACGTGTCAACGGCGTGTTCCGAGCAGATGCCGCAAGTATTGCACACTCCAACACGATTTCACCACAAATCAGCTGCTAACACATCTAATCAGGGGCGGCTCAGCGATCGTCGGGGCCCAGGTTGGCCCGACCTACTCTCAACGACTGAAACTCAGCTTCAAGATTTGCGATTACGTTGCGGTCATCGGAGGGACCGCCGACGCTCGGCCCTAAGCGAAGTAGGTCCAATTGTCTGCGAATGGCCCCCATTGCATCGGTCATCTGCTCATACAGCGGCTTATCCGTTTCTGACATATAACGAAACCGATCCTCAGCTGGTTAGGACGTAACCCATTAAACGCACTGCGACCGTTTCGTTTCGCGGAAAGGCGGAGATCTGATCAGGCCGGAAATCTGCGCAGCGATCTGCTCGGGTGCCAGAACGAAATCGACGCATCCGCTCGCAATGGCGCTATCTGGCATATCTGGCTGGCCTGCCGAGGCGGGCGACTGAGCAATCGTTATACCGCCAACCTCGCGGATTTGGCATAATGCGTCGGCACCGTCGCCATCATAACCTGACACGATTACCGCGACGAGTTTGCCATGCCAGTGCTTTGTCAACGACCGCAAAAAGACCGTGATCACGTCTGGCCATCCCCGCGGTTTGGATATTGGTCGCAACCGGAACTCGCCGTTCAAGACGTGCAGGTCTCGCTGCGGCGGAATGATGAAAACACGATTAGGTCGAATGTCGAGACCGTCAACGATAAGATCGACCGGCATGCGCGTGTGGCGTGGGAGTATCTCGTGAAGCAGCGTCGATACTGTCCTGAGATGATTTACGATGACGACTGCCGCCCCGAGATCCACCGGCAAATGGTCCAGAAGGCGCTGATATGCGTCCAATCCCCCTGCTGAGCCACCAACGCATATGATTGGCACCTCACGAGCGGGCACCGGCTTAAGCAAGGGCGGCGATGAGCTCGCGCATTATAGCGATCTCGCTCTGCTGTGGCTGATAACGCTTGACCAAGGCGTCGCCACGCCCGGCAAAGACCTCCAGAATATTCTCGTCACCGCCGACTAAGAGACACGGCGTTGGCGATTGTGCTCGGAGATCTGCGACGTCAGCACTGCCGTTCTTGCCCGCGAGATTGATGTCGACGATCATCAAATCCGGACGGTGCATAGTAGCCACAGCGATCGCCTCGGTTGCCGTTGCTGCAATTCCGCAGACTTGATGGCCCATCTCAGCCAGCACTTCGCCAAGCAGTAGGCCAATGACTGCCTCGTCTTCGACGATAAGAATGTTCAGACCCATCGGCTAACGTCCCCGCCTCGGCCGCGAACCGGACCAATGTGCTCACCAAGGAAATTCCATGGGAGTGCTTCGCTTGCCAGCTTCGGAATCTACCCATAAGCCGTAAATTAACTTCGGGACATTTTCCCCGATGACGTGTTACCTCATCTGGCCGCCGGTCGGCGGAAGGAAGGGTCGTCTACGATGTCGACCGCAAGCAGCCGTAAATCGTCCAACGCATTATGCCCCATCGTCGCAATCGGCGCTTCGGCGGGCGGTCTGGAAGCTTGCCGCCTGCTACTCGACGTTCTCGCACCCGACACGGGCTGCGCTTTTATCATCGTCCAGCATCTCGATCCGTTGCACGACAGCCTTTTGGTCGAATTGCTTGCGCGCCACACGGCGATGCCGGTCGATGAAGCGCGGCACGACACGTCGATCGAACCGAACCACGTCTATGTTATCGCGCCCGGAACCACTCTCACGGTGGCGAATGGACACCTGCACACCGGACCGCCCGAGACGGCCAAGGGTATCCGCCAATTGATCGATGACCTCCTCCGATCGCTCGCGTTCGGCGATGCGACCCACGTGACGGCGATCATCCTGTCGGGCACCGGAAGCGACGGTAGTGTTGGGCTTGCTGCACTTCACGCAGCCGGCGGGCGGGTGCTCGCGCAAGACCCGAAAGAGGCGAACTTCCCCGGGATGCCTCAAGCAGCGATCGACACCGGGCACGTCGACCGAATTTGCCGAATTGCCGACATGCCGGCCGCGCTCTCCACGCCACGCGGTTCCGTAACGACGGCCAAGCCCGCCGAAACCGCGCCAGATGACGCGGACGATACGGCGCCAGCGTGGCTGACTAAGATCGTCGACATGTTACAGACGAGCACGGCGCATGACTTCCACCCGTACAAGACCGGCACGCTCCAGCGGCGGATCGAGCGGCGGATGGGCTTAGCCGGCATCAAGCTGACGGAGCGCGCCCGCTACCTCGACCTGTTGCGCGGTAACGAGGACGAGCGGACCGCTCTCGCCAAGGACCTTCTAATCAACGTCACCAGCTTCTTCCGCGACGCCACGGTCTTCGACGAATTGGCGCAGACAATCATTCCCGAACTGGTTCGCGCTCAGCCCGCCGATCGGCCGCTGCGGGTGTGGACCGCAGGATGCAGTACCGGTGAGGAGACCTATTCGCTGGCGATGCTGTTCCACGAGGCAATTGCAAACGACAAGCGGGGCGTGCGTCTGCAGATGTTCGCCTCCGACGTCGACGGCGATGCAGTGACGACGGCTCGCGCCGGTATCTACCCGAAGACGATTGAACGCGATGTGTCGCGCACACGGTTGGCGCGCTTCTTCGTCCGCGAAGACGAGACCTACCGCGCGCTGCCCGAACTCCGTCAGACAGTGGTGTTCACCGTTCAGGATTTACTCGCCGATCCGCCGTTCTCGCGGCTCGACATGGTGTCGTGCCGCAATCTGCTGATCTACCTTGGCCGGGACGCACAGGCGAAGGTGATCGCGCTGCTGCATTTCTCGCTGCGCGAGGGCGGGCTGCTGCTGCTGGGCTGCGCCGAGACGCCCGGTGAGATCGACGGTCGCTTCGAACTGGTGTCGAAAACCGCTTGCCTGTACCGACATGTTGGCCGCCATCGTCCCGGCGGCTTCGGCGTCCAGACGACGCACGATGCCGCCCGCGTGTCGTCGCGAACCGGGACGCCAACGCCACGCCGGATACCTCTGTATGCCGAGGTGTGTCGCAAGCTGGTCCTCGAAAACTATGCCCCCGCTGCCGTATTGATCGATGCACGCCAAACCGTCCTGTATTCGCTCGGTCCGGTCGAAAGATATCTAACCGTATCCGCTGGACAGCCGTCGATCGATATCGGCGGATTGGTTGCTCCGAGCCTGCGGGCCAAGCTGCGAGCGGCAATCGGTAGAGCCACCGCCGACAACAAACCAGTTGATGTTACCGGTCCTCGCGGCACCGCTGATCGCCCCGGCTATACCATCGTCGTCCGGCCCGTGGTCGCGTCCGGGGAGGCGATGTCGCTGGTCTGCTTCGTCGACCGACTTGCGAACGCGAAACAGCCCACGCTGCTCTCAGCGCCAGAAGCGACCCGCATCGCCGAACTCGAACACGAGCTAGCCGCGACCCGGCTCGAATTGCGTTCGGCGCTTGATGATCTGGAGCACGCCGCCGACGACCAGAAATCGGTCAACGAGGAGGCACTGTCGGTCAATGAGGAGTTCCAATCGACCAATGAGGAACTACTAACCTCGAAAGAGGAACTCCAGTCTCTCAACGAAGAGCTGACTGCCCTCAATGGCCAGCTTCAGGAAACGCTCGGGTCGCAACGAACGACCTCGAACGATCTGCAGAACGTTCTTTACAGCACCGACGTCGCGACACTCTTCCTCGATAAAGAACTGAAGATCCGCTTCTTCACCCCCGCGACGAGGGCGCTGTTTCATGTCATCACCGGCGACATTGGGCGGCCGTTGTCCGACCTTCATTCGTTCGCGGCGGACGCAGCGTTGGCCGACGATGCCCGGGCAGTGATGGCCGGCCAAGCCGCAATCGAGCGCGAGGTGGTGACCGCCGCGGGAGAATGGTGTCGCACGGTACTTCCCTACCGGGCGCAGGACAGCAGCATTGAGGGTGTCGTTATCACTTTCGCCGACATCACCGAACGCAAACGCGTTGCTGCCGCACTCGACTCCGCGCGGCGCACAGCAGACGAGGCCAACCTTGCCAAATCCCGTTTTCTCGCCGCCGCCAGCCACGACCTGCGCCAGCCGCTGCAAACATTGGCACTGATTCAGGGGTTGCTTGCGAACCGTGTCGACGACGATCGTGGACAGCATCTGGTTGCCCGGTTCGACGAGACGCTTGGCGCGATGACGGGGTTGCTCAACACGCTGCTCGACATCAATCAGATCGAGGCCGGCACATTGCGCGCGCAGACCGAAAGCCTCGCGATCGGCCCCCTGCTCGAGCGGTTGCGGGATGAGTTTACGTACCACGCCGAGGCGAAACGGCTCGTATTGCGGGTTGTCGGGTCCACACAACTAGTAACGAGCGATCCGCGACTGCTTGAGCAGATTCTGCGCAACCTGTTATCGAACGCGCTGAAATATACTTCAAACGGCAAGGTGTTGCTGGGCTGCCGCCGACATGGCGAGATGCTCAGGGTAGAGGTGCTAGACACCGGCATCGGCATTCCGGAAGCCGAACTTGGCCGTATTTTCGGCGAATACGAACAGCTCGACAATTCCGCCCGAGAACGCAGCCGCGGCCTCGGCCTCGGGCTGGCGATCGTCCGCCGGCTCGGTGACCTTCTTGGCCACCCGGTTCATGTGCGCTCGCAGCTTGGACGCGGCTCGATCTTCTGGCTCGAAGTGCCGATCGCCGCCAACGCACCGGTTCGGGCGGTTACCGAGCCACTTCCACAGCCGCTTCCCGAACAAAAGGCGCTGATCCTACTCGTTGAGGATGATCCGGAAATTCGTGACCTGCTCGATATGGCGCTTCGCGACGCCGGTCACGACACACTCGTTGCGAGGGATGGCGCGGCGGCGGTCTTATTGCAGACCGGCGTTCGTCCGGATCTAATCCTGACGGATTATAACTTGCCCGGTGATCTCAACGGGCTTGAAATGGCCCTCCACCTCCGGTCACTCGCCAACGTTGCGACGCCTGTCATCGTGCTCACCGGCGAAATCTCGACTGAAACGCTGCGCGATGTCGCCTCTCACGACTGCCGCCAGATGAGCAAGCCGGTCAAGATCGGCAAATTGCTCGAGGCGATCGCTCAAATGCTATCGGGCAAAGGCGAACCGTCGAAATTAATTCGCAAGCATAATTTGGGAACCGTCTTCGTCGTCGATGACGACCGTGGGGTCCGCGATAGCATCCGCGACGTGCTTGAAGGTAGCGACCACACAGTTGAGACATTCGCGTCGGGCGAGAAATTTCTCAGTCGCTACACGAACGATACCGCCGGATGTCTGCTGCTCGACGCCTATATGCCTGGTCTGAGCGGCCTCGATCTGCTGCGCCGCCTACGTGCGGACGGCCATGCCCTGGCAACCGTCATTATGACCGGCGAAAGCGACGTCGGAATGGCGATCGAAGCGATGAAAGCCGGTGCTATTGACTTTCTCGAGAAGCCGATCGGCGCAGCCGCGTTGGTCGCGGCGGTCAATCGGGCGCTTGATACAGATCACGACGATGCGGCACTGGCGCGGCGACGCGCGTCAGCGGCAGAGTATGTCGCCCGACTGACACCGCGTCAGCATCAGATCATGACCCTCGTGCTTGCCGGCCATCCAAGCAAGAACATCGCTGCAGACCTACATATCAGTCAGCGTACAGTCGAAAACCATCGAGCGGCGATCATGCACAAGACGAACACGAAATCATTGCCCGAGCTCGCGCGGATGGCGCTCTCCGCGCGAGAATCGCTGGCCCCTAGCATCTGATGCGAAACTCCGAAGCGCCTCACTGCGAGCTCGTGCGAAACAAAGCCTGACTTACGTACGCTGCAACGCTTTCATTCGTCAGCTCAATCGACGCCGGTCTGTACGTGCACCTCGAGTCGTCGGGTTCAATTCAGATTTCGCAGTCGACCAGCTGAGAGATGACCTCTACTTTGGTGCCAATGAAATTCCAGCGGCTCCATTATGCATAACGCGTTTCAACCAAGTCCAACTCCCTGACCAGCTTTCGGGCAACATCGCTCGCAATCTTGCCTCGTCGAACCATTCGAAACAGTTCGGCTCGTTCGGCCCTCAGCGCTGCGAGCCGCAGGTCAAGCTCGATCTTTTCGGATAGCCGGCCCAATGCGTTGGCCTCCGCGTTGCCCTCACGGTTGTCGATGCGCTGCCGGTAGCTTGCCATCACCCTCGCGGCGGCGGCGACATAGAGGTCCGCGTCGCTGCTTCCTTTAGCACGGCTATTTTGGACCCGGTCGATCTCAGCGATGGCCGCCTTCGCCGCGCCAATCCGCGCGGTATCTTCCTCAATCTGCCGCAAAGGCTCTGGCGGCATCTGTAGACCGGCGAGAAGCCAAGGCAAGGCGATGCTTGCCGCAACCAGCGAGGTGACGATCACGCCACTCGCCAGGAAGATCGCCAGGTTGCGTGCAGGAAACGGCGATCCATTGGCCAGCGTCAGTGGAATGGTAAGGACGCCGGCCAGCGTAATAGCTCCTCGCACGCCGGCAAAGGACATGGCCGCAACGACGCGCCAGTTGGGTGGTGCCGACGCCCCCTTTCTCCGGAATAGGGTGACCCGCAACGAGACGTAAACCCAGGCGCATCGCAGTGTCCCAAGGCCGAGCGTTATTGCCAGCACATAGAAGGCCAACCACCAAGGCGTCTGGTGTCCCGCGAGCCGAACCGTATCGCCCACACGCGCAAGGATCGTCGGCAGTTGTTCGCCCAATAGGACGAAGATGATGCCGTTCGCGATCAATTGGATTATGTCCCAGACAGTACTGCGACGCAGGCGCGTGGTGGCCAGCGCCTGCCCGCCCCCTTCGATGACGCTCATCGTCAGACCGGCGGCGACAGCGGCGAGGATCCCTGAACAGTGACTCCGCTCAGCCAGGAGATAGGACCCATACGGGATCAGAAGGCTAATCAAAATCTGGGAGCCGCTATCCTCACCAAGTCGTCGGCTGATCAAGTTCTTTGTTCGACCGACGACCCAAGTTAGCCCCGCACCGATCGCGAGCCCTCCCACCGCGAGCCACAGGAATTCGAGTGCCGCACTCGAAAGCGAAAATGTGCCGGTCAGCGCTGCGGCGATCGCGAAGCGCAGGCAGACCAGGCCCGACGCATCGTTGAGAAGCGACTCGCCTTCCAGAATGTGCATCATCCTGTCGGGAATGGGCACGCGCTGCGCGATCGACGAAACCGCTATAGGATCGGTCGGTGAAATCACCGCTGCCAGCGCGAATGCAACAGGCAACGGCATTGCCGGTATCAGCCAGTGGATGAACCATCCTGCGCCGAACACCGTGAAAACGACAAGCCCCAGTGCCAGGCCCAAAATAGGTCGAGCATCGTGCAGGACCTTCTCACGTGGGATGCGCCAGCCATCAAGGAACAACAGCGGCGGCAGAAGCAGCAAGAAGAAAACAATTGGGTTCAGCGTCACCCGCCAGTCGCCCGCCAGGCCAATCACCCCGCCAAGCACGATCTGAACGAGGGGGAGGGGTATTGGGAGTGGTAGGAGGCGTGACGCAATCCCGCTGGCGACAACGGCAACCAGGAGCGCAAGAACGATCGTGATTATTTCCAACGCTCAATTCCTGGCGCGCGGAATGCGCGCGGTCAATCCGACCAAACGAACTTTTGAACTTTCTAGCTAACGTTTCGGCTCCCGCGCTTGCCGCCATTGCGAGACCGTCGTCAACGGACAGTGAGACCATATTGGCAATCGAAACTTCTGTGATGCGCAAACTCCATGAAGTTCACCGATCAACCCTTCGACGTTTCAAGGTTCTTGCGAATCGCCATCAACTCTTTCCGACGGGCAACGGTCGTTTTCGGATATGCCATCTTCAAGCTATCGAGAGTGTCGAGGATGATCTGGGAGACGATCAGCCGAGCGTTTTCCTTGTCATCGGCCGGCACGACGTACCATGGCGCATCCGCGCCGCTGGTCGCGCCGAGACACTCGCCATAGACCTTCATGTAGTCGTTCCAGAAGCCGCGTTCGACGATGTCGTTCATGCTGAACTTCCAGTTCTTTTCAGGCTCGTCGATCCGCGCGAGGAACCGCTTGCGCTGCTCGTCCTTCGACAGATGGAGGAAGAACTTGATGATGCGTGTTCCGTTGCTGTGGAGGTGTCTCTCGAGGTCGCGGATCGAACGGTAACGGTCGTGCCATAGGCTGTCGTCGTTCGCGACTTGATCCGGAAGCCCTTCAGCAGTCAGAATTGCGGGATGGACGCGTGTGATTAACACCTCCTCGTAATAGGACCGGTTAAATATCCCGATCCGGCCCCGCTCTGGCAGATCGCGGGTGGTACGCCAGAGAAAATCATGTTCCAGCTCGGCAGCGCTTGGATGCTTGAAGCTGAAGACCTGGCACCCCTGCGGATTGACGCCGGACATGACGTGTCGAATCGCCCCGTCCTTGCCCGCCGCGTCCATCGCCTGGAAAATCAGGAGCAGGGCATGGCGGTTGGATGCGTAGTGTAGGCGCTGAGCATCGCTAAGCCGGTCGACATGTTTTTGGAGTAGCGCTTTGTATTGCTTCTTCGATTTGTAGACCGGATCGACGTTCGTCGGCCAATCGGCGAGATCGACCGTCGCGTCCTCATGCACGCGGAATTCGCCGGTATGGATCTTCATCTTCGTTCTTTCGACAGCGTAGGGGTGCAAGGTCTGGCTCGTGCGGTCCTCAACGGCTTTCACGGCGGGCGTTCTTGGCTATCGATGCGGCTTCGGCTCTGCCGGCGCTGCCGCTCAGGCTGCAGGCGCAACGCAAAGTTCGGTTGATCGTGCACGCGCATCGGAGAGCTCTGCGGCCGCGATTACTTGCCTGACCATAAGTTTCGACTCCGCGCGAGTTATTCAGGAATATGAGCGAACGAATCTCACCGAACTTCGAGAAAAGAGGGCAGCGAACCCGGCGTTGCGCTGACCGCCTCTTTTCGCGACGGATATTCATTGCCCTTCGCCGCTGCCGCGTGGGATGCGTTGCGTGCGGCACTGTTCCTTGTACCTCCACCATTGTCGAACTCCCGATTTCTCGGACATGGCTTCGACGCGGTCATCTTGCGGGCCGTTCAGCCAAGCCGGTGCTAGTGAGCACTTCGCCGGCGTTCGTGAGGTAATCGTGATCGTGTCGGCCGCTTGATGGCTAAAAAGTGTTCAGGGTAACGTGCCTGACGGTCGCTCTGCAACGGGCGATACCGGAGGGCCCGCCGGCACCGCCTTGGCATCGCCCGGCATCGGACGGCTGGCGAGATGCATTGTGGCTGAGATGATCATCATCATGAACATGGAGATCATAACTAATAGAGCGAAATTGACCCCTGCGGGAACGCCTTCCTCGGTGCTGGGCGAGGACCAGCCGCGGGGACGGCCGGCCGAACCGGGCAACAAGCTTATCAGGCGCGCGGCGATTGTTTGCGATTCTGTTTCGGTGGACGGACCATCTGGTAGAATGTTTAACAGAGCGGTCAGCCGGTGAACTGCGGTATCCTTGGGCATTTGTGTCAGCTCAGCAGCCTCCGCCCATGGGTCGAGATCAAGGCGCGCCAGCACGGAGACTACTCTTAGCGGAACGTCGCGCGCAACCTCATCGACCCTCGCGAACAGAAAAGCATCGAAGTCAGGCCGCAGGGTCAAAGCCGACGTTGATTGAGAGCTTCCAGCCATAAGATTCACCTTTAATCGACGGATACGGCCGTTGATTGAGTCTTCGGTATCGCGGAGCACGTAATAAAAACAAAATGCCTAAGATCTAATAAAGCGCCAAAGCCGCCGATGTTCAGCATCGGAAACTACCTATGTCGTAAAAAAGCGTAATTTTTGATGGTTGACGTGCAAGCGAGGCGGAATTGGCTTTTTGCCGAGCTACAATCGGGGTGGACTGCGTAGATTCCGAGTCCTCCCGATCTACCTTTTCCTGTGCATATCAAGCTAGGCTCGATTGCGGGCTGGGAACCCGATATGTTGATCCGAAGCTCGCAAATTCGAGGCTGCACCATCGTAGCGACCGACGGGCCGATCGGGTCAACCGTCGATCTCCTCTTCGACGATATTACATGGCTGGTGCGCTGGCTGGTCGTGGATACCGGCGACCTCCTCCCCGGACGCAAGGTGCTGATTCCGCCCTCCGCCCTGAGTTATGCCAATGATGTCAGCCACCAATACGCCGTGCGACTGTCCAGACAGCAAATCAAAGATAGCCCTGGCGTCGAATCCGACGAGCCCGTCTCGCGAGCGACGGAAAAGGACCTTTACAATTACTACGGCTGGAGACCGTATTGGTCGAAAAGTTTTTATACGGGAGGGTACTCCGATGCTGGATCGCTCGTCGAGCCGGCATCTCGGCTCGCGCCCGGACCGGCTATTAGCAAAGGCCCGGAGAACGCGAGCGATGGACACCTCCGCAGCGTGCACGAAGTCGACGGGTATCATATTCACGCCTCCGATGGCACGATCGGCTGCGTTGCAGATTTCCTTGTCGAGGATGGCGACTGGAGTATCCACTATCTGATCGCCGACACTTCTGTGTGGTGGTTCGGGAAGGCGGTTCTTGTTTCGCCACGGTCGGTCTTGAAAACTAATTGGCCTGGTCGGACCGTTGATCTCGACGTTACCCGTCAGCAGATCAAGGACAGCCCTGCGTATGACGGCTCGGAAGCGGTTGATCGTGCCTATGAACGTCAATTTCACGGTTACTATGACGACTTGCTGGCATTGGAACCGGCATAGCCGACCGCAAGCGACGCACGGTATCACGGTCGTGCACACAGCGGCAAATTTGCGCGCCTAATGTGGTAGCTGAGTAGTTTCCGAACCTATCACATCCCACGATGGGGCCTAAATTGGCAGCGTTGCTAATCCAGCGGTTGTGACGTGAAAGTCGGTATTAATCCGACTTGCGAACGCTAATCGGTAGCTGGGTACTTTGGCCCATGGTGGTGAGTTCGCGCTGATGCCCGGCCTAGTGAACTGCTGCTTGATTTGAGGACTCCGCAGATGACTCACACCTACTGGAACGACTGGTACTTCGGTTGGGGTTGGATCCTGTGGTTTGGGTTTATCTTCCTGTTCTTTTCAGGTCTTGGCAACTGGGGTTACACCTATCGCGCCCATCGGAGATACGATTCCGGTATAACCAATAGCGGGCTCGATATTCTCAACGAGCGATATGCGCGGGGTGAAATCACCCGCGAGCAGTTCGTGCAGTTGAAGGCGGATATACTCGCAAAATGATCACGCAGGCGATGCGGCCCGTAACTATCGCGAGAGCCCGGTTAGCGTCGAAGCCGATGACGATTAAAAACGGAATGGCTTTCACTCCCGAGAAATTCTCAGGCGAATATTGAAGGTATAGGCAGATGTTTCCTATGTCGTTCTACCTCGGTTCGTTGCTGGTCGTCTTCGCGGTTGCCTGCCTGTTTGCGACGATCAAGATTTTGCGCCAGTATGAGCGCGCGGTTGTCTTCACGCTGGGCAAATTCCAAGCAGTGAAAGGGCCGGGCGTGGTCTTGCTGATCCCGTTCATCCAGGAAATGGTGCGCGTTGACCTGCGAATTCAGGTCATCGAAATCCCCACTCAGGATGTCATCTCGCGCGACAACGTGTCGATGAAGGTCGACGCGGTGCTGTATTTTAAGGTCGTCGACCCCGAACGGGCCATAATCCAGGTCCAAAGCTACTTGCCGGCGACCAATATGCTCGCCCAGACGACGCTTCGTGCCGTCCTCGGACAACATGAACTCGACGAGATGCTTTCCGAGCGCAAGAAGCTCAGCGCAGACGTGCAGAGCATCCTCGACGCCCAGACCGAGACTTGTGGGATCAAGGTCAGCAACGTCGAGATCAGGACAGTCGAGCTGACCGAGAATATGGTCCGCGCGATCGCCAAGCAGGCCGAGGCCGAACGCGACCGCCGCGCCAAGATCATCCACGCCGAAGCCGAGTTCCAAGCGTCGCAGACACTGGTCAACGCTGCCACGATTCTCTCGAGTATTCCTGCCGCGATGCAGCTCCGCTACTTGCAGACGCTGACCGAGATCGGCGCCGAGCAGAACTCGACGATCATCTTTCCGATGCCGATCGACATCATCAAGCCTTTCCTCGACCTGCGCGAGCAGGCCGCGAAGACCGCCAAAGCGAATGGAGACGCGAGACCGGTCGCTCCGCCTGCCACCCCGCAATCTGCGCACGCCATCGCAAGTCGATAGGTCAGCCAGGCCTCGGAACCGCACTGCGGCTGACAACCGGCTGAGCTTTTACAAAGTCGTCATTACTCTGCTGACGGCCGACGTTGGCTTCTGATGTTGAAGCCCGCAGGGCAGACGAGAAGCAGAAACTGCCTTTTAGAAAGGATGATCGTGAAACGCTTGGTGGCTCCCTATCTCTTCCAGCTATGTCTAATCGGACTCGTTACCAGCTGCTCTCATCCACAAACCAAATTGCAATGTCCGCTGCCCGAAGGTCGTAACGCCGGCAGCACGTTAGGTGAATCGCCGAAGCAAATTGCGATCGCCGGTGAACGGCTCGGTGCGGGTAGCGAAAACGATATCTCGACGGCAGTCGCTACGATCAAGGCACGCCATCCGAAAGCGGCTACGAGCGAAATAGTCAACTATCTGATCACCGGCTTCTGCCCAAAAATCAAAACGGATCGGACGCTCGACGAAACCGGAAAGCAAGATGCACTGAAATCCTTCTCGACTCGAGTCGCCAAGATCGCAGAAAATTACAACTGATCCCTGTCCTAACGTGATTTCGAGCGTCTGCAGCTGTTTTCCCGCCGGTCGCGACGTGCAGCCCTTTTCATGCTGGTCGTTTGAGAACACTTCAATGGCCCTTAATATTGGTTCAAATAGGATCATACAATCCGATACAATCGTAGAGTGAATACGGCTATCAAGATCCGCGAGGATGGTTGACACTTGTGATTGGCGCGCCGGATAGAGCCTGGACTGCGAGATCAGGGCTTGAAGAAAGCGTCGCTACCGACGCGGTACTGGGCGTCGGCAAGTTGTAGCTGGTCGCCGATGATTTAAACAGCGGAGCCTGCGCTGCGCGCTGGCGACGATCGGTCCGCGCCGGGCCAACCCGTCGACAACCTCGCGGAATGCCGTCTGGACGGTGTAGTGATACGTTGCGGCATGATAATCGCGCTTGGCCTTCGCATAGCGAGATTGGCTCGATTGGCCCCTCCGATGATCGGGAGCCAAGCCCGCGGCGCCACGGAGAAGCTGAACACACGCATTCGAAGTCGTGCAGTTTTGGCCGTTTGCGGAAAGCCTTGCAGGTTCGGAAAATGCTCACATTGGCATATCGACTTTGATTAGCTGCTCCTGGGAATTACAGCGCGATAATGGTATGATCTTCGAAGGGTCAGCGCCGAAGACCGTAGGTATTTTCCGAGCCTCCAATATTAACCCAAGCCTTAGTAAGACGGTTTCCAACGCTAAGCCGGACCCGCACTCGGGACCGGTAGAAGACTTGTCGTCTATCGAGGATGCTGAAAAATGCGACATATTACCGGACGCGTCATCGCTGGCGCCGCACTCGCGACAACGTTCCTCATGGCCGATACGGCCTTCGCTGAAATGCCGACACCATTTCAGCGCGCAGAATTGGCGCAGCTGTCGCCGACGGTACGAAGTCAGGTCGAGGCTCGTTTGAAGGGAAAGCAGACAGTGCGTGGTATCGTCGAAACCATGCTTCTGAACAACATCTCCAAACAATTTGCTGCCAAGCGCGTTGTCGCCGTGGATTTTGAAATTGGCGTTGCCACGGTCGAAGGCAAGGACGGAAGCATCAGAACTTTCCCGTTTGAAATTCCGACACTGATCGTCAGCAATTAACATTGCGGACGCCGTCCGACGGACCTGAGAATTATCTGACGAGCGATGTTTCATCGTGCAAATGGCCTTGGCCTGATAACCTTAGCGGCTCTCATCGCAAATCATTTAGCGCGACTTATCCATGACAAACAATGATTTAGGAGTGTGTCGGCGATGAAGGTTTTAGGATCCGCGATGGTCGGCTGTTTGATCGCGATTGGTGGCGTTGCATCCCAGGTGACCGCTGCGCCTTTGCGCGGCGATATGAGGTGCAGTGACTTCATGTCCCTGACGGAAGTGCAGCGGCCGAAGGTCGTCTATTGGGCCGAAGGCGCGAAGCATAAGGGGCGTCCTCAAGATGCGATCATTGACGTCACTTCTGTTGACCGCGTCGTTCCGATCATAGTGGAACAGTGTTCGGCGGCTCCTCAAGCCTCGTTCTGGGCAAAGCTTGATGCGTCGTGGAAAAAATTAGAGGCTTCGGTGAATCGCCGCCTTTAGATGTTTCATCTAAGCGCGGGGTGGACATTAATGCCGCGATTTCATTCCAATGCTGTGATCTTACGTGAAATCGAGAGCTGCTAACGACTTGCGAGCACCGGTCCACTGAAAGTGCCATTCCATGAATTTTCCGGTGCCGCCCTCAGTCTCGGACGGACTTCCCCTCGCCGTGGCTATGGTGACATCTGCCACGATGCCGTTACTCCTAATCGACGGCGATCTCGACGTTGTTGCCGCAAGCAATGCATTCTGCCGTGACTTTAACGTCGATCCGGCCCAGGTTGGTGGTCGAGCGATATTCTCGCTTGGAAGAGGGGAGTGGGACTCACCACGGCTACGGTCATTGCTGACGGCGGTGGCTTCGGGCGGCGCAAGGGTCGAAGACTACGAACTAGACCTGAACTTGAGGGAACGCGGTGCTCGCCGGTTGTGCCTCAGCGCTCATCGTGTCGATTACGACGACCGAATGGCCGTCCGTTTGCTCGTTTCCATAACGGATGTGACCGAGGCGCGGGCCAATGATAGGCTGCGCGATGATCTGGTCCGTGATAAATCCCTCATGTTGCAGGAACTGCAGCATCGCGTAGCCAACAGCCTGCAGATCATCGCCAGCGTCTTGATGCAAAGCGCGCGCAAGACGCAATCTGAAGAGCTCCGCGATCACCTCACCAACGCGCATAGTCGAGTGATGTCGATTGCCGAGCTTCAGCGGCACTTGGCTGTTACGAATCTGACAGATGTGGCTATTAAGACTTACCTTGATCAGCTTTGCCGCAGCATCGGAGCTTCGATGATTGCCGATCACAATCAGTTAGCTATCGCCGTTGATGCCGACGGCAGCAGCGTCGCGCCCGATACATCGGTCAGCATCGGACTTATCGTCACGGAGCTGGTGATCAACGCGTTAAAACACGCCTTTCCCGAACACCGCCGGACGCAGGCTAAATCGCGCACAGTCGGCGATCAGCCAGATGATCGCGACGCTCGAGCATGCGCAGGGCATCGCTCGGGCTTTCGGCCGGTGATGACCGACGCCGGACGCGTCCTTGTTGCTCAGGCACGCACGGTGTTGTCGGGAGCTGCAAGGTTCGAGGCGATGGCCGCCGCGACGCGCGATGGCGTAGAACCCGAACTGGCGATCGCGATCGACCCGCTAGTACCGACCGAAGCCTTCATCGATAGCCTGCATGCGCTGCGCTCCGAGTTCCCCTGCCTGTCGGTCAGCTTCTCGACCGAGGGGCTGGGCGGTGCCGAGCGGCGGCTGCGGCGCGGCGAGGCAACGCTTGCGTTGTGCATCCTGCTGCCGAGCGTTCCCGAGCATGTCGTCGCTCACCCGCTGCTCGGCATCGACCTCATTCCAGTGGTGTCTGCCGATCATCCACTAGCGCGTCTCAACCGACCGGTGACCCGCAGCGACTTGGCCGAGCACGTTCAGCTCGTCCTGTCCGACCCCTCTGCGCCGGAGGGGCCGCGTTACGGTGTGGTCGGACCGCGCCAATGGCGTTTCGTCGATCTCGGCCGCCGCCTCGACTTCCTGCTGGCAGGAATGGGGTGGTGCAGGATGCCCGAGCGTCTCGTGGCACCGCACCTCGCTGCGGCCCGGCTCGTGCCACTCGCCATCGCGGACGATCCGGCCGGCCCAAAGGGATCGCTGACCATCTATGCAGCGCACATGCGCGACCAGCATCTTGGCCGAGCTGGATCTTGGCTGCTCAGCAACCTGCAAGCGCAGTTCGCGTAATCGCGGGCCGCCGAAGTTGGGCGCGGTCTACCCGCGTTGCGAAGGCGGGACAATCAATACACGAAGTTGCCCGGCCGGAGGGGGGCCGGTACCAGTCTGACCGCTCTCGGGATTTAATGCGGCATTGCAGACGTTCGCGGAGCGCACTCCGGCGCGAACCTATTGCTGTTCATCGGTAGCGACGGCCCATTAGTTGAGCCGTCGACCATTACCCAGACCGCGCTCTAAGCAAATCTGCCACCTCCCGTCCGGGCAGGTGGCCGAGATGGCTGCTAGCGACCGCCTTACTTAGCGACCGGCGCCAGCCCATGCTCTTCGAGCATCGGGCCGACATCCGGGTCCTTACCGTAGAACGCCTGAAACATCGGGCCGTAATCCTCGGTGTGACCCTTGCTCAGGATCATGTCACGGAAGCGCTGGCCGTTCGCACGGGTTAGGCCGCCATGATCCACAAACCAGTGATAGGAGTCATGCTCCAGCATCTGGGTCCATAGATAGGCGTAATAGCCGGCCGAATAGCCGTTTGCCCAGATGTGAAGGAAATAGCTTGACCTGTAGCGTGGCGGCACGTCGATCACGTCGAGGCCGGTCTTCGCGAGGGCCGCCGTCTCGAACTGATCGACGTCCTGCTTGCCCGCGCTCGCCGGCAGCGAATGCCAGTCCATGTCGAGCATGGCCGCCGCGATCACCTCGCCGAGCACATAGCCCTGGTTGAAGTTGGCCGCCTTCTTGATCTTGTCGACGAGCGCCTGCGGGATGGCGACGCCGGTCTTGTAGTTCTTCGCATAATGGGCGAGCACCTTGGGATCGAGCGCCCAATGCTCGTTGAACTGCGACGGGAACTCTACCCAGTCGCGCGCCGTGTTGGTACCCGAAACGGTCGGGTAGACCTGGTTCGCGAACAGGCCGTGCAGTGCGTGGCCGAATTCGTGGAACATCGTCGTCACGTCGTCCGAGCTGATCAGCGCGGGCTGGCCGTCCGCCGGCTTCTGGAAATTGGCGACGTTGTAAATCACCGGCCTGGTGTCGAGCAGCTTGGACTGCCCGACAAAGTTCGACATCCAGGCGCCGCCCGACTTGTTATCGCGCTTGAAGTAATCGAAATACATCAGGCCAAGTTCGGAACCGTCCCGGTCATAAACGGTATAGACCATCACGTCCGGCTGATAGACGGGAATGTCGGTACGGCGCTTGAACGTCACACCGTAAAGTTGGTTGGCAGCATAGAACACGCCCTGTTCCAGCACGGTGTGCAGCTCGAAATAGGGCTTCACCTCGCTCTGGTCGAGATCATACTTCGCCTGGCGCACCTGCGCTGCATAATGGTCCCAGTCCCACGGCTTTAACCGAATCTTGTCGCCGTCCTTGTCGATCTGTGCCTGAAGTTCGGCGGCTTCCCGCCTCTGCTCGGGCGCCGTCGAGGCGGCGAGCTGGCGCATGAAGGCTTCGGCCGCCTGTGGGGTCTTCGCCATCTGATCGTAGAGCGTATACGCGGCCCAGTTCGGATAGCCGAGCAGCTGCGCCTTTTGCGCCCGCAGCATAGCCAGCTGCTGGATCACCGGACGTGTATCGTTGACGTCACCCTTCTCGGCGCGAGACACGCTGTTCGCGAACAGGGCCTCGCGCGTCGCACGGTCGGTCATGTCCTCAAGGCTCGGCTGCTGCGTCGTGTTCTGGAGCGGGATCAGCCACTTGCCGTCGAGTCCTCGGCCCTTGGCATCGTTCGTCGCAGCCGCAACCTTGCCCTCGTCGAGCCCCGCGAGCCTGGACTTCTCGTCGACAACCAGCGCGCCGGCCTTGGCGGCGGCCAGCAGCTTCTGCTGGAAACTCGTTTCTAGGCTGGCGAGCTGAGTGTTGAGCGCCTTTAGCTTGGTCTGATCGGCGACCGACAGCTGGGCGCCGGTATGGACGAAGCCGCCATAGTAGATTTGGAGTACCTGCATCTGTTCGTGTGTCAGCTTGAGCGCGGCGCGCTTATCCCACAGCGCCTTCACACGCTGGAACAGCTTCGCGTTGAGGTTGATCGCATCCTGATGCTGCGAGAGCCTCGGCGCCTCGGCTTCCTGCACCTTGTCGAGCGTATCGTCGGTGTTGGCCTGGACAACGCCGAAGAAGGCGAGGCTGACGCGATCGAGCATCCGGCCCGACTTCTCCAGCGCGCCAATAGTGTTGTCGAAGGTTGGCGCGTCGGGATTGTTCGCGATTTCGCCCACCTCGGCGAGATGATTGGCCATCGCCGTCTCGAAGGCGGGCTGGTAATCGCTGTCTTTAATGAGATCGAACCGCGGCGCCTCGAACGGTAACGAGCTGGACATCACGAACGGATTGGCGCGCGATTGACCCGGAACCTGCGCTACCGCCGGCAGGGCGATCCACCCGGCCCCAAGCAACAATATGGCATTGCGAAGACCGCGACTTCTCACTCGGAAATCCCTTTGGGTTGGATGCGGCGCACGGCCGTTCGACACCGAATTGAGACATTGCAATCGTATGATCAAGCAAAATGAACACGGTCTGCCATCAAGGCGGTCACACCGTAGTTTCGCGATTCAACGATGCTCGACCACTTGCCGCGACTCTTTGGCGTTTTCGGGCTGGTCGGCCATGCATTTTTAAGGGGCCGGTATCTATCTGTCTGCTCTTGGACGCGTCGAATTTGATAGCTGCCATCGGCATGCGCATCACGTCGGTCATTCGCTGAGGTTTTAGCGTAGTCTGAGCGGAGCGCTCAGCCGGTGCCCGATCACTGCCTATCCGCTTCGCACCGCCCAGTCTCGTTAGAGCAGAGTTTTCGCGTGGCTCAACACTGTGTCACATGCCTTCGTGCGCACCCCAGCAGGCAGGCTATCGAGCGAGAGGGGCTTGTTCGCACTGCCGGTAAGGCCGCCGAGCATGCCGGTTGTGCCGGCGCGGCCCGTTTCAGCCGACTTGCCACCGAGCAGGTTGCCCGCAAGTCCGACCTTATAGTCGGGCGACTGCACGGTTTCGGGCCGTCCCTGCAACTTGGCGAGCACGTCGCTGCCGGCCCCGGTCTGGCTGACGAGCTTGTTCTTGACGCAGTAGCCAAGCAGGCCAGTGACATTGCCCGCGCTGGCGGAACCAAGGCCCGGCAAGGCGCCGCCCCCGAGGCCGGACGCCGCACCGCCAAGACCGCCGGGAAGGCTGAACTGAGCGCGGGCGGAGGTCGAGGTAACAACAATCGAGACGATCGCGGTTGCAATCAAGATGCTAAGACTTGTACTTCGGGTATGCTGCATGGTCCCGCTCCCTCGCTTGGCTCCTCTCTGTACCGCCGAAGGCCGGCGGGGTCACGCTACAATGCTTCGCACGCCCACTTTCAATGTAAAATGCTCGGCGGGATAGGTGTTAACGCCTCTGGCTGGCGCACCCACCCTGACATCGCGTGAAGCCGCGTCGGGCCGTTAGCTGCCTGACAGCTTTGAGGCGACAATGTATCAGTAGCGGACGTTGGTTCAGCTCGCGGCGCTCGCTGCCTCGACCCACAGTCGGTGATCCAACTCGCCCTCTCAAAGTTTCGAAAACATACGCTCATTCATCTCGCAGGCGTGGCGGCTTTATGAACCATCCCGAGATGGGCTCTGAACGGGCCAAGAGCCAGCGGGTGTGCGTGGGAACAATTACTAGCTGGCAGCGTGCGGTCGCCTTTAGCATTTGCCGAGAGCGGTTCCAGCAAGTCGCGACACCTCCCCGACGAATCCCTCGCTACGCTTCGCACCGCAGGAAGGCCAACTCCTCAATTCGGCGATGATCGCGAAGAGTTTGGTTAAAATGAATTGACACCGTGGTAAAAGATGTCGACGATCAAATTCCTCTGGGTAAGAATTACCGTTGTGTCACTCATAATAATAGGGAATATGAGTCATGTATCGCTTAGCTGTGGCCTTTGTTGTATCGAGTATTGGCATTGCCGTGCCAGCTCTATCTAAGCCTATTATTATCAATGGTAGCTTTGAGTCCGAAGCATTTTCTACCGATAGCCTGAATGAAATAACACTTACGGGAACGCCAGGGTGCACGGGTAATAGTATTAGTGGAAACGCTCATGAGTATATAATCAACGGAAATATTACTGACACCTACGACCGCTTCATAGGTACTACGCCGTATGGCAGCCAGTATCTTGGCCTCAATGCGGTTTATCGCCGAAGCTTTCGATCGATCGAGTCACAGTCGGTCAGCGGGTTCGAGATCGGTCAGAAATACGCACTTAATGTCCACTTCGCCAATCTCGACGGTGCGTCCGACGGGCGGATCAGTGTGGTTGCTTCCGACGGCCTGAACGGAAGCGGCGATATCCTAGCGCAACAAATTTTCACTGCTCCGGTCGAGGGTCCATACGGCGACGATGTGATCGACTTCACTTCCGCAGTGCTCGAGTTCACCGCGCTCTCAAACAGCGTCACTTTTTCGCTCGGCAACCAGAGCCTGACCGGCGTGATGGGCATAGACGCAGTGTCGTTGTCGTCGCTTGGTACGGGTGCCGTTCCCGAGCCCGGACAATGGGCGATGATGCTTGTCGGCTTCGCTCTCATCGGCGGCGTCCGACGCAGATCAGCCAATGCCGTGATGGTCTCCAGTTGACCTTGAGGGGGCGGTGAACACTCTCCGCCCCCCAATACTTACTGTGACAGCTATGCGCCGTCGCATTGGCTCAGGCGCGTTGCTTACTCGACCCAGAAGCCGGACGTTGCATCCCGTTTCCGACATCCCAACTCCGGTCATCGATTCGTATTGAATGCACGCCGACAGCTAGACGATGGCGCTCGGTCGGTCGCGTCACGAGCGTGCGCGGAAAGGATGGAATTTTGGGAATGGTCAGGCTTGCAACGCGCAACGGGGCACTGGCGCGGCTTCGATGTCCCGCGCGACCTTGGGGCCGGAAGCCGCCTGGCAGCTTGATGGAGTTGGATGGAACGAAGCGGACGTTGGTTGACCTTCGCGATTCATTCACTTGGCCTGAAGATGACTGTCGTACCAAGCGAGAATGCGCTCGAACATATCGATGTTGTTCGAGCCGAGCCGCGGTGAATGCCCCTCGTTTGGATAGAGCACCATCTCGGTTTCGACGCCGAAGTGCTTCAGCGCTCGGTAAAGCCCCTTCGACTGTCCGACCGGATTGCTGGCGTCGTCCTCGCCGTCGAGGATCAGCGTCGGCGTGCGGGCGTTGCGGATGTAGGTCGCCGGCGAGTTGCGCGCGAACACGTCCGGATGCTCCCACGGCGTGCCAAAGTACCACTCGTCGCCGTCCGGATGCGCCTCGGTCTCGAACTCGGCTTGCTGGTCGAACACGCCGGCACCGGCGACCGCAGCCTTGAACCGGTGCGTCTGGGTGATGGCCCAAGCAGTCATCTCCCCGCCGTATGACCAGCCGCCGATGCCGAGGCGCTCCGGATCGACCTCGCCCTTCGCGATGACGGCGTCGAGCACCGCGATCAGGTCCCTGTAGTCGCCGCCACCCCAGTCGCCGCGATTGGCCTTGAGGAACGCCTCACTGTAGCCGTTCGAGCCGCGCGGATTGACCATCAGCACCTGGTAACCGTGCGCGACGAGCATCTGCGCCCATGCCGCCTCCCAGCTAAAGCCGGCAGTGAAATTCGACGACGGACCTCCATGGACGAGCAGCACGAGCGGCGCCCGGCTGACGGCTCCGACGGCGGGCTTCATCAACGCCGCCTCGATCATTGTGCCGTCGAAGCTGCGCGTTTGGAACACCGTGGTCATGGCCAACTGGACACCGTCCCAGCCCTGCTGGAGATGGGTGAGTTGCCGCACACGGCCGACATTGGTGCGGAGGTAGATCTCGGGGAGGTGATCGAAGTCCTCTCCGACGAAGACCAGCTCGCCATCCCTGGCGACGTCGAACGAGGCGACCGAGAGTGGCAGATCGATGGCCGCCGCAGCCGCGCCCGGTGCCAGTCGGACGATCCGGTTCCAGAAGCCATCGACGACGCGCGCCCAGACCGCCGAGGGATCCCGCCATTTCACCTCCGCGATCGCCAGGTCCGGCACCGGAGTCAACGCCTTGAGCTCGCCGCCCCGAACAGATCCAACCAGAAGATCGCGCTCCGACGGGCCGCCGGCGACGGTCGAACGAACGAGGTAGGTCCGTGCGTCCGGAGACACCAGCAGGGCGTCAAACGGCTGCGGTGGCGCGGCGACGCGCTCGACCGCGCCGGTCGCGGTCGAGAGGGCGTAGACGGCGTCGGTGTTCTCCTCAACGTTAGGCCGCTCGGTCGCGACGAGCAGCAGATGGGTCGGGTCCCTCCATTGCAACTCGTCGATCCTCCAACGGTCAACCCCGAGCTTTCGGCTCGCCGCCGATCCGAGATCGACCAGCCACACGCGGGAGAGGTCGTCTTCGCGGTCGGCGACCTGGGGCCCGATCCCGTGCGGCTGTGCGTCGTCGTCCCGCGCGAGGTAGGCGATAGTCCGTCCGTCCGGCGACCAGTGAAAGCGGTCGACGCCGAACTTTCTCGCGGTCAGCGCGGTCGCCGTGCCGCCGCGGGACGGGGTCGTGTAGACCTGCGTCTTGCCGCCAACGTTGGACAGGTAGGCCAGCGTCGTCCCGTCGGGCGACCACTGGGGCGAGCGATCCGACTTGCCTGCCGGCGTCAACTCCCGCTCCGTGCCGGCGGCGATATCGAGGACGCGGAGATGAGGTTTGGCGTCCCAGTTGTAGCTGACCGCCACGTAGGCCAGCTGCGATCCGTCGGGCGACAGACGAAGATCGGACGCGCGAACGTAGGACAGGGCCTGAGCCGGCGTGGAGACCGCGACGGCGCATCGGCCGGCGGCGGATGCGGAGAGCATGGCCAGCGCCACGGTCCGATGGAGCATCGTCTTCCGGTTCATCGTCGCACCTCGCTGTCGTGATGGTTGCTTAGGACGGCGAGGGACCGGCGTCTTCCGCGGGGCTAGCGCGCTTGCACGGGCTTAGCGCGTCTGCTTATCTCAGCGGACAGTCGTCGCGATCGGCAGGTGCCCGTGCAGACACGTCCGAGCCTCCGTGACTATCCGGCCGACACGGCGATGCCGGTGCACGACCACCGCGAGGCGACGTTGAGCATCGTCGTCCGGGGTGGCTTTAAGGAGCAAGTCGGCCGCAGCGAGCGCGACTACGGCTGCGGTCATGCCGCTTTCTTCCCGGCTGGCGTGGCCCATGCGCAGGCATTTGGCCCCCGGGGGGCGCGGCAGATCATCTTCGAGCCGCAGGCTGCGTGGATCGAGCACCTCGCGGATAGCCGCGTCGCGCTCGACCGGGCGCCCCACGTGCATTCGGCTGCCCTCCACCACCTAGGCGACCGGCTGATCCGCGAGATGCGCGTCGACGACGCGTTCACGGCCCTCGCCTGTGACGGGCTCATGGCGGAAATTGTGGCGGCGTTCGGCCGGGAAATTGAGGACGGCACGTGTGGACGACCGCCGGCGTGGCTGCGCACGGCACTCGACTTCATTCATACAAACGCCGCGCGACCTCTCGGCTTAGCGGAGATAGCCACAGCGGCAGGTCGCCACGAAGTCCATCTCGCGCGCGAATTCCGCCGGCATTTTGGCACACCGGTCGGCACATACATTCGGCAATCGAGGGTCGAACATGCCGCTCGGCTGCTTCGGCAGCATGGGTTAAGCCTAACTGAGATCGCGCTCGAATGCGGGTTCAGCAGCCATTCGCACCTCTGCCGCACGTTCATCGCTTATCACGGGGTGACACCATCGCAGTATCGATCGAGCGTTTCATAATCGTTGACGGCAAAAGCAGTTTTAAGACTGTGGGGGGGGCCGGAAGCGGTCTGACCGCTTTAAGGCTGTAAATGCGGCATAACTGCCGTTCGCCGACTGACGACGCTGCCGGGAGCTTATGCCCCAAATTCTGGTGCTCAGGTTGGCGATCTAGGCCTCAAAACCCGCCTTTCGTTGAGCGCGATCATCCCGTTACTCCATCTCCGAGCGGCAATTTCGAAAAAGAGCAATCGGGAACAGCTTCGGGGAAGCGGATGCCTTGGACGGCTGTCAGCGCGACCGACGAGGCGACGGATAACGCCGATAACTGCTCTTAATCCCCTTGCGTCCGACGCCGCTCAACGGAGTTGGGGTTCGAGCCTAGATTGGATCAGCGGGGTCAGCCATTCCAAAATACCATCAATAACAAGATCGCTCGACCATGCCTCGATCGACGGATCCCGACGGGGGCGCGGAATCAGATAGTTCGTTCGGTAAATCGGTGCCTTAGTGAGCAGTTCCATAGCTGATAACGATACTCGTCTGGGCGTCGTTCTTTGCAACCATCAGAGTACTTTGATGAGATTGATTAGGGCTCACCATCCGCACGTTGGCTTCCGCCGTATTGCTGGACGATGTTGGGACAATGCCGAGTGCGGCAAGCTTTTTGTCATAGAATGCCGTGACCGTCGCCACCGGGTCGGACGTCATCAAGAGTACCTGTTTTTGCAGTCCGGTTGGACCGCTTTGACCAGTCGGCAAGTCCACGCCGGCGACTTGAATCACTTTTGCGCCCGGGTAGGCTGGAGCCCATGCGGGCATGTCGGCAGGCACTGACGCGTTGGCGTAACGTGTCGCCTTCATTTCCGGCCCACCAGCGCCCATCGAGGTCGTAACCGTATCGTTACCATTGCTGTCGTGCGAGAAGGTTGTGCCGTTCGAACCACAGGCACACAAGCAAAACGTCAATAGCGTAGCAAAAGTCATACGTATCATTGGCCTGCTCCAACGGTCGGTCGATAGTTATCGGCATAAGCATACCAAGCCCCCAGTCAAAAGCCATCGACCCTCTGGTTACACGGGCTGTCCCAGTTCCTGCCGTCCAACATTTGACGAGGTTGGGTAGGGGCGTGCCGATGTTGCACGGGTGAGCTGCCGTCAGGCCCCGCAGCCAGTGGTGTTCGGCGGGCTTTGCGTAAAGCACCGTCTACGCGTCGACTGGTGACTGCGTCGGTCGCGTCCACGACAAAGTTTGCCGATTCGCGAGTACAAGCTGCACAGTGTACCTAGCCGTACCGATGGCACTCACCTGCGAGTCGTTGGCTGAGAGACGCTATAGCGCTCCCCGCGTATGCGATCGGAGCTCTATGACGAAAGATCAGGCGCGAAACCGGCACGCCGAGCGCGAGCGTCAGCACCGTGAATGGGCTGAAGAAGCCGTCCATCCCGACGCCAAGAAGTCTCATGTCGAGATGGCGGAATATCACGCAAGGGCCGGCAGGCTAGAAGCGGATGATGGCATAGCGGATCCTCGAATGGTCGGACGCGCCATTCGGTCGCCTTGGCGGTTCGATGATTAATGCTCATTGCTTCAATAAGTCGTATGCCCCCCTGTACCACGGCCCAGACCGCGCGGTGAGGCTAGTGCTTCGCGCGGTCGCCTATAACAACTTGCCATGCGCGATGGCGCTATTCTGCCTCGCCTGTCTTTACGAACTCGGTCGGATAAAAATGCTTCGTACGTCACGGGCCGGGCCATAAATTCTGCTTCGCCTTAAACAGAGCCAGTGCAAGCTCGCCTCGAAGTAGTCGGCGCGCCGTTGCCGCGTGGCCGCTGCAAGCCCCGGCGTTACCCGCCGCGCGCTGCTACGGCCCTGCCCGCTGTTACGGCGCTTCCTGCGGCTGCTAAAGCACGGGCGACCGTTCGGCTCGGGATAGCGCTTTACGGCGGTTCGAGACGGCCAAGGCTGTATCGACTTCGTTCGACCGCATCCGGTTGAATCCAATCTCTGACGCATATCAGGCGGCCGGGCCGATTTGCCCCCGCTCTCGCTGGCCGTCACCGACGACGAACAGGCCGCACGCTCACGGTAAGGCACCACCTTGCCGATATCCGCGATCACGCAATAATCCGCCCTGACAGTGAGTCAAACATCACTGCATCCGTCTGCTCCCAGAGGGCGAGGCAGTCGACGAGGCGAACGAGACGCTGCAAGGCCGGCTCGATTACGGTCGGATCTGCGACGAAAGCGAGCGGCTTGGCGCACGGCGCGCGGCGGACTGACCCTGTCTCAGTGCCCGACTACTCATCGCTAGCTTGACGATTTCCAGCTGCTCACTTGGTTCGACATCTTCGGCGACAGCTTCGAGAAGGCCTGCCGCGAGCCGCGTTGCGTCATACTCCGCGCGTTGATTGGTCACTGAAGCGCGGCCGTCGGTGCGCAGCTAGTCCGCTGGCTCTGATGGGTGCGGGATCAGGGCCAGCGGACGTCGCAGCGCCCCCGTGCTCGAGGCACTAACGAAGCGCCCTAAGCAAGCTGTGCCTATGTTAACATTCTGTCAACCCAGATTACGAGCGTCGCCCCTGAGAACTAGTCGCGGCGATCGCGAGTCCTCCGTTAGCGAGACACAATAATCAATGCCCAGCGGTCTCAACAACACAATGTCCCGCCTCCCTCTCGTCGAGAGCGGCGGAACGGTCTTGTGGGCACCGATCGCTGACAGCCTCACGCTGTCAGCGCGAAGCCGCCGCCGACTGGTGGCTGTTGATGTAGAATCGGGCTTTTACGCGTCTGGCTTTGGCCGTGTCCGTCCGCCAATGGCTCGGCTGAGCGGGCGGCATCGATCGCATCCCCCCGCTGAAGTGCGGTGGGACCTTCACCATCGATCAGCGGTTTTGAATGGAGAACTCGCCCGACGTGCTGCTCAAGCGATGGTCCGACGAGGCGTGAATGACCGCCTTTGAAGTGGGGGAATTAAGCGCATGACCGTCGACGAAACAGTCTCGACGCCGCAAAGCTCTTGCGATCCGGTAGCATTGCCGCCGCTATACCTGTTTTCTTCAAGCTTGTTCATGCGTTCCCCCAAAGAGGGTCACTGTATGAAAGCTGCATGCAGGTTAATGCCTGAAAACGCTCTGCTCCGAATAAAGATCGTGTTCGTTCTATCGCCTTCGGTACCGATGAGCACAGCGAGCGCGAGCGGCAGCGCAAGATGAAGGACGGCACATGGTGATGGTTAGAAGACCCGATGCAGAGAAACGGTCAGGCGTCTTTCGGCCCCCTCTGCCATCGATCTGGGATTAGCTGACATCGGACGCTCTGCCGAGCTGGCGTGGAGGCTAATTGCTCTGAGCCGACGTCGCAATGCAGGTAAATACCAGTTCCTGCCTGCTTATGCAGGAAGACGGACGCACTGAAATCATTCATTAATCATGACGATGTCGCGCAACGTCGCGCTCGGTCACTGTGTAGGATGAAGGGGTGTCAGCATGCTAAGGTCTATTTCACTTGTGTTGTGTGTCGCCGCGACGGTCGCCGCGCCGGCGCTGGCTGCTAACCCGTTCACAATCAACTACTATACGATTGCTGGAACCTATGGCGGCGGCAGCGGCGACCCCGATTTCAACACGATCGGCTGCTGCACGCCGACCTACTATGACGAAGTCAAGCCGACGTTGGGTGCGCTTGGCCTGCCGGTTTATAACACGGCTTCGACGGCCCCGTTTATCCATGACACCACGCCAGACGGCCAGATTACGTGGTGGAGCCCCGGTCTCAACAACCACGTCACCTATACCGGCACCGCGACCGTCACGAGCCCGTTCGCGAACTATAATTTCTATCCGAATAACGGGACCGGAACTGACGATTCCCACGGCTTCCAGGGCGCAACGATTTCGGGTCAGTTTAACCTGACTGCGCCCGAATCGGTCACTTTCAGCTTCGGCGCCGACGATGACGCATTCCTTGCGCTCGACCGCAATGTCATCGCTCAAGAAGGTGGGATTCACGGTGTATCAGCGGCTCCCGTGACGACATCGGTCCTCGCCGCCGGCGTGCATAACTTCACTTTGTTCTACGTCGATCGCAACGTCACCGGTGCGGGGCTCTATTTCAACGTCGACACAAGCAACATCGTCGTCACCCCGCCGGTCGGTGGCGTACCTGAGCCAGCCACATGGGCGATGATGGTCGCGGGCTTCGGTTTCGTGGGCTTGAGCGTTCGACGCCGTCGCCCGACTACCGTCGCGGCTTAAGCTACCAACCTCCTCATGTCGCGCGGGGCGGCCCTACCTGGCCGTTCCGCCTCGCCCGGCATCAGGCCGTGTCGAATACGAGTAGACCGCGGGGGGAATCCCTAACGGTTCTAACTGATCCGCCGCCTTGGTAATGACCCACCGGTGTGCGAGCGTCCGGCTTGCGCAGCTTATGTTCGCAAAGGGGACGGTTGCCGCCTGTCCGCTTCCGGTTGCTCAAATATAGATAGCAGACCTTCATTCAGGCAGCCCGTGAAGCCGCTAAGACCCAAAAGCCGACACTCGGCGGCCCGATGGCTTCCAAAAACCGACCCGTTCATTCAGGCCCGGCATCTGGGTTTGGATGGGGCCGTGTGTGGACGGCTCTCCGTTGGCAAGGGGTTTCTTGAGCATCTGCACGTTCGTTGGTCGGTGCGGCCATGTGTTCGACCTGTGGTGCGGCCGTTTCATGTGCCGCTGGCCATAATGCCATTCGCGCGTCTCAGGTCCCGATCGATTGCTCGCACTCGAAGGTGCCACGGCCCCACTGGGTTTTCCTGATCCGGCGGTATCGACCGGCTTGGTGCATTATCTCGTGTCCGCCCTTTCCAACCTCGTCGGCGCGTCGGTGCGTGCGCCTATTTCTGTGTCCTCATGCTCATGCCGCGGCTGTCGCGACGACGGGATCGCGGTAGCGCTCGCCGTTCGTCATCAGCGCCCAGATCATCCGCGCCATCTTGTTGGCCAGCGCGACGGCGGCGACCATCTTCGAACGTCGCGCCAGCAGCTGCAGCACCCACGGTCGCCGGGTGCCATGTCGCTCGGCGGTGCGGATCACGGCCATCGAGCCGACAACGAGCATCTGGCGGAGGTAGCTGTTGCCTGCCTTTGTGATCCCGCCGAGCCGCTCCTTGCCGCCGCTCGAGTTCTGCTTCGGGACGAGCCCGATCCACGCCGCGAGGTTGCGTCCGCTCTTGAACACCGCCGGGTCGGCGACCGCGGCGACGAAAGCGCTGGCGATCACCGGGCCGACGCCGGGGATCTCCATCAGCCGCCGACCGACCTCGGTCTCCCGCGCGCTCTCCCGGATGCGGCGGTCGTTGTCGAGGATCTGCGCCTTCACCACCGCCAGCTGTGCCGCCAGCATTTCGAGGCACAGCCGCGCGTCGGGCGGGACGCGCGCATCGTTCGGGTCCGCGAGCACCGCCAGGAGCTGCTCGATCCCGCCGCGTCCGATGGCGGCAACGATGCCGAACTCCGACAGGTGCGCTCGCATCGCGTTCGACACCTGCGTCCGCTGGCGGCTCAGCATCAGTCGCACCCGATGGAGCATCATCACGCTCTGCTGCTCGGGCGTCTTCACTGCGACGAAGCGCATCGTCGGCCTTGTCACCGCCTCGCAGATCGCTTCGGCATCGGCGGCGTCGTTCTTGCCGCGCTTGACGCACGGCTTCACGTATTGCGCCGGCATCAGCTTCACGTCGTGCCCCCGCGCGATCAACTCCCGCGCCCAATAGTGCGAGCTGCTGCACGCCTCGATCCCGATCACGCACGGTGCCAGCTTCTCGAAAAACCCCAGCATCCGACCTCGCGTCAGGCGCTGGCGAACAACCACCTGCCCTGCCCCATCGACCCCATGCACCTGGAACACCGACTTCGCGATATCCAGCCCGATCGTCGCCACAACTGCCTTCGTCATCATCGCTCTCCTTCTGGCTCAACCCGCAGATTATATCGCAGGTCGGGTAGGAGAGCCGTCCACCGCATCAGTAGCCGTCTGGCAGCTTACGGGCGCCCGACGTGGCAAAGCGGACTTTTGTTCAGCTGCCTCGGAATGCCAGGAAGACCCAAAATAGCGCTCATTTTGCCCTCCCAAACTCCAGACATTCTTTCATCTCGCTCCAGGCGATGGATCATGATCATCGGGCGGAAGAGCGTCACGACCTTGCAGATTTGCTTGACCCTCGACCCGGTGTTGCCGAAGGTCGCCGGCCGGCGAGCCGAGCCGGCGGCCGACGTTCGTATAGGATGAGAAGCGACTGATGGGCGGGTTCTGGTACCCTTATGCTGATTTCGAGGATGCCCGACGTCGTCTGACGGCATTTGCCGACGCGAGCGTTGGCCTGGCCTGTGGGATCAGCTTCTCGGACGGTCGCAGTATCGGGGTCGTCCGCAAGCCAGCTACGGGAAGCGAGTGGCTTTGGCTGAATGTCTTGGCTCAGCACATCGCAGCGCCACTACCGCCACCGGCAAGCCCAAGCGGCACGTGGGGAAAACTCAAGGCCGCCTTCTGGCACGCGATGGAGATCAGCGGTGAAGCGCAAATCCAGCAGTCACAGGCAAATCTTGCGATGGCGCAGGTCGTCGATAGTGCGATTGAGCGCCATATCTGGCTACCTGTTCACCAATTTCTGATCCGCCATAAATTACTGGCGGACGGCATCGGGGTCGCACTCGACGTTGTGGGGGTTGTGGGGGGTGCGATCTTCGTCGTTGCCGCGCTTCCCGAACTTGCCGGCGGAGCCGTCATCATTGGCACTGCAGGCCTCATCACAGGCGGCGCTGCCTTTACCGGTTCGTTGGTCCTTGCCGGCATCGATGCGACTGTCTTTGGCTTCGAGGTGTCCGGTGCTGAGGCGCGGGCAGAGAACTTCGAGAGCAACTCGACCGTGCAATGGCTGCGTATCGGCGCGACGGTCATGTTGCTGCCGGACGTGGCGGTCGGCGGTGCCCGCGCACTGAGCGAGGTCGGCAAGCTCGGGAACGAGTCACGCGAGGCGACGGCTGCGTCAGCCGAAGCGGCGCGCAACGCCGAAGCAGCGCGAGCACGCGTCGCCAAGATCGCACATCCCGAAAGGCACGCGGGGCCGGTCCAGCGACGGACCCGAAAAGTGGCGGCGTTCGAGCGCGCGGTCGAGACGCAGGCGCGGGCGGCGGCGGAGGCGCACGCGCGCATCCGGCTCACTGTTGCCAAGGATCTTGCCGTTGTTCCCGGAGCGAGCCTCGGGAGCACCGGCTTGCTTATGGGGGCACCACCCGCGCTAGCGCTGTCAACTAGCCAGCGCGAGCGCGACGAAGAATACCGGAGGTCGCTTGCCCCCAAAGGCGGAATGCCCAAAGACGTGCGCTTCGAAATGCGCGTCAGCGGTCACGCGCGGATCGCGCCTGAATGACAGGAGAGGCATTGCCCACGCGGGGCCGGCGGCAGCGCCCGCCCGGCTTCGCCCCACGCGGCACTTCGCTCGGCGTCGTTGGCTGGCTTGGCCTCACTGCAGGTGTGCCGATGGCGGCCGTCTTGACGGCGCAACCCCTGCTTCCTGACGGGGTGACGGTTCTGATCGTGGCGATACCGTGGATCGTCGGATGGACATTCCTGCTGTTGGTCGTGCTCGTCGCCGGCTTCCGAGCGCGTCGGTTCTGGACCATCTGCCTGTTCTACTATGTCGGCGTCACCCTGCTAGCAGCATACGCGGCCATCCTGGCGTTCGCTTTGGCGGTCGTCCTGCGGCTCGTTCCCTTCCAAGATGCCGGGGCCTACCCGGCCGCCGTCTGTGGATTGGTCTTCGCGCTACTGCAGGTACCTTTCGCCTGGTGGCTTAGGCGAACACTACGCTTGCGCTACTGGCAGCCGGACAGCCAACCGGACCAGTGGGAGCTTGGCGACGAGACGCCGCCCGCCTGGGCGATGTCGCCGACGCGGTCGAACAGACCGGATCGACACTAGGCCCTGATGTCGACGGCTTAACCCAAACGCGGACATCCAGCCACGCCCGGGCACTCTCCGAAAGTCGCCGCTCGTTCAGATCTCGATTTCGGCATGGTTGGGGGCCGTCAGCGGACAGGCCGCTTCCGGGCGGACCGATGGGCAAAGGGGACATATCTCAGATTAGCCTGAGGCCGAGACCTTCCAAATTTCGATGTGGGAAGGGGACATTCGCATTTTCGGCGCGGCTGTCGAATTTCTGTCGGCTCCACCATATGTGCTGACGCCCGCGCCAAAGCAGGTACGATCGATTATAGACGGCAATTCTGCCTCGGCGGCTCTGACGGCTTAGCGCCAATAGCCATTTGCTGCCGCGATCGTCGCGAAATGGGTGGCGACGACATGACTCGCTGAAGTGAGTAGCCCGGCGTCGTGGGCATAGTTTTCGCGGAGTACACCGCGAACGGCGTCGTCACCCTGCATCGCTTTTACCGCTAGTCGGGATAGGAGGATGGCAAGGTCGAAACCCTCTGCAGCTGTAGGCACGATAAGCGACAGGTCTGGGGCCGCAGCGGGCATCGGGCTCTCCTGTTTGGCAACACGGTCATACGACGACGTCCAGCTTGGCTTCGGATCAAAATCACTGGCGTTCGGAGAACGAGACCGGATAGGCGGCCGTGCGGATGTCGATCATCGGATCAGCGGGAACGATGCCGTCGGGCAATGTACCTGGCAGGAACATCAGCCGCTTGCTGTCGCCGGCCTGGTCGGTCGATGAACGGTTAATGGTGATTACACCAAGCTGGACCAAACGGCGCGTGTCGGGCCACGCGACTGTTGAGTCGTCGAGCTTGTCGCCCGCACCCGCGACTTGCGCGAGCCACGTGAACCGCACCGGTCCAGTGGCGACGCGGCGGCCGATCTCGGGAGCAAGATAGTTCGGACCTGCCGCTTTGCTGGCGGTAGCATCGAGATAGTGCTCCCCTGCAAGTGGGATGAAGCGGTAGCGCACAGCGGTCTTGTGCCCCTTCGCGTCGATAAATGTGAAGGTATTGACCCCAAAGTAGGCGGCGGTGGCATAGCTCGCCGGTGGCGGCTTCTGCGTCTTAAGGAAGGTAGCCGCTGCCGGGTGCGCGCCGAGGAAGCGGTCGAGCGCGGTCGGTTTCGCAGCGCCGGGACTGCTTGCGCCGATCGCTCGCATCAATTCGCCGAACTCGACCCCAGTCCGCACCGGGAAGCCGTTGAAGCTGTGCGCGACGATGTCCATTGCAGGGTTGTCGACGGGACCGAACTTGACCGCAAAACCGCGCGGATCGGCATCTCCGATATTGTCGGGAATCGTTGGGATACCGGTGAAGTCGGAAAAGCGCACCGTTACATTCGTCGGTCGCGCGAACACCGTTGCCTTCGACAGTGTTCGCGCGGCGGGATCGGGTGTGAAGCTGCCGAACAACACGACGCCCTTAGCATGGACCGCGCGAGCATGATTGTTGCCGAATGCGGTGTGCAGGTCGGCGACGAGATGGGCTGGCAGGTCGTCCTGCGCGCGGGCGGCAGACCCAATCACCAGGCCTACTATTAGCAGTGGTAGAACCAATCGTGTGGTCGTTGCCATTGTAGCGCTCCCCTGAATCTCTTGCCGACGAGGGTACTACATGGCTGCGAGCCGGGTCTTGTTTGAACGTTGCGCAGATTGTTCAAATCCGGCGTCATAACTCAATCACAGCTGCCGCGGCGCCACGCACCCGGCGGCGCGCCGACATTACGCGTGAAGGCGTGCGTTAGATGAACCTGATCACTGAACCCGCATTCGAGCGCGATGTCGGCGAGCGACGCCTGCGTCGTCTGCAAAAGGTGGCGAGCGCGGTCAATTCGTCGCATCATCAGCCAGCGATGCGGCGGCACGTCGGTCGACCGGCGGAACGCGCGGGAGAAATGGGCGATCGACAGGCCGCACGCAGCCGCTAGATCGGTGACGGTGATGTCGCCATTGAGCCGAGCGGAAATCATCTCTTTCGCTAGACGTTCCTGTCGAACCGAAAGCTTCCCATTGGCGATTCCGGTCGCGCGTTGCGGCTCGAGGAAGGTCGCACAATGCGCCGCGAATGCCCAGCCGAGGTGATCAAGAAACAGCGGGTTGGTTCGTTCGGGCGCGGCAAAGGCGCTCTCGAGAGCTGCTGCTAATCCGCGGACTACCGGGTCATCTAGGACCTCGCCAGGTCGTACGATGAGATCGGCGACACGCCCACCTTCGCTCAGCGCGTCGAGCGTAGTGCGCGGAACGAAAAAGTTGGTTGCGTCAATGCCGGTCTTGATTTCACAGTTCCAGCGCCGACGATAATCATAGACTGTAAACTTCGCTGGACCCGCCCCTCTCACCGGGACGTGCCGGTCTTCGAGAAAGACATCGCAGCGCAGCGGCTGGTGCTGATAAGCAACCATGATCGCCTCTTCGATAACGGTATAGTCGATTACGCCGAGCGGATGATTAGCGCGTAGACGCGATATGCCAACGACGCCGCGGCCTAACTTACTCGTGACGATCGTCCGGGTGTCGGGTGCGTTGAAATACGCCATACCAAGATTTGACGAAGGGTTCAGCGACATAGATCTACCATGATCAAAGTAGTCCGATCATACTCCCGACGACCAGCTTGGTCGACAGAAGATAGCCTGAGGATCGAGAGGAATCACGACACTGTGTCTGAATTTGATCGACGAACCTCACCGATCTGCCCAATTATGTCGGTGGCGATATGCGGCGCTGAATAGATGCAACGCCGGGTTGAGGAGCGATTTGCAGCAGGCCAAGGAGCGGCCCCCGCGGCCGAGTGAGATCGGCCAGCGTGTAGCAGTCTAGAACTGACAGAAACGCGTCCCTTGCCTGCTCGATCGCATGACGTAGAACGCAGCTTGGTTGGATCACGCAGCTGCCATCTCCGGGGGAGAGGCACGGCACGAGAGCGAAATCGGGTTCGGTGTGACGGACCACGTCGCCCAGCCCGATCGTTATCGGCTCGCGAGCCAATCGCAGCCCCCCGCCCTTGCCTCGCACAGTGCTAACGAACCCCATCTGGCCCAACTGGTGTGCAACCTTCATCAGGTGCGCACGCGATATACCATATGCGCTGGCGATTTCCTCAATCGTCGCGAGCCGTTCGGGCCGCAACGCGAGGTACATCAACATGCGCAGCGAATAGTCGCTGTAGACCGTCAGGCGCACAGCCGAGCACCATCAAAAGCTGAAACATACATTTTTGGTATTGCTTTATGTCGGATGGATAACATATACCGCGAATATAGCTTTCATTCGCAAAGGCAAGTCGCTCGTGTCCACCCTCTCTCTGCTTGGCCGCACATCAGCTCGATCGCTGCTCGCGCCAGGCGATCTCGCCTGTAATGCTATGGGCGTCATGCACGAAGACGGGCGCGGTCTGGTACGGATGCTGGTGAACGCCTTCGTCTGGCTCATCGTCGGCATCGCCGTCGTTCTCTGGGTAGCTTGAGATGGTCGTTACCGCAGACGATCGCCGGGCAGCGCACGGTCGACTTGGTCCAGGCAACGCAGTTGGTGTTGACGAAGCCATGATCTCGCGGATCGTGCACGCCTTCTACGTCGATGTTCGGCGCGATCCGGCACTCGGTCCGATCTTTGAACGGGCGCTCCAGGGACAGTGGGAAGAACATCTCGCCAAGCTCTGCGACTTCTGGTCGTCGGTGCTGCTCATGAGCGGCCGCTTCAAGGGCACTCCGATGACAACGCATCTTGCGCTCCCAGGCCTTCGGCCGACGCATTTCGCGCGCTGGCTTCACCTGTTTGCCCGAACCGTGACCGAAATCTGTCCGCCCGCAGCAGCGACGCTGTTCGTGGCCAAGTCCGAGATGATCGGTGCCAGCCTCCAGCTCGGCATGGCCAACGCACATCGTCGCAGCGCCGCCGCTGCATCTGCATTTTGAACTCTGAGGATTTTGTCATGCCTTGTATTCCATTGGGTTTTGCGCCGACACGTCGCACGCCCGATTTTACGGAAGCAACCCTCCCTGAAAAGCTTCGAGGGCCGCATTCGACCGCGAAAGGTGCCTGGGCGCTGATCCACGTGGTCGAGGGAAAGCTGCTCTACCGGGTGCTCGATCGGGATGCCCAGAGCGAAGTCCTGCTCTCTCGCGAAACGACCCCTGGCGTGATCGTACCCGAGCAACTCCATTGCGTTGAGCCTCAAGGTCCGGTCGCCTTCTATGTCGAATTTTACCGTGCCGACGGAGCCGCCGCGACGCCCCATTCCAATCAGTCGAACGCAAGTTCGGCCGGCGTAATTTGAGAACTGCAAATGATAGACGCTGAAACACGGGCAATAGTTCGCGCATCCGCGCCGGCGATGGATCTTCATGGCCTCGCCGTTGTCGAACGGATGTATGAATTGCTCTTCCGAGATCCGGCAATCGAAGCCGTGTTCGATCCGACGCATATGCGCGACGGCACGCAGCCGCGCGCGCTTGCCGAGGCGGTTGCAGGCTTCGCTCACAATATCGATAATATCGGAGCGCTAACCCCGCTCATCGAGCGCGTCGCCCACAAACATGTGGCTCTCGGTATAGAGCCCGAACATTACGGAGCCGTTGGTGCCTGCCTGATCGAGGCAATGGTCGACGTTCTGGACGATAAGGCGACATCTTTGCTGCTTTCAGCATGGTCGGCGGCGTTCGCGATGCTGGCCGACATCTTCATTGGCCGCGAGCGAGCACTCAGCGCGAAAATTGTCGGTGCAAGCGGCGGCTGGACGGGTTTGCGTTCTTTTTTGATTTATAGAACGGAACACGAGAGTAACCTCATCCGGTCGCTCTACCTCATTCCCGAAGATGGCGGCCCGGTGCTTTCGCACCGCCCCGGTCAATACCTAACATTACGTTTGCCAGTTAGTCCCGAACGGCCGCTGTATCGGCACTACAGCCTGTCGAACGCGCCAAGTTCGCTCGAATACCGAATATCGGTCAAGCGCGAACCACGCGGCATGGGCTCACAATTTCTGCACCATCTGCAGCCGGGTACGCCCGTTAAGTGTGCGGCTCCTGCTGGGCACTTCGTGCTGGACAGCGCTCCAGAACGACCCGTCGTGCTTTTGAGCGGCGGCGTCGGCCAAACCCCGTTGGTGAGCATGCTTCACGAGCTCGCGGCGAAAGAACGCGCAGCGGTCGCCTATATGCATGCCGCGATCAACGGCAGCGTCCATGCATTCAACAGCGAAACCATACGATTGGCGGACCGCGCACCGTGGATCAGTCGCCAAACATTCTACGAGAACCCTGGCGCGAATGATCGAATTGGCGTCGACTACGACTTTGCCGGCCGCATCGGAGATGAGCAGTTGGCAGAAGCATGTGCCGACAAGAACACCGACGTTTATCTATGCGGACCCACGGGGTTCATGCGTGCCATGCTTGGCAGTCTTGCCCGGATTGGTGTCGCAAGCGACCGCGTACGCTTCGAATTCTTCGGGCCGCAGTCGAGCATCGAAGATGCCCGCGACGCCCCTCGCTAACTGGAGAACCGCTATGTTCGCGACCCTTATCGTCGCATTTCGCGAAGGGACCGAGGCGTTCCTTATTGTGGCGGTTGCGGCCGCTTATCTGCGTCGGACCGGGCGGACCCGGCTTATGCGACCCTTGTGGTCAGGTGTTGCGATTGCGATCGTTGGCAGCGTGATCCTTGGCGCACTTCTTGTAAGCATCGGGGGCCTCGGGTCGCTTTGGGAAGGATGGCTGGCGCTCGTTGCGGTCGCGCTTGTACTCAGCTGCACCATTCATTTGCTTCGTCATGGGCGCACCATGAAAGCGACGATAACCGGGCGCATCGATCTATCGACGGATCACACAGGGAATGGTGCGGCGCTGGGCGTGTTCTTGTTCGCGCTGCTGATGATTGGTCGCGAGGGAAGCGAGGCAGCTGCCATGATCGCGTCCCTTGTTGGGCAGGTCGATGGGACAACGATGATCATCGGTGGGATCGGTGGCCTGCTGCTCGCGGTCGCTCTCGGCAGTGCGTGGATCCGATATGGGCGGGCAGTCGACCTGACGCTTTTTTTCAACGCGACAGCGGTGTTCATGGTTCTGTTCTCGTTGCAACTCGGCATTTATGCGCTCCACGAGTTTGCCGAAGCATCTGCACTCCCGTGGATTGATAATGCCGAATGGCACATGGCGACCGAACCCTACGGTCCAGACGGCGAATGGGGACGGCTGCTATCTTACAGTCTGGTGGTTGCCCCGGCCCTGCTCATCGGGTGGGCGCGGATCCGCGCGATCGACACCCGACGACGGATTGGAGCGTTCGAATGAAAATGTCGCATCACGATTGTTTAGATAAAACCTTAAATGAGCGGATGAACGAACATGACGCCTGCTTGAAAGTTATAGACACTCGAATCGGAGAGGACCTGGAAATGCTGCTCTATGATGCCGGTCGACCAAACCCACGCGCTGTACGCATGTTTTTACTTGAGAAGGGAGTGACAATCCCGGTTCAAGATATCGACGTCGATGGCGGTGAGAACAGGCGGCTACCTTATACCAATGACAATCCCGCAGGTCAGGTGCCAGCCCTTCGCTTGGACGACGGAACGTGCCTCGCCGAAACCGGCGCGATTTTTCAATACATCGACGAAATATTTCCTGAGAAAACTCTCATCGGTGTCACTGCTCAGGCACGCGCCGAAACACGCATGTGGCAGCGTCGAATTGAACTCGGTATCACCGAACATCTTTACGCTGCATTTCACTATGGAAAAGCGGCCGAAATGTATCGGACCCGGATGCGGATCCTGCCTGAGGCTGTGTCAGGGCTGATAGCATTGACCCACGACGGACTAAATTGGCTCGATCAACAGATGATTGGACGTAGCTTCATTGTCCCGGACAGACTGACTATCGTCGACATTATTCTCTATTGTGCTGTGGATTTTGGCTCTCGTGTCGGACAGGCGATCGATCCAGAGTTGGCAACCGTGGGATCTTGGTTTGCGCGAATGGCAGAACGGCCTAGTGCCGTGACAAGTCTTCACCCGACAGCAAAAAGCGCCGGCATGCGACTCTGACAGCGGACGCCACTGTAATATATTGGCTATTAAATTTCGTCGTACTTTCAGCTTCCGATGCAACGATCGTCCAGTAACAGCTTCAGAACGAGGAGTTCCGATATGGTCAATACCGTGCTTCAGCCCGACGAACGCGCTCTCGCCGAGGAGCACAGCGCCGAACCCTTGGTCCATCATATTCCGCATGGGTTTTCCGACCGGTTCGCGCTCGGTTTCACCAAGCTGCTGCGGTTCTGCGCCGACACATTCTTCGCCAAGCGCTACGGTCACCGCGCGATCGTGTTGGAAACCGTCGCCGCCGTGCCGGGAATGGTTGGCGCGATGTTCACCCATCTAAAATGTCTACGCTGGATGCGCGACGATGAGGGCTGGATCCGCATCTTGATGGAGGAAGCGGAGAACGAGCGCATGCACTTGATGACCTTCATCGAGATCGCCAAGCCGACCGCGTTTGAACGGGCTGTCATCCTACTCGTCCAAGGCATCTTCCTCGCCGGATTTTCATTGTTGTATCTCATGTCGTCGCGCACCGCGCATAGGGTCGTCGGCTACTTTGAGGAGGAAGCCGTGACCAGCTACACACTTTATTTGAGGGAAATCGACGAGGGCCGCTCGCCGAACTTGCCTGCCCCGGCAATCGCACGCCATTACTGGCAATTAGACGATGATGCGACGTTACGCGATGTTGTGGTCGTAGTTCGGCAAGACGAGGCTCACCACCGCGACGTTAACCACGGCTTGTCCAACCAACTTGGTGGAGAGGCGGTAAGTCTCTTGCCGGTGACTTCTTATCCTCATCATGCCAACCTTCTACGTAACGTTACATAATACACTTAGTCCTGCTGCCACCCAATTTTTGACAAAATGCCTCTGACGGTGCTTACGTCGGGAGCTTCGGCCCTCCACTCGAACGGGGTCCTTTCTGTGGCGACAGTCTTGCTCTGAAACAGGGGGCCGAAAGCTGCCCTTCCGCTTTCGGAGGATGTGCACAGAATAGCTGCCGTGCGCCGCACCTCTTACGTGCGACAACAACCTTGCAAAGATCCTCTGTCGCCAAGCGCGGACGGATCAAATGGTATCGTGTCGAGGCGCCGCGCACCTACCCTGTCGGATATGTACTCATCCTGCCGCCAGGATCATCACGCCCCCCCCTCGGCGAGAGCACCTCGTCGAAGCGGGCGAGCATAGCTGCCCACGACCGTCGATCGGACATGGGGCTGTAGCGCAGCGTGTCGGGCATACCGCGCCGATCAGCACCGGTGTTGGTGAAGCTATGGACCGTGCGACCGTAGACCTCGATCTGCCAGTCGGCTTCGGCGAGGCGCATTTCGGCCTCGAAGGCAACGCGATCAGCCACCGGAATATATGGGTCGTCGCCGCCGATGCAGACTAGGATCGACGACTTGATGACGTCGGCCGACGTCAATGGTCGCGTCGATTGCAGACCGGTGTGGAAGCCGACGACCGTCCTGATATCGGCCCCCGACCTTGCAAGTTCGAGCGGCATCGGAAAACAAAATCCGATCGCCGCTATCCTTGCCGGGTCGACCTCGGGCCTCGCCGTCAGGGCGTTGAGCGCCGCCGCTGCCCGCGCGCGAGTCTTACCCGGATCGGCAAACAGCGGCTCGAGCTCCTTCATCGCCGCGGTGAGGTCGTCGATGTAGCGGCCGTTGCCGTGCAGGTCGCAAGCCAAGGCGACATAGCCAAGTTCTGCCAATCGCTCCGCGCGGTTGATAACGTGATCGCCGATGCCGAACGCCTCCGGGAATACCAGGACGCCGGCGCGCCGTCCTTCCCCAGAGGGGATGAACAGTTCCCCCCGCATTGCGACGCCATCACCATTGTAGTCGATCGTTTCGCGCTGCATGTCGTCCTCCTGATTCAGTTCTGCTGGATTTGAACCGGTATCCCGCGTCCGCCGGGGGCTCCCGCGACGATCACCAGGTAGCGACGCGACGACGCCGTATCGGGTCGAACCAGAGTTCTTATTGGTCCGGTCGCATTGACGATTGCGGCCCCCGCGGGATTGGTCACAAAGCTCGCCAGCGGCTCGACCTTGCCGCTGCCGTCGGCATTCGCTGCAAGCCCGAGGATATACGGCATGCGCGGAGATAGTCCGGTCACGGCGGCTTCGAGAATTTGGACGAGGCCCTGGTCGAACAGGCTTACGCTGGTCGGCTCGGACCCGCCGCGGCCGGGACGTCCGAGTGTGAGATGCGTCGCCCCGCCGGCGACCCCGAGCGGCTCGAGCCCAGTAATGCCGTCGCCGCTGGGAACGGCGTTGGGGACATAGTTCACAGCCTGAGCCGCCTGGCCGATCGGGATCGTCGCGACGACCGTATTGCTGGCAGTGTCGATCGCGACCAGCCGGTCGTCGTTCTCGAGCCCGACATAGACGCGGGTGCCGTCACCGGATGGCCAGATGCCGTGGGGCAGCTTGCCGACCGCGACCGTCGCGACCCTGGCAAAGGTGTCGCGCCGGAACACCTGGACCTCGTTCCGACCGCCGACCGTGACGTAGGCGAAGTGTCCATGTGCCGTGTCGACGAAATTGACGTGGTTGGTGATGGGGCCGGTGTCGATCACCTTGAGAGTCGCGAACGGCGGTTTGGCATCGATCACCACCGTCTTGCCGATATCTTTGAGCGTGTACCAGACCTGCCTGCCATCGGGAGTCGCGGCGAGGTTGGGGCAAAACGGACTGGGCTGCGCGACCCGCCCGACCTCGGCTCGAGTCCGAACGTCGAAGACGACGAGCTCTGGATTGAACGACGAACAGACGTAGGCGTATTGGCCGTCGGGCGAGAAGATCGTCATCCCCGGGCCCCCCGGCGTCTTGACCCGGGCGATCTCCGCATAGGACTCAGCGTCGAGCACCGAGACATAGTCCTCGCCGCGCACGGTAACCCAGACCTCGCGCCCGTCGGGTGTAAAGAACGCCTCGTGGGGCGAGCGGCCGATGTAGGTGGTATGCTTCACCGCATTGGTCGCGGTGTCGATGAAGGTCACCGAGTTCGAGCCGATCGACACTACCGCGATGGTGCGGCGATCGGGCGAGAAGCCCATGCCGTGAACGAGGACCTGGCCGCGGTAGAGCGGGCTGAAGTTCGCCGGCTGCGGCTCGCCCAAGCGGATCACCCCGAGCAGGCGGTTAGTCGACGGATCGACGACCGACACGGTGTTCGAGAACTGTTCCGCCGCATAGACGCGGTCATGCCCGCTGATCGGGACGTCAGCCGCGGTCGCGGCAAACGGGGCCTGACCGGCGACGGCTGCGGATGCGGTGGACAGCAGCGCGGCGAGCGCAAGGTAGCTGTGCCCGGTCATGGCGCTTTGCTCGCCGCCGATGTGGCCGTGGTCAGCGGACGGCCGAGGGCCAGCCGCATCGCGTCGATCTCGGGGCGCTGCTCTGCGACTATGCCTTGGGCGATCCGCCGCAGTTGCTGGTTCTTGCCGTAGCGGAGTTCGAGCATCGCCATGTCGATCGCGCCTTGGTGGTGAGGCTCCATCATGTTGACAAAATCGGCGTCGACGTCGCCGGCAGGCTTCGCGCTCATCCCCGCCATCATCCGGCTCATGGCGACGCGGTTCGCCGCGAGAAAGTCTTGCTCGGCGGTCGGAGCGGCCGCCGCGCTGGAGGCGAGCGCGGCGAGGATGGCCGCAAGTGCGCGCTTGTTCATGGATTGTGTCCTTTCTGACGGTGACGGTGGCCGGCTCACTGCACCGGGATGACGAACTCGACCGTCTGGCCGGTGAACGGCACGTGGTTGGCGTTGACCAACTCGATCAGCACCTTGTGCCGGCCCGGCGGGAGCCCGTTCATGATCAGCGGCTCGCCGCTGGCGTCGGCCCAGTGCCACGGCAGGTCGTCAACAGTGACGTGAATGTGGCCGATGCGCGGCGAGACTTCGAGCGCCTTGGGTCCGAACACCGGCACGATGCGCAGGTTTTCGGCGCGGTACTCGATGACCACGCGCCCGAACGACAGCGGCCCCGGCACCGGCGGATCGACGATCAGCTTCGGTTCCGGCTGAGCCGTCGTCAGCGGGACGACGCCGGGTGCGCCGAGGATGTCATGGGCAGTTTTTGCGTCGAGCGAGGCTGGCATCAAGAGGACCCCGAACAGGATGAGGGTACGGGCGGCGCTCACTTCGCCACCTTGCGGTCGAGGAAGTCGTGGATCATTGGGGCCATCACCTGCAGCTGGTCCTCGAGCGCGAAGTGGCCCGTATCAAGCAGGTGATATTCGGCGTTGGGCAGGTCGCGGCGATAGGGTTCGGCACCGGCCGCCGGGAAGATCTTGTCGTTCTTCCCCCAGACGATCAGCGTCGGCGGCTGATACTGGCGGAAGAATGCCTGAAACCGCGGATACAGCGCGACGTTGCTGCCATAGTCGTGGAACAGATCGAGCTGGATATCCTTGTTGCCAGGCCGGTCGAGTAGCGGCTGGTCGTGACGCCAGTTCGCGGGATCGATCCGCGACCCATCCTCCATTCCGTCCTGATATTGGAACTTGGTCGTCTCGGGCGTCACGAGGAATGCCAGCTTTTCGCGGGTCGCCGGCGTTGGGTGCGCCCAGTCCACCTTCATCGGATCCCAAAAAGCACCGAGGCCTTCGACATAGGCGTTGCCGTTCTGGACGATCATCGCGCTGACGCGCTCGGGGTGCTTGAGCGCGAGGCGGAAGCCGACCGGCGCGCCGTAATCGAACAGGTAGATCGCATACCGCTTCGCGCCGATCTGGCTCACGAGCCCGTCCACCAGCGTCGCATAATGGCCGAAGCTGTACTCGAACTTGTCGTGCGCAGGCGCGTCGCTCTCGCCGAATCCCGGATAGTCGGGCGCGATGACGTGGTAGCGATCGGCGAGGTACGGGATGAGGTTGCGGAACTGATGCGACGAGGTCGGAAAGCCCTGGAGCAGCAGGACCACCGGGCCGTTGGCGGGGCCCGCCTCGACATAGGCTATCTTGACCCCGTCGATAACCGCCGATTGGTAGTGGATCGCGGGCACCGGCCGTTGTGCGGTCACTGGGATGCGGGGAGCCGCCGCTGCCGCGGACGCCAGTAACAGGGCAGTGGCGGCGAGCGAAGCACGAAGGGCATCGGTCAACATTGGTTTTCTCCTGGATTGGGTGGGGACGAGGGGTCAGACGCCGCGGTAGACAAGGGCAGTGAACAGGTTCGGATCGATGACCGACCCGCCCCATTTGGCGTCGAACTCGGCGGTCGGGCGGGCAGCGACGGTCGCGTCGAGCGACTTGCCCTCGTGCTTCAGCGCCGCTACCTTCCCACGAACCGCGACGAGCATGTTGCGGAAGGCCATCAGGCCAGCGCGGTCACCGACCGGCCCGTGGCCGGGAATGACGATGGTGTTCGGTCCGGCGAGCCGCAGGTTCTCGTCAGCCGCGCGGATTGCGCCGTCGATGCTGCCGCCGGTGACGTAGTCGATGAACGGATAGACGCCGTTCCAAAAGGTATCGCCAGTCTGGAGGACGTCGGCGTGCTCGAACCGGACATAGATGTCTCCGTCGGTGTGGCCGGCGCGGTAGTGGCCGATGTGCACCGCCTCGCCACCCACGTTCAGCGTCCGGTCTTGCGGAACCGTTTCGTTCGGCAACGCCGAAAGGGCGACGGGCGTGAAGGTGTGGCCCCATTCGACGATGGTATTGGTCTGCTTGAGCCGCACGATCGCGACGGGGTCGGCGATCAGATTTGCACCGGTGCGGCGGACCCACTCGTCGCCGTCGCTATGATCCCAATGCCAGTGGGTGAGGATGACGGTCCTAAGCCGCTTGCCGCCCAGATCGCGCAGCGCCGCCTTGATCTTGCGCTCCGACACCGCGATGCCCGCGTCGACCATCAAGAAGCCATCCGGTGCGACGAGGACGCCGATGTTGCCGCCCGATCCGTCGAGCATCGCAATCCCGCCGCGCAGCCGATGGACGGTGATCGGCCCGCTCGCCGCCGCCTGATTGATCGTGTCGTAAGGGGTCGGTTTGCCCGCCCATGCGGGGGCGGTGACGAGCCCAATGCCGAGGAGGAGAAGCGCCGCCGGTCCGCCGAAGCGGCGTGGTAACGATTCGCGTTTGCCGGCACAGCGGCTGAGCAATGAATCGGTCATGTTGTGGCTCCTTGATCGGGCGAGGGCGCGCGGGTCCGACCGCGCGCCGGCGCGTCTTTCGAAACGATGGTCGAGGGCCGCCGACCAGATCGGCGGACGGCTTCAGCCCTTCAGGAACGCCAGCAGGTCGGCGTTGATGATCGCCGCGTGCGTCGTCGGCATGCCGTGGGGCAGATCCTTGTAGACCTTGAGCGTCGCCTTCCGGAGCAGCCTGGCCGACAGCGGACCGGCGTCGGAGAACGGAACGATCTGGTCGTCCTCGCTGTGCATGACCAGCACGGGTACCGTGATCGTCTTGAGGTCCTCGGTGAAATCGGTCTCGGAGAAGACGGCGATGCAGTCGTACTGCGCCTTCGCGCCGCCGATCATGCCCTGCCGCCACCAGTTGTCGATGACGCCGGGGAAGACCTTCGCGCCGGGCCGATTGAAGCCGTAGAACGGACCCTCGGGCACGTCGCGGTAGAATTGGGCGCGGTTGGACATCGCTGCGCGGTAGCCGTCGAACACCTCAATCGGGCTGCCGCCGGGATTATGGGCCGACTTTAGCATGACCGGCGGGATGGCGCTGATTATCGCTGCCTTCGCGACGCGTCCGCTGCCGCCATGGCGCGCGACGTAGCGGACGACTTCGCCGCCGCCGGTCGAATGGCCGACGTGGATCGCGCTGCGCAAGTCGAGATGTTCGACGAGGGCGGCGCAGTCGGCCGCATAGGTATCCATGTCGGTCCCGCGATCGGTCTGGGTCGATCGCCCATGTCCGCGACGGTCGTAAGCAATCACTCGATAGCCGTGGCCGAGGAAGAACAGCATCTGCGCATCCCAGTCGTCGGCGCTTAGCGGCCAACCGTGGTGGAACACGATCGGCTGCCCGGTTCCCCAGTCCTTGTAAAAGATCGAGGTGCCGTCTTTGGTCGTGATCGTGCTCATCGTCGGTCCTTTCGTGAAAGTTGAAGCCCTTCGCGCATCGGCGCGGGCCGAAAGAAGGGGCAGGCCGAGGGTCGTGGCGGCGACGGCGAGGGCCGCGCCGCCCACCAGCACCGCGCGTCGCGAAGTGCCCGCTTCAGGGACGATCGGGCCGGTAATGTCGTTGTTTCCAGCCACCGGCCTGATCCCCTGCGCCCGACCATCGGGCTCGTTGGAGTAGACGCAGGCGGGGTCGGAACCCTCAGCGGCCGGACGCCCGACCCGGAATTATTTCGGGGGAGCGGCAACGATCTCGAGGCGGTCGGACCCTGCGGCGATGACCCGCACCGGGTACAGCTCGGCGACAGTGCGCGCGAAACGTGCCGTGTCGTCGGTGTGGAAGCTGCCGCTGACGCGGTAACCCGCGACCTTAGGATCGCGGATCACGAGTTGTACAGGAGTGTAGCGGTCGATCTCTGCCGCAGCGCTCGACAGCGGCGTGTCGTGAAAGGTGACGATGCCGCGCTGCCAGTCGCCGACGGCGTCAAGATCGGCGCGCGCGACGACCGGCTCGGCGTCCCCGCGCGCGGTCAGCGCCTCGCCAGGCCTGAGAATCGTCGGCGGGCGATCGGCGCGCCCCGCTCGCACCGCCACGCTGCCCTCAACGAGCACGACGCGCATCAGGTTTGGTTCGGCGCGAACCTCGAAATGGGTGCCGAGCGCGGTTACCGTTTGCTGCCCGACCGCGACGACGAACGGCCTCGTCCGGTCGTGGAACACCGCGAAAATGGCCTGGCCGCGGAGGAGTTCGAGCCGCCGCTCGCCGCCGGGATGGAACGCGACGCGCATCACCGTGTCGGTATTCAGGGTGACGCTGCTTGTATCGGGCAACGTGAAGCTGCGCCGCTCGCCGTGCGCGGTGGCAAGTAGCATCGACGGCTCCGCACTCGCCAGCTGCGGTGCAGCTGGGGCGGTGGGCCGCCGGACCAGCAGTGTCGTCCCGCCGACGAGAGCGACCGCGATCGAGGCGGCGATGGCATAGCGAGGTGCACTCCACCGCGGCGCGACAGGCTGCGGTGCGGCCACGGCGGGCGGGTCACGCAGCGCTTGAAGCTCGGGCGCATCGGCGGTCTGCTCCCACAGCTGGCAGGCGCGAGCCCACGCTTCGCCATTGGCCGGATCGGCGTCGATCCACGCGGTAAAGACCATGTCGTCGCCGTCGTCGTCGAATATATCCTGCCGGACGAGCAGCAGCGCGGCCGCACCGGTAGGGCCGAGCGACTGGAGGTGGGCGAGCGTGAGGACTTCGCTGATCACGATGTGCACCCTGGGGACGTCAACAGGTGGTTGACCGCACGCACCATCTGCTTTTCGACAGCGCTGACTGAAATTCCGAACTGCACGGCTATGTCCTTGTAGTTCTGCCCCTCGAGCCGCCGCAGGACGAAGATTGTCCGCGTCCGCTCCGGCAGGTTCATCAGCGCCGCCACGACGGCGCGCAGCGTCTCGCGGCTCTCCGCGACACGGCCTGCGTCGAAATCGCTACTGCTATGGCGTTCGGTATCGAACGGCACCTGATCGTCGGCGTGGCGGACGGTCCGTCGCCGATGCCGGTCGGCGAGGACGCTGGCGGCGGTCTGGAAGACGTAGCCACCCAAATTGTCGACTTCGCCCCCCTGACGCGCGGCGATGCGGACGAAGACCTCTTGAACAAGGTCTTCGACGTCGTTGACGTCGCGCATCTTGCGACGGAAAAAGCGCACTAGAGCCGGACGGTACACGACCGCGTCCCGTGGGTTCATCGGCACCGGTGCCCCCTGCACGTCCCCCGCCATCGTACAATAGTGCGTGAATCCACGCGACGGGTCGAGTCTTTCGCAGACGAGGCGAGAGGCGTGAGCGAGGGGGATGGCGATCTCCGGAGTGAACTCACAGGTAAGGACGCAGTCGCTACGCAAACCCTCACCTCACCCCAATACTTCTCGGGCCGCGTCACCCGCCGAACGGTACGGCGACCGTTAGCTCGAATCGGCGGCGGCGCGGGTCGCCGTAGTAGCTGTAGCCCGTGGTGTTCGGGTCGGTGACGGTCGGCGGGCGCTGATCGAACACGTCGAGCACGCCAAAGCGCACCTGTGTGCCATGCGGCACCGGGCCGCCGCGATCGAAGTGATAGGTGGCGGTCAGATCAAAATACACCTGCGCCGGAATCCGGTCGCTGCCCTGATAGGCGATCAGCTGCGCGTTCGATGCGGGCGTCCCGCTCGACGACGCCACAAGATAAGAGGCGTAGAATTGCCCATTCAGGCCCAGTCTGAGCGCTCCCAGCGTCCAGTCGACGCCGCCGTTACCGCGCCATTCGAGTGGCCCGTCGCTGTAGCCGATCCGCTGCCGTCGCGCCAGGCCGGCCGCTGCTTGCTGCCAATAACTCGGCTGCAACGTCGCATTCACGTAGACGCGAAGGTCGCCGGACCGGCGCAGTGAAACCGGCCAGTCGAGCGTCAGATCAACCGCATCGAGGCGACTTCGGGCGATGTTGGCCGTGGTCAGGTCGATCCGGGTTACCGGGCCGGCCGTAAACCCCATCGCCGCGTCGGCGGCGGTCAGCGGGCCCCGCTCGATCCGCCCGGGATAGAAATTGTCGTCCGCGAGCAGCGCGCCGATCGTCAGCCCCGGCACCGGACCGATCTCGTCGCGCTTGTCGATCCGGGTGAAGTCGGCCGAGGCGCGCAGGCCGCTGTCGCCGAACGGAGTGAAAATAATGCCGGCCGAAAGACTGCGCGCCTGCTCGGGCCGGAGCGACGCCGAGCCACCGTTAACCAGCGTGAATTCGCCTTCGCTACCGACGGGCCGCCCGCCCCGTTTCGGATCGGGGTCCGACCGCGAGGCCAAAAAGGTCGACGACCCGATCTGCGCGATCGACGGCGGCAGGATGCCGGTCGACGCGCTGGCGCGAAGGGTGATCGCGGGGATCGGCTGGAAGCGCGCGCCGACGGTATAGGCGAACGCCGAATTGCGCGTGACAAACGGCGGCGGGTCGGGCGTGAACAGGGTGACGGTCGCGGGCAGTATCGTCCGGACGACGTCGCGGCGTACGGCGAGTTGAAGCTCGAAATTGCGCAGCAGGCCGCCGCTGCCGCTAACCGGGATCCGCATTTCGCCGGCGAGGGTGCTGGTGGTCTGCTCAATCCGCGGCAGGCCGAAGTCGAGCATGAACGACCCCGTGTCTGACAAGATATAGGACGACGCGCCGACGTGTTCGCGGCGATCTTCCGCCTGCAAGGTCACTGTCGCCGTACCGCCCGGCAGGGTCAGGAGCGGGCCGGCGAGCCGGAACGTGGCGTCGCCGAGATGGCTGGTCTGGTCGAGCAGGCTGAAGGTGGTGCGACTATAGCTTTGCAGCGCAGCGACGAAATCAGCCCAGTTGCCAAACGGATCAAGCGCCTGCTGGCCGCCGTAAGGCTGTCCATAGCTATAGGCAAGATAGAGATAGTCGCCGGGCGCGTTGAGCGCAGTCCGCTGAACGCGCTGCGCTATTCCCCCGGTATACTCGAGATTGGCGCGCCACCGCCGCGGCAGCGGCGCGATCAGGCCGGCCGTGTAGCGGAGGATGTGGATGTCGGTCGACTGGGTTGCCGCGACGCCGGTCAGTGGAAAGGTCAGTGTGACATCCTGCTGAAACGGATTAGCCGGATTGGTCCCGGCGATGAAGTTGGTCAGCGTCGCGGCGCGGCCGTCGGCGCGGCCGTCGTCGCGCGTGTCGATGACGTCGGCAAACGCCTCGATCCCCGAGCTGCCGAACCGGTGCCGGGCGTTGAACAGGATAGCCTGCCCGCGCGGCCGGCTGACAATGTCGTCTCGAGCGCCGCCGATTGCGTCGGGCAGTGAGATGTCGATGCCGCCAGCGTTCGCGACGAGCAGCGCCGTACGCTGCGCGGAATCGCCAATCAGTCCAAGCGGCAACGACGTAATTGTACTGCCGAGCGCCGCCCCGCCGAGCTGCGCCTTGAGGACGAGCCGATCGCTGCCGAAGACGTTGATCGCGTTGCCCACCGGCAGGCTAGCGAGAAAGGCGGCGGGGTCGTTCGCATAGCTTTGCCGCCGCGCGCGGGCAATAAAATCGCGGTCGCCGTAGCGGAGTTCGCCGCTGCGGGTCGCGCTGACGTTGATCGTGACGTCGGTCTGGCCGTGATCAGGGGTGAAGCCGATGCGCCCCTCGAGCCGCACCTCGGGGGCGTCGCCGCGTGCGGTCAGGCCCGTGGTCAAACTGATCTCGGCTCCGCGATAGTCGTGGCGCAGGATGATGTTGACGACGCCCGAAGTCGCGCCGGGGCCATAGATGCCGCCGGCGGTGGCGGTCAGGGTCTCGATCCGATCGACGGCGTCGATTGGGATGCCGTTGATATCGGGCTGATCGAACGCGTACGGCAGCCCCGGCAGGCTGGGCATCCGGCGGCCGTCGATCAGCACCAGCGTTTGCGCCGGCCCGAGCCCGCGGAGGTTGATCTCGGACCGCGTCGAGCCGGCCCCGCCGACAAAATCTTGGGCGGGACTGGCGATCTGGGCGTTGGCGGGCAAGCGCTTGCGGGTGAAGTCCTGGATGCTGTCGCTGTGCGAGTCCTCGATGGTTCGCCGCGACGACACCTGATAAGGTTGGATATCGCCTTCGGTCCGGCCGATATCGCCATTCTGCGCGTGGCGTCCGACGACGAGGATCTCTGGGATGGTCTCGATCGGGGTCGCTACGGCTGCCGGGAGCGAGTCCGACGCGGCGTTAATGACGATCGCATCGTCGGCGGTCCGATGGAACCCGAGTCCCGAACCCGCAAGCAGCTTCGCCAACGCGCTCTCAACGGTCATCGTCCCGTGCAAAGCGATCCCGGTCCGCTCGCCGACCAGCGTCTCAGAATAAAGGATATCGACGCCCGCTTGGCGGCCGACGGCGGTCAGCGCCATAGTCAAACGACCGTGCTCGATATCAATCCGCGCCACGCCCTTGGCGCTGACGGCTGCCGGCGCGCCGACGGCGATGAAGAGTAGCACGGCAGTCCGTCGTTGCATCGGCCCCACCCGGATCCCCGATCCCACTTTATTCTTTCGGATAGCACAAAAGCACTGCGGATTTGTCCGACGACCGCGTCTTTCAAATCGAAACGCCAACTTGTTGTGGGGATGACGACGATGATGATGACGGTGGCGACGCGGTTACACGAAATCGGTTGCTTGCACGAGACGGGCGAACTGAACGAGCGCAGTCCTTTCGCCCCGGCAAGCGGCGGGGACTTATCGAACCTTTTACAGGTCGCCGCGAGCGTCCTGCACCTCATCGACCGGCAGATCGAGGATGATTTCCGCCCGTTGATCCGGGCTGGGCTGTCGGCGATTAGCGCCGCCGGCGCCATGACATGCTCGCCCGCCTTCGCGGCTCCGCTTCGATATTCACTGGAGGGTTGAATGACCATTTTGACAGGGAAGATCGCGCTGATCACAGGCGGAACGTCGGGCATCGGCCTCGCGACCGCGCAGCTATTAGCCGCCGAGGGCGCGACGGTAGTCATCACCGGTCGGCGACAGGAAGCGCTCGAAGCCGCCGTGGCGGCAGTGCCTGGCGCGGTCGGCTACCGGATCGATTCGGCTGACCTCGGCGAGCTCACGGCACTGTTCGCACGGATCGACGAGACCTTCGGTCGCATCGACGTCCTGTTCGTCAATGCCGGCGGCGGTTCGCTGTCGCCGATCGGGGCAATCACCGAAGCCGACTATCACGATGCCTTCGACCGCAACGTCAAAGGTGTCCTGTTCACCGTTCAGATGGCGCTGCCGCTGCTCGCCCGCGGCGCTTCGATAATCCTCAACGGCTCGACCGCGGCCGCCAAGGCCACCGCCGGCTTCAGCGTCTATTCGGCGTCGAAGGCCGCTGTCCATGCCTTCACTCGCAACTGGATGATCGACCTCAAGGGGCGCGGGATCCGGATCAACACGCTCGTACCCGGGCCAACGGCAACGCCGGGCCTTCGCGGCCTCGCTGGGCGCGACCCAGCGATGCAGCAGGCCCTCCTCGACCAGATGGCGCTCGGCGTGCCGATGGAACGCGTCGGGCAGCCAGGTGAAATCGCCCAGGCTGTGCTGTTCCTCGCGTCCGACGCAGCGAGCTTCGTCACCGGCTCCGAGCTGTTCGTCGACGGCGGCGAGGGTCACGCCTGATCGATCCGTTCATTGCGTAGGAGCCTGTCATGATCACCGCACCAATCCGCCCGCCCGCGCCGCCGTTCGACACAGTCTCGGCCGCCCTCAAAGTCCGCCTTGCCGAAGACGGATGGAACAGCCGCGATCCGGCCAAGGTCGCGTTGGCCTATACGGTCGACAGCCAGTGGCGGAATCGGGCCGAGTTCGTACGCGGGCGCGAGGCGATCGAGGGGTTCCTTGCGCGCAAGTGGGCGCGCGAACTCGATTACCGGCTGATCAAGGAGCTGTGGGCGTTCACCGGCGATCGCATCGCGGTACGATTCGCCTACGAGTGTCGCGACGACAGCGGCACTTGGATCCGCGCCTATGGCAACGAGAACTGGGAGTTCGACCCCGACGGGCTGATGCGGCGACGGATCGCCAGCATCAACGAGCATCCGATCAAATCGGAGGAGCGCAAGTTTCACTGGCCGTTGGGCCGTCGCCCCGATGGACACGCCGGCCTGTCCGAATTGGGATTGTGACATGATCGACGTGGCCGAGCGGATCACTGCAGCGGTGCCGACCACTTGCAATCGCGCGACCGGCGGTGGAACGTCCCGCTACCTCGAGTATCTTCCGGTCTCCCTGTTCGGCGCCGTCATGGGTCTGTCGGGACTGAGCGTGGCATGGCAGCTCGTCGCCGAGCGCTACCTCGTGCCGCACTGGGTGCCCGACGCGATCGGCGCCGTGGCGGTCGCGGCGTTCGTCGTGCTGAGCCTCGCGTACCTGGTCAAGCTGGTCACCGCTCCCGACGCCGTGCGCGCCGAGTTCGAACATCCGATCGCGGGCAACCTGTTCGGCACAGCGATCATCAGCCTGCTGCTTCTCCCGATCGTGATCGCGCCGCGCGCGTTGCTGGTTGCGCAGATCATGTGGGCGGCGGGCGCGGTCGCTATGCTCGGTTTTGCCTGGCTGATGATCGACCGTTGGATGAGCGAACGCCAGCAGGTCGCCCACGCCACACCCGCGTGGATCGTGCCGGTCGTCGGCGTGCTCGACGTGCCGCTAGCGTTGCCGGGGCTGGGACTGCCGCCGCTGCACGGGCTGATGGTCGCCTGCGTCGCGATTGGCCTGTTCTTCGCCGTACCGCTGTTCACCCTCATCCTGTCCCGACTGTTGTTCGAAGCCCCCCTGCCCGGCGCGCTTCATCCGATGCTGCTCATCCTCGTCGCCCCGTTTGCGGTCGGCTTCTCGGCTTATTACGCGACGACCGGGAGCATCGACCTGTTCGCCGAGGCACTGTTTGCGCTGACCCTGTTCATGCTCGCCGTCCTGTTGGGGCGCCTGCGGAATCTTGTCGGAAGCTGCCCCTTCAAGGTTTCATGGTGGGCGGTCAGCTTCCCGCTTGCCGCCTCGGCGACTGCGGCAATCCGGTTTGACGGCACCAATCCGGGTCTGGCGACGGACCTCATCGCGGCCGGAGTGCTGGCGCTGGCGTCGATTGTTATCGCCGGCCTCGCGCTCCGGACATTGATCGGCCTCGCGCGAGGCGAGCTCCGAAACCTCAGCACTTAATCGAACACGAGAGGATCGCGCCATGCCGACCCCCGCACTATCCGCAGCCAAGCGGTTCAGACGTCAGATAGCGTACCTCGTCGTCGCCGGCGTCGTCAGCGTCCCGGCGGCGCTCGCCTATCTCGCGAGCTACGGTCCGATCACCGCTACCATGGCCTTCGCCGTGACCTTCGGCGTGTTCGTATCGATCGTCCTTGGCGGCGGCCTGATGGCGACCGGCTTCTACAGTTCCGGCAGCGGACTGGACGATGAGGTTGCCAGCGCCGGCGTCGAGCCCGCCATGGCGACACCGCCCTTGACGGACCTGGCTCAGGTAGCGGCACCCGACCTCAACAGGAAGTCCGCAAGCGACCCGTCGCGACCGCCGACATCACCGTCCCCGCGAGCATGCTAGCCGAGGGGGCTAGCGAGGCACCATCGAGGTAACTGCCGATCAACCGACAACTCTGCGGCGCGCCATACATTCGTCAATTAGTGGAAGGCGGCGTTCGGTAGGAACCTAGCCGGACAGGGCTACGCACCGCCCACCGCAATATTCGGCTCGCGCCCGTGAGGATTTGCCGAAGCCCTGCGTCAATCACCCTAGATAGCTGCTCAAACAGGATTTTTACCTTGAAGACGACAGGCTCGATTGCCGCCGCCCTGCTCTGCGGCGTGATGTACGCGACAGCCCCAGCGATCGCCAAGGACGCGGCGGCCAGGCCGACCATCGTCCTCGTTCACGGCGCATTCGCCGGGTCGTCGAGCTGGAACCCGGTGATCACCGACCTCGAAGCCGACGGCTACCGGGTCATCGCCGTAGCGAACCCGCTGCGCAGCCTCGCAGGTGACGCAGACTACGTCGCGCGGATCGCCAAGTCGATCGCGGGCCCGGTAGTCCTCGTCGGCCATTCCTACGGCGGCGAAGTCATCTCGGAGGCGGCCGCCGGCACCGCCAACGTCACGGGTCTGGTGTTCGTCTCGGGGCTCGCTCCCGACGTCGGCGAGAGTGCTGCCAGTCTCGGCGCGCGGTTCCCCACTGGAACCTTGAGCCAGGCGATGGCCAACCCGGTCGCGCAGGCCAATGGCGATCAGGACCTCTACATCGACCAGGCCAAGTACCGGGCACAGTTCGCCGCCGACGTACCGAAGGCGGCGGCGATTCAAATGGCGGCGACGCAGCGCCCGGTCACCGCCGCTGCCCTCGCAGAGGCGGCAAGCCGACCGGCGTGGCGGACGATCCCTTCCTGGTTCATTTACGGCTCACTCGACCGCAACATCCCGTCCGCTCTTCATGCTTTCATGGCGCAGCGGGCGGGCGCCAAAGCCAGCATCAGGGTCGAGGGCGCGTCGCATGTGGTCATGCTCTCGCACCCGCGCGAGGTGGCGAAGCTGATCGAGCGCGCCGCCGCAGAGTAGTGTCGACGAGGCGAGAATCAACGCATCAGCTGGCGGTGAATGACGCTCGCGCGGTCGGTCACCTCGAAGGCACGGTCGTGAAAGACCGGTCCGGCAAACTCAGTGCCGGGGACGCATCGACTGAATTGGTCTCACAATCTGACAAGGAGCATCTCTCATGATCAAGGTACTCGTCCTGTATTACTCGAGCTATGGCCACATCGAGGCCATGGCGGAGGCCGTCGCGGGCGGCGCGCGCGACGCCGGTGCACACGTTCATATTAAGCGCGTGCCCGAGACCATCCCGTCCGACGTAGCAGCGGAAGCGCACTTCAAGCTCGATCAATGGGCTCCGGTCGCGACGATCGAGGATCTGCCCGGATACGACGCAATCATCGTCGGCGCGCCAACCCGCTTCGGGCGGATGCCGGCGCAGATGGCGGCGTTTCTCGATCAGGCCGGCGGCCTCTGGCTGAGTGGCGCACTGCACGGCAAGGTCGGTGCAGCGTTCACCTCCAGCGCCTCGCAGCACGGTGGCAATGAGACCACGCTGTTCTCGATCCTGACCAACTTGCTGCACTTCGGCATGGTCATCGTCGGCCTGCCCTACAGCCATCAGGGCCAGCTGACGCTCGACGAGGTCGTCGGCGGCTCGCCGTATGGTGCAACGACGATCGCCGGCGGCCGTGGCGAACGCCAGCCGAGCGCGATCGATCTCGCCGGCGCGCGGCACCAAGGCGAACTCGTCGCGCGGTATGCCATCAAGCTCGCAGTGTGAGCGGCCAGGGCGCCAAGTCTATCCGCCACTACAATGTTGCGTCAGGAGCAAGTCATGCTGCGTCTGCAAACCCCGTTCGGCTTTGACTCAACCGCCGCGGAGCTGGCGCGCGGAGTCGATCCGTCCGGAAAGCGGATCGTTATCACCGGCGGCGCGGCCGGTATAGGACTTGTGACCGCCCGCGTCTTGGCCAGTGCCGGGGCGGAAATCACGCTCGCGGTCCGCCGCCCAGAAATGGCGCGTGTGGCTGTCGACGATCTGCGCCGGTCGACCGGCAACCCGGCTATAGAGATCAGGCAGCTCGATGTTGCGGACCTTTGCTCGGTGGCTACGTTCGTCGACGAGTGGAGCGGCGCGCTCCACGTCATGATCAATAATGCCGGGATCATGGCCGTGCCGGAACTAGAGCGTACGCCGCAGGGTTTCGAGCTTCAGTTCGGCACGAACTATCTCGGGCATTTCGCACTTGCACTCGGACTGCGCCGCTCGCTAGCAGCAGCAAACGGCGCTCGCGTCGTCTCCGTGAGTTCAAGCGGACACCTGTTCTCACCGGTTCTTTTCGACGACCTCGACTTTGATTTCGTGCCCTACACGCCGATCGGAGCCTACGGACAATCGAAGTCGGCTGCGGCGCTGCTGGCTGTCGGCATCACTCGTCAGTGGGCGAGCGACGGTATCGTGTCGAACGCGCTCAATCCCGGCGCAATCGCGACCGGTCTCCAGAAGCACACCGGCGGACTGAGGACGCCCCTCGCGCTTCGCAAAACGCCCGAACAGGGAGCGGCAACAACCGTCTTGCTGGCGGCATCGCCATTGCTCGAAGGAATTAGCGGCCGCTACTTCGAGGATTGCAACGAAGCCGAGCAGGTTACCAGACGTCCGACGGACTTCACCGGTGGTTATGCTGCCTACGCGCTCGACCCGAGCAATGCTGACAGGCTCTGGGACGTGTCAAAGCGGCTTATCGACGAACTAGGAAGCAGAAGCTCACGCGGCTAGTGTAAATAGGCGTCGAAGCATGACCCCCCTTATTCCAATGCGTAACCCTTTGAGGTCATGTCGGAAAACGCTATAACTGAAGGGTCAAGATCGGCGCCGATCGGGACCCCCTCTACGAGGAGAAAGTGCCCAACTACAATTGCTTACGGAGAATTGGTGGGGCCCAGGTTCGACGCCTATTCACAGTCATGGCGACGAGATCAGAATCCTCCGCTAACGAAAAGCCTCAATCTGTCCCATCGGTGCTGACGCCGCAGACCTGTTGTCGCTGGACACCCTGCCTTCCGATCTGTACGATGTAAGCGTTTCGAGCGTCAGCTAATTCCTGAGATCGCCTTCACGCTACCAGCCATGGCGATGTAGTCCTCCATAAACTCGACATGTCCTTCATACAGCTCGCCCCATTTGGCCGGAGATATTTCGTGGAAGGCATCAAGTACGCCGTTCGCGGCTCCGCCAACCAGCACCTCGAGAACGAGCATCTCGCGACCCTCGACGGTCCAGGCAATCGGGACATATGGCCAAACCGCTCGGGAACCTCCCGGCAGCGCCAACCGTGGCCGGACGGGTCGTTTGTTCGCCCAACCAGAAAGGCGTGGTTGTCCGGATGGTCTGGCTTCGCCTCATGAACGACGCGCATCACGCGCCCGACGAACTGGATGTAAGGCGACAAGCTTGCGAACGGCCGGAAGATGGCCGCGACGCCCAGGGGCGGATGATCGAAGCCTTCGCCGAGCATCTGCACCTGCACGATGCAATCGAGCTTGCCGCTGCGCAGATCGGAAAGAACGGCGTCCTGCTTGTCTCGACCCATTTCACCGTAGATTTCGGCCGCCTTCAGGCCCCGTTCCTCATACAGACCGCGCACTTGGCGGGCATGGTCGACAGAACACGCGACGGCGATGATCTGGTGGCGGAAACCACTGCGCTCTCGCAGCTCCCGCAGATATTTGATGCTGGCATCGACGATGTGGCGGTTACACTCGGGCGCCAACGCGACACCCCGCCGGAACCAGGCATGTTCCCGCAACGCCATCACCTCTTCCAGGGTGTGCCGTTTCGTGTCGTCGCGGTAGGTGAAGGAAAGCTCTGACGGCGCGACATTCCGGGAGTGGATTTGCTTGATGTACCCCTTCACCATCGCCCGGGTGAACGGGTAGCGATAGATCACCTTGCCGACGGGACGGGTTCCGTCACCCCGGAACGGCGTCGCCGTCAGGCTGACGACTTTGGCGTTCGGGAAACGATCAAAGACCTTCGCCCAGCTAGGGGCCACGTTGTGGTGGCCCTCGTCAATCATGATCATGTCGAAATAGTTCGGCGGAAACTGCGGGAGCCAGCGATCGGCCGAGCTGGCCAATTGGTGGATGTTGGTCACGACGAACTGGCTCGCGTTGCAGTCGTGGAGATTGGCGTCGACGCCATCCAGGACGGCACGAAACGGCCCTGCGGAAAAGTCGTGGAGCGCGCCCGTCCGCCGCCAGAAATTCTTTGGATTGCTGATGTCGAGCGATTCCGCGACGCCCGACCGGATCATCAAATTCGGTGTGATAACGAGCGCGCGCCCTTTGGCGACGCCGAAGGGCAATGTCGCAATGACGCCGGTCTTTCCGCAGCCGACAGGAATCTGCAGGATCACCGGCTCGTTCGAGGCTTCGAAGTGGGTCCGCACTGCCCGGTGGGCGCCCTGCTGCGGCTCGCGGATCTTGGGGTTCGCCTCAATGTCCGAAGTCAGCGTCTGAAACATATGGTCGGGCTCGTCGACGGCCTGTTCGGCGCGCCGATACTCGAGGCGGAAGGGCTCAAGGTCGGGCCGGCGATAGAAGCGATAGCCGCTTCCCGGCCGGCGCACCGGCTTGAGCTTGTCGGAGGCATCCCACCGTCGAAGCGTATCCTTCGAGACCCCAACATACTCGGCGGCCTCGGCCAAAGTTAGGAAATCGGGGGCATCATTGTGTGAAATTAAGCAACCCTATGCAACATTATGCATTCGGTCAAGCTTCTGGCTGGGACTAGGGCGATGTGATCGCCTCAGATGCCGTTAATGACGCCGCGATGAGACGCTTGCGCCTTATACAAGATTTTGTATATATCTGGGATGGCCTCGTGGACGGCGCTTTGAAGGCCTTCAGGAACACTCTTCGTCATGCAGGTTCAGATTAGAAAACTCGAAGGCAGTTGGGATCTCGGTTACGCACTCCACAAGCATACGCTGTCGAGCGTCTATTTGGGCGACGACGAAAACGGCCACCCTCGATTTGACACGACGCGCTCGGAGCCTGGCGAGGCGCTATACCAGCTTAAATATCGAGCCGATTGGAAACAGGTTCAGCCGCTCGCGGCCCAAGTGCAGCAAACCTTGCTGCCGGTGTTCGGCAAGATCGGCCTGATTATCCCAATGCCCGCCTCCACGGTACGGGCGCGCCAGCCGGTCAATGAGATCGCCAACGAACTCGGCAAACTGACGAACACGCCGGTGTTCGACGACATCATCGTCAAGGCGCCCGCGCCCGAAGGCAGCCCGCAGCTCAAGAACCTGCATGGCCGCGAGGCGAAGGACGCCGCATTGGGGGGACGATTCAGCCTCAACCCGTCAATCACTAACGAAGGGTGTTGGAACGCGCTTCTCCTTGACGATCTTTTCGACACGGGTGCCACGATGGACGCCGTCTGCAAAACGCTGCGCACGTACAAGAAAATCAATCACATTTACGCCGGTTCGATCACTTGGAAGTAATGCCATGACCACTGTCTTCATCGCCGGATCAATATCCATCAGCCGCCTGGATGAGAAAGTTGCGGACAGGATCAACAAGATCGTGTCCTCAGACTTCAACGTCGTGGTCGGAGACGCCGATGGCGCCGATACCTCAATTCAGGAATGCCTACAGCGGCACCGGGCGGGAAAGGTGACCGTTTATTGCACCGGCGACTCGCCCCGGAACAATGTCGCAGAATGGCCGGTCCACAGAGTTGTCTCGAAGGCTAAAGCGGGTACACGCGCCTATTTCACCGCCAAAGACCTGGAGATGGCGCGCGACAGCGACTATGGCCTCATGGTCTGGGATTGCAAAAGCACCGGCACGCTCAGCAATGTCATCGAGCTTCTTAGAGAAAAGAAGAAGTCGGTAGTCTTCGTGAACAAGAACAAGGATTTTGTCACCATTTCGGACAAGGACGGCCTGGAGCGCCTTGTCGCTTTCATGTCGGATCATGCTCGCGCAAAGGCAGAAGAGAAGATCGGCCTTGCCGCGAAGATCGCCAGGATCGCCCACGAGCAATTCTCGCTGAAAATCGGTGCGAATAGCGAATCTTCAGCAGGCCCGGTGAAGGATATGGAGCTGTCAGCACCAGCCGAGGCGAGCCCGGCGCTGAACGAGAGTGCAAACTTACGCGCGGCGCTTATGACGGCGCTCAAGGAGCATATTTCCCGCGCGCATCTAAGCCAGTCTCAAGCGGCCAAAGTCTTTGGCGTGACCCAGCCGCGGATCTCGGACCTCACCCGTGGCAAGGCCGACCTATTCGGCCTCGACGCCTTGGTCAATATGGCCGCTACGGCGGGCTTGCGCGTAGAGATGCACGTTCGCGACGCCGGCGTTGCTGCTGGCTGACGCGGCCACGCTACCCGAACTCCCGGCATGCATCTCGTACTCAGTCCGGGCCACGAAGCAGGAGAATGTGGCCAACGGCATCCTCGGCCGAGAGCCCTTTATCGCCGGTGACGGTCAAAGCCGCGCGTGTCTTTTGTTGAGCCTAAACTGCATCAGCACGCCGCCCACAATGGTGACGAGGCCGATCGTCTTTTCCGCCTTTTGCGCAAGCGCCGCCGGTTTTCATTAGCAATCGACATTCAGTCACCCTGCCCAGCCAGATGAACGAAGGTCCGATTGGGCCAAGCACTACCCGAAGCGGTCGGGCTTCTTTCCGACCCGAGCAAGCGATCACGCGCCCTTTCCCGGCACCTGGACGAGCGTCTGCATCTGGCGATCGGGGCCCTAAAGCACCCCGACCGCTTCCCCCCATCAAGTCGGCTGAGCCACCTGAATGAACGACCGCTTTTCGGCAGGGCGACGGCGGTCTCGATCGGCCGGAAATGGGCGCAGAGCAGCCGAAGGTGATCGCAACCAGTACGTGTGCGATCCTCGCGTTATTAAGCTCAATTACTTGGCCGTCGGGATCGTGGTCGAAGATCTGGCTGACATGGTCTGGCGGGCCTGCGGGGCTCGGTGGCCGTCCATGTTGGCCCGCGCCGCCTACGCGCGTCCAGCTGCGCGATCATCGCGTCGAAATCGGCGCAGGCCAGAGCGACATGATCCAGGTAATTGAGCGGCGCGCCTGGCATGCCGTTCGCCACGATGTGCAGCGTCCTGCCGCTGCCCAGCAACAGCCCGCGGGCGCGGTGGTGAAAAACGACGCGGGCATTTCGCACTGGCCCAGCACCCGCGTGTAGAAGTCCAGTGCTGTGGGCGGATCGCTTGCCTGTATGGCGACATGGTTTAGCGCGGGCGCGGCGGACGGTGCCGCTGCAGACGCAGCAGCCGATGCACATTGAATGGCACTCCTGAGCCAAAAGTGTCGGATAATTTTACACTTTAAAGAGGATGCCCGTTGCCAACGTAAATGTTTCCAAAAGGTTAATAGTCCGGCATAATCCTTGCTTACTAATTAACTCAAAAGATGGGAATGATGGGAGGATAACTATGAAATATCTTGTTGCGCTCTTGATAGCCGCTTCTGCGGTAGCGCCCGCCGCGGCGGTCAACCTTGTCACCAATGGCGGATTTGAGTCTTCGAGCTACACGTCCAACACTCAGTTTGGTGCTGGTTTCGGTGGGCAGGGCGTTACCGGATGGACGGGCGCTGGCGGCAATCAGCTACAGTTCTATTTCGTGGGAGGGACTCAGACGACGACCAATGCCGTCAACCAGTTCGGCGATCCGCAAGGCTATTTTCGTCCAAACTTCAGCACGCTGAGCCCGAATGGCGGCAACTTCGTCGCTCTTGACGGCGACAGCGACTATCGCGGTCAGATAAGCCAGACCCTCAACGGACTGACCGCCGGCAAGAAATACGACGTGACGTTCTCGTGGGCGGCGTCGCAGCTCCGCAACCGAACCGGTGCGACCACCGAGCAACTGCTTGTCGGCTTCGGCTCGGCAACCCAGGCGACGGAGGTCGTTGCGGTCCCGAGTGAGGGCTTCCGCGGCTGGTTCAATGAAAAGTTTTCCTTCACTGCCGGAGGCGCGAGCCAAGTGCTTTCGTTTCTCTCGATCGGAACCCCGAACGGGCTCCCGCCGATCGCCGCGCTTGACGGCGTTTCAGTCGTAGCCGGAGCACCCGAGCCTTCGGCTTGGTTGCTGATGATTGCCGGCTTCGGTTTAGTGGGCTTTTCCGCCCGCCGTCGCGCGCGCGGTGTCGCCGCCTGACGCTAATGTCCGCGCTCGAGAGGGGCGAAGAAAAGTCCTCGCCCCTTTTTTCATGCCCTTCCACGGCAGGATAATGTCAAGATCGCTGCTGTGCCGCTCGATGCTAGCGGCTTATTGACGTTGCGCGTGTCCGGGCCATACGCTTCGATTGCCGTATTCGACAGCGCGGCAACATGGGGAGTGAGGTGATGCCATATCTGAAATATCTGGCTTCGACTTTGATTGCAGTCGCAGCTCTGCATGGGGCGTCGGCCTCGGCGCGCAACTACGACTGCACGAAGGCCGGCAACGCCAATAAAGCCGTGTGCAAAGATCCGGCTGCGACTGCTTCGGTGCCAGCCCCAGCGATTGCAGCGCCGGCGGCCACACCTGCGCCGATGGCACCTGCAACCACGACGACCGCCGCCACCACGGTACGACATTATGATTGCACGAAGGCGGGGAACGCGAACAAGACAGCATGCAAGGGGGCGACCGCTGCAACTCCCGCCCCAGTTGCGAATGCAGCAGCGCCTGCAGCCCCGATGACGCGATCGACGACGACAACGATGACCACTGCGGCCGGGGGCGGCACTGGACAGGTCTGGGTCAATACCAGCTCCAAGGTCTACCACTGCCCGGGGACCCGCTATTACGGTAAGACTAAGGCCGGCTCCTACATGAGCGAGACCGCTGCAAAGGCCGCCGGTGACCACGCCGATCACGGTAAAGCCTGCTCGTAATTCTCAGATCCTCAGAGGCGGCGGGGCAATCCGTTCCCGCCGCCTCGGTCGTCTTAACGCAGCGGCAGGTCCATTAAGTGCCCGCCGATCGTCGCTTTTCCTTCTTCGCGCTGCCGTGAGGCGAAGGGGGCTTTCATCGATTGCAGCGCGCCTGGCGCTAACTCGGCGTAAGGCCATCCCGACGGTCAAGTCGTCGACGCATATTGACCTAGGGCAATACGCGCCATCGCTGATCCACGACTGCGAATAGCTTCGCCTGACGCTGGATTTTGCCGCATGGCTGGACAAACAGACAACCGGTCGAGTCGGTCAACGCAAACGAATCCACTCCGAGCAATTCACAAGGCGTGAGAATACCGACCCAACCCGAAGCCTCCAGTCACCCTTGGTCCACGGGACCTTTCGCTACAGCGATAGTAGCCAGCGCACTCGGGCAAAACTGCCTCGACATAATTTTCAAGTAAGATCGAAGATCTTGGTCAAGCATCTGGTAATGTGGCAACTGGCAGACTAAGTACGAATTACCGGTAAGCTGAAACGTGCGGCCGGCCTCAAACAAGGAACTTGGTGTGAACGATCTTGCGTCTAATAATGAACTTTTGACCCTGACGGCCGACATAGTCAGCTCTCACGTCGCCAATAACTCAGTTGCGCTTTCTGACGTCCCGGGGCTGATCGGCAACGTCTATGCAGCGCTGGCTCGCCTTGGAGCACAGGTCGAGCCGGAGAAGATCCGGCAGGAACCGGTGGTTTCGATCCGTTCTTCCATCAAGCCCGACTACATTGTCTGTCTCGAGGACGGCAAAAAGCTGAAGATGCTCAAGCGACACCTTCTGACCAGCTATGGGATGACGCCGGACGACTATCGCGCCAAGTGGAACCTGCCCGCAGACTATCCGATGGTCGCGCCGGCGTATGCCGAGCAGCGTCGCAGCCTGGCGATAAAGATCGGGCTCGGTCGCAAGGCCCCGCCCGCTCCAACGGTCGAGGCCGTTCCGGCAAAGAAGCCCCGATCCCCCCGCGCCAAGCTTGCGCCGTCGTTCGACGCACAGCCGGCTTAGGAGGTCCGAACACCGCCTGACGCGCTCGGCTTTGACGCGCGGGCCAACGAATTGGGCTCCTGCATTCGATACGTCCGGAACCCAAAAGTTTCGGACGCATCGGCGGCGGCCGGCCATGGGCACCATTATCAATCGAGTCCGTAACTCGATCGCTAAATAAATAATCTCTGAAAGTGTCGGATTATTTTACACTTATTAACCACGGTGTGACGATTGCAGACGGTCGTCGAAGGGTGTCACTGACTGGCATGTTTTTTGCTCCTCGAAATGTGAACTAGAACTGGTCCGCAGCTCGAGGAGTTGGTCATGTCGTTGATTGCCAAGTGGTTGCCGGTGCCGCGCTCGCCTTCGTCGCCACCGCCGCTCAAGCGGTTATTCCGGTCTACCCGACCCCAGGGGTCGAGAACCCGATCCTCTACACGTTTACCGCCGCCTCGAGCGACAACCTGTCAGCGTATTTTGCCGGCTCGGGAGCATCGTACAACGAGACCCTTGGTTTGCTCGTCAATGGCGTCGATACAGGCATCTCCGGTTTGCAGAACCACACCACGCCACTCGGTATTGCGCTGAGCTTCGGTGATGTGACCGCTGGCGACGCGCTGACGTTCCTGATCAACATACAGACCACGGGTGCTACATTTTATTCGCAGAAGTCGCGAAACAGCGACGGGGCCAACCATGTCTACTCAGCCCCGTACGCCGGAGGTGACTACGGCAGCCCGGCTGGCACTTATGTTGCTTTTGAGGATCTCCCGAAGGGCAGAAGCGACTTCAATTACGGCGACGAGCAGTTCGTGTTCACCAACGTTGGTACACCCGTTCCCGAGCCAGCGGCGTGGGCGCTGATGCTCGTCGGTTTCGGCGTTGTTGGTGCAGCGATGCGTCGCCGTGTCAGCTCGGTCGTCGTCGTGGCCTGAGAATTGCAAATGCGGGCGGTGACCGATTAAAGACCGCAGGCATGCCGCTGGCGGGCGGCAATTCGCTCTACGGTCTGTGACTTCGGGTCACCGTCTTCGGCTCACCGGGGTCTGCGATGGTAGCCTCGAGTTCATCGAGCGACGTTGACACGCCGTATAAAGATCCTCGCGTTATCAGCTCGACGCCATCCTTTGCTCCAGCAATGTGAGCGCCGCACCGGCGAAGGCGACCATGTTCTTGAGTCGGTCGCTGCGCCTGGTTTCGAGGGTCTGCGACACGGTGGTGACACCAGCGACGGCGAAGCAACAATGGCCGGCGGCATTGCCGTAGGGGTTTCCGGTCGGTCCGGCCGCACCGGTCTCCGCGATGCCCCAGCTCGCACTGAACTGCTGGCGGACGGTTTCGGCCAGCAATACAGCATAAGGTTCGGTTGCTGACTGCAGGCCGCACATATCTTCGCGCGTGAGGTCGAGCAGGCGATGCCGTGCTCGCGGCGTGTAAATCACGCCGCCGCCGAGATAATAGGCCGACGCTCCCGGGACCGCGAGCAGCGCCGCTGAGATTAGTCCACCGCTCGACGATTCCGCGATGGCGATCGTCTGATTCTTCGCGATCAGCATTGCCGCGATCGCACGCGCCTGCTCGAACAGTTTATCGATGGGCATAATGGATACGCTTATCGATGGCGCTGGTTCTGTGCAAACCCGCGGCCCGGCGGCCGCTGGCTTTCGTTATGTAACGGGCTTCTTCTTCTCGCGGTTCGCCTTGCGGGTGGCCGCTGCCTTGACCCCGCGCAGCTTCGCGGCTTCGGGCGAGATCGATCCCGGTGTGCGCTTGGGGATTTGTACCTCGGCGTCGCCGTGGCCCTTGCTGGTCAGCTCCTTGTCAAACTCGCCTGCCTCGACGGCCGCACGCATGCTCCCGAGGAATGCCTCGAAGTGCTCGGCCGGCAGGTGGTTGGTCGCCTCGCCGTTGATCTCGAGCGTGTCGCCGGCGACCTTGACCGTCAGTGCGACGACGCCATTCCTGACGCGGTACCAGCCGGTCGGCGTTCCGGTCGAGCCAGTCTTGAGTTGCGCCAGTGTGCGATCGATCCCGCGGAGCAGTGGTCGGCGGGCCTTCGTCGGATCAACTGCCTTGCGGTCGAACACATGCTTGAGGGCATTGTCGATAACGTCGAGATAATCCTTCAAAGGCATTCTCATCTCCATCAATCAGTCTACGGTCTGCAGGCCGGTGTCCAAAACACCGCTAGACTTCACAAGACCGTACCGTCAACTGAACGAACGACACTGCCGCGCGCTTGGACAGTTCGCTGACTGGAGGAGGCAATGATCGATCAGCGGCCCGGTTTGGGCAGTCGTTGCCGCTCTGCAGAGGTCGTGCGGGTGCGCAATGCGCCTTCGATCAAACCTTCGAGCCGGATTACCCGATCGCGCGTGTCCGATACCTTGCCGGTCAAACTCTCGACCGACGCGTCGAGCCGGGTAACGCGATCCTCGAGCTTGATCACTTTGCCGACTGCGTCGAGGAGATCACCCATCCAGGTCATAGAACCGTATCTGCGAGCGCATCGAGATCGAGGTAGGTGCCAGCTGCCTCGAGACGAGCCGTGATCTCGTCGCGGCGGGCCTGTTCGCGCGCGGGATCTATAAGATCGTCGACTCGAGCGATCGTTCGGTCGAGCCGTGCTCCGATGCGGTCGGCCGCGGCGTTCACCTGGACCACCAACTGGCGGACCGCTGCAATCTCATCGGCGGTAGGCGCCTCGTCGGCCTGACGCACGGCGCGGCGGACATACTCCGCCATGGTGAGACCGGCCGCATCGGCAGCTTGCTTCCACCGGCTTTTTTCGTCGCGATCGACGTTTATCAGGAAACCCGACGTCCGCGTCGGGCTCGTCGTTGCTGCCGAAGATGCCATGCCTGCCTCGGTTGATATCTATATAGGCCATATATAAAAGTGCCGGGCGATGTCACAAGAGGATTGTGTCGCGCGGTGGCGCTGCTTTGTCGGCCGCAAATCGCTTCGCCAGTCGCGCGCTCGCACCGCTTTCGTCGCGAGCTTCGCCTCGTAGCGCATCACCGTTTTGGCATCGCGCCAGCTGTACGCATGCATTATTGTCGGCAGCCCCTCCCCGGCCGCAAAATTGTCCTGCGCCTCTCCGACCCGGATCAAATGTGTCCGCACGCTGCGCCCGCGCATGCACCGGATCGCACTCGACATGCTGACCCCGAACCGGGCCGCGCGACAATGATAGCCGGCGACCGCGGTGAACGTCAGCCCAGCGCGATCGATCTGGCGGGCGCGTCATCAGGGCGAGCTCGTCGCGCGCTGTGCCATCAAACTTTCAGCATAGGTAGCGACCTCGCACCGCGGAACCGAACTCAAAGGTCACGCCGGCCGCAGCGATCCCCTCAGCGGGCATTGTGACGCTCGCTGGCAAAGCCGATGCGACGAGTTTCACCGCCAATCAGGAAAGACTTATCGGGCCGCCTGACTCGATGGCGCGTACAGCCAATTAAAGTGGAAAATGGTCAAAGGTGGGGTGCATAGCTGTTGACCAGCGAGGCCGAACAAACGGTAGCTATGCTCTTCGGCGTTCTAAACCCGCGTGGCGTTCTCCCCAGAATTCCGCCAGAACCGACCGATCGCCTCCCAAATCGCTGTAAATTAATCAGGAAGTATATTTCCCCTTACCAATCTCCATGATTGATAGAAGTCGCAGACCATAAAATTAGATATTTTACGCGCGATGATCTAAGGATAGTGTTCTGGCACCATCTAACAAGCAGTCGGCCTCAAATAAGGAGTTTTGCATGATTAATCTTGATTCAAAGAATAAACTGCTCCCCTTGACCGCCGGCATCGTCAGCGCGCATGTCGCCAATAATTATGTCGCGCTTTCCGACCTTCCAGGGATGATCGCGAACGTCTATGCGGCGCTCGCTCGCCTCGGCGCCCAAGTCGAACCGCTACCCGTTCAGCAGACACCGGCTGTTTCGATCCGCGCGTCGATCAAGCCCGACCATCTTGTCTGTCTTGAGGACGGCAGAAAGCTGAAGATGCTTAAACGACATCTGATGAATGCCTACGGTATGACGCCGGACGCGTACCGCGCCAAGTGGAACCTGCCTGCAAATTACCCGATGGTCGCCCCCGCATATGCCGAAAAGCGTCGCAACTTGGCTTTGAAGATCGGGCTCGGGCGAATGAACTCAATCGCGCAGCGCGCATCTGCCGCACGGGCCGGCGGCGCAAAGAAAACCCGCTCCCCCCGCACCTAGAAACGTCCTCTGACAAGAGGATCGCGTCGTTCTAGTCGGACATCGCCTGATGGGTGGGGTCGGGTACTCGATTTGGCCGCGAGCAAATCCGTTCGACATGTCTAAAACTGAACATCGCGGCCATGTCGCCCCCCGCTTTAAAATGACATTGCGGGTGTGTCGGACAGTTTGACGGCGCGTTGGTCCAGAAGAGCGACTACTCGGCCGAGAACCGCTTCGCCAGCCGCGCGCTCGCCCCACTCTTGGCGGCGAGTTTCGCGCCGTAGCGCATCACTGTCTTGGCATCGCGCCAGCGGTACGCTTGCATGATTGCGGGCAGCCCCTCCCCTGCCGCGAAATTGTCCTGTGCGACCCCGACCCTGATCGAGTGGCTCGAGACCGCCTTGACCCAGCGCTCGAGCTCGGCCTCGCTTATGCTCCCAAGCAACTTCTTGTCGAACGCCGCGCGGACCAGCCGCTTGTAGATGATCGCGATCGTGCCGGGGTGGAGCGCCCCCTCCCCTATGGTTCGCACCCCGCCGTCGAAGTAGGTCTCGACTCGCCGGAACAGCGCGCCGCGATCGATACGCCCCAGCTCGCGCCAGCGTTTGATCGCCTTCATCGCCGCCGGCGACAGATAGGCGAGCGCCCCCTCCCCCTCCCGATCTGTCTTGCTCCGCGGGATCAACAGCGTCCCCGCCCCCTCGCCATCGGGCCCATCGATGTGGTCGACCTCGATCGCCACCAGTTCCGAGCGTCGGCAGCCGGTGTCGTAGGCCAGCAGTAGCAACGCCTGATCGCGCGCGCCGAGCATGTCCTTGCGGCACGCCTTGAGCAGCGTCGCGAGGCACACCCCCGCCGGCGGCCCGTCGAGGTCGGTGACGTCGCCCTTGAACCGGATCGCGCGCGCCTGGCGCTGACGGACACCCAGGATCTTGCGCGCTGCCTTGTGCTCGAAGCGAACCAGCGGCGCCGCTGTCGGGTCCTCGCGCCCCGCCATGCGGTACGCCCAGCCAATATGGACGAGGTCGCCCCTGTGCATTACTGGGACACAGATATACGGTAGCGACGTCCGAGGTCACGCTACTTGTGACCGAAGCGGCATGAACCCGTCGCGGTCCAGCATCGTGGCATCGGACCAGACGTAATCGCCGGTGAGATTGATGTGGTCCCATCCCAGCGGCGAGAGCTGCGGGATCAGCGTCTCGTCGATTGTCTGGCCGCGCGATCGCAGCTCGCCGAGAGCGCGGTCGAGATAGCGGCAGTTGAACAGTATGATCGCCGCCGTCACGAGGTTGAGTGCTGCAGCTCGAGTCTGCTGATTCTCGTGGCCCCGGTCGTAGAACCGGCCAAGCCGATGGAAAGCGACCGCGCGCGCGAGGCTATTGCGGGCCTCGCCTTTGTTGAGTTCGGCGGTAACGAGCCGCCGCAACGCCGGATCGGCGAACCAGCGCAGCGTGAACAATGTCCGGCGGACCCGCCCGATCTCACGCAGCGCCGCAGCCAGGCCATTTTGCTGGCGGTATGCCGACAGCTTCTTGAGGATCAGCGACGGGGTCACGATCCGGTTGCGCATCGCGGCGATGATAGGGGCAATCTCGTCCCAGTGATCGTAGATCAGTTTGCGATCGAGCCGCTGGCCGAACAGCGGGGCGAGGCGTCCGTACCGCGCGCGTGGCTCGAACGCATAGAGGCGGCGGTCGGACAGGCGCGGAATGCGCGGCTCGAACTCGACGCCGAGCAGGTGCATGACCGCGAACACGATGTCGGAGACGCCACCGCCGTCGACATGCAGCGCGCCGACATCGACGCTGCTCGCGTGCCCGCAAAGGCCGTCGAGAGTATGCATCGCTTCGCCGGCAGTGCCAGCAATGATGGTCTGATGCAGCGGCGCATAGCGATCGGTGATCGTGGTATAGATCTTGACGATCGGGTCGCGGCCATAATGGGCATTGACCAGACCGCCCGCTTCGCCGGGGCCGCCGAGGTAGAAGGCCTGTCCATCGGCCGACGCGCGAACACCACTGCCAAACCATGCGGCCAGCGGCTCGGCATGAATGGCGTCGGTCAGACAGCCGAGCCCGGCGCGGAACGTCTCCTCGCGCATGTGCCACGTCTGCATCCGGAGGAGCGCGCGTCTTGAGCCGGCGTCACAGACCTCCGCCATGCGCGACAGCCCGAGGTTCGTTGCCTCGGCGATCATCGCGGCCAGGAATGGACGCTCCTCTGCCGGCGGCAACCCCGAAGAGACATGCCCGAAATGGCTGACGAATCCGGTCCAGCGGTTGACACTAGCGAGGACGTCGGTGATCCGCATCGTCGGCATCAGACCATACGAGCGGACCGCCAGTTGTTTAGCGCGATCATCGTCGACGTCGCGGCTCTCTTTCGGGAATCGCAGCCGGTCGCCGGCGAACAGCGCTGGATCAGTGTTCGACAGTTCGCCTGCGAGTTCGAGCAGCGCTGCGTCTAGCTCGGCCTCAGCACCGGCAATCCACTCGCCGGCACTCACGGACAGCACCGGTGGCAACCGTGCCGGTGTCGGCAATACTGCCGGCGCGGCGAGCAGAACATCGAGCGAGCGATGCAGCCGGGAGGTCGGTACCCAGACGTCGCCAGCGGTGAGAGCATCCGCCAGCGCGAAATAGGTCGCGAGTTCCCAGTATGCCCGGTCGACGCCGCCGCCATCGACGACGTAGCGATGCCATCGCCGTTCAATGTGCCCAAGCGGTGCCGTCGACGGCATCGCTTTGCGCCAATCTCCACCCAGGTCGGCTAGCACAGCGACAGCGGTTCGAAGAGTAAAGGTCGTGGCGCGGCCTTCGAAGACGAAGTTCGCCACGAACCGTGCGCCGGCTTGCTTGAACACCCGGTATTCCGCACCCAGTTCGCCGACTACGTCGACGCGCCCCGGCTTTATCGTCCGTCGGATGAGCGCGGCATCGGCGTCGATAATGTCGAGGGCCGCCACTGCGGTCACGGCAGTGATAATATCGGTGCCTGTCCTTGCTGCCTTCGTCATCGTCTCCAGCACGTCAGCGATGCGAAGCAGCCGCGCACGCCCGCCATCGGCCGAGGCGGCGATTGTCGCCTCGAGCCGCTTGCGCGCGTTGAGATTGGCGCGGGCGACGAGCGAGCGGAACATCATGATCGCGGCGTCGGTCAGCACCGCCTCGAGTTCATGGAGGGTAGCTACCAGCGCCGCATATCGGCGCGACGAGCCCATTTGCTGGAAAGCTTGGGCCGTATAACGCACGCCCTCTCGGGCCATTAGCGCTAGGCGAGGATGGTATCTGTTCGGCAGGTCGAGCGTGCCGACATTGCTTGTGCGCACGAGGTCGAGCTTGTCGAGGATCTCGGCGAGCGAACGGCTGCCGACCCGTGCCGACGGCTCGCGCAGCCACGACAGTCGGCTTTTGCGGGCGTTCTCCTTTTCCGACAGCAGGGCGTCGAGACCGCTGCGCTGTTCGCTCGAAAGGCGGCCGGCGATATCGTTGATCACGATGAGACTGGCGGCGTGCATCGCCTCGGCCGCCATGCGTTCGATCACGGTGACGCCAGGAATAACGATACGCTCGGCCCGCAGTTTTAAGACAAGCCGATCGATAAGGACGCGGCCGTCGATCAGGCCGATTGCGTCGTTCAGCAAATCCGCGGCGAGCGCCGCGCGAACCGGGCGGGTCAGCTCACGATAATCATGCCGACGCTTGATCGTGGCCAGCTGCTCATAGCGCGTCGGCGCGCGCCGCGCGAACGATGCGATGGCATCGGCATCGACGTCGATCTGTTCGGAGATATGATCGAGCATTACCGCTGGCAGCAGCTCGCCGCGGCGAAGGTAGCGACCGGGGTAACGTAGGCAGCAAAGCTGCAGCGCATAGCCTAGACGGGTTTGTGGGGTCCGGGCCTCGGCGATGGCGGCGAGGTCATCGGCACTCAATGAATGATAGCGAACGACATCGACTTCGGTGTCGGGCAATGCCAGCAGCGCTGTGCGCTGCCGTTCGGTCATCGAAACACGCGCCGGCATCGCTTACCCTCCAAAAACCTCTTGCCTTACGGTATCGCTATGAAAGAGGATTATGAAAGGGTCGGCAGTTCGAGAGGACTGCTAGGGCTGCGGCCTTGCGTAGACGTTCGTTTGTGAAAGGGGCTCGGGGTGATCGAAGGTAGGATTGAGGCCGTAGCCCGGTCAGCCGATCATCGCTTCTCGAAGTCCGTGTCTGGGTCGATCACATTAGTTGCCGGTATTGGAGTGGATGGTGACGCTCATGCCGGCGTCACCGTGAAACATCGCTCGCGAGTTCGCGCCGATCCGACGCAAGCTAATCTGCGCCAAGTCCATCTGGTTCATCGAGAACTGTTCGACGAATTAGCGGTGTTGGGGTTCAAGATCCGCCCCGGCGACATCGGTGAGAATATCACGACGCAAGGCATCGATCTACTGCGGATGTCGCGAGGCACGCGCCTTCGGCTTGGTCCAGATGCGGTCATCGAGGTGACTGGCCTACGAAATCCGTGCGCACAGCTCGACGCGTTCGCGACAGGATTGATGAGCGCGATGCTCGATCGTGACGAGGAGGGCCGGCTTGTTCGCAAGGCCGGTGTCATGGCGATTGTTTGTACCGGTGGCACCGTGACCACTGGCGATCACGTTTATGTTGAGCAGCCTGTCGGACCGCATCTTCGACTTGAGCCTGTGTGATGACCGAACCATATCTGATTGGCTACGCCCGGGTGTCGAAGGGTGACGAGCAATCGAACGTCGCCCAGGCACGGTCGCTGGCCGCTGCCGGCTGCCGGCGTATCTTCGAGGAGGCGGCATCTGGGGGTCGCTGGGATCGTCCAGTCTTGCACGAAATGCTGAGCCAGCTGCGTGCCGGCGACATCGTCGTCGTGTGGAAGCTCGACCGGTTGACGCGTTCGCTCAAGGACCTGCTGCATCTTATCGAGCGCATCGAGCTTGCCGGTGCCGGTTTCCGCTCGCTGACCGAGGCGATCGACACGACGACACCCGCTGGCCGCATGATGATGCAGATGGTCGGCAGCTTCGCCGAGTTCGAACGCGCGATGATCCGCGAGCGGACCAGCGCCGGGCTGGCGCAGGCGCGCGCCGAGGGCCGCATTGGTGGGCGCCGACGCATCCTCGCTGAAAAACAACGCGCCGAGATCGCCGACAGCGTGATGTCTGGGCGAAAGTCCGCAGCCGAGATGGCCCGACTATACGGTGTCTCGCAACCAACGGTGTCGCGTATCATCGCCGCACGGCGGCAGGAGCAGGAGGCAAAAGCGTGAAGGGTGGTCATGATCTCAGCGGAATCATGAAATACGCCGCCCGCGACGAGTGGAACCCTGATTTGACCGAGGTGCTCAGCGAGCACTTCGGCGTGGCCATGGAGGAGTTCGAAGTCGAAATCGAGGACATCGGAGACATCCTCGGCGAGCATTGGTCCATGACGCTGTTCGGTTGTGCCTTCGAAGACCTGCTGACCCGAACCCTGCCGCCCGGCGATCGCAATCTCGCTGACGACTATCTCAAGCGGCGGGGTTGGGCAGAGAAGGGACCGACCAAGATTTACATCCGGACACTGAAGACGTCAGTGATGAGCCTTTACGAGGTCAGCAATGTCGTGCCCGGCCAGGCGCTGCTCGCGCGCGACCTAGTCCGCGGCGGCGAACCTGTACTTGTCAGCGAGCGCAGCGCCACTCAGTCACTAAGGCAATGGGACCGGATCGCTGCCAGGATCGTTCCACACGGTAGCAAGCACCTGTTATCGGGGACAGTCCTGCCTTTCACGGTTGATGTGTCGGATTCGCTTTTGGCGACCCTCACCCAGGCTGCCGGCAAGCGCCCCAAGGCCAAGCTGGCGATCGACGATGAAACTCTGCGTGGGCTCGCGCCGCTGTTCACAAGCGCCTGGCTGCTCGACGTTTTGCCCAAAGCGATGGGCGAAATGCAGCCAACCCTTCACAACAGTGACGGCGAACTTGTGATGTTCCACCGCGTCAGCTTTCCATTCGCCTCGTCGATCACGCAGAAAGATATCGCCGCTCGTCTTGAAGCAGCGTCCGAACTCCAGAAAGAAAACACTCGATTCTGGAACTGGCTCGGCGAGTTGCCGCCGAAGCGACCGCTCAAGGGCAAGCCCGAGAACGCTGTCGCTTGGTCTGTGACGATGGACGATGGCCGCACCGTGCTCGGCAACATCGAGCTGAAAGGCCGCTCGTTGATCCTCTCGGTCAACTCGGCGTCGCGCGCCGATCGGGGCACGGCGCTTATCCAGGCCGCGCTCGACGACCTTGTCGGCGTGCCACTGACAGAGATCGAGACCGTCGACCAAATGCGCGCGAACCATGATCCGGATGCGCCGCGGCTACCATCGTTCCCGCTCGCCGAAACGACCGCGCTGGTCCATGCCATGCTCGACAAAAGCTACCGCGCTACGCTCGACGAACCCGTCAGCATGCTTGGTGACTTGACCCCGCGTGCCGCCGCACGGACCGCCGCGGGACGGAGGCGGCTCGTCACCTGGTTGAAGTTCCTCGAAAATCGCTCAGCCGATAAAGCTGACCCGGCAGACCCGATGGCTACATACGATTTCGCCTGGCTGTGGCGGGAACTGGGCGTTGAGAACCTGCGAATCTGAGGCGCTACCGTATATCTGTGTCCCAATAATGTACCGGGGCCCATACGATTGTTTTAGCAGATCATTTCGGCGACGCTATTCCAATCGCACAATCTTGTCGCAGTTAGATGGCCCTATTGCAAACGCCCGATCCCCGTCGGTGTCTGCGGCATGCTGCGTGACAATTACGGTGAGAACGCGCGTCAATCAGGATGAGGACGGCTTGCCGGGGTCGGGCTGAAGGGAGGGCGTAGCCCGACCGGAGGCCGGACCGGAATCGTCAGGGTGTCATCATTTCAGGGAGTTTCAGCACGCTGGTGAGGCCGTCCGGCTGCCAATCGAAGGCGACGCTGCCGCGGAGCTGACGCCGCACAATATTATCCATAATCTTCATACCGAAGCCAAACGTCCGGTCATTCGCCGGGGGAGGCCCTCCGCTTTCACGGAGTTCGATGCACGTCCAACCTTGATCCGACTGCCACCGAATGGACAAAGTTCCGACGTCGGTCGAGAGAGCGCCATGATGGGCGGCATTCGATACGACTTCATGCAGTACGAGGGCGAGCGGCTGCACTTGTGCCGCCGGAATGGCGATCTCTGGCCCGTGGAGGATTACTTGACCAGCGCTAAATAGCTCGATTTCAGCACGAATAAGGCGATCGAGCGGAACGTCGCGCCAGCGCGCTTCCGCCAAAACGGTATGCGCCTTAGACAAAGCGTCTACCCTGCCCTGAACCCGATTAGAAAACTCTTCGACGGTATCGGCTTGGCTTAAGCGGACGATGCCTTGCACCAACGCTAACGCATTCTTGGCCCGATGTTCAATCTCACGGAGCATGAGGCGTTTATTAGCCTGCAGTTCTTGCATATGATGTCGCTCGCTGACGTCCAGCTGTGAGGCAAAGAAGTAGATTAGCTGACCATCATCATCGTGAACGGGGCTGAGAAATAGCTCGTTCCAAAAACTTGATCCGTCCTTTCGGTAGTTCAGCAGCTCGATGCTTAAAGTGCACTGATCCGCAATGGCACGGCGAATTTCATCGACCGCTTTTGGATCCGTATCGCGCCCCTGGAGGAAGCGGCAATTATGCCCAATCACCTCATCGATCGGATAACCCGTGGTCGCAAGAAACGCAGCATTTGCCATCACAATCGGGCTATCGGTCTGCCGAGGGTCAACAATAACCATCGGCATCCGTGTGCGCTCGACCGCGATGAACGTAAGTTCGCGACGATCGGCGAGCGCCTGCGGTGTCGAGGCCGCCGAACGGTCGCCGGTAAGGTGTCCTGGGTATCTTCCACTGTCAGACACGGCCGAGTCCACTCTGAGATTGGACACCTTGTACGATTGCGCGCGTATAATGATCCATTGACCTCGGCATGCGATCACTACAGTGGCGCCGGCCAATAGCAGCCACGGCCCTATGGCAACCTGTCCGATTGCCAGTTTAGGGGGCGACGCCGATCGCGGTCGACCGGCGACGCATGCACCCGCCGACCATGCCGAAGCCTCCGATCATAAGCGTCCAGCTTGCGGGCTCGGGGACCATGCCTGCTGCACTGGCAATCACTTGGTTGCCGGTGCGCGGCTCGACCTGCGCCGATGCGTTATTGAAGGCCTCCGGAACCGCACTCGCCCCCTCGAAGCAGGTGTCGAATACGCTCGCGTTGCAATAATATTTCATGCCGGTTCCAAAGCTGCTTTGCTGGAACAACAAGTAGCCAGAAGCGCCGCTATAGTCGAAGAACAGGTTGCTGGCGCTGGCACCGAAGTCGCTGCCCGTCGTACGAACAACGCTATCGGCTTGCGTCAACTCGACCGACGCACCCGGACCGCTGACGACGAGGTCGAACCCCACGATGTCTGACTGCGTCAGTGTGCCGAACGAACCGTTCGTCTCGATCGTCCCGACAACGCTGCCAAGACCGATGATCTGATTGACATTGTAGCTGATTGGTGCAGCCGTTGCCACAGTTGCGGTTAAAAATACTATAACGCCGACGAGCAGTGGAACCGGTGAGGTACTCATAAGATATCCCCTAATAACAACAAGAGCTTCAAATACCTTGGGTTTTCATACCAGCGGTCTGAGCTAGCCGGGCAAAAGTGGAAGCCCTGCTGTCCAGATTGCTTAACGCGAGAGCTAACAGTCTTTTTCACCCGCTTCTGCTCTGATGGTCGCGCACTCTGATATTTCGCGGCAAAGACCCAAGCGCCGCCGTTTCCCAGTCCTTAAGCGGACCGTGAAACTGGCGTCGTCGGTGAAAATACGGTTGCGACCCGGCTGAATCGCACCCGTATTTGTTCATGCAGCGACGACAGTCGAGTGACGACGGCGAACCGATGCGCCAACCAGCCCAAATCCGACAGCTAGGAGAGCCCATGTCGCTGGTTCGGGAACCGCAGCAGCGACGTTGTCGAGTTCGAAGGCGTTCTGCGACGAGCTGAACTGGACCGTGTCGACCTTGGCACCGTCGAAGCTGAAGAACACCCGCCGATTGTTCAGGGGATTCCCCTGACTACCATCCGCCGGAGCCGGAGGGACCTGGCTGCCGGTGAACGATCCGACCTCGGTGCCGCCAGAGAAGAATTTCACCGCATTATAATTGTCGATCGATCCCCAATAGAAGCTCAATGTCTTCACAGCGGGCGAGATCGCCAACGAGGCGACCTGACCAGCGAGGACTGCCAGATACTGCGTCGAATCGCCGAGTGGCGCAGCATATTGACTCGAGACGGAGCCGGTCGCGAGTGTATACGACCCGGTCAACCCAGCGGCAGAGCTAAAGTCCGCGATAATATGCTGGTTAGCAGCCGGGCCCATGTCAGGACCGTTGGTCGATGAAACCAGGGTCATTGCATTGGCGCTGCCGGCAACGACGAGTAGTGCGGTGGTGGCGAGATATTTACGCATAACACACCTTTTCATAAACGGCGGGGATGATACCCCACGTTGGACCAAGCAAGCTTCGTGCCAGATCTTAAGGCGTTGTTAAGGCTGCCAAGGTTTTAATGATCACACAATAAGTGTAAAGAATCCCGACATATTTTACAGAGTTTTCGGCCTAGTAGATCTTCGATGGCGATAAGTGTTCAGCTTCATCTTGTGATCTTTTGATAGAGCGGCTTCGGAACATGGCGAGTCTATTATTAATGGATCCTAACCCTTCGGGCGTAGCGGACAGTCGCAAAATGGGCGGATTGTGCGGCGGCGGGGAAACAAAAAGGAAGTCGCATATGAGCCGTTTGATCCTCCTCATCGCTATCGCCGCGATGCCTGCTGCCGCCACCGCCGCCACAATCGATTTCAATTCGGCACCACAAAATATGCTGTTTGGCCCGACCTACTCGGAGAGAGGCTTTACGCTCACCGGCACAGGATTTGAGTTTCCGCAGTCGGACGGATGGGCATATAGCACCTACGCCAACGACGGTACGCTCACCTTCAATTACAAAGGGCCGACCTACACCTTGACCAAGGATGGCGGCGGCACCTTCAATTTTACTTCGCTCGATCTCGGCAACGTTAACAATGACATTTTCGGCGGCACTCTGCGAATTGCCTTTGACGGCGGCACGCCCACCGCGCTCGCAATCCCGATGACAGGCGCTTTGCAGACCTTCACATTCGGCATGGCCGCTGTCACCAGCGTTGCCTTCAGCTTTTTACCCGGTGAGACTGCCAACAATACGCTCAATAGCTATGCACGCATCGACAATTTGGTCGTCGGAGGTGCAGTGCCGGAGCCGGCATCGTGGGCGATGATGATCGCCGGCTTCGGTGGCATCGGCACGGTTATGCGTCGTCGCGCGACGAAGGTCGTTCTCGCCTAATTTGCAATCTGAGGTCTGAATGCAGTGCCGCGGTTCCCCACCGGAACCGCGGCATTCGCGTATTCGCGACAGCGACGGGTACCGACGCGTGAGTTAGCTATAATAGCGATCTAACACACTAAAGCTTTGTGCCAAGATGTCCTGTAACGTTTCATATGCGGCCCGGCCGTTTGATGGGGCCGAAAGCAGTCCGACCGCTTCTGGTGTCTGAGTCTGAAAAGCGGACGTTCGATCGCGCACCCGCGTTGCGCACTTGAATGGTCGGGTGGTATCACGTCTTGAGTTGCCCACCTCAGATTAAGAAAACCCGACCGTTGCCGCGCCCACAAGCCATCGACGAAACGCTGATCCCGCAGCTCTCGCCGCTGGGATGGGACCACATCAATCTCACCGGCGACTATGTCTGGTCGGACGCCACGATGCTGGATCGCGACGGGTCTTATGCCGCTTCGGTTACCCGCAGCGTGACTTCGACGGCGCTAGCGTATATCTGTGTCCCAATAATGCACAGGCGCGAAGACTGCTAAACTACTGATATAATCGGCAAATCCCTACCGCTACTCTGAGGGATTTCGGTACGGAAACCCTTAATAGTGTCGATCATCTTGAGCCTCAACGAGGTCGAGCGAGCGCTAATCTTAATTGGTTAACGTATGTTAGCGTTATTTCATGTGACCTTAAGATATGCTATTCCTCGATAGACAAACATAAAGGGGATAGCATCGCCATGAACCGTCTTATTTATGCCGCGTGTGTTGCTTCAATCACACTCACGGCCGCGCAAGCAGGCGCGTCGACGACGTTAATCGACTTCAATAACGGATCGGCCCCCGGGTTTTCCGGTAATTACAAGGTCACGTCGGGAACGGACGCGACGGCAGCCGCGCCAGTCATCAATGGCGTGCGCGACGAAACCAAGTATCTGGCTGTGCCTGGAACCGGTTCTTCGGGCAGCGCCTTCCTCAACGTCGGCGCACTTGGCGGTGGCAGCGTATTGACCCGTTTGAACGCCGACTGGGGTTCGATCGACAGCTACAACACGTTGACGTTCTACGCCGGAAACACTCTCGTTCAGACGATCACCGGGAGCATGTTCCCGCCCGCAAACGGCGATCAGAGTGCAGCAGATACTAATCGTAACGTCACCCTCGATTTTAACCGCAATCTCGGGATTACTCGCGTAGGCTTCAGCTCGGGCCAGTTGGCTCTTGAACTCGACAACCTTTCAGTCGGAGCTGTTCCTGAGCCAGCAACCTGGGCCATGATGCTGCTAGGCTTCGGCATGGTCGGCGCTGCCACACGGCGTCGCTCCACAGCGGTTACTGCCTGATTCAAGACTGGCAGGTTGGATCATTTCCGATCGCTCCAACCTGCCAGCTATCTTACTCACTGGGCGTCTGCAGAACCAAGTTTGGCCACAAGCCGGTCCGACGTTGACGTTGTCCTTGCTAGAGCAAAATGCCAGCTCGAGCTGCTTCTGGGTGCATGATCGACACCAGCGCGTCAGTTTCCGAAGGTAATTGGCAGCCGTAGCGTCGTTCTTACGTCGGCTGCGTCGCGTGTGGCACCCACTTCGACGTTCCAGTTGATCGTTGTCGCCGCTGCCGTTCGGTAGCTGACGCCGAATAAGAACCGCCCGATTTGAAGATCGCGCGTCGTCTGGTTGTAGGGTGTCGAGCCAGTCACAGCTCCAGTGCTGAAGCTAGTCTGGAGAATGCGGCCCTGGGTGCGCGTGCCAAACGACCAACTTTGGGCATAGCCAAATGACACAGCCACCCGCGGATTTAACGAGATGCCAATACCGGCGCTGCCTTGAACCGCATCGCCCGGCTTAACATAATCGACCAACACGTCGTTCGCCAGCTGGACGCCATCAAAGCCGCGCCCAAAGTTATGGGTGTATCCAAGCGATCCAAACAGCACCGCGGGATCCGACGGCAATAGCGCTGTGATCGTTGGAGTTACGCCCCAAAAACCGCCACCGGTTGCCGAGGCGAGCGCGACGCCAGTGCCGGGGTCGCGCGGTGTCGTGAACGGATTGGTTCCAGTCGGCGACACGACCTGCAGGCCACCGATCAAGATCGGGAAACCGCGTGTCCCGCTTGTAATCTGATAACGCGCACCAAACTCGATATCGCCGATGTCGTGGCCCCGGGCCGCAACATTCGGGGTCGTTACGGCATTGGTTCCACCACCTCCGGTGGTAACAGGAGCCAAGACCGACGAGTCGGCCCGGTAAACGAACGGGGCGCGGACGTTCAGCTCAAGGCGCGATGACAACCCGTAACGCGCTGCGATCGACGCAGTGACGATATCGGAGCGCGTCTCATTGATGTCGAACACACCGACAAGAACTGAGGTCGGTACTTCGATCCCCCGAAATATGACCGTATTGCGATCTGAGCGAGCGTATTCCAACGCGGGCTCAACGGTGAATCGCCCGCGCCGGGTGATGATGCCGCCCTGCTCGGAAAGCACCGCCACCTCGGCTTGGCGCTCACGCGGTGCCGGGGCCTGGCCAACCGGCTGCGACTGATCGGGCGCAGGCGCGGTCTGCGCGGTTTGCTGCGGCGAAGCCGTGCCTTGCGTCGGTGCCCCAGGGATAGGTTTGGGCGGATCAAGCTGCGCCTCTGCACCGCGTGCACGCTGGGTGCCGAGGACCTGGTCCTCGAGTGCATGGAGCCTTGCTTTTGTTGAGGCTAGATCGGCCTCCTGACGGTCGACTTGAGCTTCGAGTGCCTGGATCTCAACAAGCGACGGCGCCGCTAAGCTAGAGGAAACGGTCTGGGCTCCCGCAGCACTGCCAGCGAGCAGGGCGGGGATAAGAAGACGATACATGTTAATGAACCACAATGGCGCGAGCGGCACTGGTCAGCGTCGATGCCAAGTTTGACGGCACCGGGATGCCGCGCAAATCGACACTGATCCAGGTCGTGGTGCTGATTGCTTGATTGTTGCCGGTGTTTTGAATGACAGCGCCGGTCGTCTGCCCGATCATTTGCTGCACATCGAAGTTATTGCCCATAAGTTCTGAGGTAAACCCACCACTGGTCTGGCGCAACGCGACGCTGCCAAGCGCCGTGGTCACCGGCGTACCATTGGGCTGGACCGCGAGCGCAGTGCCCACCGTCGGCGGCAACGAGCCGCCGGTACCAACGTTGAGCACGGCTGACGTCGGCGCTGGAGCCACCGTGATCAGCGTACCCGCGGCATTGCGGCTGTAGTCGACGACGGGCGCGGTGCTCCTGCTATCGGCTGCGACCGCACCGGTGGACGTCGCTGGGAGCCCGCCAGCGTAAACTTGCACCCCGGGCTGGCTTGTCGAGAACTGAGTACGGAGCGCGACTACGCCATTGACCTGTGTTTCGATCGCCACCCCGATCGCAACATCGGTGCCGTCGGGAAGTCGGATGCCGCCGCGCATCGTCGCCAACTCGTAATCGGTGATAGTCGCGCCAAGCGGATACGCTTCCGCGCTCGTGCCGCCAAAGAGGGTCGCAATAAGTAAGACAGCGCGCTTCATATGGCACCGGGTCCCGGTCTTGTCAGCGCAAGTGCTGCCTGGCTGATTGGCTCCATCGACAGAGTATTCCGCCCACCAGGAGATAAGGCAAGTTCAGACGCGCGACTGAACGAGGCGTGGGCTAGGTCGTCGCGACCGTTAATCACAAACAGCACTCCGTTCCAGTGCTTGGCGAATTCGGCCACGGACATTCGCCGCAAACCCACGGCGGGGTCGCCAAGCAGCACTGCGGCCCCATCGATCCCCTTGAGCACGACGAAATGTTTGTAACCAAAGACATCTATCAACGCGATGCCGGGCAACCGCGCGTGTGCCACCTGCGCCAGCGTCACCTTGTAGCCATCGGCGCTCATGTGGACACTGGCGAGAAACCGCTTCATGTCGAGCAACGAGAAGCCGAGCTTGCGGATCTGGTCTTTGTCGCCGTCGCGCCACATCCCGGCGAACGCGATTTTCTCGTCGACGGACTCGTCATAGTGGTAGCGCAGCAGAGTTGCCAACGCCGCCGACCCACAGCTAAAATCATATTGCTGCCGAACGACGGTCGTGAATTTCTGCTCGAGCATCGAATGGACGGGATACCCCGCCTCGATTTGGCCACCATAGGTCATCGCCGTACCGCCCGAATTGACCTCGGCGGCGCAGCCCGGGAGCAGCGCTGCCACGGCAATAAGGGTTGACCTACGGATGAACCGAAACATTGACGTTAAGCGATGAGCTGATCGCGACGTTGTTGCCCGTGTTGGCGCTGATGATCGCCAAGCCATTAAAGTTCGACAGCGCGTTATCGCTAATTGAGATAACGCCGGTAATCGAGTTGCCGTTGACCTGGTTGTCGGTCAGTGTCGTAGCATTGGTCGCGCGGATTGCCTGCGCGATATCGGTCTTGCCGGCGACCTTGCCGAGTTCGGCATCTGAAACAGGCGGTCCCAATTGCGCCATCGCGGGCGCGGTCAGACCAAGGCCCGCCAACAGAATCAGTCTCAACGTGACCATATTAAGGATCCTCGCGGTAGCGACGGGCGGAGTGGACCATTGCCCACTCCGCCCGCCAAGGCATCGCGCTTAGCGAATGGTCAGCGTGCCGATCGACGGCGATACGTTGACTGCCGCGCTCTGCGAGGCGTTTGCGCCAGTGTTCACGTTCAGGCCCTGGATGCCGGCGAAACCGGAGAAGGACGATCCCGAGAAATTGACGCTGTTGTTGACGTAGGCTCCACTGCCGCCTGCGGCCGTGCTGCTGCCAGGCGTACCCGTGCTGCTGAAGCCGGTCGTCCCCGGAGTGGCTGTGCCACCTTCACCGCCGCCGAGCCCGTACGTGACGGTGTTTCCCGTCACATAGCTCGCCAGGGTCGAAGAAGCGACCACCGAGCCCCCGCCGAACTGGTTCGACGTTGCTGCTGAACCGGCGGCGTTGGTCGTCGCCTGGCCGCCCGTCATCGACGAGTCTACATAGCTCGCCGAACCGCCATTGGCGGTCGACCCACGGCCACTGTTCGAAAGACTGGTTTTGGTCGAATGGTCCGAGTTGTCAGTGGTATTGTAACCGCTGGCTCGGTTCGAGTTGTCAGTCGTGGTATTGAACCCCGTCTGGCGGTTAGAGTTGTCAGTGTTGTAACCACTGGCACGGTTTGAAGCATCAGTCGTGGTATTGAAGCCGCTCTGATGGTTCGAATTGTCGGTCGCCGTGTTGTAGCCGCTCGCACGGTTCGAAGCGTCCGTGCTCGTCTTCGTCGTGCTGACCGAGCGGTTGCTGTTATCGGTGTTGTAGCCGCTGGCGTTGTTCGAGTTGTCAGTGTTGTAACCGCTGGCCCGGTTCGAGTTGTCGGTCGCGGTGTTGTAGCCGCTCGCCCGATTTGACGCGTCGGTGTTGTTCGTCGTCCGGTTAGTCGTCGTGTTCACCGAACGATTTGAATTGTCGGTGTTATAGCCGCTGGCATTGTTGTTGTAGCCGCTGGCGCGGTTCGAAGCATCGGTCGTTGTGTTGAACCCGTTCTGCGAGCGGTTCGACGCGTCGGTGTTGGTCGACGTCGTGTTGTAGCCGCTGGCGCGGTTTGACCCGTCCGTGTTGGTCGTCGTGTTGTAGCCGCTGGCACGGTTCGACTGATCGGTCGCAGTCGTCGTGTTCGCGGTGTTATAGCCGCTGGCACTGTTCGCGTTGTCGTTATAGCCGCTCGCGCTGTTTGAGTTGTCGGTCGCTGTCTGGTTGGTGACAGGGTTGTACGACCCATTGGTCGAATCGTTGACCGGCCTGTTCGTGTTGTACGAGCCCGAAGTGTTGCTCGGCACCGTCTGCGCCGATGCCGCCGTAGCCAACAACGCCGCCATGGTTGTGAGAACGAGCCTTGTCATAATTACCTCCCTTATTGTGTCTGGGTGTTCTAACCGAACGCAACTATGAAATCAAATTCTTTGTTAACGAATATTACTAACGAATTCAACGACAAGTAAAATGAGCATCGCTCAGCGAGTGCGACTGGAGGCATTAACGCCTGAGTTGTGGTTGATTGCCGTTGCGAGTCGGCCTTCACCTTTCGGTAGTGCCTACTGTATCAGGAGATGGTAGGACGACATGGCTTGGCCGGTGGATTACCAATTATTTTGATCGGGAACGTCATTGACTTGCTTCGAGACCGTTTGAGAAAGGTTGAAGCGGCGGCGCGGGCGTGATTCAAGCTTGGGATGGGGACCCGAGCGAGCCGTGGTCGGATGGCTGGATTTGAGCAGCGAGCGAAGCGCTGCCCGACGGACCTGACGGACGAGGAGTGGCGGTTTATCGAGCCGTTTCTGCCGCCCGCGCCAAAGCAAAGGCGCAAGCCGACGAGCAACGTCACGCCTTCACCGGCGCGATCTGCACGTTCAATAAGGGCCGCATTGCCGATCGGACCCACGAAGCGCAGCAGTTCCGCGCGTCGGGACTGAACCTCGTTATCGCCGCGATCGTCTACTGGAACTCGACATATATCGCCGATGCGGTCGCCCACCTCCGCGCAATCGGCGAACCGGTGCCCGATGACTTGCTGGCCCATATCTCCCCCGTAGGATGGAGTCACATCGCGTTCTCGGGCGATTTCCTGTGGGATTGCGCTGCTGGGTCCGGTGGCGGACGTCGACCGCTCAATATGTCTCGCCAACAACTTGCGGCGTGACCTTGGCTGCGTTTGTGGAATGTTCTCGGCTAGCGTTGTTTACGGGGCATTCAATGCGATGGCCTCAGGCTGCTCGACAGGGGGCCACCGTGTTCAAAATGCGTGAAGTCAGTCGCCATAAGTCGATGGAGGTTCTGTCGGACTATGTCCGCAACCAAGAGCTGTTTCGCGATCATGCAGGGTCGGGGTTTTTATAGCCTGCAGAGATCCTTGGCTGCCCGATCGGGGCGGCGCCGAGAGAATCGTTGGCCACCGGACGGCGAGAATTGGGCGGAAGCGGCCAAGCGACGCCGCCGAGCCCCCTGCCAGCGCATGTGTGAGCATGTCGGCAAGTGTCTGTAGTTTCGCTTCGCCCCTGAAGGCATTGGCAGGGTAGCCGAGGTCGATCTACGCCCTCCGATGTCATACGCGTTGCGCAATGGCTGCGATGCTCATAGCCTCTTATTGGCTTGGAGAAGATCGCCAGCAGAGGCGCACTCGGGCCGCGCAACAGGGGACGATCGCACATGGCGTCAGTGCACGAAACGTCGCGAGTCACACCTTCTGGCTTCCAGTCGTATGCGCGAGAAGCCTCGCCGATGCGCATGGCGCGGCTGATTGAAGGGGAGATCATTCCACGCCTCCTGCTTGCGCACCGAAACGACGCAGCGACGCCACTGCGGCCATTGACCGTGCCCGCCACGATCAGTCGCGCTGATGCCGAAACGATTGCCGGCATGACCCTGATGGTGGAAGTCTTCGAACTGGTTGCTTATGCCGAGCGCTTTCTCGAACGTGGCGTTTCGATCGACTCAATCTACCTCGATCTGCTCGCGCCAGCGGCGCGCACGCTTGGGTCGTGGTGGGACAACGATATGTGCGACTTCGTCGACGTGACGATGGGACTATGGCGCTTGCAGCAGGTCGTCCACGAGATGGTTGTGCGCGCATCATGTCCGAGTGTGCGCACCCGCGCCGACCGGCGCGTGCTGTTCACCGTGCCGCCAGGCGACCAGCACAGTTTCGGCTTGGTGATGATCGAGGAGTTCTTCCGGCGCGCTGGATGGCGTACGTGGAGTGCGCCCGACGCGGGACTGGCCGCTCTGAAGGCGATCGTCGGTCGGCAGTGGTTCGAACTTATCGGCCTAACGGTCAGCAACGTGGAACATGTCGCGAATATGCCGGATTTGATCCGCGCGCTGCGTGGAGCGTCGCAGAATCCCGCTGTCGGGGTGATGGTCGGCGGGCAAATTTTCAGCGAGAATCCCGCGCTAGCGGACGGATCGGGTGCGGACGCCACGGCGGCGGACGGCGCGTCCGCGCTGGTCGCGGCGGAGCGCCTCGTTGAACAGCTCGGTCGTCGTATCTAGTCGACCCGAAACCATGGGTACCCTCGACAGCGACGTCGTTGGGAGGCTGACGGCGACCGCAGGCGAATGCGCGCTAGTGGTCTAATGCCGACGGAATCATCCGCGACTGTGCGGATAACGATGCGGCGCTGCCTCCGGGAAAGGTCGCGACGCGGCGTCGCCTAGCGCGGAAGCGATGAACGTAGTATCGGTCCTAGGCTAACTTATTGATATCATTTAGCATAATCTAGATTATCAAGCTTCGACAGGAGCGTGACATCTCTGCAGCTCGATAGTCGTGGACTGGGAGCTCGCTGCACGCAATCGGAGCAGGGTCTGTCGATCGCGAGCACGAGTGCACGATGGCAAGCACGTTGGCGGATAATTCGAGCATCGGACGAACCTCGCTGGCACTCAAAAGTGAGCAGGTCTGCCGGATGTTCGCAAGTACGGTCGTCGATGATGGCAAGCAGCTACGCGTAGTGTCAGAACCGGTCGGTTGTGACACCGCCGCCCTGCACCAGTGTTTCCGTGAGTTTGCAGGTATCCGAACCCCGTGTCAGGTACCGGCCAGACGCGCTCGGCAAGCTTCTTGAACTCGGGTACGCCGAGCGCGCCTCTTTCGCGTGACTTCGATCCTGGAACAGCTAGCCGGTGCTCGACATCGCTGTAAGGTGCTTCCCAGATTTCGCGCGGTTCGAGGGTCAGATTATATAACAGCACGAGCAGCACGGTATCGCAGTCGGCGTCCCGCTTGATCGTGCCGAGGCGTTGGCTCCTGTTTGCCTTCTCCCCATAGGCCCGCCCCTTGATCTGTACGCGCACGCCAACCGGCATCTGCCGGACGGCATCGTATCCTTTGGTGCGGGGCGGGGCGAGTTCGAGGCACAGCAGTTCCACCGCGATATATTCGGCGACCTCACCAGTGACGCCCAGCGGCTTGCCTGTGAGCTGGTAATACTCCGCCGCTAGCGGTTTAACAGCTGCGAGGATTCACGGAGACGTCGGGCTTGAGCGTTCTCTGTCATCGGTAAAAAGGTCTACCTTCCTCCTCGGTCTAGGCGGTGGCGCGTCGATCGGTATAGTCTCGCCATGGCATCGACACCCCGTAGCACTGGATCAGCCGCAAGGGCGGCCAAATCAAGCAAGCAACGCAGTGCTGCAAGCAAGCCCAAACGTTCAGCTGCGCTCGCCGGCAAGCCCGACATTCGCATCTTCATGTCCTACTCGCACCAGGATGCGGCAGCGCAGGCGAAGCTGAATACCCACCTTGCGCCGTGGCGACGTAATGGTGTCACAGTCTGGTATGATGAAAACATCGAACCGGGAGCCGGGCTGAGTACGGAGATCGCCCGGGAACTCCGACATGCCCATATTTTTGTCGCGCTGTTCAGCCCCGCGTATCTCGACAGCCATTATTGCTGGGACATCGAGTACAAGCGCGCCATGGCCCGCCGGGCGCGCAAGCTGATGCGGATAGTCGCGGTGGTGGTAAAGCCGTGTGATTGGAAGCAAACCCGTGCGGCCGGATTTAAACTGATGCCCAAGGACGGCATACCGCCTGAGGGTTGGTCGAGCAGCGATGCTGCCTATGTCAATGCCGCCCAAGGTATCGGTGAGGTTATCAAGGCGGTTCGTCGTGAGTTGACGGCGAAGCCGGCTGCCCCGGTCCGTGCCGCATCGAAGCTCAGCCCACAACCGAAGCCCCGGTCCGCACCTCCAAAAGCCATGACCGCTGGACCGGGGAAGACGACCGTGGGCTCCTCCACAACACCGGGCAAGCTACGCCCTCGCAGCTGTAAGGCTCCGATCAAGCGGTGAGATGGCGTCTAAACCGCTCGGTTGCGACACCGCAGCGCCTCCGCCGCTGATTAGAAAGAGGAAGGCCGCTTGTCCCGCCGCTTGCCAAGGGGCGGATTTTGTCTGGCATTCAGACGCCGGATGTCCGCGATGAGCGGAGGGCGAGGTCATGAACAAAAGCGGCCGAAGCCGCTTCTTCGTACGCACCCGGTGAGGGCCGCAGGGTCGCTGCGACACGCTCAGGCGGCTTGAGCGAGCGGCACGTCTGAGGTGTCGGGTCGCCAGTTCCACCGGAGCAGTTCGGCGAGGCGCTGCTGTGGGAGGTCGGCGATGCGGCCGAGGACATCGGCGAGCCACGCTTGCTCGCGCCTACCCGCCCGACTTGCCGAGCTATGCGGCGGCGCTTGCCGCCGGACGGTCGTCGTCAATCTAGCCGGTCGCTGTGCGCCCGTTCATCACGGCAAGCCCGATCGCGTCTGCGGGACGCTTCTCTCAGTTGGGCCTTTAGGCATTGCGGTTCGGATCCCTCGCTGACACGCGGATATTGGGTAGCTGCTCTTTGATAAACGCCTCGCCCTCGCGCATCGAAGACACCGCATGTTCGGAAATTATCTTATCCCCGAGCTGGAAAACGACCTTGTAAGGAACGGCGCCATTTGGCGTTGTAACGACATTTGCGGTTGGAATGACCTCATCAGGCATGACTGGGGTATTCGAGTTGATGTCGACCACGTTTACTCTCCGTGCTTTACGCTAAGCATATAGGGTGCGGGAGGTGCTGACTAGCGGGTCGGGATCGTACCGACGCCCTTGCCCGGCTGTGTCAGCATCCCGGCGATGAACGATAATGACATCATCCAACCTTTGCTCAACGGTAAGCGATGTTTTGAGGCCCTTTAGCTGCGGAAGTTCCAGGGCATGAGCTGATCGAGGTTTTGGCTGGAGTGGCCGCGGGCGAGGCGCTCGAGGGTGTCAGTCAGCCAGGCGAGCGGGTCAACGGCGTTGATCTTGGCGGTCTTGACGTGACCCCCGGCTTTCATCCAGCGGCAACCAGAGACCGGTTGGTGTTGTCGCGCACGAGCGCGGGCGAAGCAACGGGCGGGGTTAACCCCGCCCGTTGCTTTTCGAGGCCGGCGGCGAACGCCGCCGGGGTGGCGTAACCGAGCGAGGAGTGCGGCCGCTCGGTGTTGTAATCGTCGACCCAGCGGGCAAGGATCGCTCGGGCCTGGCCGATCGTGAAGAACAGCGTCTCGTTGAGCAGCTCGTCGCGCATGCGACCGTTGAAGCTTTCGACGAACCCGTTCTGCGTCGGCTTGCCCGGCGCGATGTAGTGCCAGTCGATGCCGACGTCGCCACACCAGGCCAGCACCGCGTTCGACGTCAGCTCAGTGCCATTATCGCTGACGATCATCTTGGGTGCACCGCGCCTTGCAATCAGATCGGTCAGCTCGCGGACCACCCGTCGGCCCGAAATCGACGTATCGACCACCGCGGCCAGACACTCCCGCGTCACGTTGTCGACGATGTTGAGCACCCTGAACCGGCGCCCGGTGGCAAGCTGGTCATGCACGAAGTCGAGGCTCCAGCGCTGGTTGGGCAGCGCGATCATGGGCGCAGGTGCCCGCGCGCCAACGGCGCGCCGTCGTCCCTTCCTGCGACGGACCGTCAGCCCCTCCTCGCGATACAGGCGCTGGGTCTTCTTGCGGTTGATGATGATGCCGTCGCGGCGGAGCAGGATGTGCAGGCGCCGATAGCCAAACCGCCGGCGCTGCTGCGCCAGCTCATGCAGCCGCGACCGCAGGTCGCTATCATCGGCCCGGCACGAGCGATACCGCATGCTCTTGCGATCCGCCCCAACGACCATGCACGCCCGCCGCTCGCTCATCCCCAGCGTCGTCTGGAGATGCGCGACCGCCTCCCGCTTCGCGGCGGGCGCTACCATTTTTTTGACAGCAGATCCTTCAACCCCGCGTTGTCGAGCATCGTGTCCGCCAGCAGCCGCTTCAGCTTGCCGTTCTCCTCCTCGAGCGCCCGCAGCCGCTTCGCGTCGGATACCTCCAGACCGCCGAACTTCGCCTTCCACGCATAGTAGGTCGCGCTCGACATCGCGTGCTTGCGGCACAGCTCCGTCACCACCGCGCCCGCCTCGGCCTCCTTCAGGATGCCAATTATCTGCTCTTCCGAAAACTGCTTCCGCTTCATCTGTCCGTCCCCCCAATGGGTCGGACTCTAGCTCCAGATGGAGGAAAAAACGGGGGTCACGTCACGGGCCATAATGCCATTCGCGCGTCTAAGGTTTCAATCGTTAAATCGCACTCGAATGTGCCACGGCCCCACTGGGTTTTCCTGATCCGGCAGTATCGACGGCTTGGTGCCTTATCTCGGGTCCGCTTTTTCCAACCTCGTCGGCGCGTCGGTGCGTGCGCCTATTCCTGTGTCCTCATGCTCATGCCGCTGCGGCCGCGACGACGGGATCGCGGTAGCGCTCGCCGTTTGTCATCAGCGCCCAGATCATCCGCGCCATCTTGTTGGCCAGCGCGACGGCGGCGACCTTTTCGAGCGTCGCGCCAGCAGCTGCAGCACCCACGGTCGCCGGGTGCCATGTCGCTCTGCAGTGCGGATCACCGCCAGCGACCCGACCACGAGCATCTGTCTCAGGTAGCTGTTGCCCGCCTTTGTGACCCCGCCGAGCCGCTCCTTGCCGCCGCTCGAGTTCTGCCTGGGCACCAGCCCGATCCACGCCGCGACGTGCGCCCGTTCTTGAACACCGCCGGGTCGCCAACCGCGGCGACGAACGCGCTAGCGATCACCGGACCGACGCCGGGGATTTCCATCAGCCGCCGACCGACCTCGGTCTCCCGCGCGCTCTCCCGGATGCGGCGGTCGTTGTCGAGGATCTGCGACTTCACCACCGCCAGCTGTGCCGCCAGCATCTCGAGGCACAGCCGCGCGTCGGGCGGGACGCGCGCATCGTTCGGGTCTGCGAGCACCGCCAGGAGCTGCTCGATGCCACCGCGTCCGACGGCGGCAACAATGCCGAACTCCGACAGATGCGCCCGCATCGCGTTCGACACCTGCGTCCGCTGGCGGCTCAGCATCAGCCGCACCCGATGGAGCATCATCACGCCCTGCTGCTCGGGGGTCTTCACTGCGACGAAGCGCATCGTCGGCCGCGTCACCGCCTCGCAGATCGTCTCGGCATCGGCGGCGTCGTTCTTGCCGCGCTTGACGTACGGCTTCACTCACTGCGCCGGCATCAGCTTCACGTCGTGTCCCCGCGCGATCAACTCGCGCGCCCAATAGTGCGAACTGCTGCACGCCTCGATCCCGACCACGCACGGTGCCAGCTTCTCGAAGAACCCCAGCATCCGACCTCGCGTCAGCCGCTGGCGAACAACCACCTGCCCTGCCCCATCGACCCCATGCACCTGGAACACCGACTTCGCGATATCCAGCCCGATCGTCGCCACCACTGCCTTCGTCATCATCGCTCTCCTTCCGGCTCAACCCGCGACTTATACCGCAGGTCGGGTAGGAGAGCCGTCCACCGCATCAGAAGCCGTCTGTCCGCTTCCCGGCGTCAAATAAGCATAGCTGCCGATCGACTAATTGCGGATCCGACGTCGGCTTCCGCCCCAAGTGTGGACAATTCGGTCGAACGAAGATTGTCCGGGATCGGTCGCCACGTCTGCTGGCCATCCGGACAGACATGGCTCATGGTTCAGCCTTAAAGTTTGGGGTCGGGAGAGGTCATGGTTGGCAGTCTTAGGCGGATGGTCGTCGTCGTATGCACGGCGACCCTGTCTGCGTCGACGGCGCATGGTGAAACTGCAGCCGATAAAGTGTTGATTACACAGGTGGTAAAACAGCAATACGAGCTATTCGGGAAAAGAGATGCCGTTGGCTACGGCAAGCTCTTTACCAAGGACGGCACCTTCATCTCGATGCCCGGGCTAAAGATCGATGGACGTCGCGATATCACCGACGCAAATGCAAAATTCTTCGCCTTCATGAACGTCGACAAGACGCGAATGACATATAAACCCGCACGAATTAAATTCATCGGCCCGAATACGGCGATTGTTTACAGCGCGTGGAGCGGTTTGTGGACAAGCGACGATACCCATGAGCAGTCTGGGTATCTGACGATGGTGCTGTGCAAGCAGGCAGGCGAGTGGAAGATCAATTCGGCGACCAATGCCGCCAATGCGATGGGTGCCAAGGACTTCGACTTGGTGGATTACGATCCTGCCGACCCGCGATGGAGTGGGAAGGCGAAATAAGACCTCGGCCACCTTTGGTGACTAAAGACAAAGACTTTGCGCCAGCCAACGGAACATATTCTAAGAATCGGACGGACGCTATCTATCCCTAATCGGCTCTCGCCTTAACGGCGCCGACTGGTGACTGGCACGGGGCCGAAAGCGGTCTGACTGCTGCTAGCAACGAATTTGGGAAAAGCTGCCGTTCGCCGACGGGTAGCGCCCGGACCAGCGGGCCCTTTCGATCGTCGGCACTGACCGCTATTCCGTCGTAGGTTTAATTGTTGTTCGACCAATGCGCCCCGGTCTGCCCTATTATCTGAGCTACGATCGAGTCGCGGTGCGAGGAGAAGCGCGGTTATGACTAAGACGATGGTGGAGCTTTCCGGCAGCCAACACCGTAGCCCCGACGGAAAGCGGGTTGGCGCGGTTCCGTCCGATCAGACTATCGAACTCAGCATATATCTGAAGGATCGTGATGCCGATCCGCTTCTCACGCTCTCGCCGAGTGCCTCGGCGACATTGCCACAAGGTTCGCGGGCGGCGATCGCTCTCAAGCGAGAGGTCGAGCATCGCGACGACTTCAAGGCTGTCGCCGACTTTGCCCGCGCGCATGGCCTGAGCATTGTCGAGGAGAATGCGGCGCGGCGCCTCGTCCGTGTCACTGGGCCAGCGGCGAAAGTCGAAGCCGCATTTGGCACGGTTTTAAGCGAGTACGACGTCGGCGGCCGACGTGTACGTGGCCGCGACGGTTCGCTGACGGTGCCAGCAGACATGGCCAATCGGATTGCCGCGGTTCTCGGGCTCGACACGAGCCCGATCGCGACGCCGAAGTTCAAGATTAATGCCAAGCCCAAATCCACTAGCGCCTTTTTTCCGAACGCCGTTGGGCAGGTCTACGGCTTTCCCGCGGGTCGAACCGTCGGCAAGGGACAGTGCATCGGCATCATTGAGCTCGGCGGCGGGTATCTTGACGCGGACACTGCAGCCGCCTTCTCCGCGATGAAACTCCCGGTACCAAAGGTGACGTCTGTCGATGTATCGGGCGGTGCCAATTCGCCCGGCAACCCCAGCGGTGCCGACGGCGAGGTCGCTCTCGACATTCAGGTCGCCGGCGGCGTTGCACCCGGCGCTGCCATTGCGGTCTATTTCGCGCCGAACACATCGCAGGGTTTTGTAGACGCGATCAGCCAAGCGGTACACGATCAGATCAACAAGCCGTCGGTGATCTCGATCAGCTGGGGTTCGGCTGAGGCTAACTGGAGTCAGCAAGCCCTCTCCGCGATGAACACGGCGCTGAAGGACGCTGCGATTCTTGGCATCACCGTCTGTGCCGCATCGGGCGACGGTCTTGCTACCGACGGCCAAAGTGACGGCAAGGTGCATGTCGATTTTCCGGCTTCCGATCCCTACGTGCTCGCTTGCGGGGGCACATTGCTGCACGCGAGTGGCGGCAAACGCACGAGCGAGACGGTTTGGAACTCGAACGGTAGCGGCACAGGCGGCGGCGTCAGCGTAAATTTTGCGAAGCCCGGCTATCAAGCCAATGTTATGGTGCCTGCCGCTGGCGGCCCAAGAGGCGGCCGCGGGGTACCCGACGTTGCGGGCAATGCCGATCCGAACAGCGGCTACATCATCGTCGTCGGTGGCAAAACTGAACAGATCGGAGGGACGAGTGCGGTCGCGCCGCTTTGGGCCGGTCTGTTTGCGAGCATCAACGCAACCCGCCCCACGCCGGTTGGGTTTGCCCATCCACAGCTCTACGGAGATGGGGCAGCGTTTCACGATATCGTATCAGGGACCAATAAAGTGAGCGGCGTCGGTTACAGCGCGGCTAAGGGCTGGGACGCATGTACCGGTCTTGGCTCGCCTGACGCGCAACGGCTTCAGACTTTATTGAAAGGTTAAATATGCCTGCCAGCGCTTCGAGCCTGGGCGGTGACCAGCAAACGTGTCACTTCAATTCCGACGCTGGATCGGCTCGTCAAAGCTGTCCCGACGTGCGGTGAAGTGGCTCCGGGGCCGTGTGTGGACGGCTCTCCGTTGGCAAGGGTTTTCTTGAGCTTCTGCACGTTCGTTGGTCGGTGCGGCCATGTGTTCGACCTGTAGTGCGGCCTTATCATGTGCCGCTGGCCATAATGCCATTCGCGCGTCTCAGGTCCCGATCGTTTGCTCGCACTCGGAAGTGCCGCGGCCCCACTGGGTTTTCCTGATCCGGCGGTATCGACCGGCTTGGTGCATTATCTCGTGTCCGCCCTTTCCAACCTCGTCGGCGCGTCGGTGCGTGCGCCTATTCCTATGTCGCTATGCTCATGCCGCGGCTGTCGCGACGACGGGATCGCGGTAGCGCTCGCCGTTCGTCATCAACGCCCAGATTATGCGTGCCATCTTGTTAGCCAGCGCGACGGCGGCAACCTTCTTCGAACGTCGCGCCAGCAGCTGCAGCACCCACGGTCGCCGGGTACCGTGTCGCTCGGCGGTACGGATCACCGCCATCGACCCGACCACCAGCATCTGGCGCAGGTAGCTGTTGCCCGCCTTCGTGATCCCGCCGAGCCGTTCCTTGCCGCCGCTCGAGTTCTGCTTCGGCACCAGCCCGATCCATGCCGCGAGGTTGCGACCGCTCTTGAACACGGCCGGGTCACCAACCGCCGCGACGAAGGCGCTGGCGATCACCGGGCCGACGCCGGGGATCTCCATCAGCCGGCGACCGACCTCGGTCTCCCGCGCACTCTCCCGGATGCGGCGGTCGTTGTCGAGGATCTGCGACTTCACCACAGCCAGCTGCGCCGCCAGCATCTCGAGGCACAGCCGCGCGTCGGGCGGGACGCGCGCATCGTTCGGGTCCGCGAGCACCGCCAGGAGCTGCTCGATCCCGCCGCGCCCGATGGCGGCAACGATGCCGAACTCCGACAGATGCGCCCGCAGCGCGTTCGACACCTGAGTCCGCTGGCGGCTCAGCATCAGTCGCACCCGATGGAGCATCATCACGCTCTGCTGCTCGGGGGTCTTCACTGCGACGAAGCGCATCGTCGGCCTTGTCACCGCCTCGCAGATCGCTTCGGCATCGGCCGCATCGTTCTTGCCGCGCTTGACGTACGGCTTCACGTACTGCGCTGGCATCAGCTTCACATCGTGCCCCCGCGCAATCAGCTCGCGCGCCCAGTAATGCGAGCTGCTGCACGCCTCGATCCCGATCACGCACGGTGCCAGCTTCTCGAAAAACCCCAGCATCCGACCTCGCGTCAGGCGCTGGCGAACAACCACCTGCCCTGCCCCATCGACCCCATGCACCTGGAACACCGACTTCGCGATATCCAGCCCGATCGTCGCCACAACTGCCTTCGTCATCATCGCTCTCCTTCTGGCTCAACCCGCAGATTATATCGCAGGTCGGGTAGGAGAGCCGTCCACCGCATCATTTGCTGCCTGGCGGCTTTAGGAGTGGTGGCGGCGAAAGCGGACATCGATCCTGCTATGTCGTGGATTCTCTCACATTTTCATCGAACGGCACTCGGGCGTAAGCCGCTACCAGGCCGAGGCTCTCAAATGCGATAATCTCAGCGAGGTGGACCGGATGAATCAAACAAGTCCTCGCCAAGCCGCTTCAAATGTTGAAGACAATCTCACCTCAACGGTAAATTGCCGATGATATGCGGTTTGCCACCTTCTGTTCGCCGACATAACTTGATCGATACTAGCAAGAGTCATCCATGCAACGCGTAGCTGCCGCCATAGCCATGACAATGATGCTCTCGTTGTCCTGCAGCGTTGCAGCAGCGACGGAAGAAATGGCCTCTGGCCTGCAAGCGGCCAACGACGCCGAGGTTCGCGCCTTCCTTGCTGCCGACGCCAAAGGGCTTAGTTCGCTGTGGGACGATACCTTTGTCGTCAACAACCCGCTCGGCAAATTTGTCACCGGTCCTCCGGTTGCAGCAATGGTCACGGTCGGGGTGCTACGCTTCACCTCGCTGACAAGATCGATCGACTACACCCACGCCTACGGGGACATTACCATCTTGGCCGGGACCGAAAATTGCGGATGGGCCGGTAAATTCTCATTGGCGGGTCAAACATCCAAGGTCCGGTTTATTGCGGTCTGGCGGCATTTATATAACGGGAAGTGGCTCGAAGTAGCGCGCCATGCCGATATCGTACCTGATCGCTGAGCGCTTCAAACGGTAAGTCTGTTCGCGCCCTAGGGTATGTATGGGGACGGGTGCAGTCTGTCCGGTCGCGAGCGATAATCGTCGATTAGGTGCCGTCCGTCGGGATGGATAGGCTCGCAACTTCCCACCCTCCCGCGATTTTCGTCGCCGCGCAAACCCAAAAGGCGTCTATTAATGAAAGCCGAAATAAGGAAAAGCTCAGCTGTTGACGACGTTTACGAGATTGCCGTCAGGGTCGCGGAAGAAGAAGCGACGGAGACCCCAGTCTTCCGTGATCGGGCCGTAAACAACCTTTGCCCCGGCGGCGCGAACGGCCGCCTCGGTGGCAGCTAGTGGATTGATCGGGACGGACGAGTCCTGTTGGGGATTCCCGGCGACGGTCGAACGTGCGACGTTGGGGGATGCGCACTGGTATCAGGATCGAGGTCACGGCCTCGGACAAGGCTCGGCTTGAAGCGATTGTCGCGGCGCGCGGCTCCCCGCAAAAGCACGTGTGGCGGGCCAGGATCATTCTCCTGACAGCGGGCGGCCTGGGCACTGTTGCGATCATGGCGGCGACGGGCAAGTCGAAGACCTGCGTGTGGCGCTGGCAGGAGCGCTTCATGGCCGAAGGCGTCGATGGCTTGCTGCGCGACAAGACCCGACCTCCGGGCATCGCGCCGCTCGAGACTGCGCTGGTCGACAAGATCGTGGCGTTGACCCTCGCACCACCCGACCATGAAGCGACGCACTGGACAGTCCGCGCGATGGCCAAGGCGGTCGGCATCGCTGCGTCCTCGGTCGTCAAGATCTGGCACGACCATGGCCTGGCACCGCACCGCTGGCGGAGCTTCAAGCTGTCCAACGACAAGGCTTTTGCCGAGAAGCTGCACGACGTGGTCGGCCTCTACGTCTCGCCGCCGGCGCACGCGATCGTGCTGTCCGTGGACGAGAAGAGCCAGATCCAGGCGCTCGATCGCACCCAGCCGGGGCTGCCGCTCAAGCGCGGCCAGGGTGCGACCATGACCCACGACTACAAGCGCAACGGCACGACGACCTTGTTCGCGGCGTTGAACGTGCTCGACGGCTCGGTGATCGGGCGCAACATGCAGCGCCATCGGCACCAGGAGTTTATCCGCTTCCTGAACACCGTCGAGGCCGAGTTGCCGCCCGACAAGGCCGTCCACGTCATCCTCGACAATTACGCTACCCACAAACAGCCCAAAGTCCGCGCCTGGCTGGCCCGGCATCCGCGCTGGACGTTCCACTTCGTGCCGACGTCGTGTTCGTGGCTCAACGCCGTCGAGGGCTTCTTCGCCAAGCTCACCCGCCGGCGCCTGAAAAACGGCGTCTTCTGCTCCGTTGTCGACCTCCAGGCCGCTATCAACCGCTTCATCAAGGAGCACAATCAGCAGCCCCGACCCTTCGTCTGGCGCGCCGATCCAGACGAAATCATCGCCGCCGTCAGGCGAGGGCACCAAACGTTAGAATCAATCCACTAGATCATCTACGCCGATCGAAATCACGGGCAATTCTGTGCCCAGGCCGCCTCCAGAGGCAGTGTGCAGTTCAATCTTCTGCGTTGCATCGCTGTTCAGAAACGCGATCCAGCCCATATCAAACGTCTGCTCAAGGTCGAACACCTCCTGATAAAACTTTGCCAGCGCCACCGGGTTCGCCACGGTTAGGTTGGCAACAATTCTAGTAACAGCCATCGTCGGCCGCCTTCCTACAAGTTTAGTGGTCATTTTAGCATCTCCCAGCCCACCTAGCTAACGTTCAGGCACGCCAACAAGGCCGTATGTTCAGGTTGATCGTACTCGGTGGATCTGAATGCAGCCATTGAGCGGCAAAGGGGCCGATCGCGGACTGGCTGCTTTGAGACGACCGCAGCTAGATAGCGGACGTTATTTGAGCTCGCTTCTCACGCCGAGAAGACCCAAGATCAGACATGCCGCCTCTGTCCCGCTGCTCTCGACTTCGGTTGTTCGTTCAGCTCCGATGCGGCAGGTCATGACACCAGTTTGTGAGTTGAGATAATCATGCGTCGAATCACTCCTCTCGTAGTCCTGTTGCCAGTCCTGATGGCCGCGGCGTCGGCGCCCGTGCCGATGCCCGGACTCTGGGAGCATACTGTCGTTTATGTGATCGATGAGGTTAACGGCTCCTCGTTCATCGCCGACCAGGCGCAAAGCGTGCTGCCGTCCCCTCCACCCTATCGGGCGTGCTACTCGGCTTCGGATCTGGCGGATCCACGGAGCTTTCTGCTCGCCAGCAACGCCATCCAGTGCCGCTTTTCCGGCTTTGCGATGGCGAACGGGAATATTACCGCAGCCGGCGAGTGCAAGGACAGCCGCTACCCTGCCCTCCGCGTCGACGGCTCAGGTACGTATGGCGCGAACGGCTATGACTTCAGCTTTTCGGGCAAGGCACGGTCCGGCGAAGTGACGGTCGCTTTCCGCGGTCGCGACAGTGGGCGCCGGACTGGAGCATGTCCGGCCGCGGGCGCGGGTCGCTAAAGGGCTTGAATTATCGGCTATCAACAAGTCCGCTCTAGCCGGATTAGATCCCAAAAGCTGATGGACCGCTTGCCACCCCTCAGTCGCTATTGCCGCGGCTTTCGCGGCCCGGCCAGCATCGGGGCCAATAGCCGCCTGACGGCTTTTTGTGTTTAAAATCAAATAGCTGCCACCAGTCTAAAGGCTGCCGATCCTCCGCTCCGCCGCGGCCTTGCCACGCAGCGCGCCAAGCCTGCCCGGCGCCAGCGCCAAGGCGGCATCATAGGCGACCAACGCCTCGCGCGGCTTGCCGACGACGAGGTATAGGTCGCCGAGCTGCTCGCGCGCCGGGACGATCGGCCCCGGTGTGAGCGGGAGCTTTTCGAGTCCATCCTCCTCGTCGGCGGCGGCGGCAGCGTCGCCGGTCGCCGCGAAGCGCCACGCCTGCGCCGATTTGAGCAACGCATCGGTTTGCGCCATCCAATAATCGTCGTTCGCCACCCGCAGCGCTTCGCGGCACGCCGCCAGCCCGGCGATGTCGGCGTCGGCCAAACCCGGCGTGGCGGCGCGCAGCCTGCCCAGCGCGCGCGCCCACCACACGACCGCGGCCACCTGCGGGCCGGAACCGGCGATCGGGGTGAGCTGCGACGCGGTCGCCCAGTCACGGGTCTCGACCGCGAGCCGGACCGGCATCGCATTGCCGGCATAGCCGATCTTGAAGCCGGTGCCGGGCGGCAGCGTCATCGCCCTGAGCGCGGCGACCTCGCGCGCGGCATCGGCGGTCCGGCCGCGCTGGAGATAGGCATAAGTCAGATAGTCCATCGCGTGCAGCGCCTCGCCGACGTCGCCTTGCGCGAGGCCGGCATCACGCGCCGCTATGTTCGACGCGATCGAATTGTCCCACAGACCGAGCCGCGTGAAAATGTGCGACGGCATGTGCAACGCGTGTGGCGCGGATGGCGCGATCTTGGCATAGAGCCGCGCTGCTGGCAGGCCGCGTTGCGCCAGTTCGACACTGTCATACGCGTGGATCAGATAGTGCGGCACACCGGGGTGTCCCGGCTGGCGCTTCCAGATCGGCTCGAGGATATCGGCGGCGTGCTTCTGGCGCACGTGCGTGTGATCGGTCGGCGCTGCCGTCGCGATCAGCGACAGCGCGTAGAACGTCGCGATCTCGTCGTCGGCGGGATAGTCGTGCGCCAGCGTCGCCATCGCATCTGAGTATCGCATCGCGCGGTCAGCTGCTGGAACCGCGCCCGCGTCGGCATAATAAACGCCGAGCGCGGCGATGAGCGCGCGTTCGCGGGGCGTGCCTGTCGTCATCGCCGCCGCCTGCCCGATCTGGGCAACGCCGGCGGCGAGGCCGGGACCGACCGGCACGTCCCAAAGTTGGTGATAGTGGGTCATCGCCCGTCCCCATTGCGCCATCGCACAACCCGGGTCGCGGGCGGCAACATCGGCGAAGCCCGCGTCCGCCTCCTCGTAGGTGAACGAATGCAGCAGCGCGACGGCGCGGTCGAACGCCGGCGTCACCGCCCGTGCGCAGCTCGTTTCGAGATGTGTTGAGACAAGATGCTCGGGTGCCGGATGGTTATGATGCTCTTCCTGCGCGCGGGCAGAAGTCACGAGTGCTAGGGCAATGGGAACAAGGATTATGTATCGTTTCATTCAGCGCCGACCCTAAATTCTTGCAGAGACTGACCGAGCAGGGTCTTTAGGTGAACTCCGCCGAGATGGGGCCGGTTGCTGCCTGTCCGCTTCCCGATTTCTAATCTGGCATAGCTGCCGTCCGATCATAGCAAGCCCAACACGTCGGCCGATGGACTTGATGATGGACGATAGGCGATAAGATCATCGTTCAGAATGCCCTGCCGCGAGTGAGGCATCTAGCGCAGGTGGTAAAGGTCTTTGTGAGGCGGATGCCGGCATAAATGCCGGCGCGGTCGCCAACATGTTCCTGCGCAACGCTGATCGACCCGAGGATCGCCCGCGACAGATCATGTCCGATCGTCGCGGTGTAAATCGCATCGTTCTGGATCGGCAGAATCCGGTCGGTGGTCCAGCGTTGTGTCGTCGTCAGATCGACCACCCACGGCCCGGCCAGATAGTCGCCAGAAACGCTGACGAAGCTGCGCGCTCGCCCCGCAAAGCCTTCGAAGTTGTCGCGCCGGGCCGCTTCGACGTAGAGGTGGAGCTGCGAATAGCGCCCGTCCAACGTGGCGGCGACGCTGCCGTTAAGCGGAATTGCGATATCGCCGCCGACCGTCGTCCAGATTTCTCCCCGCTCCGCCTGATAGCTTTTGCCGTAGCGGATGACGCTCGCCTGAAAAGTCGCCTGCGCTCCGTGACCGACCGGCATATTGAGGATGTCGTAGGTGACCATGACATTTTCGGGCAGGTGCGTGTTGCCGACGCCGCCGTTGCGGTAATGAACAATTCCTTCGTTGTACGGCAGGCTCTCGTGCAGGAAGGTCCTGTCCACGAAGAAGGCCGAAACCGAAAGCTGCTGCCATCCGTGCTCCTCGCTCCCGAAGACGTGGAGCTTCTCGACCCCGATCATCTCGGTAGGTTCGTAGCCGGCCTCTGCTTCCTCGATGAAGTCCGCCGCGAATGGACCCGGGAGCAAGTAATAGGCGCGGCCGAAGTTCTGGACGAACTTGCCGACGCGCCACGTGTCGTACCGCGCGTAAAGCTCGAGCATCTTGCCGCCGACGCGCCGTCCGGCACCCTGATTGATGTAAAGGTCGCTATTGGGGTCGTCGGCCGGGCGGGGCTTGCGCGCCTTGAATTGGAACAGCCCATCGAACGACAGCTTGTCGTTGACATCGACAAGCATGGTCGCGTCAAACCGGAAATAGGGTTGGGGTCCCCGGCTTGGACCAGAAGCGGCGCCAAGACCGGAGTATTCGAGATTGGCCAGTGTCGCGAAGCTGAACTTGGGGAAGTCGCCAACCGGCTCGGCGCCCATGCCGTCGGGAGGCGGCAGGGTGGCCGAGGTCCCAAGCAGAGTCCCAGGGGCCGGCGCTTGAACCTGTGCCGTCACCGGCGAAACGATCAGCGCGGCGGCCAGAATGCCGCCCCACCGATCAACCCGCATGCGGCCCTGCGCCCATGCCGGGCATATCCTTCATCGGTCCCGTCTTCGGATCGAACACCTCGATCTGCGCCATCATGCCTTTGTCCTCATGCTCGAGAATGTGGCAGTGGAACATGAAGCGGCCGACCATAAGCGGGTTGGTGAAGGGGATCCGGATTTTGACCTCGCCGTGGATCGGCACGTCGATCGTATCCTGCAGCCCTTGAAACGGGACAGGCTTGCCGTTGATGCTGAGCACCTCGAAGCCCAGCTGGTGGATATGGAAGACGTGGAGCTCCTGCGACGAGTTGCGGATCGTCCATTCCTCGATCGAACCGAGCGGAACCTTGAGATCGACCCGCATTGGATCGAAGGTCTGGTGATTGATGAAGAACAGGCCAGTGACCGGGTCCTCGGAGAACACGACGAGCCGGTGCGCCGCGATGAGGTTGCCCGGGACCGGCTTTTGGTCCGGCGCATTGATGACGAGCGGGCCAAGCGGTGCGGGTTCGGGCAGCGCCGGATTGCGCGCGACCACGATCTCCGCCAGCGCCTGGCGCGGAAAGCGATCACCCGCCGGGCCGGTCGCGGAGCCTGCCTGGACGAGTTGATAGGCCCCCGCCGCGTCGGCCGTAACAAGCACATCGACTTGCTCGCTTGGCCCAACAATAACTTCGTCGACCGTATGCGGGTGCAGGATTGGGCGAGCATCGCGCCCGACCTCGGTCAGTTTCATGCCCGCTAGGCGCATACGGTAATAGCCGTTCGCCGTCTGCCCGCTGAAGCGCCAGAGCTGCGTCTCGCCGGGCTGCATCGTCAGGAGCGGATCGACCTGCCCGGCTATCGTGTCGATCATTCCGTTGACCGGCTTCGGCACCTTGTTGAGCTTGCCCGAGCTGGATGGCGAAAACTCCTTAAGCGCGAACATGCGCTCGACCAGCGGCTTTGTCGCGGGCACCTCGTCCTGAAAGCCTTCGATGACGAGGGTGCCGCTGAGGCCGCCCATCACCTGATGTTCGGCGAAATCATGTCCGTGGGTGTGGAACCAGTAAACGCCGGGCGGATGATCCTTGGGGATCGGGATGACATAGTCCCACGTCTTGCCCGGTCCGATCATGTACATCGAATTGTCGCCGTGGCCTTGCGGCGACACTCCGAGGCCGTGAAAGGACGTTGGTGACCTGCGGCAGATTGTTGACGAAGTGCATCTTGAGCGTGTCGCCCGGCTTCAGGCGCAGGATCGGGCCGGCGTAGGTGCCGTTAAAGGTCGATCCGTCAATCGTTCGGTCGCCGAGCCGGACGCGGGTTTCCGCAGCCACAATCGTCACCGCGAGCACCCCATTAGCGCTTCGATATTCAAGCGGCGGGCGAAGAGGCTCGGAGACTGTCTCGGGAACCGAAGGCAGGGTCGGCGCCGCGTCGGCTGGCGGCAAGCCCACCCACATGATCGCGGCACTCCCGAGCGCAGCACGGCCCACATCTCGTAACCGAAGCTTCCAAAAGTGGATCATCACCATCCTCAAATGCCAGCTGATATAGCACCTGTTCCCTCGCCTGCCAGCGACCTGCGATAGCGAACTGACTGATCGAACACCCGATATTAGATATCCGTCAAGAAGGGGCCGGAAGCCGCCTGGCAGCTTATGGGCGTCCGACGTGGCAAAGCGGAGTTTCGTTCAGTCACCTCTGTGCGCCGAGAAAACCCAGCAACCGACGAGGCGCTCTAACCCCTTCCCCAACCAACCGTTCATTCAGATCTGCGAGCTTTGGCGCTATTGTGCAACGGGGGTCCTCTTAGATCCTTTCTATCTAGTAGCCGGGTCTTTGCTGGCCAGACTTGGGCGCCCCAGCCGCATCGACTAACGGGGCGAGCGCGGCGCGCAGACGGGCAGCCGTGCGGCGCAACTCGGCCGCTCCGTCACCGCGCCGCCAGCTATCGAACCGGCAGTGGCGACGGCGCGATGTGATCTCTCGTAAAGATGTCGGTCGAGATCGCGATCGTGGCGTCGCTCGATCGAGTACAGCGTGTCGTCGGGGCGGACATCTTCTCGCGGGTCGGTCAGCGCCGCAAGCGGCCCGATCTTGGTGTCAAGTACGATGCTCGCGAGCGAGGCGATCTTCTGCGCGATCAGGTCCTGCGCTGCGGGGTTCGCCAGCAAACGGGCCGCGTCCGCTGGTGTCAAGCGATGCCGGGGAGCCACTTGCGCGGCGGCAGGTGACACTACCGCGAGCAGCGCGAGGGCAAGAGCCAAGGTCTTCATGCGCCATACTCCTACGACGAAGCGACACGTTCACTATCACCTTCTTCGCCCGCGGTCAGCTACCGCCTCTCCACCGCCGATGACATAAGTCTTCGTATGAGAGCTAGCTCTCTCTGCGGGAGTTCCGAGATGGATTTTCGTATGTAAGTTCGCAGCGTAGTCGCTCAGCCCGCCTTGCGACATTTGCCGTCGTCAGCCACGTAATCCGACTGTCGAGCTCGCGGCGACATACAGTCCATGCGCCGTCCCCGGTCCGGACGGCGAAATTGACGACAACCTCAGCCACTCCAAATCCCCCAAAACTTCAGGACTTATTTACCAGAACGCTATCGGATCGATCAAGCAAGGTTGGAGGGTATTCCATTTAGCGCATGCATCAAATTTCGGTCCCGCATCTCCAAAACAGCGTCTTCACGAGCGAAATGCTGAGAGACTTCGCGCGTTTGCAGCCACGACAGCGCCGGATCGAAACTCCGCCGGCATACCGTCCAGGAGCCGTCGCTCGATCGAACGACATAGTCGATAATCTTCTCTGCCATCGCAGGCCTCCAGAATATTAACAGAGTGTTTACGCGACCGACAGATCAAGTCCAAGTCATTTCAAAGCGGTAACTATGATTCTTAAATATATGGTGACCGATTGCATGGCGGTGCAGGTGCCGCAGGGGCCCGACGTCGCGGCTCGATCAGGCGTGTCAGTGGTGTATCCAAGCCATAGCGATCAGACAGGACGAGCGTTACAGTTAATCATCGAGAGTTACTTCATGGCGCGATATAGTTTTCAGGTGCGGACAGGCGATGCCACGCATGCGAACGGCGGAGAAGCGGAGTTCGGCAACCTTTCCGATGCGATCGCAATCGGTCGCTTCACATTAGCCCGGCAGGAACGACGCCAGGCCGACCACGCTTTGAAGCTTTCGGGAAGCGTTTTAGAGATCGTCGACGAGGACGGCGACGTCGTCGCTAGCTTATCGATCGGGGCGGCAACACGGCACTGAAAGCGACCAGAAGTATCTTCGCGTCACAACGGAAGGGCCGAAAGACGTCGGGCAGCTTATCGAGATCCGTAACAGGATAGCTGCCGTAGCGCGGATCAATTAGAGCTTGGCGGTGGCGTATCGTAGCGCACCCGTCACGTCCACACGATAGTTGTCGCATGGACGACGCTTTCCGCGCGTTCGGCAACCACTGTCACGGAGTATGAGCAATGAGCCTATTCGGAACCATCATGGACAAGATTTTCCACCATCCAGCGGCAGCGGCGACTGCACCAGCAGCGACCGCACCGGCGGCATCAGCATCAGCATCATCCCCCGTCAAGGCCGGAGCAATTCCCTCGGCGCCTGCGTCAGCCGCGCCGGTTGATGTCGAGGCGGTGCTGACGGCGATGGCTGCAACACACGGCGGCGGAGGGAATTGGCAGACGTCGATCGTCGATCTGCTCAAGCTCCTCGAACTTGATTCGAGCCTTGATGCACGCAAGGGCTTGGCCAACGAGCTCAAGGTCCATGTCGGAGCCGACGGCACTGCCGACGAAAACATTGCCCTTCACAAAGCGGTGATGATCAAGCTCGCCGAGAATGGCGGAAAAGTACCCGACAGCATGAAATAGAAATAGATAGGGACGGGCCATCGCTGGCCCGTCCCTAAATTACAAAATTACGACGTTGTGAGTCGTGTCTCGGCCCAGTAATTCTGCCGATTAAATGAAGTGACGTACCCTTTTCAGAACCACTGCGAGACTACTTTGCTTTGGCATTGACTGCGGTGTCGGCCAGCTTTGTCGCGAATTCGTCACCACCGTAGATTTCCTTGGTCGCTGCGCTCAGCTTCGACGCCGCGTCTTTCTCGCCGAGCGCCTTGGCATACGCAGCGGCTGTGCCGAAGCCGGCGATGCCGTAGTGCGTCATCCTCTGGTATTGCGCGATCATCTGTGCGTCGAGGACCGGACCCGCCTCGGGAGCGTCCTCGCCGAGGCAGTGCTTGGTCGCTTCGGCAACGAGGCCCTCCATGCCCTTACAATGCTCCTTCTTGACCTTCTCGCCCGCCGCTTCAATCAGCGTCTTGAGGACCTCGGTATGCTTGCCGATGCCATCAACCGCCTTATCGAACATCTGCTTGAGACCAGCGTCGGTCGCCTTGCCGGCCATTTTCTTGACAACCTTGGTCATCTGGTCATTCGCCGACCAGAGATCCTTCATCTCCTCCGCGTACAGATCTTTTAGATCCTCGGGCGCATCTGACATCGTCTGTCTCCTCTTGGTTTCTCGCCGAAGAGCGATTGTGCCGCCACGGGGTTCCAGACCGGTAAGAACGTTTGGCGCATCCCTCGCTGCTATCAAGAGGCGTCAATGCAGACTGCTTTTCTTGGACTTAAGCCTCTGGGATTGTTGGGATGTGCTAAAGTAAGGGGTTCCCCTCGGCTTTAATCGCGAGCCCTCCCGCCGCGAAACCATTCAGTAGTTAAAATCACAAGCCTCATAAGTTTGAACCATCTTGCAAAACAGTAAATAAATCATAAACAATTTTACGCAACGTAACTGATACGAGACTCGTAATTGAGTTAGAAGCGGATGTATACAGCGAATTCTAATGTAAGCCGCTTTGATGAATGGTGCTTGATCTGTGACTTGAATATCGCCATTCACGATAGTCGATTTACTCGGCTGGTCCGTCGATGTCAGCCAATCGCGCAGCGGCTATCGGCCTTGTTTCTTCCTCTGCTTGACAGTAGTGTCAAGCGCCTCGGTGGGGGGCCGAAGATGAGCGATTATCGGGGAAGCTGCCATTGCGGTGATGTTCAGATCATTCTGCGCCATGCGCCCATTGAAGCGACCGAGTGCAATTGCTCGATATGCCGGCGCAACGCTGGGCTTTGGTGCTATTGCCCGCCCGACGCCGTGACCGTTCACGGCGCCGGTATTGCCTACCGGCAAGGCGATTGCGCGCTCGATCTATGGCACTGCCCCACGTGTGGCTGCACGACGCACTGGACACCAACAGACCCAGCGTACGCTCGCATGGGCGTCAACCTCAGGATGTTCGACACCGAAGTTTGGAGCCACCTGCCACGGCGTTTGGTCGACGGGGCTAGCTATTAGCAACGGTCTGCAATGTCTGCTTCCACCCCATAGTCGGCCCGAGCATGGACGAAGTCGGCTGCTGACTGGCATGGGGCCGATAACCGCCCGGCGGCTTTAGGGGTTGAAAAGCAGCAAAGCCGCCGTTCGACCTACGCCAGATACGGCCATGCTGAACCTACCGCGAAGCAGCGACTTCCTCGTCAGCGCGGGGTCCGGCTCGCTGGCGCCAGCAAAGGCCTCGCTTTCAGCTGAATTACGTGCCCACATCTTCAGACCGATGTCTGATCCGGTAAGCGTATTACCTCTCGTATTTGAACGTGCGTTGGTCGCTCAACTCATCGGCCGGTTTGGCACGAACGGAACCTCTAGCCGCTCCTGCCCTGGCTTTAGCGATTGTCGTGCGGCTAGGTTCGGAAGTTGCTTGGACTTTGCTCTTGCATGCGGCCCTGGAGGCATCCACCCAGTAAAAGAGTGCTGGTCAAAGCGGTGGAGAATGTTGTCCCCATTTGTAAACTTAGTCTTTAGGTGCATGATCTTGGGAGCGACCCATTTACGCAGACCCGCGCTGATATCGACGCGGCTATGTGTCACCTCTATCGCGCTAAATGTCGTTTGGCCGAAGCTGATGTCGCCAGCGTAATTACACATGCCAATCGATACCTTCGGAAACAAACCGCCAGTATCGTATTCATGCTGGCTGATAGGAACATTCAGTTGCATCGGACCGGCAATAATTTCTCCATCAACTTTGAACGTAATTTGGCGTGGATCGTTCGGCAAAAATAACACTTCGATCAAACACGGCTTTCGTAACGTATGCTCGGATATTTTCTTGCCGTGAAACGGTGCCGGTGCATGCGGCGGCAGCATGCCTACTCCCGTGCGAATGGCATGCCAGTCACCTTCTTCGCCGGAATATTTAAAAATGCCCGCTTCGACGCGACCGTCCTCGCCATTTTGTAGAGCGCATAGAGAAAAGTAAGCATCAAAATAGTTATATTTATCAGGGTGACCTTGCTGGATCCGGCCGTTTCTGCCGAGTACCATGTCGGCCAATTCCTGCTTATCGTTGACCCGAAAGGTACTGGGCATAGTTAGCTGAGCCCGTATGCCGTAAACGCGCTCCGTGCCAATGAGCGAGACGATCGAGCCATATTCGCCGGCAGACTTTTTTGGCATGCTAAAATCTTCCTGCGGTTACCGCCGTCAGTGAACCCGCCGTCCACATGCTACAATAACGAATTGAGCGGCAGACGTGATCCAGGCAACGCGTAAATTTTGTCTTATAACTGTGCAGCCAGAAAATCGTCTTCGTTTGATTTAGTAGCCTGATTGGGGGCCGATTTCTGCCTGGCCGCTTTCGAAGAACCGGTTGCGATAAGCAGAAGTTCCTCAAGTCGCCCTTCGATCTGTGAGCCGGTCACGCAATAGCGACCAGCGGCGCTGTTGCCTTCGCTTTACAGCGATCGCGAGCGCTTTCCTGGGCCCGACCAGCACGAGAAGTTTCTTGGCTCGGGTGACGGCGGTGTAAATGAGCTCGCGCCCGAGCATCGTGTACGCCTGCATCGTCAGGGGCAGAACAACGACCGGGTACTCCGAGCCTTGCGACTTGTGGATGGTGGTCGCGTAGGCGAGCTGCAAGGCGTCGAGTTCGCCAAAATCAAACACGGTTTCGGTCGTGCCGAACCGCGCGGTCAGCTCGCTCTCGGTGTGGTCGACCCGAACGACGACGCCAAGATCGCCGTTGTAGAGATCGCGCTCGCGGTCGTTGATGATGTGCATGACCTTGTCGCCCGGACCGTAGCGGTGGCCGTACTTCTCGATCGCCTGATCGGTCGGGGGATTGAGACGGGCTTGCAGCAGGGCATTGAGGGCCCGGGCACCGGCGCCGCCGCGCTGCATCGGGCTGAGGATCTGGATGTCGCGCACGGGGTCGAACCCGAACCGCCGCGGGATATGCTTGGCGACAAGATCGACCACCTTATCGGCGACCTCGCCAGGATCGTCGGCATCGACGTAGAAAAAGTCGCCCTCGTCTCGCGCCGTCAGGTCGGGCATCACTCCGTCGTTGATCCGATGGGCGTTGATGATGATCCGGCTCGACGCCGCCTGGCGAAACACTTCGGTCAGCCGGACCACCGGGACCGCGCCGCTGGCGATGATATCCTTGAGCACCTGTCCCGGCCCGACCGAGGGGAGCTGATCGACGTCACCGACGAGGAGCAGCGCCGCCTCGGGGGGGAGCGCCTTGAGCAAAGCGTTCATTAGTGGCACGTCGACCATGCTGGTCTCGTCGACGACCAACAGCTGACACGTCAGAGGATTATCGGCGTTTCGTTTAAAGCCGCCCTCCTTGGGATCGGTCTCGAGCAAACGATGCAAGGTCATGCCGTCCATTCCCGTCGATTCCGACAGCCGCTTAGCGGCGCGACCCGTCGGAGCAGCCAAGGCGATCTCGACCTTCTTCGCCGCGAGAACTTTGAGGATCGAGTTGACGAGGGTGGTCTTGCCGACGCCCGGTCCGCCGGTGATGACACAGACCTTGGACAGCACGGCGAGACGCAGCGCATTAGCTTGTCCGGCCGACAAGGCTAGCCCGGTCTTCTGCTCGACCCAGGGTACCGCCCTGCCCGCATCGATCGCCGACCACGGCAGGCGGCCAGTCTGCAGGCGGAGCAGGCGGTCGGCGATACTCTGCTCGGCGCGGTAGAGCCCGGCGAGGAAGATGACCTCGCAGTCATCGGTCGTTCCAGCGACCACCTCACCAGCGATGAGCTCGACCGCCACGGCTGCCTCGATCAGCTGCGCCGGAATATCGAGAAGCTCCGCGCCCGAGATCGTCAGCTCCTTTCTTGGTAAGCCGCAATGGCCGGCGTCCATCGCCGTGGTCAGCGCATGCGCGACACCGGCTCGGACACGGCGGGGATCATCCTTCGTGTAGCCAAGGCTGCTCGCGATCGCGTCGGCGGTCTTGAAGCCGATGCCGACGATGTCGCGGGCCAGGCGGTATGGATCGGCCTTGATCGTCGCAATCGCCGCTTCGCCGTAGGTCTTGTGGATCCGCACCGCGCGCGCCGAGCTGACGCCGTGACCATAAAGCCAGACGATGATCTCGCGGATCGACCGCTGATCACTCCACCCCCGGATGATTTTCGCCTCGCGCCCGGGACCGATACCGGTCACCTCTCGCAGCCGGGTGGGCTCGCGCTCGATGATGTCGAACACGTTCTGGCCGAACGCCGTCACAAGCTTTTTGGCGTAGACCGGGCCAATGCCCTTGATCATTCCCGAGCCGAGGTACTTCTCGAGCCCCTCGAGCGTCGTCGGGACGGTTGTGCGGATTGTCTCCGCCTTGAACTGGAGCCCGTGTTGGCGGTCGTTGATCCAGATGCCCGTCGCCTCGACATGCTCACCGGCGCCAATCGCGGCGGCGTGCCCAACCATGGTCACGAGGTCGCGCTGTCCACGGGCTTTGACCCTGAGGACGCAGTAGCCAGTCTCGATGCTGTGGAAGGTAATGCGCTCGACCGCACCCGCCAGCTGCTCAGGCGCGCTACGCTGGCTATAAGCTGAAGCGGGGGGCGAAGCGGGCATAACTCTGATATGGCGCGAATCGCCACGATGCAAAGACAGCAGATCGATATGGTGCGATGGGACTGCGAGTAGCTCCTGCCGCCCGCGAGCGCGTCCCGCCCGGGGCTGAGATCATCCGCGTCGAGCGGCTTACTCCGGCATTCATCAAATATCACCTCAACAACGGTCAGACGCTTCATCACTTCCGGCGTGAGGAACCGCGCGCCAATCCGCACGATCACCCATGGGGCTTTGAGACCGAGATCCTGACTGGCGGCTATGTTGAAGAGGTATTCCACGCCCTGCCGGGTGGCGGCTGGAATAGCGAACTGGTGCACCGCGCACCCGGAACTGTCCACCAAATCGAAGCCCGACATATCCACCGCATCGTTGCGCTACCTGCCGGCGACTGCTGGACCCTTGTCAGGGCAGGACCGTCTGAACGTAGCGTGCGTTTCTGGAAATTCGGTGCCACGATAAAATCACGAGCCCATAATCGCCGACGATTTGTCGAACGCCGCAAATAGGAGTGGTTCCCCTTCATGCGCCACCAGAATGGAGCCGATCGCTGCCTGCCTGCTCTTAGGTTCCGAAAGGGATAGCTGCTGTTCGACGCGTTGCGAAACCGGCGGTGGCCTAAGACCCGATCCCGGCTTTCGACTGGTGAGAAATCGGAGGCTGGCGTTCTTGCTATGCAACACTACCGTTAGCGAATGACAGCGGAGTCACTTTTTGCGCCTGCACGAGTTCATTTAACCTATATGTGGCGGCACAATCGCGCATTGCGGTTGCGCGAGCCACAGCTGTTCACGGAATGGGTGCAGCACCGCAAGCTTTTCGATCGCGACGTCAGATTGCCGGTGCTGCTCGACAAGGTGGCGGTCAAGGCGCTGGTCGCTGCCATGCTGGGGGCCGAGTGGATCATCCCGACGCTATGGCAAGGCAACGACCTGCCACACCTAACACCTTGGCCAACGCCATTGGTCGTCAAGCCACGGGGTGGGTGCAACCAGGTAGCGTTCGTTCGCAAGATTGATGACTGGCCAATGGCGAGGCGAATGGCGCGGCGCTGGGCCGGCGCGCGCTACGGCCAGTGGCTAGACGAGTGGGCCTACGGGAAGGTGCCGCGCGGGCTGATTGTGGAGCCGTACATTGGTTCCGATCAGATCCTGCCGATTGACTACAAGTGCTTTGTGTTCGGTGGGCGTGTGGAGTTCGTTCAGGTCCACCTCAACCGCGCGAGCGCGCACCGATGGATTGTAATGGACCGCCGATGGCGACGCGTTTCTCCGGCTACATCTGATCCTGATCCGATTGCGCCCGCGACGCTCGACCGCATCATCATAGCCGCCGAGACGCTAGCGGCTGACTATGATTTTCTCCGCGCTGATTTCTATGAGGTCGATGGCGTTCCCTTATTCGGCGAACTTACAGTCTACCCTGGTTCAGGGCTGCTTCCGGTCGTCCCGCCATCGCTCGATCGCCGGATGGGCGAGTTCTGGAGAGCTGCACGGGCAGCGCCGTGAAACAGCGCCTATCGAGCCGTGGCCTTGCCGAATTCCGCTTTCGAGGCCTGATCGCCGGCGGCGAGAGTGGACTGTTAATAACGGATCAGCGCACCCAAGCAACTGTTGCAGCTAGTGGATTGATCGAGACGGACGAGTCCTGTTGGAGATTCCCGGCGACGGTCGGACGTGCGACGTTAGGGGATGCGTACTGGTATCAGGATCGAGGTCACGGCCTCGGACAAGGCTCGGCTTGAAGCGATTGTCGCGGCGCGCGGATCCCCGCAGAAGCACGTGTGGCGGGCTCGGATCATTCTCCTGACAGCGGGCGGCCTGGGCACTGTTGCGATCATGGCAGCGACGGGTAAGTCGAAGACCTGCGTGTGGCGCTGGCAGGAACGCTTCATGGCCCAAGGTGTCGATGGTTTGCTGCGCGACAAGACCCGCCCGCCGGGCATCGCCCCGCTCGAGGCGGGGCTCGTCGACAAGATCGTGGCCCTGACCCTTGAACGCCCCGACCATGAAGCGACGCACTGGACGGTCCGTGCGATGGCCAAGGCTGTGAATAGGCGTCGAGGTGAGACTCGCCTGTTCCGCTTCGTAACCCCTCGAATTCATACTAAAAAGGCCATTAACGGGGGTCTCGATCGGCGCCGATCATGACCCCCTCTGCGGGAAGAGGGATCAAAGATTACAATCGCTTGCCTTGAACCTAGCGGGGTCCGGCTTCGACGCCTATCTACACTACACGGGACGCCGCCGACGTGAGGACGATGTTGCGGCTTCCATCACGTTCGGCAACTGACGTGGCTGGAGCTGTCGTGATCTATAATGAAGCCACGTGACGATGGGCACCGCGGCTCAACAGGCGTCGCAGAGCCAAGAGTGGTCTACGGCCAGTTCACGGCTTGGAAAGCCTGCCAACTCTTGCAACCGGATGCGATCGATTATCGTCACGGTGCGGTTACGCCAAATGCATATGTTTGCAAGTTCAAGCTTGTGAAGCGTCCGATTGACATGGATTGCAGTCATACCGGTCATATCGCCTATTTGCGACTGCGTTAAAGGCGCGAAGTAACTGTCGGCCGGTTTCCGATCTTGTCGTCCAATCCTGATCGAAAGCTGTGCAATCAATGCGGCTATCCTGTTAAGCGACCCGGTACGTCCAACCGAAGCCAGTCGATCCATCAAGAATACACGCTCTTCTTGCGACACAAGAAAAAGCATAGCGGCGATACGCGGGTTAGTCTTAAACAAGCCCCCAATATAACGAGGTTCGATCGTCGTGACTTGGACTTCAGTCAGGGCCCGGATTGTATCGGGCGCGTAACGCATTGCGAGACCGGGCATTCCCAACAGGTCGCCCGGTAAATGCACCTTGATCGACTGACGCTCCCCACTGGGAAGGAGCATGCTGCTCTCTGTCCAGCCGCTTAACAACAAATACATTTTTGGTTCGGGATCGCCTTCGTGACGGATGGTCTTGCCACGACCTAATTGACGGACGGGTGCGGCCATCTGCTCCAATGACGCAAGGTCCTTGACGCCGAGCTCGCCGAAGGCCGCAATCCTTGCGACCGCTAACTCACTGCTTGCCAAAGACCTACTTTCGACGATTTATTTGCGCCGGATTGTGCACGTTTTGAACGCCTAGCTAACCTGCTCGTTCCCGCGGGCCAATTCTCCGGCGGTCCACCTTAGCGATGGAAACCGAGGCCTGCGATGCTGACCGCGACTAGTGCTCCGACCTGCCAAACATGGTCGACAGTAAGCAGATGAAGATTTCTATCGCGGCAGCCTCAGTGCTGCAGTGCTGCACAGCACGATACGCCGAGTTCCTAATATTGCGCTTCCGTGGTTAACAGAGGAACAGCAGATTTAATACGTTGTTAAGCCGCGATGATCGCTACTAAATGATAATCCCTGAGAGTCTGACTCATAATTATCCTGCATAATTACATGAGGTTACGAGTTTCCGGGTGATGAGCTGAACCGATGCCATGAAGAGCCAGGTGGTGGCGCTTTCGATGGTGTTCTCAAAGTCCTTGGCGAGGCGTCGATTGCGGCCGAGCCAAGCGAATGTACGCTCGACGACCCAGCGTCTCGGGAGGATTTTGAAGCCCTTGGCGGCGTCGGACCGCTTGATGATTTCGAGCGTCCAGCTGCCGATGGTCGTGAGGGCATCTCGCAGCTTGTCGCCGGCATAGCCGCCGTCAGCAAAAACATGTCGCAACCAAGGGAAGCGGGCGACAATATCGGCCATGACAAGCGGCGCGCCGTCGCGGTCCTGGATGTCGGCACCATGGACGACCGTATGGACGAGGTAGCCGCACGTGTCGGTCAGGATGTGGCGCTTCTGTCAACGGCGGTCGGATTCCAGGCCAGTGCGGCGGTGTAAAAGCAGGCCACTGACGGCGTGTTGGTGACGAGCAGGAAGGGCCCCGCGGGGCCCCTTCCTGCTCGTCGTCGATCTTCTGGGGTCAGACTGTGGTGATCTCGCCGGTGTCGAGATCGACGGCGTCGACGGTGGCCTGGTTTTGCGCCGCTTTGCTGTCGGCGCGGCGGCGACCGGCAGATTCCCTGAGACGGTAGCTGTCGCCGTTCATGGTCAGGATACTGACGTGGTGGGTCAGCCGATCGAGCAGCGCGCCGGTGAGGCGTTCGGATCCCAGCACCTGGGTCCAGTCCTCGAACGGCAGGTTCGAGGTGACGATGGTCGAGCCGCGCTCGTAGCGTTGCGAGAAGGTCTCGAACAACAGCTCGGCCCCGGTCGATGACAGCGGTACATAGCCGAGCTCGTCAATGATCAGCAGCTTCACCGCCGCAAGGTCGCGCTGGAGCTTGAGCAGACGCCGCTCGTCGCGTGCTTCGAGGAGCTGGCTGACCAGCGCGGCGGCAGTGGTGAACGCGACCGTGAACCCCTTCTGGCAGGCCGCCAGACCGAGTGCGAGGGCAACGTGCGTCTTGCCGGTACCGCTGTTGCCGAGCGCGATGATGTTCTCGCGACGCACGATGTACTCGGAGCGGAAGAGCTCGAGGACGAGCATCTTGTTCAACCCAGGGATGGCGGTGAAGTCGAACGTGTCGAGGCTCTTCACTGCCGGGAACCTGGCGGCGCGGATGCGCCGCTCGACCGTCCGCCGCTCGCGGTCGATCAGCTCGAGCTCGATCAGTCGCAGCAGGTAGCGCGGATGATCGACGCCGTCGCGGGCGCACTCGCGCGCGACCTTGTCGTACTCGCGCAGAACCGTCGGCAGCTTCAGCTGCCGCAGGTGATGCGCCAGCAACACCTGCGGCGCACCGCTCGTCGTCCCGGTCGGCATCGTCTCGGCGGTCACGCGGCGAGCACCGCGTAGTCGGCGGCGCGGGTCGTCTGCACCGTCAGCCTCGGCAGATGCGGATACGCCGCCAGATCGAGCCGTACTGGCCGCCGCTCGATGCGCGCCAGCGCGATCAGCTTGACCGCGTCGAAGCCGATCGCGCCGAGGCGGATCGCCTCGGTCACCGCCAACGTCACGATATGCCGGGGCATCGCCTCCATCAGCCGTAGCACCTGGATAAACTCGCGCTTGCCGCGGTTGCCCATGCGCGCTTCGAGCCGATGGCGCAGATGCTGGAACACCTCCGGCAGGTCCCAGCCCTGCAGCGCCGCCGCCTGGTCGAGCGCGTTCGGCTTGATCTCGATCAGCGCGAGATAGTGCAACGGATCGGCGACGAACGCGCCTTCGGCATAGGAACGGGCGTGCCGGGCGATCTCCTTGCCGCCGCACAGGATCGCGACCTCGTCGACGAAGCCCTTTACGATGACGTCCTGGAACCCATAGCGCGTCGGCACCGAGTAATCGTTGCAGCGGTATCGGACCAACGCGGTCGACGACACGCGCCCGGCGCGCTTCTCGCACGGCTCGAGCGGTGTCGCCGGCAACGGCCGCAGCGCCGCCGTGTCGGCGATGAGGCGCTCGCCGATGGTCTGAGCATGCTGCCCGGCCCGGTCGTCCTGGCGCGCGCGGCAGCGCGTCGCCAGCATCGCGTTGAGATCGTCGTAACTTGCCACCACCGGGATCGGCGTCATGAAGTTGGCGCGCGCGTACTTGACCAGCCCCTCGACCTTGCCCTTGTCGTTGCCCTTGCCCGGACGACCGAACCGGTCGGCGAACAGATAATGGCTGGCCAGCTCGGTAAACGCCCGCGTCCGCTCGCGCTTGCCGTCGCCGCAGATCTTCGCCACCGCGATCTTGAGGTTGTCGTAAAGCAGCGACAGCGTCACGCCGCCGAAGAAGGCGAACGACGACACGTGCCCGTCGAGGAACGCCTCGGTCGTCTCGCGCGGATACGCCTTCACGAAGCAGGCGTCCGACTGTGGCAGGTCCATGCAGAAGAAGTGGATCTTCTGGCGAACCCCGCCGATCACGGCGACCGCCTCGCCAAAGTCCACCTGGCCATGACCCGGCGGGTGCGCCAGCGGCACGAAGGTCTCGCGCCCTCGCGCCCGGCAGATACGGACATGATCCTTCACCACGGTATAGCCGCCGGCAAAGCCATGCTCATCGCGCAGCCGTTCGAAGATCCGCTTCGCCGTGTGCCGCTGCTTCACCGGCGCCGTCAGGTCGCCTTCGAGGATCGCATCGATCACCGGCAGCAGCACGCCCAGCTTCGGCTTCGTCACCGGAGCCGTCCGCGTATAACCCGGCGGCAGCGAGAACCGGCACATCTTCAGCACCGTCTCGCGGCTCAGCCCGAAGATCCGCGCGGCCTCGCGCCGGCTGTTGCCCTCGACAAACACAAAGCGCCGGACGGCGGCATAGACTTCCACGGCAAACATCCCCGGCCGCCCCCAAAAGGGCAAACCTACCACTGGCCGGATTTTACTCCGCCGCGCTCAGCAAAATACCCGCGCTCCCGTGGCCTGCTTTGTCACCGCCATGAACACGCTTCCTCCCCTTGATCTTCTTACCGGCGTCATAGCCACGAACGCCGCCGCTCTCGGTGGTCTTCACACTCTGGCTATCGATCACGCCGGCACTCGGACTGGCTTCGCGGCCTTCTGCCTCGCGGATCGCCATCAGCAGATAGTGGTTGATCGTTTGCCACACGCCGTCATCGCGCCAGGCGTAGAAATAGCGCTGCACCGTCGTCGCCGGCGGGAAACCCGGCGGCAGCATCCGCCACGGCAGCCCGCCGCGCAGCAGATACAGCATGGCATCGACGATCCGCCGCATCGGCCATTCGCGCGGACGACCAAAAGTCGAGGCCGCTGCTGGCAGCAATGGCTCCAGCACCGCCCATTCCGCGTCGGTCAAATCGCTTGGCAAGCCCGGTCCCTTACGGGCATGCTGGGCACGGGTGGTAGCAGTCCACATCGTTGATCCTTCTGGTTCTTCGCAAAACCTCGGAATCAACATGCTGCCTGCGCGTCAAGCGCAACCGATTGATATCACCCAACTTAATTTCGGCTCAGACACTGAGACGCCTTCGAGGCCGATCTCGACCGCCAGATTGCCGACCTCGAACTGGCGGGAAGGCGAAACGCATGGGGACGTGCTGTCGCGGCTCAGATTCGCTCGTATGCTATGATACAACAGCACACCGAACTGGATTATGCCGCTTCTGTATAGCGGCCCGGCTTGGTCACGATCGCGGTCGCTACGGCTGCTATCCGTTCAAGCAGCCACCAGTCGACATACGCCGTTACTTTTTGCGCAATGGCCGTTCCAAACAGCACGAACGCGTGTGGGCTTTCGGGCACCAGATGAAGCTCGGCATTGCTGTTGGCAGCGTCCCATAGCTCGGCCATGTGCTCGTTATCCTCGATCAGGATGTCTTTCGTGCCGACGATGAACAACGCCGGCGGCAGGCCCGACAAGTCGGCATAGAGCGGAGAAAGCGAGCCGTCGCGGCGCTGCATGTCGTTCATGTTAGGTGTCAGCTTGCACAGCGTCGCCCGAACGGTAGGACCGTGGAGAACCAGCGTGTCGGCTCCAGCGTGCCGCACCATGCCGGTGCCGGCGAAATCGTAGAGGCCGAAGTAGAGCATGACCCCGGCGATATGATCGCCCATGAGGCCGCGGTCGCGCAGCCTGAGGAGCGCACACGCTGCGAGATGGGCACCGGCCGACGATCCCATCACCAAAAACCGGTTGGTTCCGAACTCGGCGCTGATTTGGTCGACCGTCCACGCCATGGCGGCGACGCAGTCCTCGATGACGGTGTCGAGCGAAGCCGCGAGTGCGAGCTGGTAATCGACGCTCACGACGGCGAGCCCGGTGCGCAGGACGAGTTCGGAGTTCGGGATATCGGCCATGCGCGCGTTGCCGATCGTCCAGCCACCGCCATGGAAGTCGAGGACGACACCCCGGCACGGGCCGGCGGGCCGGAAAATCCTGACCATCACGCGGTGGCCGAGAGCTTCGATGGTTCGAAGCTCCATCTCAGCACGCAGCTTACGCGGCCGCAGGAGGGGATAGAGTTCGGCGAGGCGCAGCAGGCCGTTGAGCACCACGCGGCCGACGGGCGTCTGCATCCGTAGACGAGGCAATCGGTCGAGCTTGCGATTAAAGCGAGCGGCTTCGGCGATGTCATTGGCGGTAAATTCAAGCTCCATCGCCCGACAACGCATCGCGTTGGCTGCCAGCACCGCGATCCGCTAATCAATTCTGCCGACGCTAAGGAAAGCGCGGTCGCGACCAGGTTCTAAGCCGCTCGCTTCAGTTTCCGCTGCAGGTATTGCTCATCGAAGCCGGCCAGCAGGGCGAGCTTGGTAATGTCATCGATCACCAGCACGCCGCCGCGAGGCCGCATGATGCCCTCCAGTCGGAGCCGCCGCAGGACGCGGTTGACGTGGACCGGCGTCAAGCCGAGCGCATCGCCAAGGACCAGCTGAGATAGCGGGAGTTCGAGCTGATCGCCGGTCGTCAGGCCCATGTTGCGGGCGCGCACGTAAAGCTCGCACATCAAATGGGCGACACGCTCGACGCTGCTCCGGCGGCCCATGCTGACGATCCACGCCCGGAGCACGCCCTCGTCGACCAGCTGCGCCCACCATAGCGCTTGTGTGAGGAACGGGCGGGTTGCAATCAGATTCTCGAATCTCGCCCGAGGTATGCTTGCCACTCTGGAATCGGTCAACGTGGCGATGCTGTGGTCCATGATATAGTTCTTCGCGAGATGCATATCGCAGCAGTCGCCAGGCATGAGAAAAGCCGTAATCTGGCGTGCCCCCTGAGGCAGAATTTGATATCGGCAGGCCCAGCCCGCCAAAATTACGAACAGCGGCCCCGAGGGGTCGCCTTCCCGGATCAGGTCATGGCGGGCGGGGACATCGCGGGCATTGGCGCATTCAGCTTCGAGCAAGCCGATGTCAGCGGTCGACAAGTCAACATGCGCACAGAGCTTGTCGATAAACGCATTGGACATGCCGTTTCCCCAGTGCGTAACGGCCCTATATTCCTAGCCTACTCTCTTTTGTACGATGACGGTTAATCCAAATCAGCGCCGCCGTAGGATAAAGTGTTAGACTATGATCATCGCTGGCACGCAGACTCAGGCGCCGGCGGCAGGGAGACATTCGCGCTTCCGCCTGAACAGATCAGGGTGACCCTCATGGCCGCTGCCCGTTTTGTCGAAGCCATTCGGCCTGTTGCGAAAGGTGTAGAGCCGGATGCCCACGGGCAGGCGGCACTGCTGCTGGCCGAGAGCATCTTGCACATGCTGGTCGACGCCGCCGTGCTAACAAACGCCGAAGCGGTCAACGTCGTGACCGCGGCGAGCGAGGTCAAACGCGAAGTTGCGACAGCGGCAGGGGAGTCAAATGGTCGAATGGAGGAGTCCCTGGGCTTGCTCAATCGAATGTCGGCGAGCTTTGAAACCGATGGCACCGAGCAGCGGCCGGCGACCGAGCCACATTTTCCGCGGCTGGCCTGACCGCGACATTTTTCTGCGACGCTGATTACGATCAACTCGCCCATATGAGTATCGGCGCATCGTTCACTTGCACACGGGCGGGAGCGAACCGATGACTATTCAGGATGTTACATATCTCCATCGGCGGATGGTCGCATCGTATGATGCAGCCGAGCGAGCGCAGCACCCGAAAGCTCGCGACGTGCATCTCAAGCTGGCCAAATTGTACCAGGAAAAGTGGCAGGTCGGGCGAACTGACGATATCGTCCCGCCGCTGACGCCAGCCATGCTTCAACGAGTCTTGGATACGTGGCCGACGTCCGACCTTGCCGTCTCCTAGCAATTGTCAGCTTTGGACATTCATGGTGGTCCGCAATGGCGCCGCTGCCAGATGGGACCGCAGCGCAAATTGATCTTGATCAGTTTCTGCCGGCGGAGAGAGGCTATGCCTTGTTCCCGTCAGCTTGCGGGAACGTCCAAATATGTCATCGCGTTGTTTTGTAGCCCGAGCCGCCACCGAGGACCGCTTGGTGGCAGCATCGATCCACCGCGGTGTGAAGGCGCGACATGCGAGTTTTGCCGCTGAGTTCCGGGCGAGCGCCATAGCCATAGTCGCGCAGGAACATTCTTGGCACAGCGGAGCAGAGCACCGCGGGCGGCAACGTTGATGGACACGCTCGAGGTGTTGATCGCCAGAGTTGTCGACGGCGATCGGGTGGCATTCCGGTCGCTGTACGATGCCACCTCCGTAAAGCTGTTGCGCGTCATCCTGACGATCGTGTTTGATCGTCGTGAAGCTGAGGAAGTCCTTCAGGAATCTTTTGTAAAAATTTGGCTGAAAGCTGCGAACTTCGATCAGGTGCGTGGTCGGCCGATGACTTGGTTGTGCACGATCGCTCGCAACAGGGCCATCGACCACCGTCGGAGGCGGCCGGTCACCATAAGTGTCGGCATCGATCAAATGCATAACATCAGTGACCCATCGCCTTCGGCCGATGTCCTGGCCTTTGCCGCAAGAGAAGCGCGACGCTTGCCAGCAGCGCTGTCGAAACTGCCACCGCGAGCTTCAGCGGCGATCCGCGACACTTATTTTGAAGGGCTTCGATACGAAGAGATTTCGGCGAGGGACAACATTCCTGTCGGCACGATCAAAAGCTGGGTGCGCCGCGGGCTTCAGCAGATGCGGGCTGATTTGACGGTCGAAACGTACGCGAATGTTGGTCAGGCCTGATGTTGATATTTGGTATTGGATCTCACGCTTCAGCGGGCCGAGCTAACGGCTGTGGGATGCCGGCGGACGTTCGAGGAGAAGGTGTCCGGTGCCCGTCGTAACCGAGCCGCGCTCGGCCGCATGCTCAAGCAGCTGTGCGAGGACAATGTCGCCGTCATAACCCTCTCGGCATCTGCTGGAAATCACTCAATGGCCAATCAAGTCAAGGGATCGACCAGACCATTATAAAGAGTAATCCTCACGGCGGACAATAATGTGCTACTATCTCCTGATACGGTCGGCCTGACCGTTAGGTAGGGGCGACTGTTAGCAGCGATTAATAGCAGGTCTCGGTAAAGGGTTTCCAGTCGTAATTGATTTTTGAATCTAATTTTACTTTTCGTTGAATTCATTGGTAATATTCGTTAACAAAAACCTTGATTTCTTGTTAGCGGCCTTTTATAGCCCGCAGACGCAATCAGGAGGTCCTTATGACAAGATTCGTTCTCACAACCATGGCGGCGTTGTTGGCTACGGCGGCATCGGCGCAGACGGTGCCGAGCAGCATCACGGGCTCTTACAACACGAACAGGCCGGTCAACGATTCGACCAACGGGTCGTACAACCCTGTCACCAACCAGACAGCGACCGACAACTCAAACAGCGCGAGCGGCTATAACGACAACGCGAACAGCGCCAGCGGCTATAACACCGCGAACACGACGACTGCGACCGATCAGTCGAACCGTGCAAGCGGCTACAACACAACGACCAACACGGATGCATCTAACCGTGCCAGCGGCTACAACACGACGTCGACCAACACCGACGCGTCGAATAGCTCGAAGAACGGGTTCAACACAACGACCGATGCTTCGAACCGCGCCAGCGGCTACAACAACAATGCCAGCGGCTATAACACCGACAATTCAAATCGTTCGGTGAACACGACGACGAACCGGACGACGAACAACACCGACGCGTCAAATCGGGCGAGCGGCTACAACACCGCGACCGACAACTCGAACCGGGCCAGCGGTTACAACACTGACAACTCGAACAACGCCAGCGGCTACAACACCGATAACAGCAACCGCTCGGTCAGCACGACGAAAACGAGCACGGACGCTTCGAACCGTGCGAGCGGCTACAACACTGCGACCGACAATTCGAACCATCAGAGCGGCTTCAATACCACGACTGATGCTTCAAACCGTGCCAGTGGTTACAATACTGACAACTCTAATCGCCAGACGGGGTTCAATACCACGACTGACAACTCGAACCGAGCCAGCGGTTACAATACCACTGACAACTCGGACCATTCGACCACAACCAGTCTTTCGAACAGTGGCCGTGGGTCGACCGCCAATGGCGGTTCGGCGAGTTATGTCGACTCGTCGATGACGGGCGGCCAGGCGACGACCAACGCCGCCGGTTCAGCGGCAACGTCGAACCAGTTCGGCGGCGGCTCGGTGGTCGCTTCTTCGACCTTGGCGAGCTATGTGACGGGAAACACCGTCACGTACGGGCTCGGCGGCGGTGAAGGTGGCACAGCCACACCGGGGACGACCGGCTTCAGCAGCACGGGTACGCCTGGCAGCAGCACGGCCGCAGGCGGCAGTGGGGCGTACGTCAACAACAGTGTCAATTTCTCGGGATCGTCCTTCTCCGGTTTTGCCGGCATCCAGGGCCTGAACGTGAACACTGGCGCAAACGCCTCGCAGAGCGCGGCGGTCAACGTATCGCCGTCGATCGGCACGCTGACCATTCGCTAAGCGCTAAGCGCAACGCCTCGGCGGGCGGAGTGGGCCGCGGTCCACTCCGCCCGTCGCTACCGCGAGGATCGTTAAGATGGTCACGTTGAGACTGATTCTGTTGGCGGGCCTTGGTCTGACCGCGCCCGCGATGGCGCAATTGGGACCGCCTGTTTCAGATGCCGAACTCGGCAAGGTCGCCGGCAAGACCGATATCGCGCAGGCAATCCGCGCGACCAATGCTACGACACTGACCGACAACCAGGTCAACGGCAACTCGATTACCGGCGTTATCTCAATTAGCGATAACGCGCTGTCGAACTTTAATGGCTTGGCGATCATCAGCGCCAACACGGGCAACAACGTCGCGATCAGCTCATCGCTTAACGTCAATGTTTCGGTTCATCCGTAGGTCAACCCTTATTGCCGTGGCAGCGCTGCTCCCGGGCTGCGCCGCCGAGGTCAATTCGGGCGGTACGGCGATGACCTATGGTGGCCAAATCGAGGCGGGGTATCCCGTCCATTCGATGCTCGAGCAGAAATTCACGACCGTCGTTCGGCAGCAATATGATTTTAGCTGTGGGTCGGCGGCGTTGGCAACTCTGCTGCGCTACCACTATGACGAGTCCGTCGACGAGAAAATCGCGTTCGCCGGGATGTGGCGCGACGGCGACAAAGACCAGATCCGCAAGCTCGGCTTCTCGTTGCTCGACATGAAGCGGTTTCTCGCCAGTGTCCACATGAGCGCCGATGGCTACAAGGTGACGCTGGCGCAGGTGGCACACGCGCGGTTGCCCGGCATCGCGTTGATAGATGTCTTTGGTTACAAACATTTCGTCGTGCTCAAGGGGATCGATGGGGCCGCAGTGCTGCTTGGCGACCCCGCCGTGGGTTTGCGGCGAATGTCCGTGGCCGAATTCGCCAAGCACTGGAACGGAGTGCTGTTTGTGATTAACGGTCGCGACGACCTAGCCCACGCCTCGTTCAGTCGCGCGTCTGAACTTGCCTTATCTCCTGGTGGGCGGAATACTCTGTCGATGGAGCCAATCAGCCAGGCAGCACTTGCGCTGACAAGACCGGGACCCGGTGCCATATGAAGCGCGCTGTCTTACTTATTGCGACCCTCTTTGGCGGCACGAGCGCGGAAGCGTATCCGCTTGGCGCGACTATCACCGATTACGAGTTGGCGACGATGCGCGGCGGCATCCGACTTCCCGACGGCACCGATGTTGCGATCGGGGTGGCGATCGAAACACAGGTCAATGGCGTAGTCGCGCTCCGTACTCAGTTCTCGACAAGCCAGCCCGGGGTGCAAGTTTACGCTGGCGGGCTCCCAGCGACGTCCACCGGTGCGGTCGCAGCCGATAGCAGGAGCACCGCGCCCGTCGTCGACTACAGCCGCAATGCCGCGGGTACGCTGATCACGGTGGCTCCAGCGCCGACGTCAGCCGTGCTCAACGTTGGTACCGGCGGCTCGTTGCCGCCGACGGTGGGCACTGCGCTCGCGGTCCAGCCCAATGGTACGCCGGTGACCACGGCGCTTGGCAGCGTCGCGTTGCGCCAGACCAGTGGTGGGTTTACCTCAGAACTTATGGGCAATAACTTCGATGTGCAGCAAATGATCGGGCAGACGACCGGCGCTGTCATTCAAAACACCGGCAACAATCAAGCAATCAGCACCACGACCTGGATCAGTGTCGATTTGCGCGGCATCCCGGTGCCGTCAAACTTGGCATCGACGCTGACCAGTGCACGCTCGCGCCATTGTGGTTCATTAACATGTATCGTCTTCTTATCCCCGCCCTGCTCGCTGGCAGTGCTGCGGGAGCCCAGACCGTTTCCTCTAGCTTAGCGGCGCCGTCGCTTGTTGAGATCCAGGCACTCGAAGCTCAAGTCGACCGTCAGGAGGCCGATCTAGCCTCAACAAAAGCAAGGCTCCATGCACTCGAGGACCAGGTCCTCGGCACCCAGCGTGCACGCGGTGCAGAGGCGCAGCTTGATCCGCCCAAACCTATCCCTGGGGCACCGACGCAAGGCACGGCTTCGCCGCAGCAAACCGCGCAGACCGCGCCTGCGCCCGATCAGTCGCAGCCGGTTGGCCAGGCCCCGGCACCGCGTGAGCGCCAAGCCGAGGTGGCGGTGCTTTCCGAGCAGGGCGGCATCATCACCCGGCGCGGGCGATTCACCGTTGAGCCCGCGTTGGAATACGCTCGCTCAGATCGCAATACGGTCATATTTCGGGGGATCGAAGTACCGACCTCAGTTCTTGTCGGTGTGTTCGACATCAATGAGACGCGCTCCGATATCGTCACTGCGTCGATCGCAGCGCGTTACGGGTTGTCATCGCGCCTTGAGCTGAACGTCCGCGCCCCGTTCGTTTACCGGGCCGACTCGTCGGTCTTGGCTCCTGTTACCACCGGAGGTGGTGGAACCAATGCCGTAACGACCCCGAATGTTGCGGCCCGGGGCCACGACATCGGCGATATCGAGTTTGGTGCGCGTTATCAGATTACAAGCGGGACACGCGGTTTCCCGATCTTGATCGGTGGCCTGCAGGTCGTGTCGCCGACTGGAACCAATCCGTTCACGACACCGCGCGACCCCGGCACTGGCGTCGCGCTCGCCTCGGCAACCGGTGGCGGTTTTTGGGGCGTAACTCCAACGATCACAGCGCTATTGCCGTCGGATCCCGCGGTGCTGTTTGGATCGCTTGGATACACCCATAACTTTGGGCGCGGCTTTGATGGCGTCCAGCTGGCGAACGACGTGTTGGTCGATTATGTTAAGCCGGGCGATGCGGTTCAAGGCAGCGCCGGTATTGGCATCTCGTTAAATCCGCGGGTGGCTGTGTCATTTGGCTATGCCCAAAGTTGGTCGTTTGGCACGCGCACCCAGGGCCGCATTCTCCAGACTAGCTTCAGCACTGGAGCTGTGACTGGCTCGACACCCTACAACCAGACGACGCGCGATCTTCAAATCGGGCGGTTCTTATTCGGCGTCAGCTACCGAACGGCAGCGGCGACAACGATCAACTGGAACGTCGAAGTGGGTGCCACACGCGACGCAGCCGACGTAAGAACGACGCTACGGCTGCCAATTACCTTCGGAAACTGACGCGCTGGTGTCGATCATGCACCCAGAAGCAGCTCGAGCTGGCATTTTGCTCTAGCAAGGACAACGTCAACGTCGGACCGGCTTGTGGCCAAACTTGGTTCTGCAGACGCCCAGTGAGTAAGATAGCTGGCAGGTTGGAGCGATCGGAAATGATCCAACCTGCCAGTCTTGAATCAGGCAGTAACCGCTGTGGAGCGACGCCGTGTGGCAGCGCCGACCATGCCGAAGCCTAGCAGCATCATGGCCCAGGTTGCTGGCTCAGGAACAGCTCCGACTGAAAGGTTGTCGAGTTCAAGAGCCAACTGGCCCGAGCTGAAGCCTACGCGAGTAATCCCGAGATTGCGGTTAAAATCGAGGGTGACGTTACGATTAGTATCTGCTGCACTCTGATCGCCGTTTGCGGGCGGGAACATGCTCCCGGTGATCGTCTGAACGAGAGTGTTTCCGGCGTAGAACGTCAACGTGTTGTAGCTGTCGATCGAACCCCAGTCGGCGTTCAAACGGGTCAATACGCTGCCACCGCCAAGTGCGCCGACGTTGAGGAAGGCGCTGCCCGAAGAACCGGTTCCAGGCACAGCCAGATACTTGGTTTCGTCGCGCACGCCATTGATGACTGGCGCGGCTGCCGTCGCGTCCGTTCCCGACGTGACCTTGTAATTACCGGAAAACCCGGGGGCCGATCCGTTATTGAAGTCGATTAACGTCGTCGACGCGCCTGCTTGCGCGGCCGTGAGTGTGATTGAAGCAACACACGCGGCATAAATAAGACGGTTCATGGCGATGCTATCCCCTTTATGTTTGTCTATCGAGAATAGCATATCTTAACGTCACATGAAATAACGCTAACTTACGTTAACCAATTAAATCAGCACTCGTTCGACCTCGTCGAGGCTCATCTCGTCGGTACGCCGATCGTAGAGCTGGGTTGTTCGCGTCGATGCGTGGTTGGCCATCGCCGCCGCCTTCTCCAGTGTGCCGCCGTTTTTGAGGTAGGCGGTAATCCCCGTCGCCCGAAACGAGTGGTTGCCAATCGCCGTCGCGATGCCTGCGGCGGCCGCCCGACGGCGGACCATGGCAAAGGCGTTGGCCTGCGGCAGCGGTCTCTCGCCTAGTTGTCGGGTTCCCCGGGCCAATGTCCGGAACAATGGACCCTTGCGGTCCTCACGCAGATCGCACCCGTCGAGATATGCGGTCAGGTATTCCTCAAGATTGTGGTGGCACGGCATGTCGTGCCGCTTGCCGCCCTTCTCATGCAGCCGCACCCATAGCCGCCGATTCTGGACGTAGACGTCCTCGACCCGCATCGACAGCGCAGCGCCGATCCGCGCGAACGAATAGACCATCAGCCCAATCAGGGCGCGGTCGCGCAGGCCCGCCGGCGTCGCCACGTCGATCGCATCGAGCAGCTGCCGGGCCTCGGCCGGAGCCAGCATCGGCGTCTTGCCGCGCCGGACACTGTGGCTCGGTCCGCGCACCGAGGCGGCAGGATTGAACGGCACTGCCTGGCCGACCACCAGCCAGTCGAACAGGTGGCGGACGGCTGCCAGGCGCAGTTTGACCGTCGGCGCGCTGCGAACCCGGCCCAGCTCCTCGACATAGCCGGCAACGTGCAGCGGCTGCACCGCGACGATCGACGCGACCCCCCTGCCCTCACACCAGCCCAAAAACTCACCTGTCGCCCGGACATAAGCACGGCGCGTATTCGGGTTGCGGATCATCACGGCGAAGAATTCGAGAAAGCGGGTGCGGGTACGATCGTCAGCCGTGGCGACGAGGGTCGGCAACGCAAACGTCTGCAGTGGAACGATGCGGCTCAGCATAGCGGGACGCTTCGCAAAATCTTGCCGGCGACCATGATCTTGGCGGTACCGGCACCGACGATGATATTGATCCGGCCCGCAGCGGTTTCGATGGTGTCGCCGGGGAAGATGATTTCCAGAACCCGCGCGCCGACAACTGGCGCGTCGTTGTCGTCGATGACGGTGGGAATCGGGGCGATGCAAACACGGTAGGTCATCGGCCCTCACTAGCCCGCACGCTATATGTGATAAAGGACATTGTCATATATATACCTACTCTCGCAGTGACCTTGATCGAGACCAATTGCCGTAACCAATCCGCGCAATGCTATCTGAATCAAAAAGCACGACCACGAGTGAGACAGCGGGCGCAGGTGGTGAAGGTCTTCGTCAACCGGATGCCGGCGTAGACGCCCGAACGGTCGCCGACATGCTCCTGCGCCACGCTGAGCGACCCGAGAATTGCCGACGACAGGTCGTGTCCGATGGTCGCAGTGTAGATCGCGTCGTTCTGGATAGGCAGAACGCGGTCGGTAGTCCAGCGCTGGGTCGTCGTCAGGGCGACGACCCACGGTCCCGCCAGATAGTCGGCAGAAACGCTGACGTAGTTGCGCGCCCGCCCCGCGAAGCCCTCGAAATTATCGCGCCGGGCTGCCTCGACATAGAGGTGAAGCTGCGAATACCGGCCCTCCAGCGTGGCGGCGACGCTGCCGTTGATCGGGATGGCGATGTCGCTGCCAAGCGTCGTCCAGATCTCCCCGCGCTGCGCCTGATAACTCTTCCCGTAGCGGATCACGCTCGCCTGGAAGGTCGCCTGCGCACCATGACCAACCGGCATGTTGAGGACGTCGTAAGTGACCATGACGTTTTCAGGCAGGTGGGTGTTGCCGACCCCGCCGTCGCGGTAATGGACGATGCCTTCGTTGTAGGGCAGGCTTTCGTGGAGGAAGGTCCGGTCGACGAAGAAAACAGAGACCGAAAGCTGCTGCCAGCCGTGGTCCTCGTTGCCGAAGACATGGAGCTTCTCGACCCCGATCATCTCAGTGGGTTCATAGCCGGCCTCGGCTTCTTCGATGAAGTCGGCCGAGAACGGCCCCGGCAGCAGATAATAAGCGCGACCGAAGTTCTGGACGAACTTGCCGACGCGCCACGTATCGTACCGCGCGTACAGCTCGAGCATCTTGCCGCCGACGCGCCGTCCGGCACCTTGGTTGATGTATAAATCGCGATTGGGATCGTCCGCCGGCCGTGGCTTGCGCGCCTTGAACTGGAACAGCCCGTCAAACGACAGCTTGTCGCTGACGTCGACGAGCATTGTCGTATCGAAGCGGAAATAGGGCTGGGGACCCCGGCTCGGTCCGGAAGCGGCACCGAGCCCGGAATATTCGAGGTTCGCCAGTGTCGCTAAGCTTAACTTGGGGAAATCGCCGACCGGCTCGGCACCCATGCCGTCGGGAGGCGGCAGGGCAGAGGCGGCCCCGAGCAGCGTCCCGGAGCCCGGCGTCTGAACCTGCGCCACCACCGGCGAGAAGATCAGCATGGCCGCGACGATGCCGCCCCAACACTCAACCCGCATGCGGTTTCGCGTCCATGCCCGGCATGTCCTTCATCGGTCCCGTTTTGGGATCGAACACCTCGATCTGCGCCATCATACCTTTGTCCTCATGCTCGAGGATATGGCAGTGGTACATGAAGCGGCCGACCATCAACGGGTTAGTGAAAGGGATCCGGATTTTGACCTCTCCGTGGATCGGCACGTCGATCGTATCCTGCAGCCCTTGGAACGGGACAGGCTTGCCGTTGATGCTGAGCACCTCGAAACCCAGCTGATGGATGTGGAAGACGTGGAGCTCCTGCGACGAGTTGCGGATTGTCCATTCCTCGATCGAACCGAGCGGAACCTTGAGATCGACCCGCATCGGATCGAAGGTCTGGTGATTAATGAAGAACAGGCCGGTGACCGGATCCTCGGAGAACACAACGAGCCGGTGCGCCGCGATCCGGTCGCCCGGGACCGGCTTCTGGTCCGGCGCATTGACGACGAGTGGGCCAAGCGGTGCGGGCTCGGGAAGCGCGGGATTGCGCGCGACCACGACCTCCGCCAGCGCCTGGCGCGGAAAGCGGTCTCCCGCCGGACCGGTCGCCGAGCCTGCCTGCATGAGATGGAATGCGCCTGCCGCCGCGGCGGTAACGAGGACGTCGACCCGCTCGCTCGGTCCGACGATAACTTCGTTGACCTCGTGCGGGTGCAGGATGGGACGCGCGTCGCGTCCGACCTCTACCAGCTTCAGGCCTGCGAGCCGCATCCGGTAATAGCCGTTCGCCGTCTGACCGCTGAATCGCCACAGCTGCGTCTCGCCGGGCTGCATCGTCACCAAGGGGTCGACCTGTCCGGCGATCGTGTCGATCATGCCATTGACTGGCTTAGGCACCTTGTTGAGCTTGCCCAAGCCCGACGGCGAGAACTCCTTGAGCGCGAACATTCGCTCGACCAGCGGCTTTGTCGCGGGCACCTCATCCTGAAAGCCTTCGATGACAAGGGTGCCGCTCAGCCCGCCCATCACCTGGTGCTCGGCGAAATCATGGCCGTGGGTGTGGAACCAATAGACGCCGGGCGGATGATTCTTAGGGATCGGGATGATATAGTCCCAGGTCTTGCCCGGTCCGATCATGTACATCGAGTTATCACCGTGCCCTTGCGGCGACACCTCGAGGCCATGGAAATGGACGTTGGTGACCTGCGGCAGATTGTTGATGAAGTGCATCTTCAAGATGTCGCCCGGCTTTAAACGCAGGATCGGACCGGCGTAGCTGCCGTTGAAGGTCGATCCGTCAATCGTCCGGTCGCCGAGCGGAACACGCGTCTCCGCGGCGACGATCGTCACAGCGAGCACGCCATTGGCACTACGATATTCCAGCGGCGGACGCAGCGGCTCGGAACGGTTCTCGGAAACCGAAGTCAGGCCCCGTGCTATTGTCGGCGCCGGGTCGACAAACGGCAAGCCCAACAAGATGATCGCGGCACTGCCAAGCGCGACACGGACCACAGCTCGTAACCGAAGCTTCCACAATTGGTTCATCGCCATCCTTAAATCGCCAGCTGGTATAACATCTGCTATCTCCCCCGCCAGCGACCTGCGATAGCAAACTGGCTCATCCGATCTTCTTTTATTTGATCTCCGCTCAAACCAATTTAGCGCCATGGGGCCGTGTGTGGACGGCTCTCGGTTGGCAAGGGCTTTCTTGAGCTTCTGCACTTTCGTTGGTCGGTGCGGCCATGTGTTCGACCTGTAGTGCGGCCTTATCATGTGCCGCTGGCCATAATGCCATTCGCGCGTCTCAGGTCCCGATCGTTTGCTCGCACTCGAACGTGCCACGGCCCCACTGGGATTTCCTGATCCGGCGGTATCGACCGGCTTGGTGCATTAACTGGTGTCCGCCCTTCCCAACTTCATCGGCGCTTCGGTGCGCGCCTATTCCCGCGTCCTTATGCTCATGCCGCGACGGCCGCGACGACGGGATCGCGGTAGCGCTCGCCGTTAGTCATCGGCGCCCAGATCATGCGCGCCATCTTCTTGGCCAACGCGACGGCGGCAACCTCCTTCAATCGTCGCGCCAACAGCTGCAGCACCCACGGTCGCCGGGTGCCATGTCGCTCGGCGGTACGGATCACCGCCATCGACCCGACCACCAGCATCTGGCGCAGGTAGCTGTTGCCTGCCTTCGTGATCCCGCCCAGCCGCTCCTTGCCGCCGCTCGAGTTCTGCTTCGGGACGAGCCCGATCCACGCCGCAAGGTTGCGGCCGCTCTTGAACACGGCCGGGTCGCCAACCGCGGCGACGAATGCGCTGGCGATCACCCGGCCGACGCCGGGAATCTCCATCAGTCGGCGGCCGACCTCGGTCTCGCGCGCGCTCTCCCGGATGCGGCGGTCGTTGTCGAGGATCTGCGCCTTCACCACCGCCAGCTGCGCCGCCAGCATCTCGAGGCACAGCCGCGCGTCGGGCGGGACGCGCGCATCGCTCTGGTCGGCGAGCACCGCCAGGAGCTGCTCGATCCCGCCGCGCCCTATCGCCGCGACAATGCCGAACTCCGACAGATGCGCTCGCATCGCGTTCGACACCTGCGTCCGCTGGCGGCTCAGCATCAGTCGCACCCGATGGAGCATCATTACGCTCTGCTGCTCGGGTGTCTTGACCGCGACGAAGCGCATCGTCGGCCTTGTCACCGCCTCGCAGATCGCTTCGGCATCGGCCGCATCGTTCTTGCCGCGCTTGACATACGGCTTCACGTACTGCGCCGGCATCAGCTTCACGTCATGCCCCCGCGCAATCAGCTCGCGCGCCCAGTAATGCGAGCTGCTGCACGCCTCGATCCCGATCACGCACGGTGCCAGCTTCTCGAAGAACCCCAGCATCCGACCTCGCGTCAGGCGCTGGCGAACAACCACCTGCCCTGCCCCATCGACCCCATGCACCTGGAACACCGACTTCGCGATATCTAGCCCGATCGTCATTACAACTGCCTTCGTCATCATTGCTCTCCTTCCGGCTCAACCCGCGACTTATACCGCAGGTTGGGTAGGAGAGCCGTCCACCGCATCATTTGCCGCCTGACCGCTTCCGGAAGTGTAATTGGGAAAAGCTGACCTTCGCCGACGCACGAGCCAGCTGGCAGCTCCCGACCCCTTTGGCGACGTGAGTCTTGCCGTACGAGGTACCCGAAAGCGGTCTTTTCTCAGCATCATTTGGGCGATTACTATTTGGAACAACGCGATGGTCCGGTTTAAACAATGCCACGACGTCGATGTGGACAAGCCGATCGACTGGCTTGTGCGAGGTCACATCGTCGCAAACATTCCCGCCGCAGCAAGTGCCATCAAAGCGGTCGCGACCCAGCCAAGGAGCCTTTGAACTGGGGGTAGACTGAAGTTGCCCATGACGTCGCGCCGGGTTGCGAGCAGAAGCATCATAACCATGATTGGCACACCGACCACGCCGTTGATGACCGCGGTCCAAAACAACGCCTTGATCGGATCCAGAGGTGTGAAGTTTAGCAGCGCCCCGATCGCCGTCGCCGCGGCGATGATTGCGTAAAAGCCCTTGGCACGACCGATCTTGCGCGCCAGCCCGACGTGTATGCCCGCGGTCTCCCCAATCGCGTACGCCGCCGAACTTGCGAGCACCGGCACGGCGAGTAAACCGGTGCCGACCACGCCGAGGGCGAAGACGATGAACGCATACTGCCCAGCGATCGGCCGAAGCGCTTGCGCGGCCTGTGCCGATGTCTGGATATTGGTGATTCCATGGGTGTTCAGCGTCGCCGCCGTCGTGACGATGATAAACAGCGCAATTAGGTTAGAAATCCCCATACCGAGATAGGTATCCCAGCGGATGCGCCCAAACTCGGCCGTTGCCTGCTCGGGGGCACGGACAAGCGGGCGCGCATCGTCGCGCACCTGGGTCTCCTCAACCTCTTCCTCAGCTTGCCAGAAGAAAAGATAAGGGGAGATCGTCGTGCCTAGAATGGCGACGACAACGGTCAGCGCATTCTTGTCGATCGCAAGGTGCGGGATGACGAGGCTGCGCATGACGGTCGGCCAAGGCACGGCGACCGCGAAAGCGACCCCGACGTAGGCGAACAGCGAAAGTGTCAGCCATTTTAGCACCGACACGTATCGGGAATAGCTGACGAACATCTCAAGGAGCACAGTGACGACGGCGAACGAGGCAACCCAGAGCAGCTGCGGCCCGCCGACGACCTGTTTGACAGCCGCCGCCATCGCCCCAAGGTCGGCTCCGAGATTGATCGTGTTCGCTATCAGCAACAGGCCGACCAACGCGTAGAGGATCGGGCGGGGGTAATGCTGCTTGAGATTGCCCGCGATGCCGCGCCCGGTGACACGGCCGATCCGCGCGCTCGTTTCCTGAATTGCGCACATCAGTGGCCAGCTGAACAGCATCACCCACGTTAGGCCATAGCCAAACTGCGCCCCGGCTTGCGAATAGGTGGCGATGCCGCTCGGGTCGTCGTCAGATGCCCCTGTGATCAGCCCAGGGCCGAGAACCAAGAGCAATCCCAGTCGTTTAGGCTGCTTACCCGCACCGGGAGAATTGTCGGCGGCGGGCTCGTTCGCATCGGTCATGGTCGCCCTTCTTACTCGCTTCCGGCAGAGCCATCGCGTACGTATTGACGGCTAAATGTAATGCGATGAGAGACCACTGCCGACAATAGGCGGGTCCGTTCAGGTAGCAATGTTGTCCAGCCTGCTAAAGCTCTGGAAATATCACAGAGCGTGCTTCAGTCCTTCCCGAAGCGCCGCAATGTTATTAACTTGGTATTCGCCGATGCTGAGAGTTCCGAAGGAGCCAGATGAATCGATGGATGGTCGGGACGTGCCAATCATATGCGTGGGAGGTTCGGCGGGCGGCTTGGACGCCTACAAGCTTCTGCTCGAAAACTTCCCGATCGACCTCGGAGCGGCGATTGTAATCGTGAACCACCTCAGGACCGTGTCGACGCTACTCCATGAGCTTCTTCCGTACCACACGCGCATGCCGGTCGACCTGATCGTCGAGGGGCTCGATATTCGTCCCAACCACGTTTTCATCTGTGAATAGGCGTCGAAGCGGGACCCGCCTGTTCCGCTTCGTAACCCCTTGACGTCACACTGAAAAGGCCATTAACAGGGGGTCCCGATCGGCGCCGATCATGACCCCCTCTGCGGGAAGAGGAAGCAAAGATTACAATCACTTGCCTTGAACCTAGCGGGGTCCGGCTTCGACGCCTTTCCACACCAAATGCTGTCGGTGTAACATAATTGGGCAAGATTAGGCGGACTGGCAGTCGCAACTAGCCATAGACCCGACTACCTCACCACATTTGATTGCCGTCATGGGGCCGGTAACTGCCTGGCAGCTTTCGGGCGTGGTACGCAGGATAGCTGCCGTTCGCATAGTTGCGGTTCCGATAGCGGCTAGCGACCCCGTGTCGGTCATCACCGAGCCCGAATGCCAATAGCAGACGCCGACCATGTCGAGCGGGGTTCTCACCTTCGCAGAGCCGCATCGACGGGTAGCGTGGCGCAGGTTTTAAAACCAACCGGTTTTGACATCAGCACTCTGGCTACACTTCTTCCTTCAATCCCGCGCGGATCAACAGCCAGTTAACGGGATAGCTAGTGCAGAACCCCGCCAACATCGAGAGCTGCATCGCGAACCATAACTCGGGGGTATTCACCGCTGCGATGCCGCCAAAAGCGTTCGAATACCATCCGAACTGGATAGCGGCCATCAGCCCGTACATGCCGATCTGCCACGCGCTGATTGACGCGATATCGGCCTTCACCGCAGCTACGATACCCTCACCCAAGCCAAGGCCTCTCATTGGTGCGATCGTAAAATACTGGAAGACGATGCCGATCCCGAAAGCGAGAATGAAGTCGGGTATCCAGACCGCAAACGTCTTCTCGGCAAAGATGCTGTGCCAACCAAACCATACCGCGATCGATGGGATTGCGAACGCTGCCCACTCCGCGATGATGTCCCCAAGCGTGCAGCCCGCGCCGCAATGGCTCGACCCTTTGGCCACCATGACCGGGAACGGCGGTTTCGCCTCGTCATTTTGGTTTTCGGTCGTTGCGCGTCCCCAGATATAATAGCCTGCTGTCCATAGGAGGCTACCGAACAGCGCGGTCAACGGCCATACCAGATTCATAATCCACATTTTCTGTGGGCGTCGCGCCTCATCGAGCGCGATCGTGATCGCACACACTGCGCCTACCGCTAGCGAGATGATCGCGAGCGTATGAAGCCAAGCTGGAAACGTCGCGAACATCATTGCATGGACTGGCTTATCGGAACGGCTGCCGGGTGTAGCTTTCCGTCTGCGAATACGTTCCCGGGGGTCGCGATCATTGCGGCGAACCGGCCGTGGCCCATTCCGCCGCCCTCCTGTTTATCCATTTCCCGGTCTCCCTATTTGTGCGCCATATCTTTCATCATCGCATCGTGATCTTCGGGTGCGCTGGCGACGGTCGCCTTGTATTGTGCAGGCGTCATACCCGGGAGTTTTCGGACGAACGCGACCATATCCCAGATCAGCGGGTCGGGATGGGTGCTACCCCATGCCGGCATCGCGCTCAGCTTGACGCCGTGCTTGATGATCCAGAATTGCTGGGCGGGGGTGAGGTCTTGAGCCGTCGCCAGCTCGGGGGCTTGCGGGTAAAGTCCTTGGCTCATTTCGGACTTCTCAACGCCTGGGCCCAAATGGCATCCCGAACACATTTCGGCGTAGAGGCCGGCACCGGTCGATATCCGCTGCGCGGAAGCAAGATCGGCCGGAGGCGCGATCCCGCGTGCATGGGCCTGGATTGACCGATCGCGAAGGTTTTCCAACAGCGCGTAAACAGCCGGTGTGTGGGGCTCGTCCGCCGCAATATTATAAACGCCAAAGTAGATAAACGCAGCTGCGCCAAGCGCCAAGATCCCGGCCAGCGAGCCGACAAAGGGTAAGCTGGGCAGGTGCCGCCTCAAGTCACTTCGATTCATGCTGCACCTCCTTGATCCCCCGGCTTATCAAAACCAAAACCTCACGCCGGCAACGAAGCTCGTCGTCTGCGGCTTCTTGCCTTCGGCACGAGTGAAGTTGGCGGTGCGCCCGGTCTGCGCGAGGTAAGACACGCCGACATAGGGGGCGAACTGCCGGCGCAGCTCGTATCGAAGCCGCAGTCCTAACTCGGCGTCGGTCAGCCCTGCGCCAAGCCGGTTCTCGGGCACGTCCTGCGCCGCCAGGTTCAGCTCGACCCGAGGTTGCAGGATCAGCCGCTGGGTGATGCGCTGATCGTAATAGCCTTCAAGACGGCCGAGCAAATCGCCCTTGTTCGACAGGAACAGCGCGCCGTTGACCTCGAACATATAGGGCGCGAGGCCCTCGAACCCGACCGTCGCATAGGTGCGGGTCGGCGAGGGCTGAAAGTCATGGCGGACGCCAGCCTGAAGGTTGAAATACGGCCCGACCGCGCGACTGTAGAGCGCCTGCACCTCGGCGTTTTCGACGCCCTGTCGGAAAGCGCCGTCACCCTCGGTTTTGAGCCACAAGCGGTTCATGTCGCCGCCAAACCACGCCTCGCCATCCCAGCGATAGCCGTCGTGGCCCTGCCGCGCCTGAAACTCCGCGAGATTGAACATCACCTGGTAGAAATTCTGGCCGCCCTCCTGCCGCATCAGCGCCGCGCGCCCGTGCTCCATATTGTCGTTCGGAAAGAACCGATCGGCATAATGATCCGTGGGCGGCGCGGGTGCGGGCGCGTTTCCGGCAGGAAGCGCGGTGCCGGTCTGCTCCACACCGGGCATCGCCATCCCGGCCATCCCCGCCATGCCCTGCATGTCGTGGCCGCCATGCTGATCGTCCGGCATCTTCATGCCGGACATCGGCTGCATCCCTGCCATCGGCTGTTGCGCGCCGGGTGCCTGTGGGGGCGTTCTGGCGGGCATGTCCATCCCGGGCATCGCCGAATGGTCCACCCCGTTCATGCCGGCCATCGGTGCGGCCGAGCGCGGCGCTTTGCGCTTCGCGGAGACGTGGCTCGCCTTGCCGGGTCGCTTATTCTTTGGCGTTGCGACGGCGGGCTTCTGCTTGGCCGGCATCGTCATCCCGGGCATATTCATGCCCTGCATCGACTGCGCTGCTACAGGAGCCGCGATCATAAGCATGGCGGTCCCCGCCAGCATGGAAGTAAGGCGCTTCACGCCGCCTCTCCACGCGGGCGGACACTGACGGTCCGCATCATCCCTGCGTGCATGTGGTAGAGCAGATGACAGTGGAACGCCCAATCGCCGACGGCATTGGCGGTCAGATCCCACGTCACCTTGCTGCCCGGCTGCACGATGACGGTGTGCTTTCGCGGCGCGTGGTCACCGTGCCCCGTTACGAGTTCGAAGAAGTGCCCGTGCAGGTGGATCGGGTGTCCCATCATCGTGTCGTTGATGAGCGTCACGCGTACGCGCTCGCCCTCGAGGAACGCGAAGGGCTCCATCGTCTCGGACATCTTCACGCCGTCGAACGACCACATGAAGCGCTCCATGTTGCCGGTCAGGTGGATGTCGAGACTGCGTGCGGGTGCGCGGACGTCGGGGTTACGGTCGAGCGCCATCAAATCGCGGTACACGAGCACCTTATGCCCGACATTCTCCAGTCCCTGACCCGGGTCGCCGGTCCGGTCCACGGGCATCGGCGACATTGTCTGTACGCCCGGTCCCTTCTTCACCTCGGGCGCATTCGAGAAGTCGCGCATCTTCATCGAGCCCATGTCCATCGCGCCGTTGCCGCCTTGCTGGGACATATCCATGCCGGCCATGCCTCCGGCGCTGCCGCCGACCGCCATCGCGCCGTGGTTCATGGCCGCGTGGTCCATGCCGGGCATTGCGCTACCGCCCGACGTCATGCTGCTCACAGCCATCGCGCCCGCAGCCGTACCGGCGCCGAAGGTGGTAAGTTTGGCCGAAGGATTCTTCTCGGCCGTAGGGTCGGGGCCGCGCATCTGGCCGCCCGACATATCCATGCCGCCCATCGACGACATATCCATGCCCATGTCCTTCATCGTCGCAAGTGGGCGCGGCCGAAGTGCTGGAACCTCGGCCGCCATGCCCGCGCGCGGGGCAAGCGTCGCGCGCGCCAGGCCCGATCGGTCGATGGCTTCGCCCACAAGCGTATAGGCGCGGTCGTCGTTCGGAGTAACGATCGCGTCGTATGTTTCAGCGACGCCGATCTGGAACTCGTCGACCTCGACGGGCATAACATTTTGCCCGTCCGCCTGAACGATGGTGAGTTTGAGGCCGGGGATGCGGACGTTGAAGGTCGTCATCGACGACGCATTGATGACGCGCAGCCGCACGCGCTGCCGGGGGGTGAACAGCGCCGTCCAGTTGTCGCGCGGGCCATGCCCGTTGACGAGGTAGGTGTAGGCGGGGCCGGTCGCGTCCGAGATGTCGGTCGGGGACATCCGCATCTTGCCCCACTGAATTCGATCCTTAAGCCGCTGATCCGCACCGGCAAGAAGGCCCACCAACGTCTGCTGCTGATAGCTGAAGTGGCCAGGATCGACTTTCATGTCGCGGAAGATGGCTTCGGGGCTGAGCTGGCTGTGGTCGGACAGCACGATAACGTGCTCGCGATCGAACTGAACCGGATCAACACCGGCCGGATCGATCACGATCGGGCCGTAATGCCCAAGCTGCTCCTGAAGCCCCGAATGGCTGTGATACCAGTACGTGCCGTTCTGCTTGATCGGAAATTCATAGACGAACGTCGAGCGGGGCTTGATGCCCGGGAACGACACACCCGGCACGCCGTCGAACTGTGTCGGAACGAGCAACCCATGCCAGTGGATTGAGCTGTCCTCGTCAAGATCGTTGATAACGCTGAGGCGCACGTTATGCCCCTCGCGCAACCGGATCAGCGGAGCTGGCACAGTGCCGTTGATGCCGATCGCCTTGGACGGGCGACCGTCGATCATCATCGTCTGGCGCGCGATCCGCAGCGTGATGTCGTTACCGGTGACGGTCGGGCGCGGGGTCGTCATCCCTACCGAATTGGTCTGCGCCCAGGCCGGCATGTAAGCCGATAGCGCGAGTCCGCCTCCCGCTAGGGCGGCTCCGCGCAGCATCTGACGGCGGTCGATTATGCGGCTCATACGATCCTCAAGGCTCTCAAACGGGAGTGTCCCTCTAGCCTTCATACGCGGCCCGCCGCGCTAGCCCTCAAACTCGGCTCAATTGTTCCAACAGCTTCGCGCGGGCACGATACAAGCGGGTTTCTACCGCCTTCTCGCTGATCGATAGAACGGCCGCGGTCTCGGCCTGGCTCAGCCCTTCGATCGTTCTGAGGACCAACGGCTCCTTCAGATTGTGGGGCAGGCGGGAAATGGCGCGTGTGACGCGGTCCAGCTCCTGCCGATCGCCGGCTACATCGTCGATCGCTCCCCTGTCGTCCGCGACCGCCTCGGCCTCCATGCCGAGCGGGATTGCGAAAGACAGAAAGCGGCGCACTGTCCGCTTCCTGCCCCAATCACGGCATTTGTTGATCGCGATCGTCGATAGCCATGCGCGCATCGAACGGTCACCGTGATAGCGGGGTAGCGCCTGATGGGCGGCGACGAATGTCTCCTGCACCAGGTCGAGCGCCTCGTCGGCGTCGCCACAACAGGCCCGGACCGTGCGAAAGATCGATTGGCGATGCCGACGCATGATCTCGGCAAAGGCGGCTTGCCTGCCGGCGATGCTGAGTGTCGCAAGCTCCCCCTCGGATAGCGTCGTCCAGTCGAGTCTCACCGCGCGTCGTCAGTAAGCGCCTTGACCACCGCCTGATCGAACTTCCCGGTCTGGTTAGGCCGGAGAAGCTGTCGCATTGCAAATATGTGCGCGAGCGTCGCCTTTTGTAGCTCGCCCATGACGGCGTGGCTCTGATCGACCGCGGCGGCGACACGCGGGCCGTTGCCGTGCTCGGCCTCGATCGCCTCCGCGAGCTTGGCATTGTCAGCTCTCAACTCGAGCTCGAGTGCGCGCCGTCGCACCGCGAACCGCTGTTCCAGCACTTGCAGACGCGCTTCCTGTTCTGCGTCCAGCGCCAGCTTGTGATGCAGCACGTCGTGGAGTGCCGCGCCGGGCGGCACGGGGGCGGGAAGAAGCGCGCGGCCGACGAACACACCACCGATGGCGGCGATGAAGCACGCGATCACGCACAACGTCAGACGCGCGTGCCCGCTCATGGCGCCCCGATGAGCAAGTTCGATGGTGCGAGCGGTGACACTGGCCCCAACGGCGAAAGGACCGATACAGCACGGGCCTCGCGTGCGGGAAAGCCCGCCCCGAATATGCCCATGACTAGCGCCGCAGCGATCGTCATTGCGCCGACGCCCATGCCGGCGCGCACAGCGGGTCGAGCGGCGATGCGCGCCAACACCCTGGCTTCTACTCCGTCGAGGCTCGCGGGCATGGGTTCATTCGCCAGCCTCTTCAATACTTTGTCGAGGTCGTCCATATCGTTCACTCCTCCTCTCTAGCATAGGTTACGCGAGGGCGGCTCCTACCCCTCAGCATGGATTGCAATGAAGGGTAGGCAAAAGAAGTGAGCGGTCGTGCTGATCCGACTTCGTGAGGGTTAACCGCCTGCGCCGCGTAGATTCCGATAGTTGACCATCGCAGCGGATAGGCCTTGACCCTGACATGATGTCAGACCCTACATGCTTTTGGGTCGAAGGAGTTTCATGTCATGAACGACCCTCAATCCGGATCCGAAGCAAAGGGCTGCGGCTGTTCGGCAAAGCCAGCGGAGGAGGCAGCTGTCGCGCCCTCGTCCTGCTGCTCTGACAACCCCGTGACGACCGAACAAACCAGCAAAACAGGCGGTTGCTGCTCTGGCGGCAAGGCCGCCGAGAGCGCGGCGACGGTTACGGACCCGGTGTGCGGGATGGCGGTCGATCCGGCGAAAACGGCACATCATGCCGAGCACGCCGGCCAAACCTATCATTTTTGCAGCGCCGGTTGCCTAACCAAGTTTGTCGCGAACCCTAATGCCTATCTCGGCGACAAGCCGACGCCTGAGCCAACGAGGACAACGGGGGCTATCTGGACATGTCCCATGCACCCGCAAATCCGTCAGGAGGGACCTGGGACGTGCCCGATTTGCGGCATGGCGCTCGAACCGGAAGAACCGTCGCTCGACGATGGCCCCAATCCTGAGCTGGTCGATTTCACGCGCCGTCTGTGGGTGGCGGGTGTGCTCGCCGTGCCGCTGCTGGCGATTTCGATGGTCGCCGAGATGCTCGGCATCCATGTCGTCAGTCCTGCCTCATCACCTTGGATACAGCTCGCGCTCAGCGCTCCGATCGTGCTGTGGGCGGGCTTGCCCTTTTTCGAGCGGGGATGGACCTCACTTCGTACCCGCCATCTCAATATGTTCACGCTGATCTCGATCGGGGTCGGGGCCGCCTTCGTCTACAGCCTAGTCGCTACAGTCGCGCCTGGCATCTTTCCCCCGACCTTCCGAATGCACGGGGGGGTGGTCCCGGTTTATTACGAGGCGGCCGGGGTGGTGGTGGCGCTGGTGCTGCTGGGCCAAGTCCTTGAATTGCGTGCTAGGGCGGCGACCGGGCGCGCGATCCGCGCCCTGATGGATCTTGCCCCCAAGACGGCGCGCCGGTTGCGATCGGACGGGTTCGAGGAAGAAGTCAGCCTTGCCGACGTGGCGGCCGGTGATCGACTGCGCGTTCGCCCTGGCGATGCGATCCCCGTCGATGGCGTGGTAGTCGAGGGACGCTCCTCGGTCGACGAATCCATGCTCACCGGAGAGCCCGCGCCCGTCCTCAAGGAGGTCGAGGCGGCCGTCACCGGGGGAACGGTCAACGGCACGGGAAGCCTTGTCATGGAAGCACGCGCAGTCGGCTCGGATACGATGCTCGCGCGCATCGTCCGTATGGTCGCGGACGCGCAGCGCAGCCGTGCGCCAATACAGGCGGTCGCCGATCGAGTGTCGGGCTGGTTCGTGCCGCTGGTCGTGCTAATTTCGATCGCCACATTCGTGGTGTGGTCGCTGGTCGGCCCGGAACCGCGCATGGGCCATGCGCTGCTCAATGCCATTGCCGTGCTGGTCATCGCCTGCCCCTGCGCGCTGGGTCTCGCAACTCCGATGTCGATCATGGTCGGGACTGGCCGCGGCGCTCAGGCCGGCGTGCTGGTCAAGAATGCCGAAGCCCTACAGGGGCTCGAAAAGGTCGATACGCTCGTCATCGACAAGACGGGCACGCTCACGGAAGGCAAGCCGTCGCTGATCGCGATAGAGACGGTCGGCGCTGTCGAGGAAAACGACATGCTCGCCCTCGCTGCCGCGGTTGAAGGGCAATCCGAGCATCCGCTCGCCCACGCGATTGTCGTTGCCGCCAAGGAACGTAAATTGCAGCTCGGGACGGTTGCCGATTTCATCTCGCAGACCGGGTTGGGGGTCAGCGCTACGATTGGCGGCCGTTCGGTCGTGATCGGGAACGCCGCGCAGATGAGCCGGATCGGCGCTGATCCCAAGCCCCTCGATGCCGCTGCTGATCGACATCGTAGCAACGGTGCGGGCGTCATCCTGGTGGCGATCGATGGCGCTCTTGCCGGCCTGCTCGCGGTCGCCGATCCCGTGCGCGCCAACGCCAGGGAGGCAATCGCCGCACTCCGCCAGCAGGGGCTTCGCGTCATCATGCTGACTGGTGACAATCAGGCGACCGCGGATGCGGTCGCTCGCGCCGTCGGCGGTCTCGACGACGTTCGCGCCGGCCTGCGCCCGGAAGACAAGGCGCGTATCATCGGCGAATTGAGGGCGAGCGGTGCCAAGGTCGCGATGGCGGGCGACGGGATCAACGACGCTCCCGCCCTTGCCGCCGCCGATGTTGGTCTGGCGATGGGCACTGGAACGGACGTGGCGATCGAAAGCGCCGGCATAACGCTCACGCGCGGCGATCTCTCGGCGATCGTGCGCGCGCGCAAGCTCGCACACGCTACGATGCGGAATATCCGCCAGAACCTGTTTTTCTCGTTCCTGTTCAACGGCATCGGCGTGCCTGTCGCGGCCGGTGTGCTCTACCCCGTGGCGGGCATTCTGCTCTCGCCGATGTTGGCCGGCGCGGCGATGGCGCTCTCGTCCCTTACAGTGGTCCTCAACGCATTGCGGTTGAACACGGTGAAGCTATGAACATCGGCGCGGCGTCAGACGCCAGCGGCGTCTCGCAACGCATGATCCGCCACTATGAGAAAATCGGTTTGGTGCCCGCGCCGCCCCGGCGCGGGAGCTACCGAGACTATTCGGATGCCGACGTTCATCGGCTGCGCTTTATCGCCAACGCACGCGACCTCGGGTTTCCGATCGAGGAAATTCGCACACTGCTGGGACTTTGGTCGGATCGCGCGAGGTCGAGCGCCGAGGTAAAGGCCTTGGCGCAATCGCGCGCCGCCGAACTAGGCCGCAAGGTCCTCGTCTTGGAAGCCATGCGCCGATCACTGAGTGAACTTGCCCAGTCCTGTCAGGGGGATGATCGCCCCGATTGCCCTATCATCAAACATCTGGCCGAATAGCTTCTACGGCTTAGAGCTACTCGACCGCCTTGAGGGTAGAACCGAAACGGTTGTGACACCGAGCGAAGGCCGACTTTCGACCAGGCCGTCCCGAAACCCTCTGGGCCGCTTCTCACCCAAATCCGGCACTTGCCGTACGGGCACTGCCCGCCACCTCGGGGGCCGATCGCTGCATGTCGGCTTTTGGGTAACCGGATGCGATTAGCGGACGTTCCTCAAGTAGCCCTTCGATCTGTAAGCCGGTCACGCAATAGCGACCAGCGGCGCTTTTGCCTTCGCTTTACAGCGATCGCGAGCGCTTTTCTGGGCCCGACCAGCACAAGCAGTTTCTTGGCTCGGGTGACGGCGGTGTAGATCAGCTCGCGCCCGAGCATCGTGTACACCTGCATCGTCAGGGGCAGGACAACGACCGGGTACTCCGAGCCTTGCGACTTGTGGATGGTGGTCGCGTAGGCGAGCTGCAGGGCGTCGAGCTCGCCAAAATCAAACACGGTCTCGGTTGTGCCAAACCGCGCGGTCAGTTCGCTCTCGCTGTGGTCGACCCGAACGACGACGCCGAGGTCGCCGTTGTAAAGATCGCGCTCGCGGTCGTTGATGATGTGCATGACCTTGTCGCCCGGACCGTAGCGGTGGCCGTACTTCTCGATCGCCTGATCGGTCGGGGGGTTGAGGCGGGCTTGCAGCAGGGCATTGAGGGCCCGGGCGCCGGCACCGCCGCGCTGCATCGGGCTGAGGACCTGAATGTCGCGCACGGGGTCGAACCCGAACCGCCGCGGGATATGCCTGGCGACAAGATCGACCACCTTATCGGCGACCTCGCCAGGATCGTCGGCCTCGACGTAGAAAAAATCGCCCTCGTCTCGCGCCGTCAGGTCGGGCATGACCCCGTCGTTGATGCGGTGGGCGTTGATGATGATCCGGCTCGACGCCGCTTGGCGGAACACCTTGGTCAGCCGGACCACCGGGACCGCGCCGCTGGCGATGATGTCCTTGAGCACCTGTCCCGGCCCGACCGAGGGGAGCTGATCGACGTCACCGACGAGGAGCAGCGCCGCCTCGGAGGGGAGCGCCTTGAGCAGAGCATTCATCAGCGGCACGTCGACCATGCTGGTCTCGTCGACGACCAGCAGCTGACACGTCAGGGGATTATCCGCGTTACGTTTGAACCCGCCCTCCTTGGGATCGGTCTCGAGCAAACGATGCAAGGTCATGCCGTCCATTCCCGTCGATTCCGACAGCCGCTTGGCCGCGCGACCCGTCGGAGCGGCCAAGGCGATCTCGACCTTCTTCGCCGCGAGCACTTTGAGGATCGAGTTGACGAGGGTGGTCTTGCCGACCCCCGGTCCGCCGGTGATGACACAGATCTTAGTGTCTGACCCGAAATTAAGTTGGGTGATATCAATCGGTTGCGCTTGACGCGCAGGCAGCATGTTGATTCCGAGGTTTTGCGAAGAACCAGAAGGATCAACGATGTGGACTGCTACCACCCGTGCCCAGCATGCCCGTAAGGGACCGGGCTTGCCAAGCGATTTGACCGACGCGGAATGGGCGGTGCTGGAGCCATTGCTGCCAGCGGCCTCGACTGTTGGTCGTCCGCGCGAATGGCCGATGCGGCGGATCGTCGATGCCATGCTGTATCTGCTGCGCGGCGGGCTGCCGTGGCGGATGCTGCCGCCGGGTTTCCCGCCGGCGACGACGGTGCAGCGCTATTTCTACGCCTGGCGCGATGACGGCGTGTGGCAGACGATCAACCACTATCTGCTGATGGCGATCCGCGAGGCAGAAGGCCGCGAAGCCAGTCCGAGTGCCGGCGTGATCGATAGCCAGAGTGTGAAGACCACCGAGAGCGGCGGCGTTCGTGGCTATGACGCCGGCAAGAAGATCAAGGGGAGGAAGCGCCACATCCTGACCGACACGTGCGGCTACCTCGTCCACGCCGTCGTCCATGGTGCCGACATCCAGGACCGCGATGGCGCGCCGCTTGTACTGGCCGATGTCATCACCCGCTTCCCCTGGTTACGACATGTCTTTGCCGACGGCGGATATGCCGGCGACAAGCTGCGGGGTGCCCTCACGGCCATCGGTAACTGGACAATCGAGATCATCAAGCGGTCCGACGCCGCCAAGGGCTTCCACATCCTGCCGAGGCGCTGGGTCGTCGAGCGTACATTTGCTTGGCTCGGCCGCAATCGACGCCTCGCCAAGGACTTTGAGAACACCATCGAAAGCGCCACCACCTGGCTCTTCATGGCATCGGTCCAGCTCATCACCCGGAAACTCGTAACCTCATGTAATTATGCAGGATAATTATGAGTCAGACTCTTAGCTCGACTTTGTACGTTTATGTGGCGAAGCAGAGTGCCTCTGCCATACGCACAAGGCGCGATGCTGGGATATTGTGGATTTCCCGGTCGGACGGGGAGCGTTGATTAATGTCGCCGACCCACAGCGCCATGCGCACGGCGCCGATGGCATCGCTGAACGTGAGACTGGTTTTTTGATACCAGGCGGCAGCGTACGGGGTGGATTTGCTGTTGAGCAATTCGCCGGCCCATAGGGTGACGAGGCTGTAAAGGCCAAGGAGCGCCGGCGTCGTTCGAGCGATGGCGTTATCGGACCATTGTCGCTGTGTCTCGACGCCAAGGTGGGCGCGGGTTTCGGCAAAGGTGACCTCGATCTGCCAGCGGCGGACGAACAGGGCGATGATCTGTGCCGCATCGAAGCTCACGTCCGTGCTGAAGAAGGCTTGGGGTGCGCGCCGGTTATCGGGATCGCGCACCAGCACCCATCGCACTGGCAGTACCGGCGTCCCGGGACGATACCACAGCGCAGTGCCGGTGGTGATGTCGAGGGCTTTGCCTTCAGCCTGACCGTACCAGGCGGAGACAATGATCCTGCTCCACACTGTTGCCGGATCACTGAGCAGGGATTTGAGCTTGGGCAGCGCCTTTCCCTTTTGTGCTGGACGGCCTGGGGTATTGCCTGTCCGCGCGGGCGGCGGCGCGAACAGGCTGGCGTCGAGCCTCAGCCGGCTGATCAGGGTTGCCCGTCGGGTGATGGCGTGGGCTAGTTCGTGCACAGCAAAGCTGCTGTCCCCGACGAAGATGATGCGCCTGTCGGGCAGCCAGCGGCACAGTTGCAGCGCGCCCTGCCGGGCCCAATCGGTCAGCACCTTGTGACGTCGTCCGGCCTGCAGATCGGCGCGTTCGGATGGCGCCAACAAGGTCAAGACCGGCAGGGCTTTCATCAAGCGTGTCCACGGCACTGGGGTAAGCACCATGAAGCTGAGCCAGCGCAAGCCGCTCGCCTTGACGAAGTGGCCATGGCTAGAGCGCACTGGATCCCGGTAAATGCCCCGGGCGCTGATCTTGCGCCCCCAGCGGCGTTCGATCGTATCGTCAAGTCCCACAACAATGGGCCCGTCGGGAACAAGATGCCCGATCACCATCGCGAGGATGTGTTTGGCAACGGCGCGCGGGCACCAGCGCGCGCGACTGAGGATCTGGTGGTAACTTGCGAAGTTGGCGGCTTCGGCGCGCCCGGTCATCCGCAGGCAGGAGGTAACGGTTCGCTTGCCGGTGGCCAGCAACGCCCCCATGGCCAATACCAGCAGGTGTTCCCAGCTCGGAGCGGTAAAGCATTGGCGTAGAGGGCCCAGCCAGTCGCGCAGGATTTGCGGAACGGGGTCGCCAATAGCGGGTCTGGGATGGTGCAGCATCCCCTGCTTCGAATCCCGCTGCAAACTGGTTGCAATGCAAGTGCGCTGCGGCGGATTGACTCGGGCAACGCTTGCACAGCACCGGCTATGACTGACCCATGGACAGGAACGACATCGCGGCCCGCATCGAGGCGTTTGACGCTGCCAGTGGCGGCGGCGTGGGTTGGTATCAGGACAAAGGTGCCTTCTGCCTCTATCTCCTGACAACCGAAGCCCCGATCGCCCGCTTGAAGCCGACCGGTAACGGCGACGACGTCCGGATCAACTACTGGTCACACCGGCGCAAATGGGAGGACATCGACGACATGGGCGGATGCGTTCTGCCCATCGATCAGGCCCTCGATCATATCGCTAACAATGGCCTGTTCTGGACCTGGACCTGACCAAAAATCGTACAAAGTCGAGCTTAGACAGCACGGCGAGACGCAGCGCGTCGGCCTGCCCGGCCGACAGGGCTAGCCCGGTCTTCTGCTCGACCCAGGGTACCGCCCTGCCCGCGTCGATCGCTGACCACGGCAGGCGGCCAGTCTGCAGGCGGAGCAGGCGGTCGGCGATACTCTGCTCGGCGCGGTAGAGCCCGGCGAGGAAAATAACTTCGCAGCCGTCGGTCGTTCCGGCGACCACCTCACCAGCGATGAGCTCAGCCGCCACCGCTGCTTCGATCAGCTGCGCCGGAATATCGAGCAACTCCGCGCCCGAGATCGTCAGCTCCTTCCGAGGCAAGCCACAGTGGCCGGCGTCCATCGCCGTGGTCAGCGCATGCGCAACGCCGGCCCGGACACGGCGGGGATCATCCTTGGCGTAGCCGAGGCTGCTCGCGATCGCATCGGCGGTCTTGAAGCCGATGCCCACGATATCGCGGGCGAGGCGATACGGATCGGCCTTGATCGTTGTAATCGCCGCTTCGCCGTAGGTCTTGTGGATTCGCACCGCGCGCGCCGAGCTGACGCCGTGACCGTAAAGCCAGACGATGATCTCGCGGATCGCGCGCTGATCGCTCCACCCCCGGATGATTTTCGCCTCGCGCCCGGGGCCAATGCCGGTCACCTCTCGCAGCCGGGTGGGATCGCGCTCGATGATGTCGAACACGTCCTGGCCAAACGCCGTCACCAGCTTCTTGGCGTAGACCGGGCCGATGCCCTTAATCATTCCCGAGCCGAGGTACTTCTCGAGCCCTTCCAACGTCGTCGGGACGGTTGTCCGGATTGTCTCCGCCTTGAACTGGAGCCCGTGTTGGCGGTCGTTGATCCAGATGCCCGTCGCCTCGACGTGCTCACCGGCGCCGATCGCGGCGGCATGCCCGACCATGGTCACGAGGTCGCGCTGTCCGCGGGCCTTGACCCGGAGAACGCAGTAGCCGGTCTCGATGCTGTGGAAGGTAATGCGTTCGACCGCACCCGCCAGCTGCTCAAGCACCCCACGCTGGCGATAAGCTGAAGCAGGGGGCGAAGCGGGCACAAGTCTGATATGGCGCGAATCGCCCCGATGCAAAGACAGCTGATCGATATGGTGCGATGGGACTGCGAGTAGCTCTTGCCGCCCGCGTGCGCGTCCCGGCCGGAGCTGAGATCATCCGCGTCGAGCGGCTATCGCGTGCATTCATCAAATATCACCTCAACAACGGTCAGACGCTTCATCACTTCCGGCGTGAGGAACCGCGCGCCAATCCGCATGATCACCCATGGGTCTTTGAAACCGAGATTCTGGCTGGCGGCTATGTTGAGGAGGTATTCCACGCCCTGCCGGGTGGCGGCTGGAATAGCGAACTGGTGCACCGCGCACCCGGAACTGTCCACCAAATCGAAGCCCGACATATCCACCGCATCGTTGCGCTACCTGCCGGCGACTGCTGGACCCTTGTCAGGGCAGGACCGTCTGAACGTAGCGTGCGTTTCTGGAAATTCGGTGCCGCGATAAAATCGCGAGCCCATAATCGACGGCGATTTATCGAACATCGCAGATAGGAGTGGTTCCCTTCATGCGCCACCAAAATCGGGCCGCAAGCGGGAAGGTTACTGCGCACACGTCCGAACCACCCAGCGCAAAGCCAAGTCAAAATGATGCAGCACGCAACGCTAGCAGCAGGGCATTTCCGGTGGACGACGCCGGGCCCCTCTTGCTGCCGATCCCGATGATGAATGGAGTTATCGCCTTTCGTTTGCGATTGCCGAAAGGGCATCAACGACAGCGTCAGACACATCGATAAAGGCGCTTGCCAGCCGCTCCGACCGGGTCGCCGCCGACCGCTCGAATGGCACTCTTACCGGCTGCGCCGGATCAAGCGGCCGCGTTGCCCGCATGCTGTCGGCATACGCGGCGGCGCGATCCGCAAAGTCACCGGTAGGGTCTATCAGGGCCGGATTCACTACGAGCATGAAGAAGCCGCAGTCGCGCAAACCCGCAGGAGCAGCGGCTGCCCCGCACATCATGCCCAACAATTGCACGACCATGGCCAGGCCCGAGCCTTTGTGCCCGCCCCAGACGCCGACGGCACCACCACCCAGTGCTGCTGCCGGCTCGCCAGTTGGCGCGCCGCTGGCGTCAAAGGCCACACCCTCATTAAGTTGACGGCCCTCACGCATGGCAAGGATGACTTCGCCGAGCATGATACCCGATGTGCCGATATCCCAGATGATAGGGGTGCCCGTCGTTGGAAAACCAAAGGCAATCGGATTGGTGCCGAAGCGTCCCTCAGTGCCCCCGGCGGGCGCGACGAACGCGGCGCCGCTGCCGGCAATCATCCCGACAAAGCCAGCTTTGGTGACCTGCTCGAGATAATAAGAGAACATGCCCGTGTACCAGGTTTCGTTGGCGCCGACGATTGCCATGCCGCTGGCGCGCGCCTTGCCGATCGCGAGGTCGGTAACGCGCTGGGCAACCAGATAGCCGACCTGATCGCCACCATCGACATTGGCCGAGATCGGCGTCTCCTGGACCACCGAAATCGCCTTGGCGCTCAACCCATATTGCTTGACCCGATCGGCGATCGACAGGGCGCGCGCCAGCCCGCCGAACGACAGGCCGCGCAGTTCGCAATCGATCAGGTGATCGGCGATGATCACAGCGTCATCCGGTGCATGACCAATTGCGGTCATCGCCTGAACGCAGAGGGCGTTAGCCTCTTCAATGGCGAGGCGCGTCACTGACGCCAGGCCCCGTCGGCCTGCTCGCCGATGCCGGCGTCGGCCAGCTTCGCTTCGAGCTCGGCCTTGCCGAGAGGCACGCAATATGCGGGACGCGCCCGCTCGAACCGCCAGCCCTCGCTCAGCGGCCCGGCATCGACGACATCGTAACCCAGGCTGTGGAACAGCGCCGCCACGGCAGATTTCGCCTCGAGATCGTCTCCGGCGATCGGCAGGGCACGCCTGTCCGCAGCGCCGGCGGCCCGCGCATCCTTCTCGATGTCGCGCTCGAGGATGGCGTTCCAGGCTTTCACCACCTTGGCGCCGGCCAGATGCTGCTGGACCATGCCGCTGGTCGTCGCCGAACCATCGTCAAGGGCGGGTACGGGATCGTCCCGGCCCGGATAATAGTTGCAGGCGTCCATGACGATCTTACCCTCAAACAGGGCCGGATCGAGATCGGCGACGGCGTAAAACGGGATCGCCAGCAGCACGACATCGCCGAACGCCACCGCATCCGCGACCGTGCCGACCGCCGCTTTCACCGCGACCATGGTGCTGGTGAGCGAGCGCGGTCCGCGCGAGTTGCTGAGCATCGCCTGATGGCCGTTGTCGACGGCGAGCTTGGCAACCGCGCGGCCAATGAAGCCAGCGCCAACGCATCCGATTTTCATTGTGATTCTCCTCAAGCCTGACGCTGAATGATGATGCCGGCTTCCACGTGATCGAAGGTATCGCCGGTCAGTCCTTGCTCGCGCAGATCGTTTTTCTGGACCTTGCCAGTCGGGGTGCGCGGCAGGACCGGCATGGCCCGGTAATAGCGTGGCACCATGAAACGCGGCATGTTCGCGGCGCAATGGGCAACGAGCGCCGGCCAGTCGATCTCGACGCCGCGTGTCTCGATCACAGCGAGCACCTCGTCTTCGCCGACATCCGAGCGCACCGCAACGGCGGCGGCTTCGGTAATGCCAGGGAAGCTGCTCACCACGCCCTCCAGCTCCATCGACGAGATATTCTCACCGCGCCGGCGCAGGCGATCCGACGTGCGGTCGTAGAACCAGAAGAAGCCGTCCTCATCCTCGATGGCCATGTCGCCAGTGTGCCACCAGAGGCCGCGCATGCCTTCGAGCGTTTTCTCGGGCTCGCGGAAATACCCCTTCATCATGATATTCGGCAGACGCGGCCGATAGACGAGCTCGCCGACCTGGCCTGGCGCACAGCGGTTGCCGGCGATATCATGGACCTCGATGTCCGAGCTTGGCGTGGCCTTGCCCATCGCGCCGATCTTGCGGCCCTGGATCGGGTTGTAGATGCAGTTCTTGATCTCGGTTGAGCCGTAGCCTTCGATCAGATGCACGCCGAACCGCCGCTCGAACCGGTAGAGAATGTCGGCCGGCGCCGGCGCCGAAAAAATGCGGGTGACCTGGTGGTCGCGGTCCGCTTCCGACGGCGGTTGCGCCAGCACCATATGCAGCATCGAACCGAGCGCGCTGGACTGGGTGGCGCGGTTGCGGCGGATGTCATCCCACCAGCCCGAGGCGCTGAAGCCGCGTGCCAGGATCATCGTCGCACCGGCGTAAAGCGAAGCGATACCGGTGGTTACCTGCGCCATGCCGTGGAACAGCGGCATGCAGGTATAGAGCCGATCGGACGGCGTTAACTGGAAAGCTGCCGCCGATTCCTTACCCATCACCAGGCCCATCAGGTTGGGCGAGACGACGCCCTTGCTGCGGCCGGTGGTGCCCGAGGTGAAGCTGATTGCTGCAGTGTCGCCCGGCCCTCGCGCCGGGAAAGCCGCGTCGGGGTCGCCGGCGGCGAGGAAGTCGTCCCAGCTAATCGCTGCAACGCCGGCCGGCACAGTGTCCGGGACACCGTCGATGAAGACGATGGTTTTCAGCGTCGCCGGAAAGGCATCGACTGTCATCAGCACTTCGCCTAGCCGTTGTTCGGTGACCAGCACCGCCGCTTCGGCTCGCTCGATCGGCGCAAGCAGGAACGCCGCCTTGAAACCGGTGTTGACTGACGTACCGATCAGGCCGGCGCGGTTGATTCCCCAGCTGGTAAACAGATACTCCGGGCGATTTGTCATGAAGGTGGCGACCACGGTATCGGGCGCGAGCCCAAGTGCGAGGAAGCCGGCGGCGACCCGGCTCGTTGCCCTATCGATATCGCCGTAGCTGTAATCGGTGCCTTCGAAGACGAGGGCGACATTGTCAGGTGCCTGGCGGGCGCGCGCGGCAATCAGGCCGCTGAGCGTACCGCCGCCGAGGTCACGAAGATCGGTATCATTCACGTCAAATCTCCCCGGCTGATGGGGTGGCAGCCCAGTCGAAGCGGCCGCCTTGGGCCTGCCGCGCAATGTCGCCACTGCTGCGCGGAACCGCGCCCGACCGCCGCACGAACCCTAGCCCGGCGCCGCCGAGCACGCCGTCGAGCCAGTTCGCGGCATCGATCAATGCAGGCAGATTGATGCCGGTATCGATGCCCATCCGCTCGAGCATCTGCACAGCATCTTCGGTGCAAGTCCCGCCTACCAGCGCGCCGGGCGACGCAGGGTGCGCGCCTGAGCCAGCAAGAGCGGTATCGATGTTGCGCATGCCAACCCGCGCTGCTTCCGCCACATTGGCGAGTCCCATGCCGCGACTGTCATGAACTTGTAGGTGGAGCTGCTCAAGCGACGTCAGCCTGGTTGCCCAATCCAGCATCTCTGCGACCTGCGGTGGTGCCGCGTAGCCGCAGGAATCGGCGAGGATCCAATCGCGGATGCCGAGGCTGAGCAGCCGCTCGGCGACGGGGTGGACGTCGTCCGGCCCACGCGGCGTGCCGACCGGGCCGCCGAAGGTGGCGATCAAATAAGTGCCGAGCGTGATGCCCGAGCCATCGGCCACCGTGCGCATTCTCTCCAGTTCAGCGAGTGATTCGTCGATCGACCGCCCGGTGTTGAGACGGGAGAACTGTTCGTCCGCCGCCAGCAGGAACCACGCGGCATGGGCACCGGCGTCGATCGCCTGCCGCAACCCGCGCTCGTTAGCGACACAGCACTCCAGGCTGACGCCGTCCGGCCGCTTGACTCGAGCGAACACCTCCGCAGCATCGGCAAGCCCGGGCACGAGCCTCGGATTGACAAACGACGACACCTCGACGGCGCGCACGCCCGCGCCGGTAAGCCGGTCGACCAGCTCAACCTTCTGTTCGGTCGTTGCCGGAAAGGCCTGGAATGCGAGACGCGGAGCGATGTCGCGAATACGGACCGGGCTCACAGCTCACGCTTCACGCGGGTAGCGAACGCCTCAATCGACGGGTCCCAGAAACCGTCTTCGCCCGTGGTCAGCAGGAACGCCGAGATGCCGAGATCGCGGTAGCAGCGCAGCGCTTTAAATACACGATCGGGGGTGCCAACCAACGCCGCCGAGTTGGCGAAGCCCCCGAGGAGCTTAACCAGCCCCGTCCAGAACACGCCGTCGTCGTGCGTATCCTGCTGCGTAGTCGCCAGTTGGCGCTCGCGGCCGACCGACGCATCGGTCACGGCCGAACGCAGGAAGCGGTTTGAGCCTTGGGCGTCCACGATCGTCTGCTCGACACGGCGCGCCTCGGCCCAGGCGGCTTCGTCGGTGTCGCCTAGAAACAGGCGCAACGACAGCGAAAACTCGAGTTCGCGTCCGTACTTGTCCTTTGCGATGCGGCGGACGCGCTCGATCCGTTCCGCCGTGCCGGCAATCGGCTCGCCCCACAGCATGTAGGTGTCGGCGTGCTTCGCCCCGAAATCGACGGCTTCGTCGCTCTCCCCGCCCATGTAGATTGGGACGTGCCCGCTCATCGGCTTCATGAGGACACGAACACCCTCGGCCTTGGCATAGGCCGTATCCCAGTCGAACGGTGCGTTCCCGGTCCACGCCTTCTTCATGAACTCGACATAGTCGGTGGCCCGTGCATAGCGCTCGGGCTTAGGCGTATAGTCACCCTCGCGGGCGATGTCCTTGTCGGACGAGCCGCTGACGATGTTGAGTGCCAGACGGTTGCCGCCGGACAGGAAGTCGAGGCTGCCGAACGCACGCGCAGCGTGAGCCGGATGCATGACGCCGGGACGATGCGCGACGATCAGGCCCAAACGCTCGGTGACGGCCGCGATCATCGAGGCGGTGACCATGTTCTGCGGCCATAGCGCCGAGTAGCCGATCAGCACCATGTCGATGGCTTCGGACGCTTCCCACTCGGCTGCGCGCACTTTCAGCGCCGCCTGCGTCGGTATGCCAGGTGCGAACGGATTCCCGGTGGTGAAAATCTTCATGGCCGCCTCTCCCAAACCCGGAAGCGACGCCGCTTATGCGGGTCCGCAGCACCGGAACGAGGAAACCATTATACTACGTGTACGTATTACACAAGTGCTCAGCCGACGTCGGTCAGGTTAGCGATCTTCTCGAGCCAACTGACGATCGCCTTCTCATGCTTTGCCGGCATGAGGGCTGAAAGCTTGAGTGACAGCCGGTCGACGTCGGGGAGTGTCGCCGCGACCAGCGCCGCGCCGGCTTCAGTCACGACGAGCCGCACAGCGCGACGATCGCCAGGGTGAGCCTCGCGCGTGATCAGATCGCGCGTTGCGAGCCTGCGGACCATCGCTGAGATTGTGTTCTGATCAGAGTCGAGTTCAACGGTAAGCTCGGCTTGGCTTAGTCCTTCGTTGTCGCGGATCAGGAGCAGTGCCAGGAACTGCTGGTTGGTCAGACCATGGGGCTCGATCAGGCTACTGCTCAGTCGGTCGATGCGCAGCAGATTGCGGCGAAGCAGGCGCAGATATGTGCGACCGAGCTCAAGCTTTCGATCTGGGGTCGATCCGCTATCGATTGTTTGCGTCGTCATTGCGAACACATGACGGTGGCGACACGCGCTTACAAGCCGGTCCGGAGTGTCCGGCATAAGACTGTGGCCTTTCATCAGATCGATCTCGGATCGTCCGCTGTCGCGGTCTCGTCACCCGAAAACCGAACGAGCACCTTTAACCAGGCGTTACCATTTGGCCTAGAGCGTCATTCCGCCCTCGCCTAAAAAGCGGCTCCTTGTGTAGGTTTTCTGTTCCGCTGCTACTCAGACCCCTGCTTCGCCGTCGAGCGTGGTGGACGCGAGCGGCGGAACTTGGGCAGCGGCGCTGCGTCGAGTTCGAACATGTTGTAGGCCCCGTCGACCGGCGTGCGGCTAGCCGCGGCGTTTTCCAGCCGGCCAATCAGCTCGCGGGCGATAGTCTGACGCTCGGGGCGGTCGGCGAGATCGAGCAGCGCGATCGCGTCTTCCTCGTCCATATCTTCGACCAGCGCACGGACGATCAAAATTTGGCGCGGTTCGAAGTTTGCTTCTGCGAGCATTGCGAGGGCGCGTGCACGCGGCGCGGGTAGCTTGAGCAGCGCGTCGAACGCTCGTGCGTGACGTACGTGTCGCACCACTGCTATAGCCCTCGACAGCGATGGCTACATGCCTCTCCATCAAGCCGTGATTTAACCAAATAAAGTTAGCGCATATCTGCTTCCTAACAATGCACAGAGGCGATAATGTCCAGTTTTATATCGCAACTAACATTAGAAAGAAGCTGACGCTCGTAGTCCGAGCACCAACGCATTTGGTGAACGCCCTCCCGGATTTTGGATTGACAGCGCTTCCGACGCGGGGTGGATCACGAATTGTAGATTGGGCTGCACCTGCAACTTACCGATCAGCGCAGCTTGATAGCTGAGTTCGATTACTGCCTCGAGTGCAGCCGGATAGGTCGCGGACGTGCTCGACTCGAGCAGCGTCTGAGCCGCCGAGCGAAGCCGGGGCGAAATGCGGGCAATGCCGACGCCTAGTCCTAGCTTATCACTGTCACGCCCTGCGAACGGGTCGGATAGAGTGATGCCTGCATCAGCGTACAGATCGACCACGTTGCGGTCCGACGGGCTGCAGGACAGCCGAAAAAAGCCGCTCACCAATCGCTTCTCATCAGTGGTCGATTGCCACAGCTGACCATCAATTAGACCATAAACGGCATAATTAGCACCCCGGCCGAATGGTGGGAGCACCGGCCCAGGCGCTACGGAAGGATTACTCACAACGGCGAAACGGTCGAAATGTACCCATCCGCCAAGCGTTGCTGTCAGCGCGGGCATCGTGCCGCCTGTGTCACGGCTGATCTGGCCGATTATGAATGGCCGGCCCGACAAGCCAAACGTGTTAAAGCCTTGCTTCTCGCGCTGCTGCGGATCGCCGCCGCCCGGACCGGCGGGATCGCCCGCGAATACCGCAATGCGCAAGGTCGTATGGTCGTCGGGCTTGGCAGCCAACCGCACGCCGGCATCAGAGATCGGGTACGAAGGGCCGCCGCTCGGCAAGTCGGTCGCGAAACCGGCCGGCCAGCCGAACGTTGAGTTGACGAATAGATTGCCGGTTTCGGTCACCATGAATTCCTGCGCAGCAGTGAATTTGCCAACTCGCAAAGTAGTCGTTGAGGTTGGCGCGATCTGGAACCACAGCTGGTTCAGCCGAGTTGCAGGCTCGGCTTCTAACCCGCTGACGAGCAGCAGGTTGCTGACATGACGTCCCGATAGGCCGATGCCGTGAATGTTGGAAAAGCTTAGGTGTGCGGTGGCGCCGGGCAGTCCGATCAGGTGATCCAAATCCGCGTCGAACAACACACTTGCGCGGCCGAGATAGACTAATCCACGCGATTCTCCCCCTGCGACGTCGGCATTAAGATCGCTCGAATAGTTGAAGGTAACGTCGATCGGTTTCCGGTGATTGCTGCCATTCTCACCCCGATATTGGGGGTTTTCTAAAGGAGCGTCCTGGTCGGTTTGCGCTTGCACTACTGGGGCTGCGACCACGAGATATGTCGCCAAAACCGCTCGACAGCATCGGATCTGGAGATGCCACGCTGAACGCGGCACCAACCGCGAGCGCACGATGGCCGGTATCGCCGCTGCAAAACGTGTCGTCACCCGCTTCGGCCGTCCCGCATCGAGCTCGCCTGATAAATGCAGTGTTTCGGCAACAAGGTCGGAGATATGAGTCTTCGACATAACGGCTCCGAGAAACTTAGAACAATCTTCCTTTGGATGCGATACTCCAACGCAAACGCCTTGTGCGTCTGTAGGGATGGTTGCGCTCAGCCGGTTCCGCCCGACGCCTGACCAGCGGCAGGCTCAATTTTTTGAATGTTACGGGTCGGCGTTCCAAGCGTCAGCTTCGCGCTCATCGCCGACAGATATGCGACGATCGCCGGAACGTCGGCCGCGGCGATCGGCGCCTTGTAGACGTCGCGCATCTTGGCGACTTCGTCGATCCACTGTGCAGCCGACAGCGGCGGCTGGCTGAACGCCATGCTGGCAGAGTGGCACGACGCACAATTGGCGATAAATACGGCGGCATGCGGACCGTCGGGAAAGGGCGTGCTGTCGTCAGGGAAGTCGACGCTGGTGGACGTCAGTGTCATTCCGCCAGCCGAAACCTGCGATGGCCCGGGAGGCGGAGAGGTCTCGACCAGCGGAGGCGGGGCAACCTGCTGGGGCCCACCGATGCCGAGCAATACCAGCAGTGTCGCGCCGACGACGCCGAAAGCCAGCTCGTTGAAGGAGGGAATTCTCATGACCTGATCCTCAGCCCATCGTCACGCGGGTGGTCTCGACGACCCCGCGCATGAAGCCACCCGGGTTCCAGTTGGCGACCATCGGCTGGGTCTTGCCGGCACTGTTCGTGCAGCGCGCCATCACCGTCAGCGGACCCTTGGCAGCGGGCCTGACGATGCCGTCGAAGCGGCGGAAGCTATACTTGCCCGCGTCCGGCCCGAGTTTCGCTGGCGACCAGCTGCGACCGCCATCGATCGACAGGTCCACCTGCGCGACTCCAGTGTCGCCGCCCATGGCGATACCACCGACCTTCAGCGCCGGATCGAAAGCGAACACCCGGTCCTCGGGCAGGTTGGTGATCCAGGCGCGCGGGATCAGCCGGTTGATCGGCACGGTCGGAAAATCCTTCTGCCGCGGCGCGACGTTGGCGAACGGCGTAGCGGGAATCTTGTAGGCCTTGGCCATCCAGTAGCCGTCGTCGGGCTGGCTCAGCACGTCGATCTCATTGAGCATCTTGACCCAGTAGGTTGAGTACCAGCCTGGCACGATCAGGCGCAGCGGGAATCCGTTCAGCATCGGAAGCTGCTCGCCGTTCATCGCGAAGGCGATCATCACCTCGCCATCGCGCGCATGGTCGAGCGACAGTGACTTCGCGAAGTCGGGGGCATCGGCGACGACGGCTTGGTCGAGCCCGGAGAATCGCACCGCGACCGACCCGGGCTTGATCCCGGCACGGTCGAGTACGTCGCGCAGGCGCACGCCGAGCCATTTGGCATTGCCCATCGCGCCGTGCCGCCACTCGCCGCCGGCGACGCGCGGTTCGAATAAGCCACGTGAATTGCCCGAGCATTGATTGACGGCAGCGAGCTCAACGCGCGGCATTCGCAAGAGGTCGGCGATCGGGATCGACAATGGCCTGGCGACATTGCCGTGGACGGTGAGGCGGAAGGCGTCGACGTCCACCGAGGTCGGGATGTTGGCCCAGTGCCAGCGGACGAAGAAGCGGTCGTTCGGCGTGAAGATGCCTTGGTCGACGACTTCCATCGGCGTCTCCAGCAGTGGAGGCCGGGCGCGCTGCAAGATCATCTCGCCCTTTTGCGGGAAGCTCGAGTCGAGCGAGCGTTTGCCGTTCACGAAGGCGAGATCGGCGAGTTTCTGAGCGTAGCCCGGGACCGCGAGAACTGCGGCACCGGTTAGCCCCGCTTGCGTCAAGAAGCGGCGCCGGCTTGAGGCAAGTGTCAGGTCCGTCATCATCTGCTCTTGATTGTGGATGGAGTATCAGTTGACGCCGGCGTGCAGGGCGAGACGAACAGATTGCCTCTCCAGCCGACGAGCGGGGTGTTGGTAGCAACGAGGCCTCCCGTCGCGACCAAGGCGGCGACCAACACGCTGCCGAAGACACCGAAGAGGGATTCTCATTATTAAGACGTAGGGTGTCCGCCAATCCTCACTGGGAACCAGAGATTTGCCGTAATTCAACCCTTGATGAGGGAAATGCAGCGTCCCGCGTTCTTCTATGCCTAGGACTATGGAAAGTTGATCGTCGTCCGGGACAAGCGATGCTCTAGCATCTTATCGTGTTAACAGCCGCCGGGCCGAGCCACCAATTGGTCCGACCCCATACGACGGCGACGCGGCGATATCTCATGATCGCGCCTGGCAAGCCCCCGATGTTCGAGGCCCCGGTCCACGTTCAAGGCAACACAGGAAAAGATACAATCAAAAAAATGAGCTGCAGGCCGCTGCGAGAAGTCATCCTACCACCTCTTTTTGCCAGACCAGGTGAGGATTCGTCTCCCAACTGCGTCTCAATGAATAGGGCGCAAAATGGCCCTGCTTGCTCCAGCCGACATCAGCTGATCTGTCCTCCCCCGGCAGCAGCAGCTAAGGCCGGGGCAAAGGGCGGGCGACCTCCCCCCCGGGTCGTCCGCCCACAATTCAGGCTGCGAAACCTGGTTGTAGAGAACTCGGTTTCTAAGGCCGCCACCGCGATCGATATTGGCAGCGGTAGCGTAGGGCAACGGTATGGGCGTCTTCGCGATCTGCTCACCGTCGATAGAGGCAATAAGGATCGATCAAATGACCGAGCTCGTTAATTTTCAGTGGGGCAACGCTCGAGGATTTACCTACATCGGGGGCGACGCTGGTTCACTAACAGTGATCAATCATCAGACTGTTTCTGGTGAACCGATAGAGTTTGTACAGCGGGTCGACGTTAGGCCGGGTGTTGTACGTTTAGCCGCGATGGCCGGGAGCTGGACTTTCGCCGGTGTCGCATCCAACGATCGCTACACCACCCGCTCCGAGAAGACGCAGTTAGTAGAGCTTCAGGCCAAGATGGATCGGTCAACCTCGACGCGATCAGCGCTCATTTTTCTCAGAAAGTCCGATGAATGGTGGGCATTGACGCAAGACGAACGTCGGGGAATCCTGGAGGAGAAGTCGCACCATATCGCGATCGGCATGCGGTTCCTTCCCGCCGTCGCCCGCAGGTTGCTGCACTGCCGAGATCTGGGCGAAACAACTCCGTTCGATTTCATCGGTCATCTCGATTTTGCGCCGAGCGACGCAGATAAATTCGATGATATGCTGGGTGAACTGCGTCGGACCGAGGAATGGAGCTACATCGACCGCGAGATCGATATCCGCTTGCAGAGTTAGGCCAACGCGCCGTGCCGTCGTACGACCGCAGTGCGCACGGAACCAATTCGTGTGGCCGCGAGTCAATCGCGATGAACGTCGAAGCCTGCCGTTTTCGAATTTCTTTGATTACAATCAAGAGGGTGTCGTGTCGAAGAATAAGTAGGCTGCTGTGATCCGGCCTTCTGCAACGACACTGTAGTCCGTAGCGCCGAACGTCGGCAGCCCCCGGGCTTGCCCCGAAACCCACGATGCCCGGCCTTAAGCGCCTTGCGGCTCCTGCTTGTGGCCAGTCTCGCGTTAACAGAATGATACGTTTCCGGATTTTCCAGAGATAGTAATTCTTTCTGTTAGACTACAGAGTCATCCCCGCCATTTCTTCGGGTCTGGCGCGTGGCAGAAGCGACAACGTCGTCGGTGCCACTGTCCGAGCTATAAAACCCTGCAGCCATCAGCCCCCCGCCAAGCAGGATCGAGACAAAGACCCCAAACACGACGGTAACGACAAGCGTCGTTGTCATTGGCCCATAGCTGCGCAAGTAGAGCAGAGCAGCTGCCACCATCACGATACTGGCGATAAAGAGATAGATAAGCAGGCGGCGGAAGCGTAAGTAAGCAGCGCCCTGCTTAGCCGCCTGCCCGGCGGAGGTAACATGGCCGCGGTCCGCGCTGACGTCGCCTAGAGTCCCGGTGTCGATCGTCGCGGCTGGACGGCTGTCGGTTAAACCTCGCGGGGTGCTGCCATCCGCTATGAGCTCAGTGGCGTCACCCGGCACCATCATCGCGCGATCCTGACATGCTTCGACCAAAGGTAAGACATTCCCCAAGCCAGAAGGAAGACGGCGACGACTGCCATGCCCAGGCTGTTGAAGCTTTCCTTCAACGCGGCCACTCTCAGCCACAGGTTCCCTGACAGGCCGAGGTGCTCGCAGCAAAAGCCTATGAGCTCGATTCCGCCGGTGACAAGAGCAAGTGCGGCAGAAACGAGCGTGATTACGAGATTATATTTCAGGCGCCTGATTGGCTGCAGTACTGCCCATTCGTATGCGCCGAGCATAACGACGCCGTCTAGGGTATCGATAAGCGACATGCCCGCGGCAAAGAGCGCTGGAAGAAGGAGCAGCGCTATAAAAGTCGTGCCGTGTGCGGCCTGCGACGCGGATAGACTGAACATCGTAACTTCGGTCGCAGTGTCGAAGCCAAGGCCGAACAGGAATCCAAGCGGCAACATGTGCCAGCTTTTCGTGATCAGGCGAAACAAAGGACGGAGCAGACGCGACATGAGTCCGCGACCACCCAGCAATAGATCGAGATCCGCTTCATCGAACGAACCGCCGGCGCGGACGTGACGATAAGTGTGCCACACCGACCGGAAGATTGCGATATTTATGAAGGCGATTGCCAACAGGAACAGTGCTGAAGCTGCCGTGCTGATCCCCCCGGCAACACCCTGCACCGATTGGAGACTGATTAGAATTGTGGCGGCGTATCCGACTGCAGCCGCGACGATCGTTACGACGGCTGAGTGGCCGAGGGCAAAGAAGAAGCCAACGGCGACAGGTCGCTCGCCGGCCTGGAGCAGCTTGCGGGTAACGTTGTCGATCGCCGCGATATGGTCGGCGTCGATCGCATGCCGTAGACCGAGTGTATAGATGAGAATGGCCACACCGAGCGTCGCCGGTTGACCTCGAAAAATCGTCGCAGCCGCGATCCAGGCGAGAATATTGAAAAGTCCAACAGCCGCAAGCAGGCCAATAGCGCGCATGCGGACATCGTCTCCGAAAGGCAAGTGCATCACCCGCTAGCGCCAGCTGCCGCGTCGCTTGCCAAGGCTAGAAGCGCCCGCATACCCTCGATCGCCTTCGAGGCCGCCGGGAGCATCGAGTGCCGGGCCGCCACCCAGTTCGGATCATCGTAACCGAGCCACGTGTCGCCCGTCGCATCCTCCCAAACAAGTACACGAAGGGGAAGGTCGAGTGCGACAGTGGGCACCGCCCGCATAAGTGGCGTACCGGTGCGTGGACTGCCGAAAATCAGGACCTGCGTGAAAGGCAGCTGGAGGTCGACCTCACGCGCCGCTGCGTCATGCTCGATGCAGGCGAATACAGTTAGGCCGCGCGCCTCGACAAACTTGCGGAGCCGCTGTGCCGTCACCGCGCCTTCGTCATGGCAGCGACGAATAACCATTCCCGCGGGCGTCATGGCAGCGGATACATGGTGGCATGACGGGCCCTGACTTCATCCATCTTCCGGGCAAGCTCGGACGGCGTCAGAATCTGTTGCTGAAAAAGGATATTGGCAAAAGCTACAATCCAACGTTCGTAGTACGTGAGGCTTCCGACGGCGGTGGCGCCGAGAGACTCAACGCCGCGCCGCTTCGCTTCGGTGCTAATAATTTTGTTATAATCGAGCACGTCCGCAAGCGCGTGACAGCGTTTTTCCCATGGCAGTAGTTCATGATCGGATGTGTCGACGGGATCGGCCGCCAGTCCTCCAATATCGTTCGGAAGGCGATTGATGAGATGCTCGGTATCGGTCATGTTAGTTCCCCCGTGGGCGCGGCACGCGCAGGGACGACCCCAATCATCGCGTCACGCGTCACAAGCGTCGCGAGCTGCGCCTCGGTGAAACCCTCGGTCCCCACAGGGCGCTGCGGGAGAACAAGGAAACGCACAATAGCAGTAGAGTCACTGACCCTGATCTCCACCTCGTCAGGAATTATAGTCCCGAATTCGGCGAGGACCTTGCGTGGTTCATAGACCGCGCGAGCGCGGTATGGTTTCTGTTTGTACCAATCGGGCGGGAGCCCAAGAATCGGCCTCGGATAACAGGAACAAAGCGTACAAACGATCAGGTTATGAACGTGGTCGGTATTCTCGAGCACTATCAGCTCGGTCTCATCATACGAACTGATGCCGAACTCCTCGCAGGCCTTACGACCGTTTTGGAGAAGCCGTTGCTTGAACTCCGGGTCGGACCAGGCACGAGCGACGACCTGCGCACCGAGTGCTTCGGAGCGCGAATCTAGCACCTCGAGCTGCCGCCGGATTTCTTCCGGGCGGATCAGGCCGTTTTCGATGAGCAGCTCCCTTACCGCCGTCTCCATGACGTCGTAATAGCCCGGCGCCTCATCTTGCTCGTCGTGAGCATGGTCGAAACCGTGATCGTGCGCAGACATCAAACCACCCTTTCTAGCCAATTCTCAAAGACTTCGACGTGAAGGCTGTCGCGAGACGAGAAGCTGTAATGGCTCCAGACTTCCGACATAATCAGGGCAAGGCGGTAGTAATGCCGCTTCATGCCGGCATCGTGGCCGAAGCCCTCCTCCTCGTTGTCCACCGCCACCGGCGTAATGATCGCGGTGACAACGCCGGTTTTGCCGCGCAGATAGGTCGGCACCCGGTAATGGCCTATCGGCGAGCGCGTCCCAATGCGAACCCGGTCACCGACAGCGAACACCGGCTGCTCTCCCAGCGCAAACACAACGCCAGATGCGTACCGCGAGGATGGGCTCTTCGCTTTTTCCACGATCAACTCCTCAGCTATCCTCAACAACCACTGCCCGGTAGCGGGCTAGATTATTCGCGTCACTTCGTGCGGATGCGAGACCATCACGACATGCATTTTGAGCTTCGATTAGGAAGACGCATCCGCCGAGCAAAACCTCACGCGAACCGGCATTTATGTGCTGAACATCCTACCGCAGGTGCTGTTCGAAGAAGGCACCGGGGGCGCGTTTGCTGCAGCTGCGTCGAGGCGTCGTAATTCGTGCTATGTGGCGCGCGCAGGCTTGTGAACAGCTTGAATAGACGATCGACCTTGAGCGTAGTCAGCCTGATTGGCCTTCTGCATGGTAAGCAGCACGCTTCTGACACTGCAACTAAATGTCTCATCAACGTGCTGCCCGGTTACATCGCCGGGCGGCATCAGCGCGCTGCCGCAAGCGTTAATATCAACACGCTGAGCTGGCCGTAACGAGCCATGATCGCTGCGAATAGCCTGTCGACATCCACAAGCCGGCCGGCATCCGCCCGGATCCCCATTGCGCCGGAAATTTCAGCGATTGCGGCGTCGAGTTCGAGCTGGCGTCGTCTGGGTATGATCAACTGTGCGCCTTTGGCGGCGAGATGCGATACTGTCGCAATCCCAATCTCCCATGTGCCGCCGGTTACCAACGCCACCCTGCCGCTTAAGCTCATCGCGATCTGCTCCTTCTTGGCTGAAGCACGATCCCAAGGAGCGGCGCACCGGGTCTCATACTGACGACGCGGTGCGTTGAACAATCTTCATTCACAACTACCTCTTGTCGCAAATTAAATGGAATGCTCGCCGTCAACGGAAGACGACCTCCTACGATACCGAAGGACTTGTTTGTTGGAGATAACCTCCTGCTTACAGAGCAAAGCACCAGCCCCAAGCCTCAGCCGAAACGTTCGACATCAGGAGCAAGCTTGTTGGGCACGATGGCGATGGGCGTTCGGGGCAGGCAAGCCGCCCTTTCTTGATGTCCTGAACAAGGACAAGCACCAAGTCACTGCGCCGCCGTTTGTAAACTATTTTAATCCAGGTGCCTCAGTGCATGAGGATTGCCTGACACGCTGCGTCTAATTTGACGAGACCTCATGACGAGGCCGACGAGAAGGGACACTCCATGAGCACAGTCAAGATCAAGGACGGAGCCTCAATCTTTTACCGGGATTGGGGCACTGGCCCGGTGGTCATGTTCTCGCACGGCTGGCCGCTCAACGCTGACGCGTGGGAGGACCAGATGTTCACCCTCGCCTCGCAGGGCTTCCGCTGCATCGCACACGACCGTCGCGGCCACGGGCGCTCCAGCCAGACTTGGGATGGCAACGATATGGACACCTATGCCGACGATCTGGCGGCGCTGGTCCAAGCGCTCGACCTAAAAGACGTGATGCACATCGGCCATTCGACCGGCGGGGGCGAGGTGGCTCGCTATATCGGTCGGCACGGCACCAGCCGGGTCAGCAAGGCAATGCTCTTGGGCGCAATCCCGCCCGTGATGCTAAAATCGAGCACCAACCCGCACGGCACCCCGCGCGAGGCCTTCGACGAGATCCGTGCCGGCGTCGCTGCTGACCGGTCTCAATATTACCACGACCTAAGCATGCCCTTCTACGGCTACAACCGTCCTGGTGCCAAAATCTCGGAGGGTATCCGCGACGCTTTCTGGGAGCAGTCCATGAGCGCCGGCCTTAAAGGTGCCTACGACTGTATCAAGCAGTTTTCCGAGCAGGACTTTACCGAGGACCTCAAGAGGCTCGATGTGCCGACCCTGATCATCCACGGCGATGACGATCAGATCGTGCCAATCGATGCCGCCGGTCGCCTATCCGTGCAGCAGGTCAAAGGCGCAACCCTGAAGGTCTATCCTGGTGCACCTCACGGTCTGATGGTAACGCATCGCGACCAGTTCAATAACGATCTTCTGACGTTCGCCCGCAGCTGACGCCCGTACTTCGTCCGCGCTGAAACGCCTTCGTGTTTTGCAGTCGGGTGGCCGCTCCAGGCGAGTGCGCGCCCGAAAGGAGATCCCATGCACCGTTCATTGGTCACCCGCTGTACCGGTACCAAGCCCTCCGCGCAAAGCCGCTACGCGGGCCTCGCCTCAATAACGCTGATCGCTATTGCTTTGATAACGGCTCCCGCGTGGGGCGGGGGCAAGTTGACCCCATATGACCTAATTAACAAGGCTGCTGAGAGCTCACCAATCACCGTCCACCAGCTGCGTGGTGGCGTTTCGATGCTGGAGGGATCGGGCGGCAACATCGGCGTGCTCGAGCAGCCGGGGGGCGTGCTTATGGTAGACGCCGGCATCGCCGTTTCGGAGGCGAGGATCAAAGCGGCGCTGCAGGACCTTGGCCCTGCGCCGCTCAAGACCGTCATCCTCACGCATTGGCATTGGGACCACAGTGACGGCGATGCTTGGGTCCGACGTGCAGGGGCCACGCTTATCGCAGACCCAAGGGCGATTCAGCGGCTCCGGGAAACCAATCGCATCGTCGAGTGGGGTCACACCTTCACCCCGATTTCGGCAGAGAGTCTGCCCAACGAGGCCGTGGCAGGCGACCGGTCATTGCCGTTCGGGACCGAGACGGCTTTGATCCGTCACTACGGCGCCGGACACACGGACGGCGACCTCTCAGTGTATTTCAAAAGAGCCGACATCCTCCAAACAGGTGATACTTTCTGGAACGGGGTCTATCCGTTTATCGACTACGTTACCGGGGGCAGCATCGATGGAGCGGTTGATGCGGCCAACGAGAACCTCCGCTTGGCCCGGCAAACCAGCGTTATCATCCCCGGCCACGGCCCGGTCGGCAACTACAAGTCGTTAGTCGCCTTTCGCGACATGCTGGTGAATGTTCGCGCCAAGGTAGCCAAACTCAAGGCACGAGGGATGTCCCTCAAGGATGTCCAGCGTGCACGTCCTACCGCGTCGCTCGACGCAGTATGGGGTCAATCCGTGATCGACGGAGAGCTGTTCACTGCCCTTGTCTATCGTGGCGTCGCTATGCCGAAGCCGAAGCCGAACAGGTAGTCAATCGGAAGCCAGTGCCAACTCCGTCTGATTGGGAGAAACAGCCGACGGAGCAGAGGCGACACCGGACCGCAATTGCCTTAAAAGGTCTACGTCCGGTTCGTTGTGTTCGCTGCCGGTACAGACGTGGTGCTAAGTGCACAATACCGAGCGGAAGATTCCAATTCTAATCAAGACGATTGGCCACAGGAACAGCGCGCAAGGCTGCTGTGCTGCTCCGCCTGCAATGCTCTGCACAGGTAAGCGCCGATCGAACCCCACGCCGACTGCAGCATTGACGTTTGCGGGTTAGCGTCGGTTTTGGCGTTGTGGCGCTGCTTCAGCTTTTGCCTGTGCGACCCGTACCGGCATGCAGGCGGTTCGGATCGCGATCACGCTTTCTGGAATGAGCGCGCAGGCGGTGCCGAGGATTTGCTCGCGGATCGCGGGCTCGATGGGGATCAGATCATCGCCGTTGGCGTCGCCGCAATAGACCAGGATCATCGACAAGTGCCTGGCGGTGTCGTGGTCGGCGAGGAACGGCGCCCAGGCCTTGATCGAGAGCTTGATGGCTTCGAGGAAGCCCTCGGCCCAATCGCCGGGGATGGCGGTGCCGTCGGGGTGCTGCCAGAAGATCGGCGCCCAGTCGTCTGGTGTGTTCCCCAGCATGGTGGAGATCGCGTTGTCGCGGGCCACGATCGCCTGCAATGCGCGCTCGCCGTCCCGGCCGGCGGGCTGGACGAGGTGCTTGTTGCCCCAGACGCTGGGCAGCCAAATCTCGGGATGGATGAATGCCGGCCCGGCGACGAGGGCGGTCAGGAATCCGTCGAGATCGCTGAGCATCATGGAGTCTTCGGGCGCTTCGTCGCTCGACAGCCAGGAATCGAGTTCGTCGAGGGTCATGGCCGCACCCTTGGCGGATGGTCGCCGGGTCATGCAGCGATCTTGAGGCCGTGGGTCTTCGCCCAGACCCATGGCAGCAACTCGTCGATCCGATTAATCGGATGCTCGCCGATCCGCTCGATAATGTCGGTGAGCCAGGCCTGCGGATCGATGCCGTTCAAGCGACAGGTCTCGACCAGCGAATAGAAGATGGCGGCATCCTCGCCGCCCTTGGCGGAGCCGACAAACAGCCAGTTCTTGCGTCCTAGCGAAACACCGCGCAGGGCGTTCTCGACCAGGTTGTTGCTGATCTCGAGCCGACCGTCGTCGCAGTAGCGGACCATCACAGCCCAGCGGGATAGCGCATAGTTGCAGGCGAGCGCGAGGTCGCTCTTGGGTGCAAGTCCACGTGACTGCACCTCGAGCCAGAGGCGCAGCGCCGCAAGCCTGGGGATCGCCTCGGTCTGGCGCAGGGTTCGTCGCACATCGGGCGGCGAGCCTTTGATGCGGCGTTCAATGGCGAACAGCGCGCCGATGCGGGTGATGGCTTCAGCCGCGATCGCCGAGCACCCCTTGCTGGTCACCAGCACGTCGTTGAACTTGCGGCGAACGTGGCTCCAGCAGCCGACCTCGACGATGCCGCGCGCGGCGCCAGTGGCCCGATCGCGGTAGAGCGCGTTGTAGCCGGCGAACGCATCGGCTTGAAAATATCCGGCATAATCCTGCAGATGCGCGGCGGGATGCGCGCCGCGGCGATCGGCGCTGAACCTGTAGACCACCGCCGGTGGGGCACCGTCTCCCGAACTGCGATCGTCGCACAGGTAAACCCAGAAGTGGGCGGTGCGGGTGCCGGCTTCGCCGGCTGCGCCCGGGGTCAGTAAGGTCACAGGTGTATCGTCACCATGGATCTTACCCGCCGCCAGCACATGGGCCATCATCCGGTCGACGAGTGGCACCATCAGCCAGGCGATCTTGCCGGCCCAGTTGCCCATCAGGTCGCGGTCGATCGCGACGCCGGCGCGGCGCAGGATCGCCGACTGGCGATACCAAGGCAGGTGATCGGCGAAGCGGCTGACCAACAGATGAGCGAGCAAAGCGCTGGTCGCCCGTGCCTTGGGGATCGGCAATGGCGGCACCGGCGCTTGCATGATGCGCTCGCAGGCCCGGCAGGCAAGCCGGGGCCGGATGTGGCGGATGACCTCGAACCGTGCGGGGATATAATCGAGAACTTCGGTGATGTCCTCGCCGATCCGGACCTGGGCTCCGTGGCAGCCCGGGCGGTCGCAGCGGTCGCCGCCGGCAGCGGGCAGGTGTTCGATCTCGCGGCGCGGCAGATGGGCCGGCAGTGGCGCGCGTCCGCCGCGGCGGATCGCGGGCACCGCGTCCTCGCCCGGCGTGTCGTCATTGGCTGGCGCGCCCGTCACAGTGTCACTCGTCATGGCCTCATCGAAGAGCAGGCGCAGCTGGTCTGCTGCGTGTTGCTCCGAGCTGCGACCGAACTGGCTGCGCCGTAGCCGGGCAACTTCATGTTCGAGCTTGGCGATGCGCAATGTCTGCAGCTTGGCCAGAGCAGCACTCTTGGTTAGATCCGCCGTCGTCCGGTCGATCGTCTCGACCGCGTCGCGAACCATGCGCTGGAGAAGAATGGGGTCACGGGGCAAGTGACCAAGGTCAAACCGCATGTACAAGCACTAGCCGATCGAGCGATCGTACGGCCATCGAAAACATTGAAAAGCCGATTAAAAACAACGCCAAACCACTGTTTTATGGCATGCTGTTATCGGCTTAGACGAGCGTCGGGACAACCGGCTCGGAATGGACAATCGCCCGCTTCCAGTCGAGCCCCTCGATCAACATCGCCAGTTGCGCCGGCGACAGCCGCAACGCTCCTTCGCTGGCGCGGGGCCACACGAAACGCCCATGCTCGAGGCGCTTGGCATAGAGGCATAAGCCGCTTCCATCCCAGACCAGTGCCTTCAAACGATCGGCGCGCTTGCTGCGAAACAGGAAAATCGTGCCTGAGAACGGATCAAGCCGGAGGATCTGGCTGACCTGTGCCGCCAAGCCGTCAAAACCCTTGCGCATGTCGCACGGCGTCAGCGACAGATAGATCTTGGTCGACGGCGGGAAACTCAGGCTCACCGGCCGAGCTCGGAAATGACGCCGAGCACCTTCTTCAAGGCCGCACGCTCGATCTCGGGCTCGATCGTTACCCGCGCGCCCGATGGCATGACGATCTCGACCAGTCCAGTCCGCGGCGCAGGCGGGCGCTCCTCGGGTACGGATAATGCTGGCGCGCATAGCTCGACCGGCATGAAACCCGTCATCGCGCCCGCCAGCATCTGCTTGCGCCAGGTGTACAACTGCCCCGTGCCGATCCCGTGTCGCCGCGCCACCAGCGAGGTGATCGTGCCGAGCACCAGCGTCTCCTGGACGATCCGCAGCTTGGCCTCGTCGGACCAGCGCCGGCGCCGCTCAGACTGGATCACCACAGCCGGCTGATCGCCGTGAGCACTCTTACGAGCCTCGTACGTGCAGTCGTTGTCGTCCATCCGCGCAAGCCCTCCAACAGGCCGGCGAAAATCGTCGATTACAGCAGTGTCAACAATGTGGGGATCGTTCGGCGCTTACCTGCACAGCCGGATATGCTCATTAGAACCATTGCGGCGTTCTAAAGATGCTGAACTTGGCGTGACGTGGTTCGATAACGAGCACAGGCGCGACGTCGAAATTGACGGGAGCTTGTGAAACACTGATCAGAACCGAGGCAACAGCTAACAAGATCTCACCTCATAAAATTCGCGCTTTAGCCCTTTGCTCGCCAATGTCTCGACTTAGCAGCGCATTGTGGGACGAATGCAATGAATAGAGCAGACGAGATTTCAACCTACATTCCGATCCTCCACCGCTATTTTGAGAGACGGTGGTCAAATCAGGCGGATGTAGACGACCTTGTTCAGCAGGTGATGCTCCGTCTACTAAGTTGTGAAACAACCGACGACATTGAAAATCTTCGAGCATACGTGTTCCGCACGGCTGCGAATGTGCTTTTTGACCAGCTACGCCGGGATGTGGCGCATGGCGCAGCGTTCCACGACGAATTTGATGCCGATAACCACGGAGTTGACGAACATAACCCGTTGCGTATTGCAGAAGCAAGGCAACAAATCGTGCTAGCAGAAATGGCGCTGCAAGAGTTACCGGAAAGATCGCGATCTATCTTCTTATTAAGGAGGCTCGAAAACTGCTCTTATCGCGACATAGCCTCGCAATTCCAAATGTCTGTAAGCGCGGTCGAAAAGCTTATGGTTCGCCTAGCAAAATATATGACTGACGTGAGATGTGAGCACATCCAGGGCTTCTGGACGACGACCGCTTAACGACGCTTTTGCGCAACGACAGCGGTATCGTCGCTATCGCCGGAGCCGATCCAACAGTGCGCAATGAGGATATACCTGCGCGCTGCGTTCTCCAGACTGAAAGAGTTGCTCGATGCCGTACATCTCTCCGATGTCATCACGCGCCGCCAGGCTGGGTCGCGCAGGTCTTGTCGGCACGGCGATCGCCCTCGCTCGTTCGGAGCCCACCTTCGGAGCGCCGTCCGTACCACCAAAGGCATATGCGGTCTGGCCAACGTGTCATGCTGCCAAGCCCGAAAGGACCGGGATTGGCCCCTCCCTCAGCGCCACGTGATTCCCGTTCGATGAGCGCGACTGCCGACGCCGGGACCGCCGCCGGGCCGACCGTTACCGGAGCGGCCGCTACTGGGCCAACCGTCGACGCGAATCCCGGTGTGGCACTAGCCGGATCGCCCAACGCCAGCCACCTAGGGGCCGACAGTTTCACCAAGCTCGCCGCTGGCGCGATCGGCGTCGTCTTCGGCGATATCGCGACGAGCCCGCTGTACGCGATGAAGGAGGTGTTCGTCGGGCACCATCCGCTCAACGTCGATCACCTCCACATCTTCGGCGTCGTTTCGCTGATTTTCTGGACTTTCTTCATGGTCGTCACCTTGAAGTACGTCCTCATCGTCATGCGCGCCGACAACCGAGGCGAAGGCGGGTCGATGGCGCTTCTCGCGCTGATCTCGCGGCTGTCGCCGGGCGCGGGGCCAAGTGGTTATCTCGTCATGCTCGGTGTCATGGCGACGGCGCTGTTCTTCGGCGATGCGATCATCACCCCGGCGATCTCGGTGCTGTCGGCGGTCGAGGGACTGATCGTCGTCCAGACCGGCCTGTCCCCCGTGGTCCTGCCGATTTCGATCGGCATCCTGATTGGGCTGTTCCTGTTCCAGTCGCGCGGCACGGCGAAGGTCGGCGCACTGTTCGGACCGGTAATGCTCGTTTACCTCGTCGTCATTGCCGGACTCGGGGTGACCCAGCTGGTGGCGAACCCGTCGATCCTCCTCGCCTTGTCGCCGCACTACGCCGTCCTGTTCTTCGCGCGCGATCCGATGCTCGGCTTCCTCGCGCTCGGCTCGATCGTCCTCGCGGTGACCGGGGCCGAGGCGCTCTACGCCGACATGGGCCATTTCGGGCGCAAGCCGATCTCGGTGGCGTGGCTGTACCTCGTCCTGCCGGCGCTGATGCTCAGCTATCTCGGGCAAGGCGCGATGATGCTCGGCGACCCCGATACGGCGCAGAACCCGTTCTACCTGATGGCGCCCGAATGGGCACGCCTGCCGCTCGTCATCCTCGCCACCGCCGCGACGGTGATCGCCAGCCAAGCCGTGATCTCGGGCGCCTTCTCCGTCGCACAGCAGGCGGTCCAGCTCGGCTTCCTGCCGCGGCTCAAGATCATCCATACCAGCGCGTCGTCGGCGGGACAGATCTACATCCCGATGATCAACTGGACGCTGTTGATCCTCGTCGTGCTGCTCGTCCTCGGCTTCCGCACCTCGAACAATCTCGCCGCGGCGTATGGCATCGCGGTAACCGGCACGATGCTGATCACGACGATGATGATCGCGGTGCTCGTGCTGACGATCTGGAAATGGCCGCGCTGGTATGCCCTGCCGCTTCTCGGGCTGCTGCTGATCATCGACGGAGCGTATTTCGCGTCGAACCTGACAAAGATCCCCGACGGCGGCTGGTTCCCGCTGCTCGTCGGCGCGCTCGCCTTCACGCTGCTGACGACATGGGCGCGCGGACGTCACCTGATGATGCTCCGCCTGCGCGAAAGCGCGATGCCGATCGAGGTGTTCATCAAGTCGGCCGCGACCGCCGCGACCCGCGTCCAGGGGACGGCGGTATTCATGACGAGTTCGCCCGAGGGCGTGCCGCATGCGTTGCTCCACAACCTCAAGCACAACAAGGTGCTCCACGACCGCGTCCTGATCCTGACGGTGGTGATCGACGAGGTGCCCTTCGTCGACGACGAGGACCGGATGGAGGTCCGCCCATTAGGCTCGAACTTCTACCGGATGATCATGCGCTTCGGCTTCATGCAGGAGATCGACATCCCGGCGACGCTCAAGATCGTCGAGAATTGCGGCCCCAAGATCAAGATGATGGACACGAGTTTCTTCCTCGCGCGGCAGACCCTGCTCACCAGCGACCGCCCTGGCATGGCGATCTGGCGCGAGAAGGTCTTCGCGTGGATGCTGTCGAATTCGGAAAGCGCGATGGAGTTCTTCAAGCTGCCGACCAATCGCGTCGTCGAATTGGGTAGCCAGATCGAGATCTGACGCAGCGCGGCGCGCGCGTAGTGGGGACCGCCCTTGTATCCGCCCGTGCGCGCCGAGTCGTGCAAGAACGGCAGGCGGGTCGGGCGACCTTCCGCCCGAACCCGACCCGATGGCACCGTGCAGTGGACGCACGGCCTAGTGGGAACTAACGAACGGACAGGCGGTCCGCTTGCCTATCTCGCCGACTTGGTCGGACGACAGAGCGGCTCGACCTGGATGTTGGCGGGGGGCAATAACGTCATGTCGGAAGCGTTCATCGCCTACCTTCAGAACGAGGAGTCGATCCGACTAGCGCACGGCTACCCGATGTGGCAGATAGTAACGGGCTGCGATTTTGGCATCCAGAAGCAGCTGGAACTGCCGGGCGCGTCTGGCGGCCAACAGCTGCGTATAGCGCGCCGTCATCCACGGCTGGTCTCCGAACTTCAGGCGGCGCAGCCACTCGAAATTGAAGTTGCCTTTCGGTGATCAAGCCGCACTCCGGTACAGTGCAGATCGGTCATGGTTATCGGCGTGTAGACGGCCTTGCCTAGAGCGGGCATGGGCGGACCTAATGTGCAGCCGACCGGACGTCGGTCACATCGGTGTGAACCACATCACGCTGCAGGTGACGGCTTCGAGCGCATTGCGACATCCGGTACGAGCAAAGCCAGCAAGACGATCGCCACGGAAATGATGAATACGGCCAGAAAGGTCGCGTGGAGCGCATACTGAAGCGCTTCACTCAGCCGGGGATCAAGGACGTGGCTTCCGACGCCACCGAAAGCCGTCTCGAGCTCGCCAAAGCGGATTGATCGGTCGCCGTAGGAACGCAGGTTGTAGTTCAAAACCGTGCCGAGACTTGCCGCACCAAGTGCGCTGCCGAGATTCCGGGAGAACATAACCGACGCCGTTGCGCTCCCCCGCTCGTTCCCCTCGGCAACCTCCTGAACGAGGACGAGCGAGCTGACGCTGATCAGACCCATGCCGATGCCCATCACGAACGATCCCGCACCCGCGACAATCGGCGAACTACTCGGGGAAAGCAGGACGAAGATGCCTGCGCCCACCGGCACAAAGGATGCGCCCAATGTCAGTACTTGCCGCAGGCCGAAGCGCGGAAAAGACCGCGCCGCGATCGTCGCGCCCAACGGCCAGCCCACCATCGTCATTGTCAGCGCCAATCCCGCCTCGACCGGCGTGCGACGTAGCACCCCCTGGATGTAGATCGGGAGGAAAGACGTAATCCCCATCAGCGCCATACTGCCCAGAACTGCGACCCCGTTCGTCGTCGCGATCGCGCGGCTACTCCAGAGCTGGAACGACAACACGGGATCGAGCGCACGCCGTTCCTGGCGGATGAACAGAATCACGCCAACCGCGAGCACTGTGCCGATTATCAGAAGGGGTGTCGCCTGCGGCATCGACAAGGCGGTCAAACCGACCATGAGCGTAGCGGTGACCATCGTAAACAGCATCGCCCCAATGACGTCGATCGGTTTGCTGCGGACCTCGGTCGATCCTTTAAGGAATAGGACGAAGCCAAGAGCGCTCGCCAGCCCAAGAGGGACGTTGATCCAGAAGATCCACGCCCAGGATGTCTCCCGGACGATCAATGCGCCGATGATCGGGCCGGAAACGGCCGATATCGCCCAAACGCTTGCCAGATAGCCTTGAACCCGGCCGCGCTCGCGACCTGGGAACAGGTCCCCAACGATTGTCAGTGCGATGGGCTGGACGGCTCCGGCGCCTATGCCCTGAATCAGGCGGAAGGCAATCATTGCCGTCATCGACCAAGCAAATCCGCAAAGTATAGATCCGACGAGGAAGATGCCGATTCCCGCAAGCATGACCGGCTTGCGTCCGTAGACATCTGCCAACTTGCCGAACACCACTGTCGCAGAAGTCTGGGTCAGCAGGAATGAAACGAAAATCCAACTGTAGAGATGTAGCCCGCCAAGGTCGGCCACGATCTGCGGCACGGCGGTGGCGACGATCGTCGTCTCGATCGATACCATAAACATTGCCGCAAGCACGGCGACCATGACAAGCGCGCGGTTGGCAGGGACGCAGCGCGATCGCGGTGCGGTGATTGATATAAGCGCTTCGGTCACGGCGCCGGCGTCCATTCGCCAGCCGGTTTGCGATGCAATCGGATAGGTCGCTCCACAATCATAACCATCTCCAGCAATCTGAGGGTTGGCCATCCGCAGTCGTGGCCCTCGGCGGCCGATTGTACGTCCGGGCCCGTGCGGCAAGGAGCGAGATCTTGTGAGGTGTGGTGTGCCGGGGGTGGGTGGCGGTACAAAAAACTCCGCTTCGCGAAAGAGCGGCGAGTTTCAGAAGGGCCGCAACGAAATAACTGCTTTTCTTGCACGGAAATGATCTGCAGAAGTCGAGTACACACTTATTGAATAGCGAGCATCCAGGAAATCGCATGACGGTGCACTTTGCATACGAATGGCGAGATGCTGGCGCATCCCGGTTTTGCTCTTACGGAAACGAACCCTGGGCATTCGCTTCGCACAGCTTCATGCGACGCCGCCTTGCCGGTATGAACCAATTCCCGGTCGGCGCAGCAGACCGACTATTTCGTTGGACGCTTGGCCGACGACCCGACGATCATGCGGGTCTGAGAGTCCGTTTGAGAATGCTCACGGGTGCACGATCCGTCGTAGCATGAGGCTGCCGAGGGCGACGTGGACCATGGCTTCGGAGACGTCGATCCGCTGTTCGTAATCCCGCACGAGGCGCTTCCATCGTGTCATCCAGCCAAAGGTGCGCTCGACGACCCACCGCCGCTGCAGCACTTTGAAGCCGGGCTCCTTGTCGGTGCGGCGGATGATCTCGAGGACGAAGTCCTGGTAGATGGCCGCGTCCATCAACTTGGTGCGGTCATAGGCGCCATCGGCGAACAGGTGCTTGAGCCAGGGCCACCGCTTGCGGATCGCGGCAACGATCGCCTGCGCGCCGGCGCTGTCGGAGATGTCCGCCGTCGTCAGGTTGATCATCAATAGCCGCCCGTCGGTGTCCACGGCGATGTGACGCTTGCGGCCGAGGACCTTCTTGCCGGCGTCGAACCCACGGCTTTGCGCTGCCGGAGCCTTGATCGACTGACTGTCGATCACTGCTGCACTCGGGCTTTGCTCACGACCCTCGCGTGCCCGGTCCAGCATCAGCGTGACGTCGTGGAGCGTGCGAAACAACAGCCGCCGCACAAGCCGCCGAAACCACCAATAGACCGTCTGCCATGGCGGAAAGTCGTTCGGCAGCATCCGCCAGCCGCCACCCGTCCGAGCAAGATAACGCAAGGCGTCAAGCACCGCGCGAAGATCCGTCGTCGGCTTACGCCCTCGTTTTGGCGCGGGTGGCAGAAACGGCTGGATAAACCGCCACTCCTCGTCCGTCAGATCGGTCGGGTAGCGCTTCGCTCGCTGCTCAAATCCAGCCATCCGGCCACGGCTCGCTCGGGTCCACATCCCAAGCTTGAATCACAACCGCGCCACCCCTTCAAGCCATTCTCAAACGGTCTCTGAGCGACTTGGGGCTTTAGTGGCAGGCGACACCGCCTCCAGTCTCGACGGCGCCGCTCACGTGGTCCAGCTTGCGTTGACGCCAATTTTTCTTCTGACCGGCCTTGCATCCATGCAGAACGTGTTTGCAACGCGATTGGGCAGGGTTGCGGACCGCGTCGATCTACTTACGCGAGATCCCGCTGGGCGTCAGCAGCAGCTTCAGCGCCTCAGACTGCGATCGCGAATTCTCGATCTCGCAGTCCTGCTCGCAGCTTTTGCGGGCGGGCTGACCTGCTGCGCAGCGCTTACGCTATTTTTCGGTGCCCTGCAGAATGCCGGCAGTGGTCGGCTGCTCTTCGCGCTTTTCGGAGGCGCGCTCAGCTGTGCTGTACTAGCGCTTATCTCGTTCTCGGTTGAAACCATCCTTTCCGGGCGGACGGTTCGCGAGCAAACTGAACCCGGCGCGCCGGCAGATCCGGCACCTAGCGACGGGTAACGAGCTTCCATGGATGCCCCAAGCTAAGGCTGGAATGCTGCCGCCACTTAGGGAAACAAACGATTTGGCTGATCCGGTTTTTTGAATGGTCGTTGAGTCTGTTGTTTCAGTATGATGTTTATTAAAATTTGAATGTCCTTAATCTTACGCCGTCTAACTCGATCGAGCACGCCAGAACGAGTATTACTCTCTCGAAAGTTCGTTAGAGGGAGTCATCCGTGGTAATCCATTTTGACAGGGACATCTCGCATGACGCGCATTGCTTCGGTCCGCAGGGTCGCCAATTTGCGGCCTGTTCGGTAGCCCACGAACTGTGCAATCACCTTCAAGTGGTTGCGAGCGCGATTGGGCTTCTTGAACGCGGGGTTGGGTATGCAAGCGGGCCCGATCTGGATTTTATTTTTAGTGGAGCGCGCACATCGCTCGAGCGGGCCAGCGCCTTGAGCAGGCAACTTGTAGATGGGGATCAGCCTGAAGCCAGAAAGTGCTGCAGCATCTCGATCGCAGCGAGGCTGTCCGCGCTTCAAGAGACCGTGCTGCTAGTCGCCGGCCCGGCGATCTTCGTAGAGTACGAGATGTGTAAGGATCTTCCGGAGGTTTTCTGCTCGGAGCAGGCATTTGACGACGCAGTTCTCAACATCGTCGTCAATGCTGGCCGGGCGATGCCAAGCGGCGGCCGTATCTCGATCACCACATCGTTGGATCCAGCGATACGAGATGGCTTATCGTTCGCGGTGCTTCGTATCGCTGACACCGGCTACGGGATGCCGGCAGAAATTGCGGCCCGCGCCTTCGATCCGCGGTTTACTACACGCCCTAACGGACAAGGTTCGGGACTTGGCTTGTCGGCCGTAGCGTCTTTCGCTCGGTCTGCCGGAGGATCGGCCGAGCTCGAAAGCCGTCCCGGTATCGGCACGATCGTTACGCTTCGGCTGCCGGCGGAGTTGAAGGTCGCGCGGGCGCTGCAGAGCGACTGACGCGAAACGCTATCTGCGTCAGTCGGCACATTGCTTAAAAGGATGTAGCTTCATCCGAGGCCAAAGCCTGCATGACGCGCTTGGCAAGTCAGCGCGCATCAAGGGCGTACTGCGTAAATATCAGATCATCTGCTTTCGGGAGTTTCAGATGGCAGCCGTTGCAGGTGTTAATCAGAGCCGCATCACCGTTTGCTCGTCCGGCTTCGAATTGCCCATAGCCCCAGCCACCAGTCGCTCGGAACTTCCTCGAGTCCTTAACTTCGACCTGAACGTTGGTCGCAGACCCTGGGACAAATGACTGCGGCCGCCCGAAAATCGCGTTATTGCGCTCGGACGGGACCAGTTTCCAAGCGACGCGAACAAGAACGGCCCCGTTGGGGAACGGTCGACGGCCGCTGCGCATCGCTTCGACCGCAGCATTATTGCCGAGGATGACTCGGATGTCGTCGAGGCCGCCAGCCTCATGCGCTACGCTCACGACCTTCCAGTTCCTGTACCCTCCGGGTAAACGAACACCATATTCGGGAGATACATTCTCTCGATCGTATCCAGCGGCGAGCGCGATCGTGCTGCTGACCAGCAATATGGCTGCGAGCGCTGAATTGCGGTGATGTGGCAGACGCATGCGGATTGATCCTTCGCTTGGGGCTGATGTCTGAAGCACGCGAAAAAGGCGCTCAACCTGGGGTCGAGCGCCTGTTCTCGGGCAGATGAAAATCAGACCTGCGCGATGCCGCCGTCCGCGAACAGCTCGGAGCCGTTCACGAAGCTCGCATCGTCGGTTGCCAGAAACAGCGCAGCCTTCGCGATTTCGTCCGGCTGCCCGACACGTCCGAGGGGAATCTGCGTTGCGAAATGATCGAGCAGACCCTGCTGGTGGGCCGCGTCGTCGCCGACGATACCGACAAGGCCAGGCGTGTGCACCGGTCCTGGGCTCAAGACGTTGACGCGGATCCCGGTGTCCTTCAGGTCGAGCACCCAGCTACGCGCCAGGTTGCGAACCGCTGCCTTCGATGCCGAGTATACGCTGAAGGCCGGCGTCCCCCTCGAAGCGGCAGTCGATCCGGTTAGGATGATCGAGCCGCCCTTACCCATCAGCGGAAGTGCTTTTTGAACGGTGAAAATGACGCCCTTGACGTTGCTGTCGAAGGTGTCGTCGACCTGTTTTTCGGTAATCTGACCGAGCGGCAACAGGCTGCCCCCGCCGGCGTTTGCCATAAGCACGTCGATGTGGCCCGCTTGATGCCCCAGCAAATTATACAGTCGGTCAAGATCGTCGAGATTGGCAGAGTCCGCCTGAACCCCCACCACATCGCCGCCGATTTGCGCAACTGCTTGGTCGAGCGCGTCCTGACGCCGGCCGGTGATGAAAACTTTCGCACCTTCAGCCGAAAAGAGCCTAGCGGTAGCGAGGCCGATGCCCGTTGAGCCGCCGGTTACCAGGGCAACCTTACCAGTGAGACGATCGCGCATTCAGGAATTCCTTCGGGTTGGCGGTGCGCGCGTCGCGCCCGCGAGGGTGTTGCACCCCGATTACCCGGCTTCCACCGCCTGAGGTAGGAAGCTATTGTTAGATGATGTGTGCCAGTGGGCGGGCTCGCCCTGGGCGGTTGCCGGAATTAGCGAAGTTGCATCGCGCCGCGTCGCAACGCCGCGGTGACTGCGTGCGTCCGATCATTGACGTCAAGCTTAGCAAAAATGCTTCGCAGGTGCGCTTTTACCGTATCGTCAGAAATGGACAGCTCCCAAGCGATCACCTTATTCGCCTTGCCTTCAGCGACAAGTTGAAGGACCGTAAGTTCACGTTGAGTCAGGGATTCTTCGGCCGAGTGGATTGCGATTTCTTGCGCGACGGACGCGGGCAAATAGCGCCTCCCAGCGTGAACAGCCCGGATTGCATCAAGCAATTCGCGCCGAAGGGCGCTTTTCAAGAGGTAACTCGACGCGCCGGCCTTGAGCGCTTGGACGGCCTGAACGTCGCCCTCGTAGGTCGTCAGAACAATGATGTGAGCGGAAGGCGAAATCGCGCGGATCCTCGCGATCGCTTCCAAGCCGTCCATGATTGGCATCTGCAGGTCCATGAGCGTCACATCAGGATGGGACTGCTCATAGGTCGCGATGGCTTCAGCACCGTTTGCCGCCTCGCCGACGAGCGTCATGTCGGCCTCGTGCTCGATGATGCTTGCTATGCCGTCGCGGAGAGCGGGATGGTCGTCAACGGTCATGACTCTAATCGGTCGAGATGAGGCCATAAGTATTTTCCTATGTTCGCGGTATCAAGAACGGCTTGCGTCTGACCGTTCGTCCCCTGGTATAAGCGAGCCGGCCAGGCACGGTGACGCGTATTTCAGTTCCGAGGGCCGGGCTGGACGAGATAGCCAGCTTTCCCCCTGCGCGCTCCGCACGCTCCCTCATCCCAATCAGCCCGAAGTGCCCTGGCCGCTGCCCGGCTGAAGCCACGTCGTTGGGCAGTCCCGAGCCATCGTCGCGAATGCCGAGCCGCAGCTCTCGGGAGTAAATCAGTCCTACCTCAATCTTGCTCGGGTTAGCGTGACTGAGCGCATTGCGGACAGCTTCTTCGCTGATCCTCAGCATCTCCTCACGCACAATAGGCTCCAGCGGGCGAACGCGCCCTTCCACCGTTACCGTAAGCGGTATGAGGGGATCCGCACCGAGCCCTGCAATCAAAGTAGCGATATCGCTCGCAAGGTCTGCATTGACCTCGGATGCGCGGAGGTTGCTCACACGGTTGCGCCCCTCGGTGAGGACGTTCTCGGCCTGCTGCAGTGCGAGCTCCAGCGGCGGCCGCAAGTCACTATTGGGGGCCATCCTGTTCGCAACGGACTGAAAGCGAAGGACTAGACCCTGGAACCCCTGCAAGAGCGTGTCGTGTAGTTCACGTGCGATCCGCTCTCGTTCGGCGTGCCGAGTTTCAAGGTGCTCACGGACGCGAGCCGTCAGCTGGCGAGCGCGAACCGTGTAAGCAGCCCACAGCAAGACGGCCGCCACGATTGCGCATAGAGACATGAACAATGGCGACTGGAAGAATGTCGGCTCGACCGTTAGATCCAAGACTGCGCCCGACTTATTCCATACGCCATCCTCATCGGCTGCGATCACATGAAATTGATAATGCCCAGGACGCAGATCATTATAGGAAACCTGCCTTAGTGAGCCGGCCTCGTTCCATTCCTTATCCGCGCCTTCCAGCTTATAACGAACGTGCACTGCATCGGGATTTCCAAGGCTGATAGCGCTGAAGGCGATGATGACTTTTGTCATGACCGGTGTTACAGTCGCTCTACTCGGATCACGAAAGATCTTATTACCCAGCGTGACGGCGTTTATCGAGACTGGTGGTGGTGATGGACGCGGGTCTCTCTTCAATTTAACGGGATCGACCCAGGCCGTACCAGTGTTAGTTGCAAACCAGAGCCGACCGTCACCTCCACGAGCAGCCTCTCGAAGGCCATACGCGTGGGCAACACCTGGCAGTCCCTCGTGGGTGCCAAACACCGTCGTTGAAGGTCCCCACCTAGGATCGGCAAACGCCCGATTAAGATCATCTGACGCCATCCGGACGATGCCAACACTTGTCATCATCCATGTTTCGCCCTCTGGAGTTCTTACGATGCCGAATGTTCCTCGCAGGGCGGGCACCCGTTGCGACGTGACGAACTCGAATCTGCTGCCTCGCCATCTCGCCACGCCGAAACGGCCGCCAAGCAGGATGGCGTCTCCTTCATCAGAAATCGTGCTGAGCCTTAGAAGCGCGTTTGGCCGATGCAGCAAGATATTGGTGTAACTAGGCGGGTCATAAAGCCTGATCGATTGGCTTGAAGCGCTCGTCAGCAGCTTGCCATCCTTCCGTACCAGAAGTGGCACTGCACCGCCGCCGTCGCTGTCTTGTTCATTGGACAAAACACGCCAGCCTTTGACAGTAAGCTCATATAGTTCAGCCCCGGCTGATAGGAACAGCGCGCCTTGATGATTAACAACGCAGTCATCGAAGAATGGTTCTGCCGGACGGTCGACGGCATTCCTAATTCTGCCATTGAAACGCACGATCGTCTTCTGGGTAACAATCCAAACATCGCGACCGAGACCTTGGCATAGTGCCTGAGCTCCTCCGATATTCGTTGATATTGGCAAGGGCGACCCTCCAGGAGCGGCGCGAAACACACCATCCTGCTGGCCAAAGAAAACGTCGCCCCACGAGGTCGCAAGTAACGAAGAGCCGAATTGGGGCACCATTACCAATCGTGGTTCTCTTATCACGGGAACGGGCCGGAAGCGATCCAACCCAGCGGAGGTCGCGACCCAGATATTCCCTTCGTGGTCTTCAAATATATTCTGGACGGCGTTTGATGTAAGTCCGTCCGCCTCCCTGAAGCCCTCAACTTTCGAAGCAGAGGCTTCGGCAGACTTTTCTCCAGATGAAGACGGAGAAACTATTTTGTAGATGCCGACATCGCTGCTCGTGCCCCAGAGAGCGTCATTACGGTCGAACAATATGTGTCGAGAGCGAGGTCCATTGGGAACTGGATATGGGTGGATTGTCGAGGCACGCCCCTCAACGACCCGGGCAGTGCTTTGATCCGACGCCCAAACGTTGCCGAATGAATCCTGCGCGAGCGCTGAAAGGCCCACTGGCGAATATGAGGTTTTCCGAAATCGCCTAGAATTTGACCGTAGGAAAAAGACACCCTGATAGGAACTAACCCACAATGTTCCGTCTCGGGCGACGAATAGGTCAGAACCGTCGAGTGCAGGGAGGTCCCACGTTTCCCCAACGTCCTCCCATCTACCCTTATAGTATCTGATCAGTGGTCGGTTGTTTCTGCCGAGCAAGCCCCAAACCGCACCATCATGCGTCTGCGACAATCGTTGAATTTGCCCAGTCGAAGCGGGAGCACCCATATCACGCAGCACGCCAGCCGAATATCGCGCGATGCCACCGCTCGCGTAGCCAACCCATATGCTGCCGTCCCGCGCAGAAACGAGAGACGTGATAGCGGAGCTCTCACCTATTTGTTTTTCAGGAGGGACCAGATCGAAACTTTTTCCGTCGAAGCGTGTCAGGCCTTGCCGAGATCCAATCCAAAGGTATCCGTTTTTGCCTTGCACAAGTGCGTGAAGCAGCGTCGGCGCTCCCTCATCGGCTGTCCACCGAGTGTGTTTGTACTGCGCAATCGCTATGGGGGGTGAATGAGCACTCGCTCGCGACGCAGTCACGACGACCGCGGAGAGAATAGCCGCGCACAGCAGACGGAAGAGGTTCGTCACGTGACTCCTTGCGGTGATTGGTCTCCTTATTAGCGTGACAGGCTTAGGTGCGTACCACCCAAATGGGCTAGCAAGACATGGCCCGTTCGGGAGTTACACCTTCGGCTGGGATGGCCTACCGGCCCCTGATGAAACATCTTTTCCAAGTGTACCCGGCTGGAATGACCGGCGTCGGCTTCCTCCTGGTGCGTATCTCGGCCGCAGCCATGCTCGCGCGTGGAGGGCTTGTCCATTTTGCTAACAGCCCACTGCTGACCACCGCCCCCATCGTTCTCGCAGCGGCGCTTCTTCTCGGCATGGGTTCACGAGCAGTAGCGGGAGTTTCACTGATACTAGCTGCTGCGACCATCGATAGCCGGGATTTTCTGGGCTATCTTGCGCACTCATCCTGGGCATTTACCGCCTCGGCCATTGCTCTGGTTGGGCCCGGCGCTTTTTCGATCGACTCGCTTCTTTTTGGGCGCAGGACGATTCAGGTGAGAGGGCGAACCCGAAAGTGTAGTGCAATGCTTCCCCGGCTAGGCTTCCGTTTGAAGCGGGTTGAGCAGAAAACTACATCGACTTGAACAGGGAGAATGTCAGTGGACCAGCTATTGATCGAAAGGAGTCATCTTAAGGGAGACATGGTTTCGCATTTTCCTCGAGATGAAATTGCCCAGATACACCGTGATGAACCGATGTGCTTCGGTGATTTCCGGGTCTTGGCCAACTCCAGGACATTGATGCGGCGCGACTTTGTTGTGCCTTTGGGAAGCCGGGCCTTCGATCTGCTCGTGGTTCTCTTGCGCTCCCGCGGCCAGCTGGTCGCGAAAGAGGATATCGTCCGCGAGGTGTGGCCTTCGACATTCGTCGACGAGAGCAACCTGCGCTTCCAAATGGGCGTCCTGCGTAAGGCACTCGGATCCGAGCGCGAGCGGATCAAGACTATTCCCGGCCGCGGCTATCTCTTTGTTGGAAACGAGGTGGTCACGGCGTATGCGGAGGGGGACCAAGGAGCTAGATCGATAGGCAGCTCTCTGGCGGGCTTGTCCCATCAAAGCGTCATCCTGATCGTCGAACCAGACGCTGACGAGCGCATCGCAATGACAATGCTCCTCCGCGCGCTGAAGGTCAGCGTACTCAGCTTTACGTCGGTCGACGAAGTAGCTGCATACGCCATCTCGCCTTTGGCATTCGCAACCAACTGAGCGCTTTTCGCCCGTCACGGGCACGGTGATCGCCACCATTTTTAGCGCGCGGTTACTGATTGGCGCTGATTACCAGTCTATCGGCGTAGCCCCTGAGGCTACAGGAACCAGGAGCTTCGCATGACAGGTGAGACACAAACTCCAGCGATCATTATAACCGCAAAATACGTCCATGCTGCCACGGATGCGGCAGCGTTCAAAGTGCTTGCTTCGCGGATGGCCGCAGACGCCCAGCGGCGTCCCGCATGTATATTTTTGAATGCTGCTGAAGATGTCGACTGTCCAAGCATCTTTCATCTCACGGAAGCTTGGGCAAGCGAAAGCGGTTTCGCCGAGCATGCTAGCAGTGAAGCGTTTCAGGCAGTTTTGAAAGATGCGCTCACTCTAAGGATTCTGCAGAGGTCTGGGACGATGTTCACTGTCTCCGGAGCACAAGCGCTTGAGATGCCGTCCTGACGGCCTAGCTGCGGCTTGCGCAACGGCAGAGGTGCCGGCGCTTTGCGCGTTGATGCAGATGGCATCGGCGCGAACGTCCTGTTGATTGCGGCGCGAATGCATTGTTCCCGTGCGCACGCTGCAAACGCGCCAATTCCGCGAGCGTCCGACACGTCGCTTGAATGAGTGATAGACAAGGTCGTCAGCTGCCGTCGGCGTCCCCGGGGCTAAGTGCGCGCATACCACGCGGGCTGGGTATCGGCGGGCCCGATAGCGCGTCGATGGCTAGGGGCGCTGAATTTGGACGACCTTGCCCAGAGTGCCGTTCGCCGTCTCGGCGATTACCAGATAGCGACGCCGCGCGCCTGCTCCACCCTCAACCACCTGGCGAATTGGTCCGACGGCGTTGGCGATCGCCGATCCAGCGGGGTTGGTCATGAAATTAGACAACGCCTCAAGCTCACCGCTGCCGTCCTGCGCGGCGGCCAAAGCGAGCACGTAAGGGTGGCTCGGCAGTAGCCCCGTCACCGATCCCTGCACGATCTGGATCAATCCCTGGTCGAACAGGCTGATGCTGGTTGGGCTCTCGTGGTCCTCGCCGACCGCGCCGAGGGTGAGGTGAAATGCGTTGCCAGCTAAACCGAGGGGCAGGAGGTTTGCGGCGCCGTCGCCGTGCCGAACTGCGTTAGGCACATATGCGATCGCCTGTGGCGCCTGACCGATTGGCACCGACCCGACTACCTTGTTGCTGGCCGCGTCGATGACCGCCAACTTGTCGTCATTCTCCAGACCGACGTAGACGCGACTGCCATCGCCGGACGGCCAGATGCCATGCGGCAGCTTTCCGACTGGCACCGTTGCCACCAGTGCAAAGTCGCTCGTGCGGAAAACCTTCACCTCGTTCAGCCCGCCCACCGTGACGTAGGCAAACACACCTTTTGCAGTCCGAACGAAGTTGACGTGGTTGGTGATCGGGCCGGTGTCGATCACTTTTCTAATCGTGAACGGTGGCCTCGCATCAAATGCGACCGTCTTGCCGGTGTCCTTGAGCGTGAACCACACTTGCAGGCCGTCAGGCGAGGCGGCGATGTTCGGGCAGAAGGGGCTTGGCTGTGCGACATGGCCGACGATTCCGTGGCTCGCGACATTGAACACGACCAAATCCGGGTTAAACGAAGAGCAGACATAGCCGTATTTTCCATCCGGCGAGAAGATCGTCATGCCCGGCCCGCCTGGCGTCTTGAGCCGCGTCCTCTCCTCGTAGGTCGTGGCGTCGAGCACCGAGATATAGTCCTCACCACGCACGGTCACCCAGACCTCTTTGCCGTCCGGCGTGAAGAAGGCCTCGTGCGGCGAGCGGCCGATATAAGTCGTGTGCCTTACGGCGTTGGTGGCGGTGTCGATCCATGTCACCGAGTTGGAGCCGATCGACACCACGGCCAAAGTCTTGCCGTCGGGAGAGAAGCCAAGCCCGTGGACGAGCACTTGTCCACGGTAGAGCGGCGAGAAATTCACCGGCTGCGGGTCGCCGAGCTTGATGACGCCAAGAAGCTTGTTGTCTGCCGGATCGGTGACGGAGAGCGTGTTCGAAAATTGCTCGGCCGCGTATAAGCGGTCGTGGTGGCTAATCGGTGCGTCGTTGCCGGCCCATGGCGCCTGCTGGGCCTGCGCCGCGAACGGAGACAAGCCGGCCAGCAACACGGCAATTGTTGAGTTGCGGATCATGCTAGTGCCCCATGCGCTTGGAATGAGAGATTTCGCTTTGTGTCGCGGAAGGGGAGGCGGGCGGCAGCGGCTGGTGGATCGCGAGCTTCATCGCAACGATTTCCTGCTGCTGGTCCACGATGATTTCCTGAGCGATGCGTTTGAGTTGCTCATTACGGCCGTACCGAAGTTCGGCGATCGCCATGTCGATCGCGCCCTGATGGTGCGGCGTCATCATCGCGACGAAGTCCCGATCGATATCGCCAGTCTGCGTGACCGCCATCCCCGCCATCATGCGATCCATCGCCTGCTCAACCGTTACATGGTAAGCTTGCGGTCCTTCCCCAGAGGCCGCGTATGCGGAGCCCGCTGCCATCGCTAAGGCCAACCCCAACAATGGTGCCGAGATGTTGAACCTGGACAAGGCGCTTCTCCGATGATTGCCGTCGCGGGTAAGACGTCACTGGATCAAAAAAACAATTCACAACAAACTGTTTACGCCCCCCAACCGCATGCAGTCGCAAGGGTGGCGCTAGGTTGAAGGTCGCGCCGACCACCGCATTACTCGCCTTGGGTTATGCAGCTTCAGGGCGCGGCAGCCGCGCTTGCCGCGCAAAAGGCGTCCAGCGTCCTAGTGGAGTAGACGATCGCAGCGCCTGCGTTGACGCCAATTGCCACGCTCAGCGCTTCGGCAATCTCGCCCTCTGTTGCGCCCTCCTTCCGCGCAGCTTCTACGTGCACAGTGATGCATCCATCGCAGCGAAGACTGACGGCGACGGCGAGCGCGATCAGCTCCCGCGTTTTCTCATCAAAGTGCCCCGACTTGCGGCCGGCGCCATTTATGGCAGCATAACCTTTTATCGTGTCTGGCGTCAGGCGCGCGAGGCCGCTGACGCCATCGCTGATCTGCGAGCGATAAAGATTCCAATCGAGTTTATCCATCATTCGATCTCCAAGAATCATATCTGCTGAAAGAAGCGGCTATGACGCACTGCGAAGCATCGCCGCCAAGAAGGTCCAGGTGCGCTGTTTTGAGAGCGTCGCTGCCATGGCATCATAGTGTGCGCCGTTATGGCGCGAAAATGCGTGGTTGCAGCCGGCGTAGGTGAAAACCTGGGCATTCGCCTTGGATGATAGCGTGGAGATAATCGCCGTTCGCGCCAGCTCCGGCATGAACTCGTCATTGCCGGCCAAGTGCATCAACATCGGCGCGCTGATTGCCGGTGCTTCCGACAGATACTTCTCGGTATCGGCCCCGTGATACGCGACCGCGGCATCGACTTGCGTTCGGGCTGCTGCCAAGAAGGTCATCAACCCACCTAAACAATACCCAAGTAGTCCGACCTTGCCCGAAGAACCCTCCAAATTGTGCACGGCAACTACCGTCGCGGCGACATCGTCCACGCCGAGATCGCGATCGAAAGCCTGGTACAATGCTAGTCCGGTCTGCCAGTCATCCTCTGACCGCACGTCGAGATCAACGCCGGGCTTCTGCCGCCAGAACAGGTCTGGGCAGATCGCGATGAAGCCGTGAGCAGCAAGTTCGTCGCAGGTTTGACGCATGTCATCGTTCACTCCGAACAGCTCCTGCAGCACGACGACGGCCGGGGCCGTTGAAGTATCCGGTCGGGCGACATAGGCGTTAAATGTGCCGTCAGCCGTTGTGATATTGATCTGGTCGCCCACGATTAACTCCTCAAAGAAGATGATGACCAAGCTGATGACGAGCGCGAACACAGTCCAATGAGGATCGATGTGACGGGGCTCCCGGTGTCGATCTCATCGACTTCCTCCAAGACGCTTCGGATGGCGCTTAACCGTACCGCTGGAATGTCCAGCGGTACGGTCAGCGATTCACGATCTTAGAAAGGCAACCAGATCTGCATTGAGCTGATCACGATGGGTGACCATAAGACCGAGTGGAGCGAGTGCCATGATTGTCTCCGTGGGCTTTGGGACAAAACCCTGGCAGGAGAATTATATTTTGCATCGCTGCATAGGTAGGAAGTTACCGAAAGGAGGTGTTAGTTGGTGCAAGAACCGCCTTTGATGGAACATCGTATTAAGGGATAATTCTGCGGATATAATAACTATGTATTCAGCAGCGGGAGCTGATCGGGTCGGGATTGATCTCGCCGATAAGTCTCGCGGATCTGGCTTCCGTCAGTACTAGATCTTCGATCAACCGAGGACTCGGAGACTAGGAATTAGATTGTCAGAAATCCGTGCGCGAGACTCGATGGAGCCCGACCGCGATCAGATGCAACGTTACTTTCGACCGATTCAAACCGACGGACGAACAAGTTCGGTGGAGGCGAGATGCTCGGCGATGAACCACACTTGCGGCTCGCCCCCCGGATAACGTTGCTGACGGGCAGATCATTGGAGCTGTCATCGCTCGACTCGTCGGCCGCATCGGCGCCTTCGTGCGCTTGGCGCAGAATAATCTCATGCGCTTCCAACAGACGCGAAAGCTGCGAAGGAACATCCTCGCGACCCTTTGGCGGACGAGGGATACGAGTCATCTCGGCACCGTCGGGCACCATCGTGATACTGATGCCGCCGAGCGCCATAATCCGCTCGGCGATCAAGTCGACGAGCGCGGCCTGCTCCTCATTACGATTATCGAGCAACAGGTGCAGTTGATAAAATGTCGCCCCCGACATCCGCCATTGATGCTTTTTATACATATCGCTGAGTGTCATCGTGTCGGCGAGTAACTGGTTCAGCGCCTCGACGCTTTGCTTACGCGCGTTGTTTTTGAGCACGATCGGCAGGTCAGGCAGTTCACCATATGGCTGGATCTCGCGATACTCGACCGTGTATCGGGGCCGCAGTTCCGGCGCTACAGACTGGGCAGGTTTCTCTGCCATCGAATTCCCGTACTTTAAGAGCATCAGAACAACGTCATCGGACGGCTAGCACTACTTTGGCAGATTAGATTTTGCAGGTGGGGTGAGGTGTTCATTGCAGTGCGGGCATCGCATCGGTGGCGCCCTCGCGAACAGATCGACGATCGCCTGCCTGACGGCGGGCATGCTTGGTTGAGGGGGTGGTCCTGAGACTCTTTTTTTTCCGTCCCGCTGCTGTGAGGCGGCGAGACTGCAGGAAGGCGTAGGCGATCATTGTCATCAAGGCGTGTCGATGCAGGCCTGTCCACGATCGACCTTCAAAGTGGTCGAGGCCGAGTTCCTCCTTGAGCTGCTGGTGCGCCTGCTCGCAGATCCATCGCGCCTTGATTGCTCCGGCGAGCGTTTTGATCGCGGTGTCGGCAGGCAGGTTCGAGAGGTAGTATTTGCGCTCGCCGGTCGAACGATGCTCACCAACCAGCCACACTTCTTCCCCCGGCAGATGCTGGCCGCCCATGTCGCGGATACGCTGGGTCGGGCCGTCGGCGACACGCACGCGCAGTGCGGCGAAGCGCGCGGCCAGTCGCCCTTTCGTACCCCGTCGCCAACTGACCCGTTTCCATGGCTGCCCGGCGAGCAACGTCTCGGACGCAACAGATTTTGCATCGGGGATATGGTGTTGACGAGGTCGGCCATGTCCCGCGACCGGGAAGATCATCGCGACATCAGCCGGATAGACCTTCTGCCGGCCGGGTATGCCGACCGCCCAGGACAGGCCGCGCTCGCTCAGCGCCTGGCGGAACGGCGCGCTCATACCATATCCGGCATCCGCCAGCACACAGCCGAAGCGCACGCCCGCAGCCGTGACCCGGTCGATCTCGGCGATGGCGATCTCGGGCTTGGTCAGGGCGACCTGCCGGTCGGCGGGCACCTTCGCCTTCGTCATGCGCTCGGGATCGCTGGTCCAACTTTCCGGCAGGAACAGGCGCAGACCCACCATCACTGGCACCTCGCGCGATGCGAGCGTCACCGACACGAGCGTCTGGCAGTTCGCGTTCTTGCCGAGCGAGGACGCATATTGCGGCGCGACACCGACCGAGTGGCGCCCCTTCTTCGGCATCGCGGTGTCGTCGATCACAAGGAAGGCATCGCCGCCGCCGACCAACCGGTCGGCTTCGGTCAGCAGCGCCGCGTCGAGCGGAGCACTGTCCCAGACCCCTGCCGCCACGAAGTGATGAAGCTGGTCATACCCAATGGCATCGGCGCGAGCCGCCATCGGCTGGACGCTCTTGCGGTCTCCAGGGCCGATCAGGCCGGCAACATAAGCGGGACACATCCGCTCCCGCTTCTTGTGACCGAGCGCCGCTAAAAACGGCGCCAGCCAAACTTCAAGGTCGCTTCGCCAATCTCCACCCATCGCCAGCCTCCATAGCTGGCTCCCTATGAATCACGCAAAACTACCCAAGGGAATCCCAAAAATTATGCTTCTGCCAAAGTAGTGCTAGGCCTCGTGGACAAAGGGTATCCACAGTTTAATTGATGCCAGCGCGACGAAGCCAAGGTAGGATTCCCGGGTTTTGTCGTATCGGGTGGCGATACGACGCCAGTTCTTGAGCTTGCTGAACATGCGCTCGACGTGATTGCGCCAGCGGTACTTCTCGCGATCGTGCGGGATGGGGATGCGCCGGTTACTTTTGGCCGGGATCACCGCCTCGACGCCAGCGGCGTCGATCTCCGCGCGGATGGCATCGGCGTCATAGCCCTTGTCGGCGAGCAGCGCTTCGATGCGGTCGGCCAGCATCCGGAACAGCGGGCCAAAGCCCTGGACATCGTGCGCTTGTCCCGGGGTCAGCACGAAGCCGAGCGGTCGACCGTGTCCGTCGCATCTGGCGTGGAGTTTGGTGGTGAAGCCGCCGCGCGAGCGGCCAAGCCCCTCGTGCTCCTGATCCCCTTTTTTAGCCCGACGGCACAATGATGTGCCCGGACCACTGTGCTGTCGATCATGTCGGCGCTGGTATCTCGCACCACCATCTCGGTCAGCGTCTCCAGCAGAGCGTCGAAAACCTCATCTCGACCCAGCGCCGATAGCGCCGGAACACGCTGTTCCATTTGCCATATTCATCCGGCAACAGCCGCCACTGCGCGCCCGACCGCGCCATCCACATCATACCCTCAAAATAGCGCCGATTGTCGCCAGCGGGCCGGCAGCCGCGGCCATGTTCGGGTGGCAGCAGAGAGCCGATCAGCGCCCATTCCTCATCCGAGACCCCGATCCGCTCGCCCAAAGCTGCCTCCAAAAGACAGCCTTGAATCAACCTCCGAGTCTCAGGTCAAGCTTTGTCCACGAGGCCTAGGGAATACCACGGCCGGCAACTTTCTCGTATCCGGACAGCTCATCACCGACCGATACTTTCGCAGCGAGCTTTTCCGCCCGCACCATATATTAGGCGGCCGCTTTCTGATCAGTGACGAGTCGTTTTGGCTGGACGTCTCAAATGTTCGGACTATCAGGCAGATAGAGAACTCGCTCTTTGATGGGATTTGAGATCATCCACAATCCTTTGAACAATGGCGTGCCGTGGCGCGAACCATGCCAATCGATTCTCTTCGGATTATGGCTGCCGGTGTAGCGGATTCCCCCGTTTGATCTTGTGAGAGTTCACTAGACTTGATGAGATAAATTGAGCCGCGCCCGCGTTACTGCAAACTCACATCGTCTAACGCGAAATTCATCTGCCTTTCGGTCATATCAATGTCCGCGGTTGCTGCGTGTCAGCATCGGCTATCAAAACAGCCCACACCGGAGGATCGATCGATGCGCCCTTGGCTTTTCACAGCTTCACTAATTACTCTTTTGTCGCCGTTTGCAGTCGCATTGGCCGCGGACCTGGTCGCGGGCGCTAAGCCTACGATCGTACTGGTCCACGGTGCGTTCGCGGGCTCTTCGAGCTGGAACGGCGTTGTCTCCGATCTTCAACGAGACGGCTACCCTGTCGTAGCGGCAGCTAATCCGCTCCGAAGCGTCAAGGGTGATGCGGCCTACGTCGCGCATCTTCTCGCAAAAATCTCGGGGCCCGTGGTGCTCGTGGGCCACTCGTACGGTGGCGAAGTAATCTCGGTCGCGGCCGCTAGCCAATCCAACGTCAAGGCACTAGTGTTCGTCGCCGGGTATGCGCCCGAGGTTGGCGAAAGCGCCGCCTCGCTCAGCACGAAGTATCCCACCGGGACGCTGACCGAGACGCTCGCGCCGCCGGTCCCACTCGCCGATGGTAGCAAAGACCTTTACATCGAGCAGCCTCGCTACTGGAAGCAGTTCGCTGCCGACGTTCCGCAGGCTGAAGCGGTAGAGATGGCGGTTACCCAGCGGCCGGTGACGGAGGCAGCGCTCGCCGAACCGGTCGCCGCCCGGTCTTGGCAAAAGGTGCCGTCTTGGTTTGTCTGGGGCGCGCTCGATCGCAACATTCCTGCGGCTCTCCATGCCTATATGGCGAAGCGCGCAAAAGCTCGGGAATCCGTTGAGATCGCCGGCGCGTCGCACGTCGTCATGATTTCACATTCCCACGAGGTGTCCGCGATGATCGAGCGGGCCGCAGAGGCACGCTGATCTCGCCCTTCGTTTTCCGACCTGCTGTAATTGAGGCTATCCATGACCGATGAACTGGAACCTGCGAAGGTACTCATAGTCTTTTACTCCCGCACTGGCGTTACCGAAGCGCTCGCCGCGAGCATCGCTGCCGGCGCGCGTGAGGCGGGAGCCGAGGTCAGGTGTTGCCGGACCCGCGAGTTAGTCACGGAAGATGTAATGGACCTCTCTCCGGGCTGGCGAGAGTCAGCTCACTGGATGAACAGCCGCTACGAGGCGCCCACCGAAAAGGATGCGGAATGGGCGGATGCGATCGTGTTCGGGTCGCCGAGCCGGTTCGGCGCTCCGGCCGCCGAGCTAAAAGCATATATTGACAGCCTCGGGGGGCTTTGGTTTCAAGGGCGGTTGAACGGCAAGGTAGCCTCCGCGTTTGCCTCATCCTCAACGATTCACGGTGGAAATGAGACGACGATCTTGGCACTTTATCCGCCGGCGGCACACTTGGGCATGATTATCGTGCCTACGGGTTACGCGGATCCGATACTGTTCGAGGCAGGAACGCCATATGGCGCGTCATCGGTATCTGAAAACGTTTCTAAAGCGCCATCGCCATCGGATCTTGCCGTGGCGCACTTCCAAGGCGGCCGCATCACGCGGGTCGCGGCCGCGCTGCGAGGTTTGAGCGATCGGCAGAGTAGCGTTTAGCGCCGCGCAGCGCGCTTATCGTGAGTTTTTGAAGACAGCTTTTGAATATCTCGCCTTTGTGACGAAAGGCCCGTCAGACGTGGAACATTCGGTCTGTCTGCGTCATCCACCTTCGTACGGAGAGGCAGTCAGCCGCGCGCCGGGACGGTAGGGTCTGGCGAACCCCCGTTTTGGGGGATGCGCAGCGTTACTTAATGTTAGACTATCCGTATCGACGTCATCATGTTCGGCGTTGCCGAGGGGATACGGTGCGCGGCCTCAGAACGCTCATGTTGTTGATTATGGTTTGGCTGATCGCTCAGCCCGCGGGGTCCGTCGATGCTCAGCAGCCAGCCACTGCACTTGGGATCAAGCAATACACGCATAAGCGCTGGACCGTCGAGGATGGCGTCCCGAATCCGATCTACAGCATGGTGCAGAGCGCGGACGGTTATCTCTGGCTGGGGACGCGAGAAGGCGTGTTCCGCTTCGACGGCGTGCGCTTCGAACAGATCCCGCCAGACCCCCAAACCGGGTCTCGAACCGCAGCGCAGAAGCTGCTCGCTAGCCACGACGGTTCGATCTGGGTCGCCTACCGGGAAGGAGGCGTTTCTGTATATCGCAACGGCGCCCTCCACGACATGGGACTGAAACGCTGGCCTTCGCCCCAATCCGTAGTTGCGATGGCGGAGGGGAAAGATGGATCGATCTGGATTGCTGCGTTTCAGGACAGTCGAGCGCTGGCCCGCTATTATAACGGCAAATGGGAGATGTTTGGGGCCGAACAAGGCTTACCGGCTGATCCGCCGTTGAGCCTTGTGGCGGCGCGGAACGGCACGCTGTGGCTTACCACCGAATTATCGGTAATGGTCCGCAGGCCGCGCGCTTTACGCTTCGAAAAGGTTCCGGTTTCTGTCCGAGGCCGCTCTGCGATTACCGAAGATAGAGAAGGACGGATCTGGCTATCGGACTCTAGCGGGAGCAGGGTCATCGATCCTGTGGCGGTCAATCTGGGCGCCCATCGTTTCGCATATCCGTCGCAGAGCTTCGAACGAGCGCGGCAGGCGATCGCGGATCGAGTTGGCAACCATTGGAGCGCGGACGGTGTAACTGGTCTGCGGATGACACGTCTGCCGAACCCCGCCGGCGCAGCGACACGCGCCGAAGCGGAGCAAGCCGTCGAGCAGCTTGGACGGGCCGAAGGATTGGCGTCGGATAATGTTACGGCTGTCCTGTTAGATCACGAAGGCAGCATCTGGGCCGGCTCGCTGCTGGGGCTCGACCAGTTTCGCGCGCCGAGCGTGGTCGCCGAGCCCGTTCTGACTAAGCTGGGTCCGAATGGGTACAGCATTCTCGGCGCGCAAGACGGGACCGTGTACGTCGGGCAGGCCGGTTCGGTCTATCGTGTGCGACCGAGCGGGCGGCCTGAACTCTTACTCCGCGAGGTGCCGGCCAAGGGCGCGATCTGCGAGGGACCGGATCACAGCATCTGGATCGCTCTCGAAAAGCGCATGATGCGGATCGAGGGAAATCGGCGATCAAGCTTGTCACTCCCTGATTTGGGCGGCAAAATCGTCCTCGGCTGCGTGGTGGATCAGCGCAATTCCGTTTGGATCAATGTCGAGGGCAAGGGGGTTTTCAACTACGACATAAACCGGTGGAAATTAATAGCTCCGATTGATAAATTCAGTGAAAGCAGCTCTATAGTAATGGACGACAGGGGCCGGATAGTATTCTCGATTGAACAAGAGCTGATAGTTTGTGCCGATAGTCACCGCTGCCTTCGCCATGATTTGGGGAAGGCCTTGGGGAACGATATAATCAAGGCAATATATCAAGCTCATGGCTATTTGGTTGCCAGCAGCAGCGCCGGGCTTTTCAGATTCAAGAACGACACCGTGGGGTTCGTTTCGTTCGATCGGTTACCGACTCTTCGGGGGACCGTTTCGTTCGTCGAGACGCCCCAGGGCGAAATTTGGCTGATCGCTGACGCAGGTATCGTCCGCCTGCCCGTCAAGGCGCTGGACCAAGTTTTTGACAACCCGCAAGCGAAGTTAGATTCGCTCGTCTTGAGCTCTAGGGACGGTCTGCCCGGGGTCGCGATCCGCGCCGGCTTTCGGGACGCGGCGCGTGGGGGAGACGGGAGGATTTGGTTTCCTACGTCGGCCGGAGTGGTTTGGGTTGACGCCCGCCGCCTACCGACGAACGATCTCGCTCCGAACGTGACGATCGGCAGCTTGATAGCGGGTGGCGTCACCTACCTCGATCCCACAAAGGTCAGGCTGCCAGCCGGCTCCTCGTCGGGCGAGATCGATTTCGCGGCGCTTAGCTTTGTAGTCCCTCAGCGCAATCAGGTCCGTTACCAGCTCGAGGGATCCGACCCCGGTTGGGTCGATCCGGGAATGCGTCGGCAGATGTTCTTCAGTAATCTCGGACCCGGGACTTATCGCTTCCGCGTCGTCGCCTCCAACAACAACGGCTTATGGAACCGCAGAGGCGCAACGCTTGAGTTCACCATTCCTCCTACTTTCCTTCAGTCAAACTGGTTCAAGGTGCTTTGCGCGCTCACATGTGCGGCGCTGCTCTGGCTCGCCTACTCGCTCCGCCTGCGCCAGGTCACCGGTCGTCTCCGTGCTACACTCGAGGTGAAGCTTGCGGAGCGGGAGCGGATTGCGCGCGAACTGCACGACACGCTGCTCCAGGGATTTCAAGGTCTGATCCTTCGGTTTCAGGTGCTGGCTGATCGCCTTCCGGCGAACACCCCCTGGCGCGACACCCTTTACAAGGAGCTGGATCACGCTGACGCAGTGCTCATCGCGGGGCGAGATCAGGTGAGCGATGTACGAGCCAGCGTTTCGGCTGGAGATTTGGCACAGTCGCTTATGGCTGCAGCTTTGGAACTGAAGGCGGACTCGCCGATGGGTTTCGACCTCACTGTCGAGGGGGAGCCGCGCACCTTGCACCCGATCGTGCATCAAGAGGTCCAACGCGTTGGCGAGGAAGCAATGAGAAACGCATTCCGTCACTCGGGCGCAATGCTCGTCAGCGTCGTCATAATCTTTCAGCGCCGACAATTGAGGCTGGCGATTTGCGACAACGGCGCCGGTCTCCCCGAAGACGTTAGCACGCTGGGCACTCGCCAAGGCCATTTTGGCCTCCCCGGCATGCGCGAGCGGGCTCAAACGATCGGCGGAACCTTGACGATTGCGGGCCAGCGTGGCGCCGGCACAGAGATCCTCCTCACCGTTCCTGGGAAGGCGGCGTACGCGTCGCGGCCTCGCTGGCACGGACTGTCCCAGCCTCGTACCGCTAGGGCCGAAACATGACTGATGCCGAGGGCCGCATCCGGATCATGGTCGCAGACGATCATCCGGCTCTGCGTTACGGCATCGCCGCAATGATCGAGATGCAACCGGATATGGTGCTGGTTGGCGAGGCCGCGAACGGACGCGAGGCTGTCGAGGGTTTTCGCAATCTTCGTCCCGACATTGTGCTGATGGACCTGCAAATGCCGGTGATGAGCGGGCTAGATGCCATCTCCGCGATCCGCGCCGAGTTGCGGACCGCCCGTATCGTGGTGCTGACAACCTACGCCGGCGACGCCCAAGCCGCGCGAGCGCTGAAGGCGGGGGCCTCTGCCTACCTTCTTAAGACGGCCATTCGAACGGAGATGATCGATATTATCCGGTCCGTTCACGCCGGCCGGCGTCACCTTCCGCCCGATATTGCCCAAGAGATTGCGCTTCACGCTGGCGACGAGCCGCTAAGTGAGCGGGAGATCGGTGTTTTGAATCTTGCGGCGAGTGGCAACGCCAACAAGCAAATAGCTTGGAAGCTCTCCATTTCGGAAGAAACGGTGAAGGCTCACATGCGCAGCATCTTTGCCAAGCTTGATGTTAATGATCGAACTCACGCCGTCACTACGGCGCTTAGACGTGGAATCATCAAGCTATGAATAAAATTATCGACGGGTGCTAAAGGTTTCCCCAATGGTGTTTTCAATTCATCGGAGTCCCCGCAGTCGCCGCGGCTGCGGCTCAGCTTCGGGACGGCACCGGGGCCGTCCCCGCCTGTCCGCTCGCGCGTTTTACATGCAGAAAAGCTGTCGTTGGCTCATCGCGCGGACCGCGGACCGAATTACGATAAAATTTGCGGACGACATGCATCCTGTGAGCAGCTGTTTTGCTCGGCGGCCTGACGTGACCCCCGGCTTTCATCCAGCGGCAACCAGAGACCGGTTGGTGTTGTCGCGCATGAGCGCGGGCGAAGCAACGGGCGGGGTTAACCCCGCCCGTTGCTTTTCGAGGCCGGCGGCGAATGCCGCCGGGGTGGCGTAGCCAAGCGATGAGTGCGGCCGCTCGGTATTGTAGTCGTCGACCCAGCGGGCGAGGATCGCTCGGGCTTGGCCGATCGTGAAGAAAAGCGTCTCGTTGAGCAGCTCGTCGCGCATGCGACCGTTGAAGCTTTCGACGAACCCGTTCTGCGTCGGCTTGCCCGGCGCGATGTAATGCCAGTCGATGCCGGCGTCGCTACACCAGGCCAGTACCGCGTTCGACGTCAGCTCAGTGCCATTGTCGCTGACGATCATCCCGGGCGCGCCGCGCCTGGCGATCAGATCGGTCAGTTCGCGGACCACCCGCCTGCCAGAGATCGACGTATCGGCCACCGCCGCCAGGCACTCGCGCGTCACGTCGTCGACGATGTTCAGCACCCGGAACCGGCGCCCGGTGGCGAGCTGGTCGTGAACGAAGTCGAGGCTCCAGCGCTGGTTGGGCAGCGCGATCACGGGTGCCGGTGCCCGCGCGCCGATGGCGCGCCGTCGGCCCTTCCGACGACGCACCGTCAGCCCCTCCTCGCGGTACAGGCGCTGGGTCTTCTTGCGGTTGATCGTGATGCCGTCGCGGCGGAGCAGGATGTGCAGCCGCCGGTAGCCGAACCGCCGGCGCTGCTGCGCCAGCTCGCACAGCCGCGACCGCAGGTCGCCATCGTCATCTCGGCACGAGCGATATCGCATGCTCGTCCGATCCGCCCCGACGACCATGCACGCCCGCCGCTCGCTCATCCCCAACGTCGTCTGGAGATGCGCGACCGCCTCCCGCTTTGCGGCGGGCGCTACCATTTTTTTGACAGCAGATCCTTCAACCCCGCGTTGTCGAGCATCGTGTCCGCCAGCAGCCGCTTCAACTTACCGTTCTCCTCCTCGAGCGCCCGCAGACGCTTCGCGTCGGATACCTCCAGACCGCCGAACTTGGCCTTCCACGCGTAGTAGGTCGCGCTCGACATCGCGTGCTTGCGGCACAGCTCAGTCACCACCGCGCCCGCCTCGGCCTCCTTCAGGATGCCGATGATCTGCTCCTTCCGAAAACTGCTTCCGCTTCATCTGTCCGTCCCTCCAATGGGTCGGACTCTAGCTCCAGATGGAGGAAAAAACGGGGGTCACGTCAGGCCCTACTTTGACCTAGGCGCGTCTTGAAGATCATTGCAAAGGCTCGGCTGATGGGATTCACACGGCTGAGCTTTCGGCGCACAGTACGGGTAGTCACGGAGGACTTTTGCCCTCAAGCAAATTGCTGCGTTGCTCTTCCCGAGAAGGTCCGGGCGGATTGTTCGAGGTGCTGTTGATCACGTCACGCGGCACAAAGCGTTGGGTGATCCCGAAGGGCATCCCCATCCGCGGATTGTCGGCGCATCTGGCCGCAGCGCGCGAGGCCTTTGAGGAGGCAGGCATATCTGGCGTCGCCGACCCGGAGGCGATTGTCAGCTATGGCTATGATAAGACCCGCAACAACGGCACAATTCGTGCAGCGCGCGTCGATGTGTTCCCCCTCGCCGTCATTGGTCGCGCCGAACATTGGCCCGAGCAGCACGAGCGCGAAACGAAATGGTTTGGGCTAATTGACGCCGCCGATGCCGTCGCGGAACCTGAACTCAAGGCGCTTATTGCAGGATTCCGCCAGCGGCTCGCGGCTTGATCAAGGCCACCGCCTTGCCTGCGGCAGCGACGGCGCTTTACGCGGCGATGGGGCCGATCTCTGCCTGTCCGCTTGCCGGCATCAAACGCGGCATAGCTGCCGTTTGACAAGTCGCGGATCGAGAGCGGCTTCCGCCCCCACATCCCGACGCTCAGGTGGGCGAATGAGGAACCCGGAAGCAGCCATTCGTTGAGCGCGATCATTCCCGTTTCTCCATCTCCGAGCGACAATTTCGGGAAAGATCAATTGGGAACAGATTTCGGGAAAGTGGATGCCTTCGACGGCTGTCAGCGCGACCGACGAGGCGATGGCCCTCGCTACGGGTTCCTTTGCGGGAAGGCATGGCGGGCACCCATGGTATCCGCTGATATCTGTTGGATGAAGGGTCGTGATGTGCGGACACCGACGCAAAGGCGGGCCCGCGATGCTCCTGGACGCACCGGGGGGCCTTTTCGCAAATGCCAGATTACGTCAATCGCCCGCCTCTTTGCGTACTGTCTTATGCGCAAAATACGGCAGCTCGACAGGCGTTCAGTTTGGCTTTTGTTACTTAACCCACCCTACGCGGTAATAGGCATTGTTTTCTGGCCTCACCTTCCAGGGATGACGAGCAATTTTCCCTTAGGCGAGCCTGTCTTCTCGAGCGCGATGATCGCCGGAACTGCCTCGGTCAGAGGAACAGTTCGACCGATCTTGGCCGTGAGCCTACCTCGCAGGGCGGCATCGACAAGGCCAGCCATACCCTCCGGCGTTGCTGTTCCAAACACCGTCTGATGGCGTGAGGATATGAGGCTTCTGATAATCTTGGCGGGCGTGGCGACGATGTGCAAGGCGACGCCGCCGCGCTTCAACATCGTATCGCATTCCCGCATCTTCAGGGTGCCCGCCGTGTCTAAAACAACATCGAATTGATGACGCAGAGAGCGGACGTCGAGGGCGCGGTAGTCGAACACCTCGCCCACCCCCAAGGCTAAAGCCTCCTCCCGTCCGGAGGCGCTACAACTGCCCGCAACCTTCGCGCCATGCGCAAGAGCCAACTGTACGGCCGCTCTGCCCACCCCGCCGAGGCAACCTGTTATGAACACTGACTGCCCCGCTTTCAGCTTGGCCTTGTCGAACAGCGCAGTCCAAGCGGTAATGCCAACGATCGGCAATGCGGCGGCGACTTCAAACGGGAGGGCCGCTGGCTTGATGAAGGCGTTCTTGGCGTCCGTGACGACAGCTTCCGCGAACGTGCCTGCCTCTTTCAGCGTCGTGAAGCCGAACACCTCATCTCCAATTTTAAGCCCCGTCACCCCGGGTCCAACCGCTTCGACCAACCCCGCAAAGTCGTGCCCTAATCCCCGAGGGAATTTGGAGCCTGTCATCATCTTCACTTTGCCCTGCCTTATCACCCAATCCATCGGGTTAGCCGAGGCCGCCATCACCCGCACACGAACCTGACCCTGGTCTGGTTTTGGGGTGTCGATATCGACTAGGCGCAGCTCCTCGGGTCCGCCGTATCGATTATATTGAATGCGCTTCATCACAAACTCCACAGGTAGACATCGACGGCCAGACGATCCGTCGTAATTGCGCTTAATCGTAATGACTCAGGTCAGCCGTATGCACCGCTGTACTGTCGGTGACCGTCCGATAATTGTAGTCCGAGCAGTCGCGAAAAGTCGCCACGCTGAACTTACGCTTGGAACGCTGGAGACTGCCTTTGGACGGACCGTCTGAATAGATGCCAGCGCGGTGTACGATCCATTCCAGATCGTTGGCCTCCGTTGCCAAAAAAGCCATGACCGCCTCATTATCAAGGTGCTGCCCGATGAACGATCGGGCAATCGTATTGCGGATGAGCCAAAGGGAGGGCGAGAGATGGCCGCCATAAGGCCGGCTCAAACCGCCAGCTTGGTACAGGATGCGCCTGACGCCCTGCCGACGCATCGCGGGTATCAGGCGCCGCATGAAGGCGGTGTTGATCTTGGCGTGTCGCTGTACGGCTTTGTCACCCAGCATCACGACGACGTACTCCACGCCTGCGACCAGCGCATCGGTATCGATCGGGTCGGTGATCGAGCCGTGCACGACCTCGAGTCTTTCGCTGTTCGATGCGAGCTTGGCCGGTGTGCGAACCAGCGCGCGCACTCGGTGCCCGTCCGCCAAGGCTTGGGCCGTGAAATGCTTGCCTGTGGCCCCAGTCGCTCCGAGCACAAGAAAGGTGGATGGCTGAACCATGATCTAGCTCCGGTCGGTTGCAGGGGCGGCACCGATGGCCAGCCACGCCTCGGGAAATGTAGGACGGAAAAGCAGGGTTAACGTGATGACCGAATAGCCGATCGTACCAGCCACCAGCAGCAGCGCGGCCGCTTGGCCCCCTACTCGCAAAGCCAGGAAGGCGATCAGCGGCATTGCCTGCATCGCGTGTATACCGCAGAAATGGGCCAGGCGCAGGCGAAGGCCTGTCCGGCGTCGCTCGTCCCGCGTTATCCTCGCTCCACTAGAACCGACCGTTGCCGTGCCAAGCCGTGCCATGCTCGATCCGGTCAGCGCCCCGAAGACAAAGGTCAGCACCAGCCCAGCGACAATTGCTGCCGCCATCAAGGGCGCAGTGTCCGCGCGTGGCCGTGCCGTGATTTCCCACGCCAGCGGCAGCAGCATGCCGACGAACAGGATCGCCAACACCCCCATCAATGTCGAAATGGCCATGTCGAGCGGTGTCGCGCGGTTGAAGTGGGAGCGGCGCCCGCGCGCCGCCTGACCAACGATGCACAGAAACTCGACCGTCGCTCCGATCAACAGCCCCCAGGTGGCGAGCTGGACCAAGCCTGACTCAAGTCGTGCGGGGCGGACATAGTGCAGCATCCAGGCGACGGTCAGCAGGTAAACCGCGATAGAGAGCGCGAACTTGGTCGGCTTGATCGCCACCCGTTCATGGCCGACGCGGCGCGTGTCGAGCAGCGCCCAGAACACGCCCAACGGAACAAGCGCCAGCATCCCGAGGCCGATCGTCGTTACCGCGTATACCGGATTGAGCAGCAGAAAATCATTATGCGCCATTATGGGTGCCCGTGATGATACGTCGCTTGAGGTAGAGCGAGAGCACTGGACGGGGTATCCTTGAACGTCCGCAATGTTGTAGCGATCGTCCAGAATGACAGCCGACCCGCTTTCCGACGTCCTTCAACTGCTGAGACCGCGAGCCTATGGCTTTCGCGGCCTAGATATCGGCGGCGACTGGTCTCTTTGGTTGCCACCCCAACCTGTCGTTCGCTGCTATGCTTTGCGAACGGGCGCATGCGGGCTTTGGCTGGACGGCGTTGCGCCGGTCCAGCTCGCGGCGGGCGACTTCGTTCTATTGCCGCAGGGTCAAGGTCTGGTCATGGGAAGCAGGCCCGACGCCCCAAAAATAGACCTCGAACGCTTTTTTACGACGGCGTCGGGAGATACGGCTATTTTCGAAGAAGGCGGCGATTGCCGCGGTCTCGGCGGCTACTTCGAAATGGCGGGTGTGGCGGCCGACCAGTTGTTGCGAGCGCTTCCGCCTGTGGTGCGGCTGGGAGCGGGCGCGGACGCGTCGGGGCTTCTGTGGCTGGTAGACCGCCTGATGGCCGAGCTGCGTACGCCTCGCCCAGGCGGACGCCTCATTGCCGAGCATCTTTCGCAGACGCTGCTCGTCGAGGCACTTCGGCTGCATCTGGCGACCGCGGCCCAGCGGACCGGGACTTGGCTCGCAGCGCTCGCAGACCCGCAGCTCGCGCGGGCGATCGAAGCCATGCACGCCGACCCGGGCGGGCGCTGGACGTTGGATGCGCTGGCCAAAATTTCCGGTCTGTCTCGGTCTGGCTTCGCCCAGCGCTTCTCCGATGCTTGTGGAGAGCCGGCGATCACCTACCTTGCCCGTTGGCGGATGATGCTCGCCAGTGACCGACTAGCGCAAGGCGTGCCGACTGCGATCGTCGCACGTGAGCTTGGTTATGGCTCGGAAAGCGCGTTCGGGGCGGCATTCCGCCGTATCACAGGAATGTCGCCGGGTCGGCTCCGCAGCGCCTGAGCACTTTCCCCAGCCATTCCCAAAACTCGATCCTTTTCGGGAACGGCAGCTATCCACCCCTCAATCGCCGCTGGCGCGGCTTCCGTGTCCCAGGCGGCCTTGGGGCCGTAAGCGGTCTGTCCGCTTCAGGCTACCAGATAGCGATAGCGGACCTGTATTGAGCCTAAGCGGCGGTCGAGAGACCCATTGTTGGCCGATCGCGAGCTGTTCTCGGCTTCTTAACTTCTGCCATCCCAGTTACTGGTTCATGCCCTCCGCACGGACCGCCAGAGTCGCCGCGTAAGCATCCCTCCCGCGTGGCGGCTCGTCATTATCATCAAACTAATTCTGTCTACGAGCACGCCGCATCCTAACCGAACGCTAATTATAGGGTTTGGCAAAATGAGGCTTGAGAACCGCTTCGACTATCCTGTTTAACGTGCGTCGGCGCATCTAGCAAATGCCGACACTGCGACATCATCCGAGGCGCGAAATACTCACCGGAAACTATCGAAATTGGTGTATGTTTGCGGCGCTCACTGAAGGCGTCGGTTTTGCTCCTACTTGTGCGATTGGCTCGCAACAGATCGGGGTAACAAAGAGCGTGATGCCGGGCGGGTCGCATTTGAGATGATAATTCGGTCGACTCAAGACTGAGCAGTGTACTGCAGCCTTACCGCCCAGCCGACGCACGGGGGCGTTCAATAAAAGTGGAACCTACCCGTACGAGGTGGCCGAGCGATACCCGTATACCGTGCTCGCAAACCACCTCGTCGCCATCGAGCCTCCGGATCGCGATAAATGTTCCCTTCACGCGCAGGATGCACAGTTGCGCTCCTTCTTGCCGATCTTGCTCGAGGCACGCTTTAAATTCGGCTTCTGTCATTATTTCTGCCCGATAAGGCGGTATCAGCAGGTCGAGTGGAACAGCCCGCCGACGCGCCGGGTCTCCGCCAGTTGATTATAAAGGCTCGCGGCCTCGCGCGTTTCTAACACGTGAACCTCGATGTTCGCCGCTTTAAGCGCCGTAATCGTCTCTTGGGCAGTTTGAAGCTTTAGGTGCATGCCGCGGGTCAGAACAACGACATCGCTTCCGCGATCGATCAACTCCTGGACGTCGGAAAGCTGGATGCCAGGCTTGTGACGAGTACCAGTTTCGTCCCAGTTCCACTCTCGGCCGCCACCTGGGAATAGTTTTAGGTCCTTGGTGGCCGCGACGCCGACCGCTTCGATGTTGCCCCATTCAAGGTGAGTGATCTTGGGTGAAGTGCTCATCGGTGCCTTGCTCCTCGCCTGCCCGCGCAGCCCGCCCATTTCTGCTACTACGACCCCGCAACCAGTTCGAGACCATGATGAGGCGCGCACGGCGCTGCCATCGGTCTTCGATCAATTTCCGAAGTTGCCGAAAAAAGAAATGCTGCGGAGGCGTGCATCTACGCCAAGGAAACCCTCTTTTAAAAGCTGGTCCTTTATATATCTGACGGTTCTTAGCGGCCAGATTGCCTCATTATGACTTCACCAGCGGTCAAGGCGCTTTTCTTCTAACGCGACCTCGAATCGCGAAATTGAATGGAGCTATTCGCCGGGGAAGGAGCGACTTCAGTTATTGGCGCCGGCGTCTACTAAAACGATCATTGCGCCCTCGAGACGCGCTGCTCAGCGACCTCAATACCTGATCGACGGCCACGAGCATATCAAGGTATGCGGGCGTACACGCGAAAGCAGTATGGTTGCGATCCAGCTGGATCGCAACCGTACTTTCAGGCTGCGACGACAGTCGAGTGACGACGACGAGCTGATGCGCCCACCAGTCCAAAGCCGACAACGAGCAGTGCCCACGACGCCGGCTCAGGAACCGCAGCAGCAACGTTGTCGAGCTCGAACGCGTTCTTCGATGAGTTGAACTGCACTGCGTCAACCTTGGCACCATCGAAGCTGAAAAACACCCGGCGATTGTTCAGGGGATTTCCCTGACTACCGTCAGCTGGTGCGGGCGGAACCTGGCTGCCGGTAAACGATCCGACCTCGGCGCCGCCGGAAAAGAACTTTACCGTATTGTAATCGTCTATCGAGCCCCAATAGAAGCTCAACGTCTTCACAGCGGGCGAAATCGCCAACGAGGCGACCTGACCAGCGAGAACTGCAAGATACTGCGTCGAATCGCCGAGTGGCGCAGCATATTGGCTCGAGACGGAACCAGTCGCTAGTGTATACGACCCGGTCAACCCAGCGGCGGAGCTGAAGTCCGCGATAATATGCTGGTTGGCAGCGGGGCCCATGTCGGGACCATTGGTCGATGAAACCAGGGTCATGGCGTTGGCGCTGCCGGCAGCGACGAGCAGTGCGGTAGTGGCGAAATATTTACGCATAACACACCTTTAAAAATGGCGGGGATGATACCCCAGGCTTGACCAAGCAAGCTTCGTGCCAAATCTTAAGACGTTGTTAAGGCTGACGCGATTTTAATGACGACGTAATAAGTGTAAAGAATCCCGGCACCTTTTACACATCCGTCTCCTAGTAGATCTTCATTGGCGAGAAGTGATCAGGCACATCTTGCGATCTTTTGATAAAGCAGCTTCGGTCCACGGTGAAACTATTATTAATGGATCCTAACCCTTCGGGCGTAGCGGACAGTCGCGAAATGGGCGGATTGTGAGATGGCGGGGAAACAAAAAGGAAGTCGCATATGAGCCGTTTGATCCTCCTCATCGCTATCGCAGCGATGCCTGCTGCCGCCACCGCCGCCACAATCGATTTTAATTCGGTGCCGCAAAATATGCTGTTTGGCCCGACCTACTCGGAGAAAGGCTTTACGCTCACCGGCACAGGATTTGAGTTCCCACAGTCGGACGGCTGGGCATATAGCACCTACGCTAACGACGGTACGCTGACCTTCAATTACAAAGGGCCGACCTACACCTTGACCAAGGATGGCGGCGGCATCTTCAATTTTACATCGCTCGATCTGGGAAACGTCAACAATGACAGTTTCGGTGGAACTCTACGGGTTGCCTTCGACGGCGGCACGCCCACCGCGCTGGCAATTCCGATAACAAGCGCTTTGCAGACCTACACACTCGGCATGGCCGGTGTCACCAGCGTTGCCTTCAGTTTTTTACCCGGTGAAACTGCCAACAATACGCTGAACAGCTATGCACGCATCGATAATCTGGTGGTTGGAGGTGCAGTGCCGGAGCCGACCTCGTGGGCGATGATGATCGCCGGCTTTGGCCTGGTTGGTGTAGCCCGACGCGCCCGGAAGCCACTGACAGTCGTGACCTGACGTTAAGTCATTGGGGGGGGGGACGCGGCTCAGTCACGTCCCCTCTTACCGTCGACAGGGAACGGTTCCCAGAGCATCCCACGGAAACTTGGCCGGTCTACTTCAGCCGCGGCTGCCTCGGCGACCAACGCCTTGACGACGTAACTTCCTGAACGAATGCCCTTATCAAAACGTACCGAATTGTTACCCGACGCGGGGACGACGCAGGCGGGATGTCGATCGCTGCCAGCCCGCCGATGGCTTAACGACCGTGCCCCAAACTCATCCATCTGTGACCAGAGGGCCATGACTGAAGTGTCGGAATTCTTTACAATCGTTAAAGGCCCAATTTTCGAACAACAAGGTTAACAATGCGTTATTTGGAAGAATTGGATGGCATTGATCTTGCATCGGACATTTCGGGGATGATCCCGCTGAAAGGCTCGATATGACATTTATGCCAAGAACAATAGTTGCCGCATTGATCTTCGTAGGCTGTTCCACAGCTGCAAGCGCCGGGAGCATACTGATTGTCAACGGTGCAGCCGAGTCGTCGGAGGCCAGTACGACGGCATCGATCACGACCCAGATTTCACAGCTTCATATCGCCGCTGGAAATACAGTGACCGTCGTCGACATGGCACCCCTCAGTCTTGCCGGCTATCAGCAGGTCTGGGATATCCGCTTCTCGAATAGCAGCCCGATCGACTCAGCACTGCAGACCGAATACGTCAACTATCTCGCGGGCGGCGGCGGCATCTTTGCGATGGGGGAGAACGCCTCCTTCACAACTCGCAATGACAGTGTTCTTTCGTTGATCGCTGCTGCGGGAGGCGGGTCTTTATCTTACACCATACCCGGCGACGCGCAGACCGTAATTGCCCCGTTTACTGGGCCTAACGCGGTGTCGACGATCCAATATCTGGCAGCCGGCGGGGTAACGACGTCGGGCACCGGGCAATTCATCACCTCGAACGCTTCTGGCGGCAGCGGCGTCGCGTTTGGTGTCGGAACACTGGCAAATGCTCATGCCGGAGCGCTGACGGCGATCTTCGATGTCAACTTCCTGCAGACCGATGCCAACTTCGAATCGCAGCAGCTGACAAAAAACCTCATCGGCTTCATCGGCCAGCAAGTCGGTGGCACCGTTCCCGAGCCGGCAAGTTGGGCGTTGATGATCAGCGGTTTCGGCATGATCGGAACCGTAATGCGCCGCCGAAAGGTCATCCTTGCCGCCTGAGCGATAAAGCAGCTCCAAAGCCCCGGCGGTTATCCGACCGTCGGGGCTTTTATCTGTGACCGCACGATCCCGAGCATCGCCGCCTGGGTAATTTGTCTTGATCATATCACGCATGATGCCGTGGGCGCGCCGTCAGTTTGCGAAAGCCCATGGCGCGCAACTCGCGGCTCAGCGTCCGCGTGCCGATCGACACCGCAAACTTATCGTGGGTTCCACGCTGCGAGGTCGACCAGACGCCAACGCACGACGCCGTGCGCTACGGGGATCGGGCACTCTCGACGGCCGCCGACAGCGCCGCTCGCCGGTTCAAGTCGAGGCGCTGGCGACCCCCGGTGCTTTGCCATCGACCAGGCCACCGGGTCCGTCGCGGTTGAACCGCAGCACCAATTCCGCACAGTCTGCAGACTGACGCCGGAGATCCGCGCCGCTTCACCCCGATTGCCGCCATCATAAATCACCGCCAGTGCCAACAGCCGACGACCCTGCCCGCCATCGTTCCGCGACCGCGCAAAAAACCGCCGCAGCTCCGCCGCTGTGAAGCCGCCCCGGAAACAGACCGCCGCCGCCAAAGCAAGCGACTTTCGCAAGGCAGATCGCCCGCGCGAGTCACGCTTCGCGAGCGTTGATATCAGTCGCTTCTTGGGGGGAATAGAGATTATCTACGTCATAGATTTGTGTCCCGTTGAGCAAGAGCCATAAACAGGTGGAGAAGCCCAGACGTCTTCAAAAGAATCAATCCTAAGTTGCCGCTGCCACGGCTTTAGGGGCTTAGGCGGCCTCGGGGCCGATTGCTGCCTAGCAGCATTGGGGCGATCATATGAGGATAGCGGACGTTCGTTCAGCTGGCTCCGCGCTCCCTACGAACCACGAGTGGACGTCCAGGGCAGCGCGGAGCCTTCCCGAAAGCAGACATCTAGAGCATCTTCCGAGCTGACTGACTCGCGGGGGATTCCCAAGGCGGCCGATGTCTGATTCAAGGCGCATGCTGGCGAAGGAGGTCGGCATGCATGACCAAGGCGCTATCGGTTGATCTTCGGGAACGTGTGGTTGCGGTGATCGACGGCGGGGTATCGTGCCGCCAGGCGGCGGCCAGGTTCGGGGTCAGCGTCTCGAGTGCGATCCGCTGGCACGCGCTGGCGCGGCGGACCGGCAACGCGACGCCCAAGCGACAGGGCGGCGACCGGCGCTCGGGTCGGATCGAGGCGCACGCGTCAGTGATCCTGGCGGCGGTAGCGAAGAAGTCCGACGTGACACTGGCCGAACTGCGCGACGAGTTGGCCGGGCACGGCGTCTCGGTGGGGATCGCAACGCTGTGGCGGTTCTTCGCGCGCCGGAAGATCACGCTCAAAAAAAGTCCGGGCATGCGGCGGAGCAGGATCGTCCAGATGTCCTGAGCCGGCGCGAGGCGTGGTTCGAGGGTCAACTCGACCTCGACCCGCACCGCCTCGTGTTCATCGACGAGACCGGCGCCAGCACCAAGATGGCGCGGCTGCACGGACGCGCGCCGCGCGGCCAACGGCTGCGGGCGAGTATCCCGCATGGCCACTGGAAAACCACGACGTTCGTCGGGGCTCTGCGCCTGACCGGCATGACTGCGCCGATGGTCCTCGACGGGCCGATGACCGGCGACTGGTTCCTCGCCTATACCAAACAAGTCCTCGTCCCGACGCTACGCCGGGGCGACACCATCATCATGGATAACCTGCCGGCACACAAAGGCACGGCGGTCCGCGAAGCCATTGAGGCGGCCGGCGCGAGGCTCATGTTCCTCCCGCCGTACTCGCCCGACTTCAACCCGATCGAGAACGCCTTCGCCAAGCTCAAGGCACTGCTCCGCAAGGCCGCCGCTCGCACCGTCGAACAGCTTTGGACCGTCATCGGCCAGAGCATCGACGCCTTCTCACCCACCGAATGCGCCAACTACTTCAGGCACGCAGGCTATGACGCTTACTGATAGGAAAATGCTCTAGCCAAATAACCGCCTTGATGCGGCAGCTCTCAAGTGGCCGACTTCGGTAGCAGACCTTCGATAAAGCAACTCAGCTGATGACGAAATGACCCATACGCGGTTATTCAAGCGAGGGTCGGCCACTCCCGATGCGTTAGCATCTGGAACAACGGCGCGGTCGTTCTACAGTTCATCCGACACAGGAGAAGTCTGATCCCTCCAAGGTGGCATATCAAAAGGGGGCCGGTTGGAGCCTGACTACTATCGATCATGATCGGCTGCAAAGCAGCCATTCGATCAACGAAGGCGGCCGCCGGCGGTTGATCGTCGGGACCCTAGCGTCGAGTTTTGCGCAACAGAGTAGCCATGTCGTCGAGCGGCTTGTCTGCTACCGGCAAAAGCCGGTCCTCCTGGGCTGAATGCGCGGTCCCAAGCGAATGACCAAATCCAGGATAGTCGATCAAGGTCACCCGCGGCCGCACGTCAGGCCGCGCCGCGAACGCTTGCGCCGCTGCTGGGTCGATCATCGAGTCGGTCAGCCCTTGAAGAATGAGAAGTCGGGAATGCGTTGCGGCGAAGGCATCCGCGACCCCCTTCGACGCGCGTGCGGTCGATGACATCCCAAGGCCACTATCGGGCGTGTCGGCATACCAAGAGGCGATAATAGGATCGGCTTCGGTGAAGGTGATACGTCCGTCATGGTTGGTGTCGAGCAAGGGATTGACCCGCTCACCCGGCCCAAAACCTCTGAACATTCGGACGAAGATATGCGCGAGATCACCGCCGGGGCCGGCTTCGGCGCGGGCAATCGCATCGGCATCTAACGCACCGTCGGTCGCGAAGCGCATGAGATAGGGTTTGCCGATGCGACCGTACTGCGCCTGCGCGACACGTGCGGGCGCCTCGACCACCGGAGCCATCAGCGCCACCGCGCGCACCGACGGCTCCTCCGCCGCTACCGCCATCGCCGTGGTCGTACCCTCGCTCCAGCCGACGAGGCCCAGCGGCAATCCCGTTAATTCTGGCCGGGTGCGGGCGAAGGCCAGCGCGGCCCGACCCGAAGTCCGGCTTTCGTTCATAACCCGACTGATACCTGGGTTGCACCATTGCCCGACAGGAATTCGGCACTTCCAGAGTGCCAAGGGCACACATTGCGCCCTTGGCCGTTGTCGAGACACAGGAACAAGCGACGGAGGCTGCATGCGGGTTGCCCTAACGATTCTAGCCGGCCTCTCCGTGGCGACGGCTGCTGCACCGCAGCGTCCTCTGGGACCAAATGCGGTTACCGAAGGCACAGGTCCAATGCGGGTCGCCGTCGACCGCTACGACGACCCACCACCACAGTCTCATACGGTGGTCCAGATCGACACGACGGGACATGCACTTTCGGATGCGCAGGTCGGCGCGGCGGTTGATCGTCTGCTCGGCAAAAGCATTGCTCGTAAGCCATTGCCAGACGCCTTTCAGGTGACGCTTGGCGACGCTCGTGACGCCCTTGAGGATGAACTGCGCCGACGGCTGCGCCAACCTAGCGCGAACTGGAACCTATCAGCCGGCAAGCCGCGACACGGCGATTACGGTACCGTGGTTCGTTACGAGTTGGCGGCAGTGATTGCCGCTTCACCGATCGCCGCCGCCTTTCGTCATCACGGCTATACTCTGCAGCTCGATGGCATCGCTCGCCTGACCATGGGGGACACTGCCGAGACGCGTCAACTTCCCGGCCATATCGACGAGATGTCGCTTACAGCCCATCGGAAGGCGCACTGATGACACACCGGCAACTGCCCTCCTTCGATGCGCTCGTCGCCGTTTACCCGCACCGCGAGACTCCGGCCGAGATAAAGCAGAAGATCGGCGGAGCGATCGACGATACGCATGCGCCGGCCGGACCCCAGCAGTGGCTTGGTGGTCCGCGCCGGCCGGACCCCAGCAGTGGCTTGGTGGTCCGAGGGAGACACCTGCACGATCCGCATGAGCCGCGCTTTCAACTACGCCGGTGCGGTCATCCCGAAGGTAACGCCTCATCTCGTCACGGTCGCCGGTGCGACCACAAACGCTACGGCTTTCGCGCTCGTGAATTTGACGCATGGTTGCGGCACAGTTACGGCCCACCCGACATCGAGGTCAAAGGCAAGCCCGTGTCGCGCGACCGCTTCCGTGGCAAAAAGGGCCTAATCAGTTTCGACATTCTGTTCGGCGTCGATGCCATCACGCATCAGCGGGCGACCGGACACGTCGACCTCTGGGATGGCATAACCTTCTACGACGAGATTGCCGGCATCAGTCGACCGAACCGCGATTTCCTTAATGTTGCCAATGGCGTTGCCCTTTGGCTTGCCGACGGCAAAACGATGCTCCACCCATAAGCGCCGAAAGATCGTCCACCGAGTGACCCCTAGGGGGCCGGTTGCCGCCTGACAGCTTTCAGGCGTGGAACGCGGCATAGCTGCCGTTTAAATCGTCGCAGATCCAATGGCGGCCCCCGCCCCAGTTGCGGACATGATCCGATGGTCCCAAACTGCGGAAATGATATCGGCTATCCGTCCTGTTGCGATGATCGTAGTGGTTACGATCCTTCTTGGCATAGCGATCCTGGCAACGGATGCCTTTAACTATCGATCGGGCTGGAACGTGCTGTGGATGTTGGGAATTCCGTTCGGCGTGGCTCGGGCGTTTGACCGGGGCTTCGATCGCGGCGACGGCGTTTGGCCGCTTGCAGGACTATTTTTGCTGTTATGGTCTTTGTTGGCAATGGGCGTAATTGCTACGCTCTTCGGCATCGGACCGTAATGGCAGCAATCCACCGCGTCCCTGCCCTAACCGCAGCGACGACCTTTATGTGAAGGCGGGGCCGATAACAGCCTGGCAGCTTTTGGGCGTAGAATGGCATAGCTGCCGCTTAAATAGTTGCAAATCCGTGGCGGCTCACGCCCTAGTTGCGAATATTTTGCCGATGCCGCAAACTCCGGCGATGACACCCTATGCCGAGGTGGATCCGATCATTGACGCTTGGGCAGCGGCGACCGTGAAAAAGCTCTTCACGGAATGGGCGGAGCGGCCTGCTAGGTTTGCCTATTTACCCGGTTTGCGCCCGTTCGAATGCTTTCAAATCTCGGTTGATCAACCTATTGGGGGTCGTGTCGCCGTGCTTGCCCGATCCGTCGATACCTACGACGAAAGCAAATTCGAACAGCGCTGGGAAGGAGCAACCGAGACTCTCTCCGCCATACTCGATGAGGCTACCGCCCGGGTTCGGACATGGGTGAACCGATCACCGGCGAATGGCAGCTGATTACGCCCCAGTCGCCGCTGGCGCGGCTTCGGTGTCCCGGGCGGCCTTGGGGCCGTAAGCGGGATGTCGACTATCCGGAGCGAAGCGTGCGATAGCTGCCGATCGGAGGATTGCCGCACCACGATCCACAATGCGCAACGACCATGTTTGGTGTCCAGCTTACGACAACTGAGTTGGACTGATGTCTCGCTTTCTTGGCGGAAGCGGCGCCACCTTTCGATCTGCGCACGGCCCTGTCGCGGGAGCTGTGCTCATCGAGCGGCCAGTATGCCGCGCCGCTTGGCGACACGACCCAGTATCTGACAGTCCTTGGCGGCCAGATCGCCTCACTGGCGATCTCGCCTGCGGTCAAGGCGCTGAGCTTCTACTGGGGCTCGATCGACAACTATAACACGGTCAGCTTCTTCTCGGGTTCGGCCCTGGTTGCGTCGTTCACCGGAAGCCAGGTTCCCGCGGCCCCTGCCGATGGGAGCCAAGGCGCTCCGACGAACAACCGTCGCGTCAGCTTTGGGTTCGACGGCGCTGCCATCGACCGCGTCAGCTTCGCGTCTTCGAGCAACTCATTTGAGCTCGACACGGTCGCGGGCGCAGTACCCGAACCCGCCTCGTGGGTCATGCTTGTCGCCGGGTTCGGGCTCGTCGGTGCTGCCGCGCGGCGCCGCGACCCGACCGCCGTCGCCGCTTAATCAATCGTCGGGCCACAGCATCGTCGCCGCGGTCCGGTCGTTCAGCAAACCCGCGCCAGCTCTCACAATCGGCCGTTCATTCATGTCAGATCAGCAAGCCTTTTGGGCTCTCAACTTCAATGCATGAGAGCTTGCCCTGCGTGGTGACGCCTAGAACGAATAGACGGCAAAGACCTGCAGATATTTCGGTTTCCGCTGCGTAAGATCAACTGCTCACATTCGGAAGAAGACATCGCTGGCCTGGCTCACGATGTTCGAACCTAAACATTTTTGGTGCCTTAAAAGTGTGTCTGCGTACGGAATCTGCCGGGTGCACAGCCGACTGCCCGCGAGAAAGCGCGCGATAGATTGGCGGCGGACGAGAAGCAGCAAATCGCCGCGATCTCGGCTAGCGAGCAATCGGTGTCACGAAGAAGCTGTTTGGCCAGGGCCAGACGGCGGCTGGACACGTAGCGACGCGGCGAACCGCCGGTTGCCTGGCGGAATGCACGGGCAAAATGGAACGGGCTGAGACAGGCAACGGCTGCAAGTGCCTGGATCGAAAGCTCGCTTCCAAGATTACCTTCGATATAAGCGAGCATCCGGCGTAGCCGAAACGAGTCGAGGGCCCCGGCGGCGCTGACGCGGGCGGCGCGCATGCTGACGCCCTCCCCATAGTTGGCGACCATTCGCTCGGCGATACTAAGCCCAATGGTCTCGACTAGGATCGAAGCGCTCGAAGTCTGATGCCGCAGCTCGCGCGCGACAACCGTGCCGATCCAGGAGAGCGACGCATCGCAAATACCGCTGACATAGCGAATGTTCGCCGGATTGAAGCACGGCAGATGGTCTTCAACAGCGACGGCCTCGAACAGGCGACGGGAGAGGTAAAGATGCATCACCTCAGGAATGTCGGCGGTCAAATAGGTCGCCTCCTCATGCGTACCGACGGGGATGACGAAAGTCGTGCCCCGGACGGCCGCAGCATGCTGGCGGACGCCGTGAGCCGCGCGATGAACCTTGGATTGGCCGTCCCCTTCGAGAATCAACGTGAGCTCGGTGTGCTCGGTCACGAACGCTGGAATGGGTCCGGCGACGTGGCTGCGGATTTCAACGTCCAACGACGGCCAGCCGAAAGCAGCCGACGACGCAAGCAGTCGCGACTCCGTAAATTTTCTCGCACCGTGACCCTGCATGAGATCACCTCATCGACCACAGCAATCCGGGACAGCAATTCCGCAATCTCGGATATTATCACCGATCGAGAGACCAGTCATGATCTCGGATAAGATTTATCGGGAGGCCCCATGAATATCGTCGATGTCGCACCAGGCCACCGGCTAGCCGCGTGGCCCTGTCTACTCGCAGCCGGTATCATTGCTACCGCGATTGTCGCGCCGGCTCGCGGTGCCGATCAAGCCGATCTACCTGGCAAGCTTGTGACGGACCTGCATGCAACGTTCGGAGATAACCACGCACGTGCAATTCATGCCAAAGGCATCGTGCTGACTGGACACTTCGACCCGGCGCCTGGGGCTAATGCAATCAGCAAGGCTCCGCTGTTTCGGCATGCGTCGCCGATTATCGTCCGCTTTTCAGATTTCACCGGCCTCCCGGCGATCCCGGACAATGACGAGAATGCCAACCCGCGTGGATTGGCGATCAAGTTCGGCACCGTCGACGATGCCAGCCTCGATATCGTCGCGCATAGTTTCAACGGCTTTCCCGTCTCGAATGCGACAGATTTTGGCCACCTGTTCGAGGCGATCGCAGCGAGTGGGCCCAAAGCTGCCAAGCCAACGGCGCTCGATAAATTCCTTGCGGCGCACCCGGTGGCCAAAACGTTTCTGACCACCCAGAAATCGCCGACGAGCTTTACGACCACCGGCTATTTCGGCGTGAATTCATTTCGCTTTATCGACGCGCGTGGCCACAGCATGGCGGTGCGCTATCGCTTCGTACCGGCTGCGGGCGAACATTATCTCGATAGCAGCGCGTTGAAGAGCAAGCCGGCCGACTATCTAATGCGTGATATCGCCGTCCGTGTTCACCAGGCGCCGATCCGCTTCGACTGGTTCGCTCAGGTCGCTGGAACCGGCGACGTGATCGATGATCCGGTAAAAGCATGGCCGGACACCCGTCGGCTGGTGAAGCTCGGCACGATTACGATCGACAAGCTCGCCACCGATCAGGCGGGCCTCGACAAGCAGCTGATGTTCTTGCCGGGCAATGTGCCCGCCGGGATCGAGGCGGCCGATCCAATGATCGGAGTGCGGACTGCGGGGAGGCGCGTCACGAGCCTTTCGTTTTGACGGACGACCCTGATTACGCATGGTTGAGCGACGCATTGTCACCGGATGAGACCCTCGCCTCCAACTGGCTGCTATTTGACCTGCGCTCACTCCGAGCCCAGCGGCCGCGAGATATGCCTGCCGAGTGGAGACGGATTGTCTACGGCTTCGATATGATCGTCATCGCACCTAAACTAACGCCACCAAGCTTAGTCGGAACCCAGTAGATTAGGATCGGGGCCGAAATACGCCAGGCAGCTTATCAAGATCCGTAATGGGATAGATACCGTAGCGCAGACTACCTAACGCTGGCGATGGTGTCTCGTAGCGCACCCATCACCTCCCCGCGATAGTTGTCTGATGGGAGGACGCTTTTCGCGCGTTCGGCAACCACGTGTCACGGAGTATGAGCAATGAGCCTATTCGGAACCATCATGGACAAGATTTTCCACGATCCAGTAGCAGCGGCGCCTGCACCAGCAGCGACCGCGCCGGCAGCATCAGCCCCCGTAGTGGCCGGAACAGTTTCATTGGCGCCTGCGTCAGCCGCGCCCGTTGATGTCGAGGCGGTGCTGACGGCGATGGCTGCAACACACGGCGGTGGAGGGAACTGGCAGACGTCGATCGTCGACCTGCTCAAGCTCCTCGATCTTGATTCGAGCCTTGATGCACGCAAGGGCTTGGCCAACGAGCTCAAGGTCCATGTCGGAGCCGACGGCACTGCCGAGGAAAACATTGCCCTTCACAAAGCGGTGATGGCCAAGCTCGCCGAGAATGGCGGGAAGGTACCCGACAGCATGAAGTAGAAATAGTTAGGGACGGGTCATCGCTGGCCCGTCCCTGAATTACGAAATGATGGCATTGTGAGGTCGTCTGTCACCCCATTAATTCAGCCAATCAATTAATGTAACGTTCCCGTTTAAAGAGAAACTGCGAGACTACTTCGCCTTGGCATTGACTGCAGTGTCGGCCAGCTTCGTCGCGAATTCATCGCCACCGTAGATTTCCTTGGTCGCTGCGCTCAGCTTCGACGCCGCGTCTTTTTCGCCAAGCGCCTTGGCATACGCAGCGGCGGTGCCGAAGCCGGCGATGCCGTAGTGCGTCATCCTCTGGTATTGCGCGATCATCTGTGCGTCGAGGACCGGACCCGCCTCGGGAGCTTCCTCGCCGAGGCAGTGCTTGGTCGCTTCAGCGACGAGGCCCTCCATGCCCTTGCAATGCTCCTTCTTGACCTTCTCGCCCGCCGCTTCAATCAGCGTCTTGAGGACCTCGGTATGCTTGCCGATGCCATCGACCGCCTTATCAAACATCTGCTTGAGCTCAGCGTCGGTCGCCTTGCCGGCCATTTTCTTGACGACTTTGGTCATCTGGTCATTCGCCGACCAGAGATCCTTCATCTCCTCGGCGTACAGATCTTTTAGATCTTCGGGCGCATCTGACATTGTCTGTCTCCTCTGGGTTTCTCGCCGAAGAGCGGTTGTGCCGCCACGGGGTTCCTGTCGCGACATAGGGGCAACGGGGCGTTACCGCCTAACAGCTCGGGCGACTAGGTGCGGAAGCGGACTTTCAGCTTAGGCCGCGACCCTTAGATCAAACAGCTTCTGCGCGATGAGCACGGCTGTGGGCGCACTGCAGGCGGTGGCGTCCGCACCGACATCCTGTGCAAGCTCGGGTTTGGCCGTAAACATCGGCCCGCCAACCATGATTCCGACTCGCCCATTGCGCGATTTCGCCCGCAACTCTGGGATGAGATCTCGCAAGGTCGCAAGCCGCTCCGTTGATCCCGCAGTCAGGCCGATAACGGCAAACCAGTCCGACGCCGCCGTCTCGACGATCTCGTCGGCACTGGCGGCGATCTCGGTCTGCACCTGCCAGCCGGCAGCTGAGAGGAACCGCTCGACCATCATGACGCCGAACGAGTGCTGATCCCCGGGCGTCATGGCCATCAGCACGCGGCGCTTGGTCGCTAGGTCGGGAAGAGTGTGCGTCCCGTTAAAGATCGCGAGAAGCTTCTGGAGACGCGCAACGCCGAGCGTCACATCGATGAAATCGCACTCGTCATGGTCCCACATCGTGCCGAGCCGGCGCGCGGTAGGCTCCAGCAGTTCCACAAACAATGTTTCCAAGGCCAAGCCCCGGTCGCTTAGCACAGTGATGTAGGCGACCGCCGCTTCCAGATCGCTGCCGAGTACAACGTCGGCAAGGCCGCCGATGTCTGCGCTATTCGGCGCCAGCACTTCGATCAGCTGAGTGTCCGGCAGGGCTTCGGGAATGATATTCTTATGGAGTTGCAACAGGCGTGGAACGATGTCGCCCGACACCAATCGCGCGATCCTTGCCTGACGCTGTGCCAAATCCTCGCGCCGGTAGATCTCGCTGGCAATAAAATGACTTTCCAGCGCGTGAAGACTGCCGCGGTCAACTTCCGGCATGGTCATCGATGCCGTCGCTCGCCCCATCGTCCGACCTCCGCTCAGTGCACCGACCTATGTACCTTAGCTAAGTCAGCATACCGATGCCAATCTGTCGACCACTGTCCGCGAGCAGTCCTGCGGTATCAAGCCGCAGCAGTTGATCGCCAGCGAGCAGAGCCGCTCGCGGGTTGGCAGGCGCGGCGCTCGCTCGGTGGGCACTTCGAGTCACGAAAGCGCCATCCTGACACTGGTCGCCCGGCCGATCGCGGCCGCCGAGACGGCGGCCAGACGCTACGCCCCCGTCGCGCTCTTCGGCGGATGGTCGAGAATGACGGACATCGGGATCTAGGCGGAACGGCCCAGACCAGCCGTTTCCGAAAACTTCGTGCTTCCCGATCAGACGCTTGTCGATCATTCCGACGGAGCAACGTATGGAACCCGTGCATTTACTGATCCGCAATAGGCATACGATGTGTTAAATTTTGGGTGGTATGGCGTCCGAAGCCAAAGATCACGCGCCAATGAATTCATGTTGTTAGGAACACAGTGGTCGTCAACACTTCTCTTAGCTTCAATTCCATATCGGCGACTGATATTGGAAAACTTGCCCCGGCCGAGTGCGACCTCCTCCCTTTTGGCGTCATCGGCCTCGATGCTGAGGGTGTCGCGGTAATTTACAACGCGACCGAAGCCCGACTTGCGGGGCTACGTCCGGAGAATGCGATTGGTGCGGCCTTTTTCGAATCAATCGCGCAGTGCATGAACAATTACCTCGTTGCGCAACGCTTTATCGATGAAGCCGTAATCGACGAGACGATTCCGTTTGTCCTCACGCTGCGAATGCGGCCCACCCCGGTTCGCCTGCGATTGCTCGCGACGCCGGAGGTGCCGCTGAACTATATTTTGATCGAGCGCTGAGCAGCGATGTTTGACGAGCTCAATTCAGAGCATGAACGGCTCCTCGAATTTCTCTATGCCTGCCCCGTCGGTCTCGTCGAGTTCGACGCGACGGGCACAATTTCGATCATTAATCCGCATGCAATGAAGCATCTGCTGCCGCTCGCAGGTGACCGTGACCCAACTAACCTCTTCACGATGCTACAGGAGTGTGCTCCAGAACTCCGTAATCTCTTCGGAGATTACCAACAGGATCGGGGACCGGTTTGCGAAGGACATCGGATCGCTGTCGATCTTGGCATCAGTCGGGCCGGCAGGGATTCCAAGGTGCTTGCCTGCACCTTGGTAAAACTTGGACCGACCCGCGCGGTCGCCACCTTTTCCGACATCACAGTGCAGGTTGCTCAAGAACGGCGGCTCAAGCAGGCGGAGACATGGTTCGCGTCGCTGATCGGGGGCGTCAACGATTATGCCGTCCTGTCGATCACGCGCGAGGGGATTGTCGATAGCGTGAACGCGGCTTTCACTCGGCAAACCGGCCGTGACTTTGCGGAGGTGGCGGGAAAGTCGCTCGATGCGATCCTGAACACGGATTCGCGGTCGGGAGCGCTAAGCCTCTCGAACCAATTGCGGCTGGCAGAGCGGGACGGATGGTATCTCGACGAGAGCTGGCAGCAGCGGAGTACCGGCGAGACCTACTGGTGCCAGCGCCTGTTCGCAGCGCGAACCGGGAGCGATGGCGCAACCCCCGATGGATTTTCGGTGGTATTGCGCGACGTCGTCCACGACGAGTCGGACACGTCAGATCTTCGGCGGATGTTATTTTTCGATCATTTGACTGGCGCAGCCAACCGGACCCATTTTCTTCAGACGTTCGTCCGCGAGCAGCGCCGATGGCGCGACGATCAGCAACCGCTGTCACTGATCATGTTCGATCTTGACCACTTCAAGGCGGTCAACGACACATACGGCCATCCCACCGGAGATCTGGTCTTAAAGCAGGTGGCGCGGGTCTGCACTGGCCTCCTGCGTCCAGGCGACCTGTTTGCGCGCCTGGGCGGCGAGGAGTTCGCCGCTCTCCTGCCCAGCAGCTCGCTCGAGGAGGCTACCGAGATCGCTGATCGTCTTTGTGCCGCGGTCGCGGCCATGCCGATTTTGTCGCCCCAGGGGATCTTTCATATCACTGCGAGCTTCGGATGTGCATCGGCATCTGACGAGCGTTCGACTGTAGACGTTCTTATCGCAGACGCGGACGCTCAGCTCTATGCCGCTAAGCGAGCTGGACGAAATCGGGTCCACGGCGGTCTGATTTTGACTGCGGAGATTTGATATCAAGATCATGCCAGCACAATCGAAGCCTGCCCTGCCGGTGCCATGCGCGGGCTGCCGTGACGGTGCCGGCCTCGATTTCGAAATCGCCATGGCGTTCCAGCCGATCGTCGACGTTATGACTGGCAGACCTTATGCTTATGAAGCTCTGGTTCGTGGACCCGCTGGCGAAAGCGCGGCCTCGGTGCTCGCCCAGGTTTCTCGCGAGACCCTTTATTCCTTCGATCAGCGTTGTCGGGTCGTTGCGATCGAGACGGCGGCCGCGCTCGGGCTGATCGGCACGAGCGCGCGCTTGTCGATAAATTTCCTGCCGAACGCGGTCTATTCGCCAGCGTCATGCATTCGGCTCACACTCACAACCGCAGCGGCGGTCGGCTTTCCACTTGATCGTTTGACGTTTGAATTTACCGAGAACGAAGAGATGGTCGACCCCGAGCACGTCATTGGCATCGTTGCCGCATACAAGCAGATGGGTTTCGGCACTGCGATCGATGACTTCGGCACGGGTTATTCGGGCCTCGCGCTGCTCGGCAAGTTGGAGACGGACACGGTAAAGCTCGATATGGCGCTCGTTCAAGGCCTCGATGCAAACCTGCGACGGCGGACGATCGTCGATGCGATCGTCAAGATGTGCAGCGCGTTAGGTGTTACCGTCGTCGCCGAAGGCGTTGAGACTGAGGGCGAGCTTACTTCGCTTCGCGCGCTTGGCGTTCGCTATATCCAAGGCTATTATTTTGCCCGGCCCGGGTTCAAATCGCTGCCGCCGATTATCCCTGCACTTCTCTGACGGTTATTTGCCGAGGGCACTCTAATCATGCTCACTTGAGTCGACTCTAGAGCGTCCAAGAACGAGACTTTTGTAAGCGCTGTGCTGACCCCGCCTTGTTGACGACGTCATAACGCGCGAGTCCTGCTGGTCCCTGGGGCTGCCGGTGCTGATGCTATGATGATGTCATGTGACGATGCTAGCTCGATGGGCGGTCGTGCGGCGCGGATTGAGGTTTTCACCGGCACGAGGCGGCGGCGACCCTGGTCCGATGATGAGAAGGCGCGGATCGTTGCAGAGAGCTATGCCGGCGACGGCATCACCGTCTGTGACGTGGCGCGCCGCAACGGCATCTGCCCCAGCCAGCTGTTCACTTGGCGGCGGCAGTTGCGCCGTCCGGTGGAGAGCGCCGAACCGCTATTGTTTGTGCCGGCGATCGTCGAGCGTGAAGCCGCTCCGGCGCCGCTACCGGCACAGCGGCAGCAGCGTCGCCGATCAGCTCGCCGCGGCAGTAGCCCAGGTGAGCATGGACGGCATTTCGGTGCGGATCGGCCGGGGCGCTGACGCGACTCTGATCGCTGCTGTACTCGATGCGCTGAAGGGCAGCCGTTGACGGCGCTGGGGCCAAGCGGTGCGACCCGCGTGCTGGTTGCCACGCGGCCGGTAGATTTTCGCAAGGGGATGGACGGGTTGGCGGCGCTGGTGACAGCCCAGCTCGGCGGCGATCCGTTCTCGGGTGTTGTCTATGTGTTTCGCGCCAAGAAGGCCGACCGGGTAAAGCTGGTCTGGTGGGACGGCACCGGCCTGTGCCTGATGGCCAAGAAGCTGGAAGCCGGCGCCTTTAGTTGGCCATCGGTGCATGACGGCATGATGCGAGTGACCGCCGCCCAGCTCGGCGCGTTGCTCGAAGGCCTGGACTGGCGCCGCGTGCATCAGGCAAGGCGCACGCGAGTACCGCAGATCGCGGGATAACGCGTTGTATCTGCGGTAGATTGACTCGGCTTTCCGGAAGTCCTCGACGCGCGTGCGCGCGCGTGATTCACTGCCCCTATCATGCTCGCCGCAGCTGATCTCCCCGACGATCCAGAGGTGCTCCGCGCCATGATCGTCGCCGCCAACGCCAGGACGGCGCTGCTTACGGCGGAGGTCGAGCGCATCAACGCCGACGTGGAGTTGAGGGCGATCGCCCAGGCCGAGGCCGATGGCGAGATCGCGCGGCTGAACAGCATCATCGCGGCCTTCATGCGCCACCGCTTCGGACCCCGTTCGGAGAAGCTCGACGACGACCAGTTCGAGCTGGTGCTCGAGGATCTCGGTATCGCCATCGCCAAGGTGGAAGCCAAGCTCGATGCCGCCAGTTCGGCCAAGGCGCGGGCCGAGAAGCAGCGCCGTACCAACCGCGGCCAGCTGCCCGCGCATCTCGAGCGCGTCGAGCAGCTGATCGACGTCGACAGCAAGCAGTGCGCCTGTTGCGGCGGCGACCTCCATGCCATCGGCGAGGACGTGGCCGAGCGTCTCGACAAGGTTCCGGCAAGCTTCCGTGTATTGGTAACGCGTCGCCCGCGCTATGCTTGCCGGTCGTGCGAAGGCGAGGTGGTGCAGGCGCCAGCACCGCCGCGGATCGTCGAAGGCGGGCTGCCGACCGACGCGCTGGTCGCCCAGGTGCTGGTCTCCAAGTACGCCGACCATCTGCCTCTCTACCGCCAGGCCCAGATCTACGCCCGTCAGGGCGTCAACCTCGACCGCTCGACGCTGGCCGACTGGACTGGCCGGGCTGCCTGGTGGCTGACCCCGCTGCGCAACCACCTGCTCGCCGTTTTGAAGCGGGGACCACGGCTGTTCGCCGACGAGACGACGGCACCGGTGCTCGATCCGGGACGACGACGTACCAAGACCGGGCAGATCTGGGCGTATGCGCGGGACGACCGGCCATGGGGCAGCGCCGATCCGCCGGCAGTGGCATTCATCTACGCGCCCGACCGGAAGTCCGAGCGGCCACTGGCGCATCTCGCCGGATTTAGCGGCATCCTGCAGGTCGATGGCTATGCCGGTTACAACAAGCTCGGCCGCCGCAATGACGTGGCGCTGGCGTTCTGCTGGGCCCATGTGCGCCGCAAGTTCTTCGAGCTCGCCAAGGCCGACGCCTCACCAACAGCCACCGAGGCGCTGCAGCTGATCAAGGCACTCTACGCCGTCGAGGACGCGATCCGCGGTCAGTCGCCGGACATGCGCCGGTCGGTTCGTCAGGAACAGAGCCTGCCGATAATCATCGCCCTGCACCGGTTGCTGACCGCGCGGCTCGGCCTGGTCAGTGCCAAGAGCAAGCTCGCCGAAGCGATCCGCTACGCGACCACGCGCTGGACAGGCCTGACGCTGTTCGTCGACGACGGCCGCGTCGAGCTCGACAGCAACATCGTCGAGCGCGCCATCCGGCCTATTGCCCTCAATCGCAAGAATGCCCTGTTTGCCGGCTCCGACGATGGCGGCGAGAACTGGGCCGTCATCGCCAGCCTCATCGAGACTGCCAAGATCAATGCCGTCGATCCGCTCGCCTGGCTGACTGACACCCTCGAGCGCCTCGCCCGCGGCCACTCCAGCCAAAACCTCGATCAGCTCATGCCCTGGAACTTCCGCAGCTAAAGGGCCTCAAAACATCGCTTACAGACTTTCGTTCAGCTCTCGTGTTCGTATTGCATGGGCCGCAAGCCGCCTGTCCGCTTTCTAGCATCAAACGCGGTATAGCTTCCTTTCGACAAGTCCGGGATCCGAGAGCGGCTCCCGCCCCCAACCGTGGACGCTCATGAGCGCTCCGACCTACCCAAAGCGGGTGTTCGTTCAACACGACCTTTCCCGTTTCACCACCTCCGAACGGCAACTTGGGGAGAGCAATTGTGATTGGCTTTCGGGAAGCGAAACCTGCCGACGGCCCCAGCGGGACCGGCGAGCGCGCTTTTCCCGCTACGGGTTGAAGGTCAGACGCTGAACGGGGGAAGCGTCGATCGTGCTATGCGTCTATTGAGAATGCATGGCAGCTTTTTTTAACGATCAGTGCTTCGGTGGCATGGCGAAGTTCAATCCCGTCACGCGGTCGCCCATGGGAAGCACTGTGGCTACGAAGCGGAAAGTGCCCGGGCCGAGATAGATGTCGGCCATGCAGGCGTTCTCACACTGGCCCGAGCAAGTATAGCCCTGCCACGGTACTACCTTGAGGTTACCGCCTGCCGGAATGGACACGGCCGCCTTGGCGGCGAGAACCGGCCGACCTGGGATCGGGCAGGACGATACGGCGTTGAACTCGGTGTGCACCGCGGTCCAGCCATCCCGGTCCCGACGTTCGACGCCGATCGCCCGCGCGATCGTGACCGGACCGCCTCCCCGGTTGGCGATGTTCAGACTGCCGGGCCGTGCTCCGCCTGCGAGCGTCAGGCCTGGCGGCTGCGCCGCTGCCGCCATCATCGTGGCGGTGAGCAGTATCACCGCCGCACGTCGAACAATGGCCACCCTGCCACCTCCTGCACGTTGGGATTGAGGCTGGAGTTGTGCAGCAGATCGTTGCAGCTCATCGCCTGAGGTCGACTCAGCACATGCAGGAAGCGCGGGTCGGTGGGCGGACCGGCAAAAACGTGGCCGACGTGGAAGTAGGTGCCGCGCGGGATCGCCTTGGCGTGCTGGGTATTCTCGGGGAAGGCGCCGAAGTCCGCCTGCCAGGCCACGTTCCAGTAGAAGCCGCGAAGCATGTTGAGGTTGCCCTGGGGGTCCTTGGCGACCAGGACCGTGCAGAACATGAACTCCAGCTGCGCCTCGCGGAGATGATTGAAGTTCTTGGTGGTGTCGTTGTAATGCTCCCACAGGAACACGTTTTTCGGTTGGTCGCTGTGAAATGCATCGACTGAAAGCGGCAACGGCTTGCCCGTCGGAACGGGTGCCACGTAAGGGATGCCGGGGCCGCCACTGCTCGGCTGGCCCTTGCCGTCCGCGGGGCTCGCATAGAAGGGCTGGTTCGGGCCTGTTGAATCGGCACACGCTTGGAATGGCCGCGCCGGCGGACGCGAGCGCTGCACGAAGGTGCTGCCGTGCTCCTGCCTGGTGCCGCGATAGACCGCCCAGCTGTTGTCGCTCCATTCGGCCTGGACGAATCCAACCGTCCAGCCGGAAGCCGATTTCTCGTCGTGCCTGCCGCCGAATGTGACTGTACCGACGGCCTGAATGTCGCGGTCGATCGTAAAGCGAGCCAAGATCGGCGCCTCGATGGAGATGCTCGGGCGCGTCGGCCGCCCGGTGATGCGGAGACTGGATGACTGAATATACACGTCTGCCCCAATCGCACGTCCGCCCGTCGGCGTGAAGCGGAAGCTGCATCGAGTGTTTTTCGCACAACCGCTCTCATCTTGTCCGGCGGCTCCCGCATGGCCTAAATCTAAGCCGCGGTGCCCTAATCTTTCGGAAGCAGAAACCTCGCCGAGGTCGAGCTCCCGTCTACGCCAGACCGCCCTTATCCATATGGGGGCCGATCTCTGCCTGGCTGCTTTCCGTTATAAACCGCGGAACAGCTGCCGTTCGACAAGTCGCGGATTCGGCGGCGGCATGCACCCCGGTGGCGGTCATACGCCCGTCGCGGTAAGCACTGCTTCTGCGTGCATGGCGACGGCAAAAGAGTACGTCCGCTGTCCGATCTTGCGGCGGCGAGTAGTCATTGGCCGATCGCCTACGTTCCTCCTGTGCGCCCGCCCGCACCCGGAGTCTGCCGACGATGGATGGTAGAGTTTTTCCGCCAGAGAAATAGCCATCGGTCTAGTCTCTGTCGAAGCTTGCGATGATACGTTTCGCCTGGCTCTACGGCGCTTGCGATCGAGCGGCTCCAACGGTCACGCCGCGGGCTGGATGAAATACCATCACGCCGATATGTTATGCGCCGCCCAGCTCAACTCACAGCTAATAGGATTTTTCGCGCCGGCGCTGGTTGTCCGCGATGCAAGCGGCCACGCGAACAAATCCAATCGCCAGCAGATCCAGTGTAAAACTGTCGGAAAACTTTACACATTATTCGTTGCCTTTGCGGAACGTTCATTGAACGTGTTCACTTTTTACGACTGGCATAGCTCTTGCTTAAGATATGTTAAGCAAGACGGGGCAGACATCACGACGCGGTAGTCGCACAAAGATACGCGGCCGCGTCGAGCCTTAAGAGGCGGCTCTTGAATGCGCTCTCTTGATATTCCGAATAATAAGACTTCGGTCCAAGAACGTCAATAAAGTCACGCCAGGTTAATTGGGAAGGTTTTCAATGAACAGACTGATCGCAACACTACTGATTAGCACCGCCGTATTCGCTTCGAGCGCTTACTCGCAAACTGTAGTCCATGTAACACCTGACCAGATGCAGGGCTGGAGCGATGTTGCTACGGAAAACTCGAACGGTGGGCGCGCAGAAATCACGGGTGTGAGCTACGACGGCAATGGCTCAGTCGCGGCTCACGGCGACCGAGATCGGTTTGTGCTCGGAGGTTTGGTCGGCCTATATGGCAACCCGAATACTGATGGCGGTATCAACAATCTTGGACCGCTTTCCACGTTTACCGACCTCAGCTTCAGCTACATGGTCGACCCGCTGTCGACGTCGCCAAACGTAAACGCGCTTTACGGCCCGGCGCTGCGGATCGTGTTCTATCAGGGCTTGGTGAAGGATGAGCTGGTATTCGAGCAGGCGTATCAGGCTGGAGGCTATAGCAGTGCTGCAGCTCAAGGGACTTGGAACGTCACCAACACAAATTCGACTTTCTATCTCAAGAGCAACGGCCACGAAAACACGCAGATGACGATGGCTGACTGGGTATCCAGCAAGGGTTTTGGCGATGCGAAGGTTGGCGGCATTTATGTGGGCGTCGGTAGCGGCGTTGGCCCGGACGTGTTTGTGCATTACGACAACATCATTGCCGGCGGGACCGAATATAAGTTCGATCTGAGCGCGGCTTCCGGAGCCGTTCCGGAACCAGCGTCGTGGGCGCTCATGATTTGTGGCTTCGGTTTCGTCGGAGCGTCGATGCGCCGTCGCTCATCCGTCGTGACAGCCTGACGCTGTAACCCAGGCCGGCGGCGCTAATAATGCGTCGCCGGCATGAGTTTTGCACATTTTCCAGATACAATCTCTTTCGAGCGAGCTCGCCGTTGAAAGGTTTCCGTATTCCGCCTGTCCCGCAGGCTGCAAAGCATTTGAGAAAAGCCAGAAGTTTGGTTGGAAGGCGGAGCGCTAACTCGCGGATTTCGCGATCCGCCGCGCCCGACGCCCGTCGGAGCCGCTTCCGGCTTAATCGGACATCTTACTCAACCCTGTTTTAAACAGCAGTCGGTCCGCTGTGGCCGACACAGCGACATACCCGCCTTTTGGCCCACTGTCCCAAACTCGCCGTTAATCCTGGGGCGGCCTCGGGGCCGTTAATGGACTGAACGCTTCTGGCAACCAATATGGGCAAAGCTGACATTCGCCGACGGCCCTGCGGGCTTGCCTGCTGACAGCTCCCGCTCAAATTCTGACGCTCAGGTTGGCGATCTAGGCCTCAAAACCCGCCATTCGTTGAGCGCGATCATCCCGTTTCTCCATCGCCGAGCGGCAATTTCGAAAAAGATCAATCGGGAACAGATTTCGGGGAAGCGGATGCCCTGAGCGGCTGTCAGCGCGACCGACGAGGCGACGGATATCGCCGATCACTACTCTTGGTCCTCTTGCTTCCGACGTTGCTCAACGGAGTTGGGATTCGAGCCTAGATTGGATCAGCTGGTCAGCCATTCTCAAAATACCATCGATAACAAGATCGCTCGACCATGCCTCGATCGACGGATCCCGACGGGGGCGAGGAAGGAGATAGTTCGTTCGGTAAATAGGTGCCTCAGTGAGCAGTTCCATAGCTGATTACGATACTCGTCTCGGCGTCGTTCTTTGCGACCATCAGCGTACTTTGATGAGATTGATTAGGGCTCACCATTCGCACATTGCCTTCCGCCATATTGCTGGACGATGTTGGGACAATGCCGAGCGCGGCAAGCTTTTTGTCATAGAATGCCGTGACCGTCGCGACCGGGTCTGACGTCGTCAAGAGTACCTGTTTTTGCAGTCCGGTTGGACCGCTTTGACCGGTCGGCAAGTCCACGCCGGCGACTTGAATCACTTTTGCGCCCGGGTAGGCGGGAGCCCATGCTGGCATGTCCGCAGGCACTGACGCGTTGGCGTAGCGTGTCGCCTTCATTTCCGGCCCACCAGCGCCCATCGAGGTCGTAACCGTATCGTTACCATTGCTGTCATGCGAGAAGGTTGTGCCGTTTGAACCACAGGCACACAAGCTGAACGTCAATAGCGTAGCAGAAGTCATACGTATCATTGGCCTGCTCCAACGGTCGGTCGATATTTATCGGCATCAGCATACCAAGCCCCCAGTCAAAAGCCATCGACCCTCTGGTTACACGGACTATCCCAGTTCCTACCGTCCAACATTTGACGAGGTTGGGTAGGGGCGTGCCGATGTTGCACGGATGAGCTGCCGTCAGGCCCCGCAGGCAGTGGTGTTCGGCGGGCTTTGCGTAAAGCACTGTCTTCGCGTCGACTGGTGATTGCGTCGGTCGCGTCCACGACAAAGTTTGCCGATTCGCGAGTACAAGCTGCACAGTGTACCTAGTCGTACCGATGGCACTCACCTGCGAGTCGTTGGCTGAGAGACGCTATAGCGCTCCCCGCGTATGCGATCGAACTCTATGACGAAAGATCAGGCGCGAGACCGGCACGCCGAGCGCGAGCGTCAGCACCGTGAATGGGCTGAAGAAGCCGTCCATCCCGACGCCAAGAAGTCTCATGTCGAGATCACGGAATATCACGCAAGGGCCGGCAGGCTAGAAGCGGATCATGGCATAGCGGATCCTCGAATGGTCGGACGCGCCATTCGGTCGCCTTGGCGGTTCGATGATTAATGCTCATTGCTTCAATAAGTCGTGTGCCCCCCTGTACCACGGCCCAGACCGCGCGGTGAGGCTAGTGCTTCTCGCGCGGTCGCCTGTAGCAACTTGCCATGCGCGATGGCGCTATTCTGCCTCGCCTGTCTTTATGAACTCGGTCGGATGTAAATGCTTCGTACGTCACGGGCCGGGCCATAAATTCTGCTTCGCCTTAAACAGAGCCAGTGCAAGCTCGCCTCGAAGTAGTCGGCGCGCCGTTGCCGCGTGGCCGCCGGGCGGGATGGAACGTTCTGACGATTCACTATCGAGGCTCGTGGGGCGGCCCGGGCAGCTTCAGCTTCGCGCACTGCTTCGAGGACGCCGAGGCGGCGCTCTACTGGATCCGCGAAGCCGCGCGCGATGCGGCGCTCCGGCTCGACCCCGGCAGGATCGTTCTTGCCGGTCATAGCATGGGCGGGTTCGTCGCGGCGCATGTCGCCGCTGGGCGGAGCGAGGTGCAAGGTGCCGCGATGATCTCGGGGGTTGATCTTGGGCGATCGTTCGGAAGCCTGGACTGGAACCGCGCGGTGGCACGTGTCGACGATAATGTCGGCACAGGTGCGGGGCTGCATATTCTCGCGGGCACCTCTCCCGGGGCGCTCGCCGACGAAGCGCGGTCGAACGCCGATCACTGGCGCCTGGCCAACTACGCGGCTTGCCTCGCAGGACGGAAGTTGTTGTTGGTGACCTCGAACGACGGCTCGCTGCGGGGAGCGATGCGCTCGCGGGCGAAGTCCAGGCCATCGACGGGGCGCGGCTCAAGCTTGGCCACTTCGCGACCGATCACAGCTACTCGGACCATCGCGTCGCGCTTCAGGTCGCCGTTCTCCGCTGGCTGGCATCGATCGCGGCGGCGGCGCAATAGCGCGGGAGTCACAAGTTATGAGGCACCGTGACCAGCCATCCCCGATTGTCATCCGTTCGACGCACCATTGATTTATCCGACTTATCCGGCTTGTCTGGGCGGTGGTGTTGCGGGGCGGGAGACAGAAGGTGGCGACACGAGCCGCGACTGCGGGACGGCCGCCGGGACGTAACCTGACCCACGACCTGCTCGACAGGCTTGGACGGCAGATCGTGATGGGCATGTATGACCAGGCCGTCTTTCCGACCGAGGCCGAACTGGCGAAGCAGCACGGGGTCAGCCGATCGGTGACGCGCGAGGCGGTCAAGATGCTGACCGCGAAGGGGCTGCTCAGCGCCCGGCCTCGCCAAGGAACGGTCGTCCGCCCGGCAACGGCGTGGAGCCTGTTCGATCCCGATGTCCTCGCATGGTTGATGGAGCGTCGCTTTTCGCTCGATACTTTGCGCCATTTCAACGAATTGCGCATCGCCATCGAGCCCGAGGCAGCGGCGCTCGCCGCACGCTTCGCTACCCCGGCCGACCTTGACGCGATCTGCCTTGGCTGGAACCGGATGGCGGCAGCCGAGACCGGCACCGACGATCCGCTCGCCGCCGACATTGCGTTTCATCTCGCCATTCTCGCAGGCTCGCAGAACCCGTTCTACCGTCAGTTCCGCGACATCGTCGCCGCCGCGCTAAGAACCTCGATCCGCGTCACCAATCGCGTCGCCGGGCGGACTGCAAGCCTCGCCGACCATGCCGCCGTTCGCGACACGATCTTAGCGGGAGATGCCGCCGCCGCGCGTACCGCGATGCGCGCGCTAATCGATGAAGTCATCGCCCTGATCGACGCGACGGGTAACGATGCAGAGCGGCCAACCTGAAATCAGTCGACCATGTGGATCGGTGCGATCTCGCCGTCGGGCAGATAGTCGATCTTCTGGATCACTGTCCGGCGATCGCCCTCGTAGGGGCCGTCGCCGCGCTTACCCTCCCACCGGTGATAGACGATCAGCCAGTCGCCGGTCGCCGGATCGCGGACGAAACTATGGTGGCCGGGCCCCTTGTACTTGCCCTCGCTCGCCAGCAGCACGCCGCGGTATTTCCACGGACCGGTCGGCGTCGGCGCCATCGCGTAATGGACCGAATAATCGCTGCGATTCCAGTGGCCGTGGCTGTACGACAGGTAATAGATCCCGTTGCGCTCGTGCATGAATACACCTTCTGTGAAGGCAGGCGGCTGGTCGACCGCGACTTCATGCTCGATTGTCACCATGTCGGGGGCGAGGGTGAACACGCGCAGCCTGGCCCCGGCGCTGCCCCCGGCGTAAAGATAGCGCGTCCCCGTGGGAGCGATAAAGACCATTGGGTCGATCGCCTCGAAGCCATTGCCGCCGGTCAGCAGCGGCTTGCCGCTGTCGGTGCACGGCCCCTCCGGCCCGTCGCAGGTCGCGACCCCCAGCCGGCTCGGTGTCGGATCCTGCGGCCCGACGGCGTAATAGAAGTAATAGCGCCCGTTCGCCGCGATCATGTCGGGGGCCCAGAGAAAATGCTTCCCCACCCGGTCGTCGCCGGCCCACGAAATCGCCTTGAGGGTCAACAGTACGCGGTCGTCGTGCCAGCCGGCGGCAGCCTGCGACCAGACGTCGAGCGTCGCTCCACGCCCGGTCGGGTAGATATACAGTCTGCCGCCGTCGCTCAGCGCGAACGGGTCGGCTCCGGGCAGGATCGACGCGGTTTCGGCGGATGCAGCGACGGTTGCGCAGAGCAGCGCGAGCGCGACAACCGCGCGTTTCATCGCACCGGAACCACCGACTTCGGTGCCGCGGCGAGGCGGCGGATCAGATCGGTTTCGGCCATCCGGTACGGCGTGAGATCGGCGCGCAACACCTCGTGAAACCATACCTGTGGCTCGGCATAGGTGTAAGGCTTCTTCCAGCTATCCCATGGCAGCCGGGTCTGCGTCCGGCCATCGACGAACCCCCAGTTGATCATGCCGATGTTGAGCTTCTTGCCGATCGGCAGCGACCCATCGAACGTCGATCCTGCACCGCGCGCCATGTATTCGGTACACAAGACGGGCCGCTCGTAGCTCAGCATCTGGCGGGCGCGCTCGGCGAATTTCTCAGGCCAGTTATAATCGTGGAAGCTGAGGACATCGGAGCGGGCGATCTGGATCTTCTCGACCGCGTCGAGTGTCTCAATCCGATCCCAATGGTCGCCGATCCAAACGCCACTGGTCAACGGCTGGTCGGGGTCCGCGGCCTCGGCCCAGTCGAACACCTGCCCGAGCAGTCCGGCAACGAGCTTCGTCTTGTCGGGGGTCGGACCATAATTGCCGCCTCCGCCGTTGTTCGGCTCGTTCCATACGTCCCACGCGAGGACGCGGCGGTCGTGGGCGAAGGTGCTGACGATGTCGCGCACATAGGCCTCGAGCTTCGGATACTGAGTCGCGTCGGCCAGCCGCGCCGCGCCGGGGGCCTGGACCCATCCAGAATTGTGGACGCCGGGGATCGGCGGCCGCTGCGGCCCGGCGACGGGGTTCGGATCCCAGCAGCTATCGAACAGGACGAACACCGGCTTGATGTGATGCTTGGCGGCGATATCGAGGAAGATGTTCATCCGCGCCTTGAGGCCGGCGGCATCGTTTTCCCACAACAGGTTGTGGAGGAAGACACGCATCGTCGTCATGCCAAGCCCTTGCGCGGCGGCGAACTCGCCATCGATCGTCGCCGGATCGAAGGTCGGCGCCTGCCACATCTCGAGCTGGTTGATCGCCGTCGCCGGCGTGTAGTTCGATCCCACCAGCCACGGCTGCGCCGCATACCACTTCGCCGCCTGCGGCTTGGTCCAAAGGTCGCGCGCATCCGCCGGAAACGCCGCTACAATCAGTGCGGCTGCGATCAGTCGCTTCATCGGGCGGCACCCCAGCTCAGGCGATAGGTCATGACGTTGCGATAGACTTCGCCGGGCGCGAGCCGGGCCAAGCCGAATGCTGGCTGATTGGGCGTGTCGGGGAATATCTGCGGTTCGAACACGATCGCGTCACCGCCGCGATAGATGCGCTTCGCCTTGCCGGCCGAGGTGCCGTCGAGAAAGTTACCCGAATAGAACTGCAGCCCCGGCTGGTTCGACCACAGCTCGAAGCCACGACCCGACGCCGGATCGACCGCGCGCGCCATCAGGTGCTCGTCGGCAGTAACCGTGCGCCCGACGATCCAGTTGTGGTCGTAGCCGCGGCCGAAGACGAGCTGCTGGTCGGTGGCATCGCGCACCCGCTCACCGACCGCGTGCGGCGTCCGAAAATCGAAGGCGGTGCCGGCGACCGGGCGGACCTCGCCGGTCGGGATCGCGGTGGCATTGGTCGGCAGATAGCTATCGGCTGCGATCGTCACGAGATGGCCCATCGCCCCCGGGGTCGAACCTTCGCCGCCGAGGTTCCAGTAGCTGTGATTGGTGACGTTGACGATCGTCGGCCGATCGGTCGTCGCGCGATACTCGATCGTCAGCCGGTCGTCCTCGCCCAGCGTGTAGGTGGCATCGACGGTGAGCGTGCCGGGATAGCCCTGCTCGCCGTCGACGCTGACATGGCGCAGGGTGACGTGACCCGATGCCCCGCCGGCGGTGTCGACCACGGTCCATAGCTGCTTGTCGAAGCCGGCTGTGCCGCCATGCAGCGAATTGGGACCATCGTTGACCGGCACCTGGTAGGCGTTGCCGTCGAGGGTAAACCTGGCGCCGGCGATGCGGTTGGCAAACCGGCCGACGGTTGCGCCGAAATACTGCGGGTGCCCCAGATAGTCCTTGAGCGCGGCATAGCCGAGCGCGACGTCGGCACGATGACCATTGCGGTCGGGCATGACCAGCGACTGGATCGCCGCGCCCCAGCCGATCACCGTCACCGCCACGCCGTGGCGGTTGGTCAGCGTCACCGACGGCACGGCACGGCCATCGGGCAGCGTGCCGAACACCGAACGCGCTACCTCGACCCCGGCCGCGGGCATGCTCGCCATCGCGGTCAGTGTCGCCGCCGCCGTGAGCTTCGTCAGCTTACCCAACTTCATCGCGTGCACTCCGTGTGCTGCCGTACCAAACCTGTGTCCCGGAAACCACGAGCGCCGCGCAAATCCGTTCGTCGGTGCGATTGATATGATAAATGAGTTGTTGCTGTCGAGACGCCTGATTTATCGGCAAGCGAAAGGCGCATTCGCGATAAAACGCGCGGCGCGGGTCCAAAGGGGAGCAATATGCGCACCAAATCGACTATCTTGGCCTCGACGGCAGTATTCGCCCTTGCCTCGGCCGTGGTCGTATCCGCCCAGGTCGTGCCGGCGGGCCAAGACCCAGCGGGCTTCGCCGGCGCATCGAATGCAACTTCCGCGCCAGCGAGCGGTGAGGCCGTCGCCGATACAACCGATATCGTCGTCACCGGCGTCAAGCGCAGCATCCAGTCGGCGCAGACGATCAAGCGGGATTCAACACAAATCATCGATTCCGTGGTGGCGGAGGATATCGGCAAACTGCCTGACGTCGCCGTATCCGACGTTGCCGCGCGCATCGTCGGCGTTCAGGTCGAGCGCGGCGGCGGCGAAGCATCGCGCGTCCTCGTACGCGGTCTGCCAAACTTCACCACCACCTACAACGGCCGCGAAATCTTTACCGCCGAAGCGCGCTCGGTTGCTCTCCAGGACTTCCCTGCCGGCGCCATCGCCGCGCTGGAGGTCTTCAAGACGACGACCGCCGACCTTGTCGAGGGCGGGCTCGCCGGCGAGGTCAACGTCCGCTCGCGCAAGCCATTCGACTTCGACGGCTTCCACGTCGCCGGCTCGGCATGGGGCCAATACGCCCAGCGGTCGGGCAAGGTCGATCCCAACGGCAACCTTCTCGTCACCGACCGCTGGGAGACCGGGATCGGCGAAATCGGCGCCCTGATCAACGTGTCTTTTACCGAGCTGCACTACCTCGACTCGACGCGGTCCAACACCGACTTCGTCGCGAACCCGGGCATCGGCACCGGCGGGTCGGCTGTGCTGTTCCCCGACATCCAGCGGACCACTTTCGGCGAAGGCGACCGGCAGCGGCCGTCGGTCAACGGCGCGCTGCAGTGGAAGGCAAGTGACCGACTGACGCTCTACGGCGAGACGCTGTGGCAGGGCTTCCGCAACAAGGTGTCGGACCACGAATATTCGATCCCACTTTACGGGGCCCGGTCATACTCGAACGTCGTCCTCGGTCCGAACAACGTTGCCCAGAGCTTGACGGCGATCAATCCGAACCGCCCGGAAGGCTTCCAAGGGGCAACCTTCGGGACGACCGACACCTACCAGTATGCGATCGGCGGCAACTACGACGCGGGGCCGCTCAAGATCTCGGCCGACATTGCGCGCACCGCGAGCCGCTTCCTCGATTCGGTCTACAGCTTCGACACGGCTTATATTGCCCCGGTCACGGTCGATGCGGTCACCACCGTGCCGCAGTTCACGATCCGCAGTCCGCTCGATCCCAAGGCGGCGTCGACCTATATTTTCCGTGGCTTCTACGACCGCCAGCTGATCGCTCGCGGCGAGGACCTTCAGGCGCGGCTCGATTTCGTCTACGACACAGGCTTCGGATTCCTGCCCAAGATCGAGTTCGGCGCACGCTACGTCGACCGCGATTCTCATTTCGAGGATGGCAGCCGCTATAGCGCACAGGAGGGCAACCGCATCCCGCTGTCCGCGGCGCCGGTGTCGCTCGCGCTAACCAAGGCCGGCTTCCCCAGCGAGGACCCTGAGACGCTGCGCAGCTATCTATCGCCGACCTACGACAGTCTCCGGAGCAACATCGCCGAGCTTCGCGCCTTCGTCGGCTTCCCGGCGGGCACGCCCCCGGTCGATCCGAGCATCACCTATTCCGGCAACGAAAAGTCGTACGCCGGCTACGTCCAGGCGCACTATGCCTTTGGCCAGGAGGGCGGTGTCCGCGTCGACGGCGCGGTCGGGTTGCGTTACGTCGGCACCGACCTGTCGATCGCTGGGTCGACCGTCGTGCGCGGCGGACCCGTGACGCCTCTGACGGTCGGCAAGCGCTATGATGACTGGCTACCCAACGCGAGCTTGCGCGTGCGCTTTACTGACGAGCTTCAGTTTCGCTTTTCGGCGACCAAAACCCGGACGCGGCCTGACTTCGGTCAGTACAACCCAGGCGTGGCGGTCGATCCCACGCAGACCGATCCGTCTGCACGCCGCTTCGGTACCGGCGGCAATCCACAGCTCAACCCGTTGAAATCCGACAACTACGATGCAAGCCTCGAATATTATTTTGCCAAGGCTGGATCTGCATCGGTCGCCATTTTCCGGCGCGATCTCAATGGCTTCATCCAGAATTACCAAACGACCGAAACTGACGCGTTGGGGCCGGTCCTCGTCACCCGCCCGTACAATAGCGGCGCAGGCCGGATCGACGGTGCCGAGGCGCAGGTCACGGCGTTCGCCGACATCGCCAGCCTGCCGGCATGGGCGCGCGGCTTCGGAGTCCAGGCCAACATCACCTACCTAGACGCCAAGACCGGCTTCCCGGCGGCACTCGGCGGCACCGCCGCGACGGCGCAACAGCGGATCGTGGGCGTGTCGAAGTGGACCTATAACGCCGACCTGATCTACGAGTACGCTGGCCTGTCGACGCGTCTGTCGTACAACCTGCGCAGCGGTTTCCCGTCAAGCAGTGGCTATAATGACGGATTCCGCAACTATACAGAGTCGACAAGTCCGATCGGCCGGCTCGACGTCTCGGCGAGCTACGATTTATTCAAGAATCTGACGCTGACAGCGGACGCCACCAATATCCTCGGGCATCCGGTGCGAATTTACGAGCAAACCATTTTCACCGGCGGCCCGACGGTCGTTCTGCCTCGTTCGGTCCGCTACGAAGAGAGCGTCTTCTCGCTTGGGATTCGCTTCCGCCTCTAGTGTCGAGCCCACGCCGGCAGTGGGCGACATCCAAAAGGAGATACGGAGAGCCTCACGTCTAGGTTTGGCATTGCGCTCCCTAGTTTGTGCGTCGAGCGGAAAGAGATAAGTCTCTGCTTGAGACTGTGTAAGCTCGCTCTTTACCGCCGTCGGCCCGGACAGTGAGTTATGCAGGCGTTGTTGTAACCTTCGACGATCCTCTTCATCGATTTTTTGTGCTGGACCGAGGCCACGCAGTTTTCGGTCTTCGAGCAATTAGCCCAGTACGGCGCGCAAAGGGGCCGGTTACCGCCTGGCAGCTTTCGGGCATCGGATGCAGCTAAGCGGACCTTCATTCAGCCACCTCCGTGCACCGGGATGACTCGGAAGCCGCTACTCCGGCGCTCTTAATCGCTTCCCGAGAGCAGTCGCCTGTTTATCTCCGATACGGCCTACTTGGATTGCGTTGTCGCCGAACGTATGGCGCGGCACAATGCGGGAGTAAATGGAGGCTATCTGTATGGTCGTAGTGACCGATTCGCGGCTACGCTTGGTCAAGCCAGGTACAAAGTCCCATGTCTCGGTAAATGGCACACAAGCCGTCTTCACCTGCGATTTCTTTGAGGCCGTAGCCGAGGTTAATCTGCAAGGTGGACCAACGGAGACGGGAGCCGGATACCGACTAGGATACACCCAACTTTAATGGATCGAGACCAACCGAGCGACTTATAGTGGGCTAACCAAAGCCGACGGGTGGTCCGAGGTGAAGCGCGATCGACCACCGGCACGTCCGGCGCAGGCGTGTCGGGATGTCGCGTCCAGCACTGATCCATTCACTTATCCGCCCAGATCGCAGCCGCTTCAGGGCTACTCACCTCAGAACCTATTGAATATCGATTTTGCCACGGTATCCGGCCTGCCAAAAACAGTCAAGGTCTCGCACGCCGACTCGCCAGCCGACACATGGCCCATCCGAAGAGTAAACTCCAAGACCAATAAGCCGAATTATCTCGACTGGGCGCAGCTGGAATTCCATTTCTGTACCGTCCTACTCGTCAGGCGACAGGATGGGACTTTTCATCAGCTCAAGTGCTTTTACTGGAACGTGCACTGGAATGTTAATTTCACCGCTGTGCCTTCGGCGGGAGGCGCGGGAGCGACGGTAAGTCCGGTCGCTTCCAAGGGCAAAAACGTGATGAACTTCGGGCCAATCATCGAGGGCGCTGTAACCGATCATCGGTTCGCGGCGCTTATTACAGCGGCGAATGTCACGACCTGCAATACCATCGCGAACCAGGAAATTGCTCAGCAGATCGTCACCGAAGGAGTTCATCGATGACCGTTCGGCTAGCGATCGCGTCAGCAGCCTTGGCGGCACTCCTGTCGAACGGGTGCACATCCTCTGCAGCCGCAGGTGTGTCTTCGCTCGTCATTGCTGCTCATGACGGCGGTACGCTGGTCGTCTCCAATCCAACCACGACAGTGATCACAATCAAGGGCAGTGTGATTGTCGAAGGCTCGGACGGCAAGACTTGGAAGCCACTGATCACGGAGATGAGCTTGGCAGGCTCATGTCCCATCGACGGGATCGCTGTACCCGTCGCCACGATCACGCTTAATCCGAAGCAGACCCTTAGTCCGCCTCCTTGGCGCGGTTGGTCATGCAGTGGTCAATGCGAAACCCATTGTCATAGCAATATGTATTGGGGCTCGGGCCCCTTTCGTTTTCGGCTGACAGACGCAGCTGGTGCAGCGATCGTTTCCAATAGCTTTGGTATGCAAAAGCAGCCAACTCACTGATAGGGAGCTTGCGTCCGTCGGCTTTTGCGGCGTAGCAAACCAAATCGGAAATCAAGCCGGGCCCCGCTGCTTCCCGAAAGTCGCGATTGTTCATATGTCGATTTCGGCTTAGGGGCCGGTTGCCGCCTGGCAGCTTATGGGCGTCCGACGTGGCAAAGCGGACTTTCGTTCAGTCACCTCTGTGCGCTGAGAAAACCCAGCAACCGACGAGGCGCTCTAACCCCTTCTCCAACCAACCGTTCATTCAGATCTGCGAGCCTTGCCGCTATTGTGCGGCGGGGTCCCCTTAGATGCTTTCCATCTAGTAGCCGGGTATTTGCTGGCCAGAGTTGGGCGCCCCAGACGCATCGACTAACGGGGCGAGCGCGTCGCGCAGACGGGCAGTCGTGCGGCGCAACTCGGCCGCCTCCGTCACCGCGCCGCCAGCTATCGCACCTGCAGTGGCGACGGCACGATGTGATCTCTCGTAAAGATGGCGGTCGAGATCGGGGTCGTGGCGTTGCTCGATCGAGTACAGCGTGTCGTCGGGGCGGACATCTTCGCGCGGGTCTGTCATCGCCGCAAGCGGCCCGACCTTGGTGTCAAGTACGATGCTCGCGAGCGAAGCGAGCTTTTGCGCAATCAGGTCCTGCGCTGCGGGGTTCGCCAGCAAAGGGGCCGCGTCAGCCGGTGTCAAGCGATGCCGGGGAGCCTCCTGCGCGGCGGTAGGTCACACTACCGCGAGCAGCGCGAGCGCAAGAGCCAAGGTCTTCATTTTCGATGCCTATCCACCACCGTGTCGACGATCGGAATTGCCGTTTATTCGTTGAGTGGGTCGCAGGTCAATTCACAGAGAGACTAGTCCGATCAGCGCGCGCGGGTGGCGGAGGCTAATCGGTTGCATATCGTGCCGGCTGACGTCGCGTGGGACGCATTAGATGCCGTGCTCGAGCGGGCGAAAGGTAACCTACAAGACCGCTGTACCATGTCGGTGACCGGCGATCGCCACCATAGCGTGCGCGCTGATCGACAACGTGTTTCGATACCTTCTTGGACCCACGCCTAGAGCCGGCAGATCACCCCAATCGTTGACGGGAGAACGATCCGGACGGTAAGATTGATACGTTATGGGGAAGCGTTGGTCTGACTTTGCTGGTCCGTCTCACGATGTAAGGTTGTGCGCATATGGCTGAACCTAAACCCCAACCGCGTGTCGATCTACCTCAGGACTCCACTATTTATATATACTCGCGCGATGAGGCGTGGGGAGCGTGGCTGAACGACCAAATGAATCAGGGCAAAATATCCGCTGTCGGGGCAAAGAAGCTTTATAACGAATGGAAGTTTTTCCCGAGAAGGCTGCATCCTATTTTTCAACTGCTGGTGATCTGCAAACGCTTGTTCGCCTCGCGCGAGATTTTGGGCCTTTAGAGTCGTTTTATGTCAAGGAATACACAGGAAAACTGTTTCTGATCTTGAAAGGAAATGCGAAGCTTCGGACAGTTTTGACCGGCCCTCGTTATGGCGTGGAAAACGCGAAAATCCTGAGCATGGGCCTGGGTTATAAGGGGGCTGTGGACTCCATTCGGGGCGGCGGCATCCTAACAGCGGTGCTCGTAAGTGTGGTCGATGTGCTGACCGAGGTTCTTTCGGACCATCCCAGCTTGACCCGTCTTATCGGCACACTCGCCGTCGATGTTGCCAAAGTGGCCATTGGGGCGGGCGCCGGTTTTGCCGCGGTGTCGCTGCTTTATGGAGCAGGCGCGGTTGGCGCTAGCTTCGCTCTCGGCCCCCTTGCGGTCGCGGTTATCGTTGGCTTCGCTGTTGGCATGGCACTCGATTATCTGGACGATCGCTATAAGCTGAAGGAGCGATGCACGACTATGCTTCGCGATGTCATCGCGGTCGCAGCTCGAAAAGTTGAGGACGCCAAAGCCGCGGCGGGTCAAGCCGTCGACGATGCAAAAGAAGGCATGCTCGAGGCCGCGGCGCGTATGGCAGGTGCCGTATTACATGAAGTTGTCGATGAAGCCGGACGGCGTTTCGTGCGATATGTGTCGCGGGGTGTGGAACGTCTAGTCTGGTTCCCGATGCCCCGCTATTGACTGTGGCCGGTCCCTCACGGCTTGCGCTCTTGATCGGCACCGCCGCCTTCACGGCAATGACGGTCGGTGCCGCACTCGTCGCTTTCGACAGTGTCCGTTCTCTTGTCGATCAATGGCAGTCACCCGCAATTACCGTTGGGGCAGGTGCGGTTTTCGCTCTGCCGTTCGCAGCGTTATTTTTGGCTGCGCTGGCGATTGCTACGGCTCGATCGCTGCCAGCTCGGCAACGCCCGAGTGAGAAGATGGGGCGCTGGACATGGGCGACGGCAGCTGTAGCGCTCCTGTCCATCATAGCGGCGCTGATCGCTTCGGGTTTAATCGGACGAACGCTCGAGGCCCGCGGTTACAAATCTTGTTCAAGCGGCTCTCCCATCAAATTAGGCATTGTGCATTGGCAAAAGGACAGTCTGTCATGTGCCGCGTAAAGTTTATGGCCTTGACCGCTGCCCTGTCGCTCACGGTCGCGGCCGCACCGCTGAACATGATGGGTGGGCTACCTCTGCGAGTATCGCGCGGCGGTCCATTCGATGGTTTGATCGACACGTCGCCGCTGGCACGCTCCGAAATTGCCTTGCGAGCCGATCCTCGAACCAAATCGGTCAAAATTGTTTCCGCAGGGTGGATTTTGACCGTCAAATCGCGAAGTGCCGTGTCATCCTATCGAAGCAACGCGTGCTCTACGCTCATCAAGAACGGCATTCCGGCGTCTTCCGTAATTACGATTATAGCTCTCGATAATCCAGGCCAGGAAACCACAAGCGTCTGTGCCGCTAGCCTATAGCGACGGATTTGCCGACCGTCGGTGTTCTATTAGTCGATTGAGTGATCACCGATATGCAAGCGTTGACGCCTTGTTTTAACACCCAGAAGTCAAGCTAGAGGCCGGTCAACCGCGTTTCGAAAGCGGACGCTTATAACCTGTTGTCGGGCCGGAATGGGGCCGGAAGCCGCCTGTCCGCTATCCGGTATCAAATGCGGCATAGCTGCCGTTCGACGAACCAAAAATCCGATGCCGGCTCCCGCATCCAATCATCGACATTGAAGTGACTCGTCTCATCTGTCGACGGCCGCCGAGGACAGTATCCGCGGCTATGCGCCGGACGGCCGCAGGGTACCTCGCCACCTACATAGTCGACCCGTCACCGAAACACTTCGCAAGCTGCTCTTAGCCCGGCTCGGCCAGGCCAGTGCCAAATAGCGAGCTCTAGGATTTCTGTTCGACCGCCTTGGGGCATCGATCCGCGGGCCCAAGAGCGCGATAACGAACGTCCCGCCCTGCAAACAAGTCTGGCAGCAGGCATCTGGAAGAATGAGCTGGCAGATTGAAGCGCTCGCAAATGCTGCAACCTGCCAGTTTGTTCAGGCAGTCACTGCCTTTGAGCGACGCCGTGCGGCAGCGCCGACCATGGTAAAGCCCAGCACCAGCATCGCCCAAGTTGCCGGCTCGGGAACTGCTCCGACAGAAAGGTTGTCCAGTTCAAGGGCCAGTTGGCCGGAGCTGAACCCGACGCGCGTAATCCCGAGATTGCGGTTGAAATCGAGGGTAATGTTACGATTGGTAGTGGCAGAGCTCTGATCACCGTTTGCGGGCGGGAACATGCTCCCGGTAATCGTTTGAACCAAAGTACTGCCGGCGTAGAAGGTCAGGGTATTATAGCTGTCGATCGACCCCCAGTCGGCGTTCAAACGGGTCAATACGCTGCCGCCGCCCAATGCGCCGACATCAAGGAAGGCGCTACCCGAGCTGCCAGTCCCGGGCACAGCGAGATAACGCGTCTCGTCTCGAACGCCGCCGATGACGGGAGCGGCCGCCGTCGAGTCGGTCCCGGATGTAACCTTATAGTTCCCGGAAAATCCTGGTGCTGAGCCATCGTTAAAATCGATTATCGTCGTCGACGCGCCTGCTTGAGCGGCTGTGAGCGTAATTGACGCGATACACGCTGCATAAAATATACGGTTCATGGCGAAACACTCCCCTGCATGTCGATCTCGCACACCTAGCAGATATTAGCCTCTCGTAAAATGATCTTAAGGTAGGTTAACCATGAACAATTACTCTTTCTTAACGTCAATGGAGCGTCATCTCCGTCTCGTGGCTTAACCCACAAGCCCAGGTCGCCTCGCGCCGCCTGTGGCCCTCGACAAATAAAAGCCGTGGCATTGGAATAGGGCTCTACGGCAAACATCCCCAGTTGCGCCGAAAGGAAAACGCACCACTGGCCTGATTTTACTTACCCGCAATCAGCAAGAAACCAGCGCTCACGTAAACTGCTCGATCACCGCACCGCCCTGTGCTCATGGCAAAAAAAAAGGCGGAGGCATCAGCCCCCGCCCTTTCTAACGAAATGAGTCGATCGCTCTAGGCGGCCACGAATCGCGAACGATGACGAGCTGCAAAGCCGACCATGCCGAAGCCGACGATCATCAGCGTCCAAGCAGCCGGCTCAGGAACCGCTGTGGCCGACAAATTGTCGATCTCGAATGCACGCTCGGACGAGGCGAAGGCGACCTTCGTCACTTTGTCGCTGGCAAGGAAGTTGAATGTCGCACGACCGTTCACAAGGGTAACGTTCGATCCCGTCACCTGGCTGTTGTAGCCCATCGGGTTGACAAACGCGTTGCCGTGATCAGGGCTAATGAACGCCATCGTGTTGTACGAATCCGGGCTGCCCCAGTCGAACGAGATCGATGTGATCGCCTTGTCGCTGTTGTAGTAGGCTTGGCCGAAACGGGCACCGTCGACGGGTACTGCGAGGAACGGCGTGTCGTTGACTGCCGCTGCGACGTTCGTGATGCTGGAATCGTAAATCGTATAGCTGCCCGTAAAATGCGGAGCGGTGTGATTATTGAAGTCAATGGTCGTCGTGCCGGCACTGGCAACGTTGGCAATTGCAACGGCGGCGACTGCAGCGACGGCGTAGAAACTCTTCGGCATATTGCACTCCCTAGTTTTGCTTAACAACGATTAAGCAAAATTCGTGCCAGTCGAAAAAGTCGAATTGTTTCAAGGATCGTTCCACAAGGCCAACGACCAAGGTGTAAAGTTTTCCGACAGTGCTAGGCTCGGAGCAGCGCGGATGTAAGCGCTTCACACTCTCGCTAGACGTGTCTTCGTGAGCTGCCTCGGGTTTCGTGGACACCGAGATAAGGTGTCTCATGAAGCTGGAGGGTACGATGCAACGACGGAAGTTCAGCCGGGAGTTTGAGCTCGAGGCGGTGAAGCAGGTGCGGGAACGGCGTATGACGGCGGTGCAGGCCGCCCGCGATCTCGACCTGCATGTAGCGCCGCCAACCCGTCCATCCCCTTGCGAAAGTCCACCGGTCGGGTCGCGACCAGGACCCGGGTTGCGCCAGCGGGGCCCGGTCCTGTCACCGGCTGGCCTTCAGCGCATCCAGCACCGCCGCGATCAGGGTCGCATCGGCCCCGCGGCCGATCCGCACCGAAATGCCATCCATGCTAACCTCGATCGGCGCCGGACTGCTACCACGGCGAGCTGATCGGCGACGCTGCTGCCGCTGTGCCGGTAGCGGCGCCGGAGCAGCTTCACGCTCGACGACCGCCGGCACAAACAATAGCGGTTCGGCGGTCTCCACCGGACGGCGCAACTGCCGCCGCCAGGTAAACAGCCTCGCGGGTTACGTCGTCATCAGCAAGGCGGGGGCAGCACAGCGCTTACTTTTGTCGTGTCAGCCGAGAAAGCGCTTAAGATCCAGGCGCGGTCCCCGCTTTTAAGCTAGCGTACGATGCTGTACCGTGGAGCAGATCGGGGAACGAGCGTGGCGCTGCAGCAGACATCGGTGCGCAACACGCTACTGGCGACGATGGCAGCAAGCGACTTCTCACTGCTCGAACCGTATCTCCAGCGGATCCCGTTGCCGGTTCGGATGCAGCTCCACGTCGCGGGGCAAAAAATCGAGCAGGTCTATTTTCCCGAGGACGGGATCATCTCCATTGTCGCCATCACGCTTGACGGCGACGAGTGCGAGGTCGGCGTTTTCGGTCGCGAAGGCATGTCGGAGACTGCGACGGTGCTCGGCACCGACCATTCTCCTCACGCGGCGTATGTCCAATCCGCAGGCGTTTCGGGGCTAAAGCTTCCCAGCGCGGTGCTCACCACGGCTTTTGAGAAAAGCTCGACGTTGCGCCGCCACCTGCTCCGCTATGTCCAGGCAATGGTAATCCAGCTGTCGAGCTCGATAACCGCCGCCGGGCAGAGCATCGAGCAGCGGCTCGCCCGCTGGATCTTGATGTGCCACGACCGGGTCGATGACGACGATATCCCGCTGACCCACGAGTTCGTCGCAATGATGCTCGGCGTTCGGCGTTCTAGCGTCACCGAAGCGATGATTGCGCTAGCCGGCAGTGGCATGATCGAAACCAGACGCGGCATCATCATCGTTCGCGACCGCCGCGGCCTCGAGACGACGGCCGCCGGAGGCTACGGGCTGGCCGAGCACGAATACAAGCGACTGATTGGGGTCGCGCTGCGGCGGACGCCGGTCGCTTAGGTAGGCCAGGGAACTTTAGTAACATTTTGTCGAGCGACTGTGTACGCCACGAAGAGGAGCCGCTCTGGACAGGTAGCTTCCGGGCTATGAATGTGAAAAAGCTGGCTTCAGCCGACACACCAAACTGCACCGCAGGCGGCCGACGTCGCGGCTCTACGAATGAGTCAGCTGATCTCCAGGACCATAGCGATCAGACTGGACAAGCGTTACGTTACACAACGAGAGGCATCAATGACACGATATAGTTTTCAGGTACGTACGGGCGGTGCCACGCATTTGAACGGCGGGGAAGCAGATTTCGGTGACCTCTCCGATGCGATCGCAATCGGTCGCTTCACCTTAGCCAGGCAGGAACGACGCCATGCCGACCACGCTTTAAAGCTTTCGGGGAGCGTTTTGGAAATCGTCGACGAAGACGGTGAGGTCGTCGCTAGCTTACCGATCGGGGCGCCAACGCGGCACTAAAGCGACCGCAATCGCTTCCGTTTACGACGATGATTGCCGTCGCGGCAGCGGGGATCACACTGAGTTATTACGACACCCGCGAAAAATCCCTAAGGGGCCGTCCCCGGACTGACCGCTTCCGGCAACGAATTTGGGAAAAGCTGACATTCGCCAAGGGGCGAGCCTGCTGACAAGCGTCACTCCCGCACCTATGGCGGTCTACCCAGACTGATTAGCGATTCCTGCAGCCGACATTGTGAAGCAGGGTTCAACCGTAGCGAGCTGCGCGGGCAGACACGAAATGCCTTGTAGTCGAAGCCCTTCAGAGTTTTACAACACCTCGCATAGGCGTGCTTTCTACACCCCAGCCACTCAGAGCGGCTTTGGCGGCCCGCACCAGCGCTCGTCGCACAGCGAAATTAGCCGGCTCGGCCTGCGACCCGAGCCTGTGCGCCAATCCCTCGCGCCAAAGTCGTGAGGCGACCAGGCGAACTTCCTCGCGAGTTGGCGAGCGTGCCTCGCCAATACAGGCGGTGATCGCCGGGTACGGCGGGGGCAGAGTCGCGCATTTGATGGGTCCAGTTCCTTTGCTGAGCCCCAGCTCCGCCAATTGGCCGCTCGGTTTTTTCAAAGGGTGTCGGCGTTCGTCACGCCAAGCGCGACCCGCAATCCAGAGGGGTACCGCAACGAACATTGCGAACGTTAATGTCATATCCAGAAATTGGCTTTTCGGGAGCTCTCCCGCGACGGCGAGCAAAAGCAGCATCAAAACGAACGATGCTCCCCACTCCGGATGCCGCACGAGACGGAACGCGTACCACAGAAACCAGCAAAGCAGCACGGCTAGGGCCAAACTGCCTACGACCAGGCCGATGCCTTCGACCACCATGAGGATCAACTGCATGTCGCCGACTCCTTGGTGATAAATATCGTGCTACGACACATATCATATCAAGAACGGCTTGCAAATTGGATTAGTCTACGCGGGCTAGCAGTTCGGTCAGCATCGGCCGGAGCCGCACGATTTCCTCGCGATGCGTGTTTGATAGCTGACGCAGCAGGCTTTGGGCTTTCTGCGTTAGTTCGAGCAGCGCCTGTCGGCCGTCGTCGGGTGACGGCCGACGTGCGACCATGCCGAGCGTCTCCAGACGATCGACCAGCCCGGTTGCGCTGTGTGGCTTCAAAGCAAGTCGCTCGGCGACATAGCCAACGCTGACGTTCGCATGCGTAGCCCCCCGAATGGCGAGCAGCGCTTGATGTTGTTGGGGAGCCAGGCCGCAGCTTGCCGCGCCGCGTTCGCTGAACACCAGAAACTGCCGAAGCGCATACCGGAAATCCGCGAGCGCCGCATAGTCGGCGTCCGTCAGCTCATCCCTACCGACCATCGTTCAGATCCTAACCGTTGAACTATATCGCGTCACGATATAGTGATCGTCGTTTCAAACCGGCGAGTGTGCATGACGGCTTCCACCATCAATATCCCAAAAGCCAAGCGGCTTGCTGATCATAGCGCCGACGGGCGGATGATCATGCTCGCAGGAGCCGCTGTCGTAGTCGGCACCGGCGCTGCGTTCGGGGCTTGGGCGTTGCTAAAGCTGATCGCGATCGTCACCAACCTCTTCTGGTTCGGCCGGATATCGTCCGCACCCGCTGAAATCACGAACGCGCATGTCGGTCTGGCGGTCGTCGCGATACCGGTCGTTGGTAGTCTGCTGATCGGCCTGATGGCGCGCTTTGGTTCCGAGAAGATCAAGGGACATGGCATCCCCGAAGCAATCGAGGCCATTCTCTGCGGCGAAAGCCGCCTGTCGCTCAAGGTTGCGGTCCTCAAGCCTCTGTCCTCGGCGATCTCGATCGGCAGCGGCGGCCCGTTCGGCGCCGAAGGTCCGATCATCATGACCGGGGGGGCGATCGGATCGCTCTTCGCTCAATGCTTCCACCTAAGCGCGGCCGAACGAAAGACTTTGCTTGTCGCCGGTGCCGCGGCCGGCATGACCGGCATATTCGGTACGCCGATCGCGGCGATCCTGCTGGCGATCGAGGTCCTCCTATTCGAGTGGAAGCCCCGTAGCTTTGTTCCCGTGGTCATCGGAACGCTGGTGGCATTTGCTTGGCGGCCCATGCTGCTGGGGGCCGCACCGCTCTTTCCGTTCGTGGCGGCACCCGTGCAGGCGTGGTGGCCGATCGGAGGCCTGGCACTGGGCATGGGTGTCTTCGTCGGGCTAGAGGCGGCTCTGCTATCCGCGCTACTCTACCGCGTCGAGGACGCGTTCCACCGACTCTCCGTGCACTGGATGTGGTGGCCGGCGTTGGGCGGTATCGTCGTCGGGATCGGGGGGCTGGTTGATGCCCGCGTCCTCGGCGCGGGTTACGCGAACATCCAGGCGCTGCTCGACGGATCGCTGGCGGTGCGGGTTATCCTGGCGCTGCTCGTCGTGAAGGCGATCGTGTGGCTCGTCGCACTGGGTTCAGGAACGTCGGGCGGCGTTCTTGCGCCCTTGCTGATCATGGGCGGTGCCCTGGGTGCCCTGCTTGGGCAGTTGCTGCCCGGGTCGGTAGGGTTTTGGGCGATGATCGGCATGGCCGGCATGATGAGCGGAGCTATGCGCGCACCGCTTACCGGCGCGCTGTTCGCGGTCGAGCTGACCGGTCACTTCGATGCCCTGCCCGCGACGATCGCGGCAGCGACCGGAGCGTACGCGATTAGCGTCCTGATCATGCGCCGGTCGATTCTGACGGAAAAGATCGCGCGGCGCGGCCGCCATATTCTCCAGGAATATACCGTTGATCCGCACGAGTTTCTGCAAGCAGAGCAGGTGATGACACACGACCCTGCCGTGCTGCCGAGCGCTATGTCGATAAAGGATGCGGTCGCCTTTTTCGGTGGTGCCGCAACGCACCGGACCTATCCCGTGGTGGACGATGGCGGGCACCTGGTCGCAATGGTGTCGCGGTCCGATGCTCTGCGCTGGCAGGTAGAAGGCGATTTACCCGATACCTCACTCGCCGAGACGCTGTCCGATTCATCGCAAGCGATCGGTTATCCTCACTCGCCGATCGGCGAGGTGGCTGACCTGATGGTCGAGAGTGGGGTCGGGCGTATCCCCATTGTCGAGGCAGGGACCAATCGAGTCCTCGGCATCCTCTCGCGCCACGATTTACTCAAGGTCCGGAGCGCCCGCAAGCGCGCAGAGATCGACCGAAACTAGCAAGACTATCGCGACGGGTATTGCTGGTAGAAGGCATACCGGTCGGAGCGGGTGACCTGAAAACATGAAGTTGTCTTTGCCTTTTGTGCCTATCCTCGCTGGTGCGACGCTGCGTGACCGGCTTCTCGCGTGCATTGGCGCGTTGATCGGCGTTGCGCTAACGAGCCTCGTATGCGCGACGGCCCTGCACGGATGGGCACCGCTCCCGCTGTTGGTGGCGCCAATCGGCGCGTCCGCGGTGCTGGTCTTCGCCGTGCCGGCGAGCCCATTGGCACAGCCCTGGTCGGTGGTGGGCGGTAACGTCGTCTCGGCGCTGGTGGGCGTAACAGCGGCCCGGTTCGTGCCCATACCCTATTTGGCGGTCGGCGTTGCTGTGGGCGGCGCAGTCCTCGCCATGTCGCTGCTCCGCTGTCTGCACCCGCCCGGAGGCGCTGCCGCGCTGACGGCCGTGATCGGAGGTCCAGCGGTGCTCGGCGCCGGTTACGCCTTTCCGTTCGTGCCCGTCGGGATCAACTCGCTCCTCCTGATTTTGACTGGCATCGCGTTCCACAGGGCCTCCGGCCATTCCTATCCGCACCGCCCGGTTCCTATCGTGGGCCATGAACTTGCGGCGTCCGGATTGGGCATGCCGCACCCTGCCGATATCGACCTTGCGCTGACCGACCTTGGCGAAACCTTCGACGTAAGCCGGGAAGATCTTGATCTGCTGTTTCGACGCGTTGAGTTCCACGCTTCCATGCGCGCGGCAAAGCCAACCGGGACAAGTGGCGAAATCCGATGAATAAAATGGGAAGCACACTTTCGGAGCGGCAGGCAATCTAGACCTTTGTGCTGGGATGTCTGGCCGTCACGGCGGGGGTAGGCATTGCTATAGAGCCGGATCACCATTTATCGCCGTGCGGGACAATTACACCACTGTGAGCCGCATCCGAGCCCACCTTAGCAGTGCCCGCCACCGCTGGGCCGACCAGGTCGGCGACCATCATCAAGCTGCTGCGGACCAAGGGCGCGACGCCGCTCGAGCTGATCGCGGTCACCGACTGGCAGCCGAACAGCGTTCGGGCGCTCCTCTCGGGGTTGCGCAGGAAGGGTCGTTCGATCGCATGGGAGCCGCGGAAGAACGGCGAGGCGGCGTATCGCATTGTCGTGGCGGCGGGTTTCACGCTCGAGGGGGTCACCGCGCCCAATGCCGACGCGATCGGCTCGAGCGACGGGTGGAGATGAAGTACGCATCGATAAGGACACGCCTGGGCAAGTTTGCGTCCGAATGCGGTTAGGCTAATTGCCGCCTACATGTTCCGCGAGTTTGATGACGCTGAACGGTGCCGGCACGGCAAGGGGACCGGATGTGGACTGTCCCCTTGCCGGATCCTCTCGGGGGTACGCTGACGTTTGACCAAGCCGACCAACCGAGAACCGCGGGTTAAACTGCGACCCGCTGCTTCTGCAGCTACGCAAAGTCGGCATTTCGTGCCCTTTCCAACAGAGACCTAACGACCAAGTTCGGGAACCGACGCTCGATTGTGACAGCGTAGAAGGTCTCAACGATACCGGGCAACTCGTCGGCGACGATCAACGCCCCCGACGCGAGCTCGTCCTGCACCGCGATCGGCGGCAGCACGGCGAGCGCCACCCCTTCACGGACGAGCAGTCGCATCATCGCGATGTCATCGACTTCGGCGGCGATCTGCGGGCGAATGCCGAGTCGGTCGGCGAGCGCATCGAAGCCAGTGCGGACGCTGCTCCCCCGCGTCGGCAGGATGACCGGGTGCGCCGCGAGCAGATCGGCGATGCGCCGCGTCTGGCCGAGCAGCGCCGGCGCGCCGATCAGGCCGACGTGCTGCGCCGACAGATAATGAACGATGAAGGGTGTCAGCGCGTCGCTATCCGGCGGCTGATTGGTCAGGACGACGTCAAGGTTCACCGATTGCAGGCCGCGTAACAACTCGTCGTTGCTGCCGGAGCGGAGGACGATCTCGGTATCGGTGCGGCGCAGCAGGGGCTGGAGGAAGCCGATCTGAAAGTTGCGCGACAGGGTCGCCAGCGCGCCGATCCGAACCGCCTTGCGGGCGGTCCCGGTCTGATGCAGCGTCCCCAGTAGATCCTGTCCGGCGGTAAAGATCGCGTCGGCGTGATCGAGCGCTACCCGACCCGCCTCGGTCAGATGCAGCGCCTTGCCGCGCCGTTCGAACAGATCGACCCCGAGGCGTGTCTCGAGCTTCCGGATCTGCGTAGACAGCGCGGATTGCGACACGTTGAGCCGCGTCGCCGTCCGCGTGAGATTGCCGTCGAGCGCCACCGCCCAGAAATAGCGCAGATGGTTGTAATTCAACTCGGCCATCGATCGTTCTCCAAAGAAGAATGATCATTGCGATGTAATGTATTTTTAGCCCGTCAGGCAGCGCCTTAAATCGGTGGTCAGTTCAGGGCAACGGGTACGCATCGATGATCTATCTTATCCCGTTCGGGGCACCGTTGCTGGTTCTGATCGCGGCCGCGGTCGGTGCCGGCTGGGGCGGCCGGCTGCCGTCCTCTGCCGGCCATATCATCGAGGCGCTGCTTCTTTCCGCATTGACGCTCGCCGTTGCGGCGGTGGCATTGCTGGTTGCAGTCGGTCCGGGGACGAGCCCGCTGGCCGGTGTAGACGGCTTCGGCCTTTCAATTCGCCTCGATGTCGTCAGCGCGGTGATGCTTCTGCTTGTGACGTTCGTCGGCTGGATCGTCACACGCTTTTCCCTGACCTATCTCGACGGTGAAGCGCGGCAGGGCCGGTTCATGGCCTGGCTGTGCCTCACCCTCGCCAGCGTGCTGGTGCTGGTGATCGCAGGCAACCTCGTGGTGTTGGTCGCGTCGTGGAGCCTGACGAGCTTCGGTCTGACGAGGCTGCTGCTGTTCTATCACGATCGCCCGGCCGCTCGGCGGGTCGCGCGCAAGAAGTTCGTTATTTCCCGGCTGAGCGACGGAGCGTTGGTGATCGCGGCTGTGCTTCTGGCGGTCCGTTTCGGCACCGGCGATATCGCCGCCATTGCAGCCGGCGCGCGGGCAGGCGGCGGCATGACCCTGGCCGCGGCCCTGCTCGCGGTTGCAGCCATGCTCAACTCGGCGCAATTCCCGGTTCACGGCTGGCTAACCGAAGTGATGGAGGCCCCGACCCCGGTATCATCGCTGCTCCACGCAGGAGTGATCAATGCCGGCGGGTTTCTGCTGATCCGCTTCGCCGATGTGATGGTGCAGTCGCCTGGGGTGCTGGCCGCGCTGGTCATGGTCGGGGGCTTCACCGCGCTGTTCGGCGGGCTGGTCATGCTGACACAATCTGCGGTCAAGACCTCGCTGGCGTGGTCGACGATCGCACAGATGGGCTTCATGACGATGCAGTGCGGGCTGGCGCTGTTTCCGCTCGCGCTCCTCCATATCGTCGCGCACTCGCTGTACAAGGCGCACGCCTTTTTGTCTTCGGGCGGGGCTGTCGAGCGGATCGCCATGTTCCGCCGCCCGGGACGTGTCGCGGTGCCGAGCCCGGCCGCGGTCGGCCGCGCTTTCCTGATCGCGCTGGCCATCTACGGCGTGATCGGCGGTGCCGCCGCGGCGATCCTCGGGCAGTCGGCGCAAGCACTGGCCCTGGGCGCGATCCTGATCTTCGGCATCGCCTACCTGCTCGCGCAGGGGCTCGCCGACGCGGCCCCGCGGGCGTTGACCCGACGGCTGGCAGCGCTCGCGACCGGAGCGGCGGTCGGCTATTTCGCCCTTCACCTCTCGTCTGAGTGGCTTCTCGGCGGCACCGTACCGCCACCTCCGGTTCCCGGACCGCTAGAATGGGTGCTCATCGTCCTCGCGGTCATCAGCTTCGGGCTGGTCGCGGTCGCGCAGGCGATGTTTCCGTTGTGGGCCTATCACCCGGCGGCGGCCGGCCTGCGGGTCCACCTGAGCCACGGACTGTACGTCAACGCCCTCGCCGATCGTCTGCTCGGCGGCTGGCGTCTCCGCTCCACCTTACCGCAAGGCCTTGCAGCATGACATTTGTCCCAACGACCGATGACCTCACCGGCGCAGTCAGGGCCGCCGCCGACGCCGTTCCACCGGCGTGGCCTCTTGCCGCGACGGTCGCCGTCAATCCCTTCCTCGGCCAGTCGGGCGAGGATTTGGCGTACGTCGCCGCACGGCTAGACCGAGTCGCCGGGGTGTCGGTAACTATGCCGCGTGCGTGGTACGCCGACCGCATCGCCGCCGGCACCATCGGTGACGATGATCTCGCGGCGGCGCTGGCGGTGGCCAGCCCGGCCCAGCGCCCCGCCAGCGTCGCCGCGCTGAAGGCGGCGCTCCGCGAACCTAGGCCGCTGCCCGCGGCTCTGCCGACGGTCGCCGACCTTGCCGCCGCCGCCTCAGGAATCGACTGGCCGGCAATCGTCGCCGATCGCTTCGGCACTTGGGCGGCCGGGTGGTTCGACGAGGGGCAGGCATTGTGGGCCGCGCCGCAAGGGCGATCGGCCTATGCCGCGTGGCGGGCGGCAGCGACCCACGATCTGACGCCGGAAATCCTGGGGGCGCACGGCTTTGCGGCGACCGTGGCAGAGGCCCCCGAAGCTCCGGCTGCGGCGTTGCGCAAGTCGACGGAGCGTCTGGGCGTCCCGGCGGCGGCAGCGGCGAGCTACTTTCACCGGCTGCTGACCACACTCGGCGGCTGGGCGCAGGCGGCGCGTTATCGTCGCTGGCAGGCCGAGCTCGGCGGCGGCGAGGACGCGACGATCGACGATTTTCTCGCCATCCGTCTGCATTGGGACGCCGCCTTATTGGGGCAGTACGGCGAGCAGATCGGCGAGCAGTGGGCGGTGACACTGGCGGCGTTTGCGGCGCCGTTAATTCCGACGGTCGGCCAGCGCGTCGATGCGATTCTGCAGGACGCCGCCGAGCGCGCCGGGCAACGCGCACTGGCGACCACCCTCGCGGACACTCGCCCCCCGGCCGTCGCCGTGCGACCCTCACTGCAGGTCGCGTTTTGCATCGACGTCCGGTCGGAAGTCATCCGCCGCGCGCTCGAAGCGGTCGACCCGGGCATCCAGACGCTCGGTTTCGCCGGCTTCTTTGGCCTGACCGCGTCGCACTATCGGCTTGGCTCGGATGTCGCCGAGCACCGCCTGCCGGTGCTGCTCAATCCCGGCCTCGTCACGCGGGCCGGTGACGAGGCCGACCGCCCCGCCGATACGCAGACCCGTCTCGCGGTTCGCGTCACCCGGGCGTGGGAGCGCTTCAAGCTGGCGGCCATCTCGTCGTTCGCCTTCGTTGAGGCCGCCGCACCCACCTATGTCGTCAAGCTCGTCGGCGATGCGCTCGGCTTGAAGTACGCGGCGGCGCAGGCCGACCCCGCGCCGCACCCCGACCCGGCGATCGACCCGGCGGCGCGGGTGACGATGGCGGCGACCATATTGCGCGCGATGGGGCTGACCGACGACTTCGCGCCGCTGGTGGTGCTCGCGGGGCATGGGGCCAGCGTCGTCAATAACCCGCACGCCAGCGCCCTCCATTGCGGCGCGTGCGGGGGCTATTCGGGGGAGGTCAATGCCCGGTTGCTTGCCGCCCTACTCAGTGGTGCCGACGTCCGCGCCGGGCTCGCGGATCACGGTATCGTCATCCCCGCGACAACCTACTTCATCGCGGCGCTCCACGACACCACGACGGATGCGGTTACGCTCTATTCCGCTGACGCTGCCATTCCGCCTCCGGCCGCAGCAATCGCCGACGCCTGCGGCTGGTTTGCCGCCGCCGGTGCCATCGCCCGCGGCGAGAGGGCGCTGCGCCTGCCCCGCGCGGCGGATGCCACAGGTGTCGTCCGGCGCAGTCGCGATTGGGCCGAGACGCGGCCTGAATGGGCGCTCGCCGGATGCAGCGCGTTCATCGCCGCTCCGCGCACGCGCACGACGGGCCGTGACCTCGCCGGGCGGGCCTTCCTTCACGACTATGACTGGCACAAAGATAGCGGCTTCGGCGTGCTCGAGCTGATCCTGACGGCGCCGGTCGTCGTCGCCAGCTGGATCAGCCTGCAATATTACGGCTCCGTCGTCGCCCCTTCGTTGTTCGGCGGCGGCAACAAGCTCATTCACAACGTCGTCGGCGGGATGGGGGTCGTCGAGGGCAACGGCGGCACCTTGCGAACCGGGCTGCCGTGGCAGTCGGTGCACGACGGCCACCGGTTTGTTCACGAGCCGCTGCGCCTAACCGTCGCCATCGCCGCCCCCCGCGACGCGATGAGTGCAATACTCGAGCGCCACCCCGGCCTGCGCGACCTGTTCGATAACCGCTGGCTGCACCTGTTCGCGCTAGACGACACCGGGCGGATGGCTTGGCGCTACGCTGGCGATCTACGCTGGGAGCCAGAAGCAACGATCGACGCTGAAGCGATCGTATCGGACATTGCTGCGTGAGATCAGAGGCGGCGCTTCGGTCGAGACGCGCTGCAGCCAAATTAACCTCGGTATTACAGTCCGGAATTGGAAGACATTGTGGAACATCGATCCAACCCCGTTCTTGTCGCGGCCAATCAAATGATTGCATCAATGCTCGAGAGCCCGCACGCGAGTAGCTGGTTGAAGACCGCGCTCACCGCAGTCGAGGGACTTGATGCCATAACCCTGCAAAATGACATCGAAATTCTACGAAGGATCGTAGCGCCAG
>NZ_CP080243.1:1370000-3625552 GCF_019431245.1 Polymorphobacter sp. PAMC 29334 | reverse complement strand
GATGGGCAGTCCGGCGATGCCGAAGCGCGACAGTGACACCGCCGTCTTCGCGGAATCGATGTTATAGAGCGTGTCGAACCGCGCCTGGTCCGCCGGCGAAATCGGCGAAAAGACAACGCCCTGCTGCTCGCCGAAGACGCGGCCCTTTTTCTCTGCGCCGGTGATCTTGTCGGCGAGCGCGCGCTCCCAGACGGCCTGGCTCCGCGCCAACAGCGCCTGGAGATCGGGCGGGAGCGACCGCCACCGCGCCTCGTTCATCGCCCGCGCCGGATAGGCGCCGCGGCTGATGCGAAGCGTGACAAAATGGTGGGCGACCTCGGCGAAGTTGAGGCTCTTCAGCGTATCGGCGGGTGCGACGACGCCGTCGATGACGCCCTTGGCGAGCGCGGAATAGACGTTGCCCATCGGCATATCGACCGGGTCGGCACCAAGGACACGCAAGACGCCGGTATTCTCCGCCGGGGCGCGCAGACGCAGCCCGCGGAGGTCAGCGAGGCTGTGGACTGGACGGCTGCGCGTGAGGATGCCTGGCAGATTGCCGCCTTGGACCGCAAGCACCCGCAATCCCCGAAGCTCGTCGCGGAGGACCGGAAAGCGTTCAATCAGGCATTTATAGACGCCGACCTGCTCATCGATCGATCCGACGTGTCCGTAAAAGCCGACCTGCGCGCGCTGGGCGTGGGCATTGCCGAGCGTGTAGATCGGGGCGATCAGGCCGATGTCGGCGACGCCGTGTCGAACCTCCTCCATGCTCTGGTCGCTCGACAGGATTGCCCCGCCCCAGAATGGCGCGATCTTGATGCGTCCGTGCGATTCCGCTTCGACCCAGTCGATCCACTTCCGGTCGGCCTGGCTGAACGGATGGGTCGGCGGATACGGCGTGGCGTAGCTGAGCGTCACGACGTTCGGGTCGGGGCGCGCGCAACCGGCCAGCGCACACGCCGCCGCAAACAAAATGAGCAGCCACCGCGTCATGCGAGCATCTTCGGCAGCCACAGTGCCAGCATCGGCACCGCGATCAACAGGGCAAGGTGGAGGAAATCGACGAACAGGAACGGCACGATCCCGCGGAAGATCGTCGCCAGCGGAATATCCTTGGCAATGCCCTGAATGACGTAGACGTTGAGCCCGAGTGGCGGATGGACGAAACCGATCTCCATCGTCCGCACGAGGAAGATGCCGAACCAGATTGGGCTCATCCCAAGGTCGTGAATGATCGGCAGGAAGATCGGCGTCGTCAGCAGCATCAGCGCGATGCCGTCGAGGAAAGATCCGAGCACGAGCAGCGCGACGGCCATGGCAATGATCGCGATGGTCGGTGACGCGTGCAGCCCGGCGACGCCATGCGCCAGCCACGTCGCGACCCCGGTGACGCCGATGAAAGTAGCAAAAAGCAGCGCGCCGATAATGACGAGATAGATCATGCCGGTCGTCCGCAGCGTCGCATCGAGCGCGCCGGTGACCGCGCTCCAGCTCAGCTTGCCGCGCCACCAGCACAGCAACAGCGCCGCCACGATCCGACCGAGGCCGCCTCGGTCGGCGTGAACCAGCCGATGAACAGGCCGCCGATGACGAAGACGATCAGTGCGAGCACGTCGATGATCTTGACCAGCCCGGCAATGCGCTCGCGCCACGGCACGCGCGCGGTCGGCGGCCCGAGCGTGGGATTGATCCAGCACATGATCGAGATCGCAACGACGTAGAACAGTGCCTGCGTGATCCCGGGAATGATCGCCGCCGCGAACAATTTGCTGATCGACTGCTCGGCGATGATGCCGAAGACGATCAAGGCTCCCGAAGGCGGAACGAGCGACCCGAGGGTGCCGCCCGCGGCAAGGGCTCCGGTGGCGAACGACGGCGCGTAATTGGCCTTGCGCATTTCGGGCAACGCGACGGCGGTGACGGTCGCGACTGTCGCGAGGCTCGATCCGCTGATCGCCCCGAAGCCGGCGCAGCCGCCGATCGAGGCGATCGCGAGACCGCCGCGGCGATGTCCGACGAAGCGCGCCGCGACGTCGAAAAAGTCCCGGCTGGCTCCTGCGGCAAAGCACAGATGCGCCATCAGGATGAACAGCGGCAGCACACCCAGTTCGTAGCGGGTGATCGTGGCGAAGCTGACGACGCCGAGCTTGATCAGCGCCGCCTCGGGCGAGATCAAAACCGACAGGCCGATCAGCGCAACCATCAGCAACGCGACACCGATCGGCAGGCCGAGCGCGAGACTGGCCAGCAAGCAGACCAGTCCGATGATGCCGACGGCTTCAGGGACGAGCGCAGTCATCGCCGGAGCTTTCGCGCGTGGACCGCGAAGATCACTGCGGCAAGCAGGACGCCGGCGATCCAGAACAGCCTGAACCAGCGTAGCGGCAGGCCGAGCACTTCGGTGACCTCATGCCCCTGCCACAGGTCGCTGGCCAGCCAGATCGAACCCGCGGCGAGCAGGAGGAAGATAATCGCACTGCAGACGTCGGCAAGCCGCTCCAGTGCGGTGGCGACGCGCTCGCCAACCTGTTCGAGGACGATCCGGACGCGTGCATGCGTCCCGTCGATCGTGGCGATCACGATCGCCGACGTCGCCGCCACCGCGACGCACGCCTCGACGATCTCGATCGCGCCGAGAAACCGGACGCCGAGATGACGCCCTGCCACCGCCAGCGCATCGGTTGCCATCGCGATGAGGAGCGCAGCAGACCCTGTCGCGAGCGCGATCCTTCGCAGGCGACCTCCCGGGACGCGCACGCGCATCGGGTCTCCGTCGAAGTCCATGTCGGTCGGTGTCATCGCGCGGCTCTCGGGCTGAGGATGCGGGTCAGGCATACACCACCGATGAGGTCAGTGCCGTCGCTGATCCGCAATCCTGATAATCATGCTTTGTTTGCACCCGCCGATTGATTAAACCCGCAAGATGCTCGCTCAACCTCGACCCAATACAGCTGTCAACGACGAGCACCTCGACCTCGGACGGCTCGGCAATTTCATCGGCTTCCGTCTGCGCCGCATCCAGAACCAGTTGTCGAGTGCGTTCACGGGCACGAGCATCGAACATGGCTTGCGGCCGGGCGAATTTTCTGCGCTCGCGGTCATCTCGGCCAACCCGGGTCTGTCGCAGGCCAAGCTGGCGCGCGAGGTCGGCCTCGACAAATCCGCCGCCGTCGCGGTCGTCGACGATCTCGAGCGCCTTCACTTCGCCGAGCGGCAACGCTCCCCCGGCGACCGGCGCCGTCACGCCCTTTACACCACCGCTGGCGGCGAAGCGGCGCTGGAGAAGATGTTCTCCACGCTCGCTACCGTCGAACGCGACGTCCTCAACGTGCTTGGCCCGCACGATCTTCAGATACTCAGCGGGTTGCTCGACCGCGTCTACGACTCCTGCTTCCGCAAATAATCGCGGCGTGCGAACGGGGTCGCGCAGGGTGCCCCCGTTCGCACGCCGACGCGATCCAATTGCCGGAAAGCCGGACCTCATAATGCGAACGTCGCCGACAGCGAGATCAGGCGTCCGATCGGATTTGCCGCCGTCGGGTCGAAGCCGCCACCGCCGTTCGGGCTTTGCGGAATATTGACGAACGGCGGATCGGCGTCGAACAGGTTCGCCACGTCGAGCGCCACTGTCAGCTTGCCGCGCGCGATAGGCCCTCCGGTGAAGCGATGCGCAAGATGGAGATCGAAGGTCGAATAGCTGTTGATCGACTGCGTCGGCGTCGCGCGATTGTTGCTGTACGAATTGGTGAAGTTCCAGAACATCAGTGCGGAGTTCGCGCCATTGTCGTAGCCGACCGAGCTCCGTGAACGGAAGCGCGGCGGGTAATAGATGGTGTTCAGCGTGTCGAGCAACGGCGCCGTCTTCGAGACTGCCGAGTTGTACTTCAAGAAATACGTCCCGCTCGTCGCCAGATTGAAATCGCCGAGCCGGTACGCAACCTGGAAGTCGAGGCCTTCAGCAAGGACGGTTCCGGCGTTGACGTTCTGTCCATAGACGAACAGCGTCGGCGTCGCCGGAAGCACGCCGCGCACCGGATATCCCTGCGCGACGAACGACTGGATCAGCGCCGCCGCCGCTGCCCCTTGAACGATGCGATCGGCGTATTGCGCGGCGATCGCCGGCGTTTGCAGGATCGACAGGTCCGACAGGATCGCGTTGATCTGGCCCTTATAGTTGACGTTGAAATAGTTCACGCTGGCACGGAAGTTCGTCATCGACTGGGGCATCAGATCGGCGCCGAACGAGAAGGTCCGCGCGTTTTCCGGCGTCAGCGGATTGCCCGCCGCGAAGCCCGATAGCGTCACACCCTGCACGATCCCCGCCGGTGTCGAATAATTCTGCACGTAGAGCGCGTTCGACGCTCCGTGGATCTGCGTCAGGATCGGTGCGCGGAACGATGTGCCGTAACTGCCGTGCAGCTTCAGGCCGTGAACCGGCTCCCAGTTGACGCCGATCTTTGGATTGCGCGCCGTGCCGACGTCGGAATAGTCGCTGATCCGCCCGGCCAGCGAGATATCGAGCGCGTAGAAGCCGGGAATGGCGTTGCCAACGCCGAAGATCGGCACGCGCAGCTCGCCATAATATGACTTGATCGTCCGCGACGTCGACGACCGACTGGCGACCACCGCGCCGATGATGCCTGAATCGAGGCCGTTATAGATGCTCTCGCGGATGATCTCGCCGCCGATCGCTGCCCGCAGATTGCCGCCCGGCAAGGTCAGCAGCGACCCAGACAGGTTGATCTCGCCCTCTTCCTCCGTGTTCGCACCCGGGGCCCCGAATACCGAGTTGAACACAGTGTTGATGACCGAAGCGGGGCTCGTGCCGAAGGGATTGAGCGCGGTCGCCTTGTCGGAACTGGCCAGCGCGGCCGCGAGGGCCCCGTTGTTCACGCCGCGGTTCGACAGGCTGTAGCTGTCGTCATGGCCGTAGGTGTACGCCGCATCGAGCTGGAAATCGCCGAACAGCTTAACGTTCAGGCCGGCAGTGGCTTCGAGTGTCTTCGAAAACCCCGAGCTGGCATTGAGCGGCGCGGTGCCGCCGAAGTTCGTCTGGACCGTCTCAGACGTTGCCGCGACGCCGGCGGGCAGCACGAAGTACGGGTTGGTGCTGGGCACCGTCAGCGTGGCGGTGGTCACCGTCGGCGTGAAAACGAATTTGCGGTGCGTATACAGCACGTCGCCCGTCAACGTGATCCGCGAGCCGATTTCCTGCGTCACCGACCCCATGAAGCTGTCGCGCACCTGCGACGGGATCAGGTCCTGCCCCTTAAGCGTGTCGCATTTGTTGCTGGTGCCCGCGACGAGCCCCGGCTGGGCATAGCTGACGCCACCGATGACGACATTTGCCGGATTGCACTGGACCCCGCGATAGTCGCCGCCGCCACGCGAGGTCAGGTTTGCCCCATAAAACGGGCGGTCGTTGCCGTTGAGCGAGCCGTGTCCGTTATGCTCGTACGAGCCGGTGATGTTGCCGGTCTTCCAGCTGTGCCCGGCGATGAGGCCGGCGGTATACTGGTTATACGCATTGTCGTCGGTCAGGCCGTATTGCGCGCGCGCCTCGAGACCGTCGAAGCGGCGTCGCGTGATCAGGTTGACGACACCCGCGACCGCGTCGGAGCCGTAGATCGCCGAAGCGCCGTCGGCGACGATCTCGACGCGCTCGAGCGCGATCGTCGGAACCGCGCTCGGATCGGGCAAGCCGCCCGACGAGCCCGACTGGACCATGCGATGCCCGTTGAGCAGGGTCAGGGTGGCGTACGGCCCGATTCCGTGAATGTCGAAGCCCGAGCTGTAGGTGATGTTGCCGGCGCCGCCCGACGTATTGCGGCCATTCTCGGTCACCCCCTGGTTGAGCACCTGCGGCAGGTTCTGCACCAGCTGCGTCGTGCTGGTCGAGCCGGTGGCGACGAGGTCGGCGCGGGTCTGCTCGATGATCGGCGAGCCGATCGGCGCGACACCACGGATGCGGCTGCCGGTGACGACGATATCGGACGCGACCTGCCCGGCTTCGGCAGGCACCGGTGGTACGGCGGTCCCGCTCGTGCTGAGCTGCGGACGCGCCCCATCGCTCGCATCGGGCACGGCCGTTTGGGCGTGAGCGACGCCAACGGCGAGCGCGGCGAATGCCACCCCCGACCGCAGGCCATAGTTGAAGATTTTACGCAGATCGCTCCCCATCGTGCTCTCCCCTGTTTATTGTGTGTCGGTCTCGAAACGGACCGGTGTGACGAACGGTATCTCGATTTTCGACCCTGCCGCGCCGCCGTACAACGTCCAGTGCCTGGCAAGTCCGCCCCCTATCTCGGCAAGGTTGCGCTGGCGCGGATCGGCCCCGGCGAGTGCGACGCGCAGGCGATGATGCGGTTGGACGACATACGACCGCGGCGACAGTTCGAAGACCAGGGTGACCGGGCGACCCGGGACCAGCGGTTCGGCATCGCGCTGCAGGCCCGAATGATACGGCAGGTCGAGATCGGCGTAAGGCGCAGTGCCGGGCTTGCGGTGACTGGCCGCGAGCCGACCTTGTGCGAGCACGGTCGCCTTGCCGCTCGGATCGACATCCTCGAGGTAGGCGAACAGGTTGGCCTCGGGCGCATCGGCGGCGGCCTCGACCGAAACGATCAAATAGCCCTCGATCGTGGCTGGCTGCGCCAGCGGGGGGGTCGTGAACGTCGCCGCATGGGCATCGGGCGACTCCGGCCAGAACGGGAAATACGCGTCGGTCGAGATGTCATAGTCGATCGCATAATCGAGCGTCCGGCTGGGCGACGCGCGAAGTGCCATCGTGCCACCATGCGGATCGCTCCCCATGCCGAGAGCCATGGCAGTCCGCTTGACGCCGACGCCGGGGAGGGTATCGGACCGGATCAGTTCGCCCGCGCTGCCGTTCTCGCGCCACCAGGCATATTTGCGCTCGGCGTCGATGCCGTTCGGGACGTGCTTCAAATAGCGGTCGAAGAAGCCCTTTTGGATTGCGTTGATGTCGAATTGCTTCGGCATCTCGCAGTGGCTTCCGGGGCCGATGATCAGCTTGGCGGGCAAGTTAGCAGCCGAGCGGATGACCTGCTCGGTCGGCTCGTCGTTCCAGTTGCCCCACAGATACCAGGCGACACCCGGCCTCGCGAGCGCGGCCTTGTGGGTGTACGGGCCGACCTCCTCCCAGAAGCGGGTTCCGGTCAGGGCCGACATGCTGTCCCGGTACGGAATGCCGTACCACAAGGGGGCCATCGGCGTATTTCCCGCATGCTGCGCCACCGCCTGCTTCAGCAGCACGCCGTCGGTGTCGCCGTCGACCGGAACGCTTGCGAGATCGACCGAAGCCGGCTCGTCCGGACGGGTGTTGAACTGGCCGGTGATGCCGCCGCGGCGGACGAATTCGTATTTGTCCCAGTCGGTCGCCGCCGAAAACACCGCTTTGAGCGCCGGCGGGCTCGCGCTCGCGACGAGCATCGCGCTGCCGCCGAGATACGAGCAACCGATCACCCCGACCTCGCCGGTGGCATAGGGCTGGCGGGCAAGCCATGCGACGATCTCCGCGCCGTCCTTCGCCTCGGTCTGGTCGAGGAAGCCACGCCGCGCACCGAACGACGCGCCCTTGCCGCGGATATCGGCGGTGGCGACAACATAGCCGTCGTGAACGAGCGCGCGCAGGCCGAAAGTGCGCTGGTCGACGAGATCGACAAGCTTGCCCTTGTCGTAAAAGCGCGCGCGATACGGCGTGAACGCGAACACGACCGGGTATTTGCTGTCGATTGCGACACCGTCTTTTGCCGGGCGATATACGTTCACGGCGAGCCGAATCTGGTCACGCATCGGCAGGTAGAAGGACCGGCGCACGACCAGCGGATCCTCCGGCCCGACGTCTTGCGCGGTAGCCGCCAAAGGGCCGACAAGCGCAGCGACGGCAGTTATCGTGCACAGCGTGCGCTGGATTCGATTCGGTCGCCCGGCCATGTGACCTCCCCACTCTCAGACGATCTTTGCGTCTGTTAAATTGAGGGATAAAACAGACTGTTGGATTAATCAACCAATATGAGAGACAGCATTTATCGGCGCGCACGATGCCCCGGCGCCGCGTGAAGCGACGCGGCCCAACGACCGTTGTGACGTCTACCGCCGGATGTTGTGAACGTCTCGACGCTGCCCGGATGCGGGAAACGGAAAAGTGGTGCCGCTTAGAGGACTCGAACCTCCGACCCCATCATTACGAATACCTTCGACACCGACCGTGTAGTCGAACAATAACAATGAGTTGACATGAATGCTGTGTGGGTCGGCGCAACCGACCAAGATGCCACCCAAGCTGGGGAGAAATCGTTTCTCAGAGTTTTCCTAGCGAAAGAGCTTCCGGTAGGAAAACCGCAAAAAATGCACCTCTACTGGTCCCACGGTTGCGATCCAGCGTTCGCTCCCAGCGACTAGCTTCGGACGGCAGCCAGCAGAGGCAACCTCTCGTGTGAAGGCACGTCGAGTTCGAGAGCACGCATTTGCGCCATCGTGACCGATTTCTGCCCATCTCACGGACGGTTAAGCTTGGCGCGCACTCGCGCTTCCATACCGTTGTAAACCACGGTCGCCGTGCAATTAGTGAAGTCGATGCTGAAAAACAGCAGACGATCTGCGTGGAGCTCCGTATCACGGAACACCGCCCCCCGGCCCGTCCCGGTCGCCTTCACCTGCACTGTCGTCCGATCGGGCGCGAAGCCGTCCGCACCCTCGCCGCAACGACGATCGAGCGTCATGCCAAAATATTCGACGGCAAGAGCCTCTCCCATATCGCCGACAAGGTTGCCGTCAAACGTGAAAAGCAGACGGTTACCGTGCAGTGTAGCGTAATGTTCACGCATCACCTTTGCGGCGTGAACAAGTTCCATTACGACTGAAGGCGGCTTAAGGGAAAAGTTCTTTGAGCTATCGACGCTTAGCGGCTTCACGCGATCCTCCGATATTGTCAGGTGGCCTTGGCGGCCGTAATTTCTTTAATACTGTCGATCGGCCACAAATGACACTAGGTTACCTGTCAATATCGGCACTTGGATTCAGTAATAAGGCATCCTCTAAACATATAACATCCCAGGGACGGTCGCCAATCGCTTTCTCCAACCTACTCTGATTTTCGCCTCTAACGTAAAATACAACTTTGATTGGCCATTTGCTTAGATCAAGACCGGATACTGTAGCTAATCGAGTGAACTGAGCGCGGAGACGATCTATCATTTCGCCCTCAAACTTACCTAAGCCTTTTATTAACCCTCGAATATCGCCTGACTTAACCTCCGCTAAAATAATCCGTTGGTGACTGATATCGATAGCAAGAATATCTATTTCGGCGACCCACGAATGATCGCCGGGATTGTGATTTTTTTTGACAAATATTCCAGGAATCGAAGCCAGGTGTCTCGCCGCGACGTCCTCAAAAATGTCATGCGCCACGGATTAGCTCCTTCGCCTGATTTATTTTCACATCGGTAGCTATAGGGCAGCGCACGACCGCATGCGAGCAACCGACAAATTGAAAAAGCTGAGCGCGGTTAACGGAAATCCGGCTGGTGCTGTTCTTACCCCTTGCAACAGCCGCAATGCGGTGTTGCTTGCTGCAATGGCAAATATCACCCCATCGTTCATCGACTCTCCGCTTACGCTGAACAGCTTACTCATTGCATCTGGTATCGCGCTGGAGGAGGTTTTGGTGTTGCGCCACCGTCCATCCGAGGCATCGTTAAACCGGGTCTTCAATTGGATAGCCGAGGAACGCCCGGACCTTTTTGACTGCTATCAAAGCACGCATGGCCCCCGTGTCGAAGCTGCATTGAACCGCGCGAAATTTGTTGCGTCGTTCATTCGGCACGAAGCTGGCACGGCGCTCTTCGTGGGTCTCTGTCGGGTAGCGGGCACGCGGACGATCGGACGGGATGAATGCATCTTACGACCGGCTCACATCGAGCTCATTCAACTAGGAATGTCGGGTGTGTTCGCTTCGAGCGCGCGCAAGCATGTTGTCGAGTTTGATCTTGCGCAAACCCCGTGGAATGAAAAATGGCACGGTCGACTGATAATCAAATGGCCGGGCCTGGAGCGTTCTTGGTACCGCTGGGCGGACAGAAACGTTTTTCCGATTCAGGCGATCGCGCAAGAGAATCTTCTGCGTGCGCCTGTGCCGCCTTGGGATCGGATAACACTCGACTGGAGCGAGCTTGCCGTGCTTCCAGAGAGCTGGCGGGCGGTGCTCAGCCAATGGCGCGGCATCTATTTAATAATCGACCGTTCTGATGGCCGACAATACGTTGGCTCTGCATATGGCGTAGCAAATATCTTGCAGCGCTGGTTGGAGTATGCCCGCACCGGGCATGGCGGCAACAGTCAGCTCCGCCAGCGAGCCCCGGCAAACTTCAGCTTTTCCATCTTGCAGCGAGTGTCGCCCGATCTCGATGCGGAGAAAGTTATAGAGATTGAAGGGACCTGGAAGCGACGTTTGCGATCGCTCAGCCCGAGCGGTTTGAACGACAATTAGGCACGTTAGGGCCTTTGCCGTTTCCCACCGCGCGCCAGTATTACGAACGCGAGCGATCCACCAGCCGCTTCCGTTCGCGTTCGGTCGCGACGTTCCATTCGGTGACAGACACCCCGTGCGGCGGCGGCTTCAATCCCGGCCTCAGAGTCTCGGGGACGGTGGCGAGCTTCGGCTGACCCCGTTGCCGACGGACCGCCGCCCCGTAGAAATCGGCGTCGAGATGAATATTCTTCGAGCCGCACCCGCCGCATCGGAAGCGTCTGGGGGCGTCGTACCAGTCGTCGGACCATCCACGCGTCCTGAACAGCCTGAGTACCTTGGCCACCGGCACACTGCGCCTGTTCGGGCACGCATGGCAGATTATGACGAGATCGACGCCCTTGCCGACGAGATCACTTATATTTTGAACATGTCCCGCCACATCCGCACGGGTCGCATGACGACTCGCCCTCGTGCAAGAACGAAAAGCGAACATCCGTAACCAACACTAAGGCATTCAATGTTTGGCAATGCCAGTGACCGATCTAGGACATCACCTTCGGCCGGTCGTCAGCCTCGCAGGATTTCAGGTTCCGGGGGCGGCTGGTATCGGCGCGCAGAGCGCCCCCGAGAGCGCCGCGGTCGGGCGCGCGGGGTAAGGCGGGGGGGGGGGCATTCCGAGCGTCGCAGAGGGGGCAAAGTCGGGCTGCTGCGACGCCCCCGCCGAACCCCTCTTATCAGGCCGAGCCAGCACTCCCATCGGAGCAGGGCTATTGAACGGGCCGCTGGCAGTTGCGCCGGCCTTGGACGACGGGGATCGTGCCCTGGCTGCCAGCGTTGCCCTCACTATGATATAAGCCAAGTTCTGGTACCAAAGTGCGCTTGACAGCCTCGACATGCTCCATTGTTGAAGGCCAGAGGAGTCGATAATGTCGAACACAACAAGGTTTATTGTCTTAGGTTTGATGACTGGCTCAGTGCTGAGTTGCTCGAGCAAGCCCGAGACGACGGTCGATTTGCTCAACGCCGGTTCGCCTAAAGCCTGTATCGCTGAAGACGTAACCAATAAGCTAGTTGCTAATGTGATGCCTCCGTCGGATTGGCCTAAAGGTCCATCCGCGGCACAGTATCCACGAGCAACCTTTAGGATTGCGAGCGCCTCGGCGATCAATATCAAAAAAGCCGAACACGCTATGGTATGTGAGGCGGTTCTTGCGCTTACATTTGATGGCCCTATGCCAAAAATCTCAAATACGTTTAGTGTTATTTATGAAATTGAGCCCGACTTGATGAAGAATGGCGATTTTATCGTTAAATCTAATCTTTCTGAAATTCAATCGAAGGTTATTGATCTCTTCACGAGCATCGGAATTACATCATATCCGGGTCAATCAAATCAGAGCTAAAAGCGGCAATCATGAGCTTCGCCGCTCCGGCCTCAACAGCCTTCATCAGCGAGTCGTTCGCGAGGCGGCTGTAGCGCGTCGTCGATTTTTGGTCGGTGTGCCCGAGCATGCGGCCGACCGCTAAGAGTCCGTTTGAGAATGCTCACGGGTGGACGATCCGTCTTAGCATCAGGCTGCCGAGGGCGACGTGGATCATGGCTTCGGAGACATCGATCCGCTGTTCGTAATCGCGGACGAGGCGCTTCCATCGTGTCATCCAGCCAAAGGTGCGCTCGACCACCCATCGCCGCGGCAGCACTTTGAAGCCGGGCTCCTTGTCGGTGCGGCGGATGATCTCGAGGACGAAGTCCTGGTAGATGGCCGCGTCCATCAACTTGGTGCGGTCATAGGCGCCATCGGCGAACAGGTGCTTGAGCCAGGGCCACCGCTTGCGGATCGCGGCAACGATCGCCTGCGCGCCGGCGCTGTCGGAGATGTCCGCCGTCGTCAGGTTGATCATCAATAGCCGCCCGTCGGTATCCACGGCGATGTGACGCTTGCGGCCGAGGACCTTCTTGCCGGCGTCGAACCCACGGCTTTGCGCTGCCGGAGCCTTGATCGACTGACTGTCGATCACTGCTGCACTCGGGCTTTGCTCACGACCCTCGCGTGCCCGGTCCAGCATCAGCGTGACGTCGTGGAGCGTCCGAAACAACAGCCGCCGCACAAGCCGCCGAAACCACCAATAGACCGTCTGCCACGGCGGAAAGTCGTTCGGCAGCATCCGCCAGCCGCCACCCGTCCGAGCAAGATAGCGCAAGGCGTCGAGCACCGCGCGAAGATCCGTCGTCGGCTTACGCCCTCGTTTTGGCGCGGGTGGCAGAAACGGCTGGATAAACCGCCACTCCTCGTCCGTCAGATCGGTCGGGTAGCGCTTCGCTCGCTGCTCAAATCCAGCCATCCGGCCACGGCTCGCTCGGGTCCACATCCCAAGCTTGAATCACAACCGCGCCACCCCTTCAAGCCATTCTCAAACGGTCTCTAACAGCTCGACCCCGGCGTTGATCATAAAAGACGCCTTCGAGTGTCGCGAGGATAACAACGGCCTGCCAGTTTCGACCCTGCCCGGCTTTCTGCTTTTTTCTAGTGGGCCTGGCCGGGAACCATGCCCATCTGGGTCATGCATGCGCAAGGCGCCCCCATAGGGATCGGTTGCCCCGTCAGGCACACTCCAACCTGGGTAAAGCAACGCTGACTTCCGCCCCCGAACGGACTCTGCATTTGCTGTTGGGGCATCTGACAACATTGACGTTGCGCGTCCCACTGCGGAGCTCCTCTAGACTGAAGCGCTTGCAAGCACTGAAAATTGCATTGCTGAGCAGAAACAGCGAATGATGAGAAACAAACGAAAAGCCAAAATGTTATAAATCTAGTCATAGCTTGTCATCCTTTTTACAAGGATTTGAGAGGCGCGGCGGCCCATCTTGCGCCTTAATCATCCGCATCTTGGTCGCCGACTCGTTAAGACAGAACTCTAAAGGATGGAAGGCATATCCTATTGCCGGACCTGCAGCTTGCAAGGACTTTTCGTTCCCGTAGTAAATGGAAACTGGCTGCCCGTACATCGGTCTACTCTTTGCGACTATCACGAATCTGGTCATAGCAGGCATTGCGTGAGTATCGGTCCATACGTAAGCTGTATAATTCACATCATCTGAAGAGATCAAAACGTCATCTGGGCTCAGATCTGTAATCTGCCCTTGGAAAACGACCTTCGCGATTTGATCCTTGACCAACTGCTCGATCTTTGAGGACGGCGGATAAATCTGTGTATATCCCCACCAAAACATCGAAAATGTCAGACAAAACCCGGCCATAGATATGGCGAAGGTACGATAAGCACGCTGTGATCTAATTCTTTCGTTTAATTCAGTGGGAGACATATCGACAGCATTACTGAGCCGGCGACGGATTATTTCCTGCCCCAACACCAAAACGATAAGTGTATAAAATACTGTAAAAAAGAATGGACCGTATTGCTGGGCAATAGGAGCGAGGTCACCCGCCGACTTTGCTGCATCAATGGCGCTATTCATATCACATGCCCCAAGATTAGATAACGCCATCCAACTGGGTACAAGCTGAGAATATGTCGTCAATCAACATAAAAGCAAGAGGCTTGTCAATCAAGTTGCTAAAAAGCGGTTTTATGAAGAGCCGGCATGCGCCGCAGGCAGGTCATCTGAGACCAGGAGCGACCTTTTGTTTGCGACGATGCATTAGGTCGAAAAATGCGGTGGCAAGATTGTGTACTTACGCGAGGTTACCCTTGGCCCGATCGCTTACCGTCGGGCCAAGGGAAGTCGGTGTCAGTCCTTCCAGCTGACGTTCAGCTTCGCCGCCCCAGCCTCGACGGCCTTCATCAGCGTCTCGTTCGCGAGGTGGCTGTAGCGCATGGTCGACTTGTGATCGGTGTGCCCCAGCACCTTTCCGACCGCGAACAGGTCGACCCCGGCGTTGATCATGAACGACGCCGCCGAGTGGCGCAGGTCGTGGATGCGGAGGCAGGGAAGGCCCGCCGCCGATCGAGCGGTGTCCCACGCCCGCTTGAGGGTGACGTAGGGCTTCAACGTCGCCGGGTTGGGCAACATCCAAGGGCACCCCTCGAACCTCGGCAGCGCCGCGATGACGTCGAGGGCGGCCCGAGACAGCGGCACGTGGCGCGGCTTCCCCGTCTTCGTCGTGGGGATGAACCACGCCTTCCGTTCGAGGTCGACGTGCTCCCACCGGGCCGTCAGCAGCTCGGTCTTCCGCGCGCCGGTCAACAGCAGCAAGCCGACGATCGACTTCAGCTGAGGGTTTTCCGACCACTCAAGTGCGATGAGCAGGCGTTCCGCGTCCTCCGTCGACAGGAACGTCTCCCGCGCGTTGTTGAACCGGCGACGCGGGACGTTGCGGACGGGGTTGGTTTCGGCACCGGGCGTGTTCCACTGGCGACCGAGTTCGAACGATCGGCTGAACATCGCTCTGATCTTCTCGACGGTCGCCGGTGCCAGCCCCCCCGCCTTGAGGGCCAACCACGCGGCGACGTCCTGGGTCTTGATCTCGCTGAGCTTTAGCCGCCCCCAGCGAGGAATGACGTGGAGCCGCAGGATGGACTCGGTGTTGCCGGGGCGACGTTGATGGGTTTTCGCGTAGGTGATGTGCTCGCCGGCCAGTGAGGCATAGGTGGGCACCAGCTTTTTCTGGTCCTTCTGCGCGGCCGGGTTGCCGCCGAGGACGACCTCGGATCGAAGTCGCACCGCCGCCTTGCGGGCCTGTTCAAAGGTGATGTCGGCGGACGTGCCGATCTTCAGTTGACGCTGATGGCCCGCGTCGTCGGTGTAACGCAAGGCGTAGGTTCTCCCGCCGGACGAACGCACTTCGAGCACGAAGCCGGGCGTGACGGTGTCCCAGTAGTCGGTCTTACGGTTGCCCGGCTCGCACGCGGCGGTGAGGGTGACTTGGGCGGATAGCTTGATCTTCGGCATGTACGTGTTCCTTGTGTCTGCCCGTGGACCGGCGCTGGAGGGCGCGGATCGACGCGGCGTGAATGAGGACCGATCGAGGACACCCGCGCTCAGTGGGCCGCTGGCGCCCCTCAGGGGTGCAGCCGAAGCCCGGCAGATGCCCTCGAAAGGCAGTTCAATAATCGGCGTTCCCGATGGCTTTCTTGGCGATCGGGTCGGTGGCCCCACTCGGGGCCGGTACGCTCGGGCGGCGGCGGGCGGCGGGGGCAAAAACGTGAAATCCTGCCGTCCTGACCCGACTGCCGCCGCCCTACGCGGCTAGTCTGACGGCGCTACGACCTCGCCTTCGGCCGCCACCGCTCCCGGCAGGGGCTTGAACACCTTCGCTCCACGCGCCTGCACCTCGTAGGTCCACAGGTGGCGAGAAGGATCCTCGCCGGTGTACTTCTCGATAACGCCGAGAGCCGTCTTCTGGCTGACCCTCGCGAGTTTGGCGGCACCGACCGCCAACTTCATCTTGGTCGTTACACCATAGCTCAGGAAGCTCTGCACGGCCTCGATGACATCGGCATCAGATGCCGCCGGGTCCATGTCGGACACCTCGAATAGGTCAGGGTCGGTCGTCCGCACCGACGTGATCATGGCTTCGTAGCTCAAGCCGTCCTCGACGCTGTAGGTGTAACACGCGCGCTGCACAACGTCCCCGCGCCGCTTGTTGTTATCGAACAGGATCGTCCGGTCATTCGACGGTTCGTCGGAAGCCACCACCGAAATAACGTAGCTGCAATCGAAGTCATCGACGAAGTCACTCGTGCCGCCGTAGATCGGCTTGCCATCAGCACCCGGACGCTTGTTGGTGTGCGCGAGACAGAGGATGGTGCCGCCCTTAAGCACGAACCGACGAAGAAGGTTGGTAAATTGGCTGCTCGCTTTCTTGTCGATCACGGTGACGAACTTCTTCAGCGTGTCGAGGATGATGAACTGACCCTTGGCTTGATCCAACGCGATCATCCGCTCGATTTCGCTGACAAAATTGGAGGAGCGGAAGCCCTTGTAGCCCTCGGCCAAGACGTGGACACCAAACTCTTCAAGCATGTTGAGCTTCGTAGCCAGACCCGAGCTGCTGTCGTCGACGTTGACGTAATAGACGTTGTTGGGATCGATGCGCTTGGCCTGAATGGCGTCAATCAGTAATCGAAGCGCCATAAGCGTCTTGCCGGTGTTCGGTCCGGCGAACCAGATCGTAGCCTGTCCAGCCAGGCACACCGATCCGAGAAGTGGTACCTGAGCTTGAGCTCGTTCGGCCACTTCGAGGCCGTGACCCAGAAGAGAATACTGCCGTAATGGGTTGGTGGACGGATTCTGGGTCGAGATCGGGGATGGCGGTGTAGGCACTTGGATGTTGTCTGGCGCAGCCGTTTCCTGCGACGACGGCGAAATTGTCGCCGTAGAGGGCGTATCGGATACGCGCGGCGGCAGTGCGGCCGTAGTCGAAGACGCGACGGTGTTCTGAGGTGAAGGCGAACTAGGGAACCGCGCAATTATCGCGGCCCTTATGGTTTCGGTACTCATGGCGAATAGTTCCTACCTATAACAAGAGGATCACCGGAGTGGTGATGCGACCGAACGGTCCGCTCTTGCGGGTAGGAAAAATTGAACAAGCACATCGAAGTGAGCCGGTTGGCCTTGTTCAAGGGCTGCCCACGAAACCCATATCGGCGTGATGGGCATGCGCTTCAAGTGACCATCACAGATATCTTGCCACCTGCCGCGGTGTGATCAGCGACGGTTGGCCGGAGAGGGCACCATTACGATGCCCTCTCCAACCGATCGACGTTAGTCGTGACGGCTCAAGTTGCCGTAGCGATCCGCTTGGTACGGGAAGTAATTGCGATCGTCACCGACCAACAAGCCGGTAAACTGGTCGAGGAAGACCTCGGAGAGGTCGGGAAACTCGATGCCGAGCTCGTGAGCCAGGACCTCTCGATCAAAGCCGATGTGATCCACGATCCAGTCGGACGCCCCGACGAGCAAAGGGAGGCCTTTCACCCTCGGATTACTGTTGAGAATCGAACGGAGACAGTTGGTCCGGCTGGATACAGCGAGCGTAGCGGCTGATGGAAACGAGATTTGCATAACACTACCTTTGAATTGATCCGGGTAAAACACCCTGATGCCGACACCGCATCCAGTCGCTGCATGCGGTATCTAAGGGTAAAATGATCTCATAAATCTACTTGGGCAAGACAAAAATTATTCTTTATTGAAAACTCGTCCAATTATGGAGTTAGAAGACTTTGAGCAGGGAAAAATCTCTTATAAGCTTAGAAGTGCATCCACATTGAAAATCGGCTTTATCCTCATTTATGTGCCTTCCGGTAGGAAATAGGCGTAATTTCACCTCGTTCTCTGACTCTGCATCGGGCCCACAACACGGTGGCCCGCCACGAATCAGTGGTGTGCGAGATGCCGACTCGACCGCGGGTTTGAGCCATTTGGATGATTCGTAATGTGTGGCCGCCCGTTCGACGGCTGCGTTGTCGGCGTTAAGGATTGAGGGTGTCTGGTCGGCGGTAAAGTGCGGAGCGGCTTGGAAGGCGACGCGGACCGGCGGGCATGAGGTGGGCAGAGTGCAGTGGAGGAGGCTGAATCAGCAGGAGCCTGTCGCCGCTGATGCTTCCGTCAAGAATGATCGCCTGTGTCTCATTCTGTTGGAATGCTTGTCAGCCGTCGGCCGATCCCTTGACAATTATCCGATGCATCCGACTTATCGGATGTGATTGGGCTGTGACGATCTCAATCAGCTTCCGGCAAGTGCCTGACCGACGCCTCCTGATTTTGGCCTTTGCGTCTAGCCGACACGCATCGTGTCGGCCTACTTAATCAGGAGTATACAAGTGAACACCGAACCCCTCAGGGTCACTTCCATCAACCTTCAGTCGAAGTTTGTGTCGGAGGCGGCGTTGCGCGAGCTGATTGCGAGCAGCGGTCCGAATAAGAACGACCAGGCGATCGTAGCTATAATAGCCTGCCTTGATGCCGGCATCACGACCGAAAGAGAGATTATCGGCATGTTGGGGAGCGTCGGGTTATCACACGGTCATGTCGCGATGATTCTAAAAAAGAACGCCGGCAGCGAACCTGCGCGGCACCACTGGTACCGGGACGCAGCCGGTCACTATAGTGAGCATGGCTAGTCGTTCTTGAGCCCGCCCCGACCCTAGGCCCTGATTTAAGGGCTAAGGTCGGGGCAAAATTTCTAGGTGGCTTGACGCGCAGAGCGGCCGCGAGCGTGGAAGAGCAAGGTGGATGCAGGGTCGCAGAACCGCAGAATTTCAGGTTCTCGCCCCTGGTTCGCGCGGGCGTCCGGAGTGGCCCCGAGAGCGGCGCGGGCCGGCGGGCATGGGGAGGGCAGGGGGTGGCCCGCCGCGGCGCAGAGGAGGCAACCTCGGGCGTCTGCGTGACCGCCCCGCCGCCGCCCCCCGGCCGCCGTCAGCCGTGACGACCCCGCGCCGCGTCGATCGCGGCGAACAATGCCAGCGCGCTCAAGGTCGCGAGCGGATACCGTTCCAGCGTGCTCGCGAAGAGCCCGAAGGCGAGCAGCCCGAACAGGGCTTCCGGCCTGAAGAAAGCACCCCACAGGATCATGACGGCCAGCAGCAGGGCCGCCGCGATGATGGTCGATTGCACCAAGCTGAGGATCACCCCCGCGAGAACGATGTAGGCGAGGACCTTCACGATCCCCACCGGGGGGCGGTCAGCGTCCTTTCATATAAGATACCTCGGCTGGCGCGGTCATTCCGCATGGGTGCGACACAGATTGAGCAACTCGGCGTCGACGCCGTCCGCGTCCTGGATGAGCAGCACGAACGCGAAGCCACCGTTGCCGACGGCGACGATCATCTCGAACCAGCCGCCGACGTCGCGCAGCCAGTCCCAGAAGGGATGGAAGCCGTCGACGCCGCACCGGATGCCGTCGAAGACGTTGACGAGCGGCGAGAAGCCGATCTCGTCGACGATCATCGCCTCTGTGTCGCCCGGCTGGACCACGAGGAAGTGGGTCATGTCGGCCAGGCCATTGGTCTGTAGGGAAGCGACACGGGCGGTCAGCAGTGCGCGCAGGGTCGGGTCGATCGGGGAGCGCAGGGCGTCGTCCGTCGAGGCGGGGTCGTGAAGTGAAAGCATGGTTGGTCCTTTCCGGACATAAAAAAAGCGCCCGTGGAGGATCCACAGACGCGCGCGGTGCCGCTCGATGCGGCGGGCAGGTCGTCGTTTACGGGGTCGGGAGACCGCAGGCATGACGGCACGCGGCCAGTAGATCGGCGTCGACGCCCTCGCGATCCTCGACGAAGAGCACGTGAGCAAAGCCGTCGTCGGTCAGGATGAACACGAGTTCGAACCAGCCGCCGTGATCCTCGATCCACTCCCACGACGGGGTGAAGTCGGGGTTACCGAAGCCGGTCTCGTCGACGAGGTTCTGCAGAACTGAAAAGCCGAGTTCCGCGTCGATCGCGTCCGCGCTGTCGCCCGGCTCGACGATCAGAAAACGTGCGAAACTGCAAAGCTGCGAAACGGTCCCGTCGGTGAGCTGTGCGGCGCGCCGCCTCAAGAGTGGCCCTACAAGCCTATCGAGCGGCGGCGACAAGCCCGACAGCTGGATTGTGTCGGTGATCGTGATCATGTCGTTTTCCTTTGGTCATAAAAAAAGCCCCCAGCGGGATGCTGGAGGCTCGGCGAGATGCGGGCGTTGGATGCTGGGTGGTCGTTATTTGAAGGTTGCGATCACCTTCACGTTGGGCAGTCCGGCGACACGGAGTGGTATTTGAAACAGCGCCGCGACGTCGTTTGTCGCCTGCCGCTTCGCTGCGTTGAGCAGGCCGGGCTGCTGCGCCTGTGCTGCCATCGCCCGACGTGCGTTGGCATAGTTGATCTTGCGCAAAGCTTCGATCTGGCTCTCGTTCCAGGACAATACGCCGCCGTTGATCGTGGTCGCGGTTTCCGGCTGAAAAGCGATGTCTCAATCGTGACCGGCGGAAGCAGGACCCTCACGATTTTCGCTTTCTCGTCGTAGGCGACGTCCGCCAGCGAGAGGTCGGACAAGTTTACGTAGTAGTTCACCACAGCGGGCACGCTCAGTTGCTGTCTGCCCGCGAACACGAACCACTTGACGCGTTCGGTCTGGATCGTCGCGGTGCCCTTTTACGAAAACACCAACAGCCTGTTCTCTTCACGCAAGCTCTCGACCGTCGCGGCGAGCACCTTGGTCGTGTCCACCTGGAGGAATCCGGTGTTTTGCACCAACGTGGCCACCGGCCGCTTATCGGCAATGGCATAGCCGACACCGAGAGCGCTCAGATGCGTAACCACTAGCACCGGGACCAAGGATCTCACGTCCGATCCGCCTGCGGAGTCATAGGTCTCGCTTTTTCCATTGTCGTTGTCCTTATTATTGACCTGTGTTGGGAGTGTACCGGTGAACAAAGGTCGGCGACAGGATGGTCGTCGCGGTGGTCGATTGCTCCGAACCGGGATTGTCCACCGCCAGCAGTGGAGCGTCACGACCGCGCTGATGAGCGCGGCGCGTATCGACGTCGAGCCTGTGACATTATTCATATAAGATACCGCCTTTTGCGCGGTCACTGGGCATGCGGGGGATGCACTAAGGGCTATGAAGGTCTCGATTCGATCGATCGATCAGGGTCGGATGTGAGCAAAAGTACACCACCAAAAAAGTTTGCACCCGGCGTCATGGCTGATTAATGTGAATTTGGTAGGGGCAATGATCACATGAAAACAAAAGCATACGGTGTCGCGCTAGCACTGACGCTTATTGGCTGTGCGGGCGGGCCGGGCCCAGTTGATCAGCGCAACAGCGCGCTGACGCAGGGTAATGTTCAACTCGTCGTGAAAGTAGGCAGCACCACAAAGGCTGACGTGCTAAATTCCTTCGGAGCCCCAAACATTACTACGCGGGATGCATCGGGCGAAGAAGTCTGGAGCTATCAACGCGCTGCCACCGTCTCGCAATCGTCCTCTTCCTCGGAATATTGGACCATACTATTGGCTGGTCAAAGTCGCTCCGCAGCGGGCTTTTCACAAACAAGTCGCATGATGACGCTGATCGTGACGTTCAACGCAAAAGATATTGTCAGCGACTTTCGTAGCCGTACGAGCGATTTTTAAGGGGCAAATAGTATGAAAATTCGTGATTTTCTTTGCGCAGTTAGTCTTGTTGCTCTAATCTCCGCTCCAGTCGTTGCAAAAAAGGTTGAGATGACCCCGATGCAACTTCAAGCTCTTCAGACACATGAGTACAAGACAACAAAAGATCAAGTGTTTGCTTCGGTCGTGAGCGTGTTTCAAGATCTTGGCTATCAAGTAGCTCAGGCAGATATGGGTTCCGGCTTTATTACGGCCGAAAGTGCGAACAAAAACAAAACAAATGTATTGCAAGCTTTCGCGGGGATGTCAGCTTCTGGTCATACGCGTGCTACAGCATTCATTGAACAGATGCCTTCGGGCATGAGCCGGGTTCGATTGAACTTCCTCAACACAAAAAACTCGTCGACAGCCTACGGCCGCTCCAGTGCTGACGACAAACCTGTGCTCGATCCACAGACGTATCAAACTGCATTTAATCGAATTGACGAAGCGTTATTTGAGCGTGGTGCTCTCACCAAGACAGCGACGCCGCAGCCGCCGACAGTCGAAATACCTGTAACAGCTAAAACCTCGATCGTTGATCCTGCTCAGGCCGAGCAAAAACCGAAACCGTAGGCGCTTTGGCGATCTATTTGCGGCTATCTTCTGTCGCGTCGCGACGGCAGCCGTCTCGTAAAACTTGCTCAGGGTCTTCGCTCGGTCGGCTACGAGAACCTGCAAAACGACGTCTCGCAACTGGATCGTATATGATCGGTCCGAATCGACTGCTAATCAGCCACATGACTATTCCCGACTATCAAACTTTGATGCTTCCCGTGCTGACGCTGGCGGCGAACGGCGAAACCCGAGTTCCCGTCGTTTCGGAGAAGATTGCCGACCAATTGGGGCTGTCACAGATCGAACGGGACGAGCTGTTGCCGAGCGGTACGCAGCGCGTGATCCACAACCGTATCCATTGGGCCAAGTTCTACCTGACGCGAGCAGGGTTGATCGATAGCCCCAAGCGTGGCGTATTCGTTGCCAGCGCCGCCGGTAAGGCCCTGTTGTCGACCAACCCGCTAAGGATTGGCGTCGATCTGTTGAGAACCTATCCGGCTTTCGTGAATTTCGAAAACGCGACCGCAACCACCGCCACGAAGGCTGAAGCCCCGGCGGCTGCAGCGCCGGCGTCCTCGTCGGCCACCCCGGAAGAACAGATCGACGCCGCACACGCGGTCTTGGCATCAGCTTTGAGAACTGACTTGCTGACCCGCACGCTCGAACAGAGTCCCGCTTTCTTCGAACGCCTCATCGTCGATTTGCTGGTCGCCATGGGCTATGGCGGCTCGCACGAAAACGCAGCGAAGCGGCTCGGAAAGAGCGGGGATGGCGGCATCGACGGCGTCGTCGATGAGGATCGTCTGGGGCTCGATCGTATTTATGTCCAGGCGAAGAGGTACGCGTCGCACGTGTGCGTAGGGCGTCCAGAAATCCAAGGGTTTGTCGGCAGTTTGGTGGGCTTGGGCGCTGCGAAAGGCGTTTTCGTCACGACTTCCAGCTTCAGCAGCAAGGCAGTCGATTATGCGCGCGGCCTGCAGCAGCGGGTCATTCTGATCGACGGTAACCGGCTGACCGAGCTGATGATGGAATTCGGGGTCGGGGTCAGAGTGAACCGCACGGTTGAGGTAAAGCGGCTAGATGAGGATTTCTTCGGCGAAGAAACGTAGGAGCAGACCCATAAGCCACACGTCGCCCTTTGCTTAGCCCGGGACATTGAGCGGCGCGACGCTGCTCGAAAGTCGGCGTTGATTCCTCCTCGTTTTGAGCCAGATCTGCTCTAGCGGACTGGCAGATTTTCCTGAGCTCGAGCGCGAATGACATACCGCTATTGCGCGACTGGCGTCGGGAGTTCCCGCCCAATCGCCCTACATAGTTCCGGCCGTTTGGCGCTCTTCATTGCTCGCGCCACCCAGCTGACAAACGCGTCCTTCCTAACCCCCTTCATCGCCGCAAGGGACGCGAGCACTAGCTCCTTGCGGTCGTAAATCTTGAGCAGCGACGGTAGATCGTCAGCTGCAATCGAGTCAGCTATCGATTTGCGGACATCTGTGCCGATCCGGGCCACGTCGATCGTGTCGATTTGGCGCATTAGCTCGGCCTGTAGCGCGGCCTCATCTGGCTCGTTGCCGAAACTGACAATCTTGAGCGCGCGATCGATCCGGCGGCGGCAATGGTCAAGCGCGATGGCAGTTTGGGTTTCGGGCCTCGCCGCGTCGGCGAACAGCGCGGTCTTAAGCCGGGCAAGCCGCGCTTGCTTCTCTGACTCGTCGTGAAAATCGTAGTCGAGAATAACCGATGCTACTGTCGGCAGGGCAAGCAGGTTCTCAATCTCGGAAACTGGTAGAACGTAGACGCCCTTAGCGGCGAGGTGCGAGACATCGGTGGCGTCGCGAGAATCTGCGTCGACTACGCCAGCGCAGGTAAGTCGCGTCAGGTCCTTATTAGCGCGCATCAGCTTTACAGACTGGATCACGCGTTCGCAGCTGCCGCGCGCTATCACGGTCATGCTCGGAAAGCAGGCCCGGTATATTACGAGGTCAATGCTATCACCCTCGCCCTCCACGAATAGGATCGGGCGTCGGCCGCCCAAGATCATAGCAGTGAGCTGCTCACTGAAACCAGTGCCCTCAGGCAGGGCCTGCACCTTCCACAACGCGGGCGGCGAGAAACTTTCTAACACGTATGTACGCGCCGGACGCGATGCGGCGAACTCCAGGTCGTGAGTGATCAAAACGAAGGCACAGTCAGGTCGCTCCGCCTCCAACTCGTCCCAAAGGCGGGCGAGAATAGAGCGATGGACGTGCAACTCGGGCTCGTCGAAAATTAGGATGCTGGCAGGGTCAGTGAACAGCACCTGCCCGATCATGTAAAAAACTGAGCGTTCGCCGTCGCTCATCTCAGCGGCGCTATAGAGCGGGATGTCCGGATCTTCTGCCGAGCCGACCTCTATGGTGTCGCCGCGCGGGAATAGCCGCTTAGTCGGTAGGACCCGCTCCCATACTGCTTTGAGTCGTTGGAAAGCGGTCAGCTTCGGTTCGTCTCGTCGGCCCTCGTGCGCTTGAATGTGCGTATCGAGCGCGACGTTGTTCTGCTCGGCAAAAAGCCATTGTAGCAAAGCATCAAAGTCGTTGAGCAGGTGGGTCGCGGACTTCGAGCCCCAGCGACTTCCATTCCTGACACCCGTTATTTGATGCTCTTCAAGGCGTTGCCCCCTGTTCGAATAACCGGTCCGGAGCGCTTGCCGACTGTCCGCCTGGCTGATCTTGGGGACGTTAGGGTCAAGTGTCAGCGCCCGATGCGCGGCGATGCGGTGCGCGCCAGTGCCCGCAAGCTCCTCCAGCATGGCTGCCAGCCGCGTCTTGCCGCTGCCGTTCGCGCCCACGAAGATAGTGGTTTCACCCGCCTCCAACGACACCGAAAGTTGCGCGCCTGGAATGACAAACTGAAAAGGGAGCGGCATAACGATTATATCTCGGCTATGAATTATCGTTAATACTCTTGATGCTTGGCAATCGTCTACGGGCGGGACGATCGTCTTTGTTACGCGCGGTATTTGGTCACCGGCTAAGGTCGTGCAAGAGCGCATGCGCCGGTCCCCTTATGTACCGATTGACGGAAATCCGACTCGAAATGCCGTGGGTCGGCCGCGTCTACCTAGCCAAAGTGCCCCAAACAGGACCGAGCCGGCTGCCCTTGCGAAAGCGGCTTCGGCAAGCGACCTACGGATTACCTTGTGGAAAGACTGGTGCCGCTTAGAGGACTCGAACCTCCGACCCCATCATTACGAATGATGTGCTCTACCGGCTGAGCTAAAGCGGCACGGTGCGGCGGCATAGCAGCGGGTTCGGCGGGGCACAAGCAAGTAGCGACGGTCGTCGCCGTTACATCGATGGTCGCCCCCAGACTCGAGGACCGCCCGTGAAGCATGCGTCGATCATCGAACAACGCCGCCGCCGTGAACCAGACTTCGACCTGCCGCCGCAATTCGCCGGGGTGGACGACCGCCGGCTCGGCGGACGGATCATCGCATCATGGACCGAAGGCTGCGGCCGTCGGCGGCTGCCGGCAGCGGGAGAGTTTCGGGCGGCGCTCGACGCAGAGTGGTTGCCAAACCTCGTCTGGCTCGACTCGAGCGCCGTGCGCAATGCCGGGGCGTCGGTCGCGTCGACGTTCGGCGTCACCCCTGGGCCCTTGCCGGTACAGAGCCCGTTCGGCCGCGCGCTGGCACTCGCCGCCCACCGAAGCGAGCGCGACGCGATGCCGGCGCGGCTCCAGGGCGGTTTTGCCCGGTCTCCCGGCGGCCCGGTGACATTGCTGACGCGCGGCGTCGTCCTGCCGCTCGACCCCGGCGAGGACGACGCAACGGCGTGTGCGGTCATCACCTGGACCGAATCACTGCCGACGTTCGACAGCGACCGGCTGCGGCACGAACTGTGGCTCTCGCTCACCAGCCGAGCGGATGGCGCGATGCGTTGAACCGGCCGCCCCCGCCTTGTCGCCGCCGTCAGCGCGACGCATAAGCGCGCCGCGAGCCGGAGCGGGAGTTGGACATGGCGACGATTGGTCAAACCGGCGCGGTAACGCCCGGCGAACGCGCGCTGGCGGCGGCATTGTTCGATTCGGCATTGCCCGGCGAGGCCGATAACATCGATAATGCCGCAGCGGCGCGGATCGTTGCCTTCGTCGAGGCGGCGGCGGCGGTCAGGCTTCCGGGCACCCCGGTGGTGTCGCTCGAAGCCGCGACCGCCGAGCGCGCGCATCCCGGGCGGCGGCGGCTGGCGCTGGCGATCGTCAACGACAACATGCCGTTCCTCGTCGACTCGGTGTCGCTCGCGATCACCGCGGCGGGGCTCGGGATCGACCGGCTGCTCCATCCGATCGTCGACGTCCGCCGCGATGCGGACGGGCGGTTGGTCAAGCTGATCGGCATCGGCGCGGGTCCGATCCCCGAAGGCGCGACGCGCGAATCGATCATCTATATCGAGCTCGAACGCGCCGGCGCGCGCAGCCGGGCCGACCTGCTCGATGCGCTCGGCCGGGTGCTCGACGATGTCCGCGCCGCCGTCGCCGACTGGCCGGCGATGCTGGCGATGCTCCACGAGTCGACGCGCGCGCTCGGCGAGAACCCGCCGCCGATCGCGCCGCATGCGAGTGCCGAGGCGATGGCGTTCCTCGAATGGCTTGCCGCTGACCGCTTCACTTTGCTCGGCACTCGCCGTTACGCGCTCGACGGCAACGGCGACGAGCTGCCCGACGCGACCGGGCTTGGGCTGTTGCGCGATCCCGCATTCAAGGTGTGGGACGACGACGGCCCGGCGACGTCGGCGTCGTTGCGGCGCTTCCTGACATCGCCCGAACCGCTGCTGATCACCAAGGCTGGGGCACTGTCGACCGTCCACCGACGGGTCAACGCCGACCTGATCGCGGTCAAGACCTTCGACCGCGAAGGCCGCGCCATTGCCGAGACGCGCTTCGTCGGGCTATTCACCAGCGCCGCGCTGGCGACCAGCCCACGCAACGTGCCGCTGCTCCGCCGCAAGGTCGCGGGGATCACCGACGCGCTCGGCTTCGATCCAAAGGGGCATACCGGCAAGGCGCTCGCGCATGTCATCGAAGGCTTCCCGCGCGAGGAGCTGTTCGAGACGACCCCGGCGCGGTTGCGGACGATGGCGCTCGGGCTGTTGTCGCTGCTCGACCGGCCGCGGCCGAAGCTGTTCGCGCGCGCCGATGCCTTCGGGCGCTTCGTCTCGGTGCTCGTCTACGTCCCGCGCGATGCCTATACCAGCGGCGTCCGCGAGAGCGTCGGTGCGATGCTGACGACGGCGTTCGACGGCACGCTGACGCGGTATGAGGTCGAGCTGCGCGCCGAAGGGTTGGCGCGGGTCCATTATGTCATCGCCGTCCAGCACGACGTCGGCGAGATCGACGAAGCGGCGCTCGACGCCCAGCTCGATGCGCTCGTCCGCGGCTGGGACGAAGCGCTCGAGACCGCGCTGATCGACGCCGTCGGTCCCGCGCGCGCCGCCCGCCTTACGCTCGCCAGCGGCAAGGGGTTCTCGGCGAGTTACCGCGCGCAATATTCGGCGGTCGAGGCTGCAGCCGACATGGTCGCACTGGCGCGGCTCGACGACGACCACGGGCGTGCGGTTCAGCTCTACCGCCGCGACGGCGACTTGGCCCACCAGCTTCGCCTCAAGATCTACCGCGCGGGCAAGATCATCGCGCTGTCGGACGCGGTCCCGGTGCTCGAGAACTTCGGCCTGCGGGTAATCGAGGAGTTCCCCTTCGACCTCGATGACGGTGCAGGCTGGGTCCATGATTTCCTCCTCGAAGCCGCCGACACAGCCGAACGCTTCGACCTTGCCGCGCTCAAGTCGCGGGTTGAACCGGCGCTGACCGCGGTACTGCTCGGCACACAGGAGAATGACGGCTTCAACGCGCTGGTTATCGCCGCCGGGCTCGACGCCGAGGAGGCGGGCTGGCTGCGTGCTTATTTCCGCTACCTCCGCCAGACCGGGGTCAGCTACGGCCTGATGACCGTCGTCGACGCGCTGCGCCGCTACCCCGGCATCACCCGCGACCTCATCAGCTTCTTCCGGGGGCGGTTTGAGCGCGCCAAGGACACCTCGACCGACGCAATCGACGCCGGGCTCGCCGATGTCACCGCGATCGACGACGACCGCATCCTCCGCCTCTATCGCTCGGTTATCGCGGCGACGTTGCGGACCAACGCCTTCGTCCCCGGCGGCCCCGAGGCACTCGCCTTCAAGCTCGATAGCAGCGCCGTCCCCGGGCTGCCGCGCCCGGTCCCGTACCGCGAGATCTGGGTGTTCAGCCCGCGCGTCGAGGGCATCCATCTGCGCTACGGCCCGATCGCGCGCGGCGGCTTGCGCTGGTCCGACCGGCGCGACGACTTCCGCACCGAGGTGCTCGGGCTGGTCAAGGCGCAGAAGGTCAAGAACACCGTCATCGTGCCCACCGGGGCGAAGGGCGGCTTCTACCCCAAGCTGCTCCCGGCACCGTCGAATCGCGACGCGTGGCTCGCCGAAGGAACCGAGGCGTACAAGATCTTCGTCCGCGCCCTGCTGTCGCTGACCGACAACCTCGCGGTCGATGGCAGCAACATCCCGCCCGCGCACGTCGTCTGCCGCGACGCACCCGACCCGTATCTCGTCGTCGCCGCCGACAAGGGAACCGCGACCTTCTCCGACACCGCGAACCAGATTGCCCTCGATGCGGGCTTCTGGCTCGGCGACGCCTTCGCTTCCGGAGGGCGGGTCGGCTACGACCACAAAGCGATGGCGATCACTGCCAAGGGCGCGTGGATTTCGGTCCAGCGGCACTTCCGCGAGCTTGGCCACGACGTGCAGACCGAACCAACGACGGTCGTCGGCGTCGGCGACATGTCGGGCGACGTTTTCGGCAACGGCATGCTGTTGTCGTCGGAGATTCGCCTGCTGGCGGCGTTCGATCATCGCCACATCTTCCTCGACCCCACCCCCGATGCCGCCGCGAGCGTCGCCGAGCGCCAGCGGCTGTTCGTGCTGCCGCGGTCGTCGTGGGACGATTACGACAAGGCGCTGCTGTCGCCCGGTGGCGGGGTTTTCCCGCGCAGCCAGAAGGCGATTCCGATCAGCGCCGAGGTCAAGGCCGCGCTCGGCATCGCCGCCGACACGCTGTCGCCGTCGGAGCTGATCGTCGCGATCCTGACAGCCAAGGTCGACCTGTTGTGGTTCGGCGGGATCGGCACCTACGTCAAGGCGGCGGGCGAATCGAACAACGACGTCGGCGACCGGGCCAATGACGGCCACCGGATCGACGGCGCGATGATCGGCGCGAAGGTCGTCGGGGAAGGCGCGAACCTCGGCCTGACGCAGGCGGGGCGGATCGAGTTCGCCAGCAAGGGTGGACGCCTCAACACCGACTTCATCGACAATTCGGCGGGGGTCGACTGCTCGGACAACGAGGTCAACATCAAGATCGCGCTGAACGCCGAGGTCGCCGCCGGGCGGCTGACCGAGGACGCGCGCAACGAGCTGCTGGCGTCGATGACCGACGACGTCGCGACGCTCGTGCTCCGCGACAACATCCTGCAGACGCAGGCGTTGAGCATCGCCGAGCGTGGCGGCGTTGCGGCGCTGCCGGGGCATATCCGGCTGATCGAGATGCTCGAGGACGGTGCCGCCGAGCTCGACCGCAAGGTCGAGGGACTGGCGTCGGACGAGGTCCTCGCGCAGCGCGGCCGGTCGGGGCAGGGGCTAGAACGTCCCGAGCTCGCGGTCGTCCTCGCCTATGCCAAGATGGCGGTTTACGACGCGCTCGTCATCAGCCCGCTGGTAACCGACGCGCTGCTCGTCCCCGACCTTCACGCCGCGTTCCCGCGGGCGATGCAGGAGCGCTTTGCCGCCGCGATCGACGACCACCGGCTGCGGCGCGAGCTGATCGCGACCAAGCTGGCGAACGAACTGGTCAATCGGGGCGGGCTGACGCTGCCGTTCGAACTCGCCGAGGAGTTCGGGGTCGACCTCGCCGAGGTCGCCGGGGCGTTTGTCGCCGCGCGCGACCTGTTCGACTTCCGGGGGCTGTGGGCGGCGATCGATGCCGCGCCGGTCGCGGGGCCGGTTCACCTCGATCTCCACGTCGACGCGGTCGCTGCGCTGCGGATGCAGATGGCCGACCTGCTGCGCGCGGGAAGCTGTCTCGCGCCGTCGGCACTTGTCGAGCGCCTCGCGCCCGGCATTGCGCGGCTCGGCGATGCGCTCGGCCAGTTGCTCCGGCCCGAGCCTAAGGCGCAGATCGACCGCTTCGCCGCGCGGCTCGCCGCGATGGGGGCACCCGCCGATGTCGCCGAGCAACTGGTGCGGATCACCTCGCTCGACGGCGCGATCGGCACTGGGCTGCTTGCCGCCGATCTCGGCGTTCCCGAGGCGGCGATCGCGAGCGCCTATACCGGGCTCGGCGAAGCGACCGGGCTCGACTGGGCGAAGGGCGCGACCGCCGCGCTGACGCCTGCCGATCCGTGGGAGCGGCTGCTCCAGGCGGGGCTGGTCCGCGATTTCGAGGCGCTGCGACTCGACCTGCTCCGCCGGATCGTACCTGCGGGCGGTGACCCCACCGCTGCCGTCACTGTTTGGCAAGCCGCCAACGCCGATCGCCTCGCGCGAATCGCTGGGCCGATCGCCCGGGCGCGGAGCGGCGGGCCAGTAACGACGGCGATGCTGGCGCATCTGGCGAGCCAGGCGCGGGCGGCAATGGCGGGCTGACGATGAGAACGCGTTGACGATGCCACCCGTGGGCAACCCGACCCGGATCGCCGCTAGCGCAGGGCCAGAGGTGTAGGACAGCGCTTATCCGGCGGGGGGCGGCGTCCGGTACGTCGTTTCCCAACTGCCGCCAAGCGCGCGGATCAGGCTGACCGATGTCGCCTGCTGGTTGGCCACTGCAGTGACGAGCGTCCGCCGTGCGGTCAGCGCGGTCGCCTGGACAGTCACGACGGTGGTGTAGTCGACCTGCCCGGCGAGGTACTGGTTGAGCGTCAGTTTCTCGGTCTCGTCGGCCGCCGCCGATGCCGCCTGCCGTAGTGTCGTGGTCACCGCCAGCTGGCGTGCGCCGATCAATTGGTCCTCGGTATCCTGCAGCGCCGACAGGACGGTCTGGCGGTAGGTCGCAACTGACTCGCGCCACGTCGCCCGCGCCGCCGCAACCTGCCCGCGGATCAGCCCGCCGTCGAACACCGTCTGCGCCAGCGATGCGCCGAGCGACCACAGGAAGGCGCTGCCGTTGAACAGGCTGCCGATCGACGTCGCCGACTGGCCGACCGACCCGGTCAGCGTCAGGTTCGGGTAGAAGGCCGCGACCGCGATACCGATACCGGCATTGGCAGCGGCGACCCGGCGCTCGGCCCCCGCGATGTCGGGGCGCCGCTGGAGCAGGGTCGACGGGACTTCCGCCGGAACCGCGGGGACGACCGGGGCCCACGCCGCATGCTGGATGACGAAGGTCGCCGGTGCCTCGCCGGTCAGCACCGCGATCGCATGTTCGAGGACGCCACGCTGGCGGACGAGTTCGGCGAGGTCGCCGCGCGTGCTCGCCACCTGCGTCTGCGCCTGGAGCAGATCGGTCTTCGCCGACACGCCCGCGTTATAGCGGTTGAGCGTGATCTGGAGCGCGCGGTCGTACGACTTGCCGGTGTCGACGGTAAGGTCGATCTGGGCGTCGAGCGACCGCATCTGGAGATAGTCGGTCGCCAGCGTCGATTGCGCCGACAGCCGCGCCGCGGCGAGGTCGGCGGTGGTTGCGGCGGCGTTGCCCTTTGCCTGCTCGACCGACCGGCGGACGCGGCCCCACAGGTCGGGTTCCCAGCTGGCGCCGCCGGTCAGCCGGTAGCGCGCGCCGCTGCCGGTCGAGCCGACCGTCGAGCTGCCCGTGCTGCCGGTGCCGCTTCCCGTCCCGGTGTCGCCCGTGCCGGTCGTCGTGCTGACCCCGCCGCCGCTGGTGATGATCGTGCCATTGCTGCCGCCGCCGCCCGACTTGGTCACCGCCGGGGTGATGTCAAGCGTCGGGAAATAGCCCGCACGCGCCTCACGGACGAGCGCCTGCGACTGCTCGACCGCCGCCACCGCTGCCGCGACATTCTGGTTCGACACCTCGATCCGCGCGCACAAGTCGTTGAGGACGGGGTCGTTGAACACCGTCCACCATGGCCCCTTGTCGAGCAGGTCGCCCGGCGCGGCGGTCGTCCAGCCGGCGGCTTCCTTGAATGCCGGCGGGGTCAGGTCGGTCGGCCGCTTGTAGTTCGGCCCGACGGTGCACGACGCGAGCAACGCAGCGGTCAGGGCAATGGGCAGGACACGCTTCATGCGAACTCCGGGTGCAGTCGCGCCGCCGCGCGCTCTTGAGGCGAACGGTGGCGGAAGCGGTCGAGTGCGAGATAGACGACCGGGGTGGTGAGCAGCGTCAGCACCTGGCTGACGAGCAAGCCGCCGATGATCGCGATACCGAGCGGGTGGCGGAGCTCGGCACCCTCGCCCCACCCGATCGCCAGCGGCACCGCGCCGAGGACCGCCGCGAGCGTCGTCATGACGATCGGGCGGAAGCGCAGCAGTGATGCGCGGGTGATCGCCTCGCGCGGCGACAGCCCCTGTTCACGCTCGGCGGCGAGAGCGAAGTCGATGATCAGGATGGCGTTCTTCTTGACGATGCCGATCAGCAGGACGACGCCGATCAGCGCGATGATCGAGAATTCGGTGCCGCTTGCGAGCAATGCGATGACCGCCCCGACACCTGCCGACGGCAATGTCGACAGCACCGTCAGTGGGTGGATCAGGCTTTCGTACAGCATCCCCAGCACGATGTAGATCACGACGATCGCCGAAAGGATCAACAGCGGGGTCGACTTGAGCGAGTCCTGGAACGCCTTCGCGGTCCCGGCGAAGCTGCCGTGGACGTCGGCTGGGGCGCGGACCTGTGCGAGCGCGTCGGCGATCACCGGGGTCGCATCGGACAGCGACTTGCCGGGCGCGAGGTTGAACGAGATCGTCGCGGCGGGCGATCCCGCCTGGTGATTGATCGACGACGCCGTCCCGCGGGTGTCGTAGTGGCTGAACGCGGCGAGCGGGATCATTGTCGACGCCACCGCCGACAGCGCGCTGCCCGACGCCTGGACATCGCCGTTCGACCCGGCGGCGGGAGCGGCGGCGTTCTGCGCGGTCGTTGCGGTCGCGCCGATGATGCTGCCCGCCGCGACTGCGCTCGTCCCGCCGCCGCGCGCCGCCGCCTGCGGGGCGTTCGCGGGGACGTAGATATTCGCCAGCGCATCGGGGTTGAGGCGGAACGGGGCCGCCGCCTCCATGATCACTTTGTACTGGTTGAGGTCGCTGTAGATCGTCGACACGCCGCGCTGCCCAAAGGCGTCGTACAGGATATTGTCGACGTCGCGCGCGGTCGTTCCCAGTCGCGCGGCGCGGTCGCGGTCGACCGTGAGGAACGTCTCCACCCCGTTCTGCTGGGTGTCGGCGTCGATGTCGGTCAGCACGTTGCTGCGCTTGAGGATCGCGACCATCTTGTCGGCATAGCCCGGCAGCGTGTCGGCATCATCGCCCGACAGCGTGTACTGGTAGGTCGCATTGCCCTGCCGCCCGCCGACGCGGACGTCCTGGACCGGCGAGAGGAACAGCGCCGCGCCGGTGACGCGCGCGAGCTTCGGGCGCAGCCGGGCGATGACCGCATTACTGCCGCTGCTGCGCTCGCCCTTGGGCTTCAATTGGGCGAAGGCGAAACCGCCGCCGCCGCCACGGCTGCCGCCGCCGCCGGTGAAGCCGACGACGGTCGCGATATCGGGATCGTGCGCGACGATCGTCGTCAGCTGGGTCAGCTTTGCGGCGGAGACGGCGAACGACGAGCGCTGGTCGAGCCGGACGCCGCCGTTCAACGAGCCGGTGTCCTGCTCGGGGAAGAAGCCCTTGGGGATCGCCGCCCACAGATAGACGTTGATTCCGATCGTCGCGACGAGGATCAGCAGGATCAGCGCGGCATTGTCGAGCGCCCAGTCGAGCGCCTTGGCGTATCCCCTGATCGTTCGGTCGAATCCGCCCTCGATCACGCGCGCAAACCGTCCCGGCGTCTCGTCGGACTTGTCCTTGAGCAGCAACGCGCAGATCATCGGCGTCGTCGTCAGCGAGATGACGAGCGAGATCATCACCGACGCCGACAGCGTGATCGCGAATTCGCGGAACAGCCGTCCGACGATCCCGCCCATGAACAGCAAGGGGATGAACACCGCGACGAGGCTGATCGAGATCGACAGGACAGTGAAGCCGACCTCCTTCGCGCCCGTCAGCGCCGCCTCCATCCGCGGCATCCCGTCCTCAATGTGGCGGACGATGTTCTCGAGCACGACGATCGCATCGTCGACGACGAAGCCGGTGGCGACGGTCAGCGCCATCAGCGACAGGTTGTTGAGGCTGAACCCCAGCAGATACATCACGCCAAGCGTTCCGAGCAGCGACACCACGACCGCGACCGCGGGCACCACCGTCGCGCGCCACGACCGCAGGAACACGCTGACGACGAGCACCACGAGCAACGTCGCGATCAGCAGCGTGACCTCGACGTCGCGCAGGCTTGCGCGGATCGTCGTCGTGCGGTCGGACGCGATCGCCATGTCGATGTCGGCAGGCAGCCCGGCGCGGAGCCCGGGGAGCTGCGCCTTGACCGCCTCGACCGCGGCGATGATGTTCGCGCCCGGCTGGCGGCTGATGATCGCGACGACCGCTGGCTTGCCGTTGAACAGGCCGATTGTCCGCGCATCCTCGGGGCCGTCGGTAACCTCGGCGACATCGCTCAACCGGACCGCCGCGCCGTTGCGATAGGCGATGATCAGCGGACGATAATCGGCGGCGGCGCGGCGCGCGGCGCTGGTGTAGATCTGGAAGCGCTGCCCGCCCGCGTCGACTGTCCCCTTCGGCCGGTTGGGATTGGTCGCGGCGATCGCGGCGCGGACGTCCTCGAGGCTGAGGCCGAGGTGTGCCAGCGCGAGCGGATTGACGTCAATCCGGACCGACGGCAGCGAGCCGCCGCCGATCTGGACCTCGCCGACGCCGTCGACCTGGCTCAGCCGCTGCTGGACGATGTTCGACACCGCATCGTAAATCTGGAAGGCGCTGCGCGTTTTCGACGTCAGCGCGAGGATCATGATCGGCGCATCGGCGGCGTTGATCTTGCGGTACGTCGGGTTCGACCTGAGCGTCGCCGGCAAGTCGACCCGCGACGCCGCGATCGCCGCCTGGACGTCGCGCGCCGCGCCGTTGATGTCGCGGTCGAGGTTGAACTGGAGGGTGATCCGCGTCGATCCGGTGCCTGACTGGCTGGTCATCTCCGAAACGTCGGCGATCGTGCCCAGGCGGCGTTCGAGCGGGGTCGCGACCGACGACGCCATCGTCGCCGGCGACGCGCCCGACAGACTGGCGTTGATCGAGATCGTCGGGAAGTCGACCTGGGGCAGCGGCGACACCGGCAGGACGAAATACGCGGCGATTCCCGACAGCGCGATGCCAATCGTCAGCAGGATCGTCGCGATCGGACGCCTGACAAAAGGCGACGACAGGCTCATTCGGCGTAGACGGGGGCGGCGGGGACCTTGGCAGGCCTCGTCGTGATCCGGCTATGCGGTCCGCCCTTGCGCCGTCCGGTCGCGAGCCGGTCGAACGCGAGGTAGATCACCGGCGTCGTGAACAGGGTCAGCATCTGGCTGACGATCAGCCCGCCGAAGATCGCTTGGCCGAGCGGGCGCCGCAGCTCCGACCCTTCGCCCCAGCCGACCATCAGCGGAACGGCGGCGAACAGCGCGGCAAGCGTCGTCATCAGGATCGGGCGGAAGCGCAGCAGCGCCGCCTGGTGGATCGCATCGCGCGAACTCATGCCCCCCTCGCGCTCGGCGGACAGCGCGAAGTCGATCATCATGATCGCGTTCTTCTTGACGATTCCGATCAGCAGCACGATCCCGATGATGCCGATCACGCCGAGGTCGTTCCCGGTGACGATCAGCATCAGCAGCGCGCCGATCCCCGCCGACGGCAATGTCGACAGGATCGTCAGCGGATGAATGTAGCTCTCGTAGAGCACGCCGAGGACGATATAGACCGTCACCACCGCCGCGAGGATCAGCCACAGCTGGTTCGACAGCGACGAGCGGAATGCGTCCGCCGCGCCGAGGAAGGTCAGCGAGACCGATGCCGGCATGTTGATCGCCGTCGCCGCGGTCTGAACCGACTTGACCGCGGTCCCTAGGCTGACGCCCGGCGCAGGATCGAAGCCGATCGTCGACGCCGGGAACTGTGCGACGTGGGTGATCGCCAGCGGTACCTGCCGCGCGCCGATCCGCGCGATCGCGGCGAGCGGGACCGCCTTACCGGTCGACGACTGGAGCTGGAGCCGCCCGATCCCATCAACCCCGGTAAGCTCGCCGGGCATCGCCTCGAGGATGACGCGATACTGGTTCGACTGGGTGAAGATCGTCGAGATGATCCGCTGGCCGAACGCGTTGTACAGCGCGTCGTCGACCGCGCTCGCGGTGATGCCGAGCCGCGCGGCGGTGTCGCGGTCGATGTCGACATATGCCGACAGGCCCTCGCTCTGGACGTCGGACACGACCGCGCCGAGCTTCGGGCTCGTCCGCATCTGCTCGCTGAGCTTCTCCGACCACGTCGCGACGTCGGCGGTGGTCGCTCCGGTCAGGCTGACGCGATACTCGGTCGGCCCGGTCTCGGCGTCGATCGACAGGTCCTGCACCGGCTGGAACCACACCGTCGTCCCCGCGACGTGCGACGCGCGGTCGCGCAGCCGCGCGATGACGGTATCGAGGCTGCCGTCGCGGTCGCCCTTGTCGCGCAGGTTGATCAGCAGCCGCCCGCTGTTCTGCGTCGCGTTGGTCCCGTCGACGCCGAGATACGAACTGAGGCTGAGGACCGCCGGATCGGCGGCGAGCGCGCGCGCGACATTGTTCTGGAGGACGCCCGCGCGGTCGTAGGCGACGCTCTGCGACATCCGCACGACCGCCTGGACCTGCCCGGTATCCTGCACCGGAAACAGCCCCTTGGGGATGACGATGTAGAGGATCACCGTCAGGACCAGCGTGCCGACGAAGATCAGCAGCGTCAGCCCGCTGCGGTTGAGCACCCACGTCAGCGCGCCGTCGTAACGGTGGACGACGCGGTCGAACAACGCCTGCGTCCGCCGGGCGAAACCGCTGTCGCTCGAATGCGACTTGAGCAGCCGCGCCGACATCATCGGCACGAGGGTCAGCGCGACGATCGCCGAGATGACGATCGTCACCGCCAGAGCGACGGCGAACTCGCGGAACAGCCGCCCGACGACGTCGCCCATGAACAGCAGCGGGATCAGGACCGCGATGAGCGAGACGGTCAGCGAGATGATGGTGAAGCCGATCTCGGCGGCACCGCGAACCGCAGCGGCGAACGGCTTCATCCCCTCCTCGATGTGGCGGCTGATGTTCTCGATGACGACGATCGCATCGTCGACGACGAAACCGGTCGCGATCGTCAGCGACATCAGCGTCAGGTTGTTGAGTGAATAGCCGAGCAGGTACATCACCCCGCAGGTGCCGATCAGCGAGATCGGCATCGCGATCGAGGCGATGATCGTCGCCGGGATCGATCCGAGGAAGGCGAAGATCACCAGCACGACGAGCGCGACCGAGAACAGCAGTTCGAACTCGACGTCGCGGACCGACGAGCGGATGCCGGTGGTGCGGTCGGCGAGGGTTCGCACCTCGATGTCGGGTGGCATCCCGGCGCGCAGTTCGGGGAGGATGGCGTTGATCGCGTCGACGGTCTTGATGACGTTCGCGCCGGGCTGGCGGCGGACGTCGAGGATGATCGCCGGTTCGGTGCCGACGAACGCGCCGAGCTTGGAATTCTCGGCCCCGTCGATCACCGTCGCGACGTCGCGCAGCCGGATCGGCGCGCTGTTGCGGTAGGCGACGATCAGGTTGCGATACTCGTCGGCGGTCGACAACTGGTCGTTGGCGTCGATCGTGAACGCCTGTGCATTGCCGTCGAAACTGCCTTTCGCCCCGTTGGCATTGGCGGCGGCGATCGCGGTGCGCAGCGTGTCGAAGGCGATGCCGAACGATGCGAGCAGCTGCGTGTTCGCCTGGATGCGGACGGCGGGGCGCGCGCCGCCCGACAGGCTGACCTGGCCGACGCCCGCAACCTGCGAGATTTTCTGCGCAAGCTCCTGGTCGACAACGTTCTGCACCGCGGTCAGCGGGCGGGTCTTCGACGTCACCGCGAGCGTCAGGACCGGCGCGTCGGCGGGGTTGACCTTGGCATAGACCGGCGGCGCGGGGAGATCGGCGGGCAGCAGCGAGGTCGCCGCGTTGATCGCCGCCTGGACCTCCTGCTCGGCGACATCGAGCGGCAGGCCGAGATTGAACTGGAGCGTCTCGACCGAGGTGCCGCCCGAGCTGACCGACGACAGCCGCTTGAGCCCCTCCATCTGGCCGAACTGGCGTTCGAGCGGAGCGGTGACGGTCGCCGCCATGACTTCGGGCGACGCGCCGGGATAGCCGGTCGTCACCTGGATCGTCGGGAAGTCGACCTGCGGCAGCGCGGCGAGCGGGAGCAGCTTGAAGCCGACCCCGCCCGCCAAGACGATCGCGATCATCAGCAGCGCGGTCGCGACCGGGCGCGATATAAATGGCCGCGACGGGCTGGCGCGCCCGATGTCTTCGGCCGGGACCGCGACCGGCGGGGCTGCGTCAGCCATCGGGCTGGGCGGCGTGACGGTGGCGATGGCCGCCGCTGCTCGCTCCAGCGGCGTCGCCGCCTGCGGCACCCGGTCCGCCACGGCCGTGCGCGCCGGGCAGCATGACCGCGCCGCCGTCCTTGAGCTTGTCGGCACCTTCGGTCACGACGACCGTCCCGGCGGCGATGCCGCTGGTAATGCTGACATTGTCGCCCGACGTCGGGCCGAGCGTCACCGGGGTCAACTTCGCCTTCGATCCGGGACCGACGACAAAGACGAAGTTACCTTGCGGGCCGTTGCGCACCGCGGTCGCCGGGATCGTCACCGCGCCCTTGACCGTGTCGAGAAGCAACCGTGCATTGACGAACTGGTTGGGGAACAGCGCGCCGTCGGTATTGGTGAACCGCGCCTTCGCCCTGACCGTGCCGGTGGTCGTGTCGATCTGGTTGTCGAGCGTCGAGAACATCCCCTGCGCGACGACCGCGCCGCCGTCGCGGTCGAGCGCGGTGACGGGCAGCGAGGCACCGGCGCGGATTCGCGCCTGCACCGCCGGAACACGGTCCTGCGGCAACGTGAACAGCACGTCGATCGGTGAGATCTGGGTGATGACGACGATGCCAGCGGTGTCGCCGGGCGAGACATAATTGCCGACGTCGACCCCACGCAAACCGGCCCGGCCCGACACCGGAGCGTTGACGCTGGTGTAGCCGAGGTTGAGCTGCGCTGCGCCGACCGCGCCCTTGTCGGTGGTGACGGTGCCGGCATATTGGCGAACGAGCGCCGCCTGCGTGTCGACCGTCTGGCTCGCGATCGAATCCTGCTTGAGCAGCGTCTGATACCGGGTGAGGTCGACCTTCGCCGCCGACAGCAAGGCCTGGTCGCGCGCCAGCGTCCCCTTCGCCTGGTCGAGCAGCTGCTGGTACGGGCGCGGATCGACTTGCGCGAGAAGCTGGCCCTTCTTGACCATCTGGCCTTCGCGGAAGTTGACGGTGAATAGCCGCCCGGCAATCTGGGTTCGCATCGTCGCGGTCACCGGCGAGGTGACCGTGCCGAGCGCGTCGATCGTGATCGGGACGTCGGTGGTGATCGCCGTCGCCGTCCCGACAGTCACCATACCGCCGCCGCCGCCGCCACGCCCGCCACGCCGACCGCCGCTCGCGGCGCCCGACCCGGGCGCACCACTCGCGCCTGGCGGTCCGCTCGCCCCGCCCGACTTGGCGTTGCTCGCGAGATACCAGGCGACAAGGCAACCGAAGGCGATTGCGATGAGCACGACGATCGTGCTCAACCACCGCCGCCGTGGGCGTTCGACGATTACTTCCGGCTCGTACGGCCCGGGGTCGGCGTCACTCATCACTGCTCATCCATTGCGCGCCGCAGCAACGCCATACGGCAGCGCGGATGGCAATCCCCCGGAGATGGTTTACGCGCCCAGCCGCGCAGTCATGCGATGAGCTTGTCGATCGTGATCGGGAGTTCGCGAATACGCTGGCCGGTCGCATGATAGACCGCGTTGGCCACCGCCGCATTCGTGCCGACGTTGCCAAGCTCGCCAAGCCCCTTCGCACCCATCGGCACCTGATCGTCGACCTCTGGGACGAGGATGACCTCGACCGAGCGGATGTCGGCGTTCACCGGGATCAGATACTCGGCGATATTGTCGTTGACGTAGCGAGCGCGCTTCTCGTCGATCTCGGTCGCCTCGTGAAGCGCCGACGACACGCCCCAGATCAAGCCGCCCATCAACTGCGAGCGCGCGGTCCGAGGGTTCATGATGCGCCCGCCGGCAAACGCGCCGGTGATGCGCGGAACGCGGATTTCCTTCGTCCGCGAATGAATGTGGACCTCGACGAATTCGGCACCGTACGCATATGCGAGGATCGGTGTCGGCGAGTCGCTGCCGCCCGCCATGTGACCTTCGTACAATTTGGCAACGCCGCCGCTCGTCTTCGGCGGGGCCCATTCGGCGTACTCCTCGACGACGCCGGTGTTCATTTTCTTGAACGCTGCTGCCAGCGCATCGCCCGTCGGCAGGCGGTTGCCGAACTTGGCGATGACCTTGTCGCACGCCGCCTTGACCGCCGACCCGGCGCTCGCGGTTGTCATCGATCCGCCCGCGACCGGTCCGGGGGGCAGGCGCGAGTCGCCCATCTCGACATTCACCTGCGACAGCGGGATGTCGAACGCCTCGGCGACGACCTGACCCATGATCGTCGTCGCGCCGGTACCGACGTCGTGCGCCGCGATCTGGACGCGGGCGTGACCGTCGGGTGACAGACGGACGCGCGCGGTCGCGGGCATCGTGTTCGCCGGATAGCAGGTCGACGCACAGCCATAACCGACGAGCCAGTCACCATTGCGCATCGACCCGACCTTGGGGTTGCGCTTCGACCAGCCGAATGCCTCGCTCGCGGCGTCGAAGCACTCGACGAGGTGGCGCGAGGTAAATCTGTCGCCGCTGACCGGGCTCTTCATCGTGTCGTTGATCTGGCGGAACTCGACGGGGTCGATCCCACATTTCTCCGCCATCTCGTCGATCGCGCATTCGAGCGCGAACATGTACGGCACCTCCGGCGGTGAGCGCATGAACCCCGGGGTCGAGCGATCGGCGCGGACGATGTGCACCTTCGATGTGACGTTCGGGATCGCGTACATCTGCGTCGTCGCCTCGGTCCCGCCGACTTTATAGTCGTCGGTCCGGCTGGTCAGCTCCCACCCATCGTGGCTCAGCGCGGTGAGCTTTCCCGACTTGTCGGCCCCAAGCTTAATCGCGTGGCGGGTTTCGGCGCGGTAGGTCGACACGGTGAACCCCTGGGTTCGCGTCGCGACGAACTTGACCGGGCGGTGGATCGCCCGCGCCACGGCGGCGATGATCCCGGTGCGCGGGGTCATCATCCCCTTCGATCCGAAGGCACCGCCGACGAATGGCGCGATCACGGTTACCTTCGCGGGATCGACATCGAGCTGCTTCGCGACGCCGTTCTTGAGGCCCCAGACGAACTGGCTCGGCTCGTAGATCGTCAGCTCGTCGCCGTGCCAGACCGCGGTCGTGGTGAACAATTCAATCGGGTTGTGGTGCTGGGTCGGCGTCGTATAGCCCGCCTCGATCTTGACCTCGGCGCTGTCCCACGCCTTGTCGAAATCACCGGCCGTCTTGTCCTTCCAGCCCTTGGCGACCTTCGCCGCATCGACCGTCTCGGTGCCGCGGCTTTCGAGGCTCGCCGACGGGTCGCCCGGGGCGTAGTCGACGACGATGCGGTGCGCCGCGTCGCGGGCGACCTCATAGGTCTCGGCGACGACGACGCCGATGATCTGCCCGGCGAATTTGACCTCGGCCGAGCCGAGCGGATCGAAGCCCGTCGTGACGTAGCCGCCCTCGGCGAAGAACCCTGCGTCTTCACGCTTGGGCGCATTCTCGTGGGTGAAGATTTCGACCACCCCGGGCATCGCCTTGGCCGCCTTGAGGTCGAAACCGCGAATCTTGCCGTTCGCGATCGCACTCGTCACGAGATAGGCGAACGCCGGGTTCGACACCGGGAAATCCGATGCGTACTGCGTCGCGCCGGTGACCTTTTCGCGGCCTTCGATGCGCGCATCGGCCTTGCCCATGTTCTTGCCGGGGACCGGCACGGGAGCGGTGTAATCGGCCATCGTCAGAGCTCCATCGCCTGGGTGGTCAGCAGCGCCCGGACGAGCGTCGCCTTGCCGAGCGGCACCTTATAGGCATTGTGTTCATGGGTTTTGGCACCGGCGAACGCAGCGTCGGCAGCCTTGTGCGCAGCCGCTTCGTCGAGCGGCTTGCCTGCGAGCAAAGCCTCGGCTTCGGCGGCGCGCCAAGGGACCGTCGCGACACCGCCGAGCGCGATCCGCGCTGACCGCACCATCGTCCCGTCCATGTCGAGTGCGACTGCGACGCTCGCGAGTGCGAAGGCATAGCTCTCGCGGTCACGGACCTTGATGTACGCCGACCGCCGCGTCCACGGACCAGCAGGGACGACGTAAGCGGTAATCATCTCACCGGGGGCGAGGCTCGTCTCGATGTGCGGGGTCGACCCCGGCAGGCGGTGGAGATCGGCGAAGCGGATCGATCGCGCGCCACCGGCACCAAGCACCTCGACCGTTGCATCGAGCGCGATCAGCGCCTGCGCAAAATCGCCCGGATAGCTCGCGATGCAGTGCTCGCTGGTGCCGAGGACTGCGTGAAGCCGGTTGAACCCGTCGATCGCGGCGCAGCCCGACCCGGGGTTGCGCTTGTTGCACTGCTCATAGCTCGGGTCGCGAAAGTACGAACAGCGCGTCCGCTGGAGCGCGTTACCGCCGAGCCGTGCCATGTTGCGAAGCTGCTGACTCGCTGCCAATCCGAGCGACTGCGCGATCACCGGATAGTCGGTGACCACGGCATGATCCTCGGCGGCGTCGCTCATCCGGACCAGCGCCCCGAGGCGGAGTTCGGTCGCCGAAGCCTCGATATTTCCGTAGCGCGCGGTCGCCAGCGGGGTAATGTCGATGACCGCGTCGGGACGCATTACATCGAGCTTCATCAGGTCGAGAAGCGTCGTGCCGCCGCCCATCAACTGGACAGGGGCGCGGACGTGTGCGTCGGCGGGAACAGTCGCCTGGCGGACCGCTTCGGGGGCGTCGGTGGCCAGTGAATACATGAACGGACGCATCGGCTCAGCCCCTCTTCATCTGCGGAGCGGCCTGCTCGATCGCCGCGACGATATTGGGATAAGCGGCGCAGCGGCACAGGTTGCCCGACATTGCCTCGCGGATCATGTTGGCGTCCTTCGCGTGACCGTCGTGGACGATTGCGACCGCCGACATGATCTGGCCGGGGGTGCAATAGCCGCACTGGAATGCGTCATTGTCGACGAACGCCGTTTGCATCGGATGAAGCGTGCCGTCGGCGGCCGCCAGTCCCTCGATTGTCGTGACGTCGCGACCCTGCGCGGCGACCGCGAGCGTCAGGCACGACAGCGACGCGCGGCCGTCGAGGTGGACGGTGCACGCGCCGCACTGGCCCTGGTCGCAACCCTTCTTCGCGCCGGTCAGCCCGAGCCGCTCGCGCAGCGTGTCGAGCAAAGTCATCCGCGGGTCGACCGTCAGGCGATGATCGCCGCCATTGATCCGCAAGGTGATCGACACCCCGGTTTCGGCTTTTGCCGCCAATGCTTGGTCCATTTTCCGCCCTTCGATTTTAGCGCTCGCCGCGAGCGGCACCGCCGCCGCCAAGATCGTGCCGCTGGCGAGAAACGTACGGCGGTCGAAATCGCCGGTGCCGTTCGTCATGTTTTGATCTCGCGTGCGGGTTGAGCCCGTCAAACCACCGCGCCGCGAGAAGGTTTCAAGCCGCGGGCGCTGTCTCAGCGGCGGTTGCGTGGGTGTCATGAAGCCGGGTCAGATCGATATGGATCGTCCCGTCGTCGCGATTTTCCAGAATGTCGACGAATTCATGCTCATAGCGGATGTCGTCGCGCGAATACATGCGTGCGCCGAAGGTCTGGCTGCTGAGCAGCGTGTCGAGCCCGCTGACAGTGACCATCAGCCGCAGGGTTTGATCGGGGTCGTCGAGGATCGGCTTCAGCGGGCTGGAGTCGTCGATGACGTGGACCAGCGTCCACGCGATCGCCATCATCGCATTGCGATGGTTCATCAGCGGTAGGTCGACGAAGCGGCGGTAGATCTTTCCGTTCGGCAGGATGACTGTCTCAAGCACCTGGAATTGCGCCGTCGCACCGGCGATCGGTCGCGCACGCATTCCGGCGAGGCGGAGCATCGCCACCCGGCGGTCGCCGATCGTCGTGATGACAATCGGGTTGCTGAAGACGAGACTGTCGCGCGGCCGGGCGAAGCGAGCGAAGATCAGCCCGGTGATCGTCGCAGTCAGGAACATCCCGGTGAGAATCTCGACGACCGCGATGGCATGACCGAGATGGGTCGCCGGGGCCATCTCACCATAGCCCACCGTCGCCAGCGTCTCGACCGAAAAGTAAAACCCATCGGCGAGCGAGCCCGGGGCGGCATTGCTGATCGCGCCGGGCAGGCTGGCATAAAGCGCGCCGAAGCCAAGATTGACGAGGAGGAAGAAGCTCGCCGCGACCGCGATGAACGCCGGCCACGTCAGCTCCATCAGCTCGTAGTAAAAGTCGCCCGCGCCCCACGGCGCGCCGTGCCTGATTGCGACGTTCCCCCCAAGGCTGACCCGCTGCTGCCGGACAGGTCTGCGGGGGAGCGGCATGCGCGGATCGGCCGAAGATCGGAACCGGCGCTATGAGCGGCCGGTGTCCTTGACCTCGATGTCGGGGCGATCGTCGCCTTGCGCGGTTTCCTCATGCCAGCGGCCGTCGGCATCCTCGAAGCTGATAACCTCGGTCTCGCCGCTCAGGCCGTGCTCGGTCGCCGCTGCCTTGGCCGCCGCGGTCGCATCCTCGTGGGTGCGATAGGTTTCGGTGAAGACGTCGCCGACCTTGTAGGTCCAGCCGCCGTCGTGCTCGACGACCTCATAGGCGATGCGTGTCATGGTCATGGTCCTTCGTCGGGACGCCCGGGCGTTTGCCGAGAGCGCATGGGGGTATCATCGGCGTTCAGGCGATGTTCGGCAACTGTGCGCGTGGATGTGCGGCGTGCTGGCCGAGGACTTCATAGAGCAGGACGGCGGTCGCGACCGCGACGTTGAGACTGTCGGCCTTGCCCAGCATCGGCAGTTTGACGAGCGCATCGCATTGATTCGCATAGCTTTCCGGCAAACCCGCCTGCTCGTTGCCCATCAGCACGAAGGTCGGGGCAGGGTAGGTGACGCTCCGGTAATCGACCGCCCCGGTCAGCGCCGCCCCGGCGACGAAACCGCCCGGTTTGCTGCGTAACCAGTTGAAAAAGGTGGGTCCATCGGTGATCGTCAGGCTCTGGGTAAAGATCGCCCCCATCGACGCCCGCACCGCCTCGGTGCTGTACGGGTCGCATGATTCGTCGAGCAGGATGACGCCGCCCGCCCCGACGGCATCGCCGGTGCGCAGGATCGTGCCGAGGTTGCCGGGGTCCTTAAGCGACTGACAAACAATCCAGATTTTTGCTGTGGACCGGTCGAGACGGGCGAGTGGGGTCGGGTTCTGCCGGAATACCCCGACCACCGCCTGCGGATTATCCTTGCCAGTCAGCTTGCCGAGGATGTCGGCATTAGTCTCGATCGCCGACCCGCCGCCGCCCTCGGTCGCCGCGACGAGGCGTTCGACGAGCGGATGCCGCGCCGATTCCGCACCGAAAACAAGGACTTCGGGAACGATCCCGGCTTCGAGTGCCTCGGCGACGATCCGCAGTCCCTCGGCGAGGAAACGCCCATCGGCTCGGCGGAATTTCTTCTCGTGGAGCGACCGCAATCGCTTGAGGGTCGGGTTCGAAGGACTCGTCAGATGCTCGACCATGATGGCGCACCCCTACCATCGCGCGACGGAAACGCTAATATGCGCTCTGGAATCGTGGTGAAAGGCGTCGAATGGCAGGCGAAATCGGACATTTCGCGCTGATCCTTGCGCTCATGCTGGCACTGACCCAATCGGTCGTGCCGCTGATCGGCGCATCGCGGAACGACCCGGCGCTGATGGCGGTCGGACGCGCTTCGGCAACGTTGCAGGCATTGTTCGTGCTGGCGTCTTTCGCCGCACTCGCCTTCGCCTTCGTCCGTACCGATTTCTCGCTGCAAGTCGTTGCCGAACATACCCATTCGACCCAGCCGCTAATTTACCGCTTCGCGGGCACGTGGGGGAACCACGAGGGATCGATGCTGCTGTGGGTGCTGATCCTGAGCATCTTCGGCGCAGCGATCGCATTGTTCGGCGACAATCTGCGGACGACCTTCCAGGCGCGCGTTCTCGCGGTCCAGGGTATGATCGGGACCGCGTTCATCGTCTTCCTGTTGTTTACGTCGAACCCATTCGCGCGCCTGTCGCCCGCGCCGCTCGACGGGGCGGAACTCAACCCGCTGCTGCAGGACCCGGGTTTGGTCATTCATCCGCCGCTGCTCTACCTCGGCTATGTCGGCTTTTCGGTTGCCTTCGCCTTCGCCGTCGCCGCGCTGATCGAGGGCCGGGTCGACGCCGCTTGGGCGCGCTGGGTCCGGCCGTGGGTGCTTGCGGCGTGGACCTGCCTGACGTGCGGCATCGCGCTCGGCAGCTTCTGGGCGTATTACGAACTCGGCTGGGGCGGCTGGTGGTTCTGGGATCCGGTCGAGAACGCCTCGCTGATGCCGTGGCTGATGGGCACTGCGCTGCTCCATTCGGCGCTGGTGCTCGAACGCCGCGGGGCGCTGGTCAGCTGGACGATCCTGCTCGGCATCCTGACCTTCTCGCTGTCACTGATCGGCACCTTCCTCGTCCGCTCGGGCATCCTGACGTCGGTCCACTCGTTCGCGGTCGACCCGCGCCGCGGTATCTTCATTCTCGCGATCATCGTCGGCTCGACCGGCGCCGCGCTCGCGCTGTTCGCGTGGCGCGCTCCGGCAATGAAGTCGGGGGCGCTGTTCAGCAGCGTCAGCCGCGAGGCGGGGCTGACGCTCAACAACCTGTTCCTGATGGCAGCGACCGCGGTCGTCTTCCTCGGCACCTTTTACCCTGTCATCATGGAGGCGGTGTCGACCGACAAGATCTCGGTCGGCCCGCCGTATTACGCGCTGACCTTCGTGCCCATCATGGCGCCGCTGCTTGTCCTCGTCGTCTTCGGCCCTATGCTGACATGGAAGCGTGACGCACTTGCTGACGTCGTTCGGCGACTACGCGGGCCGCTGCTTGCGACGGTGATCGCGTTCGTCGTCGCGGTGGCGATATTCGGGCGCACCAATGTGCTCGCGGCGTTCGGCATGGCTCTCGCAGTGTGGCTGGTGATCGGGGCGTGTGCGGTACTGGTGCGCCGCTGGCGGCTGGGCGGCGGCTTCGTTCGTTCGGTGCGGACGACGCCGACCTCGACCTACGGCCTCGTCCTCGCGCATGCTGGCCTCGGCATTCTCGTTGCCGGAATTTCCGCGATGACCGCTTGGCAATCGTCGAAGATCCTCGTCATGCACCCTGGTCAGACGGTGACGATCGGGCGTGAGGCGGTGACGCTCGTGTCGATCCGCGAGGCGACCGGTCCGAACTATGAAACGCTGATCGCCAGCTTCGATTTCGCCCGCAACGGGGTCACCCGCCCGATGACATCGGAGCGGCGATTCTACCCCGTCAGCCGATCGCAGACGACCGAAGCGGGGATCGAGGGGCGTATCCTCGGCAATACCTATGTCGCGGTCGGCGAGCCCGACAAGACTGGCGGCATCGTCGTCCGGCTCTACGATCACCCGCTCGTCGGCTGGATCTGGAGCGGCGCGGTGCTGATGGCGCTCGGCGGCTGTGCCTCGCTCGCCGACCGCCGCTTCCGCCTCGGCGCGGCACGCGCGTCGGCGGGGTATGCCGGACGGCTGGTGGCGGCATGAAGCGGCTGTTGTTCGCGCTGCCGGTTGCGCTGTTCGTCGGGCTGATCGCCTTCTTCGGTTACGGTCTGACGCAGGACCCGTCGCACATCCCGTCGATCTTGATCGACAAGCCGTTGCCCAAGTTCGACCTGCCCGGCCTCGACGCGACCTCGCCGGGGTTCGGCACTGCGGTTTTCGGATCGCCGGTTGCGCGGGGCGAGCCGAAATTGCTCAACGTCTTCGCGTCGTGGTGCGCAGCGTGCCCGCAGGAGCATCCGATGCTTGGTCGGATCGCTGCGGAGGGGGTGCCGCTGTTCGGCCTCGACTGGAAGGACCAGCCCGACGCAGCGAAAGCGTGGCTCGCCCAGCTCGGCAATCCCTACGCCCGCATCGCCAGCGATCCGGGCGCGCGGACGGGAATCGACCTTGGCGTGACTGGCGTCCCCGAGACCTTCGTGGTCGATGGCCGCGGGCGCGTGCGCTACAAGCAGATCGGACCGATCACCGTCGACGACTGGGAAAAGACGCTCAAACCGATGCTTGTGCGGCTGCGAAACGAGGCATGAGGATTGCCGCCGCGCTGGTCGCGCTGCTGATCGCCGCACCAAGCCTCGCCGTAACGCCGTCGGAGCAGCTTAAGGACCCTGTCCTCGAGGCGCGGGCGCGGGCGATCAGCGCTGGCATCCGTTGTGTCGTTTGCCAGAACCAGTCGATCGACGACAGCGACGCGCCGCTCGCGCACGACCTCCGCGTCATCGTCCGCGAACGCCTTGTCGCGGGTGCGACCGACGCGCAGGCGGTGCAATATCTTGTCGACCGCTACGGCAGCTATGTCCTGCTTAAGCCGCCGCTCGAACCCGCGACAATCGCTCTGTGGTTCGCGCCGCTCGCGTTCGTCGTGCTCGGCGGCGCAGGCGTCGTATATTACGTCCGCCGCCGCGCGCCATCCGCGACGGTCGCTCCGCTCAGCGCCGCCGATGCCGCGGCCGCCGACGCCCTTCTCCGCCAAGATCGGATATAGATGACGCTCGTCCTGTGGGTGATTTTTTCCGCCATGGTCGCGCTCGCCGCTGCCGGTCTCGCGATCCCGCTGGTCCGGCGCTACGACGCTCAGGCGCGCGAAACTGACGCCGTCACCGCGGTGCTGCGCGACCAGCTCGACGAGGTCGGCACACAGGCGGCCTCGGGGCAGGTCGCGGCGGGTGAAGCCGACGCGCTGCGGATTGAGATCAAGCGCCGCCTGCTCGTCGAGCACCGCGCGCAGGCTCTCCCGGTGCGGATCATGGCGAACCCTGCAGCGGCACGCGCGGCAGCCGGGCTCGCGGTCGTCGTCGCGCTCGGCGCAACGGCGCTCTATGCGGTGATCGGCCGCCCCGATTTGACCGCTCCAGCCCCACCGCGCGTCATCGCCGGCGAGATCGCGCAGATCGACGCGCCCCAGGCTGGAGCCACTCCAGCGCCCGCGGCGGCACCCGATATCGTTCCGATGATCGCGCAGCTCGAAGCGCGGATGGCGAAGACCCCAACCGATCCCGAGGGTTGGCGGATGCTCGGCTGGGCGTACTTCCAGACCCAGCGCTTCGCCGATGCTGCGACGGCGTACGGGAAGGCGCTCAAGCTCAAGCCGCGCGGCGCCGGATACGCATCGGCGTACGGCGAGGCTCTGGTCAACGCGGCGAACAGCTTCGTCACCCCGGCGGCGGCGGCGGCGTTCACCGATGCTCGCACACTCGATGGTAGCGACGCCCGCGCGCGCTATTTTCTCGCGCTCGCGCGCGATCAGGGTGGTGACCACAAGGGCGCGATCGATGACTGGGTTCTGCTGCTCAACGAAGCGCCGCCCGGCGCGCCATGGGCTCCCGAACTCCGACGCTTCGTCGAAACCGCGGCGAGCGATGCGAAGATCGACTTGACCGGCCGCCTGAAGGGAACAGCGCCCATCGTCGCCGGGGCCGCGAATGCACGCGGTCCGAGCGCGGGCGATGTCGCGACCGTCGGCGCTCTTCCGCCTGCCGCGCAGCAGGCGTTCATCCGCGCCATGGTCGACAACCTTGCGGCGAAGCTCAAGGCCAATCCCAAGGATGCCGACGGCTGGATCCGGTTGATCCGGGCATATACCGTCATGGGCGACAAGGCCGCGGCGAAAACCGCCCTCCGTGACGGATCGGCGGCGCTCGTCGATCAGCCTGCGATGCGGGCGACGCTGACCGACGCCGCGACGGGAATGGGCGTGTCCTGAGGCGGGTCGGCGGCGAGATGCCCGGTCGCGGGCTCGCCGCGTCCGGCGCGCTCGCGGGCTGCCAGACCGAGGATCATGCCGAGCAGGAGGAATGCGAGCGAGAAGCTGTTTTCTTCCGACAGCACGAGCCGGACAACGATAAAAACGAGAATTGAGATCGCTGCGGGGCCGGCAAGGGCGAGTTCGCGATCGGTCGTCCGCAGGAAGACCCCGACGCCCTGATTGATCGCAGCGAACAGCAGCCCGAAAAATGCAACAAGACCGGTGATGCCGAGATCGAGGACGATCGTAAGCACGCCGCTGTCGATCGTCATGTAGCCGCCGGGATTGGTGAAGCCGAGGACGTTGCCGGCGTTGCCCAATCCATAGCCGATCGGGTTGTGCAGCACCCGCGGGACCGCCATCTCGCGCTGGATCCTACGCCCCTCGTTGCTCGCCGATTGGGCACCGCCCCCGAGAATGCGGGTCGTCAGCGAGTGGCTGCTCAGCACGATGCCGAGCAGCAGGACGACTGCGGCCGGTGCGCCGAAGAGCAGCGCGGGCCCAAGCATGCCGCTGTTCCCCCCCCGCCAAATCCGGTACGCCCACATCAGCGGGTAAGCGGCGAAGGTCACCATCGCGCCGACGAGACCCAGCCGTGACTGGGTGATCAGGATAGCGGCCATGATGAAAATCAATGCCAATACCAGCAGCGTCCGGCGCACGATGCCCGGGCTGGTCACGATCGAATGAACGACGAACGGGATCACCAGCGCCAGATATTCCGCCATCACCAGGCTTAGCGGGAACTGCCCATGCACACGATAAAGGCCGTCTGCGGTTCGCGCCTGGGCACCGAGCACAACGCTCATGATCCCCTCGTCAACGCGCATGAAGCTCGGGATATAATGCGCCCAAGGTGGATAGCCGAGGTGCAACTCGATGAAGCCGTCGACCGCAGTGAGCAAGGCGAGGATGACCAGCGTCTTCGACACCCAGCTGGCCCAGCCCTTGCGGCTGAACAACAGGCATCCCAGGAACAGGATGCCAGCAAGCGCGAACTGATTATCGACGAACATCTTCGCCGACATCACGAGAGTACGCGACATCGGTAACGTGACGATCTGCATCACCTCCCAAACCAGGAAGCTTACCCAGAACCACGTCGATGACCGGACCACACGACTGATATATTGGCGGAGGTCACTCGATGTCGCCAAACTATATGCCAGCAGGGCGGTCTGGACCAACAGCGCCATTCGTGTCGGCGTCAGCCACGGCAACCCGGGTAGCGAGACGGCAATATAAATTGGCCAGATGATGCTGAGCACGAAGTAGACCGGGAACACGCTCTCGAGCGCCGCCAACGGGAACGTCCTGCGGTCGGGCAACATCCACAAAGTAGCCAGCAGCATCACCACGATCGGCAGTGCCAGTATGAAGAGCATCTGCGGCGGCAGAATGACGATTGCGACGGCATAGCCAGCCGCGAGCAGAGTTTTGGCCAACAGGACCAGCGCGCGACGTCCGCGGCTCGCGTCGACCGAACAATTCGAATAAGACGCGAGGAAGGTGGGGGTTGTATTAGCCACTGGATCTTTCCGTCGCCGCCGTCATGCAGCGTTCGTGCGCGCTACCTACCGCGTGGACGTCCGACCGCAGCTGTCGATATCGACGTGACAAGCTAAGGACGTTCAAGCGATCAACCCGATATGTGTGATGGCCAGTCCCCGAGTATAGGCGGGGCGGCGGAAGTTGCAGCAGAAATCGCGTACCGACCTGCATCGCTCGATATCCCACGGTCCAAGGCGCAGACCAGACCCGACCAACGTCAAGACGCTGCTTTCGCCACAGGTGTTGCCCGTTCGGAAATAAGATCCGCGATCCGGGGTGCGAGCCAATGCGTCAGGACGGCGGCACCGCGCTGGTTGAGGTGCGCCACGTCGGAATAATATTCGTCGTGGTCCGACAGGAACGACGCATCGATGATCGGGCCGAACTGCTCGTAGAAGGCGCGTTCCTGAATGACATGCGGACCCGTATAATAAGGCAGGAACAGGAATGCGACGCGAATTCCGCGCCGCTTCGCCAGCGCGGCCATGCGCGCGACATATGTGCGTTCATTGCCGAACTCGACGTCGGCGAACCGCTCGCCGAGGATCGGCGGATGGACGCCAGCCTCGTACCGCCGCACTTGATCGACCAACGCAGCCTTCGTCAGCGCTTCCTCGTGATCGGGTTCGGTCGCGAGAACGAAACTCAGCGGCCGCCCCGGGTTCGTACCGGCATAGCGTGCAGGATCGAACTTTGCCGGTAGGTCGAAGACGCCGGGAAATGCCCGGGCGGCGAAGAGCTTGAGCTGCCGATACGGCAGGTACAGCAGGTTTGCCGGATAATCGACATTTGCCAGGAAGGCGGGGTCGACGACATCGGCGGCGGGAGCGACATATTTATAGGCAGGATGGCCGTAACGTCCCGGCTTCTCGATGACCCCGATCACGATCAGCGATGGCGCCTTGGCTTGAGAGCTTCCTGGAGGATGACCCAGTGAAGATCGCGGCCATTTTCCGCGAGCGAGAAATTGACCGTGTTGAGCTTGCGCCCAAGCGTGGCGAGATCGGACTGGAGCAGGCGCGAATCGACCGCGGCACCGGATCGTGAGTGCCCGACGACGACGACGTCGATCGGTGCCGGATCATAGTGAATTCGCTCGTAGATCCAGCGCGCGCGTTTCTGAATCGTGTTCTCGAGCGTGCTAAAGCGCTGGTAGGGGTTGTCGGGGAGCGCCGCGGCGGCGGCTCCGGCGAGTACAACGGTGGCGAGGATTGCGAGTCCGGTCCGGGTCCAGTCGAGACGTCGCACGGCCACGTCTCCCTTAGAAGTTGAAATACAGGAACACGGCGGCTCCGCGCTGGATGAACATGATGCCGGCGAACAGCACGACCCCGGCGAACACGATCCCGGCGGTGTTCGGCCGCCAGCGCCACATCAGCGGCGGATGATTGACGTCGCGCCACTGCCCGAAGTTCACCGCCGGGCGGTACGCCGCCATGATCTGCTGGGTGTTGGGGAAGACGGCGACGATGACGATCGCTGCGACGAGCATCACCGCGAGCACCGGCGGCAGTGCAGACTCGGCCAGGCCGGTACCCCAGCCGTCGAGCCCGAGCATTGCCCGGGAAATCGTCCAGGCGTCGCCGAGCGACGCGGCGCGGAACATGACGTTGGTGAAGCCAAGCGCGAACAGCGTCAGCGCATGATAGAAGATCATGTCCCAGCGACCGACGACAACCGGCGGCAGCTTCGCCTTGCGCCGCGTGCGGTTGGCCTGCTTGCGCCGCTCGCGCCAGATCTCGTTCACGAGAACGTAGATCGCGTGCATCAGGCCGAACATGATGAACGTCCACCCCGCGCCGTGCCACAATCCCGACAGCAGGAAAGTGAACAGTGTCGGCACAGCGACGCAAGCGCCGAACGCGCTCCAACCCGTCAGGCCGCGGGCTAGCGCCCAGCGGTTCATCGGCAGCGCGATCGGCTGGTAGACATAGGCCAGCAGGAAACGCTGCAGCGTCATGTGCCAGCGACGCCAGTAATCGATGATGCTGGCCGCGCGCAGCGGCGAGTGAAAGTTGAGCGGCAGCTTGACCCCGAACATCCGGCCCAGCCCGATCGCCATGTCGGAATAGCCCGAAAAATCGGTGTATAGCTGCAGCATGTAGGTGATCGCGGCGGTCCAGCCGCGGGTAAAGTCCCACGGCTGAGACTGGACGTCGGTGAACAGCGGGTTGGCGTAACTGGCGAGGCTGTCGGCAATGATAGTTTTCTTCGCCAGTCCGATTGCGAAGATGACGAGGCCGATGACGAGATTGCGCGTCAGCAGCCGGGTGAACTGGGACGTCCTCAGCTGCGGAATGATCTCCGAATAATGGACGATCGGCCCGGCGAGAAGCTGCGGGAAGAACGAGGCGAACAGGCCGAATTCGACCGGGCCGGTCCCCTTGACGACGCCGCGCGATGAATCGACGAGGTAGGCAATCTTCTGGAAGGTGAAGAACGAAATCGCCAGCGGCAGGATGATGTGGTGGAGGGTGAAATCCGACCCCGTCACCGCTGCAGCGTTCTCGACGACGAAATTGGCGTATTTGTAATAGCCGAGCAGGCCGAGGTCGACGACCAGGCCAAGCGTCAGCCACACCTTGACCGCGCGCGCCTGTTCGCGCGCTCGCGCTCGCTGGATCACCCCGCCGACGATGTAGTTGAAGACGATCGCAAACAGCAGGATGGGCAGGTCCTGCGGTCGCCACCATGCGTAGAAGATCAGGCTGGCCAGCGATAGCACGATTGCCGCCGCACCGCGGCCGAGCCAGCGTCCCGAGGCGTAGAATGCGATCAGCGCAAACGGCAAAAAGCCGAAAATGAAAACGAAGCTATTGAAGAGCATTCCGTGTCAGCCCACCCTGGCCGGATGCCGCCAGCTACGCTGGTCCGCGGAACCGTCCCCGATTTTGCGTGCGTAGCGGTCGCCTGGAGCGGCGGCAAGCAGCGGCGCCGCGGCGGCGGCGATCCGGTCGCTGGCGATCAGCGCGCCCTTGCGGTTGAGGTGAGAAAAGCTTTGGAAAAGGCTGGGGTCGCGCGACAGGTCGCCATAGTCCTCGACGGGCCCGAAGTGCGTGTAGAAACCCCGGCCCTCGATCACGGTCGAACCGCCGAACTCGGGCAGGAAGACGAACATCACCCGCGTCCCATGCGCCGCTGCCAGCCGCGCGATCGCGCCAAGGTAAACCGGATCGTCGGCGTCGGTAATCGGAGTCAGCAGGGGCGGGATGCGCGACGGTTTCTGGGTCGCGGCGAACGCACGCGCCTCGGCACGCAGATCATCGGCCGAATGGACGACGTCCATGTCGATCAGCTTGCCGTCGGCCATCACCTGACTGGTCGTGAAGTCGGTCGGCAATGACGCATAGCGTGCCGGGTCGAAGCGGGTGCGCAGTCCGAAAGTCTCGGGAAACAGCGACGCCGCGAACAGCCGAAGTTGGCGGAACGGCAGATAGGTAATGTCATAGAGCGAGTTGTGCAGGAAGGGCTGCGGCGGCCACGCGACCGCAGCGGCGGGTGCGATATATTTGAATCCCGGATGACCCCAGCGATGGGGGCTCTCATTGACGAGAATGATGAGCAATTTCGGGTGCTTGATTTTGAACAATTCGTCGGCGACCGCCCATTCGAGGTTTCGTCCATCCTCGATGACCGACATGTTGGCGACGGTCGCCGGCTGTCCGTGCGCCGCCAATTTCGCGGCAATCTGCGGCGCGCTTAGACCGATCTGCGAGCGCGATGAACCGATGATCGCGACGTCGACCGGGCGCGGGTCGAAATGGATGCGTTCGTATGACCACGCAGCGTTGGCGTAGAGGGTGTTTTCGACCTGTTGCCAGCGCTGATACGGGTTGTCGGGCAGTGCGGCCGCCGCGACGGCGGTCAACATCGCCGCTGCGAGGATGCCGAGAAGTTTCGCGGGCCAGTCGATCCGGATCACGGCTTCCTACGACCCATCGACGATACGCATCGGCAGTTCGGGGGCGGCATAATCGGCGAGGTCGAGCCGCCACACCGTCTCCTCGCCGTCTTCGCCGCTCACCTTGGCGAAGCCGAGCTTGCCAAAGTGACCGGCGACCATCTTGTTCTTGACCGACGGGATGTAGCGCCCGGTTAGTGCCAACGCTCCTCCATCGCGCGCGGCGGCGGCGATACGGGCGAGCACCGCCTCCTCCATCCGCCGCCCGAGGACGCGGCAACTCATCAGCCAGGTATCGATCTCCCACGTCGCGCGGTCGACGACGATGACCGAGATCATGCCGTTGTCGCCGAAGCGGTCGGTCAGGCGGACCTGCATCGTCAGCTTGGCGGGATCGGCTTCGAGCGCGGCGACCTGCGCCTCGGTATAGCGCCGGGTCGTCAGGTTAAACTGGTTCGACTTGTTGATGAGCTGCGCGATCCGCGCGCGGTTGACCGCGTCGAACGGGCGGATGTCGGCGACCATATCGAGCGACGCCAGATACCCCACCATGTCGCTGGTCCCTGCGAAGGCTGCGCGCTCGGCGTTGGCGCGATACTGGTCGGCGCGGTCGCGATCCTCCTGTGCGAAGGCGACCGCCTCGAAATAGCCGGCACCGAGCAGGATCCGCGGGTAAAGCGCCGGGTCGGCGGGGACCTCGGGGACCGCGACCAGCGGCAGCTCGCGGCGGACCTGTGCGCGTTCGACCGGGTTGTCGTCGAGAAAAACGAGGCTATCGAGGCCGATGTTGAGCGCCGACGCGATCGCGCGGAGGTTGGTTGCCTTGTCACCCCAGTTGGCGACGAACGAGGCAATATGCGCCTCCTTGAGCGGCATGTCGGGGTGGTCGCGAAACGGGATGCGCGCGACATCGTCGTCGTTCTTCGAGCATACGGCGAGGATGATTCCGCGCTGGCGCAGGCCGAGCGCCATCTGCTGGATCGCAAGGAACGCCTCGCCCTTCGCCGATCCCTGGCCGAGCGCGATGCCGTCGACGCCGTCGTCGCCGATGACGCCGCCCCACAACGTATTGTCGAGATCGAGGACGAGGCACTTGCGCGTCGTGCCGCGGACCGCCGCGATCGTCCGTGCGACGACATCGGCGTAAAGCGGGATCAGGTCGGGGTCGAACGGTAGCTTCGCCGAATGCCACTGCCCAGCGTCGTGCCAGCGGTCGAGCCCGACCCACGTCGCCACTCGGGCGATGTCGACCAGGACGATCCGCTTGTCGCGCGCCCAGTCCGCCAGCCGGGCATTGAGCGCAGCAACCTGTGCCGCGACCGACCCGGGCTCGACCGCATCGAAGCTGCCGAACAGCGGCTCGACCGGCGGCACGATCGTCGCGACCATGACCCCGCCCGCCGCTGATGCGGCAAGGCCGTCGACCATTGCGCCGACCATCGCCGCCGCCGCATCCACCGCCGCGCCGGGGTTTGCCTGCGCCCGGTCCAGCCCAAGCGTCCGGTAGTCGAGCGCGATCAGCGCGAGGTCGAGACCGGCGGTCCGCAGCGCGCTTTGCGGATCGATCGCGTCCTGCATCGCGCTGCCATAATCGCCGCCGACCACCGTGGCGATGACCCGGTGCCGTAGCGCACTCGCAGCAATCGCGGGTTCGATGAGTCCGAGGGTTCCTGAGCCGATCACCCCGAGCCGGACGCGCGCCAATGGACCCGGGGCCGCATCAGTCGCAACGTATGACGCGACAGCGCCTGCGAGCTGGCCGAGCTGGTTGAGATCGAGGCGGCCGAGCGCGAGCGCGTAGAGTTGCTCCTCGTCGCCTGTGCCCTCGGCAATCGCCGCACGGACCGCTTTCAGGCGGACACGAAAGTCCGTCGCGGGTTCGAGCCAGTCGAGATCGGCGAGCATTCACGTGGTTCCCTTGGTCTGTCAGGCGGGCAGTTTTGCCTGGATGACCCGGGCGAGATCCCCGATATTCTTGAGGTCGGCGATTTCCTCGTTGAGGAACTTAATCTTAAACAACCGTTCCAGTGTAATGATGAAGCGAATATGACTTAGGCTGTCCCACTCGTCGACATCATCAGCCGATGTTGCTTCGGTAATATCAAGTTCATCGACGTCGAAAACGTCGACCATCACATCGGCGATCTTTGCGACTATTTCCTCGACGGTCATCGACAACACTCTTGTTCATGGCACGCAAGCTGGTTACCGGGAGGTATGATCTACGCTGCACCGCAATATCAAGGCCGGGCCGGACACGCAACCGGCATGCCGTTGCGATGACGGCGCGTCAAATCTCGATCGGTCTGCTCTGGCACTCCGACCGCTCGGGCAACCTCGGCGTCGGCGCGCTGACCGTCGGCAACATCGCGATCGTCCGCGAGGTCGCCGCCGAACTCGATATCATACCCAATTTCGTCATCATGGGGTTCAACGACAATAATCGCCCGTACATCGAGGAGGCCGACATTCGATTCGCGCCGCTCGGCCTGTCCAGCGCCGCGAGGTTTGCCGGACAGGTAGGGAGCATGGATTGCATCCTCGACATCGGCGGCGGCGATAGCTTCACCGATATCTACCCGTTCAAGCGGTATGCCTGGATCGTCGCGTCCAAGTTGATTGCGATCGGCCGGAGGGTGCCGCTGGTCTTCGCGCCACAGACGATCGGCCCGTTCCTCGGCGAGGCCGCAGCCAAGCGTTCCCTTAACCAGCTGGCGCGCTGGTCGATGCGGCGTGCGCGCGCGGTGGTCGTGCGCGACATGCGATCGGCCGAGACGGTTCGCGCGCTCGTCCCGGGGCTCGACCCAGTATACGCCGTCGATGTCGCCTTCGCCCTGACGTGGACGGCGCCGCTGCCGTCGGTGGGGGCGCCGCGAATCGGGATCAACGTCTCGGGGCTGCTGTGGCACGGCGGCCATACGGGCAAGGGTGAGTTTAAGCTGGGCTACGACTATCGCGCGCTGATGACGGGGCTGATCGAGACGCTTGTCGCGCGCGGTGACGTGACCGTCGAACTCATCTGTCACGTCAACGGGGAGCCGGGTTCGAACGAGGACGATGGTGCCGTCGCCGACGCTCTCGCCGCGCAATATCCCTCCTTGATCCGGGTCCCCGACTTCGCCTCGCCATCGGCGGCGAAGAGCCACATCGCCGGGCTGGACGCACTCGTGGCGGCGCGGATGCATGCGTGCATCGCCGCATTTTCGAGCGGTGTACCGGTGGTTCCGGTGTCGTACAGCCGCAAATTCGAAGGGCTGTTCGGCTCGCTCGGCTACGACCGGCTGGTGCCCTTCACCGGCATGGGAACCGATGCCGCGCTCGCTTTCATCCTTGCCGCACTCGATCAGCGTGCGATATTGGCGACCGAGATAACGGCCGGATTGACCCGGGTCGAAGCGCGGCTCGACGCATATCGCGACGTACTGCGCACGTTGTTTCGCTCGCTTGGTAAGGGCTGAAGTGGATGCCGATCCTCGAAACGACCAATCTGTCGACTGACGTCGTCGCGCTCGACAAGGCGCAATGCATCACGGCAGGTGCGGCGCTACACGAGCGCTACGCCGCCGCCGACCCCTTTCCGCACATTGTCCTCGACGATTTTCTCGATGCCGACGTGCTTCGCCGCCTTGCCGCCGAATGGCCCGAGACCAGTCCCGACCGCACCTATTACGACCGGTCGCAGGAACGGCTGAAGTATGAATGGCAACCGCACGATGTGAAGACGCCGGGCCTGCGTGCGTTTCTTGCCGAGATGAACGCCGAGCCGATGGTCCGATTTATCGAGTCGCTGACCGGCATCAAGAAGCTGATCGCCGACCCCTATTATGTCGGCGCCGGACTCCACGAGACGAAGCGCGGCGGGCATCTCGGTGTCCATGCCGACTTCAACATCCACAAGGGAATGGACCTCCTGCGGCGGGTCAACCTGTTGATTTACCTCAACGACGACTGGCTGCCCGAATGGAATGGCGATCTCGAGCTGTGGTCGACCGACATGAAGGAGCGGCGGCTATCGGTGCCGCCCAAGCTCGGCCGTGCGGTCATTTTCAACACCGACCTCGATAGTTTTCACGGCGTTCCCGACGTCATTGCCTGTCCTCCCGAGCGGTCGCGGCGGTCGATCGCCCTGTATTATTACACGTCGCCCGTCGACGGGCTGGCCAATGTGCCGAAGCGAACGACGGTGTTTCGCCCGCGTCCGGGTACAGCCGACAAACCCGACCGCGAGGTCGCGCGCCGCCACTTCGTCAACGACTGGGTGCCCCCGGCGCTGTTGCGCGCGCTCAAGCGACATTAGCGGACGCCGCCGGAAGGCGTCCTCGCCACGCTAACGGCTCTCCGACCGCCCGCCTTCGATCCCGAGCAGCGCGAGCGGATGGTGCCCGGCCGCATTGTTCGTCCAGCCGGTCACCCGGCGCGCGACCAGCGTCCAGCGGACGGGTGCGAACAACGGGATGAACGGCGTGTGGGCAATCATCGCGACTTCGACCAGCCCCAGCGCTGCCGCCTGTGCCGTGGGGTCGGCGGTCGCCGCGGCACTCTCGACGATCGTGTCGGCAGCCGGGTTGCAGTAGCCTGCAGTCTTCGCGGCGCAGGTGTATGGCAGCAGGAACGCCAGCGGCGAATCGATGCCCGAGCGCTCGACCAGTGCCAGTTCATAATCGCCGCGCGCGATCGCCTGCGCGTGCAGTGTGTCGGGCCGGGTAACGGTTTGCGTCCTGACGCCGATCCGCGCCCAGTCGGCGGCAATTTCGGTCGCGACCATAGTGTGTTCGCGCGCATCGGGCAGGCTGATCGTCACGGTCAGCGGGGCGGTCGCCGAAAAACCCGCCGCCGCGAGCAACTGCCGTGCGAGGTCGAGGCGCGCGGCGGGGGCGCTGATCGCCCAGTCGGGCAACGCGGGCACGCGCTCGCTCGGCAGCGACGGGACGAGGCCGAGGACGGGGGGAAGCGCCACGCCGAACAGGCGACTGCCGAGGTCGTCGCGGTCGATGGCCATCGACAAGGCGCGGCGGACGCGGACGTCGGCGAGCGGCCCGTGCGTCGTATTGGCGAGATAGCCGTAGACCGCCCACGACGGCTCGACGTGAAGCGCATTCGACGCCGCCAGCAGCCGGGCGTCACCGAACCCGGCAAGGCCATGGCCGATAACGAGATCGGTGCGGTCGCGAGCAAAGCGGGCGATCGCCGTGCCCGGGTCCTCGGCTGGAGTCAGTGCGATTCCGGCGAGCGTCACTTTCGGATTCGGCACCGCCGCTGGGTTGCGGGCGAGCATGACCGGCACCTTGTCCGAATCGACAATGCGAAACGGGCCCAATGGCGGTGGCCGAACGCCTGGCCGCGTTACCGCGAACTCGGGTTCGGCAAGCAAGGCGAGTAGGTATGGCATCGCCCCGGCGAGGCGGACCTCGACAACGTTATCCACAGGCGCGCCGACGCCCAATGCGGACACTGGCTTAGCCCCCGACAACACCTCGGCGCCGTTCTCGAAACCGAGCAAAAGCGGCCGCAGTGCGTTGTGGCTTCCGGGCTGGGCGGCGCGGCGAAACGAGGCGACGACGTCGGTCGCGGTCACTGGCTTGCCGTCGGGCCATGCGCGCGGGCGCAGCCGGAAAATAACGCTGAGCCCGTTGTCGGCGATCCGCCAGCTCGATGCGAGACCGGGCACGACCTGACCCGCGCCGTCGAAGCTCGTCAGCCCGACTTGCGTCGCCGCGACGATTGCACGACGTGGCGCGCCGGTATCACTTGTCTCGTGGCCGACTATATCGGCGCGCAATGTCGCGCCGGGATCGCCATCCTTCGCGCCGCAACCGGCGAGAAGCAGTGCGAGGAAAACGATGCGCGGCGACATGGGCCTGCGTTAGCCGCTCGACCGGCGCGGCGCAAAGCCGGGTTTGCTCCAATGGCGGCTTTGCCCACGGCAATCATCGCTTGCTTGCACGCTCCGGCTCCGCGCCGCTAAGCGGGCAAGATGGTCATTCCCCCCGCCGCCGATGTCACCGCGCTGATCGGCAATACCCCGCTGGTCAAGCTGCGCGGACCATCGGCGCGAACCGGTTGCACGATCCTCGGCAAGGCCGAATTCATGAACCCCGGCGGGTCAATCAAGGATCGCGCTGCGCTCTATATCATCCGCGATGCAGAAGCGCGCGGAACGCTCGCGCCGGGCGGAACGATCGTCGAGGGGACCGCCGGCAATACCGGGATCGGGCTTGCGGTCGTCGGCAATGCGCTCGGCTACCGGACGATCATCGTCATGCCCGAGACGCAGAGCGCCGAAAAGCAGGCGACATTGCGCGCACTTGGGGCCGAGCTCGTCCTCGTTCCCGCCGCGCCGTATTCGAGCGCGTGCCATTATGTCCATCAGTCGCGGCGGATCGCCGAGGAGACGCCGGGCGCAGTTTGGGCAAACCAATTCGACAACATCGCCAACCGCTTGGCGCATATCAAGACGACGGCGCCCGAGATTTGGGCGCAAACCGGGGGCGCTGTCGACGGCTTCACCTGCGCGGTCGGCACCGGCGGCACGCTCGCCGGGGTCGCGCTCGGCCTGCGCGCGGTCGCTCCCGACATCGCCATCGCGCTGAGCGATCCCGAAGGCGCGGCGCTGTACGACTGGTTCGCCCACGGCGAATTGCGTTCGGAAGGTAGCTCGGTTGCGGAGGGCATCGGTCAGAGCCGGATCACCGCGAATCTCGAGGGGCTGACCGTCGACGCTCAGTTTCGCATCCCCGATCGCGAGGCCGTGCCGCTGCTCCACGAGCTGCTCGAGCACGAGGGTCTGTGTCTCGGATTGTCGTCGGGAATCAACGTCGCGGGGGCGATCCGGCTCGCCGAACATCTCGGTCCGGGCAAGACGATCGTCACCATCTTGTGCGATTCGGGGCTGCGCTATCTATCGACGATCTACAACCCGGCATGGTGTGCGGCGAAAGGCCTGACGCCGCCGCCGTGGCTCGTCGGCTCGACAAACGCATAAGTCGGGACTACACGTCCTTAACAAGACGACGATGCGGATCGCCCTGCGGTTCGCGTGTCCGGCGTGGCCGGGCAATTGTTTTGCCAGTGAGGGCCAGTGGACAGACATTCACGTACTGCCCGGACGACGCGATCGTGCACCGCGCAGCGGATCAATGCCGGGCTGACGGGACTCGCCGCGATTTTCCTGATCGTGGTGTCCGCGGCTGCGGGCATTCGGTCCTCGCGGCCTGCGTCGCCGGTCGATCCGAAGGCCGAGACGCTTGCCGTTCTTGGAGTCGCGCCGAGCTCGGGAACCGACGCGACTCTGCACAAGAGCGCTGCTCCGACGTCGCCGATTTTGCGGGCGCCGCCAAAGAGCTGACGGCTGACCGGTCCAGCCCGGCAACGGGGCGGCGGAAGATGAACCGCAAGTCGTTGTAGTTAAGAAATCGTATAACTTATTGCACAGACTTATCCACAGGTCTGATCGTCGGTTGACAGCGCCGAACAAAACGGGTCCAAAACAGAAGAGACGAAGAACAAGCTGTATTTTGGACGTCATTTCGGGATGTTTCCCACGATTTCCCATTGCTAGACCACGAAAGCCCATGTAGCGCTTGTCCACAGCAAGCATAGGGGTTTTCGCATTATCCGAACCGCCAGCGTATCGACCCCGGTCGATGGGCCCGGGAAGGTCTTGCCCTGAAGCTTGCAGGCTGTGGGCGGATCAAACGAGTGGTGGACGAATCGTTTCTCGGTAATGCTTTGAACGCAATCGACGCGAAGCAGCGCGTGTCGGTTCCGTCGAGCTTCCGTGACGTCATCGCCGCACGCTCCGAAACGCGAGCCGTCATCCTCGGTCCCGCCGAACGCGCCGATTGCCTCGTCGGCTATGACCAGGGTTATCCGGCCAAGGCACGCGCCGAACTCGAAGCCCGTTTCGCCGGCGATTACAGCGAAGCTCGCGACGACCGCTTTCGCGCAACCTTCGGTTCGGCCGAAAAATTCCCGATCGACGACACCGGGCGGATCATCCTGTCGGCAGCGATGAAGGACGCCGGGGAGATTGACCGGCTCGCCTTGTTCTGGGGCATGGGCGACTATTTCGAGGTCTGGAACCCGCAGCGTTTCATCGCGCGGCCCGGCCTCGACCCGCGCGTCGTTCGGATGGTCCGCCGCTTGCTCGATGCGCGGGGCGAGGCATGAGCCACGTTCCCGTCCTGCTCGACGAAGTCATGGCAGCGCTCGCGCTAACCGAAGGCGATGTCTACGTCGACGCGACTTTCGGGGCGGGCGGATATTCGCGCGCTGCACTCGACTGCGGTGTCGGGCATATCTGGGGGTTCGATCGCGACCGCACCGCGATCGCCGCCAACCCGCTCGAAGATCCGCGCCTCATCCTCATCGAGGGCCGGTTTTCGGCGATGGATACCGAACTTGCGGCGCGCGGCGTCGACGGCGTTGACGCGGTGGCGATGGACATCGGCGTATCGTCGATGATGCTCGACCAGCCCGAGCGCGGCTTTTCGTTCATGGCCGATGGGCCGCTCGATATGCGGATGGGCAGCGACGGGCCGACCGCCGCCGACTTCATCAACACTGCAGGCGAGGCCGAAATCGCCGACGTCCTATTCAAGCTCGGCGACGAGCCCAAGGCGCGCCGAATCGCGCGCGCGATTGTCAACGACCGCCCGTTCGAGCGGACGTCGCAGCTCGCCGGGCTCGTTCGCAGCGTTTGTGGCGCGTCGAAGACCGGCAAGGACCCCGCGACGCGGACGTTTCAGGCACTGCGGATGTACGTCAACGACGAGCTCGGCGAACTCGACGCCGGTCTGCGCGCGGCAGAGCGCCTGCTGCGCCCGGGCGGACGCCTTGCGGTAGTGAGTTTTCACAGCCTCGAGGACCGCGCGGTCAAGCTGTTCCTCCGCAACCGCTCGGGAAGCGCGCCGGCGGGATCGCGGCATCTGCCGATGGCCGACGCCGGTCCGGCCCCGACCTTCATGGCGCCGGCCAAGCCGGTCCGCCCGTCCGACGAAGAGAATAATCGCAACCCCCGGGCGCGGTCCGCGACGCTGCGCGCCGCCGTCCGCACCGCCGCCCCAGCATGGAGAGCCGCATGAAAACCAGCTTCAAATCCGCCGCGATGATCGCCGCCGCGCTCGCCTCGGCGATGGGCTGCTACACCGTCTCGCTCCGCGCCTCGACCGAGCGTGCCGGGATCGACGCCGCGCGCCAGCGGATCGCGCGCGATACCGCCGACATCCGCCTCCTCCAGGCCGAACTCCGCACGCGGGCGCGGCTCCCCGAGCTTCAGCGCTGGAACGAGCAGGTTCTCGCGCTTGCCCCGCCACGTGCTGAGCAGTTGCTCGGCAGTCCGGTCCTGCTCGCAAGCTATGCTGCGCCGCTCCCCTCGCACACGCCCGTTGAGGTGGCTGCGGTCGTCCGCGATGCGCCTGCGCCCGTCGCGCCGATCCGCCGCGTCGCGTTCACGGCGCCGCGCATCGCCAACGACCTCAGCGTCGACGCGCGGCTCGTTGCGGTCGCTGCGAGCCAGACCGCAACCTTCCAGAAAATCGCCCTGCGGTGATTATGGCGGCGCTGCCGCGGCGAACGCTCCCGCTAGCCGGTCAACGGCAAGCGGCGCTCGCCCGCGCGCGGACGCGGCTGATGACGTGCGTCCTGCTGTTTGTTGCGATCGCCGGAATCCTCGGCCTGCGCCTCGCCGACCTTGCGCTGCTCCACGAGCGCGACACCGGCGGGCGTGAAGCTTTTGCGGCACCGATCCCACCACGCGGCGACATCTTCGACCGCAACGGCATCGAGCTCGCGCGGACCTTCGACGCGGTCGCGGTTGCGGTCGCCCCGCGCAAGCTCATCGGTGATCCGCACGCGCTCGCGCAGTCGCTGGCGGCGATCCTGACCGACAAGACCCCGGGGCAAATCTACTTCGAGCTCACCCATCCGGGTGCATTCCGCTATATCGCGCGCCGTGTCCTGCCGGAGCAGGCGAAACGGATCAACGACCTTGGCGAACCCGCGATCACGCTCGAGCGCGAGCCCGAGCGGCTGTATCCCAATGCCGATCTCGCCGCGCATGTCATTGGCTACACCGATATCGACGGTCATGGTAAATACGGGATGGAGCGCGCGCTCGACACCCGCCTGACCGCGCCGGCGACACGCGGCAAGCCGGTCTTCCTCGCGCTCGACAGCCGCGTTCAGCAGGCGCTCGAGAACGAGCTCGGCGCGGCGATGGCCGAGTTCACCGCGCTCGGCGCTGCCGGAATCGTCATGGACGTCCACACCGGCGAGGTCATAGCCCTCGCGTCGCTGCCCGATTTCAACCCCAACGCAGCCGGGCACGCCAGCGACAATGCACGCTTTAACCGGGCGACGCTGGGAGTGTATGAGCTCGGCTCGACCTTCAAGACGATGACGATCGCGATGTCGCTCAACGATGGTTTCATCAAGTCGATGGACCAGAAGTACGATGCGACCGCACCGATCCACATCGGCCGCTTCACAATTCATGACGACCCCGACGGTCACGAACTGCGTCGTTGGGCATCGGTACCGGACATCTTCATCCATTCGTCGAACATCGGCACCGCGCACATGGCGGCGGAATTGGGCGCGACCCGGCAGCGTGCGTATCTCGACGCGCTCGGCTTTTTGTCGCCGGTCAGTGGTGAATTGATGGAGCGCGGGCACACGCTGTACCCGGCATCGAACAACTGGGGCGAGATCGCGACGATGACGGTCGGCTTCGGTCACGGCATCGCGGTGACCCCGCTGCATCTGGCGACGGCGTATGCCACGGTCGTCAACGGCGGCATCTTCCGCCCGGCGACGATGCTGAAGGTCGAACCCGGCCAGGCGGTACCGGGCAAGCGCATCTTCAAGGAAAGCACCTCCGACCAGATGCGGGCGCTGCTGCGGATGGTGGTCCTGTCGGGCACGGGGCGGAAGGCGAACGCCGCCGGTTACCGCGTCGGCGGCAAGACTGGAACCGCCGAAAAGCAACAGGGCGGGCACTACGAAAAGCACGTCAATATCTCGACCTTCGCCGCCGCCTTTCCGATGGATGCGCCGCGCTATGTCGTGATCGCGCTGCTCGACGCGCCGCACGGGACGAAGAAAACCGGGGGGTATTCGACCGCCGGACAGGTTTCGGCGCCGATCATCGAGAAGATCGTGACGCGGATCGGGCCGATGTTGGGGGTCGCGCCCGACATGACGCACGACATCGATGTCAACGGCATGCTCGGGCTGGCTGCCAGCGCGCCGGACAAGGAATAGCATGAACTTAGGCGACCTGGCCGAGGTCGATCAGGCGCATCGCGGGCAGCCGGTGACGGGCTTTGCGCTCGACCATCGCAAGGTCGCGCCGGGGACGGTGTTCGGCGCGTTTCCCGGCAGCACGGTCAACGGCGAGGACTATATCGCCGCCGCCATCGCCAATGGCGCGGTCGCCGTCGTCGCCCGTCGGGGAGCGCGGGTCGACGGGGTTCCGCATCTGTCGGCGGACAAACCGCGGCGGCTGTTCGCGGCGATGGCGGCGAAATTCTTCGCGCCATCTCCTGAGGTTACCGTCGCGGTCACCGGAACCAACGGCAAGACCTCGACGGTCGAGCTGACGCGGCAGTTGTGGCGGCTTGCCGGGCATCATGCCGCGAGCATCGGGACGCTCGGCGTCACCACCGCCGACGATCAGGTCTCGACCGGGCTGACGACCCCCGACGTCGTCACCTTCCTCGCCAATATGGGCGGATTGGCACGCGAGGGGCTGACGCATGTCGCGTTCGAGGCGTCGAGTCATGGGCTGGCGCAGTACCGCACCGAGGGGCTTCGGGTTGCCGCTGCCGCCTTCACCAACCTCAGCCGCGACCACCTCGATTACCACGGTGACATGGAGTCGTATTTCGCCGCGAAGCTCCGGTTGTTCAGCGAAGTCCTTGATCCCGCAGGCGTTCCCGTCGTGTGGTGCGAGGACGACATGACGTGGAGCAGCCGCGTTATCGCCGCCGCGCACAAGCGCGCACAAGTGCCGCACACAGTCGGCCCCGCTGGCGATACCATCCGGCTCGCCGGGCGCACGCCTTCGCGGCTCGGCCAGACGCTCGATCTCGTCGTCGACGGCAAGACTTACCGCGTCGAGCTGCCGCTGATCGGCGCGTATCAGGCGGCGAACGCGCTCGTCGCGGCGGGGCTGGTGATCGCCACCGGCGGCGACGTCGCGGGCACGCTCGCCAATCTTGCGCGGGTCCAGCCGGTGCGCGGACGCCTCGAACGCGCGGTGATCGCGAAGTCGGGCGCACCGGTCTACGTCGACTACGCCCACACCCCCGACGGCCTCCGCGCCGCGATCGAGGCGCTGCGCCCGCATGCCGATGGCCGTCTGCGGCTGGTGTTCGGCGCGGGCGGCGACCGCGATACCGGCAAGCGTCCGCTGATGGGCGCGGTCGCGGTCGACCTCGCCGACGACGTCATCGTCACCGACGACAATCCGCGAACCGAGGACCCGGCGGCGATCCGTGCGGCGATCATGGCTGCGGCCCCGGGAGCGACCGAGATTGGTGACCGTCGCGCCGCGATCGCCGCCGCGATCCGCGCGAGCGGGCCGGGCGACGTGGTGCTAATCGCAGGCAAGGGCCACGAGCAGGGCCAGATCGTCGGCGACCGCGTCCTGCCATTCGACGATGTCGTAGTCGCGCGCGAAGTCGCCGAGCAGATTGCGCACGAGGCTGCGGAGTGACCCCGTTGTGGACCTCCGACGCCATTGCGACCGCGACCGGCGGGCTCGCCTCGGGCGCGTTCGCCGTCGACGGCGTCACCTTCGACTCGCGTGAAGTCGGCCCGCGCGACCTGTTCGTCGCGCTTTCGGGTGAGGCGACCGACGGCCATCGCTTCGTCGATCAGGCGGTCCAGCGCGGTGCGAGCGGCTTCCTCGTCAGCGAGTCGATCGACGCCCCCAACGTCCAGGTCGTCGATACGATGGCCGGCCTCACCGCGCTCGCCGTCTCCGCCCGCGCGCGGACCAGTGCAAAGATCATCGGCGTCACCGGCAGCGTCGGCAAGACCGGGGTCAAGGAGGCGATCCGCCTCGCGCTGACCCGCGCCATGCCCGACCGCGTCCATGCCTCGGTCAAGTCGTACAACAATCACACCGGCGTGCCGCTCAGCCTCGCGCGGATGCCCGCCGACACCCGCGCCGGGGTGTTCGAGATGGGGATGAACCACGCCGGCGAACTCGCCGTGCTGACCCGCCTCGTCCGCCCGGATATCGCCGTCGTCACCGCGATCGCCAGCGCCCACCGCGAATTCTTCGCCAGCGAGGAGGCGATCGCCGATGCCAAAGGCGAGATCTTCGCCGGGCTCGAACCCGGCGGCGTCGCCATCGTCCCGTTCGATTCCCCCCACCGCGACCGGCTGATCGGCCATGCACAGGCCCATGCCGCGCGGATCGTCACCTTCGGGTTGGGGGAGGGGGCCGACGTCCGCGCCACCGCCTTCACGCACCACCCCGATTGCACGACCGCGACCGCGACGATCGGCGAGCATCGCCTGATGTTCCGGATCGGCATGGCCGGGGCGCATTGGCTGTCGAACGCGCTCGCGGTCCTTGCTGCGGTCGACGCGGCGGGGGGCGACCTCGCGCTCGCCGGTCTCGCGCTCGCCGAACTGACCGATTTGCCGGGGCGCGGCGCGCGCTTTGCGGTGCTGCGCGACGAGGGCACGGCGACGGTGATCGACGAAAGCTACAACGCCAACCCAGCGTCGATGGCGGCGGCGCTCGGCGTCCTCGGCGGGGTCAAGCCGGCGGGGCAGGGGCGGCGGATCGCGGTGCTCGGCGAGATGCGCGAACTCGGCGACGGGTCGGACGGCTTCCACGCCGGGCTCGCGGCGGCGGTCGAGGCGGCGGGAGTCGACCGCGCAATCCTCGTCGGCGACGCGATGGCGGCACTCGCCGACGCCCTGCCGCGCCGAATTACGACCACCCGCGCCGCCGACGCGACGGATGCCTTCGCGATCCTCGATAAGGCCCTTGCGGCAAACGACGTGGTGCTGATCAAGGGGTCGAACAGCGTCGGCCTCGGTTCACTCGTCGCGCGTTTGCGAAAGGCGGCGGCATGATCTTCATTCTGGCAAAGATGGCGGGGTTCGAGGGCGTCCTTAACCTGTTCCGCTACATCACCTTCCGCTCGGGCGCGGCGGTGATGACCGCGCTGATCATCGCGCTGTGGATCGGACCGCGCTTCATTCTGTGGCTCAAGGGCAAGCAGGGCAAAGGACAGCCGATCCGCAGTGACGGGCCCGCGTCGCACCTGCTGACCAAGAAAGGCACGCCGACGATGGGCGGGCTGATGATCCTGATCTCGATGACGGTGTCGACCGTATTGTGGATGGACGTCACCGACGGCTTCACCTGGGCGTGCCTGTTCGTCACGCTCGGCTTCGGCGCGATCGGCTTCATGGACGACTATGACAAGGTGGTGAAACGCTCGGCCAAGGGTGTGTCGGGGCGGATCCGGCTGCTTCTCGAATTCGTCATCGCCGGGGCCGCGGTCTGGTACATCGGCACCCGCGACGGCCACACATTGTATCTGCCGTTCCTCAAGGACGCCGGGCTATACCTCGGCTTCGGCTATATCGTCTTCGGCGCGTTCATCGTCGCCGGGTTCGGCAATGCGGTCAATCTGACCGACGGGCTCGACGGGCTGGCGACGATGCCGGTGATCATCGCCGCGCTGACCCTCGGGGTCATCGCCTATGTCGCGGGGAACATCCGCTTTTCCGATTATCTTGGCATCCACCATGTCCCCGGATCGGGCGAGCTCGCGGTGTTCGTCGGGGCGCTGATCGGCGCGTGCCTCGGCTTCCTGTGGTTCAACGCGCCTCCGGCGGCGGTCTTCATGGGCGACACCGGAAGCCTCGCATTGGGCGGCGCACTCGGCACGATCGCGGTCGTGACCAACCACGAGATCGTCTTGCTGCTGATCGGCGGGCTGTTCGTGCTCGAGACCGTCAGCGTCATCGTCCAGGTCGTCAGCTTTAAGACGACCGGCAAGCGCGTCTTCAAGATGGCCCCGCTGCACCACCACTACGAACAGCTCGGCTGGAGCGAGTCGACGGTGGTGATCCGCTTCTGGATCGTGTCGCTGATCCTCGCGCTCGCGGGCCTGTCGACGTTGAAACTGCGGTGATCACCTCCACCCTCTGGGCCGGGAAGACCTTCGGCGTCTTCGGCCTTGCGCGCACTGGCAAGTCGGTCATCGCCGCGCTTACCGCGAGCGGCGCAACCGCGCTCGCGTGGGACGACGGCGAGGCTGCGCGCGCGGCGTTCACCGGCGAACTGACCGACCTCCACTCTGCCGACCTGAGCAAGCTCGACGCGATGATCGTCTCCCCCGGCGTCCCCCACGACGCGCCGCTGTTCCGTCGCGCCGTCGCCGCACGCATCCCGGTCATCGGTGACATCGAGCTCTTCGCGCAGGCGCGCGCCGGACTGCCGGCCCACAAGGTCGTCGCCGTCACCGGGACCAACGGCAAGTCGACCACCGCCGCGCTGATCCACCACACGCTCGTCACGGCCGGCATACCCGCGCGCCTCGGCGGTAACATCGGCGTGCCGATCCTGTCGGAGGAGCCGCTGGCAGAGGACGGCGTCTACGTCCTCGAACTGTCGAGCTTCCAGCTCGACCTGACCTACAGCCTCGTCAGCGAGGTCGCGGTGCTGCTCAACATCACGCCCGACCACCTCGACCGCCACAAGACGATGGCGGCGTACGCGGCGGCGAAGGCGCGGCTGTTCGCGATGCAGATCCCCGCCGACTTCGCGATCGTCGGGCAGGACGACCGCCTGTCGCGCGATATCGGCGACGACGCCGTTGCGCGGGTCATTCCGATTTCGGCCGCCACGCGACTCGGCGAGGGCGTCAGCGTCACCGGCGGGCGGCTGGTCTTCGGCGGGGTCGACGAGGGCGCGCAGGCCGACTGGCCCGCGCTCGCCGGGCCGCATAACGCGCAGAATGCCGCAGCCGCAGTCGGCGCCGCGCTCGTCCTCGGCCTCGACCGTCCGACGATCGCGCGTGGCCTGGCCAGCTACCCCGGCCTGCCGCACCGGATGGAGCGCATCGCCGAAGTAGCGGGGGTCGCGTACGTCAACGACAGCAAGGCGACCAACCCGACGTCCGCCGCGCCGGCGTTGGCGGCGTTCGCGCATGTCCACTGGATCGCGGGCGGCCTCGCCAAGACCGACGAGCTCGACGCCTGCCTGCCGTTCCTCGGCCATGTCCGCGCGGCATATCTGATCGGGCAGGCCTCCCCGGTATTCGCGGACATCCTCGACGGCCGGGTGCCGGTGGTGATGGCGGAGACGCTCGACCGCGCAGTGGCGCTCGCCGCCGCAGCCGCCCGCCCCGGCGACACCGTCCTGCTGTCGCCCGCGTGCGCTTCGTACGACCAGTTCACCGATTATGCGGCGCGCGGTGCCGCCTTCCGCCAACTCGTGGAGGCCCTGTGAAGCATCTGTCGCGCAACGACCGCTCGACCCTCGGCCGCTGGTTCTGGACGATCGACAAGCCGCTGCTGACGCTGGTGCTGCTGTTGATCGGTCTCGGCGTGATCGCGGTCGCCGCCGCCTCGCCCGTCGCCGCGCGCCGCTATTCGGGGGGCAATTTCCACGTCGACGACCTGTTCTACCTCAAGCGTCAGATCATGTGGGTCCTCGCGGGTGTGCCTTTGATGCTCGCTGTCTCGATGCTGCCGATGACGTGGGCGAAGCGTGTCGCGATCGGCGGCACGATCGGCTTCCTGGTCATGCTGTTCGCCGTTCCCTTTGTCGGTAGCGAGGTCAACGGCGCGGTCCGCTGGATCAACCTCCCGGGGTTCCAGCTCCAGCCGTCCGAGTTCCTCAAGCCGCTGTTCATCGTCACCACCGCATGGCTGCTCGCGGCGCGCTTCGACGACCGGACACTGCCGACGATGCAATTGTCGTTCGGGCTGCTCGTCGTCATCTCGGCATTGCTGATCAAGCAGCCCGACTTTGGCCAGACGGCATTGTTCGCCGCGGTCTGGGCGGCGCAGGCGATCCTCGCCGGCATGAGCGTGATGGTCATCGGCGGCCTCGCGTGTTTCGCGGTTGCCGGGATGGGTGTCGCGTATCTGACGTCGACCCATGTCGCCGAACGGATCGACCATTTCGTCAAGGGGACCGGCGACACCTACCAGATCGACCGCGCGCTCGACTGTTTCAAGGCGGGCGGACTGTTCGGCGCGGGACCGGGCGAGGGGCAGATGAAGTTCCGCCTGCCCGAGGCGCAGACCGACTATATCTTCTCGGTGATAGGCGAGGAGTTCGGCGCGATCGCGTGCTTCATGCTCGCGGTGCTGTACCTCGCGATCGTCGTCCGCGTCCTCCTCCAGCTGCTCGACGAGGAGGAGCCGTTCGTCTTCCTCGCCGCCGCCGGCCTCGCGATCCAGTTCGGCCTGCAGGCGGCGATCAACATGGCGGTCAACCTCGCGCTGCTGCCGTCGAAGGGGATGACGTTGCCGTTCGTCAGCCACGGCGGGTCGTCGTTTCTCGCGCTGTCGATCGGCATGGGGCTGCTCCTCGCGCTGACCCGCCGCAATCCATACCTCAAGGCGTCGCCGTACGCGGCGGCGGCGCGGGCGGCATGACCCGCCACTACGTCGTCGCAGCGGGCGGGACCGGCGGCCACATGGTCCCGGCGCACGTCCTTGCGGGCGAGCTGATTGCGCGCGGCCACCGGGTCACGCTGATGACCGACGCGCGGGGTCTGCGCTTTCCCGGGCTGTTCGATGGCGTGGCGACGCGGATCGTCGAGTCGGCGGTGCTCGGCGGAAAGAACCCGCTCGGCTGGGTGCGAATGCTGGCGAAGGTTTGGCGCGGGCGGGGCGAGGCGAAGGCTTTTTTCCTTGCCGAGCACGTCGCCGCGGTCGTCGGCTTCGGCGGCTATCCGTCGCTGCCGCCGTTGCTTGCGGCGATCGGGCTCAAGCGCCCGGCGGTGCTCCACGAACAGAATGCGGTCCTCGGCCGGGTCAACCGGCTGCTTGCGGGGCCGGCGACGCGGATCGCGCTGAGCTTCGAACCGACGCAGCGGCTCGCGCCAAGGTACGGACCGAAGACCGTCTTCACCGGCCTCCCCGTCCGCGCCGACATCGCCGCGATCGGCGCCGCGCCGTATCCCTCCACCGACGGCGTCATCGAAATCTTCGTCACCGGCGGGAGCCAGGGCGCAACGATCCTGTCACGCGTCGTCCCCGCCGCGATCGGGCGGCTGCCGCACGATTTGCGTGCGCGGCTTCGCGTAACGCAGCAGTGCCGGCCCGAGGACATCGCCGCCGTCCGCGCGCTTTACGTCGATCAGGGGACGACCGCAGTGCTCGAAACCTATTTCGCCGATTTCGCCGCGCGGCTGGCGGCAGCGCATCTCGTCATCACCCGGTCGGGCGCATCGACGATGGCCGAACTCGCCGCCGCCGGTCGTCCCGCGATCCTCGTTCCCTTCGCCGCCGCGACCGACGACCATCAGTTTGCCAACGCCGCGACCTTCGTTGCGGCCGGAGCGGGGCCGATGCTGCGCGAGGCCGATTTCACCCCCGACGCCGTCGCCGCGGCGATTGTTTCGCTGCTGACGACTCCGGGGGCGTTGGCAAAGGCGGCACAAGCGGCCAAGAGCGTCGGTCATCCCGACGCCGGCGCAAAGCTCGCCGACCTCGCGACCAGCCTTGGAACACAGACATGACCGGCCCGCACCTATGACCGGAATCGCCCGCGAGATCGGCACGATCCACTTCATCGGCATCGGCGGCATCGGCATGTCGGGGATCGCTGAGGTGATGCACAATCTCGGCTACACCGTGCAGGGGTCCGACGTCGCCGAGGGCTATGTCATCGAGGGGCTGCGCGACCGCGGCATCCACGTGATGATCGGCCACGATGCAGCGAACCTCGGCGATGCCGCGGTCGTCGTCACGTCGACCGCGATCAAGCGCGCCAACCCTGAGGTCGAGGCGGCGATCGAGCGGCGCATCCCGATCGTCCGCCGCGCCGAAATGCTCGCCGAGCTGATGCGGTTGAAGTCGACCGTCGCGATCGCCGGCACCCACGGCAAGACGACGACGACGTCGATGATCGCGGCGCTGCTCGATGCGGGCGGCATGGACCCGACGGTGATCAACGGCGGGATCATCAACACCTACGGCTCTAACGCGCGGCTCGGCGCGGGCGAATGGATGGTCGTCGAGGCCGACGAATCCGACGGCAGTTTCTTGCGCCTCCACGGCACGATCGGCGTCGTCACCAACATCGATCCCGAACATCTCGACCACTACGGCAGCTTCGACCGGGTGCGCGACGCCTTCGTCGAGTTCATCGAACACGTCCCCTTTTATGGCGCGGGCATCCTGTGCCTCGACCATCCCGAGGTCCAGGCGATGCTGCCCAAGGTCCAGGACCGGCGGATCATCACCTACGGCTTTTCGGCGCAGGCAGATGTCCGCGGCGAGAACGTGACTCCGGTGCCGGGGGGCAACAGCTTTACCGCCGTCGTCCGCGACCGCGCGGGCAACGAGCGCCGGATCGAGCCGCTCCATTTGCCGATGCCGGGACGGCACAACGTCCAGAACGCGCTAGCCGCGGTCGCGGTCGCGGTCGAGCTCGGGATCAGCGACGCCGCGATCACGACGGGGTTCGCGCGCTTCGGCGGGGTCAAGCGGCGCTTCACCAAGGTCGGGGAAGTAGGCGGGGTCGCGATCATCGACGACTACGGCCACCACCCGGTCGAAATCCGTGCGGTGCTGTCGGCGGCGCGTGAAGGCGCGCAGGGTCGGGTCATCGCGGTCGTCCAGCCGCACCGCTTCACCCGGCTGCAATCGCTGATGACCGAGTTCCAGACCGCTTTCAACGACGCCGACATGGTCATCGTCGCGCCGGTCTATGCCGCGGGCGAAGCGCCGATCGAGGGGGTCGACGCCGATGCGCTCGCGGTCGGGTTGAAGCGCGCGGGGCACCGGTCGGTCGCGACGACGACGGGGGCGGCCGATCTGGCGGAGCAGCTTGCGGCGATCATTCAGCCGGGCGATATGGTGGTTTGTCTCGGCGCGGGGGACATCACGAAATGGGCGGCGGGGTTGGCCACGGCGATCACGCCTCTGCTTCCCTCCCCCCTCGAGGGGGAGGGACGGGTTGCGTCCTTCGCGCAACCGGGGAGAGAAGGCGGATGAGCGCGCTCGGCACTCACCCTCACCCTGGCGTGCAAAGGCACGCCTGTCCCTCTCCCTCAAGGGGAGAGGGATTTCGTGGGTCGATCGAGCCGCATGGCTCGCTTGCCGACTTCATCTGGTTCCGCACCGGCGGCCCGGCGGAGTGGCTTGTCCGCCCCGCCGACCTCGACGATCTGCGCGGCTATCTCGCTGACCTCCCGGACGACGTGCCGGTGATGGCGGTCGGGGTCGGATCGAACCTCATCGTCCGCGACGGCGGCGTTCACGGAGCGGTCGTCCGCTTGCCGAAGTCGTTCGCCGCCGTGACGATTGACGGCGACACAGTCCGCGCCGGAGCCGCAGCGATGGGGATCACCGTCGCCAGCGCCGCGCGCGACGCTGGCCTCGCGGGACTCGAATTTCTCCGGGGCATCCCCGGCACCGTCGGCGGCGCAGTGCGGATGAATGCCGGGGCTTATGGCCGCGACGTGTCCGACTGCCTGATCGAGGCGACCGTCGTCGCGCGCGACGGCTCGATCGCGACGGTCGCCGCGGCCGACCTCGGCTTCGATTATCGCCACTCCGCGCTCCCCGCCGACAGCATTGTCGTGAGCGCCACGTTCCGCACCACCTCCGGCGACCGCGCGGTGATCGCCGCCGAGATGGACCGCATCGCCGCCGAGCGCGAGGCGTCGCAGCCGCTGCGTTCGCGTACCGGCGGCTCGACCTTCCGCAATCCCGACGGCGACAAGGCGTGGCGGCTGATCGATGCCGCCGGGTGCCGCGGGCTCCGCCACGGCGGTGCGCAGGTCAGCGAGAAGCACACCAATTTCCTGATCAACACCGGCGACGCGACGAGCGCCGATATCGAAGCGCTCGGCGAGGAGGTTCGTACGCGCGTCCTCGCGCACAGCGGCGTCGACCTCCACTGGGAAATCGCCCGGGTCGGCCAATTCGTCGAGCAGCGGCCATGAAGGTCGCGGTCCTGATGGGCGGCTGGTCCGCCGAGCGCGAGGTGTCGCTGACCTCGGGAGGGGGCATCGCCGCCGCGCTCGAACGCCTCGGCCACGAGGTCGTCGGGATCGACATGGGCCGCGACGTCGCCGCGCGGCTGGCCGCTGCGGCTCCCGATGTCGTGTTCAACGCCCTCCACGGCACGCCGGGCGAGGATGGCAGCGTGCAGGGGATGCTCGACCTGATGGGGCTCAAATACACCCATTCGGGGTTGCGGACGTCGGCGATCGCGATCGACAAGGTGTTGACCAAGGCGGTACTCGTGCCGCTGGGCATCCCGATGCCGGGCGGGCGCGTCGTCACCTCGGCGAGCCTCCACGACCGCGACCCGCTGCCGCGCCCATACGTCCTCAAGCCGGTCAACGAAGGGTCGAGCGTCGGCGTCGCGATCGTCACCGACGCCTCGAACTACGGCAACCCGATCGCCCGCGACGTGCCGGGGCCGTGGCAGAGCTTCGACGAACTACTCGCCGAGCCATTCATCGCCGGGCGCGAACTTACGACGGCGGTCCTCGACGGTCCCGACGGCCCATGGGCGCTGGCGGTGACCGAGTTGACCACCGCGCAGGGCTTCTACGACTATGAGGCGAAGTACAGCGAGGGCCGTACCGTCCACCATTGCCCCGCCGATCTGCCCGACGACATCACCGCCGCCGCGCTCGATATCGCCGTCCGCGCCCACGTCGCGCTCGGCTGCCGGGGGGCGTCGCGGTCGGACTTCCGCTGGGATCCGGCGGCGGGCGTCGACGGGCTCTACCTGCTCGAGGTCAACACCCAGCCGGGCATGACCGCGCTCAGCCTCGTCCCCGAACAGGCGCGGTATCGCGGCATCGATTACGACGACCTCGTCGCGCGCATCCTTGCGAGCGCGGCATGACGACGGCGGTGATCAAGCGCCGTGCCCCCGCGCGCCGTCCGGTGGCGAAGAAGCGCGAGCCGGTGCCGATGGTCCGCGTGCCCGTCGCCGCCGGTCGGTTGTGGCGGCACGTCGCGGCGGGTTTCATCGCGCTCGCGCTGGTCGCCTCTGTGGTCGTCGCGATCCTGCTCCACGTCCCCGAGCGCGCGTGGCTGTCGACCGCGCAAGCCGCGAGCCGCGCCGGGTTCGAGGTCCGTCACGTCGAGGTCCACGGCGTCGCCAACGCCCCCCGCCTCGCGGTCGTCACCGCTGCGCTCGAAGGCCCGACCAACTCGATGCTGCTCGTCGATCTGTCCGCGGCACGCGCTCGTCTTCGGGCGCTGTCGTGGGTCGCCGATGCGAGCGTCGCGCGGCGGCTGCCCGATACGCTGATCGTCGATATCGTCGAGCGCCGCCCGGTCGCTCTTTGGCAGTATCACCACAAGCTCGCGGCGGTCGACCGCAGCGGCATCGCGCTGACCGGCGACCACCTCGACCGCTTCGCCACGCTGCCGCTGATCGTCGGCGCGGGGGCGAACGAGCATGTCGACGACCTGCTCGCCCTGCTCGGCGGCCAGCCGCGCCTCGCTGGGACGGTCGACGCCGCGACCTTCGTCGGCCAGCGGCGCTGGGACCTGCGCTTCAAGTCGGGCGAGACGCTCGCGCTCCCCGAGGGCGCGCTCGCACCCGCCGCGCTGGCGAAGTTCGACGCGCTCGACCGCAAGACCGGGATGCTCGGCAAGGGCTATGTCTGGTTCGATCTCCGCCAGCCTGGTCAGATGACGGTGCGCGTCGCGGCACCGGTCAAGCCCGACAAAAAGAAGACGCCGAATAAGCCGGTGACGATTTGAGCACCGCCAAACCGCAGCGCGGCGAACGCACCGTCACCGTCCTCGACGTCGGCACGTCGAAGGTCGCGGCGCTGATCGCTCTGATCGGCGCGAACGGCGCCGACCCGCGCGTCATCGGCGTCGGCCAGCGTGTCTGCCACGGCGTCCGCCGCGGGCTCGTCGCCGACATGGAGAAGACCGAGAGCGCGATCCGCGCCGCGGTCGACCAGGCCGAACGCAACGCCGGGGTCCAGGCCGAGGCGGTCTACGTCAACATGTCGGCGGGCGGGCTGCGCAGTGAGGTCGAGAACGTCGAGATCGATATCGGCGGCCACAAGATCTCCGCCGCCGACATGACGACGCTGCTTGCCGCCGGGCGCGCGCGGATCGACCCCGGCAGCCGCACCGTCCTCCACGCCCAGCCCGCATTGTATTCGATCGACGGGCTGACCGGAGTGCAAAGTCCGGTCGGGTTTCACGCCGACAGGCTCGGCATGGACATCCACATCGTCACCGCCGACACGCCGCCGATCCGCAACCTCGACCTCGCGGTCCGCAGCGCGCATCTCGGGGTGCGGACGATGGTCGCATCCCCCGCCGCATCGAGCCTCGCGGTCCTCGCCGCCGAAGAGCGCGAGCTGGGTGTCGCGCTTGTCGAGATCGGCGCAGGGGTGACCAACATCGCGGTCCACATGATGGGGCAGTTGGTCGGCGTCGCCTCGATCGCGATGGGCGCTGGCGACATCACCAACGACATCGCCTCGGCATTCGCGACGCGGCGCAGCCATGCCGAGCGGCTGAAGACGCTTCACGGCGCGGCGATCACCGCGCAAAAGGACAATCACGACATCATCGAGGTGCCGCCGATCAGCGACGACGACACCGCCGAGCCGCTCCGCGTGCCGAAGTCGCAGATCGTCGCGGTCGTCCGCCACCGGCTCGACCTGTTGTTCGGCGAGGTTGCGCTGCTGCTGCCGCAGATGGGGTTCACCGGCCCCCAGGCGCGGCAGGTCGTGCTCACCGGCGGCGGCGCGGAGATCAAGTCGATCGCCGATTTTGCGCAAGGCGTGCTCGGCAAGAACGTCCGTCTCGGCCGCCCGCGCGGGCTTACGGGGTTGCCCGATGCGCAGTCGGGGTGCGCGTTCGCGACGCTTGCGGGCCTCGCTTTGTTCGCTGCCGAAGACCTGCCCGACATGTGGAATGCCAAGCCGTCGACCGCGTCCGCCGCGAAGGGCGGGAAGCCGTCGGGGCGGCTCCAGCAAATGGTCGATAAATTACGTTCTAGCCTGTGAAGTACTTGGACCAGACTCACCGTCTGTAGTATGACAGTTGGAAGAGGAGACGAGATATGGTGGATTTCAAGCGTCCCGAGCTGACTGAGCTCAAGCCGCGGATTGCTGTCATCGGCGTCGGTGGAGCCGGCGGCAATGCCGTCACCAACATGATCGTCAGCGGCCTCCAGGGGGTCGACTTCGTCGTCGCCAATACCGACGCGCAGAGCCTTGCGGTCAGCGAGGCGGAGACGCGTATCCAGCTCGGGCTCAAGATCACCCAGGGCCTCGGTGCCGGGTCGCGTCCCGAGATCGGTCGCGCCGCTGCCGAGGAAACGATCGAGCAGATCGAAGCGGCGCTCGACGGCTGCCACATGTGCTTCATCACCGCCGGCATGGGCGGCGGCACCGGCACCGGCGCGGCCCCGGTCGTCGCCCGCGCGGCGCGCGAAAAGGGCATCCTGACCGTCGGCGTCGTCACCAAGCCGTTCGCCTTCGAGGGCTTGAAGCGGATGCGCTCGGCCGAGGAAGGCATCGTCGAGCTGCAGAAGCACGTCGACACGCTGATCATCATTCCGAACCAGAATTTGTTCCTCATCGCCAACGCCAACACGACCTTCAAGGACGCGTTCGCGATGGCCGACCAGGTCCTCCACCAGGGCGTCCGCGGCATCACCGACCTGATGATCATGCCCGGCCTGATCAACCTCGACTTCGCCGACATCCGCACCGTCATGTCCGAAATGGGCAAGGCGATGATGGGCACGGGCGAGGCATCGGGCGAGAATCGCGCGATCGAGGCGGCCGAAAAGGCGATTGCCAACCCGTTGCTTGACGAAGTCTCGATGCGCGGCGCGAAGGGCGTCATCATCAACATCACCGGCGGCGACGACCTCCGCCTGATGGAAGTCGACGAGGCGGCAACGCACATCCGTGAGATGGTCGACCCTGAGGCGAACATCATCGTCGGCTCGGCATTCAACCCCGACCTCAACGGCGTCATGCGGGTGTCGGTCGTCGCGACCGGGATCGACGTCGTCGCGCGGACCCCGGCGGTCAGCACGACGCGGACGATGCCCGCGTTCGGCGGCACCGCGTCGGCATTCCCGACTGCCGCCGCGCCGCGCACACCGGCCCCCGAGCCGACCGTCAGTGCGAGTGCTCACGCCGTCACCGAACCCGAACCCGAGCCGCTCGACCTCAGCCTCGATGACGTCGTCGACGAGCCCGCCGAGCCGATGATCCGCTTCACCCCCGCGCCGCCGCAGCCCGCCGCCCCGGTTGTTGCAGCGACCCCGGCCGCGCTGACGCCGATGCGCCCGCAGCCCGAGGTCGAGGAAAAGCCGCTGACCTTGTTCGAGAAGATGATGAACCTCAGCCGCAAGCCCGCCGCGCGCCCGGCCGTCACGACGCTCGCCCCCGATCCCGAGGGTGAGCCCGACCCCCAGCCGGAGGTTGCGATTCCATCGTTCTTCAAGAAGCAGGCGAACAACTAGGGCGGGGTGAGCGCTCGGTAGCCCGACGATCGTGCTCGTCGCTTGCTAGAGCAGCCGTCACGCACCTCACCGTCATCCCCGCGAAGGCGGGGACCCATCACCCCAACCGGTCGTGGTGATGGGTCCCCGCCTTCGCGGGGATGACGATCCAAGAACAGTGATACTTCGCTAAGCCGGAGTGCAGTGAGCTTCCTGCTGGTTCCACTGCGGAATCAGCCTGACCCGGCGTTTCGACCAATAGCTGATGTCCATCGACACCCGGACCGGCGCGCCTTTACGCATGTAGATCGCCTGGTCTCCCGTCCTGCCGTTCCCGGTCAGGCACCGCGACCATCCCGACGCTTCGAGTGCCTGGGTCAGCTTGAACACCGCGTTGTTGTCGCTGTCGTGCCACAAAGTCAGCTGGTCGAAGCCGCCTTCGCCGCTGCTCCCGGCGAGATCGACCGCGGCTTCATACGGACCGGCATCCCCGACCATGACGCCGTGCCGCCGGCAGCGGATATGAACCGTATCGAGATCGACGCAATCGTTGAAGCCCGCTCGCTTCGCGTCGATCATCGGGCCGCTGACCGGCAGGCCGTCGTAGGAGACCGATGGCGGAGGATTGCGCACCGGCTGGTGGCATCCTGCGAAGGCGAGGAACACCGCAACGGTGGCGAAACGCGCCAGCGCGTGGAGTAGGCCGCCGCCTGTCTGGTTGCGGGCAGTCACGGCGAAGAGACGGCGCCCAGTTCTGCTTGCCATATCCACCCTGAAGCTTGCGACGCGAATGCCCGGCGGGAGAGTACCGGCTACGCTTGCCGTTGACGATCCGAACGTCGCCCAGCCAAGTCAGCCGCCCAGCCCGCGCGGGTTTCGCTTGCCGCGATGCACCGGTCTGCGCCATCACGCAGGCAACCGCTTCGGGAGACTAGACATGGCTGGACCGCTCGCCGGGCTCCGCATCATCGAACTCGCCGGGATCGGTCCCGGGCCGTTTGCCGGGATGATGCTCGCCGACCACGGGGCGGAGGTGATCCGCGTCGATCGTCCCGGTGCGCGGATCGATGCGCGTGACCCATTGCTGCGGTCGAGGACGCTCGTCGGGGTCGACCTCAAGTCGCCCGAGGGGATCGCGGTCGTCCGCGATCTCGTCCGCACCGCCGACGGGCTGATCGAGGGATTCCGCCCCGGCGTCACCGAACGCCTCGGGCTTGGCCCCGACGCGCTGCTCGCCGACAACCCGAAGCTGGTCTACGGGCGGATGACCGGCTGGGGCCAGACCGGGCCATATGCGGCGGCGGCCGGGCACGATATCAACTACATCGCGCTGGCGGGGGCGCTCCACGCCTTCGGTCGCGCAGGCGAGAAGCCGACGCCGCCGATCAACATGGTCGGCGACTTTGGCGGCGGCGGGATGATGCTCGCGTTCGGGATGGTCAGTGCGTTGCTCCACGCCGCGAAGACCGGCGCGGGGCAGGTGATCGACGCGGCGATGACCGACGGCGCGGCGGTGTTGATGTCGATGATCTGGGGGTTCCGCGCCAACGGCATGTGGTCCGACGATCGCGGCACCAACCTGCTCGATACCGCCGCGCACTTCTACGACAGCTATGAAACGCGCGACGGCAAGTGGATCGCTATCGGGTCGATCGAGCCGCAATTCTATGTCGAACTTCGCCGCCTAACCGGGCTCGACGCCGATCCGGCGTTCGACGCGCAAATGGACCGCGCGAGCTGGGGGCCGCTCAAGGACAAGCTCACCGCGCTATTCCTGACGCGGACCCGCGACGACTGGTGCGAGATGATGGAGATGACCGACGTCTGCTTCGCGCCGGTGCTCAGCATGGCCGAAGCCCCGGCGCATCCGCACAACGCGGCGCGCGCCACCTTCGTCGAGGCGGGCGGGGTCGTCCAGCCCGCTCCGGCACCGCGCTATTCGATCAGCACGACCGCCGCCCCGGCGATGACGACCGCATTCAGCGGCGGCAACGTGCTGGCGGGACTCGGCTACGACGCCGCCCGGATCGCGGCGCTGACCGCGGCGGGGACGGTTCGTTGAGGTTCGACCGCCGCGCGCTGCTGGCGGGCGGCGCGGCGGCGATGCTCGCGGGCTTCGCCGGCTCCGCGAACGCCGATAGCGCCCCGACCCGGCTCCGCGTCGTCGACGACCGGGTCTTCGTCGACGCCGTGGTCAACGGCCGGCCGACCACCGCCTTGCTCGATTCGGGCGCCGAGATGACCGTGCTCGACCGCGCCTTCGCCGCCCGGCTCGGGATCAGCGGCGGATCGGCGGCGACCGTGCGCGGGACCGGCGCGGCAACGACCGAGGCGCGCCTCGTTCGCGGGGTCGAGGTCATCGTTGCCGGGTTGCGGCTGCGCTCGCCGACCGTCGCGGTGATCGACCTCGCCGACATCGCCCGGCGGGTGCACCTCGACCGGATCGACGTGCTCGTCGGGCGCGATCTATTCGATGCGGCGCGATTGGCGATCGACCTGCGTGCGGGGAGTGTGCGCGCGGGAGCATCGATCGTCCCGGCGGGGGTCCGGCTGCCGCTCGTGCCCCAGCGCGGGGTCGAAACCATCCCGATTTCGATCGAGGGTTCCCCCGCACAAGCCGATTTCGACCTCGGCAACGGCGGTAGCGTCCTGATCGGTGCGGGGTTCGCCAACCGCCACCGGATGCTCGCCGACGGCCAACCGCTCGCGACGATCCCGGGCGGCGGGATCGGCGGGGCAACCCTCCAGACGACGCTGTCACTGCGCACGCTCGATCTCGGCGGCCGCCGGTTCTACGACATTCCCGCCGCGATCGACACCAGCCCGACCGCCGCCGATGCCAATATCGGCGTGAGGCTTCTCAAGCGCTTCGGCATCGTCACCGACTTCGCCGCGCGCAGCGTCTGGCTCGATTTCCGCGGATGAAACCCTACGCTACCGATCCCGCCGCGTCGCGCGGGCGGCGCTTCGCCGAGGCCCCGTCGGCGACCCGCGACGCGTTCCAGCGCGACCGCGACCGCATCGTCCATTGCTCGGCATTCCGGCGGCTGCGCGACAAGACGCAGGTTTTCGTCGCTCCCGACGGCGACCATTTCCGCGTCCGCCTGACGCACAGCCTCGAAGTCGCGCAGATCGCCCGTGCCGTCGCCCGCGCGCTTGGATTGAACGAGGACCTGACCGAAGCCTGCGCGCTCGCCCACGATCTCGGCCACCCGCCGTTCGGCCACTCGGGCGAGGACGCGCTCGAAGCCGCGATGGCCCCGTTCGGCGGTTTCGATCACAATGCCCAGACGGTGCGGATCGTGACGCGGCTCGAGCAGCGCTATCCGGGGTTCGACGGGCTTAACCTGAGCTGGGAGACGATCGAGGGGCTTGCCAAGCACAACGGCCCGGTCGTGGCCCCAACATGGGCGCTGAGCGAGGCCGACACCGGGTTTCCGCTCGATCTCGCGACATGGCCAGGGCTCGAAGCGCAGGTCGCGGCGGCGGCGGACGACATCGCCTATGACAATCACGACCTCGACGACGGGTTGCGCGCCGGACTTTTCACGATCGACGACGTCGTCGCAGTGCCGTTCGTCGCCGACTGCTGGGCGGCGGTGACCGCGCGCTTCCCCGGAGTGGCGGCGCGGCGGCGACTCGTTCCCGAACTCGTCCGCGAGCAGATCGGGCGGATGGTCGACGACCTTCTCGCGACGAGCCGCGCGCGCATTGCCGCCGTCGCGCCCAGCTCGGTCGCCGATGTCCGCGCGGCCGGGCACGCACTGATCGGCTTTTCGGACGGCATGGCGGCCAGCGCTGGGGCGCTCAAACACTTTCTGCGCACGCGGATGTATACCCACCCCGAGGTCGCCCGCCTCCGCGACCCAGCGGTCGAGATCGTCGCCGGGTTGTTCGCCGCGTTCGATGCCGATCCCGACCGGCTGCCGCCGCGCTGGCAGGCGACGCTCCCCGCCGCCGAGCCCGAACGCGCGCGCCACGTCGGCGACTTCATTGCCGGGATGACCGATCGCTATGCGCTCAGGGAGTACGCGCGCGTGATCGGGCCGAGCCCGATGCCGGGTTACTGATCCGCGCCAAGCATCGGTTCGCCGACCATCGCGGGTGCGGCGGGTTCGCCAGCAAGCCAGCGGTAGGCACCCCCGGCGAGGAGCGCGCCGCCGATCGGGGCGAGCCAAAATAGCCAGAGCTGCTGGAGCGCGAGGCCGCCGACGAGCAATGCCGGGCCGGTGCTCCGCGCCGGATTGACGCTCGTGTTGGTCACCGGGATCGAGATCAAATGGATCAGCGTCAGCGCGAGGCCAATCGCGATCGGCGCGAACCCCGACGGCGACCGCGTGTCGGTTGCGCCGAGGATGACGATGAGAAAGCCGAACGTCAGCACGACCTCGATGATCAGCCCCGACATCAGCGTATAATGCCCCGGCGACTGGATGCCGTAGCCGTTGACCGCGAGGCTCGTCGGACCCATCACGAAGTCGGGACCGCCCTGCGCGATCGTCATCAGGACGAACGCGGCGACGATCGCCCCCGCGACCTGCGCGACGATGTACGGCAGGATGTCCTTCGCCGGGAAGCGCTTGCCCGCCCATAGCCCGATCGTGACCGCGGGGTTGAGATGGCAGCCCGAGATGTGGCCGATCGAGTACGCCATCGTCAGGACGGTCAGCCCGAACGCGAGGCTGACACCGGCGAGCCCGATGCCGACGCCGGGGAACGCAGCCGCCAGCACCGCGCTGCCGCACCCGCCGAAGACGAGCCAGAAGGTGCCGTAGCCTTCCGCAAACAGGCGTTTAGGCAATGCGATCATGGTCGTTTCCCCCTTGATGCGTTCTCGGCTGCGTCATCCCTAGCCAAGCCGGAAGCGCGCGCGGCAGCCGCCGTTGACCCAGATGCCGCCGCGGTCCCAGCCCCATGTCTGGCCCTGGACGCAATTGCCGGCGATAACCTCGATCTGCGGGCGGCGGAAGACGTCGGTGGCGCAGCGGCTCGGCTGGAACTGCCACGATTCGCAGACGATCATCCGCCCGCCGTTGCCGGGAATTGGCGCGGTGGGAAAGCCGCCACCGGGACCGGGGCCTCCGGGACGCCCGCCGACGACCGCAAAGATGCCGCGGCAGCCGTTGTTGACCCAGATGCCGCGCGGGGTGAAGCCCCACGTCTGGCCCTGCGTGCACATACCGCCGGTCTGCTGGAGCAGACGGACGCCGCCGCGCGTATCGGCCGGACATTCTTTCGGCTGGAATTGCCACGATTCGCAGGTGATCTGGCGCGCTTGGGGCGGGTAGCCCCCACCGCCGCCGCCGGGATAGCCGCCACCTGGGTAACCGCCGCCACCGGGACCGCCACCACCCGGGTAACCTCCGCCCGGATAGCCGCCGCCGCCGCCGTTCCCGCCGCCAGCGCGATTGACCGAGAAGACCGCGCGGCAGTTGCCGCTGACCCAGATGCTGTTCGCGTCCCAGCCCCATGTCCGCCCCTGGTCGCATGGCGGGTTGGTGACCTGCATCAGCTTGACGAACCCCGCACGGCCGATGTCGATCGGGCAGCGTGCCGGTTCGCGGAACGACGCGCACTCGATCTGCTGCCAGGCGCCGCCCTGCGCGATCGCGGGGGCCGACCAGGAACCTGCCCCGGCGATGATCATCGCGAGCATTAGAACCAGCCTAAACATTACCTAGCCCCCTCCGCGGCGGAATCCCCCTCCACCGACGGTGCGATACTAGCCAAGGCCGATCGTTCCGGCAACGGACTTTTCCCGGCACCGCCCGACCGGATCGAGCGTGACCCGCCGCCGATTCCCCGCTAGTCGTGGCGTTTGCCAACCGAACCCGCCGGAACCGCCTTGACCACCGTTTATCATCGCTATGCTGCTCACGTCGCCGACGCGCTCGCCGACCTCGTCCGCTCGGGCGACCTGCCGCCGGGGCTCGATACGCGCCACGTTACCGTCGAGAGCCCGCGCGATCCGACCCATGGCGACTTGGCGACGAACGCGGCGATGGTGCTGGCAAAGCCCGCGGGGATGAAGCCGCGCGAGATCGCGGTCGGCATCGCGCAATATCTCGTCGGGCTGCCCGACGTCGCGAGCGCCGAAGTCGCCGGGCCAGGCTTCCTCAACATCACCCTCAACCCGGGCGTGTGGCAGGCTGAACTCCGCACGATCCTCGCCGAGGGGGCCGACTATGGCCGCTCGACGATGGGCGGCGGCAAGCCGATCAACGTCGAATATGTCTCGGCGAACCCGACCGGGCCGATGCACATGGGGCATTGCCGGGGCGCGGTCGTCGGCGATGCGCTGGCGAGCCTGCTCGACTATGCCGGGTTCGCGGTGACGCGCGAATATTACATCAACGACGCCGGGGGGCAGGTCGATACCCTCGCCCGCTCGGCGCACCTGCGTTACCTCGAGGCGCTCGGCGGCGTCGTCACGATCCCCGAAGGGTACTACCCCGGCGACTATCTGATCCCGGTCGGGCAGGCGCTCGCCGCCGAGCTCGGCGATCATTATGCGCTGCTCCCCGAGAGCGAGTGGCTCGCGCTCTTCCGCAGCCGCACCGTTGCGATGATGATGGACCTGATCCGCGACGATCTTGCGCTGCTCGGCATCCACCACGACCGCTTCTTCTCCGAAGCCAGCCTTGGAGATGCAGTCGGGGCTGCACTTGCCGATCTCGATGCCAAGGGGCTGATCTACGAGGGCGTCCTCGAAGCGCCGAAGGGGGAAACAGCCGACGACTGGGAGCCGCGCCCGCAGACGCTGTTCCGCAGTTCGCAGTTCGGCGACGACAGTGATCGTGCGCTCAAAAAGTCCGACGGCAGCTGGACATATTTCGCGGGTGACGTCGCGTATCACTATGACAAATTGCGCCGCGGCTTCACCGGGCTCGTCGACATGTTCGGGGCTGACCACGGCGGCTACGTCAAGCGGATGACCGCGGCGGTCGCGGCGTTGTCAGACGGCGCGGTCGCGCTCGACGTCAAGCTCGTCCAGATGGTCCGGCTGTTTCGCGCCGGTGACCCGGTCAAGATGTCGAAGCGGTCGGGGTCGTTCGTCACCCTCGCCGATGTCGTCCACGAGGTCGGCAAGGATGTCGTGCGCTTCATCATGCTGACCAAGAAGTCCGACACCCAGCTCGATTTCGACTTCGCCAAGGTCGTCGAGCAGTCGCGTGAGAACCCGGTGTTCTACGTCCAGTACGCCCACGCCCGGATCTGCTCGCTCCAGCGGCGCGCGGCGGAGGCGGGGATGGTCTTGCCCGATGCCGACCTGACGCGGCTCGACGACGAGGAGCTCGGGCTGGTCAAATTCGCTGCGCAATGGCCGAAAATCGTCGAGGCGGCGGCGGCATCGAACGAGCCACACCGGATCGCGTTTTACCTCAACGACTTGGCGGCAGCTTTCCATTCGCTGTGGAATCGCGGCAACGACGACCCGTCGCGGCGTTTCCTGATCGAGGACGATGTCGCGCTGACGGCGGCGCGGCTTGCACTGGCGAAGGCGGCGGCGCAGGTCATTGCCAACGGGCTTGGGGTGATGGGCGTCGAGCCGGCGCGGGAAATGCACTGATGGCACGCGGCCAGCACGACCCCGACGACGATCTCGACGACGACGCCCCGTGGCTCGCCGAAGGGGTCCGCGAGACGCGCGGGTCGACGATGGTGCCGCGCGGACGGGTGATCGGCGGCGGTCTCGTCGCGATCGCGCTCATCGTCTTGATCGGGCTGGGGATTTATCTGATCTCGGCGCGTAAGCAGGACGGGTCGAGCGGGTTCAAGCGGGCCGAGGATGCACCGCTGATCGCCGCCGATCCCGGGCCGTACAAGCTCACCCCGACCGATCCCGGCGGGGCGTCGGTTGCCGGCATCACCGATTCGATCGCGGCGGCGGGGCGTGGCGATGATCCAGGGAGCGCGATCGATACGACCGCGACGCCCGAGGAGCCACTCGCCCGGCCCGGAACCGCGCCCGAGCCGCCGACCGATCTGCTGCCGCCCGCGGCCGCACCGGTGGCCGCACCGCCTGCCCCCGTTGCCGCTCCACCCGCCAAGGTCGTTGCAGCGCCGGTCAAGGTTGTCCCGGCCCCGATCGTGCCCCCGGCGAAGGTCGTCCCGGCCCCCGTCGTGCCCCCGGTGAAGATCGCCGCGGCTCCGGTTGTCCCCCCGGTTGCCGACAAGCCGAAGCCCAAGCCGGTCAAGCCCGCAGCCGCATTCGACCCGTCGAAACCGGTCGACCTGCTGGCGGAAACCACGCCGCCGAAGCCTGCGAAAGCGTCGGGCGGAAGCGCGTCGCTCCAGCTCGGTGCGTTCTCGTCGGCGGCCAAGGCCGATGCGGCGTGGACGGCCGCGGTCGGGCACGCCCCGGCGCTTGCTGCGTTGAGCAAGCGCGTCGAGCCGATCGACCGTGACGGCAAGACGCTCTACCGGCTTCGAGCCGGTGGCGTCGCGTCGAAGGCGGCGGCTTCCGACCTGTGCGCGAAGGTCAAGGCCGGCGGCGATGCCTGCCTCGTTGCGGAGTAAGCGATGACCCCGTTGTTCCTCGGCATGTCCGGTCCGGTGCTGACCGCCGACGAAATCACGTTGTTCCGGCAGTGCGACCCGGCGGGGTATATCCTGTTCGCGCGCAACTGCGTCGATCCCGACCAGATGCTCGCGCTGACCGATAGTCTGCGCAACCTCGCGCAGCGCGACTTGCCGATCCTGATCGATCAGGAAGGCGGACGCGTCGCGCGGATGAAGCCGCCGGTGTGGGCCGAATTTCCGCCAGCCGCGCGCTTCGGCGCATTGTACGATATCGCCCCGGTCACCGCGATCGAGGCGGCGCGGCTCAACGCGCTGGTGCTTGCACTGACGCTGCGCGATGCCGGGGTGACGGTCGACTGCCTGCCACTGCTCGACGTTCGCGCGCCGGGCGGCCACAACATCATCGGCGACCGCAGCTATGGCAGCGAGCCGATGCGCGTCGCCGCGCTCGGCAAGGCGACGCTCGACGGGCTGCGCGCCGGGGGCGTTATCGGCGTCGTCAAGCACATCCCCGGGCACGGCCGCGCGACGGTCGACAGTCACCTCGGCCTGCCGGTCGTGAGCGCGACCCGCGAGGAGCTCGCGGTCGACTTCGAGCCGTTCCGCACGCTGAACGCCGCGCCGATGGCGATGACCGCGCACATCGTCTACTCGGCGCTCGACCCCGAACATTGCGCAACGCTGTCGGCGAAAGTCATCGCCGAGACGATCCGCCGCGACATCGGCTTCGACGGGCTGCTGATGTCCGACGATCTCGGCATGAAGGCATTGGGCGGCAGCTTCGCCGACAAGACGATCGGGTGCCTCAAGGCGGGATGCGATATCGCTTTGCATTGCTCGGGGGCGTTCGACGAGATGGTCGAGGTCGTCGCCGCTGCTCCGGAAATCAGTCACGAGGCGACGACCCGGCTCGGCGCGGCGATGCTGTGGCCGATTCCGCCGCATGAGTTGTCGATTGCGGATTTGACCAGGCAGCGCGATGCGTTGCTGGCGTATGGCTGACGATTTCGACGCTTCGGTCCGCATCATCCCCGAGACGCTGACGCTCGCGCTCGACGGGTGGGAGGGGCCACTCGACGTCTTGCTTGCGCTCGCCCGCGCGCAGAAGGTCGACCTCAAGGCGATTTCGATCCTCGCGCTGGTCGACCAATATCTCGCGTTCATTGCCGAGGCGCGGACGATCCGGCTCGAGCTTGCCGCCGACTATCTCGTGATGGCGGCCTGGCTCGCGTATCTGAAGTCGTGCCTGCTGCTGCCGCCCGACCCCGAAGCCGATCCCGATCCGCATGAGCTCGCGCTGCGGCTCCAGTTCCGGCTGCAGCGGCTCGATGCGATGCGCGAGGCGGGGGCGCGACTCATGGCGCGCGACCGCGCCGGGCACGACACCTTCCGCCGTGCCGCGCCGGAGGGACTGCGGCTGGTCGCGAGCAATGCGGTCGACTGTACGCTGTTCGAGTTGCTCAGTGCGTACGGCACCATCGTTCGGCGGCGCGAGCGGCCCGGTTATAGCGTCGTCCGCCGCGACGTCCTCGCGCTCGACGAAGCGCTCGAACGGCTGGCGCGGCTGGTCGGGGCGGCGCGCGACTGGACCGATTTGGCCACGTATTTGCCCGCCGCTCCCGACGAGGCGTACCGCCGCTCGGCGCTTGCGAGCACGTTTCTGGCGGCGCTCGAACTGACGCGGCAGGGGCGGACGGATCTGGCGCAGTCCGATGCGTTCGCGCCGGTGCTCGTGCGCGCCAGATGACCGATCCCCAGCTCGTCCGCGAAGTCGAAGCGATCGTCTTCGCCGCCGAGCACCCCGTTACCCTCGCCGAAATCGCGCGCCATGTCTCCGAACCCGGCGATATCGCCGCGGCGCTCGCCGACCTCGCCGCGAGCTACGCGCCGCGCGGGATCGTCCTCGTCGAACGCGGCGGGCGGTGGCTGTTCCAGACCGCGCCCGACCTTGGCCACGTCCTCCGCCGGATCCGCGACGCCCCGCGCAAATTGTCACGTGCGGCGGTCGAGACGCTCGCGATCATCGCGTATCACGAGCCCGCAACCCGCGCCGAGATCGAGGATATCCGCGGCGTCGCGGTGTCGCCGGGGACGGTCGACGTGCTGATGGCGGCGGGGTGGGTCCGTCCTGCAGGCCGCCGCGAGTCGCCGGGACGCCCGCTCCAGTTCGCGACGACGCCCGGGTTTCTCGCCGATTTCGGCCTTTCCGACCGCCGCGACCTGCCTGGGGTGGCCGACCTGCGCGCAGCGGGGCTGCTCGACCGCGTGCCGCCCGGCGCTTCCACTGGCGAAATGGCCGACGCTGGCTTACATAGCGAGCGATAGGGTCGTGTCGCGGCCCGGATCGTGGCCCTGCGGGGGCTAAGGCGGAGTTTCAGATCATGGGTTCGTTCAGCCTCGTCCATTGGCTCATCGTCATCCTCGTCGTCATCCTGTTGTTCGGGCGCGGGCGGATTTCGGATTTGATGGGCGACATGGCCAAGGGCATCAACAGCTTCAAAAAGGGGCTGGCCGACGACGGCACCCCCCCGGCTTACCCGCCGCCGCCGCAGGGCTATGCGCCGCCGCCGGCCTACGCCCCGCCGCACATTGCGCCCCCTGCGCCTGTCGTTCCCCCCGCGCCGGTGCACGACGAGGTTCCGCGGAGCTAGGGCGTCTAGCGGACCGGTCCGATGTTCGGCATCGACTCCTCCGAATTTCTTCTGATTGCGATTGTCGCGCTCGTCGTGATCGGGCCGAAGGATTTGCCGCGCGTGATGCGGATGGTCGGCGGCTGGGTCGGGCGCGGGCGGGCGATGACACGCCACCTCCGCAGCGGCTTCGACACAATGATGCGTGAGGCCGAGCTCGAGGAAATGCAGAAGCAGTGGGCGCAGCAGAACGCCGATATCATGGCGGCGACGACGGTCGCCCCGGTCGCGCCGCATGTTTACGATGCGCCGGTGGTCGCGCCGCCTGCGGCACCGCCCGTGCCGAACATCTATGATATGCCGGTCGTGACGCACGCACCCGCCACCGGGATCGCAATGACCGGCCCGCGCCCGTCGCCCGCCGCGATCCTCGCCCATGCCGACGTCGCCGAACCCGTGATAGCCGCCGAGCCGCTTCCTGCCGTGCATAGCGAACCCGTACCCCCGACGGCAGCGCCATGAGCGAACTCGACGACAGCAAGGCTCCGCTGATGGAGCATCTGGTCGAGCTGCGGAAACGCCTGCTCGTCAGCCTCGTCGCGCTCGTCGTCGCGTTCGGTATCGCGTTCACTCAGTCGAAGGCGATTTTTGCATTTCTCGTCCAGCCGCTCGTCCGTGCCGAAGGGCCTGGAGCGCACACGCAGCTGATCTTCACCAAGCTTTACGAGGCGTTCTTCGTCCAGGTGAAGGTCGCGGCGTTCGCGGCGCTCGTCATCGCCTTCCCGATTATCGCCAACCAGATCTGGGCATTCGTCGCGCCCGGCCTCTACAAGAACGAGAAGCGCGCGTTCCTGCCGTTCCTGATCATGACTCCGGTATTGTTCACCGCCGGGGCAGCGCTCGCTTATTACGTCGTCGCCCCGATCTCGTTTAGATTCTTCCTCAAGTTCAACGATAACGGCGCGACAACCGGCTTCGCCCAGACCGCGCTGCCGGCGATGAACGATTATCTGTCGTTGATCATGCACTTCATGGCTGGGTTTGGCATCGCCTTCCTCCTGCCGGTGCTGCTGATGCTGCTCGAGCGCGCGGGGATCGTGACGCGCACCCAGCTCAAGGCTGGACGGCGCTACGCAATCGTAGGGGCGTTCGTCGTCGCCGCGGTGCTGGCTCCACCCGATGTCGTATCGCAATGCCTGCTCGCTGTGCCGCTGATCGCGCTCTACGAGGCGTCGATCATCGGGATTTGGTTCAGCGAGCGCAAGCGCGCCCGCGACGCTGCTGCACTGCCCGTTATCGTACCGTAGCGCAGCATCTCTGACATTCGTACAGAAAAGGCCCGCAACCGGGGGGATGGTTGCGGGCCTTTCTGAGTATTTGGGTCCGACCGCATTCGGGGGGGATGATGCGGCCGGACCCTTGGGAGGACAGCGGGAGCGGGGGGGCATATACCGCTGTCCAGTCTTCTAAACGGACATGCCCGTTCGGGGTTCCGCGCCCCGCGAAGTTTTTTTGCGGTGCATCAAAACGCGATCTTCGGGGCGATGGAACCAGCCGAAACGACCGCGCGTCTTCCGGTTACGCAACCATTGAAAAGGCCGGACGATGACCGACGATACGACAAAGTTCTGGGACATGATCGACGATCTCCGCGTCGCGATGCTGACGACCGAAACGGCGAACGGCCTCGAAAGCCGCCCGATGAGCGCGTATGTCGACAAGGATGCCGGCGACATCTGGTTCATCACCAAGATCGACAGCAACAAGACCGACGAGATTAAGGACGATGCCAAGGTCAACCTCGCCTTCGCAAATTCGTCGTCGAACAAGTACGTCTCGGTTACCGGCACCGCACGCGTCGTCCGCGACCCGGCGAAGCAGAAGGAATTGTGGAACCCGTTCGCCGAGGCTTGGCTGCCCGAGGGCCCCGAGGCGCCGACGACGGGCCTGATCCACGTCACCCCCGAGCACGCGACGATCTGGGATTCGCCGGGCAAGCTGGCGATGCTCGTCAAGGTCGCCAAGGCGAACTTGACGCAGACGCCGCCGAAGGACGACAAGGTCACGCACGTCACGTTGTAAAGCGTCTTCCATCCCGGCGAAGCTGGCCTTCGCCGGGATGACAGCATCGATTGCGGCGACTACACCGCCGGGATGCACGGCAAACGAATTCTCCTCATCGTCGGCGGCGGCATCGCCGCATTCAAGGCGATCGAACTCGTTCGGGCGCTGCGCCGCGAGGGGGCGTCGGTCAAGCCGGTCCTGACCGCGGGCGGAGCGCATTTCGTGACGCCGCTCAGCCTGTCCGCGCTTGCCGCCAGCCCGGTCCACAGCGATTTGTGGAGCCTCGATGAGGGCGGCGGCATGGGGCACATCGAACTCAGCCGCAGCGCCGACCTCATCGTCGTCTGCCCGGCGACCGCCGATCTGATGGCGAAAATGACCGCGGGGATCGCCGACGATCTCGCGACCACGCTGTTGCTCGCGACCGACACGCCGGTCATCGCCGTCCCTGCGATGAACGTCCGCATGTGGACGCACGCCGCAACGACGGCGAACGTCGCGACGTTGCGGGAACGCGGAGTGACGGTGATCGAGCCCGACGACGGTCCGATGGCGTGCGGCGAGTTCGGCCCGGGGCGACTGCCCGAGGTTTTCGCGATCGTCGCGGCGATCGCGCTTCACTTTGCGCCCAAGCCGTTAACCGGCAGGCACGTCGTCGTCACCGCCGGTCCGACGCATGAGCCGATCGACCCGGTCCGCTATCTCGCCAATCGCTCGTCGGGCAAGCAAGGGTTTGCGATCGCGGGCGCGCTGGCTGCACTCGGCGCGCGGGTGACGCTCGTCGCCGGGCCGGTCGTGCTTGTCACGCCCCCCGGCTGCACGCGGATCGACGTGGAGACCGCGCGGCAGATGGCGGTTGCGGTCGAGGCGGCGCTGCCCGCCGATGCCTCGATCCTCGTCGCCGCGGTCGCCGACTGGGGGGTGATCGCCTCGCCCGACAAGCTCAAGAAGGCGGAGGGGATGCCGCGCTTCGACATGGTCGAGAATCCCGATATCCTCGCCACGCTCGGCCACAGCCCCGACCGCCCGCGGCTCGTCGTCGGTTTCGCTGCTGAGACGAGCGAGACGGTGGCGAATGCCGTCGCCAAGCGCGTCGCCAAGGGGGCCGACTGGATCGTCGCCAACGATGTCTCGGGCGACGTAATGGGCGGCGACGCCAATACCGTCCACCTCGTCACCGCCGACGGCGTCGAGGACTGGCCGACGCTGGCCAAGGCCGAGGTCGCGCGGCGGCTCGCCGATCGCATCGCACAGGAATTCGCATGACCCCCGAGATCGTCATCGACGTCGAGATCATGCGCCACGCCGACGGCCTCGATTTGCCCGCATACGCAACCGAAGGGGCAGCGGGGATGGACGTCGTTGCCGCGCTCGACCGCGACCTGGTCCTTGCGCCGGGCGCGCGTACGGCGGTGCCGACCGGCCTCAAGCTCGCGATTCCCGACGGCTACGAGGTCCAGGTCCGCCCGCGGTCGGGGCTCGCGCTCAAGCACGGCCTGACGGTGGCGAACGCGCCGGGGACGATCGACAGCGACTATCGCGGCGAGTTGAAGGTGCTGCTCGCCAATCACGGCGATGCGGCGGTGACGATCACGCGCGGCATGCGGATCGCGCAGCTCGTCGTCGCGCCGGTCGTGCGGGGGCGCTGGGTCGCCGTCGACACCGTCGCCGAGGACACGGCGCGCGGGAGTGGCGGGTTCGGCTCGACGGGATCGTGAGCCTCACCGACGACCAGCTCGATCGCTACGCCCGCCACATCATCCTCAAGGAAATCGGCGGCAGCGGTCAGGCGAAACTCCTTGCCAGCAGCGTCGCGGTGGTCGGCGCGGGGGGACTCGGCTCGCCGTGCCTAATGTACCTCGCCGCCGCCGGGGTCGGGCGGCTGACGGTGATCGATGACGATACGGTCGCGCTGTCGAACCTCCAGCGGCAGGTCCTCCACGGCACCGCCGACGTGGACCGGGCGAAGACCGACAGTGCGCGCGACGGGCTGGCACGGATCAACCCCGACGCGGTGGTGACGCCGCAGCGCGTCCGGCTCGACGCGGGCAACGCCGCCGCGCTGCTCGGCGGGCACGATGTCGTTGCCGACGGATCGGACAGTTTTGCGACGCGGCTGACCGTCGCCGATGCCTGCCTCACCTTACGGATACCTCTCGTCTCGGCTGCGGTCGGGCCGTTCGACGGGCAGCTTTCGACGTTCCGGGGGTGGGAGGCTGGACTGCCGTGCTACCGCTGCTACGTCGGCAATGCCCCGGGGCGTGAAGACACGAGTTGCGCCGACCAGGGCGTCCTCGGCGCGCTGACCGGCGTGATGGGGGCGATGCAGGCGCTCGAAGTTATTCGCGAGATCACCGGCTTCGGCCCGACATTGGCGGGGCGGCTGTTGCTGTTCGACGCGCTGTCGATGCGGATGCGAACGTTAAATTTGGCGAAGGACCCGGCATGCCCGGCGTGCCACTAGCGATCGTCGTCAGCGAGGCCGGTCCGCGTCTTGCCACCGCGCTGACGCTCGCTGCCGCCGCCGCTGCCTTGGGGCGCGACGTGTCGATGCTGTTCGACGGGGCGAGCGTCGCCGTGCTTGCGCCGCCGGGGCCGTTGCTCGGCACCGCGCTCGAGCTCGGTGTGCGGATGACCGCGTGCCAGACCGGACTTGCCGACGCGGGGATCGACGCCGCGCGGCTGCCGTCAGGGGTGGCGACCGGAGGGATGATCGGCTTCCTCGCGGCGTTGGGCGACGCGCAACTGCTGCTGGTTTGACGCTCGAAGCCGGCGAAGCCTTTCGCAATCCGCTTGCCGCCACCCCAAACCGAGCCTACCCGCATAATACACCTCGATGGCCACAGCTTCGCCCCGCACCGCCGTTCGCCGACCCCCGCCCAAGCCCCCGCGCGGCGGGTTTTCGGCGTTCATGATCGGGCTGCTCAAATGGGGCGGCGCGATCATCCTCCTCGCGGTCATCGGCCTCGGCATTTCGGTCGCGATCGCAATGGGGTCGCTCCCCGGTTTCGACGAGCTCAAGCGGTCGCCGAACGGCCAGTCGGTCGAGATTCGCGGCGCCGACAACAGCGTGCTCGTCAGCCTCGGGCCGAGCTACGGTGAGTGGCTGCCGTTCGCGCGCATTCCCAAGACGATGACCGCGGCGATGATCGCGGTCGAGGACCGGCGCTTTTATTACCACCCCGGGGTCGATCCGATCGGCATGGCGCGGTCGCTGCGCAGCAATGCGACGCGCGGGACGCGGCAGGGGGCGTCGACGATCACCCAGCAGCTCGCGCGCAACGTCTTCCTGACGTCGAACCAGACGTATAGCCGCAAGATCCGCGAGGCGGTCATCGCGCTCGCGATCGAGCGCAAGTTCACCAAGGAAGCGATCCTCGAACTCTACCTCAACCGCGTCTATTTCGGCGGCGGCGCATACGGAATCGACGCCGCAAGCCGCAAGTTCTTCGGCCACCCTGCCGAAACGCTCAGCCTCGAGGAGGCGGCGATCATCGCCGGGCTGGTCAAGGCGCCGAGCCGCTATGCGCCGTCGGCCGACCCCGTCCGAGCGCGCGATCGCGCCAGCGTCGTCATCAAGACGATGGAAGACTCAGGGGCGATCACCCCCGCGCAGGCCGCAGCCGCCGACTTCGCGTCGCTGCGGTTCGCGCCGCAGGAGCGCCAGTCGGGGGTGCGGTATTTCACCGACTGGGTCCTCGCGCAGGTCGAGAATCTGACCGACGAGGCGGTCGAGCCGCTGTCGGTGTCGACGACGCTCGACCCCGCCGGGCAGCGCTATGCCGAAGCCGCGATCGCCGCCGAATCGCCCGCCGGGGCGCAGGGTGCGCTCGTGTCGATGGCGCGCGACGGCGCGGTCAAGGCGATGGTCGGCGGGCGCGATTATGTCGCCTCGAACTACAACCGCGCGGTCGCGGCACGGCGGCAGCCCGGGTCGTCATGGAAGCTGTTCGACTATCTCGCGGCGATTGAGGACGGGGTCGAGCCCGACGACACGATCGTCGACGGTCCTGTCACGATCGACGGCTGGTCGCCGCATAATTTCGGCAACAGTTACGCCGGGACTGTGACGGTCCGCCATGCTTTCGCCGAGTCGATCAACACCGTCGCGGTCAAGCTCGCGCAGCGCGTCGGCTTCGACACCGTCGCCGACGTCGCGCGCCGCTTCGGCATCACCACGCCGATCGACCGCCGCCCGGCGATGGCGCTCGGCGCGTCGGATGTCGAGCTGCTCGAATTGACCACAGCTTACGCCGGTGTCGCCAACCAGGGGGTCGAGACGCGACCGTATGCGATCACCCGGATCGCCACCGCGTCGGGTAAGGTGCTGTACACGCGCGAAGCGCCGAGCCCGCGCGTCCTCGTCGCGCCGTACGTCGCGGCGAAGATGACCGACCTTCTCAAGGCGGCGGTCGAGACCGGGACCGGGCGCAACGCGCAGATCGGGCGGCCGCTCGCGGGCAAGACGGGCACGACGAGCAGCTATAAGGATGGCTGGTTCATCGGCTTCACCAACGAACTCACCACCGGCGTATGGATGGGACGTGACGATGCCAAGCCGGTTGCGAGCCTGCAGGGCGGGCGCGCCCCGGCGCGGGCGTTTGCTGCGTACATGGCGCGCGCGGTCGGCGGCACCCCGCCGGCACCGTTGACCACCGACGTCGCCGCGCCCGACTTGGGTCTCGAACCCGACGACCAGGTCTATGGGCTGGTGCCCGACTCCGCCGCGCCGGGGGTCACGTCGGACAACAGCGGCGAGGTCGACGTCCAGCCGCGCCGCCGCGATCCGGCTCCGGGGGATGAGGACCAGCCGCGCCTCGACGACCGCTGGCTCAACGACACGCTCAACGCGCCCGCACCGCGGCAACAGCGGAGCCCGGATCCGTATTAGTGCTGTCCTACACCCGCCCGCCCGTGCGACGTTCGCGGATCAAGTCGCCACCGGGCGGCGTCGAACGTTCTTTCTCATCGTGAGGGCCGGCCCGTTACACTCTGGGCCGACCTGCGACTGGGAAGCAGGGAAGGTCAAAAAGCACCGTCGTTTGTGTGAACTTATTTTGAACTTAGCAGCGGATTTGCCCATTCCGCCCCGACCGTCGGGTCAGTTTCAGCCGCGATCCGTGCCGGGTTGACGCCGCCGCCGAGCCGCCGCCACGCCCAGATCGCCGCGCCGCGAACGACCGCTGCAGGATCGTCGAGCAGTATCCCCAGCGGGCCGAGCAACGCCGCGTCGCCGCTATTCCCCGCCGCGATGGCGACGTTACGGACGAAGCGGTCGCGCCCGATCCGCTTGACCGGCGACCCGGCGAACACGGCGCGGAAGCCCGCGTCGTCGAGCGCGAGCAGGTCGGCGATCGCCGGTCGGACGAGCTCGGCGCGCGGGGCGAAGGCGATGTCGTGCGCCGCGACCGCGAACTTATTCCACGGACAGACGCTCAGGCAGTCGTCGCAGCCATAGATACGGTTGCCGATCGCAGCCCGGAACTCGACCGGGATCGAGCCCTTGTGCTCGATCGTCAGGTATGAGATGCAGCGCCGCGCATCTAATTGATAAGGTTGGGGAAAAGCGTCGGTCGGGCATGCGCGCTGGCACGCATCGCAGCTGCCGCAACGGTCGCGGCCGGGCGGCGACGGGGTCAAGTCCAGCGTCGTATAGATCGCGCCGAGGAACAGCCACGACCCGTGGTCGCGTGATACGAGGTTGGTGTGCTTGCCCTGCCAACCGAGCCCGGCGGCCTCGGCGAGCGGCTTCTCCATCACCGGCGCGGTGTCGACGAAAACCTTGAGCGGGGCGGGGGCCTCCCGCGCGAGCCAGGCGCCGAGGGCCTTCAGCCGCCGCTTGACGCTGTCGTGATAGTCGCTGCCCATCGCATAGACCGAGATCGCGGCGTGTCCCGGTTCGTCCGCCAGCCGCAGCGGGTCGAGCGCGGGGGCATAGCTCGTGCCGAGCATGATGACCGAGCGGACTTCGGGCCAGAGGGCGGCGGGTGAGGCGCGGCGGTCGACGGTCTCGGCCATCCAGATCATGTCGCCGTGGCGGCCGTCGGCGAGCCAGTCGCGGAGGCGGGCTCCTGCGAGGGGGGCGGCGGCGGCGGGGGCGATGCCGATTGCGGCGAAGCCGTGGGTGAGCGCGGCGGCGGCGAGGCGGGCAGTAAAGTCGCCCTGCTTCCCCTGCCCTTCAGGGGAGGGGCGAGAGCCGTCGCGCTTGCGACGCCCCGGGGGTGGGGCCGTTACGAGCCGAGCGGCGTGCGGTGACTCCCCCACCCCCGGCCCCTCCCCCAAAGGGGAGGGGAGCAGGTCTGCGGGCAGCCCCTTACCAATCCAGCTTGTCATAATGTCCCGGCGGCGGCAGGCCCTCCATCCGCTCGCCGAGCAACGGACGAAACGTCGGGCGCGACTTGATCGCCGAATACCACTGCCGCGCCGCGTCGTGACCGTCCCAGTCGATCCCGCCGAGATAGTCAGCGACCGAGACCTGCGCCGCCGCGGCGATGTCGGCGAGGCCGAACGCCGGACCCGACAGCCAGCGGCGGTGGTCGAGGATGAAGTCGAGATAGTCGAGATGCGCTTCGGCTGCCCTTGCCGCCGCGCGGATGACCTTGGCGTCGGGGGCGGTGCGTTCGAAGACGCGCTTGAACATCCGCTCGCCGAGGAGGGGGACGACGACCTCGGCGTAGAACTTGCCCTCGAACCACGCGACCATCCGGCGCGTTTCGGCACGCTCGGCGGCACCCGATCCGAGCAAAGGCGATCGGTCGACGGTTTCCTCGAGATACTCACCGATCGCCCCCGAATCGGCGAGGACCAGCGCGCCGTCGCGCAGCACCGGGGTCTGCCCGGTGGGATTGAGCTCCATGAAGCCGTCGCGCCGCTCCCACGGCAGCTCGACGACGAGTTCGACCGCGACGCCCTTCTCGGCGCACTGGAAGCGGACCTTGCGCGAGAACGGACACAGCGCGAATTGATGGAGTTGCCACATAACCGTCTTACTAGCGTCGCCCGCGGCCGCGGGTCACGGTCTAAGTTCGATCCAGGCCGGAGCGTGGTCGCTCGACTTGTCGCCGGCCCGCGCATCGCGGTCGACTCCGGCGGCGGTGAGGCGGGGGGCGAGCGCCTCGCTGAGCAGCAGATGGTCGAGCCGCATCCCGGCATCGCGGGGGAAGGCGTTGCGGAAATAGTCCCAGAAGGTGAACATCGGCTCGTCGGGGTGGAGCGTCCGCAGTGCGTCGGTCCAGCCCTGCGCGACGAGCGCGGCGTAGGCGGCGCGCGCCTCGGGCTGGATCAGCGCGTTGCCCTTCAAAGCACCGGGGCGGTAGATGTCGAAGTCGGTCGGGACGACATTATAGTCACCCGCTAGGACCACCGGCAGGCCGCTGGCGAGAAGCCCGGCGGCGTGTGTGGCGAACGCGTCGAACCACGCCAGCTTGTAGTCGAACTTCGGCCCCGGCCACGGATTGCCGTTGGGCAAATAAAGTCCGCCGATCAGCACGCCGTCGACCGCCGCCTCGATGTAGCGGCTCTGGGCAGGATCGGGGTCGCCGGGGAAGCCGCGCCGGGTCACGACGGGGGTGCCGCCGCGCGCAAGAATGGCGACGCCGTTCCAGCTTTTCTGCCCGTGCCACACCGCGCCATAGCCTGCGGCCTCGAGCGCTGCAGCGGGAAAGCGCTCGTCGGGGGCCTTCAGCTCCTGCAGCGCGACCGCGTCGGGCTTGGCGCGGTCGAGCCAGTCGATCAGGTTCGCCAGCCGCCCGTTGATGCCGTTGACGTTGTACGTCGCGATCTTCACCGGCAGGGGCCGGGGACGAGTTCGTAGAGGTGGACGTACGCCACTCGAAGCACCGACGGGTTTGGCGTGTCGGTAATCGGATACCCCGAGCCGAGGGCGAGGTTGACCAGGGGATAGAGCGGCCGCTTGTGTTGCGGCGGGGTCGGGATCTCCCACACCGGCTGGCGGTCGAGATAGAAGGTCGTGACGTCGGGGGCGACGCGGACGCCGTAATTGTGGAAGGCGCTCGTCAGGCTGTCGGCCGGGACCTTGTTCCAATGGAGGCCGCCGGGGCCCTTATCACCGGGCCAGACGTGCCACCCGCTCTGGAAGCCACCGGTGTCGTGGCCGTAATATTCGATCGCGTCGAATTCGACCGACGGCGTCGTGTCGCCGTTGACGATGTGGGTGCCGAGCCAGAATGCCGGCCATGTGCCCGGCCCCGGCGGCAGCTTCATCCGCGCTTCGAAATAGCCGTAGCGAACCCCCGGACCGGCGCCGGTCGCGTCGCCTGCGGCGATCAACCCCGAGTTCCAGTGTCCGGCGGCGTCGCGGCGCGCGGTGATCGTCAGGCCCTCGGCATCGCGTCCAAACGGCCCGCCGACCCCCGGATCGGCAAATGCAGCATCGCCGAAGTCGCCGTTCCACGGGGTATGCGCCGTCCAGCGCGCGCCGTCAGCCAGCGTATGCGGCGCGATTGCCAGCGTCTTGAAGTCCTCCGTAAACACCGGCCGCAATGCACACATCGCGAGCGGCGTCATCGGCGCCTGTGCGCCGCAGGTCGACAGCAGGAGCGCGGCGATCGTCGCGCGGATCATCGGGCGGCCATGAGTTCGCGGCTTAGCTCGACATGGCGGCGGACATAGCCCTCGGCATCGAGCCCGGCGGCGACAAGATGCGCCTGCGCTCGCTGCGCCATCGCCGTCGCGGCGGCTGGATCGGCGGCGACCTCGCGCAATGCCGCGCGCAATGCCGCCGCATCGCCGACTGGGACGTAGCGAACAGCATCGTCGCCGAAGTAGCCGCGCAGTCCGCCGACGTCGGTCGCGACGACCGGCAGTCCGGCGAGCACCGCCTCCTCGACGACGGTGATCCCGCTGGCGTGGTGGTTGGCGGACAGCGGCACGCACATCATCGTCGCGCGCGCCATCGCCGCCGCGAGGTCGGCGTTGGTCTTTAGCTTGCCGATGACGACGTTCGGGGCATCGCGGGCGAGGGTCCGGTCGATCGTGCCTGAGAACACCTCGACTGCAATATCATCGCTCCCCCGCGCCGCCGCAACGAGCGTTGCCCAGTCGCGATGCCGGTCGTTGCCGAGCGCGATGACGCGGATCGGGCGGTTCTCGCGGACGGCGGGTTCGAGCGGGTGCTCGGCGGGGATACCGAAGGGGATCATCTCGGCGCGCTTGCCCGGGAACAGGCCGCGCGCGATTGCGAGGTTATCGTCCGACAGCGTCGTCAATACATCGACCCGCTGGATCAACCGCCGAAACAACGCGCGGCGGAGCGGGTCGAGCCGCGCCCAGCGGTCGTACAGCCAGACCGCTTGGCCGATCAGCTTCGGTCCCGGTGGCAGCACCCACGCGACCCCGAGGAATTGCGATTCGGTGTGCGTCCAGACGACGTCGGCCTGCGCCATCGCCGCACGGTGCCGCCACGCGTGGACGAGGTCGAAGCCGAGGACGACGCGCAGCGCGAGACGGACGAACTGCCCGAAGTAGGTCTCAGGACCCGAGCGCGAGAACGTGACATTGCAGCCCATCTGCACGGCGCGGCCATATCCGTATGGGGTATCGTCGTTGACTCCGACGAGCGACCCTGACGCCCGCGCCGCCCGCCACTGGTCGACGTCCTTGTCGCGCGCCAGATGGACGAAGACGTTAAGCCGCGCGGTCACCGCTGGCGTCTTTCGCCCGCGGCTTCGAACTGCACCGCACCGCGAAGCTGGACCCGGCGATTGGCGCGCATCGGCGACGCCGCCGCTGCGCGCGAGGCCAGCGCGGCACCAGCGAAGATAGCGAACAACGCGGTCGGGTCGGGCCCGGCGGCAACGAGCGACGCGACGAGCAGGAACGACATTGCCGCCCACATCGCGGCGGTGCCGATGCGCGCCCGCTCGTCGTCGAGGCCGGGCTCGTCGTCCCGGCGCGGACGCACGAGCCGCCACAGATACACCGCGAAGGCCACCGTCCCGACGACGCCGGTCGAGCCGAGGATGGCGGTCGCGATGCTCGACGAGCGGAAGCTGCCGGGCCCGATGCCGAGGCCGTCGGACGCGAGGAACACTGTCCACCCCTGCCGCGCCCAAAATGCGCGCTGGAGGCCCGACGATGATCCCTGCTTCTTCGTGACGACGGCGTCGAAGATGTGGACGAAGCTGTCGAGCAGACCGGGGTTGAATGAGGCCAGCAGCACGAGTCCCGCCACAGCGGCGAGGCCGACGACCGTTGCGGCGATCCACTTGCGGCCGCCGCCGCGACCCAATGCCAGCACCAGCCGGACGCCGCCGTATCCCGCAAGCCCGACATAGGCGCTCGACGATGTCGAGGCGATCAGGATGAGCAGCAACGCCAGCGCGATCGGCCCGGTCCGGCGCGGGCTGACTCTCAATGACCAGCACTCGAACATGAAGACGAACCAGACCAGCCCGAAGATGGCGAACGACGACGGCTCGGGCTGGATGCCGCTGATCCGCAGGAAGCCGCCGACCTCTTCGTCGAGCTGGGCGTAATGCGCGTTGCGGAAGAAGGTCAGGATTTCGCCGATGGCCCCGCCCTTGCCGACGACCGACATGATGCCGAACACGACATGCGCCCACGCGGTGTAGACTCCGGCGTCGACCAGCGCGCGCAGGCCGCGCGAGTCGCGACACGCGATATACCCGCCGACCGCGCACAACAGCGTGCCGACCATGTAGACCGCGGTGGTGATGTTCTGCGACGTGGGGGCGAGTTCGACCGTGGCGAACAACGTGCCGTTGCCCTGTCGCATTGGCGCAACTTCGATCACCCCGGCGAACAACCGCGGACCGACGAAAGCCATGACGAACCCGTAAAGCACGAAGACCGCGAGCGGCAGATTCTCGCGCAGCGAGTCACCGGCAAGATCGCTCTGGCCGCTGCCTGGCACGACGATCCGCAGGATGAGGAACAGCAAAGCGATATTGACCGGCGGAACCGACGACCCGCCGAGTGCCGGCAGGATGAATGCCGCCGATCCGCCGAACAACGATGACACGATGACGACGACGAACATCGCAACGACACTGGCGCGCAGGAATAAAGCGATGCCGACGGCGATCAGGATCACGCCGAAGATCGTCGGCACCATCGGAAGTTATCCAGCCAAAGCGGCGCGGATCCCCGCGTCGAAATGTTCGGGAGCGAAGCGGGCGGCGTCGGCAACCGCTGCGGCGGGGTCGAAGTGCGGCAGGAAACGCTCCATAGCCTGAACGCCCTCGATCAGGCTCGCGACCGTCTGCTCCTTGAAGAATAGCCCCGACCGTCCCTCGACGACGCTGTCGCGGGTACCGCCGCGTCCGTAGGCTAGGACCGGCCGGCCTGACGCCATCGCCTCGACCGGCACGATCCCGAAATCCTCCTCGGCGGTGAAGACCAAGGCGCGGCATTGGGCGTAGGCGGCACGGAGCGCAGTGAAGTCGAGCCGGTCGACGATCGTGATGTTCGGCTTGGCCCGGCGGCGCAGCTCCTTCTGGATATTGCCGTCGCCAACCATCAACAGGGGGAGCCCGAGTTCGTTGAACGCGTCGAGCGCGATGTCGGCGCGCTTGTACGGGGTCATCTGGCCGACCCACAGGTAGCGCGGCTCGACATCGTCGCGCGGGCGAAACAGGTCGACCTCGACCGGCGGGTGGACGACGCTCGACTCGCGGTGCCAGACACGGCTGATCCGCTTCTGGATGAAAGTCGAATTGGCGACGAAGGTGTCGACCCGCGCCGCCGAGATGACGTCCCAGTTGCGGACGCCGTGGAACAGCCACGGGATCGCCAGCTTCGACAGCCCCGACGTCGTCGATAGATAGTCGTGGTAGTGGTCCCACAGATACCGCATCGGCGAGTGGCAGTAACACAAGTGCATCGCATCAGGTGGGGCGATAACCCCCTTCGCCGGCCCGGATTCGCTGCTGATGACGAGGTCGTAGCCGCGCAGGTCGAGTTGTTCGAGCGCGAGCGGCATTAGCGGCAGGTACTTCTGGTAATGCTTTGCCGCTCCGGGGAGCCGGTTAATGAACGTCGTCTTCACCGGGCGTCCGCGAATGATCTCCGACATCTTGCCCGGGACATAGACGTGGGTGAAGATATCGGCGTCGGGGAACAGCTTGATCAGCCGCTCGATCACGCGCTCGCCGCCGCGCATCCCGACAAGCCAATAATGCACGATCGCGACGCGCGGCTTGGCCGGCAAAATATTAAGCCCCACGAACTGCCCCAAGCATCACCGGTAATATGTCTTATAGTGTTCGAAATACGCGGTTTGGTCGCTCGCACCGTATTTCGCCTGTCGCCGCATATCGATGTTGGTCAGGACGACGCCGGTCGTCTTGAGCGCCTTGATCGACAACAATCGCATCGCGGCGCGCACCGCATGGTCAGCGGTCGACCGCCAGCGCACTAGGAGCAAAGTCGCGTCGGCGAGCGCGACGATCGAGCGGGTCTCGGCGACGGGCAGCAGCGGCGCGGTGGCGATCACGACATAGCTGAAGCGGATCCGGAGCTGGGTGAACAGGTCCTCGACCCGGGTGCCGAAAACAAGCTGATCGCCGCGGTCGCTCGCGGCGTCCGCGAGGAGCAGGCCGAGCCCGGTCGCTTCGTCGAAGACGATCGCCTCGTCGAGCGAGGCCTTGCCCTCGAGAATGTCGACGATGTCGGTTCGGCGGCTCGAGAGACCGAAGGCGGTGGCGACCCCCTGTTCGCGGACGTCGCAGTCGACGAGGATCGTCGTCTCGCCCGACAGCGCCAGGCTGCGGGCAAAGCATGCCGCGGTCATCGCGATGCTCTCGCCTGGCAGCGACGACGTAACGGCAATAACGTGCGGCACCTCGCCGGCGGCCTGGCGCAGTGTCTCGCGCAGGCTGCGGAACACCTCGGCGAAACCTGACTTGGGGTCGTCGAAGATGAGGTCGACCGGCGACGTCGACCGCGGCATGACGCTCGCCGGCAGCGGGATGCCGCCGAGATACGCCAGCCCGAGCCGCCGCTCGACGTCCTCCGACGTCGTCAGCCCGGTAAACTGGAGTTCGGTCAGGATCGCGACGGCGATGCCGAGGCCCACACCCAGAACGGCGGCGACGATCAGGCTGAGAAGGACCTTCGGGCTGCTCGGCATCAGCGGCGGCTCGGCATTCGATAGCAGCCGCGCATCGGCGTGTTCGGTCCCGTCCTGTGCGACCGATTCCTTGTAGCGGTTAAGATAGCTCTCGTAGACCGCCTGCGATGCCTTGGCGCGGCGGTCGAGGTCGTTGAGTCCAGCGAGCGAACGATTGGTGTCGGCGAGCCCGCCGCGTGCCGTTGCGAGGCTGCCCGTCAACGAATCGAGACGTTGCTGCGAAACACTGACCCGCGCCTCGAGGTTCGAGATGATGCGTCCGATCTCGTTCTTAATCTGCCCCTGGACGTCGGCGAGTTCGCTACGGGTCTTGGCGACATCGGGATATTGCGCGCCGTAGCGATCGGTCAGGGTCGCGAGCCGCCCGCTGACTTCGGCCTCGCGCTCGCGCAACCGCCCGACTACGGTCGAATCAAGCGCCTCGCCGGCGTCGCCGCCGTTCGAACCGCCGCGAAGCTGGGCGCGGGCGGTGTTGAGCCGGGCGCGGTCTTCCACCGCCTGCGCGCGCGCGGTCGTCACCGCGAGATTGTACGACGAAATCTCCTGCTCGGTCAGCGACGAGCCCGATGTGCTGAGCAGGTTGTGCGCGATCCGGTAGCCCTGGACTCGCTCGGCGTCACTTTGTGCCTGACGCTGAAGACTATCGAGCCGCGATGATAGAAGCGTGATCGCCGAGCGGTTCTGGTCGGTCTTCCGGCGAAGCTGACCAGCGATATACTGCCGCGCGAATTCGTTGGCGATGCTGGCGGCGTCGGTCGCCGATGCCGCGTTATAGGTCACGTCGAGCGCAAATGTCTGGTCGGAGCGCGTCACCTTGAGGTTGGACTGGAGCGTGTCGACGATCGCGCGCTGGGTTTCGGCCGGTGACCTGACGCGCGGTGCGGCGCCGCCCAGCCCAACCGCCGTCCGCAGACCTGCAGCGATCCCGGGGGAGGCTTTGGTCTTGGGATTGAATGCGGGGTTGGCGTCGAGTTGCAGCGCCGCGGCGACGCTTTCGGTAAGCGCGCGCGATTTAAGCACTTCGACCTCGGTATCGGCCCGGTCGGCGTTGGGCAGCTCGGATCCGGCCTGTGCCGATGTCGGCGCGATCTGGTCGTCGCGGGTGTTGAGCACGATTTCGGCCGTTGCCGAATAGACGTACGGCTGGTGGGTCACGAACAGCGCTGCAGCAGCGACGACAGCGATGGTGACGCCGAACAGCAGGCCAAGGCGGCGGCGCAATGCGGCAATGAAATGACGGAAGTCGAGGCGGTCGGCGCTCGGCCGGTCCGACCGGCGACGGTCGGATACGGCAACGGCACCCTCGCGCCGTTCCGGGGTACGATAGGGCTCGAGCGCAGTCATCAGCGCTGCACCGTCAATTGGAGCAGCACGTCACTGCCGCGATACGGCCGCGCGCCGGCACCGCGGCTCGTCTGATCGCGGAAGTCGTACTGGACGCCGAGTTGAAGGGTGCGGTTGATCATATAGCGTATACCCGCACCAGCCGAGACCCGCCGGTCGCGGCGATCGGACCCGCGATACGCTTCGCGAAGATAGTCGGCGCGGAGATTGACCAAGAGATTGCGCAGCACTTCATAGTCGGCCTTCGCCCCCGCCCCGTCGGCAACGATTCCGGCGACATTGGCGATCGGACTCGGCTCGATCGACCGGTTGGCCGTTGCCGTAATTGCCAGCAGTGTCGTCGGATTCCACACGATCCGGGCGTCATAGTTCACTCCCTCGATCGTAGGAAATACGGCCGCGCGGTACGATTGCCGAAGATAACCTGCGGTAATCTGTCCGGTGGTAACGCTGGATACACCAAAACGGACCCCAGCGAGCGTTGTAAAACCATTCGAGTCGAGCGGTGCCAGGCCCGGTAAAGTATTTGTATACGATGAATCGTTAAAGCTCGCCGACGTTACTGCACTAATCGCCGGGGTTAGCGGAAAGCTAAGCTCGACGAGCGCAGTTGTAGCGCGGTGGTCGCGGTAGCGTTGCGAAAAAAATTGGTTACCAACCTGTGCATCGTTGTAGCGATAGTCGTCGAGGTCGAGTCGGCCCTTGGCCGTCACTGCGCCGGCCGTCGTCGTCAAAGAAATATGTCCCCCCGCGTCGTAGAAGATGATTGGACGGCTGCCCGCCACGACGTCGCCCGATGAGCCGCGAGTTTCGGCGCGGCGCCCGAACAAGGCATCGAGTTCGACCACCATATTATGGGTCACGTCGACGCGGGCGAGGGCATCGACGCCGTAGCGCTCGTTGTTTTCGCTATGGATGCGGGCAAATCGCTCGATCTCGGCGTCGCCGGTAAAGCGCAGGAAATTCTGGCTCCAGCCCGACTGGACCGTGATTTTCGGACCGATCTGGAGGAACCCGTCGCCGGTCCCCGTCGCCCGATCGAAGACATTGGTGTCGTAGATCGTGCCGACCGTCAGCGATGGGTAGATGCGGAAGCCGCCAGCCGGGATGCCGAGCGCATCGAGTTCAGGCCGCTCGCGCGCAAGGACGATGTTGTCGCGATCGACGCTGACGAATTCGGAGGAGACCGCCGCGGCGATCGGGCAGCACAGCAGAAAGGCTATCGCCCCAACCCGCCTGCCGCCTGCCACCGTGTGCCTCACTCCGCCCCCGTGCCGCGTATCCGCTTGTGACAAAGCCGATCGGCGCCACCCTGTCCACCGCGCCGGTTGGTTAGCGGGCGGCGGACCGCCTTCCCCGGCTTCGGGCAAGCGTCTAGGCTGCTTCGCGTGATTGGCGAAAACCTACCGGCCGAGCCGCCGATTTCTGCCCGTACCGGCAGCGGTGCCGCATGGCTGATCAGCTCACGCTTCGCCACGCGCGGGGTCGACCTCGCGACGCTCGCGATCCTCGCGCGGCTGCTCGATCCTGCGGCATTCGGTCTCGTCGCGATTGCGATGACGCTGCTCCTGATCGTCGAGGCGGTTTTCGAATTGCCGATCCTCCAGGCGCTGGTCCGGATCGAAATTCTTGAAAACGGCCATTTCGACACCGCCTTCACCCTCGGCGTCATTCGCGGCGGCGTCCTCGCGCTGGTGATGGCGCTGTGCGCATGGCCGTTCGCGCTGATCTACGGCGACCACCGCCTTGCGCCGCTGATCTGCGTCCTCGCGTTCGCGCCGGCTATGCGCGGGGTCATCAGTCCGCGCATGGCGATCTTCGCGCGGCAGATTAATTTCCGTCGCGACTTTGTCATCGAAATCGTCGGCAAGGTCGCTGCGTTGATCGCGGCAGCGACGGTCGCCTTCACCACCCACAGCTATTGGGCAATCGTCGCCGGGACCGTCGCGACGCCGACCATAACCGCGGCGGCATCGTTCGGCTTCGCACCGTACCGCCCGCGCCTGTCGCTCAGTCATTGGCCGGCGTTTCGCTCGTTTCTCGGCTGGAGCAGTGCGGCTCAGGTGCTCAGCGCGATCAGCTGGCAATGCGATCGCCTCCTGCTCGGCCATTTCACGACACCCGCCGGTCTCGGCCGCTACGCGCTGGCGAGCGATCTCGCGGCGTTTCCCGAAACCGCGCTCGTCGTCCCGGTCGGGCGGCCGCTGATGGCGGCGTTCGCGCTAATTCGGAACGACGATACCCGGCTGCGCCTCGCGTATCTTAAGGCGTCGAGGACGATCGTGCTGCTCGGGCTGCCGCTGTGCCTCGGGCTCAGTCTGCTCGCCGATCCCGTGGTCAGGCTGCTGCTCGGCGGTAAATGGCTGGCGGCGATCCCATTGTTGCGCTGGCTGGCGCTGGCGTCGGTACCGATGCTCGCGGTGGCGCCGTTCGCTGGTCTCGCGATGGCCGAGGGCCGGACCGAGATCCTGTTCAGGCAGAAAGTCATCGAGGCAGCCTTCAAGATACCGGCAATCGCACTGGCGGCGATGACCTTCGGCGTCGCGGGAGTCATCGCCGTCCGGATCGGCACGAGTGTCATGCTCGCCTTCGTGACGATGGCGCTCGTCCGGCGGATCAGCGGGGTCACCGTCGCGCGCCAGCTTACCGGCGTCGCGCGACCGTTCGCGAGCGGCGGCGCGATGGCGCTGACGCTGGCGTTGGTTACTCCGCGATTGGCGGCGATCCAGTCGCCGGTCCTGCTCGGTGCGGCGCTCGCAGCAACGGTTGCGCTCGGTGCGTTGGTCTATGCCGGGAGCGGGATTGTGCTGTGGCAGCTTGCCGGACGTCCCGATTGCCTCGAAGCGCAGATCATCGGTCGTCTTCGGCGGATGAGTCGGCGCCTTCGCCGCAAGGGACCGCACTTCCAGACGTAGACAGGGATGCAGCGAGCCGGCTGAAGTCCATGTAAAGCAAGCGTTAACGGCCATCGGTGCTTGGTTCAATTGACACGGGCCGCTATCCTCGCGCCCGCAACGGCAGGATAGTCTGGATACGATGTTCACCCGATCGATACTGTTCGCCGCCGTCGCGATGCTGATGCTGGGAGCGGCGGCGAATGTCGCGCCGCCGGTGGCCGCCCCGGTGCCGAGCATTGCCGCATACCACCTCGCGCCCGGGGACAAGTTGCGGATCACGGTCTTCGGCGAGGAACGTCTATCGGGCGAATACAGCCTGACGCCCGCGGGTAACGTCGCCTTCCCGTTGATCGGGCTCGTCCAGGCCGACGGCAAATCGGTCGAGGAGGTGCAGGCGCTGATCACCGCACGCCTCGCCGCGGGGTACGTCAACGACCCGCGGGTCAGCGCCGAGGTTATCACCTTCCGGCCGTATTACATTCTCGGCGAGGTCACTCGTCCCGGGGCGTTCCCCTTTGCAGTCGGGCTGACGCTCGACCAGGCGGTGGCGTCGGCGGGCGGGTTTACCTATCGCGCCAACCATCGGCGCGCCTTCCTGCGTCGCGCCGGTGATGCCAAGGAGCATATGGTCGATCTCCGGGCCGGCACGGTCGCGATCGCGCCCGGCGACACGATCCGGATCGGCGAACGCTACTTCTGATCGCTGCGACGAAAATAGGCGAGCGCGCCCCGGTGGAACGACGCGCTCGCCAGATAGCGCTGCCACGATGAGCTCCGCGTCACGCGCGCGACGGCGTATCGTACGCTGCCCGTCACCACCTTGGCCCAGGTCGCGAGCGGTGCGCGGGCGATCATCGGTCCGGTCGACGCGCCGCTGATTGCCCATGCCTCGCCCATCGAGCCGTAATATTCGCGGATGTATCCGGTTGTCTGGCGCTCGCTGACGACCTGGTGCTCGACCTCGGCGTCGGGCACCCACCAGCCGGTGTGCCCGGCAGCGAGGATCGAGACGAAGACTGCGGTTTCCTCGCCGCCACGCCGCCGTCCGGGCGCAACGCCGAGTTCGGGGTCGTACAAGAACTCCCGCTGCTCGACCGCGCGGACCGCCGCCGACGCACCGAACGGATAGCGTTCGCCTTCGATCGACAGCGGCACCGGGTTGGGTCCGAAGTCGCGCGTCGCGAGCAGATAATGGAGGTCGGCGGCGGCGTCGCGAAACCAGTTCGGCGTCGGTGGCAGCAGTGCCGGGGTGATCCGGCCGGCGAACAGCGCCGCCTCGGGGTGCGCGGTGAATGCGGCATGAAACGCGGCGAGCCAGCCGGGCACGACCCGCGTATCGTCGTCGGTCCAGACGATCAAGCGTCCGCGCGCGTGGCGGACCCCGGCGTTGCGCGCATTCGACAGACCGGCGTTCGGCTCCCAAACGCGCGTTATCGGCAGCCGGTCGGCGAAGCTGGCGATCGTCGCGGGGGTATCGTCGCTGCTGCCGTTGTCCACGACCAGGAGCTCCCACTCGAGATGTGGAGGAATGGTCATCGCCGCCATCGTCGTCAGAACATTTATCAACTCGCGCGATCGGTTCCGCGTGCAGATGATGACCGAACAATCCATCGACGATGCGTCCTCAAGAAAATCAGCCTCGGTTTCGAGTATTATCATTGCGGTTACGCTGTCAAAGCGTGGCTGGTGTCACCAAGTTCGACCGAGCCGAACATTGGTTAATACGATACGACCAGATGTTGTAGATTGAATTGGTGGCCGACCGGACTAAGATAAGGCCGATGAAAGCCGTAAGTGCGACGATGGCAAGTGCCGATCCTGTGCACCGCCGCGACGACCCTCGTGTCGCCGCCGCGCCGTCGATCTTCATTGTCGTCGCGACCAAGGGGCGGCCCGGCCCGACCGCGACATTGTGCCAGTTCCTTGCCCGGCAGACTGTGCCGATCGCCGCAGTCCACATCGTCGGCAGCGAGGCAGCGGACGTCGCGGGTCTCGCCGGCTGCGTCCCCGGCCTTGCGCTCGATATCGTCGTCGCCGGAGCGGCAGGCTGCTCGCTCCAGCGCAACGTCGCGCTCACGTCGCTGTTCGACCGCGCCGATGCGCCCGCCGATGACGACCTGATCGTTTTCTTCGACGACGATTTTCGCCCCGCCGACGACTGGCTCGAACGCGCGCTTGGCGTCATGGCGCGCTCGCCCGATGTCGTCGGACTGTCGGGGACCGTCCTCGGCGACGGCGTGTGCAGCGATGCGCTGAGCGAGCAGGACGCGGTCGACCTGATCGCCGGGCGGCTCCCCCCGGAGGCGCATTGGGCGTCGGGAACCAGCGAGCGCCCGATGGCCGCGCTATACGGCTGTAACATGGCGGTCCGCGCGCGGGCCCTGCGCACCGAACGCTTCGACGAAAACCTGCCCCTTTATTCGTGGCAGGAAGACATGGACCTTGCCGGGCGGATCGTTGCGCAGGGCCGCATCATCTACACGCCCGACTGTCGCGGCGTTCACCTCGGGTCGAAGTCAGGGCGCACCAGCGGGGTCCGCTTCGGCTATTCGCAGGTCGCCAACCCGATCTATCTGTGGCGCAAGGGCAGCGTTGGTCCGTTGCGTGCGCTGCGTTTCGCCGGGCGCGCGCTGCTCGGCAATTCGGTGCGAAGCCTCCGCGAACACCGGCTGTTCGATTATCGCGGCCGATTCTCGGGCAATCTGATCGCGCTTGCCGACCTCGTTCGAGGTCGAATGGACCCGCGCCGGATCCTCGACCTGTGAGTTTCGCGCCTGCCGTTTCACTGATCGTTTCGACGCTCGGTGATGGGGCCGATCTCGCGCGGCTGTTCGATAGCCTCGACGCGCAGACTTTCCGCGATTTCGATGTCGTCATCGTCGACCAGAACGCGCACGACGGCGCCGCCGCCGCAATCGCCGCCATCCCGCGCAGCTTTCCGGTCAACCGCATCCCGACCCCGGGGATGCGCGGCCTGTCGATCGGGCGCAACGTCGGCTGGCGCGCCGCGCACGGCCGCATCCTCCTCTTTCCCGACGATAATTGCTGGTATCCCAAGGACTTCCTTGAGCGTGGCGTCGCGATCATGGCGGCACGGGATGCAGCAATCTTAACCGGGCGCTCGGCCGACGAGGACGGCAAGACGATCCTTGGTGCGTTCGACGACGACGCAGTGCTGATCTCGCGCGCGTCGGTGTGGACGACGAGCATCGAGTGGGTGACTTTCGTCCGCCGCGACGTGCTCGAAGCGATCGGCGGCTACGATGCCGCGATCGGCGTCGGCGCGGCGACACCGTGGCAGGCGTGCGAAGGGCAGGACTTCCTGCTGCGTGCGATGGCGGCGGGCTTCGCCTGTTGGTACGATCCGGCTGTCTACGGCCACGACGTCACATGGGCCGAGCGGACGACTCCCGGGCAGATGCGCCGCAAGGCGCGCGCTTACGGTCGCGGCATGGGCTATGTCCTCGCGCTCCACCGGTTCGGGCTCGCGCAAAAGGCACGCTGGGTCGGACGATCGGCGCTCGGCGCGCTGGTGTACGCCGCGCGCCTCGACCGCGAGAAGGTCGGCTATTACCTCCAGACGATGCTCGGCCGGATCGAGGGCATCCGCGGCTACGCCAAGTCGAAGCCGCACTGATGTCCGGCGGCACGGCTGGCGTCGTCGTCAACGCGCGCTTTCGCGTCGGCCCGCAAACCGGGGTCCAGCGGGTCGCCACCGAACTCTGCCGCGCGATTGTCCCGCCGCTTGCCGAGATCGTGCCCGACCGCGACTGGGGCGGTGCGCGCAACCATCTGTGGGAGCAGCTGGTCCTGCCGCGGCGCCTCCACGGCGCGCCGTTGTGGAGCCCGTGCAATACCGGTCCGGTCGCGGTGGCGGAGCAGGTCGTGACGATCCACGACGCGGCGGTGCTCGATCATCCCGAATGGTTCTCGCCGACCTTCCGGCGCATCTACGGCATCCTGTGGCCGGCGCTGGCGCGGCGCGTCCGGCGGCTGGTGACGGTGTCGCATTATTCGCAGGAGCGGCTCGCGCAGGTCCTCGACGTCCCCCGCGACAGAATTCGCGTCGTTTACAACGGGGTCGGGCCCGCCTTCCGTCCAATTGCGCCCGACCAGGTCGAAGCCGTTGCCACCCGCTACGGCGTCGAGCCGGGCAAATATTTCGCCACTCTCGCGACGGTCGAACCGCGCAAGAATCTCGCATTGGTCCATGCCGGCTGGGCGACGGCGCACGGTCGCCTGCCCGCCGACTACCGGCTGCTCGTGATCGGGGGTGCGGGCAAGTCGACGATCTTCGCTGCGTCCCAGACCGTTTCGAACGCAGCGACGATCCGCGCCGGCTTCGTCCCCGACGATGATCTCCCGGCACTGCTCGGCGGCAGCCTCGGGTTGCTGTATCCGAGCCGCTACGAAGGATTCGGGCTGCCGGTCGTCGAGGCGATGGCGTGCGGCACGCCGGTCGTGACCACCCGGCTGACGAGCCTCGGCGAGGTCGGCGGCGACGCGGCGCTCTATGTCGATCCCGACGATGTCGAGGGCATGGCAGTGCATATCCTCGCTCTGGCATCGAGCCGCGATCTCCGCGCCGATCTCGGCGCGCGCGGCATCGCAAACGCCGCCCGCTTCTCGTGGGACACGGCGGCGGCGGCGATGACCGAAATCTTTCGCGACGATTTTTAAATCGCTCTGCGACGGGCGACCTCGCGCCACCTTCCAATCATGCGCGCCAGCGGGTTAGGATTGCCGATGACCGATACCCTGACCGACCGCCGCAGTGACACGATCGCCGCGCTCGAACTCCTCGACACGCGACTGCGCTGGCTGTCGTCGTGGACGGTGCACAACGCCAATCACATCCGCCCGAAGCGCGATGGTCTCAAAGTCGGGGGCCATCAGGCGAGTTGCGCTTCGATTACCGCGATCATGAGCGCATTGTATTTCCACGCGCTGCGTCCGCAGGACAAGGTCGCGGTCAAGCCGCACGCGGGGCCGGTGCTCCATGCGATCCATTACCTGCTCGGCTCGCAGTCGCGCGACCAGCTCGAGCGTTTCCGCGGACTGGGCGGCGCGCAAAGCTATCCGTCGCGGACGAAGGACAAGATTCCCGTCGACTTCTCGACCGGTTCGGTTGGGCTGGGTGTGGCGGCGACGGCGTTCACCAGCCTGACGCAGGATTATCTGATCGCGCACGGCGCGCTCGACGCCACCGATGCCGGGCGAATGATCGCGTTGATGGGCGATGCCGAGCTTGATGAGGGCAATATCTACGAATGCCTGATCGAGGGGTACAAGCACGACCTGCGCAACTGCTGGTGGGTCGTCGATTATAACCGCCAGTCGCTCGATCACACCACCGCCGACCGCATGTTCCGCCGCTTCGACGACATCTTCGAAACCTGCGGCTGGCGGGTGCTGACGCTCAAATACGGCAAGCGCCAGCGCGAGGCGTTCGATCGCCCCGGCGGCATCAGCCTGCGCGAGTGGATCGACAACTGCGCCAACGTCGACTTTGCCGTCCTGACGTACCAAGGCGGCGCGGCGTGGCGGTCGCGGCTGACCGCCGATATCGGCGCGAAGCCGCACGTCGCCAAATTGCTCGCGAGCTTCGACGACGCGGCGCTCGCCGACCTGATGACCAACCTCGGCGGCCATTGCATCGAGACGCTGATCGACGCCTTCGACAGCGCCGATGACGAGCGCCCGACGCTGTTCATCGCCTATACGATCAAAGGGTTCGGCCTGCCGCTCGCGGGGCACAAGGACAATCATTCGGGGATGATGAACCCGCCGCAGATTGCCGAATTGCGCGCCAGCCTCGGGATCGCCGAAGGCGACGAGTGGGAGCCGTTCGGCGGGCTGGGCGACAACGCCGCCGCCGACCTCAAGGCGTTCATCGGGCGCAGCGCGCTGGCCCGCCGCGCCGGCGAGCCGCGTGCTCCGGCGGTCCCCATGCCCGCGCGGCTGCCGGTTCCCGACGGCGACGAGCTGTCGACCCAGTCGGCGTTCGGGCGCGTCTTGCTCGATCTCGCCAAGTCGGGCGAACCGGCGTCGCAGGCTTTGGCCGACCGCATCGTCACCACCGCCCCCGACGTCACCCAGACGACCAATCTCGGCGGCTTTGTCAACGCGCGCGGGCTGTTCCGGCGGAGCGAGCTCGGCGATGTCTTTCGCGCGGCGAAGATTCCGTCGGCGCAGCGCTGGTCGGGGCACGCCGCCGGGCAGCACATCGAGCTTGGCATTGCGGAGAACAACTTTTTCCTGATGCTGTCGTCGCTCGGGTTGGCCGGGCCGCATTTCGGTACGCGGCTGATTCCGGTGGGGACAGTCTACGACCCGTTCATCGCGCGCGGCCTCGATGCGCTGAATTACGCCTGCTACCAGAATGCTCGGTTCCTGCTCGTCGGCACGCCGTCGGGGCTGACCCTCGCGGCGGAGGGTGGCGCGCATCAGTCGATCAATCCGCCGCTCATCGGGATCGGCCAGCCCGGGCTGACATATTTCGAGCCCGCCTTCGCCGACGAGGTCGCGCTGCTGATGCGCCACGCCTTCGACCACATCCAGGCCGACGACGGCGGCGCGGTTTATCTCCGCCTCAGCACGCGGTCGATCGCGCAGGAGCCGCGTGTCGACGCCGGGTGGGAGGCCGACGCGATCAAGGGCGGTTACTGGCTGCGGCGACCCACCGGCCCGGCGTCGGCTGCAATCGTCTTCTGCGGCGCAGTCGTCCCGGAAGTGCTGGCGGCGTACGACATTCTCGCGGAGGACATTCCCGGGCTCGGCGTGCTCGCGGTCACTTCGCCCGATCTGCTCCATCGCGGTTGGTCGGCACGGCGAGCGGCGCGCTGGACCGGTGCTTCGCCGGTCGAGTCACACGTCGAAACCTTGCTGTCGGCCCTCGCGCCGCATGCAGGTGTGGTGACGGTGCTTGATGGGTCTCCTTCGGCGCTGTCGTGGATCGGCAGTGTGCGGGGCATGTGCGTCAGCCCGCTTGGGGTCGATCGCTTCGGCCAGACCGGCGATCTGCCCGACCTTTATGCAACGTATCGCCTCGACACCGACGCCATCGTCGACGCCGCTGCAGAGCTGTTTTTGGGGTAATGGTGCGCCCGAAGGGAATCGAACCCCCGACCTGCGGTTTAGGAAACCGTCGCTCTATCCGGCTGAGCTACGGGCGCATCACCTGAATGACTAGGTAGGCCGCCCGCCGTCGTCAACGCGTCGATGGTGAAAGGCCGCCCATTCCGCAGCGACGGAATTCGGCCACGAGTCGCCGTGACAAGCGACAGGTCGAGGTCGACGACCGCCCCGCCCGGCTCGGTCCCCATGTCGAGGAGGACGGTCCCCCACGGGTCGACGACGAGCGAATGGCCATACGTCTCGCGGCCATCGGCATGCACCCCGCTCTGCGCCGCCGCGACGATGAAGGCTCCTGTCTCGATTGCTCGAGCTCGGAGCAGGACGTGCCAGTGCGCCTCGCCGGTGGGTCGCGTGAATGCAGCGGGAACCGCGATGATGGCTGCTCCGGCGTGGGCCAGCGCGGTGTAGAGTGCCGGAAAGCGGACGTCGTAACAGACGCTTAGCCCCATTGCGCCCCACGGGGTCGGGGCAACGACGGCGCGCTCTCCCGGGGCATAAGAATTCGACTCACGGTAGCTATCGCCATTGGCGAGATCGACGTCGAACAGGTGCAGCTTGTCGTAGCGTGCGACGATCTCGCCTGTAGGATCGATAAGGAAGCCGCGATTGACGAGCCGGCCACCGCCTCGGTCGGGACGAAGCGCAAGGCTGCCGAGCTCGACCCAAACCTGGTGATCGCGAGCGGCTGCACAGACCGCTGCAAGCACGATGTCGTCAACTTCGTGCCGGACCAAAGGCGCCGAACGTGCCCGGTCGCGATCGAGCAACCCGCTCATTTCAGGGGTAAAAACGATCTCCGCCCCCTGCTTCGCGAGGTCCGCGATGCCATCGGTCAAGGCACGAGCATTCCCGGCCGGGTCGATTCCAGTCCGCGTCTGCAGTACCCCGATCCGGAGCATGGTCACGCCAGCAGCGGATCGAGCTGGCCGCGGCTATCAAGTGCGGCGAGGTCGTCGCTGCCGCCGATCGCGCGACCATCGATGAATATCTGCGGCACCGTAGTCCGCCCTTCGGACCGCCCGAGCATCTCGGTACGCTTGGGACCGCCCATCGTGATGTCGATCTCCTCGACGTCGACGCCCTTGGATTTCAACAGCTTCATCGCGCGCGCGCAAAACGGGCAGAGGAATTTAGTGTAGACTTCGACCTTGGCCACGTACGCTGCTCCTACCGGCGAGGGTGCAATATGCGGTCAGGCGACCTCGCGTACAACCCGCGCCCACGTCAGCACGCGGACGCTTTTTGCCCCGGCGCGCAACAGCATCCGCGTACACGCTTCGGCGGTCGCCCCGGTCGTCAACACATCGTCGACCAGGACGACGTCGCGACCGCGAATTCGATCGGGATGGGCGACCCGGAACGCCGCGCGAACGTTGGCGGCGCGCTTCCGGCGGCCCATGCCACGGCTCGTCATCGTCGCACGGACCCGGCTCAGCGCATCGACTGAAACTTGGGTGCCCGAGCGGCGACCCGCAGACTGCGCCAGCAACGCCGCCTGATTGAAACCGCGCTTCCATAACCGCCAGCGGTGGAGCGGGACTGGCACGAGAAGCGCGCCCGTCCCAAGCCAGTCACCCCCGGCGCGAACCAGTTGCGGAGCCATGACCTTGACGAGGTGCTGGCGGTCGCCGTGCTTGAAGCCGAGGAGGATTTTACGCGCCGGGCCGCCATAGACCATCGCCGCGCGCGCTGCAGCGTAGCGTGGCGGGGCGTCGAGACAGGCACCGCATCGCGCATTCGCGCCGCGATCGACCTCGAACGGCGTCCCGCAACACGCGCACATCGGCGCGGTGATGAATTCGAGTCCTGTCCAGCACGCGGCGCAGAAATTGCCGTCCGATTCGACGATCTCGCGGCACGCGGGGCAGCGAGGCGGGAGCAGCAGATCAAGCCCGGCAACAGCTAGCCGCCGGACATACCGTGCGAGGTCGGTCAGCTAGAGTCCGATCGCCTTGCGCGCGAACTTGCGGACATCACGGAGCGCCTGGATTGCGGCGGGGGGACGATAACGGCTCTTCGTCAGCTTTTGCAGGCGGACGTCGGGGTCGGGCCGCCAAATCTCGGCCGAGCAGCTGACCGCCATGTACATGCCCTTGCGGACACCCTTGATCGCGGTCACCGGATTCACGTCATGAAGCGCGCGATTTGACTGAAGCGACGCGACCATGAAGTTGCCACGTGCCGGATAGATCTTGTCGATCACCGGGGTGTAATCCTCGACGCGGTAGAGGCGATGCTCGCCGCCGATCATATCGGGGTTGTCGTCGATGTAGACGAGGATCGACACCAGCCGCGTGAGATTGTCGACGTGGACGCCGCCGCCGCCATTGACGAGGCCGTAGTTCAGTTTGCCGATGCCGATATCGAGCCGCGGAAACAGGAACGCTTCCTCTTTGGTGACATTCGAATAGCCGATTAGCTCTTCGCGCTTTTCGTAAGGCTCGGGGCGGATCGGCAGCGTCCGTGGGTCCATCAGCAGGTCGCCGCTAACGACGTATTTTTCGATTTCCGAATCGAACAGTTCGAGGAAGGTCGTCACGAACCCGGTCGAATAGACCCACTCGTGCAGCCGCGCGTACGACGGATCCTCCTCCGTCAGGCGGATATACTCGGGGTCGGGATGGGTAAGGTCGCCATGCATCCGGATCTGCGGACCGAAGCGGTCCTCGGCAGGAAAGCCAGCGTTCAATGCATCATAGTCAACGAGCGTATCGGCGGTCGCGACATGCGGGTACGGTGCGGTAATCACCTCGTCGTGGGCTACGGATCGGATCGCCATGAAGGGCCTTTCGCTCGGTCTGTTCGACGATAATACGTCACTGCTTAAGCAAGTGCAAAGCAACAGCGCCATGCCCTGCGGCTTGGCAGCATCCTGCGCGCGGGGCATGGACCATCATGGACCGATCCCAGACGCTTGCCCCCGCTGCTGCCGAGCCATTCGACCGGGCTGCCCGGCGGCAGCAACGCGGGCGGGCCGACGGAACGGCCGACTTCCTTCGCGCAGCGATCGCCGCCGAATTGGTCGACAGGGTGCAGGCGCTCGACCGGAAGTTCGCTCAAGTCCTTGATATCGGGCGCACTGGCATCACCGGCAGCGACCTTACCGTAGCGCTCGAGCCATCGCCGCAGATGGCGATCCAGCCGATATCGGTCGCCGGTGACGAGGATCGCCTGCCATTTGCCGAATCGAGCTTCGACCTTATCGCGTCGGCGGCGGCGCTTCACGGAGTCAACGACCTGCCTGGCGCGCTGATCCAGGCGCGCCGCGCGCTCCGCCCCGATGGGCTTTTCGTCGCCGGATTCTTCGGCGGCACCAGTTTGAGCGAGCTGCGCGCCGACCTTCTCGCCGCCGAGGTCGAGCTGACCGGCCGCGCGGCCGGGCGAATCCTGCCGATGGTCGACACCGACATGGCCGCAGGGCTCCTCCAACGCGCCGGGTTCGCCGATCCGGTCGCAGAGGTCGATATGATCATGGTGCGCTACGACGATATGTTCGCGGTGCTGCGGGATCTGCGGGCAATGGGTGAGGGAAATATCCTGCACGGTCGAGCTCCGCTCCGACGCGATGTCCTCGCCCATGCGGCGCGGCGGTTTGCCGCGCGCGCTCAGGCTGGGCGCATCGCGGTGACGGTGCAGGTCATCTACCTCACCGGGTGGCGACGCTAGATCAGTGCCGCGAGCAGTCCCAGGAGCGGCCGGTCGGCGGGGGGCATGTCGAGCGCGAACAGGTCATTAGGCCGTAGCCACTGCAGCCGCTGGCCGTCGCGTCCGCGCGCGGTGCCAGACCATTTACGGCAGACGAATAGCAGCAGGACGAGGTGGAAGTCGGCATACGCGTGGCTGGCAAACCCGGCTGGGGCGAGACAGCTCGCGGCGGTATCGATGCCCAATTCCTCGGCGAGTTCACGCACGAGCGCGGTTTCGGGGGTTTCGCCGGGTTCGATCTTGCCGCCGGGGAATTCCCATTGTCCGGCGAGATGCTTTCCCGCCGGGCGTTCCGCGACGAGGATCCGGCCGTCGGGGTCGACCAGTGCAGCGGCGACGACGGTCAGGATGGGCAGGCCGAGCGTGATCGGGGGGCCGGGGCAGTCGAGCTCCACTCTAGCCCGCGCGGCCCATCGCGAGGAACTTTGCCCGCCGCCCGCTCCGCAGCGCGGCCGGAGATTGGGTTTCGAGCGCGGTCAGTTCGGCGGAGATTGCGGTGCCGAGGCGCTGGATCGCGGTCGCCGGGTCGCGGTGTGCGCCGCCGCGGGGCTCGTAGATGATGCGGTCGATGACGCCCAACTTCTTGAGGTCGCTCGCGGTGACCTTCATCGCTTCGGCGGCTTCGGCGGCACGGCTCGGGCCAGCGGGAGCGGGGGCACCGTCGGCGGCGCGATTATCGCCGCGCCACAGGATCGAGGCGCAACCCTCGGGCGAGATCACCGCGTAGACCGCATGCTCGAACATGACGATGCGATTTGCCGTCGCGAGCGCGACTGCGCCGCCCGACCCGCCTTCGCCGACGATCGCCGCGACCATCGGCACGTCGAGGTCGAGACACGCCGCGGTCGCGCGCGCGATCGCCTCAGCCTGGCCGCGTTCCTCAGCGTCGATGCCGGGAAAAGCACCGGGCGTATCGACGAGGGTGACGACGGGCAGGCCGAAGCGCGCCGCCATCTCCATCAAGCGCACGGCTTTGCGGTAGCCTTCTGGGCGTCCCATGCCGAAGTTATGCTTGACCCGGCTCGCGGTGTCCGAGCCCTTTTCATGGCCGATGACCATGACCGAGCGGCCCTTGAGCCGCCCGACGCCGCCGACGATCGCCGCGTCTTCGGCGAATTTGCGGTCGCCGCTGAGCGGGGTGAAGTCCTCGATCAGGGCGGCGACGTAGTCCTTGAAGTGGGGGCGTTCGGCGTGGCGGGCGACGATCGTCTTCTGCCACGGCGTCAGGCGCGAATAGATATCGGCAAGCTGGCGTTCGGCGCGCTCGGCGAGCCGATTGGCTTCGGCGCGTGCCTCGGGCGAACCCTCGGCACGCAATTCGGCGACGCGCGCTTCGAGCTCGGCGACCGGCTTTTCAAATTCGAGGAATGCGACCATCGCTGGCGGTTAACGGGAATGGCCGCCGTGTGCAACGCGGGTCGCTGTGCCGTGACCGATCATCGTCGGTTCAATTCGCTGCAAAGTCGACATCTGCGGAGGCCGATTTTGCGGCAAATCGTGCGCGAAGATCAAATACCTCGACGATCGCACGTCCAAGATTTTCGAATGCAGCGCGACTGCTCGGCGTCGCTATTCGGCGGAAGCAGCGCCGTCGAGGTATCCGTCGCCATCGGCGAGCCGCGACGAGCTTTTGATCGGGACCCCCAGGACACGGAGATAGACGCGTTCGGCGGTGCCATACGCATCCCCCGCAATCTCGGCGAGGATCGTGCGGTTGATCACGGTCAGTGCAGCGCGACGGCCGATCAGCGCGCCCTTCGCCTCAAGGGCTTGGATGGCCACGGTAACGCCAGCGCGGCGAACGCCAAGCATCAGCGCGAGCGCTTCGTGCGTCATCGTAACGTCGTTTGCCTCGAGCCGGTCTAGCGACATCAACAACCAGCGCGCCAGCCGAGCCTCGATCGTCTGGGTCGCGTACGCCAGCGCCGAACTCGCGATCTGAAGCATGAAATTCTGCGCGTAGCCCAACAGATGGGACAATAATGAGGGTCGTGACGTCAGGATCGTGCGCAGCGTCGACGCCGGTATGCGCAGCGCCCGGCCAGGCATCTGGCAGAAGATGTGCATCATCTCGAAGTCAACGCCGTGAAGCGTCGCGACGGAGCACATGCCCTCGCGACCGACGATACCGACCTCGGCCTGGGTGCCGCTTTCGGTGGCGGCGACGACCGACAGGATGCCACCGAGCGGAAACCAGCTGAATTTAACGCGGCTTTCGGGTAACGTCAGTTCGTCGCCCTTGGCGAGGTCGATCAGCGTCAACGACGGCAGCAGTGCCGCGAAGTCATCATCAGCCATCGTTCGGAGCAGATTGTTCTGGAGACGGTGAACATTGGTCATCGAGATGTCGAACCCTGACCGGGTCGACGGATACCCGCCGCAAATGCCCCGTGCAATCTAACGCTCATCAACGGCCGCTTGCCGCTCGATGAACTCTAGCACTGCCGACTTTGCGTCGTCGGTGCGGAACCGGACCAAATCGGGGAAGATGATTAACCAAAAACAATTGCACAAGTGTACCTACAGCTCGTGGAAACGCGCGAGACCCGCAGGTGCCAAGCAAATCGATGAAGATTACGGTCGGCCTGACGCGACGATAACTGCCAAAGCCGCTGATCAAACTCGGTGAACCGCTATTGGTAAACCGCGTATCAAGTTGGTCGCCGACCGCGCCGACGCTTTCGCGCGAAGCCATACTTGCGCAACCGCGGCGTGACCCGTGCCGGCTGTCATTTGAGCACCACTCGGCGTCGATCCATTTGAGACGACCATCGCGGCACTTAACTTCGTCGAACGTCATCGCTCTCTCAATACGCGCGTCGCCATCTTACAAGACAAACGCCGGAGTAGGCTAGTCCAGAGACCCAGTCGTTTCTCGACGCTCACTCCGTCTGTAGCGAAAGTACCACACCTCATGGCCAAGTCGCCGGGCCTTTGCCTCGTAACGGGTTTGCGGCCAGTCACCGGGGCGGACCTGCCAGTCCGCCGCAGCTTCGGCCAGCCACTCGAAATCGTCGCGCTGCGCCATCTGCATTAGCGACCAGCGACAATATATCGCGTGGTCGGTACCGATCCGAAGCTCACCGCCCGGCGCTAGCTTCGCCGCGATCAGGTCGAGCGGTCCCGGGTTGACGAACCTCCGTTTGGCATGACGCGCCTTCGGCCAAGGATCGGGGTGAAGCAGGAAGACCCGCGACAGGCTCGCGTCGGGCAGCCGCTCGAGGACATCGAGCGCGTCTCCCATGTGGAGGCGAACGTTGGTCAAGTCGTGCTCACGGATATGCCCGAGCGCGCCGACAACCCCATTGAGGAACGGCTCGCAGCCGATCAGGCCGACGGCCGGATTGGCCACCGCCTGTGCGGCAAGGTGTTCGCCCGAACCGAAGCCGATTTCGAACCACAACGGGCGCTGCGCATCGGGCGCGTCGCCGAACAAGACGGTCGCGTCGAGCGCCCCGGTCTCGGGAACGCTAAGCGCCGGAAGCGTCGTCTCGACGAGATCTGCCTGGCCGAGACGAAGCTTATGCCCCTGTCGCCGCCCGTACAGGCGGCGCAGCGTTGCCGGATCCGCGCTCAGACCGCCGCCTTGAGCTTGTCGACGAGGTCGAGCTTTTCCCAGCTGAAGCCGCCATCGCTGTCGGGGGTACGGCCGAAGTGGCCGTACGACGCGCTGCGCTGGTAGATCGGCTTGTTGAGCCCGAGATGCTCGCGGATGCCGCGCGGGGTCAGGCGGACGAGGGTCGGCAGGACCGCCTCGATCGTCGCCTCGGGGACCGTGCCGGTGCCGTGGGTGTCGACATACAGCGACAGCGGCTCGGACACGCCGATCGCATAGCTGAGCTGGATCGTGACGCGGCGGGCGAGGCCGGCGGCGACGATGTTCTTTGCCATGTAGCGGGTGATGTACGCCGCCGAGCGGTCGACCTTGGTCGGGTCCTTGCCGCTGAACGCGCCGCCGCCGTGGGGCGATGCGCCACCGTAGGTGTCGACGATGATCTTGCGCCCGGTCACGCCCGCGTCGCCGTCGGGTCCGCCGATTTCGAAGCGCCCGGTCGGGTTGACGTAGATCGCGGTGTCGTCGGTGATGAAGCCGTCGGGGAGGATTTCGTGGAAGACGCCGACGACATAGTCGCGGAGCGTCGCATACTTCCCGGCGTCGCCGCCGGTCTCGCCGTCGCTCTCCCACGGCAGGCAATAATCGACCGCGTGCTGGGTCGAGACGACGAGCGCGGTCGCGCGGACCGGGACTTCGTTCTCATAGGCCAGCGTGACCTGGCTCTTGGCGTCGGGCTCGAGGAACGGGGCCTTGCCCGAATGACGGTCGGCGGCCATCCGCTCGAGGATCTTGTGCGAATAATACAGCGTTGCCGGCATCAGGTCGGGCGTCTCGTCGGTCGCGTAGCCGAACATGATACCCTGGTCGCCGGCACCCTCGTCCTTGTTGCCGCTCGCATCGACGCCCTGCGCGATATGCGCCGACTGGGGGTGAAGGTGGTTTTCGAAGACGAGGTTCTGCCAGTGGAAGCCCGACTGTTCATAGCCGATGCGCTTGACGGTCGCGCGAACCGCGGCCTGGATTTCCTCCTGCGCGCCGTCGGCCCAGTTGCCATGGGTGTCGATCATGCCGAGACCGCGAACTTCGCCCGCGAGCACGACGCGGTTGGTGGTGGTCAGCGTCTCGCAGGCGACGCGGGCATAGGGGTCCTTCGACAGGAAAAGGTCGACGACGGCGTCGCTGATCTGGTCGGCAACCTTGTCAGGGTGACCTTCGGATACGGATTCGCTGGTAAAGATAAACGAGCTGCGCGCCATCGGGGAGCCTTTGTGTATTCAGTCCGGGCGACCGATAATCAGCGTGACGCCCCCGCGCAAGCGTATAAAGCTATCCTTATATCCGACGCCGTGCCGGTCGACCCGCCGTCATCGCACCCGCAACGAGCGCCAACCCGAAGACTAAACTTGTCCAATGCGCGAAGCGTCCGAACAGCGTCGGCGGCAACGGCGGCGGGACGCGGAGCGACAGGGTCGCGGCTTGGTGCGGGCCGATACTGGCGACAATGCGGCCGTACGCGTCGATCATCGCGCTGATCCCGGTCGGCGTGACGCGCGCGATCGGCAGCCCCTCCTCGATCGCGCGGAGGCGCGCCTGCGCGAGATGTTGCGGCGGGCCCCACGCGCCGAACCATGCGTCGTTCGAGATGTTGACGATCCATGCCGGGCGATGGGCTTCGTCGACGACCGCGGCGGGGAAGATGACCTCGTAGCAGATCTGGATGCCTGCCGCCGGGAAGCCGGGCAGGTCGAGCGTGCGCGGTCCGGGACCGGCGAGAAAGTCGATGTCACCCGGCGTCAGGCGCGCGAGGCCGAGGCGCGTCATCAGCGGACGCGCCGGGACATATTCACCGAGCGGCACGAGGTGGCTCTTGTCATAGCGCCCGAGGAGCGTAGCGTTCGCGTCGAGGACGTACAGGCTATTGGTCGCTTCGGCGGGGGTACTATCGGCGTTGCGGATCAAGGCGATGCCGCCGAACAGCAGCAGGTCGCCGGGGCTGAGGATGCTCGCGAGATGCGCGCGGGCGGCTGGATCTTCGTCGACGAGGTCCGACACCGCCGACTCTGACCAGATCGTGATCGACTGCCGATGCGGCTCGGGGCCAAGCGCCACCCGGCTGAGCGCGAGGTATTTTTCGACGTGCGCGGCGGAATCGTCGTATTTCTCGTCCTGCCCGATGTTCGGCTGGATGAGGTGGACGAGCGGACCGTTGGCGGGGAAGGGCGCGGGCAAGGCGAAGCGGGTCAGCAGCGCGATACCGCAGATCGCGGCAAAGCTCGCGACCGCACCGAATGGTTTTTGCGAGGCAACAAATGCTGCGGCGAGGATCATCAATCCCGAGAGGCCCAGCGCACCGATCCATGCCGCCCCGAGCGCTACGCCCCCTGCCGGCAGCCACGCCGCGCCTAGCGGGTTCCACGCGAACCCCGATAGCACATGGCCGCGCAGCCATTCGCACAGCATCCACGCAACGGCGAACATCAGCACGCGGCTGACGCCCGGGCGTGGCCACGCCCGGGCGAGCGCACTCGCAAGCGCGGGATAGATCGCGAGGAACATCGACAGCAGGACGACGGTGACGACACCCATGAACGCGGGCATCGCCGCCTGGTAGGTGAAGGCGGTCGCGATCCAATAGAGCCCGACGGTGAAATGCCCGACACCGAACAGCCAGCCTGCGCCCGCGGCGCTCCGGACCGAGGGGGCTCGATCGAGGGTCCAAAACAGCACCGCGACGCCGATCAGCGTCAGCGGCCACCAGTCGAGCGGGGCGAACCCCAGCGCCGACACAGCACCAGCGGCGATCGGCAGCAGGAGGCGGAGGGCGCGCGGCATCGCGACGCCTCTAGCTGAGCCCCGGCGCGGGGGCTACCCGCGCCAGCGAAACTTCGCGCTGTCCTACGATACCCGAAACGGGATAGTTACGGTGCCGATGACGATCGATTCTCGACCCGGCGCACTTCGCCCTACCCGCCGCTCCGGCGCGGGGACCCGTGCGACTGCACGGGGGGTGCGTTTCGGTTCGACGTGGCGTCAACTTCGTCAACTTCCAAACCCTACAGCCCGGAAAGGCTAGCCTCATGGCCGACTCGCCCGACCCCGCCACCGCCGTCCGCACGATGCTCGACCAGTGGCTGACGCTGTCTGCAGCCGTCGCTGAAAAGACGCTGGCACCCGGCATCGGCACGCCTGCGCCCGTCGACGTCGCGACACGTGCGGATATCGAAGCGCTCGGCGAACGCCTCGGCCGGATCGAGGCGCTGCTCGTCGCGCTCGCCGGGGCGACGCTAAATCGTCCCGCCGGTGGAGCCGAAGCTGCGCCGCCTGCGTTCGTCCCCGCAGCCCAATAAGGAGAATATCATGGCCGACCTTTCGAAGATCACGGAGCATATGAACATCATCGGTGCCGACGGCGTCCATGTCGGGACGGTCGATCACGTCGACGGCGACCGGATCAAGCTGACCAAGGACAGCACGCCTCACAATCACCATCACTGGATTTCGGGCGGCCTCGTCGCCGACATCGAGGGCAACGACGTCCGCCTGTCGGCGAACGGCGATGTCGCTGTGACGTTCGAAGAGGAAAAGTAGCTGGAACCGGCCCCGACTCCCCGCGAGCCGGGGCCGCTCCACGGCTGGATCGTCGTCGACAAACCGCTCGGGCTGAGCTCGGCGCAGGGGGTCGCGGCGGTCAAGCGGATCCTCCGTCAGGCGGGGTATCCCAAGGTCAAGATCGGCCACGGCGGGACGCTCGACCCGCTCGCGACCGGCGTCCTGCCGATCGCGCTGGGTGAGGCGACCAAGCTCGCCGGGCGAATGCTCGACGCAACCAAGGGCTATGCCTTCACCGTCGCGTGGGGCGCAGCCACCGCGACCGACGACCGGGAGGGTGAGATCGTCGCGACCTCAGGAGTTCGTCCTGATAAACCCGCGATAGCCGCCGCGCTTCCCGCCTTTCGCGGGCCGATCGTCCAGACACCGCCCGCCTATTCCGCGCTCAAGGTCGACGGCGAGCGGGCCTACAAACTGGCGCGGGCAGGGGAGACCGTCGTCCTCGCCGAGCGTAACCTGACGATCCACGCCTTCGACCTCCTCGAAGCGCGCGACGACGACGCCGACTTCGCGGTCACATGCTCGAAGGGCACCTACGTCCGTAGCCTCGCCCGTGACCTCGCGATCGCACTCGGAACTGTCGGACACGTCGCGGCGCTCCGCCGGACCCGCGCCGGACCGTTCACCCTCGACGCGGCGATTTCGCTGGACAAATTAGCCGATTTGCTAGAGGCGGGCGATGAACAGGCAATACTGCCGCTGACGGCGGGGCTGGACGACATCCCGGCTCTATCCGTTACGCCCGAAGACGCAGCCCTCCTTCGACAAGGTCGGACGCTCCCCGGGCACCCCGCATCCCACGGGCTGTATCTGGCGACCGACGGACCTGTTCCGGTCGCCCTGGTGGAGGTTTCCTCCATCGCGGTACGGGTCGTGCGCGGGTTCAACCTGACTTGAAGGAGACCCACGATGTCGATCACAATCGAGCGCAAGACTGCGCTGATCGCCGAACACGCCCGCACCACCGGTGACACCGGCTCACCCGAAGTCCAGGTCGCGATCCTGACCGAGCGCATCGCCAACCTGACCGAGCATTTCAAGACCCACGGCAAGGATAACCATTCGCGCCGCGGCCTGCTGATGCTGGTCAACAACCGGCGCTCGCTGCTCGACTATCTCAAGAGCCGCGACACCGCCCGCTACACCGACCTGATCGGCAAGCTTGGGCTTCGCAAGTAATTCGGGACAGGCTCCTTCGGGAGCCTGTTCTTTTTCCGGCCGCCGCAATGACGCGGCACGCCGGCGTAGGCCGCGCACGGCAAAGGGCCGGGCGCATATGAAAGACTGAGACTATGTTCACGATCCACAAGCAGGAAGTCATGTGGGGCGGCCGCAAGCTGACCCTCGAGACCGGGCACATCGCCCGCCAGGCCGACGGCGCGGTTCTCGCGACGTACGGCGACACCGTCGTCCTTTGCGCCGTCACTGCGGCGAAGTCGGTCAAGGAAGGCCAGGACTTCTTCCCGCTCACCGTCCACTACCAGGAGAAGTTCTCCGCCGCCGGCCGCATTCCCGGCGGCTTCTTCAAGCGCGAGCGCGGTGCCACCGAGCACGAGACGCTGACGTCGCGCCTGATCGACCGCCCGATCCGCCCGCTGTTTCCCGAGGGCTTCTACAATGAAGTCCTGATCATCGCGCAGGTCCTGTCGTACGACGGTGAGAACGAGGCCGACATCGTCGCGCTCGTCGCCGCCTCCGCCGCTCTGACGCTGTCGGGCGTTCCGTTCATGGGTCCGCTCGCCGCCGCGCGCGTCGCCTATGTCGACGGCCAGTATGTCCTCAACCCGACCAAGACCCAGATCAAGGAAGGCAGCCTCGAGCTGATCGCCGCGGGCACCCGCGACGCCATTCTCATGGTCGAATCCGAAGCCAAGGAGCTGTCGGAAGAAGTCATGCTCGGCGCGGTGATGTTCGCGCACAACGAGTCGAAGCCGGTGATCGAGGCGATCATCAAGCTTGCCGAAGCCGGTGCCAAGGATCCTTGGGAACTCAAGGGCGCAGGCGACCAGAGCTCGATGATCGACCAGATCAAGGGTGTCGCCGGGGCCGCGATCTCCGACGCGTACAAGATCATCGCCAAGGCCGACCGCCAGTCGGCGCTCGGTGTCGCCAAGGCGAAGGTTAAGGACCTGTTTGCCGGCTCGGCTCCGGCCGAGGCGTTGAAGGCATCGAAGCTTGTCAAGAAGATCGAGGCCGGCATCGTCCGCACCCAGATACTCAAGGACGGCATCCGCATCGACGGCCGCGACACCAAGACAGTCCGTCCGATCGAAGCGATGGTCGGCTTCCTGCCGCGCACCCACGGCTCGGCGCTGTTCACCCGCGGCGAGACCCAGGCGATCGTGTCGACGACGCTCGGCACCTCCGACGCCGAGCAGATGATCGATGGCCTCGACGGGCTGCGTTACGAGCGCTTCATGCTCCACTACAACTTCCCGCCGTACTCGGTTGGTGAAGTCGGGCGCTTCGGTGCTCCCAGCCGCCGCGACATCGGTCACGGCAAGCTGGCGTGGCGCGCGATCAACCCGCTGCTGCCGGCCAAGGAAGACTTCCCGTATACGATCCGCGTCCTGTCGGACATCACCGAGTCGAACGGCTCGTCGTCGATGGCGACCGTCTGCGGCGCGTCGCTCGCACTGATGGACGCGGGCGTTCCCCTCGTTCGCCCTGTGGCGGGTATTGCGATGGGCCTGATCCTCGAAGGCAAGGACTTCGCTGTTTTGAGTGACATCCTCGGTGACGAGGATCATCTCGGCGACATGGACTTCAAGGTCGCGGGCACCAGCGAGGGCGTCACCGCGCTCCAGATGGACATCAAGGTCGCCGGTATCACCGAGGAGATCATGAAGGTCGCGCTCGGCCAGGCAAAGGCCGGCCGCGAGCACATCCTCGGCGAGATGGCGAAGGCGCTCGACACGACCCGGACCGAGATGTCGGCGCACGCGCCGCGCATCGAAAGCTTCCAGATCGACAAGTCGAAGATCCGCGACGTCATCGGCACCGGCGGCAAGATCATCCGCGAGATCGTCGCCACGACCGGTGCCAAGGTCAACATCGAGGATGACGGCACGGTCAAGATCGCGTCGTCCGATCCGGCACAGATCGAGGCCGCCAAGGCGTGGATCATGGGCATCACCCAGGAAGCCGAAGTCGGCAAGATCTACACCGGCAAGGTTGTCTCGATGGTCGACTTCGGCGCGTTCGTGAACTTCATGGGATCGAAGGACGGCCTCGTCCACATCTCCGAGATCAAGAACGAGCGCGTTGCCAAGGTCAGCGAAGTCCTCACCGAGGGCCAGCCGGTCAAGGTCAAGGTGCTCGGCATCGACGACCGCGGCAAGGTTCGCCTGTCGATGCGCCTCGTCGACCAGGACACCGGCGAGGAGATCGCCGACACCCGTCCGCCGCGTGAGGACGGTCCCGACCGTGCCCCGCGCAGCGACCGCGGCCCGCGCCGTGACGGTGGCGATCGCGGCGGCAACCGCGGCGGTGGTGGTGGCGATCGCGGCCCGCGTCGCGATGGCGGCTCGAGCGACCGTGGCCCGCGCCCCGAGCGTGCAGCCGAGCCCGAGGGCGAGCCGACGTTCGCGCCGAGCTTCATCACCGGCGACCGCGACTAACCGGCGGGGGTGGGCGTCGCCCGCTAGTTCGGTTACGTACATGGGGGACCGCTCGCAATCGGGTGGTCCCCTTTGTCTTGGGGTGGGGGCTCCTACATAGTCGTAAGGAGCCCAAAGGCGTGAGAGTGGATCGATGCTGCTGAACGGCCTCAATGCGGTGATGATGGGTGGACGGCATGTCCTGCCATTGGTCGAGGGCGGCAAGGGTGTCGCCGCAACCAATCATCTGTCGTCGGGCGCGTGGGCGCTCGCGGGCGGGGTCGGCACGATCAGCGCGGTCAACGCCGACAGCTACGACGCGACCGGTCGGATCATCCCGCAGGTCTATGCCGCGCTCAGCCGCCGCGACCGCCATGAGGAACTTGTCGGTTACGCGATCGAGGGGGCGGTCCAGCAGGTCCAGCGCGCCTATGAAATGGCGTCGACCGAGCTCCAGCGCGGGCTTGGCGCGATCAATATCAATGTCTTGTGGGAAATGGGTGGGGCGCAGCGCGTCCTCCACGGCGTCCTCGAACGCACCCGCGGCCTCGTCAATGGCGTCACTTGCGGCGCGGGCATGCCGTATAAATTGTCCGAGATCGCGGCGTCCTACGGCGTCCATTATTACCCGATCATCAGCAGCGCGCGGGCGTTCCGGGCACTGTGGAAGCGCGCCTACTCGAAGGCGGCCGAGTGGCTCGGCGCGGTGGTCTACGAGGATCCGTGGCTTGCCGGCGGCCATAACGGCCTGTCGAACGCCGAAGACCCGCGCCAGCCGCAGGACCCGCTCCCGCGCGTTCGCGACCTGCGCGCGGTCATGCGCGAGAGCGGCATTCCGGACAGCGTGCCGATCGTCATGGCGGGCGGCGTTTGGGCGTTGCGCGAGTGGACCGACTGGATCGGCAACCCTGAACTCGGGCAGATCGTTTTCCAGTTCGGCACGCGGCCGCTGTTGACCAAGGAAAGTCCGATCCCGCAGGGGTGGAAGGACCGGCTGATGACGCTCAAGGAGGGTGACATTCTCCTCCACAAATTCTCGCCGACAGGCTTTTATTCGAGCGCGGTTCGCAACCCGTATCTCCGTGCGCTCGAGGCACGGTCGGCGCGGCAGATCGCCTTCAGCACAACCGCGACTGGCGACCATCAGTTTCTCCTCGACGTCGGCGTCGGGCGTAAGAAATACTGGGTAACCCGCGACGACCTGCTCCGCGCGCGCGAATGGGCGGCGCTGGGTAATTCGGAGGCGCTCAAGACCCCCGACAATACGCTCGTCTTCGTCACGCCCGAGGATAAGGGCATTATCCGCCAGGACCAGAGCGACTGCATGGGCTGCCTCAGCCAGTGTGGCTTCAGTGCATGGGCCGACACCGAGGATAATTCGACCGGCCGCCTCGCCGATCCGCGCTCGTTCTGCATCCAGAAGACGCTTCAGGACATCGCCCACGGCGGCGACACCGAGCAGAACCTGATGTTCGGCGGTCACAGCGCTTTCCGTTTCGCCAAGGACCCGTTTTATTCCAACGGCTTCGTTCCGACCGTCAAGCAGCTCGTCGACCGGATCATGACCGGCGACTAAGGGGGCGCGACGAGGAGCGGCGGTGCAGTTGAACACCGATGGCGGACGTTCGCCCGTTCAAAGGTCACGCGAAGTTCACGCTTTTCGACACTGAAATTGATGTTCTTGACCCTCGCCATCGTGCCTTGAACTCAACTGCACGCGCGGCGACGCGCCGAGCGCAATGCCAATCTCCGACAACTGACGATGAGAAAGAGCGCGCATAGCCGCCCGCTGGCGACGCGGCGGGCACGCTACGCTCGTTGGTCGCCTGTAGGACAGCGTTAAATCTGCCGGGGTGTAACGTTGGTAAGCGTCAGCTGATCTACGCGGCGATGGCGAGGGGCTTGGGTTTCCGCCAGTTCCAAGGCATGAGCGGATCAAGGTCGAGTTGGCTGCGGCCTCGGGCGAGTTGGTCGAGGACGTCGGCGAGCCAAGCTTCGGGATCGATGCCGTTGAGCCGGGCGGTCTCGAGGGCGGTGTAGATGATGGCAGCGCGTTCGCCGCCTTTGTCAGAGCCGAGGAACAGGAAGTTCTTGCGGGTGACGGCGATGCCGCGGAGCGCTCGCTCTGCGACGTTGTTGTCGATGGCGAGGCGGCCGTCGGTGGTGAACCGGGCGAACGCGTCCCAGCGTCCAAGGGCGTATTGCAGCGCCTTCGCCAGATCGTTCTTGCCTGACAGGCGTCGGCGCTCGGTCTCCATCCAGACCCTCAGATCGGCGAGCAGCGGCACCGTGCGCTCGGCGCGGATGGCATGGCGACGCTCGGGCGGCAGGCCATCGATGTCGCGCTCGATGTCGTAGAGCGCGCCGATACGGCGCAGCCCCTCGAACGCGATCGGCGACTGCGTCTTCTGGTGGACGTCGTAGAGCTTGCGCCGGGCATGTGCCCAGCACGCGGCATGGACGATCCGCTGAGCTCGTTGTCCCGGCGGCACCTTCGACCGGGTCAGCGCCTCGTAGCCGGCATATCCGTCGGCGTGGATGGTGCCGGCAAAGTCGCTCAGATGTCCGGCGGTTCGCTCGCCCTTGCGGTCCTGGCTGTACCGGTAGAGCGCTGCCGGCCGCCGGTCACCCGCCCATGGTCGTTCGTCGACAACATAGGTCCAGATGCGCCCGGTCTTGGTGCGGCGGTTGCCCGGTGCGAGGACGCCGATCGGCGTGTCGTCGGTAAAGATTACCGGTGCGGCCATGACGTGCTTGCCGATCGCCTCGGCGACCGGTGCCAGCCACCATGCGGCGCGACCGACCCAGTCGCACAGCGTCGCCCGGTCGATATCGACACCGCCGCGCGCGATGATCCCGGCCTGACGGTAGAGCGGCAAGCCGTCGATGTATTTACCGACGACGACGTTGGCGATCAGCGCCGGACCCGGGCGGCCCTTCTCGATCGGCAGGTCGGGCGCTGGCGCCTGGATGATGGTCTCGCAACGTCGGCAGCTCAGGCGCGGCCGGATATGGCGGATGACCTTAAGCTGGGCCGGGATGCGTTCGAGGACCTCGGTGACGTCCTCGCCGAGCTTCGACAGGCTGGTGCCGCCGCAGCATGGGCAGGCGTCGCCCGGATTATGCAGGATATCCTCGCGCGGCAGGTGCGGCGGCAATGGGCGACGCACTGGATGGCGGCGGGTCGGCTCATCCGACGCTGATACCGCGCCCAGCGCGATCCGCTCGGCTTCGCCCTCTTCGAGGTCTTCGAGCAGCAGCTCGAGCTGGGTGATCTCGGCGTTGAGCTTCTCCGAGGATCGCCCGAAGCTCATCCGGCGCAGGACGGCGAGCTGGGCGTTCAGCTGTTCGATGAGGAGCTTGGCGCCGGTCAGCTCGGCCCGCGCGACGGCCAGCTCGGCCTTCAACCGGGCGACCTCGTCGGGGTCGGATACGGCGCTCGTCACGGGCCGATATTACACCGTCGTCGCTGCCGCTGCGACGAGGATCGGCCTCGGTAATCCTGTCCGAGTCACTATGCCGCGTCGGCGTCAGGCAGCCACTTCAGGCCGCCAGCTTCGCTCGACATTGCGCCAGTCGATGCCCTCAAGCAGCATCGACAGCTCGGCCGCCGACAGTCGGACCGAGCCGTCCTTCGCCGCCGGCCAGAGGAAGCGGCCGCGCTCGAGGCGCTTGGCGAACAGGCACATGCCCTGGCCGTCCCACCAGATCGCCTTCACCAGATCGCCGCGCTTGCCGCGGAAGACGAACAGCGCGCCGTCGTGCGGATCGCGGGCAAGCACCGTCTGAACCTGCGCCGCCAGCCCGTCGAAGCCGCGCCGCATATCGGTCCGTCCGCACGCCAGATAGACCCGCGTCCCCGCCGGCAACGCGATCACCGGCGGGCGAGCGCGTCGAGCACCCGCGCCAGCGCACCCGGATCGACATCGCCGCCGAGGCGCAGCTTGGTGCCGCTGGGCAACTCGACCTCGATCGTGCCGGACAGCGGGCGATCAGGGACCGGCAACGCCGGCGGCGATCTTACGTCCGGAGCGGGCAACGCCACCGCTGCTGACTCGGCAACGACCTCGCACCGGATGAACCCGTCGGTGGCCGCGGTCAGCAGCTGCTTGCGCCACGTGTACAGCAAGCCGGTCGAGATTCCGTAGCGACGCGCGACCTGGGTCGGCACCGCCCCGGGCGCGCAGCTCTCCTGGACGATCGCCATCTTCTGTTGCGGATGCCAGCTGCGCCGCCGTTCCGGGCGCGGCGGGAGAGCCAGCCCCTCGCTGAGAGACGTCTTAAGGGTCTCGTACGACGTCTCATCATCCGCCACGCCAGTCTCCGCCACCACAGCAGCGAAGACTCCCGCGGCAGCGCAATCAGGACAAGGCGGGGATCAGCTGACGCTTACTAACGTTGCCATGGATACGCCCGAACGCAGGAGGACCGTCTGCCTGGCGGTCCCGCTCGTCGCGGCAACGAAAGATTCTGGAGACCTCCAATGAAATTCTTCATTACCGCTCTGCTGCTTGCCACCGCGGCCGGCTCCACCGCCACCGCTCAAACCGCAGCGACCAACACCACGATCTCGGCCGCCGACATAAAAACGATCGGCAAGTGCAAGGCGATGAAGCACGACGCGATGGCACGCAGCGCGATGTGCGCGAAGATGGTGCAGCTTTACCCGAACCAGTTCGCCAACACCGCCGGTACCAACGGCTGACGCGTACCCGCCGATCTGGTGGCCGGATCGGCGGGAACCGCGCAGCATACGCTGGCGGGGGCCCAACCGCTTCGCCCGCCAATACCGTTCCAAATGTCGGCACGATCGATGGCCAATCGCTACAGTATGAGATTACTGACGAGATAAAGCCGACGATGGAGTAACGTGTTAACTAGATCACAATGCTGAATAAGAAAAAGAAAACAATATTTATCAATAACATGTCTTAACTACCCTGTACGCTTGCGTACAGAAAAAAGCGTGAGTATCCGATGAGCGACGTCACATCGGGGGTGAGACATGATCAAGGTACTGCCGCTAACCATCGTATTCTATTTTGTGGCCATGTTAGCGCCTGCAGATGCGAAGACCGTTACCGCGACATATGACACGTTCGACTCGGTTATAAGTACCGTTCAGGGTGGCGACACTATCAATTTGGTCGGTGACTTCCAATTGATGAGGACCCAGAATTATTCATTCTCGTCCCCGGTCATTATCAATGCATCGGCCGCAACCTTTCACCGGACATGGACCCTGCGCGATGTAAATAACCTGTCGATCCAGGGTGGAACCTTCGATTTTCATCCGGTCGATGCGCTCTATGCAGCAGCCCTGGAGGTGTACGACAGCAATAACATCAGCGTCGACCGGACCTTGTTTACCGATGACGGCGGTCACGACGGTGCGCTTTTTTCGTCGTCGACGAACATCAGCGTGACCAACAGCAAGTTCAACAGCCTGTCGCACTCGATCGGCCTGAAGAACGTTGATGGGGCGAACTTGTACAACAACCTGACGATCGGCACGACGGTAGATGGTTTCGACATTGCTGGCAGCCAGAATGTCGTCGCCAGTCATAACAGTTGCATCGACGGCGCGCCGCAGACAGGTGCGCATCCCGACTGTATTCAGATCTACGGGATCGTCGACGGCGCGCTGAGCAGCAATATAACGCTCAGCGACAATCTCGCTTTTGGCGCGACGCAAGGCTTTACCAAGTTCGTGACCGGCGGAGCGGGGACGAATATCTCGATGATCCGTAATCTCGTCGAGACGACATATTCACAGGGCATCGCGTGTTACGATTGCTTCGCCAGCAATATCAGCGACAATCTATTGGTAACGCTCGCTGCGTCGCCCCACTTCGTCAATCTGAATATCATTGGCGGGGCGAATAATACGGTGGGCGGTAATGTGTTCGAAGATATCGGACGCGTCGCCCTTTACCGCCCGGTACTCGGTTCGATCTGGCACGATGCCGGCGTCATCCCTTGGGGTGCCGGGGCGCTCGAGGCGGGCATTGGCCTTGTGCCCGAACCATCGGTCTGGGCGAGCTTGATCGCTGGTTTCGCCGCAGTCGGATGGGCCTTGCGCGCGAGCCGCCGTCGGCTGGTGCTGGCCTGAACGCTCTTGGGGCGGCCGCCTCTGGCCGCCCCATCACGTGAGAGCGCGCACTCGAGCAAGCTGCTCACCGATGAAATCGTCGGACTAAATTTCAGTTCGCGATCAGTGGCCCTCCAGCTCTTTTCCCGTCAGCCGAACGACATGGACGACGTTCGTCGTTCCCGGGGTCGAGAAGGGTACCCCCGCAATCAGCACCAACAGATCGCCGCCAGCCGCAAGCTGCGTCCGCAGCGCCATGCGCTTCGACTTGTCGACCATCTCCTCGAAGCCGGCGACGTCGCGGGTGACGACGGCATGGACGCCCCAGACCAGCCCCATGCGCCGCGCGGTCGCGCGCGCCGGAGTCAGGCACAGGATCGGCACGCCGGCACGTTCGCGCGCGGCGCGGCGTGCTGTCGAGCCTGAGATGGTGAAGCACGCCATGGCCTTCGCCCCGGTCGTCTTGACGATCGCCGCGGCCGCCGCGCTCATCGCGTCCGCCGTGGTGTGGGCGGTCGCGGTTTCGGTGAAGTGGACCCGCGCATAATATTGCGGGTCGGCCTCGGTCGTCCGCGCGATCGCGTCCATCATCGTCACCGCCTCGACCGGCCACGCCCCGGCGGCGCTTTCGGCCGACAGCATCACCGCGTCGGCGCCGTCGTAGATCGCGGTGGCGACGTCGGAGACTTCGGCGCGGGTCGGCGACGGCGAGACGATCATCGATTCGAGCATCTGGGTTGCGACGACGACCGGCTTGCCCATCGCCCGCGCCATCGCGACGATCCGCTTCTGCGCCGGGGGGACCTGCTCGGGGGGCAGTTCGACGCCCAAGTCGCCGCGCGCGACCATCACCGCGTCGGCGAGTTCGAGGATCTCGGCGAGGCGATCGAGCGCGGCGGGCTTCTCGATCTTGGCGAGCAGCGCCGCCTTGCCGCCGATCAGGGCGCGCGCCTCGGCGACGTCCTCGGGGCGCTGGACAAACGACAATGCGACCCAGTCGACATTATGGTCGAGCGCGAAGGCGAGGTCGGCACGGTCCTTCACCGTCAGTGCGGGCAGGGGCACGACGACGTCGGGGACGTTGACGCCCTTGTTGTTCGACAGCGTCCCGCCGGTGACGACGACACAGGTGATCCGGCCGGGCACGACCTCGGTGCAGCGGAGAACGACCTTGCCGTCGTCGACGAGCAGCCGCGCGCCGGGGCTGAGCGCGGCGAACAATTCCTTGTGGGGGAGTTCGACACGGGTGACGTCGCCGGGGGTGGCGTCGAGGTCGAGGACAAAGGTCCCGCCGCGCTCGATCGTGACCTTGTTACCGGCAAAGCTGCCGATCCGCAGCTTCGGCCCCTGCAGGTCGGCGAGGATCGTCAGCGGGCGGCCGATCTCGCTTTCGAGCGCGCGGATGTTGGCGATCAGCGCGCCGCGTGCTTCGGGGGTGCCGTGGCTCATGTTGATGCGGAAGGCATCGGCACCGGCGACGGTCAGCGCGCGGATCATGTCGAGCGACGCCGACGCCGGGCCGAGTGTCGCAAGAATTTTTACCCTACGGGCGCGGGGGGTGAACACTGTGGCCGTCTCCTTGCAACGACGGGGCGGGCCAAGCCCGCCTTGCGCTGTGCCGTGCGCCTAGCCTTATAGAAGCGTAGGCTCAACCGGAGACGCGACATGGACGATGCTACCCGCGACGCGATCGAGGCCGCCGCCTTCCGCCGCCTCACCGCGCTGCTGCGTCATCGGACCGATGTCCAGAACGTCGATCTGATGGGAATCGGCGGGTTCTGCCGCAACTGCCTGTCGGACTGGATCGCCGAGGCGGCAGCCGAACGCGACGTCGTGCTGACGAAGGATATGGCGCGCGAGATAGTCTACGGAATGCCGTATGCCGCATACAAGACGCGCTACCAGACCGACGCGACCCCCGAACAGCTCGACCGGATGCGGTCGAGCGTGGCGCGCAATCACCGCGAGGACGCCCTCGACGAGGCGCTCGACGAAAGCTTCCCCGCGAGCGATCCGCCGAGCGGCAGCCAGCCATAGCTGCGCGCCGTGGCGCGGGAGTCAGACGCGCTGGGCGAACATCATGCGGTGGCCCTCGGGCGTCGCCACCACCATCTCGCGCCAGCCCCATGGCTTGCTCGCAGGTGCGGCGCGGATGATCGCCCCGCGCGCGCTGAACTCGGCATAAAGCGCGTCGACGTCATCGGTCGCGAAGAAGCCGAAATAGCTGTGGTCGCCGAGATCGGCTGGCGAGAGCGCTTCGGGGCATCGGCCCATCATCAGCCGGACTTCGCCCCGAACCACGGTGCACCAGTCGGCCCCGTTCACCCAGTCCACCGTAAACCCGAGGACGTCGATCAAGTACGCGGCCGACGCGGGGAGATCGTGGACGGCAAGCACATAGGCGTGCGGGCGTAAGGTGACGTCGTTCATCGTGCTGCTCCTCAGCCGATCGAGTGGGCGCGACTCACTCGAACGAATATGCGTCCGCTGTCAGCCGCTGCGAAATCCACCATGTCGTCTGCCAAGGGTCGACGATTCCGCCTTGCCGGTCACCGTAAGGCCGATCGTCGGCCTCCATGATCGACGTCGCGCCATGAGCGACCGCCTTGGCCATCGCGGCGTCGGCGTCCTCGACGAACAGATAGATTTGCGCCGCGCCTGCCGGAAAGCCAGGTTGAGCCTCGCTGACCATGATCGTCGCGGCGTGCTCGCTCTCGCCGAAGCTCACCTGGCCGTTGGCGACGACACCGTCGGGGCGGATGCTGCTGCCGACATGGACGCCGTCGAGGGCAGCGACGAGGAAATCGATATACGCGGCGGCATCCACGACGACGAGATACGGGGCGACGGTGGCGAAACCTGCAGGGATGAACATCGCGACCTCCTTGCGCCGGGCGGGCCGGACTTCTAGCGTGCGCCATCAAGTCATCACGGAGCAATAATGTCGACGGAGAATGTTTCCGCCGAGCAGCTACGGCTGCTCATCGAGCGCATCGAGCGCCTCGAAGAGGATAAGAAGGGTGTCGCCGACGACATCAAGGATGTTTACGCCGAAGCCAAGGGCACCGGTTTCGACACCAAGACGATGCGCTCGATCATCCGGCTGCGCGCGATGGAAAAGGCTGCGCGGCAGGAGCAGGAAGCGCTGCTCGAAACGTACAAGGTCGCGCTCGGTCTGGCCGACTAAGCGACACGCGGGGAGGAGCGAAGCGATGCCGACGACGCTGACGATCAACGGGGCGACCGCCGCCCACGACGTTTCACCGGCGACATTGCTCGTCGACCTGCTCCGCGACGGGCTCGGGCTGACCGGCACGCATATCGGCTGTGACACCAGTCAGTGCGGCGCGTGCAACGTGCTCGTTGACGGGTGCGCAACCAAGGCGTGCACCGTCCTCGCGGTCCAGCTCGACGGCGCCAGCGTGACGACGATCGAGGGTCTCGCGTTCGGGGAAACGCTCCACCCGATGCAAGCCGCATTCAAGGAGCACCACGGGCTCCAGTGCGGTTTCTGCACCCCTGGGATGGTCATGGCGGGGCTCGAGATGGTCCGGCGCCACGGCCACGATCTCGACGAGGCGACGGTCAGCCACGAGCTCGAGGGCAATCTGTGCCGCTGCACCGGCTACCGCAACATCGTCACCGCGATCGCTGCGGGTGCGAAGGCGATGGCGGTTTCCGGGGAGACGACCCATGCGTGAGTTCGTCTACGAACGCCCGACGACCCTCGATGCCGCGGTCGCCGCCTTCGCCGGTGGCGGCGAGGCGGCATTGATCGCGGGCGGGCACACGTTGCTCCCGGCGATGAACTCTCGGCTCCGCCAACCTGACACCCTCGTCGACCTCGCGGGCGTTCCCGGGCTGTCCGGGATTACCCGTGACGGCGACATGCTGTGGATCGGCGCGATGACCACCCACGCCACTGTCGCCGCCGACCCGACCGTCATGGCGGCGATCCCCGGCCTCTCCGCGCTCGCGCTGTTGATCGGCGACCCGCAGGTCCGCAATCGCGGGACGATCGGCGGCGTGCTGGCGAACAACGATCCCTCCGCAGACTATCCCGCCGCATTGCTCGCGCTCGGCGGCACCGTCGAGACCAACCTCGGCAGCCACCACGCCGACGACTATTTCCAGGGCATGTTCGCCACCGCGCTGAGCGACGGCGATATCATTACCCGCGTCGGCTTCAAGATCCCGACGGCGAGCGCCTATGCCAAGTTTCGCCACCCCGCCTCGCGCTACGCGGTCGTCGGGGTGTATGTCGCGAAGACCGCCGACGGCGTCCGCGTCGCGGTGACCGGAGCCGGGCCCGGCGTCGTTCGCTGGCCCGAAGCCGAAGAAGCGCTGACCGCGAGCTTCACCCCCGAAGCGGCGAAGGGGCTCGTGCTGGGCGGCGACCTGAACACCGACATCCACGCCAGCGCTGAATATCGCGGCCATCTCTCAGGAACGATGCTGGCGCGGGCCGTCGCTGCGGCGGCTTAGTTGCGCGAGTGCCGGACGCGGGGGTAGAGACGGGAATACCCACCGCAACAGGGGCGCATTTTGGCCGGCCATAGCAAGTTCAAGAACATCATGTACCGCAAGGGCGCGCAGGACGCGAAGCGGTCGAAGATCTTCTCCAAGCTCGCGCGCGAGATCACCGTCGCGGCGAAGTCGGGGCTGCCCGACATCAACATGAACCCGCGGCTGCGCGGCGCGGTGATCGCCGCGCGGCAGGAATCGATGCCGAAGGACAATATCGAGCGCGCGATCAAGAAGGCCGCCGAGCCGGGCGGCGACGATTACGAGGAGCTGCGGTACGAAGGCTTCGGCCCCGGCGGCGTCGCCTTGATCGTCGAGGCGCTGACCGACAACCGAAACCGCACCGCGACCCACGTCCGCACGATCTTCGCCAAGAACGGCGGCAACATGGGTGCGACCGGGTCGGTCAGCCACGGTTTCGAACGCGTCGGGCTGATCGGCTACGACCTCAAGGCGGGCGACGCAGAGGCGGTGTTCGAAGCTGCGCTCGACGCCGGTGCCGACGACGTCGTCTCGTCGGACGAGGGCCATGAGGTCTTCACCTCGATGGATTCGCTCCATGAAGTCGCCAAGGCGCTCGAGGCGAAGCTGGGCACCCCGACTTCGACCAAGCTGCATTGGCGGGCGAAGGAGGCAGTGACGGTCGACGAGGGCACCGCGACGACGCTGATGCACCTGATCGATGCACTAGACGACGATGACGACGTCCAGACGGTGTACGGCAATTACGACGTGCCCGACGACGTGATGGCGAAGCTGCAGGCATGATGCCCGGCACGAGGCGGTGATCGTCATCGGTCTCGACCCCGGACTGCAGGCGACCGGCTGGGGGATCATCGAGGCCGACGGCAACCGCTTGCGCCACATCGCCAACGGCACCGTTCGCAGCCGCGCCGCCGACCCGCTCGCCGACCGGCTGGTCCAATTATACGATGCACTAGAGGCGGTTATCGCCGAACATTGCCCGGCGACGGCTGCGGTCGAGGAGACTTTCGTCAACACCAACCCGCAGTCGACGCTCAAGCTCGGGCAGGCGCGGGGCGTGGTGATGCTCGTCGCGGCAAAGGCGGGCCTGCCGGTTGCCGAATACGCCGCACGCTTCGTCAAGAAGGCGATCGTCGGGACCGGCGCGGCGGACAAGGGGCAAATCCAGGCGATGATCGCGCGGCTGCTGCCCGGCTGCGGCACGCTCGGGCCCGACGCGGCGGACGCGCTCGCCGTGGCGATCACCCACGCGCACATGGCCCGCACGACAGGCGCGCACTCTGCCGCGCGTGTGATGGCATGAGCGAGCGGGCATGATCGCAAAACTGACCGGGTTGCTCGACAGCGCGGCGGCCGACAGCGCAGTGATCGACGTCAACGGCGTCGGCTATCTCGTCTTCGCCAGCGCGAAAACTCTCGGCGCGCTCGGCCCGGCGGGAGCGGCGGCGGTCCTCCATATCGAGACGCAGGTGCGCGAGGACGCGATCCATCTGTTCGGCTTCGTCTCGGCCGACGAGCGCGACTGGTTCCGGTTGCTGCTGTCTGTGCAGGGCGTCGGCGGGCGCGTCGCGCTGGCGATCCTGTCGGTGCTTGCGCCGCCCGAGCTTCACCATGCGGTCGCTGCGAAAGACACGGCATCGATCGCCCGCGCCAATGGCGTCGGCCCGAAGCTCGCTGCGCGGATCGTTCTCGAGCTCAAGGACAAGGCGGGGAGCGTTGCGCTGTCGCCCGGCATCGTTGCTCCGCTCGCCAAGCCCGGCACCGCAGTATCCGACGCGTTATCGGCACTCGCCAACCTCGGCTTTCGCCCGATGGACGCGAGCCGCGCGGTTGCGGAAGCAGTGGCGGAGGTCGGCGACGCGGCAGCGGTAGGCGAACTGGTTCGCGTGGCGTTGCGGAAAAGCGCGCGCTAGGCAGGGAGCCGCGACGCCACTGGCGCGTATCAACCGGGACGACACACGGGAGCGATCACCGATGGCCGGACTGAACGACCCGCTGACAGCGAATCGCGCGATCGAAGATCGGATCGCGGCGCAATGCGGGATCGTCCGCCGGGCGCAATGGGGGGCGAGGGCGCCCTCCGGGCGCAATGGGGGGCGAGGGCGCCCTCCGGGCAGATGACCCCCGACTGGGGCTATAATTCGATCGTCGTCCATTATTCCGGACACGAAGCCTATACGATGACCGAGATCCAGGCGCTCGACATCGACCATCGGCACTGGGAGGATTTTGCCTATCATTACGCCATTGGCAAGGATGGGCGGATCTACGAAGGACGCGAACTGGTGTTCAAGGGTGAGCACGTCAAGCTGCAGAATACCGGCAAGATCGGCATCGTCTGCCTCGGCGATTTCGACGCGAGCTGGCGTAACTGGGTCGCCGGGCGTGCCTATGGCGGTGAGGCGGTCGAGGCGCCGATGATCGCCAGCCTGACCCGGCTGAGCCGCGTCCTGATCAACAGCTTCCCAATCACGACCTATGGCGGTCACCGCGAATACGGCGAGACCGATGCCTGCCCGGGGAGCAACCTGCTGCCCAAGGTCGTCGCCCTGCGCGCGGCGTTCAAGCTCGCCGCACCGGCCTATCGGAAACTTTGATGCGCAGGCTGACCCTTGGGCTCATCACGCTGGCCGTGGTGATGGCGGTGCTGCGGCTCGGTACCGGCATCGTGTACGAAAGCGGCGCCCCGATCGCGGCCCTGGTGATCAAGACGCGACCGGGCCTCTTGGTCGAGCGGGCGGAGAGTCCGGCGTATCCGCTCGCTGCCGACATCGTCCTCGATCGTGAGGAGCCGCAACTGGCGTATGCGCCGCTCTACCTCGCGCTGATGCGTGCGGCGTGGGGCGTGGTCGCCGTCAGTCTTGTGGCGGCGGCGTGGACGGCGCGGCGGCGACCGGCCTGACGGCATAGGCGGGCAGGGCGACCGCCTCGCGCGCCAGCGAATAAGCATCGCGCCATTCGGCGAAACGCGGCCATGCCCCGCCGACGGGGTCGAGCCCCTGCCGGCGCAGTGCCAGCATCGCGCGCGGCAGATGGAACCACTGGCTGGCGACGACGACACGCGTACCGGGCTTGACCAGACCGACGACATCCTCGGCAGTCGCCCATGTCGTTCGCCCGAGTGAGTCGCGGATGATGCATTCTGATGGAACCCCGTGGCCGACCAGCTATGCCGCCATTGCCGTCGCCTCGTCGCGACCGTTGCGGCCGACACCGCCGCTGACGAGCAGCCGCGGGGCCAAGCCAGCGCGCCAGACGTCGAGCGCCGCTGCGAGCCGCGCGGCGAGCCGGGGCGACGGCCGGCCGTCGGCACCGACCTCGTTGCCGAGGACGACGATCATGTCGGCGGCGCGGGGGCGGGCGGCGAGGCCGACGATGGCGATCGCGCCGACATAAGCCAGCCCGATCCCGAGTCCGAACAGCGCGATGCGGGTGAGCGTGATCACTGAATACCGGTCATCACCACGGTCGTAGCGCTGGCGGCGCGGACTTGCCACCGATGGCGTGGCGCGCGCGCGCCCGTTGACGTAGGACGAACGCGTGACCGCCGTTCCCCTTACCCCTCTCCGCCGCCCCGAAGACGTCGACGCGGCGCTGCGGCCGCAGACGCTCGACGATTTCGTCGGGCAGGCGGCGGCGCGCGAGAACCTCGGGGTGTTCATCGCCGCGGCGAAGGGGCGGGGGGAGGCGCTCGACCATGTGCTGTTTCATGGGCCCCCGGGGCTCGGCAAAACGACGCTCGCGCAGATCGTCGCGCGCGAGTTGGGCGTCGGGTTTCGGGCGACGTCGGGGCCGGTGATCGCCAAGGCGGGTGACCTTGCCGCGCTGCTGACCAACCTCGAAGCCAATGACGTGCTGTTCATCGACGAGATCCATCGCCTGTCGCCGGCGGTCGAGGAGATCCTGTATCCGGCGATGGAGGACCGCGCGCTCGACCTGATGATCGGTGAAGGGCCGTCGGCGCGCAGCGTGCGGATCGACCTGCCGCCATTCACGCTTGTCGGGGCGACGACGCGTGCGGGGCTGGTGACGACGCCGCTAAGGGACCGGTTCGGCATCCCGTTGCGGCTGCAGTTCTATTCGGTCGACGAACTCGAAAGCGTCGTCACCCGCGCCGGTCGGCTGCTGGCGATGGACCTGACGCCGGAAGGCGCGCGCGAGATCGCGGGGCGGTCGCGCGGGACGCCACGGATTGCCGGGCGGCTGTTGCGGCGGGTGCGCGACTTCGCCGGGGCGAATACGGTCGATCGGGCGGCAGCTGATCGCGCGCTGAACCGGCTTGAGGTCGATACCCTCGGGTTGGACGCGATGGACCGGCGCTACCTGATGATGATCGCCGACATTTATCGCGGCGGTCCGGTCGGGGTCGAGACGCTCGCCGCGGGGCTGTCGGAGCCGCGCGATACTGTCGAGGAGGTGGTCGAGCCGTATCTGATCCAGACCGGGCTGGTGGCGCGGACGGCGCGCGGGAGGATGCTCAACCCGGCGGCGTGGAAACATCTCGGGGTCAAGCCGCCCGCGACGGCGGTGCAACTGCCGCTGCTCGACGACGACCTCTAGCCTCAGCCCGGTGGCAACTGGGTCAGCGGCGTCTCGGGCAACTTTTCCGGCGGAGCGCCGACCTCGGCCTCGGTCAGCACCGGCGCGTTGACGGCATCGGCATGACCCTGCGCGAGTTCATCGGCGGTGAGCGGCGTCAGGTTCGGGTCGATCGTCGCGGGCATGGCGGGGGCTCCTTCAAGCTTACCCGACAACGCTGGCCGCGACGACCGGCTCCGTCAGATTCCCGCGTACCATTCGTAGCCGCGATCTTCCCAATAGCCGCCCTTGCCGAGCTCCATCTTGGCGAAGCTGTCGACCGCTTCGATCCGCATGACGTACTTCGCCTGCTTGTAGCCGAGCTGACGTTCGATCCGCATCCGACACGGCGCGCCATGGGCGACGTCGAGGGGCTGCCCCCGCATGGTGTGAGCGATAATCGTCTGCGGGTGGAAGGCGTCGACGAGATCGACGCTCTCGTAATAGCGCCCGGTCGACTGCGCGCCGCCCTTGGAGATCTCCCCGCCATAGGTGTCGGCGCAGTGGAAGACGATATACTTCGCCGTCGGCAGCAGCCCTGCCGCCTTGAGCAGCGGCCCGAGCTGCGGCCCGGTCCACTGACCGATCGTGCTCCATCCCTCCACGCAGTCGTGGCGAGTGATCTGGGTTCGTGCCGGCAGCGCGCGCAGGTCGGCGAGCGACAGCGCCATCGGCTTCCGGACCAGCCCGTCGATCTTGAGCCGCCAGTTGGCAAACCCTTCGTCGACGTGGCGGCGATAGTCGTCGTCCTTTGGGTTGGTCGAGCCGTTGGGCTTGAACACCGGCGAAATGTCGGCGACGCTGAACTCCTGCGCGAGCGCGTGGCGGCCGATCAGCCGCTGCCAGCCGTAGGTCGCGCTTTCGGCCTTGGCGACGAAATCGTTCGCCCCGACCGAGTTCGAAAGCTTGTCGCAGCCCGACAGCAGCAGGCCGCCGGCGCCGACCCCGATCAGCGACCGGCGTGTGAGGATGGTCATGAGCGGCGCGCCCCGTTCTTGCGATTTTGGCCAGTGTCGTACCAGCCCGTGATCATCGAGCGCAGCTGGTTGATCGGCCCGGCGAGAATGACCATCGCGACATGCACCACGATGAAGGCGATCGTCAGGTCCATCACGATGAAGTGGATCGACCGCGCCGATGATCGCCCGCCGAACAGCTGCGGCAGGAACCCGTGCGCCGCGGCGTCGAACCCCGGCGACATCGACAGGCCCGTCAGGACCATGACCGGTAGGATGACGAACGCTGTCGCTGAGTAAGCGACGCGCTGGAGGATGTGATATTCCTTGTCGTCCTCGCCACGCGGGAACTTGAGCTTCGCGTGCTGGACGATGTCGTGCCAGATATTGATCGGCGCGATCTGCTTGAGCCGGGGCCAGATGTCATCCTGCAGGTGCCGCGTGACAAGCCCGTAGATCAGGTAGGTCAGGCCGTTGAGGATGAACAACCACGCGAAGAAGAAATGCCAGCGGCGGGCGGTGGCGAGGTCGCGATTGGTCGGGAAGGTCGCCCATTCGGGAAAGCCCTGTGCGATGGGCTCGCCGTCGGCTCCCTTGGCGAGGCCAAGGACGCCGGTTGTCTCGACCGTGACCGGACCGACGCGGGTCATGCCGATCGGCGTGCCGTCAGCCTTGCTGCTCGCGCCGATCTCGAACCAGCGGCGCGAGTCGTCGTTGTTGGCGCCATACTGGCCCCAGTAGAGCGCCGGATGGGCGTTGAAGATGTTGAGTCCGCTCGCGATCAGGAAGCCGATGCACAGCACGTTGATCCAGTGGCACACACGCGTGACGACGCGGTGGCGGTAATAGACCCGTCCCAGCGGCGGCGCGACAACGGTGTCGGCAAGCGGCTGGCTGGGCGGCGTTTCGGCAACGGAGGCCATGCGTGCGTCCTTCGGGTCGCGGGCGTAATGGAGTGTCGCGGGCGGCGCGCCGGTTGTAAAGCGCGCCGCCCCCGGCCTGATGTCAGTGCGGCTTCGACGCCATCGCGTCCTTCTTCATCATCGCGTCGTGCTTCTTCATTTCGGCCTTGGTCATCTTCTTGCCCGCCATGTGGTCGGTGGCCATCGCATCGGTCGCCATTGCGTCGTGGGGAGCCATCTTGTCGGTCGCCATCGCATCGTGCGCGGCGGGCTTGTCGGACTTCATCGCGTCTTGCGCCATCGCGGCGGTCGTGCCGAATGCCGAGACGGCGGCGGCGAGCATAAGGGTCTTGATCAAGGTCATCGTCTTCTCTCTCAGATGGGCCGCCCGCCCCATGGCGACCGGCGGTGGGTAAAGCAGGGTCTGCCGCGGACTGCGGCGGAAAACGGTCAGCCGCGAACCGCGGCGAGGATCGGGCCGCCGCTGGTCTGGACGAGCACCGCGGTCAACAAGCCGGGCGCGGCGGCGGGAAGCTTGAGCGTTGCTGCCGCCCCGTCCCATTTGCCGAGCTTGACGAGCTGGCGGACGACGTTGCGGTGGCCGATCGTCCGGCCGGTATTCTCGCCGGCGCGGATCGCGACCGCGATCGTCCGCGGATCGTAGCGGACGAGCCAGACGTCGGCACCTCCGACGGGGACGCTGCCCGACCCGACTGCGACGCTATCGGCGGCAAGGATCAACGCCGGGCCGGCGCGGCGGCGGACGCCTTTGAGCGCGCCCTCGATCTGGCCGTGCTGCGCGCCGACGACATCGCTGGTCCCATCGACGATGACCTGCGGCGTCCAGACCTGGTCGTGGTGCAAACCGCGGGCGTAATCCCACTGGCGTGAGGTCTGCGCCGCGCTGGCGAACGTGTCCTTCCAGCCGAGCTGATCCCAATACGTCACCGCAAAAGTCAGCGCGAGGACGTCGGGGCGGTCGGCGACGGCGTTCAGGTTGGTGATCGCGGGCGGGCACGACGAGCAGCCCTGCGACTGGTAGAGCTCAACGACGGTCGGGTGCGACGCGTCTATCGGCTGGGCGGCCAGGGGAGCCGAAATCAGCGCGGCGGCGAGCAAGGCGGAACGGAGCATCTTCACTGTCCTCGTGGGTGTTCGAGGACTTGTTCGGCAGGACGCGAGTGGTGGTTACAGCTAATTCGTCATCCCGGCAGAGGCCGGGATGACGAATTTTCGTCTGATCGGCTCAGTGCTTCGTCAGGCGATAAAGCTCAGCAGGTCGGCGTTGAGACGGTCCTTCGCGGTCATGTGCAGGCCGTGCGGCTCGTCGTCATATTCGATCAGCTTCGATCCCGCGATCATCCGGGCGGCGACGCGCCCCGAGCTGTCGATCGGCACGGTCTGGTCGGCGGTGCCGTGGATGATCAGCGTCGGCATCGTGAACGCCGCCATGTCGGCGCGGAAATCGGTCCCCGCGAAAGCCTTGGCGCATTCGATCGTCGCGCGTTGTGAGCCCATCATCGCGATCTGCTGGGTCCACTGCAGATGCTCGGCCGAAACGCGCTTGCGCAGCAGCGAATTGCCATAGAATTGCTGGCCGAAGCTGCCGAAGAACGCCGCGCGATCCTCCTTCATGCCCTTGAGCATGTCGTCGAACACCGACTGCTCGACCCCGGTCGGATTGTCATCGGTCTTGAGCAGATACGGCGTCACCGCGCTGACGAGCACCGCCTTCGCGACCTTGGCTCCGCCGTGGCGGCCGAGGTAACGCGCGACTTCGCCGCCGCCCATCGAGAAGCCGACGAGGGTGATGTCGCTCAGGTCGAGGTGGTCAATCAGCTGCGCCAGATCGTCGCTCATCGTGTCATAGTCGTAGCCGTTCCACGGCTGGCTCGACCGGCCGAAGCCGCGACGGTCATAGGCGACGACGCGATAACCGTGCTCGGCGAGGAATGTCGCCTGCTCGGACCACATGTCGGCGTCGAGTGGCCACCCGTGGACCAGGACGATGACGCGCCCGCTGCCCCAGTCATTGAAGTAGATTTCGGTGCCGTCGCTCGTTGTGAATGTCGTCATCGGTCGCTCCTCGGTTACGACCCATCAACCGCTGCGATCCGGGGAAGTTCAGCGGTGACATCGAAGCTTCATGGACCTGCGCGCTTGCACCAGCGCCGCCGACACCATAGCGGCAGAACCGCAAAACGGGATCGATCGATGCTCCAGCTTTATTCGGCCGGCGAAAAACGGGTGACGTGCGACGGCGACCTGACAACGGCGCTATTGCCGCCGGGAACCGTCTGGCTCGACCTGAACGATCCGTCGAAGGCCGAGGAAGCGTTCGTCGAGCGCGTCCTCGGCATCGCCGTCCCGACCCGCGACGAGATGGTCGAGATCGAGCCGTCGAGCCGTCTTTACCAGGACGGCGATACGGTCGTCGTTATCGCCAGCCTCCTCGCCGGGGCTGCCGAGGCAACCCCGATTACAACAGCGGTGTCGTTCGTTCTTACACCGACGCACCTCGTGACGATCCGCTACGCCGCGCCGAAGGCGTTCGAGCTATTCAGCGCGCATGTCGAACGCTCGCCGACGTTATGCACCGACGCGACGATGACCTTGATCCATCTGCTCGATGCGATCGTCGACCGGATGGCCGATGTGCTCGAGGGCGTCGGGGCGGAGATGGACAATATTTCGAAATCGACCTTCCGCCGTGGCGGGTCGCGGACCCAGCGGATGACCAACGCCGCGCTCCAGGTCTTGCTGACGCGGATCGGTCATGTCCACGATATCGTCTCGAAGTCGCGGGTCAGCGGCGTCAGCCTCGCCCGTCTGATCAGCTTCCTCGGTAGCACGCTCGATCCGAAAGGGACGAAGGAGCATCTCGACGGGCTGGCGAAGGACGTGTCGTCGCTAACCGACCATGCGAGCTACCTAAGCGGCAACATCACCTTCCTGCTCGACGCCGCGCTCGGGCTGATCAACATCGAGCAGAACGCGATCATCAAGATCTTCTCGGTCGCGGCAGTCATCTTCATGCCGCCGACGCTGGTCGCGAGCATCTACGGCATGAACTTCAAGAACATGCCCGAGCTCAATTTCCACTACGGCTACCCGATGGCGCTCGGGATCATGGTCTGCTCGGCGGTGCTGCCGTACCAGTTCTTCAAGAGCCGGGGGTGGCTCTAGCGCGGGTCGAGCGCGCAGCCGTATGCGGGGGTGTACGTCGCGGTGTGCTTCGCCATTAGCGGCACCCACGCGGTGATCCGCTTCGCCGCCGGATCGTCCTTCATCTTGACGATCTCCATGCCGGGTTCGAAGTCGGTCGCGCATGATTTCATGTCGCGGTTGCCGACGTAGCGACACGAGCAGACGACGTGCGCGACATAACCGCTGGCGAGATCGGCGCGGCGGCCCCACGAGCTTTGCTCGAGCCATAGCCAGCCGAGACCGCCGACGACGGCGATCGTCCCCAGCATGATCAGCCACCAATATCTTGCCTTCACCGGCACGCCCCCACTACCATCGTCGGCCAACCGGAGAATGCTGACGCGATGCGGGCCGTGCGATCAAGTCTGATTCTGCTGGTGAGCCTGTGGGCGGGGCCGTCGATCGGCAAAACGGCGACGGAAACTGCGGTCGACCAGCTGTTTTCCGGCAAGGCGATCGGCGAGACCCGCGCGGTCGTCGTCCTCCAGGACGGCAAGCCGGTAATCGAGCGCTATGCCCCCGGCTATGGCCCGGACAACCGTTTCATTTCGTGGTCGATGGCCAAGTCGGTGACGTCGACCCTGCTCGGCACGCTCGTCGCGGCCGGCAAGCTCGACCTCAACGCCCCCGCGCCGGTGCCGGCATGGCACCGAGACCCCGCCGACCCGCGCGGCAAGATCAAGCTGATCGACCTCGTCTATATGTCGTCGGGCCTCGCGCACTCGGAAACCGGGCCGCCGGTCGAGGGTGCCGACACCAACCGCGCCTTGTTCAGCGACGAGAGCAACGACGCCGCTGCCGCCGCCGAGGCTGCGCCGCTCAAGTACGCGCCGGGTAGCCGCTTCGAATATTCAACGCTGACGACGGTGATCCTCGACGACATCATCGTCCGGACGATCGCCCCTGGCGCGACGACCCCTGCGGCGAGGCGCGCGGCGATGCAGGCGTTTCTCCACGACGCGCTGATCATGCCGTCGGGGATGGCGAGCCTCGTCTGCGAATATGATGCCGCGGGGACGATGCTCGGCGGCTCGTTCTGCCATGCGACGGCGCGCGACTGGGCGAAGTTCGGCCAGATGTACCTCGACAATGGCGTCGTCGGGGGGAAGCGGGTCGTTGCCGCACCGTGGGTCGCCTTCGTGCGCAAGCAGTCGCCGACCAACCCGGCGTACGGCGGACAATTCTGGCTCAACCACCCGGGGAACGCCGAGGGCCACCCGGCACTCTTCCCCGACCAGGGCCCCGCCGACCTCTATTCGGCGATCGGCCACCTCGGGCAGTACGTCATGGTCGCGCCGTCGAAGCACCTCGTCGTCGTCCGCCTCGGCAAGACCCCCGACGGTGAGCGCAGCGGCCTGCTCCCGGCGCTGGCCGCGCTGGTCAACAGCTTCCCCGACGCAAAGTGACTGACCAGCAGTCTTCCGGCGGCAGCGACCATCGCATTGTCGACGTCAAGCTCGACGAACGGACCATCCTGTGGCGCAATGCCGACATCGAGCAGGAGCGCCGCGTCGCGATTTTCGACCTGCTCGAAGGCAATTTCTTCAAGCCGGTGACGGCGGACGACGACGGCTATGCCGGGCCGTACAAGGTCGTGATGGGGGTCGAAGAGGGGCGGCTGACCGTCGCCGTCGCGACCACCGGCGACGCGCCACTGGAGGCGTTCGTCATCCCGCTATCGCCGTTCCGCCGCACCGTCCGCGACTATTTCGCGATCTGCGACAGTTACTTCAAGGCAATCCGCAACGCCACGCCGAGCCAGATCGAAACGATCGACATGGCCCGCCGCGGCATCCACAACGACGCGGCCGAAATGGTCATCGAACGCCTGGCGGCCCGTGTCGAAGTCGACTTCGACACCGCCCGCCGCCTGTTCACGCTGATCTGCGTGCTGCATATCAGGCAGTGATCCACCCCTCCGTCATCCCCGCAAAGGCGGGGACCCATCACCACAACCCGCTGGGTGATGGGTCCCCGCCTTCGCGGGGATGAGGAACTAACGACAGGTTTCACTGATGTCCGTCATGTCCGACCGCTGGATCCGTGAGCAGGCGCTCTCGACCGGGATGATCGAGCCGTTCGTCGACCGGCAGCAGCGCGAAGGGGTGATCTCGTACGGGCTGAGCAGCTACGGCTATGACGCGCGGGTGTCGGACGAGTTCAAGATCTTCACCAATGTCGATTCGGTCACCGTCGACCCGAAGGACTTCCACCCGGCGAGCTTTGTCGACCGCAAGACCGACTGCTGCATCATCCCGCCGAACAGCTTCGCGCTGGCGCGGACGGTCGAGTATTTCCGGGTGCCGCGCGACGTCCTGGTGATCTGCCTTGGCAAGTCGACGTATGCGCGGTGCGGGATCATCGTCAACGTGACGCCATTGGAGCCCGGCTGGGAAGGGCATGTCACGCTCGAATTCTCGAACACGACGCCGTTGCCGGCGAAGGTCTATGCCAACGAGGGCGCGTGCCAGTTCCTGTTCCTGATGGGCAACGAGCCGTGCGAAGTCAGCTATGCCGACCGCGCGGGCAAGTATCAGGGGCAGCGCGGGGTGACTTTGCCGAAGCTCTAACGAACCAGGGGTTCGTCGCCGTCACTCCGCGTCAGAAGCGCGTCGCGAACTGGAGACCGCCGCCGCCGCTGTCGCCGTACGCGGTCAGGCGGGTGTGGTCGCTCAGGCGGCGGGTGAACAGATACGCCGAGCCCTCGCCGATCGCCGCTCCGGCAACCGCGTCGTACCAGTGATGGTCGCGGGTGTGGACGCGGGCGAAGCCGACCGTCGCCGCGAACAGTTCGAACGGCAGCCCGACCTGCCAGCCGTACCGCGCGTGGAGATAGCCCGCTCCGGCGAAGGCGATCGAGGTATGTGCCGACGGGAACGAGTGTTCGCCGCCGTTGGGACGGCGCTCGTTGACGGAATATTTGAGTGCTTCGGTCGCTCCCAAGGTCAAAGCGCCGGTCTCGGCCAGTTCGATTAGCCCGGTATTATCGTGCTCATAAAGCGAGATGCCGCCGGCGGCGAGCGGGATGCCGATCTCGCCGACGTTGGCGAGACCATGCCAGAACTTGTCGCTGGCGACGGCAGGCGTCGCGGCAAGTACGGAAATGAAAGCGAGGATGGCGAAGCGCGACATATCTGATCCCGGGATCGGCAGGTGAAGTTGCTGGCCTAACCGTCCGCAACAACGCGGTCGAGCAGGGTCAGCCACGCTGCGGCGGAATGACCGATACGGTGTTGCATCAACAGCGCACTGCTCGCGCTGGGATCGGGGACTGTCCCGGCGACGGCCTGTACTGTAGCGGACAAAGCTGCGGCGGTTGGCGCAGCAACACGGCCGAAGCTCGGGTGGCACAGGATTTCGGGCACGGCAGCTGAGCAGGGCGTCGTCACGACGGGCACGCCGGCGGCGAGCGCTTCGATGAGCACCGCCGGATAGCCTTCGTAGCGCGACGTACACAGCAGGGCATCGGCGCGAGCGAGGTACGGCGCGACACTGGGAACATGGCCCGCGAAGGTGACGCGATCGGCGACCCCGAGCGCGGCAGCACGAGCTTCGAGGCGGCCACGCTCACGCCCGTCGCCGAGCAGGTCGAGCCGCCATTCCGGGCCGAGCGCGGCGAGAGTTTCGAAGGCGAGGCCGAAATCCTTCTGCGGCATCAACCGCCCGGCGGCGACGAGCGTGCGGGTCGCTGATGATGCCAGCGTTCGCGGCGGTGCCCCCGTCCAGTCGTCGGACAAATTGGGCTCAGCGACCGTCGCGACGCGGCGTCCGAGCACCGCCTCGGCCTCGGCAGCGAGCGCGGGCGACATCGCGACGAGCGCCGCATAATGCCGCGTCGCGCGGGCGAACCAAGCATTGAGCAGGCGCTGCCCGGGGGGGCCGCGCTCGGCGACGCGGATCGGGTTGCTGATCTTGGCGACGACCGGCAATCGCATCCCCGCCAGCCGCATCGCGATGAACGTCGGGACATGCCAGTTGCCCGGAGAGACGACGACGTCGGGGGCGAGGCGTGCGACCATGCTTGCGGCGGCGTGGCCGAAGCGCAGCCGGTCGGGGATGTCCCGAGTCAACGCGCGGCGAAACTCGACCACCGCCAGCCCGTCGGCGAGCGCCCGCGCGACCCCGGCCTCAGTCCCAGCAACGATCGTAATGCGCCGCCCGGCCTCCGCCCAGCGCTGTGCGAGACGGATCGCGATGCGTTCGCTGCCGCCGCCGGAGAAATCGTGGAGGACGAGCGCGATATGCGCCGCGCGTCCGTCGATGCTGGTCAACCGGTAATTCCTCCGCGTCGCTTGACTAGCGGGCGCCCGGTCACAAATCTATAACCACCGCCAAACGATCATCCTTGGGAGTCTTCATGCGTTCGATCCTGTTGCTCGGTGCCGCCCTGCTGGTCGTTGCCGCCGCGCCCGCGAAGCCGACGTACGGCGACTATGGCTTCGACGCCGCCGGCATGGACCGCAGCGTGACTCCGGGCAACGACTGGGGGCGCTTCGCCAACGGCAAGTACCTCGACGATCTCGTCATCCCCGACGACCGCTCGAATTACGGCATGTTCACCAAGCTGCGCGATCTGAGCCAGGAGCGGACGCGCGGGCTGGTCGAGGCTGCCGCCGCGACGAATGCCCCCGCCGGGACCGAAGGCCGCAAGATCGGCGATTATTATGCGAGCTTCATGGATGCGGCGACGATCGAGAAGAAGGGACTAGTTCCGCTCCAGCCGCGTCTGGATGCGATCGCGGCGATCGGCGACCGGGCGAAGCTGGCGGCGACGCTGGGCGACTTCAACCGCGAGGGGATCGACGCGCCGGTCAACCTGCGGCTGCGGCAGGACCTCAAGAACCCCGACATCTACAGCGTCTACATCGGCCAAGGCGGGCTCGGCATGCCCGATCGCGACTATTACCTCGACACCAAGAACCCGAAGTTCGCCGAGGTGCGGACGAAGTATCAGGCGTATGTCACGCAACTGCTGTCGCTTGCCGGGGTGCCCGATGCCGCCGCCAAGGCAAAGATGGTCTATGACCTCGAAGCGAAGCTGGCGGCGGTCCAGTGGAGCCGGGTCGAGCGTCGTCAGGTCGATAAGACGTACAACCCCGTCGCCACCGCCGAGCTGGCGGCGAAGGACCCCGGCCTGGACTGGACGTCGTTCCTCGCCGCTGCCGGGGTCGCGAGCCAGCCTCAAATCATCGTCACCAACCCGAGTGCGATTGCGGGCACGGCGAAGCTCGTTGCCGACGAACCGCTCGATGGGTGGCAGGCGTATCTGACCTTCCACACGCTCGATCGCTGGGCGCCGCTGCTGCCAGCGAAATTCGTCGATGCTAAATTCGCCTTCTCGGGAACTGTGCTTTCGGGTCAGCCGGTCAATCAAGAGCGGTGGAAGCGCGGAGTCGACGCGACGAGCGATGCGCTCGGCGAGGCGGTCGGCAAGCTGTACGTCGCCAAGTATTTCGCGCCCGACGCGAAGGCCAAGGCCGATGCACTGGTCAAGAACATCATCGCGGCGATGGACGCCCGGCTCGCCAATCTGACGTGGATGGACCCCGCGACCAAGGTCCAGGCCCGCGCCAAGCTCGCGGTGTTCACCCCGAAGATCGGCTACCCGTCGAAGTGGCGTGACTATTCGAACCTCGAGGTTCTTCGCGGCGACGCGCTCGGCAACGCCCAGCGCGCGGCGCGGTTCGAATTCCAGCGCGATCTCGATAAGCTCGGCAAGACGATCGACCGCAGCGAGTGGGGCATGACCCCGATGACGGTCAACGCTTATGCCAACCCGACGTGGAACGAGGTCGTTTTCCCGGCGGCGATCCTCCAGCCGCCGTTCTTCGATCCCAACGCCGATCCGGCGGTCAATTATGGCGGCATCGGCGCGGTGATCGGCCACGAGATCAGCCACCATTTCGACGACCAAGGGCGGAAGTACGACAAGCGCGGGACGCTTGCCGACTGGTGGACGGCGCAGGACATCGCGCGCTTCAAGGTGCTGACCGACAAGGTCGTCGCGCAATATGCCGCGTATCAGCCGCTCCCGGGGCTGCACATCAACGGCGAACTGACGCTCGGCGAGAACATGGCCGACCTTGCCGGGATCAACGTCGCCTATGACGCGTACCACAAGTCGTTGAACGGCAAGCCCGCGCCGGTGATCGACGGGATGACCGGTGACCAGCGCTTCTTCCTCGGCTTCGCGCAGATCTGGCGGCAGAAGTATCGCGACGCCGCGCTGCTCCAGCAGACGACGACCGACCCGCACACTGCGGGCTTCCTTCGCCCGAACGTCGCGCGAAATCTCGACGCATGGTATGCGGCGTTCGGCGCCAAGCCGGGCGAGACGCTGTATCTGTCGCCGGAGGAGCGCATCAAGGTCTGGTGAGGGATCATCAGGAGCGAGCGCGTACCCCGGCGTCGTCCCGGGAGTATCACATGCGTCGCATCGGCCTCGTCCTGCTCCTCGTCGCTGGTTGCGCGCCGCAGCCGCGCCCGCACGGTCCGCCGCCGGGGGGACCGCACGGGCCGGGTGGTCCGGAGCGGCGCGGGGTCTTCATCAGCCCGATGGGCGAGCCGTTTCGCGGCCCCGGCGGACGCGAGGCACTGATCGGGCGCTGGTTCGACGGGGCCGATACCGATCACGACGGCAAGGTCACCCTCGCCGAATTTCAAGCCGACGCCGCGCGCTTCTTCAAGACGCTCGACACCGACGGCGACGGCGAGATCGATCCGGCCGAGCTCAACCATTATGAGACCGTGGTCGCGCCGGAAATCCGGGTCGGCGATGCCGGTGGCGGCGGGCGCTCGGGTGGTAGTGGCAAACGCCAGGGGGGCGGTGGCGGCGGACATCATGGCGGTGGCGGTGGCGGCGGTGGCCGGGGTGGACACGGTGGCGATAGCGGAGGCGGAACCAGCAACGACGACAGCGCCACGCCGCATCAGGCGCTCGGCGTCCAGGGTGCCGCGCGGTACAGCTTCTTCGACCTCCCCGAGCCCGTCGCGTCCGCCGACGCCGACTTCAACCGCAGCATCACCGAGCGCGAATTCCGCGCCGCCGCTGCCCAACGCTTCGCCCTGCTCGATACTGAGGGTGACGGCGAGCTGACCCGGCGCGAACTCGCCCGCCGCTAGCCGACCACGTCCGCCATCGAGTACCGCCCCGGCGGCTTGCCCGCGAGCCACGCTGCCGCCGCGACCGCGCCGTGCGCGAAGATATCACGGCTCTCGGCGCGGTGGACCAGCTCGATCCGCTCGCCGTCGCCCGCGAACAGCACCATGTGGTCGCCCGCCGCCGACCCGCCGCGCATCGCCGCAAAGCCGATCGATCCCTTGGCTCGCGCCGCTCCGACGCCGTCACGCAATGCGGTGCGAACGGCATCGAGGGTCGTGTCCCGCCCGCGTGCCGCTGCCGCGCCGAGCGCGAGCGCAGTCCCCGATGGCGCGTCGCGCTTGTCGCGGTGATGCAGGTCGAGGATTTCGATGTCCCAGTCGGCCAGCCGCGCCGCCGCGGCTTCGACCAGCCCGCAGAGGACGGTGACCCCGATGCTGGTGTTCGCGGTCTGGAGAACCGCGATATCGCGCGCCGCCCGAGCGGCTGCGGCCTCATGCCGCGCCGCGAGCCCGGTGGTGCCGATGACGATTGCCGTGCGCGTCGACCATGCCGCGTCGAGATTCGCCTCAAGCGCGTCGGGGCTGGTGAAATCGACCATGACGTCGCAAACATGCGCCAACGCCGACGGATTGCTGCAAATCGTCAGCCCGCCGCCGAGCTTCGCGCCGACCGAACGGTGGCCCGCGCGTTCGACTGCGCCGCCGAGAACCATGTTCGGCTCGGCGGCAATCGCGGCGATGATCGCCTGACCCATCCGCCCACCTGCACCAAGAACGCCAACCCGTATCATATCCGACTGTCCCACCACGTAAGTCCACCCTATGCTAAAGTGTGTCCCGATTCGAGCGACCTAGCGAAATCAACAGAGTGCGCGAAAGCACCGGCGACTCAATCGATCACGAGGCGACGGGTGATATCGGCGATGATGCCAGCATGGCCGACGAGCCCGGCCGGCTCGAAACATTGCGGCGCTACAATCTCCGCGACATCGCGCCGGAGTCGCCATTCGACCGGATTACTTCGCTCGTCCGGGTAGTGCTCGACGTGCCGATGGCGGCGATCTCGCTCGTCGACGAGCATCGCCAGTGGTTCAAGTCACGCGACGGCTTCGATGCCAGCGAGACGACGCGCGAGATTTCATTCTGTACGCACACGATCGCGGCGCGCGGGCCGATGATCGTCACCGACGCGCGGATCGACCCGCGGTTCAACGCCAATCCTCTGGTCGTCGGGCCGCCCAACGTCGTCAGTTATGTCGGTGCGCCGCTCGTCAGCCGCGACGGGTATCAGATCGGTTCGCTGTGCGCGCTCGACCGCGTCCCGCGCGATTATTCGGCCGCCGAGGTCGGCCTTCTCGCCAAGTTCAGCGCGCTGGTGGTCGACACCTTCGAACTGCGTCAGATCGCGACGCGCGACTTCCTGACCGGCGCGCTCAGCCGCCGGGCGTTCCTCGACACGGCGGCGCACGCGATCATGCGTCACGCCCGCGATGGGCAGGAATGCGCGCTGCTGCTGTTCGACCTCGATCACTTCAAGGCGATCAACGATCGTCACGGTCATGCGGCGGGCGACGTCGTCCTCGAGGCGATTTCGGCGTGCTGCCAGACACTGTTGCGCGCGCCCGATGTCTTCGGCCGCGTCGGCGGTGAGGAATTCGCTGTCCTGCTGCCCGGCGCCGGGCCTGCCGCAGGAATTGCGATCGCCGAACGCTTTCGTGTCGCGATCGCAAACGTGACGGTGGCGTTCGATCCCGATCTGCGCGTCACCGCGAGCTTTGGCGTGGCGTCGCTGACCCACGCCATCGTGACCGCCGACGAATGGCTCGCGGGCGCCGACATCGCGCTGTTCGCCGCTAAGGACAGCGGCCGAAACCGCTGCCTAGAGGCGACGGCAACCCCCGAAGCCGTGTGACCGTCGTTCGCAACATCGTCGTCCTGACCGGCGCAGGCATCTCGGCCGAAAGCGGCGTTCCGACCTTTCGCGGCCCCGATGGGCTGTGGGAAGGGCACCGCATCGAGGATGTCGCGACACCGCAGGCGTTTCGCCGCGATCCGGTCCTCGTTCAGCGCTTCTACGATGCCCGCCGCGCGGCGCTCGCGCATGTCGAGCCAAACCCCGCGCATCTCGCGCTTGCCCGGCTCGATCGGGAGTGGCGCGGCGGCCTGCTCATCGTGACGCAAAACGTCGATGATCTTCACGAACGCGCCGGGGCGGTGCGTCTCGTTCACATGCACGGCGAGCTGAAGTCAGCGCTGTGCGGCCGATGCGGCGCGATGCAGCCGTGGGGCGACGACTTGACCGGCGCGGCGCCGTGCGGCTGCGGCGGCACGCTCCGCCCTGACATCGTCTGGTTCGGCGAGATGCCGTACCATATGGACCGGATCGACGCCGCGATCGCCGCGTGCGACCTGTTCGTCTCGATCGGCACCAGCGGCGCGGTCTATCCTGCTGCGGGCTTCGTCGACGCGGCGCGGCACGCGGGAGCCCGCACGCTCGAACTCAACCTCGATCCCTCCGCGGGAACCGCGCTGTTTGACGAGGCGCGCCACGGCGCAGCCGGACGGCTCGTTCCGGAGTGGATCGACGAGGTCCTCACCGGCTGAGCGATCGTTACGGACATGCGGTTGCCAATCCGGTACACCCGCTTGCTATCTCTTCGCGCATACGCGACAACTCGCCACACTAAGACAAGACGGGCGGCATTGATCGCTCGCGTTCCTTGGGGGGAATATCAATGGACTTCGTACTTGTTGCGATCCTGTGCGGGCTTGCTGCGGTCGCCTATGGCGTTGTCACCTCGCGGCAGGTGCTCGGGGCGTCTCCCGGAAATGCGCGGATGCAGGAGATCGCGCGCGCGATCCAGGAGGGCGCGGGGGCGTATCTGAAGCGCCAGTACCAGGCGATCGCGATCGTCGGGGTGATCGTCGCGGTCCTCGTCGCGGTGTTCCTCGGGCTGGTCCCCGCCGTCGCGTTCGTCGTCGGCGCGCTGTTGTCCGGGGCGACCGGGTTCATCGGCATGAACATCTCGGTCCGCGCCAACGTCCGGACCGCCGAAGCGGCGCGCAACTCGCTCCAGGCCGGGCTGACGATGGCGTTCCGTTCAGGCGCGGTGACGGGGATGCTCGTCGCGGGCTTGGCGCTGCTCGCGATCGCCGGATATTTCTACTCGCTCGTAAACTTCGGCCACATGGACCCGACCAGCCGCCCGGTGATCAACGCGCTCGTCGCATTGAGCTTCGGCGCGTCGCTGATCTCGATCTTCGCGCGGTTGGGGGGCGGCATCTTCACCAAGGCCGCCGACGTCGGCGCCGACATGGTCGGCAAGAACGAGCTCGGCTTTGACGAGGATGACGACCGCAACCCAGGCGTCATCGCCGATAACGTCGGCGATAACGTCGGCGACTGCGCCGGCATGGCCGCCGACCTGTTCGAGACCTATGTCGTTACCCTCGGCGCGACGATGGTGCTCGTCGCATTGCTCGTCGCCGGGACCGACGCCGCGAAGCTGATGACGCTGCCGCTGCTCGCGGGCGGCGTGTGCATCATCACGTCGGTGATCGGGACCTTCTTCGTCAAGCTCGGCAAGTCGGGCTCGATCATGGGCGCGCTGTACAAGGGCTTCATCGTCACCGCCCTGCTGTCGATCCCGGCCTTGTGGTTCGCGACCAAGGCGATCTTCCCTGACATGAACGCGGTAATCTCGGTCAAGCCGGCGCAGGCAGCCGCCGCCGCCGCCGTCGCCGCGCCGACCGACTTCACCGCGATGCACCTGTTCTTCTGCATGCTCGTCGGGCTGGCGGTGACCGGGCTGATCGTCTGGATCACCGAATATTACACCGGCACCGGCTACCGCCCGGTCCAGTCGATCGCCAAGGCGAGTGATTCCGGCCACGGCACCAACGTCATCCAGGGCCTCGCGGTCAGCATGGAGTCGACGGCATTGCCGACGTTGGTGATCGTCGTCGGCATCATCGCCAGCTTCCAGCTCGCCGGGCTGATCGGGATCGCCTTCGCCGCGACCGCCATGCTCGCGCTCGCCGGGATGGTCGTCGCGCTCGATGCTTACGGCCCGGTCACCGACAACGCCGGCGGCATCGCCGAGATGGCGGGGCTCGAACATGAAGTCCGCCAGCGGACCGACGCACTCGACGCGGTCGGCAACACGACCAAGGCAGTGACCAAGGGCTATGCGATCGGCTCGGCCGGGCTGGCCGCGCTCGTGCTGTTCGCGACGTACACCGAGGACCTGCGCCAGTTCTTCGCGGCCACGACGGTCGATTTCACGCTGTCGAACCCGTATGTCGTCGTCGGCCTGCTCCTCGGCGCACTGCTGCCGTATCTGTTCGGCGGCATGGCGATGACCGCGGTCGGACGGACCGCGAGCGCCGTCGCGCAAGATATCCGCGCCCAGTTCCGCGAATCGCCCGGCATCGCCGACCGCAGCGTCCGGCCCGATTACGCCCGGACCGTCGGCCTCGTCACCGCGGGCGCGATCCGCGAGATGATCGTCCCGTCGCTGCTCCCGGTGCTCGCGCCGGTCGTTGTCTATTTTGCGGTCACGGCGGTATCGACGCAGGGCAACGGCTTTGCGGCCCTGGGTGCGCTGCTGATGGGGGTCATCGTCTCCGGGCTGTTCGTCGCGATCTCGATGACGAGCGGCGGCGGCGCGTGGGATAATGCCAAGAAGGTGATCGAGCAGGGCGCATACGGCGGCAAGGGCTCGCCTGCGCACCAGGCGGCGGTGACCGGCGACACTGTCGGCGACCCGTACAAGGACACCGCCGGGCCGGCGGTCAACCCGATGATCAAGATCACCAATATCGTCGCGCTGCTGCTCCTCGCGGCGTTGGCGGGCCACGGCTAACCGCTTTCGCGAGGACGGCGCTTAGGATAGTCCCGTCGGCACCAGCGACGGAGCGCCCGTGACCGAATACACCCTCGACGCCGAACAGCTTGCCGCGCAGACGTGGTTCCAAAGCCTCCGCGACCAGCTCTGCGCCGCCTTCGAAACCCTCGAGGACGAAGGCGACGGCGACGCCCCCGCTGGGCGCTTCAAGCGAACCGCATGGGACCGCCCAGACTCGACCGGAGCGCCCGGCGGCGGCGGTGTCATGTCGGTGATGAAGGGCCGGGTGTTCGAGAAGGTCGGGGTCAACACCTCGACGGTGTTCGGCGAGTTCGCGCCCGAATTCGCCAAGTCCATCAACGGCGCCGATGCCGACCCGCGCTTTTTCGCCACCGGGATCAGCCTCGTCGCACACATGGCGAACCCGCACGTCCCCGCGGTCCACATGAACACGCGCTTCCTCGTCACGACCAAGCGCTGGTTCGGCGGGGGAGCCGACCTCAATCCTGCACTCCCGGTCGCCGCCGACACCGCCAATTTCAAGACGGCGTTCAAGGCAGCGTGCGACCGCCACGGCAGCGATTACTACAGCCGTTTCGACCGCTGGTGCGACGAGTATTTCTTCGTACCCCACCGCAACCGCCATCGCGGCGTCGGGGGCATCTTCTACGACCATCTCGAAGGTGATTTTGCCGCGAATTTCGCCTTCACCCAGGACGTCGGGCGGACACTGCTCGGTGTGTACCCGGAAATCGTCCGGCGGCACATGCACGACTCCTTCACCGACGCCGAGCGCATCGTCCAGCTGCGCTACCGCGGCCTGTATGCCGAATTCAACCTCGTCTACGACCGCGGCACGACCTTCGGGCTGAAGACCGGCGGCAACGTCGAAGCGATCCTGATGAGCCTGCCGCCGCTGGCGCGATGGGATTAATCGACTGCTGATCCTCCCCTAAGGCGGGGAGGATCTAAGATTAGCGCCGCAACCGCAGGTAGATCAGCGCTATGCCGACCGCGTTGAACACCGTGAACAGCGCGCCGACGACTCCGCCGATTACGCTCGAGATTACCGCTCCCGCGGCGCCCGCACCGAGCCCGTTCAGCGCCGTCGCCACGCCGCCGCCGATGATCGCGGCGATTGCCGACAGCGCGAGGAACCATGCCGCCCACATGATTGTGAAGGCGATGATCCGCCAGCCGTTGCCCTCGGTAAGCTCCCAGCTTCGCCGGACCGCAGCGATCGGGGCCACGACGCCGTCGATGACGAGCGGCATCGCCAGCGTCAGCCGACCCGCCATGTACAGGCCGGGAACGATGAACAGCAGCAGCCCCGCGCCGATCGGCACTGCCGCGAGCAGCAGCGCGACGACAAGCAGCGGCCATAGCCGCAAGGCGACGAGCAGCGCCTCACCGACCGACCGGTCGATCCCGCTCGCCTTGTCGATCGCTAACCTAACGATCGCCGCCTGCGCTACGATCGCGATCAGCGATGGCAACACAAGCGCGCTGAAAACGAGGTTGGGCGTCAGCTCGGCGGGAGTTTTCGGCAGCGCCGGGCCAAACAGCTCGATCGCGACGCCGGGCAGCAGGACGAACGCCGCCGCGATCGGCAGGTATAGTCGCATTCCCGTGGTGGCTGCGGCGAAGGTCTCCCGCCACAATCCGGTAATCGAGATCTGATAATTCATGCGCGGACGCCAATGCGGCGCAAGCGCAGATCCAACACTGTCATCGGCACGCTCAAGCAGCGCGCGCGACGCCCTTTTCGGTCACCATCGTCTCGAGTTCGCCCGACTGGAACATCTCCATCATGATGTCGGAGCCGCCGACGAACTCGCCCTTGACGTACAACTGCGGCACCGTCGGCCAGTCGCTATACGCCTTGATGCCCGAGCGGACCTCGGGGTCGGCGAGGACGTCGACGGTCTCGTAATCGACGCCGAGGCGCTCGAGGATCTGGATCGCGGTCGACGAGAAGCCGCACTGCGGGAACAGCGGCGTCCCCTTCATGAACAGCACGACGTCGGTGCCGCCGACGAGCGCACCGATCTTCGCATTGATATCGGTCATGGCGTGGTCTCCTGAACGGGAAGCGCTGTGGTCAACTGGAGGGCGTGCAACTCGCCGCCCATCCGGCCGCCGAGGGCGTTGTAGACGAGCTGGTGCTGGCGGACGCGCGGGATGCCGGCGAACGCACCGGAGACGACGCGCGCGCTATAATGGTCGCCGTCGCCGGCAAGATCGGTGATCGTCACCTGCGCGTCGGGCAGCGCGGCAACGATCGCAGCCTCGATGTCGGCGGCTGCCATACCCATCAGGCAACGCCCATGATCTGGTGGCGGGCTTCGGCCTGCGTTGCCGCCATCGCCGCGCGAACATCGTCATCGGTGACGCCGAGAGCGCGGACCTTCAAGTCGGTGACGATCTTGTCGAACACGCCTTCATGGCCGCTCTTCTCGAACTCGGCGTGGACAACGGCGCGGGCGTAGTCTTCGCTGGCTTCGGGTGTCATCCCAAGCTTGCCCGCCGCCCACATCCCGAGCAGCTTGTTGGCGCGCGCAGTGATGCGGAACTCGACGTCGGCGTCGTGGGTGAATTTGGCCTCGAAGCCCGCTTCGCGCTCGTCGAATGTCGTCATGGCGATCCTTGGAACGATGTCATCCTGTGTATAGGGTCGCGCAGGCCAAGGTTCAATCGTGGGGGAACGGCGATGGCGAAGCTGCGGGTAGCGTTGCTCCTTGGGCTGACCGTCGCCGCGTGCGGCCGCAAGGGCGATACTGGCGCGCCGACACCGCAAACCTTGGTCGCCCCAGCTGGCTTGGAACAGGCCCAGCCGCCGAACGAGCCCCGGCAGCCAGCGGCCCGTCGCGACGGTACCGCCTTTATCGCGTACAGCTATAATCTCGGTTTCGAGCTCCCCGCACGTCGGATCGATGGTGTGCAGCGGGCGCACCGGAACGCGTGCGAGGCACTGGGTCCGTCGCGGTGCCAGTTGATCAACGCGTCACGCAGCGGCGGTGACGGCGATGCCGCCGAGGCGCATCTCGACCTGCGCATCGTCCCGAACGAGGTGAAATCGTTCGAGGCGCGACTCGCTGCGACGACTGGCGATGCTGGCGGGACGATGCTCGCCAACACGGTCACGGGCGAAGATATTACGCGCGAGCTGATCGACGCCGACGCCGCGCTCAAGGCGAAGCGGACCCTGCGCGACAGGCTGCAGACGTTGCTCGAACACCGCGAGGGACGGCTGTCGGACCTGCTAGCGGTGGAGAAAGCGCTCAGCGAGACCCAGCAGCAGCTCGACACCGCGACCGCCGAATTGAGCGAGCTCCAGCAGCGCGTCAGTTTCTCGAAGCTCAGCATCGATTATCGCTCGACGCAGCCGCTCGGCTCGACCGCGCGTCCGCTGGCGACTGCGGTGTCTGAGGCCGGGCAGACGATTTCGACGAGTCTCGCGCTGCTGTTGACGGTCGTGGTGGCCGTCGTGCCATGGCTCGTGCCCGCAGGGCTGCTGCTTTGGCTGGCCGGCAAACTTCGCGCTCGGCGCGATGCGCGGCGAAAAGGATCGCTCATTCCGCCGCCGTGACCGCGCCCGCGTCATTGTCAGCGCCCCCCCGCCGCGCTATATCGCTTATTCAGCCCCGGCCGCGCGCGACCCCGCCCGCGCCGGGGCGCTTTCTTTCCACGGATGCGGGCAGCGGCGCGCGTGTCCGGAAGACGACCGAGGAGGACGACGCCCATGTCCCGCCGCCGCCAGATCTACGAAGGCAAGGCCAAGATCCTGTATGAGGGTCCCGAGCCAGGTACGATCATCCAATATTTCAAGGACGATGCGACCGCGTTCAACGCCCAGAAGAAGGGCACGATTAGCGGCAAGGGCGTCCTCAACAACCGCATCTCCGAGCATCTGTTTACGATGCTCGCGACGATCGGCATCCCGACGCACTTCATCCGCCGGTTGAACATGCGCGAGCAGCTCGTCCGCCAGGTCGAGATCGTGCCGATCGAGGTTGTCGTCCGCAACGTTGTCGCCGGGAGCCTCGCCAAGCGCTTTGGGCTCGAGGAAGGCACAGCATTGCCGCGGACGATCCTCGAATATTATTACAAGGACGACGCGCTCGGCGATCCGCTGATCACCGACGAGCACATCTCGGCGTTCGGCTGGGCGAGCCAGGACGAGATGCACGACATTGCCGACATGGCGATCCGCATCAACGACTTCATGGCGGGGCTGTTCGCCGGCGTCGGCATCCGGCTGGTCGACTTCAAGCTCGAATTCGGCCGGCTGTTCGACAACGAATTCAGCCGCATCATTCTCGCGGACGAGATCAGTCCCGACGGCTGCCGCCTGTGGGACATGAAGACCAACGACAAGATGGACAAGGACCGCTTCCGCCTCGATCTTGGCGGCGAAGTCGAGGCGTACACCGAGGTCGCGCGGCGGCTCGGCCTGCTCCCCGACGGCGCGGTGTCGACCGTCCTCGACCTCGACGAACACCGCAAGGCGCGGGGCAAGTAACCCGGCGCCACGTCAGTGGCTCCGCGTTGCGGGGCGCTGGCGGACGACGGCGATAAGGATGATCAGTGCGACGAGCAGCAGCCCGCTCGCCGCGTAGCGGTCGAGGTTGAGCCCGCCCTTCGCGATCGGCTTGTCGAGGAAGTCGCCGACGACCGCGCCGAGCGGACGGGTCAGAACGAATGCCGCCCAGAACAAGCCGGTGCGCGAGATCGATGTCCAGAAGTACGCCGCTGCGATCACCGCGAGCATTCCGCCGAAGATGAGCGCTGCGCCGGTATAGCCGAACCCGGCTGTATCGGCGGTCCAGTCTCCGAGCGCGGTGCCGAGCGTCTGCGAGAACATGATCGTCACCCAGTAGAAGACTTCAGCGCGCGGGGTGGCGACGCTCGCGACCGCGATCGTCCCGGTCGTGCGGTACCAGATGAACAGCGACGCGAGCAGCAACGCCAGCAACAGGCTCGATCCGCCCGCATAGCCGATCCCGAGCGAGCGGTCGGCGAAATCGGCGAGCGTCGTCCCGACCGTCGTCGTCGCGATGATCGTCGCCCAGTACAGCCACGGATGAAATCGCGTCGCGCGAATCTGCAACGCGACCGCGACCGCGAAGATCGCCGCAAAGATGCCCGTCGAGACGAGATAGCCGAGGTTCGCCGACATCGAGAGCGAATCGCCGCCGGTCTCCCCGAGTGTCGTGGCGATGATCTTGCACAGCCAGAAGATCAGCGTGACCTCGGGCACCTTGCTGCGTTCCGCCGCCATCGTTCGGTCGTGCATTCTCGCCTCCTGTCCCGGTCCCAAACCGCGAATCGGGTCTTACTTGCCCGATAGCGCGTCCGCGACTAGACCGCAGCCCATGAAAGCTCGTGTCATCGTTACCCTGAAGTCCGGCGTCCTCGATCCGCAGGGACGCGCGATCGGCAACGCCCTGAGCGGCCTTGGTTTTGCCGGGGTCGGCGAAGTTCGGCAGGGCAAGCTGATCGAACTCGACCTCGCCGACGGCACGACGTCCGCCGATGTCGAGGCAATGTGCAAGGCGCTGCTCGCCAACCCGGTGATCGAGAATTATCGGATCGAGCTCGCGTGATGGCGTCGTCGCCGAGGGTTGCCCGATGAAGACCGCCGTCATCGTCTTTCCCGGATCGAACTGTGACCGCGACCTCGCCGTCGCGCTCCACGAGATAACCGGCACCGCCCCGGCGATGGTCTGGCACCGCGACACTGAACTCCCCGACGGTCTCGACTTGATCGCAATGCCCGGCGGGTTCAGCTACGGCGACTATCTTCGCTCGGGCGCGATGGCGGCGCGGTCGCCGATCATGGCGGCGGTTGTCGCAGCAGCGAACGACGGGCGCGCGATCCTCGGTGTGTGCAACGGCTTCCAGGTCCTGACCGAGACCGGACTGCTGCCGGGCGCGTTGATGCGTAACGCCGGCCTCGACTTCGTCTGCCGCGACGTCGCGCTGTCGGTAGCGAACAGCCAGACCGCGTTCAGCGCGCGCTACGACTCGGGCGAGACAATCCGCATCCCCGTCGCGCACCACGACGGCAATTACGCCGCCGACGATGCGACGCTCGACCGGCTCGAAGGTGAGGGCCGCGTCGTGTTCCGCTACGCCGAACCGGTCAACGGTAGCGCGCGCGACATCGCCGGGATCGTCAACGATGCCGGCAATGTGCTTGGCATGATGCCCCACCCCGAACGGCTGATCGACGCCGCGCAAGGCGGCACCGACGGGCGGCGGCTGTTCGAGGGACTGATGGCGGCGCTTGCCTAGGAATGTTGCGCGGCGTGGCGATCGTCCGCCCCGCGCGCGTCAGACCTTCGTCGTGAACGGCGTGAAGTCGGTGCCGCGGTCGAACACGTCAATCCCCTCGGCCGCCTTGAAGGCGGCGACGATGCGGTAGGTGACCGGGGTCAAGATCACCTCCCAGCCGACCTTGAGCAGATAGTTGGTGATCAGCACCTCGATCACGAGGCTCGTTTCCCACACGCCGAGGAAGGCGAGCGGGTAGAAGATGAGGCTGTCGACGCCTTGCCCGGCAACGGTCGAGCCGATCGTCCGCGTCCACAGCCAGCGCCCGCCGGTCCACACCTTCATCCGCGACAGCACAGCGGCGTTGACGATCTCGCCCGCCCAGAAGGCGATAATCGAGGCGAGGAAGATCCGGGGCACCTGCCCAAATACGGTCGCGAGCGCCGCTTGCCCGCTCCAGTCAGTTGCTGGGGGCAGCGCGACGACGACCCAGCTCATGCCCGCGGCGAACAACGACGCGCCGAACCCGGCCCAGACGCAGCGCCGGGCTCGGGCGAAGCCGTAGACCTCGGCGAGGATGTCGCCGAGCACATAGCTGAGCGGAAAGAACAGGATGCCCGCGCCGAAATGGACGACGCCGAAGACCGGCAGCGTGACCATCGCCGGCTTGCCCGCGCCGATCAGGTTAGAGCAGATCAAGATGACGACGAACGCGGCCATCGCGAAGTCGTAGTAACGGAGTTGCCGGCCCGCGATCACCCCGGCGTCAACTGCGACGATGCCAGGCGGTTCAGCGACTTGCCCGTTCAGTGACATAGCAAATCCTTGCGAACGGCTAGGGCGCGCGCGCTGCAACATGTATCGTCCACAGAGAGCAAAGCGACAGGCGCGGGTTGGCGAGAAGCGTTCATGGCCATCGATCTTACGCAAAGCTGCTGTGAATAGAACAGAGGTTTGTTACGTATCCGCCGATATTGCGGTGCAGCAAAACTCGTGCATAATCGGGAAATGCGTCCCGGCTAGTCGGGTAGCATGACAACGGGGGACCGAATGACCAAGTTCGCACTTGCCCTGGCTGTCTTGGCAGCACTTGCCCCGGCAGCGGCATTCGCCGTGCAGGCCGATTCCGTACTGCCGGCTCCGCCGGCGCCTCCGGCACAAACGGCTGCCCCGACTCGGCCTGTGGATATGGCGAACGACCCGCGGATGCTTGCGGCAATCCGTCACGCCAACGCTCGCGCCGACGAGAAATGTGGGGGGATCGGCGTCTCCGACCTCCAGACCAAGATGGCGGCCCGCAACTGCCGTCGTCATATGGTCGATGCCGCCAAGCTCGACGCCGAGTTCGAGATCAACCCGCACTGACGGGTGCGCCACGCCCCTACCGGCGGCGCAATCGTTTCGCCACTATGCCTTTCGTCAAGGGAACGCCGAGCGCTGCGGGCTATTAAGTCTTCCGACCCCGGGAGACATGACATGGCGACGATGAGCAAGCACGCGACGACGAAAGATTCGTCGGCGAAGGTGCACACGGATCCGCTGGCCGGCGCCCATGATGCTGGCGTCGCATTTGCCGACGCCGGCCTTGTGCCGGGCGAAGGCGGCGAACTTCACCAGTCTGCCGCCGCCGATGGCGAAGTGATGACGACGAACAACGGCATCGCGATTTCCGACGACTTCAATTCGCTCAAGGCCGGACCACGCGGCGGCACGATGCTCGAGGATTTCGTCCTCCGCGAGAAAATCTTCCATTTCGACCATGAGCGTATCCCCGAGCGCGTCGTCCACGCCCGTGGGCTTGCGGCGCACGGCGTCTTCACGCTCAGCGACAGCCTCGGTGACTTTACCAGTGCTCCAGTGCTCTCGGAGACAGGCGTGGAAATCCCCGTATTTGTCCGCTTCTCGACTGTCGCCGGCAACCGCGGCTCGGCCGACCTCGCGCGCGACGTCCGCGGCTTTGCGGTGAAGTTCTATACCCAGCAGGGCAATTGGGACCTCGTCGGCAACAATATCCCGGTGTTCTTCATTCAAGACGCAATCAAGTTCCCCGACCTGATTCACGCGGTCAAGGAGGAGCCGGATCGCGGCTTCCCACAGGCGGCATCGGCGCACGACACCTTCTGGGACTTCATCGCCTGCTCGCCCGAGGCTATGAATATGGTGATGTGGCAGATGTCCGACCGGACGATGCCGCGGTCGGTGCGTATGATGGAAGGCTTCGGCATCCACACCTTCCGTCTCGTCGACGCTGCGGGCAAGTCGACCTTCGTCAAGTGGCACTGGCGGCCGACGCTCGGCTCACAGTCGGTGGTGTGGGACGAAGCGGTCAAGATCAACGGCGCCGATGCCGATTTCCATCGCCGCGACCTGTATAACGCGATCGAGGCTGGCGACTTCCCGGCGTGGGACCTCGCGGTCCAGTTGTTCACCGAGGAGGACGCCGCCGGCTTCGACTTCGATCACCTCGATTCGTCGAAGCTGATCCCGGAGGAGGTTGTCCCGCTTCGCGTGATCGGGCGGATGGTGCTCAATCGCAACCCGACCAACGTCTTTTCGGAGACCGAGCAGGTCGCGTTCTGCACCCAGAACGTCGTTCCCGGCATCGACTTCTCGAACGATCCCCTGCTGCAGGGGCGCAACTTCTCGTATCTCGACACGCAGTTGAAGCGCCTCGGGTCGCCGAACTTCACCCAGCTGCCGATCAATGCGCCGAAATGTCCGTTCGCCAATATGCAGCGCGACGGTCACATGCAGACCTCGCTCCAGCCCGAGCGCGTGACCTATACGCCGAGCTTGCTCGCGCCCAAGGGCCCACGCGAGGTTCCGACCGGGACGCAGGCGTTCCGCGAACAGATCGATGCGCCCAAGGTTCGCGCCCGTTCGGCGACGTTCAACGACCACTACAGCCAGGCGCGGCAGTTCTTCGACAGCCAGACGGGTCCCGAGCAGGACCATATCGTCGCCGCATTGATCTTCGAACTCAGCAAGGTCGAGGCGGATGTCGTCCGTGCCGCGATGCTCGGCCATCTCGTCAACATCCTCCCAGAACTCGGCGAGCGCGTTGCTGCCGGGCTTGGACATGACGAGCCGATCGTCGCGATTCCGCAGGCGATGCCGACGCGGACCGACCTTCCGAAGTCGCCCGCGTTGAGCATCCTTGCCAATGCCAAGGCAACTTTCGAGGGTCGCAAGATCGGCGTCCTCGTGACCGACGGGGCCGACGCCAAGCTGATAACCGCGATCGTTGATGCGGCGACGGCGGCGAAAGCGAAGGTCGAGATCGTGGCCCCCAGGGTCGGCGGTGCGACGCTGAGCGACGGCACCAAGCTGGCCGCCAAGCACCAACTTGCCGGTGGCCCGTCCGTCCTGTTCGACGCAGTCGCGCTTGCGGTGTCGGATGACGGCGTCACAGCATTGCTCGGCGAAGCAGCGGCGGTGGCATGGGTCCACACTGCGTTCTCGCACCTCAAGGTCATCGGCCACAGTGCCGAGGCGCAGCCGCTGCTCGACATGGCAGGCGTTATGCCCGACGCGGGGATCGTTGCGATGATCGCGGGCGATGCCAAGGGCTTCGTCGCGACTGCGTCGAAGGGCCGGATCTGGTCGCGCGACGAGAATGTCCGGACGGTGTTCTAGCGTTCACGAAATGTTCTAATTCTGCTATGGGGGAGCGATGCCCGAGTCGCTCCCCCTTCGCTGGCTCTACCTTGACCTCAACAGCTATTTCGCGAGCGTCGAGCAACAGCTCGACCCGACGTTGCGCGGGCGTCCGATCGCCGTTGCCCCCGTTCATACCGACTCCACCAGCGCGATCGCCGCGAGCTACGAGGCGAAGGCGTTCGGCATCAAGACCGGCACGCCGATCTGGGAGGCCAAGGCGAAGTGTCGCGACTTGGTCGTCGTTCCCGCGCGCCACGAAGAATATGTCCGCTTCCACCACCGCATCGTCGCTGAGGTCGAGCGCCACGTCCCCGTCACCGCGGTCTGCTCGATCGACGAGGTCGCCTGCCGCCTATGCGATAACGAGAACGGCCGCGCGGAGGTCGGCGATCTCGCCCGCCGGATCAAGGCGGGGATCGCCGCCAACGTCGGCACCGAGCTCAAATCGTCGATCGGCATCGCGCCAAACCGCCTGCTGGCGAAGATGGCGGCCGACATGGAGAAGCCCGATGGGCTAACCGTCCTCGATGCCGAATGTCTCGACGCGCGGCTCCGTGCGCTCAGGCCCAACGACATTCCGGGCGTCGGCAAGAACATGGAGAAGCGCCTTGCGGCGGCGGGCGTCGTGACGATGGCGCGCATCCTCGACCTCGACGCGCGCGAGGCGCGGTCGGTGTGGGGCAATGTCTGGGGCGAGCGGCTCCACTGGCTGCTCAAAGGCGTCGATCTTCCCGAGCGCGAGACCCAGCGCCGGACTATCGGCCACAGCCACGTCCTCGGCCCGGATAAGCGCCACCCCGACCGCGCGCGTCTTGTTGCGCGGCGCCTGCTGATGAAGGCGGCGACGCGGCTGCGGCGGATGGAATGCCGGACGGGCTTCGTCGTGCTGACCGTGAAGGGCGAAAAGGGCGAGGCCGTCGGCGGCGACGGATCGCGCACGCCGGGGCTTCGCTGGTCGCACGGCCAAAAGCTCGTCGCAGCGCACGACAGCTTCACCCTGCTGGCGGTACTCGACTCCCTATGGCTGCGGATGCGTGCCGAGCTTGCCGAGCAGCGCTACCGCCAAGTCTCGGTGACCTTCCTCGAATTGACTACTGCTGCCGAGACCCAGCTTGCGCTGTTCGACGCGGGCCCGGCGGTGACCCCCGAAACCGAAGCCCGCCGCCTCGCGCTCAGCGCCGCGATCGACCGCATGAACACCCGCTTCGGCCGCGACGCGGTGACGGTCGGGCACGACAGCGCGGGGGCATCGCGGAGTTCGGGGCCAAAGATCGCCTTCACGCGGATTCCCGAGCTGGCGGAGTTCCGCGAGTAGGACGCGCAACAATTCGGGGAAGCGCGGCCACTGCCGGCCCGTCGAACAAATGCTCCGGGACAAACGCTCGCATTGACCAATCAAGGCGGTCAGTTAGCGTGGGGTCGATGAGCAGTGTCGAAGTCGTAGGCCTCGCGAAATCCTTCGAGGCGATGCCCGCCCTCCTTCCGGTCGATCTGGCGATCGCGGACGGCGAATTCGTCGTCATCATCGGTCCGTCGGGGTGCGGTAAGTCGACCCTGCTTCGCCTGATCGCCGGGCTCGAGCGGCCCGATGCCGGCCGCGTCGAGATCGCCGGGCGCGACGTGACCAGTCTCGCGCCGGCCGAGCGCGGGCTCGCCATGGTCTTCCAGTCGTACGCGCTCTACCCGCATTTGACGGCGGGGGAGAATATCGCCTTCCCGCTGCAGATGGCGCGTCGTCCCGCTGCCGAAATTGCTGCGCGCGTTGCCGCCGTCGCCGATGTGCTTGAACTTGGGCCGTTGCTTGGGCGGCGGCCGCGTGCGCTGTCGGGCGGGCAGCGCCAGCGCGTCTCGATCGGCCGGGCGATCGTCCGCGACCCCGGCGTCCTCCTCCTCGACGAACCGCTGTCGAACCTCGACGCCGGCCTGCGGGTGCGAATGCGCCATGAGTTCGCGCGGCTCCACCAGCGGCTCGGGACGACGATGATCTACGTCACCCACGATCAGGTCGAGGCGATGACGCTCGCGAACCGCATCGTCGTCATGGCGCACGGACGCGTCGAGCAGGTGGGCGCGCCGCTCGACCTTTATCATGCGCCGGCGACGATCGGCGTCGCGGCGGCGATCGGCTCGCCGGCGATGAACCTGCTGCCGGGAACGATCACCGCGATCGACGCCAGCGGCGCGCGAGTGGTGCTGGATGGTGGCGTCGCATGCGACGTCGCCGCGCTGGTGCCTGCCAACGCCATTGGAGCGTCCGTCACGCTCGGCGTTCGCCCCGAGCATTTGCGGGCCGACCCCGCCGGTGGCTTCGGCGGCGCGGTCGAGCTGTTCGAGCGGCTCGGGCCGTTGTCGTTCGCGCATCTTGCTTCGCCGCTCGCGAACGGGACCGCGCTTGTTGCGCAGCTGCCGAGCGATCGCCACGTGACGCTCGGCGAGCGGATCTACTTTTGCGTCGACCCCGCTGACGCGCGTCTATTTGCCGAGGACGGTCGCGCTTTCGCGCGGATCAGCCCTTGATGCCGCCGCCGAGGACGCCGCTGAAATACGACCGCTGGAGCGCGGCGAAGAGGATCAGCACCGGCAGCGTCGTCACCACGGCCCCCGCCATCATCAGTTCGACGTCCTGCCCGTGTTCGCGGCTGATCGCGGCGAGTGCGACGGGGAGCGTGTAGAGCCGCTGGTCGGTGATCGCGATCAGCGGCCACAGGAAGTCGCTCCAGCTCGCGAGGAAGGTGAACAGCGCGAGCGTCACCACCACCGGGCGCAGCAGCGGCGCGACGATCCGGGTGAGGATGCGCCATTCGCTCGCGCCGTCGAGCCGCGCCGCGTCGAGCATCTCGTCGGGGATCGCGAGCGCCGCCTGGCGGATGAACAGCACGCCGTAGATCCCCGCCAGCCCGGGGACGAGAACGCCGGCATAGGTGTTGATTAGCCCGGCCGCCTTGAGCATCAGGAACAGCGGCAGCAGCGTGACCTGCGCCGGGATCACCGCGAGCGCGAGCATCGCCTGGAGCAGCCGCGCCCGGCCGGTAAAACGCAGCTTGGCGAAGGCATAGCCGGCGGGGAGCGTCAGCCCAAGCCCGAGGACCGTCGCGAGCGTCGCCAGCAGCGTGCTGTTCACGATCGCCGGGACGATCCGGTAGCTCGTCGCACCGCCCGACGCATCGATGTGCGGGAACAGCAGCTCGCGGTAGTTCGCCAGCGTCGGATGCACCGGCCACAACGGCGGCGGGAAGGCGGCGGCTGCGCCCTTCGGCATTAGCGAGACGCCGACCATCCAGATCAGCGGGGCGACGGTCGCAAGCGCCAGCACGGCGAGCACGATCGTCCGAACTGCGCCGCCGGTCCTCACAGCCATTCCATTCGCCGCGCGAGGCGCGCCTGCACCGCGGTCAGCCCGAGGATCGCGACGAACAGGATCACCGCGACCGCCGACGCCGTGCCGAGGTTCCACCACGTAAAGCCCTCGTCGAACATGAAATACAGGATCGTCGTCGTGCTTTGCGCCGGGCCGCCGTGGGTCATAACGTATGGCTCGGCGAACACCTGCAGGAAATTGGCGACGCTGAGCACGCTGGCGAGGATCAAAGCCGGGCCGATCGCGGGCAGCGTGACGTGGCGGAAGCGCGCGACGGGCCCGGCGCCGTCGAGCCGCGCCGCCTCGCGCAGGTCGGTCGACACCGTCGCCAGCGCCGCGGTGAAGACGAGCATGTTGTAGCCGAACGCCTTCCACACGATGAAGATAAGCGTCGCCGGGATGCTCGTCTTCGGGTCGCCGAGCCAGTCGACCGGCGCGATCCCGACGACGCCGAGCGCGGCGTTGAGCAGCCCCGACCGCGTGTCGAGGACGTAGCGCCAGACCAATGCAGTGGCGACGAGCGTCGTCACGTACGGCGCGAACAGCAGCAGCCGCCAGACCGGCTTCCACCCGACCGTCGCCGAATCGAGCAGCAACGCGGTCGCGAGCGATGTCCCGATCGCCGCAGGCACGCCGATGCCGGCGAAGACGAGCGTATTCGATACCGCCTGCCAGAACCGCGGCTCATGTGCGAGCGCGAGGTAATTGCCGCCGCCGACCAGCCGCAGGTTGGCGAGGTCGGCGAGCGCGTAGATGTCGAAGTCGGTCAGGCTGAGCAGCAGCCCGGCGACGGTCGGCACGACGAGAAACGCCAGTGTGGCAAAAAGCACCGGAAGGGTAAAAGCCAGCCCGGCGCGTGCTTCGCTCGACCTGCGCCGCGTCATGTGATCCGCCCCCGGTCGAGCAGCCAGCGCCGCTTTGCGAGGATCCGGTCGACCCGCGCGTCCATCTCGGCGGCGGCGGCGTCGACGCCAAACCTGCCGCGCACCATCGCTTCGGCGACCTGCTGGACCTCGCTGGTGATCCGCGCCCATTCGGGTACCGCCGGCGGCGCCACACTGTCGGCAATCTGCGTTGCGAACAGCCGGGTCACGGGATCGGGCGGCAACATTGTCCACGCCCGCGACCGCGTCGGGAGGTCGCCGGTGATTCCAAATATCTGCCGCTGGAGGTCGGCGCCGGTAAGGAAGGCGACGAGCCGCCACGCCGCGGCGGGGTCACGCGCGGTCCGGCTGACCGCGAGGCAGGTGCCGCGCGCCATCGCCGCCCCCGCGCCGCGCGGCCCCGGCGTCGCCGCTGCGCCCCATGTGCCCGGCACGATGCGGTGTTCGGGGCGGCGGGCATCGCCGATGAACACCGCGTCCGACGGCAGGATCGCGAACCAGCCGCGCCGCAGCCCGATATAGGTGTCGCCCGCCTCGGCCCCGGTGGCGCGCGGCGACAGCTTGAGGTCGAACACTCGCTTGTAGAAGGCGAGCGCGGCGCGGAAGCCGGGGCTGCGGAAATTACCGCGTCCGGCGCGGTCGCGGAGAAACGGCTCGCCGGTTTGCGCGGCATAAGCGAACAGCGGCTCGGGCCAGTCGAGCAGATGCAGCGTCGCAAAGCGGTCGGGATGGCGGCGGACGATCGCCTGCGCCATCCGCGTCCACTCGGCCCAGTCGAGCGGCGGCGCCGGGTAGCCAACCTCGGCGATGAGGTCGCGGCGATAGAATTGCACCCAGCTGTCGGCGGTCCACGGCACCGCACACGCGCGCCCGGCGATCATCACCGCCGCATTCGCACCGGGCAGATGGCCGGTCAGCAGCGCCGGTGGCGGGGCTGTAAGCGCGCCGAGCAGGTTGAGCTCGGGCAGCCAGCCGGTGTTGAGCATCATGACGTCGGGCAGCGAGCCGCCGGCGAAACCGGTCAGCAATTTCTCGTGCGCGCCCGTCCACGGCACCGCCTGGAGATCGACGTCGATCCCGGTCGTGCGGGTGAACGGCGGCAGCAGGATCGGCGCGTTCTCGCCGGTCGTTCCCATCGCCCACCACGTCACGCGGTTGCTGTCCCGCGGCGCGCAAGCCGACAGTGCCGCGCTGCCCGCGAGCGTCAGCGCGCACCTGCGTGTGATCATGCCGTCGCTCGCCGCTTCACCCGTCACATTTCCCTGTCCTTCGGAAACGCTAGGCTCTCGTCTGTTGCTGACCAAGCAGTCAAGGCACGGCGCGCCGATCGGTCGCTGCGTGTCCTATTCGCATCAGTCGTCGCGGAAACACTCGTCAACAGAGGCTGAGCGCAGGCGTGCGACATTAGTGAATGTTGACTGCAACCACGAGGTCGATTGCAGCAAACCGATAAAGCAACGGGATGATAATCTTGGTACGTCACTATCTATTGGCCGGGGTAACCCTCGCCCTGCCGTTCACGACGATGGCGCAAACCGCGCCGGTGCTCGTAGCGACGCCAGTCGCCGAACCCGCCCCGGTAGCCGACGCGGCCCCGGCCGAGCCACAGGCCGCCGACATCGTCGTCACTGGCTCACGCATCGCACGTTCGCAGTTCGCCGCGCCGAACCCGATCACCTCGTTCAACGCCGCCGCGATCGAACAGTCGGGCAACGTCAACATCACAAACTTCCTCGAACGCATCCCGGCGTTGACAGGCTCGCGCGACTTCACCCAGACCTCGGGCGGCAATGCGGTCTACAGCAATCCGTTCGGTGCGGCCGGGCTGAACGAGCTCAACCTGCGCAACCTCGGGGTCAGCCGGACCCTCGTCCTCGTCAACGGACGGCGGCACGTCGCCGGCGAGCAGAACAGCGCCGCGGTCGACGTCAACAGCATCCCGACCGACCTGATCGACCGCGTCGACGTGCTGACCGGCGGCGCGTCGGCGGTCTATGGCGCCGACGGCGTCTCGGGCGTCGTCAACTTCATCCTCAAGCGCGACTTCGACGGAATCGCGGCGCGCAGCCAGTTCGGCATTTCGGACAAGGGCGACGCGGGCAACCGCTTCGCCTCGGTCGCGGTCGGGCACAACTTCGCCGGCGGGCGCGGCAACCTGACGCTCGCGTACGAATATAACGCCGACGACCGGCTCGAGAACGACCAGCGCAAATATCTGACCGGGGCCAACCGTGTCTATCTGATCCCGAACGACGCCGCGGCGACCGACCCGAAGGCGTTTCACAACATCCTCGTCGGCGACCTGCGCTATCCGGGCGAATCCCCGATCGGCGCGGTCGACGTCAACAACGACGGCATCGCCGACTTCAACGGCCTCGGCCAGCCGTACCGCCACGGCACCCCTGCCGCTTATTACTCGACCGGCGGCGACGACACGCCGGTTGCAGGCTTTTACTCGGGCGATCTCGCGCCGCGGATCGTTCGCAACGACGTCAACCTGCTCGGTCATTACGACGTCTCCGACGCGCTCAAACTGTCGGTCGAGGGCAAGTTCGCGCAGACGCGAGCGACGACGTCGGATTATTATATCGGCACCTACGGAACGTCGATCGGCCTCGACAATCCGTTCGTACCGACCGCAATCCGCGACGCGGCACTCGCCGCCGGGCAGAACCAGGTCAGCGTCACGCGCGACAATATCGACTACGGCCGCCACGGCGAGAGCGACCTGCGGCGGACCTACCGCGGCGTCCTCGACGCCTCGGGCCGGCTAAGCGAGCACGCGACGTATGATACCTATGTCGAATATGGCCGGACCGACATCGCCATCACAAAGCTCAACGACGACTTTGCCGTGCCCTACGCCCAGGCGCTCGACGTCGTCACCGGCGCGAACGGCGCCCCGGTCTGCCGCTCGAACCTGACCGGCGGCAATCCCGGCTGCGTGCCCGTCAGCCTGTTCGGCCCCGGCCCGATCAGCCGCCAGGCGCTCGGCTTCTTCCAGATCGACGACACCAGTTTTGCGCGCATCACCCAGTCGGTGGCGAACGCCTCGGTCAGCGGCGATTTCGGTGCGTTCTTCGCGCTGCCCGGCGGCCCGGTCCAATTCTCGTTCGGCGGCGAATACCGGCGCGAGACGAGCAGCTTCCGCCCGAGCGACAACCTCCAGGCGAACCGCTTCGTCGCCTTTACCGAGCCGACCCTCGTCGTGCCATCGGGAGGCAAGTTCGACGTCAAGGAGGCCTTTGGCGAATTGAACGCGCCGATCCTGTCGGGCCGCCGCTTCGCCGACACGCTGTCGGTCGGCGCCGCGTATCGCTTCTCGAGCTACTCGACGATCGGCGACACGCACACGTGGCAGATCAACGGCGTCTATGCGCCGATCCGCGACATCAGCTTTCGCGGGTCGTACGGCAAGGCGGTCCGCGCGCCGAACATCGGCGAGCTGTTCCAGCCGGTCACCGGCGACTCGTTCTTCTTCACCGACCCATGCTCTCCGGCCGAGATCGGCAACGGTACCTCGTTCCGCGCCGCTAACTGTGCCGCCGTGCTGCGCGCAGTTGGCGCGACCGTGTCGCCGGCGCTCCAGACTCCCAACAACATCGTCGGCGTCCGCTCGGGCAACGCCAGCCTTCGCGCCGAGGCGGCGACAACCTGGACCGCCGGTGTCGTCCTGCGGCCGCGCTTTATCCCCGGGCTGACGGCGTCGGTCGACTATTACGACATCACGCTGAAGGACGCGATCAACACCCCGGACCCTTCGTCACTCGCGACCCTCTGCGTCGACCAGCCGTCGATCGACAACCAGTTCTGCCGGGCGATCAGTCGCGCGCAGGGCAACGGAATCATCAACGGCTACACCGTCCAGCCGCAGAACGTCGCGCAGTTCCGCACCGCCGGCGCCGACCTCAATGTCGACTATGTCTTGCGGACCGCGTCGGTCGGAACCTTCGACCTGCGCTTCATCGGCGGATACCTTCGGCGCCTCGACTTCATCGGCACGCCGGGCGCGGCGCCGACCGACAGGCTCGACACGCCGGGTGCGCCGAAGTGGAACTTCAACTTCTCGCCGAGCTGGACGCATGGCCCGGTCACGCTGACGTATAATCTGCGCTGGATCGACGGGACGCGCGCGGTCGACAAGCTGACGACCGACAACGACCCGCTCTACGCGCCGCCGGGACAGCTGCGCTACCGCGAGGCGTGGCAGCACGACGTCCAGGTCGGCTATGATCTGCCGAGCGGTGTCTCGTTCTACCTCGGGGCGCTCAATCTGACGGATCAGCAGCCCGATCCGGGCAATTCGATCAACCAGCCGGTCTCGGCGGTCGGCCGGTTTCTCTACGTCGGTGCCAAGGTGCGACTGGGAAAATAATAGGGCGACAGCCGGCACGGGGGTGACCGGCGCGCAGTGCGCCGGGCTAGCGTCGAGCGCGCGCTAGCGATAACCGACCCCGATGTCCCGGCCTATCCTCCCGTATCTCCAGGCAGCCGCGGGCATCGGCGCTCTGTGCGCGCTCGACGCGTCGATCAAGCACCTGACGTTCGACTACCCGATATTCTTCGTCACCTTCGGCCGCTATGTCACCGGCGCGGCGATCGCGACGTTAGTCTGGTGGCGTCAGAGTGCGCCGCGCTTCACGACCGGGATGATGCGTGCCCATGTCGTGCGCGGCATCCTGATCGCGTTGACGGCGACGCTGTTCTTCTTCGCGATCCACACTCTGCCGCTGGCGGAGGCGATCACGCTCTCGTTCACTGCGCCGCTGATGATCCCGCCAATGGCGCATGTGCTGCTCGGCGAGCGGATGAAGGGGCCGGTCCTCGGCGCGGGGCTGCTCGGCTTTGTCGGCGTCGCCATCACGGTCCAGGGAGCACCCTCGTTCGCCGGCGACCGGCTGCCGGCGCTGGCCGCCGTCCTCGCCGCTTCCGTCACCTATGCCCTGTCTGCGATCGCGATGCGCGCCCGCGCCGCCGCCGACGGGTCGACGCGGCTGACGCTGAGCGGCACCGTCATCCCGATGATCCTGCTCAGCCCGTTCGCGGTCGGTCACGCCGTTCCCGCCGTCGCGAGCTGGCCGTGGTTCGTTGCAGCGGGAGTGTTTGGCAACGTCGGTATCCAGCTGCTGGCGCGTGCCTATGCCAGGGTCGAAGTCCAGGTCCTCGGCATCCTCGAATTCACCGCGCTGCCATGGGCGGCGCTGCTCGGCTGGCTGTTGTTCGGCGAAGCGGTGCGGCTGCAGGTCTGGGCCGGTGCCGCGATTATTCTCGGGGCGTGCCTGTGGGCGGCACGCGCCGACCGACGCGTGGCCGAGACGGCACCGCTCGCGCCATAACCGATGCGCGACCGTGGCCGGCTGAATCTCCGTTTGGTCTTGGAGTTTTATGACGGCAAAATCGGCTCGCCGTTGCCAGAACGCTGCTAATTGTCAGTCGTCCGCTAGCCGACTTTGATCGCGCTGAGACCGAAACCCGGTCTTTATCTTTAGCCACGGCGACTCGCGCTTTTAACTTCATGCTTTGTAAAGACCTAGGGTGCAAGCAAGGCTTATGGTCGCTCGTTCCAGCCCCGGGTTCGAGCCCGATGACGTTCGTATCGAACTCATCTCGGCGTTGTACCTCGTGTTGTGGCCGACGATCATCATCACCTTCGTGTTCGTCTCCGTGGCGGCGTTTTCATTTTCGCAATCGGACGCCTCGAGCAGGGGTTGGCTGATGGCTATCGCGGTCTCCGGAGCAGCCGCCGCGATCTATAAATTGCTTCTCTTACTTCGTTTTAAATCGCGATCGCAGCCAGCCCTGACCGTTGCACAAGCACGGTGGTGGGAGCGCAGGCACGCTTATTGCGGCTGGGTCTTCTCCGTGGCGGTCGGCAGCTTGACCGCATTGAACTTTAGCAATCCTTCACCTCTGCCGCAGCTGCTCGCGACCGCCTTGTTGTTCGGACACAGTTCCGGCATCGTCGTGCGCGGATTGGTGCGGCCACGGACCTGCACGATTTCACTTGTTTTGACGGTTGCTCCGGTGGTCGTGGCGGCGGCGATGCGGGGCGATCTCGGGCATTACCTGCTCGCTGTGACCTGCACCCTCTTCATGCTCGGCGGCCTCGAGAGTGTATGGAGTGGCTATAATGGTCTGCGGCGCCAGATCGATGAGCGTAACGACCTGGCGAGCGTCGCTCGACACGATCCTTTGACCGGGCTCGCGAACCGCCTGGGGTTACGGGAGGGGTTCGACCGGTTAATGCGTGCGAGCGACGAGGACACAAAGCTTGCCGTCCATTGCCTAGATCTCAACCGGTTCAAACCCGTCAATGACCGCTATGGCCACCCGGCGGGCGATGAGCTGCTGCGGCAGATCGCGGGTCGGATCCGTCGGTCGATCGGTCCCGGTAACGTGGCGGCTCGAACGGGTGGCGACGAGTTCGTTGTCGTTCAGAACCGCGTTCGAAATCACAACGACGCCGAGGTCTTCGCCGACGCGCTAAACCGAGCCATCTCGGCACCATATAGCGCGAAGGGTCACGTCATCTCGGTCGGCGTCAGCATCGGCTCGGCCGTCGCGGGTGTCGCCGACATCTCGTTGGCCGGTCTGATATCCGAAGCGGACGATGCCCTTTTGATCGCAAAACGGGACGCCTGCCGCGTGTTCGCCGCCGTCGAAGCCCGGTAGAGCCCGACTTCGCGACCGCCCTGGCTGCAGGTCGGCTGTTGTCCCGCGTCGTACCCAATTTGGCAGCGGCACGTTCTGACCGGGGAAGTGAAAGAGATCAAAGTCGCCATTGATAACAGGCGTCAGGTCGGTAGGCCGAGGCGGCTCATTCCATATGGTCAGGGGCGTAGCCCGGCGTCGGGATGATCGGCAGGACCATGGCAAGCGCGGCGATCGCGATCAGCCAGCTTCCCGCAACCTTGAGCGCGATCCCGCGCCGCGTCGAGACGAGCCACACGGCGGGAACGACGAGGACAAGCACAGGTGTCGCCTTTGCGAGATCGAGCGTCGTGCCAAGAAGCGCGATCGTCGCGCCCGCCCAGATCCCGGCGTTCGCGCCGAGCACCAGCGCGCCGCGCGATCCGATGGGACGACGCAGGTGAATCGAGGAGGCGGTAACGATGACGCTCGACCAGCAGCCGAAGAAGACATATTCGACCCAGTGCGGCGCGAGCGGAGCTTGTGCGACGGCGAATGCCGCAATCAGCGCGGCGACGATCGCGGGCAGACGGCTCCCGCGCGGCGCATAAGCCAGCGCAAAGGCGAGTGCTGCGAACAGCAGCGCCGGAGGCAGGACGCCGCCCCTCATTTCGCGAGCGCGGTCCACAGGAACCAGACGCCGGCGAGCATGACCAGGCCGCCCATGCTCCGCGTGACGATCGCGCCGCCGGGGCGGTCGTTGATCAGGCCGAGACTGATGCCGACGACGTGGAGCATACCGGTGGCGAGGACGAAGCCCGCGCTATACCCGACCGGATCGGCCGCCGACGGCAGTTCCTTGCCGTGGGCATAGCCGTGGAAGATCGCGAAGATCGCGACGATCAGCGACGCCAGCCAAACCGGGGCGCGAACCGCACCAGCGATCATCGCGCCGAGCACGAGGACCGACAGCGCGATGCCGATCTCGACCGGCGGCATTGGCACCCCGGCGATGCCCATGACCCCGCCGATCGCCATCACCGTCGGGAAGATCACCGGCAGGACGACGATCAGCGGACGGCCGAGAAATGCGCCCCACAGCCCGACCGAAACCATCGCCAGCAGGTGATCGAAGCCGCTCAGCGGATGGAGGAAGCCCGACTGGAAGCCGCCTGCCAGCCCAGTGCCGGTGTGCGCCGCCGCCGGTGCGGCGAACAGCATCGCGGTTGCAATCAGCAGCGGGAGGATCGCGGACCGATGCGTCCGCCCGCGCCATTGACCGTAACTCCGCGCGGCGGCATCGCGGTCGCCAGCCTGTCCGGGATCAGCCGATATCATGCGCAAGCTCGCTTTCCTTCTTGCCGCCCTCGGGTCGGCAGCCACCCTCGACGCGCACGATTTCTGGGTCCAGCCGCAAATCTTCGCCGCCGAAGTCAACGCCATTGTCCCGGTGACGATCGAAGTCGGCCACGGCCCGTTCCGCCAGCGCTGGTCGGCGGCGCTCGACCGCATCACCAAATTCGCCGCGGTCGGCCCCGCCGGGACGGTCGATCGCCGCGCCGACCTCAAGCGCCCCGACGGCGGACCCAGCGACGCCGACATGCGCTTCGCCGCTCCGGGCACCTACGTCATCGTCCTCGAGACGACCCGCGCCGAAAGCGTCCTGCCGGGCATCCGCTTCACCGACTATATTACCGCTGAGGGCATCGCTCCGGCGGTCGACCTGCGCGCGCGGAACAAGACGACCGATACGCCGGGGCGCGAACTGTACAGCCGCCGGGCAAAGGCGCTGGTCCGCGTCGGAACGTCGACCGCGCCGCAGCCGCAGGTGACACGGCCGGTCGGCATGACGCTCGAGATCGTCCCGATCCGCGATCCCTACGCGCTGGGCAGCGACATGACGCTGCCGGTGCAGATCCTGTACGACGGTCATCCGCTCGCCGGCGCGTTTGTCAAGCTCAACAACCTCGATTTCGATGCCCGCCCGGTCGAGACACACAAAACCGACGCGAAGGGACAAGCGACTTTCACGATCCCGTTCCGCGGATTGTGGCAGATGAACGTTGTCTGGACCAAGCCGATCGCGGGCAATCCCAAGGCCGACTTCGACACGGTATTCTCGAGCCTGACCTTCGGCTACCCGCGCCCAGGTGCAACCCCCGGGCGCGGGTAATATCGGCTCAGATCGGAACGGGCTTCGTCGTCAAGCTGAGCGGCGACAGGTCACTACACGGCACCGGGTCGGTCGCCTTGGTGTTGGGATCGGCGCGGTAACGTGTGCCGAAACACGTGCCGAGCATATCTTCGGTCTTTGTCACCGGGGTGACGGGGGTCGTCGAACCGCTGTTGCCGCCGTTATTGCCGCAGCCCGCTAGGGCCACGGCAGCGACGGCAAGGGCGACGATCGGGCGTACGAAGCGCGTCATGTCGATCTCCCTCGATTTACGGCTGGGTCTGCGGACGCGGCGAGCCGCGCAGCGGCGCATTGAGATACGGGAAGGCGTTCTGAATGTTCGCGGCGTTGCTCGGGGCACCGTCGGTGTACGCCGCCATACCAGTCGGCGCATCCGCCGGAGCGCAAAGTCCGAGGTCGGTCGCTTTCCCCGCTACTGGGATCGGATAGCACAGCCGCCCCATCGCAACGCGGAGGACGATGTCGACGACGTCGTCGCCTGGGCGGCGCCCGTTCGGGAAGCCCGCGAGATCGTTGCCGACGACACCGAAGGTGCTCTGCGAAGCCTGCGCGGTCGGCGCGATCGCGGTGTTCAACCGCAGCATTTCAGACGCGGTGACGGTCTTGAGCTGGTTGACCCCCGCGAAGCCGGTGAGGAAGGTCGCGACCAGATCCTTGCGGGGGAAGTTGGTCGGAGCGATCGATCCCGAGCCACCGATGACGCCACGAACCGGCGCGCGGAACAACGCGTCGAGGATCGCGGGGAAGGTCGGGTTGGTGACGTAATCGGCCAGCGCGGCGTCGCCCTTCGGCTCGGCGGCGTTGAACAAGTCCTTGTCCTTGATCCCGATGACGAGCTCATTGACCAACGGCATGCCAAGGCGCGACACTTGGACATAGGCTCCGCCGGTGAGCGTCGCCTGGTTGAAGGTCGGCGCGGTGCGGAGCAGGCGTGCCTGCGGCAGGCTCGTCGTCGACCAGACGCCGATGACGCCGTTGCCCGAGCCCACGAGGCACGACTTAGGGATTTCCATCGCGATCGACGTGACGTTCTTCTTGCCGATCAACTCCTGGTTGTCCTGGCTCTGGGTGATGCCGCCGGGGAAGGGCGTGCCGTTGCCATAAACCGGATCATTGTCACCCTCGACCGGGACGAAGTTAACGAGGTCGAACACCGGCCCGAGGTTGACCGCAAAATATTCGGCGCGGCTGCCGACGAAGACCTTGGCGGGAGTCGCGCAGCCGGGGATCGTCGCGCCGTAGATGAACTGGTTGGCATAGTTGGCATAGCCGCCGGGGAAGCTCTTGTTCCCGGCGTTGTCGAACGGCTTGTAGAATGCCGAAGTCCCGACCGGGGTGATCGCAGCGCGGGTGCCGAGGCGGCGGTCACCGCTGACCTGGGTGATCGTGTACGTCTCGACCTCGCCGAGGTTGCCATCGGCCGGCTTTGACTGCCCCCCGATCTCGCGCAGCGGAATCGACAGGGTCTTGCCGCCGACGTTGAGCTGGATGCCGGTGTCGGCGGTCAGCGCGTTGCTGAACTTGAATTGGTAGGTCAAATGCTCGACCGCGTCGCCGACGTTGTCGATGTGGATCTCGTAGATCGCGTCGGGATCCATCGTGTAATAGTTCGGGCCATCCCCCGGGTTCTCGCCGGGCTGGAAATTGGCGATGATCGTGACGTAATCCTGCCGACCTGGCTCATAGCTGGTGAAGGCGTAGACGTCGGTGTTGTCGACCTTCGGCATCTTGGTAATGTTGGGCGCTTCGCGGTGGCTCGAGGCCATGGCGGGCACTGCCCCGGCGGCGAACAACGCCGCAAACGCGGTTCCGGCGATCAAACGGTTTCGGATTTTCACGCGTCATTCTCCCTGCAGGCTCCGACGGTCTCCGCCGCGCGCGAGTTAATTACGGGTTCAGTTCGCGCGAGATGCAGTGCGGCCTAAATAAAGCTGCTCTTGTCGCCCAACACCGGCGCTATTGTCCGGGGATGTAACCTTAAGATAGTAGCTGCTGCCAAGTCCAAGTGCCTGAGCCGATCGCCACCGCGACAGTCCTCGGGCCTGCGGGCACCATGAGCAGACGCGGCCCGACCATTGCCGTGCTTCGGCACGATGCACTGCTGCTGCGGATCTGATCGACGACGACGCGGCGGATAGGAGCGATGGCTGGTGTCGGATCGCTCGACCAGCCGCCGTCCCAGACCATCAGCGCCGTGACATTGGTCTGCGCCGCCAGGGACGCGCCCACCTCGCGATCGGCTCCCAAAGCGGCGGCGATGATGCCCGCGAGCGTGCAGTTTTCGGCTGATGTCTCGGTGTCGACGACCGGCATCGGAATATCGGCCGTGATCGCCGTTAGCAGAGGCGCAGGTGGAGCCACGCGAATCACCGCCAATGCCGAAGGGACTGCGCGGATGGCGATGGATGCCGGTGTGGCGGCGGGCGCTGCGTGGATCGTCGAAGTCAGTAATATCGCCAGAAGCCCGGCATGAAACGCGGCGACGGCCCCGATCGCAAGCGAGTGTCGCGGCACCGTCATGCGGCCGGCCAAATTAGGAGCGGAGCGCTGCTTGTCATCTTGAACAGAAACGGGCGAGCCGTCTGGACGGTTGCGCGACGAGGGAGCGCGGTCGGCACAACCCAAGTCCCGCGTCCCGGCCAGGCGGTGAGTCACAGGGCAGCCTTTCGGCGTGCCGCCCGTTCGTGGCATCATCGAAACCGGTCGTCATCTATCTTTTGCCAGACCGCGCGACACTTACTCCATCACTGGGAGATATCGTGGATCTGTTATCCAGCGTTGGCGCACTCGGCCTGCCGCTTCCGGCGACACCGCAGCTGACCGATATCGCCGCAGCTGTCGCGGTCATTGTGGTCGGCGTCGGCGTCGGCTGGCTTGCCGCGCGGACCGGGGCGCATCCGCTTACCCGGCTGTTGCAACGGGCGACCGGCCGCCCAGGGGTCGAAGACTTCGGTGACCGGGTCCGCCGTCTGTTGCGCAGTGGTATCGCGGCGCTGGTGATGATAATCGGCGGCGCCGCGGTGCCCGATGGCGGCTATGCAGCCTTGCTGATGGCGGCGGCGACCGGGATCACGCTTGCGGTCTTTGCCTATCAGGTTGCGCGCGTTGCAGGGTTGCGTAGCGGATCCGCGGCGGGCGTGTCGGCGGTAGTCTTGATCGCGGGTGCCGCGTCGATGCTCGGCGGGCTGCATTCGCTGACGGCAAGCCTTGATGGCTTCGCCTTCAAGGTCGGAACCCATCGGCTGTCACTGCTCGGGCTCGTCAACTTTGCATTGGTGGCGATCGTCCTGTTCGTCCTCGCGCGTTTCCTCAACCGGATCGTCAGTCATTCGATTGGCCGGTTGAACGGGTTCGACGCGGGTCAGCGCGTGCTGTTGCAAAAGCTGTCGGGCATCGTTGTCGTCGTCTCGGCGGTCTTGCTCGGCGTCGACCTGCTCGGCATTGATCTGACGGCATTGACGGTATTTTCCGGTGCGCTCGGGCTCGCAGTCGGATTCGGATTGCAAAAGACGCTCGGCAATCTGATCGCGGGAGTCATCCTGCTCATGGACCGCTCGATCAAGCCGGGCGACGTCATCGTCGTCGGCAACACCTTCGGCAGCGTCAACAAGATCGGCGTGCGCGCGGTCTCGGTCGTCACCCGTGATGGCAAGGAACATCTGATTCCGAATGAGCAACTGATGACCGAGCCGGTCGAGAATTGGTCGTACACCAGCCCGAACATTCGTATCCATGTTCCGGTCGGCGTCGGCTACAAGAGCGACCTCGCCCTCGCCCAACGGCTGATGATCGAAGCTGCGGTCGCTTCCGAGCGCGTCCTCGCCACGCCGCGCCCGACAGTATGGCTGACGGCGTTCGGTGAAAGCTCGGTTGATCACGAAATCCTGGCGTGGATCAGTGATCCCGAAGCCGGAGTCGGCAATGTCCGCTCAGCCATACTGAATAGGTTGTGGGTATCGTTTCAGGAAAACGGGATCGAAATTCCGTTCGCCCAGCGCGATATCAACATCCGCAGTCTGCCGACCCCGTCAAAGGAGTGAAGAGGTAAGCCTCAACCCCTGCGGCAATCTCAGTAAAAATCAGCGACCTGCGGCGCCGGGGCCCGGCATGCCGCCGAACGGCCACGGTGGCACGCTGCGACCTGACGGCGCCAAGCGGCCATGGCATCGGCGTACGCCTCCTGCTGGCGCACATAGCGCCGGTCGTAGCGATTAACCGCGCGGTCGTGCGCGATCAGCGCGGCCATGTACGCATCACGATCGGCTGCATATCGCGCACCGCGCTGCGCCTGATGCATATCCGCCCGCTCGGCGGTGTAGGCATTCGAACCGCGGTTGAGCTGCTCGGTCGACGGTCCGCTCATCGGGGCGGAGGCCATGTCCTGCGGCGGCGACTGCGGTGCCATCTGCGCCTGTGCCAAGGCTGGCCCGGTCAGGGTGAACAGGGCCGAGGCTGCGATCAAAATTCTCATCGGGTTGCTGGTCGGGCTCACGAAACACATCCTTCGAGCGAGATATTCGCTTCGCAGGCACAACCGTCGCTGTTGTGGCAAGTTCCTCCGGCAGACCGCTGACGAGGTCGGCGATACCAACCTCAGACCCGCGCCAAACGCCCTGTTTGCCGGTGCGGGGCAAGGCGCCGCATTATCGTCGTTCTCTCCTGCTTTCACAGAGCTGTCATGATTTTCGGCCAGACACAATTACCGGATCGGGAGCATGGAATGAACGACAGACGGTCCGCCAGCTTGCGGCATTCGACGCGCAAGGCCACGCTGTGCGGGCTTCTCCTCATCATCGCGCGGGCGATCCTTGGCGGTGCCGGCGTGGCAGCGACGACTGCTGCGTACGCTGCGCCACTCCTGTTGATCTCGATCGACGGTCTACGCCCGGGCGACGTATTGCAAGCCGACGCGCGGGGGCTGCACGTCCCGAACCTGCGGCGCTTCGTCGACCACGGCGCCTATGCGGCCGGCGTGGTCGGGGTCCTGCCGACGCTGACATATCCCAGCCACACCACCTTGATCACCGGCGTCGCGCCGCTGCGCCACGGTATCGTCAACAACCTGACCTTCGATCCGACCAACATAAATCAGGTCGGCTGGTACTGGTATTCGGCCGACATCCGGGTGCCGACCCTGTGGGACGCGGCGCATGCGGCGGGACGGGTTACGGCGAATGTCCATTGGCCGGTCAGCGTCGGCGCGGCCATCGACTATAACCTGCCGCAAATCTGGCGGACCGGCCATGCCGACGACCGCAAGCTGATGCGCGTCGTCGCGACGCCGGGCCTCGTCGTCGACCTCGAACGCCGCCTCGGGCCGTATACGCAGGGCATCGACGAAAGCGTCGAGGGCGACGTCGACCGGACGCGGTTCGCGCTGGCGCTGCTCGGCGAGCATCATCCCGGTTTCATGACTGTCTATCTCACCGGGCTCGACCATATCCAGCATCTGTTCGGCCCCGATACGCCGCCGGCGCATGCGGCCCTTGAGCGGATCGACGGGCTGGTCGGGGAACTGATGGCGGCGGCCCCCGGCGCCGACGTCGCCGTTGTGTCCGACCATGGCTTCACCGCGATCGATACCGACATCAACCTGTTTGGGGCGTTCATCCGCGCCGGTCTGATCACGCTCGACGGAACCAAGGTCAAGTCGTGGGAGGCGGTGCCATGGTTTGCCGGGGGCAGTGCGGCGATCGTCATGGCCCGACGCGACGATCCGGTCTTGCGCGCGAAGGTGGCTGGACTGCTGGCGGACCTGCGCGCCAACCCGGCGACACATATCGCAGCGGTGCTCGATCACGCCGAATTGGTCCGACGCGGAGCCGGTGACGCCGCCGACTGGATGGTCGAATTTGCGCCCGGCACCGAGATGGGCCGTGATCCCGCGGCAGCGCTCGTCGCACCGTCGACCTTGAAGGGGATGCACGGCTACGACCCCATGGTGCCGGCGATGCGCTCTACGTTTCTGCTGATGGGGCCCGACGTAAAGCTACGCGGCGATCTCGGCGTGATCGACATGCGGCAGATCGCACCGACGCTCGCGGCGCTGATGCACGCACCGTTTCCCGGGGCCGATCTACCTGCCCTGGTCGAAAAAAGCGGTCGTTAGCGCGGCGCCGTATCCGCAAATAGCCGAACGCGGCGGGCAATTAGTGAAGCTTGAGTTTCGGCCGGATGATCTGGTTGACGTGGCCGACGACGATCAGCGACAGTCCCTTGAGCCAGCCGTGGATCGCGATCAGGTGCATCCGGTAGAGCGAGACGTAGACGAAGCGCGCGAGCCGCCCCTCGACTGCCATCTTGCCGCCGACGAGATTGCCCATCAGGCTGCCAACCGTGGCATAGCGCGCGAGGCTGACGAGGCTGCCGTGGTCCTGGTAATTGAATGACTTGAGCGGCTTGCCCGCGATCATCGCGCGGATATTGTGGAAGGCGATGTCGGCCATCTGGTGCGCTGTCTGTGCGCGCGGCGGCACCGGGCGGGTCGCGCCCGACGGCATATAATAGGCGCAGTCGCCGATCGCGAAGATGCGGTCGTCGCTCGTCTGGAGCGTTGGGCCGACGACGAGCTGGTTGTTGCGGGTCGTCTCGAGCCCGCCGATCCCCTGCATGAACTCAGCGCCCTTGACCCCGGCGGCCCAGACCATGAGGTCGGCGGCGATGAACTCGCCGGTCTTGGTCCGGATGCCCTCGGCAGTCGCCTCGACGACCTGCTCGGCGGTACAAACGCGAACGCCGATCGCCTCGAGTTCGCCCTGCGCCGCCGCCGCGAGCTTTTCGGGGAGCGCCGGCAGGATGCGCGGGCCGGCTTCAACGAGCGTGGTCTTTAGGCGCTTCGAGTCGAACACCTCAAGGCCATACATTGCGAGGCTGTCGGCCGACATATGGAGCTCGGCGGCAAGCTCGACCCCGGTTGCGCCGCCGCCGACGATCGCGACGCTGACGCACGCATCCGACGCGGGGTCGGTCTGAATCGACCGCGACACGCGCAGGCACTGATTCAACAGCTTGCGCCGGAAACGGTCGGCCTCGGTGCGTTCGTCGAGGAAGATGCAATGCTCGCGCACCCCGGGCGTGCCGAAGTCGTTCGACACCGACCCGACCGCGAGGACGAGATAGTCGTAGCGGATGCGGTGGCGGCCAATAATCTCGCGCCCGTCCTCGACAATCGGCGCGACGACGATCTGTCGCGCAACGCGATCGATCGCTTCGAGCGCGCCGTCGAAGTAGCGATAGCCCCAGCGGTGGGCGTGACCACGATAGCCGACCTCGTCGAGGTTGGCGTCCAATGACCCCGCGGCGACCTCGTGGAGCAACGGCTTCCAGATGTGCGTCTGCGCCTTGTCGACGAGGATGATGTCGTACTCGACCTTGCCGAGCGTCCGCCCGAGCCGCGCCACGAGCTCGAGCCCGCCGGCGCCCCCGCCGACGACGACGATCTGCGTCTTTTTCGCCCTGGTCATTAGTCCGCCCGGAGTCATCTCCATCCGCATATTCCCAAACCGCCCGCGCGCCATCGTAGCAGCGCCCGCGGGTTTGGCATCGAGGCGCGATCGCTGCAATCGTCGATCGGGCAGAGGAGCGAATACTTCATCGATCGGTGGAAGTCTGTTACGGGGTCGTCCGCTACGAGGGGGACATCGAGCGATGGCAACGACGACTTTCGACATGGTGCGACCGCGCGCGCGGCCACGCTTCTACGTCGGGATGGCGGCGGTCTTCGTCCTCATCGCCTTCGGCGGGTTCATCCCGACCTATTGGGCGAAGGTGGCGACCGGGACCTTCCACGGCGCACCGATCTACCACCTCCACGGCTTCGTCCTGTTCAGCTGGACGCTCTATTATTTCGCCCAGACCGCGCTCGTCGCGACGGGGAGAACCTACGATCACCGCAACTGGGGACTCCTTGGCATCGCGCTGGCGACGGCGATCGGCTTCACCGTCATCCTCGCCGAGATCACGACGATGCGCGCCGCGGACGCCGCCGGTTACGGCGATGCGGCCCGGCGCTTCGAGGCGGTATCGTTCGTTGGGGTCATCATTTTCGCCGCCCTATTTACCGCATCGATCGTCAACATCCGCCGCACCGAGTGGCACAAGCGGCTGATGATCCTCGCTGTCATCCCGATGATGCACGCCGCGATGGCCCGCGTCTTCCTCACCGTCCTCGCCCCGCCGCACGCCAGCGACGGACCGCCGCCGCCGTTGTTCGTCACCATTCCGCCTGGCCTGACGGTCGACCTACTGCTCGTCGTCGCGATGGTCTACGACTGGCGGACCCGCGGCCGCGTCCACCCGGCCTATCTTGTCGGCGTGCCGTTCGTCGTCGCGTCGCAGCTCCTGACTCCCGCCATCGGCGCCAGCACGGTGTGGATGACCACCGCGCGCGCGCTCGAAGGGCTGATGGGCTAGTAGAAGAAGCGCTCCTCGACGATCTTACCGTCCTCAATCGTATAGAGCGCGACCTCGTCGCTGTGCCGCCGTTCGCCGCTTTCCTTAACGGTGATGTCCATCGTCCAGCGGATCGCGATCTGGTTGCCGTTGACGAAGGGACCGAACGTCTCGGTGCCGTGAACTTCGTGCGCGCCGTACCACCATGCGCTCTTGCCCATGACGGCGTCCTTGCCCTCAACCCGCGCCATCGGACCGTCCATCGCCTCGATCGAGACGACGTCGTCGGCCCAGTACTTCTCGCCGATGTGGAAGTCCCCGGCCTTGGTCATTGCGACCATGTCGGCAGCGATTTCGCGAATGTTCATTTCTGTCTCTCCCCTGCGAGTCGAACCAGAACATAGCAGGAACTTCGTGACAGGGGAATGACAGGCTGCGTGGCCTTCGCTATGTCCTCGGCATGACCGAAATCACCCCCGCGATCGTCGCCGACCACGGCCTCACCCCGGCCGAATATGCCGAGGTCGTCACCAGCCTCGGTCGCGCGCCGAACCTGCTCGAGCTCGGCATCTTCTCGGTGATGTGGTCCGAGCATTGTTCGTACAAGTCGTCGAGGATGCACCTCAAAAAGCTGCCGACAACGGCGCCCTGGGTGATCTGCGGGCCCGGCGAGAATGCCGGCGTCATCGACATCGGCGACGGCGACGCGGCGATCTTCAAGATGGAGAGCCACAACCACCCGAGCTTCATCGAGCCGTATCAGGGCGCCGCGACCGGGGTCGGCGGCATCCTGCGCGACGTCTTCACGATGGGCGCGCGGCCGATCGTCAACCTCAACGCGCTCCGCTTCGGCGAGGTCGACGCACCACGGATGAAGCACCTCATCAAGGGCGTCGTCGCCGGCATCGGCGGCTACGGCAACTGCGTCGGCGTGCCGACCGTCGGCGGCGAGACCAACTTCCACGCGGCGTACAACGGCAACATCCTCGTCAACGCGATGACCGTCGGCGCCGCGCGGCAGGACAAGATTTTCTACTCGGCCGCCGCCGGGATCGGGAATCCGGTCGTCTATGTCGGGTCGAAGACCGGGCGCGACGGCATCCACGGCGCGACGATGGCGTCGGCGCAGTTTACCGAGGGCGACGAGGACAAGCGCCCGACGGTCCAGGTCGGCGACCCGTTCACCGAGAAGCTGCTGATCGAGGCGTGTCTCGAACTCATGGCGTCGGACGCGATCGTCGCGATCCAGGACATGGGCGCGGCGGGGCTGACGTCGTCGAGCGTCGAGATGGCGTCGAAGGGCGGGGTCGGGCTGCTCCTCGACATGGACGCGGTGCCGGTGCGCGAGACCGGCATGACGCCGTACGAGATGATGCTCAGCGAATCGCAGGAGCGGATGCTGATGGTGTTGAAGCCCGGGCGCGAGGCGTTCGCCGAGGCGATCTTCGCCAAGTGGGAGCTCGACTTCGCGGTGATCGGCCATGTCACCGATACCGAACACCTCGTGTTGCGCTTCAAGGGCGAGGAGGTGGCGAACATCCCGCTCGGCCCGCTCGCCGACAAGGCCCCGCTCTACGACCGGCCGCATGTCGCGACCCCGAAGCGCGAACCGCTGACCGACGTCCCCGAGTCGACCGACCTCGCCGCCGACCTGCTCACGCTGATGGCGTGTCCCGACATCGCGTCGAAGCGGTGGATTTGGGAGCAGTACGATCACATGGTCGGGGCGGACACGCTCCAGCGCCCTGGCGGCGATGCGGCGGTGGTTCGGGTTCATGGCACGCGTAAGGCGCTGGCGATGACGACCGACTGCACTCCGCGCTATTGCTTCGCTGACCCCTACGAAGGCGGCAAGCAGGCGGTCGCCGAGACGTGGCGCAACCTGATCGCGGTCGGGGCGAAGCCGCTCGCGATCACCGACTGCATGAACTTCGGCAACCCGCAGCGCCCCGAGATCATGGGGCAGTTCGTCGGCTGCATCGAGGGCATGGCCGAGGCGTGCCGCGCGCTCGACTATCCGGTCGTGAGCGGCAACGTGTCACTGTACAACGAGACCGACGGAACGGGCATCCTGCCGACTCCGGCGATCGGCGGGGTCGGGCTGATCGAGGATTACTCGCGGGCAATGACGATGGGGTTTAAGGCGGAGGGCGAGGCGATCTGGCTTGTCGGGGCAGGGGCGGGGCATCTCGGACAGTCGCTGTGGCTCCGCGAATTGCACGGACGCGAGGACGGCCCGCCGCCGCCGGTCGACCTCGGCGCCGAACGTGCCGCGGGCGAGTTCGTCAGGATATTGATCGAGCATGGCACCGCGACCGCAGTCCACGACGTGTCCGACGGCGGGCTCGCGGTTGCGCTCGCCGAGATGGCGCTTGCGGGAAAGCTTGGCGCGACGATCACGACGCCGCTCACCGCCGCGATGGCGTTCGGCGAAGACCAAGGGCGCTATCTCGTGACGATCGACGTCGGAACCGATTTTGGCGACGTCCCGGTGCCGATGATTCGGGTCGGCACTACGGGCGGTGATGCCCTCGCGTTCGGCGGTGACTCTATTCGCCTCACCACCATCCGCGCCGCGCATGAAGGCGCGTTCCCCGCAATGATGGCGCAGGCGACATGACCTACGTCCTCCTCGTCTTTGCCGGCGCGCTGCTGTGCAATTGCATCCCGCATCTCGCGGCGGGATTGCGCGGGGAGCCGTTTCCGACGCCATTCGCGACGCCGCCGGGCAAGGGGCTGTCGCCGCCGGTGATCAATTTCATCTGGGGAACTGCGAACCTGCTGATCGGCATTTCGATGCTGCCGCGCCTTGCCGACGCCGACCCTCAACTCGGACGGCTGGCGTTGCTCGTCGGGTTCCTCGCGATCGGCATCTATACGTCGCTGCATTTCGGCAGGGTTCGCGGCCGCCGTAATGACGAGGAGCGCCCATGAGCGAAGACGAACGCAACGCTTCGCCGCGCACCATCCTCGTCGGGCGGGGATTCAACCTTGTCGAACACGCCTTGCTCCTGATCATCGCGCTGATGACGATCGGCGCGGCGGCGGGCGAGGTCTGGCGCGTCGTCCAGGTCGAGGAGATCACGCTGGCCGACATCCTGCTGATGTTCCTTTACACCGAGGTCATCGGCATGATCGGCGTGTTCTACACCGGCAAGGGCAACGCCTTTGTCTATCCGATTTTCATCGCCATCACGGCGCTTGCCCGGCTGATCGTGCTGCAGGGCAAGAACATGGCGCCCGAGAATATCGTTTTCGAAGCGAGCGCGATCCTGCTCCTCGCCATCGCGGCGGCGATCATCACGCGCACGGGAAGGCACCAATGACCTTATCGCTCTACACCGCGACAGTACCGGCGTTCCGCCAGATCGTCGACTCGCTCGCCGCCTTCGTCGCCAAGGGCGAGGCGTTTGCCGAGACGAACGGCATCGACCCGGCAACGCTGGTGAACGCGAAACTCGCCCCCGACATGCTTGGCTTCGCGTATCAGGTGAAGTCGGTCACGGTGCATTCGGTCGGCGCGATCGCGGGGGTCCGGGCCGGCAAGTTTGCTCCCGATATGACCCCGCCGCCCACGGATTTCGCGGCGCTGCACGCGTTGCTCGCCGAAACGTCGGCGACGCTGGCAGCGATCGACCCGGCGGAAATCGACGGCTTCGTCGGCGGCGACATGGCGTTCGTCTTCCGTGAACACCGGATGCCGTACTTCGCCGAGGACTTCCTGTTGTCGTTCAGCCTGCCGAACTTCTATTTCCACGCGACGACGGCGTACGACATCCTGCGCTGGAAGGGCGTGCCGCTCGGCAAGCGCGACTATATCGGACGCCCGCGCATCAGGGTTTGAGTCTTAGGGCACAACCGGGCGGCGATACGGCACGAAGTTGCCGAGCTTGGCGCGCGCGATCGTTGCCCTCGAATTCTCGTTGACCACCCCAACTGGCTCGTCGCGGCACAGCCGGGGTTCGGCGAAGTCGAGCCTGAGGCTGACGCTGTCGTGGATGAAACTGGCCCCCGACGACGGGCGGTTGAGGTACGATACGCCACCGGTCTTCATCTCGTAGACGATGCCGCCGTCGACGATGTGGACCTTATCGATGTCGAGCCGGTCGATGCAGTCGACCGGTGTCCCCGCGATACGATCACCAATCAAGGTCGCGAGTCGGTCGGCGGGCAGGGCGCTCGCGTCGCCGGCCAGAATCGCGGCGGCAACGGCGAGGGCCGTTCGCATCATCCTAGGTCCTGCGCCGCTTTGAGCACTGCCGCGGCGTGGCCCGGCACCTTGACCTTCCGCCAGACGGCGGCGATCTTGCCGTCGCGGCCGATCAGGAAGGTCGCGCGGTCGATCCCCATATATTTCTTGCCGTACATGCTCTTCTCGACCCATGCGCCATAGGCTTCGACGACCGATCCATCGGGATCGGCCGCGAGTTCGACGTCGAGGTCGTGCTTCTTGCGGAACTTGGCGTGGGCGGCGACCGAGTCCTTCGACACGCCGATGACGACGGTATCGGCGGCGGCGAAGTCGGCCTTCAGGCCCGTAAAGGCGATTGCCTCGGTGGTGCACCCCGGCGTGTCGTCTTTCGGATAGAAATACAGGACGACCTTTTTGCCCGCGAGCTTCGCGAGTGAAGCGTTTGTGCCGGTATCGGTCGGCAGGTCGAACGCTGGCGCAGTGTCGCCGATATCCATCGTCAGTCTCCCCGAAGGTTGAATATATCGCTCCATGCCGCACGAACCGCCGCCTTGGCGAGTCCGAGTGCGGCCTCGGCGGCGGGAAAATCGGTCGCACCTGCCGCCCCGGCGAGCAACGCCTCGACCGGCTGCGGGAAACGCTTCGGCAGCGCCCCCGTCACGACGAGACGGAGGAGGGCGAGGACGCGGGTCAGCGTATCGTGTGCTGCAATCAGATCGTCCGGAACTCGCCCTGCCGCCACCAGTGCGACGAGCGCGGCGCGCAGATCGGGGGTCACGGCGATGCGATCCCGAAGCTGGAGGAAGTGAACGATAAACTCTAGATCGACGAGCCCGCCCGCACCGAGCTTGACGTCCCAAGTCCCACCGCCGGGCTTCGCTGCGCTGATGTCGCGGCGCATCGACAGCACGTCGCGGCGGAGCGTCGTCGGGTCGCGCGGGCGGTCGAGGATCGCGGCGATCACAGTTTCGACGTCGGCAAAATCGGCCGCCGCTCCTGCGACGATCCGCGCGCGGCACAACGCCATGTGCTCCCACGTCTCGGCCTCGGTCGACTGATAGCGCGCGAAGCTGGCGACGGTGACTGCGAGCAGCCCCTTCGCGCCCGATGGACGCAGCCGCGTATCGACCTCATACAACGCCCCGGCGGCGGTCGGAACCGACAGCGCCGCCGTCAGCCGTGCGGCGACGCGCTGGAACCAGACCGTCGCCGCCAACGGCTTCGCGCCGGTCGATTCGGGGGCATGGTCGCCGGTGAACAGGTAGACGAGGTCGAGGTCCGACGCGTGCGTCAGCGCCCGCCCGCCGTAGCGCCCGAGTCCGAGAACAACGAGGCGGCAGCCGGGAACTGTGCCATGGCTCTCCGCGAACTCGGTGACGACGGCATCAGCGAGCGTCACGACGGCGGCATCGGCGACGTCGCTGAGGTCGGCGCCGATACCGAGCGGGTCGCGTCGCTCGATCAATTGCGCGCCGAGCTGGAAACGGCGGTCGGCGGTCCACAGCCGTGTCCGGTCGAGTCGCTGCTCGAACGTGCCCGCGCCGACAGCGGCGGTTAGCTCGGCGCTCAGCGCCGCAATACCCGGCAGCGGGGCAAAACTGTCGCGCGCAAGTAAGGCATCGAACAACGCGGGACGGCGGGCGAGGGAATCGGCCAGCACCGGGGCGATGCCGAGAACCCGTCCGAGCAGGGGGAGAAGCTTTGGGTTCGCCGCCATCAGCGCAAAGAACTGCACCCCGGCGGGAAGATCGGCGACGAAGGTATCGAGTCGCGACGCCGCATGCGCCGGGTCGGCGGCCATCGCCAGCGCCTTGAGCAGTTCGGGCAGCAGCGCCTCGAACGCGCGCTTCGCATCGTCTGATCGCAGCGCGCGATACCGCCCGCTCCGCCATTTCGCGATCAACGGCACGAAGGCCGGGGCGACCTTGTTGCGCTTGCACCAGCCGCTCGGGTCGGCGGGAATTTGCGGGGTGTAAATGTCGGCGTCGGCGATCAGCCGGTCGTAGCGCCGCGCGACCTGCGCGGTCACCATCCGCAGCTGTCGCATCAATTCCTGCGGCCCAGCGAAGCTGCTCAGCCGCGCCCACGCCTGCCGCTGCCCGAGCGTCGCCGGGATGCTGTGTGTCTGCTCGTCGCCGATCATCTGGAGCCGGTGTTCGAGCGTCCGCAGCCAGCGATACGCATCGCCGAGCGTCGCGTTGTCATCGGCATCGATCCGGCCGGCGGCGGTGAGCGCACCCAGCGCATCGAGCGTCGCTGGGGCTTGTAGCGCTACGTCACGACCGCCCCAGACGAGTTGGTGGATCTGGGTGAAGAACTCGATCTCGCGGATGCCGCCGCGCCCGCGCTTAAGGTCGAAGCGCGGGCCGACCGCCTGTCCGCTTTCGAAATGGTCGCGGATGCGGAGCGACACGGCCTTGATGTCGCGGATAGCGGTATAATCAAGGCTCCGCCGCCACACGAAGGGCCGGATCGCGGCGAGGAAGCGCTGGCCGAGCGCGATGTCGCCGGCACACGCCCGCGCGCGGATGAACGCTGTCCGCTCCCACGTCTCGGCATCGGACTGGTAATAATTCTCGGCGGCAGCGACGGGCATTGCGATCGGCGTGATCTCCGACGACGGGCGCAGCCGCAGGTCGACGCGGAAGACATAGCCGTCGGCGGTGCGGTCCTGCATGATCGCGACGATCCGCCGGGCGATGCGGACCGCGGCTTCGGCGGGGTCCTCGCGCGGGCGGAGCGGGACCGAGTCGTAGAGCAGGATCAGGTCGACGTCGGACGAATAATTGAGCTCGTGGCTGCCGAGCTTGCCGAGCGCGATGGCGACAAATCCGGCGTTCGGTGCCCCGCGCTCGGCGAGTGCCGCGGCAATGGCGGCATTGAGCGCAAGATCGGCGAAGTTCGACAACGCCTCGGTGACGCGTTCGAGCGGCCATTCGCCCGAAAGGTCGGCAAGTGCAGTAATCAACGCGACATCGGCCTTGGCGGATCGCAACCCGATTTCGACCGGCACCGTGTCGTCTAGCACCATTGCTGCTGCCAACGCCGCATCGAAGCCATGAGTCTCGATCTCAGTCAGCGTCGCGGCGCGTCTTCGCAGCAAGCCCTTTAGATACGGCGAATTCGCTTCGGCGATCGTAACAGCGGCGGTGAGCGCGGACGGCGTCATCGTGCGATTGTGGCGGTTTCCGCGCGGCGCGTCACCCAGCCGGTCCAAATTCACTTAGTCCCGACATGAGCCTATGATAGATTGTCGCAGAGACATCCGATGGGGGTAAGGACATGGCGACTGTCAACCAAGGGCCGACGAGTGGCCTGACCCCGCACCTCGTAATACTCGACAACCGCGCCGCCGAGGCGATCGACTTCTATAAGGCGGCGTTCGGCGCGGAGGAGCGGGTCCGAATGCTTGCCGACGATGGTGTCCGGTTGATGCACGCCCATCTCGAGATCAACGGCGCGTCGCTGATGCTCAACGACGATTTTCCCGAGTACAAAGGTTCCGGGGCGACCCCCGAAGGACCGCCGGCGGGAACGGTCCTCCATCTCCAGGTCGACGACGCCGACGCATGGTTCGACCGCGCAGTCGCTGCGGGTGCGACGGTTAGGATGCCGCTGCAGGATATGTTCTGGGGCGATCGCTACGGCCATGTCAGCGATCCGTTCGGCCATGTCTGGTCGATCGCGACCCCGACCAAGGGCTAGTTGCCGTATATATCGACGGCTTCGTCATCGCTGTGCCCAGCACAAACGACGCCTTCGGCAATCTTGCGCCGTACAGTCGCCGCAATTTTCATCGAGCACGGCGCTACCCGCGTGTTGGAAAATTGGGCGACGACAACCGACCTCATCGGGCGGTGTAGGCGACCGCCGATGAGACGGTCGCCTTTGCCTGCATCGAATGGCATGACAACACTTGCGTGACGCAGCGATGGACAAGATGCGCGGCGATCGGCGTATGATGGGCGTGCCGCCGTCCTGGACGGCAAGCGTATGACCTCGGCGTCCTCGAACCGATCGTCGATCTTCGCTAACTACCCCCGCGCGAGGCTGTCGACCTGGCCCATGATCTGGTTGAGCGGCGATACGCCTTCAGTCGGCGCGTCGAGACGGCGCGACGGCAGCAGACCCTCATTGAGGATGATCTCAAGCGCGGCACGTCCACGGGCGACGCGGCTCTTGATCGTGCCGACCGCGCAGTTGCAGATCGATGCCGCTTCCTCATAGGCAAAGCCGCCCGCACCGACTAGGATCAGCGCCTCACGCTGCGCCTGCGGGAGCTGAAGGAGCCCGCGCTGGAGGTCGGACAAATCGATCTGGCGGTCCTGACCGGCCGGCATTGCGAGGAGCCGATCAGCAGTGAAATCGTCCCACTCCCCCTTGAAGCGGGCACGCCGCATCTGGCTGAGAAATAGATTGCGCAGGATGATGAAAGTCCACGCGCGCATATTGGTGCCCGCCTGAAAGCGGTCGCGCGCCGCCCACGCCTTGAGCAAAGTCTCCTGCACAAGATCATCGGCGAGATCGCGGCTGCCCGACAGCGAGCGGCCGAAGGCGCGTAAGTGCGGGATGACCTGCGCGAGCTGGGTTTTGAAGTCGCCGTCCGACAGCGCCTCGGGACGAACGTAGACCGCCTTTTCTTCACCCTCGCCAAGCTTCGCCAGCAGGTCGGCGAACAACGGCGGAAGTTCGGCATCGGCGGCGTCGGCGAAGGCTGTGCGCAAATACGATCCGATATCTCGTACCGCATCGGAATGCACCACAGGCGCGGCGGCCTTCGTGCGCGTAGCGTTGCGCGCCTTACCGGCAACATAGGTCATAAAACGTCTCCGGATCGCGCGCGATTTCGTCTCGCCGTCAGCGATAAATGAGCAACAGCGCGATAAATGCAATAACCACCACCGCCAGCGAAATGAACATCACGTTGCGGTTGGCGACCGTCTTCGATCCGGCGCGCGACTCGGTCGTGGTCTGGACGATCGGCTCTTCGGGCTTCTGGCTGGGTTCCATCACGAGCCTCTCTTACGACGTGAAGCTGGCGGTGGAATTAAAGAACAGCGCCTGCGCGATCGCCGCCTTGACCGTCGACCGCTGGAACGGCTTGGTGATGAGGAAGGTCGGCTCGGGGCGCTCGCCGGTCAGCAGGCGCTCGGGGAAGGCGGTGATGAAGATCACCGGCACGCTGAATTCGGCGAGGATATCCTTGACCGCGTCGATCCCCGAGCTGGCGTCGGCGAGCTGGATGTCGGCGAGGACGAGGCCGGGCTTGACCGACTTCGCCAGCGCGACGGCTTCGTCGCGGGTGACGGCGACGCCGGTGACGTCGTGGCCAAGATCGTGGACGATCGATTCGAGGTCCATCGCGATGATCGGCTCATCTTCGATGATGAGGACGCGCGTTGCGGTCTGGCGGTCGATTTCGGCAAGCGCCTCCGCGACGAGGCTCGCGACATCCGCAGGCGTCGCGTCGATCAGATACGCGGCGTCGTCGTTGGTGAAGCCTTCCATCGCGGTGAGCAGCAGAGCCTGGCGCGACAGCGGCGTGATCGCGGCGAGCCTGTCCTGAGCGACCCGCTCGAAGGCTGCGGCAGTGGTCGGCTCGGGGGCAACATCGACATTCGCCGTCGACCAGATCGCGTGGAACGTCTTGTAAAGGCCCAGCCGGGCATCGACGTCCCGCGGAAAATCGGCCGGTGCGCTGACAATCGCCTCAAGCGCCGCGCGGACAAAAGCGTCGCCGTGGCTCTGGCTTCCGGTCAAGGCACGGGCGTAACGGCGGAGATACGGCAGGTGTGGCGCAATTTCCGAAGCTAGCGACATCGAGGGTCCCTTATTAAAACAGTATGTTCCGCACGGTTGGAACGTGCCTTAGACGCTTGCACGGCTAACGAACAGATGGACCGCTTTTTTGTTTCCGGTTTGTAACGATAGTCGATACACGATCCGCAGTTCGTTAGGGATCTGCTCACAGTGACGTCCGCAGTGCCAGACCCCCAACCCCTCGTCCCACATGACCGTCCGCATCCGGCAACAGAGCGTGCTGAGGCAATCGGATCACGTCTGCGGCAAATTTTTGACGAAGCTGCCGCCGAACCGATGCCACAGGCGTTCGAGGATTTGTTGCGCAGACTTGGCTAGGTTTTGGATGATCGGAGCATGACGGGATCGGCGACGAGAGTGCTGGTGCGCCAGCTCCACGAATGGCCGCTGTCGGTGAAGGTCATCGTTGCGTTGACTGCGGCATTGCTGCCGCTGGGGGCGCTCGCGACCTTCGTCACCCTTTCGGCGTATCGTGCCTTGCTGTTCCATTCAGGACAAGTGTCGGCCAGCCGTTGGGTCGGCCTCGCCTTGCCGTTGACGATGTGGCTCGCGGCGCTGTTGATCGGCTGGCTCGTTGCTGACCGGCTGCTCGTCAAGCCGTTGACGCGGATGCGCGCGGCGGTCGAACGCTATACCGCCGGTGAGACGACAATCCGGATCGGCTCGACCGATTATCTCAGTGCCGAGATGACCGCGCTCGCGGCCGCATTCGACCGGCTGGCAAACGACAGCGCGCGTCACGACGCCGCGATGCTCAGCGCGCTCGACGAGCAGAAGCGGTTGACCCGCGAGGTCCATCACCGCGTCAAGAACAACCTCCAGATCGTCGCCAGCCTGTTATCGCTGCAGGCGCGCGAAACGACGAGCAGCGAGGTCGGCCGCGCTTACTCGGCGATTCAGGCACGGGTCGGCGCGCTCGCGCTCGTTCACCGTTGGATGTACGATGGCGAGGCAGCGCACGGGGTCGACCTGCGCGCGCTGGCGACCGACCTGTCGGCCGCGCTCGAACAGAATATCGCCGTGACCGAGGGTATTACTCCGCGAATCAAGGTCGACGTCGACCGCATCGTCGTCGCGCAGGACACCGCGGTTCCGGTCGCGTTCCTGATTACCGAACTCATCGCGCTGGCCGCGCGGCTGAGCCTGCCCAAGGCGGCGGAAGCGGTGATCCAGGCGCGGTCGATCGCCGACGGCTTCGCAACTCTGTCGATCAAGTCCGCGATTTTCTGCGACGATGCTCTCGTCGACCGCGCGACCCCCGCGGTCCGGATCATCACCGGCATGGCGCGTCAGATGCGTGCTCCGCTAAGCCACGATCCGGGCGACTGCAGCTATAATATCGAATTCGCCGTGCCGCCGGCCCCTAACTCGGGCGTCGCTTAAAAGAACGCCTTCGCGGCGACACCAATGGCGATCCCCACTGCCACCAGCGGCACGCCCAGCCACCGGCCCGGCATCAAGCGTGCGCGGACCGCGATCTCGGGGACATCCAATTCGGGAAGCTGCGGCCCTGCGGGAGCGGCGCCCTCGATCGGCACGCGTGCAACGAGCTGACGGAACACCCGTGGCAGTTGCGACAGTGCGCGCATCCCGAGGACGAGCGCATCGGCCCCGCGCGATAGCGGACCAAGCTCGCCCTTCATCCACTCGCGGACGAAGGGTTCGGCGACCTCCCACATATTGACGTCGGGATCGAGCGTCAGCGCGACGCCCTCGACCATCACCATCGTCTTCTGGAGCAGCAGGAGGTGCGGCTGGACTGCCATGTCGAAGCTGCGGGTGATCGCGAACAGCCCGTCGAGCAGGTTGGCGATCGAGATGTCGCGCGCCGCCAACCCGCGGATCGGCTCGCCGACGGCCCGCAGCGCCGTGGCGAATTCACCGATGTCGTGGTGCGGCGGAACATAGCCCGCCTCGAAATGGATTTCGGCGACGCGGCGATAATTGCCGGTCAGCAGCCCGTACAGGATTTCGGCGAGATAGACCCGCGCGCGCCGGTCGAGCCGCCCCATGATGCCGAAGTCGATCACCCCGATCCGCGCCGGGTGCCCGTCAACGCCCGGTAGAATGAACAGATTGCCCTGATGCATGTCGGCATGGAAAAAACCGTCGGCGATCGCCTGTCGCAGAAAACTCCGCACCATCGTCCCCGCGAGCGCGCGGCGGTCGACGTCGAGCGCGTCGACGGCGGAACGGTTCGACAGCTTGACGCCGTCGATCCAGTCGATCGTCAGCACCCGCCGCGTGGTTCGCGCCCAGTCGATCCCCGGCACGACAAAATCGGGTTCTGCCGCCATCGCCGCCTTGAGCTCCGACGCCGACGCCGCCTCGCGCCGCAGGTCGAGCTCGGCCAAGGTCCACGCCTTAAAGCTCGCGATGATCGCGCGAGGGCGCAGCCGGCCGAACTCGCCGCCCTGGCGCTCGAGCCGCGCCGCCGCCCATTCATACGTGTCGATCGCGCGTGCGACCTCGGTCTCGATGTCGGGGCGGAGAATCTTGACCGCGACGTCGCGCCCATCGGTCGTCACCGCGCGATGGACTTGCGCGATCGACGCCGCGCCGACCGACACCGGATCGATCGAGGTAAACAGGGTCGACCAAGGCGCGCCGAAGTCGGCGTCGAGGGTCTTCTCGACCCGTGCAAACGCGACCGGGGGCAAGGCGTCTTGGAGCCGCGCGAGGTCGGCGGCCGCCGCCATGCCAATGAAATCGGGGCGCGTCGCTAGCGCCTGGCCTAGTTTGATCGCCGCCGGTCCAAGCGCGGCAAATGCGCCGGCGTAGTCGGGCACCTTGGGCGCACCAGTACCGATTCGCGCGATCCGCGCGACCCGCCGTAACATTGGCGGCGCAAGCGGGCTGACCTCGATCTCGCGCAACGCCCCGTGGCTCGCCAGAATTCGTCCCCAGCGCAGCAACCGGCCTGCGTGGACGACGGTCGAGGTCACGCCTTCCAGCCGCTATGGATTGCCACTAGCCCGCCGAGAATCGGTCGTGTCGCGACGCGGGTGAACCCGGCGGCGGCGATCATTGCGGCGAACTCGGTCATCGGCGGGAAGCGGCGGATGCTTTCGACGAGGTAGCGGTACGCCTCCTCGTCCTTGGCGACGTACTTGCCGATCTGCGGCACGACGCGGTGCGAATAGGCGTCATAGACCGCGCCGAATCCCGGCCACTCGGTCGTCGAGAATTCGAGGCAGAAAAAGCGCCCGCCGTATTTCAGGACGCGATGCGCCGACCGCAGCGCGGCGGGGATGTCGGTGACGTTCCGGATGCCGAACGCGATCGTGTACGCGTCGAAGCTAGCATCGGCGAAGCTTAGCGTCTCGGCATTCTCCTCACCCCACGAAAGGCCGTCGATGCTCCGCTTCGCCGCGCGCTCGCGCCCGACGTCGAGCATCGCCGGGTTTATGTCGGCGACGGTGACGCTCGCGCCCTTAGCCGCCAGCCGGAAGGCGATGTCGCCGGTGCCGCCCGCCATGTCGAGGATTGCCTCACCCGCGCGCGGCTTGACCATGCGGACGAATTCGTCCTTCCAGCCGCGATGGAGGCCGCCCGACATCAGGTCGTTCATGATGTCGTAGCGCTTCGCCACGCGCTCGAAGACGCTGGTGACGCGCCGCGTCTTTTCGCTCGGGGTGACGTCCTCGAAGCCGTAGCTGACCATATCGTTCATGGCCGCGTTCGTAGCCGAGGGTTGGCACCGCGGCAAACGCGCCATATGCCGCGTCGATGCCCGAACTCCCCGAAGTCGAAACCGTCGTTCGCGGCCTGCGCCCGGTCCTCGTCGGCCAGCGGCTCGCCCGCGTCGAGCTTCACCGCGACGGTCTGCGCCGCCTGTTCCCCGAGGGGCTGGTGCAGCGCCTGACCGGCGCGGTCATCACCGGCATCGAGCGCCGCGCCAAATACGGGCTGATCGCGACCGACCGCGACGACACGCTGATCTTCCACCTCGGCATGTCGGGGCGGATGCGGCTCGACCCGGCGGAGATCGGCAAGCACGACCATGCCGTCTTCACCACCGGCGACGGGCATAGGGTGGCGTTCAACGATGCGCGGCGCTTCGGCTCGCTCGACCTCGTGCCGACCGCCGAGGTCGCGGTGTACCCGGCGTTCGTCGCGCTCGGGCCTGAGCCGCTCGGTCCGGGCCTGACGTCTGCCTATCTCAAGGCCGCGTTCGCCGGGCGAATTGCGCCGATCAAGCCGCTCCTCCTCGACCAGCGCATCATCGCCGGGCTCGGCAACATCTATGCGTGCGAGGCGCTGTATATCGCGGGCATCGACCCGGCGCGGCCCGCCGGCAGCGTGTCGGCGGCAAAGCTCAAGGCACTCGTTCCCGCGATCCACACGACGCTCAACGCGGCGATCGCGGCGGGGGGATCGAGCCTGCGCGACCATGTCCAGGTCGACGGCACGCTCGGCTATTTCCAAAAGTCGTTCTGCGTCTATGGCCGCGAGGGAGAGGCTTGCCCGGACGGCCGCGGCATCGTCGAGCGGATCGTCCAGGGCGGGCGATCGACCTTCTTCTGCCGCCATCGCCAGCGTTAGCTTGACCTTCGCGGCGCACGCCTATAACAGGCGCGCTCTCCCGGCGGGGCCGCAATGCGCCTGCCGACCAGGATTTTGAAGGCAAGACCATGGCGAATACCCCCCAGGCCGAAAAGCGCATCCGCCGCAACGATCGCCGCGCCGAGATTAACAAGGCGCGCGTCAGCCGCATCCGTACCTTCGTCAAGAAGGTTGAGTCGGCGATCGACGGCGGCACCGCCGAATCGGCCAAGGCCGCCCTGCTTGCAGCGCAGCCCGAACTGATGCGCGGCGTCGCCAAGGGCGTCATGCACAAGAACACCGTTGCGCGGAAAATCTCGCGGCTGGCAAAGCGCGTCAAGGCGCTTGGCTGATCCCGTAGCGGCGGGGAAATCCGCCGCTGTCATGTGACATCACAGCCGCCCGAGTCGGGCGGCTTTGTTGTGTTTTCCGACAGTGACTTGTCCGTATTCGTACGACTCGCCTGTCATGCGGGTGTCATCGCCCTGTCATTCAAATACAGTCGTTTGGCCGCTTTGCAGCCTTTTTGGCGTGTTTCCGTGTCAACGGATTTATTAGCGAAAACGAGAATTTTCGACCCTTGATCGTGGTCGGCGGGGGTGGTTAGTAGCCCCTATCGGCAGTGACGCCGGACGGGGACTGTCCCAAAATCAGGGTTGCGATTCGGGTCGCCGAGAATGTGTTGAAACACATTTCCGGCGGGGGGCGAAGGCATGTCCGCAACACACGCAACCCGGTCGCCAAATGGTGCCGGTGGGGAGGATGAGCGGAGCTTCATGGCGACGAATTGGACCTATTCGGCAGCATTGGACGACCATATGCCCAAGCCCGCTGGTGTCGAACTGGACCGCGCGTGGGACATGATTCGCGCCGCCTTGCGCCATGAATGCGGTGCCCGGTCGTTCGACAATTGGCTCAGTCCGCTGACACTCGCCGGGGTCGACGACGACGCAGTCCGACTCGCCGTGCCGACTCACTTCCTTGCCGACTGGATCAGCAACCACTTCCTTGATCGGCTGCGGACGCTGTGGGCTATGCAGATGCCGGCGATCCGCCACGTCGTTTTGACCGTGGTGCCGTCGATGAAGCTCGTCGAGCCGCAGGTTGCAGCGGTTGCTGAAGCAGCAGCACCGCTCGCTGCCCCCGCGTGCATCGGTCTCCCGCTTGAGCCGCGCTACAGCTTCGACAGCTTCGTCGTCGGCAAGTCGAACGAACTCGCGTACAACGCCGCGAAGACGCTGGCCGACGGCGGCCCGATCAGCTTCAACCCGTTGTTCCTCCACGGCACGACCGGGCTCGGCAAGACCCATTTAATGCACGCGATCGGCGGCGAGCTGCGCGCCCGCGATCCGAACGCCAAGGTCGCATATCTATCGGCCGAGAAGTTCATGGTCGACTTCCTCGCCGCGCTCCGCGCCAAGGACACGATCAGCTTCAAGCAGCGGCTGCGCTCGGTCGACCTGCTGATGATCGACGACGTTCAGTTCATCGCCGGCAAAGAATCGACGCAGGAAGAATTCTTCCACACGATGAACGAGATCATCAGCGCGGGTAAGCGGCTGGTGATCACGTCGGACCGCAGCCCGCAGAACCTCGAGGGCATTCAGGACCGCATCCTCAGCCGGATGGCGTGGGGCCTTGTCGCGGATATCAATGCCGCCGATTACGAGCTGCGCCTGAACATCCTCCACGCCAAGGTCGCCGGGCTCAAGGACCAGCTCGGTCCGACGCTGACGGTGCCCGACGAGGTGATCGACTTCCTCGCGCGCAAAATCACGTCGAACGTCCGCGAGCTCGAAGGCGCACTCAACCGGACGATCGCCTACGCGCGCCTCGTGGGCAAGCCGGTGACGATCGACTTTACCCGTGAGACGCTCGCCGACCTGTTGCGGTCGCACGAGAAGAAGGTGACGATCGAGGAGATCCAGCGCCGGGTCGCCGACTATTATCACGTCAAGATGACCGACCTGCTGTCCGCCCGCCGTGCCCGCGAGATCGCGCGCCCGCGGCAGGTCGCGATGTACCTCGCCAAGCGGCTGACGCCGCGTTCGCTGCCCGAGATCGGGCGGCGCTTCGGTAACCGCGACCACACGACGGTCATGCACGCGGTCAAGCGGATCGACGAGCTGCGCGCCGCCGACCGCGAACTCGACGCCGATGTCACCCAGCTCAGCCGGATGCTCGACGGCTGATCCTGCAGGTCAGGACCTCAGGGGCTGGCACCCGGCGCATGAGCCGGGCATAGACAGCGCGAACCTCTGGGGAGAGAAAATATGCAACTCGATGGATGCGCTGCGGTCGTTACCGGCGGCGCGAGCGGACTTGGCGAAGCGACGGCACGCGCGCTCGCCGCGGCGGGGGTCAAGGTTGCGATCTTCGACCGCGACGCCGCAAAAGGCGAGGCGGTTGCGGTCGAACTCGGCGGCGTCTTCTGCAAGGTCGATGTGACGAGCGACGCTGACGTCGACGCCGGCTTCGCCCGCGCCCGCGCGGCGCACGGGCAGGAGCGCATCCTGATCAATTGCGCCGGGACCGGCAACGCCGCCAAGACCGCGAGCCGGAGCCGCGAGACCGGTGAGATCAAGCACTTCCCGCTCGACGCCTTCAACATGATCATCCAGATCAATTTGATCGGCACCTTCCGCTGCATCGCCAAGGCGGCTGCGGGAATGCTGACGCTCGAGCCGATGGGCGACGGCGAGCGCGGCTGCATCGTCAACACCGCGAGCGTCGCGGCCGAGGACGGCCAGATGGGGCAGGCGGCGTATAGCGCCTCGAAGGGTGGGGTCGTCGGCATGACGCTGCCGATCGCGCGCGACCTGATGAGCGAAGGGATTCGCGTCAACACGATCCTGCCGGGCATCTTCAACACGCCGCTGATGCAGGGCGCCCCCGACAAGGTGAAGGACGCGCTCGCAGCGTCGGTGCCGTTCCCCAAGCGGCTCGGCCACGCCTCTGAATATGCGAGCCTCGCGCTCGAAATGTGCCGCAACTCATACTTCAACGGCGAGGACGTCCGCCTCGACGGCGCGATCCGCATGGCGCCGCGATGAAATGCGCGCTGGTCGCCGCCGCGCTGCTGATCGGCGGCCCGGCGCTGGCACAGTTGCCGCCTGCCGAGCTCGGCCAGCGCTTCGTTCCCGCGCCGTGGTGGATGCGCGAACCGGTCGTCGCGTCGCTCGGCGAAGTCCGGACCGAGGTGCCGGCAAATCGCGCCAGCTTCAGCGCCCAGTTCAGCGCGGTCGAGCACGACGTGACGGCGGCGAGCAATGCCGCGGCGAAGCGTGTCCGTGAACTCGACCAGAGCCTCCGGGCGCTCGGTGCCGAGCGCGTTCATTTGACGACCACCTTCCGCACTCGCCCGCTCTACGATCAGTACCGCGAGAAGGACGGGAAGCTCGTCGACAACGAGCGTGCCGACAAGATCGACCGCTACGAGGTGACTGCGGTCCTGTCGGTCGCGGTGCGCGACATGGCGGTGCTCGAACGCGCTTACCGTACCGTCGTCGCGGCGAAGCCGACCTCGATTGCGCAAGTCTATTTCTCGCTGGAGCCTGATAACGCGACCAAGACGTGGCTGCAGGGCGAGGCGGCGAAGGACGCGCTGCACCGCGCGCGGCTGTCGGTCGAGGCGAGCGGCGGGCGGCTGGGTGCACCCAAGATCGTCGATCCGAGCGGCGGCGTCTGCCAGACGCAGGTGTTTGCCGGCTGGCCGAGCTACGTTGGCGGATCGCAGCCGACCGATGTCGAGCGGCCGAATGACATCAGAGTATCGGGGCGGATGATGATGGCGGCACCCGCGCCGCCTCCACCCCCGCCGCCCGCGCCGTCGCTCGATCAGGCGGCCGAGGCCGTCCAGATAACGCTGCAACCGCCGATGGAGCGGCTTCAGGCAACGGCGTGTGTCGTCTACGCGCTGCTGCCTTGACGCTGCACGGCGCTTGACCCGACGGGCGTGCCGGGCGACCTTGACGCCCTTCGACAGGAGGACCAGCGATGGCGCACAAGTTCGAGGTCTACAAGGATAAGGCGGGCGAGTTCCGCGTCCGCTTCAAATATAACAGCGAGGTCATGTTCTCGACCGAGGGCTATTCATCGAAGGCGTCGGCGATGAATGCAATCGAGTCGATCAAGAGGAACGGGCCGACCGCGCCGACCGAGGACGTCAGCTAGGAGGCACGTCGCGGCAAAGCCGCGCCGTCGGACGGGTTCGGGCGCAAGGAGCCGCCCGACCCGCCGGCCGCGCTAGGGCGAGTCAAGATTTAGCCGGCAAACGGAAGGTCGTTTCCCGTCTAGATCTCGCTGCCTTACCCATCGATCGCAATCGCGAGATCGATGTCGCGCTGCGTCAGCCCGCCCGCGTCGTGAGTCGTCAGCCGCACCTCGACCTTGTTGTAGACGTTAGACCATTCGGGGTGGTGATCGGCCTTTTCGGCGAGCAGGGCGACGCGCGTCATGAACGCGAAGGCGTGGGTGAAGTCGGCGAATTTGTACGCGCGGACGATATGATCGCCGTCGCGGTTCCAGCCCGGCAAGCCGACCAGCGCGAGCGCGATTTCGGCGTCGATCAGTCTGGGGATCATGTCGGGTTCCTTGGCGAACGGCGTTGCCTCGCCTATGCCGACCACCATGCGCCAAGGTCAAACCCCGCCGAGCCTCGCCGATATCGATGCGCTGGCGCAGGCCGCGATCGAGCGGCTGCCCGACCAGTTTCGCGACTGGCTCGGCCCGATGCTGCTGCGGATCGAGGATTTCCCCGACGCCGACGTTATCCGCGAAATGGGGCTCGAGACCGAGTTCGACATCCTCGGCCTCTATCAGGGCCGCCATGTCGGGATGAAGGGCGACGAGCCGACCGGTGCGCTTCCGGACATCATCTTTCTCTATCGCCGCCCTTTGCTCGACGAATGGTGCGAATCGGGCGAGGCGCTCGATGCCCTGGTGACGCACGTTCTGGTCCACGAGGTCGGCCACCACTTCGGCTTGAGCGACGACGACATGGAGCGGATCGAGGCCGATCTCGACTGACGTTTGCGCGGCCGGCCGTTCCCGTTCGGCATATAAGGATATCTTTATACTTGCTCCGGCGGCAGGTCCCCGGTAGGGCCACGCCAACCCTTTCGGAGCATACAGCATGGCCACCCAGCCGATCGACGCCTTACACGACTATGTTATCGCCGACATCGCCCTCGCCGGCTTCGGCCGCCGCGAGATCGACATCGCCGAGACCGAAATGCCCGGCCTGATGTCGCTGCGCGAAGAGTTCGGCACGACCAAGCCGCTGACCGGCGCGCGCATCACCGGGTCGCTCCACATGACGATTCAGACCGCGGTGCTGATCGAGACGCTGACCGCGCTTGGTGCCGAAGTCCGCTGGGCGACGTGCAATATCTATTCGACGCAGGACCATGCCGCCGCCGCGATCGCCGCGTCGGGCGTGCCGGTGTTCGCGATCAAGGGCGAGAGCCTCGCCGATTATTGGGACTATGTCGGCCGCATCTTCGACTGGGGCGATGCCACCTGCAACATGATCCTCGACGACGGCGGCGACGCCACGATGTTCGCGCTGTGGGGCGCGAAGCTCGAAGCGGGCGCGACGATGCCCGAGCCCGAGAACGAGGAAGAGATCGAGATGCAGCGCGCGCTCAAGGCGTACATCGCCGCGCGTCCCGGCTATCTCACCGAGACCGTCAAGACCATCAAGGGCGTGTCGGAGGAAACAACCACCGGCGTCCATCGCCTGTACGCAATCGCCAAGAAGGGCGAACTGCCGTTCCCCGCGATCAACGTCAACGATAGCGTGACCAAGTCGAAGTTCGACAACCTGTATGGCTGCAAGGAGTCGCTGGTCGACGCGATCCGCCGCGGCACCGACGTTATGCTCGCGGGCAAGGTCGCGACCGTCGCCGGCTTCGGCGATGTCGGCAAGGGGTCGGCCCAGTCGCTCCGTAACGGCGGCGCGCGCGTCCTCGTTACCGAAGTCGACCCGATCTGCGCATTGCAGGCGGCGATGGAGGGCTTCGAGGTCGTGACGATGGAGGAGGCGGTCACCCGCTCCGACATCTTCGTCACCGCAACCGGGAACGCCGATGTAATCACCGCCGAGCACATGGCGGGCATGAAGAACATGGCGATCGTCTGCAACATCGGCCACTTCGACAGCGAGATCCAGATTGCGGCGCTGTCGAACTACAAGTGGACCGAGGTGAAGCCGCAGGTCGACCTCGTTGAGTTTCCCGACGGCAAGCAGATCATCATTCTGTCGAAGGGTCGCCTGGTCAATCTCGGCAACGCGACCGGCCACCCGAGCTTCGTCATGTCGGCGAGCTTCACCAACCAGACGCTGGCGCAAATCGAACTCTATACCCGCCCCGAGCAGTATAAGAACGATGTCTACGTCCTGCCCAAGCACCTCGACGAAAAGGTCGCCGCGCTCCACCTAGACAAGCTTGGCGTCAAGCTGACCAAGCTGACGTCGAAGCAGGCGGGCTATATCGGCGTTCCGGTCGAGGGGCCGTTCAAGCCGGATCACTACCGCTACTAAGCTTTGTCGCCGCCGCGCGTCCGGTCTAGGATCGATCGCGTGGCGGCCATTTTCTCCCCCAACAAGACGAGCGCTCGGATGCTCGTCGACTATGCCCACAAGCGTTGGCATGCGACCGCTGACGCCGATCGGCTCGCGATGATCTGCGACCTGTTCATCAAGGCACGCAGCTACGGCTTGCTTAACAAGGTCGCGTTCGTTGTCGCCCTGATGTTCGGCCTCGCGGTGTTGATCTGGCCATCGGTGGCGGTGATTACCGGCGACATTGGCTACAGCCGCGAATTCTTTAAATCGGCGATCGTGCAAACGACGATCACCGGCGTCGCCGCGCTCGCCTACGGGATCTACAGCCATTACAAGCGCCAGCAGCTCGCGGTCGAAAACCTGATGCGCTACGTCTTGTTTTCGGGCGACCCGGTGCCGACGATGTTCGAGCGGGTCTCGCGGCAGTTGATGCGCGTCGATGCCGGGTTTAATTTCGGCGAAGAGGCGACAAAGAAGCCAACCCACGCCGCCGAAGAGTGATTGGCCCGCTCGATCCGGCCGCGCTCGAAGCCCTCGCCTCACGCCTCGCCACAATCCTCCACCCTGGCGACGTCGTCGCCCTGTCGGGCGACCTTGGGGCGGGCAAGACAACGTTCGCGCGGGGGGTGCTGCGCGGGCTTGGCTGGAGCGGGGAGGTGCCGTCGCCGTCGTTCACCTTCGTCCAGACTTACGACACCGTCCCGCCGGTCTGGCACGTCGATCTCTACCGGCTCGACTCGGCGGAGGAGGCCGAGGCGCTCGGGCTCGACGACGTCTGGGACACCGCGGCGGTGCTGGTCGAATGGCCCGAGCGGCTCGGCAGTCGCCTGCCCGAAGCGCTTCACTTGCGGCTCGACGGGGCGGGTAACACGACGCGGACCTTGACAGCGACCGTCCCGAAGTCATGGGAGGGGCGATGGCCTCCCCCTCCCAATCGCCAGCGATGATCCCGCCTCTCGCCGCCCCCGCATTCCTTGCGGCGAACGGCTGGGCGGGCGCTGAAATCCGCCCGCTTGCCGGCGATGCCTCGTTCCGCCGCTACTTCCGCATCATCGACGGCGACCGCACGGCGGTGCTGATGGACGCGCCGCCTGCAACCGAAGACAGCCGGCCGTTTCTCGATGTCGGCGGGCATCTCGCCGCGATGGGCTTTTCGGCGCCGCAGCCGATCGGGGTCGATCTCGACGCCGGGCTCGTCCTGCTCGAGGACTTCGGCGACGACCGGTTGACCCCGGTACTCGCCGCCGCGCCCGAGCGCGAAGCGGCAACCTATGCGCAGGCAATCGACCTGCTCGCCGCGCTTCACGTCCAGCCCGCGCCGCCGCTGCCGCCGTACGACGAGTCGGTTATGCTGCGCGAAGCGCGGCTTTTCCCGGAGTGGTATCTGCCCGCGGTCGGGCTTGCCGAGGCCACCGGCTACGACAACGCGTGGCGCGCGACGTGGCCTGGGGTCGTCGCGGCGACGGCCGCGGCTCCGGTGCTCACGCTGCGCGATTATCACGCCGACAATCTGATGCTGCTCGACCGGCCCGGGCTGCTCGGGCTCGGCCTGCTCGACTTCCAGGATGCGCTCGCCGGTCACCCCGCCTACGACCTCGTCTCGCTGCTTCAGGATGCGCGCCGCGACGTGCCGCGCGACCTCGAGGAAGGGATGATCGCGCGCTATGTCGCCGCGAGAGGGATCGACGATGTCGCCGCCTTCCGCGCCGCGTATGAGATCCTCGGAGCGCAGCGGAACACCAAGATCCTCGGCATCTTCACTCGCCTGCGCGACCGTGACGGCCGTCAGGGATATGTCGAGCGGCATCCGCGGATGTGGGGGCTGCTCGACCGTAACTTCGCCCATCCCGCGCTCGCGCCGGTGCGCGACTGGTTCGACGCCAACGTGCCGGCGGCGGCGCGTGCGGAGGCATGGGCATGAGCCGGTTCAGCACCCCGCTCGCGCTGCGGCCCGCAGTCGATGTCATCGTGCCGACGACGGCGATGGTGCTCGCGGCCGGGCTCGGCAAGCGGATGCGGCCGCTGACCGCGACGCGGCCGAAGCCGCTCGTCGAGGTCGCGGGCCGGTCGCTGCTTGACCGTGCGCTCGACCATCTCACCGCTGCCGGCGTCGCGCGCGCGGTGGTCAACGTCCACTATTTCGCCGAGCAGGTCGAAGCGCACCTCGCCAGCCGCGCCGCGCCCGACGTCGTCATTTCCGACGAGCGTGGCAGCCTGCTCGAAACCGGGGGCGGTGTGACCAAGGCGCTGCCGCTGATCGACTGCGACCCGTTCTACGTCATCAACAGCGACAATCTCTGGGTCGACGGCTCGATCGACACGCTGAAGCTGCTCGCGCAGCGATGGGACAGCGAGACGATGGACGCGCTGCTATTGCTCGTGCCGCTGGCGCGCGCGAGCGGTTACGAGGGGCGCGGCGATTTCTACATGAACCCGATGGGGCGGCTGCGGCGGCGCGTCGAGCATCGCGTGGCGCCCTACGTCTTCTCGGGCGTCCAGCTGCTGTCGAAGCGGCTGTTCGAGGGTGAGCCGATCGAGGCGTTTTCGCTCAACCGGGTGTACGACAAGGCGCTGGCGAACGGCCGCCTGTTCGGCGCGGTCCACGGCGGGATGTGGTTCCACGTCGGCACCCCGGCGTCGGTCGGCGAGACCGAAGTGATCCTTGCCGACAGTTAACGTCTTCACGATTCCGCCGCACGTCGCGTTCGTCGATGCGCTCGCGGCGGGACTGCTCGAACGGACAGCAGGCGATCCGATGGCGCTGGCGCGGGCGCAGGTGCTGCTGCCCAACCGTCGTGCGGTCCGGGCGCTGGGCGATGCCTTCGTGCGCTTGTCCGGGGGCGGGCTGCTGCTACCGCGCATGACGCCGATCGGCGATGTCGATGCCGACGAGGCGCTCGGGCATTTCGACGGCGACCTTGCCGCCGACGCCGACCTGCCCCCGGCGATCGATCCGACCAAGCGACGGCTCCTCCTCGCGCAACTCGTCCGGCGATGGCGCGACGGCACGAGCCCGATCACCGCGATCGAGGCGCTGCGGCTCGCCGACCAGCTCGCGGCGGCGTTCGATGCGCTGGCGTTCGAGGAGATCGACCCCGCCGCGCTGACCGGTTTCGCCCCCGACGACATGGCGCACCATTGGGAGGCGACGCTCGCCTTCTTCCGCGTCGTCCTCGACCTGTGGCCGCCGCTGCTCGCAAGCCACGGCGAGATCGACCCGGCGACGCGCAACCGTGCCCTGCTCGACGCGCTCGCCGCGCGGTGGAAGGCGGCCCCGCCGGGGCTCGTCGTCGCTGCGGGGATGGCCGGGGTCGCACCGCCGGTGGCGCGGCTGCTGCGGGTGATCGCGCGGCTGCCGCAGGGGATCGTCGTCCTCCCCGGGCTCGACACCGCGATGAGCGACGACGCGTGGGGGGCGATCCGCTGCCACCTGACCGATAGCGACGCCGACGGTGCCGCCGACCCGGCGCGCAACAGTGAGGAACATCCGCAATTTGCGCTCAAGATGCTGCTCCACCACCTCGACATCGCGCGCGGCGAGGTCGACGACTGGGGCCACGCCACCGCGCTCGACGGGCCTGCCGGGCGCGCGGTCGAGGTCGCCCGAGCGATGGCTCCGGCGGCGTTCACAGGCGACTGGCGGCACACGTCGGTCGACGCGGCGCTGTTCGAGAATGTTCGCGCGGTGATCGCGGCGACCCCCGCAGAGGAGGCTCAGGTGATCGCGCTCGCGCTGCGCCGGACGCTCGACACGCCGGGCAAGACCGCTGCGCTCGTTACCCCCGACCGCGGTCTCGCCCGTCGGGTCGCGGCGCATGTCGCGCGCTGGGGGATCGAGGTCGACGATTCGGCGGGGACGCCGTTGCGGGTGACGCCGCCGGGGGCGCTGCTGCTTGCGCTCGTCGAGGCGGCGGCGCGGGGGTTCACGCCCGTAGCGTTGCTCGCGGTGTTGAAGCATCCGCTGGTCCGGCGCGGCGACGCCCGGCTCGGCTGGCTCGACGCGGTGCGGCGGCTCGACCTCGCGTTGCGCGGCGTCCGGCCGGCACCGGGACTCGACGGGACCGGAGCGCAGGTCGATGCCGAGGACGCGCGGCTGTCGCCGTGGTGGGCCGAGGTCGCGGCGCTGCTCGATCCGCTCGAACGGCTGTTCGCGACGCCGCTCGTCGGTTTTGCCGAGCTTGTCGCGACGCTGCGCGAGGCGGCGCAGGCGTTGTGCGACGACGACCTGTGGGCGCGGCCCGAGGGGCGGGCGCTCGCCCGGCTGGTCGAGGCGCTCGAAACCCACGGCCACCACCTCAATCCGTTCGAGCCGCTCGACGCCCCGGCGCTGATCGCGGCGTTCCTGCTCGAGACCGCGGTGCGCCAGCCGTTCGGCAAGCATCCGCGGTTGGCGATCTATGGGACGCTCGAGGCGCGGCTCCAGCGCGCCGACCTGATGATCCTCGGGGGGATGAATGAAGGCATCTGGCCCGTGCGCCCGGTCCCCGATCCGTGGCTCGCGCCCAAGCTGCGGAGCCACCTGACGCTGCCGTCGCTCGAACGCCGGATCGGGCTCGCCGCGCACGATTTCGTCTCGGCGCTCGGCGGTCCCGAGGTGCTGTTGACGCGTGCTCGGCGCGACGAGGCCGCACCAGCGGTGCCATCACGCTTCTGGCTGCGGCTCCATGCGCTCGCCGGGGCGGCGATTCGCCCCGACGACGAACTGCTCGGTCTCGCCCGCGCGCTCGATGCGGCGCCACCGGTCTCGGCGACACGCCCGGCACCGGCCCCGCCCGCAGCGCTGCGTCCGCGGCGGATCTCGGTGACCGCTGCCGAGCGGCTCAAGGCCGATCCGTACAGTTATTACGCCCAGACGATGCTGCGGCTGAGGGCGCTCGACGCGCTCGACGCCGACGCCAGCGCCGCCGATCGCGGGACCGCGGTCCATTCAATCCTCGAGGAGTGGGTCAAGCGCGGCGCCGCCGACCCCGCGACGCTGCCGCGCTTCACCGAGGCCGAGTTGCTCAAATGGTCGGGGCATCCACTGATGCGTGCGCTTTGGGCGCCGCGCGTGCGGCGGGCGATGGACTGGGTCGCGACAACAATGGCGGCGTGGGAGGCGGAGGGCTGGAGTCCCGCCGCCGCCGAGGCCGATGGCTCGATCGATCTAGCGAATGGGGTCACGCTGCGCGGCAAGGCCGACCGGGTCGACCGCAGCGACACCGGCGCGCTGGCGATCGTCGACTACAAGACCGGGGTCGTGCCGAGCCACGCGCAGGTCGCGGGCGGCTTCGCGCTGCAGATGGGGCTGCTTGGCTGGCTTGCCGAGGAGGGGCGGCTCGCGGGCGTCGACAAGGGGCCGGTCGGGGCGATGCGCTACTGGAAGCTCGGCGGCGGGACCGACCCGGGCAAGGCGAGCGACCCGCTCAAATTCCGCAGCGAGGTGACGATGGCGGTCGACCATATTGCCGCGACCAAGGCGCATTTCCACAAATTGTGCGACGACATGCTGCTCGGGGAAGGGGCGTTCACCGCCAAGCTCCACCCCGAATATGCCAAGGGCAACGACTACGACCAGCTCGCCCGCGTCCTCGAATGGCTCGGGCGGCCGAAGATGGCGGACGTCGCATGAGGGGGCTGCAGCACCTCCTCCCCGTCCAGGCCGATGGCGCGTCGCCGGCGGGAAGCGCGTGGATGTCGGCGTCGGCGGGAACCGGCAAGACGCAGGTGCTGACCGCGCGCGTGCTGCGGCTGCTGCTTGGCGGGTCGCCGCCCGAGCGCATCCTCGCGCTGACCTTCACCAAGGCCGGCGCGGCGGAGATGCAGACGCGCATCTTCGACCGGTTGAGCTCATGGGTCGCGGCGGGGGACAACGAGCTCAAGTCCGACCTTGCCGCGATCCGCGCCGATACCGACCCCGAGACGTGTGCGCGGGCGCGCCAATTGTTCGCGCGCGTGCTCGACGCGAAGGGCGGGCTGCAGGTCCAGACGATCCACGGCTTCGCCCAGTCGCTGCTCGCGAGCTTTCCGCTCGAGGCGGGGATCGCCCCGGGGTTCGCGGCGCTCGACGATCGCTCGGCGCTGGCATTGCGCGGACAGGTCCTCGCCGAGTCGATCGAGCAGGCCGACGACGACGAGTTTCTCGCCGACGTCGCGGCAATGGCGATCGCCAGCGGTGAGGCGCGGCTGGCGACGATCGCGGCGACGCTGATCGCGCATCACGATGCGATTGCGGCGCTGGGCAACCCGCAGGGTTTCGAGCCGAAGCTGCGCCGCGCCTTCGGGCTGCCGGGGGAGGGGAGCCCGGCGGAGGTGCTAGCTAATGGGTTCAGCAAAACTCTGCGAATTGGACTGCTGCGGCTTGCGCATGTGTATCAAGAGCATGGGGGTCAGACCTCGCTCGAGTCAGCTGATACTATGCTGTGGTGGCTCGACACCTCGGTATCAGCACAAGTCGAGCATTTTGATCGACTGCGATCAGTTTTCCACAAGGCTGACGGTGAACGTCGGAAGGTCCTCGTTCCGGGCGGCAAAAAGGCCGATCCTCGCGATATCGAATTGGCCAATTACCTATGCGCGCAAATTACGGTGCTCGCTGAGACTCAGCGGCTGTTGTCTGCGGTCGCCAACGCCGCGCGCCACCTGCGCGTCGGCGCGCGGCTCGGCGGGGCGTATGCGCTCCACAAGCACCGCGCCGGGGTGATCGACTACGACGACATGATCGCGCGCGCGGCGGCGCTGCTTAAGGGCGACGGCGCGAGCGCGTGGGTCCGCTACAAGCTCGACCGGCGGATCGACCACCTGCTCGTCGACGAGGCGCAGGACACCAACGAGGCGCAGTGGGACATCGTCGAGGCGTTGACCGACGAATTCTTCGACGGGGAGGGCGCGCGGGACGTGCAGCGGACGCTGTTCGTCGTCGGCGACTTCAAGCAGGCGATCTTCAGCTTCCAGGGGTCGGACCCGAAGATATTCGAGGGGCGGCAGGGGCATTTCAAGGCGAAGGCCGAGGACGCCGGGCTCGGTTGGAGCGACCTGCCGATGACGCTTTCGTTCCGCTCGACGCCAGCGGTGCTCGAGGTCGTCAACGCGGTGATCGACGACCTCGGCCCCGAGGCGCTCGGCATGAACGAAGGGGTGCTTCCCCACGCCGCGCACCGCGCCGACGCGATCGGCAGCGTGACGCTTTGGCCGCCGCTGGTCCCCGAGGCCGACGAGGAAGTCGTCGATGATGACGCGCCGTGGCTTCCCGCCGCGCAGGTGCTGATGGCGCACAAGCTCGCGCGCCAGATCGCGGCTTGGCTCAATCCCGCGACCGCGCTCGACCTGCCGGCGCGCGGGCGTGCGTGCCGCCCCGAGGACATTCTCGTGCTGGTTCGCAGCCGCGGTGAGTTCGTCGGCGCGCTCGTCGCCGCGCTCCACGACTTCGGGGTGCCGGTCGCGGGGGTCGACCGGCTCCGGCTGACCGCGCCGCTGGCGGTGCAGGATTTGCTCGCGGTGATCCGCTTCGCGCTCCAGCCCGACGACGACCTGACGTGCGCCGCGCTGCTGACCTCGCCGTTCGTCGGGATGAGCCAGGACGATTTGTTCACGCTCGCGCATCCGCGCCGGGGGACCTTGTGGTCGGCGGTCCGCGATGCTGGCGGCGCGGCGAGTGAGTTTCTGTCGGCGGCGCTCGGCCTCGCCGATTTCGCGCCGCCGTACGAGTTCCTCGAGACGATCCTGTCGGGGCCGTTGCAGGGGCGCAGGCGGCTGCTCGGTCGTCTGGGGGCGGAGGCGCGCGACCAGATCGCGGCACTGCTCGGCCAGGCGCTCGCGTTCGAGACGGCGAACGCGCCATCGCTGCAGGGCTTCCTCAGCTGGATCGAGGCCGACGATATCGACCTCAAGCGCGATCCCGACGCCCCCGTCGACGCGGTGCGGATCATGACTGTCCACGGTGCGAAGGGGTTGCAGGCCCCGGTCGTCGTCCTCGCCGACGCGACCAAGGAACTTCCGCGCGACCGCGACGGCCATGTCATGCTCGCGCTCGACGGCTCGGAGCCGGTGCCGGTGTTCCACGGCGGCAAGGCGGGCAAGGTCGGGATCATCGCCGCCGAGGCCGACGCGCGCGCTGCTGCCTCGACCGCCGAGCATTGGCGGCTGCTCTACGTCGCGCTGACCCGGGCCGAGGACCTGCTGTTCATCGGCGGCGCTCTCGCCAAGCCGCGAGGCGACAAGCCCTCCGAAGTGCCGCCTGACAGCTGGTACGCGGCGGTCGACCGCGCGATGACCGCGAACATGCCGCTCGCCGAGGATGCCGACCCGATCTGGGGCTCGGCGCGGGTCCATCGCGCGGGGACGACGGTGACCCCCGAACCGCGCGCCGTGCATGTTCCGGCGAAGATCGTGCTTCCTGATTGGGCGACGTCGCCCGCCGCTCCTGAGGCGCGCCCGCCGCGTCCGCTCAGCCCATCGGCGATCGCCGCCGACGATGTCGCCCAGCCGCCTCCCGGACCGGCGGCGAAGGCGGCGGCGCGACGCGGGCAGCTGCTGCACACCTTGTTCGAGCGGCTGCCGGGGGTTGCGGCGGAGGCTCGCACCGGGGTCGCGGCGGCATGGCTCGCGCGTGCCGCTCCCGATCTGCCCGCCGCCAAGCGCGACGGCATCGCCGCGTGCGCGCTCGATATCATCGCTGCTCCTCGATTTGCAGCGCTGTTTGGCCCCGATGCGCTTGCCGAAGCGCCGATCGCGGCGACGGTCGGCGACATCGTTATCGCCGGCACTGTCGACCGGCTGCTCGTCGGGCCGGACAGCGTTCAGGTGATCGACTTTAAGACCGGGGCGCGGGTTCCCGGCGATGCCGCGTCGGTCGTGCCGTACCACCTCCGCCAGATGGCGGCCTATGCGGCGGCATTGGCGCGGATATTTCCTGACAAGGCGCTCGAGGCGGCGCTGCTTTATACCCACGACGCAACGTTGATCGAACTGCCCGCGGCGCTGCTCGCGGCTCACGCGCCTGGTTGATCACCCCCAAGAAACGCTTGGGCGGCATGCGAGTTGAACGCGGAGCGATCGGCGCTTACCTTCGATCCCGTTATCAGGAGCAGATCATGGCCACCAAGCACGTTACCGACGCCTCGTTCCACAGCGACGTCATCACCTCGGGCCGCCCGGTCCTCGTCGATTTCTGGGCCGAGTGGTGTGGTCCGTGCCGCCAGATCGGTCCCGCGCTCGAGGAGATCAACGACGAACTCGCCGGCGTCGACATCGTCAAGCTCAACATCGACGAGAACCCCGATGCCCCCACCCGCTACGGCGTCCGCGGCATCCCGACGATGATCCTCTTCAAGGACGGCAACGCGGTCGCGACCAAGGTCGGTGCCGCGCCGAAGTCGCACCTCAAAAGCTGGCTCGAGGGTGAGCTCGGCGACGACGCGACGAAGGCGGCTTAAGCCGGACGCAACACCTGTCCCAGCCGCGGGAAATGCACCGCGACGGTCCGGGCATCGGGATCGTCGCGGCGGATCACGATTTCGCGGTCGGATAGCCTGAGCAACTTACCCTCGACCTTGTCGGCCCCCGGGTCCTCGGTTGCTACGGTCACCGGCTGACCCGCGCGGAACCCCGACGCAGCGTCGACCGCCTCGCTCAGGTCGGGGGTCGCGCCGTGCGCCATCGCGAGTGCATCCTGCGCGTCGGACATATGCGGGTTGCCGTGACCGATTGCCTTGACCCGCGCTTCCCACGCGTTAACGTTTGCATAGGGGTCGAGGATCGGCGCGGCGGGGTTGAAGCGGCGCTGGAACCACGCCAGCATGTAAAGCGCGAAGTCGGCGTAGCCCGGCGCGTCGCCACCGATGAAATCGCGACCTGCGAGGCTGTCGTCGAGCCGCGCGATGCCCGCCGTGAACTGTGCCCGACTATGCGGGGCGCGCGCTTTGACGAGGTCGCGCGACAGGCCGAACAGCGCCGCGCGGTCGGCCCAGAAGGCGTCGGGAATCTTGTGGGCGATCGGGGCCATCGCTGCGCCGACCGCGGCGAAGAACATCGGGCCGCCCGCCGTCGCAGCGATAAAGTCGCCAGCACGGCCGAGCGGTTCGGGATACAACGTCGGCCCCGGCAGCGCCTCGATCGCCTGTGCCGCGATCCACGTGTCGCAATAGATATCGGCGTCGATCTGGAGAACGGGGGTCTTGCGATACCCGCCGGTCAGCGGTGTTAGCAGCGGCTTCGGCGCGATGTTGGGGATGATCACCGACCAGTAATCGGCATTCTTGAGCCCGAGCGCGAGCCGCAGAACCTCGCTGAACGGCGACGTCTCGTAATGATGCAGGACGATCGTCACGCGCGCTCTCCCCTTTGGCAGGCCCCGTCTTAGCTGCGGTAGTCGCCGTTGATGCTGATGTAGCCGTGGGTCAGGTCGCACGTCCACACCCGGGCGCGGCCCTGCCCAAGGTGGAGGTCGACGCCGATCTCGATCTCGGTCCCGCTCAGATGGCGCGCGACCGGGGCCTCGTCATAACCGTCGACGACCGCGCCGCGTGTCGCCACCAGCGTCGGGCCGAAGCTGATGTCGAGCCGGTCGCGGTCGGCGGCCTCGCCTGCCTTGCCGACCGCCATGACGACGCGCCCCCAGTTGGCGTCGCCACCGGCGATCGCGGTCTTGACCAGCGGCGAGTTGGCGATGCTCATTGCGACGACCTTCGCGGCGCGGTCGTCCTCGGCGCCTTCGACGGTGACGGTGACGAACTTGGTCGCGCCTTCACCGTCGCGGACGACGAGTTGCGCGAGCTGGCGGCAGACGTCGGTCAGCGCGGCGGCGAAGCCATCGGCTCCCGGATCGTCGACGGCGGAGATCGGCGCATTGCCCGCCGCGCCGGTGGCGAAGGCGAGGACGGTGTCCGACGTCGAGGTGTCGCTGTCGACGGTGATCGCGTTGAAAGTCTGCTCGGTAGCCGCGCTCAACATCGTCTGGAGCAGCGGTGCGGCGACGCTCGCGTCGGTGAAGATGAAGCCGAGCATCGTCGCCATGTCGGGGGCGATCATCCCCGATCCCTTGACGATGCCGCAGACGGTGACTCGCGTCGCGCCGATGAACGCGGTCGCGGTTGCGCCCTTGGCGAAGGTGTCGGTCGTGCCGATCGCGTGGGTCGCGTCCTCGAAGCTCGCGGACCCCAGTGCCGCGTACGCCGCCGCAACCCCGGCGGTCGCCTTGTCGGCGGGGAGGGGCACGCCGATGACTCCGGTCGACGCGGCGAAGACCTCGCCCGAGGTGCAGCCGACCAGCGCGGCCGCGCGGTCGACCTGCGCTTGGCTGGCTTCGCGCCCCGACCGGCCGGTGAAGGCGTTGGAATTGCCGGCGTTTACCACCAGCGCGCGAGCGCTGCCCCCGGTCAACGCCGCGCGGCACCAGTCGACCTCGGGTGACGGGCACTTCGACTTCGTCGTCACCCCCGCGACCGTGGTGCCGGGAGCGAACTCGACCAGCGTGATGTCGGCGCGCGTCCACGCCTTGTACCCCGCCGTCGCGGTGCCGATGCGGACACCTGCGACCGGCGGCATCGCGGGGAAGGGGCGGGCGAGGGGGGAGATCGTTGACATGGCCTGCCCGCTTTGCTGACCTGCGAGCGGGGAGACAAGTGCGATGTTGCTTTTGGCGGGCGCGGCAGCTGTGGCGACGGCGATGATGCCGGTTCCCGTCAAGAAATGGGTCGTCGATATCGATCAGGTTGCTAGGGCTGCGTCGCGGGAGGGGTCCGCGGCGCGAGTCGAGGTGACGATCGATAGCACCGGGCAGCCCGTCCACTGCGAGGTTACGCTGCCGGACAAGGCGGCAGGCTTCAATCGGGCTGCATGCCACGTGCTTATGCGCGGTCCGCGTCTCACCCCAGGTCGCGATGCCGACGGGAATCCAATCGCCGCCGTGTTGCGCTATGACTTCACCAGCACTCCCCTCCGTAATCCGCTCGTGCGTCCCTCGAAGATTAAGGCGGCGCATGACACCGAGGCGAAGCGCGGTCGTGACGCTGGCCAACGAACCGTCGATTTCGCCGTTCCCGTCAGCCGCCTACCCGAACCGGGGAGAATGTTTACCGCCGACCTTGTCCTCCTGATCGATGACACCGGCCGTGTTTCGACCTGTGATGTGGCAACGTCGAGTGGAGCCGTTGAGCTCGATCGGCTCGCGTGCATGCAGCTGCGGGCGACCGCGTTCAACCCCGGGCGCGACGGGCAGGGGCAACCGCTTCGCGCCGTGCGCGAAGTCAGCGTCGGCTTTCTGGCGTCCAGACCGTCGGACTGACCAGAAAGCACCGGCTCCGGGCGATGGTGAATTTGGACTCCGTAAATCGCCGCTTCAGTCACGCGCGCATAGACCGGCACGTCGGAACTGCCCGGTCGGGCCGGGGTTTAACAGGTTCGATTTGTGAGGAGAGATCATCATGAACAAGTTTCTGGCAATCGCGCTTGCCGCTGGCGTGACGCTCGCGGCTGGGACGGCTGCGCAGGCCCGCGACGGCTGCGGTCCCGGCGCATTCCGCGGCCCATACGGCCACTGCCGCCCGATGCGCGGGCCGGTCGTCGTCGCACCCGGCCTGGTTATCGGCAATTACTACCATGGCCGCGGCTATTGGGATGGACAGCGATACTGGCATAATCGCGATCGCTGGCGCGGTGGCTGGCGGTACCGCTAAGCCACAGAGAATTCGAATTAGCCGGGTGGCCGCAGCGTTATTGACCCGCTGCGGCCACTTTGCTGTCTGTCGCCCTGGGGAGAATGTCATGCCGTTAACGATGATCGTGGGTGCTTTGCTCGGGGCCATGCCGGTCCCGCAATTCACGCCGAAGATGCTCGACGTCTCGCAGGCGTCGGTGCTCGCGGCCACCACCGCACCGATGGTGACGTGGGTCGACATGTTCATCGATACGTCGGGACGGGTCAGCCGCTGCACGGTTGCGGTGTCGAGCGGGTCGTCGTTGGTCGACAAGGTTGCGTGCGAGCGGGCCGGCCGGGTTGCCCGATTTACGCCCGCCCGCGACGAGGCCGGCCAGCTGATCGCCGCGCGGGTTCGACAGAGCTTCGCTGTCAATCGCGCCCTGCCGGTTTCCGATGTCGACTTCGCGATGACAGTCGATCGCGCGCCGCCGGGAGCCGTCACCGACCTGCGCATCGTCGCCGACCCGACGGGCAAGGTTCAAACCTGCGCGGTCGCCGCGTCGAGCGGGGTGTTGCAACTCGACCGGCTTGCATGCGGGGCGGTGAGCGACCTCGTGCGGCCCGTGGTGCGCGATGCGTCGGGCAGCCCGGTCCGGGCGGTATCGCTCCTCAGCGTCGGCTTCGCCACGGGCCCGGTAACCGTAAAATAGCCAAGGTGTGCGCCGGCCGCCTGAATTGACTAAGCGGGTGCCGCTCCCTATGTCCCGCCGGTCCCGGTAGAGCGCGCCAGCGCCCCGGATTACGGTTAGGGTTCCCATGTTTGCAGGCATCGCGAAGCGCATCTTCGGCTCGTCGAACGAGCGCTACGTTCGCTCGCTCGCGCCGCTGGTTGCCAAGATCAACAGCCACGAGCCGAGCATCTCGGCGATGTCCGACGCCGCGCTCCAGGCGCAGACCGCGGCGTTCCGCGCGCGGCTGACGGCGGGCGAGACACTCGACGACGTTCTTCCCGAAGCCTTCGCCACCGTCCGCGAAGCCGCCAAGCGCGCGCTCGGCCAGCGCCATTACGATGTCCAGATGATCGGCGGCATCGTCCTCCACCGCGGCGAGATCGCCGAGATGCGGACCGGCGAGGGCAAGACGCTCGTCGCTACGCTCGCGGTCTATCTCAATGCCTTGGAAGGCAAGGGCGTCCACGTCGTCACCGTCAACGACTATCTCGCGTCGCGCGACGCCGAGTGGATGGGCCGCGTCTACGGCTTTCTCGGCATGAGCATCGGCGTCATCGTCCCCAACCTCGACGATGCGACCCGCCGCGAGGCGTATGCCGCCGACATCACCTACGGCACGAACAACGAATTCGGCTTCGACTATCTGCGCGACAACATGAAGTACGCGCGCGAGGCTATGGTCCAGCGGCCGTTCAACTTCGCGGTCACCGACGAGGTCGATTCGGTGCTGATCGACGAGGCGCGGACCCCGCTGATCATCTCCGGCCCGACCGACGACAAGTCCGAGCTGTACATGCAGGTCGATGCCGTGGTGAAGCTGTTCAAGACCGAAGACGTCGAGATCGACGAGAAGCAGAAGCAGGTCATTCTCACCGAGAATGGCACCGAGATCGCCGAGCGCGCGCTTGAAGCCGCCGGGCTGCTCGAGGGCGAGAACCTGTACGATTACGAGAACACCCAGGTCGTCCACCACCTCAACCAGGCGCTCCGCGCCAACATGATCTACCGGCGCGACACCGACTACATAGTCCGCGACGGCAAGGTCATCATCATCGACGAATTCACCGGGCGGATGATGGACGGGCGGCGCTGGGCGGAGGGGCTGCATCAGGCGGTCGAGGCCAAGGAAGGCGTCGACATCATGCCCGAGAACCAGACGCTCGCGTCGATCACCTTCCAGAATTACTTCCGGCTCTACCCCAAGCTTGGCGGCATGACGGGCACGGCGGCAACCGAAGCGGCCGAGTTCTTCGACATCTATAAGCTGAACGTCGTCGAGATCCCGACCAACCTGCCGGTCCAACGCAAGGACGTCGACGACGAATTCTACAAGAACGCCGAGGAGAAGTTTAAGGCGATCGTCAAGACGATCCGCGAAGCCAAGGAACGCGGCCAGCCGATCCTCGTCGGCACCGTCTCGATCGAGAAGAGCGAATTGCTCAGCGAATTCCTCAAGAAGGAACAGGTCGAGCACGTCGTCCTCAACGCGCGCTACCACGAGCAGGAAGCGCACATCGTAGAGCAGGCCGGGCGCATCGGCGCGGTGACGATCGCGACCAACATGGCTGGGCGCGGCACCGACATCCAGCTCGGCGGGAATTACGAGGCGCGATACATTCGCGAACTCGACGGCGTCGAAGGTGACGAGCGCGTCGCCGCGATGGCGCGGATCAAGGCCGAGGTGCTCGCCGAGCGCGAGGCGGTGCGCCAGGTCGGCGGGCTGTTCGTCCTCGGGACCGAACGCCACGAGAGCCGCCGCATCGACAACCAGCTACGCGGACGTTCGGGGCGGCAGGGCGACCCCGGCCTCAGCCGCTTTTATCTCAGCCTCGATGACGATTTGCTCCGCATCTTCGGTCAGCAGAACATGCTCGCCCGGATGATGAACAACGGTCTTGAGGAGGGTGAGGCGATCATCCACCCGTGGATCTCGAAGGCGATCGAGACCGCGCAGAAGAAGGTCGAGGCGCGGAACTACGATCAGCGCAAGAATGTCGTCCAGTACGACGACGTGATGAACGACCAGCGCAAGGTGGTCTACGACCAGCGCGCGGACATCATGGATTCCGAGGCGGTCGGCGACGTCGTCCTCGACATGCGCCACGAAACGGTCAACGCGCTCGTCGGCCTCCATTGCCCGCCGAACACCTATCCAGAACAATGGGACGTCACCGCGCTCGATGAGGCGGTTCGTTCGACGCTCGGACTCGATGTCGATGTCACCGAGTGGGTCAAGGAAGACGCCGTCGACCAGGAGATGTTCGTCGACCGGCTGATCACGGCGTCGGACAAGGCGATGGGCGACAAGTCCGCTGCCGTCCCGCACGACTCGTGGATCCAGATCGAGAAGAACTTCCTCCTCCAGGCGCTCGATCATCACTGGAAGGAGCATCTGGCGACGCTCGACGCGCTGCGGCAGGTCATCCACCTCCGCGCCTATGCGCAAAAGACCCCGCTCAACGAGTATAAGTCGGAGGCGTTCGCGCTGTTCGAGCGGATGCTGACGACGGTCCGCGAGGACGTTACCCGCATGCTCGCCAACGCGCGCTTCGAGATGGAGCCCGAGGCGTATGCGCCGCCGCAGCCGAGCTTCGTCACCACCCACGTCGACCCGCTGACCGGGTTCAGCGACGCCTTCGGGCCAATGGGCAACCTGCCGTCGGCGCAGCTCGACATCGCTCGCAGCGCCGCGGCGGCATTCAGCGATATCGACGAGACAACGCGCGCCGATTGGATGGCAACGACCTCGCGCAACGCGCCGTGCCCGTGCGGGTCGGGCAAGAAGTTTAAGCACTGCCACGGCACGATCTAGGCCAAATATCGGGGGGCATATGACGCGCGCGACGACGATCGTATCGGCCATAGCAGCGTCATTGCTGCTGGCGGCGTGCTTCCTCATCCCCGGCAAGTTCGCTTCGACGCTCGACGTCAAGCGCGATGGCGCGTTCACCTTCGCCTATAAGGGCGAGATCGTTCTCGTCACGCCCGCGTCACTCAGGCAGCCGACGCCGCCCGATACTGTGCTGCCGACGTGCTTTGGACCGGTGCCGGGCGCTCCCTCCGTGCCGCCGCAGCAGCCGGGGCAGGGGCCCAATGTGGCGATGCGCACCTTCCGCTCGGGGCAGCGACCGTGCACCCCCGAGGAGACCGCCAAGCGCACCGCCGATGCTGTGGCGACTCGCCAGCGCGAAGGCGAGCAGATGGCGAAGATCATCGGTATGGACCCGAGCAACGATTCGGCGATGCGCGATTATGCGGTGCAGCTTAGCAAACAGGCCGGATGGCGATCGGTGACGTATCGCGGGAATGGCGTGTTCGAAGTCGACTTTGAACAGTCGGGGCGACTCGACCGCGATTTCGTCTTCCCGCTGCTCCCGAAGTCGAGCGTGATCGTGCCCTTTGTCGTTATCCGCAAGCGCAGCGACGGCGGCGTGCTGGTCAGCGCACCGGGCTACCGCAGCGCTCCGGCCGAAGCATTTATGAAGGGCATAAGGGCCGAAACCGGAACCGCGACCAAGCCGCTCGCGCCGCCAGCCAACGGTCCGCAGGGTAGCTTTATAATCACGAGCGACATCGTGCCTTTGACCAACAACACCGAAGACGGACCTAGCCGCAACGGTAGTCGCACCCGCCTGACCTGGTCGGTTACGCCGGGCAGCGACAAGATTCCCGAGACACTGATCCCGCTCGGACATTAGGCGCGCGGCCTACGCCGGGGAGGGTTTACAGTCGAGCGGTCGATCGTGCGCGGACTCTAAAAACCGTTGACCTGCAGCGGTCGTAGCGCCTATAGGCCGCCTTCGCTCGCGGGCCGGTGTCAGGTGCAATTCCTCGATTCTGACTTGTCCGGGCATAGGAACGACAGGCTGAGCTGTGCGCGGAGGGTCCTGGCAACAGGGCCGACCGCGCTTATGCCGTGAGGGCGGTTCAGGCCTGGAGTAGGAATGGCAGCGATGCCGTTACCGAACAGCAGGAAGACCACGAAGACGATGCCGACGATTAACCAGTTGATCCGCAAGGGGCGTACCCCTCAGCGCGTCCGCGAGACCGCGCCTGCGATGGAAGAATGCCCGCAGAAGCGCGGCGTTTGCACCCGCGTTTACACGACGACTCCGAAGAAGCCGAACTCGGCGCTTCGCAAGGTCGCCAAGATTCGCCTCACCAATGGCTTCGAAGTCATCGGCTACATCCCCGGCGAACGGCACAATCTGCAGGAGCACTCGGTGGTCCTGATTCGCGGCGGCCGCGTCAAGGATCTTCCCGGCGTGCGCTACCACGTCCTGCGCGGTGTCCTCGACACCCAGGGCGTCAAGGATCGCAAGCAGAGCCGGTCGAAGTACGGCGCGAAGCGCCCGAAGTAAGGATAGATAGATGGCCCGTCGTCGTCGCCCAGAGAAGCGCGAAATTCTCCCCGATCCCCGTTTCGGTGATCTCATCCTTTCCAAGTTCATGAACCTCGTGATGTACGAGGGGAAGAAGTCGACCGCCGAGTCGATCGTCTACAACGCCCTCGACACCGTCGAGGCGAAGACCCGGCGCGAGCCGATTGGCGTGTTCCACGACGCGCTGGCGAACGTGAAGCCGGGCATCGAGGTCCGCAGCCGCCGCGTCGGCGGTGCGACCTACCAGGTGCCGGTCGAGGTTCGTCCCGAGCGCTCGCAGGCGCTGGCGATCCGCTGGCTGATCTCGGCGGCGCGCAACCGCTCCGAGCACACGATGGCTGCCCGCCTTTCGGGTGAACTGGTCGACGCCGCCAACAATCGCGGCACCGCGGTCAAGAAGCGCGAAGATTCGCACCGGATGGCCGAAGCCAACCGCGCCTTCTCGCACTACCGTTGGTAGTCGGACCCGTCTGGAGTATTTGAGATGGCCCGTACCACGCCCCTGAACATGTACCGTAACATCGGTATCATGGCGCACATCGACGCCGGTAAGACGACGACGACCGAGCGTATCCTGTATTACACCGGCAAGTCCTACAAGATCGGCGAAGTGCACGAAGGCACGGCGACGATGGACTGGATGGAGCAGGAGCAGGAGCGCGGGATCACCATCACGTCCGCCGCAACGACGTGCTTCTGGAACGACCACCGCATCAACATCATCGACACGCCCGGCCACGTCGACTTCACCATCGAAGTCGAGCGTTCGCTGCGCGTCCTTGACGGTGCGGTTGCGTGCTTCGATGGCGTTGCCGGGGTCGAGCCGCAGTCGGAGACCGTCTGGCGGCAGGCCGACAAGTACAAAGTTCCGCGGATGTGCTTTGTCAACAAGCTCGACCGCACCGGCGCGAACTTCGACCGCTGCGTCGCAATGATCAAGGACCGCCTCGGTGCGCGTCCGGCGGTGCTGTATCTCCCGATCGGCCTCGAAGGTGACTTCGTCGGCCTCGTCGACCTCGTCGAGAACCGCGCGATCGTCTGGCTCGAAGAGAGCCTCGGCGCGAAGTTTGAATACAAGGAGATTCCGGAGAATCTCAAGGAAGCCGCTGCGATCGCTCGCTCGGAACTGATCGAGATGGCGGTCGAGCAGGACGACGCCCTTATGGAGTCGTATCTCGAAGGCACCGAGCCGACGACGGCGGAACTCAAGGCATTGATTCGCAAGGGCACGCTGGCGTTCGCCTTCGTTCCTGTGCTGTGCGGCTCGGCGTTCAAGAACAAGGGCGTCCAGCCTCTGCTCGACGCCGTCGTCGACTACATGCCGTCGCCGCTCGACATTCCGCCGATGCACGGCATCAACATGAAGGACGAGGACGAGATCCGCGAAGCTTCGGATGACGCCGCGTTCAGCGCGCTCGCCTTCAAGATCATGACCGACACCTTCGTCGGCACGCTCACCTTCGCCCGCATCTATTCGGGCAAGCTCGAGGCGGCGTCGATGGTGCTCAACTCGGTCAAGGACAAGAAGGAAAAGATTGGGCGCATGCTCCTGATGCATGCCAACAACCGCGAGGACATCAAGGAAGCCTATGCCGGCGACATCGTCGCGCTGGTCGGCCTCAAGGACGTCACCACGGGTGACACGCTGTGCGCGCCGTTGAAGCCGATCATCCTCGAGCGGATGGAATTCCCCGAGCCGGTCATCGAGGTTGCAGTCGAGCCGAAGACCAAGGCCGACCAGGAGAAGATGGGCATCGCGCTCAACCGTCTCGCGCAGGAAGATCCGTCGTTCCGCGTGTCTTCGGACAACGAAAGCGGCCAGACGATCATTAAGGGGATGGGTGAGCTCCATCTCGAAATTCTCGTCGACCGCATGCGCCGCGAGTTCAAGGTCGAGGCCAATGTCGGCGCGCCGCAGGTGGCGTACCGCGAATCACTCGCCCGCAAGGTTGACGTCGATTACACCCACAAGAAGCAGTCGGGCGGCTCGGGTCAGTTCGGCCGGATCAAGTTTTCGGTTGAGCCCGGCGAGCGCGGTTCGGGCGTTATCTTCCTCGACGAGGTCAAGGGCGGAAACATTCCAAAGGAGTATATTCCTTCGGTCGAGAAGGGCATTCGTGAAATTGCATCAACGGGTTCGCTGATCGGCTTCCCGATCATCGACTTCACCGCGCGGCTTTATGATGGTGCCTACCATGACGTCGACTCGTCGGCGCTCGCGTTCGAGATCACCGGTCGCGGCGGTATGCGCGAAGCCGCCGTCAAGGCCGGCATCAAGCTTCTCGAGCCGGTGATGAAGGTAGAGGTCGTTACCCCGGAGGACTTCATGGGTGACGTCATCGGCGACCTGAACAGCCGTCGCGGCCAGATTCAGGGCACCGACAGCCGCGGTAATGCGCAGGTCATCGAGGCGCAGGTGCCGCTGGCGAACATGTTCGGATACGTCAACCAGCTCCGCTCGATGAGCCAGGGCCGGGCGCAGTATTCGATGCAGTTCAGCCATTACGAAGAAGTGCCGTCGAACGTCGCCGAGGAAATCAAGGCGAAGATGGCCTAAAGCCAGCCGGCGAGATTCTGGCTGCTTTACATTTTCGGACGCAGAAACTAGACGCCGCGCCTTGCCGGGCGCGGCAGCAATTCGACAAGGATGAGGGATCATGGGTAAGGCGAAATTCGAGCGGAACAAGCCGCACTGCAACATCGGCACCATCGGTCACGTCGACCATGGCAAGACGTCGCTGACCGCCGCGATCACGAAGATCCTCGCCGAGACCGGCGGGGCGACCTTCACCTCGTACGCCGACATCGACAAGGCTCCCGAGGAGCGCGAGCGCGGCATTACCATCTCGACCGCGCACGTCGAGTATGAGACTGCCAACCGCCACTACGCGCACGTCGATTGCCCCGGCCATGCCGACTATGTGAAGAACATGATCACCGGCGCGGCGCAGATGGACGGCGCGATCCTCGTCGTCTCGGCGACCGACGGTCCGATGCCGCAGACCCGCGAGCACATCCTGCTCGCGAAGCAGGTCGGCGTTCCGGCGATGGTCGTCTTCATGAACAAGGTCGACCTCGTCGACGACGCGGAAATTCTCGAGCTCGTCGAGATGGAAATCCGTGAACTTCTGTCGAAGTACGACTTCCCGGGTGACGACATTCCGATCACCCAGGGTTCGGCTGTCTGCGCACTCGACGGCAAGCGTCCCGAAATCGGCCACGACGCCGTCGTCGCGCTGATGAAGACCGTCGACGAATACATCCCGCAGCCCGAGCGTCCGCTCGACCGTCCGTTCCTGATGCCGATCGAAGACGTCTTCTCGATCTCGGGTCGCGGTACGGTCGTCACCGGCCGCGTCGAGAGCGGCATCGTCAAGGTCGGCGAGGAAGTCGAGATCGTCGGCATCAAGGACACGCGCAAGTCGGTGTGCACCGGCGTCGAGATGTTCCGCAAGCTTCTCGACCAGGGCCAGGCCGGCGACAACATCGGCGCGCTGCTTCGCGGCGTCGGCCGTGACGACGTCGAGCGCGGCCAGGTTCTCTGCAAGCCCGGCTCGATTAAGCCGCACAGCGAGTTCAAGGCGACCGTGTATGTGCTGTCGAAGGACGAGGGTGGCCGTCACACGCCGTTCTTCGCCAACTATCGTCCGCAGTTCTACTTCCGCACGACCGACGTCACCGGCACCGTCGAGCTGCCCGAGGGCACCGAGATGGTCATGCCCGGCGACAACGTCGAGCTGGCCGTCAAGCTGATCGCGCCGATCGCCATGGATCCGGGTCTTCGCTTCGCAATTCGCGAAGGCGGACGCACCGTTGGTTCGGGCGTGGTTGCAACGATCACGAAGTAAGCGTATAGGGCCGTTCTCCCGATGATTCGGTGAGAGCGGCCCGGTTCGCCCGGGCCTTATTTTTTGTACGAACGCTGATTGCCAGAAACGAAAAGAACCGATGGAAACGCAGAACATCCGCATTCGCCTGAAGGCCTTCGATCACCGCGTGCTCGACATGGCCACAAGCGAGATCGCCGACACAGCGAGGCGGACGGGTGCGGCCATTCGCGGCCCGATCCCGCTGCCGACACGGTTCGAGCGTTTCACCGTCAACCGTTCGCCGCACGTCGACAAGAAGTCGCGTGAGCAGTTCGAAGTCCGCACGTACAAGCGCCTGCTCGACATCGTCGATCCGACGCCGCAGACGGTCGATGCCCTGATGAAACTCGACCTCGCCGCGGGTGTTGATGTGGAGATCAAGCTCCAGAGCTAGATCTGACTGAACATACGCGGAGCGAACTTTAATTAGTCATGCCCCCACGGGGGCCTCTGAGGGAAAGGAATTGATCATGCGCAGTGGCGTGATCGCGAAGAAAATGGGGATGACCCGCCTGTTCAAGGACGATGGTCGCCACGTCCCGATAACGGTGCTGAGCCTCGAAGACTGCCAGGTCGTGTCGCAGCGCACGACCGAGCGCGACGGTTACGTCGCGGTCCAGCTCGGTGCCGGCGCCAAGAAGGTCAAGAACACCACCAAGCCCGAGCGCGGCCACTTCGCCGCTGCCGAGGTCGAACCCAAGGCGCGTGTCGCTGAGTTTCGCGTGTCGGAAGACGCGCTGCTCGAAGCCGGCGCGTCGCTCTCGGCGGACCATTTCGTCGCTGGCCAGCTCGTCGACATCACCGGCGACACCGTCGGTAAGGGTTTCCAGGGCGGCATGAAGCGCTGGAACTTCGGCGGGCTCCGCGCAACCCACGGCGTCTCGGTCTCGCACCGTTCGCTCGGGTCGACCGGCCAGCGCCAGGACCCCGGTAAGGTGTTCAAGAACAAGAAGATGGCGGGCCACATGGGCGACCGCCAGCGCACCCAGCAGAACCTCGAGATCGTCTCCACCGACGTCGAGCGCGGCCTGATCTTCGTCAAGGGCTCGGTTCCCGGGCACAAGGGCGGTTGGCTGCTGGTCAAGGACGCCGTCAAGGGCCCGCGCCCCGACGCCGCGCCGTATCCGGCTTCGCTCAAGAGCGCTGCCAACGATGCTGCTCCGCAGGTCGACCTTGTCGACGCCCCCGAAACCGAAACGCAGGAGGGCTGAGCCATGAAGCTCGATGTACGCACCCTCGATGCCGCGGCCAGCGGTGATATCGAACTCGACGAGACTGTCTTCGGCAAGGAAGCCCGCGTCGACATCCTCCACCGCGTCGTGACGTGGCAGCTCGAAAAGCGCCGTGCGACGGCCCGGGGCGCTCGAGAGCGTTCGGATGTCTCGCGCACCGGCAAGAAGCTCGGCAACCAGAAGGGCGGCGGTGTCGCCCGCCACGGTAACCGCGGCGCGCCGCAGTTCACCGGCGGTGGTAAGGCGCACGGCCCGCGGGTCCGCGACTTCGATCCCGGCCTCAACAAGAAAATCCGTCGCCTCGGCCTCGGCATCGCGCTGTCGGTTAAGCAGGCCGAAGGCAAGCTGATGATCGTCGAGGACTTCGCGCTCGGTGAGGCCAAGACCAAGACGCTGCTCGCGCGGCTCGCCGGTCTCGGCGTGACTAACGGCCTGTTCGTCGATGGCGGCGCGGTCGATCAGCACTTCGGGATGGCATGCGCCAACCTCGAGAAGATCGACATCATGCCCGCAGTCGGCGCCAACGTGTACGACATCCTCAACCACGACATGCTGGTGCTGACCCGCGCCGCGGTCGCTGCCCTGGAGGCACGCGTCAATGGCTAAGCTGCAACCCGCCACGATCGACCTCAAGCATTACGATATCGTCGTGAAGCCGGTCATCACCGAGAAGTCGACGCTGGTCAGCGAGTTCAACCAGGTGGTTTTCAAGGTCGCCAAGGATTCGTCGAAGCCCGAGATCAAGGCTGCGGTCGAGGCGCTGTTCGGCGTCCGCGTCCTGTCGGTCAACACGTTGATCCAGAAGGGCAAGAACAAGCGCTTCAAGGGCAAGCCCTACACGCGCTCGGATGAGAAGAAAGCGATCGTGACGCTCGCCGAAGGCGACCGCATCGACGTGACCACGGGAATCTGAGATGGCTCTCAAGCATTATAATCCGACGTCGCCGGGCCGCCGCGGCCTGATCCTCGTCGACCGCTCGGCGCTCCACAAGGGGCGTCCGGTTAAGGCGCTGACCGAGGGCCTCCGCAAGTCGGGCGGCCGCAACAACATGGGCCACGCCACCGCGCGCGGCATCGCCGGCGGTCACAAGCAGCTGTACCGCATCGTCGACTTCAAGCGTCGCGAGTGGGACGTTGCCGCGACCGTCGAACGGATTGAGTACGATCCCAACCGCTCGGCGTTCATCGCGCTGATCAAGTACCCTGATGGCAAGCAGAACTATATCCTCGCGCCGCAGCGCCTTGCCGTTGGCGACAGCGTTACCGCCGGCAAGAAGGTCGACGTCAAGCCGGGCAACGCGATGGAAATTGGCCAGATGCCCGTCGGCACGATCGTCCACAACGTCGAGCTCAAGCCCGGCAAGGGCGGCCAGATGGCGCGCGCTGCAGGGACCTTCGTCCAGGTCGTCGGTCGCGACCGCGGCATGGTCATCATCCGCTTGAACTCGGGGGAGCAGCGCTACACTCACGCCAATTGCATGGCGACGGTCGGCGCGGTGTCGAACCCCGACAATTCGAACACTAACCACGCCAAGGCCGGTCGGACCCGCTGGCTCGGCCATCGTCCGCTGACGCGCGGCGTCGCCAAGAACCCGGTCGACCATCCGCACGGCGGTGGTGAAGGCCGGACCTCGGGCGGCCGTCACCCGGTTACGCCGTGGGGCAAGCCGACCAAGGGTGCGAAGACCCGGTCGAACAAGTCGACCGACAAGATGATCATTCGTTCGCGTCACGCGAAGAAGAAGAGGTAGGCATGAGCCGCTCCGTCTGGAAAGGTCCGTTCGTCGACCTCCACGTCCTGAAGAAGGCCGAAACCGCGCAAGCCGGTGGCGGTGGTCGGGGTCCGATCAAGACTTGGTCGCGCCGCTCGACGATCCTGCCGCAATTCGTCGGCTTGGTCTTCAGCGTCTATAACGGCCGCAAGTTCATCCCGGTCTCGGTCAACGAGGACATGGTGGGCATGAAGCTCGGCGAGTTCGCGCCGACGCGCACGTTCACCGGCCATGCCGCCGACAAGAAGGCCAAGCGCTGATGGGCAAGCCCTCCGCACCCCGCAAGGTCGGCGACAAGGAAGCGCTGGCGATCGCGACGACCGTTCGCGGCTCGCCGTACAAGCTCAACCTCGTTGCTGGTCTCATCCGCGGCCGCAAGGCATCGGAAGCGCTCAACATCCTGCAGTTCTCGACCAAGGGCATGGCGCCCGACGTCCGCAAGGTGCTCGCCTCGGCGATCGCCAATGCCGAGAACAATCACAATCTCGATGTCGATGCGCTGATCGTCAAGGAAGCCAGCGTCGGCAAGGCGATCGTGATGAAGCGCTTCACGCCGCGTGCGCGCGGTCGCGCCTCGGCGATCGTCAAGCCGTTCAGCCGCATCCGGATCGTTGTCCGCGAACTCGGCGAGGCCGATTATGCGGCCGCGCGTGAGGCGAAGGCCGGCAAGACCAATGCGACGGAGCAGGCATAATGGGTCATAAGACAAACCCGATCGGGCTCCGGCTCCAGATCAACCGGACGTGGGACAGCCGCTGGTTCGCCGAAGGCGAAGACTATGGTCGCCTGCTGATCGAAGACATCAAGATCCGTAACTTCATCATGAAGTCGCAGCCGCAGGCCGCGATCTCGAAGGTCGTGATCGAGCGCCCGGCCAAGCTGTGCCGCGTATCGATCTACGCCGCCCGCCCCGGTGTCATCATCGGCAAGAAGGGTGCGGACATCGAGAAGCTGCGCCAGCAGATCGCGACGATGACCAAGTCGGACGTGTCGCTCAACATCGTCGAAATCCGCAAGCCCGAAGTCGACAGCCGTCTGGTTGCACAGGGCGTTGCCGATCAGCTCGAGCGTCGTATCGCTTTCCGCCGCGCGATGAAGCGTGCGGTTCAGTCGGCGCTGCGTCTCGGCGCCGAGGGCATTCGCATCACCTGCTCGGGCCGTCTCGGCGGGGCGGAGATCGCGCGCGTCGAATGGTATCGCGAAGGCCGGGTGCCGTTGCACACGCTTCGTGCCAACGTCGATTATGCCGAAGCGCAGGCGCACACCGCTTACGGTGTATGCGGCGTCAAGGTGTGGATCTTCAAGGGCGAGATTCTCGGCCACGATCCGATGTCGCAGGACCGTCTGATGATGGAAGCGCAGACCTCGGGCGTCCGTCCCGCGCGTGAAGGTCGCTAGTCATGTTGCAGCCTAAGAAAACCAAGTTTCGCAAGCAGTTCAAGGGTCGCATTCACGGCGACGCCAAGGGCGGCACTGCGCTCAACTTCGGCGCGTTCGGCCTGAAGGCGATGGAGCCCGACCGGCTCACCGCCCGCCAGATCGAAGCTGCGCGTCGCGCGATCAGCCGTCACATCAAGCGTGCCGGCCGGTTGTGGATCCGCATCTTCCCCGACGTGCCGGTCACGTCGAAGCCCGCCGAAGTCCGCATGGGTAAGGGTAAGGGCGCTCCGGAATTCTGGGCCGCCAAGGTCAAGCCAGGCCGCATCCTGTTCGAGCTCGACGGCGTGCCGCACGACGTCGCCAAGGGTGCCTTTGAGCGCGCGGCGGCCAAGCTGCCGATCAAGGTCAAGACCGTCGTCCGCCTCGGCGAGCCGATCGGCGAAGTGACGAAGTGAGCACAGCCATGAAGACCAAAGACCTTCGCCCGCAGACCGACGACCAGATCGCGACGACGCTGGGTGAGATGAAGCGCGAGCAATTCAACCTGCGGTTCCAGGCGGCCACTGGCCAGATGGAAAAGCCGGCGCGGGTTCGCGAAGTCCGCCGCACGATCGCCAAGATCAAGACGCTCCAGGGCCAGCGCGCCACGGCAGCGACGAAGGAAGTCTGATGCCGAAGCGTATTCTCCAGGGCAAGGTCGTGTCCGACAAGGGCGACAAGACCGTCATCGTGCTCATCGAGCGCAAGATCACTCACCCGGTCTACGGAAAGATCATGCGCCGTTCGAAGAAGTATCATGCCCACGACGAGGGCAACGTCATCAAGGAAGGCGACGAGGTCCGCATCCAGGAATGCGCCCCGATGTCCAAGCTGAAGACGTTCAAGGTCATGGAGAAGGTCGGCTGATGTCGAACTTCCGTAACAAGAAAGAAGGATCGAACGAATGATCCAGATGCAGACGAACCTCGACGTCGCCGACAATAGCGGTGCCAAGCGGGTGATGTGCATCAAGGTGCTCGGTGGCTCGAAGCGTCGGTTCGCCGGCGTGGGTGACGTCATCGTCGTCTCGATCAAGGAAGCCGCGCCGAAGGGCAAGGTCAAGAAGGGCGACGTCCATCGCGCCGTCGTCGTTCGCACGGCGAAGGATATCCGGCGCTCGGACGGCTCGGTGATCCGCTTCGACGGCAATGCCGCGGTCCTGATCAACAAGAACGAGGAGCCGATCGGCACCCGTATCTTCGGGCCGGTGGTGCGCGAGCTGCGCGCATCGGGCCACATGAAGATCATCAGCCTTGCGCCGGAGGTGCTGTAATGAGCGCCGCCAAGATCAAGAAGGGCGACAAGGTCGTTGTCCTGTCCGGCAAGGACAAGGGCAAGCACGGCGAAGTCACGAAGGCCATGCCGAAAGAAGGCAAGGTCATCGTCGGCGGCATCAACATGATGACGCGCCACAAGAAGGCGAGCCAGGCCAACCCGCAGGGCGGTCTCGAGCGCATCGAAGCGCCGATGTTCGTGTCGAAGGTTGCGATCGAGGACCCGAAGACGGGCAAGCCGACGCGCGTCGGCTTCAAGATACTGGAAGATGGTCGCAAGGTGCGTATCGCCAAGCGGTCGGGAGAGACGATCGATGGCTGACGCGGCAAACCTGACCCGGATGCAGCAGCTGTACGTGGATAAGATCCGCGGCCAGATGAGCGAGCAGTTCGGCTATAAGAACCTCATGCAGGTTCCCAAGATCGACAAGATCGTCATCAACATGGGTGTCGGCGACGCCACCCAGGACAAGAAGCTGGTCGACGCCGCCGCCGCCGAAATGGCGCTGATCGCTGGCCAGAAGCCGGTGATCTGCAAGGCGAAGAAGTCGGTCGCGGTGTTCAAGCTGCGCGAGGGTATGCCGATCGGCTGCAAGGTGACCCTGCGCCGTGAGAAGATGTACGAGTTCCTCGACCGCCTCGTCACGATCGCGCTCCCGCGCGTCCGCGACTTTCGCGGGCTGAACCCGAAGTCGTTCGACGGTCGCGGCAACTATGCGATGGGTCTCAAGGAGCAGATCGTGTTCCCCGAGATCAACTATGACCGGATCGGCAAGGTCCGCGGCATGGACGTCATCATCACCACGACCGCCAAGTCGGACGACGAGGCACGGGCGTTGTTGTTTGCTTTCGGCCTGCCGTTCACCGGCATGGTCGACGCGAAGAAGGCAGCTTAAGCATGGCCAAGAAGAGTTCGGTGAACAAGAACGAGCACCGCAAGGCGCTGGTCAAGAAGTACGCCCCCAAGTTCGCGGCCCTGAAGGCGATCGCCGCCGACGAGACCAAGGACGAAGGCGAGCGCCTGATGGCCCGCCTCAAGATGTCCGAGCTGCCGCGCAACGCGACCCCGGGTCGTGTCCGCAATCGCTGTGCACTGACCGGGCGTAGCCGCGCGGTCTATCGCAAGTTCAAACTGTCGCGGATCATGCTGCGGGAACTGGGCAACAAGGGCCTGATTCCCGGCCTGACCAAGTCGAGCTGGTAACGCTATGTCGATGACCGATCCGCTGGGTGACATGCTCACCCGCATCCGCAACGGGCAGCAGGCGCGCAAGGATTCCGTCCTGACGCCGGCGTCGAAGCTGCGTGCCCGCGTTCTCGACGTGCTCCAGCGCGAGGGCTATATCCGCGGCTATAGCGATGCCGCCGATACCGGCCCCGCCGCTGCGCTCCGCATCGACCTTAAGTACTTCGAAGGCCAGCCGGCGATTCAGCACGTCGCGCGCGTCTCGAAGCCGGGTCGCCGGGTCTATTCGGGAGCGCAGGATCTGCCGCGCGTCCGCAATGGCCTCGGCATCGTCATCGTCTCGACGCCGAAGGGTGTTCTGTCCGACGCGGAAGCGCGCGAGCAGAATGTCGGCGGCGAAGTCCTCTGTCAGGTATTCTAACGATGTCACGGATTGGCAAGAAGGCGGTCCCGGTTCCGGCCGGCGTCACCGCGACGATCGACGGCGCCATTCTCAGCGTCAAGGGTCCCAAGGGCCTGCTGACGCTGTCGATGGTTCCCGATATCGCTTACGCTGTCGAGGCGGATGCGATCAGCGTCCAGCCGGCGAACGACAGCAAGCAGGCGCGTGCCTATTGGGGCATGCAGCGGACGTTGGTGTCGAACCTTGTCGTCGGCGTCTCGGCGGGCTTTACCAAGGTGCTTGAGATCACCGGCGTCGGCTACCGTGCCAGCGTCCAGGGGTCGAACCTAAAGCTTCAGCTCGGCTATAGCCACGACGTCGACTATCCGATCCCCGAGGGCATCGCGATCAAGACGCCCGACCAGACGACGGTCGAGATCACCGGCGCCGACAAGCAGAAGGTCGGCCAGGTTGCCGCCGAGATCCGCCGCTGGCGCAAGCCGGAACCCTATAAGGGCAAGGGCATCAAGTATCGCGGCGAGTATATCTTCCGCAAGGAAGGGAAGAAGAAGTAATGAGCAAGGGTCTCTCCCTCTTCGAAAAGCGGCGTCGCCGCGTCCGCACCGCGCTACGCGCCAAGGGCGGCGAGCGCCCGCGCTTGTCGATCCACCGCTCGTCGCAGCACATTTATGCGCAGGTCATCGACGACGCGCAGGGGATCACGATCGCCTCGGCTTCGACGCTCGAGAAGAACGTTCGCGACGTCACTGGTGCGACGACGACTGCCGCTGCCGACGTCGGCAAGCGTCTCGCCGAGCGCAGCAAGGCGGCGGGCGTCACCACCGTCGTGTTCGATCGCGGCGGTTTCCTTTTCCACGGCCGCGTCCGTGCGCTTGCCGAAGGCGCCCGCGAAGCCGGACTGGAGTTTTAAGACATGGGCATGGAACCTCGTAGCGGTCCCGGCGGCGGTGGCCCCGGTGGTGGACGCGGCGGACCCGGCGGCAATCGCAGCGGTCCCGGCGGCAACAACCGTGGCGGCCCTGGCGGCAATCGCGGCAACAACGACCGCAACAACCGGGGCGGCCGTGGCGGCCCGACGGGTGACGGCGGCGAAGAGCTGATCGAGAAGCTCGTTCACATCAACCGCGTCTCGAAGACGGTCAAGGGCGGTAAGCGCTTCGGCTTCGCCGCGCTCGTCGTCGTCGGCGACGGCAAGGGTCGCGTCGGCTTCGGTCATGGCAAGGCGCGCGAAGTCCCCGAGGCGATCGCCAAGGGCACCGCTGCCGCGAAGAAGGCGATGATCCGCGTTCCGTTGCGCGACGGCCGCACGCTGCATCACGATGCCTATGGCCACTTCGGCGCAGGCAAGGTCTATGTCCGCTCGGCGGCGCAGGGAACGGGCATCATCGCCGGCGGCCCGATGCGTGCGGTGTTCGAGGCGCTCGGCGTCGCGGACGTCGTGACCAAGTCGGTCGGCACGAACAACCCGTACAACATGATCCGCGCGACGTTCGCATCGCTGACCGACCAGACCAGCCCCAAGGCGGTCGCCCAGCGTCGCGGCAAGAAGATCGCCGACCTGATGGCGCGTCGCGGCGACGTCTCGGGCCGGGTGGCTGAGGCCGATGCCGAAGCCACGGTCGCTTAAGGAAGAATGACGATGGCGACTGTCAAGATTACCCAAGTCGGATCGCATATCCGCCGCCAGCCCGATCAGCAGGCGACGCTGATCGGCCTCGGCCTCAACAAGATGCACCGCAGCCGTGAACTCGAGGATACGCCCTCGGTCCGCGGGATGATCAAGAAGGTGGCGCATCTCATCAAGGTCGAAGGCGAATAGCCATCGATCTTGTCATCCCCGCTTTCGCGGGGATGACGGGATCAATCCATCAACGCGCGACTAAAGCGAAAGCGAGTGCACCATGAAACTGAACGATCTTCGAGATAATGATGGCGCGCGCAAGAAGCGCGTTCGTGTTGGCCGAGGTATCGGCTCGGGCGTCGGCAAGACCGCCGGTCGCGGACAAAAGGGCCAGAAGTCGCGCTCGGGTGTCGCGATCAAGGGCTTCGAGGGCGGCCAGATGCCGCTCCACATGCGTATCCCGAAGCGCGGCTTCAACAACATCTTCCGCAAGTACATGGCTGAGATCAACCTCGGCACGCTGCAGAAGGCGGTCGACGACGGCAAGATCGTTGCCGGTGCAACACTCAACGGCGCAGCGCTCGTCGAAGCCGGCGTTATCAGCCATGCCCGCGAAGGCATCCGCCTGCTCGGCAAGGGCGTGTTGACTGCAGCGCTTCATCTCCACGTCGCCGGCGGCAGCGCTGCCGCCAAGGCTGCGGTTGAAGCGGCGGGTGGTAGCGTCACGCTGCCGGTGGTCAAGGAAGCGATCGACGCCGATGCGGCGAAGGCGGCCCGTGCCACCGCCCGCGCTGCGAAGGCGAAGGCCTGAACTGACGTGGCATCCCGGCGAGGGCCGGGACCCTTGAACTCCACCGTTTGAGTTCATGGGGCCCGGCCTTCGCCGGGATGACAGTTTATAGTTGGTGACGCGCCTGCCACTCCCTATCTAGGCAGCGCATAGGGTTGGCCCCGGGGGGTCGCCGACAGTTGGGATTACCGATGGCGTCATCCGCGCAACAGCAGCAACTCGCCGCCAGTCTCAGCCTGGCGAATTTCTCGAAGGCGACCGAGCTCAAGAAGCGGCTGTGGTTCACCCTCGGCGCGCTGATCGTGTTCCGGCTGGTGTCGTTCGTGCCGCTGCCTGGGATCGATCCCGAGGCGCTCAACTCGCTGTTCGCCAAGACACAGGGCGGCGTCCTCGATTTCTTCAACATGTTTTCGGGCGGTGCGCTCCAGCGCATGTCGTTGATCGCGCTCGGCGTGACCCCGTACATCACTGCCTCGATCATCATTCAGCTGATGACCAGCCTCGTGCCGTCGCTGATGACCCTCAAGAAAGAGGGTGAGTCGGGCCGTAAGAAGCTCAATCAATATACCCGCTACGGCACCGTGCTGCTGACCGCGGTGCAGGGCTATGGCATCGCCGTCGGGCTCGAGGGCTGGGGCGCCGGGCAGGGCATCGCTGCGGTCATCGACCCCGGCTGGTTCTTCCGCATTTCGACCGTCATCACGCTGATCGGCGGGACAATGTTCTTGATGTGGCTCGGCGAGCAGATCACCAGCCGCGGTATCGGTAACGGCATTTCGCTGATCATCATGGCGGGCATCGTCAGCCATTTGCCGGTGTCGGTCGGCCAGTTGTTCGAGCAGACACGGACCGGGGCGATCTCGCTCGGCTTCGTCCTGATGGTCGCGGTCCTCGGCCTCGCAACGATCGCGTTCATCTGCGTAATGGAGCGCGCCCAGCGCAAGATCCTGATCCAATATCCGAAGCGACAGGTCGGGTCGCGCCAGTATCAGGGCGACAGCTCGTTCCTGCCGCTCAAGATCAACACGAGCGGCGTCATCCCGCCGATCTTCGCGTCGTCGCTGCTGCTGATGCCGCTGACCGTTGCGCAGTTCCTCGGCAAGGGCGGCAACGGTCCCGATTGGCTACTGACGGTGACGACCCAGCTCCAGCGCGGTGCGCCGGTCTACATGGCGCTGTACGCGGCGGGGATCATCTTCTTCAGCTTCTTTTACACGGCGGTCGTGTTCAACCCCGAGGAAACCGCCGAAAACCTCAAGAAGTACGGCGGCTTCATCCCGGGGATCCGGCCGGGCGTGCGGACGAGCGAATATCTTGATTACGTCCTGACCCGGATCACCGTGATCGGCGCGGCGTATCTAACGGTTATCTGCCTGCTGCCGGAGTTTCTGACGTCGAAGGTCGGGATCGCGGCAAGCTTCGGCGGGACGTCGCTGCTGATTATCGTCAATGTGACGATGGATACGGTTGCGCAGATTCAAAGTCATCTGCTAGCCCATCAGTACGAAGGACTGATCAAGAAGTCCAAGCTGAGGGGAAATCGCCGTTGATCGACCGACACGCCGTGGGGCAGCCCGCGTGAATATCATCCTGCTCGGGCCGCCGGGTGCTGGTAAGGGCACGCAAGCGAGCCGCCTCGAACGCGAACACCACATGGTCCAGCTGTCGACCGGTGACATGCTGCGCGCGGCCGTCGCCGCCGGAACCACGGTGGGGCTCAAGGCGAAGGCGGTGATGGCGGCGGGCGAGCTCGTGTCAGACGACATCGTCAACGGCATCCTGTCCGATCGGCTCGACGCTGCCGATGCGCGCGCCGGCTTTACACTCGACGGCTATCCGCGCACTCAGGTCCAGGCCGAGGCGCTTGACGCGATGCTCACCGCCAAGGGGCTCAAGCTCGATCATGTCATCGAGCTCGAGGTCCAGGAAGACGCGCTGGTCGACCGCATCACCGGGCGCTTCACTTGCGCGGTCTGCGGCGAAGGCTATCATGACCGATACAAGCTGCCGAAGGTCGCAGATACCTGCGACGTCTGCGGCAGCCACGACTTCAAGCGCCGCCCCGACGACAATGCCGAGACGGTGCGGACGCGCATGGCCGAATATCGCGCCAAGACCGCACCGATCCTGCCGTATTACGAAGCGCGCGGACTCGTCGCGCGGGTCGACGGCATGGCCGACATGGCGCATGTCGAGGCAGCAATCGAAGCGGTTCTCGGAACAAAATAGCGGGTTGCGGGTCTCTGGCGCGCCGTTGCGCTTGACTCTTGGGGATTCGCTGCCTAGCTACCCCACTTCCGTTTCACCGGAAGTCAGGCCGGAACGCCCGTTGGCGCTCCGGTCGTTTGCTTTGATGGTCGCTTTGGCGGTCGTTGTTTTGAAGGTTGCTTCGGCGGCTGGTGCTTTGAGATGGGGCTGCGCCCAGCGGTCCTGTGGAGCTTGGGAGAAATATCTGTGGCACGTATTGCGGGCGTCAACATCCCGACCAACAAGCGCGTCGAGATCGCGCTCACCTATATCCACGGTATTGGCCGGACCAAGGCGCTCGGCATCGTCGAGAAGCTAGAGATGCCGCGTGATCGCCGTGTCCAGGACTTGACCGACGCCGAAGTCCTCCAGATCCGCGAGATGATCGACAAGGAAATCACCGTCGAGGGCGACCTGCGCCGCCAGACCGCGATGAACATCAAGCGGTTGATGGACCTGGCCTGCTATCGCGGCCTGCGCCATCGTCGCGGCCTCCCCGTGCGCGGCCAGCGCACCCACACCAACGCGCGCACCCGCAAGGGCAAGCCGAAGCCGATCGCCGGCAAGAAGAAGTAGGGTCGTCCCCGCTTCTTTCGTCCGTCCTTTCGCTTCGTAATATCAGGATAATCCGATGGCCCGCGAACCAGCCCGCATCAAGCGCCGTGAGCGCAAGAACATTACCTCCGGCGTCGCGCATGTGAACGCCAGCTTCAACAACACGATGATCACCATCACCGACGCGCAGGGCAATGCCATTGCATGGTCGTCGGCCGGCACGATGGGCTTCAAGGGAAGCCGCAAGTCGACTCCCTACGCTGCCCAGATGGCTGCCGAAGACGCCGGCAAGAAGGCCGCCGAGCACGGCGTCCGCACTCTTGAAGTCGAAGTCCGTGGCCCGGGTTCGGGTCGCGAGTCGGCGCTGCGTGCGCTCCAGGCGGTCGGCTTCAACATCACCGCGATCCGCGACGTGACCCCGATCCCGCACAACGGCGTCCGTCCGCCGAAGCGCCGCCGCGTCTGACGCGGCCGCCGCCGGAGACGTATCCGGCGGGTATACCATTGATGGAGGCGGCGTGACGACGCGCCTCCCAGCCCCCGAGGTGAAGCCGTGGCCGTGATCGCAAAGAACTGGACCGAACTCAAGAAGCCGAACACGCTCGAGACCCGCCCGAGCTCGGACCATCGCCGCAAGGGCACGTTCGTTGCCGAGCCGCTCGAGCGTGGCTTTGGCCTGACGCTCGGTAACGCGCTGCGTCGCGTTCTGCTGTCGTCGCTTCAGGGCGCGGCGGTGACCGCGATCAAGATGGACGGCGTGCTCCACGAGTTCTCTTCGCTCGCCGGCGTTCGCGAAGACGTGACCGACATCGTCCTCAATATCAAGCAGATCGCGATCCGCATGCAGGGCGATCAGCCCAAGCGGATCAATCTGACGGCGACCGGACCCGGCGCAGTCACCGCCGGTCAGATCACCGTGTCGGGCGACATGGAAGTGATGAACCCCGAGCTGATGATCTGCACCCTCGACGAGGGCGCGACGCTCAACATGGAGCTCACCGTCGAAGCAGGTAAGGGCTATGTACCGGCATCGATGAATCGTCCGGCCGACGCGCCGATCGGCCTCGTCCCCGTCGACGCGCTGTATTCGCCGGTCCGCCAGGTGTCGTACAAGGTCGAGAACACCCGCGTCGGGCAGGAGCTCGACTACGACAAGCTGACGATGTCGGTCGAGACCGACGGCACGCTGACCCCCGACGATGCCCTCGCTTATGCCGCGAAGATCCTACAGGACCAGCTCGCTCTGTTCGTCAACTTCGAGGAGCCCGCGCACGGTCACCCGGTCGCGACGAGCGGCGGGACGGCAATGCCGCTCGGCCCGGTCGAGATCGACGACACGGCCGCGCTCAACCGCTACCTGCTCAAGAAGGTCGACGAGCTCGAACTGTCGGTGCGTTCGGCGAACTGCCTCAAGAACGACAACATCATCTACATCGGCGACCTCGTCCAGAAGTCCGAGAGCGAGATGCTGCGGACCCCGAACTTCGGCCGCAAGTCGTTGAACGAGATCAAGGAAGTCCTGTCGGCGATGGGCCTGCGGCTCGGCATGGAAATCCCCGGCTGGCCGCCCGAGAACATCGAAGAGATGGCGAAGAAGCTCGAGCAGGAATATTGAGCTAAAGACCGTCATCCCCGCCTTCGCGGGGATGATGGTCTTACATTTGGGCCCGAGCATCCGCCCGGGCCTGGTCCGGAGTACCTGATACGGCTCCCGAACGAACAGGAAGACAGACATGCGTCACGGTAATGCCCATCGCAAACTCGGTCGGACGACCAGCCACCGCCTCGCCATGTTCCGCAACATGGCCGCGTCGTTGATCAAGCACGAGCAGATCAAGACCACGCTGCCCAAGGCACGCGAAATCCGCCCGTACGTCGAAAAGCTGGTCACGCTGGCGAAGTCCGGCGGCCTGTCGAACCGCCGCCTCGCGCACGCCCGGCTTCAGGACGACGACCAGCTTATCAAGCTGTTCGACACGATCGCGACGCGCTATGCCGACCGGCCCGGCGGTTACATCCGCATCGTCAAGGCGGGCATTCGCCGCTCCGACGCGACGCCGATGGCGATCGTCGAGTTTGTCGACCGCGACGTCGGTGCCAAGGGCCTCGACAGCGGTCCGGCCGAAAACAACATGGAAGCAATGGAAGAATAGAGCGATGGCCGAGCGCGCGCCGTTCCGGCCGCGCGAGGCGTATCGCACGTGGCGGACCATCTCGACGCGGTGGATGGACAACGATGCCTACGGGCACGTCAACAACACCGTCTATTACAGCTGGTTCGACACGGTGGTGAATGGCTACCTCGTCGATGCCGGGGTGCTCGATATCGCCACGAGTCCAACGATCTGCGTCGTCGTCGAGACCGGCTGCCGCTACGCGCAGTCGGTCACGTTCCCGCAGGGCGTCGAGGCGGGCATCCGCGTCGTCCATACCGGTCTGTCGAGCGTCCGCTACGAGGTCGGTCTGTTCATCGCCGGCACCAGGACAGCGGCCGCCGAAGGCTATTTCGTCCATGTCCACGTCGATCGCGAAAGCCGGCGACCGCTCGCGTTCACGCCCCAGTGGCGTTCCGCTCTTATTGCAATTAGCGTCTGATGGTTCATCGCACGTACAATTGAGCCGTGCTAAAAATTCGTATCGACTGGGAGAATGACGATGCGAGTTGGTTTGCGCGCCTTGACTGGAGCCGTGTTGGGGCTTGCGCTTTTTTCGGGTGACATCGCGACGCTATCGCTGATGCCGTCGGCGGCATCGGCGCAGCGTCACGGCGGCGGCGGCGGTGGTGGTTTCCACGGCGGCGGTGGCGGCGGCTTTCATGGCGGCGGCGGTGGCTTCCACGGTGGCGGCTTTGGCGGCTACCGCGGCGGCTATGGCGGGTATCGCGGCGGCTACGGCGGCTATGGCTATCGCGGCTACGGCGGCTTCGGCTACGGCGGCTATTACGGCGGCTACGGCTTCGATGATTTCCTGCTCGGCGCGGCGCTGGTCGGCGGCACGGCGGCAATCATCGCGTCGAACGACCGACCGGTGTACGACACCTATCCGGTCTATGATGCGCCGCCGCCGGTGTACGATCAGGGCTATGCCCCCCCGGGCGCGTATGCCTCTCCGGGCTACGCCCCGCAGGCCGCTTACGCGCCGCCGCCGCCCCCCCCGGAGCAGCAACAGCAGCAGTATGCGTCGAGCGATCCGGTCGCCCAATGCTCGGGTGCAGCTGTCGCCCAGGTGGCCTCGAACGGCGATAACGGCCGGGTCTTGTCGGTCGACCAGGTCGTGCCGCACGAGAACGGCGCGCGGGTTATGGGTACGCTCGAAGTTACCAAGCGCAACCAGACCAGCGAGCGCGCGCGTTTCACCTGCACCGCCGATTACGGTCATGTGACGAGCTTCAAATTCGGCTAGCTGTCCTACACCCGCTGTTCTCGCGTAAGATCGAGCCGTCGAGTCGCCATCCTGGTGGCCCGGCGGTTCTTTCTCATTGTTAGCCTGCCTATGTGTTGTCAGCCGACTTCGAGCCTGACGTGGGGATCGAAAAAACACCGTCGTTTGTGTGAACTTATTTTGAACTTAGTGTCGGACGCCAGCGCGCAGTCCCCAAAACTGGACACGCCGCCGGGGGCGGTGTACCCGCCCCCATGACCGATCACGCGCCCGCCATCACGCCACCCGAATCGATCCTGATCCTCGACTTCGGCAGCCAGGTCACCCAGCTCATCGCCCGCCGCGTCCGCGAGGCCGGCGTCTATTGCGAGATCGTCCCCTTCCAGCTCGGCGCCGAGGCGATCATGCGGATGCAGCCACGCGGCATCATCCTGTCGGGCGGTCCCGCTTCGGTCGCCGATCTCGGCGGTCCGCGCGCACCGCAGGCGGCGTTCGACGCCAAGGTGCCGGTGCTCGGCATCTGCTACGGGGACCAGACGATGTGCGCGCAATTGGGCGGTGCGATTTCGCCCGCAAATGACCGCGAATTCGGCCGTGCCTTCATCGACATCACCGGCGACTGTGCCCTGTTCGACGGCCTCTGGGCGAGCGGCGAACGCCATCAAGTGTGGATGAGCCACGGCGACCGGATCGACGCGATCCCTGACGGCTTCCGCGTTGTCGCCCGCTCCGACGCCGCGCCTTTCGCGGCGATCGCCGACGACGACCGCCGCTATTACGGCGTCCTGTTTCACCCTGAGGTCGTCCACACCCCCGATGGCGGCAAGCTGCTCGCCAATTTCGCGCGTAAGGTCGCGGGCGTCGAGGCGACGTGGAGCATGGCCGGCTTCCGCGCCGCCAAGGTCGCCGCGATCCGTGAACAGGTCGGTGACGGCAAGGTCATCTGCGGCCTGTCGGGCGGCGTCGATTCGTCGGTCGCCGCGGTCCTGATCCACGAAGCGATCGGTGATCAGCTCACCTGCGTCTTCGTCGACCACGGCCTGCTCCGCGCAGGCGAGGCCGAGCAGGTCGTCGGCCTGTTCCGCGAGCACTACAAAATCCCGCTGGTCCACGTCGACGCCGCCGACCTGTTCCTGTCGGGGCTCGCCGGGGTCACCGACCCCGAGGCCAAGCGCAAGTTCATCGGCAAGACCTTCATCGAGGTGTTCGACGCCGAGGCGAAGAAGATCGGCGGGGCCAAGTTCCTCGCGCAGGGCACGCTCTACCCCGACGTGATCGAGAGCGTCAGCTACGCCGGCGGCCCATCGGTGACGATCAAGAGCCACCATAATGTCGGCGGCCTGCCCGAACGTATGAACATGGCGTTGGTCGAACCCTTACGCGAACTGTTCAAGGACGAGGTCCGCGTCCTCGGTCGCGAACTCGGCCTGACCGAGGCGTTCGTCGCCCGCCACCCGTTCCCCGGGCCGGGCCTCGCGATCCGCATCCCGGGCGAGGTCACCGCCGCGAAGTGCGACATCCTCCGCGCCGCCGACACGATCTACCTCGACGAAATTCGCGCCGCCGGGCTTTACGATGCGATCTGGCAGGCATTTGCGGTGCTGCTGCCGGTACGGACCGTTGGCGTCATGGGCGACGGGCGGACGTACGACTTCGTCTGCGCGTTGCGCGCGGTGACCTCGGTCGACGGCATGACCGCCGACGTCTACCCGTTCGACGCCGCGTTCCTGAGCAACGTCGCCACACGCATCGTCAACGAGGTCGCGGGAATCAACCGCGTCGTCTACGATTACACCTCGAAGCCACCCGGCACGATCGAGTGGGAATGAGGTAACGGCGGCGTCTGCCGCCGCAAGCGACGGGTGCGAACGATCCGGCGCGAACGGCTACTCCAGCGAGGTGTTCCATGACCGATCCCACCGAAGCCGGCCTCAGCGGCGTGCCGCGCAAGCGCAAGGTCGCGGCGCAATCGACCTCGCTCGGCAACCATAAGCTCCATCCGTCGACGATGATGATGGGCTATGGCTTCGACCCGGCGCTGTCCGAAGGCTCGCTCAAGCCGCCGATCTTCCTTACCTCGACCTACGTCTTCGAGACCGCCGCCGAGGGCAAGCGCTTCTTCGAGGGCATTACCGGCGTCCGCCCCGGCGGGTCCGAGGGTCTGGTCTATTCGCGCTTCAACGGCCCCAACCAGGAAATCCTCGAGGACCGGCTGGCGTTATGGGAGGAGGCTGAGGACGCATTGGTCTTCTCGAGCGGCATGTCGGCGATCGCGACGACCTTCCTCGCGATGGTCAAGCCAGGCGACGTCATCGTCCATTCGGCCCCACTATATGCCGCGACCGAGACGCTGATCGCGCGCATCCTGGGGCGGCTCGGCGTGACCTTCCTCGACTTCCCCGCGGGCGCGACGCAGCCCGAGATCGAGGCCAAGCTCGCCGAGGCGAAGGCCCGCGGCCGGATCGCGGCGATCTACCTCGAAAGCCCGGCGAACCCGACCAACGCCTTGGTCGACGTCGAAGCGGTTCGTGACGCACGCGCGGCAGTGCTCAGCGACGTCGAAGCGGGTGAACTGCCGCCGATCATCATCGACAACACCTTCCTCGGGCCGCTGTGGGCGCAGCCGCTCAAGCAGGGTGCCGACCTCGTGATCTACTCGCTGACCAAGTACGTCGGCGGGCACAGCGATCTCGTCGCGGGCGGGGTCCTCGGCACAAAGGCGGCGATCCTGCCGGTGCGGATGACGCGCAACACGATCGGCACGATCACCGATCCGCACACCGCATGGATGCTGCTGCGCAGCCTCGAAACGCTCGAACTGCGCATGACCCGCGCGGGGGAAAACGCCCGCGTCGTCTGCGAATTGCTGCGCGATCACCCCAAAGTCGAGCGCGTCGGCTATCTCGGCTTCCTCGAGCCGGGCAGCCGCCAGCACGACATCTACACCCGCCACTGCCTCGGCGCGGGATCGACCTTCTCGGTCATCGTCAAGGGCGGCGAGGCGGAGGCGTTCCGGCTCCTCGACAACCTCAAGCTGGTCAAGCTCGCGGTCAGCCTCGGCGGCACCGAAAGCCTCGCGTCGCATCCGGCGGCGATGACGCATCTGTCGGTCGCCCCGGCGCGCAAGGCTGAGCTTGGGATCACCGACAATCTCGTTCGCGTCTCGATCGGCGTCGAGCATCCCGACGACCTGATCGCCGACTTCACCCAGGCGCTCGCCGCGATGTAAACTTGGCGCCGCGCGCTTTGCCGTTGACCAGCGACAGTCTCACAGCATACTGTATACAGTAAGACTTGGGGATATCGCGATGGGTTTGATGTTGCGCGCGACGTGCAGTTGCATCGCCTTGTTGTCGAGCGTCGCGGGTACGGCGGCCGAGGCGCCGCGAACTGACTGGCCGATGGCGCAACAGAACCTCGCCGGTCAGCGCTATTCGACGCTCGACGAGATCACCCCGGCGAACGTCGCTCGCCTCCAGCCCGCGTGGACGTATCACATGCGCCCCGCCGCTGATGCTCAGGCGCGGCTGCAGCTCTCCGAAGCAACCCCGCTGGTGATCGGCACATCACTCTACCTCGCCACCCCGTACGGCCGGATTGTCGCGCTCGACTCGACGACGGGAGCCGAGAAATGGACCTACGTCATCCCCGGCGACGACCGGGCCTCGCTGCGCGGCGTCGCCTACTGGCCGGGGGCGGACGGCGCTCCGGCAGCGATCGTCTTCGGAACGCGCGGCGGCAAGCTCATCTCGATCAGCGCCGCCGACGGCACGCCGAGCCCCGGCTTCGGCACCGGCGGCATCGTCGACCTCAAGACGCCCGACGTCATGACCACCGGGATGGACAAGAGCTATATCCTGCCGTCGCCGCCGATCGTGTGGAAGAACCTCGTCATCACGGGCGCGGGGCCGGGCGAAGGGCCAGGCGGGCTCAACGGCGGCGTCGGCCCGGCGGGGGACACGCGGGCTTGGGATGCGCGGACGGGGAAGCTGGTGTGGACGTTTCATTCGGTGCCGCGCGCGGGGGAGGTCGGGTTCGACACGTGGAAGAACGGGAGCGGAAAGGACCGCTCCGGTGTCAACGTCTGGGGCTATATGACGATCGATGCCGAGCGCGGCATCCTCTACATGCCGTTCGGCGCACCGAACAACGACCGCGTCGGAGTCGACCGTCCGGGCAACAACTTGTTCTCGAGCTCGATCGTCGCGGTCAGCGCCGACACCGGCAAATACCTCTGGCACTTCCAGGCGGTCCACCACGACATCTGGGACATGGACACCCAGTCGCCGCCGATCCTGTTCGACGTCCACCGCGGCGGCAAGACGATCCCCGCGGTCGCCACTGTCAACAAGAATGCGCTGATGTACATTCTCGACCGCACGACCGGGAAGCCGGTCTTCGGGGTCATCGAGCGCAAAGTGCCGCCGAGCGACGTCCCCGGCGAGCAGGCGTCCCCGACCCAGCCGTTCCCAGTCGTGCCCGAACCACTCGCGCAGAACACGCTGCGGCGCGACAATCTCTACAAGGGGCAGCCCGAGCATCAAGCGTTCTGCGAGAAGCTCGTCGACGACAATAACATGCTGCTTGCAGGTGAGCCGTTCATCCCGACACGGTACAATCGCTATACGGTGTCGCTGCCGGGAACGCAGGGCGGGGTCAATTATTACGGCGGTGCGTATGACCCCAAGCTTGGGCTATTCGTGACCAATATCAATAATCTGGCGCAGCCGATGCGGATCGTCCGCAACGCCGACGGCAGCTTCAGCAATTCGGGGCCGCTCGCCGGTCTGGTTCGCTTCTGGAACCCGGCGACGCATCTGCCGTGCGGGCCGACACCGTGGGGGCAACTCGTCGCGGTCGACGTCAACACCGGCAAGATTGCGTGGCGATCGACGCTCGGCGTGACGGATTCGATGCCCGCCGGGCAGCAGGCGACCGGGCGGCCGGGGTTGGGCGGGGCGATCGTCACCGCGGGCGGCGTCACCTTCGTCGGCGCGACCGACGACCGGCGCTTCCGCGCGTTCGAGACGCGAACCGGCAAGGAAGTGTGGACGTACACGCTCCCGGCATCCGCCGAGGCGACGCCGATCACCTATGCCGGGCAGGGCGGGCGGCAGATGGTGGCAATTGTCGCGACCGGCGGCGGCTTGATCGGTGCCAAGCTCGAGAGCGATGTGCTAGTCGTCTTCGCCTTGCCGGGAGCATCGCATTGATCCGTTTCGCCGCCGCCGCACTTGCGCTGATGATGCTCGCCCCCGCGGCGCTCGCGCTGGATGCGACGCCCGCTGCACCTCCCGCCGCGCCGGTTGCGGGCGATGCCGCGAAACTATTCCCCCCGGGGCCGGGGCACGACACGACGCTGCGGATCTGTTCGACGTGTCACTCGCCCGGAGTCGCGGCGCAGCAGCGGCTCAGCCCCGACGGGTGGAAGTCGATCGTCGAGCAGATGGCGGGCTTCGGCGCGCCCGGGACCGACGCCGAACTTGCTGAAATCACGGCGTATCTGGCGAAGTCGTTTCCCGAACCGGCGAAATAGTCAGGCCCCCCAGCTAAACTCCGACCGGGCGCGGGCCGCCGGTCGCCCAGTCTAGCAGTTCGACGGTGTGAACCATCGTTGCGCCACCTGACGCGAGGTGGCTGATGCAGCCGATGTTGCCGGTGGCGACGATCGCGGCGCCGGTCCGGTCGATCGCGGCGAGCTTGCGGTCGCGCAGCCGGGTCGACAGTTCGGGCTGGAGGATGCTGTAAGTTCCCGCCGAGCCGCAGCAGATATGCCCCTCGCCGATCTCGCGGACCGCGAACCCCGCCGCGGCCAGCAACGCGCGCGGTTCTGCCGTAACCCGTTGCCCATGCTGCATCGAGCATGCCGAATGATAGGCGACTGCGGTGCCGGAGGCGATCACCGGGGGCTGGAGCCCGACCGTCGCCATGACCTCGGTGATGTCCTTCGCGAGTGCGGCGACACGGGCGGCGCGCGATTGCCATTCGGCGTCGCCAGCGAACAAGTGCCCGTAATCCTTTATCGTCGTGCCGCAACCCGAGGTCGTCACGACGATCGCATCGAGGCCCTTGGCGATCTCCAACTCCCACGCGAGGATATTGGCCTTGGCGAGGCGGCGCGCGTCGTCGGACTTGCCCATGTGATGCGCCAGCGCGCCGCAGCAGCCGGTGCGGGCGATGACCACCTCGACGCCGTGACGCGTCATCAGGCGCACCGCGGCGTCGTCGATCGACGGCGCGAGGACCGGCTGGACGCACCCCGACAGCATCGCGACGCGGGCGACGCGCGGGCCGATCGCGGGGGAAACGCCGGGCCTGTCGGCGACGCCGCGGGGTGCGGCGCGGGCGGGGGCGGCGGCTGCCATCGCCTGGAGCTGGCGCGGCAGGACGCCGGCGAAGGGGCGGGTCAGGCGCGCCAGGCTTGTCGCGAAGCGAAAAATTCCGCGTCGGCTCAAGACGTTGGCGAGGAGGGAGCGGAGGAGGCGCTCGCCCGGCGGACGGCGGTAGGTCGCCTCGATATGCTCGCGGGCATGGTCGATCAGGTGCATGTAATCGACCCCCGACGGGCATGTCGTCGCGCAGCTCAGGCAGCTCAGGCAGCGGTCGATGTGCTTGACCGTCGACGGGGCCGGGGGCGCGTCCGACGCGAGCATGTCCTTGATCAGGACGATCCGACCGCGCGGGCTGTCGAGCTCGTCGCCAAGGAGGAGGTAGGTCGGGCAGGTCGCCGTGCAGAAGCCGCAATGGACGCACTTGCGGATGATGCCGGTCGCTTCGCGGGCTTCGGTTTGCGTCGTCATCTCAGGAGGTTGCCCATATCCGGCCGGGGTTGAGGACGCCGCCGGGATCGAACCGCTGGCGGACGCGATCGGACAATGCGGCGAGTGTTGGGGCAAGCGGCTGGAACGGCGCGACGGCGCAGCGGACGGCGTCGGGGGCGCGGACCAGCGTTGCATGGCCGTCGGCTCCGGCGGTCGCTGCGAGAGCGCCGCGTACCATCGCGGCATGGCCGTCGGCGGCATCGGGGAGAATCACCCAGACGAGGCCGCCGCCCCAATCGTAGAACCAGCGCGCGTTGCCGGGAGCGAGCGCGGCGGTGAAGGCGGCGGCGGTGGAGGGGGGCAGGACGACGCGCCAGACGATTTCGCCTGGCTTGGTGAAGCGTTCGATGCCCCCGATATCGCGCCAGATGGCCGCGACGTCGTGAATCGCCTCAGGGACGCCGAAATCACCCAATAGGTCCGTCAGATTTCGCGCATTTGCGGCCACCGCGACCGGAACGCCCGCAAGATGAAGCCGCGTCGCCGCGCGCACACGGTCCGCACATGCCCCGCACCCAGCGGGAACATGAGCAGCTGCCTGAAGCACCAATGGGCTGTTGAGTGCGCGGGTCATCGCCGTGATCGCCGCGCGGTCGTCGAGCCCGAACCACGTCAGCGTCGTCGCGGCGCGCGGCGCGGGGAGGATCTTGATCGTCACCTCGGTCAGGACCGCGAGAGTCCCGAGCGACCCGGCGAGCAGTTTCGGCAGGTCGTAGCCGGTGACATTCTTGATCACCTTGCCGCCTGCGGAGAAGTTTTCGCCGCGCCCGTTGACCGCCGCGAAGCCAAGGAAATGGTCGCGCGGTGCCCCCGCCGAGACGCGTCGCGAGCCGCCGAGGCCGAGGCCGAGCAGTCCGCCGAGGGTTCCGGCTCCCGGTTCGCCGCCCCACAACGGGGCGAGATCGGGGGGATCGAACGCGAGGTGTTGGCCGTGTCCGGCAACCAGCGCGGTGATTTCGGTGATCGGCGTTCCTGGGCGCGCGGTCAGGACGAGTTCGGCGGGATCGTAGTCGACGATGCCGCTGAGGCCCGACACATCGAGGACCGCGTCGGCATCGACCGGGCGGCCATAACCGCGGCGGCTGCCGGTGCCGACGACCTCGAGGCTCCGGCCCGCGGCATACGCTTCGCGCACCGCTTCGGCGACGGCGTCGGCGGTATCGGCATGGATCGTCGTCAAAAGCGCGGCAGCTCGGGGAAGCGCGTCGCGCCGCGATGGACGTGGACGCGGCCCATCTCGGCGCAGCGACACAGTTCGGGGAAGACCTTACCGGGGTTAAGCAAATTGCTGTCGTCGAACGCGCATTTGATCGCGGTCTGCTGCGCCAGATCGACGGCGGTGAACTGGCGGAGCATCAAGTCGCGCTTCTCGACACCGACGCCGTGCTCGCCTGTGAGGACCCCGCCGACGCGGACGCATTCCTCGAGGATCGCCGCGCCGACCGCCTCGGCGGCTTCGAGCTGGCCGGGGACGTCGCCGTCGTACAGGATCAGCGGGTGGAGGTTGCCGTCGCCGGCGTGGAAGACGTTTGCCACCGACAGCCCGCGCGCGGCGGCGATCCGCGTGATTGCAGTCAGGACGGCGGGCAGGGTGCGGCGCGGGATGGTCCCATCGACACAATAATAGTCCGACGCGATCCGCCCGACCGCGGGGAAGGCAGCCTTGCGCCCCGCCCAGAACAGGGTGCGTTCGATGTCGCTCGTCGATGCCTGGATCGTCGTCGCGCCGCCCACCAGCGCGAGCGTGTCGATCGTCGCGATCAGGTGATCGACTTCGGCCGGGGTGCCGTCGACCTCGACGATCATCAGCGCTTCGACGTCGAGCGGGTAGCCGGCGTGGACGAACGCCTCGGCGGCGTGGATCGCGGGGCGGTCCATGATCTCGATCGCCGCCGGGATGATGCCGTCGCCGATGATCGCCGCGACGCATTCGGCCGCCGCGACCATCGTCGGGAAGCCGAGGAGAAGCGCGCGCTGGCATTCGGGTTTCGGCAGGATGCGGACGGTGACCTCGGTGACGACGCCGAGCAACCCCTCCGACCCGCAGACGATGCCGAGCAAGTCGTAGCCGGCGCCGTCGAGCGCCTTGCCGCCGAGCCGGACGATCTCGCCGGTCATCAGGACGAGCTCGACGCCGAGCAGGTTGTTGCTTGTCATCCCGTACTTGAGACAGTGGACCCCGCCGGCGTTCTCGGCGACGTTGCCGCCGATCGAGCAGGCGATCTGGCTCGACGGGTCGGGGGCGTAATAGAAGCCGTCGCCCGCGACCGCGTGGCTGATCGCGAGGTTGGTGACGCCGGGCTGGACGACGGCGCAGCGGTTGGCGAGGTCGATGTCGAGGATGCGGTTGAACCGCCCGAGGCCGAGGACGATGCCGTCGGCGAGCGGCAGCGCGCCCCCCGACAACGACGTGCCCGACCCGCGCGGGACGACCTTGATCCCGACGGCGTGGCAATAGCTAAGGATCGCGGCGACGTCGGCGGTCGTGCGCGGCAGGACGACCGCGAGCGGCAGCTGGCTATATGCGGTGAGCCCGTCGCTGGCGTATGCCGCGAGCTCGGCGGGGTCGTCGATGACACCGTCGCTGACTTTGCGCAGGCCGCGGACCAGCGCGACACGGTCGGCGATCACGGCATCGTCGGGACACGGCATCTTCATCGCAGGCGGCAGGCTCCGGCTAATTAATCAATTCTGTATGCAGTTGGCGTCAAGCGGACAAGGGCTGCCGAAAGCGCCGACACTGTGTCAATGCAACGGCCTTAACGCCGTCACGGTACGGTTGGCGTCGGCACCACTGTATACTATACTCGGCGCATGACCGCGATGATCCCAATTGCCGATGCCACGCCGTCGACGCTGCGCAGCCATGTCGTTCGCAGGCTGCGTTCGGAAATCCTGTCGGGCAAGTACCGCCCCGGCGACCGCCTCAACGAGAGCCAGATCGCGCGCGAGTTCAACATAAGCCGGATTCCCGTGCGCGAGGCGCTGTCGCAGCTCCAGGAGCAGGGGCTGGTGATGAACCACGAGCGGCGCGGGATGTTCGTCATCAAGCTCGGCGACGACGAGGTCCAGCAGATCAACAGCCTGCGGATGGTGCTCGAGGCGGAGGCGATGCTGCTCGCGCGGGCGCGGATGACGCCGGCAATTCTTGCCGAACTGACCGCGCTGGTCGAGCAGATGGATGCGTGGGACGGACCGCTGCTCGACGCCGCCGACCTCGACCGGCGTTTCCACGCGGTGATCTGGCGCGCGAGCGGAAACCCGTATCTCGAACGCGCGCTCGACCAGCTGACGACCGCGCTGTTCGCCCACAAGGCGCTCGAACATTCGAGCCGCGAGATCCGGCGGTGGCGGCTCAATCATCATCGCGCTTTGCTCGACGTCGTCGCAAGCCCCGACGGCGGTGATCCGATGATGGCGCTGCTGACGCATCTGCGGATGGCGTATAGCGAGCCCGAGAAATTCTCGAGCCTCGCGGTGCGCTCGGCGCTGCCTGCCGCCGCCATTCCGGCGCGCGCGAAGGCGCCCGGCGCGATGCCCGCCTAACCTCCCAATCCGACTTACTCCAAGGAAACCCCATGAAATTGTTGCGTTACGGCCCGAAGGGGCAGGAGCGTTCGGGTATGCTCGACGCCGACGGCGGCATCCGCTGCCTCGCCGGGGTGATCGGCGATATCGATCCGGGCGTCCTCGGCACGGGGCTGGCGGCGCTCGCCGGGGTCGACGTCGCGAGCCTGCCGCGGGTCGATGCCGGAGTGCGCCTCGCCGAGCCGGTCGCGCGAGTCGGCAAGTTCATCTGCATCGGCCTCAACTACCGCGACCACGCCGCCGAATCGGGCCAGCCGGTTCCCACCGAGCCGATCATCTTCACCAAGGCGATCTCGGCGATCATCGGCCCGAACGACGACGTCGTCCTCCCGCCGACCTCGGCCAAGTCCGACTGGGAGGTCGAACTCGGCGTCGTCATCGGTAAGGAAGCTCGCTACGTTTCGGTCGAGGATGCGCTGGATCACGTCGCCGGGGTGTGCGTCGTCAACGACTTGTCCGAGCGCGAGTACCAGCTCGAACGCGGCGGGACGTGGGACAAGGGCAAGGGCTGCGACACCTTCGGGCCGTTCGGGCCGTACTTGGTCACGCTCGACGAGGCGGGCGACCTCAATGCGCTCGGCCTGTGGCTCGACGTCAATGGCGAGCGGATGCAGACCGGCAGCACGTCCGAACTGATCTTCGACGTGCCGTTCATCGTCAGCTACGTCAGCCGCTTCATGAGCCTCCAGCCGGGCGACATCATCAGCACCGGCACGCCTCCCGGAGTCGGCATGGGCAAGAAACCGCAGCGCTGGCTGACCGAGGGCGACGTGATCACCCTCGGCATCGACGGGCTCGGCGAGCAGCGGCAGGCGGTGCGGCGCTACGGGGCGTAGGTGCGCGGCCGGGCGGGCGGAACTGCAACCGGCCGGGGCTGGAAGACGGGGAGTCGTGTCGTCCCGATCTTGCCGATGATTGCTCTGATCCCTGCGGCGATCCCACCCGCATAGTCGAGCCTGCGGAAGCGCGGGATCATCGCGCCTGTGAGGAGTTGGTGGCACCACGCGTCGGGCAGGCTGGGTTCGAGGCCGTAGCCGACGCCGATCCGCACTTTGCGATCGGAGGCGACGACGAGGATGACGACTCCGTCGCTATATTTCCTGCGCCCGACGCCCGAGTCGTTGCCCAGTTGCGTCGTGAACGCCTTGATATCCTGTCCATGAAGCGACGGCACCGTGACGACGACCATCTCGTGCCCGGTCGCTTGCTTCCACGCCGCGAGCTGCCGGGTCAGCCGAGCTCGATCGGGGCAGGGAGTACGTGCGCGTCATCGGTGGCCCAGCCCGCGAGGACGAGGGCCGGGCGCGCGGCTGCCGGTCCGCTCGAGACGAAGGCGAGCAGCGCGAGGAGCAGGGGGATTTTTGTCATTGCGGACGGTGGTGCGGGGGCGGGCCTGTGGTCAACTGTCGGCACGGGGCCGAAACAATAACCCGAACAATAATTGTCATCCCCGCGAAAGCGGGGACCCAAGGTCACTGAGGGTGGCGACTTTGGGTCCCTGCTTTCGCGAGGATGACAGTCATAAAAGGGTGGGCACCCGTCAGTGAACCGCGAACCCGATGCGCGGTTACCCCCTAAAGGCTCATGCCGCCGTCGATGACGATGTTCGCGCCCGACATGAAGCGTGCCTCATCGCTCGCGAGCAGCACGGCGATCTCGGCGATTTCCGCCGGGGTGCCGAGGCGGCCCATCGGCTGGCGGGCGACGAATGCGGCGCGGGTCGCGGCGAGGTCTCCCGCCGCGCTCATCCGCTCGGCGAGTGACGGGCTGTCGACCGTCCCCGGGCTAATCGCGTTGCAGCGGACCCCGTCGGCGATGAAGTCGCGCGCGACCGACATCGTCAGCCCGATCACCGCCGCCTTCGACGTCGCGTAGGCGAAGCGGTTCGGCGCGGCTTTCACCGACGACACCACCGAGGCGATGTTGACGATCGACCCGGTGCCGCGCGCGCGCATCGGCGGGAGGAAGGCGCGGATCGTCGTCATCATCGAGACGACGTTGATGTCGAAGCTGCGCATCAGGTCGGCGGGATCGGCGTCGAGGATCGAGCCGTTCGCGACCCACCCCGCGCAGTTGACGAGGACATCGACGTCGTGGTGCGCGGCGGCGACGGCCCCGACTGCAGCGGCATCGGTGACGTCCATCGCCACCGCCGTGACGCCCTCGGCGGCAGCGATCGCGTCGGGGCGCAGGTCGGTCGCGATCACCCGCGCGCCTTCGCGGACGAACGCCGCGACGATCGCCGCGCCGATGCCCTGCGCCGCACCGGTCACGAGGCAGGTTTTCCCTTCGAGCCGTCCCATCGCCATCCCCTTACGCCGCGTACACGCCGTCGCCGCCGTCGACGCGGAGGACCTGGCCGCTGATGAACCCGCTTCGCCCGCCCGCGAGGAAGGCGACGACGCTGGCGATCTCGCTCGGCTGGGCATAGCGGTCGAGCGATGGCCCCTCGCCCATCATCCGCGGGTCGGTCGCGCGCGTTGCGAGGAAGCGCGCGCTCATCGTCGGCCCGGGGCTGACCGCGTTGATCCGGACGCCGGCGGCGCGGACCTCGAGCGCGAGGCAGCGGGTGTAATGGACGATCGCGGCCTTGGCGCAGCCGTAGATGACCTCGGGCGAGACCCCGTGATGGGCGTTAGTCGAGCCGAAGTTGACCACCGAACCGCGGTTGCGCGCGATCATTCCCGGCACGATCGCGCGGCACATGAGGACGGTGCCGATGAAGTTGCGCTGCATCACCGCGGTCGCGTCACTCAGGCTGATGTCGAGCGCGCCGTTGGGCGATGGCTTGGTCCCACCCGCGCCGATGTCGCCGCCGGCGCAGTTGATCAGGATCGACACCGGACCGAGCCGATCGGCGACGTCGGCGGCGATCCGCGCCACGCTCGCCTCGTCGGAAATGTCACCGGTGACCGCGATCGTCCGGACCCCCGGGGTGACGAGAGCGGCGGCGACAGCGGTCAGGTTCGCACCCTCGCCGTATTGCGCTGGGGCATCCTCGCTGATGTCATGGATCGCGACGTCGGCGCCCTGCGCGATCAGCGCCTCGACGATCGTCCGCCCGAGACCGCGCCCCGATCCGGTTACGAGCGCGACGTGCCCGGTCAATTCCCCCAATGCTTTTCCCCTTCTGCATACAGGACGGCAAGCAGCGCAATCGGTGTATCAGCGCCTCTCAATAGGCAGCGCGATGGCTGATTGACAAGCAACATATTGCATTTAGTATACAGACACCGATTACGAGTTCCGTAGATGACCGTCGGCGGTTGGGGAGACGATGTGCGCGACGGGAACAACCAGACGGTATCGGCGCGACGATTTTGAAGCCGACCCGCGTCCGCTACGGGGTCGTCGGCTTCGCGCTGTCGCTGGCGATCCTGTCGTATGTCCAGCGCGTCGCGATCTCGCAGGCGGCGGGGCCGATCTCGGCCGAACTTCATTTGTCGAAGCAGCAAATGGGGCTCGTCTTCGGGGCCTTCGGCCTGTCGTACGCGCTGTTCGAAATTCCGATGGGGCTGCTCGGCGACCGGCTCGGCGCGCGGCGGGTGCTCGCGCAGATCGTCCTCGCGTGGTCGGTTTTCACCGCGCTGACCGGGGCGGCGTGGAATGTCGGCTCATTATGGGTCATCCGCTTCCTGTTCGGCGCAGGCGAGGCGGGGTGCTTCCCCAATCTGACGCGGATGCTCAGCCAGTGGCTCCCGGCCGGCGAGCGCGTCCGTGCACAGGCATTGATGTGGGCGTGCGCGCGCTGGGGCGGCGCGGTGACGCCGCCGCTGGCGCTGCTCGCGATCAACCTGTTCGGCTGGCGGTGGAGCTTCGTGGCCTTCGCCGCGCTCGGCGTCGTCTGGTGCCTCGCCTTCCTTAGCTGGTTCACCGACAGCCCCGCCGACCATCCGCGCGTCAATGCCGCCGAGCGCGACCTGCTCCGCGATTCGCACGCGCTCGTCTCGCACGAGCTGCCGCAGCGCTGGTACCGCGTCATCCTTCAGCCGCAGGTCGCGCTGCTGATGCTCCAGTATTTCGCCTTCTCGTACGTCTGGTATTTCTACATCACGTGGCTGCCGTCGTACCTTCGCGAGGCGCGCGGGCTGAGTGCGGCGGCGTCGGCGGGTTACGCGGTGCTGCCGCTGCTCGCGGGCGGGTTCGGCTCAATCGTCAGCGGCAGCCTGCCGTTGCGCTGGTCGCGCCGGGTTATTGCGTTCGCCGGTTTCGCCGCGACCGCCGTCCTGCTGCTGTTCGTCCCGCATGTCGCGAGCGTCCAGGGCGCGATGGCGCTGATGGCGGCTGCGAGCTTCGCCAGCGACCTGACGATGCCAATTTCGTGGAACACCTGCGTCGAGATCGGCCGCCGCTATACCGCAACCGTCGCCGCGTCGATGAACATGCTCGGCAACCTCGCGGGGTTCGTCGCGCCGGTCGCGGGGGGAATGATCCTCGAGCGGACCGGAGGGAACTGGGCGCTGCTGATCTACACGATGGCGGGGTTCGCCGCGATATCCGCGCTGTGTTGGCTGTTCATCGACCCGGCGCGCGCCGAAAAGCGGGCTCCGGTGCTGCCGATCGAGGCCGCGCCGCAACTATGACTGGAGCACCATGAAGATCGACCTGAGCGGACGGACGGCGGTGATCGTCGGGGCGAGCGGCGGCCTCGGCGTCGCAATGGCGCACGCGCTCGCTGACGCGGGGGCGGCGATCGCGCTCGTCGCGCGCAACCGTGCCAAGCTCGACGTGCTTGCTGTTGATCTGACCGCCAAGGGCGCAAGTGCCGCCGCGTTTACCGCCGACGTCACCGACGAGGGCGACGTCGCGCGGATGGCGGCCGAGGTGCAGACGCGCTTCGGCCATCCGCAGATCCTGATCAACAGCGCGGGGATCAACATCCGCAAGAACCTCGTCGACTTCAGCCTCGCCGAGTTCCGCAGCGTCGTCGATTCGAGCCTGATCTCGACCTTCCTCGCGTGCCGCGCCTTCGTGCCCGGCATGATGGGGACGGGCTATGGCCGGATCATCAACCTGACCTCGATCATGGCGCACGTCTCGCTGCCGGGGCGGACGGCGTATTCGTCGGCAAAATCGTCGCTGCTTGGCCTGACCCGCGCGCTCGCGCTCGAACTCGCGGGAGAGGGGATCACCGTCAACGGCATCAGCCCGGGACCGTTCGGCACCGAGATGAACGCGCCGGTGATGAACGATCCCGTCGCCAACGCGCAATTCCTCGCGAGCCTGCCGGTTGGGCGCTGGGGCAAGGTCGAGGAGATCGGCGCGCTCGCGACCTACCTCTGCTCCGACCTCGCGGGGTTCGCGACCGGAAGCGACATCATGATCGATGGCGGCTGGACCGTCCGCTGATTCTGGGAGAGAGACGATGATCCGTAAGCTGGCTTTCGCGGCGACGCTGCTGCTCTCTACACCGCTGTTTGCGCAGGTGCCGGTCGAGGCGACGATGGCGGTGCCGCGGGTGCCGGGGCAGAACCCGAACGGGATGCACATCTACATCCGCGCCGGGTTGAAGACGCACCTCGCCGGCCAGCACGACTATCCGCAGTTCCTCGCCGACTGGAGCAAGCTGTTGACCGCGAAGGGAGCGGTCGTCGACGGCTCGCTCCATGCACCATCGGCGGAGGAGCTGGCGACGACCGACGTGTTGATCCTCGACCGCGGCGACACCGGCTTCACGACCCCGGTCGAGCGCGCTGCGCTCCAGGCCTACGTCAAGCGCGGCGGCGGCATCGTCGTCCTCCACGACGCCGAATGCGGCCCCGACCCCGCCGACATGGCGAGCCTCGTCGGCGCGGGGAAGAAGCACGGCGAGAAGAATTATACGCTCGAGGCGTCGGTCCCGTACACGATCGTCGACCGCGCCAACCCGATCATGGCGGGGATGACCGACCTGACGCTGACCGACGAGGCGTTCTTCAAGATGACGTGGGCGACGAACCCCGCGCCGCATATCCTCGCCACCGCGATCGTCGCCGACACGCCGAGCGCGGCGGGGCATGCGGGGGAGGTCGCGCCGCAGATCTGGACGTACGAGCACACGCTCCCGGGGGGCAAGCCCGCGCGCGCCTTCGTCTGGATGCAGGGGCATATCTACGCGAACTATGCCAACCCGCAGATCCAGGCGATGCTGCTGCGCGGGATCGCCTGGGCGGCGGGCAAGCCGGTCGACACGCTCGTCGACTATAAACCCGCGCCGCGTCCTGCTGGTTGAGCCGATGATTCGCCGCCTAATCTTCGTCACCGGTGTCGCGCTGACCGCCGCAGTCGCGGTCAGCCAGCCGGTGCCAACCCCGCCGCCTGCGGCTGCGTCGCTCGATGACGCCGGCGGAGCGGTCAAGCCGCGGCGGGGCCAGTCGGCGCAGGCGACGCGCGAGTTCCTCGGCCTCGGCGTCGCCCCCGATGCGGCGGCGGCGAAGCGCGGTGCGCCCATCTATGCGGCGAATTGCGCGGGGTGCCATGGGGCCGAGGCGCGCGGCGGGATCGGGCCGAGCCTGATCTATTCGAACCAGGTCCTCGACGACGATCACGGCGAGAAGCTCGTCGGGTTCCTGAAAGTCGGGCGTCCTGAAAAGGGCATGCCGTCGTTCGCCGAGTCGACCCCGCAGGAACTGACCGACATCGCCGAATTCCTCCATCTGCAGGTCGAGGCGTACGCCAACCGCGGCACCTACGAGAACAAGAACAACATCCTGACCGGCGACGTCCGGCGCGGCGCGGCGTATTTCGCGGCGAACTGCACCGCGTGCCACTCGGCAAGCGGCGACCTTAAGGGCATCGGCGCCCGGCTGCGCCCGCTCGACCTCCAGCGCACCCTGATCGTGCCGACACGCGAGGATCATCTGACGCGGGCGGTCACCGCTACGGTGACGAGCGCGGGGACCACGATGACGGGCCGCGTCGTCAAGATCGACGATTTCGAGGTGGTGATCACCGATGCCGCCGGGGCGACGCACACGATCGAACGCGGCCCCGGGGTCGCCGTTGCCCTGACCGACCCGCTCGCGTGGCACAAGGCGTTTGCGACGCGCGTCAAGGACCGCGAGATGACCGACCTCACCACCTATCTGGCGTCGTTCAAGTGATCGCGCGCTTCGCCGCCATGCTGCTGCTCGCCGCCGGAGCCAATGCCGCCGGGCTCGACCCGGCGACGCTCGGCAGCCCGCCGACCGACCAGTGGCCGACGCACCACGGCGACTATAGCGCGCGCCGCTATTCGCCGCTCAAGCAGGTCGACGAACAGACCGTCGGCGGGCTGGCGGTGGCGTGGTCGGCGCGCTTCAACGACATCGGAGCGCAGCGCGGGGCGCCGTCGCCGGTGGTCAAGGGCACCCCGCTGATGATCGGCGGTGTCCTCTACATGACCCTTCCCGACTTCGTTTTCGCGGTCGACGCGCACACCGGGAAGCGGCTGTGGACCTACCGCTGGACCGACAAGGGCGGGCATCTCGTGGCCAATCGCGGGGTCGGGATGTACCGCAACTGGCTGTATTTCATGGGCCCCGACAATTGGGTGATCTGCCTCGACGCGACGACCGGCAAGGAGCGCTGGCGCAAGGAGATCGCCGACGCGCGCAAGCAGTATTTCAGCACCTCCGCCCCGATCGTCGCCGGCCATCACGTCCTCGTCGGGGTCGGCGGCGACGCGATGGACATTCGCGGCTTTTTGAAAAGCCTCGATCCCGACACCGGCGAGGAGCAATGGACCTTTTACACCACCCCCGGCGCAGGCGAGCCCGGGGTCGAGACGTGGCCCGACGCGGCGACTTCGCTCCACGGCGGCGGGGGCACATGGATGCCGGGATCGTACGATCCGGCGCTCGGGCTGATCTATTGGGGCACCGGCAACGCCAACCCGGTCTATGCCGGGCAGGGTCGGCCGGGCGACAACCTGTACACCGCGTCGATCGTCGCGCTCGACGTCGAGACCGGCAAACTGCGCTGGCATTTCCAGCCGATGCCGCACGACACCCACGACTATGACGGGACCGAGATCCCGGTGCTGTTCGACCGCGTCGTCGACGGCAAACCTCGCAAATTGCTCGCCTTCGGGGCGCGCAACGGCTGGTACGTCACGCTTGACCGGATCACCGGCAAGGCACTCGTGTCGATGCCGTACATGGACGGCCTGCGCTGGGTGAAGGGGATCAATCCCAAGACCCGCGAGCCGATTTCCGACCGCGACAACGACCCCAAGGTCACCGGGTCGATCGGCAACAGCAACCCGACCAACTGGTACAACCCGGCATACAGCGAGATCAGCAAGCTCTTCTATATCAACACCGTCCGCGGCTTCGGCATCTATTACCTGCTCGACACCAGCCCGAAGCCCGCGGGCTACAGCGGCACCGTCGCCGGGGTCGGCGAGACTCAGCGCGTCCTGCTCGCGATCGATCCGCTGACCGGCAAGCACGCATGGGAGCATGTCTACCCGAGCGTCGGCAGCGCCGGAACGACGGTCGGCCCGGGGCTGATGGCGACCGCGGGCAACCTCGTCTTCACCGGCGACGACCAGAAAAATCTGATCGCGTATCGCGCGACCGACGGCGCGATCCTGTGGCACTACAAGGCGACCGCGAACCAGTCGAACGGGCCGATCAGCTATTTGCTCGACGGCAAGCAATATGTCGTGATGGCGGCTGGCGACACGCTCTACGCGCTGGCGCTCCCTGCGGGCGGAGCGGCGGCGGCACCGTGAGGCAGACCCTCTCCGCGCTCGCGCTGCTGTTCGCGAGCGCGGCGACCGCCCAGACTCCGCCGGTGCCGATCGCGCAGGTCCAGCCGCAGACGATCCGCCAGATCAAGCCGACCCTCTACGTCGTCGAGGGTGCGGGCGGGAATTCGACGGTGTGGGTCAGCGACCACGGCTTCATCCTCGTCGACGACAAGATCGCCGGGGCCGCCAATTTCGACAATCTCGTCGCGGCGATCCGCTCGGTGACGCCGCTGCCGGTGCGCGCGGTGTTCAACACCCACCATCACTTCGACCATGTCGGAAACAACGCCGCCTTCCTCGCCGCCGGGGTTCCGGTGATCGGCACCGACGCGCTCGCCGCCGCGCTGGCGAAGACCCCCGGCGCCGCGCCCCCCGACCTCGTCTTCGACCACGACTTCTCGATCGTCCTCGATACCGGCCGCGCCGACGCGCATCACTACCGCCCCGGGCATACCGGCGACGATGCGATCGTCTATTTCCCCGCGGTCAAGGCGGTCGCGATCGGCGGGCTCGCGGTCACGAGAACGCCGACTTTTGACTATGAGGGCGGGGCGAATATCGCTGGCTGGATCGCCACACTCGACGATGTCCTCAAGCTCGACTTCGACACCGCGATCCCCGGGCGCGGGCCGCCGATGACCAAGGCCGACATCCGCGCCTTCCGAGACCGGCTGGCGACGTTCCGCGGCCGGGCGCAGGCGGCGGTGCGGGGCGGGGCGACCAAGGCGACGTTGATGTCGGCGATCCGGGTCGACGATCTCGGCTGGGCACGGCACGCCGAATGGCCGGCGGCGCGGGTCGACGGACTGTGGACCGAAGCGGGAGGCAGATGATGCGGCGGGTTTTAGTTCTAGCGGCGTTCGCGCTCGTCACCGGTTTCGACCAGCCGCCGCCGCAGCGCGTCTTCGTCTCCGATGAAACCGGCAACCGCGTCGTCGTCTTCGATCCCGTCACGAAGAAGGTCGTCGCCAGCATCGACGCCGGCCGTCGTCCGCGCGGCATCCGGCTGTCGCCCGACGGCAAGTCGCTCTACGTCGCGGTCTCGGGGTCGGCGATCGGTGGCCCCGGGGTCGACGAGAGCAAGCTGCCCCCCGCCGACCACGCCGCCGACGGCATCGCCGTGATCGACACCGCGACCCTGAAGGTGCTCCGCGTCCTCCGCGCCGGGACCGACCCCGAGACGTTCGACGTCAGCCCCGACGGCAAGACGCTGTTCGTGTCGAACGAGGATGCCTCGACGGTGTCGGCGGTCGACGTCGCGGGCAAGCTGCACAGCCGCAGCGGCAAGGTTGGCGACCAGCCCGAGGGCGTCGCCGTCACCCGCGATGGCAGGCGCGTCTTCGTCGCGTGCGAGGGGGCCGACCAGGTGGTGATGCTCGACGCGGCGACGTTGAAGCAACGCGGCGCGGTCACGATCGCCGGGCGCACCCGCGGGCTGCTCGCGTCGGCGGACGGGAAATTCATCTACGTCACGGTCGAATTCGGCGGCAAGCTCGGCGTGCTCGACGCGGCCGACGGGCATCTGATCCGCGTCGTCGACCTTGCGCGCGGCGACGACAAGCTCCGCCCGATGGGCATGGCCGAGGCCCCCGACGGCAAGACGCTGTTCGTCACGACCGGGCGCGGCGGTGCGGTGCTCGAGGTCGATCCGTCGAAAGGGGAGATCGTCCGCCGGATCGACGGCGTCGGCGCGCGGCTGTGGGGCATCGCGCGGAGCGGCGGGAGCCTCGTCACCGCGAACGGCCCGTCGGGCGAGATCAGCGTAATCGACCGGGCAACGGGGAAAGTCGCCGCGCGGTACAAGGTCGGCGTCGGGCCGTGGGGCGTCGCCGCGCGCTGAGGCCGGGGGGAATTGAGCTGTCCTACACCCTGCCTGAAGGCATAGCGTCGCCCATTCGAATCGCCACCGGGCGAGGGGAGGGTACGTTTCTCGTCGTGATCGTCACGCGCGTCGGATTAATGTGACGTAATATTCTCATAGTTTGCGAAGATGAGACGCAAGTTCCAAGATGCGTTTAGTGTTACCCTCTGTTACCTTAGCTGCGTTGGCGTCGTTCTCGCCGCTCACAAATCGGAAGCTCACACAAGGCCGTCATCACCGCGAAGGCGGGGACCCATCACCCACATTGTCGGGGTGATGGGTCCCTGCCTTCGCGGGGATGACGAATTAGGAAGTGCGCTGTTCGGAGTGCGCTGTTCTGAGGGGTCGGCACACTGGCGGCTAGCAGCCCCCGACCCCCGCTACCCTCAGAACTTGAACCGCACCCCGCCCGCAACATACCGCCCGACGACATCGTACTGCGACTGGAACGATGGGTAGAACTCGGTCGGCTGGGCATTGACCTGCGGAGCGAAGGCGAACTTGTCGGTCAGGTTCTGCGCGGTCAGGTACAGCGTGATCGCATGGTTGGCGACCTTCATGTCGTACGAGATATTGGCATTGAGGTACGCGATCGCGGGCAGGCGGTTGTTGACGTAGAACTGGGTCGGCACCAGCGAGTAATGCAGGACGCCGATATATTGGACGTCCGCCCCGAAGCTCAGCGGGCCCTCGGTGAACTGCGCCGACACGGTGAACTTGTGGTTCGGCACGCCGGTTCCGGCGACCCCGGCGTTCTCGACCGGCAGGCTCTTGGGCCCGGCGGTCGACGTCAGCCGCGGCGTGTAGTTGCCGATCAGCCGCAGGTCGAGCTGCGCCGGATCGTCGTACAGCATACTGCCGAGGTGGATTCGGTAGTTGACCTCGTAATCTATCCCCTTGGTCACCAGCGACGCCTGGTTGAACGGCACCTGGCTGATGTTCGTCGGGAAATTGGCGATCGTGCGGTTGGCGAACGGGAACGGGCGGTTGATGAAGGCGCAGACCGCATCGGTGCCGCCACTGTCCTCGCAGCGCTGGTTGAGGTCTGTCGTGCTCAGCCGGGTGATCTGGTCCTTGATCTTGATGTAGAAGTAATCGACCGAGACGCTGAAGCCCGGCAGGAAAGTCGGCTGCCACACCCCGCCGACCGTCAGCGTCCGCGCGACCTCGGGCTTCAGCTGCGGATTGCCCTGCGTCAGCGTGATCGTGTTGGTGTTGAGGTTGGTGTGAATGTCGTTGAACAGCCCGCGGGTCGACGACACCCCGGCGAACAGCTCATACAGCGTCGGCGCGCGGATATCCTGCGAATAGGTCCCGCGGAAGCGAAGCTGCTCGACCGGAGTCCACGATGCGCCGCCCTTCCACGCCCAGATCCCGCCGGTGACGCTATAGTTGGTGTAGCGCGCGGCAGCGTTGAGATCGAGGCTGCGGAACAGCGGCTTGTCGCGGAGGATCGGGACCGCGACCTCGGCAAAGCCCTCCTCGACCGACTCGCTGCCGTTGGCCTTGCCGACGTTCGTGCTGTTGAAGGTCAGGTTGTACGGGCTCGTCTGGGCGCGCAGCCCGGTCAGGTCGATCGGGACCGATGGGTCGTTATTGCTCGACTCGTTGAGGCTCTGGTGGCGGAATTCGCCCCCAATCGCGATGTTGACCGTCCCCGCCGGCAAGTCGAATAGCCCGCCGCTGACCGAGACCGCGGCGTCGTCCTGCTTGGTCTTGACCCGGAAGGTCGAGTCGCGCTCGAAATAAGCGTACGACGCCTTCGACGGCGAGCCGTTGCCGAACAGGTTCCACGGCACGCACCCGTCCTGCAGCCCCGGATTGGTGATCGTGATACGGCAGACGATGTTGCCCTGCGGACCGCGGACGGCATCGAGCGCGGCGAACCAGTTCGATTGGTAGAAGTTACCCGAGTGGCGCGTCTTGAGGTCGGACTCGCCGTGCGAATAATTGACGTTCCACTTGAAATCGCCGAACAATTTGCCGTTGAGCCCGGTCAGGATCGTCAGCGCGCTGTTGTTGGTATAGGCGACCTTGGGCGTCTGGTCGGCCTCGACTCGGCCGCCGACGAAGCTGTTGACCCCCTGCGCGAGCATCGCGTCGCGGAAACTCGTCGGCAGGAAGGCGTTGTCGGCGAAGATCTGGAACGACCCGAGCTGGGTGCCCGACGCGACCGTCACATAGCGGGTGAAGGCGTCGGTATAGCTGCCCTGGACGAAGCCGTGGATGTCCGACCCGAAGTCGTAATCGGCGCGGCCGAACCCCTGCTTGGTGTTGACGAGGCTGGTCAGCGTCGTCCCGAAGGTGACCGCGGTGTCGGCACCGCCGATGTTGTAGTTGGTCGTGCCGGTGGGCGTGCCGAGGTCGGCCTTGTGGTAGCCCCCGTTGGCGTCGAACGTCGTACCGTTGAGGGTGAACGGCACCGTCGCTCCGGCGGCGTTGCGCGCCGACTGGACGAGGGTGCCATAGGTGCCGTTGGCGATCCGGACGTTGAAGTTGGGTGTATACGGATTGGTCGCCGAGCCGTTGCCGGTCTCGACCCAGCCGCCGCCGAAGTTGCCGCCGAACGGGCGCTGGTCGTTGGTCGTGATGCCTGGCTGGTAGAACAGGTCGAAGCTCGCCTCGACGTGGAGGCGGTTGTCGAGGAAGCTCGTGCCCGCCGCGAGGCCGAACTTGACCTGGTGATCGTCGCCGCGGCCCGAGATGCCGTATTGCGCCGAGCCCTTGAGGCCCTCGAATTTCTTGTCGAGGATGAAGTTGACGACCCCCGCGACCGCGTCGGAGCCATATGCCGCCGATGCGCCGCCGGTGACGACGTCGACCCGCTGGACGAGCGACTGCGGAATGATGTTGGCGTCGACGGTGCCGTCGAAGCTCGTCGGCGGCAGGCGCTGGCCGTCGAGCAGGAGTAAGGTCTCGATCGCCCCGAGCCGCCGCAGGTTGAGGTAGTTGCCCGCGCTCGGCGTCCCCGCCTGCGAACTCGTCACGTTGGCGCCGGCGGTCGCGGTGAACTGCGGCAGCTTGGCGAGGCCGGCAGCGAGGCTCTCGGGGGCTTTCTTGAGCAACTCGGTCGCGCTGATGACGGTGACCGGGGTCGGTGCCGAATAGCCGTTCGCGACGATCCGCGAGCCGGTGACGACGATGTCGCCCTCGGCCGTGTCCTTCGATCCACTGTCCGCTGTCGCCGCCGGGGCGCGTCCGCTCGATTCGAGCTGGCCGGCGGCGGTCGCGGCGGGGGTCGTCGCGTCGCCCGGGGTCGCAGTCGGGGCTGGCTGGCCGATCGCTGCTCCCGACGGTCCCGGACCCGCCGGAATCGCAACGGTCTGTGCGCTCGCCATCCCTGGGGCGCAACTCGCCAGCAGCAACGCGACACGCCGGGCATCGATGGCCATGATTTTCCTCCCCCAAATATCAGACGACGGGCCGTTATCCGGCCTCGATTGTCAGAACGTGAATACTGTATGCAGTTCCGCTTTTCACCTTGTCAATCCGTAGCGTACATTCGATTGCGGGCGTTGCCGCGATACATCACAAGGGGGGTCGTTAAGGGCGGGAGACAGACATGCGCGGGTTGCACGCCATCGCGGGCGCATTGCTTACAGTCGCAGCGGCACCCCTGCCTGCGGCCGACTTCGTCGTCATCCGCCAAACTCTTGACGTCGATCGCCCGGTCGATGTCGCGTGGCCCCGCGTCGGCGGCTATTGCGCGATCGCCGATTGGCTGAAGGTCACCTGCGAGTACACGCGTGGGAGCGGTGACGTCGGCACGGTACGTCGCCTCAACGCAGCGATCATCGAGGTGATGGTCGCGCAGACGCCCTACTCGTATACCTATCTCCAGACCGACGGGACGATGGCGGCGACGCGCTATCATGGCACGCTCGCGGCCGAGGCGGCGGGGTCGCGAACGCGGCTCGTCTACACTTTGGTCTACGATCAGGCCGCGCTAACGCCCGATGCGCTCCGCGCCTCCGAACATGCCCGGCTTGAGGCTCGCTTCGGCGGGGCGCTCGCGGCGATGAAGTCATTGATCGAAGCCAGATGAGCGTGCGGGCATGGTGACTGGTCTCAAGCTCAAGGCGCAGTTCGTCAGCGGTAGCGAATTCGCGATCGGCCCAGGCAAGGCCGCACTGCTCGCCGCGATTGCGTCAACGGGGTCGATCTCGGCGGCTGGCCGGGCGCTCGGGCTGAGCTATCGGCGGACGTGGCTGATGGTCGACACGATGAACCGCTGCTGGCGCGAGCCGCTGGTCGCAACCGCGCACGGCGGCAATCGTGGTGGGGGTGCCACGCTGACCGTGCTCGGAGAGACTATCCTGCAGCGATATCGCGACCTCGATGCGGCGCTGTCGGATGCGGCGGCGGGTCCGGCCGCGGCATTGCTCGCCGACCTGCTCGACGTGCCGCGACCGCCGAAGGGTTGATGCCGGACTGCGTAAACGATTTGCCGATTGCAGTCCTCGTTGTATCCGGCGACATACGTCGCGGAACGAACGCCCTTGTCTCGGCCCGGAGTAGATCGATGCACGCTTTGGTCCGCTACGCGCCGTCCGAACAGCAAGCGGACATGCTCAGGCCGTCATGAACCTCGTCGTCGCGACGACCGTCGAGCTTGCGCTCGTCACAACTGTCCTGCTCCTCCTGCTGGCGACGCCGCTGGCGTGGTGGCTGGCGCGGTCGCGAACGGGGTGGAAGGAGATTGCCGGGGCGCTGTCGGCGTTGCCGCTCGTTCTGCCGCCGACGGTGATCGGATTCTATGTCCTCGTCGCGCTCGGCCCGGCCAGTCCGCTGATGACGCTGCTCCACCCATTCGGCATCCGCTCGCTCGCCTTCACCTTTACCGGCCTCGTCATCGGCTCGATCTTCTACTCGCTCCCCTTCGCCGTCCAGCCGCTGCGGACCGCGTTCGAGGGCATCGGCGACGCAGCCCTCGATCTGGCCGCGACGATGGGGGCGGGGCCGCTCGACCGCTTCGTCACGACCGCGCTGCCGCTCGCCCGGCGCGGCTTCGTCTCGGCGGGCATCCTCGTCTTCGCCCACACGATCGGCGAATTCGGCGTCGTGTTGATGATCGGCGGCGCGATCCCCGGGCGGACCGAGGTGCTGTCGACCCGGATCTACAGCCTCGTCGAAAGCCTTCAGTTCGGCGCGGCGCACATCATTGCGGGGGCGTTGACGCTGTTTGCCTTCGTCACATTGCTCGCCCTGCTGCTCGTCGAACGGCGTCTCGGCGGGGTCCGTCCGTGATTGAGGCGGCGTTCACCGACCGGCTCGGCCCCGACTTCGCCCTCGACGTCGCCTTCGCCGTCCCATCGATTGGGGTCACCGCGCTGCTCGGCGCATCGGGGTCGGGCAAAACCAGCGTCCTGCGCGCGCTCGCCGGACTCGACTGCCGTCGCGGGACGCTGAGCGTCGACGGCAAGGTCTGGCAGAGCGCGACGGCGTTCGTCCCCGCGCACCGGCGGCGCATCGGCTATGTGCCGCAGACGCAGGGGCTGCTCCCGCACCTGACCGTCGGCGGCAACCTCCACTACGCCGCGCGTCGCGCCGGGGCGGTGGGCGACCGCGCCGATATCGTCGCGCGGACCGGCATCGCCAACCTGCTCGACCGTCGCCCGAAGTCGCTGTCGGGGGGCGAAGCGCAGCGCGCGTCGGTCGCGCGGGCGCTGCTTGGCCAGCCGCAAATGCTGCTGATGGACGAGCCGCTGTCGGCGCTCGATACCGCAGCGCGTGCTACGATGCTCGACCTTCTCGAAGGCGTCTTCGCCGCCGCGGCGATCCCGGTGTTCTATGTCACCCACGACGCCGCCGAAGCCGAGCGGCTGGCGGCGCGCACGATCCGGCTCGACCGCGGGCGCGTCGTGGCGGTATAGGGCGCGACCAACGGCGAAGGTGATCCCCCGAGTTGAGTGCCACCTACACCCTCGATACGTCGACCAGCCGGGCGACGCCGACGCCAGCGCCTATGAAACGGCTGACGGTGCCACAGATCGCCAAGCGCAAGGGTGGCGCGCCGATCGTCATGCTCACCGCTTATACCGCACGGATGGCGCAGCTGCTCGACCCGCATTGCGACCTGCTGCTGGTGGGCGACAGTCTGGGGCAGGTCATCTACGGCCTCGACACGACGGTCCGCGTGACGCTCGACATGATGTGTGCCCATGGCGCGGCGGTGGTGCGGGGATCGTACCACGCCGTCGTCATCGTCGACCTGCCGTTCGGCAGCTACGAGGAATGTCCCGAAATTGCATTCCGCTCGGCGGCGCGGGTAATGGCGGAGACCGGCGCGGCGGGGGTCAAGCTCGAGGGCGGCGTCGCGATGGCGCCGACCGTCGCCTTCCTCGCCCAACGCGGCGTGCCGGTGATCGGCCATGTCGGGCTGACCCCGCAGGCGGTCAACGTGCTCGGCGGCTACGGCGCGCGCGGTAAGAGCGACGCCGAATTCGCCAAGATTACCGACGACGCCAAGGCGATCGCCGACGCCGGCGCCTTCGCGCTTGTCGTCGAGGGCGTCGTCGAACCGCTCGCCCGCGCGATCACTTCGGCCGTCGCCTGCCCGACGATCGGCATCGGCGCGTCGCCCGCGTGCGACGGGCAGGTTCTCGTCGTCGACGACATGCTCGGGATGTTCGAGCGCACGCCGCGTTTCGTCCGCCGCTTCGACGACCTCGCTGTGCGGATCGACAGCGCAGCTGCGGCCTATGCCGCTGCCGTTCGCGAGCGGAGTTTCCCGGGCACCGAGCAGCTGTATGGGGCCCCCGCCTAACGCTTTGCGCTATCACGGGTGCGTCGCTATGGTCCGCCGCGCTTTCACTGGAGACTGACTTGGCGAAACCTGACGTGCGCGACGAAGCGTTCCTCCGCGAGGTCGACGACGAATATCGCCGTTCGCAGTTCGTCGGCTTCTGGCAGCGCTATGGCCGAATGCTGGCGATCGGCATCGTCGTCTTCCTCGTCGCGCTCGCGGCGTTCCTCTTCTGGCGGCAGGACCGGGCGCGTCGCGCCGGCGAGACCGGTGAACGGTTCAACCTCGCCTTGACGCAGGTCGAGGCGGGCAACTTCACCGGCGCGTCGGCGGTCTTCGCCGATCTCGCGAAGTCGGGCACGCCGGGCTATCGCGCATTGGCGCAGCTGATGCAGGCGGCGACCGCGGTCCAGTCGGGCGACATCCCCAAGGGCCTGACGATCTACCGCGCCATTTCGGCCGACACCGCGATCGCCAAGCCGTTCCGCGACCTCGCGACGATCAAGGCGACGCGGCTCGAATACGACACGCTCGCACCCGCGACGGTAATCGAGCGGTTGAAGCCGTACAGCGTCCCCGGCGACCCATGGTTTGCCGTCGCCGCCGAGATGACCGGCATCGCCGAATTGAAGCTCAATCACCCCGATCGCGCGGCGCCGTTGTTCGTCGCGATCGTTCGCGACCAGCAGTCGCCGCCGTCGATCCGCAACCGGGCGGCGCAGCTTGCGATCGCGCTCGGGACCGATCCCGCGAGCCTCATCGTTTCCCGAACTTCGACCAGCGGACTTGCCAAATAATGTCGCGTAACCCGATTATCACGTTGCTGGTCACCGCCGCGCTCGTCCCGGCGCTGTCGTCGTGCAGCATCTTCAAGCCGAGCAAGCCGAAAACGCCGACGACCGGTCCGCGCATCGCCGTGCTCGATTCGGAGACCAAGGCCACCGTCGATCCCGAGCTCAAGGATCTCGCCGTCGTCCTGCCGCCGCCAGCGGTCAACGCCGACTGGCCGCAGCCGGGCGGATCACCGGCAAAGTCGATGGGCCAGCTCGCGCTTCCCGATACGCTGTCGCAGGCATGGGTCGCACAGATCGGCAAGGGCAGCACCGCCACCCGTCGCCTCAATGCCGCGCCGGTCGTCGCCGGCGGCCGCATCTTCACGATGGACACGAGCGGCGACGTCAGTGCTTTCGATATCGCGACGGGCCGCAAGCAGTGGTCGGCAACGCTCAGCTACAAGAAGAAGGACAATGCTGCGTTCGGCGGCGGCGTCAGCGTCGCCGACGGCAAGGTCTATGCCACGACCGGCTTCGGCGTCGCCGCCGCGTTCGACGCCAATTCGGGCACCGTCGTTTGGCGCAAGGAACTGACGACGCCGTTTCGCGGCGCGCCGACCGTCGCCGGGGGGCGCGTCTATGCGCTGACGCAGGACAACCAGCTGTTCGCGCTGGCAGGCGATACCGGCAACACGCTGTGGACCGTCTCGGGCACGATCGAGGTTTCGGGCACGCTCAGTGGCGGTGCCCCCGCGGTCGCGCTCGACACCGTCGTCGTTGGTTATTCGAGCGGCGAGCTCAACGCGCTGCGCGTCGAGAACGGCCGGACGGTGTGGGCCGACGCGCTTGCCCGGACGGGCCGGACGACCGCGCTCAACGCGCTGACCGACATCGACGCCTCGCCGGTGATCGACAAGGGCCGCGTCTTCGCCATCGGCCACGGCGGGCGCATCGCGGCGCTCGAACTCGCCACCGGCCAGCGGGTGTGGGAGCGCAACTTCGCCGGCGTCAACACGCCGTGGGTCGCGGGTGACTTCATCTACCTCGTCACGCTCGACGGCGAGCTCGTCTGCCTGACGCGCGGCGAGGGCAAGGTCAAATGGGTCCGCCAGCTGCCGCATTACGCCAACCCGGCGAAGAAGACCGGCGCTTATGCTTGGTCCGGCCCGGTCCTCGCGTCCGACCGGTTGCTCGTCGCCGGGTCGAACCGGACCCTCGTGTCGGTGTCGCCGTATACCGGCAAGCTGATCTCGTCGGTCAAGCTCAAGCGCCCGGCGTATTTGCCCCCGATCGTCGCGGGTAACATGGTCTTCCTGATGACCGACGACGGCAAGCTGACCGCGTACCGCTAATGTCGGCCGGAGCGGCGAAAAGCGAGTATTTCGCCGGGCTCGACCTGCTCCGCTTCGCCGCCGCCGGCCTCGTCATCGCCGATCACTTCGGACTCTACGCCTGGGCTTACCCCTCGGCGACCGGACCGGCGCGCGACGCCGCGTTCGGCTTTCTCGAACCGATGTCGGCGATCGGCTCGATCGGCGTCGAGATCTTCTTCCTGATCTCGGGCTTCGTCATCGCGGCGAGCGCGGTCGGCAGCACACCCAACGACTTTGCGCTGCGCCGCGCGATCCGGGTATTCCCCGCGTTGTGGATCAGCGGCCTCGTCGCGGGCGTCGCGATGCTGTCGACCGGTGCCCCGCTGTCGTCGGTCGCCGCCGACTATGCCCGCTATGCCGTGCTCTCGCCGGTCGGGCCGTACATCGACGGCGTCGTCTGGACGCTGATCGTCGAGGCGGTGTTCTATGCACTGATCTATGCGGTGTTGTGGCGCGGGGGGACCGCCACCTTCGGCCGCGTCGCCAAGGTCCTCGGCGTCCTCAGCGCGCTGTACCTGATCGCGCTCGTCGCAGCTGAAAGCACGCCCGGCTCTGCTGCCGCGCACCTCGCCAGCCTCCTCGGCCGCTTTCCATTTAAAGTCTTCCTCCTCCGCCACGGCGTCCTGTTCGCGGTCGGCATGCTGATCTGGAGCGGCTTCGACCGCGGCTTCACCCGGTCCGGCAACGGCTGGATCGCGGTGCTGCTCGTCTTCTGCTCGCTCGAAATCTGCATCGACCGCCCCGGCCTCGCCGCGAACCTCGTCAGCCTCGCTTTATGGTGGGTGTCGCTCGGGGTGCTGCTGGTCAGCGTCGCGCGCAGCGGCTGGATCAAGCGCTACCCGCGCCAGGTGCCCATGATCCGCCGCCTTGGGCGCCTCAGCTACCCGGTCTACCTCAACCATTATACGCTCGGCCTCGTCGTCGTGCCCGCGCTCGCCGCGCTCGGGTGGTCGCGCCCGCTGGTGTTCGTCGTTGCACTGGCGATCGTGTTGCTCGTCAGCAGCCTGATCATGGCCTACCCCGAACGCATGCTCCAGACCGCGCTCAAGAACGCCATGCGCGGCTGGCACAACCGCCGCGAGGTCGCCGCGACGACGCCGTGACCGGGTCGCCGCCGATGCGGCCCCGAAACAATTTGCGCCCCACGGCAGTCACTGGCATGATCACAAATGTACGGTAATTGTGGCGTCAGCGTGGACCTATCCGGCTGGCGGATTGCCCCCCGGAGCTAATCGGGGGAACCACCATGAACCGTCTTGCCTGCATCGCCGTTGCGTCCGTCCTGCTCGCCGCCGTCGCGCCCGCCACTGCCGCAAGCAAGTTCGACGGGACGTGGAAATTCGACATCGCCAGCCAGCAGGTCTCGACCAAGCCGAGCGTCTATCTTTTGACCGGCGGCAGCTACACCTGCTCGACCTGCGTCCCGGCCTATACCGTCGTCGCCGATGGCGGCTTCCACCCGGTCGCGGGCAACCCTTATTACGACGAGGTTGCGGTCATGGTCGTCGATCCGCGGACGATCGGTTGGAAGTCGCGCAAGGGCGGCAAGCCCATGGTGGAATTCACCCGGGTCGTCGCCGCCAACGATGCGAGCCAGACCACGACCTTTACCGACATGACCGCGGCCAACGGCGTCGCGGTGACGGGCAAGTCGACCGACAAGCGCGCCGCCGCCGGTCCCGTCGGATCGCATGCCGCGTCGGGATCGTGGCTCGACACGACTGCGGCAGAGGCAGAGGTTAACGACGCTGCCGTATTGGTGACGTTGCACCTCGACGGCGAGGCGATGACGTTCAAGACCCCGACCGGGGTGTCTTACACGACGACGATCGATGGTCCGCAATCGCCGGTCGTCGGTGACGCCGGCTGGACGACGGTCGCGCTCAAGCGGACCGCGCCTGACACGCTCGTCGAGACCGATTATCGCGACGGCAAGGCGACCGGGGTCTTCACCTATGCGATGGCCGCCGACGGCAGGACGATCCGCGCCGACCAGCAGGACCTGCTTCACGGCACGACCTCGGCGGTGACGCTGATCAAGCAATAGCCGTTACTTTCACCGCGGTTCCTATGCGGTGGCCGGGAACGGGGGGCGGTGCTACAGCCCCCCAATGATTGCCCGCCACCCCACCGTCGTCATCATCGGCCGCCCCAACGTCGGCAAGTCGACCCTGTTCAATCGCCTCGTCGGCCGCAAGCTCGCTTTGGTCGACGACACGCCCGGCGTGACCCGCGACCGGCGCGAGGGCGACGCGATGCTGTACGACCTCAAGTTCCGCATCGTCGACACCGCGGGCCTCGAGGAAGCCGACGCGCTCAGCCTCGCCGGGCGGATGCGCGCGCAGACCGACGCCGCGCTGGTCGACGGCGACGTCGCGCTGATGGTGTTCGACGCGCGCGCCGGGATCACCCCGCTCGACCGGCATTTCGCGCAATGGCTCCGCGCCCACGACGTGCCGCTAATCCTCGTCGCCAACAAGGCCGAAGGGCGCGCCGGCGAGGTCGGGGTTGCCGAGAGCTATGAGCTCGGCTTCGGCGAGCCGGTCCAGATTTCGGCCGAACACGGCGAAGGCATGGCCGACCTCTACGAGGCGCTGATCCCGCACCTCGACCCGCTGATCGCCAAGGGCGAGGAAATCATCGCCGAGGAGACCGAGGAGGAGACCGAGGCGCGGCTGGCGAGCGAGCCGCTCAAGCTGGCGATCGTCGGGCGTCCGAATGCGGGCAAGTCGACGCTGATCAACCGGCTGCTCGGCGAGGACCGCCTCGTCGTCGGCCCCGAGGCGGGGATCACCCGCGACTCGATCGCGATCGACTGGGAATGGGAGCGCAACGGCATCCTGTGCCCGGTCCGGCTGGTCGACACCGCCGGGCTGCGCCGCCGGTCGAAGGTCACCGACAAGCTCGAACGGATGTCGGCGGTCGATACCAAATTCGCGGTCGACTTCGCCGAGGTCGTCGTCCTGCTGCTCGATGCGACGCTCGGGCTCGAGGCGCAGGACCTGCGGATCGCCGACATGGTTCTCAGCGAAGGCCGCGCGCTCGTCATCGCACTCAACAAATGGGACGCGGCGCACGACCTGTCGTCGCTGTTCCAGGGGGTCCGCAAGGCGCTCGACGACGGGTTGTCGCAGATCAGGAACGTGCCGCTCGTCGCGATCGCCGGGCTGACCGGGCGCAACCTCGACCTGCTGATGAAGGCGGCGTTCGACGCCCGCGAGGGGTGGAGTCGCCGCGTCTCGACGAGCGCGCTCAACCGCTGGTTCGAATCGGCGCTCGAACGCAACCCGCCGCCCGCCGCCGGGGGCAAGCGGATCAAGCTGCGCTACGCAACGCAGGTCGCGTCGCGCCCGCCGACCTTCGTCATCTTCGGCAACCGGACCGAAGACCTGCCCGCGAGCTATCACCGCTATCTGGTCAATTCACTCCGCGAGGAGCTTGGCTTCGACGGCGTCCCGATCCGCCTCAATTTCCGCGGCGGCAAGAACCCTTTCGATGCCTCGCGGCCGGTGGCGGGAGCGAAGACGCGCTAAGCGGCAGGCAAGCGTATTGATATGTTGCGACGACCCTCGAGCGGATAGATTGCCGGTCGTCGTCGCAATCGGCGCACGGGAGCAAGCGTCAGTGTCGCCTGACAGTTGGTCAGCCCGGCGACAGGAGTTCTCAGGCAGTTGCTCTAGCGGCACCGCGGCGTGCTGCCATTCCGATCAGGCCGAACCCCGTAATCATCATCATCCATGCAGTGGGTTCGGGAACGGCTGCGACAACGGGGGGAACGACGACGTCGGTGACGCTGATCGTGCTGGCCCCGCCGAATGTACCGGAGGCGTAGACACTCGCGCCGCCGATCTCGGAGCCGATTGTGGTGACAACGAATGAACCAAACGTGCTGCTGGACGACTTCGCCAAGTAAGTCGTCGCGAGGGACGATGGAGCATCGAAATAGGCTCCGATTGCAAGTGTATTGACGATCGCCAGACCGTGGGCCTGGTGCGAAGCGTTATAAGCGGTCAGGCCACCTCCGGTTCGGGCAATTCCGGTCGTGTCTGAAGCGAAAGCGACCGAGACGCCGTTGATCTTCAACGAAGCCGACAAGACTGGCGAAGCCACGGCGTAGTTCGAGCCACGTACTGCTCATCGTAGGTCGATCCGAGATGAACGCCCAGCGAGGTGTCATACGTAAACGTCGCGACGTACGAAACCCCGGCGAGATTGCCGGCTGCCGATCCAAAAAGTCCCTTCACATCGGACCCGGTGGATGCAGTCCCGATATAGGTCGCGACTTCGATCACCGCCGCCGCTGGAGCGGCGACAATCAAACCAGCGAGCGTAATCGCCGCAATTATAATATTTCGCATAAATATTGTCCCCGGCGGTCGAGGAAATCATGACCGACGTTTCGGATATGCAACGACTGTGCCGGTTGCTGTTTACAATAATTCTCAACACCTTACCGGGCGGCCTCGGCGTCTGATCACCCGATATGTAAAGAATCCCGACGCTGTGCAAACATCGCTAAAACGCTTGAACGCGCCCATTTGCCCGCTGGTGCGCGACCGCCGCTGCAGCACGAAAGAGATAACGCCGTCCGCCCTTCCGGGCGGGCCGTCGCGTTGTCCTCGACGCGCAAACGCGATACGCCGCTGCGTCACCGTCGCCGGTGAGCACCAGCTACCCGAAGCGAGCCCTCCAACATGACCACCCGCACCCTTTACGGCTATTGGCGCTCGTCGGCGTCGTACCGCGTCCGGATCGCGCTCGCGATCAAGGGGCTCGCGTACGATCAGGTCGCGATCAACCTGGCGAAGGGGGCGCAGTCGGGGATCGGGTTCAAGCTGCTCAATCCGCAGGGCTTCGTGCCGTATCTGATCGACGGCGACACCGGGCTCAACCAGAGCCTCGCGATCATCGAATATCTCGATGAGGTCTATCCCGAGCCGCCGCTGTTGCCGGGCGACCCGATCGGCCGCGCCCGCGTCCGTGGCGTCGCGCAGCAGATCGCTTGCGACATTCATCCGGTCAACAACCTGCGCGTTCTCAATTACCTGCGCGGCCCGCTCGCCCAGCCGCAGGAGGCGGTCGACACGTGGTACCGGCACTGGATCGAGGTTGGCTTCGAGGCGCTCGAGGAGATCGCCGAGGTCGCGACCGGCGAATATCTGTTCGGCGATACCGTGACGCTCGCCGACATCTGCCTCGTCCCGCAGATGTGGAACGCGCGGCGGCTTCAGGCCGATATTGCGCGCTTCCCAAAGCTGTCGGCGATCGATGTCCGGCTCAACGGGCTGCCCGCCGTTGCGGCGGCACGTCCCGAACGTCAGCCCGACGCGGTGAAATAGTCGCTGCAAACGCGGGCAGCGCACGCCGGTGCAGTTCGCGATGCGCGTCGGCGGGAGCACGGTGTCGCGACGGCGTGCGGTCGATGTGCGGGCTGTGTGCGGTTGACCCGTGCCGCGTCGCCGCCTAGCCCCAAACGATGAATTTCCAGTCCGACAACGCCGCCTCGGTGTGCCCCGAAGTCCTCGCCGCCGTCGTCGAGGCCAATGTCTCGACCACCGGGGCGTATGACGCCGACCCGTGGACCGAACGCCTCGACGCGGTATATTCAGAAGTCTTTGCAACGGCTTGCACCGTATTGCCGGTGTCGACCGGAACCGCCGCGAACGCTCTTTCCCTTGCCGCGATGGTGCCGCCGTACGGCGCGGTTGCCTGCCATGCGGAGGCGCACATCCACGTCGACGAATGCGGCGCGCCCGAATTCTTCACCGGCGGCGCAAAACTCCTGACTTGTCAGGGACTTGATGGAAAACTCAGCCCGGAATCGGTCGCCGCGAGCCTCGCTGCGCACCGCGGAGGGGTCCATCAAGTCCAGATCGGTGCGCTATCCATCACCCAAGCCACCGAATGCGGCACGATCTACACCCCCGACGAGGTCGCTGCGCTCTCGGACTACGCCAAATCGCGCGGCTGGAAAGTCCACATGGACGGCGCGCGCTTTGCCAACGCACTGGTTTCATTGGGCTGCCGTCCCGCCGACATCACCAGCAATGCCGGCGTCGACATCCTCAGCCTCGGCGTGATCAAGAACGGCGGCATGACCGCCGAGGCGATGGTCATCTTCGATCCGGCGCTGGTCGAGGCGATCCGCTTTCGCCGCAAACGCGCCGGCCAGATGCCGAGCAAGGGCCGCTTCAATGCCGCGCAACTCCTTGCTTATGTTGAGACGAATGCGTGGCTGCGAAACGCCGCGCGCGCCAACGCCGGCGCCGCCCGCCTCGCCGCTGCCCTTGGCGACCGGATCGCCTATCCGGCCGAGGCGAACGAAGTTTTTGCCGATCTCGGCCCCGGCGGCGCGGACAGTCTGCGCAACGCCGGCTTTACCTTCTACGACTGGGGCGATCCCGCCGACCACATCGCCCGCTTCGTCGTCGCCTGGGACACGCCCGACGGCAACGTCGAGGCCCTCGCGGCGGCGGTGGCCCGGCGCGCTTAACCCGTTGATCGCTCGGTACCTTTCCGCAATCTCGGCGAGAATTTCGGCGTTCGAGTTCGCCCTCGTCTCGCTGATCTGGGGCTCGACCTGGCTGGTCATCAAGGGGCAACTCGGCGTCGTCCCGGCACCATGGTCGGTCGCCTACCGCTTCACCCTCGCTTGTACGCTGATGGCGGTGTTCACCATTGCTACCGGGCGCTGGGTGCGGATGACCCGCGGCGGCCACGCCTTCGCCGCGATCGCCGGGACCGCGCAGTTCGCGCTGAACTTCAACCTCGTCTACGCCTCCGAACGCCATGTGACATCGGGGTTGATCGCCCTGGTCTTTGCGCTGCTCGTCGTGCCCAATGCGCTGCTGTCGCGCATCGTCCTCAAGACGCCGATATCGTTGAGGTTTTTGATTGGGTCCGCCATCGGCATCATCGGCCTTGGGCTTGTTGTCGCCGACGATCGGCACGACCCGGCTGAGTGGAGCACGACGCTCGACGGACTACTCCTGGCAGGCGGCGCGGTGCTCTGCGCCTCGACTGCGAACGTCATGCAGGCGGGCGGCTTCGCCAGATCGCTCGCGCCGTTCCCGACGCTGACGTGGATGATGTTCTACGGTGCGCTGGGCGACATCGCCTTTGCCGCGGCAACGTCTGGACCGCCGGTCCTCGATTTTCGAGCCGAATATGCCATCGGCCTGATTTACCTCGCTTTTGCGGCGTCAGTGGTGGCCTTTACGGTCTATTATCGCCTGATCCGCCGCATCGGTCCCGGCCCCGCCGCGTACAGCAGCGTCATCGTGCCGATCGTGGCAATGACGCTTTCGACCGTCTTCGAGGGCTATCGCTGGAGCTTTATAAGCGCCGCCGGGGCCGCGTTGGCGTTGACTGGCTTGGTCGTGGCGTTGGGCAGTCGGCGGAACAAAATACCGGTCCCAGCCGCGACCCGCTAAAGGCAAGCGCGCAATCCGCTGCGAAAATCTGGGTATGTCAGCCTGATCCCAAGCTCGCGGGTCATCTTGCCCGCCGCGACCTGACGCGATTCGGCGTAAAATCCGCGTGCCATCGGTGACATCCGCGCCTCGTCCAGCGATTCGAGCGGGGGATAGGTCATTCCGAGCAGATTGCAGGCATATTCGATGACGGCAGCGCTTGTGGCCGGCTCCTCGTCAGCGATGTTGAATACACCAGGAGCGCCGCGATCGAATGACGCCTCAACGCTTCGTACGATGTCATCCACGTGGACACGGCTGAAGCGGTGCAACGGCGCATCGATCCGCTGCGCTGCGCCGGCGCGCACCCGATCGATCACCGACCGTCTGGGCCCATAGATTCCGGGCAGGCGAAAGACTCGAACGTCGTCGCGGAGCTGTTGCCACGCGAGATCGGCGGCCATGCGCGCACTCCTCCGGCCGAAACCGACCGGGCTGGCTTCGTCGACCCACGCCCCACCAGCATCCCCATAGACACCGGTTGACGACAGGTACCCGACCCAGTGTGCGGGGGCAGCCGCAAGGCGTGCGCCGTAGCGGGTCAGGACGGGGTCGTGATCATCGACCGGTGGGACGGACGAGAGGATATGCGTTGCGGTGTCGATAGCGGCGGCGACGTCGTCGCTGTCGAAGGCAATCGCGTCGCCGTCGCCCTGCCGCCGTGTCGCGGTGACTTGCCAGCCATTGTCGACGAGGCGCCGGGCCAATCGCGTCGTCGTGTAGCCAAGTCCGAGGATGAGCATGTGCATCGCTGAAGCTTATGGCGCGATGCCACGCTTAACAAATCGGCTGTCGAGGCTTACCTCGATAGGACGCCCTGAGGAAATTATATGCTTGATGCCCCGATTGCTCCGCCGACGATCAGGCTTGCCGACTATAAAGTACCGGATTGGCTTGTTCCGAGCATCGCACTGCGCTTTGAGTTGGATGCGGTCCGGACACGCGTGCATGCGCGGCTGACGGTCGGCCGGAACGGGGCGCATGCGCGACCGCTGGTGCTCGATGGCGAAGACCTGGCGCTCATATCGCTCACGGTCGACGGGGTTGCGCGGGACGCAGTCGTCGCAGACGGCAACCTTGTGCTGACGATCGATGGCGACAGCGCGGTTGTCGACACCGTCGTCGAGATCGAGCCGGCAAAAAACACTGTGCTGATGGGGCTTTACGCCAGCGGCGGCAAGCTCTGCACCCAGTGCGAGGCCGAGGGCTTTCGCCGGATTACCTTTTTCCCCGACCGCCCCGACGTGCTGTCGAAATATAGTGTCCGGCTCGAGGCGGATGCCGCGCTCTATCCGATTCTGTTGTCGAACGGTGATCGCGGCCCGACAGGTGCATTGCCGGACGGGCGGCATTTCGCCGAGTGGAACGATCCGTGGCCCAAGCCGGCGTATCTCTTCGCGATCGTCGCAGGCGATTTAGGTGCGCTGCGCGATCGCTTTGTCACCGCATCGGGCCGTGATGTCGCGCTGGCAATTTGGACCGACGCCGCCGACCTGCCGCGCTGTACGCATGCGATGGCCGCTCTCAAGGCTTCGTTCCGTTGGGACGAAGTCAACTACGGGCGCGAATATGATCTTGATGAATTCAACATCGTCGCGGTGTCCGATTTCAACGCTGGGGCGATGGAGAATAAGGGGCTTAACATCTTCAATTCGAAGTATATTCTCGCCGATCAGGAGACTGCGACCGACGACGATTTCGACGCCGTCGCGGCGGTCGTCGCGCATGAGTATTTCCACAATTGGACCGGAAACCGCATCACCTGCCGCGACTGGTTCCAATTGTCGCTGAAGGAGGGGCTGACGGTGTTCCGCGATCAGCAGTTCTCCGGTGACCAGGGTTCGCGCGCAGTTAACCGCATTGACGATGTGCGGATGCTCCGCGGCGCGCAGTTCCCCGAGGATGCGGGTCCGATGGCGCACCCGATCCGGCCAAATGCGTATATCGAAATCGGCAATTTCTACACGTCGACAGTCTACAACAAGGGTGCCGAAGTGATTCGGATGCTCGCTACCATGTTGGGGGACAAGGCTTTTCGCGCCGGGACCGACCTCTACTTCGACCGCTTCGACGGGCAGGCGGTGACGACTGATGACTGGCTGTCGGCGATGGCTGAGGCGTCGGGGCGTGACCTTGGGTCGTTCAAGGAATGGTATAACCAAGCGGGTACGCCGCGTATCAGTGCCGAACTGGCTTATGACGCGGATGCGAAGGCGGCGACGCTGCGCTTGACGCAGGCGGTGCCGGCGACCCCGGGGCAGCCGGTCAAGGTACCGATGGCGATGCCGTTCCGCGTTGCGCTCTTCGGCCGCGGCAGTGGCGAGCGGCTTGGCGACGAGCGCGTTGTCACCGTCGACGGCGAAGCAAGCGTGCGATTCGAAGGCGTTAGCGAAGCGCCGGTGATGTCGCTCAACCGTGGCTTCTCGGCCCCGGTGATCGTCGATACGATGCAGTCGCGAAGTGATCTCGCCTTCCTCGCGGCACATGACGACGATCCGTTTGCGCGGTGGGAGGCGACGCAGCGGCTCGCGCTCGATGTTCTTTCAGGGGATGGCCCGGCGGACGACCTGGTGGCGACGGTTGCGGCGACACTCGACGCCGGGCTTGATCCGGAGTTCACCGCCGAGGCGATATTGTTGCCGACCGAAAGTGTGATCGGCGACCATGCGGCGATCGTCGAAGTCGATGCGATTCATCGGCGGCGAAAGGCTGCGCGGTCGGCGATCTCATTGACGCTCAACGATAAACTATGGTCGATCTATCGCTCGAACGGGGCCAATCGCTATGAATTGACCCCCGAGGCGAAGGGGCGGCGCGCGCTGAAGAATGCCGCGCTTGGTTACTTGATGGTCGGGGATGCGGCGGAGGCGGTAGCGGCGTGCTGGGCACAGTTCAACGATGCCGACAACATGACCGACCGGATGGCGGCATTGGCCTTTTTGGCTAATTCGTCGGCGCCCGAGCGTGACAAGGCACTCGCGGCTTTCTACGAGCGCTACCGGAGCGATCCGCTGGTGATCGATAAGTGGTTTTCGGTGCAGGCAATGTCGAGCCGTCCCGATACGCTCGACCGCGTGATCGAGCTGCGCGCCCATCCCGACTTCAATGCGAACAATCCCAACCGCTTACGGTCGTTGATCGGTGCCTTCGGGGTCAATCAGGTCCGCTTCCATGCGGTCGAAGGCGCTGGCTATCGTTTCCTCGGTGACGAGATCCTCGCGGTCGGCAAGACCAATCCGGGCGCGGCGGCGCGATTGAGTGTCCCGCTGGGCCGATGGAAGCGCTTCGATCCGGTTCGTTCGGCGCTGATGCGGGCTGAACTCGAGCGGATCATGGCGACGCCCGATCTTTCGAAGGACGTCTTCGAGATGGTCAGCAAGAGCCTCGCGGGTTAAATTTATACCCCACCTAGGTCGGTGGTTCTCGTGCGCACACGGCCCGCACAAGGATGAACGTCTGAGCACTTGCGATGCACTCGCGCGAGCACTTGCCGCGCGGGTAAGACCGGTTGGACGTGCCTAGCGGCTAACGCGCGACCCAGTCGGCGACCTGCCCGGCGACCGCATTCGCGGCGGTGTTAAGCGCGATCGCGACGTCGGCGGGGTTCTGCGTCGCGACCGGCTGGACCGCATCGAACCGCCTGAGCGCAAACGGCGTCTTGGCTGACGCACTCAGTGTCGCGTCATAGCGGACGCGGACGACGGGGGTACTGGGGTTGCGGACGTCAAGGCCGAACTCGAACAGTGTCCCCGATAGCGTCCGCCCCGGCGCGAGTGTGGCCTGATGAGGGTCGATCACCGCGACGCCGCGCGATGCGATCGTATCGGCAAGCACGTGCTGGAACTCGCGATTGGGCTGCTCTGCCCATGTCGCGCCAGTGAGATATGCAACCTCGGTGTCGGACGTCGCCACCGGCACGCGGAGCGTCTGCAGCGTGCCTGGTACCGTCGGCGTCTGCACCAGCAGCGTCGTCGCGCGATCGCTCGTCGTCGCGCCGGCGACCGGCGTGGCGGTCGCGCGGAGCGACATCAGCGCGACCGGCGCCTTGGCGTTGCCGCCGATCTGAACGAGCGGACCACAGGCGGCGAGGCTGCCCAGCGCGACGACGGCGGCGGCGAATGAAATCTGGCGCATCATCACTTCTTGCCCTTCTTCGGCGGCACATAGCCCGGCGCGGCATATTCGGGGAGCTTCCGCCCGCCAAGCAAGGCACCCGCGGGGTCCTCGTCGAGCTTGGCCGCGATCGCGCCGAGCTGCGCGGTGGCGTCACGGGCCTCGCGGATCAGCTGCGCGGTCTCGGGCAACGTCTGGTTCGTCAACGTGTCGACCCCAGGCTGGGCACTGGCAACGAGGCCATCGAGCTTCTGCAGCGTGGCATTGGCATGACCCGCGGTCTCGCGCAGGTCGTGCACCAGCGGCCCGGCGTCGGTCGTTAGGATGGTGTCGGCATGACCGGTCAGCCTGGTCAGTGCCGCCGCCGCATCGGTCGCCTGCTTGAGCGTCGCGCGTGTCTCGACGATCGTCGCGGCGATCTCAGGCCCGCGATCGGCGAGGCTGCCGGTCAACCGGTCGGTGTTCGCGAGGATATTGCCGAGCGACTTGCGGTTCGCCGGGTTGAGCAATTCGTTGAGCGACGCGGTCAGTGCCGAGACATTGTTGAGCAGTTCTGGCGCGCTGGCGAGCAACTGGCCCAGCGGTCCGGCGCGTGGCGGGATCACCGGTCGGCCGAACGGCCCGATCTCGGTTATCGGTGGTGCGCCGGCCATCGCGCCGGTCAACTGGATCTGGCTGACGCCGGTGAAGCCGACGCCTTCGATCGCGGCGGTCGTCCCCTGAAGGATCGGCACGTCGGTGCCGACCTCGATCCGCACGCGGACCGCGTCGGGGGTCTTCGGCAGCAGGGCGATTTCCTTGATCTGGCCGACCGGAACGCCCTTGAACTGGACCGGCGAGCCGATCGCGATGCCGCTGATCGACTGGCGGAAAAAGATGTCGAACTGGCGTTTGTCGGTCCCCGAGAATTTCGCGAGGTACAGGACGAAAACGAATAGCGCGACCGTCAGCGCGATGACGACGCCGCCGACAAGGGCATAGTTGCTCCGGGTTTCCACGTCAGTCCTCGTCCTCTGTCGCCCCGGTGCGTGTCGTGTCGGCGGCTTCCGCCCCCAGCTTTCCCTCACCGGCCTCGAGCGCGCGCGCCGCGTCGCGGTCGGCCTCGGTCGCCTTGTGCGGACCAGCGTCGGTTGCTGCTGCCGCTCGTCCGCGCGGACCCGAGAAATATTCACGGACCCACGGATGGTCAAACTCCAATAGTTCCGGAATCGTTCCGACCTTGAGCATGACACCGTCGCCGAGCACCGCGACGCGGTCGCAGATTGCGTACAGCGTATCGAGGTCGTGGGTGATGAGAAACACCGTCAGCCCGAGCGTGTCACGCATGCCCTTGATCAACTCGTCGAACGCCGCCGCTCCGATCGGGTCGAGCCCGGCGGTCGGTTCATCGAGGAACAGGAGATCGGGATCGAGCGCGAGGGCGCGGGCGAGCCCGGCACGCTTGCGCATGCCGCCTGACAGTTCCGACGGAAATTTCGGCCCGGCGAGTTCGGGCAGGCCGACCATCGCGATCTTATAGCTGGCGATTTCGTCCATCAGGCCCTGGTCGAGCTTGAAGAACTCGCGCATCGGCGCCTCGATATTCTCGGCGACGGTGAGCGACGAGAATAATGCGCCGCCCTGGAACAGCACGCCCCATCGGCGGCGCAAGTCCTTGGCGGCTTCGGGATCGAGGGTGGCGACCTCCTCGCCAAGGACGGTAATCTCGCCCGCGTCGGACTGCTGGAGGCCGATGATCGAGCGCATCAGCACCGACTTGCCGGTTCCGGAGCCGCCGACGACGCCGAGGATCTCGCCGCGGCGGACCTCGAGGTTGACGTCCTTGTGGACGACCTGATCGCCGAAGCTGTTCTGCAGGTGCGACACGCGGATGACGACGTCGTCGTCCTTGTCCTTGCCGGGGGCTGGCTTGGCGGGTGCGGGCGCTGCGGCGGCCATCAAACGTACCCCAGCGCGGTGAAGAAAACGGCGAAGAAAGCGTCGAGGACGATGACGAGGAAAATCGACTGGACCACCGATTGCGTCGTTCGTGCGCCGACCGACTCGGCGTTGCCGGTGACCTGCATGCCCTGGAAGCACCCGGTGACGGCGATGATGAAGCCGAAGATCGGCGCCTTGATCATGCCGATGACGAGGTCGGACAGCGGCGTCACTTCCTGGATGCGCTGGACGAAGCTCGCCGGCGAGATGTTGAGCGAAACCCAGCAGAACAGGCCGCCGCCGATGATCGCCATGATTGCACCGAAGAATGAGAGCAAGGTCAGCATGATGACCATCGCGATGACGCGCGGCAGGACGAGCACCTCAGTCGGCGACATGCCAATCGAGCTCATCGCGTCGACCTCCTCGTTCAGCTTCATCGAGCCGATCTGCGCGGCAAAGGCCGAGCCCGAGCGTCCGGCGACCATGATCGCGGTGAGCAGGATGCCGAGTTCGCGGATGACCGAGCGCCCGATCAGATTGACGACGAAGATCTCGGCACCGAACTGCTGGAGCTGGACCGCGCCCTGCTGCGCAAGGACGATACCGACGAGGAACGACAGCAGCCCGACGATGCCGAGCGCGTTGGCGCCGACGACCTCCATCTGGTGGATCACCGCGTTCCACCGCAGCGGGCGGCGCTCGAAGATCGTCTGAAACAGTGCGACGAGAGTCTGGCCGAGAAAGGCGAGGAATTCGCCGAGCGTGTGCGCGGCATGGACGACCGACCCGCCGATCATCTCGAGCCGCTCGATTGCGCGGTTGCCGTGGGGCGGGCGGCGCGTCGCGGGCTTATCGTTCGCGGCGACCTGGTCGATCAACCGCTTGGCATCGTCGGAGGCGTGATCGAGCGTCGCCGATTTCCCGGCTTTCTCCCAGTCACGAAGCAATTTGTGGACGATCCACGCGCCGGTGGTGTCGATCCGGTCGACGCCGCCAAGGTCGATCTTCAAATCGCGGTCGGGTTGGATCGCCGCCATTTCGGGCGCAACGCTACCGATCGACGCGACCGTCAAGGTACCGCTGAGGTGGAGCGTGCGTGCTCCCTCTCCGGCGTCGTCGAGCGTCATGGTGGCGTCGGTCATCGCATCCGAGTGTTGGGGGATCGATACGGTCCCGGCAAGAGGCAAACGCTGATGGAGCGGTTCGGTTGCGTCATGACCCGGGGTTGGGCATGGGCCAACGATGACCCGCGTGATCTATGACATGGACAAGACGATCACCCGGGCACCGACCTATACGCGGTGGCTGGTGTATTGGGCGTCGCGTGAAGCGCCGTGGCGACTCGGGTTGTTGCCGCTCGCGGGAATTGCCGGGATCGGGTTTCGGCTTCGGCTGATGTCGCGCGGGCGGCTCAAGGAGATCGCGCAATTCCTGTTGATGGGCGACGCTGCACCGCGTGACCGCGTCGATGTGCGGGCCGCCGGATTCGCCGCGACGGTCGTTGCCGGCGGGCTCATGCCGGGCGCGGTGGCTCAGCTCGCCGCCGACCGTGCCGATGGCCAGGAGATCGTCATCGCCACGGCGAGCTACGCATTTTACGCGCGGGCGATCGCGGCGGCGCTGGGGATCGAGCGCGTCATTGCGACCGGGTCGGTATGGGACGGCGACCATCTCCGGGCGCGACTCGCGGGGGACAATTGCTACGGCGCGGCGAAAGCGGCGATCGTGGCGGCGGCGTTCCCCGGCGAGCGCTTCGTCCGCGCCTATTCGGACCATGTCTCCGACGCGGCGCTGTTCGCGCTGGCGGACGAACCGGTCGCGGTCAGTCCGTCGCCCGCGCTACGGCGGCTGGCGACGGTCCGGGGGTGGCGCGTCGTCGACTGGCGTTGATGCGAGAGGGCGGAGCCGAGGCTCTGCCCTTTGCTTATGCAGCGGCGGTGGTGTTCCGCCGGCGACGCTGCATCGCTCCGATCAGGCCGAAGCCGCCGATCATCATCGCCCATGTCGCGGGTTCGGGAACCTGCGTCGTGATGTGGCTCGTGATGAAGTCGTAATAGCTCGACACGCGGGTATCGACGCCGATCTCGCCAAAGCTCGAATTGGTGCACGACGTCGCGCTGTGCGACGGGTCGAGGAAGCCCGCCCCGCACGCGCTCGCGCTGCCATATAGAAATGCCGAGCTGAGGCCGAACGAGGTTACGCCGACGATCTTGCCGTCCTTGAAGTGCGGCGCGCCCGAATCGCCCTCGGTCGCCATCGTGTCGTGATACAGCCCGTCAGCCGAGACATAGCCGAGGCCGGGCAGGCCGAGCGCGCCGAAGACATCGTTCGCTGCCAGCCCGGAATCGAAGTCGTACGCGAGCTCGCTGCCCTTGAGCGCGCCGAGCGCATCGGTCGGCCCGGTGGTACCGAAGCCGGCGGCGGCGAGGATCTGGTCGAACGTCGTCTCGTACTGATTGTAGCCAATCCGCTTGAGCCCATCGTTGGTCGTCACGTTCGTCCCTGTAGCCCCGATGCCGGTGTTGCCGAGTCCGACCATCATCTCGACCCCGAGGTTGCTTTCGACCGAGCCGTGGTCGAGCGGATAGATCGTCGTGCCGTCGGGAACATTCGCCCCGAGCTTGATCACCGCGATATCGGCGCCGCCCGATGCGCTGCCGCTGTAGATCGAGGGAACATAAAAAGCGGTCGCGTTGATCGTCACGCCGAGCGGCGTCGTCAGGTCGGGCAGGACGACGCGCAGGTGAGCCACGCCCGAGCCGTCGATGTTGAGGCAGTGTGCGGCGGTCAGGATCGTGCTGCGGCCGATCACGGTCCCGGTGCACGCCCCGGCATTGCCGGCGTTGGTCTGGACCTGAACGCCGACGACCCCGCTATACTGGCCCTTGGCGACGACCGAGTTCGCGAGGTCGGTCGCAGTTTGCGCGCTCAATGCGAAAGCAGGCTGAGCCGCCGCGAGAAGTGCCGCCGTGCCGAGATATGCCAAAGTCCCCATCGTGCCACCCCGTGCTGCCAAGAAGATCGTTAACGATCCGCTACATTGGGTAACAACGGGATAGCAAGCGAAGAAGCCGTGACAGGTACGTGGGTTAGGCGGCGAGCTTGCGCAGGACGTACGGCAGGATGCCGCCTGCGTAGAAATACTCGAGCTCCTGCTCGGTATCGATCCGGCACTTGGTGTCGAAGGTGCCGGTGGTACCGTCGCCGCGGGTGAAGGCGACCGTCACGACCTGGCGCGGGCGCAGCGATGCCATGCCGGTGATGTCGAAGGTCTCGTCGCCGGTCAGCCCGAGCGTCTTGCGGTCGACGCCATCGGCGAACTGGAGCGGAACGACGCCCATCCCGACGAGGTTCGAGCGGTGGATGCGCTCGAAGCTTTCGGCGATCACCGCGCGAACCCCCAGCAACGTCGTGCCCTTCGCCGCCCAGTCGCGCGACGACCCGGTACCGTATTCCTTGCCCGCGATAATGACGAGTGGCGTCCCGGCGGCGCGGTACTTCTCGGCCGCGTCGAAGATGTCGAGCTGGGCGCCGTGGCCATTGTTATCGCCGCCTTCACCTAGCATCCGGGTGATGCCGCCCTCGACGCCAGGGACCATCTCGTTCTTGATGCGGATGTTGGCGAAGGTGCCGCGCATCATGACTTCGTGGTTGCCGCGGCGCGCGCCGTAGCTGTTGAATTCGGCGCGGCTGACCTGACGGTCGTTCAGATAGCGACCGGCGGGCGAGGCTTCCTTGATGTTGCCGGCGGGCGAGATGTGGTCGGTGGTGACCGAGTCGGCGAAGATTGCGAGCGGGCGCGCCGCGACGATGTCATCGACCGCGTTCGGCGTCATCGTCATACCCTCGAAGTACGGCGGGTTGGCGACATAGGTCGACGCCGGGTTCCACTTGTAGGTGGCGCCGCCCTCGATCTTGATCGCCTGCCAGCGCTCGTCGCCGGCGAAGACGTCCGAATAGCGCGCGCGGAACATGTCTGCGGTGACGTTCGACATCACCATGTCGCTGACTTCCTGGTTGGTCGGCCAGATGTCCTTGAGGAAGACGTTGGTGCCGTCGGGGGTCTGGCCGATCGGGTCGGTGACCATGTCGTTGCGCATCGTCCCCATCAGCGCATACGCGACGACGAGTGGCGGCGAGGCGAGATAATTGGCGCGGACGTCGGGCGAGACGCGACCCTCGAAGTTGCGGTTACCCGACAGGACGCTGCACGCGACGAGGTCGCCGCTGCTGATCGCGTCGCTGATCGGCTCGGGCAGCGGGCCCGAATTGCCGATGCACGTCGTGCAGCCGTAGCCGACGAGGTTGAAGCCGAGATAGTCGAGGTCGTCCTGGAGCTTCGACGCCGCGAAATAATCGGTGACGACCTTCGACCCCGGCGCGAGGCTGGTCTTGACCCACGGCTTCGACGTCAGGCCGAGCGCGCGCGCCTTGCGGGCGACGAGCCCGGCGGCGACGAGGACGTTGGGGTTCGACGTGTTGGTGCACGACGTGATCGCGGCGATGACGACGTCGCCGTGGCCGAGCTGGTATTCTGCCCCCGAGACGTCGACGCGCTTGTGGCTCTCGTCACCCGACTTCTTGTAGCCGCTGGCGAGTTCGGTCTCGAACGCCTCGTCGGCCTGGCCGAGGAGCACTCGGTCCTGCGGGCGGCGCGGACCGGCGAGCGACGGCTGGACGCTGCCGAGGTCGAGGTGGAGCGTGTCGGTGAACACCGGGTCGGGGGCGGTCAGGTCGCGCCACATCCCCTGCGCTCGGCAATACGCCTCGACGAGCTCGATCTGATGCGGGTCGCGGCCCGACAGCTTGAGATAATTGAGCGTCGCCTGATCGACCGGGAAGAAGCCGCACGTCGCGCCGTATTCGGGGGCCATGTTGGCGATCGTCGCGCGGTCGGCGAGCGTCAGTGCGTCGAGGCCGGGGCCGTAGAATTCGACGAAGCGCCCGACGACGCCCTTGGCGCGGAGCATCTGGGTGACGGTCAGGACGAGGTCGGTCGCGGTGATTCCCTCGCTCATCGTGCCTTCCATCTTAAAGCCGACGACCTCGGGGATCAGCATGCTAACCGGCTGGCCGAGCATCGCCGCCTCGGCTTCGATTCCGCCGACGCCCCAGCCGAGCACACCGAGGCCGTTGACCATCGTCGTGTGGCTGTCGGTGCCGACGAGCGTGTCAGGATAGGCAACCATCGAGCCGTCGGCGGCTTCGCTCGTCCAGACGGTCTTCGCGAGATATTCGAGATTGACCTGGTGGCAGATGCCGGTGCCCGGCGGGACGACGCGGAAGCCCTTGAGCGCCGACGACCCCCAGCGGAGGAACTCGTAGCGTTCGATGTTGCGCTTGTACTCGAGGTCCATATTGTCCTCGAACGCCGCCGGGGTGCCGAATTCGTCGACCATCACCGAATGGTCGATGACGAGGTCGACCGGGACCTGCGGGTTGATCTTTGCCGGGTCGCCGCCAAGCTTGGTCATCGCGTCACGCATCGCCGCGAGGTCGACGACGCAGGGGACGCCGGTGAAATCCTGCATCAGCACACGCGCCGGACGATAGGCGATCTCGCGGTCGGACCGGCGGTCGTGCGCCCATTGCACCATCGCGGCGAGGTCGTCGTGGGTGACGGTGACGCCGTCTTCGAAGCGCAGCAGGTTTTCGAACAGCACCTTCATCGAAAAGGGCAGGCGGCTGATGTCACCCAAGGCCTCGGCGGCGGCGGGGAGGCTATAGTAAGAGTAGTCCTTCCCCTCGACCGTCAACGTCCGGCGGGTCTTCAGGCTATCCTGTCCAACGGCGGTCACGGGCGTCTCTCCTGAAATCACGATGCTGCGCTGCGTCGTAGCGTAGTTGACGCGCATGGCAACGTCCGCGGGCACATCTCGCCGCTGACCGGGCTTGCCGCTATCACGCGCGCGCGCTTTCGGCTACGACCCGCGCATCGTCCCCGGAGACCCGATCGATGCCGAACCAAGCCGTCGAGCGCAAGGCACAGAGCAAGCTGGCGCGGCAGGCGGCACGCGCCGATCTGCTGCCCTTCCTGCGCGCGTGGATCGCCGCGCCGCTGCGGGTTGCGGCGATCGCGCCATCGGGTCCGGCGCTCGCGCGGGCGATCACCGCCGAGATCAGCGCCGCATCGATGCCGGTGATTGAGTTCGGTCCCGGCACGGGGGTTTTTACCCAGGCGATCCTCGATGCGGGGGTGACCGCCGACCAGCTCATCATGATCGAGGCGGGGGCCGACTTCGCGGCGTTGCTGCGGACGCGCTTCCCGGCAGTGCGGATCGTCGAGGGCAGTGCGGGCGCGCTCCACGACATCCCGTTGTTCGGCGCGGGCAAGGTCGGCGCGGTCGTCAGCGGCCTGCCGATCTTGTCGATGCCAAAGCCCGTCGTCCTTGCCATCCTCGACACCGCATTCAGCGAGCTCCGCCCCGGCGGCGCGATGTATCAGTTCACCTACGGCTTCCGCTGCCCGGTCGCCGACAGTGTCCTCGACGCGCTCGGGCTTAAGGCCAGCCGTACCTCGACGGTGCTGGTCAATGCCCCGCCGGCGAGCGTGTATAAGATCGAGCGGAAGTAATCCCTCCCCCGTCTTCGGGGGAGGGAGACCATCGCCATTCGCGATGGTGGAGGGGGAAGTCCCATGCGGACGGTTCGTTGCGGAGCGCCCCCTCCACCACGCCTGAAGCGGCGCGGTCCCCTCCCCCGCAAGAGCGAGGGAGGATTTCTAAGGCTTACCTTGCGCCGCTGACGACGACCGTCACCGCCCTGCGGTTCTGCGCATAGGCAGCCTCGTCGGTGCCATCGGCGACCGGGCGCTCCTTGCCGTAGCTGATCGTCGCGATGCGGCTGGAATTGACGCCCTGCGCCGCGAGGAAGTTCTTGGCGGCGCTCGCCCGGCGGTCGCCGAGTGCGAGGTTGTATTCGCGGGTGCCGCGCTCGTCGGTGTGGCCCTCGACAGTGACCTTGACGCTCGGATAGCGCGCCAGCCACTCGGCCTGCTTGCCGAGGACCGCCTTGGCGGTGTCGTCGACGTCGTAGCTGTCATAGGCGAACAGGACGGTGTCCGAGCCGCTGGTCGCCTTGAAGTCGGCGATGCTGCCGGGGAGGTTCGTCGTGCCGACGCCGGTGTCGCCGCTGCCCGAGGTCGACGGCGGTGCCATGGTCGGCGCCATCGGTGCAGTCGCGGGCGGCGGCGGCGGCGGGAGGACCTTCTTCTTGGTCGAGCACGCGGCGGTGCCGACGAGGACGGCGACGATCGCCAAGGTTGATGCGCGATGCAGCATGAAGCAGCCTTTCGACGGTGAAGATGAACCGATAGCCGAAGCTTGTTACGGCAACAACGGCGACCACGCCGGGTCGGACCCATCGAGCGGCGTTTTTATCTGCCGCTCGTTCGCCCCCGACAGGTCGACCGAATGAAGATCGACCTTGCCGCTGCGTCCTGCCGCGGTGCGGAAGAACAGGATGACGCGCCCGTTCGGCGACCACGTCGGGCCCTCGTCCTGATAGGCGTCGGTCAACAGCCGCTCGCCGCCGCCGTCGGGGCGCATGACGGCGATGCGGTGCTTGGCCGACGTCAGGCGGGTGAAGGCGATCAGGTCGCCGCGCGGCGACCACACCGGGGTCCCGGCGCGGCCCTCGCCGAAGCTGATCCGCTGCTGGCCCGACCCGTCGGCGTTCATCGTATAGACCTGCTGGCCGCCGCTGCGGTCGCTCTCGAAGACGATCTTCGACCCGTCGGGCGAATAGCTCGGCGACGTGCTGATGCCGGGTCCGTTCGTCAGGCGGGTGACGCCGCGGCTGGCGAGGTTCATTTTGTAGATGTCGGTCGTGCCGTTCTGGCTGATCGAATAAACCAGTGTCGACCCGTCGGGCGAGAAACGCGGTGACGAGCTCATGTTGCCGGTGTCGCTGATCGCCTCCTGACGCCCCGACCCGATCGTGTAGATCCAGACCCGCGGGCGATTATTGGCGAATGACATATACGTCAGCGTCTGCTGGTTCGGGGCGAAGCGCGGAGTCAGCACAAGCGACTGGCCGTTGGTCAGGAAGCGGTGCCCCGCGCCGTCCTGGTCCATCACCGCGAGGCGCTTGATCCGGTGGGTCTTCGGTCCGGTTTCGGAGACATAGACGATGCGGCTGTCGAAATAGCCGCTCTCGCCGGTCAGCCGCGAATAGACGAGGTCGGCGCATTTATGCGCCGCGCGCCGCCAATTCGCCGCGGTCGTGACGAACCCCTGCCGCGCGAGCTCCTCCGACGAAAACACGTCATAGGCGTAGCAGCCGACGGTGATGCCGCCGTCGGGGTTGGCGGTGACGTTGCCGGTAATCAGCGCCTGCGCCGCGATCGTCCGCCACGCCGCGAACTGCGGCGCTGTGACGTCGGCGGGGGCGACGGTGGTGGTGAACGCGGCCGGGTCGAGCGGGCGGAACAGCCCCGACGAGCCGAGGTCGGCGGCGATGACGCTCGCGACCTGGGCCCCGAGCGCGGCGGTCGTCCCGGCCTCGGTTGCGACGGCCGACGCGGTGGCGAATGCGGGGACCGCGACGGGGAGCGGCTGGGCGGTGCCGGAGTTGATGTCGACGCGGATCACCGCGAGCGCCGGGGTGGTGACCAGCAGGGCGAGGAGGAGGGGGAGGGTACGCATCGGGACTCCTTACGCGTTTTCGATGACGGGGCGAAGGCGAAGAAGGGGTCGCGGCAAAGCTGCGCCGTCGGCCGGGTTCGGCGGGTAGTCCGCCGACCCGCCGCCCGCGTTCGCGCGTCTCCGCGCGCTGCTTACGGATCGAAGGCGATCAGTGCACTGCGCTCGGGCGCGCCTCACGTCATCTCACTCGGGTCGAAATTAATCTCGACCGCCTTCCACTGGTCGTACAATTCCGCCGGCAGCTTGAGCGGCGCGCAGCGGAGCACCGCACGGCGGGCGGTCTCCGCGAAGGCGCGGGCGTAGTCGGCATTGCCGGAAGTGACTCCGGTCTGGCTGACGATGCCGGGGCGCCCGACGATCGTGCCGTCGCGATTGATGTCGAGGTGGAGCAGCACCGTCATCTTCTTGACGTCGGCGCCGCCGATCGGCGGGTTCCAGCACGGCGCGACCTGCGAGCGGATCAGTGCGATCAGCGTTGCCGTCGCGCGCGGATCGACCCGCGCGGTCTTGGGCATCGCCTTCTCGATCGTCTTCGCCAGTGCCGACGTGTCGAGCGGCTTGACCTTCGCCTTGGGCAGGCTCTTGTCGAGCAGGTTCGACAGCGCCTCGGCGTCGAGCAGTTTCGGCGCGGGCTTGGCCTTTTCGGGCTTCGGCTTCTCCGGTTTCGGCTTTTCGGGCTTGGGCTCGGGCTTTTCGACCGGCTCGACCTTGGGCTTCGGCTTTTCCTTGACCGGTTCCGGCGTTGGCTCGGGGGTCGGCGCAGGTTCGGGCTTGGGTGTCGGCGGAGTCGGATCCGGCGGCGCGGTCGCCTCGACGGTCTTTTCGGGCGCGGCGGCCTTCGACGGCTTGGGCGGGGTCGGAATCTTCGGCACGTCGGCGAGCGCGACGACGTCGACGGGGATCGGGTCCTCGGCGGGCAGCGGCGGCGTCACCGACGTCAGCGCGAGCGACAGGACCGCGAGCAGGATAAGATGCGCGAGCCCGACGACGACGAGCGACTGGCGTTCCGTCATCGCGAGTTCCCGCGTTCGGTCATCGAGCCGACTCGCGTGCCGTCATTTCCGTTTCGGTGCGGGGGCGGGCGCGCTGACCAGCGCGACCTTGCGGAACCCCGCCGCCGAGACCTCGCCGACCACCGTCATCACACGGCCATAGTCGAGCGTCCGCGCAGCGCGGACATAGACGCGCGGATCGTCCGTACGCGCGTCGTGTATCGCGGTGAGCTTCGCAGCGAGCGTGTCGGGCGGGATCGTCGCGTCGTCGATGAACACCGCGCCGGTGCCGTCGAGCGAAATCTGGATCGGCTTGTCGTCGGCCTTGAGCGCGCTCGCCTTGCTGTCGGGCAGGTCGACCGGCACGCCGGTGACGAGCAGCGGCGCGGTGACCATGAAGATGATCAGCAGGACGAGCATGACGTCGACCATCGGCGTGACGTTGATCTCGGCCATCGGCGCGCGGCGGCCGCGACGGGATTGCATCCCCATCGCCATCAGCGTTCTTCCATGCCGTCGAGCTGCCGTGACAGCAGGCCGTGGAACTCCTCGGCGAACGCCGACAGCCGCGCCTCGAGCCGGCCGAGGCCGTGGAGCAGGCGGTTATAGCCGATCACCGCCGGGATTGCCGCGAACAGTCCGAGCGCGGTGGCGAACAGCGCCTCGGCGATCCCGGGAGCAACGACGCCGAGCGAGGTGTTCTGTGACGCCGCGATCGCCCCGAACGACCGCATGATCCCCCAGACCGTGCCGAACAGCCCGACGAACGGCGCGACCGAGCCGATCGTCGCGAGGACGCTGAGCCGGTCGCCGAGTTCGTCGATTTCGCGCGCGATCGCGACGCCGAGGATCGACGTCAGCCGCGAGCGGACGCCTTCGCGGTCGATCTTGCCGCGCGCGATGCTCCTCCGCCACTCGTTCATACCCGCGACGAACAGCCGGGCGGATGGATGCTTGGCCTTCGCAGCGGGGTCATACAGCGCGTCGAGACTGTCCGACTTCCAGAACCAGTCCTCGAACGCCTTGGCCTGCTTGTTGATCGCCGACAGCCGCCGGCTGCGCTCGACGATGATCGCCCACGACCATATGCTCGCGGCGATCAGCCCGAGCATGACGAGCTTAACGACGATGTCGGCCTGCAGAAACAGCGCCAGCGGCGACATGTCGATGGCGGTCTTGGCGAGGACGCCGGGAACGGTGACAGTGGGCATCAGTCTTGGGTCGCCTCGGTTAGCAGGTCGGTGAAACGCCGCGCCCAGTCGCGCGGTTGCCGTTGCGGGCGGCCATTCATGCCGAGCCACGCCGCAGTAACGCGCCCGCGGGTCAATTGGGTCGTGCCGCGCCAGACATCCTGCCCGATCACCGTCGCCGCGGCGCGGACCTGGAGAACGCAGCTTTTGACGGTCAGCACGTCGTCGAGCCGGGCAGGGGCCATGTACGTCACCGACAGGTCGTAGACCGAATAATAGCCGTCGCCCGCCGTCATCATCGCCTGCTGCTCGATCCCGAGCGCGCGGAGCATCTCGGTCCGGGCGCGCTCCATGAAGCGCAGGTAATTGGCGTGGTAGACGATACCGGTCAGGTCGGTGTCCTCGAAATAGACGCGTGTGGGCAAGCGGTGGACCCCGCGCTCGAAGCTGCCTGTGGAGGGGAGGGTCATGCCGACAGCGTGTAGGCGAGGGGCGACGACGCGGCTAGTCGCCCTGCCGCATCGGCGGCACGGATGGTCCCCGCGCTATTTCGAGTTACGCTGCGGAACGACGAAGCGGCCGGAGACGCGGCCGCCGGTCGTCGCGGGCTGGCCGGGGGCGGCGGCGGTGCCGGCCCCATCGAGCTTCGAACGCCCGGTCTCGAGGTCGATCGCTAAGCGCTGGCCGTGGAGGACCGACTCGCCGTGGGTCAGCGTCACGCCGCCGACGAGGGTGATGGTCTTTTGCGAGACGTCGTAGATGCCGTAGCGCCCGGTTGCGGTCTCGCTCGGGGTGACGAGCTTGACGTTGTTCTGCGCATCGAGGCGCTCGATCTCGGGGCTGCCACCCTTTTTCGAGCGGCTGTAGAACACTGTCACCGTGTCGGCATTGAGCTTCATGTCGCCCTGGGTGATGCGGACATCGCCGTTGAAGATCGCCTTGCCGTTGGCGTCGAGAACATCGATCGCCTTGGCGTCGACATCGATCGGCGCGTCGGCATTATGGCCCTTGAGCGCGCTTTGCGCCGCGAGCGGGGCCGCGACGAGTGCCAGAATCAACGCGAAACGCTTCATGCGGCTTTCCTGTGGGAAGCGGGGACGATGTGCAAGTGGGTGCCGCCGCCGAGCGTGACACGCTTGCCGCCGATGTCGGCGCGCAGGTTGTTGCCGCGAAAATTGCCGAGCGGGAGGGTGCCGGTGACCGGCAGGTCGCTCGCGACGGTCTGGTCGAGCAGGCTGACACGAACGTCGGCGCCGTTGAGCGTATAGCCTGCTGTGCTGTCCATCCGCACCGGTCCGGCGATGACGAGCAGGTCGTGGTCGATCTCGTAACGTCCCGATGGCGCGGTGACGCGGGCAGGACCGTCGTCGAGGGTGACGTCGGCCGACAGTCGGCTGAGCTCGATCACCGGCACCGCCGACGACCGCTGCACTGCGTTGCCCGCGCGGATTTCGAACGGCTGGTTGTTCGCCGTCAGGCCGCGATACATCGCATTGTCGGTCCGCAACCGCTCCTTCGACATCGCGACCTTGTCCTTGGCCAGCAGGAACGAGAATTCGCGCGCCGAGGTCAGCGGCCAGATGATGATCGTCGCCATCAGGACGAACGCCGCCGCGGGCAGCGCGACCTTGGCGACCGCGACGAAGCGGTCCCAGCCGCCGCCCGGCAGCGCCGCCCGCGCGCGAACTGCGGTCGCGGTCGCTGCGGTCGCGGTCATCGGCGGGTGCCCGTCATAGATGCGCGAAAATGTCCGATTCGGCCCAGCCGGCGAGATCGAGGTCGGCGCGCCAGGGCAGGAAGTCGAAGCACGCCTCGGCGAGCCCGGTGCGCCCCTCGCGCGCCAGCCGTTCGCGAAGCACCTCGACCGCGCGATGAAGGTAACGGACGTCCGATGCGGCATAGTCCTTCTGGGCGTCGTTCAGGACGGGTGCGCCCCAGTCCGATGATTGCTGCGCCTTCGACACGTCGACGCCGATCGTATCGCGCAACAGGTCCTTGAGCCCGTGGCGATCGGTGTAGGTCCGGACCAGCTTCGACGCGATCTTGGTGCAGAACACCGGTCCGGCGCGGACGCCGAGATACGCCTGGATCACCGCGAGATCGAATCGAGCGAAGTGATACAGCTTGAGCCGCGCCGGATCGGCAAGGATGCGCTTCAACACCGGCGCATCGTAATGGCCCGCCGCGAATCGGACGAGATGTTCATCGCCGTGGCCGTCGGCAAGCTGGATCAGGCACAGCCGGTCGCGCGCCGGATGCAGCCCCATCGTCTCGGTGTCGACCGCGATTGGGCCGGGAGCGAAGACGTCTTCGGGCAGGTCGCCCTCGTGCAGATAGATGGTCATCCGCAGCCGCCTAGCAGCGCGCGACGCTCAAGTCACCCGCGGGGATGCTGCTTACGCGGGCAAGCATTACCGCAGCGCAGCGTCAATTGATGATGCGCTGGCCACGATCGCGAGTCTGGCGCTCGAGCCGCCGGCCGTAGCTGCGAAGGACGATTCCCGCGAGCAACGAAGCGCCTCCCGCCACGAGGACGATGAGGTGTTCTATGGCAAAATCTTCGACCGGACCGAGCATGTCGCGACCCTCATTGTGCATCGCAGCATAACATCCATACGCGACGAATGGTATATATTTTCTTATCTTTCAGCTGTCTCCGCCGCAAAACTTCGCACGTGCGGTCGTTAAAGGCGGTTGTCTATAAACCGCTCGCGGCGCGCGCGAATTTCGTATAAGGATTCGCTTGGAGCAGCTTGGCTTGTCCTGCATCCGGGCGTTCGTGCGGCTCCGGGCGTGACCGGTGGGAAGCCCCGAAACGATAGACGACAACGCGAACAATTACGAAAGACTATTCGACGATGAGCTTTGATAAACGCGGGCGTGGCCCCGGCCGTGGTGGCTTCGACAAGCGTGAACGCGGTTTCGACCAGTTTGAAGGCGGCGGCGACCGCTTCGGTGGCGGTGCCGGTGGTGGCGACCGTTTCGGCGGTGGCGGTGGCGGCGGTGATCGCTTCGGCGGCGGCGGCGGCGGTGCCCCGCGCTTCGGCGGTGGTGCCGGCGGCGGCGGCGGCTTCGGTGGACGCCCAGCAGGCGGCGGCTTCGGCGGCCCGCGTCCGGCGCGCGACATGGGCCCCGGGATCAACCTCGGCACGGCCAAGGGTGTCGTAAAATTCTTCAACGGCCAGAAGGGCTTCGGCTTCGTCGTCCGCGATGACGGCGGCGAGGACGTGTTCGTCCACATCTCGGCAGTCGAGCAGGCCGGCCTGACCGGCCTCGCCGACGGCCAGCCGCTCGAATTCACCCTGACCGAGCGTAACGGCCGCGTCTCGGCGACCGATCTCGTCATCGACGGCGAGCCGATGCCGGTGACCGACCGTGCTCCCCCGCGCGAACCCCGCGCTGCGGGCGGCTTCGGTGGTCGCGACGACGGCCCGCGCGGCGGCGGCTATGGCGGCGCGAGCCGCGAGTTCGGCGGCGGATCGGGCGGCGCAGCCCCCGCTCCCGGCGGCCGCGTCGACGGCACGGTGAAGTTCTTCAACGGCACTAAGGGCTTCGGCTTCATCCAGCGCGAAGACGGCGGCCCGGATGCGTTCGTCCACATCTCGGCGGTCGAGCGTGCCGGCATGTCGGGCCTCGACGAGGGCCAGCGCGTGTCGTTCGAGCTCGAACTCGATCGTCGCGGCAAGCAGGCGGCGATCAACCTCACCGCGATCTAAACACTAACCATTTCGTAAGGCGGGGCTGCGGAAACGCGGCCCCGTTTCTGTGTGTGCGGATCACATCGGGCTGCGTCCGAATCGCGGGCCGACGAGACTGTTCTATCGAGTCGCGACGAACGCGCAGGCGGCGAAAATCAGGAAGCCTGCCTCGCGGTTGCTCCGGAACAGGCGAAGCGCGCGCGCCGAGTCGTGGTCGCTCAGCGTCGCGACCTGCCAGCCGAAGTGCGCGGCGGCCGGGAGCAGCGCAAGCAATCCCAGCGGTTCGGGCCGGGTGAGCCACAGCGCCGCTCCACCCAGCGCGATCGTCGCGGCGTAGAAGCCCGCGATTCCCGACCGCGCGCGCTCGCCCAGCGCACGCGCGCTCGACTTGATTCCGGCCAGCGCGTCGTCCTCGATGTCTTGGAGCGCGTAGATCGTGTCGTAGCCGAGCGTCCAGCACAGCCCCGCCGCATAGAGCACGACCATCGCCCACGACGGGTCGGCGACCGCGGTCCAGCCGACGAGGACGCCCCAGTTGAAGGTCAGCCCAAGCCACGCCTGCGGCCACCACGTGATTCGCTTCATGAACGGATAGGCGGCGACGAGGCCGAGCGAGCCGATCGCGACTCCCGCCGCAAGCGGGCGCAACGCCAGCAGCACCGGCAACGCACACAGCGCGAGCACGACGAGCCACACCCACCCGCGCTTGACCGAGATCGCGCCGCTCGCAATCGGCCGCGAGCGGGTCCGCGCCACCGAGCGATCGAGATCGCGGTCGACGATGTCGTTATAGACGCACCCCGCACCGCGCATCGCCACCGCGCCGAACAGGAACAGCGGCAACAGCCACCAGTGGGTGACGAGCCCGCCGCCCGCCGCGAGTCCCCAGCCGCACGGCCAGAACAACAGCCACGACCCGATCGGACGGTCGAAGCGCGCGAGTCGCGCATACGGGCGCGCGGCCGCGGGCAGCGCGTCGACCCACGTCGATGGCGCGCGTTCGGCGTCGGGGGAGGCGGTATCGGCGAGTTTCACGTCGGGGGTGCCCATGCTACGCGCCACCCATGAGCGACCCCGCCGATCTGTCAACCGCGTCCCCGTCGACGACTGGCCCGTCGACGACTGGCCTTTCGACGACTGGCCTGTCGACGACCCCGCGCCTGTTCGTCGACCTCGATCTCGCCGGGGGCTGCACGATCGTCCTGCCGCCGCCGGCCAGTCACTATCTGAGCGGGGTGATGCGCCGCGCCGCGGGCGACAGCATCCGGCTGTTCGACGATCGCTCGGGCGAGTGGCACGGCGTCGTCGTCGAGCCGCACCGCAAGGCGATGACGGTCCGCCTCGTTGAACGCCTGTCGCCGCGCGAGACGGTGCCCGACCTGTGGCTGTGCGCGGCGCCGTTGAAGCGCGGGCGGATCGACTGGGTGGCGGAGAAGGCGTGCGAGCTCGGCGTCGCGCGCTTCGTGCCGGTGCTGACCGCGCGGACGATCGTCGACAAGTTGAACCTCGACCGGCTCCGCGCCCACATGGTCGAGGCGGCGGAGCAATGTGGCCGGACCGCGCTCCCGCTTGTCGTCGAGCCGATGACGCTATCCGCGCTGCTGAGCGGGTGGGAGTCCGACCGCGCGCTGATCTTCGCCGACGAGACCGGCGGTGCCCCGCTCGCCGCGACACTGGCGCAGACCCGCGCGCCTGCCGCGATCCTGATCGGCCCCGAGGGCGGCTTCACCCCCGACGAGCGCGCCGCGATTCGCGCCCTTGCGGCAACCGTCCCGGTCAGCCTCGGCCCGCGCATCCTGCGCGCCGACACCGCCGCCGCGGTCGCGGTCGGGGTGTGGCAGGCGGTGGCAGGGGACGCCTGAAGCCGTTAAGCGGGCATATTAATCGGAGGGTGGGTTGTGGCCAAAGGTCTAATTTATATGGTGGACGCGGGCGGCGCTTTAACCGCGATGGCGCCATCCGCACCACGTAACGAGGACTCGATGCAAGCGCTGGTAGCTCGGCATCCTGAACTGATTAGTGACGAAGACGGAGACTTGCTCTTAGTCCGCCGTGAGCAACCTATCGCTGACAGCATCGACGGCGCGGGTCGGTGGTCGGTCGACCACCTTTTCGTAACACAAACGTCTGTCCCAGTTCTCGTCGAACTAAAGCGTGCCGCCGATCCGCGTCTTCGGCGCGAAGTCGTTGGGCAAATGCTCGACTATGCTGCGAATGCGACGGCCCACTGGCAAGCCGGGCGTATTGCCGACGCATTCGCCAAAACCGCCACGGCGGATGGTCGCGAGCCTGATCTAATGCTTGCTGACTTTCTCGGCGAGGGAATCGATCCTGGTAAATTCTGGTCGCAAGTCGACGACAATTTTCGCAGCGGACGGATCAAAATCGTATTTGTCGCCGACGTCATTCCGAACGAACTCGCGCGCATCGTGGAATTTCTAAATGATCAGATGAGGGCTGACGTACGCGCAGTCGAACTTCGCTGGTTCGAAAGCGCAGCGACGGGTGTAACTGCGCTCAGCCCTCGTATTATCGGTGACACCGAGCGGGGCATTGCGGCGAAGGCAGCGCGAAATGCTCCCCCCGCGATCGAGTGCGATGAGTGGATCGCCATGCGGCTTGCGCCGTTCGGGCAACCAGCCGTCGCAGGCGCCAATCAGTTCGTTGACCTAGTTCGAGTGCTTGGCGGGCGGGCCGAGCCGTCGGTGGCGCAAGCCTCGATTATCGCGAGCTTCGAGGCGCGCGGCAAAACGATCTACCCGATGTTCCTTGTCGGCACTGGCGGCGGCCAGGTCCAGCTGGCGTTGGGCTACCTCAAGAATCGCGAGCCATTCAAGTCGGAGGAGTCGCGCCAGACGCTACTCGACCGTTTAACAGCCATCGTGGGGCCGTTGACGCAGCGTCCGCTGCATGGATTCCCCGCTTTCCCGGTAAGCGCGCTTACCGACGCAGCGATCGTCCGCGACGTAACCGAATTCTTGCGAGAACTCATCGTGCAGAGTCGAGGCTAGGATAATCGCGATGAGTCAACTTGGGCTTCATTCCGCCGCGAGTCGTTCGGCCGCCGCCGCACCGCGCGGACCACGCACCAGCCGCCCCGGCCGCGCGCCGGTCGGGACGCCCTCGCGGAACGTCACCACCCCCGACTTAATCGTCGCGACATACCCTGCGGCGCGCTGGAGCAGCCGCTTGCCGCCGGCGGGCAGGTCGAACGCGATATACGGCTTGGCGAGCTTCAATCGCTTGAAATCGATGAGGTTGAGGTCGGCCATCATCCCCGGCTTGAGCATTCCGCGATCCCCCAGCCCGTACATCGCCGCGGTATCGGCGGTCTGGAGCTTGACCGCCGCCTCGATCCCCAGCCGCGCACCGCGATGCCGGTCGCGGACCCAGTGGGTCAGCATGAAGGTCGGCGACGCAGCGTCGCAGATGACCCCGCAATGCGCGCCGCCGTCGGACAGGCTGACGACCGTCGACGGGTGATTGAGGAGTTCGAGAACGTGGTCGAGATGCCCGTCGGCGTAATTGAGGATCGGCAGATAGATGAACCCGCGCCCGTCGTCGGCCATCATCGTGTCGTACGCGACGTCCTCGGGCGTGCGGCCTTCGCGGGCGGCGATCGCGGCGATGCTGTCGTCGGCGGCGGGTTCGTAGTCGGGCTCCTCGCCGAGCGGGAACTGGATCGTCCAGCCGTGGAGGAGCAGGTCGACGAGAGCGCTGTCGATCTCCGGACGCTCGGCCGGGTCGGCGAGGAGCTGCGCCCGAAACTTCGGGTCGCGCAGCTTCGCGAGTTGTTCATCCCACGGCAGGTCGGCGATCGCCCGCCAGCTCGCGCGGGTGACGAACGGGTGCGCCGTGCCGCGCCAGTTGAGCAGGACGCCGGTGCCGCGTAGCGCGACCTGCGCCGTGACGCGCGCGCCCTCGGCGTTCGCCGCGTCGGTGCGTGCCAGCTGGTCGCGCCAGCCCTCGTCGTCGAGCGGCGACTGGAGCAGCGCGAAGCTGACCGGCATGCCCGTCGCGATCGACACGTCCTTCATCCACGCGAATTCCTCGCCGCACGGATTAAGGTCGGACGCCATTTCGAAGACGCCGTGGCCGGCGCGCGCGATACCTTCGCCGATCCCCAGCAGTTCGGCGCGGTCGGCGTAGGTGCCCGGGACGACGGTGCCGTCGACTGCGCGGTGGAGGACGGTGCGGCTGGTGGTGAAGCCGAGCGCGCCAGCCGTCAGCCCCTCCTCGACGATCTTTGCCATTGCGACGATGTCGGCAGGCGTCGCCGCCTCGTTCGCCGCGCCGCGGTCGCCCATCACATAGGCACGAACCGCGCCGTGCGGCACCTGCGTGGCGATGTCGATCGTTCGCGGCATCGACTCGAGCGCGTCGAGATATTCGGGGAAGCTCTCCCACCCCCACGTCATGCCCTCGGCGAGCGCGGTCCCGGGAATGTCCTCGACGCCCTCCATCAGCCCGATCAGCCAGTCGTGCTTGTCGGGTGCGGCGGGGGCGAAGCCGACCCCGCAATTGCCCATGACGATCGAGGTGACGCCGTGCCACGACGACGGCCCGAGTTCGGGGTCCCACGTCGCCTGGCCGTCGTAATGCGTGTGGATGTCGACGAAGCCGGGGGTCACCAGCAGGTCGGTTGCGTCGATCTCCTCGCGACCCGGGCCGGTGACTTTTCCGACTGCGCTGATTTGCCCGCGGTCAATGGCGATGTCGCCTATAAAGGCCGGATCACCGGTGCCGTCGACGATCGTGCCGCCGCGAATGACCATGTCGTGCATCGTCGCTCTCCCAAGGCTTATTTTCCCGGCAGTATCCGCCCGAACGCGGGTTGAGTCACGATCAATTGCGCGCGCCCTCGCACCCCGCTAAGCGCCGCTCCATGAGCAATCACACCGCCTCCCTCGCCGGCGACGCGCCGATCGAAACCCGCGACCAATTGATCGGGGTCTTCGAAAGCGGCAGCAAGCCCGCCGCCGACTGGCGCATCGGCACCGAGCACGAGAAGTTCGTCTACCGGACCAGCGATCACGCCGCGCCGTCGTACGACGAGCCGAACGGCATCCGCGACCTGCTCAAGGGCATGGAAGCGTACGGCTGGGAGCCGGTGGTCGAGGACCATATCGACGGACCCAACGTCATCGCGCTCAAGGGGCCCGACGGCGCGATCAGCCTCGAACCCGCCGGGCAGTTCGAACTGTCGGGGGCGCCGGTCGACGACATCCACGCGACCTGCGCCGAGTCGAACCGCCATCTGAAGCAATGCCGCGAGATCGGCGAAAAGCTTGGCCTCGGCTTCCTCGGCCTCGGCTTCTGGCCCGACAAGACGCGTGACGAGCTGCCGGTGATGCCGAAGGGGCGTTACGCGATCATGCTCCGCCAGATGCCCAAGGTCGGCGGGCTCGGCCTCGACATGATGAAGCGCACCTGCACGATCCAGACCAACCTCGACTATTCGTCCGAGGCCGACATGGTGAAGAAGTTCCGCGTGTCGATGGCGCTCCAGCCGCTCGCGACCGCGCTGTTCGCCAATTCGCCGTTCACCGAGGGCAAGCCGAACGGCTTTCTCAGCTTTCGCTCGCACATCTGGACCGACACCGATCCGCACCGCACCGGCACGCTGCCGTTCGTCTTCGACGACGGCTTCGGCTTCGAGCGTTACGCCGACTATGCGCTCGATGTGCCGATGTACTTCGTCTACCGCGACGGCGGGTACATCGATGCGGCGGGGCTGAGCTTCCGCGACTTCCTCGATGGCCGCCTGACCCCGTTGTACGGCGAGAAGCCGACCGTCGCCGACTGGAAGGACCATCTCTCCACCGCCTTCCCCGAGGTCCGGCTCAAGGGTTATCTCGAGATGCGCGGTGCCGACGGCGGGCGCTGGGACCGGATCTGCGCGCTGTCGGCGCTGTGGGTCGGGCTGCTGTACGACTCGACCGCACTCGATGCCGCGTGGGACCTGTGCAAGGGCTGGAGTCACGCCGACCATGCCCGGCTGCGCGAGGAGGTTCCGCGGCTCGCGCTCAAGGCGGCAAGCCCGAACGGTGGCACGCTGCAGGACCTGGCGAAGCAGGTGCTCAAGATCGCCGACGCCGGGCTCGCGGCGCGCGCGCGGCTCAACGGGGCAGGGGACAGCGAACAGGGCTTCCTCGCGCCGCTCTTCGAGATCGCCACAAGCGGGCTGACCAACGCCGACCTGATGCTCGCCGCCTACCACGGCCGCTGGGGCGGCGACGTGGCGGCGGTGTATGCCGAGGAGAGCTATTAGGCTATGCTGGCGGCATGAACGAGCATGTCGCCTTGAGGCCAAGCGAAGCCGGGTACGACACCGACTTCTTTGAATGGTCGATGCAGCAAGCGGAGCTTCTTCGCGCCGGTCGGCTCGATCTCGTCGACCGGGAAAACATTGCCGAGGAAATCGAAGGTTTGGGCAACTCCGACAAGCGTCAGGTGGCGACGCGAATGGCGCGAGTGATCGAACATCTGCTCAAGCTGAGATTCTCGACGGCTCAAGACCCTCGTACCGACTGGCGGGTCAGCGCGACCTACCAGCGGCAGGACATCGAGCTAATCTTCGAGGACAGTCCCAGTCTTCGCGCTCGCCGTGATGATTCCCTGCCGCGCGCGTGGAAAATGGGGGTCAACCTCGCGCGGAAGGGTTTGAGCGAGGAAGTTGCAGCATTGGCCCAAATCGACCTTATCGCTGCCGATCCGATCTTCACCGTCGACCAAATTCTGGACGACGAGTTCTTCCCAGGCGACTAACCCCGCCGCGCCGCCGCGTACAACGCAATCGCCGCCGCGTTCGACACGTTCAAACTCTCCATCGCCGCCGTCATCGGCAGGCGCGCGACCTGGTCGCAGTGAAGCGCGGTGTTCGCGCGCATGCCCTCGCCCTCGGCCCCGAAGACCAGCGCCGGGCGCGTTTCGCCGAGTGCCGCTTCGATCGTGACCTCCGCCTTGCCGTCGAGCCCAATCCGCCAGAACCCGGCCTCGCCGATCTCGTCCATCGCGCGCGCCAGATTGACCACGCGCGTCCACGGCACGGTCTCGAGCGCCCCCGACGCCGCCTTGGCCAGCGCCCCCGACTCGGGCGGGGCGTGGCGGTCCTGCGTAACGATCGCCAGCGCGCCGAATGCGGCTGCCGAGCGCAGGATCGCGCCGACATTATGCGGGTCGGTGACCTGGTCGAGGATCACCAGCGGCCGCCGGTTGCCCTCCCCAGCGGCGAAGATGTCGCCGAGCCACGGATTCTCGAGCGGCTCGACCTCGAGGACGAACCCCTGGTGCGGTGCGTCGGCGGGAACCAATCGCCCAAGATCGGAGGCATCGCCGTACTGGACCGCGAGCCCCTTGGGGATGACGATTTCCTTCGCGACGTCGTGGGTGACGTAGAGTTTGCGGAACACCCGCTCGGGGTTGTCGAGCGCGGCGAACACCGCGTGGCGTCCGTACAAACGGGGGTAGCTGCTTTTTTGCCCTGCAGCGTTTCGGGGGTGCGGTCTTCGTCCCATCGCGAGGGACTTAGCCGCGTCCTAGTCGATGCGATAGTGGATCGGCTTGAATGCGTGGTTGTTCGACTGAAGCGCCGAGCACGCGGTCAGCCCGATGATCAGGTCCATGTCGGCCTCGAAGACGGTACTATCGCCCGCCTTGCTCAGTGGCGGCTCGACCGTCAGCGCGCCGGTGGCGGCATCGATCGGCACATTCATGAAGACGTTAAAGGCGGTCGGGATTTCGTCGGGGCCGATGCCGTACGGGGCGAGCGCGGCGGCGAGGTTTCCGAAGCAGCCGCGATGCGGCGCGGTATCGCCGTAGATGATGCGGAAGGTATCGGCCGAGCATGGCGTCAGCAGGAAATCGTGGCGTCCGACCATGTCCTCGACGATCCGCAGCATGATCCGCGAGCGGTTCGAATACAGCGGGTCGCCGGTCGTCAGATAAATCTTGCTCGCATAATCGAGCGTACGCCCCGACGAGATGACCTCGGCGACATCGTCACGGTTGTACGCGAGGAGGTCGGCGACCTGTTCGCCGCGCGGGTCGATTACCGTCAGCCGCTGGCCGCGGTCGAGGGTGAAGGCGACGCCCGACCGCGGCGCAATCTCGTGGACATCGCTCATGCCGCATCCCTTTCGCCGATTGGGCGGCTGTCGAACGGGCACTGCCAGTCGTTGCCGACCTCGCGCCCGCTATACTGACGTGCCTCCGACATCTCGCCGTGGCGCGCGAGCATCGGGTTGAGCGAGCCGGCGACGGCGACATCGCGGTCGAGGATCGCGGTCCGCAGCTTCTCGTAGCGTCCCTCCTCGCGGAGCCGGACGAACTGGTCGTGGAGGTTGAACACCATCGCCGGGCGTTCGAAGCGTCGCGCCGGACGGCTCGCGCCGGGATGGAGCCCGACGACGAAGAACGCCTGCCCGCCGAAGCTCAGCGAGAAATGCGGGTCGTCGGGGTCGCCGCTGACGCTGAGGTCTGGAGCCTGCGCGAACATCGCATCCTTGTCGGTCAGCGACTGCAGCCGCGCCCATAAAGCTGCTTCGAAGCTAGTCTCCGACAGGCCGTCGTCCTGCTCGAAGATGACGATGAGGGTCTGAAACAGGACCGGATCTTCGGCATAGCTTTTGGCGAGGTCGAGGATGCCGGGATAAATCCGGAGGTCGTCCCACGCCGAGCGAATGTCGCGCGCGACGACGATTCGCATCTGGCCGCGGGCGAGCGCCGACTTGGCGCCGACACATGGAAAATCCGCCGCACGGACAAATTCACGGAATCGTTCGGCCAGCGGGTGTTCGTCGTTGGTCGTTGGCGGCAGCATGGGGTCCCTGTTGGTCGTTTCGGGGACTCCATAACCTTACGATGAACCGATTGTTGCATCATGCGGTCACCTGACGCGCCGGCGGCACAGCCTGCCGGCCAAAAGCGATGGAGCGGGTAGCGGGAATCGAACCCGCATCACAAGCTTGGAAGGCTAGTGCTCTACCACTGAGCTATACCCGCGTAGCGCCACCTTAACACGATCGCGACGGCTGGTGGAGAGGGTTGGATTTGAACCAACGTAGGGTTGCCCCGGCAGATTTACAGTCTGCTGCCATTGACCGCTCGGCCACCTCTCCACACGCCGCAGCGACGTGCCCGCGGTCGAAACCGCGGAGCGCGGGGTAGTGGCGAAAGCGGTCGATGCTGTCAACGGCGCGGTTCACGGCAAGTGATCTGACGCACGCCATGAAATAAGCCTGTCCTACACGCCGACACTCTGCCTAGGCTCGGCGGATGAGCTTGACGACTGCCCCTTTCCGCCGCGCCATTCGACTGGTTCGAAGCGGGGAAGGTGCGTTTCATTCTTACGTGGCGTCAGGTTCATCAACTTCGTCAAGCTGGCCTGACACAATTTGCCGGGACGGGCATGTCCGACTCGGCCACGCCAATATCCCCTTGCCGCCGCGTCGCAGCTTCCGTATACGCCCGCCTCTCGGCACTCGCAGGAGTGTAGCTCAGTTGGTAGAGCATCGGTCTCCAAAACCGAGGGCCGGGGGTTCGAGCCCCTCCACTCCTGCCAGCCGGGGCGGTAGTTTCTACCAGTCGCAGGTCCGCAAACGGCGGGTTTGGGCTGGTCGTTTTTGTTTGTCGAAAAGGCGCTGAACGGTTCCGATGGCCAAGACTTCCCCAGCCGAGTTCGTGCGACAGGTGCAGGTCGAGACGGCGAAGATCGCCTGGCCGACGCGGCGCGAGACGATCACGACGACGATCATGGTCCTGATCATGACGACGGTGCTGTCGCTGTTCTTTCTCGGCGTCGACCAGGTCCTCGGGCGCGTCGTCAAGCTCCTCCTGAGCTTCGCCGTCTGATGTCATCGCGCTGGTACATCATTCACGCGTACTCGGGTTTCGAGAACAAGGTCCGCGACGCGATCGTCACCGAGGCAGCCCGCAAGGGCCTCGATGCGTTCATCGAGTCGGTCGAAGTCCCCGTCGAGAAGGTCACCGAGGTCCGCCGCGGTAAGAAGGTGACGTCGGATCGCAAGTTCTTCCCCGGCTATGTGCTGGCGAAGATGGCGATGAACGACGACATCTATCACCTCGTCAAGAATACGCCGAAAGTCACCGGCTTCCTCGGCCAGCAGAACAAGCCGCAGCCGATCACCGAGGCCGAGGCCGCTCGCATCCTGAATACCAAGGCCGAGGAACTCGTCTCGACCGCCAAGCCAAAGCTCAAGGTCAACTACGAGATCGGCGACCAGGTCAAGGTACTCGACGGTCCGTTCGCGTCGTTCAACGGCCTCGTCGAGGAACTCGATTTCGACCACGGCCGGGTCAAGGTTTCGGTGTCGATCTTCGGTCGCGCGACCCCGGTCGAACTCGCCTTCGAGCAGGTCGAGAAGCCCAAGTAATTTAGTCAACGCAGACTGTGGGAGGCGGGGCGACCCGCCGCATGCACCACATTTAGGAGAGTGCCACCGTGGCAAAGAAGATTACCGGTTACATCAAGCTGCAGGTCAAGGCCGGCAGCGCGACCCCGAGCCCGCCGATCGGGCCGGCGCTCGGCCAGCGTGGCGTCAACATCATGGAGTTCTGCAAGGCGTTCAACGCCCGCACCTCCGAGATGGAGAAGGGCACGCCGATCCCGACCGTCATCACCGTGTTCGCCGATCGCAGCTTCACCTTCGCGACCAAGACGCCGCCGGCATCGTTCCTGATCAAGCAGGCCGCCGGTCTCAAGGCTGGCGCGACGACGCCCGGCAAGGGCGCGTCGGCCGGGTCGATCACATCGGCGCAGATCCGTACGATCGCCGAGACGAAGATGGCCGACCTCAATGCCAACTCGATCGAGATGGCGATGAAGACGATCGAGGGCAGCGCGCGCTCGATGGGTCTCGAAGTGGTGGGGGGTTAAGATCATGGCTGCATCGAAGAAGCAGAAGGCGCAGGCCTCGACCATCGACCGCGAGAAGCTGTACGCGCTCGACACCGCGCTCGGCATCGTCAAGGCGAATGCCACCGCAAAGTTCGACGAGACGATCGAGGTCGCGATCGGCCTCAACGTCGATCCGCGCCACGCCGACCAGATGGTCCGCGGCGTCGTGACGTTGCCCAAGGGCACCGGCAAGACCGTCCGCGTTGCGGTATTCGCTCGCGGCGCCAAGGCCGAGGAAGCCACCAAGGCCGGGGCCGACATCGTCGGTGCCGAAGACCTTCTTGAGATCGTGACGTCGGGCAAGATCGACTTCGATCGCTGCATCGCGACGCCCGATATGATGGGTCTGGTCGGACGCCTCGGCAAGGTGCTCGGTCCGAAGGGTCTGATGCCGAACCCGAAGCTCGGCACGGTGACGATGAACGTCGCCGCCGCGGTCGAAGCGGCCAAGGGCGGCCAGGTCGAATATCGCGTCGAGAAGGCCGGGATCATCCACGGCATGCTCGGCAAGGCGAGCTTCCCGGCGGAAGACCTGCGCGCCAACTTCGACGCGCTGATGGATGCGGTCACCCGCGCCAAGCCGTCGGGCGCCAAGGGCAAGTACCTGCAGAAGGTTGCGCTCAGCTCGTCGATGGGTCCCGGGGTCAAGGTCGACACGACGACCGTTCCCGGGCACGGCATCGCTTAACGTTTAGACTGTCATCCCCGCGACAGCGGGGATCCAAGGTCCCAAGGTTCGTAACTTTGGGTCCCCGCTTTCGCGGGGAGGACAGCAAAGAGTTTTGGAGGCGCGTTGCCTCCGATTACCGTCCGAGATTGCAGGTGTCCGCGCCCTTAAAAGCAACGACTTAAGCCCCAAAGGCCTGCATGAGACGGGGATAGTTTTCCGAAAGGCCCGCCGTGCGGTGGCGAGCCTTTAGGGTCTGCCATTCTTGGCGGATGACGACCCCTCGGGCGGGCCAACGGATGGCCCCCGAAAGGCCATCCTTAGGCTCAACCGTGCGTCGGAATGGTCCGGCGCACTATTGGCTAAGGAGAGAGCATGGATCGCGCTCAGAAATCCGAGCAGGTATCCAACCTCGCCAAGACTTTGTCCGAGACTTCGGTTGTCGTCATCGCGCGCAACCATGGTTTGACGGTGGCCCAGGTCACCGACTTGCGGACGAAGATGCGGGCGGCGGGTGCCACCTTCAAGGTAACCAAGAACCGGCTCGCCCGGATCGCGCTGGAGGGTACGCCCTACCAGCCGATCGGGGAGATGCTGACCGGCCCGGTGGGCTTCGCGACGTCGACCGACCCGGTCGCCGCGGCGAAGGTCGCGGTCGACTTCGCCAAGACGAACGACAAGTTCGAACTGGTGGGCGGCGCGATGGGAACCACCGTGCTCAGCGTCGACGGCGTCAAGGCGCTCGCGTCGCTGCCGTCGCTCGACGAGCTGCGGGCACGCATCGTGGGCCTCGTCCAGGCGCCTGCGACCAAGCTCGCGCAGCTGGTCAATGCGCCGGCGGGCAAGCTCGCCCGGGTGTTCGGTGCCTATGCGGCCAAGGACGGCGACCTCGCGGAAGCCGCCTGACCGACCTTCGTTCAACAATCAGACTAGGGGCCACGGCCCCGTACATGGAGAACTACAATGGCTGACCTGCAGAAGATCGTCGACGAACTCAGCACCCTGACCGTGCTCGAAGCCGCCGACCTCGCCAAGATGCTCGAAGAGAAGTGGGGCGTCTCGGCCGCCGCTGCTGTCGCCGCCGGCCCCGCCGCCGCCGGCCCGGCTGCTGCTCCCGTCGAGGAGAAGACCGAGTTCGACGTCATCCTGACCGGCGACGGCGGCAAGAAGATCAACGTCATCAAGGAAGTCCGTGCCCTCACCGGTCTCGGCCTGACCGAAGCGAAGACGCTGGTCGAAAGCGCCCCGAAGGCGATCAAGGAAGGCGTCAACAAGGCTGAAGCCGAGAAGATCAAGGCGCAGATCGAAGCCGCCGGCGGCACCGTCGAGCTTAAGTAAGCTCAGGTCCAACGACGACTGGGAAAGGCGGCTCCGGCAACGGGGCCGCCTTTGCCATGTCGGCGGTAGGGATGGACTGCGGGCGAGATGCCCCCTTCCCAAACGCCGTCCGCTTCCCTATATCGCTCTCTTCACGACATTCAGGCACACCCATTACATGGGCGCGCCGCCTTCCCCGTCCCCGGGTGATCGTCCGCTTTGCTCACGGATTGATCGAGAATGGGGGCAGCGGACAGGACGAACGATGCTGACGGTGCGGTTCCCATCCGGGAATACGCACTTTTTCGCGTTGGGGCCATCCTCGGCGTGCGACAAAAAGGGACGGCACGGCTTTATGGCTACCCAGGCAGTTACCCCCACTGGCACGAGCTTCACGACGCGCAAGCGCGTCCGCAAGACCTTCGGCACGATCCGCGAAGTCGTCCAGATGCCGAACCTGATTGAGGTCCAGCGCGAATCGTACGAGCATTTCCTCCGCTCGCGCCCGGCCGATAATTATGTCTCGGGCCTCGAGAAGACGCTGCGGTCGGTGTTCCCGATCCGCGACTTCGCCGGAACTGCCGAACTCGACTTCGTCCATTACGAGCTCGAAGATCCCAAGTACGACACCGACGAGTGCCGCCAGCGCGGGATGACCTATGCCGCGCCGATGCGCGTCACACTCCGCCTGATCGTGTTCGAGGTCGATGCCGACACCGAGGCGCGGTCGGTTCTGGATATCAAGGAGCAGGACGTCTACATGGGCGACATGCCCCTGATGACGGGCAACGGCACCTTCATCATCAACGGCACCGAGCGCGTCATCGTCAGCCAGATGCACCGTTCGCCGGGCGTGTTCTTCGACCACGACCGCGGCAAGACGCACGCGTCGGGCAAGTTCCTGTTCGCCGCGCGGGTCATCCCGTATCGCGGTTCGTGGCTCGACTTCGAGTTCGACGCCAAGGATATCGTCAACGTCCGCATCGACCGCAAGCGCAAGCTGCCGGTCACGACCCTGCTGTACGCGCTGAACTACAACAGCGAGGAAATCCTCAACGAATTTTACGGTCGTGCGACCTGGGTTCGCGGCGACGGCGGCTGGATCGTGCCGTTCGAGAGCGAGCAGTGGCGCGGGACGAAGCCGAGCTTCGACGTTGTCAACGCCGAGACCGGTGAAGTCGCCTTCCCGCTCGGGACCAAGATCACCCCGCGTCTCGCGCGCAAGGCGCAGACCGACGGCCTCAAGTCGCTGCTGATTCCGACCGAAGAAATCTTCGGGCGGTATTCGGCGTTCGACCTGATCAACGACAAGACCGGCGAGATCTACATTGAGGCGGGTGACGAACTCACCGCCGAGAACCTCGCCAAGATCGACCAGTCGGGGCAGGCGTCGATCGAACTTCTCGACATCGACCACGTCAACGTTGGACCGTGGATCCGCAACACGCTGATGGCCGACAAGGTCGAGGAGCGTGACCATGCGCTCAGCGAGATCTATCGCGTCATGCGCCCCGGCGAGCCGCCGACGCGCGAGACCGCCGAGAGCATGTTCTACGGCCTGTTCTTCGACCCCGACCGCTACGACCTGTCGGCGGTCGGCCGCGTCAAGATGAATATGCGGATGGCGCTCGACGTTCCCGACGACATGACCGTGCTCCGCCGCGAGGATATCCTCGAGGTCGTCCGCACGCTTGTCGGCCTCAAGGACGGCAAGGGCGAGATCGACGACATCGACAACCTCGGCAACCGCCGCGTGCGTTCGGTCGGCGAACTGCTCGAGAACCAGTATCGCGTCGGGCTGCTGCGCATGGAGCGCGCGGTCAAGGAGCGCATGTCGTCGGTCGATATCGACACCGTCATGCCGAACGACCTGATCAACGCCAAGCCGGCGGTCGCCGCGGTGCGCGAGTTCTTCGGCTCGTCGCAGCTGTCGCAGTTCATGGACCAGACCAACCCGCTGTCCGAAGTGACCCACAAGCGTCGCGTGTCGGCGCTCGGGCCGGGTGGTCTGACGCGTGAGCGCGCGGGCTTCGAAGTCCGCGACGTCCACCCGACGCACTATGGACGCATCTGCCCGATCGAAACCCCGGAAGGGCCGAACATCGGACTGATCAACAGCCTCGCGACGTTCAGCCGGGTCAACAAGTACGGCTTCATCGAGACGCCGTACCGCAAGGTTGTCGACCACAAGCTGACCGACGACGTCGTCTATCTGTCGGCGATGGAGGAGGCCAAGCACACGATCGCGCAAGCCAACGCCGCGACCGACAAGGACGGCAGCTTCACCGAGGAACTGATCTCGTCGCGCGAAGCGGGCGAGTTCCTGATGGCGCCGCGCAACCAGATCACGCTGATGGACGTGTCGCCGAAGCAGCTGGTTTCGGTCGCCGCGTCGCTGATCCCGTTCCTCGAGAACGACGACGCCAACCGCGCGTTGATGGGCTCGAACATGCAGCGTCAGGCGGTCCCCCTCGTCAAGGCCGAGGCACCGTTCGTCGGTACCGGCATGGAGGGCACCGTTGCGCGTGACTCGGGCGCCGCGATCGGCGCGCGCCGGACGGGTATCGTCGACCAGGTCGATGCGATGCGTATCGTCATCCGCGCGACCGAAGACGTCCAGGCGGGCAAGTCGGGCGTCGACATCTACACGCTGATGAAGTTCCAGCGGTCGAACCAGAACACCTGCATCAACCAGCGTCCGCTGGTGAAGGTCGGCGACATCGTCACCAAGGGCGATATCATCGCCGATGGTCCGTCGACCGAGTTGGGTGAACTCGCGCTCGGCCGGAACGCGCTCGTCGCGTTCATGCCGTGGAACGGGTACAACTATGAAGACTCGATCCTGATCAACGAGAAGATCGTCAAGGAAGACGTCTTCACCTCGATCCACATCGAGGAATTCGAGGTCATGGCCCGCGATACGAAGCTCGGGCCGGAGGACATCACCCGCGATATCCCGAACGTCGGTGAGGAAGCGCTGCGCAACCTCGACGAGGCCGGCATCGTCTACATCGGTGCCGAGGTCGAGCCGGGCGACATCCTGTGCGGCAAGATCACGCCGAAGGGCGAATCGCCGATGACCCCGGAGGAAAAGCTTCTCCGCGCGATCTTCGGTGAGAAGGCGAGCGACGTTCGCGACACCTCGCTCAAGCTGCCCCCGGGCGTTGCCGGGACGGTCGTCGAGGTCCGGGTGTTCAACCGCCACGGCATCGACAAGGACGAGCGCGCGATGCAGATCGAGCGCGAGGAAATCGAACGCCTCGACAAGGACGCCGCCGACGAACGCGGCATCCTCGATCGCTCGACCTACGCGCGTCTGAAGGCGAGCCTGCTCGACCAGACCAGCGCGGCGACGCCGAGGGGCCTGAAGAAGGGCGCGGTGATCGACGAGGAGCTGCTGGCCAGCCAGCCGCGCCGCGAGTGGTGGAAGTTCGGCGTCACCGACGACGCCGTCCAGTCCGATCTCGAGGCGTTGAAGGCGCAGTGGGAGGAGGCGACGAAGTCGATCGAGGCGCGCCTCGACGACAAGCGCACCAAGCTCCAGGCGGGTGACGAACTGCCGCCGGGCGTGCTCAAGATGGTCAAGGTGTTCGTCGCGGTGAAGCGCAAGCTCCAGCCGGGCGACAAGATGGCCGGACGCCACGGGAACAAGGGCGTCATCAGCCGCATCCTGCCGCAGGAGGACATGCCGTTCCTCGCCGACGGGACGCCGGTCGATATCGTGCTCAATCCGCTCGGCGTGCCGTCGCGGATGAACGTCGGGCAGATCTTCGAGACGCATCTCGGCTGGGCCGCGCGCGGTCTCGGCAAGCAGATCGGTGCGATGCTCGAGGACATCTATGCCAAGGGTCAGGGTCTGGCGACGGCGGACACGAGCGAGCTTCGCGGCAAGCTTAAGTCGATCTACGGACCGCAGTACGACAGCGATATCGCCGACCTCAACGGCGAGCAGCTCGGCGAACTCGCGCAGAACCTGTCGCTCGGCGTGCCGATGGCGACCCCGGTGTTCGACGGCGCGCGTGAGGCCGACGTGTCGGGGATGCTCGAATTGGCCGGGCTCGATGCCTCGGGTCAGGTCGAGTTGTTCGACGGGCGTTCGGGTGACATGTTCGACCGTAAGGTGACGGTCGGCTACATCTACATGCTCAAGCTGCACCACTTGGTCGACGACAAGATCCACGCGCGTTCGATCGGGCCGTACTCGCTCGTCACCCAGCAGCCGCTCGGTGGTAAGGCGCAGTTCGGCGGGCAGCGGTTCGGTGAGATGGAGGTGTGGGCCTTGCAGGCTTACGGCGCCGCCTACACCTTGCAGGAGATGCTTACGGTCAAGTCCGACGACGTCATCGGGCGGACCAAGGTCTACGAAGCGATCGTCAAGGGCGACGACACCTTCGAGGCCGGCATCCCCGAGAGCTTCAATGTGCTCGTCAAGGAAATGCGCTCGCTGGGCTTGAACGTCGAGCTGCAGAACCACGAGAAGGTCGAATAGGACGGAGGTCCCTCTCCCCTTGAGGGAGAGGGACAGGTCGCCACTTGGCGACCAGGGTGAGGGCACGACTGTCCTCACCCGCACCCTGCCGCCGAAGGGCGGCTGTCCCTCTCCCTCAAGGGGAGAGGGAAGGATCGAGAAGGATCAGAGATGAACCAGGAACTGATGAACTTCTTCAACCCGGCAGCGAAGCCGGAGACGTTCGACCAGATCCAGATCAGCCTGGCGTCGCCCGAGCGCATCCGCTCGTGGTCGTTTGGCGAGATCAAGAAGCCCGAGACCATCAACTACCGGACGTTCAAGCCCGAGCGCGACGGCCTGTTCTGCGCGCGCATCTTCGGTCCGATCAAGGACTACGAGTGCCTGTGCGGCAAGTATAAGCGCATGAAGTACAAAGGGATCGTCTGCGAAAAGTGCGGCGTCGAGGTCACTGTCTCGAAGGTCCGCCGTGAGCGGATGGGCCACATCGAACTCGCTGCCCCGGTCGCGCACATCTGGTTCCTGAAGTCGCTGCCGTCGCGCATTGGCATGCTGCTGGACATGCCGCTCAAGAACCTCGAGCGCGTGCTGTACTTCGAGCAGTATGTTGTTCTCGAAGCCGGCATGACGCCGATGAAGAAGTTCGACCTCCTCACCGAGGACGAGCTTGTCACCGCGCAGGATGAATATGGCGAAGACGGCTTCCGTGCTGGCATCGGCGCCGAGGCGATCCGCGAACTTCTCGCTGAGATGGACCTCGAGGGCGAGATGGAGATCCTCCGCGAGGACCTTCGCACGACCAAGTCGGAACTGAAGCCGAAGAAGATCATCAAGCGGATGAAGGTCGTCGAGAGCTTCATCGAGTCGGGCAACAAGCCCGAGTGGATGGTGCTCCAGGTCGTGCCCGTCATCCCGCCCGAGCTGCGCCCGCTCGTCCCGCTCGACGGCGGCCGTTTCGCGACGTCGGACCTTAACGACCTGTATCGCCGCGTGATCAACCGTAACAACCGGTTGAAGCGTCTGATCGAGCTGCGCGCGCCGGACATCATTGTCCGCAACGAAAAGCGGATGCTGCAGGAAGCGGTCGACGCCCTGTTCGACAACGGCCGCCGCGGCCGGACGATCACGGGTGCGAACAAGCGTCCGCTCAAGTCGCTGTCCGACATGCTCAAGGGCAAGCAGGGTCGCTTCCGCCAGAACCTGCTCGGCAAGCGCGTCGACTATTCGGGCCGGTCTGTTATCGTCACCGGTCCGGAACTCAAGCTTCACCAGTGCGGCCTGCCGAAGAAGATGGCGCTCGAACTGTTCAAGCCGTTCATCTACTCGCGCCTCGACGCCAAGGGTCTGTCGATGACCCTGAAGCAGGCAAAGAAGTGGGTCGAGAAGGAGCGCAAGGAAGTCTGGGACATCCTCGACGAGGTGATCCGCGAGCATCCCGTGCTTTTGAACCGCGCCCCGACGCTCCACCGCTTGGGCATCCAGGCGTTCGAGCCGGTCCTGATCGAGGGTAAGGCGATCCAGCTGCACCCGCTGGTCTGCTCGGCCTTCAACGCCGACTTCGACGGCGACCAGATGGCCGTCCACGTCCCGCTGAGCCTTGAGGCGCAGTTGGAAGCGCGCGTCCTGATGATGTCGACGAACAACATCCTCAGTCCCGCGAACGGCAAGCCGATCATCGTGCCGTCGCAGGATATGGTCCTCGGGCTGTATTACCTGTCGATGGACCGCGAGGGTGAGCCGGGTGCCGGCATGGCGTTCGGCAACATGGCCGAAGTCCACCAGGCGCTCCACGCCAAGGCGGTGACGCTCCACTCGAAGATCGTCGCGCGCGTCGAGACGACCGACGAGGCGGGCAACATGGTCCTGCGCCGCGTCACCACGACCCCGGGCCGGATGCTGCTCGGCGAGACGCTGCCGAAGTCGCACAAGGTGCCGTTCGAGACGATCAACCGCCTCCTGACCAAGAAGGAGATCGCCGATGTCATCGACACCGTCTATCGCCACTGCGGCCAGAAGGAGACCGTGCTGTTCGCCGACGCGATCATGACGCTCGGCTTCCAGAATGCGTTCAAGGCGGGCATCAGCTTCGGCAAGGACGACATGGTCATCCCTCCCGAGAAGGAGAAGATGGTCAACGACACCCGCGCGATGGTGAAGGACTTCGAGCAGCAGTATCAGGACGGTCTGATCACGCAGGGCGAGAAGTACAACAAGGTCGTCGATGCGTGGGCACGTTGCGGTGACAAGGTCGCCGACGCGATGATGCGCGAGATTTCGGCACGTCCGATCGACGACGCCGGACGCGAGAAGCCGATCAACTCGATCTACATGATGGCCCATTCGGGTGCGCGTGGTTCGCAGGCGCAGATGAAGCAGCTTGCGGGTATGCGCGGGCTCATGGCGAAGCCGTCGGGCGAGATCATCGAGACGCCGATCATCTCGAACTTCAAGGAAGGCCTGACCGTCCTCGAATACTTCAACTCGACCCACGGCGCGCGTAAGGGCCTCGCGGACACCGCGTTGAAGACGGCGAACTCGGGGTACCTGACACGGCGCCTGGTCGACGTGTCGCAGGATTGCGTCGTCATCGAAGACGACTGCAAGACCGAGCGCGGCATGACGATGAAGGCGATCGTCGAAGGCGGAAACACGATCGTCTCGCTCAGCGAGCGCATCCTCGGCCGGACCGTGCTCGACGACATCGTCGACGCGAAGACCGGCGAGGTGCTGGCGCCCGCCGGCATGCTGCTCAGCGAAGTCGACGTCGCGCGGATCGAGAAGGCGGCAGTTGCCGAGGTCAAGATTCGTTCGCCGCTGCTGTGCGAGACCAAGGGCGGCGTCTGCGGCACCTGCTACGGGCGCGATCTTGCCCGCGGTACGCCGGTCAACATCGGTGAAGCTGTCGGCGTCATCGCCGCGCAGTCGATCGGTGAGCCGGGCACCCAGCTGACGATGCGGACCTTCCACATCGGCGGCGCGGCGCAGGTCAGCGAGCAGTCGACTCTCGACGCGCTCGTCGACGGCACGGTGCTCCTGCGCAACATGTCGACGATCAAGGACAGCCGCGGCCGCAACATCTCGATGGCGCGCAACGGCGAACTCGTCCTGCTCGACTCGGATGGGCGTGAGCGGTCGATCCACCGCATCGCCTACGGGACTGCGCTGATCCACCTCGACGGGGCGATCGTCAGCAAGGGCGACCGTCTGGCCGACTGGGATCCGTATACGCTTCCGGTCATCACCGAGAAGTCGGGTAAGGTGAAGTATCAGGACCTGATCGAGGGCCTGTCGATGTCGGAGAACGTCGATGACGCCACCGGCATCGCGCAGAAGGTCGTCCAGGACTGGCGCTCGGTGAAGCAGAAGGAAGAGCTTCGTCCGCGCATCACCTTGCTCGACGACACATCGGGCGAGAGCGCGCGCTACATGCTCGCGGTCGGCGCGATTCTGTCGGTCGCCGATGGTCAGGATGTCGAGGCGGGCGACGTCGTCGCGCGCATCCCGAAGGACGCCGCCAAGACGCGCGACATCACCGGCGGTCTGCCGCGGGTTGCCGAGCTGTTCGAGGCGCGTATCCCGAAGGACAATGCGATCATCGCCCGGATCAATGGGCGGGTCGAATTCGGCAAGGACTACAAGACCAAGCGCCGCATCAACATCCGCGGTGACGATGCTGAACTCGCCGAATACATGATCCCGAAGGGCAAGCACGTCTCGGTCCAGGAAGGCGACTATGTCCGTCGCGGCGACTATCTGATCGACGGCAACCCGAACCCGCACGACATTCTCGATGTCCTCGGGATCGAGCCGCTCGCCGAATATCTGTGCGCCGAAATCCAGGAGGTCTATCGTCTCCAGGGCGTGCGGATCAACGACAAGCACATCGAGACGATCGTTCGCCAGATGCTCCAGAAGGTCGAGATCACGAAGTCGGGCGACACGACGATGCTCGTCGGCGAGCAGGTTGACCGGCTCGAGATGGAGGAGCAGAACGCGAAGCTCGGCAAGAACGAAGCGGGCGCCGAGGGCAAGCCGGTCCTGCTCGGGATCACCAAGGCGTCGCTCCAGACCAAGAGCTTCATCAGCGCCGCGTCGTTCCAGGAGACGACGCGCGTGCTGACCGAGGCGGCGGTCCAGGGCAAGATCGACACGCTGACGGGCCTCAAGGAAAACGTCATCGTCGGCCGCCTGATCCCTGCAGGTACTGGCGCAGCGATGGCGCGGATGCGGGTGACGGCAACGTCGCGCGACGCCGCGCTGCGGGCCTCGCAGGCGGCGAAGCAGGTGGTGGCGGTGCCGCTGCCGGCCGAGGCCGACATCCTGTCGTCGCCGCTGGGCGAAGTCGCGGGCTAAGCCTCCGCCTTCGACACGACGAACCTGACGAAACCCCGCCGGAGCGATCCGGCGGGGTTTTTCGTGTCCCGTGTGCGTAACGATGCAGCCGGTAGCGTTTTTGTGCGTTGCCCAACCACGGTCATAATGCCCGCGTATCTGTTTGACCAACGCCCGATAGAGGATGCCGCCCAGTGCGCCAGAACGAACTCCGCGTCGCTCTCTTTTCCGGAAACTACAACTATCAGCGTGACGGCGTGAACAACGCGCTCAATCGCCTCGTTGGCTTTCTCGAGCGGCAGGGCGTGGCCGTCCGGATCTATTCGCCGACGAGCGACACCCCGGCGTTCGAGCCGACCGGGACGCTGATCTCGGTCCCGTCAGTCAAGATTCCCGGACGCGGCGATTACCGCTTCGCCTACGCGATGGACGGGGCGACGCGCCGCGACCTCGAGGCGTTCGAACCCAATCTGATCCATCTGTCGGTCCCTGACCGGCTCGCCTTCCACGCCAAGCGCTGGGGGCAGGCACATGGCGTGCCCGTCGTCGCGTCGGCGCACACTCGTTTCGACACCTATCTCGGCTATTATGGCCTCGCCTGGGTCAACAGCATCCTCGGCGACGTCATGCGCAACCTCTATACGGGGCTGCCCGAAGTCTATGCGCCGTCGGAGTCGTTCGCCGACCAGCTCCGCGCCGACGGCATGGCGGATAATATCAAGATCTGGAGCCGAGGCGTCGACGCCTCGGTGTTCACTCCCTCGCGCCGCTCGCTCGACTGGCGGCGCAGCCTCGGCATTGGCGACGACGAGCGCGTCATCGCCTTCGTCGGCCGGCTGGTAATGGAGAAGGGGCTCGATGTCTTCGCCGACACGATCGACCGCCTTGTCGCCGATGGCGTCGCACATCGTGTTCTGATCGTCGGCGACGGCCTTGCCCGCGAATGGGCCGAGTCGCGGATGCCGCAAGCGATCTTCACCGGCCAGCTTGCCGGGGTCGACCTCGCCCGCGCTTATGCGTCGTCGGACATGCTGTTCAATCCGTCGACGACCGAAACCTTCGGCAACGTCACCCTCGAAGCGATGGCGTGCGGCCTGCCCGTCGTCGGCGCGCGCGCGACGGGAACGTCGAGCATCGTCCACCACGGCATTTCGGGGCAGCTGGTAACGCCGGGCGACATCGACGGTTACGCCGCCGCGCTGACGACGTACCTGACCGACACCCGCGCCGCCGCAATGGCGGGGGAGGCGGGCCTCGTTCTCAGCCGCCGCTATGACTGGGACGAGATCAACCAGACGATGCTCGACCATTATATGCGGATCGTCCGTATCCCGACGGCGGTGCCGCAATCGGTGTTCGCCCCGCTGGTCGACCGGGTCGTGACGGCACTAAGGGCAGCGTAAGCCTTCCCTCTCCCCTTGAGGGAGAGGGACGATCGCGCGCTTTCGCGCGATCAGGGTGAGGGTGCGGGTGGCATTCAAGCCGCGCCTTCAATGCCATCCTCACCCGCACCCTGGTCGCCAAGGGGCGACCGTCCCTCTCCCTCGAGGGGAGAGGGAAGAGCAAGCCACCTTTTCAACCCGTCTGCAAACGCCTATATCACTCCTGCATCCCGGAAACGGGCGGCTATGGCGATAGAGGGTGTCGTGCAATAGACACAGCGGACCCGGGGGCGGTACCCGGCGGCTCCACCATTCCAACCCCGTTGTCGGGGGCGGCATGGGGCCGAAATAGGATCGACGTGTGTTCAAAGACGAAGACCTTCGCCCGGCCTGAATAAGCCGTTAAATGGTTCACAACCCAGAAATGCCAACGACAACGAGGCATTCGCAATCGCAGCGTAACCCGGTCCTAACGGACTAAGTTACACTGGCCGAAAGCGCGGTACGGGCCACACCGGGCAACAGAAGTGGACACCGGCGGTACGGGGAGCACCGAGCAACAGAAGCTCCCCACTTTTGGAGGCTGATCAATGCCGCGGCTGAGACCTTTCGCTCTCTGGTTCCGGCCGAAGGTGATCGGTTACGGTTTCTCGCCCGCAAGTTGGGAGGGATGGGTCTGCACCTTGGTGGCCGGACCGGCAATTCTCATTGCGGTCAAGCTGCTGTTCGACAGCTTTGTAAAATAGCTTCTCGGCCCATGGCTTGACCAAGCGAAGGTTGCGCGCCACCTATGCCGTCAACCCGGAGCCCTCGCGTGAACGATACGACCGCCGACAGTCTGATTCCGTACGACGAGATCGTGCAGACCGCATTGCGCTCGGTCGTGCAGCGGGTGCTCGAACGGATCGATGCCGAGGGCGGGTTGCCCGGGGCGCACCATTTCTACATCGCCTTCCGCACGCGCTACCCGGGCGTCGACATGCCGAAGCATCTGCTCGAGCGCTATCCCGAGGAGATGACGATCGTCATCCAACACCGCTACTGGGACCTCGCGATCAACGACGAGCGCTTCACGATCGGGTTAAGCTTCAACCAGGTCCCGGCAAAGCTGTCGATTCCGTTCGCCGCGGTGACCGGCTTCGTCGATCCCGCGGTCAACTTCGCGCTCCAGTTCGTGCCGAATACCGACGTTGCCGAGCCGGAACCCGAGCCGGTGGCACCGCCGCCGCCGCTGCCGATCGAGGACGGGTCGAACGTCGTCACGCTCGATCGCTTCCGCAAGAAGTAGCCGCGCTTCCAACTGCGGCCCTGCTCCGATAGACAGCGCGCACACTGCGTTCCGGAGCCAGACATGACCACCCGTACCGAAACCGACAGCTTCGGCCCGATCGACGTCGACGCCGACGTCTATTGGGGCGCGCAGACGCAGCGGTCGATCGGCAATTTCCCGATCGGCACCGAACGCATGCCGCTGCCGCTGATCCACGCGCTCGGCCTCGTCAAGCAGGCGGCGGCGCGGGTCAACGCGCGGCTCGGCGTGCTCGACGACAATCTCGCGCCGTGCATCGAGCAGGCGGCAGGCGAGGTCGCGAGCGGCAAGTGGGACGACCAGTTCCCCCTCGTCGTCTGGCAGACCGGCTCAGGCACGCAGTCGAACATGAACGCGAACGAGGTCATCGCCGGGCGCGCCAACGAGCTGCTCGCGGGTAGGCGCGGCGGCAAGACCCCGGTCCACCCCAACGACCACGTCAACGCCGGGGCGTCGTCGAACGACACCTTTCCGACCGCGATGCACGTCGCCGCCGCGATGGAGATCGACGCGCGGCTGATCCCGGCGTTGAAGCACCTTCACGCGGCGCTCGCGGCGAAGGTCGCGGCGTGGCACGACATCATCAAGATCGGGCGGACGCACCTCCAGGACGCGACCCCGGTCAGCCTCGGCCAGGAGATGTCGGGCTATGCGCGGCAGGTCGAGGACGGCATCGCGCGCGTCGAAGCGGTGCTGCCGCGGCTTCACCGCCTCGCACAGGGCGGGACCGCGGTCGGCACCGGGCTCAACACCCGCACCGGCTTCGCCGAGGCGATCGCTGCCGAACTCGCGACGCTGACCGGCATCCCTTTCGTCACCGCGCCGAACAAGTTCGAGGCGCTCGCGACCCACGACACGATGGTCGAGCTGTCGGGGGCGCTCAACGTCCTCGCGGTCAGCCTGACCAAGATCGCCAATGACTTCCGGCTGTTGGGGTCGGGCCCGCGCTCGGGACTCGGGGAACTCAGCCTGCCCGAGAACGAGCCGGGCAGCTCAATCATGCCGGGCAAGGTCAACCCGACGCAGGCCGAGGCGCTGACAATGGTTGCCGCGCGGGTGATGGGCAACCACGTCACGGTCACGATCGGCGGGCTGCAGGGGCACCTCGAACTGAACGTGTTCAAGCCGGTGATCGCCGACGCCGTGCTCCAGTCGATCCGCCTGCTCGCCGACGCCGCGGTCAGCTTTACCGATCGCTGCGTCGCCGGGACCGAACCAAACCGCGACCGCATCGCCGAACTCGTCGAACGCTCGCTGATGCTCGTCACCGCGCTCGCCCCCGCGATTGGCTACGACAACGCCGCGAAAATCGCCAAGCACGCCCACCATAGCGGCGGCACTCTGCTCGAGTCGGCGTTGGAACTCGGACTGATCGACGAGGCCCGCTTCCGCCGCATCGTCCGCGCCGACGCGATGCTCGGCCCCGACCCGGCATGACGCAATTCGCCACCCCCGCACGGACCGCCCCCGCCCGGCGAGGGCTGATGTTCGTCCTGTCGTCGCCGTCCGGAGCGGGCAAGACGACGATGTCGCGGCGATTGATTGTCGATGACCCCGAGATTGTCATGTCGGTGTCGGTGACGACGCGCCCGCCGCGCCCCGGCGAGATCGAGGGGCGTGACTATCGCTTCGTCGACGATGCTGGCTTCGATGCGTTGCTCACGGACGAGCAATTGCTCGAATGGGCGACGGTGTTCGGGCATCGCTACGGGACACCGCGCGGGCCGGTCGAGGATACGCTCCACGCCGGGCGTGACGTGCTGTTCGACATCGACTGGCAGGGGACGCAGCAGCTCCAGCAGACCGACGCCGCGAGCGACCTTGTCCGCGTCTTTATCCTGCCGCCGACGATGGCCGAACTCGAGCGTCGCCTGCGCGGGCGCGGCACCGACAGCGAGGAGGTCGTCGCGCAGCGGATGAAGCGCGCCGCGACCGAGATCAGCCACTGGGGCGAGTATAATTACATCCTGATCAACGACGATCCCGACGTTTGCCTCGGCGAAATCCGCGCGATCCTCAAGGCCGAGCGGATGCGGCGTAAGCGCCAGCTGGGGCTCGCGAATTTCGTCCGCGACATGCTGGCCTAAACCAAGATTCAGCGCACTGCCGCCGCGAACTTCATGCTACGGTAAGACATGCGCAGGGGTGTGCTCTTACTGACGATCGCCGCGCTGTGCGCGGGCACCGCCGCGCGTGCCAGGAACGCGACGACGTGGCGCGCCGTGATCCACCCCGACGATCGCGTCCGCCTGCTCGGATTGTGGCCCGCATGGACCAGCGCCAAGGCGAAGGCGATCGTCCACGGCGAGACCGCCGACTGGGCTGCGCTCGGTCGCCTCGCCGATCCTGCAGCGGCTCCCGATGGTGCGTGGCCCGCGGCGGGGACGTATCGCTGCCGCGTCGTCAAGCTCGGCGCGACCCTGCCGGGCCAGCCCGACGTCACCCCGCTACGCGACTTTCCGTGCACCGTGACCGACGACGACGGCGTCATCGGCTTTGCCGGGCATAATGCCTTCCAGTCGTCGACCGGGCGGCTGTATCCCGACGGCGAGCGGATGGTCTTCCTCGGCGCGATGACGTTGCGCGGTGACATGTCGCAGTTCGCTTATGGCGCCGATCCCGACCGCAATGTCGTCGGTGTGCTCGAGCGGATCGGCCCGGCGCGGTGGCGGCTGGCGCTGCCGTGGCCGCGCTTCCAGTCGACCCTCGACGTCGTCGATATCGTCCCCGCAAGCTGACCCGGCGACGGGTTCACCATAACGTAATCCTGCGCTGGCTTGAGCATCCGGCTCTGCTAGAGTGACTCCAGATCAAAAGGAGTCCTTGGGATGCGCGACTACACCAAATTCTACATCGACGGCGCGTGGGTCGAGCCGCTCGGCAGCGCCCGCCTCGACGTCATCAATCCGGCGACCGAGGCCGTCGCCGGGGTCATCGCGATGGGCACCGTTGCCGATGCCGATCGCGCGGTGATGGCAGCGCGCAACGCGTTCGATTCGTTCGCCGCGACGAGCCGCGAAGACCGCGTCGAGCTCCTCCAGAACATCCTCGCCGAATATCAGAAGCGCTACGCCGACATCGCCGCCGCGATCACCGAGGAGATGGGCGCGCCCGGCTGGCTCGCGATGCAGGCGCAGGCGGCGATCGGCGTCGGCCATTTGATGACCGGGATCGAGGTGCTCAAGAATTACCGCTTCGACGAGCTGCGCGGCGCGACGATGCTGTCGAAGGAGCCGATCGGCGTCTGCGCCTTCATCACCCCGTGGAACTGGCCGATCAACCAGATCGCCTGCAAGGTCGTCCCCGCGATCGCGGTCGGCTGCACGATGGTCCTCAAGCCGAGCGAGATCGCGCCGTTCAGCGCGCAATTGTGGACCGAGGTGATGCACGCCGCGGGTGTTCCGGCAGGCGTGTTCAACCTCGTCAACGGCGACGGGCCGACCGTCGGCGCGGCGCTGAGCAGCCACCCGCAGGTCGACATGGTCAGCTTCACTGGCTCGACCCGCGCCGGGATCGAAGTCGCGCGCAACGCCGCCCCGACGGTCAAGCGCGTCGCGCAGGAATTGGGCGGCAAGTCGCCGAACATCGTCCTCGACGACGCCGACCTCGACGCGGCGGTGACCCGCGGCGTCGTTGCGATGATGAATAATTCGGGCCAGTCGTGCAACGCGCCGTCGCGGATGCTCGTCCCGGCGGGCAAGATGGCGCAGGCCAAGACGATCGCCGCCGCCGCCGCCGAGAGCGTGACGGTCGGGCCGCCTGACGGCAACGCCAAGATCGGCCCGGTCGTGTCCGAGGCGCAGTGGCACAAGATCCAGGGGCTGATCCAGAAGGGCATCGACGAAGGCGCGACGCTCGTGTCGGGCGGCACCGGCAAGCCCGAGGGGCTCGAGACCGGCTATTACGTCAAGCCGACGGTCTTCGCCGACGTCACCAACGACATGACGATCGCCCGCGAGGAAATCTTCGGCCCCGTCCTGACGATGCTGGGATACGCCGACGAGGAGGAGGCGATCGCGGTCGGCAACGACACCGTCTACGGCCTCGCCGCCTACGTGCAGGGCGAACTCGGCCACGCCCATGCGGTGGCGAAGAAGCTCCGCGCCGGACAGGTGTTCCTCAACGGCACCGGCGGCGACCTGATGGCCCCGTTCGGCGGCTACAAACAGTCGGGCAACGGCCGCGAATGGGGCGACCACGCGTTCGCGGAATTCCTCGAGGTCAAGGCGGTGCTGGGTTGGGGCGCGAAGGAAGCGGCGGAGTAGGACGACCGTGCGGTAGAGCGCGGCCTCTCCCTCTCCCCTTGAGGGAGAGGGACGGTTGCGCCCTTCGCGCAACCAGGGTGAGGGCGAGTGGTGACGGGGGCGGCCCGAGTTGAGTGCGTGCGAGCGTCGATGCGATGGCTTCACCCGCGGCCATCGCCAAACATCCCGGCGGAACCCACATGCCGCATCAACCCGACTACGACGCCCTTACCCTCGTCCCCCGCGCCCGCGTCCTCCGCGCCGACGCCACCCCAGCAGAGCGCGACCTGTGGCAAATCCTTCGCGGTGGCAAACTAGGCGCCCGCTTCCGCCGCCAGCAGCCGGTCGGGCCGTTCATCGTCGACTTCTACTGCGCGGCGGCGGGGCTGGTGGTGGAGCTCGACGGGACGGGGCATTTCGCCAAGGCCGAGTATGACGTGCGGCGGACGGCTTGGCTGGGAGCTAAGGGGCTGACGGTTTTGCGGTTCGCGAATGCCGAGGTGATCGATCGGCCGCAGGCTGTGTTCGTTAAGATTATGACTGTGCTTCAGGGGCTTATCTCCCGCACTCACCCTCACCCTGGCGCGTGAAGAACGCGCCGTCCCTCTCCCTCAAGGGGAGAGGGAGGAAGGATTTTTTATGACCATCCCTACCCGCATCACCACCCTCCTCGGGGTCGAGCACCCCATCCTCCTCGCCGGCATGGGCGGCGTGTCGTACGCCGAGGTCTGCGCGGCGGTCAGCGAAGCCGGCGGGTTCGGTTCGCTGGGCATGGCGGGCCTCCCCCCGTCGGCGATCCGCTCCCAGATGCGCCGTGTCCGCGAGCTAACCGGCAAGCCGTTCGGGGTCGACCTCCTCACCGCCCAGCCCGAGACCCTCACCGCCTCGGTCGACGTCATCATCGAGGAAGGCGCCAAGGCGTTCATCGCCGGCCTCGGCGTGCCGGTCGCGATCATCGAACAGCTCAAGGCGGCGGGCATCGTCGTCATGTGCATGGCCGGGTCTGTCCGCCATGCGGTCAAAGCGGCAGAGGCCGGGTGCGACGTCGTCATTGCGCAGGGCACCGAGGCGGGCGGGCACACCGGCTCGGTCGCGTCGGTCGCGTTGTGGCCGCAGGTGGTCGACGCGGTCGACGTGCCGGTGATCGCGGCGGGCGGGCTGTTCGACGGGCGCGGGCTCGCGGCGGCGCTCGCGTTCGGCTGCGACGGCGTGTGGATGGGGACGCGCTTCATCGCCTCGACCGAGGCGCACGCCGCCGACGTCTACAAGGACGCGATCGTGAGGATGAGTGAAAGCGACACCGTCATCAGCCGCGGCTTTACAGGCAAGACGCTCCGCGCGATCGCCAACGACACGACCCGCGACTGGGCGGGGCGCGAGCCGCTGCCGTTCATGGCGCAGGTGGCGAATTCGGCGCGGCTTAACTTGCTCGGGCCGATCGCCGGGGTGGTCGATGACGTGAATCCGGTGACGCAGTGCCTCGCGGCAGGGCAGGGCGGCGGCGGGATCACCGAGATCCTGTCGTGCGCGGAGATCGTCGCGCGGACAATGGCGGAGGCGGAAGCGGTGATCGCGCGGCTGAGGCGCGGGTAGGGCGCGCGTCAGGCGACGCGCTTCGGCTCCGCGACCATCGATGGCGCGCGCCGTGCCGCCTCGCTCGGGGTCGTTCCCGGCGGGGCGATGCCGGCGTCGACGACCCCGGCGGCGGCGGCATGGATCGCCTTGCGAATGCGCGGGTAGGTGCCACACCGGCAGATGTTGGTGATGCCGGCGTCGATCTCCTCGTCGGTCGGGTGCGGCGTCGCCTTGAGCAGCGCCGCGACCGCCATGATCATCCCCGACTGGCAATAGCCGCACTGGGGGACCTGGCCCGCGATCCATGCCGCCTGGACGATGTGGCTGCGGTCGGCCGATAGCCCCTCGATCGTCGTGACGAAGCTGCCCTCGATGTCGCCGATGCTCGTCTGGCACGATCGCTTGGCGACCCCGTCGATATGGACGGTGCACGCGCCGCACAGCCCGGCACCGCAGCCGAACTTGGTCCCGGTCAGGTTCGACGCGTCGCGCAGCGCCCACAGCAGCGGCGTCTCGGGGGCGAGCAGATAATGGACGGGGTTGCCGTTGACGGTGAACTTGGTCATGCCATGGTTATACTCTGGGGAGAGAAATCGTGGAACTGGAGACTTTGGCGCTGGCGGTCGATGCCGGGATCGCCACCGTGACGCTGACCCGAGGGGCCCAGCTCAACACGATGACCGAGGCGTTCTGGACCGACGTTCCCGCCGCCTTCGCTGCGATCGACGCCGACCCGACCGTCCGCGCGGTCGTCGTCGCCTCGACCGGCAAGCACTTCACCGCTGGGCTCGATCTCAACTGGGCCGGGCAGACGCTCGTCGGGGCGGGGGCCGACGCCGGCCGCGCGCGCGAAGCCTTCCGTCGCCACGTCCACCATCTCCAGGAAACGTTCAGCGCGGTCGACCGCTGCCGGGTGCCGGTCATCGCCTGCGTCCAGGGCGGGTGCATCGGCGGCGGGGTCGACTTCGTCACCGCGTGCGACCTCCGCGTCGGGACAGCCGACTGCTTCTTCACCGTGCAGGAGATCAACATCGCGATCGTCGCCGATGTCGGCACGCTCCAGCGCATCCCCCACCTCCTGCCGCAGGGACTCGTCCGCGAGCTGGCGTACACCGGGCGGCGCTTCGGCGCGGCGGAGGCGAAGCACTATGGCTTCCTCAACCGGGTCGAGGCCGATCACGCCGCCGCGCTGGCATCGGCGCATGCCCTCGCCGCCGAGATCGCCGCCAAGTCGCCGCTCGCGATTACCGGGATCAAGGCGGTGCTCAATCACGGCCGCGATGCGACGATCGCGCAGGGGCTCGACTATGTCGCGACGTGGAATGCCGGGATGCTCCAGGGCGACGACCTTCGCGCAGCGATGACCGCGCAGGCGGCGCGGACGACTCCGGTGTTCGCCGACCTCGTCGCGTGAAGGCTTATGCCGCAGTGCGGCAGTTGTACGCTTGCCGCTAGAGACCCCGGGGCATATAGAGCGTGCCACGCGCCAAGGTCCCCGAACCGGGCGCGCTTTGACAAAGTCTTGCGAAGGGGCACGATGCGCGCGACCGTAAAGTTGGTATTGGCGATGACCGGGTTGCTCCCGCTGGCCGCCCGCGCGCAGGACGCCGCAGTCGCGGCCGCGCCCGTTGTGCCGGTAACGACGACGGCAATGCCGGCAGCGGCGACCGTCGCGCCGGTGCTCGGCACCCCCGGTATCGGCCAGCCCGGTGGCGGCTGGAACCTTCAGGAAGCGATGACCCCGATCGCGGTCGAAGCGCGCCATATGGCGACGACGATCCTCGATCCGCTGATGCTCGGCGTCTGCATCGTCGTCTTCGCATTGCTGTTCTACACGCTGTTCCGCTACCGCGCCGCGCGCAATCCGGTTGCGTCGCGGACCTCGCACAATACCGTCGTCGAGGTGATCTGGACCGTCGTGCCGGTGCTGATCCTCGTCTGGATCGCGGTGCCGTCGTTCCGCCTGCTCGCCAACCAGTATGAGCCGCCCAAGGCCGGGCTGACAATCAAGGCGACCGGCCACCAGTGGTATTGGGAGTATGAATACCCCGACCAGGGCGGCTTTAGCTTCGATTCGATCATCCTGTCCGACGCCGACGCGATCAAGAAGGGCGACCCCGCCAAGCTTGGCGTCGACAACCGCGTCATCGTTCCGGTCGGCACGACCGTTCGCGTCCTGACCACCGCCGCCGACGTCATCCACGCCTGGGCGATGCCGTCGTTCTGGGTCCAGATGGACGCGGTTCCGGGCCGCATCAACGAGACGTGGTTCAAGGTCGATCGCCCCGGCGTCTATTACGGCCAGTGCTTCCAGCTGTGCGGCACCAAGCACGCCTTCATGCCGATCGCGGTCGAGGTCGTCTCGAAGGAGCGCTTCGCCCAGTGGGTCGCGGCGAAGCAGAAGGAAAACGGCATCACGCCGCCGGGGGCGAAGACCGCCGCCGCGCTGACCGCCGGTGCCGTCGCCGGTGCCGAGACGCCTGCTCCAGCCGCAGGCAATGCCCCAGCAGAGGCTGCGACCGCCGTTGCTCCCGCCGTCCCGACCGAGACCGCTCCCGCCGCGCCCGCCGCGCCGGCCCCGACAAAGTAAGGGCTTTAGTAATGGCCACTTCCGCCTTCGACGCCGGGCTCGCCCACGACGATCATAGCCATCACGTCGAACTGTCGTTCGCGCAGCGCTGGCTGTTTTCGACCAATCACAAGGACATCGGCACGCTCTACCTGATCTTCGCGATCTTCGCGGGGACGCTGGGTGGGGCGATCTCGGGCATCATGCGCGCCGAACTCGCGCACCCGGGCATCCAGTATCTGACGTGGTTCACGCACGGCAATCTCGATGCGTCGTACCACCTGTGGAACGTCTTCATCACCGCGCACGGCCTGATCATGGTGTTCTTCACCGTCATGCCCGCGATGATCGGCGGCTTCGGCAATTGGTTCGTGCCGCTGATGATCGGCGCGCCAGACATGGCGTTCCCGCGGATGAACAACGTTTCGTTCTGGCTGCTCGTGCCGTCGTTCCTGCTGCTGCTCGGGTCGATGTTCGTCGAAGGACCTGCTGGGTTCAACGGCGTCGGCACCGGCTGGACGCTTTACGCCCCGCTCAGCACGTCGGGCCACCCTGGGCCGGCGGTCGATATGGCGATCCTGTCGCTCCACCTTGCCGGTGCGTCGTCGATCCTCGGCGCGATCAACTTCATCACGACGATCTTCAACATGCGCGCGCCCGGCATGACCCTCCACAAGATGCCGCTGTTCGTCTGGTCGGTGCTGGTGACGGCGTTCCTGCTGCTGCTCTCACTCCCGGTTCTCGCTGGCGCGATCACGATGCTGCTGACCGATCGTAACTTCGGCACGACCTTCTTCGACCCTGCCGGTGGTGGTGACCCAATCCTGTACCAGCACCTGTTCTGGTTCTTCGGCCACCCCGAGGTCTACATTCTCATCCTCCCAGGCTTCGGCATGATCAGCCAGATCATCTCGACCTTCTCGAAGAAGCCGGTGTTCGGTTACCTCGGCATGGCGTACGCGATGGTCGCGATCGGCCTGATCGGCTTCATCGTCTGGGCGCACCACATGTTCACCAGCGGCCTCGACGTGAACACCAAGATGTACTTCACCGCCGCAACGATGATCATCGCGGTGCCGACCGGCATCAAGATCTTCAGCTGGATCGCAACGATGTGGGGCGGGTCGCTGACCTTCCCGACGCCGATGCTGTGGGCGATCGGGTTCATCATCATGTTCACCGTTGGCGGCGTTACCGGTGTCATCCTGTCGAACGCCGGCATCGATACCTACATGCACAATACCTATTACGTCGTCGCGCACTTCCACTACGTGCTTTCGCTCGGGGCGGTGTTCGCGATCTTCGCCGGCTTCTATTACTGGTTCGGCAAGATGTCGGGGCGCCAGTACAACGAGACGCTCGGCAAGCTCCACTTCTGGATCTTCTTCATCGGCGTCAACGTCCTCTTCATGCCGCAGCACTTCCTCGGCCAGCAGGGAATGCCGCGGCGTATTCCCGACTATCCGGCGCAGTTCGAGCACTACAACTATATCTCGAGCATCGGCTACGGGATCATGGCGGTCGGCATGGTGTTCTTCTTCATCAACGTGATCTACTCGCTCTTCGCCGGACCGAAGGTTGGGGACAATTACTGGGGTGAAGGCGCAACGACGCTCGAGTGGACGCTGTCGTCACCGCCGCCGTTCCACCAGTTCGAGACGCTGCCGGTTATCAAGTAGCGGCGATGAGTGCCGCTGCCGTCCCTTTGCCTGACAGGCTGATCGTCGCCGCGCCCGAAGGGGTCAGCTTCGCCGATTGGCGCGACTATCTCGCACTGCTGAAGCCACGGGTGATGTCGCTCGTGATCTTCAGCGCGGCGTGCGCGCTGCTGACCGCGCCGGGGCATGTCCACCCGTTCATCGGCTGCGTTGCGATCCTCTGTGTCGCGATCGGTGCCGGGGCTTCGGGTGCGCTCAACCAATGGTATGAGGCCGACATCGACGCGCTGATGAAGCGCACCGCGAACCGGCCGCTGCCGGCGGGCCGGGTCTCGCCCGACGAGGCACTGGCGTTCGGCGTCGCGCTCGCGGTCGGGTCGGTCGCGGTGATGGGCCTCGCGGTCAACTGGCTCGCGGCGGGCATCCTCGCCGGGTCGATCCTGTTCTACTCGGTCGTCTACACTGTGTGGCTCAAGCGCCGGACGCCGCAGAACATCGTTATCGGTGGTGCCGCCGGTGCTTTCCCCCCGTTGATCGGCTGGGCGGCGGTGACCGGCGACGTCACCGCGCTGCCGTGGCTGATGGTCGCGATCATCTTCCTGTGGACCCCGCCGCACTTCTGGAGCCTCGCGCTATTCATGGAGGCGGACTACGCCAAGGCCGGGGTGCCGATGCTCCCCGTCGTCGCGGGCGAGACTGCGACGCGGCAGCAGATACTGCTCTACACGCTCGTCCTCGTGCCCGTGACGATCCTGCCGTGGGCGCTCGGTTTGACCGGCTGGGTTTACGGGAGCGTTGCCGCTGTCACCGGCGCGATCTTCATCGCCCGCGCAGTCGCGGTCTACCGCAACACCGCGACGCTCGCGGCGGAGATGGCGCCTGAAAAGCGCCTGTTCAAATACTCGCTCCTCTACCTGTTTCTGATCTTCGCCGCGCTCGTCGCCGACCATTGGCTCGTCGCGTGAACGTTGACTGGACCCCCGAGCAGACCGCCGAGTTCAACCGCCGCCGCCGCGCGCGTAACCTCGCGCTCGGCGTCGTCCTCGGCGTGCTCGTCATCCTGTTCTTCGGGATCAGCATCGTGAAGATGGTGCCATGAGCGGAGCCACTGCGAACCGGACGACCGCGCTGTGGGCTGCAGGCTTTGCTGTCTCGATGATCGGCCTCGCCTATGCCAGCGTGCCGTTGTACCGCGCCTTCTGCGCCGCAACCGGGTTCGCGGGCACGACGAGTCGCGCGATTGCGGCGCCGACGGCTCCGGTCGCCGGGCAGACGGTCAAGGTCCGCTTCGACGGCAATACCTCGCCCGGTATGCCGTGGCTGTTCAAGCCGGTGACGGTCGAGACGACGGTCCCGATCGGCGGGCGGCGGATGGCGTTCTTCCGTGCGACCAACATCAGCGGCGCGACGACGACCGGGCGCGCGGCGTTCAACGTCTCGCCCGACCTCGCCGGTAAGTATTTCAAGAAGATCGCCTGTTTCTGCTTCACCGAGCAAACGCTCAAGGCGGGTGAGACGGTCGACATGCCGGTGACCTATTTCATCGATCCCGCGATCCTCGATGACCCGCAGGCGCGCAAGATCGACGAGATCACTTTGTCCTACACTTTCTTCCCGGTCGACGCCGAAAAGGTGGACCGGGCGGGGGCCGATCCGGTAAGCCCCGCCGTACGAACCCAAGGATAGACCATGGCCGGCGCCAAGACCCACAACCACGACTACCACCTCGTCAACCCGAGCTCGAAGCCGATCCTCGGCTCGTTCTCGGCGCTGATTCTCGCTGCCGGCGCGATCGGCTGGATGCACAAGATGGCGTGGGGCCCGTGGGTGTTCTTCCTCGGCGTCGCGGCGGTCCTCGCGACCTTCTTCTTCTGGTGGTCCGACGTCGTCCATGAGGCGAATACCGGCGACCACACCCCGGTCGTCCAGCTTAGCCACCGCTACGGAATGATCCTGTTCATCGCGTCCGAAGTGATGTTCTTCGTCGCGTGGTTCTGGGCGTATTTCAGCTCGTCGCTCTACCCGAGCAGCGCCGCTGCGATCGGCGGCGTCTGGCCGCCGAAGGGGGTCGAGGTGCTCGACCCGTTCGCCTTCCCGCTGCTCAACACGATGATCCTGCTGCTGTCGGGAACGACCGTGACATGGGCGCACCACGCGCTGATCCACGGCGATCGCGAGGGGCTCAAGAAGGGCCTGTGGTTCACGATCATCCTCGGCGCGACCTTCAGCTGCATTCAGGCGTTCGAATATAGCCACGCCGCGTTCGGCTTCGCCGGCAACATCTACGGCGCGACCTTCTACATGGCGACCGGCTTCCACGGCTTCCATGTCTTCGTCGGCACGATCTTCCTCCTCGTCTGCCTCGTCCGCGCATATCGCGGCGACTTCACCCCGACCCACCACTTCGGCTTCGAAGCGGCGGCGTGGTACTGGCACTTCGTCGACGTCGTCTGGCTGTTCCTGTTCATCGCGATCTATTGCTGGGGCAGCAAGTTCGGCGCGCTGGTGACTGCGGCTGCGGGATAACGACATGACCCGCCCTTTGGCGCAGCCGGCGCTGCAGGGTGCGGTTCTCGGACTCTGCCCCCGCTGCGGCGCGCCGGGGTTGTTCAAGGGCATCGCCAGTTTCGCTTCTGCCTGCCCGAAATGTGGCCTCGACTATGCCGCGTTCGACGTCGGCGATGCGGCCGCTCCGTTCCTGATCTTTATCGTCGGCGCGGTCGTCGTCGTCGGCGCGATCTGGCTCGAACTCAGCCGGTCGCCGCCGTGGTGGGTCCATGTCATCATCTGGGTGCCGCTGACACTCGGGCTGACATTGGCACTGCTGCGGGTGGCGAAGGGTATCCTCCTCGCGCTCGAATATAAGAACGACGCCCGGCTGGGTCGCTCGGAATAGATGGGTCAAGTGAAGCGGCTTCCCCTCGGCGCGACGCTCCTGACGCTGCTGATGATTCCGGTCCTGATCGGCCTCGGGGTTTGGCAGCTTCAGCGGCGCGACTGGAAGCACCAGCTGATCGCCCGGCTTGAGGCGGCGAAGACGCTGCCGCCGGTCACCCCCCACGACTATTACCGCGCGATGATCGGCGTCGCCGACCTCCAATACCGTCATGCCGAGGTCGACTGCCGCCCCGGCCGCATCGCGCCGTACGACGTCAAGGGCGGGACAAGCGCGGGTGGTGATGACGGAGGGCAAGGCGGCTTCCTCGTCCTCGTCGACTGCAACGACCCGGCGCGGCACGCCAAGCCCGACCTCGTCGTCGTCGCCGGGTGGACGCTGCGCCCCGATACCGTCAAGCAGCTCGACCTCGACACGCATTTCAGCGGCACGCTGATCGAGCGGCCCTACGGCACCGAGCCGGGGCGGCCGCTGTTCATGCTCATTCCGACGACCGCCGCGCCCGGGCTGCTGCCGTCGCGCGTGCCGGTGCCCGACGACCTGCCCGACAATCATCTGAGCTATGCGATGCAGTGGTTCGCCTTCTCGGCGACGCTCGGGGTGATTTACGCGATCTATGTCCGGCAATGGCGGCGGCGGCAGCTGAGCTGAACTGAACTCCGGTCGAGGCGCGGCGCGAAGGGCCGGCCCGTCTGCGCCGCTTGAATTGGGTCTGTCCTACAGCCCCCGGCGTGTGTCAGGGTCGGATGCGTAACCGGCCCAAGGCAGCCGCATGTTCTTTCTCATTGCTGGTGACGACATGATTGCGGGCACTCCCCGCCGCTGCAAACTGGCAATTTTCGCCTGAGGCGCGTGCGGCGTGGCGCCTTGCTGAACGCAGGAGAAGGACATCGCGAAAGCAAATCCGATGTCCAAAACCGTGAACTTCGTGTGACCTTTCGCGACCGACGAGCCCGCGACACATCCCGCCCCCCGCCTTGCTCCCGCCACGCCCCGCCGCTAGACCGACGACCCGATGAACTATGTCAGCACGCGCGGGGCCGCGCCTTCCCTCGATTTCGAAGCGGTGACCCTCGCCGGGCTCGCTGCCGACGGCGGTCTTTATGTTCCCGCAGTTTGGCCGACGCTGTCGCGCGCCGAGATCGCTGGGCTCGCCGGGCTGAGCTATGTCGAGACCGCAGTCCGCGTCTGCACGCCGTTCGTCGGCGACGCGCTGAGTGAGGATGACCTTCGCCGCCTGCTGACGACAGCCTACGCCGGGTTCAGCCACGCCGCGGTCGCCCCGCTCAAGCAGCTCGACGACCGCCACTGGCTGCTCGAACTGTTCCACGGCCCGACGCTCGCGTTCAAGGACGTCGCGATGCAGGCGCTCGGGCTGTTGTTCGAGACCTTCCTCGGGCGGCGGACCGAGCATCTGACGATCATCGGCGCGACGAGCGGCGACACCGGGTCGGCGGCGATCCACGCGCTCGCCGGCCGCGCGCACCTCGACGTCTTCATGCTCCACCCGCTTGGGCGCGTCACCGATGTCCAGCGGCGGCAGATGACGACGGTGCAGTCGCCGAACGTCTTCAATATCGCGGTCGAGGGGAATTTCGACGACGCACAGGCGCTGGTCAAGGCAATGTTCAACGATCCGGGGTTCTCCGGTACATACCGGCTCGCGGCGGTCAATTCGATCAACTGGGCGCGGCTGATGCTCCAGATCGTCTATTATTTCTACGCCGCGGTCCGCCTCGGCGCGCCCGAGCGCAGCATCAGCTTCAGCGTTCCGACGGGCAATTTCGGCGATATCTTCGCGGGCTATGTCGCGGCAAAGATGGGCCTGCCGATCGGCAAGCTCATCGTCGCGACCAACACGAACGACATCCTCTACCGCGCGCTGAGCGCGGGCGACTATTCGGTCGGCCATGTCGAGGCGACCGCCGCGCCGTCGATGGATATCCAGGTCAGCTCGAACTTCGAACGGCTGTTGTTCGACCTGTATGGGCGCGACGGCGCGGCGACGGCGGCGGCGATGACCGGGTTCGAGGCGACCAAGCGACTCGACCTGACGCCGGCGATGCGCGCCGAAGCGGCGGCGCTGATGACCAGCGCACGGGTCGACGCCGACGGGATGGCGGAGGCGTTGCGCTGGGCAGCGTCGGAATGCGGCGAGCTGGTCGATCCGCATACTGCGATCGGGCTGGCGGCGGCGCGTGATCTGGCGGGTGAGATCGACGGCCCGATCGTGACACTGGCGACGGCGCACCCCGCCAAATTCCGCGATGCGGTCGAGCGCGCCTCGGGCCAGCGTCCGGTGCTGCCGCTGCGCGCCGCCGGGCTGTTCGACCGCGAGGAGCGCTTCGCCACGCTCCCCGCTGAATTGCACGCGGTCGAGGCGTATATCGCCGAGCGGGCGACGGCGCGATGACGACCCGGCTCACCACTCTCGCCAACGGCATCCGCGTCGTCACCCGGTCGATGCCGCACGTCGAGACCGTCGCGCTCGGGCTCCACGTCGACACCGGCGCGCGGTCGGAAACCGAGGCGACCAACGGCGTCGCACATCTGCTCGAGCATATGGTGTTCAAAGGCACCGCGACGCGGTCGGCGCGACGGATCGCCGAGGAGATCGAGGACGTCGGCGGGTCGCTCAACGCCTATACCGCGCGCGACATGACGGTGTTTCACGCGCGCCTGCTCAGCGCCGACACCCAGCTCGGCATGGAGATGATCGCCGACCTCGTCCGCGCCCCGCGCTTCGACGAGGAGGAGCTCGAGCGCGAAAAGGCGGTCGTTCTGCAGGAACTCGGCGAGGCGCGCGACACTCCCGACGACATTGTCTTCGACCATCTCCAGGCCGCCGCCTTCCCCGACCAGTCGATCGGCCGGTCGATCCTCGGCTCCGAAGCGAGCATCGCCGCGCTGACCTCGCGCGACCTGCGCGACTGGCTCGACGTCCAGTATCGCGGCGGATCGTGCATCGTCGCGGCGGCGGGCAAGGTCGACCATGACGCCTTGGTCACGCTGAGCGAGGCGTTGTACGGCGACCTTGGCCCCGGGGTCCGGCCCGGCACCGCCCCGGCGGTATTCGCCGCCGGCGTGATCCACGACCGGCGTAAGTTCGAGCAGGCGCACCTCACCCTCGGGCTCCCCGCTCCGGGGCACCATGACCCCGACTTCGATGCGATCGCGCTGTTCGTCACCGCGGCGGGCGGCGGGGCATCGTCGCGGCTGTTCCAGGAACTCCGCGAGGAGCGGGGGCTGGCATATTCGGTCTATGCCTCGACGACGCCCTACGCCGACGCCGGGCTGTTTTCGGTCTATCTGGCGACGGCGAAGAAGGACGCCGGGCGCGCAATGGACCTTGCGGTCCAAGTACTCGCCGACACCGCAAGCGGGTTGCGGCCCGACGAGCTTGCACGGGCGAAGGCGCAGGTCCGCGCGGGTGTCCTGATGAGCCTCGAATCGCCCGGCGGTTGGGCCGAATATCTTGCGCGGCAGTTGCTCGCACATGGGTACGTCAAGACGCCCGCCGACATCGTCGCGCGGATCGAGGCGGTCGACCTCGACACCGTCCGCGCCGCCTCGGCACGGATGGTCGCCGGGCCGTATGCGGTCGCCGATGTCGGCGCGGCGGCGGTGCGGCGGGCAGCGTGAAGCTCGATGTCCTGACTGCCGAGCCGTGGGCCGACTATGGACTGGTCGATTCGGGGCACGGGCGAAAGCTCGAACGCTACGGGCCGTACCGTTTCATCCGCCCCGAGCCGCAGGCATTGTGGTCTCCAGCGTTGCCCGACTGGCAGGCCAATGGCGAGTTTGTCGGCGGGTCGGAGGAGGACGGCGGCGGCCGGTGGAACCTCGACAGCACGGTGCCGCACGCGTGGCCGCTCGCCCGCGGCCCACTGAAGTTCCGCGCGAATAACACCCCGTTCCGCCACCTCGGCTTCTTCCCCGACATGGCGGTACATTGGGACTGGATGGCGGAGCGCGTCGGCGCCGGGTCGGAGGTGCTCAACGTCTTCGGCTACACCGGGGTCGGCACGCTGGCGTGCGCCGCGACGGGAGCGGGGGTCACCCACCTCGATGCGTCGAAGAAGGCGGTCTCGGCGGCGGTCGAGAACCAGCGGCTCAGCGGCCTCGCCGACGCGCCGGTCCGCTGGGTGGTCGACGACGCGCTCAAGTTCATGCGGCGCGAGGTCCGGCGCGCGCGGCGCTACGACGGCATCATCCTCGACCCGCCGAAGTACGGGCGCGGCCCGGAGGGCGAGGTGTGGGAATTGTACCGCGACCTGCCCGAATTGCTGGCGTTGGCGCGCAGCCTGCTCGACGAGCGGTCGGCGTTCCTCGTCCTGACGGTCTACGCAATCCGCATGTCGGCGGTGGCGATCGCCGAACTTGCGGGCGAGGCGTTGGCGGGACTGGGAGGGACGATCACCGCAGGCGAGATGACGATCCACGAGGAAGCCCGGGGGCGGCTATTGCCGACCGCGATCTTCGTGCGGTGGGAGCGTTAGGAGGCCATCTCTGCAGCTATTGGCGGTTGGCAAAAATTGCCAATGCTCGGGAAACGGGTAAGGTGTCGCCATGCCTACTCGCAATGTCAGCCTGACCGACTTCCACGATCGCTTCGTCGGTGAGATCGTCGCGAAAGGGCGCTTCCAGAACGCCAGCGAAGTCGTCCGTGAGGGCTTGCGGTTGCTCGAGAAGCGCGAACTGGAGGAGGCGGCGAAGCTCGCCCGGTTCGAGATGCTCGTGGCCGAAGGCGACGCTGCCTATGCCCGGGGAGAGTATGAGGAGGTCGCAACCGAAGACTTAGCCTCATGGCTGGCTGGCCTCGGTCGAACGGGCCGCGGTAAGACAGCTTGATGAAGCGGCGCATCAGCGTCGCGGCCCAACATGATATCGCAGCGATTCTCGATTGGAGTGCGGATCACTTTGGCGCTGCTGCGCGAGCCCGGTACGAGCGACTGATCGAACGCGCACTTACGATGATAACGATCCATCGCGATCCATCCGGGGGGCGCATCATCTCGGGCGTGTTTGCACGGCGCCTTTATCACTTACGGAACTGCCGCGCCGATAGTGTCGGCGAGACTGTTGGCAATCCGCGTCACGTTATCGTCTATCAGATAGTCGAACCCGATCTCGTGGTCGTTGCCCGCATCCTGCACGATGCAATGGACCTGCCCGCGCACTTCACCGACGGCTGATCTTACCCCCGCCGCCGCGCCTTCGGCTCGTCCGCAACCGCGACCTCGCTGCCCGCCGCGCGCAGTCCGCGCATGTGCTCCATCTCGCCACGGAAGCGCCCCATCTCGCTCGCGGCGAGCGTCGTGCCGCCTAGGAACTTGATGCCGGTCGGGTCGACGGGCTTTTCGTTGACCCAGACTTCGTAGTGGAGGTGGGGGCCGGTCGACAGGCCGGTCGAGCCGACGTAGCCGATCACCTGCCCCTGCGCGACGAGCGTGCCGGGCTTGACTGCGAATTTGCTCATGTGGGCGTAGGCGGTCATCAGCCCGGGGTGGTGGAGGATCTGGACGTAGTTGCCGTGCCCGCCGTGCCACCCGGCGAAGGTGACCTTGCCCGCCGCCGCCGCCATGATCGGCGAGCCCATCGCCGCGCCGAAGTCGGTGCCCTGGTGGAGCCGCGAGAAGCCGAGGATCGGGTGGAGGCGCATGCCGAAGCCGCTCGTCTCGTGGGCGCCATCGACCGGGGTCCGCATCAGGCCCTTCTTGGCGCTCTCGCCGTTGGCGCGGAAAAACATCGCCTTGCCGCCATAGGTCCAGCGCATCAGCTCGACCGGGTCGCCGTGTTCGGGGCGGAGTGCGGCGTACAGCAGCCCGCCGGTCTCGGTCTCGCCGGTCGCAGCGCGGCGGTGTTCGAGGACGACGTCGAAGCGATCGCGACGTCCGACCTGCCGCTGGAGGTCGAGGACATACGCAAGGTTCTGGCGATAGTCGGCGACCTGGCCTTCGGGGACCCCGGCGGCGCGGACCGCGCGGACGAGGTTGGTGCCGACGAGGCCGGTCACGCGGAGGGGCGTGCTGTCGACTGCGATCGGGATGCGCTTGAGGTCGAGCGACCCGTCGGCGCTCCGTCCGACTTCGAGGCGGAGGTCGAACGCGGCGCGGAAGCCGAGGCTGGTCAGCGGGCGCGGGACGGTGCGGGTCTCGCGGCGGCCGAGGACGAGGTCGATGCCGGTCCCGGGGGCGATGCCGTGGACCGCGCCGCCAACGAGTTGCGCGACGGTCGAGGCGTCGTCGGCACCAACCCCGGCACGGCGCAGCGCAGCACCGATGCCGTCACCGCGGCCGATGCGCGCGGTCGTCTCAATTTGCGGACGTTCGGGAATTTCGCTTAGCGCTTCGACGAGTTTGGTCGGCGGCGTCGTCCGGCCGGTCGTCGCGCCTGATGCCAAAGGCGCGATCGTGTCGGGGCGGGCGTCGTCGTACTGGACCGGGGTCAGCGTCGCGCGGACCGTCTGCGGCAATGGGGCAATGCGGTATCCGGCGACGAGCGCGGTCGCGCATAATGTCAGGACCAGCCCGAGGCCGAGCCACCAGTCACGGCTGCCAATCGCCTGCCCGAGGTCGACGCACAGGTCGAGGTCGGCGAAGCGGTCGAAGTCGAAGCGCGGCGCTTTGGGCCGCTCCGCCGTTGGGCGCGGCAGAAGGATAACGCGGCCCGGCCGTAATGCGACCGCGCCGCCACTGCCGGCACCGCCGAAGCTATTGATTCCCGGTTGATACAAACCGAACCCCCGCTCTGTCGCTCACCGTACCCGTGTGCCGCGATTAACCCCAAGTCAACGGCGGGGCGGACTGGCTGGTGCGACGATGCGGCGAAGCGATGACTTACAAGGTTCACTTGAATCGGCTTCGCAGCCATGGCATCAAGTCTCAGCCCATTATCCGTCAAAGGATGCAATGAGCCGAGCAGTGTTCCGCCGTACGCCCGTCTTGTATCCGGGCACCTCCGACCTCAGTTCGAGGTCATGAGCGGATTGCTTCGCACTTCGGAGAACGCCCGCGAGGTTGGGCCCCGGGTCACTGCGGTTCTCGGTCCGACGAACACCGGCAAGACCTTTCTCGCGGTCGAACGGATGTGCGGTCACGCCAGCGGCATGATCGGCTTTCCGCTTCGCCTGCTCGCCCGCGAGGTCTACGACCGCGTCGTCGCGATCAAGGGGGCGGGCCAGGTCGCGCTGATTACCGGCGAGGAAAAGATCGTCCCCGAGGGCGCGCGCTATTTCCTATGCACCGCGGAATCGATGCCCTTGGACCGTGAGGTGGCGTTCGTCGCGATCGACGAGGGTCAGGTCGGCGCCGATCCGGTGCGCGGCCACGTCTTTACCGATCGCATGCTCCATATGCGCGGCTATGCCGAGACGATGATCCTCGGCTCGGAGACGCTGCGGCCACTCATCCGCAAGCTGTTGCCGCGCGCCGAGATCATCACCCGCCCGCGTTTCTCGACGCTGACTTATGCGGGGCCGAAGAAGCTGTCGCGGCTGCCGAAGCGGACCGCGATCGTCGCCTTCACCGCGCAGGAAGTCTACGCGCTCGCCGAGATGCTGCGGCGGCACAAGGGCGGCGCGGCGGTCGTCATGGGGTCGCTCAGCCCGCGGACGCGCAACGCCCAGGTCGCGATGTACCAGTCGGGCGAGGTCGATTATCTCGTCGCGACCGACGCGATCGGCATGGGGCTCAACATGGATATCGCCCATGTCGCCTTCGCTGGCTTGAGCAAGTTCGACGGCAAGCGCCACCGGCGGCTGACGACGCCCGAGATGGCGCAGATCGCCGGGCGGGCGGGGCGCTTCCAGAAGGACGGCAGCTTTGGCGTCGTCCAACTTGGCCAGGACGCGGTGTCGACCTTCGAGGCCGAGGAGATCGCAGCGATCGAGGGGCACGTCTTTCCGCCGCTGACGCAATTGACGTGGCGCAACACCCACGCCGACTTCAACACGCTGCCGCGGCTGATCGGCTCGCTCGACGAACGGTCGCCGCGCGCCGAGCTTGTCCGCGGCGACGATGCGATCGACCTCGCGGTGCTCAAGCGGCTGGCTGGTGAACCTTGGGTGATGGAGCGCGCGCACGGTCGCGGGCGGATCGCGCGGCTGTGGTCGGCGTGCAGCCTGCCCGATTATCGCAAGACCGGGGCCGAGCAGCACACGCGGCTCGTCGGGCGGGTGTTCCGTCACTTGAGCGAGGGCGACGGGACGCTGCCGGCGGCGTGGATCGCGAGCGAGGTCGCCGCGCTCGACAATGTCGCGGGCGACATCGGCACGATCGCCGACCGGATCGCGGCGGCGCGGACGTGGACCTATGTCGCACATCGCCCCGGCTGGCTCGCCGACGGGACGCTGTGGGCCGACCGCACGCGCGAACTCGAGGACCGGCTGTCGGATGCGCTTCACGTTAAGCTGACGCAGCGCTTCGTCGACCGGCGAACCGCGGTGCTGCTCCGCGATCTCAAGATCAAGGGTGAGCAGCGCGTCGAGGTCGACCCAGATGGGTCGGTCGCGGTCGAAGGCGAGATTATCGGCACGCTCGATGGCTTCCGCTTCACGCCCGACCCGGCGGCGCGTGCGGGCGAGAAGCGGATGCTCCTCGCTGCCGCCGAACGCCATTTGCCGAAGGAGTTCGAGCGCCGCTGCACCGCGCTCGCCGCCGCCCCCGACGGCGAGTTCAGCCTGTCGTTCGACGGGGCGCTGCCGCCGCGCATCCTGTGGAACGGCGCGCGGGTCGGGTTGCTGCGGACCGGACGGGATGCGCTGAACCCGCGCGTCGAAACCGACCGCGCGTTAGAGGGCGTCGCCTTCGCCGATCGCCGCCGGGTCGCCGATCGGCTGACCGCGTGGTTCGCCGCGTCGCGCGACAAGCATCTCAGCTCGCTGATGTCGGTCGCCGCGCTCGTCCCCGAGGTCTCGCCCGCCGCGCGTGGACTGATCGTTCGGCTGGTCGAGACGATGGGCTGCCTGACGCGCGCGGCGGTCACCGCACAGGTCGACGCGCTGACCCGCGCCGACCGCAAGGCGCTGCTCGCCGCCGGGGTCAGGATCGGTGTCATCCATGTCTTCATCGCCGCCGCGCTGCGCCCTGAACCGACCCGCTGGCGCCTGGCGCTGTGGGCGGTCGCGGAGGGCATCGCCATCCTGCCCGCGCCGCCGGTGCCGGGCCTCGTCACCGTCGATGTCGCCCCCGGCATCCCATCCGCTTTCTACGACGTCGCCGGCTTCTGGAGCATTGGTACGCAGGCCGTCCGCATCGATATGGTCGATCGGCTGGCGCGCGCGATGCACGGCCAGCGCGATGGCCGCAGTCCGTTCGTGCCCGACGCCAACTGGATCGCCAGCGTCGGCATGAGCCGGGAGGGCTTCGCCCGCCTGATGCGCGCGCTCGGCTACCGGCCGAAGCTCGTCGACGGCACGGCGGCGTTTGCGTGGGGGGGCTCGCGGATCGAGCCTCGTCGCGTCGAGGTCGTCGACGATGCCCCCGATTCTCCCTTCGCGATCCTTCGGCAAATGAAAGGACGGTAGCTTTTGGTCCATGGTCAGGGTTTGCGGCTCGACAAATGGTTGTGGTTCGCAAGGTTGACGAAATCGCGCAGCGATGCGCAGCGGCTCTGCGAGAGCCGTCACCTGCGCCTCGATGGCCGGGTGATCGATCGCCCCTCGGCGCTGGTGCGCGCCGGGTCGGTGGTAAGTTTTCCCAAACATGACGATGTCGTCGTCGTCAGGGTGCTCGGGATTGCCGAACGGCGGGGGCCGTTCAGCGAAGCCCGCGAGCTCTACGCCGACCTGACGCGTAGTCGCGGGGCCGACCCACTGTTGACGGGAGCGCTTGCTGCCGTCTAGCAGGGGGTGGTTAGGCGACCTGGGGTTCGACAATGACGTACGTGGTGACCGAGGCTTGCATCAAGTGCAAGTACATGGACTGTGTCGAGGTGTGCCCGGTCGACTGCTTCTATGAAGGCGACAACATGGTCGTCATCAACCCGTCCGAATGCATCGACTGCGGCGTGTGCGAACCCGAATGCCCGGCCGAGGCGATCCTGCCCGATACCGAGGGCGGCCTCGACAAGTGGCTCGAACTCAACGCGACCTTCTCGGCGTCGTGGCCAAACATCACCGTCAAGGGCGCGACCCCGCCCGACGCCGAAGCGCACAAGGGCGAAGAGGGCAAGTTCGACAAGTATTTCTCGGACAAGCCCGGAACCGACGGCCAATAGGTCCGCCCCCCGTTTGGGGGAGGGTGCAGGGAACACAAAAGCGTGGAAAACCGCGCCTTTTTGTGTTACAACTTCGGTCGCGTCGCTCGTTCGTGACGCGGTTCCGGGTCGTGGCGCGGTGCGTCGGACCCGATTAGCGAAGGCACGCACGCAACCGTCCGCAGCCCCGATGTGATGCCGCCGTGTCCCCTCACGGATGGCCGCGCGACGCGGACCCAGAAAGGAACTTACATGGCAGCCAAGCCGCTCAATTTCGTCGTCGGCGATCACGTCGTCTATCCCAAGCACGGGGTTGGCCGGGTCGTCGAGGTGCAGAGTTCGGAGATCGCCGGGACTAATCTCGAGCTCTACGTCCTGCGCTTTGAAAAGGAGCGGATGACGCTGCGGGTCCCGACGAACAAGGCCGAAGGCGTCGGCATGCGCAAGCTGTCGAGCCAAGCGACGTTGCTCGAGGCGCTCACCACCCTCAAGGGGCGCCCGCGGATCAAGCGGACGATGTGGAGCCGCCGTGCGCAGGAGTATGAGGCCAAGATCAATTCAGGCGACCTCGTCTCGATCGCCGAGGTCGTCCGCGACCTCCACCGTGCCGAAGATCAGCCCGAGCAGAGCTATTCCGAGCGCCAGATCTACGAAGCGGCGATCGGCCGCCTGGCGCGCGAACTGGCGGCGATGGAGAACATCGACGAGCCGGCGGCACAGGCGAAGATCGAAAGCGTGCTGAAGGCAGCGTGAGCGACGGCGCGGCTGCGCGTAGCGAAACCGACGCCCTTCGCGTCGGTTAGCTGCGCGCAGACTCGCGCCGAGCCGGCCGGCGGGGCGGGCGGCGATGCCGTCCGAACCCGTCCGACGACGCGGGCTTTGCCCGCGTTCTATCCGAATTTCCCGCACGCGGCGGCCCGACAAAAGGACCGCTCATGCCCCGCCTCGCCGGCAAGATCGCGCTCGTCACCGGTGCCGCGCAAGGCATCGGCGCAGCGATCGTGCGCGCTTTCGTCGACGAAGGTGCGATCGTCTGGCTGACCGACCTTGCAATCGAACCCGCCGAGCGGGAGGCGGCATTAGTCGGCCACGGCGCAACTGCGGCAACGCTCGACGTCCGCGACGAAGCGGCGTGGATCGCGACCTACGCCCGCATTCTCGATCGCGACGGCCGGATCGACATCGTCGTCAATAACGCTGGAATCACCGGCTTCGACACGCCCGGCGCGCACGATCCCGAGAATGCGGCGCTCGATGATTGGCGCGCCGTCCACGCGACCAATCTCGATGGCGTTTTTCTCGGCTGCAAGCACGCGATCCGCGCGATGCGACCGGAAAGGCGCGGGTCGATCATCAACATGTCGTCGCGTTCGGGTCTCGTCGGGATCCCGGGAGCCGCAGCCTACGCTTCGTCGAAGGCGGCAGTCCGCAACCACAGCAAAAGTGTCGCCCTGTGGTGCGCGCAGCAGGGCCTCAACATCCGCTGCAACTCGGTCTACCCGGCGGCGATCATGACGCCGATCTGGGATGCGATGCTCGGAGACGAGCCTGGCCGCGACGCCCGGATGGCCAGGCTCGTTGCCGATACGCCGCTTCGCCGCTTCGGCACGGTCGACGAAGTCGCGGCGATCACGGTCTATCTTGCATCAGATGAGTCGACCTACACCACGGGGGCAGAATTCGTCATCGACGGAGGATTACTTGCGGGATCGGCGGCAAGCCCCGGATAGCGGCTGGACAGGCCGATCGCCCTGTGTATTATGCAAATAACACACAGTATGGGGATACTTCGATGACTCGCCTGCCAACGCTCTCCGTCATTGCCGCCGCAACTTTCCTCGCTGCCGCAGCGCCCTCGCTCGCCGCCGAGCGCGATTTTCCGGTCGGTAGCTTCGACCGTCTCGCGGCAGGCGGTTCGGCCAACATCACCGTGACCACCGGCGCGCGACCAAGTGTCCATGCGACCGGCGAGGCAGCGGCGCTCGATCATCTTGATATTCGGGTCGACGGCGAAACCCTCAAGATCGGCACCAAGCGCGACAGCATGTGGTCCGGATGGCGCGACCACGGGCGCGTCCAGATTGCGATCACCGTGCCGATGATCCGCGCGGTCGACCTCGCCGGTTCGGGAACGGTCACCGTCGATCGGATCAAGGTCCGCGACTTCGATGCCTCGATCGGCGGCTCGGGACGCCTCGACGTCGCCCTGCTCGACAGCGACACGGCCAAATTCGACGTCGCCGGGTCGGGTGACATGGCGATCGCCGGTCGCTGCGGTTCGGCCAAGGCGAGCATCGCGGGCTCGGGCGACCTCAAGCTGACCGGGCTCAAGTGCGCGACATTCAGCGCCAGCGTTGCCGGGTCGGGGCGGATCGATGCCTACGCCAGCCAGACCGCGACCCTGTCGACGATGGGGTCGGGCGACATCAACGTGTCGGGCGGCGCGCGCTGCTCGGTGTCGACCGCGGGCAGCGGTAAGGCGCGCTGCAGCTAACGGACGTGTGACGGCGGCATTCTAATCGGCCGGAATTTGCCGCTGTCCTACATGCCGCGGTATCGATTAGGCTCGGGTATCGTGTCGGCCAACGGGCCAATGTTTTGCTCTTTCTCATTGTCGGTATCGTCGTCGCCCGCGGGCCGGGCACTATCCCGCTCGCGCAGACCTTGTGGACTTCCGCCGAAATCGTCGCGATCGACGATGTGAAAAGCTGGTCGTTGCGTGGACTTGTGTCACCTTTCGCGCTTCGATCGAGCCGATCGGCCCGCGAACAACGGTGTGCAAAAGCCGGTCGTTGCGTGGACTTGTGTAACCTTTCGCGCAGCGGTCGAGGTGATCGGCCCACGAACAATGGGGTGCAAAAGCCGGTCGTTGTGTGGACTTGTGTAACCTTTCGCGCTGCGGTCGAGGTGGTCGGCCCGCAAAGAAAGGCGCGATTCAAATGTGCTTTTCCCTGACCTTATCGTGACCTTAGCGAAGAGTTGTACCGGATAGGCTAAATCCACTATGACGCTGTCCGCGTGCCGCAAAATCCTTGGTTAAAAATCTAGTCCCTCAAACCAGCCACAGCGCAGCAAGCTCGCGGAGCATCGCGGGCGGCACGGCATCGAGGTCGGCGTCGCCCGCATTCATGTCGCGCGGGGCGTCGTCGGGGTTGAGATAGCGCCACCCTTGATGCGCCCGGCGCGGCGTCGCCAGCACGGGCACCGGCTCGGTCGCCAGCGCGATCCGGCACTTCGTCCCCCACTCGGTCTCGACCATGTCGAGGCCGATGATCGCCTGCCGCGCGACGAGCGTGTGCTTGATGATCCAGAACAGCGACCCGCCGCTCATCTCGGCGGCGCGCTTCGGCATAGAGCGCGTCAGGCAATACGCCTGTCCCTCGCTCGCCGCACGCAGCGCATGGCGCTCGGCGAGCGCCTCGACGCTCGCGCAGCCGACCGCGACCTTGGTGAGATGGAGCGTCACGACAGGTGAAACAACGCCGCCAACCCGAGGAAGGCGAAGAAGCCGATGACATCGGTCATCGTCGTGACGAACACCGTCGAGGTTACCGCCGGGTCGATGCCGAGCTTTTCGAGCACGAGCGGGATGACGATCCCCGAGAGCCCGGCATTGACGTGATTGATCAGCATCGCACTGAACAGGACGAGGCTGAGCGCGCTGTCGTGGTAGACAAGCTGGCAGCCGACCGCCATCAGCGCGCCGAGCCCGAGGCCGTTCGCCAGCGCGATCCACAGTTCGCGGCGGATCATCCGCGCGGTGTTCGAGCTCGTCAGCTGGTTCATCGCCAGCGCGCGGACCGTCACCGCCATCGTCTGCGTCGCGGCATTGCCGCCCATGCCGGCGACGATCGGCATCAGCACCGCGAGCGTGACGAGGCGGCTGATCGTGCCTTCGAACGCCGCGACCACCGACGAGGCGAGGATCGCGGTGCCGAGGTTGATCAGCAGCCACCACATCCGCACCTTGATCGTCTCGACGATTGGCTCGTTGATGTCGCCGTCGCCCGCGCCCGACAGCTTGAGCGCGTCCTCGCCCGCTTCCTCCTGGATGATGTGGACGATGTCGTCGACGGTGATGACCCCAACGAGCCGCCCGCTGGCGTCGACCACTGCCGCCGAGATCAAGGCGTATTTCTGGAACTGGAGCGCGACCTCCTCCTGGTCCTCGTCGACCGGGATCAGCGTCTGGTCGCGCTGCATCACTGCGGCGACGAGCGCGTCGCGCTTCTGCGTCAGCAGCCACGACAGGCGGATCGTGCCGGTCGGATGGTGCGCCGGATCGACGACGAAGACTTCCCAGAAGTCGGTCGGCAGGTCGGGCTCGCTGCCGATAAAGTCGATGATCGCGCCGATCGTCCAATGCTCGGGAACCGCGACGAGGTCGCGCTGCATCAGCCGCCCGGCCGACTCCTCGGGATAACCCAGCGCAGCCTCGATCGCGGCGCGGTCGTCGGGGTCGAGCGCACGGAGCACCTCGCGCCGGTCGTCGTCGTCGAGTTCCTCGATAATCGACACGGCGTCGTCGGTGTCGAGTTCGGAAACGACCGCGGCGACTTCGACGGGGGTGCGGACGTCGAGCAGGGCCTCGCGGACCCAGTCGTTCATCTCGGCGATGACGTCGGCGTCGAGCTTGTCGCCGAGCGCCTTGGCGAGATCCTGGCGATAGTCGCCGGGGATCAGTTCGAACAGGTCGGCGATGTCGGCTTCGTGGAGCGGATCGACGAGCGCGCGGGTCGCGGCGGCGTCCTCGGCATCGAGGCTGGCGACGACCTTGGCGACGAAGCCGCGGCGCAGGCGGCCGTCGTCGTCGAACACGCCACGCGGCTCGCTCACCGCGACGGCGGGCGGCTCGAGGAGGTCCTCGGGGGTCACGCGGCCTCGGCGGCGGGATAGTCTTCGGTGTCGATCGCGGCGTTCATCGCCGGCGAATAGCGATGGCCGTGAACCGTCGACTGGTTGATCAGCGCGTCGAGCGCCGTCATCGTCGCCGGGTCGAGCACGATATCGCGCGCTGCCCAATTCTCCTCGAGATGCGGGACGCTCGCGGTGCCCGGGATCGTGACGAGATCGGCGTCCCGATTGATTAGCCATGCCAGCGACAGCTGCGCCGGGGTGTGCCCGAGATCGGCAGCCATCTGCGCAAACGCGGTGAACAACGCATTGTTCGCGGCGAAATTGTCGCCCTGAAAGCGTGGCATCGTCCGGCGAATGTCGCCATCGGTGAGCGCTGCCGGATCGGTGACGCCGCCCGCCAGGAAACCGCGGGCTACGGGAGAGAAGGCGACGAAGGTCGTGCCAAGCTCATGGCACGCCGCCAGCACGCCGAGTTCGGGATTGCGCGTCCACAGCGAGTATTCGGTCTGGAGCGCGGCGATCGGGTGGATCGCGGCGGCGCGGCGCAGCGTCGCGGCACTCACCTCGGACAGGCCGATGCTGCGGATCTTGCCCGCCGTGACCGCATCGGCGAGCGCCCCGACCGACTCCTCGATCGGCGTCTTCGGGTCGAGCCGGTGGAGGTAGTACAGGTCGATCGTGTCGACGCCGAGCCGCGACAGGCTTTCGTCGAGCACCGCCATCACCCCGGCGCGGCTGCCGTCGAGGACCCGCGGTCCCTTGATGCCACCCTCGCCGAGGCGGATGCTGCACTTCGACGCCAGGATGAATTCGTCGCGGCGCGACTTGAGCGCCCGCCCGATCAGCGTCTCGTTATGCCCGACGCCGTACAGCGCGGCGGTGTCGAGGAAGTCGTAGCCGAGGTCGAGCGCGCGGTGCAGCAGCGCCTCCCCCTCGGCATCGCCCGGCGGCGTGCCATAGGCATAGCTGAGCGACATGCAGCCGAGCCCGACGCTCTCGACCATGAACGGCCCGAGCTTGCGCTTTGCCATGTGCGGTCTCCTTCGATGTGATGTCGCTCCCCGATTGGCCGGGGACGGCCAGAATGCCAAGGGATTATTCACTTATCCGGACGAAGCATGGCTTTCGCCGCCGCCGTGCCTTGTCGCGGCCCGGCCACCGCAGCAGTATGCCACGTATGTTCACCCACCGCCTCGCCACCGAAGCCGACCTCGACACCCTGCGCGGGCTGATGCTGGCGGCGATCGAGACCAACCAGCGCGGCTTCCTCACCCCGGCGCAGGTCGCCGCGAGCCATAGCCTGATGGGCCTCGATACCCAGCTCGTCGCCGACCGCACTTATTTCATCGTCGAGTGCGATGGCCGCATCGCCGGCTGCGGCGGGTGGAGCTACCGCGCCGGGGTTTATGGCGGCGACCACAGCACTGCGCTGCGCAACGCGACCCCGCTCGACCCGGCGACCGATCCGGCGCGCATCCGGGCGATGTACACCCACCCCGATTTCGTCCGCCGCGGCGTCGGCCGCCTGATCCTCGAGGTGTGCGAGGCAGCGGCGCGGGCGGCGGGGTTCCGCCATGTCGTGCTGATGGGGACGCTGTCGGGCGAGCCGCTGTATCGCGCATCGGGCTATGCCGTCGCCGAGCATCGGGCGGACACCGTCGGCGATGTCGAGGTGCCGCTGATCCGGATGACCAAGCGGCTCGACTAGCCGGGGTCGGGGCCCCCGCTCAGGGGGCGATTGGTGCGGCCAAGAAGACTCGAACTTCCACGGCCTTTCGGCCACAACGACCTCAACGTTGCGCGTCTACCAGTTCCGCCATGGCCGCACGACCATCATGTCCGGGGCGTGCCCCAGCCGGTAGGAGGGCGCGATTAGCAGAGGCCGGTGGCGGGTGCAACCGGTGTCGCGCACCCGATGTCGCAGCCTGAACCTTTGACCGCAGCACGAGTTCGCCTCCCGACCCCAAATCAGGAGCGATCTCATGGACTCGAACGACAATGGACCCTCGCGCCGCCAGGTCGTCGGCGCCGCCAGCATCGGCCTCGCTGCGATGGCGGCGGCCCCCGCCGTCGCGCAGTCGAGCGGCAGCACCCCCGCCGGCCCGGCGAAGATCAGCGACCCGCGGACCAAATACCCCAAGCCGCCGTTCAAGGAGCAGAAGCAGCCGTGGCCCGGCCTCCAGTCGAAGATGGACCCGGTCCCCGACTGCGGCGAGACGAGCTACAAGGGCAACAACCGGCTGACCGGGCGCAAGGCGCTCGTCACCGGCGGCGATAGCGGCATCGGCCGCGCCGCCGCGATCGCCTTTGCTCGCGAAGGTGCCGACGTCGCGATCAATTACTACCCGTCGGAGGAATCGGATGCGCGCGAGGTCATCGACCTGATCCGCCGTGAAGGCCGCACCGCGGTCGCGATCCCCGGTGACCTCCGCGACGCCGCCTTCTGCCGCCATCTCGTCGCCGAAGCGGTCAAGGGCCTCGGCGGGCTCGACATCGTCGTCAACAATGCCGGTCGCCAGCAGAGCCAGAAGTCGATCCTCGACATAACCGACGAGGCGTTCGACGCGACGATGAAGACCAACATCTACGCGCCGTTCCACATCATCAAGGCGGCGCTGCCCCACCTGCCCCCCGGCGCGGTGATCATTGGCACGACGTCGGAGCAGGCGTACGACCCGAGCGAGGACCTGTACGACTATGCCCAGACCAAGGCGGCGACGATGAACTACGTCAAGAGCCTCGCGAAGCAGCTCGCGCCGAAGGGCATCCGCGTCGTCGGCATCGCCCCCGGGCCCTTCTGGACCCCGCTCCAGGTGTCGGGCGGCGCGCAGCCCGACAAGCAGATGTCGTTCGGCGGCAAGACCCCCGCCGGGCGTCCCGGCATGCCCGCTGAGATCGCCGGGCTGTACGTCCGCGCGGCCGAGGACGGCGGCAGCTACACCACCGGCAACGTGCTCGGCGCAGGCGGCGGACAGGGCCAGCCGTAGGTCGAGCCCGCCCCGGCCTCGCTCCCCGATGTCATCCCCGCGCCGGCGGGGGCCCAAGGTCACTGCCGATTGTGACTTTGGGTCCCCGCTTTCGCGGGGATGACAAGTTTTGACGGTCCGCCCAATCTGCCTCCTGCCGTCCTGTCCTCTCTCCCCTTTGTCATCCCCGCGTAGGCGGGGACCCAAGGTCACCACCCGACAGTGACTTTAGGTCCCCGCTTTCGCGTGGATGACAATGAATGAATGGTCACGCCTGCTATCTGCTCGACATCTCGCTAATCCTCCACGGCCGCACCGCCCTAAGTTCAAAATAAGTTCACACAAACGCCGGCGCTTTTTCGCTCCGCCCGCCGCCGGTCGTCCGCCCCCCGCGCTCCCAGCAATCCGCCGCGCACGACGTCCTGATATCCTCGTCGAGATCGGCCATCGACGCCGCGTCGTCGAGGTCCGCGCCGGTCAGCTCCTCGCCCACGACATCCAGCCAGCGGTCGGCGCGGCGTTCGTCGCGCATGAGCACCGCCGTCAGTTCGGCCTGCGTCGGCCCGTGGTCGGGTCCGGTGCCGTCGTCGACGCGCGGGGCAACCGGCTCGTCGCCGGTTTCGAGCGCGCCGGTATAGGCGTCGACCGTCGCGGCATAAGCGATGGCGGGGTCGGGCACCGGGCGGCGCGCGCCGTTCGCCGCAGGAGCGCCGGCGACCGGCTGCAGATGCTTGAGCAGCTCTTTCAGCAGGCGGTCGCTGAAGATCGCCCTGGTCCCGACGATTTCGCCGCGATACATGACCGGCACCGTCACCCCGCGCGTCACCCGCGCGATCGCGAGCTCGCGGATCGCATAATAGGCCATCGCCGAAGCCGCCCGCCAGCCGACCGCAAAGGCCCCCTCGGCATCGCGCGCGCGCAGGCGGTACGCCGACGAAGCCGACATATCGGCCGCCGCCGCCGCCTGCTCGACATTGCCGTGCGCCGCGAGTTCCTCGAGAAAGTCGAGCTGCCGCTCGGTCGTCCACCCGTCGCTGCGCGTCGCGCGTGGGGTGGGCGAGGTCGGCGTGGCGTCGTGTGTGTAGGACATTGAACCGCTCCTGTTTAGAACGGGAGATCAGTTAACCAAATAAGTCCTACAAGTCAAGGAGAGAATAAGGTCGCTGACGTCTGATAGCAGATCGAAGAGGTTGACGGATCGTTTAAGATCCGTTATGGTCTGGCATCCTTTAGCTTAAGCGACGGGAGTAGTTAGTTTATACCGTCAACAGCTAATTTCAGGTCGGTCGGGTGCATAGTCGCCTCGCTCGCTTGGATGAAGGTTGAGGTGTCAGCCGGGACGTGAGTCTCGACGATACACACTGTGACAGTATACTCGATTTCGTTCGAAAACGTCCCAATAGAGTGTAATCGACGCTCGATAGACAGCAGTGCTGGGGGAAGAACCTTTCCGTAAGGAATATTCCGCATGGGGCGCGGATGTTCTTCCCCCCTCTCGTGGAGGGAGGTGTCATGGATTGGGTTCCCAAGTTAAAGCACTATCGCACTTTGATAAATCAATTCGTTTAGTTGATATCAACAAACTGGTAGCTGATCCTATAGCTGTTGCTCGTAATAGCTTTTACCCGTTCATGCGCTTTGAGGAGCGGTGGCAGCCCTTTCGGGGACAGGAGGGGGGGAAGCCAGATAAGGACAAGCGACAACTGCGATTTGCGAGCAGACGCGACGCGTACATCTATTCATATTATAGGAACATTCTGCGTGAACCCTACGAGGCCGCGCTGGCGGCTCGGGGGCTTGCGGAAAGCGTCATCGCTTATCGGAAGCTCACGACTGCCGGTGGGAAGGGAAAGTCGAATATCGACTTCGCACTGGATGCCTTCAACGTCATTCGAGAATTTGGCAATGCGGCAGTTGTTACGCTCGACATCAGCAAATTCTTTGAGAGCATCGACCACGCATTATTGGTACAAAAGTGGTGCGGTATACTCGGCGTGACGAAGCTACCGCACGACCACCTTGCGGTCAGCAAAGCTATTACAAGATATTCGATAGTCGATCGCGACGCTGCCTATGAACGTCTCGGCTATTTGGCATGGCAGGCTAAAGGGTTAAGTAGGATTCCGATTTACACCACCGGGTTTAAGGATATGCCCCGCCAATTATGTACAAATAAAGATTTCCGAGAGAAAATTTGTGGCAAGAATGGTAAGTTTAATAGCCTAGTTGAGGTTAACAAGAACGATTTTGGTATTCCTCAGGGATCACCTATATCTGATATGCTAGCAAATATTTATCTAATTGACTTCGACAGCGCCATAAAAGAATATGTTAATAACATTGGTGGAGTTTTCTTTCGATACTCCGATGATATTATAATAATTATTCCTGGTAGTGAATCAGCTGCGCTCGCAGCACGGGATTTTGCGATATCGGAAATTACTAAGCATGGATCGAGAATCGTTATAAAGGCAAGTAAGACCTCGGTACTGAAATACTTTCCAGTTGATGGCGGGCAGTCCTTTGCAAAACTTCACGGGGATCTTGGCAAGAATGGGTTAGAATATCTTGGGTTTCGATACGACGGAAAGGCCGCTTACTTGCGTGATGCAACGCTGTCGCGCTTGTACCGAAAGGTGTCTCGCTCATTACGTGCTGAAGCCCGGGCGTTGGTGCGACGATATCCGGGAAAGGACAAAGCATATGTCGAGGATAGATTTGATGCGCCCAAGTTTCTGCAGCGTTACGGAAGGGTATCTGACTTTGATCCGAGTGCTACCTACGATTCATGGACTTTCTGGACGTACGCTAAACGTGCGATCGACGCATTCGGCCCGCTCGGACACACTATCGGCCATCAGCTGGCGAACTACGGACTTATAGTTCGTACGCGAATGAAGACTGAGATCGCCAACATTCTCTTATAAAATGACTAGTGGTAGTCGAGCGCCTGCGGCCACCGGTAACCGATGGTCCGGCGACGGTTAGTGGCGGCGATGATCTGGTCGCCCCTGAAGACGTCGTTTTGGGTACCAGTACGCGCCGGGCAAGGTCACCAACCCTGACGCTTGGTTCGCTCTACGCCGCAACGACCACGCGCCGCCGCCGAGCAGCCACGCCAACCACCCCGAAGCCGGCGATCATCATCAGCCACGATGCGGGCTCGGGGACGGCGACCGTGACCGAGTCGATGTTGAGAGTGCCCTGTCCTTCGGACTGATACTGGGCGTGATCGAAATCATAGACGGTATAGGAATAATACCCGGTCGACAGTGAAGCCGAGGCGGTCCGCGGGACATCCTCAAGGCTCGCCGAAGCACCAAGGCCGGTTCTGTTCGTGTAAATCCCGTAGGTCATCAAGGTGGATGAAGCAGACGTGTTGATGGCATAGGAGTTCAGGTCAAGCGCGCCACCGATGAGATATGCCGCCGAATCGACTGCGCTGCCGAAAGCGGTCTGCTTGACGCCGGCGACCGTGAAGACGGTCGTGACCGCCAACGTGGTACCGCTGTTGGGCCCGCCATATACCCAGTCATAGGCGGGCCCGGTCAGGCGATGGCCCTTGCCGGTGTCGACCGTGTACGTCGCCACGAACGACTGGCCGTTTTGAAAGCCGGATACCGGATTGGCGCTACCGCCAGAGCTGACGTTGCTCAGCGTCCCGGAGTAGGTGAGCGTGTAGATCGCTGCCGCCGATGGCGCCGCGACGGCGAGCGCAACGAAACTCGCGGCCCAGATGATGATCTTGCGCATACCGATACCCCGCCGCAGCCCGCACAGCGCATGACTAACGTTCCACTTATGTAACGATATCACCGGTGCGGCAATCCGCAATTTCGCGTCGGCCGACCCCGGGAGGCGGACCGGCGCGTCGCGGACTCAGGCGATCTGCGCGACTGCCGGTTTACGCCGTAAGGACCAGGCGGCGGCGGCGGGCGGTGACGCCGACGAGGCCGAAGCCGGCGATCATCATCAGCCATGACGCGGGCTCGGGAACGGCGACGGCGACCGAGTCGAAGATGAAATCACCCGTTGCGCGGGACACCGTGCGGTTCGTGTCGTAATTATAGGTATAATTGATGTAATGACCCGATGACTGCGAAGACAAGGCGCCCCGCGGGATCTGGTCGAGATTGGTCGCGGCGAGCGACGTGGTGGTCGCGTAAATTCCGTAATAGGTCGTCGCGGCCGACGATGCATAATCATCGACGGCGGCGACGTTCAGGTCGAGCTCGCCAGAGTAAAGCGCGACCGCCGAATCAACCGCACTGCCGAACGCGATCTGCTTGATGCCGTTGACGGTGAAGACGACCGTGGCCGCCAGCGCGTGCCCGTTCTCGGGCCCGCCATGGAGCGAGTCGTACCCGGGACTGGTCGAGCGGCTGCCGTTGCCGGTGTCGACCGTGTATTTCGCGACGAACGCGTCGCCGTTCGCAAAGCCGGACGAGGAATTCGCGGCACCGCTGAGCTGAACGTTCTGGATCGTGCCCGTGTAGGTCAGCGTGTAGATCGTCGCTGCCGACGGAGCGGCGACGGCGAGCGCGACGAGGCTCGCGGCCAGACTGATACTCGTGCGCATACTGATACCCCCCCAGGCCGCGCTAAAAACGCGGCCAACGTTTCGCCCATGCAACAATTCCGTCGCTGCGGCAAATACTATCGCAAGTTAGGGGTCGGCGGTCGCGGGCAGCGGGCCCGCGCTGGGGGGTCAGCTGATCTGCGCGTCGGCGGGCTTCGACTGGAGCTGGATGTAGTTGTGAATGCCCATCCGCGCGATCATGTCGAACTGGCGTTCGAGATAATCGACGTGCTCCTCCTCATTGTCGAGGATGCGCTTGAACAGGTCGCGGCTGATATAATCGCGGACGATTTCGCAGTGCGCGATCGCGTCGCGCAGCAGGGGGATCGCGTCGCCTTCGAGCGCGAGGTCGGCTTTCAGGACCTCCTCGACCGTCTCGCCGATCCGCAGGCGGCCGAGCGCCTGGAAGTTGGGCAGGCCGTCGAGGAACAGGACGCGCGCCGACAGCCAGTCGGCATGCTTCATCTCGTCGATCGATTCATGGCGCTCGAAATCGGCGAGCCGCTCGACGCCCCAATGGTCGAGCAGGCGGTAGTGCAGCCAATATTGGTTGATCGCGGTCAGTTCGTTGCGCAGCGCCTCGTTGAGGAACTCGATGACCTTGGGGTCGCCCTTCATGTGCCGTCCTTGCGCTGTTCGACCCCGGGTCTAGCCGAGGGTACGCTATCTGGCAAAGGCAACAGCTTCAGGCGGCGAGTTCCTCGGCGATGATCGCGCGGGCGAACGGGAGGCATTGGCCGCACTTCGGGCGGCGGCCGAGGCTGGCATAGGCGGCGCACGGCGTCGCGCAGCCTCCACGAGCGGCGGAGCGCACGTCGCGCTCCCGAATGGCATTGCACACGCAGACGACCATCGGCGACTCTCCCTCGCCGATCAACCTAGTGATGATGCGACTTAGTCGCAATAGCTATTGTGCGGGGAGCACCGCCGTTGACCACGGCGACACGACTGTCCAGCCGAGCGTGGTGTAAAGCGCCTCGCCGTCGGCAGTCGCGGTGAGAATTTCGCGCTCGCCCTCGCGCCGATGGCTGCCGAGCGTGGCCATGACGACGCGGCCGAGACCGCGGCGGCGGTGGGGCTCGGCGGTGACGATCTGGTCGTAGATGAAGACGCCGTCGTGCCGCGCTGATCGCCCGCTCGCGGCGATGCCGCCGTCGGGGGCGAGGATGCGGAGCACGACGACGGTGTCGCCGGGCTCGACCTCGATGCGATAGCCCGGCGGCAGCGGCGCGGTGCGGGGGGCCATCGGGCCGGCCATCACGCTCGCCACGCTGTCGATCCGCCACCGCGGCGGCAGCACCGCGAGCAGGGCTGCGGGGGTGTCGGTGAGCTTGACGAAGACGCGGGGCTCGGTCGTCGCCGCGCCGAGGTCGCGCAGCCCGGGGCCGATCGCGGTGAAGACGTGGCGGCGGGTCTCGCTCGCCGACCCCGTGTCGACCCGCCACCCGCCATGATCGGGCACCGGGAGCGGCAGGCCGCGCGAGAGCGACCGGGCGTGGAGCCATGCGGCGATCATGTCGGGCTCGACCACCTTAAGCGAACACCGCGCGGTTGACCGGATCGCCGGTGGTGACGGTGAAGCGACGTCCGACGACTTGCGTGTCGATCAGCGCCGCGAGTCCCTCGTGCGCCTGCGCGAGGAAGCGGCGGTTGTCGCTCGCCTGCCGCCCGACGATGATCGCGAAGGCGGGGACGCCCTTGTCGTGGACGACGGTGAACGCCTCTACCGTCGCGGCGCCGTCGGGAGTCTCGGTGAAGCCGGGGCCAGGCTCGGCGTCGATCTCGGCCTGATAGGTCGCGGGGTCGGTGCGGGTCCACGCGCCTTCGGTCGGGCGCGCCGAATAGACGCCGAAGCTCGACTTGGTCAGGTAGCCGCCGTTGGCGAAGACCAGCCCGTAGGCGTCGCGGTCCGACCGGCATCGCGCGACCATCTCGGCGATGCCGTGCATGCTGTAGTTATTCCCCGGGCCGCCGAAGTACGGCAGGCCGCCGGTCAGCGTCAGCCCGCGCGCGTCGTCGTGGGCGAGCCCGATCATGTCGGCGGCGATCTCGACCGCGACGGGGAAGCACGAATACAGCTCGATGGGGCCGAGGTCGGCGACCCCGATCCCGGCGTGGGCGAGGGCGTGGGCGGCGCCGATGCGGATCGACGGCGAGGTGCTCAGGTCGACGCGGTCGCTGACGAGGATATGCTCGTGGGTGTCGGCGCAGCCGTGGAGGTAGACGCGCTTCGCTTCCGGGACCCCGGCGGCGTCGGCGGCGGCGGTCGACATCATCACGACGGCGGCGGCCTGGTCGACGAACATGTTCGAATTCAGATACTTGGTGTACGGATAGGCGATGTAGCGGTTGGTCTCGGTCGGGGTGATGAGCTCGGCGGCGGTCCGCTCGACCGGTAGCGCGGCATGGGGGTTGGCGGCGGCGACGCGGGTGAACCCGGCCATCAGCGCGCCGATCCGCTCGCGATGCCCGACCGGCGTGTCGCCGTAGCGCGCCGCGACCGCGCTCTCGAACAACGGATAGACATTGACCGGCATCGCGACGCCGTGCGCCATCTCGTGGCGGCTGACGAGGTGGACCTCCTTGCCGAGCGTGTCGGGCGCGCCACCCGGATCGTCGGACCAGTCGAGCGTGATCTTCGCCTTCGCCGCGTGTGCCTGCGTCCGCAGCGCCTCGACCCCCGCGAGCAGCACCGCGTCGGCCTCGCCGTTGGCGATCCGTGTCGCCATCAAATTGACGAGCATCTGCGGCGTGTTGCCCCCGACCGGGCCGTACAGGCACGTACCGGGCGACACCCCGAGGCGGTTGGCGAGCGACTTCGGCGAATTGGCATAGCGCCCGAACGGAGACGCGAAGGCGGGCGACGAGTCGGCGAACAGCCGCACGACCGCGATCGTGTCGAGCGCGATGCCGCTGCCGCCCGCATCCGCGAGCGCCGCCGCCCCGACCCGCGCGAGCAGGTCGAGCGGCGACCCGGCGTCGGCGGGCGCGGAGTCGCGGTCGGTGAACTGCGCGACGCCGACGAGGACGGGGGTGCGGGGGTCGATCATGCGCGGGCTTCCGACAGGGACGATTGCGATGATGTATAGCGTTGCGGTCGGCTCGTCTCGCGCTGGCGGTGCGACAGCGCGGACACGCGTGCTGCCAGCGCCGGCGATTTGTCCGCTCCCGTAGCCGAATCGCCGCAACTATCTTCGGATCAATACGAAACGGTCTTTTTCAGCGCCGAAGCGCGAGGGCTTTGCCGCTGCCGAGTCGTTCCTTGCACAGACTTTAGTGCGGGTGAGTAGATGGCGACAGTGCGTGAGCAAGCGGCCAAGACCGCAGCTGCCGAGGCGATGAGCCTGTGTTTCAACGCGTACTGGCGGCAACAGGCGGGGGACCAGCCAGCGGCGCTTGCGCTGTTCGCGCGTGCGGTCGAACTCGCTCCCGACGACCCCAATATCCTGACGACTGCCGGCGATGCGCTGCGTTTTACCGGCCAGCTCGATGGGGCGCTGGCGTTGCTCGACCGCGCGATTGCGGTCGATCCGTCGATGGTAGCGGCGTGGTTCGGGCGTGCGCTTGCGCTCGACGCCAGCGGCCGGACCGAGGACGCGCGCGCAGGCTATGCGAAGGTCGCCGAGCTCTCGCCCGCGACCGCGCCGGGGTTCGCGGGCCTTGCGGCAATGGAATTCCTGCTTGGCGAGGTCGACGCCGCGCGCGACCATGCCGCGCATGCGTTGGCACTCGCGCCGGGCGACGCGATGACGGTGATGACCGTCGCGCGTTGCGACATGGCGGACGGGCGCCACGCTGCCGCCGCCGAGCGGCTGCGTGGGTTTATCAGGCAGACCGGTGTCACTGCCAACGACGCGATCGTCGCGCTCGGTCTGCTCGGCGACGCCTTCGACGCGATGGGCCGGACCGACGCTGCGTTCGACGCTTACTCTCGTGCCAATGCGCGCTTCGTCGAGAGTCATGGCGGCCACGACGCGGCAGCGCGGCACGAGGTCGAGGCGATCGACGCGGCGGTGGCGCGGCTCGCACCGGGGGCGCTAGCCGGGCCGGCTCCGGCGGTGGCGGGAGAGGCGGCGCGCCACATTTTCCTGCTGGGCTACCCGCGGTCGGGGACGACGCTGACCGAACAGGTCCTGGCGACGGTGCCGGGGGTGACGACGCTCGAGGAGACGCCGACGCTCGCTGCATCGACGGGGTATCTCGCGCCTGGCGGCATTGCGGCGCTCGCCCGCCTGAGCGCGGACGAAGCGGCGGCGTTGCGCGCCGATTACTGGGCGCGGGTCGCGGCGGCGGGGATCGACGTCGCGGGCAGCACCTTCGTCGACATGGACCCGTTCAAGGCCCCGGCGCTGCCGCTGATCGCGCGGCTGTTTCCCGATGCCAAGGTCGTGATCGTCCAGCGCGATGCGCGCGACGTCGTTTGGAGCTGCTTCCGCCGCAGCTTCGTCTATTCGCCGGTGACGATCGAATTCACCACGCTGCCGCGCGTGGCACAGCATTACGGCGCGGTGATGCGGCTGATCCGCCGTTGCCTCGACACGCTGCCGCTCGATGCGCACGTGTTGAATTACGAGGACCTCGTCCACGATTTCGACGGCGCGACGCAAGCGCTGTGCGACTTCGCCGGGCTGCCGTGGTCGCCGGGCCTGCGCGACTTCGCCCGCACCGCGAGCGCCCGCCCGGTCAAGACAGCGAGCGTCCACCAGGTCCGCCGCCCGCTGTTCGACGGGTCGGGGCAATGGCGGAAATATGCGGCGCAGCTCGAGCCGGTGATGCCGGTGCTGGCGGAGTGGGTCGCGGCTTGACCGGGGTCCGGCCCTAAAGCGGTGCCATGCCGTAGCTTGTCGCGAACAGGTCGCCCGGTCCCCAGGCGGCAGATTTCGCAATCGCCATGACGGTATCGTAATAGGGGTACCACGCCGCGTCGGCGGCGGACGGCGGCGATGCCCACGCCATCACCAATCCCCATTGCCCGTCGAACGACAGGACGTTGTTCGAGGTCTGCAGCGAGCCGCCCTTTTGTGCGCGATAGCCGCCACCGGCGAGTTTGGTGATCGCGTCGAAGCCATAGCCGGCGCGGGTCCCGGTTGCGTTGACCGCGGCGCCGGCGTCGAGCATCGCCATAACCGATGCCGCCTTGAGCATGGCGGTGTCCTTGCCGACCAGCAGTGCCGCGATCAGCCGCGCCTGGTCCACAGGTGACCCGCTGAGCCCGCCGCTACCATCGGCGATCGATAGCTGCTCGTCGCCATATTCGGAGGGAACCAGCGGCCGGTCGTTGGTCATGTCGCTCGTCGCGAGCGCCAGTGTCGCCGACTGATAGCGCGCCTCGCCGGGAGGTTGTGCCGTGACGAGGTTGCCCGCACGACCGATGTGCTGGATGCCGAGTGGTGCGAAGATCGTCTGCTGGAACGCGGCGACCGGCGTCGCCGTGCCGCGAAGCTTGGCGACGACGCGCGCCAGCAGATAATAGCCGCAGTTGTTGTACACCGCGGTCGCGCCGGGGGTCGTGTCGAGCGGCAGGCTGGCGACATAGGCATCGGTCTGCTCGGCCGTAACCGGGAGCGTGATCGAGTGCCCGGCAGCGGCGAACGCCGACTGGACAAGGTCGCCGGCGATAAAGTTGTTGGTTTTTACGCCGCTCTTGTGTTCGAGCAGGTGCTGGATCGTGATGCTGCCGAAGCGGCCGTCGGCGGGCGCTCCCCCGCCCGGCGTCTTGAGCTGGAGCTTGTCCTGCAGCTTGTCGCCGAGTTGGAGTTGCCCGGCGTCGATCAGCTGGCGGATCGCGATCGCCGTCACGGTCTTCGACACGCTCGCCATGCGGAATCGCGTCGTCGGCTGGGCGATCGGCCAGTCGGCTTCGGCGAAGGTGTAGCCGCGTGCATAGACCAGCCGCGTGCCGTGGGTGATCGCGAGGCCGGCGTGCTTGACCGGGCTGGCCTGCATCGCCGCAAGGATGATCGCATCGATCGCCGCGTTGGTGACCGGGCCGGTCGGGGTGAAAACGCGCGGGGTGACCGCCTCGGTCTTGACCCACAGCGCGGTGAAGCGGGCGTTCGCTGCCGACGTCCCCGCCGCCTGGACGCAGACCGGGTAGAAGCCCGCCTGCTTGTGCGCATCGAATTCGGTTTGATACCCCGCTGGCGTCATGTCGTGGCGCGCGATCCATGGCCCGGTCTCGCGATCGGTGAAGACCGAGAGATACCGGCTGCCGGCATCGAGCGTGACGAACGACGGGCGGCACCACGCCGAGGTCTGGGCGTTGAACCGCGCCTGATATTGGGCGGCGGTATCGGCAACGCCGTCGGCATTCCACAGGCTATGGTCGGTGACCGGCACCCAGATCGCGGCATAGCGCGGGTCGGCCGGGTCGCCGTACGATGCCGCCCAATGGAGCATCAGCCCCTGTTTGCGCGCGACGGCATTCATGCCCTGGATCGTGCCGGCGTCGGCGGGATCCCCCGAACGCAGCCCGCCGCGCGTCAGCGGTATCGGGTTCATTGGCTGGAACACCGCGGCGAAGCGCGGGTCGGCCGCCAAGCCGGTCGCCGCGATCATCACCGGCCCGTACCCGAGCTTCGCCTGGTCGTTGAATGTCTGCTGCCACTCGGCGCTGGTCATCAGGGGCCAGTCGCGCTGGGCGACGACCGTCGCTCGCTTGATCATGACCGCCGCGTAGACGGGCGATCCGACCGCGCCGTACAGGCTGAGCGACAGGAAGCGATACCCAGTCGCGGCGGCGGCGTCGCGCAACGCGACGTGCTCGGCGAACGACTTGCCATGCCATGCGGTAAAGTCGGTCATTGAAAGATCCCCCCGGTCACCGCCGCCGGAAGCGCTACGGCTTCTCGGCGACTTCGGATGACGCAAGGCAATCTACACGAAGACAGTTACGACGGAGTTACGACCTTCGTCATGACTCCGCCGCAACAACTACTCTCTCGTGTCCGGCAGAGCCGCTTTAGTTGTACCGCCGCAGTTCTTCCTTTGCGATCGAGGCGCGATGGACCTCGTCCGGGCCGTCCGCCAGTCGCAGCGTCCGCTGCTGGGCATAGCCGCTCGCCAGCCCGAAGTCCTGGCTGACGCCGCCGCCGCCGTGCGCCTGGATCGCCATGTCGTGGATCATGCAGCTCATGTTCGGCGCGACGACCTTGATCATCGCGATCTCGCGCTTGGCTGCCTTGTTGCCGACGGTGTCCATCATGTACGCCGCCTTGAGCGTCAGCAGGCGGGCCTGCTCGATGGCGATGCGGGCGTCGGCGATCCGCTCGTGCCAGATCGACTGCTCGCTGATCGGCTTGCCGAAGGCGACGCGCGACTTCAGGCGCTTGCACATCTTTTCGAGCGCGCGCTCGGCGGCGCCGATGCTGCGCATGCAATGGTGGATGCGGCCCGGCCCGAGGCGCCCCTGCGCGATCTCGAAGCCCGCGCCCTCGCGCAGGACGATGTTCGACGCGGGGACGCGGACGTTGTCGAGGATCACCTCGTAATGCCCGTGCGGCGCGTCGTCGTAGCCGAACACCTTCAATGCGCGGACCTTGACGATCCCGGGGGAGTCGAGCGGCACGAGGATCTGCGACTGCTGGAGGTGCTTCGCCGCATTGGTGTCCGACTTGCCCATGACGATCGCGATCGCGCAGCGCGGGTCGCCGACGCCGCTCGACCACCACTTGCGCCCGTTGACGACATAATCGTCACCGTCGCGGACGATGCTCGTCTCGATGTTGGTCGCGTCCGACGACGCCACCGCGGGCTCGGTCATCAGGAACGCCGAGCGGATTTCGCCGTCCATCAGCGGGCGCAGCCACTTCGCCTTCTGCGCTTCGGAGCCGTAGGTGCGGAGGACCTCCATGTTGCCCGTGTCGGGGGCCGAGCAATTGAACACCTCCGACGACCAGCCCGCGCGGCCCATTTCCTCAGCCAATGGGGCGTATTCGAGGTTGGTCAGGCCGGGGCCCTTCCACTCGGCGGTGTCGTGTGCGGAGATGTTGAGGAACAGGTTCCACAGCCCGGCGGCGCGCGCGACCGGCTTCAATTCCTCGATCACGGGCAGCACCTTCCAGCGCTCGCCCTCCGCCGATTCCTTCTCGTAGCGCGCTTCGTTGGGATAGATGTGTTCGTCCATGAAGCCGCGGAGCTTGTCGATCAGTCCCTTGGACTTGTCGCTGTAGTCGAACATCATGGCCGTCTCTCCCTCATTATGGTTGCGACCAGATGTCATGCGCGGCCGATCTAATCCAGCGCGAACACAGATATTTCGTACCGCGCGTCACCGGCGCCCCGGCGTGGCGGGTCATCGGGTCGGGGCGTCCGGCGGCGTCGAGGGTCTGGAACACGATTGCGTCACCGGTCCGCGGCGCGACGCTCAACCCGGTTTCGCTGAACACCGTCGCGCCGCCGTCGAAGCCGTCGTTGAGGTAGGTCAGCACCGTCACCGCGCGCTGGTTGGCGAGCCCCGGGATCGTGTCGAGGTGGGGGCGGTATTCGTCGCCGGGGTTGTAGCGGAGGACCGCGAGCGGCTCGACGCGGTCGATTCCGGTATTGCTCGCGGCGGCGATGCGCAGCCCGATCGCGCGGACGGCGAGGTCTTCGTCGAGCGGCCCGAAGCTCATCGCCCCGGCGCGGCGGACGGGGTCGGCAATCGGGCGTCCCGAGCGCGGGTCGACGACGAGCGACGGCGCGATTCCCGGCTCGGCGGCGGCGATCAGCCAGTCGCATTCGGCCTGGCTGAGCAGGCCGGGAAAGCGGACGACGTTGGGCGAGTCGGACAGGCGTTCGGGGGCGGGCAGCGGGCGGTCGAGGGCGCGGACAAGGGTGAGTTCAGCGCGCGACTTCGTATCGGTCGCGGCGGCGCGTTCGAGCAAGATGATCGCCGCGCCCCAGCCCGCCGGGCCGCACGCGCTGTTGCCGGTGATCCGCGCGAGCAAAGTCAGCGCGGGGAGGTGCCCGGCATCGGCGGCGCGGGCGAGCAGCGCCTTCGCCGCTCCCGGATCGCGCGGCCCATCCATCCCGAACAGCTTCCACGCCGCGGTCGCCATCATCGCCTCGGGGTCGCCGCGCGCGACCGCGGCGGCGACGAGCGCGTGCGCCTCGGCTTCGCGCCCGGCGTTCGCCAGGGCCTCGGCCTGCGCCATGACGGTCGACCCGGCCATCAGCGGGCGAAGGCGAGGTCGAGGCGCTCGGCGTTCGGCGGATAATTCGCCGCGGTCGATTCGAACGGGACCTCGTGGTGCGGCGGCAGCGACGTGACCGGCGCCGAGATCCGCCAGCGGTACGCGACCTTGCCCGCCGGATCGAGCAGCCGCGCCTCGATCGCCGGGACCGGCACGAAGTTCGCGGTCGGATTGACGATCCTGCCCGACAGGACGAGCACCGCGCCGCCATTTGCCAAATGCCGCCGCTCGCCCGCGACGGTCATCGTCAGCGGCGACGGCGGCGCGGCGATCGGATGGGCGATCGCGTCGAGCCGCGCGCCGACGATGGGGATCTTCGTCAGGTCGAGCGGCGGCAGGTCGAGCTTGGGCAGCGCCAGCTTCGGGAGGACGAGCGGCGGCAGGTCGAGCGGAGGAAGGTCGATCGCGGGCAGGCCGAGCGCCGCCGGGGCGGGCAGGCCGAGGCGCGGCGGGTTGAACGTCGACGCCGGGGCGAACTCGACCACCGCGACCGCGCCGAGCGCGATGATGACGAGCAGCAACGGCACGATCCATCGCCACCGCCGCGGGCCGCGATCGTCGGCTTCGGGCTCGGGGATGCGTTGGCGGTACGCGCCGATCGTCGCCGCGGGGGACTCGTCGATGATCGCGGCGCGGTCGGGTTGGGGGGCGAAGGCGCGGGCGGGTGCGACGGTACTGTCGCGAGCGGTTGCGCCTGCTGCTGCGGTCGGGCTGATCGCGGGACCGCCGATCGGGTCGGCTGGAACGGTCGGCGCGGCGAACGACGACGGCGGCGGCGTGAACGGCAGCCCCGGCTCGCGGTCGATGGCGGGCGGCGGCGCGGGGAAGGCGGTCCAGCCGTGGCCGCACGCGGCACAGCGCACGCTCCGCCCCTCGGGCGGGACCGCGTCGTCGGGCAGGCGGTAGCGTTTGCTGCACGCGGGACAGGTGGCGATCATGGTTGATGAGTAGCGCGAGGGGAGGGGCGGGGACAATGCCTCGCTTGATCGGCATCGCTTGCGGTGGGATGCGCCGGGCTTCACCTTCTTGATCCTCCCCGCCTTCGGGGAGGGGGACCGCGTCTTCGCGGTGGAGGGGCGGCGGAGCAGGCTTTAAGTGTGAGTTCGTTCCCCCGCCCCTCCACCATGCAAGGGCATGGTCCCCCTCGAAGGCGGGGAGGATCTAGAGCGTGCCCGCCCACCCGCGCTCACTGTCCCGTCATCCCCGCGCAGGCGGGGACCCATCAACACGAACGGTTGGGGTGATGGGTCCCCGCCTTCGCGGGGATGACGGGGAGGTTGCAGCGCCTCGCGCTTGCCTCCCGCCCGCCTCGCCGCCATAGCCTCCCGCATCATGCACGACATCAAAGCCATCCGCGCCGACCCGGCAGCCTTCGACGCGGGACTCGCGCGCCGGGGCTTATTCGCTAAGTCAGCGCAGATTACCGACGTCGATGCCACTCTTCGCTGGGTTAAAACCGAGTACGAAAAGGGATTAGGAGAGCGAAACTCAGCCTCCAAAATGATTGGTGAGGCGAAGGCGCTTGGCGATGAACTCCAAGCCCAAATGGCGATTTTCAAGGTCGGCGAACTCAAAGCACGATTGCCCGCTTTGGAAGCGCGCGAGACAGAACTTCAGATCGCCTTGGAAGTTGAATTATCGGGCCTCCCCAACCTCCCCGCCCAAGACGTCCCCGACGGCCTCGACGAGTCCGCCAACGTCGTCGTCCACACCCGCGGCACCCCCCCCACCTTCGACTTCACCCCCCGCGAACACGACACCCTCGCGCTCAAGTTCGGCTACGACCCCGATACCGCCGCGACCATCGCCGGTGCGCGTTTCGCTGTCCTCAAGGGTCCGCTCGCCCGCCTCCACCGCGCTCTCGGGCAGTTCATGATCGACCGGCATGTCGAGACCGGGGGCTTCACCGAGGTCGCGCCGCCGCTGCTCGTGCTCGAGAAAGCGGTGTTCGGGGCCGGGCAGCTGCCGAAGTTTGCCGACGATTTGTTCAAGACGACCGACGGCCGCTACCTGATCTCGACGGCGGAAGTGTCGCTGACCAACCTCGTCCGCGAGAAGATCGTCGACGCCGCCGACCTGCCGCTGCGCTTCACCGCGCTGACCCCGTGCTTCCGGTCGGAGGCCGGGTCGGCGGGGCGCGACACGCGCGGGCTGATCCGCCAGCACCAGTTCGACAAGGTCGAGCTCGTCGCGATCGTCGCCGATGCCGAGGCCGCCGCTGCCGAGCACGAACGCATGACCGCGCACGCGGAAGGCATCCTCGATGCGCTCGGCCTGCCGTATCGGCGGATGCTGTTGTGTGCGGGCGACATGGGGTTTTCGGCGCGCAAGACCTACGATCTCGAGGTCTGGCTGCCGGGGCAGGGCGCATATCGCGAGATTTCGAGTTGTTCGGACTGCGGCGACTTCCAGGCGCGGCGGATGGACGCCCGCTACAAGACGCGCGGCGAAAAGGGGACGAAATTCGTCCACACGCTCAACGGCTCGGCGCTCGCGGTCGGGCGGACATTGGTCGCGGTAATCGAGAATTATCAGCGGGCGGATGGCTCGGTCGCGGTGCCCGAGGTGTTGGCGCCGTACATGGGCGGGGTGACGGAGCTGGTGCCCGGTTGAGTGCTTCCCCTCCCCTTCAGGGGAGGGGCGAGAGACGGCGCGCTTGCGCCGGCCCGGGGGTGGGGAAAGCACGGGCTCGGTGCTCGCGGCGACTGCCCCACCCCCGACCCCTCTAAAGGGGAGGGCAGCAGAAAGAGCGACACCGTAGGGGCTACCGCGCCGCGCCGTCCGCCCGTAAAGCCCCCTCCACCATGCAAGCGCATGGTCCCCCTCCCCCGCAAGTGCGAGGGAGGATTTAAGGAAGCAGCATGCGCATTCTCCTGACCAACGACGACGGCATCGAGGCTCCCGGGCTCGTCGCGCTCGAGGCGATCGCGCGCGAATTGTCCGACGACGTCTGGGTCGTCGCGCCCGCCGAGGAGCAGTCGGGGACCGGGCATAGCCTGACGCTGACCGCGCCGATCCGGCTGCGGCAGCTCGGGGAAAAGCGCTTCGCCGTGCGCGGGACGCCGACCGACAGCGTGATGATGGCGATCGGCCATGTGATGAAGGACCACCGCCCCGACCTGTTGCTGTCGGGGGTCAATCGCGGGCCGAACATGGCCGAGGACGTGACCTATTCGGGGACCGTCTCGGCGGCGATGGAGGGGTGCCTTGCCGGCGTCCGCTCGATCGCACTGAGCCAGGCGATGGGCGACTATACCGTCGGTAACGAGGACTTCGCCCCGTCGATCAAGCACGGTGCGGAGATCATCCGGCGGCTCAACGGGACCGATTGGCCGGCGGGCGTTCTGATGAACGTCAATTTCCCGGCGGGCGAGGCGAAGGGCGTCCGCGTCGCCGAGCAGGGGTTCCGCGACTATGGCAACATCAACATCGTCGGACGGACCGATCCGCGCGGCTTCCCGTATTTCTGGTTCGGCTATGGCCGCGAGATCGAGACGCCGCGCCATGCGACCGACCTCGAGGCGGTGCGCGGCGGCTGGGTGTCGGTGACGCCGCTCCACCTCGACCTGACGCATTATCCGACGATGGCGGCGTTGCGCGAAGCGATGGCGGGGCTCGAATAGCGATGCGGCGCGCGGCGGTCCTTCTCACCGCCGGGCTGCTCGCCGGATGCGGCGGGCGGGTCGCGGCCCCGCGCTATGTCCCTGCGCCTACGCCACGCCCGATCGCCGCCCCTGCCGTCGCCCCCGCGCCGAAGCCGCCGTGGCAGGCGCACAGGGTCGTGACCGACGCGGTCGCGGTTCCCGGCGGGCGCATCCACACCGTCAAATACGGCGAGACCGGCATTGCCATCGCCAGGGCGTACGGCGTGTCGTGGAGCCGGATCATCGCCACGAACCATCTCAAGGCCCCGTACACGATCGAGATCGGCGACCGCCTGCTCCTGCCGAGCGCGAAGCAGGTCGCGGCGATGTCGGTCGAGGACCGCGCCAAGGCGTTCAAGATCGACATCGACGACCTGATCACCGGGGCCGAACCGGCAGGGGGCGACCCGGTGACCGCGAAGCCGCGGCCCCGGCCGCGCCCCGCGACGCGTGCGCCCGTCGCGCTCGCCGCCGCACCCGAGGCACCGTCAACCGCGCCGAAGGCCACACCCAAACCCGCCGCGAGCAGGCCGTTCGTTCCGAGACCGACCCCTGCGCCCGCAACCGCCGCGCTCGCCCCGCTCCCCGCGCTGCCGACCGGAACGCCGGTGTTCGCGTGGCCGATCGAGGGGCGCGTCCTGTCGAGCTTCGGGCCGAAGCCGGGCGGCCGCTACAACGACGGCATCAACCTCAAGGCGTCGCCGGGGACCGCCGTCCGCGCCGCCGCCGATGGGGTGGTGGCGTATGCCGGCGACGCGGTCGCGGGGTTCGGCAACCTGATCCTGATCAAGCACGCCGACGGCTGGGTCTCGGCGTACGGGCATAACGAGACGCTGCTCGTCGCGCGCGGCGCGAAGGTTGCGAAGGGTGACGTCATCGCGCGGTCGGGGGCGACGGGGGCAGTCGACGAGCCGCAACTCCATTTCGAGTTGCGGCGCGGGCGCGCGGCGACTGATCCGGTCAAGCTGCTACCGCCAAGGTCGTAACCCGCTCGTCACCCCGGCGTAGGCCGGGGCCCATAGTTGAGCAAGCGACGAACTGCGCGTTGCGGGGAGAGTTGGGCCCCGGCCTGCGCCGGGGTGACGGGTGCTGCGGGATGACGGCTCGAAGTTTTTCGATTTATCCCCTACAGGCCCCCGATGACCCTCATCCTCGAACCCGCGCCGAAAATCGGCATGGTCTCGCTCGGCTGCCCCAAGGCGCTGGTCGATTCCGAACGCATCCTGACCCAGCTCCGGTCGGACGGTTACCGCATGTCCCCCGACTATGCCGGGGCCGACGTCGTGCTGGTCAACACCTGCGGCTTCCTCGACTCAGCCAAGGCCGAGAGCCTCGCCGCGATCGGGGAGGCGATCGCCGAGAACGGGCGCGTCATCGTCACGGGCTGTCTCGGCCACGAAGCCGACATGATCCGCGCGGCGCACCCCAAGGTCCTCGCGGTGACCGGGCCGCAGCAATATGCCGATGTCGTCGCTGCGGTCCACGCCACCGCGCCCGCGCCCAAGTCGGCGTATCTCGACCTCGTCCCCGACATCGGGCTCAAGCTGACCCCGCGCCATTACAGCTATCTCAAGATTTCGGAGGGCTGCAACCACCGCTGCAAATTCTGCATCATCCCGTCGATCCGCGGTGACCTCGTCAGCCGCCCGGCCAATGCGGTGGTGCGCGAGGCGGAGAAGCTCGTTGCTGGGGGCACGAAGGAGCTGCTCGTCATCAGCCAGGATACGAGCGCCTACGGCGTCGACATCGGCCACGCGGTGTCGGTGCTGGGCGGGCAGCCGATCCGCGCGCATGTCGTCGATCTAGCGCGGGCGCTCGGGGCAACGGGCGCGTGGGTGCGGCTGCACTACATCTACCCGTATCCGCACGTCGATAATCTGATCCCGCTGATGGCCGAGGGGCTGGTGCTGCCGTACCTCGACATCCCGTTCCAGCACGCGTCACCGGCGGTGCTCAAGGCGATGCGCCGTCCGGCGAACGAGGCAAAGGTGCTCGACCGCATCCGGCGGTGGCGGAGCGTGCAACCCGATCTCGCGCTGCGCTCGACCTTCATCGTCGGCTTTCCGGGCGAGACCGAGGCCGACTTCGAGTACCTGCTCGACTGGCTGAGCGAGGCGCAGATCGACCGCGCGGGATGCTTCAAATACGAGGCGGTCGCGGGTGCGGCGGCGAACGAGCTGCCCGGAGCCGTGCCCGAGGAGGTCAAGTCCGACCGCTGGCACCGCTTCATGGCGCACCAGTCGGCGATCAGCGAAGCCCGCCTTGCGATGAAGATCGGGCGCACGCTCGACGTCCTGATCGATGCGGTCGACGAAGACGGCGGCGCATCGGGCCGCTCGAAGTACGACGCCCCCGAAATCGACGGCGAGGTCCACCTCCGCGACGCAGGCGGCCTCGCGGTCGGCGATATCGTCACCGTCCGGGTCGAGGACGCCGACGAGGTCGACCTGTTCGGCGTGCCGGTCTAGTGCGGCGCCGCCGCTGAGCTCAACGTCATCTGCGCGCCACTCGCCATCGACCAGTCGATCAGGCCATGCTCGAAGTCCTGCCGCCGAATTACCCCGGCCTGATATTCGTCGCTCGTCGGATAGCCGAGCGGGCCGACCTCCCAGCCGCTTTGTGCCCATTTGAGGCGGATCAGGCCCTGGATCGCATGTGGGCCGAGATCGGGTCGCCAGTAGATCGAGCGATCCTCGCGGAGGCCGTTCGGGTAGACGAACAGGAAGTGATTGAAGCGCCCGGCACCGTCGGGCGGGGTCAGCTCGTCGGTCGTCGGGTAGCCGAAGCTCGGGCCGCCGAGGTCGCGATATTTGTCGCGGATCGCCCCGTGCACGGTGAAGGCGGCGGTCGAGGGGTGCCAGTAGATCGAGCCGTTGGTGAAATCGCGCGCGCGGCCGCCGCCGGGGGCGTCGACTTCGGGCCCGGTCGCCGCGCCAAGGCTCTCCTTAAACGCGGGATCGCCGTTTAGGCGTGTCGCGATCGCCCCGGCCGGTTCGTCGGCCGACTTCGCCGCTGCCGGTCCATCGGGCAGGGTGGTTTCGATCGCCTGAGATGCCGGTGCGCGCGCTGATGGCGTACCGCCATGAAGCAGCGCGTAGGCCGCCACTCCTGCGGTGACCAGCGCCGCCATCCCGCTCAGGATGCCGGGCAATGTCGTCCAGAAGCTGCTGCCCTTGTCGTCGGCCATCGCCGGTCCCCCACCGCCAAGCCCGGGAAATTACCCGAAGCCGTGCGTGGTGTCATGTCGCTTCGCGGCAGGCTGGCGGCGGCGCCCGGAGGTTCCGGTCGCCGCCGCTTCCCCGCTCAGGCCGCGACGCTGACCGTGCCGGCACGGCGCCGCATGACGCCACCGATCAGGCCGAACCCGGCCAGCATCATTGCCCAGCTCGCCGGCTCGGGAACCGTTCCGCCGATCGCCGCGACCCCGGTCGCACGAACATTGTCGAGCCCGTAAAACTCGTCGCCGGTGCCCTGATTGGTGTTGCTGGTGAAGCTGATCTGCGTCGTCGCGCCATGGACGGCGAAGGTCTGCGAGAAGCCGTAGGTCGCGTCGCCCGAATTGCCGTAGCCGAGCGTGTTGATCGCGCTTGCCCCGCTCTGGTCGGGGCTGCCGACGACCGGATAGTTCTGCGTGTCGCCCGCGAAGTTGGCGAAGCTGTTGTTGAGCAGGCCGGGGCCACCGACGACACCGACGACGAACGAGTCGGGGTTGGCGACGCTGTTGCCGCCGAAGGGCCCGTCGCCATCGACTGTCATGATCGCGTACAGGTCGTACGACAGCGTCACCGACGTCAGGCCTGCAGTATTGAGGGTGAGTGTCGCGGTGCCGCCGTTGGCGAGCGGCCCGAGCAAATGCTGGCCCGACGGCGCGGCGACGATGCTGCCGGCTCCGGTGAAGCCCGTCGTGCTGACGTGCTCGAAATCGTTCGAATAGACCGACACTGCTCCGGCGGGGAGCGCCGATCCGATCAGCGCCATCGCGCCGCCAAGCAACCAAAGCTGTTTCATTGACTATCTCCTGTTAGCGATCTGCCGCCGTGCCGCCTCGGCACACAGGGTTAATGTCGCATTGACGAAGATTCGTATTCCGGCATGAACCGGCACGAGCCTGCATCTTGCTGCAGCGCCGCGTAATCAGGGTCAGACGGTGCCGTCTGCCCCGGTGGCGAGCGATGCGCGCCGCCGCATCGCGTCGAACATCGGGTCGCCCGCGAGACTGCGGAGCATGACCTCGCCCGGCAGGCCCGCGATGCCCGTCTCATGCGCAGCGGCTGCCGCACGCAATTCGGCGAGCGCGAAATCGCGGCGGCCCTGGAGCGCGGCGATCCGGGCGCGATCGAAATGCTGGCCGGTCGCCGCCATTCGTGACGCGATTTCCTCGAGCAGCCCGGCTTCGCCACCGCGTTGAAACGCGACGCGATCGCTCGCGAGCCCGGCGGCTTCACGAGCGTCGCCTTTCAAGCGGCACGCAATTGCTGCCTCGGCGAGATACGTCGCGCCGTCGCCGCGCGCGAGGGCGAGATCGGCAAGGTAGCGGTGGCTCGACATGTGCGACGGCGACCCCGCCGCAACCGCGTGCAATGCCGCGAGGCCTTCGTCGCGACGCCCGGCGAGGTAGGCGATCAGGCCATAGTCGGCGGCGATCGGGGTCGACTGCGGCTCGAGCCGCCGTGCCTCGCCAATCGCGTCCAATGCCGCCGCCGCCTCGCCGTTGGCGCTGAGCGCGGTCGCGTACCAGTGCCACGTCTGGGCGTCGCGGGGAGCGATCGCGCGGGCGCGGGCGAACTCGGCGCGCGCGGTGGCGAGGTCGAGGTTGCCCCAGAAGGCGACGAAGGCGAGGACGCGATGCGCCGCGAGCAGCCCGGGATCGAGCGCGACCGCCGCCCGGGCGGCAGCGGCGGCGGCACGGTACGCGGTATCGCTCGGGAACGCGGTGTACTCGCGGAGCATGAGGTAGGTCTCGCCGAGCGCCGCGTACGCCGGGGCGGCACCGGGATCGCGGGCGATGACCGCGCCGAACTCGCCGACCGCGCGGTTGAGGCTGGCCGGAGAGCGCAGGTCGAGGTCGTACGTTGCGGCGAGATAGTCGCGTTCGACGGCGGGATCGGCGAAGGCGGGGCGGGATGGAGAAGCGACCGGGGCACGCATCGAGATGACGATGGCCGCGACCACAGCGCCGGCAACGGCCACGGCACCGGCACCGGCATAAGCCAGTCGCCGCCGTCGACCCCCCCCGGCAGTGCCGACTGGCGCAGGGGGTGCGGCGATGTCGGTCGCGACCGGCGTGATGTCGGCAGGGGTCGCCAATGCCCCGCCCGGCCTCTCGCTCTGGAGCCACGCGGCGAGTTCGTTGGGCAGGGCATAGATCGACGAGCGCCCCGCGCCGGGCATCCGCCGCACCGGCAACCCGCGCTGCGCCGCCCAGCGCATCACCGTGCTCTGGTCGCGGCCGAAATAATCGGCGATCGACTTCCAGCCCTTGAGCGCGGTGTTTGGCGGCGAATCAGCCATTCTGCTTAGCGGCCCCCACGCCTGCACTGCGACGATCATTGTTACGGCGTAGCAGAGGGTTGCGCTACCCCAAGCGACGAACGAGCCGACCGCAGGCGCGCTGCATATTTCGCTGTCGCAAAACATGCGGCGCGGGTTAGCGTGTCGAATGAAGCCAATCAGCACCGCCAGCAGCACGCCGCGTACCCACCATTCGGCGGCAACTCACCGACCGTTGAGACATGCTGCGAGATTTACCGGTCGCCTTGCGATGGTGACCTCATGACCGACTTCACCTCGCTCCTCGTCGCCGACACCGGTCAACCCGCGCGGACGATCGCGCTCGTCGACTCGGCGGGCCTCGCAGACTGGCTGGCGGCGGCGAGCGACCGGGCGCGGGTGGCGGTCGATGCGGCGGGTTTCGTCGGCGGTGCGGGGGAGGTCGTGATCGTCGGCGGGGATGCTGCCGGCGACTGGTCGGTGCTGGCCGGCGTGGTCGATCGCCTCGATCCGTGGGCGCTGGCGGCGGCGGCGGAAAAATTGCCGGCAGGAACCTACCGGCTTGCCGACGCGGCACCGGGGCCGGCGGCGTTCGGCTGGCTGATGGCGCAGCATCGCTTCGACCGCTACCGCGCGCCAAAGGTGGCAGCCCCTCGCATCCTGTTGACACCCGACACCGCGAGCATCGACGCGACGGTCCAGCTCGCCGAGGCGACCGCGCTCGTCCGCGATCTCGTCGACACCCCGGCGGGCGACATGGACCCCGCCGCGCTTGCCGATGCGATCCGCGCCGAGGGCGAGCGCTTCGGCGCGATCGTCGACGTGATCACTGGCGACGACCTGCGCACCGGCTTCCCCGCGATCGATGCCGTCGGCCGCGCCGCCGCGGTTGGCCCGCGCTTGATCGACCTGACGTGGGGCGACCCGGCGCACCCGAAGCTGACGCTCGTCGGCAAGGGGGTGACGTTCGATTCAGGCGGGCTCGACATCAAGCCGGCGAGCGGCATGCGGTTGATGAAGAAGGACATGGGCGGTGCGGCGCATGCGCTGGCGCTGGCCCGGCTGGTGATGGGCGCGGGGCTGCCGGTGCGGTTGCGACTGATTGTCCCGGCGGTCGAGAACGCGATCGCGGGAAATGCCTTCCGCCCCGGCGACGTGCTGCGGACGCGCGCCGGAATTACCGTCGAGGTCGGCAATACCGATGCCGAGGGGCGGCTGATCCTCGCCGACGCGCTCGCGCTGGCGCAGGAAGATGCGCCCGACCTGCTGCTCGACATGGCGACGCTGACCGGCGCGGCGCGGGTCGCGCTCGGCCCCGACCTGCCTGCATTGTTCAGCCATAGTGATGGTATCGCTGCCGAAATCCTCGCTGGCGGCGTCACCGCGCGCGATCAATTATGGCGGATGCCGCTGTGGGCGCCGTATGCCGAGATGATCAAATCGGGCATCGCCGACATCGATAATTCGGGGGAGGGAGGCTTCGCCGGGTGCATCACAGCGGCGCTTTTCCTCGACCGATTCGTCGCGGCCGGAGTGCCATGGGCGCACGTCGACCTGTTCGCATGGAACCCGGTGGCCAAGCCCGGGCGGCCAAAGGGCGGAGCGGCAACGGGCTTGCGCGCCTTGTGGTCGATGCTCCAAAATCGTTTCGCCATAGACGAGTTTGGTACACCTTCGTACTGAACTGGTAAGAAATCATATCAGCGAGGAAACAAGTACCGACCTCAAACAGTTAATGACTTTAACGCCCGCGTCGGTGACGGCGCGCCCAGTGCGAGGATTGCCAAATGAGTGCTGCCGCCGACCATGATATGACTGGCGAACCACTCGCCGCCTGGATGGGAACGCTGATCGACTATGTTCAGTCGGCGCGACCTGACCTCACCAACCGCCAGATGGCGCTGCTTATGGTGGTCTATCTGCTCCCCGGGCCCCACACAGTTCGCGGACTTGCCGCCCGTCTTCACGTCTCGAAGCCGGTCGTGACGCGCGCGCTCAATACTCTGGGCGCGCTCGGCTACCTCCGCCGCCAGAAAGACGACAGCGACCTGCGCAACATTTTCGTCGAGCAGACGCCGACGGGCCTTGCCTTCCTCGAGGAGTTCGCCGAACTGATCGAGCGGACGGAGGGGCATGATCACAAGCGTACCGGACGGCGGACGTCGCATTAGACAGGCGCACCTCGCGGGCCCGTCGCGACGGCTCGACCCGCGAACCCATGCTGTCCGGCCCGATCTCGCCGACATCGGATTGGCGGGGATCGTCGTCGCGCCGCGCTTTGCCGATGGCGTCGTCATGCATGCCGTGGTCGCCGCGGCGATGCTACGGACCGCGCCCGAAGATAATGCGACCGCTGTCAGCGCCGTGTTGTTCGGCGAGAAGTTCACCGTATTCGACGTCGCGCATGGCTGGGCCTGGGGTCAATGCGACCACGATTCGTACGTCGGGTGGGTGCGCGCAAGTGCGATCAAACCGGGTATGGTGTCGCCGACGCACCGGGTCACCGCTCCGACTGCCGCGATTTTCGCCCGGCCCGACATCAAGACGCGGGTTGTGGGGTCGTTACCGCTCAACGCCCGGCTCGCGGCCAGCGCAGCCGGGGCGGACTTCGTCGCAGCGGGCGGAGGGTTCGTTCACCGCCGTCACGTCAGCGAACTGGGTAACCCGATAGCCGAGAGCCTCGATCCCGTGACGATCGCGCTCGGCTTCATCGGTACGCCATACGTTTGGGGCGGCCGGACACGCGACGGGATCGACTGTTCCGGCCTGACCCAAGCTGTTCTGATCGCACACGGAATCGCCTGCCCGCGCGATTCGGACCAGCAGCGCGACGCCTTCGCCCCGGTCGACCCCGCCAACCGGCGACGCGGTGATCTCGTGGTCTTTCCGGGCCATGTCGGGATTCTCGCCGACCCGCTCACGCTGGTCCACGCCAACGCCTATTGGATGGCGGCCGTCGTCGAACCGCTCGCCGATGTCGTCGCCCGGATCGAGCCGGTCGGATACCGGCGGTCAATGGTTGACGCCCGGTAATCTCAACCACTTGTTCCGCCGCATGATCCTCGCTACAGGCCGCGTCGGGGCGGTTTCGAATAGCGTTATGCGTTCCAGGCGGGAGTCGAGGGTCGATGTCAGGGTCACCGACAATTCAGATCGATGCCACGTTGTCGCCGCCGGACACGCGCTACGTGCCGTCGCCCGACGAGGCGTTCATGAATCCGCGCCAGCTCGCGTATTTCCAGCGTAAGTTGCTGGATTGGCGGGAGGCAATCCTTGCCGAGGCGCGCGAGACGCTCGCCACGCTGCAGGTTGAATCGCTCCGCGAACCCGATGTCACCGACCGCGCCGCTACCGAGACCGACTGGTCGATCGAGCTTCGCACCCGCGACCGCCAGCGCAAGCTGATCTCCAAGATCGAGGCCGCGCTGCGCCGGATCGATACCGGCGACTACGGCTGGTGCGAGGTCAGCGGGGAGCCGATCTCGCTCCAGCGGCTCGAGGCGCGCCCGATCGCGACGATGACGCTCGAAGCGCAGGAGCGTCACGAGCGCGCCGAGCGCGTTACCCGGGACGAGTAGCTACGCCGGCTGGACGAGCTGCTCCTTCAATCGCAGCTTTTCCTTCTTCAGCTTGGCCATCCGCAAGGTATCGGGGAGGGGGGCGAGCGCCTCCCGGGCAAGCTGGGCTTCGAGCGAAGCATGTTTGGTCGACAGCGATGCGCGGTGGACATTGGTCATGTCGTTCCCTTCGACTGGCTGGTGGGCAATGAAACAATCACGGGGCCGGGAAAAAGTCGCATCATTTTTCCTGTCGTGCGCCGGACTGCGTATTCTGGGCGGCGGACGGCGCGTACCTACCAGCGGTAGATTGCGGATAGCGCGGCGGACCAAGCTGCTATGCTGACCGGCGACGACTCGGGTGCGGGAGGACGGCGGATGGATGAGACGGAACTGCAGGCGCGGCTCCATATCCTGACGCAGGAGCACCGCGACCTCGACGCCGCGATCGATGCACTGCGTGGGTTGCCAGGACACGACCAGATTCAGCTGGCGCGGCTCAAGAAGCGGAAACTGCGGCTGCGCGACGAGATCGCGGTGGTCCACGACTGGCTCGTCCCCGACATCATCGCCTGACGCCGCTTCATCGGGACAGCACGGTTCTCACCATCGGCTTGCATCGGGCGCCGTCGCCAGGCCATTGTCCTCGACGGTCGGGGCCATCGCTCCCGCCTGCTGCCGGGGGGAATCGCGACATTGGCACGAACGGGGTCGGCCTACATCTTCTTCCTCGCCGGTTTTGCGGCGATCCTCGCCGGCTTTTGGCCGACCTTTTACGGCGACCCTGCGAGCAACGACGTCTGGCACACGCTTCACGGCATCGCCTCGACCTTGTGGGTCGTCCTGCTCGTCGCCCAGTCGCTGCTGATCGGCCGTCGCAATCACCGCCTGCACGAAAGGCTCGGCTGGCTGTCGCTCGGCCTGTTCGCGGTCCTGATGGCGACCAGCGGCTATATGGTCTGGGTTGAGCTCGTCGGGGTCGAGCCGTTTCCGCGCGACCTGCGGCTCAGCCTGTTGTTCCTCGACGTCATGCTGCTGCTGCTGTTCGTCGCGACCTATGGCCTGGGCCTCGCCTATCGGCGGCAGCGGCGGCTGCATGCGCGGTTGATGGGGTCGACGATCCTGATCGGGCTCGGGCCCGCGCTTGGCCGATTGTACGGCGAGCAGATCCCGGCGCTCCACGGCCTCGCCGGTGCCCTGCCGTGGATGTTTTGGACGATCGAAGCCGTCCTTGTGGTCGCGATCGTGCTCGACCTGCGCGGCGGGCGGCTGGCGTGGCCGTTCCCGGCGATGCTCGCTGCCTTCGTCGCGATCCAGCTCGGGAGCGACTGGGCGGCCGGGCCGACCTTCGCGGCGCTGGCCCGGACCGCCGGGGCGCCGATCTGAGCGACGTGTGACGGGGCCGGCGAACCGGCCCCGTCGATTGCGGCTTACGCGGCGAGCTTCGCCGGCTCGGCCTGGGCGTCGATCGCCGGCTGGGTCGCGGCGACATCGCCGATTTCAACCTTGCGCGGCTTCTTGTGCTCGGGGATCTCGCGGACGAGATCGATGTTGAGCAGGCCGTCGGCGTAGCTCGCGTTGGTCACCTTGATCGTGTCGGCAAGCTGGAAGCGGCGCTCGAACGCGCGCTTGGCGATCCCGCGGTGGAGATACTGGCGCTCAGGCGACGCGGCCTCCTCCGATGCGTTGCCGGTGACGATCAGCGTGTTCTCCTGGACGGTCAGGTCGAGTTCGTTGCGCGCGAAGCCCGCGACCGCCATAGCGACGCGGTAGCTGCCGTCGCCGGTCTTCTCGATGTTGTACGGGGGATAGCCGTTGTCGCTGGCATCGCCGCGCGAGGCGAGGTCGACGAGCCGGTTGAGGTTCTCGAACCCGACCGAGGCGCGGAGCAGCGGGGAAATATCGAACGTGCGCATGGTTCATCCTTTTAGCAAAGCAATGATCCTCCCGCCCGATGGGCCGGGAAGCGCCGCCCCCCGATAGGCGAGGCGACCCCCGGAATCTGGTGAGGCGCAGTGGGACTTCAAGGCCCTCGCAAACCATGCCATGCTCGAAAAATGGAGCCTGCCGCGGAAACATTATACGCCGAAGCGATGACGCTCGCGGCGCAGGCACGCCAGTATTTCGACCCCGGCGGGGAGGGGGACGCCGCGCGCGCCCGGCTGCGCCCCGAAAGCCGTCTTGCCGTCGCGACCGAATCGCTGCGGGTGACGTCGCGGCTGCTCGAGGTCGTCAGCGCGCTGATCGTCCGCGAGGCCGGGGGCACGCCGCTGGTCCGCCCGCGCGATTTCGCCCCCGTCCCCGAACGCATGGGCGGCCCCGGGCGGGCGATCGTCGCTGGCGTCCGCGACCTGTACATGAGGACCTTCGCCGAATGACGCCGCGCTTCCACCTCGCGTTTCCAGTCGACGATCTTGCCGCCGCGCGCGGTTTCTACGGCGGCGCGCTCGGCTGCGGCGAGGGCCGGTCGGCCGAGACGTGGGTCGACTTCGACCTCTACGGCCACCAGCTCGTCGCGCACCTCGCCCCCGGCTCGCTGATCCATCGGAATGCCGTCGACGGCGACGCGGTGCCGGTGCCGCATTTCGGGCTGGTCCTCGGCTGGGACGACTGGGAAGCCCTGCGCGACCGGCTCGTCGCGGCGAACCAGCAGTTCGAGATCGAGCCGCATATCCGCTTTAAGGGCGAGACCGGCGAGCAGGCGACGATGTTCCTGTTCGATCCGGCGGGCAACGCGCTCGAGTTCAAGGCGTTCAAGGACATTGGCCAGCTGTTCGCCCGTTAGCGGCCACGTCACGCCTGAGGAGCCCCGATGTTCGACGATTTCACCCGCGACACGTTCGACTCCGACGGCGTCGACATCGCCTATTGGACCGCCGGGAGCGGCCCGCCGCTGCTGCTGATCCACGGGTACCCGCAGACCCACGTCATGTGGCACAAGCTCGCCCCGGCGCTGGCCGAGCGCTTCACCGTCGTCGCCCCCGACCTGCGCGGCTACGGCGACAGCGCCAAGCCCGCGGGCGACACGGACCACGGCAACTACTCCAAGCGCGTGATGGCCAACGACCTCGCCGGGGTCATGGCGAGCCTCGGCCACGACCGCTTCGCCGTCGCCGGGCACGACCGCGGCGCGCGGGTCGCGTACCGCATGGCGCTCGATCACGGGGATTCCGTCGAGCGTGTCGCCGTACTCGACATCGTGCCGACCAAGAAGGTCTACGACGCCACCGACCGCGCGCTCGCGACGGGCTATTTCCACTGGTTCTTCCTGATCCAGCGGCAACCAATCCCCGAAAACCTGATCGGCGGCGCGGTCGACACATGGCTCGACATGGCGTTCGGCAACTGGGCCGGGGTAAAGGACGCCTTCACCCCCGAAGCCCGCGCCGAATACCGCCGCACCTTCGCCACCCCCGAAAGCGATCCACGCGACCTGCGAGTGCTACCGCGCCGGGGCAACGATCGACTACGCCAACGACTCGGCAACGATCGCCGCGGGCGACAAGATCGCCGCGCCGCTGCTGGCCTTGTGGGGCGAACACGGGCGGGTTGCGGCGCTCGACCCGCTGGCGACATGGCGCGACTACGCCGCCGACGTCCGCGGCCACAGCCTCGACTGCGGCCATTTCCTCCCCGAGGAGCGGCCCGAGGAGACGCTGGCCGCGCTGCTCGACTTCTTCGGATGAGGGGCTAAGGTAACAGAGGTAACACTAAACACGTGCTGGAAATTGCGCCGAACTCACTTAGCGCGAAATAATATGCCCGATTTGAAATGTTTGAGGCGGCACGAATGAACTCGCCACGCACGAGGTGGCAACGGCGGCAGGCTGGGCTGGGGAGAGGGTGCGGACATCGGGCGAGCCTGACGTATCTGCCAGGGTGTAGGACAGCGGTTTGTTTGTCGGGTGTGACGCGCACGTGTAGATTACGAACAGGCCTTAATAGGGAAAGTTGAGGCCGTTCTCAACGACGGGGGAGAGAAGCCGCCGACATTGCCTATGGGCGCGCGTTAGTGAATGCTGCCTCAATCTAATTGAGGTCAGTTTGCAACACGAACCTGCTCCACTTGTCCGAACGTTTATAAGAGGGATTCGGGTGGCGCATCCTGGAATAACGGCGATTAGGATGGGCTATGCAGTTCAAGTCTCGTAATCTCAGACTTATAGCCGAAATGGTAGTGGGAAACGAAAATCACAAATGGTTTCACTACAGAACTAGTCAATATATCACTCGTTTCTTCGAAGAATGTGAACTCGAATATTTCCACGATGGCTCATCAAGAGTGCCATGGACCGAAGCGGTGCTCGCTGAGCTGCTGAACGACTCACTGCCCGGGGCCAACCAGTTGCCCGAGCGTTTCGCTCTCGTGCTGCGTACGCTGATGGACAAAAGGGAAGCGCAAACGGGCGACGATGGCCGCATTCTAGCGCTGGCGGCCTTAAATGTTCCACTGAATCGTGAAGGATTCGAGGGGTACTACGGGGAGGACAGCATTTTCTATGTCCGCCACACTGAGACTAAGACCGTCTCAGTAACAGTAAATCTTTATCGACCGCTCACGCCCGCAGAGGTTGAGAAACGGGAACTCTTAATCGTGTATCTCGACAAATGCTCAGAGGACGAGCTAATTGAAGAAGTGCTTCTGCCGACGTTTCGATATCTTGGCTATCAGAGAATTACTAGCGTAGGTCACAAAGACAAGGCGCTCGAATATGGCAAAGACTTGTGGATGAGATACAAGATGCCAACTGAACACGTGATCTACTTTGGCATTCAGGCCAAGAAGGGTAAACTTGATGCGGCAGGTGCGTCGAAGGGTACGAACGCAAATATGGCCGAAATCTATAATCAGGTTCTTATGATGCTAGGACATGAGGTTTTTGACAGCGACACCAACAAAAAAGCGCTCGTGGATCACGCCTTTATAGTAGCTGGTGGAGAAATAACCAAGGCAGCGCGGAACTGGCTTGGCGGAGTATTGGATAAATCACAACGGAGCCAAATCATGTTTATGGATCGAGACCACATCTTGAATCTTTATATTGCGTACCGGCTCGAAGTGCCGAAGAAAGCCAAGCTCCCCAAGACAAATTATCCGTGGTCACTAGACGATGACGCCGACGTCCCGTTCTAAGTACATCTATCGGCCTGCGATGATGACTGCTGGGCCGCGGTGCGAGGCACGTACAGCTTGCAATGACAGCGACTTTCGGGCGAATGTCGTTGGTCCGGATACTAAGATGTTTATCCATCCTAACCTGCGACCCTACCGCCGCCCCTTCGCCTTGAACACGCTCGGCCGCGCCGGCATCGGCGCAGGCTTGCTCGCCAGTTTCGGCTTCGCCGCCACCGCCTTCGGTTCCGCCGGCTTGACGCTCGCCCCGCCCGCGATCCGTGCCAGCCCCTTCGCCAGCGCCATCGCGCCCTTAAGCCGGGCCGCGGTGTCACTCCATTCGCCGCCGACGAACAGCTTCTGGTCGGGGCGGAATTTGGCGCGGTCGCCGAGCCTCGCGACATAGTCCATCAGGCCGCCGCCGTTGGGGAAGTTGTCGTTCTGGAAGGTGACGAGCGCGCCCTTCGCCCCGGCGTCCAATTTGGCGATGTTGGCGCGGACGCAATATTGCTTGATCTCGATGACCTGGATCAGGTTGGCGACTTCCATCGGCAGCGAGCCGAAGCGGTCGATCATTTCCGCGGCGAAGCCGTCGATCGCGGCGCGGTCCTCGAGCTCGTTCAAGCGGCGGTACAGCGCCATCCGCAGGTTGAGGTCGGGGACATAATCCTCGGGGATGAGGATCGCGGCGTCGATCGTGATGGTGGGGGAGAAGCCTTCCTCGGGGACCTTGAGCCCCGCCGCGCCCGCGCGGGCCTCGACGATCGCGTCCTCGAGCATCGACTGGTAGAGTTCGAAGCCGATCTCGCGGATGTGCCCCGACTGCTCGTCGCCGAGCAGGTTGCCCGCGCCGCGAATGTCGAGGTCGTGGCTGGCGAGCTGGAAGCCCGCGCCGAGGCTGTCGAGGCTCGACAACACCTGCAGGCGCTTTTCGGCGGTCTCGGTGATGATCCGGTCGGCGGGGGTCGTCATGTACGCATACGCCCGCGTCTTCGACCGCCCGACGCGCCCGCGCAGCTGGTAGAGCTGGGCGAGGCCGAACCGGTCGGCGCGGTGGATGATCATCGTGTTCGCGCTCGGGATGTCGAGGCCGCTCTCGACGATCGTCGTCGACAGCAGGACATCGTAACGGCGGTCGTAGAACGCGCTCATCCGCTCCTCGACCTCGCTCGGCGCCATCTGGCCGTGCGCGGTGACGAAGGTGACCTCGGGGACCGACTTGCGGAGGAATTCCTCGATGTCGGGGAGTTCGGCGATCTTGGGGGTGACGAAGAAGCTCTGGCCGCCGCGGTAATGCTCGCGGAGCAGCGCCTCGCGCAGGACGACCTCGTCCCACGGCATGACGTAGGTGCGGACGGCGAGGCGGTCGACCGGCGGGGTGGCGATGATCGACAGTTCGCGCAGGCCCGTCAGCGCCATCTGCAGCGTCCGCGGGATCGGCGTCGCGGTCAGCGTCAGGACGTGGACGTCGGTCTTGAGGTTCTTGAGGCGCTCCTTGGCGGTGACGCCGAAGCGCTGCTCCTCGTCGACGATGACGAGGCCGAGGCGCTTGAACTCGATCGACTTGGCGAGGATCGCGTGGGTGCCGACGACGATGTCGACGGTGCCGTCGGCGAGGCCCGCGCGCGCCTCGTTCGCCGAGCCGGCGGTGACGAGGCGCGACAGTTGGCGGATCTCGACCGGCAGCCCGGCGAAGCGCTCCTTGAAGCCGGAGAAATGCTGGCGTGCGAGCAGCGTCGTCGGGCAGACGATCGCGACCTGCTGGCCGCTCATCGCCGCGGCATAGGCGGCGCGGAGCGCGACCTCGGTCTTGCCGAAGCCGACGTCGCCGCAGATCAGCCGGTCCATCGGGCGCCCCGACGCGAGGTCGCCCAAGACGTCGTCGATCGCCTTCATCTGGTCTTCGGTCTCGGTGTACGGGAAGCGGTCGGCGAACTCGGCATAGCCCTGCGGATCGGGGACGGCGGCGTCGGCTTCGCGGAGCGCGCGGGCGGCGGCGGTCTTCATCAACTCACCCGCGATCTCGCGGATGCGGTCCTTCATCTTCGCCTTGCGCGCCTGCCACGCGACGCCGCCGAGCTTGTCGAGTGCGACGCCCTCGGACTCCGACCCGTAGCGCGACAGGACGTCGATGTTCTCGACAGGGACGTACAGCTTGTCGCCGCCGCCGTAGCTCAGCATGACGCAATCGTGCGGCGCGCGGCTCGCCTTGGTCGCGCCGATGTCGACCGCGAACAGGCCTTCGTAGCGGCCGATGCCGTGGTCCTTGTGGACGAGCAGGTCGCCGGGCGACAGCATCGCCAGCTCGGCCATGAACGCATCGGCCTTCTTCGCCGAGCGGCGGCGGCGGACGAGGCGGTCGCCGAGCATGTCCTGCTCGGTGAGGACGGCGACGTCGCGCTGCGAAAAGCCGTGATCGAGCGGGAGGACGGTGAGCGCGACGCGGCCGTCGGCGGCGATCCCCAGCGCCTCCTGCCACGAATCCGCCGTCGCGACCTTTTCGACGCCGTGATCGCCGAGCAGCCCGCTCAGCCGCTCGCGCGAGCCGTTCGAATAGCTCGCGAGGATGATCCGGCGCTTTTCGACGCGGAGCCGGTCGATGTGCGTCTTGACCGCCTCGTAGACGTTCGATTGCGCGGTCCGCTCCGGGGTGAAGTCGCGCGGCGGGGTGGTCTCGCAGTCGATCGTCCGCCGGGTGCCGTCGGGGACGCCGAACGGCGAGGTCAGATGTGCGCGGCTCCCGGCGAGCAACCGGGTCCACTCGTCGCGCCCGAGATAGAGCGCGGCGGGTTCGAGCGGGCGGTAGCTGCCCTTCTTCGCCGTCAGCGCCGCCTTGCGGTTGTCGTGATACTCCTCGATCGCCTCGAACCGCGCGTCGGCGGCGGAGTCGGTCCCGGCCTCGCGGACGACGACCGCGCCATCGCCGAGATAGTCGAACAGCGTCGACAGGCCCGGCTCGAACAGCGGCAGCCAATGCTCCATCCCCGCCAGCCGCCGCCCGTCGGAGATCGCTTCGTACAAGGGATCGCCGGTCGCGGTCGCGCCGAACGCGTCGAGATAGCCCTTGCGGAACGCCTTGATGCTGTCGTCGCTGAGCAGCACCTCGTTGACCGGCAAAAGCGAGAAGCCCTTCGCGGTTTCGACGGTGCGCTGGGTGGCGGGGTCGAAGCGGCGGACGGTCTCGATCTCGTCGCCGAAGAAGTCGAGGCGCAGCGCGTAGGAGTCGCCCGCGGCGAACAGGTCGAGCAGTCCGCCGCGAACGGCGTATTCGCCCGCCTCGAACACCGTGTCGGTGCGGACATAGCCGTTCGCGGTCAGCATCGCCGCAAGCTTGTCGCGGTCGATCCGCGCGCCGGGCTTAATCTCGGCGGTCAGGTCCTTGATCCGCGCCGGGGGCAGGGTGCGCTGGAGGACGGCGTTGACCGTGGTGACGAGCAACTGCGCTTTGTCGGTCGGGGCGGCCAAAGCGGAGAGCGCCGCCAGCCGATCGCTCGACACGCGCATCGACGGCGACGCACGGTCGTACGGCAGGCAGTCCCACGCCGGGAAATACACCGTCTCGATCTCGGGGGCGAAGTAGGTCACCGCGTCGAGCATCCCGCGCGCCGAACTGTCGTCGGCAGCGATGAACACCGCGCGGCCCTTCGCGGCGCGCGCGATATCGGCCATTAGCCACGGCTGGTAACCTGCGACGCAGCCGGCGAGGGTGAGCGACTCGCGCGCGGAGATGAGGGATTTCAGGTCGAGCATTACTGCCCCCCCGCCCCTTCAGGGGAGGGGGCCGGGGGGTGGGGCAGGGGCCCGAAGCGAGGTGGCATCGCCCGCGCGGTCACGAAAATCGCGTCGAGGACACGATCGATGTCAGCGGAGACCTCCGCATTGCCGAAGCGCAAAACCTTGAAACCTTTTTGAAGTAAGTCGTCATCGCGGCGGATATCCTGTTCGGCGCGATGCGTCGCCCCGTCGAGTTCGACAACGAGTCCGACCAGCGGGCAGAAGAAGTCGACGATGTAAGACTCGATGACCGACTGCCGCCGGAACTTGTAACCCGTCTGCGACGCGCGAAGATGACTCCATAACACGGCTTCAGGCTTCGTCGGGTCGTTGCGCATGCTGGTCGCAAAGCTACGGAGGCGGGGGTCCAATCGGGCGGTCATTGCGTGGCGACTGCCCCACCCCCGGCCCCTCCCCTGAAGGGGAGGGGAGGCAGAAAGAGAGGGGAGGCCGCGCTCACCGCATCGACCGCGCGATATAATCGAGCTTCCGCATCTCCGCCATCTGCTCGCCCTCGAAGCGCTCGGGGGGCACGGCTTTCCCGATCGCCCATGCCATGATGTCGACATCCTGCTCCTCGAGCAGCGCCTCGAACCAGTCGATCTCCGCGATGCCCCACGACGCGGCGTGGCGGTCGGCGAACCCCCCGATCATCAAGTCGGCTTCGCGCGTGCCGCGGTGCCACGCGCGGAAGGCGAGGCGGCGCTGGCGGAATTCGAGATCGTTCATTGCCATTCCAGCCTCCACCAGCGGGCGCGAGCCCGGCACTCTAACACCGGGCGCAAGCCCGGCATCCTGACACCGGGCGCAAGCCCGAAACGCCAATACGCGCCCGCCGGTTCACCCCGCGAGCGCGTTCGTCTATGCGGTGTGACATAGCCATGCGCCCCGCCTTGCTCAACCCGCTGTTCGCCGAAGCCGGTGCCCTCAAGGGCGTCGGGCCGACGCTCGTGCGGCAATTGGCGCGGCTCAAGCTGACGCGGGCGATCGATCTCGTCTTCCATTTGCCCGTCATGGCGATCGAGCGAGTCCGGCTGGCGGCGCTCGACGAGGCGTATGTCGACCGGACGATAACCATCACCGTGACCCCGGTCAGCTACGAAAGCGGCGGCGCACGCGCGCCATTCCGCGTCCAGTGCGTCGATGCGGTGAACATGTACATCGCGCTCGTCTATTTCGGACAGGGCGGGGGCTATGCGCGCAAGCTGCTCCCGGTCGGCGAAGCGCGCGTCATATCGGGCAAGCTCGACCGCTACGGCCAGTGGCTGCAGATGGCGCACCCCGATTTCGTCGTCGCCCCCGAGGCGGCGAACACGATCCCGCCGCGCGAGCCGGTTTATGGGCTGACCGAGGGCGTGACCAACCGGCGGATGGCGTCGTTCGTCGAGACCGCGCTCGAACGTGCCCCCGAGCTCCCCGAATGGATCGAGCCGAGCGTGCTCACGCGGACCCGCTGGACGCCGTGGCGCGCGGCGCTGGCGGCGGCGCACGCGCTGCGCGACGACAGCAGCGCGCACGACCGGCTGGCGTACGACGAACTGCTGGCCAACCAGCTCGCGCTGCTGTTGGTCCGGGCGAGCACGCGGCGGCGGCGCGGGCGGGCGCTGCCGGGGACAGGGGCGCTGACCGGGGCGCTGGTCGCGCAACTGCCGTGGCCGCTGACAGGGGCGCAGCGCCGGTCGATCGAGGAAATTCGCGGCGACCTTGAGCAGTCGGCACCGATGCTGCGGCTGCTTCAGGGCGACGTCGGCGCGGGCAAGACGATGGTCGCGCTGGCGGCGATGCTGACCGCAGTCGAGAGCGGGAGCCAGGCAGCGTTCCTCGCGCCGACCGAAATCCTCGCGCGCCAGCACCACGCCAAGCTGACCGAGCTGCTCGGAGACCTGCCCGTCCGCGTCGCGATCCTGACCGGTCGCGACAAGGGGCGCGAACGCGCCGCGCTGCTCGAGCGGCTGGCGACCGGCGACATCGATATCTTGATCGGCACCCACGCGATCTTCCAGGAGGCGGTGGCGTACCGCGACCTCGGGCTCGTCGTCGTCGACGAGCAGCACAAGTTCGGCGTCCACCAGCGGCTGATGCTCAGCGCCAAGGCTGACACCCCGCCGCACCTGCTGGTGATGACCGCGACGCCGATCCCGCGGACGCTGGCTCTGACCGCGTACGGCGAGATGGACGTGTCGAAACTCGACGAGCTGCCCCCCGGGCGCCAGCCGATCGACACGCGCGTCGTCGCCGCGAACCGGATCGAGGATGTCGTCGCCGGGCTCGCGCGCCACGTCGAGGCGGGGGGGCAGGCGTATTGGGTCTGCCCGCTGGTCGAGGGAACGGAGACCGGCGACGAGGCGGCGGCGACGACCCGCGCGGCGATGCTCCGCGCGCGCTTCGGCGACACCGTCGGGCTCGTCCACGGGCGGATGAAGGGGCAGGAGAAGGATGCGGTGATGGCCGACTTCGCCGCCGATCGGATCAAGCTGCTCGTCGCGACGACGGTGATCGAGGTCGGGGTCGACGTGCCGAATGCGACGCTGATGATCGTCGAGGCGGCCGAGCGCTTCGGGTTGGCGCAGCTCCACCAGCTGCGCGGGCGGGTCGGGCGCGGGAGCGCGAAGTCGGTCTGCCTGCTGCTACGCGGCGACGTCGTCTCGGAAACGGCGAAGGCGCGGCTGGCGCTGATGCGCGAGACCAATGACGGCTTCCGCATCGCCGAGGAGGATTTGAAGCTGCGCGGCGCGGGCGAAATCCTCGGGACGAAGCAGTCGGGCGATGCCGCCTTTCGCCTCGCCGACCCCGAGCGGACCGCGCGGCTGATCGGCATCGCCCGTGACGACGCCCGGTTGCTGCTCGACCGCGACGGCGGGCTCGACAGTCCGCGCGGGCAGGCGGCGCGGGTTCTGCTGTATCTGTTCGAGCGCGATGCAGCCGTTGGGTTGTTGCGATCGGGCTGAAGGTTTAAGCCACCTGCATGCCGTTTATCTTCCTCCTCGCCGCCGCCGCGCTCGCCGTGTCGCCCGCGCCCCCTGCGTCGACCCCCGTCGCGACGGCGCTCGACGCGGGTATAGACGCGTATCGTGCCGGGAATTTTGCCGCGGCGCGAACCCAGTTCGCCGCGCTCGCCGACCGCGATTCGGCGGTTGCGGAGACGATGCTGGGGACGATGTACGCAAGGGGCGAGGGCGTTCGCTCCGACGCCGCGACGGCGGTAACCTATTATTATCGCGCGGCGCAGCGCGGCTATCCGCCCGCGCAGCTCGCGCTCGCGCAGGCGATGGCGGCGGGCAAGGGCATCGCCGCGGATCGCGACACGGCATGGCTGTGGGCGCGGCGAGCGCAGCAGCGCGGTGACCAGCGGACGATCGCGGCGGCAACGGCGGTCGCGGCGGCGCTCGCGGCGGGCCGATCGCCGACCGACCTGGCGGCGCTGGAGAATCGCCTTGACGGCTGGCGGCCGTGGGCGAGCGGGCGGGATTAGCCGAGCGGTTCAGAGTGCGCGATTTGGTAGCGGATTCATATTGTCATCCCCGCTTTCGCGGGGATGACAATATGCCGACACTGTGATCCAGCTGAAGGTCTAATTACATCCCAAACCGGCAGCGAGGGGCACGTCTGCTGGTGCAGGCCTCAGAGGCGCAGTGTCGCGTCGCATCGGCGGGCCGTTTCGCTCGCCGCGTACGGCGCCGATTCCCCCCCGCGCAACGGTCCGCCGCGCGGGGGAGACAGGTCTTTACGCTTCGACCAGCGGTTCGCCGGTCTCTGCTGCGGGGGTGGCATCCGGGCCGGCGCCCTTCTTGACCCGCTTCGGCTTAGGAGCCGCCTTGATGATCTCGAACGCGAGAGCATCGTCCTTGACATGGACCCGGACCTCGCCGCCGCGGACGAGCTTGCCGAACAGCAGTTCCTCGGCGAGCGGCTGCTTGATCTTCTCCTGGATCAGCCGTGCCATCGGCCGCGCGCCCATCGTCTTGTCGTAACCGCGTGCAATCAGCCATTCCTTTGCCGGCTCGTCGAGCGCGATGTGAACGTCGCGCTCCTGAAGCTGGAGTTCGAGCTGGAGCACGAACTTGTCGATGACGCGCATGATGACCGATGGCGGCAGGCTTTCGAATGGCACGACCGCATCGAGCCGGTTGCGGAATTCGGGGGTGAACATCTTCTTGATCGCCTCCTCGTCCTCGCCCTCGCGTGACGCCGCACCGAAGCCCAGCCCCTCGCGCGCCATGTCCGACGCCCCGGCGTTGGTCGTCATGATCAAGATGGTATTTCTGAAATCGACGGTCTTGCCGTGGTGGTCGGTCAGCTTGCCGTTATCCATCACCTGCAACAGGATGTTGAACAGGTCGGGATGCGCCTTCTCAATTTCGTCGAGCAGCAGCACGCTGTGCGGGTTCTGGTCGACCGCATCGGTCAGCAGACCGCCCTGGTCGAACCCGACATAGCCCGGCGGCGCGCCGATCAGCCGGCTGACCGAGTGACGCTCCATATACTCCGACATGTCGAAGCGCGTCAGCGGGATGCCGAGGATGTGCGCGAGCTGCTTCGCCACCTCGGTCTTGCCGACACCGGTCGGACCGGAGAACAGATAGTTGCCGATCGGCTTGTTCGGCTCGCGCAGGCCGGCACGGCTGAGCTTGATCGCCGACGACACCCGCTCGATCGCCTTGTCCTGCCCGAAGACGACGCGCTTGAGGTCGGCTTCGAGCGTACCCAACGCCTTCTTGTCGTCGGTCGAAACCGACTTCGCCGGAATCCGCGCCATCGTCGCGATGACCGCCTCGACCTCCTTGACCCCGATCACCTTCTTACGCTTGGCGAGGGGGACAAGCATCTGCGACGCGCCCGTTTCGTCGATCACGTCGATTGCCTTGTCGGGCAGCTTGCGGTCGTTGATATAGCGCGCCGACAGCTCGACCGCCGCCTTGATCGCCTCGGGGGTGTACTTGAGCTGGTGGTGCTTTTCGTAGCTCGACCGCAGGCCCATCAGGATCTTGATCGCATCCTCGACCGTCGGCTCGTTGACGTCGATCTTCTGGAAGCGCCGCAGCAGCGCGCGGTCCTTCTCGAAGTGATTGCGGAACTCCTTGTAGGTCGTCGAGCCGATGCAGCGGATTGCGCCGCTCGACAGCGCCGGCTTAAGCAGGTTCGACGCATCCATCGCGCCGCCCGACGTCGCCCCGGCACCGATGACGGTGTGGATCTCGTCGATGAACAGCACCGCGTGCGGCAGCTTCTCGAGCTCGTTGACGACGTTCTTGAGCCGCTCCTCGAAGTCGCCGCGATACCGCGTACCGGCGAGCAGCGCGCCCATGTCGAGTGAATAGATCACAGCGGGCTTCAACACATCGGGGACGTCGCCCTCGATGATCTTGCGCGCGAGGCCCTCGGCGATCGCGGTCTTGCCGACGCCCGGCTCACCGACATACAGCGGGTTGTTCTTCGACCGGCGGCAGAGGATCTGGATCGTCCGGTCGACCTCGGCATGACGCCCGATCAGGGGGTCGATCTTGCCGATCTTCGCCTTCTCGTTGAGATTGACGGTGAACTGCTTGAGCGCGCTCTCGGCGCCGCCTTTCTTCTCGCCCTTCGCCGGCTTCTCCTCGGGCTCTTCATCCTTGGCCGGACCGCTACCCTTGACCGCGCGGGTCTCCGACTGGCCCGACTTGGCGATGCCGTGAGCGATGAAGCTGACGGCGTCGAGGCGCGTCATGTCCTGCTGCTGGAGGAAGAATACCGCGTGGCTCTCGCGCTCGGAGAACAAGGCGACCAGCACGTTTGCGCCGGTGACTTCCTCGCGGCCCGACGACTGGACGTGGAGGATCGCGCGCTGGACGACGCGCTGGAAGCCCGCGGTCGGCGACGGATCGACCGAGGCGTCGGCCTTGAGGGCATTAAGCTCGGTGTCGAGATACTTGGTGACGTTCGAAGCCAGTTCCTCGACGTCGACCGAGCATGCCTTCATCACCGCGACGGCATGGCTGTCGGCGGCAAGGGCGAGCAGGAGGTGCTCGAGGGTGGCATATTCGTGATGACGGCGGCTCGCCTCGGCGAGGGCGTTATGCAGCGTGTGTTCGAGTTCGCGCGTGAAAGCGGGCATGGACTTCTCCCGGGGCGGCCGCTGAGGGGCAGCGCCGCCTGCCTCCACAATGTCATCCCGGTTAGGGCAGAGTGCAAGGGGGTGGTTTCGGGGGGGTGGTTTCGTCGCGGGGAGGGGGTATATACCGGCTATACCGAGGAGTCGCCGACTGTGACCGCAACCGTTCGAAGCAAGGTTTTTCGCAGCGGGAACAGCGTTGCCGTTCGCTTGCCGAAAGCGTTCGGGCTCGAGGAGGGTGCCGAGGTTGAAATCGAGCGACTTGGGCGTCAGGTGGTGATCCGCCAGGTGTTCGATGCGGCTGAGGAAAAGGCCAAGCTCACGGCATTCATCGCCGAACTACGGTCATTGCCAGCACCGGGCGTCCTCGAAATTCGCGATACCGACGAAATCCCCGAGCGGCCTAATATGTAGTGTCGATGTTTCTGATTGACACGAATATCGCGATCCATCTTCGCGACCTGCACGACGCGGTGACCGAGCGGGTCGCTTCGCTCGACAGCCTGCCGCTATTGTCGATCGTTTCGCGCGTCGAACTGGAGGGCGGCGTCATCCGCTTTTCCGAACTCCGCGAGTTCCGGCGATCGCGCGTCGACTCGATCACCCGCAATCTTACGGTTCTCGACTTCGGCGTTCCCGAACTCGCCGCCTATCGCCGGATCGTCGAAGTGGCGGGGTATTCGCGACCGCGCATCCTCGATCGGATGATCGCCGCGACTGCCTTGGTCCATGACCTGACAGTGATCACGATGAATGGCAGTGACTTCCGCGATGCCCCCGGCCTCAAGCTCGAAATTTGGCCGTCGCCGGCAGAATGATGCACCGCTGCGCAGTCAAGGTTGGCCAAGTGGACTAGCTTACGACCTCAGTTCGCATCCCCCATTCGCAGCGCCGCAATAAACGCCTCCTGCGGAATATCGACGCTGCCATACTGGCGCATCCGCTTCTTGCCTTCCTTCTGCTTGTCGAGCAGCTTCTTCTTGCGGCTGATGTCGCCGCCGTAGCATTTCGCCGTCACGTCCTTGCGCATCGCGGCGATGGTTTCGCGGGCGATGACCTTGCCGCCGATCGCCGCCTGGACGGGGATCTTGAACAGGTGCCGCGGGATGAGGTCCTTCATCCGCTCGCACATGTGACGCCCGCGCGCCTCGGCGGCGTCGCGGTGGACGATCATGCTGAGCGCGTCGACCGGTTCGGCGTTGACCATGATCGTCATCTTGACGAGGTCGCCCTCGCGGTAGCCGATCTGGTGGTAGTCGAAGCTGGCATAGCCGCGGCTGATCGACTTCAGCCGGTCGTAGAAGTCGAATACGACCTCGTTCAACGGCAGTTCGTAGATCACCTGCGCGCGCCCGCCGACATAGGTCAGGTTGGTCTGGATGCCGCGCCGGTCCTGGCACAGCTTGAGGATACTTCCAAGATATTCGTCGGGGGTAAAGATCGTCGCTTCGATCCACGGCTCCTCGATCAGCTCGATCGTGCTCGGATCGGGCATGTCCGACGGGTTGTGGAGCTCGATCAGGCTGCCGTCGCGGATAAGCATCTTGTAGACCACCGACGGCGCGGTCGTGATCAGGTCGAGGTCGTACTCGCGGGTCAGCCGCTCCTGGATGATCTCGAGGTGCAGCAACCCCAAGAACCCGCAGCGGAAACCGAAGCCGAGCGCCGCCGACGATTCGGTCTCGAAGCTGAAGCTAGCATCGTTCAACCGCAGCCGCCCAAGGCTGTCGCGCAATTTCTCGAAGTCCGCGGCGTCGACCGGGAACAGCCCGCAGAACACGACCGGCTGGACGGTCTTGAAGCCGGGCAGCGCGACCGCCGCCGGGCGCTTGGCGTCGGTGATCGTGTCGCCGACGTTGGTCTGCGCGACTTCCTTGATCTGCGCGGTGATAAAGCCGATCTCGCCCGGCCCGAGCGTGTCGAGCAATTCGATCTTGGGGCGGAAGACGCCGACGCGGTCGACGAGGTGCTGGGTGCCTTCGGCCATGAAAACGATCTGCTGGCCCTTGCGCAACGACCCGTCGATCACCCGGACGAGGATGACGACGCCGAGATACGGGTCGTACCACGAATCGACGAGCATCGCCTTCAGCGGCGCGGCGGGATCGCCCTTCGGCGGCGGGATGAGCCGGACGATCGCATCGAGAACGTCGTCGATGCCGATGCCGGTCTTGGCGCTGGTCAGCACCGCGTCGTCGGTCGAGATGCCGATGACATCCTCGATCTGTTGCTTGACCCGCTCGGGCTCGGCGGCGGGCAGGTCGACCTTGTTGATGACGGGCACGATGACATGGTCGTGCTCGATCGACTGGTAGACGTTCGCCAGCGTCTGCGCCTCGACCCCCTGCGCCGCGTCGACGACAAGCAACGCGCCCTCGCACGCGGCAAGGCTGCGGCTGACCTCATAGGCGAAGTCGACGTGCCCCGGCGTGTCCATCAAGTTGAGGACGTAATCGAGTCCGTCCTTCGCCTTGTAGTCGAGCCGGACGGTCTGCGACTTGATCGTGATGCCGCGCTCGCGCTCGATATCCATGTTGTCGAGGACCTGCTCGCTCATCTCGCGCGCGGTCAGCCCGCCGGTCTGCTGGATCAACCGGTCGGCGAGGGTCGACTTGCCGTGGTCGATATGCGCGATGATCGAGAAATTGCGGATGCGGTCGATGGGGGCGGTCATCGCCACGCTCTAGCAGAGGGGGCTTGCCAAAGAAACCGCCGCGCCGCCACATGCTGCTCAGGGGAGACACGCCGATGTTGCACGTCGCCATCGTCGGAGCTGGGCCGGCGGGTTTCTACACCGCCGAGGCACTGGCAAAGCGGCTCGGGACGGTCGCGATCGACATCATCGACCGGCTGCCGACGCCGTACGGGCTGATCCGCGCCGGGGTTGCGCCCGACCACCAGTCGATCAAGGCGGTCGACCGGCGGTATCAGGCGGTCCTTGCCGGGGGCGTCCGCTTCGTCGGCAATGTCGAGATCGGAGAGGACGGCGTTTCGATCGGCGAACTGACCGGGCTGTACGACGCGGTCGTCCTCGCCACGGGGGCACCGCGTGACCGCCCGCTCGGGATACCGGGCGAGGATTTGCCCGGCGTCCTCGGCTCGGCGGCGTTCGTCGGCTGGTACAACGGGCACCCCGATTTCGCCGATCTCGACGTCCCGCTCGGGCAAGCGGGGGCGTGCGTCATCGGCAACGGCAACGTCGCGATCGACGTCGCCCGGCTGCTCGCGAAGACCTCTACCGAGCTCGCTGCGTCGGACATCGCCCGCCATGCCCGCACCGCCCTCGCCGCGAGCGCGGTCCGCGACATTCACCTCATCGGACGGCGCGGGCCGTATCAGGCGAGCTTCACCCCGAAGGAGATGGGCGAACTCGGCCTGCTCGAACGCGCCCAGCCGAAGGTCGACGCCGCCGACCTGCCCGATGCCGCAGGCGATGCCGCGCTTGACCCGGGCTTGCGGAAAGTCGTCGGGCACTTGCGGAGCTTCGCCGCAGCACCGTGGGCGGGCAAGCCGATCGCGATCGACTTCGACTTTCTCACCCGCCCGGTCGCGATCGAGCGGCACGGCGACGCGTTGCGGCTGATCGTCGAGGCGACCCGGCTCGACGGCGATGTCGCGGTCGGCACCGGGACGATGCGGTCGATCGACTGCGGGCTGATCGTCGGCTGCATCGGCTACCGCACCGCCGAGATTCCCGGCGTGCCGTTCGACACCGCGCGCGGTCGCTTCGTCAACGATAACGGGCACATCGCGCCGGGGCTGTACGTCACCGGCTGGGCGCGACGCGGGCCAAGCGGAACGATCGGCACCAACCGCCCCGACGGCGGCGAGGTCGCCGAGGAAATCGCGACCGAGATCAGCCCCGGCAGCCGTGCCGGGGGCGGGGGCCTCGACGCGTTGCTTGCTGCGCGCGCGATCCGCCCGGTGACCTTCGCCGGCTGGCAGGCGATCGACGCCGCCGAGATCGCCGCCGCGACCCACCCCGCGCCGCGCGACAAGCACGTTACGCGCGCCGCGTTGCTCGCCGCCGCAGACGGCGGTTGCGCTGGCGGAACCACCCCGCTATAGCCTCGCGCCTTGCGTCGGGGCGTAGCTCAGCCCGGTAGAGCGCTGCCTTCGGGAGGCAGAGGCCGGAGGTTCGAATCCTCTCGCCCCGACCATGAATTTAACGATCTATTGCTTATTCCTCTCGCCTTTTTTGGCGATTGTTAAGCCGTCGTTATGGCTCATAACGTACAATCGCACGATGAATATGGAGAATGGGTCCAGTGCGACGCTGGTGGCGCTGTCGATATCCGTTGCGGTTTTCGGCTCGTTTACGGCACTGAACCTCGCGGGCCGCATCGCCACCGCCGAAGCGTCCGCCCGGCGCTGGTGGATATTCGCCGCCGCCACCGCGCTTGGGGGCGGCACGTGGGCGATGCACTTCGTCGGCATGCTGGCGATGGACCTGCCGGCGGTCTACGGCGTCAACCTCACCCTCGTTTCATTTCTGCTCCCGATCGTCGTAAGCGGCATTGGCCTCCATGTCGTCGCACGCTTCCCCGGGAACCGGGTCGCGCTCGCCTGTAGTGGACTGTTCGTCGGCTGTGGCGTCGCGACGATGCATTATACCGGCATGGCGGCGATGAAGATCCCGGGGGTCTTGGTTCGCTACGACGAGCGGCTCGTCGCCGCGTCGATCGGCATCGCCATCGCTGCCGCAACCCTGGCGCTGTGGCTCGCCTTTCGTGCACGCGGGAGTTTCCAGCGGCTCGTCGCTGCCGTGGTCATGGGCGCGGCGATTTCCGGCATGCACTATACCGGGATGGCGGCGGCGGAGTTCGTCGTCACGCATCAACCTGCTGCCGTTGCCGGCCCGGTCATCCCGCGCGCGGTCGTCGCCTTCATCGTCTCGGGTGCCGCGACGTTCCTGCTGCTGCTCGCGCTGGTGACCGCATTCTTCGATCGCAAGCTTGCCGCGCTGACGATTCACGAGGTCGAAGCGCTCAAGGAGAGCGAGACGCGGTACCGCCTGCTGATCGAAAACGCCTCCGACGTCATCGGCGTTCTCGATAGCAATGGGCGGTTTGTGTACGAAAGTTCGAGCGCATTGTCGGTGCTCGGCTATGCCACCGACGAGATCATCGGCCGCCATTTGACCGACTTCGTTCCCGTCGATAGTCGCGATGCGGCGCAGCGCTTCCTCGGCCGGGTGTTCGAGCGCCGCGACGGCCCGGCCACTTCGGAGCTACTGCTTTTTCAGAAATCGGGTGACCGCCGCGTTTTCGAGGTCGTCGCGACCAACCTGCTCGACACCCCGCCGATTTCCGGGATCGTCGTGAACCTCCGCGATATCACCGAGCGGACGCAGCTTGTCGCGCAGCTCGAGGCGCTGTCGGAGACCGATCTTCTGACGGAGACGCTCAACCGTCGCGGTTTCGGCCGGTGTGCCGAACGTGATTTCGAGCGGGCCCGGCGCGACGGCGAGATGCTCACCATCGTGATGATGGACCTCGACCATTTCAAACGGGTCAACGATCTCTACGGCCATGCGGCCGGCGACCTGGTGCTTGCGAAGGTCGCCAGCGCCTGTGCCGCGGAAATTCGGGGCGGCGACCTTCTCGGACGGATGGGCGGCGAGGAGTTCGCGCTGCTGCTCGCCGGCGGCGACATGGCTGCGGCGATACAGATCGTCGACCGTCTGCGAACCTTGGTCAGCGCGTGCACGGTCTCGACGATCCGCGGCTATGTTTCGGTCACCGCAAGCTTTGGAATCGCCCATGTCAGTCCGCCTATATCCGAGCTGAGCGACGCCCTGAGCCTCGCTGATGAAGCGCTGTACGAAGCCAAGAACGCCGGGCGCGATTGCATCAGGATACGAGCCTGACGGCCGGGGCGCTGCTCTCGCCCCGGCTCGCGCGCGTTTACGCCATGTCGAACACGAGCAGCTCGCCGTCGCCCGCGATCGCCAGCGCGGTCTCACCGGTAATCGCGGCTGCGTCGCCCGCGCTCAGGCCGACGCCGTTGATCGTCGCGTCGCCGCGCACCGTCTGGACCCAGACGCGGCGTCCGGCGGCGACGGGCAGAATGATCGGCGCGCCCTCGCCCGGGGTTGCGCGGTACAGGTCGACGTCCTGGTGGATCACCACCGCATTGTCGTGGCGCTGGCGCGACGCGATCAGGTCGAGTCCTCCGGGGCGCGGCGCGGCGATCGTCACCTGCTCATAGCCCGGCGTCAGGCCGCGGCGCTCGGGGAGGATCCAGATCTGGAACGAGTGGATCGCCTCGGTCCGGCTCGGGTTCATCTCGGCGTGGCGAATGCCGGTCCCGGCGGTCATCCGCTGGATTTCGCCGGGGCGGATGATCGTCGCGTTGCCCATCGAATCCTTGTGCGCCATCGCCCCCGAGACGATGTACGAGACGATTTCCATGTCGGCATGGCCGTGCTCGCCGAAGCCGGCGCCGCCGGCGATATGGTCCTCGTTGATCACGCGCAGCGGCCCGAAGCCCATGTGCGCGGGGTCGTAGTAATCGGCGAAGCTGAAGCTGAAGCGGGCGTCGAGCCAGCCGATGTTCGAATGGCCGCGCTCGGCGGATTTACGGACTTTGATCATGGGGGCGTCTCCGGTCGCGCGACGACGGTCGCACGCTTGCCGGTGCGATATGGGACGCCGGAGACGTGGCCGCAATCGGTGTGTCGCCAAACGGTAACAGACTAAATGTAGTGGGTGATCAGTATTGGCAGGCGGATGCTGGCCCGATGGTGACCCTTCCACTCAGAGCCTTCGCGGCGGGCGTCGCAGTCCCGGCGGAAGTGACGTCGGCGACGTCGCGCACATGGACCGCCGACGACGACGACGGCCACCCCAAGCGCAAGCTCAAGTTCCGCACCGTCTGGATTTCCGACACGCATCTCGGCACGTCGGGGTGCAACGGTGATCTGCTGCTCGATTTCCTCAAGTCGATCCAGCCCGAGACGCTGTATCTCGTCGGCGACATCATCGACGGCTGGCGGCTGAAGCGCGGTTGGTACTGGCCGCCGCGCCACAACGACATCGTCCGCCGCGTCCTCAAGCTGGCGAACAAGGGCGTCCGCGTCGTCTATGTCCCCGGTAACCACGACGAGGTGCTGCGCGACTACACGGGGCTGAGCTTCGGCGGGGTCGAGGTCGTGTCGGAGGCCATCCACACCACCGCCGACGGACGGCGGCTGCTCGTCCTCCACGGCGACGAGTTCGACGGCGTCGTGCTGTATGCCAAGTGGCTCGCGTTCCTCGGCGACTATGCCTACGCCGCGCTGCTCAAGTTGAACGTCGGCTTCAACATCGTCCGCCGCCGCTTCGGCCTGCCGTACTGGTCGCTGTCGGCGCACGTGAAGAAGAAAGTCAAGAACGCCGTCTCGTTCATCTCGCGCTTCGAGGAGGCGGTCGCCCACGCCGCCATCGAGCGCGGCGTCGACGGCGTCGTCTGCGGTCACATCCACTCGGCCGAGATCCGCCAGTTCGGCGGCGTCACCTATTTCAACGATGGCGACTGGGTCGAAAGCTGCACCGCGCTCGTCGAACACACCGACGGCCGAATGGAGATCATCGACTGGGCGAAACGGACCGCGGCGCGCCGTGTGGGGGCAGAGGCGAGCGAGCCGGAGTTGGAGCTGGTTTAGGGCGACAAAGCTTCGCAAGCTTCCTCCAACTGCCACAAATATTCGGCGGCCATGCAAAGCGAGAATTTGGTCGTACCGTGCCATCACGCGACGTACGGTCTGTCGTCAAATCTGGCCGTTCGCCACGAGTTGACCCAACACCGCATTGACGCGCGTCTGCCATCCCGGACCACTGCCACGTAGATACTCCACGGTATTCGCATCAAGCCGGATTTTTACCTCGACCTTGGGGGTATCCAATTTAGGGCGCCCGCGGCGGGAAGGCTTCATTCCCGCCAGAAAAGCCGCATCCATCGGTGGATTGTCATCGTGAATCTTTGAATCAAACTTATCCATGATAGAACCTCGTTTCATGCTTCTCTGCCGGGCGCAGGCTGATGACCCGCACCGCGTCGTCATCGGAGCCCTCCGTGAAGACCATCACGAAAAGCCGTGTATCGATCATCCCGATCGCGACAAAACGGACTTCTTCGTAGTTGAACCGGTCGTCTTCGCGCTCGAGTGCGGTGTCCCAATCGAAGCTGACTGCAGCGTGCAAGGAAACCCCGTGCTTGACCCGGTTGACGTCGTCCTTGGCCGGATCGAACTCTATTTTCACCTGTTTTATGTGCACCCAAAAAATATGCTGCGCAAGGCTGGACGGATAGCGGACCTTGAAATCCGCCCGACGGCGTAACGTCGCCGCCGCCAGAGAGTGCGGTGCCGCTGTTCTACACGGTGTTCGGTCGGGTAGGGGTGGGCGGCTCGATCACAAGGAAGCCGATCCGTTGACCCGCGCCACGACCCTCCCATGCGCCTGACCGTCGTCTCCGACGCGTGGACCCCGCAGGTCAACGGGGTCGTCCGCACACTGACGACGACCGTCGCGCAGTTGCAGGCGCGCGGGCATGTCATCCAGACGATCACGCCCGACCGGTTTTTCTCGGTGCCGTGCCCGACGTATCCCGAGATCCGGCTGGCGCTGACGACGCCGCGGCGGGTGGGGGTGATGATTGCAGAGTTTCATCCCGAGGCGGTCCATATCGCGACCGAGGGGCCGCTTGGCTGGCTCGCGCGGAATTGGTGCCTCAAGCGCGGGGTGCCGTTCACGACGTCGTTCCACACACGCTTCCCCGACTATGTCGCGGCGCGGACCGGCTTGTCGCCGGCGTGGCTGTGGCGCTGGCTGGTGCGGTTTCACGGCGCGGCACGGCACATCCTCGTCGCGACGCCGCGGCTGGCGGAGGAATTGCACGGCCACGGTCTCGCTGCGACGCGGCTGTGGTCGCGCGGCGTCGACCTCGCGCAGTTTAATCCCGGGGTGCCGCCGCCCGCAGCCTATGCCGGGCTCGCGCACCCGATCATGCTCAGCGTCGGGCGGGTCGCAGTCGAGAAGAACATCGCCTCGTTCCTCGATGCGAAAGTCGCGGGAACCAAGGTCGTCGTCGGCGACGGCCCCGCGCTCGCGGCGATGCGCGCGCGGTACAAGGACGTGGTGTTCCTCGGCAGTCTCCAGGGGGCCGCGCTCGCTGCTGCTTATGCGGGGGCCGATGTGTTCGTGTTTCCGAGCCTGACCGATACATTCGGGTTGGTGATGATCGAGGCGCTGGCGAGCGGGGTGCCGGTCGCGGGGTTCCCGATCGCGGGGCCGCTCGATGTCATCGGCGCGGAGGGGAGCGGGGTGGTGCCGGGGTTCGACGCGCGGGTCGGGGCGGTCGATGATGATCTGGCGACGGCGATCGCGGCAGCGCTGATGACGAACCGGGCGGATTGTGCGGCGTATGCCGCGAACTTTCGCTGGGAGGTGTGCGTCGATCAGTTCCTCGCGGGGCTGGCGGATATCGAGGGGCCAATCGATCTGACGCCGGTGTGAGGGTGAGCTTTCTAAATCCTCCCTCGCGGTTGCGGGGGGGACCGCGCCCTTCTTGGGGCGTGGTGGAGGGCGCGGTCCACGCCAAATTTTCGTTGCGGAAGACCCCCTCCACCATCGCAAGGGCGACCGTCCCCCTCCCCCTAAGGAGGGGGAAGATTTAGAGGATGCCCGCCCGATTAAGAGTTTACCCCGCCGCTCGCTCGTACTTCATCGTGATGCTCCCCTTGTACCGCACAGCCCCCGCCTCCACGAACCCGCAGCGGCGGGCGACGCGGATCGATGCGACGTTCTCGCGGTCGATGATGCATGCGGTCTTCGCAAAACCGTGGCCATCGCCCCACGCCAGCGCGGCGCGAATGCCCTCGCTCGCCAGCCCGCGACCGTGCGCGGCAGCGATGAACGACCAGCCCATTTCGGGGACTTCGATCGGCGGGGCGATTGCGCGCTCGAAATTGGCGAAGCCGAGCTCGCCGAGATAATTGCCGTCGTCGCGGTCCTCGACCGCCCAGAAGCCATAGCCGAACCAGTCCCAGTGCCCGGTGTAGCGGAGCAGCCGCGCCCAGCTTTCCTCGCGGGTGAACGGGCGGCCGCCGGTGAAGCGCGTGACGACGGGGTCGGCCCACTTCGCCGCCGCGGCGTCGAGGTCGCTCGCGCGGTGCCCGCGCAGCCGCAGCCGCGCGGTCTCGAGGACGGGCACGTCAACCACGCCAGCCGTCCCGCAACTCGCGCTTGAGCACCTTGCCGATCGCGCTGCGCGGCAGGGCGTCGAGCGCGACGATCGCCGCAAGCCGTTGGGTCTTGCCGAGCCGCTCGTTGGTCCACGCCCGCGCACCTTCGGGGTCGGCGCCGTCGCGCATCACGACGAAGCCGACCGGGGTCTCGCCCCAGGCGTCGGATGGGACGCCGACAACCGCGCCCTCGACGACTCCGGGTGCCTGCGCGAGGACGGCTTCGAGGTCGGACGGGTAGATGTTGAACCCGCCCGAGATGATCATGTCCTTCTTGCGGTCGAGCAGCGTCAGGAACCCCTCGTCATCGAAGCGCCCGACGTCGCCGGTGCGGATGAAGACCTTGCCGTCGGGACTGGTCCAGCGCGCGTCGGCGGTCTTGCCGGGCTGGCCGTGGTAGCCGGTCATCATCGCGGGCGAATGGCCGACGATCTCGCCGGTGGTGCCGGGGGGCACCTCGACGCCAGCGTCGTCGATCAGGCGAATGTCGTGCCCGGGCGCGGGCTGGCCGACGGTGTGGAGCTTGTCGGGATAGAGATGCGCGATGAGGATGCAGCTGCCGCCGCCCTCGGTCATGCCGAAATATTCGACGAGGCCGCCCGGCCAGCGCGCGAGGACGTCGGCCTTGAGCGCCGCCGCGAAGGGGGCGCTGGTGGCGAACTTCATCTGGTAGCGCGACAGGTCGAACGCATCGAAGTCGGGCAGCTCCATGATCCGGCGGTATTGGACCGGCACGAGCATTGCGTGGGTGACGCCGTGGCCGACAGACAATTCGAGCGCGCGGCGGGCGTCGAACTTCGCCATCAGCACCAGTGCGCCGCCGTTGGCCAGTGTCGGGATGACGCTGACGAGGGTGGTATTCGAATAGAGCGGGGTCGAGACGAGCGTGACGGTGTCCGCCGCATAGCCGAGCATCGTCCCGCGCCCGACGTGCGCCCAGCGCATCGCGTGGCTTTGGACGATGCCCTTGGGCGCTCCAGTCGTCCCGCTCGAGTAGATGATGTTGAACGGCATGTCGGGCGTGACGTCGACCGGGGCGGGATTGTCCGCCGAAAGCCACGCGGCGAAATCGGCGAAGCGGGTGACCGGGGCGGGGAGGCGGCGGTCGCCGATCGCGGCGGCGTTGTCGGCGTCGAGGAAGATCCGCGCCGCTCCGCTGTCGGTCATCATCGTCACCAGCGCGTCGGGCGTCGACGACGGCGCGAGCGGGGCGACTGCGACCCCGGCGCGCAACGCCCCCATGAACAGCACGACATAATCGGCGCTCGTGCCCGCAGCGATCGCGATCGACCCGCCGGGGCCGATGCCGTCGCGCTGGAGGCTCGCGGCGACGCGGTCCATCGCGGCGTCGAGGGCGTGGTAGGTCAGCCGCCGCTCGCCATCGACGATCGCGACGCGGTCGGGCGCGGCGGCGGCGTGGGCGGCGATCAGGTCGGCGAGGTGGCCGAATGGCTGGTCGAGGGCGGTGGCCGGGAAGGCGGGTGTGGCGGCGGAGGTCATGCCGCTTTCGTAGCGCGGATTTCGGGCGCTTGCTCCGCCTATTTCATCAATCCCGCCGAGCGCAGCGTGTCATGGATCAGGCCGGTCACATCGAACTTGGGGTGCCTGTGCGGGTTGGCCGGTTGCGGCCGGGGTTCGGCCTTGTGCGGGGCGTGTGCGCGTGGCGCAGCTGCTGCCGCCAAGCCCCAGAATGCCGCGATCCGGGCGCTCGAGCCGATCCCGACGTCGAGCATGAATGGCGCGGCGGCGCTGCCATCGAGCCCGTCGATCGGGGTGCCATGCCCCATGCCGTCGACCGTCACCATCTCGACCACCGCGACCCCTGCAGCATTGCGCCAGACATCGCCGTCGCGGGTTGCGCCATGGACATCCGCCCACTGGAGGGCGACCGCGTCGCCATTCCTGACGCTGACGGTGCGGTCGACGTCACCGTGCCACACCGAGACGATCGGCCAAGGCCCGGTAAACGTTGACGCGGCGCGGACCCGATTGCCCAACAGCCGGGGCGACGTTTCGGTCGGGCGGGCCATCGCCTGCATCGCTTCGGGAACGCCATGCGCCGCACCGAACGGCAGCCCGGCGATCACCGCACCACCGGCAAAGACATCGGGGTAGGTTGCCAGCATCACGCTCGCCATCGCCCCGCCCGCCGACAGGCCGGTGACAAAGACCCGCGCTGAATCGAGCCGGTGGTGCGCGACCATCGCTGCGACGGCATTGGCGATCGACGCCGCCTCACCGCTGCCCCGCCGGATATCCGACGACTCGAACCAATTAAAACAAGTGTTTGGATTGTTCGCCCGCGTCTGTTCGGGAAAGAGCAGCGCGAAGCCGTGGCGCTCGGCAAGCGTCGACCAGCCGCTCCCGGCGTCATAGCCCGCAGCGGTCTGGGTGCAGCCGTGGAGGACGACAACCAGCGGTGCAGTGTCCGGCAGCCCGGCAGGGACGAAGCTCAACATCCGCAAAGCGCCGGGGTTGTCGAACGATCCCGTAAACTCGGTCAGGGCGATGTTGACCGGCTCGGGCGAAGACGCGCGGCGTCGCGCGGGATTGGGTCGGGGCATCGAAACCTCGTTATGCTGCAATGCAACATAACACGCGAAGCCTTCATAAGTCTCGCTTCAGGCGCGTGCGAAAGCATCTTTTCCCATTGTCGCCGCGACGGCAGCAGCAAGATCGGATTGGTGAAACGGCTTTGCCAGGCGCGGCATCGTTGGGTCCAGCGTGTCGCCCTCGGCAAATCCGGTGATGATCAGCACCGGCAGCCCCGGGCGTTCGAGCCGCAACGCCGCAGCCAGCGCCGCGCCGTTCATCCCCGGCATCAGATAATCGGTGATGACCAGAGAAATGCTGTTTCGAACCAGATGCAGCGCCTCGGCGGCGGCGTCGGCTTCGACGACCTCATAGCCGAGGTCGACGAGCATCGCCGCAGTGACCGACCGCACCAGCGGCTCGTCGTCGACGAGGAGGATGCGCTGCCCGGTGCCGCGCTCCTTGCCACCCTCGTCGGCCGCGGGTTCGCCGTCGGCCGCGCGCGCTGCCGGCAGCCACAGATGCGCGCGCGTCCCTTCGCCCGGCGCGCTATCGAGTTCTAGCCAACCCCCCGATTGTGCGGCGAGCCCGTGCACCATCGACAGGCCAAGCCCAGTGCCGCGACCCACCGCCTTGGTGGTGAAGAATGGCTCGATCGCGCGGCGCCGTGTCGGTTCATCCATGCCGCTGCCGGTATCGGCGACGGTGATGCGGATATAGTCGGCGTCGGCGTGGCGCATCGGCGCAACCGCGATCGTCAGCGTGCCCACGCCGTTCATCGCATCGCGGCCATTGATCGCGAGGTTGAGGATCGCCAGTTCGAGCTGCGCCGGGTCGACTTCGGCAAAGCTGTCGTCGCCGGCGGTGATCGCGATCTCGATATCGGGGCCGAGCGAGCGCGCGAGCAGGTCGCGAACGCCGTCGATCAGCGCGACGATGTCGACCGACCGCGATGTCAGGACCTGACGGCGCGAGAAAGCGAGGAGCCGGTGCACCAGTGTCTTCGCGCGTTCGGCGGCGGTCAGCGCGCCGTCGATCAGCTTTGCCGCGCGGGGTTCGGGGGTCCGCCGCGAGAGCAGGTCGAGGCTGCCGATGATCGGGGTCAGCAGGTTGTTGAAATCGTGCGCGACGCCGCCGGTGAGCTGACCGATCGTCTCGAGCTTCTGGGCCTCATGCAGCTGGGCCAGCGCGCGCTCACGCGCCGTGACGGCTTCGGCGACGTTCGCCTTGAGCGCTTCGCCGGCGGTGCGTGCGTCGTCGATATCGGTGTGAACGCCGACCCACTCGCGAACTGTGCCGTCGGCAATAACCGGCAGCGCGCGTACCTTGAACCAGCGGTAACTGCCGTCGGCGACGCGGACCCGGTGTTCGAAGACGAACGGCGCGCGTGCGGTGACCGCGACGTTCCACGCATCGACCGTCGCCGCGGCGTCGTCCGGATGGATCGCGGCGGCCCAGCCATAGCCGCGATACTCGTCGGGGGCCTGGCCGGTCAGCGCGCTCCACCCGCGTTGCTCGCCGATCATCTCGCCTTCGGGCGAGTTGGTCCACAGGACGCCCGCCATCGCATCGACCGCAGCGCTGAACCGCGCGACGGCGGCACTCATCGCCTCGGCAGCAACGCGGGACTCGGTGAGGTCGAAGTTGATTCCGACGACGCGCTCGGGGGCGCCTGCAGCATCGCGGATGAGGCGTGCCCGCGCGCCGAGCCAGCGCCAGCCGCCCTCGACGCGGACCCGGAAGTCGGTCGAATATGTCGCGACGCCAACCGTTGCCGGCGACGGTTCGGCGGCCGCCAAGTCATCGGGATGAACTCGTGCGCGCCATTCATCATACGTCGGCGTCGGTGTGTCGGCCGGCAGATCGTAGAGCCCAAACATCTCGCGCGACCAGATCAGCCGCCGGTTGGCGAGGCGCAGTTCCCACGCGCCGGCGTTCGCCGCTTCCATCGCCAGCCGGTTCCGCTCGCGGTCGTCATGCGCGGTAACGGCAGCGGCGCGCGTGCCGGTCAGGTCGCGAATCAACGCAATCGAACGGCGGACGACGCCGTCGTGGTCGGGGACGCATGCCGATGCGACGCGTACCCAGACGATCCGCCCGTCCTTCGCCAGCAGTCGCCCCTCGTGGTTGGGCGAGCAGTCTTCGATGCGCTCGGCGTGAAACATGCTGCTCGTGACCGTGTCGGTCGGATCGATCAGCGAGTCCGTGGTGACCCCCGTCAGCGTCCCCGGTGCATAACCGACGATCGTGCAGAATTTGGCATTGGCGGCGATAATCCGATGCGTGTCGGTCGTGAACCGCACCATCCCGACGTCGGCGCTGCCGAACAACGCTCTGAAATCGCTGGCAAGGGTTGAGTCATCGGTGCCGCCAAAATCAGGTCTCATCCGCCGAAACGCCCTCATGTCCGCGAATGTGGCACGAATATTTCAAAAACGCGCAATGATCAGCCCGGTTCCGACATTTTAACAGCTGCGTAGCGATGCATCCGGTCGACGTGGTTTTACAAGGAGTTCGGGCGCCACCGATTGACCCGCCGCGCCGCTGCCGCCAGGGTCGACGTCAACGCGAGGGGAGAGACGATGCACGACGCCGTGTCGACCGACGACGCTGCCGTGCAGCCCGAGGCCGCAGCAATGCAGGCGCGCCGCCGCACGCTTATCGCGCTTTTGTTCGTCGCGATCACGCTCAATTACGTCGACCGGCAGGTGCTGGCGCTGCTCAAGCCGACGCTCGAGGCGGAGTTCCACTGGAGCGACCAGCAATACGCCCACCTCGGCTCGACCTTCCAGATCGCGGCGGCGGCGGCATTGCTGTTCGTCGGGCCGTTCGTCGACCGCGTCGGGGTGCGGCGCGCGCTCGGCATCGGCGTCGCATTATGGAGCCTTGCCGGGATGGCGCACGCCTTCGCGTCGTCGGTCCAGCAATTCGTCGTCGCCCGTGTCGTGCTCGCGGCGGCGGAATCGATCGGTACGCCGGCGGCGGTCAAGGCGGCGGCGGTGTATCTCCCGCTCAAGCAGCGATCGCTCGCGCTCGGCATCGGCAATATCGCGCCGAACATCGGGGCGATCCTGACCCCGCTGCTGATTCCGCCGCTCGCGCTCGCGTTCGGCTGGCGCGCGGCGTTCATCATGACCGGTGCGCTCGGCTTCGCGTGGCTAATCGCGTGGATCATCGGCACGCGGCGGCTGGTCCCCGTCGACGCGGTCCCGGCGGTGCGCCCGCGGGTCAATTGGAGCGAGATGCTGCGCGACCGGCGGACGTGGGCGATCGTCGGGGCGAAGGCGCCGACCGACTGCGTCTGGTGGTTCGTGCTGTTCTGGATGCCCGACTTCTTCCACCGCGTCTTCGGCATGAGCCAAGGTAAGCTTGGGCTGCCGATAGTGCTGATCTACGCGATGGCGGCGGCAGGGGCGCTGTCGTCGGGTTTGCTGTTCCCCCGGCTGCTCGACCGGGGGTTGAGCATCGACGCCGCGCGCAAGCGGTCGATGCTGTGCTTTGCGCTGCTGATCCTGCCGATGCCGCTTGCACTGTGGAGCAGCAGCCCGTGGGGCGCGGCGCTGGCGATCGGCCTCGCGCTGTTCGCGCACCAGGGATTTTCGACCAACATCTTCGGGTTGGCATCGGATGTGGTGCCGACCGCGCGGGTGGGGACGGTAATTGCGCTTGGCGCGGTCGCGGGAAATTTGTCGGGAAGCGCGATGCTCGAGCTGACCGGGTGGTCGCTGGGAGCGGGACAAGGGTATTGGCCGATGTTCGCGATCTGCGCGGGGGCGTATCTGGCGGCGACGTTGTGGGTGCATGTGCTGTTGCCGGTGATCCGGGTGGCGCACGCGTAAGAACGGCGCGGGCAAAGCCCGCGCTGTCGTCGGACGAGTTCGACTGCGGTCGTAGCCGCCGCCGTCCGGGCTTGCACGAGTCGTCGACCAGCTACCGAACGTGAAGGACGTTCGCCTCGCTGGTCGACGCCGCGCCGCGCCTAGAAGTTCACCCGGCCGGTCACCCCGTAATAGCGGTCCGCATCGCGCGGAATCTGGTACCGGTACGACCCGCCCGGCCCGCCGTTGGTGATCGCCGCGGCGAACGCCTTGTCGAACAGGTTCCGCACCTGGAACGTCAGCTTATACTTGTCGGCGTGGTCGGTGATCCCGGCCTGGAGGTTGACCAAGCCATACGCCCCGATCGTTCCCAGCCGGCGCTGAACCGCGTCGGCGGCGAACAATGCGAGCTCGCTCGACTGGAAGGACCCCTGCGCGCCGACGAAGAAGTCGACCGGCAGACTGTCGGTGCGGATACGATAGTCGGCGCCGAGGCTGCCCTTCCACTTCGGCGCGAAGCCGAGCGGGGTGCCCGGCGCGATGACCGCCGGGGCGGCGGCTCCGGGGGCGACGGCGGGGATCTTGAACTTGTCGACGTGCGCGTCGGTGTAGGCGAGGCCGCCGGTGACGCTGAGGTCGCGGACCGGGCGATACAGCAAATCGAGCTCGCCGCCGCGGGTCGAGACATCGCCCGCATTGGTGAAGCGCGTGACGACGACGCCGCCCGCGAGGTCGGGGTTGTTCGCCTGGAAGTTGTGATACTTGGCGAGGTAGCCGGCGAGGTTGACCGTCAGCTTGCCGCCGAGCAGCGTGTTCTTCAGCCCGATCTCATACGCGTTCGACGTCTCGGCCTCGATCACGTTGGTCCCGGTCGTCGTCAGGTTGTAGAATACGTTATACGCCGGGCCCTTGTAGCCGCGCGCGTAGGTCGCGTACGCCGTCGAGCCGTGGCTGATGTCGTACTGCACGCCGGCCTTTCCCGAGACATTGTCCTTCGACGTGCCGGTGCGGAACGGGACGCCGTTCGGTGCGCCGCCGGCGAACACCCCCGCATCGAAGCTCGGGTTGATCCCCGGTCCGGCGAGCGTTGTGACGCGCGTCTCGAAGACGTCGAGCTTGTCGTGGGTGTAGCGCAGCCCGCCGATCAGCCGGAGGTTGTCGAGCAGGCGGTACGTCCCCTGGCCGAACAGCGCGAGGTTCTCGAACTTCGAGCCGAAGTCGGCGGTCCCGGTCGGGAAAGTCGACGGCGCGGCGAGCGGGCTCGTGCATGGCGTCAGCACCGTCGGCGCGGGAGCGACGAGTGCGCCGCAGACCTGGTCGGTGCGGGTGAAGATCCGCTCCGACTTGGCGTTCGAATAATAGGCCCCGAGGACATAGGTCAGCGGCTTGTCGGCGGGCGACGTCAGGCGGAATTCCTGGCTGAACGTGTCCCCGGTCTGCGGCCCGTCGTCGTGGAGTTGGTTGAAGCCGATATACGCCGCGGGCAGGAAATCGCCGTCGCGGATCTCCTCGTTCTTGTAGTTGCGATACGCGGTGATCGACGTGACGACGAAATCGCCGAGGTTAAGGTCGCCCTGGAGCGAGAAGCCGTAGCCGGTCTCCTTCGTCCGGGTGACGAGGTTCTGGTCGATCGTGCGGCTGTTGACGCCGAGCGGGGCCGGCAGCACCGCGGTCGTCGGGTTGGCGATGACCTGCCCGGCGGCGTTCAAGGGCGGCGTGGCGATGACCTCGGCGCAGCAGTCGTCGTTGTTGCGGTGATAGTCGCCGATCGCAGTCAGCTTGAGGGTTTCGGTCGCGTCGCCCTCGACGATCGCGCGGACGCCGTAATGCTCGAAGCCGTTGACCTTGCGGTTCACCGTCGGCGCGACGTTGAAGATGTTGCCCTTATAGTCGTCGTAGAACCCGTTGACCCGGGCGCGAACGGTCGACGAGAACGGCACGTCGACCGCGGCGCGCAGGCGGTATTCGGCGGCGCTGAAATAGCTCGCCTCGACATAGCCGCCAAGGACGTCGCCGGGCTTGACCGAGACGATGTTGATCACGCCCGCGCTTGCGTTCTTGCCGAACAGCGTGCCCTGAGGCCCGCGCAGGACTTCGATCCGCTCGACATCGACGAGGTCGCTGAACGCCTCGCCGGCACGGCTGAGGACGACGCCGTCGAGGACGGTCGACACCGACGGCTCGCCCGCGATCGAGAAGGTCGCGGTGCCGACGCCGCGAAGGAACAGCGACTGGTTGAGCGTCGTCCCCGACTTGAGGAAGTTGAGCGACGGCACGAGATATTGCGCACCCTCTAGGTTGACCTTGCCGGTCGCCGCGAGCGCCGCGCCGTTGATCACCGACACTGCCACCGGCACGTCCTGCAAGCGCTCGGGGCGCTTTTGCGCGGTGACGATGATGTCCGCGCCGATGTCGTCGGCGGCGGCAGCCACCGCCGCCGTGGTGTCGACTGCCGGGGCAGGGGTCGCGGCCTGCTGTGCAGTCGCCGCGAACGGCAGCGCCACCGCCAGTATAGTCCCAGCCAGCATCAACGAGCGCAGCGACATTCAATATCCTCCCCGAAATAACCGGCGGTTTGCCGCCTGATTGCGTTGCCGCTTTGGTCGCCCCGGGTCGCGAAAGCAATTCGCTGTGGCGGTAAAGCGTGTCTTCGGACCGGATATGTAACTTTTGTGCCACGGTGGTCCGGTTCCAACCGTCACCCCGGCGCAGGCCGGGGCCCACCTCACCCCGCAACACGAAATCCGGCGCTTGCACGGCCATGGGCCACGGCCTGCGCCGGGGTGACGCGCGTGGGAGCTAAAGCCCCAACTCCCCCATCTCGACCACGCGATGCTCGCGCGCGCTGATCTCCGCCGCGATCCCGATCGCCACCGCCCGCAGCCCGTCGTCGGCAGTCACCGCGACCGGCCCGTCCCCTCGGACCGCAGCGGCAAAGGCCTGGTGCTGGTAGAAGGTCGCGCCGTGGTGCTGGCCCGCGCTGAGCGCCGCCGGGTCGACCGCGACGTGGCTGCGCTCGACGCGCTTGGGGTTCATAAATCCGACGCGGGGGGAGTAGACGATCTCGCCCGCCGGAATCAGGCAGTCGAGCCGCGCGGCGTCGCCGACCGCGACGATCTCCTCCTGGTTCTCCGCGCCATCGGCAAACATGCTGAGGTCGAGCATCGCGCGGACGCCGTTGGCGAAGTCGACCGTGGTGAAGCTGTTGTCGATGATGTCGGGGACCTCGCCGCCGTATGTCTCGTCGCGGTGGTTGACCCCCGCCGCGCCCGAACAGAACACGCGGACCGGCTCGCTTTCGACGATGACGCGCATCAGGTCGAAGAAGTGGCAGCATTTCTCGACCATCGTCCCGCCGGTGTTGCGGTTGAAGCGGTTCCAGTCGCCGACCTTGACGAGGAACGGGAAGCGATGCTCGCGGATCGACAGCATCTTCAAATGCCCGACGCGCCCGCGATGGACCTGCGCGATGAACTCGGCGGCGGGCGGCATGTAGCGATATTCCATGCCGGTCCAGAACACCTTGTCGTACCCCGCCACCCGCGCGGCGATGTCGCGGGCATCGTCGAGCGTCGTCGCCAGCGGTTTTTCACACAGGATGTTGAGGCGCGCATCGAGCAGCGGCCCGAGGACTTCGTGATGCGTGAAGTTCGGCGACGCGATCAGCACCGCGTCGACCGTTCCGCTCGCCGCGAGCGCCGCCGGATCGGCATAGACCGTGACGTCCGCCCCGATCGCCGCCTGCGCCCGCTCGATCGACGTCGCCACCGGATCGACCAGCGCGACGATGCTGCTTCCGGGTGTCAGCTTGAGGTTGGCGATATGCTCGATCGCCATCATCCCCGCGCCGACGATACCCCAGCGGATCGTGTCTCCCATTCGTCGCGTCCCTGTGCCAAAAGCCGGTGATGACCGAAATCATCCTTTCGTCCGAACCGCGCCTTCTGGGCAAGTCCGGGATGCTCGTCTCGCCCCTCGCATGGGGCATGTGGCGGTTTTCCGGCGACGACGTCGCTGCCGCGCGGGTCCGGGTCGAGGCGGCGTTCGAGGCGGGGATCACGCTGTTCGACACCGCCGACATCTACGGCCCCGACAACGCCGAGCGATTTGGCGCTGCGGAGGATCTACTCGGGCGCGTCTTCACCGAAGCTCCGGCGCTGCGCGATAAGATGGTGCTGGCGTCGAAGGGCGGGATCCGGCTGGGCGTGCCGTACGATTCGTCGCCCGCCTACATCATCGAGGCGGTCGACGCCTCGCTCAAGCGGCTGCGAACCGAACGCATCGACCTTTGGCAAATCCACCGCCCCGACCTGCTCGCGCATCCGGCTGAGACAGCAGCGACGCTCGAGGAGCTGGTGCTACAGGGCAAGATCGTCAGCGTCGGGGTTTCGAACCATACCCCATCGCAGACGGCAGTCCTCAAATCATATCTGAATATTCCGCTGGCCTCGACCCAGGATGAGTTCTCGCCACTTAGTCTCGCGCCGCTGTTCGATGGACGGATCGACCGGGCGATGAAATACGGGATGGCAGTGTTGGCTTGGTCGCCGCTAGGCAAGGGGCGGCTGGCGAGCAACGATGCCGCCGACGACCGGGTAACTGCAACCCGAGCCGCGCTCGACACGCATGCCGATAAATACAACGTGAGCCGCGCTGCGGTCGCCTATGCATGGATCATGGCGCACCCGGCCAAGCCGATTCCGATCGTCGGCAGCCAGAACCCGGCGCGGATCGTCGAGGCGGCGGACGCGTACAAGGTGCGCTTCGAGCGCGCCGAATGGTATTCGATCCTCGAAGCGAGCCTCGGCGAGCGCCTGCCATGAGCTGCGAAGTCAGCTGGTTCTCGGCATTGTGCGACGACGATTATGAATTCCTCGGGGTGCCGGACGCCAAGCTGAAGTCGAGCTGGGAGCATTGCCGCGACATCGTCCTCGGCGCGGAGACGGGCGGATTCGACAACGTCCTGCTGCCGTCGGGTTATGCGCTCGGGATCGACGCGACCGCCTTCGCCGCCGGGATCGCGGTGCTGACGCGACGGATACGCCTGCTCCTCGCGGTGCGGGTCGGGGAGACGTGGCCGCCGCAACTCGCGCGGCAGATCGCGACGCTCGACCGGATGCTTGGCGGACGGTTGACGGTGAATATCATCAGTTCCGACATGCCCGGTGAGACGCTGGCGAGCGCGCCGCGCTACGCCCGTACGGTCGAATTGATGAGCATTCTCAAGACTCTGCTCAACGGCCAGCCGCTCGATCATCAGGGCGAGCATTGGCAGCTCAAGCTCGATCCTCCCGCCGCGACGACGCTCAGCGGCAAGTGTCCTTTGCTGTATTTCGGGGGCCTGTCGCCCGACGCGCGCGAAGCCGCCGCCCGCCAAGCCGACGTCTATCTGATGTGGCCCGACACGATGCCTGCCGTGCAGGCGATTCTCGACGACATGCGCGCTCGCGCTGCGAACCACGGCCGCACGCTCAAGTTCGGCTACCGCGTCCACGTCGTCGTCCGCGACACCGAGGCCGAAGCGCGCGATGCCGCCTCCCGCCTGCTGTCGAAGCTCGACGCCGCGACCGGCGACGCGATCCGCGCCAAGTCGCTCGACTCGCATTCGGAGGGCGTCCGCCGCCAGGCGGAACTCCGCGCGAGCGCCGGCAACGAGGGCTATGCCGAGGATAATCTCTGGACCGGGATCGGCCGCGCGCGCTCGGGCTGCGGCGCTGCCATCGTCGGCGATCCCGATCAGGTGCTCGCGAAACTGCAGGCGTATGAGGCGATGGGGATCGAGGCGTTCATCCTGTCGGGCTATCCGCACGCGGCGGAGGCGGATCTGTTTGCGCGGCATGTGCTGCCGAGGATGACGCATGGGCCGCTCTGATTCTCCAAGCAGCACGGCGCTCCTTCTCCCCTCTCCCTCAAGGGGAGAGGGACGGCTATGATCTACAAATCGGTCGCGATCGTCGGCGCGGGCTTCTCCGGCTCGCTCCTCGCGATCAACATCCTCCGCCACGCCGGGCCGCAGGCGACGCTGATCGAGCGGCGCCCGGTGTTCGGGCGCGGGACTGCTTACTCCGCGCCGCACCCGTCGCACCTGCTCAACGTCCGCGCCGGCAACATGAGCGCGCTCAGCGACCGACCCGCGCATTTCGCCGAATGGTGCACCGCGCGCGGGCTCGGCGACGGCGGCAGCTTCGTCCAGCGCCAGCAGTACGGCGAATATCTCGGCGAACTCCTTGAACGCTCGTCGGCGCGCGCTGGCGACCGGCTTGTGCTGGTTCGAGACGAGGCCATCTCGGCGACGGTATCGGACGACGGGGTAATCGTCGGGCTCGCCGACGGGCGGAGCCTCCCGGTCGACGCGCTCGTCGTCGCGGTCGGCAACCTTCCGCCGCACGCGCCCCCGGGACTCGATCCCGACGCGTTGCCGGGCGACATCTACGCCCCCGACCCGTGGGACCCGGCGACGGTCGACGGGCTGACCGCCGACGACACGGTGATGCTGATCGGCACCGGGCTGACGATGGTAGACGTCGCGCTGTCGCTCGATGCGGCAGGATTCCGAGGCAAGATCGTCGCGCTGTCGCGGCGCGGATTGCTGCCGCGCCCGCACGTTCCGCCGGGGCCGGCGGGGGATCGTAACGAGAAGCCGACGACGGTCGCCTCGGCGCTCCTTGCCGAAATCCGCGAGCGCGCCGGCGACATCGGCTGGCGCGCGGCGGTTGACGAACTGCGTCCGTTTACGCAGGGCCTGTGGCTGTCGGCGAACGGAGACGAACGCGCGCGCTTCCTCCGCCACCTGCGCCCGTGGTGGGACGTCCACCGCCACCGCCTCGCCCCCGCTGTCGCCGCCAAGATCGACGCGATGGTCGCGCGCGGGCAGCTGAGCATCGTCGGCGGCAAGCCGTCGGCGTACGTCCCCGAGGGCACCGGCGTCGCGGTCACCTACCGCCCGCGCGGGGCCGACGCCGAAACCACATTGCATGTCCGCCGAATCGTCAATTGCACCGGGCCGCAGGGCGACCTCGCGCGGTCGTCCGAGCCGGTGCTGCGGTCGCTGATCGAGGCCGGGCACGCCCGCGCCGATCCCGCCCGGCTCGGACTCGACGTCGACTCGCAGTCGCGGCTGATCGGCGCGAACGGCGAGGCGCATCCGCGGCTGTTCGGCCTCGGCCCGATGACGCGCGGCGCGTTTTGGGAGATCGTCGCGGTCCCCGACATCCGCACGCAGGTTTGGACGGTGGCGCGGCGGCTCGCGCAGGCGCACTGGGTGGGCGGCGAGGGGCTCTAAAATCCTCCCCGGCTTCGGGGAGGGGGACCATCGCCCTTCGCGATGGTGGAGGGGCGGTGGAGCGGGTTCGATCTGCGAGCCCGCTCCACTGCCCCTCCGTCGCGCAAGCGCGCGCCACCTCCCCGAAGTCGGGGAGGAGCTAAGCCCTACCCGAAGACTTCCTCGAAATGCGTCGTCATCGCGCGCCATGACCGGCGGTTCGCCGCCTCGTTGAACTTGAGCGCGGGGTTGGCGCTGCCGTCCTGGTCGGGGCGGGTGAAGGCGTGGACGACGCCGGTGTAGGCGATCGTTTGGCAATCGGCGCCGGCGTCGCGCATCTCGCCGAGGAACCCCGACAGCGCGGCATAGTCGATCATCGGGTCCTCGGCGCCGTGGCAGATCAGCAAATGCGCGTGGATGCCGCCGGGGGCGACCTTGGTCGACGTCTGGAGCGCGCCGTGCATGCTGACCCCGGCCGCCATCAGCGGGTTACTCGCGCGCGCGAGTTCGAGCATCACCGCGCCGCCGAAGCAGAAGCCGACCGCGCCGATCCGGCCGTCGCAACGCGGGTGCGCCTTCAACGCCTCGAGCGCCGCTCCCGAACGGCCATTGAGCAACGGGATGTCGCCGCGCAGTTCGCCGATCCACTTGAGCCCCTCGTTGAAGTCGCCCGGAGTCCGCCCCTCGCCATAGACATCGGCGGCGAGCGCGACATAGCCGAGTTCGGCGGCGATCCGGTCGGCCCAGCCCTGGTTGTGCGGGCCGACGCCGTTGATGTCGTGGAACAGCGCGATGCCGGGGACGCGGGCGTCGCCGGCGGGGAGCGCGATGCCGCCGCGGCAGGTCGTTCCGGCGTGGTCGTAATCGAAGGCGACGGTCATGCTTGGTCTCCTGGAAAGGCCGCCGGTCCATGCCGCCGAACAAGCGACTCGACAAGTCTGCTGCGACGACGGACACTCGCGCCAATCTTTGGGAGGACGTGCCATGGCCGAAACCCTGACGACGCGCGGCGACCCCGAGCCGCAGAGCCGAACGACCAGCGAAGCCGAGCCACAGATCCGCACGGTCGGCACCGCCGACCTGACCGACTCGCTCCGCAAGGGGCTCGACGACTTCAAATTGATGCCGACGTATCTCGTCTTGCTGACGCTGATCTACCCCGCAGTCGGGCTGATCGCGGCGCGCGCGGCGCAGGGCAACGATGTAGTGCCGCTGATCTTTCCGCTGATCTCGGGCTTCGCGCTCGTCGGGCCGTTGGCGGCGGTCGGGCTGTACGAACTGAGCCGCCGTCGCGAGGCCGGGCTCGACACGCGCTGGACGCATGTCTTCGACGTCCTCAAGGCGAAGTCGATCTCGACGATCATTGGCCTCGGCGTGATTCTTGCGGTCCTGTTCGCCGCGTGGCTGGCGTCGGCGGTCGCGATCCAGCAGTGGGCGATGGGGGCGCAGAGCGCGGGCGACATCCCGACGTTCCTCCACAACGTCGTCGCGACCTCCGGCGGACACATGCTGATTGTCGTCGGCAACCTCGTCGGGCTCGTGTTCGCGGTGGTGACGCTGGCGATCGCAGCGTTCTCCTTCCCCCTCGCGCTCGACCGCGACGTCTCGCTGCCGACCGCGATCTCGACGTCGGTGCGGGCGCTCGTCGCGAACCCCGGGCCGATGGCGCTGTGGGGGCTGATCGTCGTCGGCGGGCTCGTGCTGGGGGCGATCCCGCTGTTCGTGGGGCTGGCGGTGGTGATGCCGATCCTCGGGCATGCGACGTGGCATTTGTACCGGCATGTCGTGGTCTAAATTCCCCCCCCTTGTCCTCCCCGTCTTCGGGGAGGGGGACCATCGCCCTTGCGATGGTGGAGGGGCGGTCGAGCGAACTCGAACTGCGTGTTCGCTCAACCGCCCCTCCACCACGCCTGAAGCGGCGCGGTCCCCCTCCCCGGAGACGGGGAGGATCTAGCTCCGACTCCGTGCCGCCGGGAGGGAAACGACGCACCCTCTAGCCGCCCGTCCCCCGCATGCTAAACCCAACGCCATGAGCAAATATTTCCCCTTCTCCGCGATCGTCGGCCAGTCGGAGATGAAGGCGGCGCTGCTGATCGCCGCGGTCGACCGCTCGATCGGCGGGGTGATGGTGTTCGGCGACCGCGGGACCGGCAAGTCGACTGCGGTCCGTGCGCTCGCCGCGCTGCTGCCGCCGATCCGCGTCGTCGCCGGATCGCGCTACAACGCCGACCCCGACCGCCGCGCCGATTATGCCGCCGACCCTGCGGCAGCGAAGGGCAAGGCGATCGACGGCCCGGTGCCGTTCGTCGACCTGCCGCTCGGCGCGAGCGAGGACCGCGTCGTCGGCGCGCTCGACCTCGAAGCCGCGCTAACGCAGGGGATCAAGCGCTTCGAACCCGGGCTGCTCGCGCGCGCCAACCGCGGCTTCCTCTACATCGACGAAATCAACCTGCTCGAGGATCACATCGTCGACCTGCTGCTCGACGTCGCCGCGAGCGGAGAGAATGTCGTCGAGCGCGAGGGGTTGAGCGTCCGCCACCCGGCACGCGTCGTCCTCGTTGGCAGCGGCAACCCCGAGGAGGGCGAGCTCCGCCCGCAATTGCTCGACCGCTTCGGCCTGTCGGTCGAGGTGCGGACCCCCGACAACCTCAAGGAGCGCATCCTCGTGGTCAAGCGCCGCGACGCGTTCGACCGCGATCCCGCCGCCTTTGCCGCCGAATGGGCCGCAGAGGACGCGAAGGTGCTCGACAGCATCGCCGCCGCGCGGGCGTTGCTGCCGCAAGTCACCGTCGACGACAGCGTGCTCGAAGCGTCGTCGCGGCTTTGCATGGCGGTCGGGGCGGACGGGTTGCGCGGGGAGTTGACCATGCTCCGCGCCGCGCGCGCGACCGCCGCGCTCGACGGCGATGCGCACGTCGACGAGGGGCATCTGATCGAGGTCGCGGCGATGGCGCTGCGCCACCGCCTGCGCCGCAACCCGCTCGACGATGCGGGCTCGACCGCGCGCATTGAACGCGCGCTCGCCGAGCAATTCGGTCTGGGCGAACGCACGAAATCGGCGGCGTGAGCGAGGCTGGCGGGTTGGGCGAGGGCGGCGGCGAGGTTCCCCCGGCCGCTCCCGATCGCTGGGCCGACGCGCTGCTTGCCGCGCGACTGCTCGCGGCAGACCCGGGGCTGGGCGGCATCGTCGTGCGGAGCGCCGCCGGACCCGCGCGCGATGCGTGGCTGGAGGCATACCGTGGCGCGCTGCCCTCCGAAGGCAGCGCCTCGATCATCCGCCGCATCCCGACGAGCATCGATGACGAACGCCTGCTCGGCGGCCTCGACCTCGCCGCGACGTTGAGCGCTGGGCGTCCGATCGTGCTGCGCGGGGTGCTCGCCGAGGCCGATGGCGGGACGATCGTCGTGCCGATGGCCGAGCGGATCGACGTGGGCCTCGCGGGGAAACTCGCGGCGGTGATCGACGCGGGCGAGGTCGCGGTCGAGCGCGACGGGGTCAGCTTGCGGCTGCCGGCGCGGGTGACATTCGTGCTGCTCGACGAGGGGATCGACGACGAGGCGGTGCCCGCGGCGCTGGCGGAGCGGTGTGCGTTCTGGGTGGATTTGGCGGGCGTGCGCGCCCCCTCCACCACGGAAACGGCGCGGTCCCCCTCCCCCGCAAGCGCGAGGGAGGATTTTTCAGGTCCTCCCCCGTCTTCGGGGGAGGGGGACCATCGCCCTTGCGATGGTGGAGGGGGTGTCGCGCTCCCCGACTCCGCACTTGAAACGCTTACCGCGACCGCACTCGCCTTCGGTATCCACTCCGCGCGCGCGACCTTGTTCGCGCTGCGTGCGGCGCGGAGCTGCGCCGCGCTCGCCGGGCACGCGGCAATGACAGAGGACGACGTCATCACCGCCGCGCGCCTCGTCCTGATGGCGCGCGCGACCCGCATGCCCGCGCCGCCGGAAGCCGAGGCGGAGCAAGCGCCGCCCCCGCTGGAGAAGAATGACGGCGAAGACACCAAAACCGACTCGCCCGACGACAACGAACTCACCTCCCAGACCGACATCGTCGTCGAGGCAGTCCGCGCCGCCCTCCCTCCCGGCCTCCTCGCCGCGCTCAGCGCGGGCACCGCCAGCGCGGGCAAGCGCGGCGGGGCAGGGGCGAAGCGCAAGGCGGCGACGCGCGGGCGCCCATCGGGCAGCCGCGCCGGAACCCCCGGCGCGGGGCAAAGGCTCGCGCTGATCGACACCATCCGCGCGGCCGCCCCATGGCAAAAGCTGCGCCGCACCGGTGCGGAGGGCTCGACCCGCGTCATCGTCCGCCGCGACGACTTCCGCATCCGCCGCTTCGTCGAGCGCGCCGAATCGACGACGATCTTCGCGGTCGACGCGAGTGGCTCGGCGGCGATCGCGCGGCTGGCCGAGTCGAAGGGCGCGGTCGAACTCCTGCTCGCCGAGGCGTACGTCAAGCGCACGCAGGTCGCGCTGATCGCGTTCCGCGGCACCGTCGCCGAGGTCGTCCTGCCGCCGACGCGCTCGCTCGCGCGCGCCAAGCGCTGCCTCGCCGACATGGCGGGAGGGGGCGGCACCCCGCTCGCCGCCGGGCTCAACGCCGCGATCGACCTCGCGCGCGCCGCGAAATCGCGCGGACGGACCCCGTTCGTCGTCGTCCTGACCGACGGCCGCGCCAACATCGCGCGCGACGGCACCGCGAGTCGCGAGCGCGCCGGGGCCGACGCGCTGACCGTCGCGCGCGGCTTCGTCGCCGAGCGGATCGCTGCGGCGTTCATCGACACCTCGCCGCGCCCGCGTCCCGAAGGCGCGGCGATCGCGGCGGCGATGGGCGCGCGCTATGCCCCGCTGCCTGCTGCCGGAGCGGCGGCGATGGCGGGCGTCGTCCGGGCGCTGTCGTGATTCCGCCGTCACGCTGGCGGACCGAGGGCGGCGACTGGCCGAACCGCGAGGCGAGCCGCTTCGTCGCGGCGGGCGGGGTGCGCTGGCACGTACAGGTCGCGGGCGAAGGTTCCGTCGTGCTGCTCCTCCACGGCACCGGGGCCGCGTCGCATAGCTGGCGCGATATATTTCCCGACCTGTCTCGTGATTACACCCTCGTCGCCCCCGACCTGCCGGGACACGGCTTTTCGAGCGGCATCGGCGCGCCGACCTTGCCCGCGATGGCGCGCGCCGTGGCGGCGTTGCTGGTGGAACTCGACCTCTCGCCCGCGCTGATCGTCGGCCATTCGGCGGGCGCGGCGATCGGACTGCGGCTGGCGATCGACGCGTACCCCGTCCCCGTCGTCAGCTTCAACGGCGCGCTGCTTCCTTTCCCCGGGATCGCGGCCAAGCTGTTCCCGGCGATGGCGAAGCTGCTGTTCGTCAACCCGCTGGTCCCGGCGATCTTTGCGCTCCAGGCGCGGGGCCCGGGGGTTGTGGCCGGCTTCCTCGAACGCGCGACCGGATCGAAAATCGATGCGCGCGGGGTCGACCTCTACGCCCGGCTATTCCGCCGCCGCGAGCATGTCGCGGGAGCGCTGGCGATGATGGCGAACTGGGACCTCGCCGCGCTCGCCGCCGACTTCGGGCGTGTCCGCGCCCCGGTGCAACTCGTCTACGGCGACCGCGACGCCGCGATCCCGCCATCGGTCGCGACCGAAGTTGCCAAGCGCATCACCGGATCGACGACGCTCGCAATGCCGGGCCTCGGCCACCTCGCGCACGAGGAGGACCCCGCTGCGGCGATCCGCATCATCCGCGACGCGATGGCGGGAAGGGACTGAGATCGTGGAAAATTACTACGGCGCGATCGAGGGCGTCATCTTCGCGGTGATCGTCCTCGGCCTCGCCTTCTGGCAGCTCTGGTCGCTCAGGGACCGCAACAAATAGGCCCTCAGCCCCGTCGCGGCATCCGGAACGGCAGCATCAGCCGCACTACCGGTGACCGGAAGCGGTCGAGCGACAGGCTCTCGTGCACCGCGTCGCACGCCTCGCCGAACAGGCGGGTGCGGAGCGCCGAGCGGACGTAGAACGGACTGTCCTCCCACGTCCGCGCCACCGTCGCCGTTTCCCCGGCATCGACCCGAGTCCCGCGCGCCATCCGCCACCCGCTCGTCGGCAGGCGGAAGCGTGGCGGCGCGTCGACGTGCTCGACCGTCCCGTCGGGGGCGATTCGCAGCGCGAGCGCGAAGCTCGACCCGTCGCGCCGCACCCCGTCGTACAGCACCACCGTGTCGCGGCTGAGGTGCGCGCGCGACCAGTCCCAGTCGGCGAACCCGTCCTCGAGCGCCTCGGTCCCGGCGTTGCTGTCGAGGTAGCCGGTCCCCGACCACGACACGCCGGGCCGCTCCATCGTCACCTCGACGCGGGCGCGCGGCGCGATCGGCCGCCAGCGGTGGCGGCCGCCGGGGTCGAGCGCGAGGCTGTCGGCGACAAGCGCCTGCGGGGTCAGCCGCACCGTGCCACGAACCCGCGACGGGATCGGCGCGCTGACTTCGTCGATCGTCGCGACGAGGCTATCGCCGTCCCAATGCAGAGAGCTCGGTCCGATACTCAGCGATCCGGCGTCGCGGTCGAGCGCCGCGCGTCCGCGCTCGGTCATCGTCCAGCGCTTGGTGCCGGGGCCATACAAAGCGACGTTGACCGCGACGTGATCCGCCGGGTCGCCGCGCCCGCTCCACGCGTAATAGGGTGAGAAAACGCTGCCGATGAAGGCGATCAGCGTCAGTCCGTGGCGTCCGTCGTCAGACAGAGCGTCGATGTACCACCAGCGATAACCGCCCGGTGCTACCGCCCCGTCGAACGCCGGGCCGACAACAAGGCTCGCGCCGCCAGCCGCCCCGACAACGCTGCCATCGGCACCCCCGCCCCCGGATGCGTCGCGCCGCCCGCGAGGTACAACCCGGGTATCCGCGTCGTCGACCCCGGGCGCTGGAACGACGCCCGCCAGCCGTGCGACGCCCGCCCGTACAGCGCGCCCCCCGTCGCCGGGAACAGCGCAGCGAAGTCCGCCGGGGTCGTCCGGACCGTCGCGTCCGCCGTCGGCGCGACCGTCAGCCCGCTGCGTTCGAGCATCGCGAAGGTCGCCTGTTCGCAAGCGTCGATCTCCCCGGGAGTCAGGCCCCGCGCGTCGGCGGTGGCGGGTGCGTTGACGATCATGTGCAGCCGTTCACGCGCGTGTCCAGTCGGCTTGTCACCGCGGTCCTCCGCGCAGATGTACACGCTCGGGGTCGCGGGGAGGCGGTGCTGGTCGAAGATCGCGTCGAATTCGGCGCTGTAATCGTCGGCGAAAAAGACATTGTGGTGGCTCAGCTCGAACCCCGACGTCTCGGCGACGATAGTCCACGTCAGCGCCGACAGCGACCGGTCGCGCGCCGGCATCTTGGCCACCGCACGCGATGCCGCCGGTCCGAAGCGGCCGCTCGCCAGCGCTTGCGGGTCGGCGTTGACGACGACCGCCGAGGCGTCGATTCGCTCGCCCGACGCGAGGACGACGCCCTCCGCGCCGCTGCGTCCGACGACGATTTCGGCGACCGGGGCGGCGTAGCGGAACGCGGCTCCGCGACTGACCGCGAGCGCTTCGAGCGCGCGGGCGATCCGGTGCATGCCGCCGTCGACCTGCCACACCCCGCTGTTCTCGACGTGGGCGATCAGCATGAGAGTCGCGGGCGCGAGGTACGGCGACGCCCCCGAATAGGTCGCATAGCGGCCGAACAACTGGCGCAATCGGGGGTCGTGGAAATAGCCGCCGAGTGCCCCCCACAAGGTCTCGAACGGGCGGATGCTGAGCAGGTCGCCGGGGCGCGACAGCCCGATCCGCGCGGTCAGTCCGAGCGGATTTGTCGCAGGCGCATCGAGGAAGCTCGACTCGAGCGTGGTGTAGGTCCGCTTTGCCTCGGCGGCGAAGGCGCGAAAGCGCGTCGCCTCGGCGGCTCCGGCAAAGTCGCCGATCGCGTTGGCCGAGGCGTCGATGTCGGCGAATAGGTCGAGTCGCGCGTCGGGTCCCCAGGCGTGACGCGCGAGCGTCGTCACCGGGCGCAGCGTCAGATAGTCGTCGAGGCTCGCCCCGGCCGCGGCGAAGATCGCCTCGAACACCCAGCGCATCGTGAACACCGTCGGCCCGGCGTCGAGCGCGCGCCCGTCGATCGTCAGCTCGCGGAGCTTGCCGCCCGGGGTCGCCGCCGCCTCGCAGACGACGACGTCCTCGCCGGCCGCCGCGAGCAAGGCCGCCGCGGTCAGCCCGCCGACGCCGGCTCCGATGATGACGATAGGGCGCATTGCGCGTTCATACGGCGAAGCGGCGGCTGACCGCAAAGCCCTGTCCTACACGCGACGATTCGGCCTAATCTCGCGGCTTCGGGTCTCTTTGGCGAGGCGCGTGCGGGAAAGGATCGTGTCGAGAATGCCAATCACAAATCGCACTGTCGCAAGATGATTACAATTTCGGCAAGATTTCAGCACTTTTCAAAATGCGTTTTGTGTGGACTTAGTGGACTTAGCCGGTTTGGTTCGCATTCGAACCGCCTCCCGACTCGGTTTCCGCAATGACTACCTTCCACGAGCGGTGGATCATCTGGCGCAACCGCCGCCTTGGCGATCCGGCCTTCCAGCGGTGGGCGGCGAAGTTCCCGCTGACCCGCCCGGTCGCCCGGCGGCGGGCTCGTGCGCTGTTCGATATCGTCGCGGGCTTCACCTATTCGCAGGTCGCTTACGCCGTCATCGAGGTCGGGCTGCTGCCGTTCGTCGAGGGCGCTAAGCGCTCGCTCGCCGAGGTCGCGGCGCATACCGGCCTGCCGCCCGTGGGGGCCGAGCGCCTGCTCAAGGCGGCGATCGCGCTCGACCTGATCGAGGCGGCGGGGGGCGGGTATCTGCTCGGCAGCGCAGGCGCGGCGATGCTCGGGAACCCGGGCGTGCCCGAGATGATCGCGCACCACCGCTACCTCTACGCCGACCTCGCCGACCCAGTCGCGCTGCTCCGCGGCGGGGCGGGATTGCTTGCGGCATATTGGCCGTATAGCGCGGCGAGCGACGAGCGGACGGCGGCGTATTCGGCGCTGATGGCGGCGTCTCAGCCGATGCTCGCGGGGCAGATCCTCGACGCGTATCCGCTGAGCGGGCACAAGCGGCTGCTCGATATTGGGGGCGGGGCAGGGGTGTTCCTTCGCGCCGCGGGCGCGCGGTTCCCCGCACTTAGGTTGACACTTTTCGATTTGCCCGCGGTTGCCGCGCGGCTTGCCGACCCGGCAATCGACGCTGTCGGCGGCAGCTTTGTCGACGATCCACTGCCCGCCGAGGCCGACGTCATCAGCCTCGTCCGCGTCCTCCACGACCATGACGATGCGGTGGTCGCGGCGCTGCTGGCGAAAGTCCACGCAGTGCTTCCGTCTGGAGGAACGGTGCTCGTCGCCGAGCCGATGGCGGAGACTCCAGGAGCCGCGCCTATCGGCGACGCATATTTCGGGATGTACCTGCTCGCGATGGGGTCGGGTCGCCCGCGGTCGGCGGTGGTGCTTCGGGCGATGCTGGATGTTGCCGGGTTTTCCGAGGTTCGCGAGCATGCGACCGCAATCCCGATGCTCGTCAGGGTGTTGACCGCTACCCGATAAATCCTTGTTGACACTCCCGACCGTCAACCTAGACTGACACTTATGAGCTGTCAGGACAGACTGACAGTCAGCGGCGGTTAAGGGGATCATCCCGACCGCCCCGGGGTTGGTCGATGCAGACGATGGCAGTGGTTTTGGAGGCTCCCGAGCGGTTATCGCTCCGGCCCCTGACCTTGCGCCCGGTCGAGGCGCACGACGTTGTCGTCGAGGTCGACCACAGCGGGATTTCAACCGGGACCGAGCGGCTGCTCTACACCGGCACGATGCCCGCCTTCCCCGGCATGGGCTATCCGCTCGTCCCCGGTTACGAGTCGGTCGGGCGCGTCGTCGCCGCCGGAGCCGAGGCGCAGGACCGCATCGGCGACACCGTCTTCGTGCCCGGGGCAAACTGCTACACCGACGCCCGCGGCCTGTTCGGCGGCGCTGCCCGCCGGGTGATCCTGCCCGCCGCCAAGGCGCTGCGCGTCGACCCGGCGCTCGGCAGCCAAGCCGCACTGCTCGCGCTCGCCGCCACCGCCTATCACGCCCTCGCCGGGGGCAAGCCCGCCGAACTCATTGTCGGTCACGGCGTCCTCGGCCGCCTGATGGCGCGGATCGCGGTCGCTACTGGAGGGTCGCCGACCGTCTGGGAAACCAACCCCGCCCGCGCCTCGGGGGCGATTGGCTACGCGGTCACAGACAGCGCCGCCGACGACCGCCGCGACTATGCCGCGATCTACGACGTTAGCGGTGCCGCCACCATGCTCGACCCGCTGATCGGGCGGCTGGCGAAGGGCGGCGAGGTCGTCCTCGCTGGCTTCTACGACCGGCTCGACTTCGCCTTTCCGCCCGCCTTCATGCGCGAGGCCACCATCCGCATCGCCGCCGAGTTCAAACCCGCCGACCTCGTCGCGGTCACTGCGCTGATCGCCGAAGGCCGCCTCTCGCTCGACGGGCTGGTGACGCACGTCGTCCCCGCCGCCGCCGCCAACGACGCCTATGTCACCGCCTTCGGCGACGCGTCGTGCCTCAAGATGGTTCTCGACTGGAGTGACGTCGCATGAGTTTGGATGTCCTCGACCGCGTCGATGTGCTCCGTGAGGAGGCCGCCCTCGAGCCCGATCCAGTCCACACCGGGGAAGTCACCAAGGAGACGCAGATCATCGCGATCTACGGCAAGGGCGGCAGCGGCAAGTCGTTCGCGCTGTCGAACCTCAGCTACATGCTCGCCCAGCAGGGCAAGCGCGTCCTGCTGATCGGCTGCGATCCCAAGTCCGACACAACCAGTTTGCTGTTTGGCGGCAAGTCGTGCCCGACGATCATCGAGACCAGCGCCAAGAAGAAACTCGCCGGGGAGGAGGTCCGCATCGAGGACGTCTGCTTCATGCGCGACGGCGTCTTCGCGATGGAATTGGGCGGTCCCGAGGTCGGTCGCGGCTGCGGCGGGCGCGGCATCATCCACGGGTTCGAACTGCTCGAGAAGCTCGGCTTCCACGACTGGGGCTTCGACTATGTCCTGCTCGACTTCCTTGGCGACGTCGTCTGTGGCGGCTTCGGCCTGCCGATCGCCCGCGACATGTGCCAGAAGGTCATCGTCGTCGGGTCGAACGACCTCCAGTCGCTCTACGTCGCCAACAACGTCTGCAAGGCGGTCGAATACTTCCGCAAGATGGGCGGTAACGTCGGCGTCGCGGGCATCCTGATCAACAAGGACGACGGCTCGGGGGAGGCGCAGGCCTTTGCCGAAGCCGTCGGCATCCCGGTCCTGATCTCGATCCCGGCCAACGAGGACATCCGCAAGAAGAGCGCCAACTACCAGATCATCGGTACGCCTGGCTCGCAGTGGGGCGGCCTGTTCGAGGAGCTCGCGGTCAACGTCGCCGAGGCCCCGCCGGTCCGCCCGACGCCGCTGACCGCCGACGGCCTGCTCGGGCTGTTCTCGCCCGAGGACACCGGCGCCAACGTCACGCTCCAGCCCGCGACCCAGGCCGCGATGCGCGGCGTCGCCTTCGTTCCCAAGGTCAGCCTCGAAGTGGTCTACGATGCTGTCTGAGGCTACCTTGCCTCTGGTTGCTGACGCTGGATCGGCTCCGGTCGAGGGTGGCTGCGCGTCGGGCAGTACGCTCGTTACCGCCGCTCGGGCTGCGGGCAAGTCGGAGGTCCTCGACCGCTATGCGGCGGACTATCCGAAGGGTCCGCACGACCAGCCGCAGTCGATGTGCCCGGCGTTCGGCTCGCTCCGGGTCGGTCTGCGGATGCGCCGCACCGCGACCGTCCTCTCGGGCAGCGCCTGCTGCGTCTATGGCCTGACTTTCACCTCGCACTTCTACGGCGCGCGCCGGACCGTCGGCTACGTCCCGTTCAACTCGGAGACGCTCGTCACCGGCAAGCTGTTCGAGGACATCCGCGACGCGGTCTTCGACCTTGCCGACCCCGCGCTCTACGACACGATCGTCGTCACCAACCTCTGCGTGCCGACGGCCAGCGGGGTGCCGCTCCAGCTCCTGCCGAAGGAGATCAACGGCGTCCGCATCATCGGCATCGACGTCCCCGGCTTCGGCATCCCGACCCACGCCGAGGCGAAGGACGTGCTTGCCGGGGCGATGCTCGCCTACGCCCGGCGGGAAGCCGAGGCCGGTCCCGTCGCCGCCCCGGCGTCGCGCCCCGACCTGCCGACCGTCACCCTGCTCGGCGAGATGTTCCCCGCCGACCCGATGGGCATCGGCGCGATGCTTGCCCCGATGGGCCTCGCCGCCGGTCCGGTCGTCCCGACCCGCGAATGGCGCGAGCTGTACAGCGCGCTCGATTGCGCCGTCGTCGCCGCGATCCACCCGTTCTACACCGCCAGCGTCCGCGAGTTCACCGCCGCCGGGCGGAGCGTCGTCGGCTCGGCCCCGGTTGGACGCGACGGCACAGCCGCATGGCTCGACGCGATCGGCGCGGCGACCGGCACCGCTCAGCGTCTGACCGACACCGCCAAGAACAAGGTGCTGCCCGCGATCGGCGTGGCACTGGCGAACGCCCCGATCAAGGGCCGGATCACCGTCTCGGGCTATGAAGGTTCCGAGCTGCTCGTCGCGCGGCTGCTCGTCGAGAGCGGCGCCGATGTCCAATATGTCGGTACCGCCTGCCCGAAGACGCCGTGGTCCGAGCCCGACCGCGCATGGCTCGAGGCGCACGGCGTCCCGGTCAAGTATCGCGCCAGCCTCGCCGACGACCTCGCCGCGGTGGATGCCTTCAAGCCCGACCTTGCGATCGGCACGACCCCGGTCGTCCAGCACGCCAAGGAGCGCTCGATCCCGGCGCTGTATTTCACCAACCTGATCTCCGCCCGCCCGCTGATGGGCGTCGCCGGAGCGGGCAGCCTCGCCACCGTGATCAACGCCGCGCTCGGCAACCAGGCGCGCTTCGACAAGATGAGCGCCTTCTTCGAGGGCGTCGGCACCGGCGACACCGCCGGCGTCTGGGAAGACACGCCGCGCCTCCGTCCCGAGTTCAAGGCCAAGTACGCCGGCCAGCGGATCGCTGCGGCGAAGGCCGAGGAGTCGGTCGGGTCATGACGCTGGTTCTCGATCATGACCGCGCCGGCGGATATTGGGGGGCGGTCTACGCCTTCACCGCGATCAAGGGCCTGCAGGTCATTATCGACGGTCCGGTCGGGTGCGAAAACCTGCCGGTGACGTCGGTCCTCCACTACACCGACGCGCTCCCGCCGCACGAATTGCCGATCGTCGTTACCGGTCTCGGCGAGCAGGAGCTCGGCCGCGACGGCACCGAGGGCGCGATGAAGCGCGCGTGGAAGACGCTCGATCCCGACCTGCCCGCGGTCGTCGTCACCGGCTCGATCAGCGAGATGATCGGCGGCGGCGTCACTCCCGAAGGCACCAACATCGCGCGCTTCCTGCCGCGGACGATCGACGAGGACCAGTGGCAGGCCGCCGACCGCGCGCTGACGTGGCTGTGGACCCAGTTCGGCGCGAAGAAGGTCGCCCCGCCGCGCCCGCTCAAGGAAGGGCAGAAGCCCAAGGTCAACATCATCGGGCCGCAATATGGCTGCTTCAACCTGCCGAGCGACCTCGCCGAGATCCGCCGCCTGATCGAAGGCATCGGCGCCGAAGTCCACATGGTCTTCCCGCTCGGCAGCCACCTTGCCGACGTCAAGCGGCTCCCCGAAGCGGCGGTCAACGTCTGCATGTACCGCGAGTTCGGTCGCGGCCTCTGCGAGACGCTCGAGCGGCCGTACCTCCAGGCGCCGATCGGCCTCGAGTCGACGACTTTGTTCCTCCGCAAGCTCGGCGAGCTGACCGGCCTCGACCCCGAGGCGTTCATCGAGCGCGAGAAGCACACGACGATCAAGCCGGTGTGGGACTTGTGGCGGTCGGTGACGCAGGACTTCTTCGGCACCGCGAGCTTCGCCGTCGTCGCCACCGAGACCTACGCCCGCGGCATCCGCGCGTTCCTCGAGACCGACCTCGGCCTGCCGTGCACCTTCGCCTTCAGCCGCACAGCAGGGGTCAAGCCCGACAATGCCGCGGTCCGCGAGGCCATCCGCACCACGCCGCCACTCGTCCTGTTCGGCAGCTACAACGAGCGGATGTACCTCGCCGAGCTCGGCGGCCGGTCGATCTACGTCCCCGCGAGCTTTCCCGGCGCGGTCATCCGCCGCCACACCGGCACGCCATTCATGGGCTATTCGGGCGCGACCTTCATCATCCAGGAAGTCTGCAACGCGCTGTTCGACGCGCTGTTCAACATCCTGCCGCTATCGACGACGATGGATGCGGCCCGCCCCGCTGCCGACGCGACGCTCTCGCGGATCCATAAGGAACTGGCGTGGGACGACGCCGCCCGTGCCGATCTCGATGCGCTCGTCGAGGCGCAGCCGGTCGTCGTCCGGATCTCGGCGGCCAAGCGGCTCCGCGATGCTGCCGAGCGCAGCGCGCGGGCTGCGGGCGAGACCGAGGTCACCCCCGCCCGCGTCGCATATGCCGCGCGCCTCGAGGCGCAGGCAGCATGAGCCACGGGCACACTCTTTCGGCCGCTACGGCCAACCCATTCTTCGCGGCGGCTGGCGCCGCGTTGAACTCCGCCTCGCCGGCTGGTCGGCGACCCTTTCAGGCGGGCATCAAGGAGGCGACGAATGATTGAAAAAGACGACGGGATCGGGGTGCGGACATACCTCACCGCCGAAGAGGCCAAAGACTTCCACAAGCTGTTCATGATGAGCTTCATCATCTTCACGGTGATCGCGATCATCGCGCACTTCCTCGTGTGGCAATGGCGCCCGTGGCTGCCCGGCCCGAACGGCTACGCAACGCCGACCACCACCGCGAGCGTCGTGACGCCCGCCGCTGCAACCCATAGCTAAGGGGACCGACCATGTGGAGAATGTGGCAGACCTTTGACCCGCAGCGCGTCCTTGCCGCGCTCGGTATCTTCCTGTTCGTGCTGGCGCTGTTGATTCACTTCATCCTGCTCAGCACCAACCGGTTCAACTGGCTCGACGGTCCGAAGGCCGGTCCGGCAGCGATGGGCGTCGCTGCACAGGCCGACCCCGCGGCCGCGACCCCGGCTGCAGTCGTTGCTGCCGATCCGGCCGCTGCACCCGCGGCTGCCCCGGCGGCGGTCTCGCAGTAGTCGACCAAGCGCGACGGGTGGGGACACGTTGGTCCCCACCCGCCGCTTAACCCTGAAGGGGTTGGAGATCAGGCATGGCACTGCTGAGTTTCGAGCGGAAATACCGCGTCCGTGGCGGGACGCTGATCGGCGGCGATCTGTTCGACTTCTGGGTCGGACCGTTCTTCGTCGGGTTCTTTGGCGTCACGACGATCTTTTTCTCGATCCTCGGTACCGCCCTGATCTTTTACGGCGCATCGATCGGCGACACGTGGAATCCGTGGCTGATCAATATTGCGCCGCCTGACCTGAAATACGGCCTGGCACTCGCACCGATGACCGAAGGCGGCATCTGGCAGATCGTGACCATCTGCGCGATCGGGGCGTTCAGCTCGTGGGCGCTGCGTGAGGTCGAAATCTGCCGCAAACTGGGCATCGGCTATCATGTGCCGTTCGCCTTTGCGGTTGCGATCTTCGCCTATGTCAGTCTCGAGGTGATCCGCCCGATGCTGCTCGGCGCATGGGGCTACGGGTTCCCGTACGGCATCTTCAGTCACCTCGATTGGGTGTCGAACACCGGCTACCAGTACCTCCATTTCCACTATAATCCGGCGCACATGCTCGCGGTGAGCTTCTTCTTCACCACGACGCTTGCACTCGGCCTCCATGGCTCGCTGATCCTGTCCGCCGCGAACCCCAAAAAGGGTGAAGTGATGAAGGCACCGGAGCATGAGGATACGTTCTTCCGCGACCTCATCGGTTACTCGGTCGGAACGTTGGGCATCCACCGTGTCGGTCTGTTCCTCGCCCTATCGGCGGGCTTCTGGAGCGCGGTTTGCATCATCATCAGCGGACCGTTCTGGTCACGCGGCTGGCCCGAATGGTGGACGTGGTGGCTCGATCTGCCGATCTGGCGCCAATAGGGGAGGACTGAGACATGGGTTATCAGAATATCTTTACCCAGATTCAGGTCCGCTCGGCGCCTGAGATGGGAGTCCCGCTGCCCAAGGGTGACTGGGCGCGTGACGGTCGGCCGGGCGAGTCTTATCTTATGGGTAAGCTCGGCGAGGCGCAGATCGGGCCGTTCTACCTTGGACGACTTGGCCTCGCGTCGCTGTTTCTCGGCTTTCTTGCCTTTGAAATCATCGGCCTCAACATGTGGGCCTCGGTCAACTGGGACCCTGTTCAGTTCCTGCGCCAGCTGCCGTGGCTCGCGCTCGAGCCACCCGCGCCGAAGTACGGCCTCAAAATCCTCCCGCCACTGGCGGAGGGCGGATGGTGGCTGATCGCCGGCTTCTGTATGACCGCATCGGTTCTCCTTTGGTGGGCACGCACTTTCGTCCGGGCACGCCGGCTCGGGTTGGGGACGCATGTGGCCTGGGCTTTCGCCAGCGCCATTTTCCTGATGCTTTCGCTGGGCTTCATTCGCCCGGTGCTGATGGGGAGCTGGTCGGAGGCGGTGCCGTTCGGGATTTTTCCGCACCTCGACTGGACCGCTGCATTTTCGATCCGCTACGGCAATTTGTTCTACAACCCGTTCCACTGCCTCTCGATCGTGTTCCTATACGGTTCGACCCTGCTGTTCGCGATGCACGGCGCGACGATCCTGGCGGTCGGGCGCTACGGCGGCGAGCGCGAGCTCGAGCAGATCACCGATCGCGGGACTGCGGCAGAACGCGCCGGGCTGTTCTGGCGCTGGACGATGGGCTTCAACGCGAGCTATGAGTCGATCCACCGCTGGGCATGGTGGTTCGCGGTGCTGACGACGCTGACCGGCGGCATCGGCATTCTGCTAACCGGGACGGTTGTCGACAACTGGTTCCTGTGGGCGCAGCAGCACGGCTATGCACCGCATTATCCGAGCACCGGGGTGGTCGACCCGGCGACGCTTCCGGGGGCACCGAAATGAGCAACGCGCGCGTGAAGACGGCGATCGGGATCGCGGCAGGAACGGCAGCATTGCTGTCGGCTTGCGGCGAAGCCCCGCCGATGAAGGGCGCCCAGCTCGGGTTTCGCGGCACCGGCCTCCAGCAGGTGTCGAACCCTCGGCTCGAAGCGGCGCTGCGCCCGGACAATCTGATCCCGGCCACGCCGTACGCGCTCGACCCCGACACCGGTGGCGAGCGCGCAAGCCACGCGTACCAGAACGTCCAGGTTCTTGGCGATCTGAGTACCGACTCGTTCAACCATCTGATGGCGTCGATCACCCAGTGGGTCGCGCCGCCAGCGCAAGGGTGCAACTACTGCCACAACCCTGAAAACATGGCGTCGGACGCGATCTACACCAAGGTTGTCGCGCGCAAGATGTTGCAAATGACGCGGAATATCAACGCCAACTGGACGAGCCACGTCCAGCAGGTCGGCGTCACCTGCTACACCTGCCATCGCGGCAATGCGGTGCCGAAGTATGTCTGGAACGAGGATCCCGACGTCGTCCGAAACGCTGGCCAGCTACGTGGCAACAGTCGCGGGATCGCCCGCGCAGGCCAGGCTTCGGTCAAGTTCGCTTCGCTGCCATACGACCCGTTCACGCCGTATCTGCTCGGGTCGTACCCGATCCGGGTTCAGTCGAAGGTGCCCGACGGCGGTCCCGAGGTGCCGATCAAGGCGACCGAGGCGACCTACGGCCTGATGATGCACATGGCAGGGTCGCTCGGGGTCAATTGCGACTATTGCCACAACAGCCGGGCATGGTCGGATTGGTCGCAGAGCCGGCCCCAGCGGGTCACCGCATGGTACGGCATCCGCATGGTTCGCAACATCAACAACGTCTACATCAACAAGGTCGCGTACGCGATGCCAGCGAACCGCAAGGGTCCGCTCGGCGACCCGTACAAGGTCAACTGCAACACCTGCCACCAGGGCGTGAATAAGCCCCTGTATGGCGTCAGCATGCGCAAGGAGCATCCGCAGCTCTGGGGTCCGGTAACGGCCGACACGAGCCACCAGATGGCTCCCGGCGTGCCCGCGGCTGCGGTACCGACCCCGACCGGGGCAGCGCCGAAGGTTGCTGCGGTAACCGCTCCGGCTAAGGCCGCGACGGCTGCCGCGACGCCGCAGGCGAATGGCAAGACCGCGTCGGCTCAGGGAGCTGTTCCGGCAGGCTGAGCCAAATGGTAACTATCCGGGCCGGTCCGCCGATATGGCGGGCCGGTTTTTTTGTGTCTGGAGGTTCCGCCGATTCTCCAAACCGGCTGCGAGCAGACGGTAGAATGTGCGCTATCGGCAGGTCGTGTAGCTTGGGCCGTCGCGCGCACATGGTGCCGCACATGCCCGCACATCGTCGCGATCGGCCTGCTCGCGCCAAGGCACATTTCGCGCGAGGCGATTTGGGTTAGGGCAGGGTTTCCTGAACCAGCGAGGCGTTATCGGAGCGATAAACGAATTTGCTAAGCGTGTGGGCTCCAAGACGGACCGGGTCCTGGCTTTCGCCTGGATGACGACGTCGTGTGAGTTCGTACGAACCGTCGCGGGCGTCGGATTCGAGCACGCCTCACGGACTTGCCTCCATCTGCGCAGCACGTCCAAGGCGCTAAGTTAGTATGTAGCGGTCATCCCGCGTAGGCGGGGACCCATCACGAATGTTGGAATTATGAGTCCCCGCCTTCGCGGGGGGGATGACGATTTATGGATTGCTTGTCGGGCCTCGTAGCGAACGGCAATCCGCCTCTACCTCACGCGGCGGCGGCGACCCGGGCCAGCGCGCACTGGCTCCAAATTTCCGACAGCGCGCGGACGAGCTTGTCGATGTCGTCGTCGCTGTGGACCGGCGACGGCGTGATGCGAAGCCGCTCGGTGCCCTTTGGAACGGTCGGGTAGTTGATCGGCTGGACGTAGATGCCGTGGTTGTCGAGCAGCCAGTCGCTGATCATCTTGCAGTGGCGCGGGTCGCCGACCATCACCGGGATGATGTGGCTGGGGTTGTCCATCACCGGGATGCCGATCGCGTTCAGGCGGCGGCGGACCTTGGCGACGCGCTCCTGGTGGGCAGTCCGCTCGGCGGACGACGCCTTGAGGTGGCGGACGCTCGCGGCGGCGCCGGCGGCGATCGCCGGGGGCAGCGCGGTGGTGAAGATGAAGCCGCTGGCGAAGCTGCGGACGAAATCGACCATCGGCTTCGACCCGGCGATGTAGCCGCCCATGACGCCGAACGCCTTGCCGAGCGTGCCCTCGATCACCGTCAGCCGGTCCATCAGACCTTCGCGATCAGCTATCCCGCCGCCGCGCGGGCCGTACAGGCCGACGCCGTGGACCTCATCGAGGTACGTCATCGCGCCGTGCATATCGGCCACGTCGCAGAGTTCCTTGATCGGGGCGATGTCGCCGTCCATCGAATAAACGCTCTCGAACGCAACGAGCTTGGGCAGCGACGGATCGAGCCGCGACAGGCGGCGGTCGAGATCCTCGGGGCTGTTGTGGGTGAAGACCTGGCGTTCGGCGCGGCTGTGGCGGATGCCCTCGATCATCGAGGCGTGGTTGCCGGCGTCGGACAGGACGACGCAGCCGGGCAGGCGCGCGGCGATCGTGCCGAGCGCAGCCCAGTTCGAGACATAGCCGCTGGTGAACAGCAGCGCCGCGTCCTTGCCGTGAAGGTCGGCAAGTTCGTTCTCGAGCAGGACATGGTGGTGGTTGGTGCCGCTGATGTTGCGCGTGCCGCCGGCACCGGCACCGCACTGGTCGAGCGCGGCGTGCATTGCGTCGAGCACGATCGGCGACTGGCCCATGCCGAGATAGTCGTTTGAGCACCAGACGGTGACCTCCGACTGCTCGCCATCGAGGTGGCGAGTCGCGCGCGGAAACTGGCCGTTTCTCCGCTCGAGGTCGGCGAATACGCGGTAGGCCCCTTCGCCGCGCAATGCGTCGAGCTGGTCCTGGAACAGTGCGTCGTAGTTCATCACAATCCCCATTCTTCTTCTTACTTGGCTTGTCCAGCCTTAGATGTCATCGCCCAACGCCAAAGTGCCGCATCGGGCAGCGGCAGCACCAGAAACCAGTGTTCGAGAATCGCCAACGCGACGAGCGCGAACAACAACGTCAGGCCGACGGCTTCGGCCCCGGCAGAGACCGCGCCGAACGCCGCTTCCGCCAGCCCGACGGCAACGATCGTCGACGCGACGATCGACACCGGGAACAGCCAGTTGAAGCGCTTGGTGCGGAAATAGCTTTTCAGATAGCCGAGGTGGTCGGGCAGGAAGTCGACCGTCAGGTTCGGCACGCCGATGAAGATGTTGAGCTTGGTCGACAGCCGCATGACGAACAGGATCGCGAAGGTCGCGGCGGCAGTCTGGTTCGGCCTGCCCCAGCTCAGCGCGACGAGCACGGCGGCGGTCAGGGCGAGCGCGATCTCGTGGTAGATCAGCGTCGCGGCGGCGAGCTTGAAGCGCGTCCAGCCGGTCGCATGCGGCGGGCAGGGGGCTTTGCGCGGGCCGGTGATGATGCCCATCAGGAAGCTCATCTCGTGCCAGCCCCAGACGGCGAGGGCGCAGGTGAAGCCGAGGTACGCGCCCATCGCGCTCGGGTCGGCGGCGCTGCGGGCGACGCCGAACAGCGCGGCGACGGCGACGACGCTCGCGGCGGCGAAGCTCCAGCGGAAGGTACGCTTCGGCAGCCCGTCGAGCCAGATGATGACCCCGGTGCTGACGAACCAGATCAGCAGCGCGTAAAGCACGGGAAGGCCGTCGCGTGCGGCCATCAGTAGGCCGGCTGCAGGCGGATGGTGGCGGGAAGCGGGTTCTCGACGCTGCGCGAGGTCATCAGCCGGACGAAGGCGGCCCCGGCCGCGAGCATCCAGCCGGCGCGCTTGACCGCGCCGCCGATCCCGCCCTGCGCCTTGGCGCGGCCGAGACCGTCCGACGCACGGAGCATCGCGTCGAGCCCGGCGCGGAACGCGGGAGCGTCGGCGTCGAGCGTGATCGGGAAAACCTGGCGGCTGATCTCGGAGGTCACGCGGAAAACCTTATAGTCGTAATCGTCGATATCGACCCCGAGTGCCGTGTGGAATGCCGTCCGGCCATGATCCCGGACAAACATCGTCGCATAAACCGAGACGAGGAAAAAGCGCACCCAGAAGCGGTTGAACCCGGTCAGCAGCTTGGGGTCAGCGCGCATCAGCAGGGCGAAGGCGTCGCCGTGGCGGAACTCGTCGTTGCACCACCGGTCAAAGAACTTGAAGATCGGGTGGAAGCGATGCTCGGGGTGCTGCGCGAGGTGGCGGAAGATCGTGATGTAGCGCGCATAGCCGATCTTCTCCGACAGATAGACCGCGTAGAAGATGAATTTCGGCCGGAAGTAGGTGTATTTCTTCGTCTTGGTGAGAAAGCCGAGGTCGACGCCGATGCCGGCGTCCTTGAGCGTGTCGTTGAGGAAGCCGGCGTGGCGGGCTTCGTCGCGGCTCATCAGCTTGAACAGGTTGCGGATGTCGGGGTTGGTCACGCGCTTGGCGATCTCGGCGTAAAGGATGCAGCCCGAGAACTCCGACGTCATCGACGAGACGAGGAAGTCGATGAATTCCTTGCGGAGTTCGGGCTCGAGATTGTCGAGGACGCCGTCGAATTCGGGGGTGCGGCGGAAGTGGCGCTTGTTGGTGTCGGTCCGCATCTCGGCGATCAGCGAATCCCATTCGTGGCGGACCGGCTCGACGTCGATCCGGTCCATCGCCGCGAAATCGGTCGTGTAGAAGCGAGGGCTGAGGACGGTGTCCTCGGTCGCCATGCCGAACGTGTCGGTGACGCGGGAGCCTTTGGCGGCACCGTCGATCTTCGTGTGGGCGTTCACAGGCCCCTCCCGGTAAAGCTGACTTCGTAGAGTTCGCTCATGCCGAAATGCCCGGCGAAGCGCGTCCAGGCGCGGAGCAATGCCCCGGCGCGAGTGAGCGTGGCGTCACGGCGGACGACGATCTTCTCGCCGAACGCGACGCGGATCGCCGCGCCGTGGACAAGGACGCGGTCGCCCGGGCCGATCGCCGGGTTGCCGTCGAGCGCGACATGCGCGTGAAGGCTTTCGTTGCTGTGCTCGACCTCGACGGTGCAGGCGATCGTCTCGGCGGTGCTGAAGACGCCCATCACAGGTCGACCTTCCCGAGCTCGGCTTCCTTGCTCGCGACCGGGCGGTGGGTCAGCAGCAGGTCGGCGAACGACTGCTTGTTGGTCGGGCCGAACGAGCCGAGCTCGACGTTGCGCCCGGTCGACGGGTCGAACAGGGTCAACGCGCCGTCGCTGAACAGGGTCAGACGGAACGGCGGGCTCTTGCCGATGCCGCGGAGCAGCCGGTCGCGCGCCATGCCGCGAAGGACGCCGCGGATGAAGCCGTTGTTGGTGCCGTGCGGCAGGACCGCGGCGACGGTGCCGCGGGTCGTGTCGTCGATCACCAGCGCGCCGTCGGTGCGATCGGTGAAGCGCAGGTCGCGGGTCTCGACGACGGTGACGTGATGCGCCGCGCGCTCGGTCGTCGCGGTCTGGATCGGCGGCAGATAGCCCAGCCGCGGGCCGGCGGCGAACAGGATCGTCACGCCGACGAGAAGCCCGGCACCGATCAGCGGCGCCTTGGGAAATGGCTGGGAGTCGATCTCGCTCATGCCGCCAGCGATCCCTTCGACGCAGCGGGAGCGAAGACCTGCGCGGCAGTCGGCTCGGCGAAGCTGCCGCGGCGGCCGGGGACGGCGGCGGCGAGCGCCTCGCCGAGGATGCGGGCGACGGCACGCGGCTCGGGGAGCGAGCGCAGCATCGGCTCGGGCTTGCCCACCCGCCACGGGCGGACGTGCGGCCAGAGGTGGATGTAGCCGAGGCGGGTCTCCTTGACCGCGAGCGGCAGGTCGCCGGTGCCGTCATTGTGGATCTCGAGCCCGGCGGCGGCGATCTGGGTGAAGGGCAGGTTGACGCATTTCGGCAGCGCGATGCCGAAGCGCAGGACGACGCGCTTGTTGGTGATCGTGTAGACCGTCGCGCGCGCAGCCATCCAGCCGAGCAGCGTCAGCAGGCTGAACGCCGCCGCACCGACGCCGAGCGTGATCTCGAGACCGGGCAGCGCGCTCGCGAAGGTCTTGTGTCCGGTCGCGACGTTGAGCAGGCTCCACGCGATCAACACCGCGAAATAGCCGCCGACGAGGTACGTGTGCATCGCCTTGCGCGCGAGCGACCGCCACGCCGGGCTGCCCTGCCAGACGATATGCTCGCCCGGCGGCAGCAGCCCCGGCAGGCCGCGGATCGGTTCGTTGGCGTATTCGCTCACAGGAACGGCTCGATGCGCGAACGCTTGGAATAGAGGTACCCGCCGCCGAAGTAGCCGATCACGCGCTCCTCTTCGTTGAAGGTGATCTGGCTATCGCTGGCGAGCGCGGGCGCGGCGGCGAACTGGTCGGCGCGGATCGCATCGACCTTGACCGTGCCGCGCCGCGAACTGACCTGGCACATCGCCATCGGCGCGGTGACGGTCCGTCCGGCGCCGCCGGCGTCACCCATCAGCCGGACCTCGATGTAGCGGATGACCCGCTCCATCTGGTCGACCCAGACGTTGCTGACGACACCCGCCATGACGTTGTCGCAGCCGAACACCGGCATCCCGATCGGGTTGCGGTCCTGCCGGGCGATCCAGAAGCCGTGGCTTTTGTCGAGCGGCACGATCTTGGGGCTACCGTCGAGCATGATGTCGGGGGCATGTGCGCGCTCGGCCCACGCCGCCGGGCCGACGCCGTCGATCAGCGGGTTGCCGGTCGGCTCGATCGGCGCACCTTCATACGGCGACATCCGGCGGGTCTTGGGGTTGGGGGCCTCGAAGACGCGCTTGCCAGGGGCGTGGACGACGCCGCGGCCGTTCGACAGGACGAAGGTCTTGTCATCGGGGCGGAACAGCCAGCCGGGGTTTTCGAGGCGGCCGGTGACATCGCTTTCGAGCGGATAGCCCTCGCGCCGGTCTTCGCGCCGCAGGTAGATGATCAGCCCGATGAAAAACAGGAAGAAGGCCCAGAGCGCCAGTTCGGCAAGGTCGGTGTTACCGACGAGATAATAGTTCACGGGCGTCTCCCCTCAGGCTGGAAGTTCGGACATGCCGAACTTCCGGTTTGCATTTTGCGGCGAATAGTTCGGCAACGCCAGCGGTCCGATCGCCGCAAGCGTTGCAAACAACAGAATAATCTCGATACCGTACAAAAGTCCGTAGGCGCTCGCCGGGCCGGTCAGCGCGGTGCCGAGATCGCCGCGCATCGCCATGCCGGTGACAACGTCGCGGAAGATGCCGGCAAGCGCGATCGCGACTCCGGCGCACGATGCCTGCACCGCGCCCCATGCGCCGATCGCCAGCCCCGATTGACCATTTGTCGACAGCGCCATCGCTGCGGTCAGCGTCCCCACCGAGAACAGCCCGCCGCCGAGGCCGATGCCTGCGACGCCGATCGCGAGCAGCCAGGGCGACCCGAGCGGCCCCGACAAAGCGACCGCAGCGAACGCGATCAACCCCGGCACGACGCCGTAGCCCGCGAGGCGGCTCGGATCATACTGACGGCCGAGCAGCCGCGCGGCGATGCCCAGCCCGATCAAGGTGCCGAACGCCCACAGCGCGGTCAGCGCGGTCGTCTCGCCGACGGTCATGTGGAGGACTTCGCCGCCATAGGGTTCGAGCAAAACGTCCTGCATGTTGAACGCCGCCGCGCCGAGCCCGACCGCCACCAGTAGCCTGACGGTACGCGGCTGGGCGATGAAGTCGGCCCATGCCCCTGAAAACGCCTGCGCCTCGCCGACCGTGTCGACGCGGGTCGCGGCGGGGTTGCGTGCCTCCTGCTTCCACAGCGCGATCAGGTTGACCACCATCGTCAGCGCGCCCGCACCCTGGACGACCTTGACCAGCTTGAGCGCATCGAAGTGGTGGAGCAACGCGCCGATCACGAGGCCCGAGATCAACATGCCGATCAGCAGCATGACGTACATCAGCGCGACGACCCGCGGCCGCGAATGTGCGGGAGCGAGGTCGGTGGCGAGGGCGAGGCCGGCGGTCTGGACGGTGTGCATCCCCGCGCCGGTCATGAGGAAGGCGAGCGCCGCGCCGATCTCGCCGACCACCGGCGAACCGTGGGTGTCGCCCGACATGATCAGCAATGCGAACGGCATGATCGCGAAGCCGCCGAACTGGAGCAGCGTCCCGAACCAGATGTACGGCACGCGCTTCCAGCCGAGGATCGAGCGGTGGTTGTCGGACTTGTGGCCGATCAACGCGCGGAGCGGCGCGAAAACCAGCGGCAGCGACACCATCATCGCGACGAGCCACGACGGGACGTGGAGCTCGACGATCATCACGCGGTTCAAGGTGCCGACGAGCATCACTGCGGCCATGCCGACGGTGATTTGGAACAGCGACAGGCGGAACAGACGGGCGAGCGGGAGTTCTTCGGTCGCGGCGTCGGCGAACGGCAGGAACTGCGTCCCCATCCGCTGCCAGAACTTGCCCTTCGGTGCCGCGCCCTCGCCAAGCAGCGGCATCGGCGGAACGCCGGGGAAGGACGAATGCGCGGTCACGGGCGGACCAGCTCGAGCGCCTGGCTCTTGTAGAAGCCGCCCGAGATGCGCTCGCACCGCGGCTGGCCCCAGCCCGGCAGCGCGGCATCGAAGCGGCGGCTCAGGTCGTCGGCTCCGGCGGGGATAATCGCCGGCGCGCGATCCGAGCGCGGCAGCAGCTTGCCGACATTGTGCATGACCGTCAGCGCCGGGGTGCGCGGGGCGAAGGTGAATTCGACCGAGCGGTGCGTCCGGGCGGCGAGCGCGGCGACCGTCGCGACGATGTCGACGACCGGGTAGTGGATCAGCGAGTCCATCGCGACGACATGGTCGAAGCTGCCGAGCGCGGGGTCGAGCATGTCGCCGACGCGCCAGTCGATGCTGCCTTCGCCAAGATCGGCGGGTGCGCGGTCGCGGGCGATGCCGACGAGCTGCGCCGAAATGTCGATCGCGGTGACGCGCGCGCCGCGAAGCGCCGCCTCGACCGCGAGCGCGCCTGTGCCGCAACCCGCGTCGAGCAGCGTCAGCCCGGTCATGTCGCCCGGTAGCCAGTCGAGCAGCATCGTCCGCATCGCGTCGCGCCCGGCGCGGACGGTGGCGCGGATGCGGCTGACCGGGGCGTCGGTCGTCAGCGTCTTCCACGCGTCGAACGCGGTGCGGTCGAAATACGTTTCCAGGCGGCCGCGGTAACGGTCCCAGTTGGCGCTTGGAGCGGGGGTGGGGGCGAGGCTGGCCATGCTGTTCACTCGAATCCGAGGAACTCGAAGATGTCGCGGTCTTTCATCGGCATCGCGTCGAGCGGCTCGGTCCCGGCGTAGAGCGTTGCCGCAAGGCGCATATATTCGAGCTTCACCGCCTCGAGTTCGGGGGTCGAGTCCATCTCGAATACCGTGCACTTCTTGAGCCGCGAGCGGCGGATCGCATCGAGGTCGGGGAAATGCGCGAGCCGCTTGAGCCCGGTGGCGGCGTTGAAGCGGTCGATCTCGTCGGTCGCGGCGCTGCGGTTGGCGATGACGCCTGCCATGCGGACCTCGTAGTTCTTCGACTTCGCCTTGATCGCCGCGACGATGCGGTTCATCGCGAAGATGCTGTCGAAGTCGTTCGCGGCGACGACGACGGCGCGCTCGGCGTGCTGCAGCGGCGCGGCGAACCCGCCGCAGACGACATCGCCGAGGACGTCGAAGATGACGACGTCGGTGTCTTCGAGCAGGTGGTGCTGCTTGAGCAGCTTGACCGTCTGGCCGACGACATAGCCGCCGCAGCCGGTTCCCGCCGGCGGGCCGCCCGCCTCGATGCACATCACGCCGTTGAAGCCCTCGAAGCAATAATCCTCGGGGCGGAGTTCTTCCGAGTGGAAGTCGACGGTTTCGAGGATGTCGATAACCGTCGGCATCAGCTTCTTGGTCAGGGTGAAGGTACTGTCGTGCTTGGGGTCGCAGCCGATCTGGAGGACGCGCTTGCCCATCAGCGACAGCGCCGCCGACAGGTTCGAGCTCGTCGTCGACTTGCCGATCCCGCCCTTGCCGTACACCGCGAAGACCTTCGCCGCGCCGATCGTGTCGGCGGCATCAAGGTGAACCTGGACGCTGCCGTCGCCGTCTGCCCCGCGCATCGCCTTGAGCAGCGACGAGGAAACCGGGCGTTCGAGTTCGATGACTGCCATAATCTAATTCCTAAGCCGCGAGCGCGTGGGCTGGGGCGGCGGTGATGCCTTCGAGCCGGTCTTCGAGGTCGTCGCTCGCGGCACGCAGCGCGGCGAGGGTGGCCGCATCGGGCGACCAGAAATTGCGATCGTGGGCTTCGAGCAATCGGTTGGCGACGCGCATCGCCGCCTTCGGGTTGAGGGAGGCAAGCCGCTCGCGCATCGTGTCGTCGAGGACGTAGGTCTCGCTGATCCGCTGGTAGACCCACGGCGCGACGTCGCCGGTGGTCGCCGACCAGCCCATCGTGTTGGTGACATGGACCTCGATCTGGCGAACGCCTTCGAACCCCGACTTGAGCATGCCCTCGGTCCACAGCGGGTTGAGCATCCGGGTGCGGGTTTCGAGCGCGACCTGCTCGCCAAGCGTGCGAACCTTGCCCTCGCCCTGCGTCTGGTCGCCGATATAGACCGGGGCCGCCGACCCCTTGGCGCGCGCGATCGAGCGGCTGATCCCGCCGAGGCTGTCGACATACTGATCGACCGAGGTCACGCCGAGTTCGACCGAGTCGAGGTTTTGGTACGTCAGGTCGACCGTCGACAGGTTGCTGCTGAGCATCTTCGCCTGCCGCACCGGCGCACCGCTGCGGCCGTAGGCGAAGCCCTTGCGGGTCTCGTACGCGTCGGCGAGTTCGTTCTCGTCGTTCCACACCCCGGCGTCGATCATCAGATTGACGTTCGCGCCGTACGCGCCCTCGGCGTTTGAGAAGACGCGGAGCGCGGCGGTGTCGAGGTCGCAGCCGAGCTTCGCCTGGTGCGCGAGGCTGTGCTTGCGGATGAAGTTCATGTCCTCGGGCTCGTCGGCCATCGTTGCGAGATACGCCGCCTCGGCGATCATCCGCGTCTGCATCGGCAGCAGGTCGCGAAAGATGCCCGACAGCGTGACGACGACGTCGATCCGCGGGCGGCCGAGGTCGGCGAGCGGGGTCAGCTCGGCCCCGCACAGGCGGCCGTAGCCGTCGAAGCGCGGGCGCGCGCCCATCAGCGCCATGACCTGCGCGATCTGCTGGCCCTCGGTCTTGAGGTTGTCGGTGCCCCACAGGACCATCGCGATCGATTCGGGAGCCGCCGCGCCGTCGGCCATGTGGCGGTCGATCAGCCGCTGCGCCTGCTGCGCGCCGTCGCGGCAGGCGAAGGCGCTCGGGATGCGGAACGGGTCGAAGCCGTGGATATTGCGCCCGGTCGGCAGGACGGCGGGGGTCCGCAGGACGTCGCCGCCGGGGGCGGGCATGATGTATCGGCCGTCGAGCGCACGGACGATCGCGTCGAGTTCGGTGTCGACCGCAAGGAGCGCGTCGGTCGCGGCGAGGTCGGCGAACAACGTGTCGCCGACGGCATCGTCTGGGACGTGTCCGGCGACGAGGCTTTCGACCTGGTCGCGGTAGACGATGCGGCCCTTGGCGTCGGCGATCGCAAGGAGGAGGTCGACCCGCTCGGCGGTGGTGCAGCCGCGCCCGACGATGTGGAGGCCGTGCGGGATCAAGGTCTGTTCGAGCTCGTATATCCGTCCCGCGAGCGTGAGGACCGCTTCGCTCGCGTCACCCTCCCACGTCGGCTCGGCGGGGACGAGGTCGAGTCCGGCGGCCTGCTCCTGGATCAGCAACGCGAGCATTGCGCGCTCGTTGACCGCGTCGGGAGTCGTCGCGCGGAAGCGTTCGATCGAGGCGTTGAGGTCGAGCAAGCCCTTGTAAAGCCCCGACTGGGCGATGGGCGGGGTCATGTAGCTGATCAGTGTCGCGTTCGACCGGCGCTTGGCGATCGTGCCCTCGCTCGGGTTGTTCGAGGCGTAGAGATAGAAGTTCGGGAGGTCGCCGATCAGCCGGTCGGGCCAGCATTTCGCCGACAGCCCGGCCTGCTTGCCCGGCATGAATTCGAGCGCGCCGTGGGTGCCGAAGTGGAGCGCGGCATGGGCACCGAAGTCCTCGCGGATCCAGCGGTAGAAGGCGCTGAAGGCGTGCGTGGGCGAGAACGTGCCGTCGAACAGCAACCGCATCGGGTCGCCCTCGTAGCCGAACGGCGGCTGGATGCCGATAAAGACGTTGCCGAAAACGCCGCCGAGGACGTTGATGCCGTGGCCATCGGCGAGGCTGCGCCCCGGCGCTGGCCCCCATTGCGCTTCGATCTCGGCGAGATACGGCTCGCGGCGGACGTGGTCGTCGGTGGCGATGCGCGCGGCGACGTTGGCGTCGGCACCGTACCGCTCGGCGTTGCCGCGGAGGATCGTCTCGCGCAAAGCGTCGACGCTGGCGGGCAGGTCGACTGCGTAGCCCTCGGCCTTCATCCGCTCCAACGTGTTGTAGACGCTGTCGAACACCGACAAATACGCGGCAGTCCCGACTGCGCCGGCGTTCGGCGGGAAGTTGAAGATGACCAGCGCGACCTTGCGGTTGGCGCGCTCGGCGATGCGCAGGTCGATGAGCTTGTGAGCGCGGGCAGCGAGGGCTTCGGCGCGCTCGGGGCACGGCTGCATGACCCGCGTTCCCTCCGCAGCGGGAAACGAGCAGCCGCGCGCGCAGCCCGCGCACACGCTGCCCACGCCGTCCGAACGTCCGCCGAACACTGTCGGCACGGTTGCACCGTCGAGTTCCGGAATTGCGACCATCATCGTCGCTTCGAGCGGGAGCAAACCCTGGCTGCCCGCGCCCCACGCCTGGAGGGTCTGGAACTCGAGCGGGTGCGCCGCGAGGTATGGAATGTCGAGCTTGGCCAAGGCTTCGGCGGCGGCGGCGGAGTCGTTGTACGCGGGGCCGCCGACGAGGCTGAAGCCGCTGAGCGAGACCATCGTGTCGATCACCGGCTTGCCGTCGGCCATGAAGAACGCATCGATCGCCGGGCGCGCATCGAGGCCGCTCGAAAATGCGGGGATGACGCGCAGGCCGCGTGCTTCGAACGCTGCGATCACGCCGTCGTAATGGCCGGTGTCGCTGCCGAGGACGTACGACCGCAGGACGAGCAGCCCGACGGTGCCGGTGACCGGCACTGCGGGGAGCGGCAGGTCGGCGACGCGCTCCGACATGCGGGCCGCCATGCGCGGGTGATAGACGCCGAGCTCAGGATAATCGGCGGGTGCGGCGGCGGTCATCGTGCCGCGAAGCGCGCGGCGCGGGCCGTCGGCGTAGCGGTCGACGAGGTTCTTGACGAGGTTGGTGAAATTCTCGTCCGATCCCGCCAGCCAATATTGCAGCGTCAGGAAATAGGCGCGGACGTCCTGCGCGGTGCCGGGGATGAAGCGGAGGATCTTCGGCAGGCGCTTGAGCATCGCCATCTGCCCCGACCCCGAACTCGACGTGCCGGGCTTCGACGAGCCGCGCAGCTTCTTGAGCAGCGCCAGCGGGCCCTTGGCGGGCTTGTCCATCCGGTATGCGCCGAGGCGGGTCAGCTTGACGACGGCGGCGTCGCTCATCACCCCGACCATCGCGTCGCACGCATCGCGGCGCGCTTCGAGGGCGGGCATCACTGCCTTGATATGGTCGTCGAGGAACAACATTGAGGCGATGACGATATCGCCGCGGCCGATGTCGTCGCAGCACTGGGCGAGGCTCGCGGGCGAGCTTTCCCAGTCGGCGGCGGCGTGGAATTGGAGGCTCAGTCCGGGATGTTCGCGGCGCAGAGCGGCCTCGGCGCGGCCGGCGGCTCCCGACAGGTGATTGTCGAGCGTGACGATGACGACGCGAACCGGGGTCGCCCCCGACGCGTCGATCGCTGTGTCAGCGAGCGAAGTGCGACTTGGCATCATACAGCGTCTCGATGTTGATGGCGGCGAGCCCGCGCTCGCTGGCGAAGCGCTCGGTATTGCGGCGCGCCTTGCCGCGAACGAAGAACGGGATCTTGGCGAGTTCCTTTTGGGCGTCCGCAGTCCATTCGATGTCGTTTGCTGCGACCGTCGCCGGGGTCGCGGGATCGGCAACCAACTCGGGCGTCGCGACCGGCGCAGCGGCACCGTGGCCGCCGAGGTGCGAGGCCCCGGCGGCGTCGTTGAATTCGAAATCGTCGCGGAACATCACCAGCAGATGCTCCTCGAGCCCCATCACCAGCGGGTGGACCCACGTGTCGAACAGCACGTTCGCGCCTTCGAAGCCCATCACCGGCGAATAGCGCGCGGGGAAATCCTGGACGTGGACCGGGGCGGAGATCACCGCGCACGGGATGCGCAGGCGCTTGGCGATGTGGCGCTCCATCTGCGTGCCGAGGACGAGTTCGGGGTGGAGGGCGGCGATCGCTTCCTCGACCTCGAGATAGTCGTCGGTGATCAGCGGCTCGATGTTGTATTTCTTCGCGGCGACCCGGATATCGCGGGCGAACTCGCGGTTGTAGCAGCCGAGCCCGACGACCTCGAAACCCATCTCTTCAGCCGCGACGCGCGCGGCGGCGATCGCGTGGGTCGCGTCGCCGAAGATGAAGACGCGCTTGGCGGTGAGGTATGTCGAGTCGACCGAGCGCGAGTACCACGGCAGCCGCGATGGGTTGGCAGCGATGAACGCCTCGGGGTCGATCCCGGCGACGCTCGCGACTTCGCGCACGAAGTCGATCGTCGCGCCATAGCCGATCGGGACGGTCCGGACGATCGGCTGCTTGAAGGTCTTTTCGAGCCAGCGCGCGGCGGTGTCGCCGGTCTCCGGGTAGAGCAGGATGTTGAAATCAGCCGCGCCGAGGCGCTTGAGGTCGGCGGGCGATGCCCCCATCGGCGCGGTGACGTTGACGTCGATCCCCATGCTGCCGAGCAGCTTGGTGATTTCGACGATATCGTCGCGGTGGCGGAAGCCGAGCGCGGTCGGCCCGAGCAGGTTCGCGAGGGGGCGACGCCCCGCCATCGGGGTGCGCTCGATCGACGTGTCGGCGAGGGTGCGGACGAGCGCGTAGAAGGTCTCCGCCGCGCCCCAATTTTCCTTGCGCTGGTACGACGGCAATTCGAGATTGATCACCGGGATCGGCAGGTCGAGCGCCTTCGCCAGTCCCGCCGGATCGTCCTGGATCAGCTCGGCGGTGCACGACGCGCCGACGAGCAACGCCTGCGGCTCGAACCGCTCATACGCATCGCGGATCGCCGACTGGAGCAGCTCGGCGGTGTCCTTGCCGAGGTCGCGCGCCTGGAACGTCGTGTACGTCACCGGCGGACGCGCGTCGCGGCGCTCGATCATCGTGAACAGCAGGTCGGCATAGGTGTCGCCCTGCGGCGCATGGAGGACATAATGCACCCCCGTCATGCCGGTGGCGACGCGCATCGCCCCGACGTGCGGCGGTCCTTCATAGGTCCAGACGGTGAGCTGCATGACTACACCGCCAGCCGGTCGCGGCGGTTGAGCGGCCGCGCGAAGAGTTCGGCGAGGTCGCCCGCCTGGTCGAAGCCGTGGACCGGTGAGAAGACGAGCTCGATCGACCATTTGGTCGTGACGCCCATCTTTTCGAGCGGGTTGGCGAGACCGAGGCCGCAGACCGCGATGTCGGGGGCGGCCGCGCGGCAACGGTCGAGCTGGCGGTCGACGTCCTGCCCTTCGCTGAGCTGGGTGCCAGCGGGCAAAGCGGCGAGTTCGTGAACCAGATGCGCGCGGTGGAGGTACGGCGTGCCGACCTCGACCGGGATCATGCCGAGTTCGTTCGACAGGAAGCGCGCCAGCGGCACTTCGAGCTGCGAGTCGGGGAAGAAGAAGATGCTGCGTCCGCCGAGTTGCGCGCGGTGGCGCTCGATCGCGCGCTTGGCACGCTCGCGTCCCGGTGCGACGACGCGGTTGAAGTGCATCTCATCGATGCCGAACGCGACCGCCGCCGCACGCAGCCATGCCGTCGTGCCTTCGGCGCCGAACGGGAACAGTGCCGGCAGGTGCGATGCGCCGCGATCTTCGAGCGCGCGCGCGGTGTCGCCGAGGAACGGCTGGGCGAGAAGGAACACCGTGTTCGGCCCGACCGGCGCGAGGTCGGCGGCACGGCGCGGGGGCAGGGTGAAGACGTGGGGAATGCCGAGTTCGCTTAGCAGGCGGCGGAACTGGTCCTCGACGACATCGGGCAGCGCGCCGACGATCATCAGCGACCGCGCCGCTCCCGGGGCGGTGTCGGGCATCGACGGGACGAGCGCTGCGAGGCAGGCGTCCTCGCCCTGGGTGAAGGTCGTCTCGATGCCGCTGCCCGAGTAGTTTAGGATGCGGACATCGGGGGCGTGCTTGCTTTCAAGGCGGCTCGCCGCGCGCGACAGGTCGAGCTTGATGACCTCCGACGGGCACGATCCGACGAGGAACAGCAGCTTGATCTCGGGGCGGCGGGCGAGGAGGCGATCGACGACTCGGTCGAGTTCTTCATTGGCGTCGGCGAGGCCCGCAAGATCGCGTTCCTCGATGATCGCGGTGGCAAAACGGGGTTCGGCGAAGACCATGACTCCTGCGGCGGATTGCAGCAGGTGGGCGCAGGTCCGGCTGCCGACGACGAGGAAAAAGGCGTCCTGGATCTTGCGATGAAGCCAGATGATGCCGGTCAGGCCGCAGAAAACCTCGCGCTGGCCGCGCTCGCGGAGGACCGGCGGATTTGTACGGTCGAGGATTTCGACACTCATGCGGCGGCCATTCCGGCGGTCGCATCGGCCGCCTGCGCCGCTGCTCCGAGCCGTGCCGCGCGCAGTTTGAGGATGAACTGTCCGGCGTTGATGACGTACGTCGCATACGCCGCGAGCGCGAGAATGAGCCGCGCGCGGTCGGTGCCGATGTCGAGCAGCAGCGCCGCGACATACGCGGTGTGCAGCGCGATCACGAGCATGCTGAAAACGTCTTCCCAGTAAAATGCCGGAGCGAACAGGTAGCGCCCGAACACGACCTTCTCCCAGATCGCGCCGGTGACCATGATCGTGTAAAGCGCAATGGTCTTGGCGATGACCGATCCGGTCGCCAGCCCGAGCCCCTCGCCGGTCGCGAGATAGCGAACCACGAGAGCGAGGCTAACCGCGAAAATCAGAAACTGGATAGGGGCGAGAATGCCCTGGACGAGGGTCCAGACCGACGCGTCGCGGCGCTCGCGTTCAGCGGGAGTGTACAGCATAGTACCTCCGCCTCGGCGTCCGTTCAGCTTGCCGTCACCCGACTGCATTCTTGTCGCCTAACCCGTCACTGCGATGCCGAAAGTTACGTCGCGAACGGGATGACTGTCAACACGGCTTTACGTCCAAAAAATTTGACACTACGGTGTGGGGATAGCACTCATGAAGCGTTGCAAAATGCCCAAGCTTTTTATAGCGTCGACAATATTGGGAGAAAGCGGTCGTTCAGACCGCTGTCCAATGGCGGCGACAGGGAATCGTTGTGATGGCCTCGATGCATCAGTACGAACAGCATCGCGGGCCCGACCCGCGCCGATCGCCAGAGGCGTCGCCGTTGCGAATGGCGCGGCTGATCGAGGGCGAGATTATACCGCGGCTGCTGATGGCGCATCGCGGCGATCAGGCCGAGCCGATTCAGCCGCAAGCACGGTTCACCATGGTCGAGCCGACCGAGCTGGCGCACATGACGCTGCGGCTCGAAGTGTTCAGCCTGTTGGCGCACATCGACGGCTATTTGAACAACGGCGTGGCGATCGAGTCGATCTACCTCGACCTGCTGGCCCCGACGGCGCGAGTGCTGGGCGATTTTTGGGACAACGACGTTTGCGACTTCGTCGATGTGACGATGGGGTTGTGGCGTCTTCAGCAGGTGGTGCACGAGCTTGGCAGCCGGGCACCGTGTCCGAGCGTGCGGACGCGTGCCGACCGGCGGGTGCTGTTTACCGTGCCGCCGGGCGACCAGCACAGCTTTGGGCTGGTGATGATCGAGGACTTTTTTCGCCGCGCGGGATGGCGGACGTGGAGCGCGCCGGACGCTGGTCTGCCCGAACTTTGCGCGATTGCCGGACGCCAGTGGTTCGAGCTGATCGGGCTGACGGTGAGCAATGTCGACAATCTGATGCAACTGCCCGCGATGTTCCGCGATCTGCGCCGCGCATCGCAGAATCCCGCCGTCGGGATCATGGTCGGGGGCAAGATCTTCAGCGACAATCCCGAGCTGGCGGAACGCGCCGGGGCGGATGCAACGGCGGCCGACGGGGCTTTGGCCCTGCTCGCAGCGGAGCGGCTCGTTGACCGTCTCGCTCATCGCGGCGGCGCCCCCGCCTGAACCGCGGATCGATTTCGCGACTCCCGAGGCGACGCTTGGCAGTTTCGATCCCGACCTCGCTGCCCGGCTGACCACCGTCTCGGCGGACATCGCGCTCGTGATCGACGCGGCGGGGGTCATCCGCGATTATGCGATCGGCGACCCGGGCCTTGCTCGCGCCGATCTCGTCCCGCTCGTCGGTCGGCGCTGGGTCGACACCGTTGGTGCCGACAGCCAGTTCAAGGTCGCCGACATGCTTCGCGAAACCCCGCCGCAGGGGGTCGGGCGCTGGCGCATCGTCAACCAGCTTTCGGTCAGCGGCGACGCCGTGGTGACGCTGCGCTTCATGACGGTTGGCGCGGGCGAGGATGGCAAGATCATCGCGATCGGCCGCGACCTGCGCTCGACCGCGGCGATGCAGCAGCGGCTGCTCCAGGCGCAGCAGTCGATGGAGCGCGACTACATGCGGCTCCGCGCCGCCGAGTCGCGCTACCGCCTGTTGTTCGACCTATCGAGCGAGGCGGTGCTGATCGTCGATGCGACGACGAGCCGCTTTGTCGAGGTCAATCCGGCGGCAAAGCGCCTGATCGGCAACGACGCCGCGACCGGAGCCAACGCCGCTTTCGCCGGGGTGTTCGACCCCGCGAGCCGCGACCGGGCGGGTGCGCTGATCGCTGCGGCGATGAATGCGGCAACAGTCGACCCGGTTGACGTCCGGCTCGCCGGCGGGCGCGAATGTCTGATGTCCGCGACGCTCTATCGCCAGGACAAAGCGACCTACGTCCTCGTCCGCCTCGCGCTCGCCGCGGGGGCCAGCGAAGTTGTCTCCGACGGGCGGCAGATGCTGATCGACGTCCTCGAGCGGCTGCCCGACGCGTTTGTTGTTACCGACGAGTCGCTTAACATCCTCGCCGAGAATGGTGCGTTTCTCGATCTCGCCCAGCTTGCCCGCCGCGAACATGCGCGCGGCCAGTCGCTCGCGCGTTTCCTCGGGCGCCCGGGGATCGACGTCGACCTGCTCATTGCGCATCTCCGCGAGCACGGTTCGGTGCGCAACTTCGCGACGGTGTTCCGCAGCCAGTTCGATACCGTCGACGAGGTTGAGGTCTCGGCGGTCGCGGTGCGTGACGGCGAGCAGCCGTGCTTCGGCTTCACGATCCGCACCGTCGGGCGGCGGCTGCGCGACGATCCGGCGGTCGGTCGCGATCTGCCGCGCTCGGTCGAACAACTCACCGAACTCGTCGGGCGGGTGTCGTTGAAGGAGATTGTCCGCGAATCGACCGACCTGATCGAGCGGCTGTGTATCGAGGCCGCGCTTGCCTACACCGGCGACAACCGCGCCTCGGCGGCCGAAGTTCTCGGGCTGAGCCGCCAGAGCCTGTATTCGAAGCTCCATCGCCACGGCCTCGGCAATCTCAGCGGTGAGGAGCCGTGAGCCCGACGGCGGCCCTGACCCGGACGGCACCCGCCCCGGCGGCGATCCTCGAGCTCGCCAAGCCGGTGACGTGGTTCCCGCCGATGTGGGCATTCATGTGCGGCGTCGTGTCGTCGGGCGTCGCGCTCGGCAGCCGCTGGCCGTTCCTGATCGCCGGGCTGCTCCTGACCGGGCCATTGGTTTGCGGCACCAGCCAGGCGGTCAACGACTGGTTCGATCGCCACGTCGACGCGATCAACGAGCCGAACCGACCGATCCCGTCGGGGCGCATTCCCGGGCGCTGGGCGCTGTGGCTGGCGATCGGCGGAACGCTGGTCTCGGCGATCGTCGCGGCGCTGACCGGACCGTGGGTGTTCGTCGCCACGCTCGTCGGGCTCGCCTCGGGCTGGGCGTATAGCGCGCCGCCGTTCCGCCTCAAGACGAGCGGCATCTGGGGCCCGGCGGTCTGCGCGCTGAGCTACGAAGGGCTGACGTGGTTCACCGGCGCGAGCGTGATGGCGGGCGGGCTGCCCGACACGCGCATCCTGTGGCTGCTCGGCCTGTACAGCCTCGGCGCGCACGGCATCATGACGCTCAACGACTTCAAGGCGGTCGAGGGTGACCGTGTCATGGGCATCCGCTCGCTGCCCGTCGTCCTCGGCACCGACCGCGCGGCGCGGGTTGCGTGCATCGTCATGGCGGTGCCGCAGGTCATCGTCGTCGGGCTGTTGTTTCACTGGCAGCTCTACTGGCACGCCGCCGGGGTCGGCGCGCTCGTTCTCGGGCAGCTCGGGCTGATGGTCCGGCTGCTCGGCGACCCGCTCGCGCGGACGCCGTGGTATAATGCCACCGGTACATCGCTCTACGTCTTCGGCATGCTCGGCTCGGCGTTCGGGGTCGGCGAGATGATCAGGGCAGGGTTGTGACCGGACTTGGCTGGCCCTCGATTATCCGCCTCGGGCTCGTCCAGAGCGCGATCGGCGCGATCGTCGTGCTGATGACCTCGACACTCAACCGGATCATGGTCGTAGAATACGGTCTCGCCGCGACGGTCCCTGCGGGCTTCGTCGCATGGCATTATGCGGTGCAGCTGTCGCGCGCGCGCTGGGGGCATGGCTCGGACGGTGGATCGCGGCGGACGCCGTGGATCGCCGGCGGCATGGCGGTGCTGGCGGTTGGTGCCTTGCTCGCGACGGTGGCGACGACGCGGCTCGCCGGATCGCCCGCTTTCGGCGTCGCCCTTGCGGTTGTCGCCTTCGCGCTGATCGGCGTCGGGGTCGGCGCAGCGGGAACGTCGCTCCTCGCGCTGCTCGCAAGCCGGGTCGCGCCGGCACGTCGCGCAGCGGCGGCGGCCATCACGTGGATCATGATGATCGTCGGCTTCATCGTCACCACTGCGATCGCCGGCAAGCTGCTCGACCCGTTCTCGCCCGACCGCCTTCTCGCCGTCGTCACCGGCGTCGTCGTCATCGCGTTCATCGTCTCGCTGGTCGGTATCGTCGGCATCGAACGGCGCGATGCGATGCCCACCAGCACGCGCCCTGCGATCCCGTTCGCCGTCGCGCTCGCCGAGATTTGGTCTGACCCGCAGGCACGGCGCTTCACCGCTTTCGTCGCGGTGTCGATGCTCGCGTACAGCGCGCAAGAGCTCATCCTCGAGCCGTTCGCCGGGCTGTTGTTCGGCTTCACCCCGGGCGAGTCGACAAGCCTCGCTGCGCTCCAGCACGGCGGCGCGCTCGTCGGCATGATCGCCGCCGGAGTCGCGGGCAACGCGTTTTCAGGGCGCGCAGGCTGGATGCGCGGCTGGACGATCGCCGGGTGCATCGGCTCGGCGGCGGCGCTCGGCGTCCTCGCCTTCGCCGCGACCGCCGGGCCAGCCTTCCCGCTCCGCCCGACCGTTTTCGTCCTCGGCCTCGCCAACGGCGTCTTCGCGGTTGCCGCAATCGGCTCGATGATGGGCCTCGCGGGCGGCGGCGGAGCGGGACGCGAGGGCGTGCGGATGGGTGTCTGGGGCGCGGCGCAGGCGATCGCCTTTGCGGTCGGCGGTTTCGTCGGCGCAGCAGGCATCGACGTCGGCCGACGCCTGTTCGGCTCGACCCCCGATGCCTTCGTCGCGGTCTTCGCCGCCGAAGCCGCAGTTTTCCTGATTGCCGCCGTCCTTGCCGCGCGGATCGATACGCAAGTCTCGGTGCGGTCGCCGCGCCTCAACCCCTCGTTCGCCAAAGGATAGATCATGCTGGACACCGATATCGTCGATGTCGTCGTCGTTGGCGGCGGGCCCTCGGGAGCCACCGCTGCCGCCGATCTCGCCCGCGCCGGTCGATCGGTCGTGTTGCTCGACCGCGCCGGGCGGATCAAGCCGTGCGGCGGCGCGATTCCGCCGCGGCTGATGAAGGATTTCGCAGTCCCTGAGTCGGTCCTCGTCGGCCATGCCAAGGCGGCGCGGATGATCGCCCCGTCGGACCGCGCGGTCGATATGCCGATCGAGGGCGGCTTCGTCGGGATGGTCGATCGCGGCGACTTCGACGAGTGGCTGCGCGAGCGCGCCGCCGCCGCCGGGGCAACCCGCCGGACCGGCACCTATGAGGCGATCGAGACCGATCCCGACGGCACCACCGTCGTCGTCTTCCGTCCCAAGGGCGCGGCGAAGCACGACGCGCTCCAGCGGCTGCGGACCCGGTCGGTGATCGGTGCAGATGGCGCGCGCTCGGGCGTCGCCCGCGACACGCTCAAGGGCGCCGAGCGCATCCCGTGCGTCTTCGCCTATCACGAGATGATCGCGACCCCGGTCGACAGCGCCTTCGACCGCGAGCGCTGCGACATCTATTACCAGGGCAAGCTGTCACCCGATTTCTACGCATGGATATTTCCTCACGGCGATACGACGAGCGTCGGCGTCGGCAGCGCAAACAAGGGCTTCTCGCTCAAGGACGCGGTCGCGACGTTGCGAGCCGATACCGGGCTCGACACCTGCGAGACGATCCGCCGGGAAGGCGCGCCGATTCCGCTCAAGCCGCTCAAGAAATGGGATAACGGCCGCAACATCGTCGTCGCCGGTGACGCCGCGGGGGTCGTCGCCCCGGCGTCGGGGGAGGGCATTTATTACGCGATGACCGCCGGGCGCTATGCCGCCGAGTCGGTCGATGCCTTCCTCGAGACCGGCAACCCGAAGGCGCTCGCGGGCGCACGCAAGAAGTTCATGAAGGCGCACGGCCGGGTTTTCTGGATCCTCGGGATGATGCAGTATTTCTGGTATTCGAGCGACAAGCGCCGCGAGCGCTTCGTCAAGATTTGCGACGATGCCGATGTTCAGCGGCTGACATGGCAGGCGTATATGAACAAGGAGCTTGTCCGCGCCGACCCGATGGCGCATGCGCGGATATTCTTCAAGGATCTCGGTCACCTGTTCGGCATCGGCACGACGGCGGCATGAGTCGGGACGGGGCCTGAGACCGTGAGCCGGGCGCGACCGTTGCTCAAGCCGATCGCTGTCGGCATCGGCGCGGCGTTTGCGGTCGCGGCAGTCGGCTCGACGATTACCGATCTCGGCCCGTGGTATCGTAGCCTGCGCCAGCCGGAGTGGGCGCCCCCCGACTGGGCGTTTCCGGTCGGCTGGACGACGGTTTACGTCTTCACCGTCGCCGCCGGGGTCACGGCATGGCGCGCGGCGATCGGTGACCGCGAACGAACGCGGGTCGTCGGCTTGTTTGCGTTCAACGTCTTTCTCAACGTCCTGTGGAGCCTGATCTTTTTCCGGCTCCACCGCCCCGACTGGGCATTCATCGAGGTCGGCGTCTTCTGGTTGTCGATCATGCTATTGATCATCGTCGCCGCCGAGCGATCGTTGACCGCTAAATTCCTGCTGCTGCCGTATCTCGGTTGGGTCAGCTTCGCGAGCCTGCTCAACCTCGCGGTGGTGCGGCTCAACCCGCCATTCGCATGAGTTCATTGTTCGCGACCGGCCATGCGGTCGACATCGTGCTCGCGGTGATGCTGGTCGAAATGATCATCCTGATCAAGCGGCGAGGGCACGCCGCGACGATCATCTTGGCGTTCCTGCCCGGGGCGCTGATCCTGCTCGCGGTGCGCGCGGCGCTGACGGGAGCGGGCTGGCAGTGGGTCGCGCTGGCGCTCGCCGCGTCGTTTCCCGCACATCTTGCCGATCTGCGCCGGCGCGGGTTGTAACCCGCGCCGGCCGAAGATCTTACGAGGTCGGCTTCGACTTCAGGTAAGCGATGACGTCGGCGCGCTTCTGCGCATCCTTGAGGCCCGGATAGGTCATCTTGGTGCCCGGGACATACTTCTGCGGCGCAAGCAGATATTGATACAGCACCGGCTCGGTCCAGACGATGTGGCTGTTCTTATTCGCGGCCGAATAAGTGTAGCCCGGAACCGAGCCCGAGGTCCGTCCGACGACGCCGTACAGCGACGGCCCGATCCGGTTCTGCCCCGGCGTGATGACGTGGCAGGTCTTGCACACAGTGAAGACAGCCTTGCCTGCAGTCGCGTCACCCTTGAGCGACGCATAGGCAGGGGTGCCGGGCGGCAACGGCGGCGGCGCGGCAACAGCGGCAGTTCCCACCATCGCGGCGGCAACTGCGGCGACTTTCAAAATCTTGGTCATTATCTCTCCCACGAACGACTTCCCCAGCACAGCGGCAACATACACGTATCGTTTCGGGCATCAACGGCGCGAAGCGACCATGCGGCATGACGCCGTAAACGATCTACGCTCCGGCGGCTTGCGTGTTCCTGAATGACGGTAGTCTGTGAAGCCGAACAATATTATCTTTGCGCGTTCAGCGGCTAAAATACTCGAGCGGGACGGCGTTCGCCATCGCCCGATAGCCGATCGCCGACGGATGCAGGTGATCGCCCGAATCGTATTGCGCGAGCATCCGGTCGGGGTGCGCGGGGTCGCGGGCAACGCGGTCGAAGTCGATGACGGCATCGAAATGGCCGGGCGTTCGGATCCACCGATTGACGGCCGCGCGGTCGGCCTCGGTTTCCGGACCGGGGTGATAATAGTCCGATCCAACGAACGGCAGGATGGTGGCGCCGATCATTCGGATGCCGTGCGCGTGCGCGCGCTCGATCATTTGGGCGTAGGCGTCGATCAGACGGGCAACCAACGTGGCGTGAGCCTCGGCAGAAATCGCATGCTCCCGCGTCGCGCCGCCGATGTCGTTGATGCCCTCGAGCATGATGACGAACCGGACCCCGGCCTGCGCCAGCACATCGCAATCGAAACGGGCCAGTGCGTTGGGGCCAAGGCCGTCGGTCAGAAGATGGTTGCCGCCGATCCCGCCGTTGACGACTCCGGTTTGCCGGCCAGCGGCACTCGCCTGCAAGCGGGCGGCGAGGACATCCGGCCAGCGATCGTCGCCGTCGGTCGTTGCGCCGTGGCCGTCGGTGATCGAATCGCCGAAGGCGACGATCGTGGAGGATTTTGCTGGCGCGGCAACGTCGACGCCCGCGATCTGATACCAGTGTTCGACCGGCTTGGCGCCGGCGAGCTCGGAGTCGTCCGAGCGCGTACCATGGGCGATGTACGAGGTGGCGCGCGACCCCGGGTGTCCCGTCTGCACCGTCGGCGCTGCGTCGAGGTGCAGGCTGATCGCCAGCCGCGCTAGCGCAGGCGTGCTCATGTCGATCGGATCCGACCAATAATCGGCTCCCGCCGGTATCATGACCGACGATTTGCCGCCGAACAGAGCCGGCTTTTGCGATGATGAGATGATCGCCGACCCCTTGCCGGCGAGGGCGACTCGGACCGTATCGATCATCAGCGGCTGCGTACCGAAGGCGTTCGACAGGCGAACCCTCAGGCGCGGCCCGCCGACAGATAGCCGGATTGTCTGCCGCAGGGTGACGTCGGTCGCGTCCTCGCTGGGCAGCGCGTTCGCCGGTTCAACCGCGAGCTGAGACGCCGCCCAGGACGCGCTCCACTCGGACCGTGCGACGTCCGCCGGCGCCGCCAGCGCGGGGGTCGACAGAAGGATGCTCGCGAGGAGCCAGGTGACTTTCATCGGGTAAACATGCGCCCGCGTTTCCTTTGATTCCAGCGATGAATGGCGTGTCGTGCGCGGGCAGTGATCTTCGCCCCGTCGGCGGAACAGCTCGAAGTCATCGACATCCTCCGGCGCAACCCGACAGGCAAAATCCTCAAGCGCGTGCTGGCGCTGCAGATCGCGGCCGCGGATGGCGTGGAGCCGCCCGTCGGCGCCCCCTGAACGGGACGTCTATGCGATCACGGGCATTCACGCCGTCCACGCCGCCAATTCGGCCTGCTCGCCGATCAGGGCGAGACCGTGCGCGATCGACGTCAGCTCGTTCCCCTTCGCAAGACGCTCGGCCCCGAAGCGCTCCTCGAACAACCGGACGATCCGCGGCGTCAGCGAGGTGCCGCCGGTAAGAAAGACATGGTCGATTGCCCCGGGGGTGGTCGATGCCATCGCCAGCGCCCGGTCGATTGCCGCCTCGATCCGCTCGATATCCGGGGCGATCCAGCCTTCGAACGCCGCGCGGGTCACGTCCGCCTCGATCGTCAGGCCCGCGCCGCTGAAGCGAAAACAGGCCGTGTCCGCCGCCGACAGGTCGCGTTTGACCTGCCCAACCGCCTCGTGGAGGCGAAAGCCAAGTTCCTGCTCGATGACCGCGATCACGCGGCCGATCGCGTCGGGGTCGAGTGCTGACCGGCGGAGCGATTCGAGCTCGGCAAGCGTCCGGCGGTTGCGCATCAGTGCCAGTCGCGACCAGTCCGCGAAGTCGGCGAAATAACCGCCGGGGATTTCGAGAATCTTGCCGAACGATCGATAGAAGCCGCCTTTGCCGAGCAGCGGCATGACCAGCTGCTCGACGATCCGCGCATCGAATCGGTCGCCGGCGATGCCGACCCCGGCGTGACCGAGAGGGACACAGCGCCGCGTCGCCCCAGGTGCCTCGATCCGCACCACCGAAAAGTCGCTCGTCCCGCCGCCGAAATCGGCAACGAGAACCGTTGCCGGTTCGCTGACCCGCGACGCGTAGCTGAACGCAGCGCCGAGCGGCTCATAGACGTAGTGCAACGTCGCGCCGATGCCGGCGAACATTGCGTCGTAGCGCCGGCGCGCGATCGCTTCGTCGGGCGCATGTCCGGCATAGACGACGGGACGCCCGACGACGACGCGCGCTGGCCCGGAAAAGGCTCCGTCGGCGCGCGCGGCCATCTTGTCGAGGAACAACCGCCCCAGGTCTTCGAACTTGAACTGTCGCTCAAAGATCGTCGCACGCTCGAAGGTCGCGCTCGCGGCAACCGACTTGAACGACTGGATGAAGCGGCTCGCTCCTGGAAATTCGAGATATTCGGCGATCGCCCATGGCCCGCCCGCGCTCGCGATCCCGCCGCGGACCGTGTCGTCTTCCCAGAAGCACAGCGCCGACCGAAACACCGCCGCAGTGCCTGCAGGTGATTCGAGTTCGACGAGGCTCGAGTGTCCGTCGCGCGCGATCGCCGCCACGGAGTTCGTGGTGCCGAAGTCGAGTCCGAGAACATAAGGGGCCGGGCTGGACATTGACGCCCTCCGCTACACAGGCCGCGCGCGTTACGCAAAGCCGGCGTTGCTGGAGCGGCGTAAGGACCTGGCCTTGTGATCGCCGACGGATGCACCCGGGCGGCGCTACGTCCTGCAGCATCGACCTTTTGTCGGATCAGACATCCATCCCCGGCCACCTTACCGCCGGTGACCAAGATCCTTCATTTGCCCGCATTCTCTACTACGCGGTGCCCCGGTCAGATCCGGGTTGGAGGATCAGGCGATCGTCGTGCTGCTGTCGACGGCAAGCATCGGCGAAGGCGGCCGCGAGCGCGCGATCGTCGACGAAGCGGGAAAACTCTTTTGGGTCGAGGCGATAATATTCCTCATAATCGATCTTCCCGTTGGCGACTGGAATCGAAAGATAATCCGATCCGCCAACCTCGTCGTGACCGAGGCTATAGCGATCTGCCCGGGACGATGTCGCGTCGACGAAGCGCTTGGAAGGAATACACGGGCGTGACACTCGCGGTTCTCGCTGGTCTACGGCATCTTCCCTTCCAGAGCGGGCGGAAGCGGTGGCGCACGTTCAGGCAAGCCCGCGACGGGCGCGGGCAAGGGGGGCTTGCGTGCAGGCCAAGGCCGGCGGCCGCCGAAGAGCGACATGTTGATCGATCGCAGGCGGTTCGAGCCATTAGGCACACCCTGTTCCAGGGCGTCGCTCGCCAAAGCTGAAAATGTGTCCTGGGGACGCCTTGCGGCGGGCATCACACCGCGTTGGAGCTCGTGTGCAATCGTATTTAAATCAGCAAGAATCAGGCGATCGCTTTCGGGCAGATTGGATCTGATTTTTGCGGCATCATCGAGAAACTCCTCGATCATCGCAACGACGATAGGAAGATGACGCGGCTTGATCAGCCCGTCGCCATCGAGGACCCGCGCTAACCGGACAATCGCCGGTTGGAACCCCGGGTAGTTGGCGAGTTCATTCGAACCAACAAGATAATAAATCGTATGGACGTAGCTCTTGTCGACTGGGATCGGCAGGCGACGCGTGGCGATTTCCTGCTCGACCCATTTGATTTCCATCGACACGCGGCCTTCGGGTGTGTGGTTTGTCAGCGGTTGCGGCCCGAGCGCGCGTTGCATGTCGTGGACTGCAGAAAGCGCGTCGGCGTATTCTTCCTCGATGCCAGGCCCCATGATCTCCGGCGTGATCGGGATCATCAATGTCCTCCTGCATTATAGGGGGTGAGACCGCCGACCCCGCCCGAAGCTGGCGTCACCTGACCGCCACCACCGGTCATCTCGCGGGTAAAGACCTTGGCGACCGAGCCGTCGGGGTTGAGTTGGTGGACTGTCTCCGAAGCGGGGTTCGTCGTCGACGTGACCAGCGGCTGGTCGCTATTTAGCGTACCGCGCCAGACAGCATCGGCCGCATTGTAGCATGGCAGAGCGATGTCGTTCTTCACCCCCTTGCCGTTCCAGCTGTCGGTTGCTTCGTCATAATGGGCTGCCTTTAGCTGGTCGAAGCCCTCCTGATCGGCGTAGTAGGCGCTCGGAGGTGCCCCCGCTTCGTCGCGTCCGGCGCTGCTGAACTTGTATACCGGGTCGCCTTGCTGACCGGCTTTGACTCCGAATCCATCGCCCGAGTTGAGCACCTGCTTTTGCATGCCGTCATCCCAGCCGCCCTGGCTCATGGCCTTGGCCGCCGCGGCATCTTTAGGCGACAGGTTATCCATATTGACGCCACCCGGCCGGTTGGCAGAAAAGTCGAGCTTGTCCTTGCCGCCCGCAGGTAGTGGGGGTTCCTGATCGAACGGCGCGCGTGACACGAAAGCGTCGTCTGCCGCTGCCGCAGCGGGCGCTCGCGCACCCAACCCCGCAATAGCTCCTTCGCCGGCCTGCATGCCCTTGACCCCCGCGACGCCGCCGGCGAAGCCGCCAAGAAACTGCCCGCCCGCTTCCATCGAGCGGATGCCGGTTTCGCTCATGCCCATCGCGGTGCCGAGCGCGCGGCCGGCCTTGCCGCCGTATTCGCCGCCGAAATAGCCTGCGATGCCGCCGCCGATCGTCGCCGCGACGCCGACCGTGGCGATCGCGTACGGCAACGCCATAACCGCGCCGGCGATGCCGAGCACCTGCAGGCCGGTCACCGCCCATGCCGGGACCTCGGGCTTGACGACGACGTTCGGGTCGGCGACGCTCGGGCCGCCGATGTTGACGTTGGGCGAGCACGGCGCGACGACCAGCGCGCTGCAGCCGAGCTTCTCGCCGATCCGCCCCGCCGGCAGGCCGTTGACCTTGACCGTCGCCGCCCCAGTCGCGAGCGGAATCTGCCCCGAATGGTCGCTGCACGTCGCCAGACCCTGCTCGGTCATCGTCGCGAAGCGGCCGTTGATCTTGACGTTGAGCGACCCCTTGACGAGGTTGCCGGTCGGCGGTCCCATCGAGGCGCCGCCGATGTTCATTCCCGACAAGCCGCCGAACGAGGTCAGCCCCGCCGCACCGCCGACCGCCGCGACGACGGCGAGCGCCGCGCCGCCGGTAGCGATCGTCGCACCGACCAGCACCGCCCCTGCCGCGAGCCCGATCAGCGCGCCGACGAGCATGCCGGTGCCGGCGTTGCTGTGCGCGATCGGGTCGCCGACGCGGGCGGCGGGAACCCCGCCGCTCATTGGTGCGCCGTCGCGAAGAGGGCGGGCGACAGCACCTTAGTCGTTTGCCGCGGTATCGATCTTGAGCGCCGCGAGCTGGCGATGGAAGAGGTCGCTGTGCGCCTCGAAGTCCTGCTCTGCCGCCGACGCCGTGAAGTTGACCACCACGCCTTGCCCGGCATCGATGAACACGACCTCCTGACGCAACACGCCCGCCCCCGAGGTCCAGTTGAACGTCATCCGCATCGCCGCCCGCTCGTTGAGCTGTCCCGATTCGCGGTCATCGCCCGCGAACCCGGGAAGATTGTCGCGAAAGACCGCTGCCTGCCGGTCGCAGAAGCCGGCAAACGTCTCGCCGTCGATCAGCGCGTCGCGGCCGACGACGATGTTGGGCGCCAGCGCACGCGTCGCATCGTGCGGCGCACTATGGACGATCATCGTCTTGTCCACCCAGCCCGGCGGCGGTGGCATCGTTGTCGTCACCGTCACATGGATCTCCATCTCCACTGATCATCAGATAGACTCGAAGCCGTTGATCCGGAAGAGGCATCGATCAAGCAAAGCCGGTCGCTTCGTGTCAGCTCGAATATCCGAACAGTGTTACGGAACAGCGCTAGCGCTGGCAGTGCCCAGCAAGCGTTGCGCGATCCGCGCTCCCCACGATGCGGATGGCTGACGCTCGCCGATCGACGACAGGGTGAACATCACCGGCGCGCGCATCGTGCCGGTGTCGCCGTCGAGCGATGCGGCGTTGAGGTACAGCGTCTTGCCGACCCGTCGACGGCCTGCCGCCGCATGAACATGCCCGAAGCAGTGAACGCGTGGCGCAATGCGCTTCAGTTCGTCGGTAAGTGATGGGCACCCGCACGACCGGCCCCTGCTCGACGTGTCGAGAATGCCCTGCGGCGGCGTATGCGTGATCAGGATGTCGATGTCGGCCGGAACCTGTGCCCACGCCGCGGCGAGGCCCGCTCGATCCTTGAAGAAGGCATGGGTCCGCAACTCCGGCACCCACGGCGCACCGAAAATCTTGAGTCCGCGAAACTCGACGACTTCGTCCTTGATGAAGTGCGCATTGCGAAACGGCTGCGGTCGTCGCTGCAGCTCGGCTTGGAGCAGACGGTCGTGATTGCCGCCCGTGCACAGGATCCGCGCGAACTTCTGCCGCCCGAACCACTCATCCATTGCCGCAAGTTGTTGCGGTGCCTTGCTCGACAGATTGAACATGTCACCGCAGTGGATCAGCAAGTCGCCAGCGGGCAGGTCGATCTCGTCGTGCCGGCAATGCGTATCGCTGATGACCGTAACACGCGTTTCCATGCGACTGCTTACCAGCGCGGGTGCACGTTGCATAATATAACGCCGCGGTTTCGATCGAATCTGGATCGGTTGGCAGCGTGACGGGCAGGGCCGTGCTAGACCGTGCGCGGACGGGGAGAACCATGATGCGGGCAATGATCTTGGCGCTGCTGCTGGCGACGGGGGCTGGTGCTGCGGAACCCATCGCTCCGCCGGAGTCCGCAGTTCAAAGCGCGCCCGCGGCGCTCAAGGGGCGGCTCGAGGGTCCGCTCGAACTCCAGTCGCGGGTCTATCCCGGCACCGTGCGGCGTTACTGGGTGTATGTTCCGGCAGGCTACGACGCGTCGCGGCCGCCCAACTTGCTGGTGTTTCAAGACGGGCAGCGCGCGATCAATCCGGGCGGGCCACTCGCAGTCCCGGCACTGCTCGACAAGCTGATCGAGCAGCAGGCTATTCCGTCGACGATCGGCATATTCGTGACGCCGGGCAATGTGTCGGCGCACTATCCCGACACCCTCGGCACGCAAAACCCGGATCATCGGGTCGAAGAATATGACGCACTGTCCGACGCCTATTCGCGCATGACGCTGGAGGAGTTGCTGCCGGCGGTGGCGCGGAAATGGCGGTTTGCTGCGGATCCAAAGCGGCGGGCGATCGGCGGCACCTCAAGCGGCGCAATCGCGTCGTGGACGGTGGCGTGGCGGCATCCGGGGGCGTTCGGCAACGTCATCAGCTTTATCGGCAGCTACACCTCGATCGGCCTGAAGCTCGGGGCGGATGGGTCGCCGCTGGTCTATGGCGGCGACACCTATCCGGGCCTAATCCGCAAAAGCCCGATCCGCCCCTTGCGCGTTTTTCTGCAGGACGGACGCAGCGACCTCGATAACGAGCACGGCAACTGGTTCCTCGCCAACCAGCAGATGCTCAAGGCGTTCGACTGAGCGAATACGCACGCCGATGCGGAGGGCGACAAGGGCGCGCGCTACGACGTGGATCATGCCTGGACCGAAGGCGCGCATTCGGATGCCGACGGCGGTGCGATCCTTGGCGACGTGCTCCGCTGGATCTGGCGCGATCAGCCGGCCAGCTGACCCGTGCCGCCGGCGGTGACCTTGCGCAACACCTTCGCCAGCTCGTCGATTGAATATGGCTTGTGCAACAGCTCGAAACCGTGCGCCCCGTCCTGCGCCAGCACGGTGCTGTAGCCGCTGGTCAGGATCACGGACAAACCGGGGTAGAGGCGGCGGATTTCCTGGCCCAACTGGATGCCGCTCATGCCCGGCATGACCACGTCCGAGAACACCACGTCGAACCGTGCCCGGTCTTCGCGCAGCCGGACGAGCGCCGTCATCCCGTCGGGCGCGAGGACCGCCGTATAGCCCATCTCGCTCAAGGCTTCGGTGGCGAAGGTGCCGACTTCGGGGTTATCCTCGACGACAAGGATGCAGGCGCCGCGAGCCAGCGGCAGCCCGGTGTTGGTTGCGACGATCGGGGTATGGGCGTCGCTCGCGGATGCGGGAAGATACATCGTGAAGATCGCGCCGGCGCCAAGATCGCTTTCGACGAGGACATCGCCGCCCGATTGCTTGGTGAACCCGAACACCTGGCTGAGCCCGAGGCCGGTCCCTTCGCCGACACCCTTGGTGGTGAAAAAGGGTTCGAAGATCTTGTCGATCTGGTCGCGTGCGATACCGGTGCCGGTGTCCCGAACAGCGACCGTGACAAAGCGGCCCGCTGCGGCCGGGTGCGCTCGAACAGCGGGCTTTCCGTCGGCGAGCCCCACCGTCATCGTCAACGCTCCTTCGCCGCCCATCGCGTCGCGGGCGTTGACTGCCATGTTGACGAGCGCCGTGTCGAACTGGCTCCGATCGGCATCGACGACGCAGGCGTGATCCGGGATGTCGAGCGTAATCGCGATGCGTGATCCGACCAGCGTCCGGATCATCGGCTGGATCACGCGAAGGCTGTCGCAGGCATCGAACGCTTCGGGCTTGAGCGCTTGCCGCCGGGCGAAGGCAAGCAATTGACTGGTGAGCTTGGAAGCGCGCTCGGCCGTGTCGGCAATCGCGTCGATATAGCGGGTACGGCGCTCCTGCGAGACATCGGTTCGCCGCAGGAGGTCGACCGATCCGCGGATCACCGTCAGCAGATTGTTGAAGTCGTGCGCGAGACCGCCGGTGAGCTGCCCGACAGCTTCCATTTTTTGCGACTGCCGCAACGCTTCCTCGGCGGTCATCAATTCGGCGGTGCGATGCGCGACCTGCTGCTCGAGCGACGCCGCAAGATCGGCCAGCTCGCGTTCGGCGCGGCGCCGCTCCCGCGCGGCATGGGTGCGCTCGGCAACCTCGCGCATGAATTCGAAATCTTCCGGCTGCCAGCTCCGCGGCTTGGTGTCGGTGACGAACAGCAACGCCGCCATCTCGCCCTGATCGGAGACCGGCATGTTGATGAAGGCCCGCGCCGAAATGCCCTCGAGCGACGACGCGGAGCCGATTGTCCGCGGATCTATCCGGGCATCCTCGACGATGACGGTGTCGCCATGCTTGAGGTCGTCGATGTACGAGCCATAGTCACGAAACGACAGTGTCCCAGCGAGGCTGCTGAGGCCGGGTCCTGTCCAGTCGCGCGCAATGACGATCGTCTCGGATTCGCGATAAACCGTGCCATAGCCAGCCCGGCTGACCTCCATCGTCCGGCCGAGCACCTCGGCCGCGACATAGGAAATGTTGGTCGCGTCATCGAGATCGCGCAACGTGTCGCTCAGCTCCGAAAGAGCCAGGCGGCGACGCTCGGCCCGCTTGACGTGCGTAATGTCGAGCGACACGCCCGCGAGCCGCTGTGGCTGTCCTTGCGCATCGAAAAAGGCCTGTCCCCGTGTCGCGAGCCAGCGCAAGCTGCCATCGGGCAACGCGATGCGGTATTCGACCTCGTAATCTGCCCCGTCCGCAATGGCGCGGGCGAGCGCATCTTCCGCCTTCCCCCTGTCTTCCGCGATCACTGCAGCGCTACGCTCTTCCAGGGTGAACGGCGCTTCCGGCGGGAGTCCGAACAGCGCCTTGCACTGGTCGGAACTGGTCAGCGTCTGCGTATGCAGATCGAGACTCCACGTCCCGAACCGGCCCGCCTTGAGGGCGAAATCGAGTTCGCGCTCGTGCTCCTGCTGTGTGCGGAACCGCGTCGTCAGTTCGGCCATCAGCGCGGCGTTATCGCTCTCGAGGCCGGCGAGCCGCTCGCGCTCCAGCGTGACATCGACCTGGCTCGCGAAAAAATAGGCGAGTTGGTGATCGGCATCGTAGACCGGTGCCATCAGCAGCCGGTTCCAGAACGGCTCCCCGTCCTTGCGGTGATTGCGGATATCGATCTCGAGCGCATCGACCCGGCGGACGGCATCGCGGATCGCCTGTGTCGTCGCCGGATCGGTCTCCGGCCCTTGGAGGAAGCGGCAGTTACGCCCGATAATTTCGTCCCGGGGATAGCCGGTCAGGCGACAGAACGAGTCGTTCGCAAACACGACCGGATTGTCGGGCAGGCGCGGATTCGTGATGATCATCGGCATCCGCGTTGCGTGGACCGCCGCGACGAAAGGATCGGTATGCCGGTCGATACCGGCGATCTCGGTCGAGATCCGCTGTTCGTCCCTGAGACTATTCTCGGACGGAATCTGATCAGGCACGCGCTGCTCCACTCGGTTGCCGTCCCTTAAATGCACGCGGCGTCGTCGCAAACCTTGAACGCGGCCAGCCGGTGTATCGACGCGTGGCCGCTCCCCGAAATCGGCGGCCGGTTCAAAAAATACGTTCCTGGCCCGTATCGTTCGCTCGATTGGTTATTTCGCATTGCCGCGGATATGACAGCCATGGCTGCGGCGCGCGCGTGCGCAAGATGCCGCGCAAGGGGTGGGCGACATGAAGCTTCTCGGTTTGGCATTGACCTTGGGCATCATCGTGGTGTCGCCGCCATTGGCTGGTGCCGCACCGGCTGCGGCCGCCGTCGCCAGCCCCGCCGATCAGCAGCTCAAGGCAATCTACGATGCCGAATGGGTGTGGCGCCAAAAGGAGTTCGCGCAGGTCAGCGAGGGGCTGCGCAGCAAGGACGACGATCATTTCCCCGCGGTTACCGCCGCCGACTGGACCCGTCGCCGCGCGTATTGGCAGGACGTGCTCGACAAGATCGGCCGCATCCCGGCCGCCCAATTGTCCCCCGAGCAACGGCTTAACGCTGCCGTGCTCGCCGAATCGCTCCGCGCGCAGGTCGCCAATATCTACTACCGGACCTACGAGGCCCCGCTCAACAGCGATTCCTATTTCTGGGGCGATGTGAAGCCGTATTCGGCGCTCGAAACCGCCGCCGAGTATCGCCGCTACATCGGCCGGCTCAAGGATGTGCCACGCTGGTTCGACGAGAATATCGTGAACATGCGCGCTGGCCTGCAACGCGGTTTCACCCCGCCACGCGTCACGCTCGGTGGGCGCGACGCAACGATCGCTGCTTTTGCCATGGCCGGTCCGGCCAACCCGCTCAACGACCCATTCAATGCGATGCCGGCGTCGATTTCGGCGAGCGAGCAGGCGGCGCTACGCGCGGAAGCCGCCGCGGTGATCGATGCGCAGACGGCTCCGGCGTATCGCAAGCTGCTCGGATTTTTCCGCGACACCTATCTGCCCGGCACGCGCCAGACGCTGGCTGCCAGCGCGCTGCCCGACGGCAAGGCGTTCTACCGCAGCCAAATTCGTGAATACACCACGCTCGACCTGACGCCCGAGGCAATCCACGCGATCGGCCTCAAGGAAGTCGCGCGGATCGATGCCGACATGAAGGCGACAATCGCGCTGACCGGCTTCAAGGGCAGCTTCCCCGAATTCCTCGCCTTCCTGCGCAGCGACCCGCAATTCTATGCGCGGACGCCCGACGAACTGCTCGGCTTTTCGGCGCTCGTCGCCAAGCGGATGGATGGGCGGCTGAAGGACGTCTTTACCGTATTGCCGCGTTACCGCTTTACCATCCAGCCGGTGCCCGATGCGATCGCGCCGGTATACACCTCGGGCCGTGGCGGGCTCAGCGCCTGCCTGATGAACACCTACGATCTCAAGTCGCGGCCGCTGTATAATCTCGTCTCGCTGACGCTCCACGAATGCGTACCGGGGCACAGCCACCAGGCGGCGATGGCGCTCGAGGCCCCCGATCGCCCGGCCTTCCGTCGCGAAACCTATTTCTCGGGTTATGGCGAGGGTTGGGGCCTATATTCGGAATGGCTCGGGACCAAGCTCGGCATGTACCGGACGCCGTATGAGGAGTTCGGCCGCGAGACCTTCGAGATGTGGCGCGCGTGCCGTCTGGTCATCGACACCGGGCTGCACGAGGATGGCTGGACCCGGCAACAGGCGATCGATTATCTCGCCAGCCATACTGCGCTCGCCAAGCTCGATATCGAGATCGAGGTCGATCGCTACATCAGTTGGCCGGGCCAAGCACTCTCTTATAAGCTTGGCGAGATGAAGATGCGCGAGCTGCGCGGCAAGGCCGAAGCCGAGCTTGGCGACCGCTTCGACCAGCGACGCTTTCACGACACGCTGCTCAACATGGGATCGGTGCCGCTGCCCGCGATGGAGAGCGAGATGCTGGCTTGGATCGCGGCGGAGAAGGGCAAACCGGCACGATGATCGTCGGGCCACAACGGCTTTCCTTTTCCGATCAGCTGTATTACCCGCATAGTACAGGTGTCTAAAAAGGGGTTGCCGGATGCGGGTTTGGAAATTGTTCGTGGCGATCGCGGCTGTCGCAGGGACATCGGTGGCGATGGCACAGGCCTATCGTCCATTCGACACCAGCCAGCTCAAGGGCCCGCAGCATGGCCCGAAAAACCAGTTGCTCGTCCTCGGCAGCCCGCATCTGTCGAGCATGCCAGCGGCGTTTCAGGCGGGGCAATTGCAGCCGGTCCTCGACAGGCTCGCCGCTTGGGCACCGCAGGCGATTGCCGTCGAAGCGCTGTCGGGCGCGCAATGCGATTTCATGCGGCACTACCACGATCGCTTCAAGGACAGCGTCCAAACCTATTGCTGGGATCCGGCGCCCGCCGCCAAGGCGACGGGGCTCGATGTGCCCGCCGCAACCGCCGCGTGGGGCCGCCTGCTGGCGACGTGGCCCGCATCACCAAAGGCAGCCGATCGCCGCCGTCTCGCGGCGATGTTTCTCGCCGGCGGTGAAGGCGCGTCGGCGCTGGTCCAGTGGCTTCGGCTTCCCGAGGGTGAGCGACATGCCGGGGAGGGCCTCGACGACACGTTGGTTGCGCGGCTCGAAAAGCTGCGCACGAGACACGACGAGAGCTTGCTGATCGCCGCTGCGCTCGCCGCCCGGCTCGGGCTCGAGCGGGTATATTCGATGGACGACCACACCGCCGACGCACCCGTTGCCGACGAAAAGCTGTTTGAGGCGGCGATCTCGAAGGCGTGGGACAACCCCGCCACCGCCAAGCGCAAGGCGATGAGTTCGGCGCTCGACGCCAAGCTGGGCGAGCCAGGCGCGATGCTCGCGCTGTACCGCGCCTACAACGCTCCGGGTGAAGAAAAGCTGACGTTCGACAGCGACTTCGGCGCGACCCTCGAAGAGCCGTCCGCAGCGCGCTTCGGCCGCAATTATCTCGGCGGCTGGGAGACCCGCAACCTGCGCATGGCATCGAATATCCGTGACATGTTCGCCGAAGCCCCGGGCATCCGTGGCCTGGTCATCGTCGGTGCCTCGCACAAGGGCTACCTCGAAAGCTACCTCAACCAGATGCACGACATGACCATCGTCGATGTCGAAAAAGTGCTCGAATAACGCCGCGCCTGTCTTTGTGGTTTACCCGACCTCGCTGTGGGGTCGGGTAACCAAGAGGATAAGGTCGTTTGCCGCTTGCCGTCGGCCATGCGCTGACTCGCCACCGCCTCTGATCACACCGAAAAAGCCCCTACCACGCACGCGCTAATTGGTCTGGCAGATTATACTTGACTGTGTGACCACATCTCACTCATGTTACCGCTAACATGCCGAAAACGGCGGATGGTCGGGGAGGCGGGATGATGCAGTCCATTGATGTACGGCCATCGCTCCGCAATGGGCCGAGCGTGGCTGCCATGCGCGCCCAATCAGGCCGGCAGCAACATCGACCTCGTAAGGCTCGCAAGTCTCCAACATAAGTTGGAATAATTCTCAAATTTGTTGGTTGGCACCAAGTGCAAGCCAATAGAATCAATTGAACTAATCAAATCTAAAGACAAAATCCAAGGGGAGTCAGTTATGACTGGGTATGCAATTCGACGCGTTCGGATCGCCGCGCTGCTCTGCGCGACGACGGCGGCCGCGATTTCTAGCCTTGCCAATGCGCAGACCGTGGCGCCGCCGGGACAGTCTGTTCCGGACGGGCAGGACAAAGGGCCGTCGACGGCGCCGATCCCACAGACACTTGCAACGCCGGGAACTCCCGCCGGGGACTCGTCGGCGAATGACCCCGAAAGTGGCGACATTATCGTGACGGGATATCGCTCCAGCCTGGCGCAGTCGACCAGCGCCAAGCGCGCGTCGACCGGCTTTACCGACTCGATTTTCGCCGAGGACATCGGCAAGTTTCCCGACACCAATATCGCCGAATCATTCAATCGTATCCCCGGCATCACGATCACGCGCGACATCACTGGCGAGGGCACCAATGTCGCCATCCGCGGACTGGGATCGAACTTCACCAACGTAACGCTCAACGGCACGCCGATTGCAGTCGCGTCGTCGGGGGCTACCGATGCGCAGGGCACTGACCGCTCGGTCGACCTGAGCTTTTTCCCAACCGATCTGTTCACCAAGCTCACGGTCAACAAGAGCTATACTGCCGATCTGCTTGAAGGCGGCGCGGCGGGTAACGTCGATTTGCGGTCGGCGCGTCCGTTCGACCGCGACAAGAATTTCCTAAACTATAATATTCAGGGCACGCAGCAGGGCGTCGACAATCACCTCGGCGTTCGTGGATCGGTTATCGGGAGCTGGCATAACGATACGATCGGCATCCTCGCCGGCGTTTCGGGCCAGCGGCTGCACACCGAAACCCGCGGTTACGAGACGATCGGCTACACGAATCCGGCGCTCTCCGCTGCGCAGTGCGGGGCGACGACGGGATGTAATTCGACGGGCGGCGGCAACTGGACGATCCCGTCGACCGTGCCGGTCGGCGCGGGCGCGGGTCTGGTTGCCGGCACTGTCATTGATCAGGCGTTCCTGCTCGCGCATAATCCCGGCGCGACGATCCAGCAGATCGATAACGCGTTGCTGCCGCGGCTCGGCCGCCCTTCCGACGAGCGCGGGACGCGCGACCGCGTCAATGCGATCCTCAGCGTCGAATGGCGGCCGACCGACACGCTTCATTTCTATGTAGACGGTCTTTACGGATACAAGCACAACAACTTGATCCGTGAAGACTTGGCCTGGATCGTCCGCAACAGCGCGATCATTCCGCTCAACCTGAAATTCGACAAGAGCGATTGCTCGGTCGGCTGCTCGGTTACCAGCGGTACCTTTGCCAATGCCCAGTTCTTCGACGAGTTTCGGCCGTATATCGAAACGACGAAGCTGTTCAACATCAACCCCGGCGGCGAATGGGATATCGCCGATAATCTGAAGCTCAACGTGCAGGGGAACTACTCGCGCTCGACCTTCCACCGCGAAAACCCAACCGTCGGCGCAACAACGCCGCTCGGGGTGGGCAACACCGTTACGTACACCAACAATGGTAGCGGTATCCCTGGGATCACGAGCAATCTCGACCTGAACAGCCCGGCCAATTTCGGCTGGTACACCGGCAGCCGCGTCAGCGTGAACGACGAGCGCCGGATCAACGAGACGAAGGGCGGGCGGGGCGACCTGACGTGGGGCGGAACGGCGCTGAACCTCAAGGTCGGCGCGGCGTACGACGACGTTTCGCGCCGAATCGACGGCTTCGACAATAGCCAGGCGTGGCAGAATGCGGTCTGCGGAAACAATCCGAGCGCGTTTGTGCCGTCGCCGAACACGCAGCCGCCGTGCGCAGGTCTGTCGGCTCCCGGAGTGGCCCCGGCTGGCTATCCGACGTATCCCGGCTACGGCACCGGATCGACCGCGGGTGCAACCGGGCCGGTAACGTACGGCGGTTCGCTCGTCCCCAATGCGGCGTTCCCAGGCTATCTGTCGCCGGGCCCGGGCGGGTTCGTCACCGTCAATTTCCCGGCGTTTGCCGGCGCGACGAAATACGGAACGTTCCATGCCACCGAGCCGCTCGCCGGCTCGTCGACGACCGGCGCGAACGGCGGGTCGATCAGGGAGGTCGCCAAGTCGGCGTTCGCCACGCTCAACGGCGCCCAGCCGCTCGGCGACAGCACGCTGCGGTTCGATGTCGGAGTGCGTTATGTCGACACGATCCAGACCATAGCCGGCATGGTCTCGCTGCCCGATCCGCGCAACACGAACGCGGCGGGGGTCAGCCTCGCCGATGGCGCGCGGTATCCGAATGTCGTCGGCATCGTGACGACCCGGAACCATTATTCGAACTGGCTCCCCGCCGCGACCTTTGCCTATGATCTCGGCGATCACGCAGTGGTTCGTGCCGCAGCATCGCGGACGATGACGCGGCCGGATCCGTCGGCGCAGCTTCCCGGCGTCGGCTTCAGCGCGCCGTCGGCCGATCAGGCCACCGTTGGCAACCCGGCGCTCAAGCCGTACCTGTCGACCAACCTCGACTTCGGGTTCGAATATTACACCGGTCGCGAAGGCGTCATCAGCGTCAATGCGTTCCGCAAGTCGATCGACGGCTTCACGACGACCAACATCACGACGGTGCCGTTTTCGAGCCTCGCCCAGTACGGCATCAACTATGACTCGATCAATCAGACGCAGCAGATCGCGATCAATGCGCGCGGCGGCCCGACTGTCGCGCAGGTGCAGTTAACGTCGCAGGTCAACGTCCCCGACACGTTGACGATCAACGGCCTCGAGTTTCAGTGGGTCCAGCCGCTCGACTTTCTGACCCGGCGGATCGGTATCACCGGTTTCGGCTTCAATGCGAACGCGACCATCGTCGACCAGACGAGCAAGGGTGCCGCGATCGCTTATGGTGTTGCGCCGTCGACGTATAACATCACGGCCTACTATGAGAAAAAGGGCGTCATGTTCCGGGTGTCGACGACCTCGCGCCAGGGCTCGCAAAGCAGCGGCGGCGCACAGAACGGTATTCCCGCCGCCGCTCTCTTCACGTCCGCCTATACGACGTACGACTTCTCCTCGTCGTTCGACCTCGACAAGATCTTCAAGATTGCCCATGCGCCGCAGCTGACGATCAACGTGTCGAATTTCACCGACGCGACGCTGCGGTCATACTTCCAGTTCAGCAACGACACCTTCACCCAGTATAAGCCGGGCCGGGAGGTTCTGATCGGGCTGCGCGGAACCTTCTAAGCGCGCGGGCAGGTACCGGGACACGCCCGGTGCCGCTGTGGGGTCCGGCCGCCCGTGCGGCGACCGGTGCCTCGACAGAGTGAAAGGAGCCGATGTTTACCAGGCGCAACGTGCTCGAAGGCGCGATCGCGAGCGGAGCCTTCGCTTCCCCGCTCGCCGCGGCGATGCGGTTCGATCGGCGCGCGCCCGGTTTCGATATCACGCTGCCCGACGGGGGCGTGGTGCCGGTCTTCGTCGATGCGGCGGAGCCGGCGAGCGTCCGGCGCGTCGCGGCCGATCTCGCTGCCGACATCGGCCGGGTAACGGGGACGCCCGCCCGCATCGTCAACGATCGGCGGCGGCTTCCCGCTCGCTTCATCCTCGTCGGGACGCTCGGCAACAGCCCGCTGGTCGACCAGCTCGTGGCGGCGGGCAAGCTCGACGTCGCTGACATCCGCGGCAAGTGGGAGTCGTTCAGCATCCAGACGATCGCGCAGCCGATGCCCGGCGTGACCGAGGCCTTGGTCGTCGTCGGGAGTGACCGGCGCGGCGCGATCTATGGCGCTTACGATCTGTCGCGCTCGATGGGCGTTTCACCGTGGTATTGGTGGGCGGACGTCCCGGTGGTGCGGCGGAGCCAGCTTCGGCTGCGCTATGGCCATTATGTTCAAGGACCACCGGCGGTGAGGTATCGCGGGATTTTCCTCAACGACGAGGCACCCTGCCTGTCGGGCTGGACGACCGAGAAGTTCGGCGGAATGAACGCCCAATTCTACACGAAGCTGTTCGAGCTGATGCTTCGCCTCCGCGCCAACTACCTGTGGCCGGCGATGTGGAACAACGCATTCGCCATCGATGATGCGGCGCATCCCGCACTTGCCGACGACTATGGGATCGTCATGGGCACTTCGCACCACGAACCGATGATGCGGGCGCACAAGGAATGGACCGACAACCGGCAGCATTACGGCAACGGCGAGTGGAATTACGCGACCAATCGCGCCGCCATCCGCCAGTTTTTCAACGAGGGGATCAAGCGGAACGCGGGCAACGAAGTCGTTGTCACCGTCGGGATGCGCGGCGACGGCGATGTCGCGCTCGAAAGTACCGGCAGCCTGCAGTCCGACGTCAAGCTGCTTGAGGAGGTCATCGGCGACCAGCGCCGCATCATCGCCGACGGCATGCACATGCCCGCTGACAAGGTCCCGCAAGTATGGGTCCTCTTCACCGAGGTCTATAAATATTACGACGCCGGGCTAAAGCTGCCCGACGACGTCACAATCATGTTCGCCGACGACAATGTCGGCAATCTCAGGTGGTTGCCGCTGCCGTCCGAACGCGGGCGATCGGGCGGGTTCGGCATCTACTTCCACATGGACATGCACGGCGGTCCGTTTGCGTATCAGTGGATCAACTCGAACCCGCTGCCGAAAATCTGGGAGCAGATGAACCTTGCCAACCGATATGGCGCGAACGAGACCTGGATCGCCAACGTCGGTGACCTGAAACCACTCGAATTGCCGATCGAGTTCTTTCTCGCGATGGCATGGAATCCGGCCGATGTCGGAAAGGACAAGATCGCCCGGTGGACGCGCGATTGGGCCGAGCGCCAGTTCGGCACCGAACACGCCGACGAGATCGCTTTTCTCGCCTCGCGCTATGCCAAATATAACGCGCTGCCCAAGCCCGAGAAAATCACCCCCGGCACCTACAGCCTCGAACATTATGGCGAAGCCGAACGGGTTTGCGAGGCATGGGCCGGGCTTGTTCGCCGGGCAGATGCCGTCGACGCCGCACTGCGCCCCGACCAGCGCGACGCTTTCTACCAGTTGGTCCTGTATCCCGTCCGCGCCTGCGCCAACCTTACCCAGATGTACGTCGCGGCGGCACGCAACGCGCGCTTTGCCGAGCAGGCGCGTGCCAGCACCAAGGTCGAGGCGGACGAGGTTCGCCGCCGGTTCCGCACCGACCACGACCTGCGCGACACCTACAATCACGTAATGGCCGGCGGCAAATGGAACCACATGATGGACCAGACGCACATCGGCTATTTCGACTGGTACCCGCCCATCGCCGACATCATGCCGCCGGTCGCCGACCTCGACCTCGATAGCGCCTCGGGGTTCGGTGTTGCCGTCGATGGCGATAGCCGGTCGTGGCCCGGCTATTATTGCCGCCGGCATTTCCCACGCTCGACAGCATCTCGCGGCGTCCGACGTGGCTCGAGGTTTTCCCGCGCGGAAACGGCGCGGCGCCGTTTACCGTGACGGCCGACCAGCCGTGGGTGACGATCCGCGAAGGCAAGGCGTTCAGCGCATCGCCGCGCGACCGCCGGTTCTGGATCGATATCGACTGGGCGAAGGCACCCGAGGGCAAATCGAGCGCCACCGTGACGATCAAGGGCGAAGCTGTGATCAAGGCGCAACTGACCGCGATCCGCGCGACGGCGCAACAGGAGCGCGAAGCACGCGGAGCATTCGGTGGTCTGGCCGGGGAGTTCTCGGTGCCCGCCACAGCCTTTACCCGATCGGTCGCGGTCGACGGCGTCCGCTGGGAAGCGATCCCCGATTACGGTCGGGTCGATGCCGCGATGTCGATCTTTCCGGTCGATGCACCGTCGTTTACCGACCCGGCTCGCGCACCCCGGCTCGACTACGCGATCTATTTGGCGACCGCGGGAGAGTATCGCGTCGAACTCGTCACGAGCCCGACGCTCGAGGTTATCCCAGGCCGCAAGCTGAGCGTCGCGGTCGGGCTGAATGACCAAGCGCCGGTCGTCCAGACGGTCTTCACGCCGCAGGATACCGCGGCGCAAGATTTTCTCGGGGCCAAGCACGCCGTCAACAGCGCGAACAACGCGCGCACGATGCACTTCAACGTCATGGTCGACCGCGCCGGACGCCACACGCTGAAAGTCTGCATGATCGACCCCACCGTGGTGATACAGACGATTATCGTGTCGAACGAAGAGCCGAAGAAGACATATTTCGGGCCGCCAGCGGCCGATCATCTTGCGGCACCGACAGGAGCGTAGAGAATGGCTGACGACACGCGTGCGGCTCTCTCGCGCCGGACATTGATGGGCAGTGCGGCCTTGAGCGCGGCGCTGGCGGCATTACCCGCGCACGCCCTGGCGGCGCTCGAACCGCGGACCGGCACCGATCCACGCGCGGGCTTTCGGCTGATCGCCGGCGGCATCCCGGCGACGGTCGTGATCGACGCCGACGCCGACAGCGCGGTGCGCCACGTCGCGACCAACTTCGTCGCCGATCTCGAACGGGTAAGCGGTACACGCCCGCGGCTGGTCGAGGGCAGTGGACGGCTCGCGGGCCCGGTGGTGATGATCGGGGTGCTCGGGCAAAGCGCCATGATCGACCGGCTGGTCGCCGGCGGCAAGATCGATGCCGGCGACATCAAGGGCGAATGGGAGGCGTTCCGCCAGATCGTCGTCGACGACCCGATGCCAGGGGTGGCGCAGGCGCTGGTGATCGTCGGGTCCGACCGCCGCGGCGCCGTGTTCGGCACGTACGACATTTCCGCCCGGATCGGCGTGTCGCCGTGGCACTGGTTCGCCGACGTGCCCGTCCGCCGCCAGCACGAAGTGACGATCCCGTCGGACACCCGCCGCGACCAGCCGAAGGTGCGCTATCGCGGCTTCTTCATCAACGACGAGGACCCCTGCCTCAGCGGCTGGGCGAAGAAGGCCTTCGGCGGCGTCAATTCGGCAATGTACGCCCACGTCTTCGAGCTGCTGCTGCGGATGAAGGGCAATTACCTTTGGCCAGCGATGTGGGGGAAGGCGTTCGCCGACGACGATCCGAACAGCTTGATCCTCGCCGACGCAATGGGCGTGGTGATGGGCAATTCGCATCACGAGCCGATGCTCCGCGCGCAGGCCGAATGGCATCGCCACAAGGAAAGCGGCATCACCGGCGGCGCGTGGGATTACAGCAAGAACGCCGCCAATCTGCGCACCTTCTGGCGCGGCGGCATCGAGCGCATGATGTCGAAGGGCGGCGGCAGGCACTATGACTCGCTCGTCACGGTGGGGATGCGCGGCGACGGCGACGAGGCGATGGCGGAGGGTACCGCGACCGGCCTGCTCGAACGGATCGTCACCGATCAGCGCCAGATCATCGCCGATGTCACCGGCAAGCCGGCGGCGGCGACCCCGCAGGTCTGGGCGCTCTATAAGGAGGTTCAGGATTATTACGACCACGGCATGAAGGTGCCGGACGACGTCACCTTGATGTTCTCGGACGATAATTGGGGCCAGATCCGCCGCTTGCCCGACCCCGCCGCACCAGCGCGCAGCGGCGGTTACGGCATCTATTATCACTTCGATTATGTCGGCGTGCCGCGCAATTATAAATGGATCAATACCAACCAGGTCGAGAAGATCTGGCAGCAGATGGACCTCGCCTACCAGCGCGGTGCGCGGACGATCTGGATCGCCAATGTCGGCGATATCAAGCCGATGGAATATCCGCTCGGCTTCTTCCTCGCGCAGGCGTGGAACCCCGAAGCGATGACCCCGGCGGCGCTGGCCGACTACCCGGCGACGTGGGCAGCGGCGGCATTCGGGGCCGATCACGCCGCGATCGGCGAGATCATCACCGCGTACAGCCAGTATACCGCGCGCCGGAAACCCGAACTGATCGACCAGGACAGCTTTGCGCTCGGCGGCATTATGCCCGACGGGCTCGATGGCGGCGAATTCGGCGCGATGATCGCCGAGTGGGATGCGCTGGAGGCGAAGGTACAGGTGGTCCGCGCCCAGCTCCGGCCCGAACAGCTCGACGCCTATTACCAGCTCCTCGAATTTCCGGTGCTCGCGATGGCGAACCTGTATCGCATGTATTATTGCACCGCTTGGGACCGGATGCTGGGAAAGCCGAACGACCCGCGCGCGAACTACTTCGCCGGGGAGGTCGAGACCGCGTTCAGGCGCGATTCCGAGCTGACCCGCCGCTACCACACGATCAACGGCGGCAAGTGGGACGGCATGATGGCGCAGGTCCACATGAACTATGTCCTCTGGAAACGACCCGACGCAGCAGTCCTTGCCGAGCATCGTTCGCGTCGGCGGCGAGTCTGCGGCCGCGGAACGCCATGTCGCGCCTAAATTCGTCGCGGCGCGCGCGGCGTCCGAGGGCATCGTGACGATCGAGGCACCGGCGTTCACCCGCGCAAACAACGCGAAGGGGCTGCGGTGGTCGACCATCCCGCATCTTGGGTCGACTGCCGCTGCCGTGCTCGCCATGCCGCAAGGTGCGCCTTCGACCAGCCCGGCTGACGGGATGAGCCTCGAATATGACGTGACGGTGCGCAAGGCTGGCGCGGCGACGCTCACGCTGTTCCTGACGCCGACGCTCGATACCATGGGCCATCGCGGCGTGCGGATCGGTGTCTCGCTCGATGGCGGCCCGGTCGAGGTGTTGACGGCGCAGCTCGAAGCAACCGGCGGCGATCAGGACACCCCGGGCAAAAAGCGCTGGGCCAAGGCGGTCTGCGACAATGTCGTCCAGCTATCGGCGGACATGCACGACGTCACCGTCGGTCGTCATACGATCAAAATCTGGCGGATCGACGATAACGTCGTGCTGCAGCGACTGGTGCTCGATACCGACGGTCCGGCACCCGCTTAGGGACTGCGGTCGGTGGCGGATGCGACAGCCGCGCCGAACCGCGATCATCGCATTCTGCGCAACAGTCTGTCGATCCGGCCAGCTATTCTCCCTCTGTGGCGGAACGACTAGATTACCTGCGACAAGCCCGACGGCGAAACCGCCGGGCAGGCGGACGCGCAATCATGGCGACACAGCCGAGTTTCTTCATCCCGCACGGCGGCGGACCGTGCTTTTTCATGCCCGATCCGTCGGGCACCTGGACCGGCATGAGCGCTTTCCTGCGCGGCCTGTCCGGCACCCTCGCCGAGCAGCCGACGGCGATCATCGTCGTGTCGGGACATTGGGAAACCGACGGTTTCGCCTTCACCGGCACCGAGCACCCGACGCTCATCTACGACTATGGCGGGTTCCCGCCCGAGACGTACCGGCTGCGCTACGATGTGCCCGGTGCTCCCGGCCTCGCGCGCCGCGCCGCGCAATTACTTCGCGATGCCGGCCTTGCTGCGAACGTCGATCCGGCGCGCGGTCTCGATCACGGCGTCTTCGTGCCGCTCAAGGTCGCGTTTCCCGATGCCGATATCCCGTTGATCGAGATGTCGGTCGACCGCACTCTCGACCCGGAACTTCACATCGCCGCGGGGAAGGCGCTTGCGCATCTTCGCGACGAGGGCGTGCTGATCCTCGGGTCAGGCATGAGCTTCCACAACATGCGCGGCTACGGCGATCCGCGCGCGACGGCGCCGTCGCAGGCGTTCGACGCATGGCTGACCGCCGCGGTCGAACAGCCCGGTGCGGCGAGGGCGACGGCGCTGAACGCATGGGCCGATGCTCCCTCGGGCCGCTTCTCGCATCCGCAGGCTGAGCATTTGCTGCCGCTCATGGTCGCCGCCGGGACATCGCAGGCGGCAGGCGCGCGCGTCTACAGCGAGCTCGTGCTCAAGACCGCAATCTCCGCCTTCCGCTTCGACTGACGGCCGTGCGCCGAACCCGGCACGAACGTGCCGGGATGAACTGCAGACTTTTACTCTCTGAGATAATTGGAGCGGGCGAAGGGAATCGAACCCTCGTCGTAAGCTTGGGAAGCTTCTGCTCTACCATTGAGCTACGCCCGCATTTCAAAGGCATGTCGCCTTCAGCACGATCATGTTGCAACGTGTTTTGCAAAATGTTCCGGCCGTTTATACCGTCAATTCGTCGGGTGACAAGGCGATGCCTCGGCGTTTATCCGCTCGATGCCGCCAATCGCTCTCCGATCGAGACGACGACGCGCATACCGTCGACGTATACGCGGAGGATATATGCCACGCGCGCGGTGACCATCTCACGATTCCAGCAATTTCGGCTTCGGTCAGGCCTGCCGGGCAGAGCTTGGTCACGAATGTCCTGGGTAGTCGTGTAGATGCTTATCGAAGCCGATGCTCGTCAGAGCATCAGCGAAACTGCTGCTGAACCCGTCGCCAGACGGCGCTCAGATTGACGTATGCGCTTTCGGGCAGCCATAGCCGCTCGCACGCAGATGGAGCAGGCGGGGGCGGGCAACGATCGCGATGTGCGGTCGGAGCTACTATTTCCGTCGATCTTCGAGGCTGTTGATTGCGACGGTAACGATTGCGCGGCGTACTAAGCATGATTGCTAACGCCTCATGGATCAGGCTGTTGGTGTTATCGCCGACGGATCGGCGCGCATCAGTAGCCAGCGCGCAAGGCGTTTGTCGGCAGGGTAGCGGGCAAAAGCGATCGCTGACGTCGCCATCTGGAGGGTAATACCCCGACGTATTTCCGATGGAACGGGCAATTCACCGGTCGAGCGACATAAGACACTTTGCACCCGCCGCCCGGATATGGCCGTTCTGCGATTACCGGAAATAAATCCGGATTGGGAAGGAAGTCATCATGGCAGCAGCAAGCCACACGAAGGCCGCCGAGCATCACGAAGCGGCAGCCAAGTCGCACAAGGCGGCCGCAACGAAGCACACGTCGGGCAGCCACGACGAGGCCCATGCTGAGTCGACCAAGGCCCATGGGCATTCGGACGCGGCCCACAAGTCCTCGACCGAAGCTCACGGTAAGAGCGCCGCTACCGCAAAAAAGTAGCACGGTCATTCTTGGAGCGGCGGCGTCACCCGACGCCGCCGCTCTCTTATGCGACGTCGCTGGACGAAACATCCGCGTCAGGTCGGTGTTTCGGACGAGGTGAGGGGTCTCGTCACGCTCAGTAAATAAGCGGTGTCGGCAATGGCCAGCTACGAAGTCACGAAATACACAGCTGTCGTATTGTTTGCGCCCAATCTGCTCAATCGGGCTTTCGTTGGCCCAATTGGTGAGATGCCCGTACGCTGCAAACCGAATATCTTGGCCAAATACGCCAGACGAGTGTAGTCACGCCGCCATGTCGATCTAAAATTCTTAAGGTATCGACCGGCGCGCAAATTGCTTTCAATACCAAGCGCGAGGACGCGGCCACACCGCAGCGCAGCAACTTGGAATTGGTTGTGCTTTCTATCCGCGATGAGTTGGCAACTCATGAATCCGCCTTAGCCGAGGACCGGCGATACCCGAAATGCAGCCGCCGCAGGCTCGAAGACGTGTCAGCCCGCCTTTGTACCTAGCGCGGCTGACCCCGGCTTATTCCAAGAAACGTGACAATGCGGCTGAGCAGGTTGCCGTGGACGTCGAGCGGCTCACACGTCCGCGCCGCGGTGTCGCGGTCGAGAAGCGCTAGCCCGCGCTCGACCGACCGTTCAAGGGCCGCGCTCAATTCGGGGTTATCGCGGAGGAGACCCTCGAGGACGGACTTCGGCAGCTCGAGCGCGCTCGCCTTGGTCAGCGCTTTCGCCCCAACCGGGCGCGGCTCGCCGCTCATCATGCTGATCTCGCCGAGATACTCGCCCGGTCCGATTTTGCCATAGACGTGCGACGGGCAGGCTGCGGTGTGGCTTGCGATCTCGAAGATTCCCGAATTGACGACGAACAGCGACGACCCGACGCCGCCTTGTTCGAACAGCACTGCGCCGGGTTCGAGTATGTGGTGATGGAGCCCCGCGGCGAGGACGCCGAGCTGGGTGTCGTCGAGCGATTCGAAGAGTTCGATGCTCCCGAGCAGGGCTTTATCGGTCGGCTGCGCTCCGTCCTGGATACCGGCGTGGCGGAACAGACGGCGAGTTTGGCGGAGCAACTCGCTTCGGGCCAATGTCATCGCGCTGGTCGAAGCGACGAAGTAATTGACCCCGAGCATCGTGGTCCGCGTGCCAATATATTTGACGAAGACGCTTGGCGTCGGGGTGTCCAACAGGCTCGGACAGAGCATGATCGCCTGGCGCACCAGCTCGATCAGGTGCTCGGAACGCGCTTGCGACAGCGTCGGAATATCGAGCGAAACGGCGCGGCGGGCGGTCGGAACGCTGCGGTTAATGATCTGGCTGCGCGCGACGATACTGTTGGGGATGATCGCGACATCCTCACCGTCGGTCTGGATGCGGATCGATCGCCAATTCATCTCGACGACGATGCCCTCGGCGTGATCGGCCAGCGTGATCCGGTCGCCGACGTGGAACGGCTGCTCCAGTCCGACCGCCACGCCCGAGAACACGTCGGCCAACGTATTCTGCAAAGCCAGTCCCAATACGATCGCGATGACGCCCGACGTTGCCAGTAGTCCTTTGATCGGTAGGCCCAGAACCGAATTCAGGATTATCAAGATTGCAGTCAGATAGATCGCGCCGGCCAAAAGATCTGAAAACAGCCGAGCGTGCTTCGATCGCGCGTCATGACCGAGACCGAGCGTCGTTAGTATCGCGATCGCACGCGCCGCGACGAGCCACCAAACGACCGCGAGTGCGCGCAGAAGTGGAGCGTCGGCGTTCCGCGTAAAAGCGAGGTTCCCCGGCAGAGGGCTCAGACCGCGACTGAGGAGCAGGCCGCCGATGAGTCCCAGCAGCACGACTTCGGTGCCGAGCTTTATGGCGGTCGAGCGGGTGCGCACCACGATGACGCAAATGAGCGTCGCTACGAGCAAAATCGCCGGTGCAAGCGCTAGCCCAAGCGGCATCCCCATCCCCCAGTTTGTTCAAAAAGGTCGGTCGCGGTCGGCTGATCTCAATCGTGTACATCGCGCCGATCAAGCAAGCCACTGGGCATGCGGTCGAACCACGTCAGGAGATGATTGATCGCGGAAGCGATGTCGCTGTTCTGACCCGTGGCATGAAACCAACGAATCGGGCAGAAAATAACGATCGAAGCAGAACTTAAAGCGTGCCGTGAGCAAGATTGGCAGGAAGAAGCGCAGTTGTTCATACTGCGCACTAAAGGAATATTTGCGTGATCCGGAGACTCGATGACGACGAGGTGGTTTGCCAGCACGGTATACGAGTATCGCTTAGCGACCTTGTACCGGTAGATTCCACCTTCCTTCAAGGCCCCCGTGCACCAGCTGGGCTGTAAGGCTTTTAACGCACTACTCAATCTTGAGTTGACTGAATTATGATCTTGAATGCTGGCCGCCCGGCATCACGCTCCTCGCTGCCCGAATCTGTTGCAACTCAATTGCACAAGTGGGAACGAAGCCGACGCCTTCAGTGAGCGCCGCAGACATGTGCCACTTCGAAAGTTCCCGGTGAGTATTTCGAGCCTCGAATGATGTCGCCGTCTCGACATTTCCTAAATGCGCCGATGCGCGTTGAACATGATAATCGAAGCGGTTCTCAAGCATCATGTTGCCAACCCTTATAATTAGCGGTTGGTTAAGATACGGCGTGCTCGCAGACAAGGTTATTTAAAGGTTAATGACTAGCTGCCATTCGGGTCGGGACGACTACGCGAAGGTTCTGGCCGTCCGGACGGGCAGCGGGTTTTGCGCTGGGGGGCGATACACCCTCCGCTGCTGCGGCGTGGTCAAAATGAAGATCGGTGACCTCGTCAGTGGTGGCCAGTTTCGCAGCCTGACGATGGTTGTCCGAAAAAAGACCGGCAGACCGGTCCAGTTCGAGATTGTCGAGCTGGCAAGGACAACATTAATCAAGTGGCTCGAGCTGAGAGTGATATGCTAACAGCCACCGTGCGTTCGAGGAGCCGACCATCTTTCAGTCTATGCCGATCAGCGCCGCGACCAAAACCGAGTTCTACGCCGACCTCGCCGCGCAGTTGCGCGGCCTGCTCGGTGACGAGACGGATCCGGTCGCCAACGCGGCCAATACGGCAGCGCTCATCTTTATGAGCCTGCCCGACCTCAACTGGGCGGGCTTCTACTTCCTGCGCGGCGGTGAACTGGTCGTCGGGCCGTTTCAGGGCAAGCCGGCGTGCGTCCGCATCGCACTCGGCCGCGGGGTGTGCGGAACGGCGGCGGCGGAGCGCCGGACGATCGTCGTCGCCGACGTCCACGCCTTTCCCGGTCACATCGCCTGCGATGCGGCATCGCGGTCCGAGATCGTCGTGCCGCTGATACGCGAAAACGTGCTGATCGGCGTCCTCGACCTCGACAGTCCGCTGCCCGGCCGCTTCGACGACGATGACCGCGCCGGCATCGAGCGGCTGGCAGCGATCTATTGCCGGCAGCCCGCTGGATGAACAAGGCGTGGCTGCTCACCCAGGGTCTTTGCCAGCGTTGACGCGGCGGTCACCTGAGCCGACACAGATGTCATAGCCCGGCGGGCTGATCTGGGGAGGAGCGGCAGTGGCGACAGCGATCGACGCATGGGATCAGCGCGATGCGGCGGCAATGCGTACCGCGCTCGACCTCCAGCGCGCGGCGTTTACGGGCGAGTTGCCGGTATCCGCCGCGATCCGCACCGACCGACTTCGCCGCGCCGAGGCGCTGCTGATCGACAATCAGGACGCGCTGGTCGCGGCAATCTCCGAGGACTTCGGCCACCGTTCGACCGAGATGTCGCTGATGACCGACATCATGTCGTCGGTGAAGCCGCTGCGCCACGCGACCAAGCATCTCGCCGCGTGGATGAAACCCGAGAAGCGCAGCCTCGACTTTCCGCTTGGCCTGCTCGGCGCGCGGGCCCGCGTCGAATTTCAGCCAAAGGGCGTCGTTGGCATCATTTCGCCGTGGAATTTCCCGGTCAATCTGACCTTTGGACCGCTCGCCGGTGTTTTGGCGGCGGGTAACCGGGCGATGATCAAGCCGTCGGAGTACACGCCGGCGACGTCGACATTAATGGCGTCGCTGATCGCTGCCGCTTTCGACCCGGCCGAGGTGACGGTCGTCACCGGCGGCCCGGCGGCGGGCAAGGCCTTCGCCGAACTGCCGTTCGACCATCTCGTCTTCACCGGCGGCACAGCGGTCGGTCGGCATGTCATGGCAGCGGCGGCGGCAAACCTCGTGCCGCTGACGCTCGAGCTCGGCGGCAAGTCGCCGACGATCGTCTCGCGCTCGGCCGACGTCGCACGCGCAACCGACCGGATCGCGCTCGGCAAGATGATGAACGCCGGGCAGATCTGCCTCGCGCCCGACTACCTGCTCGTGCCGCGCGAGCACGAGGATGCCGTCGTCGCCGGCTTGCAGAGCTCGGTTGCGGCGATGTACCCGACGTTGCTCGCCAACCCCGACTATACCTCGGTTCTCGGCGCCCGCCACCGCGAGCGGCTCGAGGCGCACGTCGCCGACGCCCGGGCCAAGGGTGCCGAGGTCATCGTCGTCAATCCCGGAAACGAGGACTTCGCCGCGCAGAACGGCAACAAGATGCCGCTCCATATCCTGCGTCGGGTCGACGACAGCATGACCGTGATGCAGGAAGAAATCTTCGGTCCGCTGCTGCCGATCGTGCCGTACGACACGATCGACGAGGCGATCGACCGGATCAACCGCCGCGACCGGCCACTCGGACTTTACTGGTTCGGCGACGATACAGGTGAGCAGCGGCGCGTGCTCGACCGGACGATCTCGGGCGGGGTGACGATCAACGACGTTGTGTTTCACGTCTCGGCTGAGGATCTGCCGTTCGGCGGCGTTGGCCCGGCCGGAATGGGCAGCTACCACGGCCACGACGGCTTCCGCGCGTTCAGCCACGCCAAGGCAATCTACGCGCAGCCGAAGATCGATCTTGCCAAGCTCGCGGGGTTCAAGCCGCCGTACGGCGACAAGACACGTAAGGCTCTTGCGCGCGAGTTGACTCGCCGTCGATAGATCTCCGTCGCGCTGGATTCCTAAATTGCGAGGATCTTCAAAAGCATTCTACAGTTAGAAATCCTCGCTCCCGCCGGGCATGGGTCACTTGCCGCAAGTAAACTCCGGCAAGGAGAAGCGGGCGTCCATCGTAAAATGTCGATCCGTCAGCGAATTCAAGAATGCTACGATCTGCATCACCTGCGCGTCGCGCAGATCGCTCGTCCGCGGATGCAGGCGAACGGCATCGGCAATCGTCTTCGCCGAGCCGTCGTGAAAATAGGGGCCTGTCAGTTCGACGTTGCGTAAGCTGGGCGTCCGGAAGCGCCCCACGTCTTCCGTCCGTCGCGTGATTTCGCCGAGACCCGCGTCCGGCCCCGGCGTCGATCGCATCCGATGAAATTTCTGGTCGGTGAGCAGCGGCCCAGAATGGCATGACCGGCAGTGGCGATCGAACAGAGCGCTGCCGGCAACCGCCTCGGACGGCATTGCCGTCCGACCGCCGCGACCATTGGCATCATAAGCGGTGTCGAAGGAGACCAGCGTCCGCTCGAACGCGGCCAGCGCTTTGGCGACATGCTCGAAATCGATCGTCCCATCGCCGGGAAAGGCGTTGGCGAACATCGCTGGATAGCAACTGTCCGTGCTCAATCGCCGGGCAATCTCGGCATCCTGGCCCGCCATGCCCATCTCGACCGGTGCCGTCCCGGTGACAGGAATTGCGGCCTGCGCTTCGAGCGATCCGATCCGGGGATCACCCCACGTCAGTGGCCGCAGCCATGCGACGTTCGCGAGCCCCGGCACGTTGCGGCGTCCGGGGTCGCCATGGACGCCCGCATGCGCCGCATTGCCGTCGGCGAACGCGCGATGCTGTTCGTGGCATGTCGCGCACGCCATGGTGCCGTCGACCGAAAGGTCGGCATCATAGAATAGCCGCCGGCCGAGCTCGACCTTTGCTGCCGACATCGGATTGCCCGAAGACACGCGCGGCGGCCGGAGCCCCGCTGGCGATCGCCAGTCCCACGACGGCGCCGCGGCCATCAGGATCAGCGCGGCGATCGCCAGTCCGAGCCGGCGCGCCATCGCTGTCAGGGCAGCTTCGCGACGAGAACCGGGATTCGCGCCTCGCCGTTACCTGCGACCTGCAGGATGTACGATCCCGGCTGCAGCGCGAAATCCACCATCTTGCGGATGCCCGAGCAATTCGGTCCATGGCCGTGCCCGACCGACTCGAGCGACGTCTTGTCCTTGATGAGATCGACCCATGCGCCCGACCCGATGGCGACGCGGTAGGTGCCGGCGGTGGCGATGACGAGACCTGTCATGCCACCATGGCTGACCGATCCGCCGGGATGCGACGGACGGACGACGTATTGCACCGCCGGTGTGCCGGCGAGCGCGAGATCGACGGCAACGCCGGGCACGAGATTGGCTTGCCCGACCGATGCCGCATCGTTTGCCGCAGTCATCGGCGTCCTGTTGCTCCAGCCGGCGAGACCCGCTGGGATCGGCTCGGCGTCCCTCGGGCAGACCGGCGTCACCATCGGCATTCCCTGCGCCAAGGCAGGCACCGCGAGACTGGCTAACACAGAAAATACGAGCACCTTCATCATTCACCGATCCATTCCTGTGGCTATATTCATCTATATACAGCCCGTAATATTCCACCATATACAACGCCTGGTTCGCGGGCGACAGCGATCCGTATGGGGGACACATGCGTCGCTATCTGGTTGCGACCGTGGCCGCGCTATTGCCCGCAATGGCCTACGCGCAGACCTCGGTGCCCACTGTCGCGGCGACGCCTGCAGCCGAAGACAGCGCCTTTGGGCTCGGGCAGATCGTAATCACCGGCCATCGCGCCGAGGGCGTATCGATCGGCGGCGACACGATCGGGCAGGAGGCGATCTACAGCTTCAACCGGCTCGGCCTCGACGACGCAGCGAGCCTGATCCCGGGCGTAACCTCGGGCAACAGCGGCGGGTCGCGCAACGAGCGGCTGATCTTTGTGCGCGGCTTCAACCGCTTCCAGGTGCCGCTCACCGTCGACGGCATCCGAGTCTATCTGCCCGCCGACAACCGCCTCGACTACGGCCGCTTCCTGACTCCCGACATCGCCGAAATTCAGGTCGCCAAGGGGTATGTCTCGGTGCTCAACGGCCCCGACGGCATGGGCGGCGCGATCAACCTCGTCACCCGCAAGCCGACCAAGGAACTGGAAGGGGGAGGGTCCGGTGGGTCGCAAGATCAGGATCGAGATGGCCGGGCTGCGCTACGGACGCCTCGTTGGGATCGAGTTTTCGCATAGCGGCGGGCATGCGTATTGGCTCTTCGCCTGCGACTGCGGCAACGAGACGGTCGCCGACGGGACCGCCGTACGCGCGGCACGACAGCCAGCTGCGGTTGCCTCACCGCGAGATCTCGGCGGCGCGGTTGCTCAAGCACGGCTATCGTGCCGCCGGCAATTACGATGGACCCCAGCGATCAGACTCAACCGGCACTTCGCTTATGTTCTCGGATTGTCCATTTTGGCCGGTCAATTGGGATGACGGTGCGCCCAGTCCTGGCCGAGGGCGGCGACGCGAAGCTTGTCGCACGGAGCATCGGGCGCAACATCGCCGCGGTCGGCGTCGCTGTGCACCTTCAAGCTCTTCAGCACGTCGCCGACGCGGCCGAGCAGGCTCCGCTTCGGCGCCGAGTGGTCAACCGGCACGACGTCGAAGGTCGCCTTCGCCAGCGTGCCACCGATATGAATTGGCACCGTCGACTGAATGACGTCCGGGTGCTTCGATCGCCCCCGCAATGTCAGCGCCAGCGTCTCGTCGGGCAGGCGCAGCGTGCCTTCGCCGTCGGCGCGCATGACCATAGTGTCTAGAATTAAGTCGCGCGCCGTGAACACGCCATCGCGAGCGACAAAGCGAGCGTCGATGCAGCGGATCGGCGTGAGGCGATCGCTGTCACCGCTGATAGCGAGGCCAAGCCCGCGAACGACGTCGCCGGCGGCGAGGGTCGCCACCTTATCGTCTATCCCGCCACCACGGCCCGACAGGTCGAGCGTCCCGCTTCCCCGGCCAAGCGCGGCACGCACGGTGTCGCCGCTACCGTGCAGGCGGATGCGGCCATCGACCGGCACGGTCGCGCGTTGCGGAGGAATGTTAAACAGATCCTCAATCCGCGCGCCGACCAGGTCGAGGGTCGCTGTCAGCTTCGGGCTGCCGCGGCGGTGATCGACGACAATGTCGCCGGTCAGCATGCCGTGGGTCAAGCGCGCCGTCAGCGGCTTCACCACCAGCCGGCGGTGGTCCATCACCAGCGTCGCATCGAGGGCGACAAACGGGCTCGGGCTCTTGCTCAGCAACTTTCCCGCATGGAAACGAATAACGCCGTCGGTCTGACCGAGCTTCTCGAAGTGGATTGCGGTAGCCGGCACGATCCGCTTGCCGATACGTGCCTCTTCGGCCTTGCCACGAGCGAGCTGCTCGTCGGAGGCGAGGTCGTCGAAGTCAAATGCGTTTGCTGTCACCGCGCCGTCGAGCAGGCTCCGGCTCTGCCGCCGCTTGACGCTCAATCGGCCGGCGAGGTCGGACCGCCCGATCGTCCCGGTAAGATCGGTGATCGTCCAGTCGTAATCGTTGTGACGAACGGTAGCGGTAAGGGCGAACGCTTGGGTCGCCGGTACGCCAGCCTCGATAATGTCATCGAGATCGATAAGATCGTGGCCGTGTGTCGTGAGCCGCACCGTGAAGTGGCTGGCGTCAAGCGCATGATCCATCGTTCCGCGCCCGACGATGTTCACGAGTGGCGACGCGATTTCGACGGCAAACGGATAGCGCGTCATCGGATCGATCCGCTCGAGCGCGCCGCCGTGTGCTGTCACTCGCAGCGGCTGACCGCGCTGTGTGCCGGCGCCGATGATGGCCAGGCCGTGGCTATCGGAGGCGATGGTCGCGGTGATGTCGACGTGACGCTTGAGATCGTGCAGCCGAACCATGGTGTGAGCGATGCCGAGATGGCGCAGACGCAGCGGCGTCGCGGGGCGAGGCTCGCCGCCAACGGCGCGGCTCGGCTCGCCGGCCCAATTCGATCGACCGGAGGCGTCGCGCACCAGCGCCACTTGCGCTCCGTCGATATCGAGCGACAGCGGAACGAGATGGCCGCGGAAAAGGTCGGCGACGGCGAAGCTGATACGGGCGTCGGCGATTGTCGCCATATCGCCTGGACCCGCCCACGTTGGCTGCGCAATCCGGATGCCTTCGAGGCGGACGATAGGCGAGAGCGAGAAGGTGTTGAGCCGGGCCATGCCGGCGATCGTCACCCGCCGGCCAAAAGCATTCGACGCCGCCCGTTCGACCGGACTGCGGACCCAGTTCAACGGCAGTACGGCGACGACGACAAGCGGAATGAAAACGACAGCAGCGACTGCGGCGGCGGCCAACGCCCAACGACGGCGAGACAAAATGTTCGTGACGTATCCGCTCCTTGAGGCTTGGGCTAATCAACGACTGTCGGCGCGCCGATCGGTTCCGCCGTGTCCGATCGCCGTCACGTTTGAGACAACGCCCGACCGGTCGACCAGCAGCCGCCAACGAGTCAGATCGATCTTGGCAGTCGTGGACGGGAAACTGGCGCGCTGCGTCGAGAGAGCCGCACCCAGACGTTCGCGGCGCCATCGCCGCGTCCCGAAACCAGGCGTTCATATACGTCACAAGTGTGGGGATAGCTCCAGCTGGCCTCATAACGGCGCAAGAACTGTAAAAACGGTCCGACAGCTGTTGACCTATTCCTGCGCGATTGCTGCCCCCCCCTGAGCACGACGGTTGCGCGCGAATTGTTGAAACCTGCCGTTCGCACATAGTCGAGCGCGGTCCGCCCGTTGCGATCCCGGGAATGGACGTTTGCACCGCCCCTTATAAGTGTCGTTTTGCATCATCTCGAATTGCGCGAACCCGGCATGAGCGCGCGCGGTCTTTAACAACGCCAATTGGAGTTCGCGATAGGCCGCCAATACGGGCCTGCCATGATCGGTTACAACAGCGCCGCGCCGCGCCCGCCGGCCGTCACGTCGACCAGCTCCTTGTCGAAACACCGGTTCATCCCGTCGACCTGAAGCCACGTGTAGCGATAGCTCATACCAAGCGCCCGGCCGGCGGCGGAGATCGAGCCGTGCGCCGATATGGCGTCGAGCAGGTCGGCCTTGCCCGGTCCCATGGCGCGCTCGCTGCCGCAGATCAGCTGCGGTTTGAGCTTCAACGCGCCAACCCGGGGAACCACTTACTTGCCGATCAGGACGTCGCTGGCCTTGACGATCACGGTGACGTCATCGCCTTCGGCGAGGCCGAGGTCGGCGACGGCTTCCTCGGTGATGCTCGAGGTGACGACGTTCCCGCCGCCGATGTCGATCTTGACCGTGGCATTGACCGCGCCCGGTGTCACCGAGACGATCCTGCCCCTGATCTGATTGCGCGCACTGATCTTCATGTTGGTCTCCTCTGGTGCGCCTATATCATCACTTCCTGTCGAGAAGGAGCCGTTGCTGCCGCAACGACGGCACTATGCTTCCGGCGACGGTATCCGAAACTGTTAGGCGGCTACCGGCCATTTCGTGTCGACAGGCCGCACCCCATTGGCCGCAAACCGTACGTTGGCCTGCAATCCCGACGAATTTTTGCGCCTAGTCGACGAAAGCCGCTTTTCGGCTCTAAGAGCGCTTTGCGAGGCGGATCGATCGTAGTTGGTGCAAACGCAGATGGTGCTCAGACGAGCGAGGATGGATTTCTGGGGGAGCGGCCCGAAGGCGCGTGAGGCGGGGGGGTACAGTTTCCATCTGCTGAACGCGAACGCTCCCGAAGAGGAGGTTAGACGGCATAGCCACGACGAGGCGCATTTCGTCCTTGTCCTCGCCGGCGGATATATGTCGTCGGCCGTTGGCGCCCCGCTGGTGTCCGATACGCCGGTGCTGATCTACAATCCGCCCGGCACGACGCATCAGGATCGGTTTCATGGCGGAAGAGGTCGATTTCTCGCCATATCCGGCGGGACGGGCGGCGACGCGGCGGCGCTTTGCATGCGCGAGCCCTATGCCTACCGACTTGCCCACAGCATCGCGCAAGACATCGACTTAATGACGCCGTTCAGGCTGGAGGCGCGCGCCCTACAGCTTCGCGGTTTCGTCTTGCCGCTCTCATCCGATGAGCCGCGCGCTGCCGGACGCCCGCCGGGCTGGCTTAATCGTGCCGTCGAGATGATCTTTACCAGCGACGATCCTGATCTTTCGGTCGCTGCGGTCGCATCCGACGCCGGCGTTCATCCGGTCCATCTCGCCCGCGTGTTCCGACGTTTTCTCGGCTGTTCACCCGGTGATTATCTGCGCGGCCACAGAATGGAACGTGCCGCAGCCATGCTTGGAAAGGGCATCGCCTCGCTTGCTGCCGTGGCGCAGTCGACAGGCTATGTCGATCAGGCACATCTAAACCGGACGTTTCGATCTCGTCTCGACACGACGCCAGCCCGGTGGCGAAAAATGCGGTATGTTGCGCCGATACAAGACGCGGAGGAGAGCATGCGTCAGGAGCCCGCTGCATCCCTTTAGGAATACAGCCAGTGAGACCTTTCAAATTCGCCAGCCTTGCGATCGGCGCTATCGGGCTGTGCGCGGCTGCCCCTGTACCGCAACTCGATCACGCTATCACTCAGGCCCTTGCGGCCTTCGATCATGACGAACATCCTGACCTGCGCGGGGTCGTGGTGCTTTGCCATGGACGAGTGATCGCGGAGCGCTACTACAATGGCGAGACAGCGACCGACATCCACGACATTCGCTCCGCCGGAAAGAGCGTCACGTCCCTCCTCGTCGGAATAGCGATCGACCGAGGTAAGATACGTAGCGTGGACGACACGGTCGCAACCTATTGGCCAGAAGCCGAGGGCAGTGCGATCGGCGACGTTGCCCTGAGGGATGTCCTGACGATGCGGTCCGGCCTCGCCGCTTTCGATGCGGATCCCACATCGCCGGGCAACGAAGACAAACTCGATGCGGCGTCGGATCCACTATTGTTTCTGCGTTCGGTTCCACGGGCCGAGCCGCCTGGGACGCAATATAGCTACAACTCGCTCACCGCCTATACTGCCGGCGTCATAGTAGCGAAAGCAACCGGTCGGTCGATGGCTGAATTTGCCCGCACATCGTTGTTCGATCCGCTGGGCATCCATCGGTGGCAATGGGCATCGGATGCTGCCGGTTATACGAAAGGCCAGGGAAACCTGTCTCTCACGCTCCGCGATTTCGCCGCGATCGGGGAGATGGTGCGAGGAGAAGGTCGGTACCGAGGGCACCGGATAATAAGTGCGGGTCGGATACGCGACGCGCTCGCGCCCAAAATCGCGATCTTCGCCAGCGACCCGTATGCCGACGGCTATGGCTATTTCTGGTATTCGAAGGTTCAACAGATCGATGGCAAGCCCGTCGCGGTATCTTTCGCGTCGGGTAACGGCGGCAACAAGATTTACGTCGTTCCGAGCCGCAATATGGTTGTTGCCATCACATCGAGCGCCTACGGCCATGCGTATGGACAGCGGCGTTCAGAATCGATCCTGAGGGCCGTCCTCTCAGCTGACCGACCTTAGCGAGCGCCTGGTTTATATCCGGTCTGGGTAAGCCGATCCCGTGTGCAGGCACCGCCCTTCTAATCGGGTGCTCAGTCGGCGATGATCCGCAGTAGCATGTCGATCAACACGGCCTGCTCGCTGGCTGTAAGCGGTGCGAGCGTTTGCTCGGTCGAACCCGCGAGCCTCGCCTCCACCTTGCTCGTCATCACCTGCCCGGCGGCGGTCGGGTCGACCAGCAGCAGTCGCCGGTTGGCTGGATCGGGGCGCGTTGCGACGAGCCCCGCGGCGACCATCCGCTTGATCAGCGTATGCGTGTTGGCGGATTCCATCCCGATTTGCCGGCCCAGCTCGGCCTGGGTCAGCGCGCCGCTTGCCAACGTAATCAGCGCCGTTGCCTGGACCGGCGACAGGTCGCCGAGGTCGGCGAGCGCCGCCGAGGAATTCTTACGAGCCACGGCATAAGCGCGCCGCAGCAGGTGGCCGACATAGCGCTCGACGCCGACCGCCGTCGCGTCGTTGCCTTTGCCTATCTGTGATCGTCTGGTCGACGCCATGATCGTCCCTCCTTGATCAGGGCATCGCGGCTTGTCCAGTCCTGGGCGGCGGCGTCACCCGGCGTTGAGCGCGGCCGCCGCATAACTTGCCTGCCCGATCTTCGCGTCGTCGAAGATTGCCCGGTCTTCGACCCACTGGTGGGTCTTGTCGTACATCGCCGGCGAATAAGTCTCGAAGACGATCCGTTCGCCCGGACCGAAGGCGCCGACGTTGATGCGGTCGTGGTAGATCGCGGGCACTTCATTCAAATAGAAATGCGCGTATTGCTGATGATGCAGGTCGATATCGTGCTGGGCACGACGCAGCGCTGCATAGTATTTCCTCACGTCATCCGCATCGACCCCGTCGGGCACCAGGCCGATGATCATGAAGCTGGTGTCGGCGATCTTGCGAAAGCCCAATTGCTCGGCGATGTAGAGCTGGATGCCGAACAAGGTCGACGCGGCAGCCTCGCCGCGGTCGAGCCGGGCGAGCCGCTGGTCGGGCGACCCGGCGAAGTTGAGCTTGATCCGATCGGGCGCAATCGCGGTTTCGAGCGCCTGGATCGTGGCATAGTGGCTGCCCGACTGATACCCGACATCGATGGTCACGCCGGCAAGGTCGCCGAGCGTGCGGATCGCGGAATCGGCGGGGACGAAGATGCCGCACGGCGAGACCGAATAGGCGTCGCCCCACAACCGGCCATGCGCGTTCGACGCGGCCATGTTGACCGTCCAGTGACACGCGCAGCTGATGCTCGCGTCGCGGCCCTTTTCATAGGTCTGGTAGGCGCCCGACGGATCGTCCTGTGTCGAGGCATCGAAGCTGGCAACTTCGACCTGCCCGAGCGTGTAGTCGGTCAGGCCGGCATCAGCGAAATAGCCATTGGCGTCGGCGATCCATTCCTGCAGCCGGCCGTGGGTGTGAATGCGAAACGTCATGGGTCGTCTCCTGTCCAGCCAGCTCTCGCGGCTGTTATGCTATGATCATAATGTTATGATCATAGCAAGACAGAATTTCACCTGTTCAAACGGGGCGGCGGCGCTTTGCGGTGAGCAGCAGCGTCGCGGCATAGGTCCATGTCACCGCGATCACCGCTCCGGCGAGCGCCGCGACCCACCATGTCGAGCCATCGCGGAACAGCAGCGTACTGACGAAGATGTTGCCGATCGCGCCGGGTGCGCACACCGCGGCATAGCCGACGAAGCCGCGCAGGAACGCTGCCCCGCGCAGCCGAAGGTCGCGATACGTCAGCGTGTTGGCGAGGAAATAGTTGAACGCCATCGCCGCGATCACGCCCGCCGGCAGCGCGACCGCGAACGAGATGCCCGCGTGACGGAACAGGCTCCCGATCACCATCAGGTTGATCGCCAGTCCGAAAAGCCCGGCCCCGGCGAACATGAGGAAGCGCACCGGCACATAGCGGCCGAGCATCTTCTCGAGGAGCAGGACGAAGAATTCGTGCGCGACACGTGGGTCGAGCTTGCTCGTGCCGGCGTGGCGCGGGCGGAAGGTATAGGGGATCTCCCGGATTGCCAGCGGCGCGGGGCTCGACGCGACGACGTCCATCAGGATCTTGAAGCCGATATTCGACAGGTGTGGCGCGCTCGCCATGAACGCGTCGTGGCGAGCGGCGAAGAAACCGCTCATCGGGTCGGCGATCGTCGTCCGGAGCGTCGCGTTGGTCACCCGCGTCGCGGTGCGGCTGATCAGCTCGCGGACGCCGGTGAAGCCCGATGCCGCGCCGCCGTCGACGTAGCGACTGCCGATCGCGAGGTCGCAACCGCCGCCGCCGTCGTCGCCGGTCACCGCCTCATACATCTTGGGGAGCAGCGCCTCGTCGTGCTGCATGTCGCCGTCAATTACCGCGATTACCGGCGCGGCGGTGGCAAGCACGCCCTCGGTCACTGCCGAGGCCAGGCCGCGCCGTCCGAGCCGCTGGATGACGCGGATGCGGCGGTCGTACGCGCCGATCTGGCGGAGCAAAGCGGCGGTGCCGTCGGTCGAATCGTCGTCGACGAAGATCGCTTCCCACGCCAGCCCGTCGAGCGCGCGATCGAGCCCGGCGACCATCGCCGCGATATTGCCCGCCTCGTTCAGCGTCGGCACGATCACCGCGAGCGCGAGCGGTGACCCGAGGTCGGGGGACGGCCGCGTCGTCTGCCGCTGAGTCGTGAGCGAATGAAGCGTCATCGAGATTTACTCCGGGGAAGCAGCAACGCGGTGTCGTCGGGCGCGGTCGCGACGGGGGCATATTCAGCGTCGATCAGCCGCGGCAGCGGTTGCGGCAGGCGTTCGCCATCGCTCGACAAGAAATCGGGATGGCGGGTCAGGACGATCGCGCCAAAGCCGTGGCTGGCGATCCGGCTCGCGAGCGGGGCGAGCGGCGCGCCGAGCCGGACACGCTGGCCTTCGTTGAAGAAGTCCCACGCGAATGGTTTCCCTGCCCAGAAGCAGGCGGCGAGCAATTCGCAAGCGACCGGCCCGGGCGTCGCCGCGATCTGCGTCTCGATTGCCCCCCACGCAGCGGTCCGCGCACCGAGGGTGTCGAGCGCGGTCTTCTGCGCAATCGCATAGAAAGGCAGCATGATCGTCACCGGCAGCAACGCCGCGGCGAGCGCGACGCCGGTCCGGCGCGTCTCCGACAGCGCCAGCCCGGCGGCGATCGACAGCGCGATCAGTGCCTCGAACTGCGCGTTGTAGCTGACGCCTTCACCGCCGCGCTGGGCCAGCCCGAACGGCAGCGCGATCGCGACGAACAGTAGGGCGAGCGCGGTATTGCGCCGCCAGCGGATCAGCAGCGCGACGCCGAGCAGCGGCATCATCAGCGCGGTCGACCAAGACGACTTGACCACCCGCGTAACGTCATAGACCCGGCCGTGATGGAGAACGCTGTCGACCAGCGCGTCGCCGAACAGGGTGTAAGCGATAGCTGCCGCAATGATCGCGGCACCGGCTCCGCAGGCGCACCAGATCAGCGCCGCGCGCCGGTCGGTCGCCGCCAGCCACAGCGTCGCCGCTGCGGGCAAGGCAAGAAGGTTGTGCTTGATGAACAGCGCCGCGACGACCAGCGCCGCCGCCGCCGCGATCCCGGGAACGCGCAGCGGACGCAGGCTCGCGAGCAGCATCGCCACCCCGCCGAGCATCACCGCGTGTGCGAGCCACTGCGGATCGTTCGTCGCCACATACTGGCCAGCGAAGATCACGACATACGCGACGAGGATCAAGCCCGCCGCCGCCGCCCAGGCGGGCCGGCCGCCGAGCTGCCGGACGATCACCGCGACGAGCGCGCCGCTCACGAGCAAGGCGAGCAATGCGACGACCCGCCCGGCGACGATCGGATCGCCCGCAAGTTGCCCCGCCGCGCCGATCAGATAGAAAGACAGCGGCGGATAATTATTGCTGATCAACTCACCCGCCGCCGGGTACAGCGGCCCGATCGCCGGGGCCATCGCCCGCGCGGCAAAGTAACCGTTCCAGCCTTCGTTGTAGGTCAGCGGGATGTGTCGCGGAATCGTCAGCACCGGCACGGCTAGGCACGCCGCGAGGATGAGCGCCCCCCCGGTGTGCCACCGCGACCAATATCGACTGTCGGTTCGAGGGGCTGACACGTCGGCTTACGCTTTCCGCATTGAAATCCCCCGCGACGGTTTAAAGCGATGAACCCCGATCCGGGTCCGGGCCGCGCGCGGATTCGCGTTCCTCCGCCCGATGGAGGGGACGGCGCGTTGACGCGGCCAAGCCCCGACCGCTAAGCCGACGCCCATGAAACGCTTCACCGGACAGGATCGGGCGGTCACCGCCACTTGGCACCCCGCGACGCAGGCCGTTCGCGGCGGCACCGCGCGGTCCGAATATGGCGAGACGTCGGAGGCGATCTTTCTCACCTCGGGCTATGCCTATGACAGCGCGGGGCAGGCGGCGGCGCGCTTCCGCGGCGAAGAGCCCGGCATGACCTATTCGCGGCTGCAGAACCCGACGAACGCGATGTTGGAGGAACGCCTGTGCCTGCTCGAAGGCGCGGAGGCGTGTCGCGTCACCGCAAGCGGCATGGCGGCGATGTCGACCGCATTGCTCAGCCATCTGTCGGCGGGCGATCACCTGGTGGCGGGCCGCGCGTTGTTCGGCTCGTGTCGCGTGCTCGTCGATACGATCCTGCCGCGCTTCGGCATCGAGACGACGATCGTCGACGGGCGCGACAACGATGCGTGGGCGAAGGCGCGGAAGCCGAACACCAGGGCGTTCTTCCTCGAAACCCCGGCGAACCCGACGCTCGACATCGTCGATATCGCCGCCGTCGCCGACATCGGCCACGACGCCGGCGCGCTGGTCGTGGTCGACAACGCCTTCGCCTCGCCGGTGCTGCAGCGGCCATTCCTGATGGGCGCCGACGTCGTCGCGCATTCGGCGACGAAGCACATGGACGGGCAGGGGCGGGTCCTTGCGGGGGCGGTGCTCGGCTCGGCGCAGTGGATCAACGACGTCTATCTGGCGATGGCGCGGCACACCGGCCCGGTGCTCAGCGCGTTCAATGCGTGGGTCGTCCTCAAGTCGCTGGAGACGATCGACCTGCGCGTCCGCCGCGCGGTCGAAAACGCCACCGCCGTCGCCACCGCGCTCGAACATCGCGTACCGAAATTGCTCTACCCCGGGCTCGCCAGCCACCCGCAGCACGATCTCGCAATGCGCCAGATGTCGGGCGGCGGGACGATCATCGCGCTGTTCGTCGCTGACCGGGTCCAGGCGCACGCGCTGCTCGACGCGCTCGAACTGATCGACATTTCGAACAACCTCGGTGACTCGCGGACGTTGATGACCCATCCGGCGTCGACCACCCACGCCAGCGTCGCCGCACCGATCCGCGAGGAGATGGGGATCACCGAGGGCATGCTGCGGCTGTCGGTCGGACTCGAGGACCCGCGTGATATCATCGCCGATCTCGACCAGGCGTTGACGAGGGCCGGGCTGTGAAGGCGTTCTTCCCCTACGCCGCGACGACAGCGGGCGTGACGGTCCGCGTCGCCCCGCGCTACCTCGACGAACAGTCCGACCCGGAAGCGAGCGAATATGCGTGGAGCTACCACGTTCGCATCGAGAACGAGACCGAGGAGGACGTCCAGCTCCTAGCCCGCCACTGGATCATCACCGACGGTCGCGGGCGTGTCGAGGAAGTCCGCGGCGAGGGCGTCGTCGGCGACCAGCCGATCATCGCACCGGGCGGATCGTACGATTATGTCAGCGGTTGCCCGCTGCCGACGCCGCACGGCACAATGGTCGGGACTTATGCGATGGCGACCCGCGAGACGCTGTTCGAGGTCGCGATCCCATTGTTCTCGCTCGACCAGCCCGATCCCGACCGGGTGTTGAATTGATCACGGTCCCGGCCCGGTGAAGCGGACCCATCTTCCGCTCAACGCCCTTCGTGTGTTCGACGCCGCCGCGCGGCATTTGTCGTTCACCAAGGCGGCCGACGAGCTGGCGGTGACCCCGGCGGCAGTCGGGCAGCAGGTTCGCGCGCTGGAGGATGTGCTCGGCACCGTCCTGTTCAAGCGGATGACGCGCAACCTCGAACTGACTCCCGAGGCCGAGCGGGCGCTGCCGGCGCTGCGCGCAGGGTTCCTCGAATTCGAGGAGTCGGTCCGCATCCTCCAGGACGCGCAGGGGTCGAAGGTGCTGACGCTCGCCGCGCCGCGCGACTTCACCGCGCGCTGGCTGACGCCGCGCCTCGCCGCTTATGCGCGCGATCACGACGTGCGCTTCGTCGTCACCGCCGCCGACGACGGGGTCGACTTCACCCAGGCGAACCTCGACCTCGCGGTCACCTTCGGCCCGGTTCCCGACGTCGAGGGCCTCCACGGCAAGCAGCTCGGCGACGCGGCGATGGTCGTCGTCGGCGTGCCCGATGCCGACCCCGAGCGGCGGATCGATCACCCGGGCGCGGGATGGCCGACGGGCGGCAGCTTCGCGCTGACCGTCGCCGACGCCGGGCTGGCGATCGACGCGGCGGTGGCGGGGTTCGGCGTCGCGCGCGTCCCGGTCCTGCTTGCTGCCGCGAACACCGGCGTCGTCGCGCTCGGCGATCCCGAACCCGCGCTCGCTGGCTACTGGCTCGTCGCCCCGACCCCGCAGTGGCGGCAGGCGAAGGTCCGCGCGCTCGTCGAGGCGCTGACGCGCTAAATGATTAACGCCGTCATCTCACTGTAATCTTTGCCAGCCACAGTGCCGCGACTCGAGGGAGCTCCGGCGATGGCAACGACGGCAACGGCAACGACGCACGATGAGCCCCACGCGGCGCGGGTGGCGATGGACCACAAGGTTCACCCCGTCGGGGTGATCGGCTTCCTCCTCGTCCTCGTCGCCGGCCTCGCCTTCGCCGGGTACAGCATCTTCATCGATACGCAGCAGGTCGGCGAGACGCTCGCGCTCGGCGCGTTCGCCTTCCTCGGACTCGCGCTGGTGATCGCGCTCGGCTTCGAATTCGTCAACGGCTTCCATGATACCGCCAACGCGGTCGCGACGGTGATCTACACCCACTCGCTGAAACCGGTCTTCGCGGTCATCTGGTCGGGCTGCTGGAACTTCGTCGGCGTGATGACCTCGACCGGCGCGGTCGCCTATACCGTCATTACCCTGCTCCCGGTCGACCTGATCCTCAACGTCGGCAGCGCGGGCGGGTACGCGATGATCTTCGCGCTGTTGCTCGCGGCGGTAACGTGGAACCTCGGGACGTGGTGGTTCGGCCTGCCGAACTCGTCGAGCCACGCGCTGATCGGCTCGATCCTCGGCGTCGGCCTCGCCAACCAGTTGCTCGCCGGACCGGGCGGGACCTCGGGCGTCGAATGGAGCCAAGCCACCAACGTCCTGCTCGCGCTTCTCGTCAGCCCGGTGATCGGTTTCGTCGGATCGTATCTGCTGCTCAAGCTGATGAAGAAGGTCGTCCCCGACCCCCAGCTCTACGCCGAGCCCAAGGGTGACGCGCCGCCGCCGAAGGGCATTCGCGCGCTGCTGATCTTCACCTGCACCGCGGTGTCTTTCGCGCACGGCGGCAACGACGGGCAGAAGGGTATGGGGCTGATCATGCTCATCTTAATCGGCGTCGCCCCGACCGCGTACGCGCTGAATCGGACGATGCCAGACGCCTCGACCCCGCAGTTCGTCCAGGCCGCCGCCGCCGCGCAGACCGTGTTTCATACCAAGTCCGGCGGCATCACGATCGCTCCCGACCAGGCGAACGAAACCCTGCGCGATGCGCTGCGGACCAAGAAGACCGACGATCCCAAGGTCTTCGCCGCGCTCGACGCGACCTCGTCGCAGATCACCGCCGACCTCAAGAACTACGGCTCGATCAAGCACGTCCCGGCAGCGGCGACCAAGAACCTGCGCAACGAGATGTACGTCGTCTATGACACGCTGCGGCTGATGACCAAGGACGAGGACAAAGCCAAGCAGGCCTTCCCGAACGGCGGCGACAAGACGCTGAAGGACTACCAGAAGCTGCTCGAGACCGGCACGCGCTTCATCCCGCCGTGGGTCAAGATCACCGTCGCGCTCGCGCTCGGCCTCGGCACGATGATCGGCTGGAAGCGGATCGTCGTCACCGTCGGCGAGAAGATCGGCAAGACGCATTTGACCTACGGCATGGGCGCGGCGGCCGAACTAATGGCGGCATCGACGATCCTGCTCGCCCAGTTCAAGGGAATGCCGGTGTCGACGACCCACATCCTGTCGAGCGGCGTCGCGGGGACGATGGTCGCCGACGGGGCCGGGTTGCAGGCGTCGACCGTCCGCAACATCGCACTCGCGTGGGTCACGACGCTCCCCGCCGCAATGGCGATCGCCGGGGTGCTGTACTGGGTATTCCTCGGCATCGTTCACACGATGGGGATGAAGTAGCGCTGCTCAGTCGAGCGTCGCCCGCCAGATCGCCAACATCGCCGGAAGCAGTGCGATGACGAAGACCGGCACACGAACGAAGCTCGACCGCACGGGTTAGTAAAGCGCGGCGAGCACGACGACGGCGATCAGCGCGATGCCACCGATGCCGCTCTGCAGCCCCTTGCCGGCGGCGTCCTGACCACGGTCGCTGGCGAAGATCAATGCGAAGCAGAAAGCCGCGTCGATAAGCGACACCGCCCAGAATCCCCACTCTGCGCCGACCGGACGCCCCACCGACATTGACCGATCCCGATCGTTACGGCTCCGACCCTATCCCGGTCCGTTGTCGTACGCTAGTGTCGATCAACGGCAACGAGGGACATCGGCAATGGCAGCACGAGGAACGAACGCGTACGCACCGATGATGCTCGCGGCACTGCGGATCATGACGGCGTTGCTCTACATCGAACACGGCGCGATCAAGCTGTTCGGCTTCCCCCCTGGTGCCGCCCCCGGCAAGGTTCCGCTGATGGGACTGTTCGGCGTCGCCGGGGTGCTCGAATTCATCGGCGGCGGCCTGATCCTGCTCGGCCTGTTGACCCGCCCGGTGGCGTTCCTCCTCGCCGGGCAGATGGCGGTCGCCTATTTCATGGCGCACGCCCCGTCGAGCCCATTCCCCGCGATCAACCACGGCGAGCCCGCAATCCTGTTCTGCTTCATCTTCCTGTATCTGGCGGTCGCCGGGCCGGGGGCGTTGAGCGTCGACGGTGGGCGTCGACGGTAGGCGGAGGGAACGGTCGCCGAACTGTTGTCGCGATCTGCTTCGGTCATGCAAGGCGGAGCAGAATTGCCCCGGTGGCGATGATGCCGACACCTACGATCCGCGCGCGACCAACCCGCTCGTGGAGCAATAGTGCGGATATCGCGGTGCCGAACAGGATCGAGGTCTCCCTGAGCGCCGCGACCACGGCAATGGGCGCGACCGTCATCGCCCATAAGGCAAGACCGTATGAGCCGACCGTGCCGGCTCCCCCGATCAGTCCGAGGTGCCAGTTGCGCCCAACATAGCCCCCGAAGGACCGGCGTGACCGCGCCAGCGCCCAAGCCGACAAAGCGGTGCCGCTCAACAGGAATATCCAGAGTGTATAGGCTGCCGGTGCGTGTGACCGGCGGACACCGGCGCCATCGATCAGCGTATATCCGGCGATGACGACGGCGTTGCCGAGGGCGAGGACGATGCCGGCCTTGTTCGCGCCGCGCGGGATCGCGCCCGCCATGCTCAAGATGCCTGCGCAGATAACGCCCAGACCAAGCCAAGCGGAGGCTGACAGCGGCTCGCTGAGCCAGATCACACTCGCCAGGGCAACCAACAGCGGAGCCGTCCCGCGCATCAGCGGATAAGTCAAGCTCATGTCCGCGAGATGGTAGGCGCGCGCCACGAGCACGAAATAGACGATTTGGAACACCGCGGAGGCCGCGATGAACGGCCAGCTCTCGCGCGCTGGAGCCGTGAGGAACGGCAGGCAGACGGTTGCCAGCAACGCCGCGGCTCCGGTCACGAGCACCGTTGTCAGAAGCGTGTCGCTGCCACCCTTCACGATCGCGTTCCACGTCGCATGGAGCGCCGCAGCGAAGATGACGATTGCGAAGACCGATATGTCCATCGGGCAAATGCTAGACGGGCACCGCGCGAATGTCTGCCGCTGCGACGGCAATTCTGGTTCGCGCTAGGACTGTAACCGGGCGCAAACAGCCTTCACCGTCATGGGGCTTGGCAAAGTTCGCGCGTCTCCCTGCAGGTGTTCGCGCTGTCCTACACCCACGCGACTGGCGTATGTCTCCTGGTCGAGTCGTGCGTCGTGTTCTTTCTCATTGTTGGTCGCGATCTTCTCCCGTCTCTCCACTTTAGAGCGGTCGGGGGCGGGGGAGTCGCCGTGCGCTATCCGCCCGAGAAGGCCCCACCCTCAGGCCACGCCAAGCGGCGCGTCTCTCGCCCCTCCCCCTGAGCCGAAGGCCGCCCGAAGGGCAACGGAAGGGGAGGCAGCGAACTGCCTCGCTCGTGTGGACTTAGTGGACTTCCGCCGTGCAGCGCTGCACTCCACCCCAAACCGTCAGTCCCTCTGACGATTTCGGGGCTAAAAACCCGGTCGTTGTGTGGACTTATGTAACCTTTCGCACCCCGACCTGCCCATCATACAGCGACTCGCTGCCGTGTGAACGTCCCCGCAAACAGCGACTCGCTGGCCCGTGGACTTCCGCCGCGCAGCATCGCGCTCCACCCCAAACCATCATTCCCGCGCAGGCCGGGGGCCCATCAGCCCGACGCTCCGTGGTGCTGGGTCCCGCCTGCGCGGGGATGACGAGAGTAAGTTGGGACCGACGTTTCCAGGGCGAAAACCCGGTCGTTCCGCGGACTTGTGTAACCTTCCGCCCAGAAAGGGGCGCAATGGATCACCACGAGAGGTGCAAAACCCGGTCGTTGTGTGGACTCGTGTAACCTTCCGCCGTGAGCTGGGTGCGGACTTGCAAGGGTCAGGCGTCGATTGCCTCGGCCTCGACCTGTCGCGCGCTCGCCTGAATGAAGGCGAAGCGGTGTTCGGGGTGGCGGCCCATCAGCCGCTCGACGAGATCCTTGACGTCGGCGCGGGCGTCATAGTCGGCGGGCATCGTCACCCGCAGCAGCGTGCGCTTGGACGGGTCCATCGTCGTTTCCTTGAGCTGCGCCGACGCCATCTCGCCGAGCCCTTTGAAGCGGCCGATTTCGAGGTTCGTTTTGCCCTTGAAGACCGTCCGCATCAGTTCCTCGCGGTGCGCGTCGTCGCGGGCGTAGGCCACCGTCCCGCCATGGGCGAGGCGGTAGAGCGGCGGCTGGGCGAGGTACAGATGCCCGTCGCGAACCAGCCCGGGCATTTCCTGGAAGAAAAAGGTCATCAGGAGAGTGGCGATATGCGCCCCGTCGACATCGGCGTCGGTCATGATGACGACCTTCTCATACCGCAGCGCCGCCGGGTCATAGCGGTCGCGGGTACCGCAGCCGAGCGCCTGGATCAGGTCGCCGACTTCGGTGTTGGCGAGGATCTTGGCGGTGTTGGCGCTGGCGACGTTCAGGATCTTGCCGCGGATCGGGAGTACCGCCTGGGTCGTCCGGTCGCGCGCCTGCTTGGCCGACCCGCCCGCCGAGTCGCCCTCGACAATGAAGACCTCGGTACCGACGGGGTCGCTGCGGGTGCAATCGGTCAGCTTGCCGGGGAGGCGGACGTTGCGCTTGTTGGTTGCAGTCTTGCGCAGGTTGGCGAGGTCGGCGCGGCGGCGCAGGCGGTCGTCCATCCGTTCGAGGAGGACGCCGAGCAGGGTTCGCGCGCGGCCTTCGTTACCAGTTAGCCAGTGGTCGAAATGATCGCGGACCGCGGTCTCGACGAGCCGGGCGGCTTCGGGGCTCGTCAGTCGGTCCTTGGTCTGGCTCTGGAATTGCGGGTCGCGGATAAACAGCGACAGCATCAGCTCGGCGCCGGTCATGACATCCTCGGGCGCGAGGTCGGTCGCTTTCTTCTGGCCGATCAGCCCGGCGAAGCCTTTTATTCCCTTCGCAAGTGCAGCACGAAGTCCCGCTTCATGCGTGCCGCCGTCGGGCGTCGGCACGGTGTTGCAATAATAGCTTGTCGCGCCGTCACCCCACATCGGCCACGCCACCGCCCATTCGACCGAGCCGCGGTCCTCGGGAAGGTCGGCCCGCCCGGCGAACAATTCACCGACGACGAGCTCGCGGTCGCCGAGCTGTTCGGTGAGGTGGTCGGCGAGGCCGCCGGGGAACTGGAAGGTCGCCGTCGCCGGGGTCGCGTCGCTGATGAGGTCGGGGTCGCACTTCCAGCGGATCTCGACACCGCGGAACAGATACGCCTTCGACCGGGCGAGCTTGTACAGGCGGGCGGGCTTGAAGTGGGCGTCGTCGCCGAAGATCTGGGTGTCAGGGGTGAAGGCGACCGTCGTCCCGCGCCGCCCGGTGACCGCGCCGACACTGTCGAGGCCCGACGTCGGCAGGCCGCGCGAGAAGGTCTGCCGGAACAGTGCCTTGTTGCGCGCGACCTCGACGGTCAGGTCGGACGACAGCGCGTTGACCACCGAAATACCGACGCCGTGGAGCCCGCCGCTGGTGGCATAGGCCTTGCCGGAGAACTTCCCGCCCGAATGGAGCATCGTCATGATGACCTCGAGCGCCGACTTTCCGGGGTATTTCGGATGCTCGTCGACCGGGATGCCGCGGCCGTTGTCGACGATCGTCAGCCGGTCGCCGGCGTCGAGCGTGACTTCGATCCGGGTCGCGTGACCGGCAACCGCCTCGTCCATCGCATTGTCGAGGACCTCCGACGCGAGGTGGTGGAGCGCGCGCTCGTCGACCCCGCCGATGTACATGCCGGGGCGGCGGCGAACCGGTTCGAGGCCCTCGAGGACCTCGATGTGGCTGGCGTCATAGTCGGTCGAGGCCGCAGTTGCGGCGAACAGGTCGCTCATGGGGTAGCTATAGAACGGACGCGGAACGTAGCCAAGCATGGCCGGAACGTGAAAATAGTTCTTGCAAATGCCTTTGCTGCAGTGCACAACAAACTTGCCGAAAGGCGATCCTCCCCAAGGATTTTACTAGGCCGGTGGTTCGCCACCGGCCTTTTTTTTACGCCGCCCTTATGCGGGCCGCCAAAGCTCTCCCTGTCTGGCACGGTTGTTGCAGCGCACAAGCCGTTAAACTCGGCGCTTAGCCGGAGCCAACGCAGAGCAGGGAGAGAATGATGAACAAGCAGATTTTGGCCGGGACAATGCTGACCCTCGCGGTCGTCGCGCAGCCCGCCATCGCGCAGGACGCACCGGCCGCCGCCACGCCACCCGCCGCCGCCCCCGCTGCGCCGGTCCTATCGCCGGCCATCACCGGGCCGCTCGCCGGGAATAGCGCGCCGACCAACTTCGACCTCGGCGACTTCGGCAAGGTCTATGTCACCGGCGTGGCCTCGGGCATCGCCCGCTTCCAGGATCACGCCGTCACCGGCGCGGGCGACCACGGCTCGTACGGCGACCTCAGCAATGCCCAGATCTTTATCCAGAAGATCGATGGGGTCTTCCAGTTTTTTGTCCAGGCCGGTGTCTATTCGCTGCCCTCGCTCGGCACCCCCTACACCCGCGCCACCCGGGTTACCGACTCGACCTTCGGGCCGCTGCCGCAGGCGTTCATCAAGATCGCCCCGACCGCCAACTTCTCGATCCAGGCCGGTAAGATGCCGACGCTGATCGGGGCCGAATACACATTTACCTTCGAAAACATGAACATCGACCGTGGCTTGCTGTGGAACCTCGAGCCCGCCGTCAGCAAGGGCGTCCAGGCGAACTACACCGCGGGGCCGCTGGCCTTCTCGGTCTCGCTCAACGACGGCTTCTACTCGTCGAAGTACAGCACGATCTCGGGATCGGTCGCCTACACGATCGACCCGAAGAACGTCCTCGCCTTCGCTGCCAGCGGCAATACCAAGACGACGACCAAGTCGACCTTCTCGACCCCGGGCATCCTCAACAACAGCTCGGTCTATAACCTGATCCTGACGCATACCGACGGGCCGTGGATCATCCAGCCGTACGTCCAGTACACCCATGTCGACAATCTGGTCCCGCAGTTCGGGACGACGTCCGCCTCGACGATCGGCGGCGCGATCCTCGCCAAGTACAGCTTCACCCCCGAGTTCAGCCTGCCGGTCCGCGGTGAGTATGTCAGCTCTTCGGGTACCCGCGGCGGCACCGCGGCGAGCTTCTTGTACGGCACCGGGAGCGACGCCTATTCGATCACCGTCAGCCCGACGTACCAGTACAAGATCTTCTTCGTCCGGGCCGAAGGGTCGTACGTCAAGGCGATCCATGCCACCGAGGGGGCGGCGTTCGGCAAGTTCGGGAACGACACTTCGCAGCTCCGCGGGGTCCTCGAGCTCGGCGTCCTCTTCTAGGGTCTGAGACTGCGCCGCTGCTTGCTTTTTGAGCCAGCGCGGCGCAGTTGCCTGTTAATTATGCATGCTATCGCGGTTCGAAGTCTTCGTCGTGCTCAACCGCTGTTGCGTCCCGGCAACACTACTCGAGCCATATGCGCGATCCTTGTCGCGACAGGGGCAGCCAGCCGGGCACAGGCGGTCGAGTTCGACGCCTCCGCTGCTCTTCTCACCGATTATCGCTCCCGGGGAGTATCGCTCAGCGACCGGCAGCCGGTGGCCGATGCGAGCGTCCAGGCCAGCTTGGCCGGGTGGTTCGCCGGGGCGGAGGCGGTGTCGACCGCCCGCCCGCGCGACCTGCGGCAGGACCGGGGGACCGATGCCGAGGTCGACCTGTCGGCGGGATACAGCCGACAAGTCGGACTGTTCACCCCATCTGCCGGGGTCATCGCCTACATCTATCCCCGTCACGGCCCGACCGAGGCCGAGGTGTTTGGTTCGGTCGCCGGGTCGCTTGGTCCGGCGACGGTGACGCTCGGGGCGAACTATGCCCCCGATCAGGCGGGGGTATCGGGTGGCAATCTCTATACCTATGCCAAAGCGGCGGTCGGTATCCCGTTGACGCCGGTCACCATCAAGGCGTCGGTCGGGCGCGAGAAGGGGGCGTTCGATCTTGGACGAACCAAGATCGACTATAGCGCCGGGGTCGACTACCGCATCAGCATCGTCACCATCGGGGTCAAATACGTCGGCAACGATGTACCAAGAAACGTCGCCCCGTTTATCCGCCACGCCACCGCCGACACCGTCGTTGGCAGCGTCACGCTGGCGTTCTAGACCCGATCAGCCCGGCAAATTCGGCAAGGACCGCCTCGTACAGGTTGCGCTTGAACGGCACGATCAATGATGACAGCTCGGGCAGCGTCGACCAGCGCCAGCTGCGGAACTCGGGATGCTCGGTCGCGATATTGACGTCGGCATCGGTGCCGGTGAAGCGCATCGCGAACCACTTTTGCCGCTGCCCGCAATAACGCCCCTTCCAGATCGTACCGATCAGGTCGTCGGGCAGGTCGTAATATAGCCAGTCGCGTGATTCGCCGAGAATCTCGGCCTTGGTGATGCCGGTCTCCTCGGCGAGCTCGCGGAACGCGGTCGTAATCGGCTCCTCGCCCGGATCGATCCCGCCCTGCGGCATCTGCCACGCCTCGAGCTTCGAATCGAGCCGCTGGCCGGTGAACACCTTGCCCTCGGCGTTGAGCAGCATGATCCCGACCCCGGCGCGGTACGGCAGCCCCGATGGGTGAACCCGGTCGCTCATTTCGCTGCTCCAGTCGCGGGGCTTAGGGGGATTACCGCCGGGGCGAGCGCGTCGAGGCGTGCCACGGCCTGTTCGGGTGAGAAGGGCGGCTTGCCGTGATTGCGTTCAGCATATTGGACGGTCCAGCTGTCGGCGGTGTCGCGATAGACGCCGATAACGCCGTGCTCGGCTCCCGCCTGGTCGGGCGCGCCGCAGCCGATCACGACCATCCGGCCGGTGACCCCGGCGAACGACTTCGTCGGCCCGAGGTCGCGAAAGATCTTCGCGGGACACGCCGGCGGCTCGAACTTCGCCGCAAGCTGGGCGTCGGTCACATGCGCCGCACCGCCGCCGCGCGTGCCGGTGACGGTAATCATCCGGGTCCAGTTGTCGACCGTCTCGCCGTCGGGGACATATTCGGCGATGAAAAATCCGCGCTGCTCCTGACGGTCCGCCAGCACGAACGGTCGCGGCAGTTTGAGCCGGACGACGCGGCCATAGACGCGCTGGACGGTTTCGACGGTGTCGGCCTTCTGCGTCCGCCACAACTGCCGCATCACCACGTCGCCGCCGGGCGCGCCCTCGGCCGCGGCGGTGGTGGATACCGCGAGCGACAACGGGGCGAATGCCGCGATGATCAGCGCGGTGGTCAAAGCCCGGTTCATTCGGCGGCCGCCGTCGTCTGCGGCTGCACCGCGGCGGCCATCGCGGATTGCGTAGCGAGCGCCTCGTCGACCATCACCCGCAGGGCCGCGAGGCAGGCGTGGAGGTCGTCCTGCGTGCTTGGGATCGCCAGCCGCAGCGTCATGCAGCCGTGGATTTGTCCCGCCGCCTCGCGGAAGACGACCGGCACCCCCGCCGAAATCAGCTTGGCGGCGTACGCCCGGCCCTGGTCGCGGAGCGGATCGAGGCCGCAGGTGAAGACCATTGCCGGGGGCAAGCCGGCGAGCGAGTCCGCATGAATCGGCGAGGCATAAGCGTGATGAAGGTCGGGCTCCGACCCCATATAATGCTCGGTGAACCAGCGCATGCCGCCGTTGGTCAGCAGATAGCCCTCGGCGAATTCCTGCATCGAGCCGCTGTTCGCGGTCATGTCGACACCGGGGTAGATCAGCCATTGCGCGACGATCGGCACCGGCAATTTGCCGCCCAGCTGCTGCGCGACCACCGCGGCGAGGTTGCCGCCGGCGCTGTCGCCCGCCGGGATCAGCCCGGTGACCGTGTGACCGACCGGCTTCGGCGTTTCGGCGAGCCAGCGCATCGCGGCGAGGCAATCCTCGGTCGCGGCGGGAAAACGGTGCTCGGGGGCGAGGCGGTAATCAACGCTGACGACGGTCATCCCGGCAACGCGGGCGATCTCGGCGCAGAGCGAATCGTGGGTCTCGAGGTCGCCGATCACCCAGCCGCCTCCGTGGAAATAGACGAGGACCGGTCCCGGGCCGGGGTCGGCGGCAGCGCTATACACGCGCGCCGGGATCGCGTGGCCCTGCGGCGAGGGGATGGTGACATCGGCGACATGGGCGAGGTCGCCGCGTGGCAGCTCGGCGACCTGCGCCAGCATCCGCATCATCTCGCGCGCCGGCCCGGGCTCGCCGTCTTCCATCTTCGGGCCGGGGGCGCTGCTGAGCATCGCCAGCAAATTGGCAACGTCGGGTCTGACGAACGGCACGGCTCTTCTCCCAAGGTTTTGCGGCAACATAGACGTGGCGGGCCGCGGTCGCCAAGGGGCGACCCTGATCGGTGGCGCACCGCGGAAGTCCACGAAGTCCACACGAAGCGCGGGTATTTTGCGGTCATCTTGGAGCGACGTACCACCGGTGCTGTCTGACCTGCGCATTGCCGGAAGTCCACGAAGTCCACACGAAGCGCGTGTTTTTGCGGGCGACCATTTCGTGATGACAGCCTGCTCGAAAAAGCGGCGCGTCGGCGGAAGTCCACGATGTCCGGAGGCGGCGGAGGTGTTTTTGAACGACCCGTCGGTGAGCTCGAAGAGGCGGCGCGACGGCGGAAGTCCACGAAGTCCACACGAAGCGGGACTAGTTTGCAGCAGTCTTTCAACCCGGCCTAGTCCTGCGCGACCGAGCGGGTCGCGATTGGCGCGGTGAAGGTCGTCGATCATCATCCAGCGAGGCTAAGCCATTCAACTGCCTGTAGGACAGGCTTTTCGCGCGCGACTCTGTCACCACGACCCGCAACTCTTTGATCGCAACCAACGTTACTAATTCGATAATATTGCGCGGGTGCGGAGGGTCGGTCGATGGGGACAGAGGATTGGCGTCGCCGCCGCGCCGAAGAGCTTTTTGGGGCCGATCGCGGTCCGGGTCAGCACCCTAATCGTCGGGCCGCCGGCAATGACCGTCGTGTCGCGGGCAACGACGGTGTCCTGCCGATGGCAGCGACTGCGGGCCAGACCGGATCGCCGTCGCCGACCGCTCTCGAGCGACCGGCCGCGCCCGCATATCGCGCTCGCCCGGCCGCGAGCGCCGCGGCTGCAGCGACGCCTTCGGTTGCATCGCGTCCGGGGTCGACGCCGGTTGCCGCACCGGCATCGTCCCGGCGCTTCCCGATTTTATGGACACTGCTCGCGGCCGTCGCTTTAGTCGCGGCGGGCGCGGTCGGTTGGCTGGTGCGAGGCAATACCGGTACGCCGGTCGCGTCGCCTCCTGCACCGGTCGAGGCACCAGCCGCGCCGGTAGCGTCGCCCGCACTACCGCTCGCGCGCACGCCTTCGCTGCCGACAACGACCAGATCATCGGAGCCAGCAACGAATGCGCCGCCCATAACCGAAGCGCCGACGAGCGCCGAGCGCCCAGCCGCGCCCGCGCCATCCTCGACGCCGCCTGTCACTGAGCAGCCGCTCCCTGTTCTGAAACGCATCCCGAGCCTGCAGACCGGCGAACGTGCACGGTCCCGCGAACGGAGGCTCGAGGAGCGCACAGTGGAAGCGCGGCGCGCGGTCGTGCCGGTCGTCGCGACGCCCAATCGCGCCACACGGACCATCCGTCAGCAGAGCGCGGCGCAGGCACCCGGCTTCAATTGCCGCCGCGCGCGCAACGACATCACCGCGGCGATCTGTTCCGACGCCGGGCTGGCGGCGCTCGACCGGCAGCTGACGTCGCGATTTGCCGCGCTTGACCGCAGCGCCGATCCGGCCACGGTGCAGCGGATCCATCACGGCGAGACGACTTTCCTGAATGCCCGGCAGACGTGTCCCGACCGCGATTGTATCGCCGACGCCTATCGCCTGCGTCTGCGCGAGCTTGACGAGGTCGGCCGCTAGCGGGCAACGCGCGGGGCGATGACCGTCGCGCTCGTCCATCATCCCGACTATGTCGCGCCGCTGCCGCCGGGGCACAGCTTTCCGATGGATAAGTACGGCTTGCTGATGGTCGCGCTCGAGCGACTCGCTGCGGATTTCGAGGCGCATACCCCCGATCCGGCGCCGCGCGCGTGGATCGAGGCGGTGCACGAGCCCGCCTATGTCGCGGCGGTGTTCGACGGCACGCTGACCCGGGAACAGGAGCGGCGGATCGGCTTTCCGGTGACCGCGGCGATGGTCCGGCGATCACGACTTGTCATCGGCGGGACGTATCTCGCGGCGCGGATCGCGGTCGAAACGGGCTTTGCCGCCAACACCGCCGGGGGGAGTCATCATGCGCTGCCCGATGGCGGGGCCGGGTACTGCATCTTCAACGACCTCGCCATCGCCGGCGCGCAATTGCTGGCGGAGGGCCGGGTGGCGACGCTCGCGGTGGTCGACCTCGACGTTCATCAGGGCGACGGGACCGCCGCGATCTTCTCCGGGCGTAACGACGCGGTGACCTTCTCGATGCACGCGGCGAAGAACTTCCCGGTCCGCAAACAAGTTTCGACGCGCGATGTCGCGCTGCCCGACAAGATGGGGGACGACGACTATCTCGCGGTCCTTGCCGACGAGCTGCCCGCATTCCTCGACACATATTGTCCCGGGCTGGTGCTGTATCAGGCCGGGGTCGATCCGCACGCCGACGACCGGCTCGGACGGCTGTCGCTGAGCGACGACGGGCTCGCCGCGCGTGACCGCTTTGTCGTCGAGACGTGCGCCGCGCGCGGCATTCCGGTCGCGTCGACGCTCGGCGGCGGCTACGGCGCCGACCGCGAGGCGGTCGCGATGCGGCATGCGCGGTCGATAGTCGCGATGGCCGACGCGCTGGGCCACGTTACAGAAAAACTACTTGGACCCGCCGCGCCGCGGGGAGTAGACCGCCTCGCATCATGACATCCGGAAACTGTTAATGGCGACTGCGCTGCAGACTGTCGACGAGCCGACGACCAAGCCCGCTCCCCCGAAGACCCACTCCGAAACTATGGTCGTCCGTTTCGCCGGCGATAGCGGCGACGGCATGCAGTTGACCGGCGGGCAGTTCACACTGTCGACTGCGCTCGCGGGCGACGACTTCTCGACCTTCCCCGACTTCCCCGCCGAGATCCGTGCGCCGCAGGGGACAACCTTCGGCGTCTCGGCATTCCAGATCAACTTCGGCGCGAACGGCATCGAGACCGCGGGCGACGAACCCGACGTGCTCGTGGCGATGAACCCGGCGGCGCTCAAGACCAATGTCGTCGATCTGCGCCCCGGTGGCTTGGTCATCATCGACAGCGGCGAGTTCACCGCGCGCAACCTCGCCAAGGCGGGCTATACGGCGAACCCGCTCGAGGATAACAGCCTCGCCAAGTGGCAGGTGATGGCGTTCGACATCAGCCGCCAGACCCTTGAAGCCGTCAAGCCGTTTGGGCTCGGCAACAAGGAAGCGCTGCGCTGCAAGAACATGTGGACACTTGGCCTCGCGCTGTGGATGTTCGACCGCGAGCGCGATCCGCTGATCGAGTGGCTGAAGAGCAAGTTCTCGAAGAACCCGGTCCTCGCGCAGGCGAACGCGGCGGCGCTCAATGCCGGCCATGCGTACGGCGAGACCGCCGAATTGGACGGCCCGCTCAAGCAGTTCGCGGTCGATGCGTCGCCGTCGGCTCCGGGATTCTACCGCACCGTGACGGGCGGCGAGTCACTCGCGCTCGGGCTCGTTGCCGGGGCGCAGCTCGCCAACCTGCCGATGTTCTTTGGTTCGTACCCGATTACGCCCGCCTCGCCGATCCTCCACGCGCTGGCGCGGTTGAAGGAGTTCGGCGTCACCACCTTCCAGGCGGAGGACGAGATTGCCGCGATCGCATCGGCGATCGGCGCGAGCTATGCCGGCAGCCTCGGCGTGACGTCCTCGTCCGGCCCCGGCATCGCGTTGAAGGGCGAGGCGCTCGGTCTTGCGATCATCACCGAACTGCCGCTGGTCATCGTCAACTCGCAGCGCGGCGGCCCGTCGACCGGCCTCCCGACCAAGACCGAGCAGAGCGACCTGTACCAGGCGGTCTATGGCCGCAACGGCGACGCGCCGCTGGTCGTGATCGCCTCGCGGTCGCCGTCGGATTGCTTCGAGGTCGCGATCGAGGCATGCCGGCTGGCGACGCAGTTCATGACCCCGGTGATGGTCCTGACCGACGGCTATATCGCCAACGCCGCCGAGCCGTGGCGCGTCCCCGACATGGCGAGCTTCGCGCCGTTCCCGGTCAAGTTCCACACCGAGGTTCCCGCCGAGGGCCGGATCAACCCGTACAGCCGCGACCCCGACACGCTCGCGCGCGTCTGGATCAAGCCCGGCACCCCGGGCCTGACCCACCGGATCGGCGGCATCGAGAAGGGTGTGAAGACCGGCAACATCAACTACGAAGCCGACAACCACCAGGCGATGACCGACATCCGCCGCGACAAGATCGCCAACATCGCGCGGCACATCCCGCTTCAGGACGTCGACCAGGGGCCGTCGTCGGGCAAGCTCGCGATGGTCGGCTGGGGCTCCACCTACGGCCCGATCCGCAAGGGTGTCCAGCGCGCCCGCGCGAAGGGGCTCGACGTCGCCCACATCCACATCCGCCACATCTGGCCGCTGCCGTCGAACCTCGGCGAGCTGCTGCGTGGCTACGACAAGGTGATCGTGCCCGAGATGAACACCGGGCAGTTGAAGACCGTGCTGCGCGACCAGTATCTCGTCGACTGCCAGCCGCTCAACAAGGTCAGCGGCCACCCCTTCAAGATTTCGGAGATCGAGGCGGCGATCGACGCGGCGCTCGCAGGGAACGACCGATGAACGACATGACCCGCATCACCGTCCCCAAGGACTGGGAGACCGATCAGGAAGTGCGCTGGTGCCCCGGGTGCGGCGACTATGCGATACTGAAGGCGGTCCAGCGGACGATGCCCGAGATCGGGACGCCGCCGGAAAAGACGGTGTTCGTTTCCGGCATCGGCTGCTCGTCGCGCTTCCCGTATTACATGGAGACGTACGGCTTCCATACGATCCACGGCCGCGCACCCGCGGTGGCGACGGGGATCAAGCTGGCGAATCCCGAGCTCGATGTGTGGATCATCACCGGCGACGGCGACGGGCTGTCGATCGGCGGCAACCACATGCTTCACCTGCTGCGTCGCAACCTCGACTGCCAGGTCTTGCTGTTCAACAACGAGATCTACGGCCTGACCAAGGGGCAGTATTCGCCGACCTCGCGGATCGGGACGCGCTCGCCGTCGACCCCGTTCGGCTCGGTCGACCGCCCCGCGTCGCCGTGCGGTTTCGCGCTCGGCGCGGGCGCGCGCTTCATCGCGCGGACGATCGACACCGCGCAGAAGACGATGCCCGAGATCCTCAAGCGCGCGCACGGCCACAAGGGCACGAGCTTCGTCGAGATCTTCCAGAACTGCATCGTCTACAATGACGCGGTGTTCGACGCCTTCACCGACAAGAAGGCCGCGCCGATGAACCAGCTCAATGTCGTCCACGGCCAGCCACTGGTCTTCGGGGCCGGCACAAAGGGAATCGTGTTCGACGCCGCTGCGATGGCGCTCAAGGTGGTCGATATCGTCGACGGCGACACCTCGGCGCTGATGGTCCACGACGAGATGAACCGCGTCCAGGCGCAGCTGCTGATCGACATGGAGTTCGGTCCGTTCCCGATCGCGCTCGGCGTCATCTGGTGCAACCCGGCGCCGTCGTTCGAAGCTGCGGTCGTCGAGCAGAATATCTCGGCGAGCGTCGGCAAGCCGACCGACCTCAACGCGCTGATCCGCAAGGGCCAGAGCTGGGAGATCGCGGCGAAGGAACTCCACGCGGTTTGAACGGCCACCCCGGACAGGGCATGTCCGGGGTTTAGCCGGGGGTTTTCAGGCATCGCGCGCGTAACCGCGGGAATGCTGCAGATGGTCGATGATCCCGCAATCCTGATGTCGCGCGTCGCCACCGGCGATCGGCGCGCGTTCGAAGCGCTGGTGAGCCGACTCTATGGCCCATGCCTCCGCATCGCGACGCGCGTCCTCAACGATCGCAGCGAGGCCGAGGACGCGCTCCAGGGCGCACTGACCAAGATGTGGACCGAAGCGGCGCGCTTCGACCCTGCGCGCGGGTCGGTCGACGGCTGGTTCCGCCGCATCCTCGTCAACCAGTGCCTCGACCGCCGCCGCCGTTTCAAGGTCGTCGCGCCGATCGAAGCGGCGGCGACCGTCCCGAGTGACCTGCCCGATCCGTTCGAGGCGAGCGTCGCCAATGCCCGCGCGCGCCGCGTCGATGCGGCGATGGCGAGCCTCAATCCGCGCCAGCGCACCGCGATCACACTGTTCCACGGCGAGGGCGCGAGCATGGCCGAGATCGCGGTGATCCTCGAGACGACGCCCAAGGCGGTCGAGGGATTATTGGCACGGTCGCGTATAGAACTTGCTAGGTTGCTCGACAGCGACCGACCCGAAACCCGGAACCCCCATGACTGAGCCCCTGCCTTTTTTTCACGATCGCGCCGCCGAGATCATCGCTGCTTACGGCGGCGATACGGCGCGCTGGCCCGATGCCGAGTGCGCGACGGCGCTGGCGGTCATCGCGGCCGACCCTGCGCTGACGGCGGCGCTGGACGAGGCACGCGGGCTCGATGTCGACCTGACGAATTGGGCACGCCGCCCGGTGCCGGTCGGCGATGCGCGGACGGCAGCGGCAGTCGCGATGCGGCCGACCCGTTTCGTCATGCGCTGGGCCGCCGGCGGGAGCATTGCTGCGTCGCTTGCGGCGGCGATCGTCTTGCTGACGCCCGCTCCGATCACGCCGTCGACAGCTGCGCCGCGCACCGCGGCGGTAACGACCTTATCCGACGAGACCGCGTTCGAGCAGGTCTTCACGCCCACTCCCGACGAGGAACATTTGCTATGAAGCGCGTTCTTGCCGCCCTGTTGCTGCTCGGGGCGACGGCTCCCGCGATGGCGCAGATGCCGCCGCCGCCGGGTGATTCGATGCCCGATGGTCCCGGGCCCGGTGGCCGTTCGATGCGCGGGCCGCACGGAATGCAGCAGATGTTCGCCTCGATGAGCCCGGCCGGCCGGGCGACGATGATGGCGGCGTTCAAGAGCGCCGACCCGCGGATGTCGCATGAAGCGAGCAACGCCGCGCGTGACCGGATGCTCGCGGTGCTCGATGCCGACCGGCTCGATCCGGTCGCGTTGAAGCGCGCGATGGACGAGGAGCGAGAGGCTTCGAGTGCCGCGAAGCTGAAGCAGCAGGGCGCGATGCTGGTGGCGTTCCAACAGCTTTCGGTTACCGATCGCCGCGCTTTCGTGGCGGATGCGCGCGCGATGCGGGCGCGGATGGACGCCCGGATGGCCGAGATGCGCAAGCGTGGCGGCGGCCCTGATGGAATGATGCCGCCCCCGCCGATGGAGTAGGTCCTAGGGCCGGTAGCCGGTCTGCGTCGCGATCCGGTTCCAGATAGCTTTAGCGAGCAGCGCCGCGATTGAACCGGGCTTCCCACCTCCTATCGCATGCCCGTCAATCCGAATGACGGGCAACACCGGCACCGTCGTCGAGGTGATGAACGCCTCATTGGCACCCCGCGCTTCGTCGAGACTGAACGGTCGCTCGACCAGCGGTATTCCCGCAGCAACCGCCGCCTCGATCACCGCCGCGCGCATGACGCCCGGGAGGATGTGCGGCGACTGCGGATGAGTGACGATCGTGCCGGCATCGACGATCCACGTGTTCGTCGAACCGCCCTCGGTGACGGTGCCGTCGTCGCGCACCAGCCACGCCTCGAATGCACCGGCGTCGCGCGCCTCCTGCTTTGCCAGCACGTTCGCGAGCAGCCCCGTCGTCTTGATATCGCAGCGCCCCCAGCGCTGGTCGGCGACGCTGATCACCGCGACGCCTTTCGACTGTTGCGCGACGCGCTGCGCGAAATCGAACGGGCGGACGGTCATCACCAGTGTCGGCGCGCGTGCGCTGGGGAAGCCATGGTCGCGCTTCGCCGTCCCGCGCGACACCTGGATATACAGCAATGCCTCGGTCACCCGGTTCGCCGCGATCAGCCGCTTCGCGACGAGGCTGAGCGCCGCGTCGGCCATCGGCGCGGCGATGCTCAGTTCGCCGAGGTTGCGCCCCAGCCGTGCGAGGTGGAGCGGCCAGTCGAGCAGCCGCCCGTTGAGGACGGCGCACACCTCATAGACGCTGTCGGCGAACTGCAGCCCGCGATCCTCGACCGGGACTGACGCACTGGCGAGCGGGATAATCTGGCCATCGACATAGGCGAGACGCGGCATTTGGCGCTTTCACGGTTGCGGAGAGTTGGGGGTAGACCGCGCCGGAGAGGGAGACAATATGGCCGAGCCGCAGATCATCTGGTTCCGTAACGACCTCCGCCTTGCCGATCAGGCGGCGGTGCGCGCGGCGGCAGCGGCGGGGCCGGTAATCGCGGTCTATGTCCTCGACGACGAGACGCCGGGCAAATGGCGGATCGGCGCGGCGCAGCGGTGGTGGCTGCATTACAGCCTCGTCGCGCTCGCCGCCGATCTCAAGAAGATGGGCGGGGCGCTGGTGTTGCGGCGCGGACGTCCCGCGGCCGAACTTGCCGCGGTGGCAAAGGCGGCGAATGCGACCGCGGTCCACGCGCTTCACCACTACGAGCCGTGGGCGGTGACCGAGGAGGCGGCGGTTGCGAAGGTGCTCGACCTGACGCTCCACGACGGGGCGTATCTCGCGCCGCCGGGGACGACAAAGTCGGGGTCGGGAACGCCGTACCGTATTTTCACCCCGTTCTGGAATGCGCTGCAGCACGCGATGCCCCCTGGCGATCCCGAGCCCGCGCCGATGATCCGCTTTGCCAAGCCGCCCAAGAGCGACGACCTCGACGACTGGAAATTGCTGGCGGCCGATCCCGACTGGTCGGGCGGGTTCGACGTCTGGACTCCCGGCGAGGCGGGGGCGCACGCCGCGCTCGACACATTTGCCGATGTCGCCGCCGACTATGAGCACGGCCGCAACTATCCCGCCAAGCCGCTGACCTCGCGCCTGTCGCCGCACCTCCACCACGGCGAGATCAGCCCGGCGCAGGTCTGGGCGGCGATCAGCGGGCGCGGCGAGGGGCCGGTCAGCTACCGCCGCGAGATCGGCTGGCGCGACTTCGCGATCAACATCGTCCAGCAATTCCCGCGCCTCGGCGACGAACCCAACCGCCCGCAATTCGCCGACTTCCCGTTTCGCGACGACCCGAAGGGGCTGCGCGCGTGGCAGCGGGGGCGGACCGGCTACCCGATCGTCGACGCCGGAATGCGCCAGTTGTGGACGACCGGCTGGATGCACAACCGGGTGCGAATGATCGTCGCGTCGTTCCTGACCAAGCACCTGCTGATCGACTGGCGGCACGGCGAGCGCTGGTTCTGGGACTGCCTCGTCGATGCCGATTACGGCAACAACAGCCTCGGCTGGCAGTGGATCATGGGCTCCGGCGTCGACTCGTCGCCGTTCAACCGCATCTTCACCCCCGTCGGGCAGAGCGAGAAGTTCGACGGGGGCGGGGCGTATATCCGCGAGTGGGTGCCCGAATTGGCAAAGCTGCCCGACGACGCAATTCACGCGCCATGGGACGCATCGCCGATGGCGCTGAAGGCGGCGGGGGTCGACCTCGGCAAGACCTATCCGCACCCGATCGTCGATCATGCCAAGGCGCGCGCGCGTGCGCTGGCGGCGTATGCCGAGACGAAGGGGTGAGCGGCGAGCTCGACCGCTTCGTCGACGCCCAGCGCGACACTTATGCCGCCGCGTTCGCCGAGTTGAAGCGCGGGCGCAAGACGAGCCACTGGATGTGGTTCGTGTTCCCGCAGATCGCCGGGCTCGGCCACAGCCAAACCGCGAAATTCTATGCGCTGCAATCGCTCGACGAAGCGCGGGCGTATCTCGCGCATCCGGTCCTCGGACCGCGGTTGCACGAGTGTATCGCCGCGCTCGCCGCGCTGCCACCCATAACGGCGGACGCGGTGTTCGGCGGGATCGATGCGATCAAGCTGCGGTCATCGCTGACGCTGTTCATCGCGGCGGGCGGTGGCGATGACGTCGTCGCCGCGCTCGACCACTGGTACGGCGGGCGATCCGACGACGCCACGCTTGGGCTGCTCGGGTCGTGAGGCGATCGCGCCGTTGCGGTCCGCGCGGGCGTCGTTAATAGCCGCGCGATGGACATGCCGACTTCACGGGGCGCGCACCTCGTCGCGCGCGACCGTCGCCTCGCGCTCGGCGGCGGGCTGCTCGGGCGCTTTGCCGCCGGGCGGGCCGAGGCGGTGGTGGCGCGGATCGATGCCGGGCTAGCGACGGGGTCGCTCGACGCGACATTGCCCGATGGCCGGCGGGTGCTGCTCGGCGGCCGGGCACCGGGGGCGGCGGCGGCGATCAGCTTGCGCAACTGGCTGCCCGTCGTCCGCCTGATGCTGTCGGGATCGGCGGGGTTCGCGCGCGCGTATTTCGACGGCGACTGGACCTCGCCCGACCCGGTCGCGATCTTTGAATTGTTCGTTGCCAACCGCACGACCCTTGGCAGCGCGGCACGAGCGCAAGGCGCGACGCGGCTGCTCAACCGGCTGGTCCGCGCGGTCGAGGAGCGCGTGCATTCGCGCCGCAACATCGAATTTCACTACGACCTCGGCAACGACTTCTACGCCGCTTGGCTCGACCCGGGCATGACCTATTCGAGCGCGCTGTTCGACGGCACCGACGACCTCGAGGCGGCGCAGACCGCGAAGATCCGCGCACTGCTCGACGCGGTCGGGGTCAAGCCGGGCGACCGGCTCCTCGAGATCGGTTGCGGCTGGGGCAGCCTCGCCGAAATCGCGACGCGCGACTACGACGCGACCGTCCACGGCATCACCCTCTCGGCCGAGCAGCTCGCTTACGCCCGGGCACGGGTGCCGGGGGCGACCTTCTGCCTCACCGACTATCGCGCGGTCACCGGCACCTACGACCATGTCGTCAGCGTCGAGATGTTCGAGGCGGTCGGCGAGCGGAACTGGCGGACCTTCATGGACGTCGTCAGCGCGCGGCTCCGCCCGGGCGGACGCGCCGGGCTGCAGGTCATCACCATCGCCGACGACGTGTTCGACGCCTATCGCGCCTCGACCGACTTCATCCAGGCGTACATCTTCCCCGGCGGCATGCTGCCGAGCCCGAACCGCCTGCGCGGCGTGGCAACAGCGGCGGGATTCAGGGTCGCCGCCGAGCGTAACTTCGGCGGCGACTACGCGCGGACCCTCGCGTGCTGGCGTACACAGTTCGATGCGGCAGCGGTGGCCGGGCGGCTGCCCCCAGGCTTCGACGATCGTTTCATAACCCTTTGGCAGTATTACCTGATGTATTGCGAGGGCGGGTTTCGCGGTGGCGGGCTCGATGTCGTACAGACAGTGCTGACAATTGTCTGAACTCGTACAGACCGCGTCCGTAACGAGGCGCGTAGCAACTCCACATGGTGGAGTACCGCTTCTACTTTCTCGACCACGAGGACAAGATTCTTCGCCGGGAGGATGCTGTCTGCGCGGATGATCCGTCGGCGGTCGCCACTGCAACCAAGCGCGACCATGCCCATTCGATCGAGATCTGGGCGGGCAAGCGGATCGTCGCGACGGTTTTGCCGGGGCGGACCCGGCACGAGGACTAGGACCGTAGCGCCTCGATAGGGCTGAGTTTCGCCGCGCGGGTCGCGGGATACCAGCCGAAGAAGATGCCGATCGACGCCGACACCGCGAAGGCGACCATCACCGCGCTCGGCGTCACGCTGGTGTCGAAGCCGATCGCCCCGCTCGCCAGCGTCGCCAGCCCCCAGCCGAGCGCGACGCCGATGCCGCAGCCGAGTAGCGACAGCATCAGCGCCTCGAGCAGGAACTGTAGCCGGACCGCGGCGCGGCTCGCCCCGATCGCCATGCGGATGCCGATCTCGCGCGTCCGCTCGGTCACCGACACGAGCATGATGTTCATGATCCCGATCCCGCCGACGACGAGGCTGATCGACCCAATCGCCGCGAGCAGCAGCGAGATCGCCGCCGTCGTCGACGACAATGTGTCGGTCACCGCAGTCAAATTGTTGACGGTGAAATCGTCCGGCGCGGTCTTGTCGATGTGGTGCGCCCGCCGCAGCAGCGCGGTGATCCGCTCCGACACGTCATCGAGGTTCTCGGCGGCGTCGACCCCGACCGAGATCGCGCGGATCGACCGGCGGAAGGCGTTACCCTGCAACTGGCGGAGCGCGGTGGTCAGCGGCACGATGATGACATCGTCGCGGTCGATTCCGCCGAAGCCCTGGCCGCGCCGCGCCATGATGCCGATGACGGTGAAGCTGATGCCCTTGACGCGGACGCTCCGCCCCATCGGGTCGTTGGCGCCGAACAGATTGTCGGCAACCGAATGGCCGATCAGCGCGACACGCGCGCCCGCACGGTCCTCCATGTCGGAGAAGGTCCGCCCATCGTCGGGGCGCCAGTCCTGCACGGTGAAATACGACGGGGTCGTGCCGGTGACGGTCGTCGCCCAGTTCGACGCCCCCGCAACCGCTTGCGCCGGAATCTGCGTCGACGGCGCCGCCGCGACGACGTTCTTGAGCCGGGCGATCTCGTCGCCGTCCTCCAATCGCAACGTCGCCCCGGTCCCCGCGCCGCTGTTGAAGCCGCCCTGCTTGCTCGAGCCCGCAGTGACGATCAGCATGTTCGAGCCGAGCCCCGAAATCGCGTCGGACACCTGCTTCTGCACGCCCCCGCCGATCGCCAGCATCAGGATCACCGCGGCGACGCCGATGATCATGCCGAGCATCGTCAACGCCGACCGCAGCCGGTTGGCGACGAGCGCGGACCACGCCTCGGCCAGCATCGCGTCGATCATCGCTCGACCTCCCACTTGCCGGTCGCACGGCGGTAGATGGCGACGGTGCTCACCTGGACGACGTCCTTTTCCCAGAAAATCTGACCGCCGATCCCGCCACCGTATTCGAAGACCCGGCTTTCGGCGACAATGCGGTCCTCGGTAAGCGAGGTCAGGCGGGCGAACGCCGGGATGATGCCCTGATCAAACCACGGACGTTGCCAGCGCCTTGGCGTGTAGAGCTCGAGCTGCTCCTTGCGGTCGGGCGAGGTGTAGACGCTGATCAGGTGCGAGCCGCCAGCGAGCCACACGCCGAGAAAGGTGCCTAGAAGCATTCCGGCGGCGAGTGCCGCCGTCACGCCGCGGGCGATCAAGCGTCCGCCTCGACGGTAACTGCCGTCGTCAACCCGCGGCGTCGGCAACGCTGCCGCATTCACGCGTCTACCTCCCAGCGCCCGGTCGACCGGCGGTAAAGGGCGACGCTGCCGACCTGGACGAAATCGCGCCGCCAGATGACCCCGGCGCTGCCGCCGCCGATGTCGACGACCCGGCTTTCGCCGACAACGGCGTTGTCGCCCGTCGTCGTCAGGCGGATGACGACGGGCATGATGCCGGAATGAAAATACGGTCCCTGCCAGCGCGCCGGCGAATAATATTCGAGCCTCTCGCGGCCATCAGGCGAGACGACGATCCCCTGGAGCGTTGATCCCCCGGTCGCCCAAATCCCGAGGTACGCGCCAACAGCCATGCCGGCGAGAACAGCAGCGTACCACAGGCTCCTCATGGCGCGACCGTCACGACGACCGGTGCGGGCAGCTTCTTCCGCTCGACATCGCTATGGACGAAGAAATCGCGACCCTTTCCGAACATCTGACGATATTCGTTGAATGAACCGTTGCTGACGTAATAAAAGTTGCCGCGGCTCCAATCACCATCGTTGTCAGCAGTTTTGGGATCGATCGGAATTCCGATCGGCGGGAATAGCACTTTCTGGACGCCGTAACGGCTCCAGAAGCCCAGCGGTTGGGAGCCGATGAAATCATAGGTGTCGCGCAAATAGGTCCCGACCTCGTCGATCGCGAGCCGGTATTTTCCATCGGCTTGCGGCGTGACCATTCCGGTGACCGCGAGCTTGACCGAGCCTTCGCCGATCGCAGCATAAAAATCGTCGAGCGGATCCCAGACGCCGCTGGGGACCGGGTCCAAATTCATCTGACACGTCGCTTCGATCGTCGCGACCGAGGCACCAAGGTCGCCGAAGCGGAAACTACGCGTCCGATCAGCGGGGTGGGAGAGAAACCACGCCCGGAACTGTTCGCTCAGGCGGTTGACGCCTCGTTCCAGGCGAGGCGGCGTCGACCAGCTGTTGAGCAGATGATGCTGGGCACTGGTGAAACGGCCGAAGCCCGATGCCCATCGCATCGTCGCGAGCCGGATGTCGATCTTATCGCCGGAAATGGCCGCGATCGAAACATCGCCGCGCTTTTCCGGTATCGTCATCGTCCATGCGTCGCCGCTGAACCAGCGGTCCATCATCGCCGCGCCGACGGTCATGCCGCGGAGCCGCATCGTCGCCGGGATATCGCGGATCGTGAACGGCATTCTTTGCTCCCCCTCTGCGCGATAACGCGCAGTTGGCCAGCCGGGTTCATCCCACCACCTCCGGCGCGTGCCCGTAAAGCGCCGCCTCGGTCGGGGGGCCGTCGTAGAATACCAGCCCGTCCTGAATCCGCACGACCCGGTCGGTTGCTTTCGCCACTTCGGGGTCGTGGGTGACGATCACCACCGTCACGCCCTGCTCGCGGTTGAGCGTCTTGAACAGGCCCAGCACCTCGGTCCCCGTCTTGGTATCGAGCGCGCCGGTCGGTTCGTCGGCCAGCAGCAGCTTCGGGCTGTTCGCGAGTGCGCGCGCAACGGCGACGCGCTGCTGCTGCCCGCCCGACAGCTGCGACGGGCGAGAGCGCGGCTTGTCGCCGAGTCCGACCTGTGTCAGCAGCGCCTGTGCCTTGGCCTCACGGTCGGCGCGGCTGAGCCCGGCATAGACCAGCGGCAGCGCGACGTTGCCGAGCGCGCTGAGGCGGGGGAGCAGATTGAAGCTTTGGAAGACGAAGCCGATGCCGCTGTTGCGCATTCGGGCGAGCGCGCGTTCGGACAGCGTCGCGGTGTCGACGCCCTCGAAGCGGTAGACGCCGGTCGTCGGCGAATCGAGGCAGCCGATGATGTTCATCAGCGTCGACTTGCCCGATCCGCTCGGCCCCATGATCGCCATCAGCTCGCCGTCGGCGACGTCCATGCTGACGCCGTGGAGCGCGCGGAACGACCCCGCCTCGCCGACATAGTCCTTGACGACGCTATCGAGCGAGAGGACCGGGGGCGCGGTCATTTCTTCTTGGCGCTGCTCGGCGGCCCGAGGACGCTGCCCTTCGGCTTGTCCTTGAGCGTGTCGGCGATGATGATCTTGTCGCCGACCGCGAGCGGCCCGGCGGTGACGATCGAGTTGTCGGCGTCGGACGCGCCGATCTTGATCCGCACCGGTTCGGGGGTCGATCCCTTGAGGACGAACACCGTCAGCCCGTCGCTGAGCGGCTCGCCGGGCTTGCGCTTGGCGGGCTTGTAGTCGGCGGGCTTGTAGCTGAGCGCGGCGTTGGGGATCAGCAGCGTATCCTTGTGGTCCGACACGAGGAACGACGCGTTCGCGGTCATCCCCGGCAGCAGCGCGCCGTCGGGGTTCGCGACGCCGACGATGACGGTGTAGGTTACGACATTCTGCTGCGTTGTCGGGTTCAATCGGATCTGGCGGACGCTGCCGGTGAAATTGCGGTTGCCGTACGCATCGACGGTGAAGCTGACCGGCTGGCCGATCCGCACCTTGGCGACATCGGCCTCGGCGACCGCCGCCTCGATCTGCATCTGTGTCAGGTCGCGGGCGATAGTGAACAATGTCGGGGTGCTGAACGACGCCGCGACGGTCTGGCCGAGGTCGACCTGGCGGCTGATGACCACCCCCGATACCGGCGAGCGGATGATCGTATAGCCGAGGTTCGTGCGGTCCTGCTTGATCTGCGCCTCGGCCGCCGCGACCTGCGCCGCCGCCGATGCCTCGACCTGCTGCGCGGTCTCGTAATCCTGGCGGCTGATGTAATTCTGCTTGAACAGCTCGGCAGATCGGCGCGCGTTCGCGGTCTGGAGCGCGAGGCTCGAGCGGATGTTGGCGAGGTTGGCCTCGCTCGCCGCGAGCCGCGCGGCATAGACCGACGGGTCGAGTTCGAGCAGCAGTTCGCCGGCGGTGACGCGCGAGTTGTAATCGACCAACAGCTTGGCAACCGTCCCCGACACCTGCGTCCCGACGCTGACGACGCGGACCGGGTTTATCACGCCGTTCGCGGTGATCGCCTCGCTGAGGTCGCCCTTGGCGATCGGCTGCGTCGTGTACGCGGCGGCGGGATCGGGACGGTGGGTCGCCTTCCAGCCGAACCACGCCGCCGCGGCCAGCCCGAGGACGAGGAGGATGATCCAGCGGCGGCGCGTCATCGGCTGCTCCTGTTGGCATCGACTGCCGTGCTGACGTCGCCGATCGCGCGCGCGAGCCGCGCCTGAGCGTCGCGGACCCCGAAGTCGGCGCTGACCAATTGCTGGCGCGCACTCGCGAGCGCCGACTGGGCGTTGAGCAGGTCGGTGAAGGTGCCGACGCCCGCCTTGAAGCGCCCCTGCGCGATATCGGCCGAGGCGGTCGCGCTGTTGATCAACTCGCGCGCGGTCGACAGCACGCTGATCTGGGTCTCGAGCGCGGTCGCCTGGGTGAAGACGTCGAGCCCGGCTTGCTGGCGCGTCTGTTCGAACAGCGCCGCCTGGCGATCGGCCTCGGCGCGCGCGGCGGCGACGCGGTAGGTTCGGTCATAGCCGTTGAAGAACGGGATCGTCACCGTCAGCCCGACGCTCGCGCGGTTGCTGTCGCTCGTCGAATTGGCATAGCCAAGATTGTCCTGCGCGCTCGCGGCGAGCGATGGCAGCAGGTCCGACCGCGCCGCGCGGATCTGCGCGGTCGCCGCGTCGCGGTTGGCGGCGGCGATGCGGAGGTCGGGGCGGAGCTTCTCGGCGTCGGCGATCAGCACGGTGACGTCGCGGTTGAGCTTGTCGGCCGACGCAAGGACGGGGGCAGGGGCGAGCGGCAGGACGGTGGTCGGCGGCAGGCCGATGACGACCGCAAGCTGTCCCGCCGAGGTCCGCGCATTGCCGCGCGCCTGCGCCAGCGTGAGTTCGGCCTGCGCCAGCGAGGTCCGCGCCTGCAACTCGTCGGCCGGCGTTGCGACACCGGCGCGGGTCCGGCCGGAGGCGAGGTCGAGCGACGAGCGGTTGAACGCGACGGTCGACTGCGCCGCGGTCGTCGCCGCGATGTTCGCCTGGAGGCTGTTGTACGCGGTGACGGTGTCGAGCGCGACGGTCTGCGCGGTGTCGGCGACCTGCCCCAATGCGGCGCGCTGGCTCGCGCGGGCGCTGTCGATCCGTGCGGCGCGCCCGCCGAAGTCGAAGATCAGGTAGTTGAGCGCGAGGCTCGCCGACGAGCCGAAGTCGGTCGAGTTCGACGTCGCGCTGAAGCTCTGGCCGTTGCCGAGGACGAACTGCTGGCTGCTCAGATAGTCGGTGCGGCTGAGCGTCGGACCGACCGTCGCCGACAGGCTCGGCAGTTCGGCGGCGCGGGCGATACCGACCTGCGCCGCCGCGCTCCGGCTCGCCGCCCACGCCACCGCGGTCGCCGGATTATGGCACAGCGCGAGGTCGACGAGGTCGGGCAGCGTCAGCGGGCCGACCGGATCGGCGGCGCACGGCGCAGTCTGCGACGGCATCAAATGGCGGGGATCCTCCGACGCCGCTGCCGGGACTGCGAGCAGGGCGGCGATGAGCATTATTGCGCGGAGCATGTCGCTCAGCAGATAGCGTGCCGGAGGCGTAACGTCGAGGGCGGTCGTGGTCGCACGCCCCCCGAAATTCGGAGAATTCAGAACGGGATCGGCGCTCCGTCCCACGCAAACAATCCACCGCTGTCGCCGGGAGTCAGGCGGTCGAGAACGCTCAACATCGCCGCCGCCGAAAACGCTGGGGTGAACAGCTTGCCGGGCGCGACGCCGCGTTGAAACGGGGCCGAAAGGCGGGTGTCGACCGTCCCGGGGTGGAGCGCGGCGACGACGCTCAGCGGGGCGCGGCGGGCGTGCTCGATCGCGGCGGTGCGGAGCAACTGGTTGAGCGCGGCCTTCGATGCGCGATACCCGTACCAGCCACCAAGCCGGTTGTCGGCAATCGACCCGACCCGCGCCGACAACGCCGCGAAGGCAGTCTTTCGGTCGATCCGGAGGAGCGGGAGGAACGCCTGAGCGATCAGCGCCGGGCCGATGGCGTTGACTGCAAAGCTGTGCGCCAGGCGGGCGGGGTCGAGGTCGCGCATCGATTTCTCCGGCCCGCCGGCGGCGTCGTGGAGCAGCCCCGTGGCGACGATGACGAGGTCGAGCGGACCACCGATCCGCGCGGCGGCGGCGGTGATCGATGCGGGATCGGTGAGGTCGAGGTCGGCGCGAGTAAGGGCGATGATTTCGCCGCGATCACGGAGGAGGTCGACGAACGCTGCGCCGATACCACCGGAGGCGCCGATGACGACGATGCGGGGGTCGGGGGCGAAGCTACTTAGAAGGTCCATCATCTCTGACGTGTTTCGCGGGCCGCTTTAAATTCGTCATCCCCGCGAAGGCGGGGACCCATCACCACAACCGGTCGGGATGATGGGTCCCCGCCTTCGCGGGGATGACGAACTGAATTCGGAGCATGGAGCAAGATGCGGTCGAGCACGCAAACGCGACCGGCTCAATCCTTCTCCAGCGTGCACTGCAGCGGATGCTGATGCTCGCGGGCGAAATCCATCACCTGCGTCACCTTCGTCTCGGCGACCTCGTACGTGAATATCCCGCAAATCCCGACGCCGCGCTGGTGGACGCTAAGCATGACCCGCGTCGCATCCTCGATCGTCATCCGGAAGAAGCGCTGGAGCGTCAGGACGACGAACTCCATCGGGGTGTAGTCGTCGTTGAGCATCAGCACCTTGTACAGCGCCGGCTGCTTGGTCTTCGGCTTGGTCTTGGTCGCGACACCGGCGCCGCCGCGGCGGTCGCGGTCGTCATCGTCGTTGCCGGGGCCGGCGTGGGGGGTAAGGTTCATGGGCGCAATATACGGGCGCGGCCCCATCGCGTTCAAGGGGCCAGACATGCAAACGGGCGGGGGATCGCTCCCCCGCCCGTTGCAGTTAGTCGCAGCAAACCCAGCGCGGACGCCGGGAGCGCGGCTTAGAGGCCGACCTTGCCGACCATCGACTTCATCGAGTCGGCGGCGACGGTGGCGCGCGCCTGCATCGGCTCGAACACTTCGCCCATCAGCTTGACCATCGTCTCCGACAGCTTCGACATTTCGGCGACGGCCGCATCGAACTGCGTCTTGGCGAAGTCGTTCTGGAGCTGCATCAGCTCGTTCGGGGTCTTGACCGTCGTCATCGCGCGGGCGGCGGCGGTGGTCTCTTCGAACGACTTGCGGGCGAAGTCAGAAACTTCACGCGCGATCGCTTCGATACCCTGCGCGGCGGCGCGCGACGAAGCGAGCATCGCCTCGACGTTGCCACGCGCCATGCCGGCCATCTCGTCGACCGACTTCATGCCGTGCTCGATCGCTTCGCGCGACTTCGACGCGACCTGTTCGAAGGTCGCCTTGCCCTGCGCCATGGCGTTTTCGGTCTGGTTGGCCATCGTCGACTTCATCTGCTCGGCGCCGTTCTTCATGGCGTCGGCGGCGGTGGTGTAGGCTTCGGTCATCTCGGTATCCTTCGACTTGAGGGGCTCCGGTACGGGTACGACCGGAGGCAGGGGTTGGTTACTTATTGACGAGGGGTTAACGACCGGCGGCGGCGGCGGTGCCATCGGCGGTGAAGCAACTGGCGGCAACGGCAGCGACGCGACGGGCAGAACCGGCTTGGCGGCGACGACCGGGGGCACCGGCTGTGCGGCGATGACCGGGGGAACCGGCGTCGTGGCAGCGACGGGCGTAACCGGTTTTGCAGCGATCGGCGGCGCGGGTTGAGCGGCCAGGACCGACGGCACCGGCTTTGGCTTCGGCGCGGCGGGCGGCGCTTTCATCACAGGTTTCGCAGCGATGATCGGCTTGGCAGGAGCCATGACCGGCGGGGTTACGGGTTTCGGTGCCAAAACCGGCGGCACGATCGCCTTCGGCGCGGCGACCGGAGGCTTCGCGATGGTCTTTTTGTCGACGGCCATTCCGCACTCCACGAGCTATGCTGCAGTGCAACATAGTCCCGCTTTGTGACAACTGCAAGCGTCTCGATACGACCGGCGCGGATTAGTGGCCCCCTGCCGCACCAACTCCCGAAGCCGCCAGCGCGCCGTTGAGATCCGCCATCAGCCGCGCCAATGCGGCATCGCTCGTCGCTTCGGCGCGCGCGACCAGCACGTCCTGCGTGTTCGATGCGCGGAGCAGCCACCAGCCGTCGGGGGTCGTCACGCGGACCCCGTCGGTCGCGTCGACGGTTGCGCCCGACGCCGCGAGCCGCGCGCGCACTTCCTCGACTACCGCGAACTTGCGTGTGTCGGCGCAGGGGAAGCGCAGCTCCGGCGTGTTGACCAGCGCCGGCATCGCGTCCTTGAGCGCCGCGAGCGACTTGCCCGATGCGGCGACTGCGCCGATCAACCGGACCGCGGCGTACAGCCCGTCGTCGAAGCCATAATAATCGTGCTTGAAGAACAGGTGCCCGCTCATCTCGCCCGCCAGCGGCGCGCCGGTTTCCTTCATCTTCGCTTTGATCAACGAGTGACCGGTCTTCCACATCAACGGCTTGCCACCCAATTCGGCGACGCGGTCGAACAAGGCCTGGCTCGACTTGATGTCGCCGATGATCGTCGCGCCCGGCAGCGCCTTGAGCACCGGCTCGGCGAGCAGCCCGAGCAACTGGTCGCCCCAGACGACGCGCCCCTGACCGTCGATCGCGCCGAGCCGGTCGCCGTCACCGTCGAACGCCAGCCCCATGTCGCAGCCGTTCGCTGCAACCGCGGCCTTGAGGTCGGCGAGGTTATGCTCCTCGGTCGGGTCGGGATGGTGGTTGGGGAAGTCGCCGTCGACGTCGGTGAACAGCAGGATGTGCTTGCCCGGCAGCCGCGCGGTCAGCCGCTCGACGACCGGCCCGGCGGAGCCGTTGCCCGCGTCCCACGCGATCGTCATCGCCGGCGGCGCGAAGCCCTTCATCAGCCGGTCGACGTAGCGGTCGATCAGGTCGACGCTGTGCGAGGTGCCCGCGCCGTCCTCCCAGTCGCCCGCCGCCGCCATCGTGCCTAACCCGGTGATGTCGTCGCCGTAGAACGGGCCGTGGCCGAGCATCATCTTGAAGCCGTTGTAATCGGGCGGGTTGTGCGAGCCGGTGATCATCACGCCGCCATCGCATTCGAGCTCGTGGACCGCGAAATACAGCATCGGCGTCGGCCCGAGGCCGATTCGCACCGCGTCGACCCCGCTCTCGTTGAGCCCCGCGACGAGTGCCGCCTCGAGGGCGGGGGACGAGTGCCGTCCGTCGTAACCGACCGCGACCTTGCTCCCGCCGGTGCGCCGGATGCGCGTGCCGAAGCCGCGCCCGATCGCGTGCGCATCGGCCTCGCCGAGGGTTTTGCCGATTACCCCGCGAATGTCGTATTCGCGGAGCGTGGTCGGATCGAAAACATGGGTCATCGCAGGGACTCGTCTGCCGGAGGATCGAATGACGCCATGCCGCGATTGATCCTGCTGAACAAGCCGTACGGCGTTCTAGCGCAGTTTACGGATGATGAAGGGCGCGCGACGCTGGGCGATTATGTCGACGTCCCGGGGGTTTATCCCGCCGGACGCCTCGACCGCGACAGCGAGGGGTTGCTCGTCCTGACCGACGACGGTGCTCTCCAGGCGCGCATCGCCGACCCTAAATACAAGCTGGCGAAGACGTATCTTGTCCAGGTCGAGGGCGACCCCGATACGGCCGTGCTCGACCGGCTGCGACGCGGCGTCACACTCAACGACGGCCCGACCCGCCCGGCCGAGGTCGAGCGGATCGACCCGCCCGACCTGTGGCCGCGCGACCCGCCGGTCCGCTTCCGCAAGACCGTCCCCGACTGCTGGCTGCGGCTGACGATCCGCGAGGGCCGTAATCGGCAGGTGCGGCGGATGACGGCGGCGGTGGGGTTGCCGACGCTGCGGCTGGTGCGGTGGGGGGTCGGGGAGTGGACGGTCGCGGGGCTGCAGCCGGGGGAGTGGCGGGAGGGGTAGGGGGTTGCGTTGTTTGAGCGGTCATCGCTGCTCAAACGGTCATTCCCGATCAAATGCCGTCGTCCCCGATAATTCCGTCATCCCCCCACTGTACTTCCGTCATCCCCGCGAAGGCGGGGACCCATCATCCACACTGTTCGGGGTGATGGGTCCCCGCCTTCGCGGGGATGACGTGTGTGTAGCTGGCTTCGCGCTTTTAAGCGCAGCATCGGCCGGCGCTAATCGTCGAACGCGATGCTGCCCTGATCAATCAGCGCTGCGATCAGCGAGAGCGCGCTGTCATGCACCGCCCCCGGGTCGATCACAACGCAGGTCTCCGCACACAACTGCTCGGCCACCACACCGGCCTCGCCCCCGCAATAGAAGCTCCGCCCGTCGACGAAAAGCACGATGCTTTCCCCCAACGCGCCGTCCCCGCTCCGCACGAACGAGAACCGGCTTGCCGGATTGCGCCTCAACACAGCGCCGCCCGAAAGCGCCTTGCGCAGCACACCCGGATCGACCTGCTCGTCAGGCGACCAGTCGATATCGGCATTCTTCGGCGCGCTCGTATATTCCCCGAACCAGCGTGCAAACGCATCGCGGTCGCCGAGCGCGTCGGTCACCATCGCGTGCAGCCGCGCAATCGCATAGGGCGCGATCTCACCGGGGTTAGCCTGCGCCGCCAGATCCGGATCGGCATACCTATCGTCGTCGGCCAGCCCGTCGAGCAAATGATCGCACCAGTTCGACACCAGCTCCGCCCGCGACGGCGCACGAAAGCCGATCGAATACGTCATGCAATCGTCGCCGACCGCGACCCCGTCATGCGCGATCCCCGGCGGCACGTAGAGCATGTCGCCCGGCTCGAGCACCCATTCGTCGGTCGGCGTGAACTCCGCCAGCAGCCGCAGATCGTCGTGCGGCAGCAGCGCGGTGGTGGCGTCGCACCGCCCGCCGACCCGCCAGCGGCGGCGGCCGAGTCCCTGGATCAGGAAGACGTCATACTGGTCGAAGTGCGGTCCGACCCCGCCGCCGTCGGTCGCATAGCTGACCATGACGTCGTCGATCCGCCAATTCGGCACGAAGCGGAACGGCTCGATCAGTGCGGCAACCTCGGGGACTGCCTGATCGACCGCTTGAACGAGGAGCGTCCATGGCTTCTTGCCCGGGTGAGCGAAACGCTTCGCCTTGAACGGGCCATGTTCGAGCTTCCACGTCTTTTTCGTCCGCGTCACGATCCGCGCCTCGACCCCGTCCTCCCCCGCGAGCCCGGCAAGGTCGTCGGGGTGACACGGGTTGCGCCACGCCGCGCCGTCGCCGCGTATCAGCAGCGGCTTCTTCTGCCAAGTGTCGCGAAGGAACGCGGCAGTGTCGAAGCCGGTCAGCAGCATGGGGAATACCAAGTGTTGTGATCGCCGCCCAACGTCCTGTCATCCCCGCGAACGCGGGGACCCAAGATCACTGCCGATCGTGACTTTGGGTCCCCGCGTTCGCGGGGATGACAAATGATCGGCCTGCAGTTCACCACGCCTACCGCCGCGCCAGCAGCAAATCGCGCGCGGCCGTCACCCGCCGCGCCAGATCGGCCGTTCCCCCCTTGTCGGGATGGACCTGCGCAATCACACGCCGCCACGCCGCATTGATCGCCGCCGCATCGTCGCTCGGCGCAACCCCAAGGACCGCGCGCGCCTCGGCAAGCTCGGTCGGGGCGGGGGCAGGGGCCTTGCGCTTGCTCGCAAACCACCAGCCCGCGAGCGCCACCCCCGCCGCCGCCGCGAACAGCACTTGCCCGGTTTCGAGCAGCCGCGCGATCAAGACCCCGCCGCCGCCGAGGACCGCGAGCCGCTTGAGGTTGGGCAGCAGCACGCCCTCCTTGTGCAGCCACCACGCGAGGCCCGCCGCGAGGAGGATCGCGAGGATCATGCCGCCGCGCTGGCCTCCGCCGCACCCGCGTCGCCCGCGCTGTCTGCGGCCCCCAAGGCCTTCGCGGGAAGGTTCAACCCCGCGACCAGCGCGCGCAACTCCGCCCGCGCCGCGACATGGCTCAGGCTGAAATCCTCGAGCGCGTCGACATCGAGCAGGGTCAGCCCGCGCGGGAACAGTTCGCGGAAGATGACGCGCTCCGACAGTCCGGGCACGACGCGGAAGCCAACGCGCTTCGCCAATTCGTCGAGCGCGCCGCCGACGCGCTTCATATTGCGCGCCTCGAGGCTCGACAGGCGGTTGCGCAGCACGACCCAGTCGACCGTGCCGCCGTCGACCCGCCCGCGGGCCTTTCGCGCGTCCCACACCATCTCCGAATAGAAACTGAGCTTGCGGACCTTGAAGGTCTCGGGGTCGACCTGGCCGATCAGGTCGAAGTCGACGAATGAGTCGTTCATCGGCGTGACGAGCGTATCGGCACGCGCCAGCGCGGCGCGGCCCATCGCCGAATCGCGCCCCGGCGTATCGACGACGACGTAATCGAGCCCGCTCCACGCATCGAGGCGTTCGCCGAGCGCAGCGACGTCGCCGTCTCCGTCGGCGATCACCGCGATCTCGGGCTGGACGAGCGCCAGCTCGCGCTTCTTCGCGAACGCCGCCCGGTTTTCGAGATAGCGCGCGACCGTCCGCTGGCGCGAATCGAGGTCGACGACGCCGACGCGGTGCCCGTCATGGGCGAGCGCGACGGCAATATGGACCGCCGTCGTCGACTTGCCCGACCCGCCCTTCTCGTTGCCGAGCACGATCAGATGTGCTTGCTGCGCGCGCATTGCCTCGCCCTAAACCGCCCCGGCGCGGTGTTTCGTGTACCCGTCCGCCCAAGTCAAACCCGGAGCCCCTGCCGTTGACCCTGCCCACCGCGCCCTCGACCCTGCCGATCGTCCGCTCCGTCGCCGACCTGCGGAGCCACATCGCCGGCTGGGGTGGCGCGCGTGTCGGCCTCGTCCCGACGATGGGCGCGCTCCACGCCGGACATCTCGCGCTGGTCGCAGCGGCCCGCGCGGCGGGGGCCGAGCGGGTCGTCGCGAGCCTGTTCGTCAACCCGAAGCAGTTCGGCCCGGCGGAGGATCTCGACCGTTATCCGCGCGACGAGGCCGCCGATGCGGCGGCGTTGACGGGAGCTGGATGCGACCTGCTGTGGGCTCCGTCGGTCGCCGACATGTACCCGCCGGGGTTCGCCACGAGCATCGCGGTGGCGCGGCTCGGCGATGGTCTCGACGGCGCGGCGCGGCCCGGGCATTTCGACGGCGTCGCGATCGTCGTCACCAAGCTGCTCCTCGCCGCCGGCCCGTCGATCGCGGTGTTCGGAGAAAAGGACTGGCAGCAGCTCGCCATCATCCGCCGCTTCGTCGCCGACCTGACGCTGCCGGTCACGATCGTCGGCGCCCCAATCGTCCGCGACCCCGACGGCCTCGCGCTGTCGTCGCGGAATATCTATTTGACGGCCGACGAGCGCCAGCGCGCGCTGACCTTGCCGCGAGTGCTGGCGACGGCGCGCGATGCGATCGTCGGGGGGGCGGAGGTCGCCGGGGCGCTGGCCGAGGCGGCGGCGGCGATCACCGCGGCGGGGTTCGACGCGCCCGATTATGTCGCACTGGTCGACGCGGATCTGTTGCCGATGACGACGTTGAGCGGCCCGGGGAGGCTGCTCGCAGCGGCGCGGATCGGGACGACGCGGTTGATCGATAATGTGGCGGTCGTGCCGGGCTGAGAGGGCAGCTGTCGCTGTCGCTTTCGCTTTCGTTGCTGGCGTTGCCGGCGTCGCTGTGGATTCATCTCGAACAATTCCCTGTCATCCCCGCGAAAGCGGGGACCCAAGGTCGCTACCCTCGGTGACCTTGGGTCCCCGCTTTCGCGGGGATGACAGTTTATTTAAAGGTTACTTCACTCCCACCCACGAAGATCGCTCGCTAATAACAGTGCGCCCGACGCGCGCCCCTAGATCGCAGCGGATCGCATCGAAGTGCGGCCATGTGCGGGCCCTGTGCGGCACCCGTCACCCCTTGCGAAATGGCCCCTCTTCATCAAGCATTTCAATACCTTCGACTACCGCTTCACGCTCCGCTGCGAGGAAGTCGGCGACCGCCCGCCGGAACCCCTTGTCGGGGATAAAATGCGCCGAATAGGTTGGTGTCGGACGGTAACCGCGGGCGAGTTTGTGGCTCCCCTGCGCCCCCGCCTCGACCCGCGCCCGGCCGTTGGCGATCGCCCAGTCGATCGCCTGATAATAGCAGAGTTCGAAATGGAGGAACGGCACGTCCTCGCTGCATCCCCAGTAACGGCCATACAAACAGTCGTCGCCGATCAGGTTGAGCGCCCCCGCGATGATCAGCGGGCCACGCCGCGCGACCGCGAGCAGCACCCGGTCGGCCATGCGTTCGCCGAGCAATGTGAAGAACTTGCGCGTCAGATACGGGCGCCCCCATTTGCGGCTGCCGGTGTCCTGGTAGAAGTGCCAGAAGGCGTCCCAATGCTCCTCGGTGATCGCCGCGCCGGTCAGCAGCTCGACGGTGATGCCGTCCGACAGCGCGCCCTCGCGCTCCTTGCGGATCGCCTTGCGCTTGCGCGATGACAGCGCGGTGAGGAAATCGTCGAAGGTCGCATAGCCCTCGTTGACCCAATGGAACTGCTGGTCGATCCGGATAAGCCAGCCGGCGGCGTCGAACAAAGGAACCTGATCGGGTACGATGAAGGTCGCATGCGCCGAAGACAGCTTGTTCTGCACCGTCAACGCCTCGGCAGCCCCCAGCAAGCTCGCGCCAAGTGATTGATCGCGCAGCAATAATCGCTCGCCGGTAGCCGGCGTGAACGGCACGCACGACTGCAGCTTCGGATAATAACGCCCTCCCGCCCGCGTCCACGCATCGGCCCAGCCATGGTCGAAGACATACTCGCCCTGGCTGTGCGATTTCAAATAGTTGGGCATGATTGCTGCGGGTTTGCCGTCGTTGCCGTCGATCACGAGATGGACCGGCTGCCACCCCGTCCCCCCGACCGCGCTCCCCGAGTCCTCGAGACACGTGAAAAACGCATGCTGCAAGAACGGGTTACCCGACCCGGCGCATGCATTCCAATCGTCGGCGGCGATCTCGCGAGCGTGCGAAACGATGCGAGCGGTAACGGTGTCAGCCATGCCCAACCCTACCGCGCCACCGCGATCAAAAGCACCCTCAGTCGCGCACCGCGACAATCGCGTCGACCTCGACCGCGACCCCGAGCGGCAGCGCGGCGACGCCGACCGCGCTCCGCGCATGACGCCCGATCTCGCCGAACACCGCGACCATTAGGTCCGACGCGCCGTTGCCAACCTTCGGCTGGTCGGTGAATTCGGGCGTGCAGGCGACGAATACGCCAAGCTTAACAACGCGCTCGACCCGGTCGAGGTTGCCGAGGACCGCCTTCATCTGCGCGATCAGCCCAACCGCGCAACGCGCGGCGGCGGCGGCGCCTTCCTTGGTCGTCATGTCGCCGCCGAGCTTGCCGCGGATCAGCGCGCCGTCGGCATCGAACGGAATCTGCCCCGAAATGTGGAGCAGCCCGCCGTGGACGACTCCCGGGACGTAGTTCGCGGCGGGGGCGGCGGCGTGCGGCAGGACGATGCCCATGTCGTTCAGGCGGGTTTCCGGGTTCATCGCGTCACTCCCAAGGCAGCTTGCAGGATCGGCAGCGCCGACGGCCAGTCGTCGACCCGCGCATCGGCATCGCGGCTCGCCGGGATCAACGCGTGCAACCGCGGATCGGCGACCATGTGAAGGCGGAACACCTCGGGCGCGGCGCGCTTGACCGAGCCATGATGCGGCGGCAAGTCGTCGACGAACGCGCCCTTGGTCGCGCCGTATTCGTCCATCAGCGCGCGCACGGGGCGGCCCTTTGGACCGTTGTTAGTCACGACGCGATACGGCATACCGAGGCGGGCGAGTTCATTCGTCCGCACGGTGTTGTGGCGATCGTCGACGTTGGTCAGGATGACGACGTCGCAGTCCTTCGCCAGTGCCGCAAGCGCGTCGGCGGCTCCCGGCGAGGGCGTCTGCGTCGGCATGTGGGTGTCGAAGAAGCCATTGAGCAGCGGCAAGAAATTCTCGGGCTCGACCGCCGTGCCGTCGGCGCGGCGGATGTTGCCCGACAGCGCGAAGCTTTCGAGATTCAGCGTGAGATCGTGCTGGGCGGCGAGGTAGTCGCCGAACGGGCCGACGAAGTGCAGCAGGACCTCGTCGCAGTCGCAGATCACCAGCGGGCGGCTCATCGCGCCAGCGCCCGGTTCGCTGCGGTCAACGCGGCGGGGGGGACGTCGAGCGCGGCTGCCGTCGCGATCAGGCTCGGCTCATGCGCTTCGAGGAAACCGAGCACCGCCGAAAGGACCGCGGGCGAGTCCGCCTGCGCGCGGAGGGTTGCGACGTCGAGCCCCGTCAGGTCGAGGAAACGCGGGCCGAGGTCGGTATCGCCGACGATATGGCCGAGCGCCCGCAGCCCGAGCATCTCGGCGGCGGCAAGCGATAGATCGGATTTCAGTGTTTGCATCGGCACGCTCTACCGGGCAAAGCGGCAGCGCGTCGAGCGAGAATTTTTGTTATCAGCCGCCCCGACGAAGCTGCGGTCAGGCGGGTAGCGAGCCGGCTTCCAGCAGCTACTTGATCTTGGCTTCCTTGAACTCGACATGCTTGCGCACGACGGGATCGTACTTCTTGAACATCAGCTTTTCGGTCTGCGTGCGCGGGTTCTTCTTGGTCGTGTAGAAGAAGCCGGTGTCGGCGGTGCTGATCAGCTTGATCTTGATCGTAGTCGGCTTGGCCATGACGCGTCCCGTGTATTGCTAGAAGCGCGTGAACCTCGGGGCCATCGCGACAGACCGCGCTCTCTGACGGCAGGGGGCGTGAAAGTCAACCACTCAGCTGTCATTCCCGCGAAAGCGCAAACCCCAAAGTCTCGACCGTCGATGACCTTGGCTCCCCGCTTTCGCGGGGATGACAGCTGATTAGTTGCGCCGCCCGCGACGGATGCCCGGTGGAATGCGGCTCTGGCCGGCGCGACGCCCGGTGCGGACACGGTCGTTGCGCGGGCCGGGGCTTTCGCCTTGGCCAAGCGGCAGTTCAAAGCGGAGCGCGCCGGTGATCGGATTGGCTTCGGCGAGGCGCAGGTCGAGCTTCTGCCCGGCGGCATAGCGCGTGCCGCTGCTGCTGCCCTCCAGCGTCCGCGCGTCCTCGTTGAACACGAAATATTCGGCGCCGAGCGTCGACACCGGGACCAGCCCGTCGCCGCCGATGCCCTCCACCGTCGCGAAGAAGCCGAACTTGGCGACCCCGGTGATCCGGGTCGGCAGCGTCTCGCCGACGCGCTTCGACAGGTACGCGGCGACGTAGCGGTCGACGGTTTCGCGCTCGGCCTCCATCGCGCGGCGCTCGGTCATCGAGATATGCTCGCCGGTCCGCGCCATCAGCCCGGCTTCGGCGTCGCTCAACCCGTCGTCGCCGAGCTTGTACGCGCGAACCAGCGCGCGGTGGACGACAAGGTCGGCGTAGCGGCGGATCGGCGAGGTGAAATGGCCGTAGCTGCGCAGCGCGAGACCGAAGTGGCCTTTGTTCTCAGGCGAGTAATATGCCTGGGTCTGTGTCCGCAGCACCTGCTCGCTGACCTGCTGCGAATAGGTCGCGTCCTTCACCGCCGCGAGCAGCTTGTTGAACGTCTTCGGCGCAATAACCTGGCCGAGCGCGAACGGGATGCCGAAGGTTTCGAGATAATCCTTGAGCGCCACCAGCTTCTCGCGGCCCGGCGCTTCGTGGACGCGGTACATGCACACCGTCCGCTTCGCCTCGAGCGCCTCCGCCGCGGCGACGTTGGCGGCGATCATGAAGTCCTCGATCAGCCGATGTGCGTCGAGGCGTTCGCGGGTGACGATCGCGGTGATCGTTCCGGTCGGATCGAGCTCGACGCGGCGCTCGGGCAGGTCGAGATCGAGCGGTGCCCGGGCATCGCGCGCCTTCGCCAGCGCACCCCACGCCCCCCACAGCGGCTCCAGCGTCGCAAGATGCTCGCCCGCCTTGGCGTCGATCGTCGCCTGCGCCTCTTCGTACGCGATGTTGGTCGTGCAGCGGACGACGGCGCGGGTGAAGCGGTGAGCTGCAAGGCTGCCCTCGGCAGTGATCGTCATGTGGCAGGCGAGGACTGCTCGGTCCTTGTGCTCGACGAGCGAGCAGGCGTCGGCAGACAGGATTTCGGGGAGCATCGGGACGACGCGGTCTGGGAAGTAGACCGAGTTGCCGCGCTCGCGGGCGGCCCGGTCGAGCGAAGTGCCCTCGCGGACGTAGAAGCTGACGTCGGCGATCGCGACGATTGCATCCCAGCCGCCGTCTTCACGCGCGGCGGCCCAGACGGCGTCGTCGTGGTCGCGCGCGTCGGCGGGGTCGATCGTCAGGATGGGCAGGTGGCGCAGGTCCTCGCGTTCGCCGAGCGGCTGGTGTGCGGCCTCCTCCGCCTGCTCGGTCGCGGCGTCGGAGAAGCGGTGCGGCAGGCCCTTGGCGTGGATCGCGATCAGCGAGAAACTGCGCGGCGCAAATGGATCGCCGAGCACCTCGACGACGCGCGCCGACTGATGCGGCGCACGCCCCGACGGCTCGGCGAGGACGAGGTCGCCGACCTCAGCATCGCCCGTGTCGAGGACGGAGAAGTCGATCCGCGCCTTCTTGTCGACGGGCACGAGGCGGTACCCGGCGGCGTCCTTGCGCAGGATGCCGAGGACGAATTCTTCGGTCTTGGCGAGCAGCTTCATCGGGAAGCCGGTGTAGCCGCCGCCAGTCTCCTCGATGCGCGCCAGCACCCGGTCGCCGATCCCGAGCGCGCCGCGGCGCTTACCCTCTATGATCCGGACCTTCGGCGGGACGCCGGGATGGTCCCAGCGGTCGGGGGTCGCGACCGGCGGCCCGTCGCCCGCCTCGATCACGCGGAGGACGGTGACCTTGGGCAGGCCGCCGCCCTTGTGGACCTGGCGCTTGGGGCCGACGTCGAGCTGCCCCGCGTCGGTCATGTCGCGCATCAGGCTTTTCAGCGCGATCTTGTCCTGCGCGTGGAGGCCGAAGGCGCGCGCGATCTCACGCTTGCCGACCGGCGTTGCGCTGCCGGCGATGAAGCCGAGGATCTGCTCGGCGGTCGGCAGGCCGGGGGGCGGAGGCGGGGGACGACGCGGCATCACGCAAGCTTGTGAGGCCACGCCCGACCTCCCGCAATCAAAAAGGGCTGCCCTTGCGCAGGGCAGCCCTTTGCGATGCCTGTCGTGCCGAGGATCAGGCGAGAACGACCCGCGTCGGTGCGCGGCGCAAACGCAGGCCGACAAGCCCGAAGCCCGCGAGGAGCAGGAGCCACGATGTCGGTTCGGGGATGAGCCCGACGGTATTGTTGTCGTTCTCGAACATGCCGCCGTAACCCTGGATCAGGCGAACCTGATCGAAGCCGCCTAAGACGTGATAGTTGATGAATGCGAACGCCTGGGCCCGGTCCTTGCCGAGAAACGAGGCGTTCGGGTTGCCGAGGTAGCTCGCTTCAAGCCCCATCGCCAGCGGCGAGATGTGATCGACCTCGACACCGCCGCGCCAGAATTCGATCGCGTTGTTCGTGTCGATCGCCGATGCCCAAAGCCCGAAGTAATTTGCCGGACCGGTGATGTCGATCGTGACGGTGCCGTGACCCATCGTGAAGTAACCCGATCCGCCGGCACCGCCATACTGCGTGCCAGTGGCAATAACGTCGTGCGCTGAGTAGACACCGCTATAGCTGCTGCCGCCGAAATTGGTTGCTAACGTCACGTTGGTTCCGGCCGGTCCCGAAAAGGTTTCGACGCCCGACCGCGACAGCGCGACAGTGGTGTTCTGTATGCCGGCCGCTTCCACCGAAATGACGGTGACGGCGTTGGCCGATCCGGCCGCAATACCGGCGAAGGCGAGGACGGTCATGGCGGCAAGCTTGGTGGTGGTGAGCTGGGTCATCACAAATCCTCGTTTCGATTACGTAACGAGAACGATGCAAAGACAGTGCCAAGTCAACACCCGACGCCATTCCAGGGGGTTGGACAATCTACCTATAAAAAGCGCGCGACAACTGTAAGATATCCCGACGATATCGGAATAATGGATGATTAACTCATCGATAAATTCGAGTAATCTACCAGAACCGACTGTGATTAAAGGTTACTTTTTCACGGATTTTGTAGCTTTCGGCTTGGCGGCGGCGGTCTTGGCGGGCGCCTTCCGAGCGGGGGCTTTCGTGGGGCGTTTCTTGCCCTTGGCCGGCATCGCCGCGCGTGCGTCGATCAACGCTGCCGCGGCGTCGAGCGACAGCGCCATGCCGTCCTCGCCCTTCGGCACGTTGGCGTTAATCGTTCCGTCGGTCAGGTAGGGTCCGAAGCGGCCTTCCATCAGCTTGATGACGCTGCCCGACACCGGATGCGGTCCGACTTCACGCAAGGCCTGTGGGGCATTGCGGGCCCGGCCCGGGTTTGCCGCGGCGTCGGCGAGCTTGGCCACCGCCGAGTTCATGCCGGTCTCGAACACCTCCGCGCTCGACGTCAGCCGGGCGTATTTGCCGGCGTGGGCGAGGTAGGGGCCATAGCGGCCGATGCTCGCGGTGATCGGGCTGCCGGTCTCGGGGTGGAGGCCGACTTCACGCGGTAGCGACAGCAGCTGGATCGCGGTGTCGAGGTGCTCCTCGCCGGTTACCGGCATGTCCTTGGGGATCGACGCGCGCGGCGGCTTGGGGTCGCCCTTGGCGCCGTCCTCGCCGAGCTGGACGTAAGCGCCGAAGCGGCCGGAACGCAGGCTGACTGGCTGGCCGGTCGTCGGGTCGTCGCCGAGCACGACCGGGCCGGTCGATTCCTTGAGCTCGCCGCCTTCGCCGAACTGGCGGGTGTAGCGGCAGTCAGGGTAATTCGAGCACGACACGAACGCGCCGAACTTGCCGGTCTTTAGGCCGAGGCGGCCGGTGCCGCACGTCGGGCACAGCCGCGGGTCGGAGCCGTCTTCCTTCGGCGGGAACAGGAACGGCGACAGGAATTCGTCGAGCGCGACGGTGACGTCCGACGGGCGGATCTCGAGGACCTCCTTGGTCTTCGGCGAAAAGTCCTTCCAAAAGTCACTGAGGACGGTCAAATAATCGAGGTCGCCTGCCGACACCTCGTCGAGCCGCGTCTCAAGCTCGGCGGTAAAGTCGTAGCTGACGTACTTCTCGAAATAGCGTTCGAGGAATGCGGTCACGAGCCGCCCCTTCTCCTCGGCGAAGAAGCGGTTCTTCTCCATCCGGACATACAGCCGGTCGCGCAGCGTCTGGAGGATCGAGGCGTAGGTCGACGGGCGGCCGATGCCGAGTTCTTCGAGGCGCTTGACCAGCGAGGCTTCCGAATAACGCGGGGGCGGCTCGGTGAAGTGCTGGTCGGCGCGCGCGGCGGTGACCTGCGGCTTCTCGCCCTGCACCAATTTGGGCAGGCGGCGCGTGTCGTCGGCGTCCTCCCCGTCGACCGGGGCGTCGTCGCGGTCCTCGGTGTAGACCGCGAGGAAGCCGGGGTGGAGGATGACCTGCCCGCTCGCACGCAGCGTCGCCTTGCCCGCGGCGTCGGTCAGGTCGACCGCGGTCCGCTCCATCTTCGCCGACGCCATCTGCGACGCGATCGTCCGCTTCCAGATCAGCGCGTACAGCTTGCCATTGTCGCCCGAGATGCCGCTGCCCGGACGCCGGGTCAGGTCGGTCGGGCGGATCGCCTCATGCGCTTCCTGCGCGTTCTTTGCCTTGGTCGCATAATGGCGCGGCTTGGCGGGCAGAACGTTCTCGCCGCCGCCGAAATCCTTGGCGATGACCGCCCGCGCTTGTTCGATCGCCTCGCCAGCGACCTGGACGCCGTCGGTCCGCATGTAGGTGATGTGGCCGTCCTCGTAGAGCGACTGAGCGACGCGCATCGTGTGGCTGGCGGTGAAGCCGAGCTTGCGCGACGCCTCCTGCTGGAGCGTCGACGTCGTGAACGGCGGGTAAGGATTGCGCGTCGCGGGCTTTGTCTCGACCGCGCTGATGGTGAACTTGCCCGCCTCGACATCGGCGCGCGCCTGTTGCGCCGCGACGACTTCGGACAGGTCGAAGCGGTCAAGCTTTTTCCCATTCCAGTGCGTCAGCCGGGCGACGAACGAAGCCCCGGCGACAGTCGCGAGCGTCGCTTCGACGGTCCAGTATTCGCGGTTGACGAAGGTCTCGATCTCGCGCTCGCGGTCGACGACGATGCGCAGCGCGACCGATTGGACGCGCCCCGCCGACTTGGCACCGGGCAGCTTGCGCCACAGCACCGGCGACAGGTTGAAGCCGACGAGATAGTCGAGCGCACGCCGCGCCCGGTACGCATCGACGAGGTCGCCGTCGACCTCGCGGGGCTTGCCCATCGCGGCGAGGATCGCGGTCTTGGTGATCTCGTTGAAGGTGACGCGGGTCGCGCCGCCCTTGGGCATCAGGCCCTTTTTGCCCTTGATCCATTCGAGCAGGTGCCATGCGATCGCCTCGCCCTCGCGGTCGGGGTCGGTCGCGAGGATGACATGGTCGGCCTTCTTGACCTCGTCCGAGATCGCCTTGAGCTGCTTGGCTTTGTCGCCGTACAATTCCCAGTGCATCGCGAAGCCATTCTCGGTCTCGACCGACCCGTCGCGCGGCGGCAGGTCGCGGACATGGCCATAGCTCGCGAGGACGACGTAGTTCGACCCGAGGTACTTGTTGATCGTTTTGGCCTTCGCGGGTGACTCGACGATCACGACGTCCATGCAATGTTCTCCCGGGCCAAACGCGGCGGCCCCTACGCGTTATATGGGGGCGGTGGCAAGGGGAGCGTACAATTACGGACACGATCTTTCGGTAAAGATTTTATTAACGGTCTGGTCGGTCGGCGCGAAAGGTCACACGAAGTTCACGGTTTTGAACATTGAAATCGCGATGACCAGTGTTTCGGGAACGATGTGGATAACGTCTGCACGGGGTGCGACCGTGGGGAGGCAGATGGCTGACGATGAGAAAGAGCGCGACCGCCGCCCGGTGGCGACTCGAAGGCTCGATCATACGCTGAACGCCGGGGTGTAGGACAGCGGCGAACACCGGTGCGTTGAGACTTGGACGCTTACGGTCTATGTTCGTTCTGCGATCCCGGAAGATATGCCATGGCGACCAAGAGTTAACGCTTACCTTGCCCGATCACATGGCCGAACTTGTGCGAAGCAGGGTCGCGACGGGAGAATACGACAGCCCAAGCGAGGTCATCCAGGACGACCTCGAAGCGCTGATTGAGTCTGGTCCGCGCGTTGAGAAGTGGCTGCGCGATAAGGTCACCCCGGCCTATGATCGATATAAGGCTGATCCGATGAAGTGCGTTCCGATCGACGTCGCCGTCGAGGAATTGGCAGAGCGCCACGTCCAAGCGACCGCAGGGATGTGACCGGATACGAAGTCCGCTTATCTATCAAGCGAAACGCTTGCCCGTAGGTCTATTCGATTACATCGCGGCGGTCACCTCTCTCACTGTTGCAGTGAGATCGTCGGCTCGGATGTATCTACTACCTGGAGAGTATCGGCTTTTTCTATAAGTCGGAGTTCGTTTTTTAACACGTCCCATTCTCGTTTCAATATTCTTTGACAAACCTTCACAAACCTAGGATTTGCTGAATACTTCTCAAACGTAGATTTCGCAGATAAAAAACCATAAAGTACATCTGTCAGGGCTTCATAATCTGGATCATCTGGATTCATAAATAGTTCGATACGTGTGCCTAGTCTATAAAATTCCTGATTATTGCCATGGTCAAGGTCTGGCGTGACGCCAAAAGACTGAAATGCCGACATATCGTCACGCAGGTTATTAATCCATACTTGACGCATATCAGCGAGCTTAATTGCGGTGGCTAGTTGCGCCTCCAATCGGGAATTTTCCCGATCTTGAGTTAGCGATAAATGCATATTGTCACGTACGATGTCATTTTGAAGCTTTGTGTTCGATCTATTTATAAGATGTCCAAAAAGTGCTATTAAGGCTCCAATTACTGCTGAAATAACAACTGCGCCGGCCGTCCAATACGCCAGTGAAAGAGACGACGTTACCGGTGGAGCTGTTTGAATGATCTCGATCACAATTCTTCCCCTGTAGTCTTATGTCCTGACCACGCGCCCCCCGGCATGGCGCACCAGTCCCCCGCATAGCTCCAGATCGAGCAACACCCCCGCGACCGTCGCCGCCGGGCAGCCGCTCTGGCGGACGAGTTCGTCGATAGCGACCGGCGTCGGGGACAGCAGTGCGATGATGTGATCTCGGGTCGTGTCGTCGGCGTCGAGCGCGACCGGGCCGGGGTCCCATGTCGTACCCGGCGATAGCAGGCGGCCGCCGATCTGGCCGCCGACGGTGCCGAGCGCTTCGAGGACGTCGGCGGCGGTCTGGATCAGCGTCGCGCCCTCGCGGATCAACTGGTTGCACCCCTGCGCGCGCGGGTCGAGCGGCGAGCCAGGCACCGCCATGACCTCGCGCCCGGCCTCGGCGGCGATCCGCGCGGTGATCAGTGAGCCCGACTTCAATGCGCCCTCGACGACGATCGTCCCGGCGCACAGCCCGGCGATGATGCGGTTGCGGCGGGGGAAGTGGCGCGCCTGCGGGCTGGTGCCCAACGGCTGTTCGGCGACGACCAGCCCCGAAGCCCCGATCGACGCCTGCAGGCTGGCGTTCTCGGGCGGATAGACATTGTCGAGCCCCCCGGCGATGACCCCGATCGTGCCGCCGTCGAGCGCCCCCTGATGTGCCGCCGAGTCGATCCCGCGTGCGAGCCCCGATACGACGACGAGGTCGGCTTGCGATAATTCAGTGGCGAGTTCGCGGGCGAAGCGCACCGCCGCCGCGCTTGAATTGCGCGCGCCGACCATTGCCACGCACGGGCGTTCGAGCAGGCCGAGGTCGCCCTTGACCGCGAGCGCAGGGGGCGCGGTTTCGGTCTGGGCGAGGAGCCACGGGTAGAGGCCGGTGCCGATGAAGACGAACTGCCCGCCGAATTTGGCGACCGCCGACAGCTCGGTTTCGGCGTCGGCGACGGTCGCGATCCGCGCCGCTCCGCCACCACGGCGGACGAGGTCGGGTAGGGCGTCGAGAGCGGCTTGCGGGGTGCCGAAGCGGCGGAGGAGCTGGCGGTAGGTAACGGGGCCGACGTTGTCGCTGCGGATCAGGCGGAGGCGCGCGACGTCGTCGCTCACCGGGTGCCGTGGGTATCGTCGAGCGCTGGACCGCCGTTGTGACCAAACGGCGGGTCGGGGTCGCCCGGCGGACTCTTCGCGCCGATCTTGCTCTCGGTCCCCGCGCGCAAACGCCGGATATTGTCGCCGTGCTTGAGCATCAGCAGCGCCGTCATCGCCCATGCCGTAAGCGTCCATGTCGCATCGAGCGGCACCGTCGTCCGGGCGACGGTGAACAGGACCGCGCTCGCGACCGCCGCCATCATCCCGCCGACCGAGGAATAACGCGTCACGACCGCGCCGATCAGCCAGACCAGCAGCGCCGCGACTCCGGCAGGCCACCAGCCGGCGAGGCTGACACCGAGCATGGTCGCCACCCCCTTGCCGCCGCGAAAGTTGAGCCAGACCGGAAACAAATGCCCGCCGAAAGCGGCAAAGCCGGCGATCGCGGCGATGTGCTCGCTGCCGGTAAAATGCCGCGTCAGCAGAACCGCCGCCGCGCCCTTGCCGCCATCGAGCAGCAGCGTCGCCGCCGCCAACCCCTTGCGCCCGGTCCGCAGCACGTTGGTCGCGCCGATATTGCCCGAGCCGATGCTCCGCAGGTCGCCCGCGCCGAACGCCCGCGTTAGCAGCAGCCCGAACGGGATCGCGCCGAGGACATAGCCGATCAGCGCGCAGATGATCGGTGTCGGCCCCATTTAGAGGTTCGTAGCGGGTTCGGTTAACCGCGTCACCAGTTTGATCCAACCATCTCGGTGCTGATTGCCATTCTGCAGCAATGTCGACGGGCAGATAGTAATCGAACGGTAATCGACGTCGGCTATGGTCTCAGCTTATCGATACGCTGGGGGGCGCAAAGATGTTTGAAGATCGGTCGATCAATCGCCGCTGGTTTCGTGGCAGCCGGTGGATGCTCGGTGCGCTCGCTGCACTGGTGATGTCGCCTGCCACGGCGCAGGATGACTTGCCCGCCAAGTTGGTCAGCGACTTGCACAGTGCATTCGGTGAGCATCAAGCGCGCGCGGTCCACGCCAAGGGCATCGTCCTGACGGGCAACTTCACCCCCGATGCTGGCGCGCGCAGCTTAAGCAAGGCCGCGATCTTCACCCGGCCGATCGCGGTGACCGTACGCTTTTCCGACTTTACCGGCATCCCCAACATCCCCGACGCCGACCCCAATGCCAGTCCGCGCGGCATGGCGATCAAGTTCGGGCCGGCCGACGACGCAACGATCGACATCGTCGCGCACGGCTTCAACGGCTTCCCGGTCAAGACCGCGGCCGAGTTCGGCGAGCTGTTCCACGCCGTCGGGACGAGCGGCCCCGGGGTCGCGAAGCCGACGCCGCTCGATCGCTTCCTCGGCACGCATCCGATCGCCGCGACGTTCCTGACGACGCAGAAGCCTGCTCCCGAAAGCTATGCGACCAACGCCTATTTCGGGGTCAACGCGTTCAGCTTCACCGACGCCAAGGGGCATGCGAACGCGGTTCGCTACCGCTTCGTCCCCGCCGCGGGCGAGCATTACCTCGACACCGCCGCGCTCAAGCAGCGCGCCCCCGGCTATCTCGCCACCGAGATCGCCAAGCGGGTCAAAGCCGGTCCGATCCGCTTCGACTGGTTCGCGCAGGTCGCCGCGCCCGGCGACAAGATCGACGATCCGTCGATCGCGTGGCCCGACGCACGACGGCTGATCAAGCTCGGGACGATCACCATCACCAAGCTGTCGACGGATCAGGCCAGGGATGACAAAAGGCTGATCTTCCTGCCTAACAATGTCCCCGCCGGGATCGCTCCCGCCGATCCGATGATCGCGGTACGGTCGGCGGCGTATCCGATCTCGTTCGGCGAGCGCCAATAAAGGCGTGACGTCGACGCGGGGATGACGCGTCCGTGCGCTTCGCCTACATCCCGGGCATGACCGATACGCTGACGATCGCCCTCCACCAGTCGAACGCGAGTGTCGGCGACCTGCGCGGCAATGCCGATGCGATGCTCGCGGCGCGGGCGGCGGCGGGCGGGGCGGACCTGCTCGTCACCCCCGAACTGTCGCTGATCGGCTACCCGCCCGAGGACCTCGTGCTCAAGCCCGCGGCGGTCGAGCGTTGCGCGGTCGAGCTCGACCGGCTTGCAGCGGCGACCGGGGATGGCGGCCCGGGGATGCTCGTCGGGCTGCCGTGGGTCGCGGATGGGCGGCTGTTCAACGCGATGGCGCTGCTCGACGGCGGCAAGGTCGTTGCCGTGACGCGCAAGCACGACCTGCCGAACTATGGCACCTTCGACGAGAAGCGCGTCTTCGCCAGCGCGCCGCTGCCGGGGCCGCTGGCGTTTCGCGGGGTCCGGCTCGGCGTGCCGATCTGCGAGGATATCTGGACCCCCGAAGTCACCGAATGCCTCGCCGAGACCGGGGCGGAGATGCTGATCGTCCCCAACGGTTCGCCGTTCGAGGTCGGCAAGGATGACCGGCGGCTGTCGCTCAGCGTGTCGCGCGTCGTCGAAACCGGGCTGCCGCTCGCCTATCTCAACCGCGTCGGCGGGCAGGACGAACTCGTGTTCGACGGCGCGAGCTTCATCCTCAACGCCGACCGCTCGACGGCGTGGCAGTTCCCCGACTGGGACGAGGCGCTGGTGACGACGCGGTGGACGCGCGGCGCGAGCGGCTGGGTCTGCGATCCGGGCGAGCGTGCGACGATCGACGACGATTTGCCCGGAATCTATTACGCGATGGTCGTCGGCCTGCGCGACTATGTGAACCGCAACCGCTTCCCCGGGGTCGTCCTCGGCCTGTCGGGCGGGATCGACAGCGCGTTGTCGGCGGCGGTCGCGGTCGATGCGCTCGGGGCCGACCGGGTGTGGTGCGTGATGCTGCCGTCGCGCTTCACCGTCGGCGACAGCCTCGACGACGCCGCCGAATGCGCGCGGCTGCTCGGCTGCCGCCTCGACACCGTGCCGATCCTGCCGGCGATGACGGCGTTTGACGACATGCTCAGCCCCCTGTTCGAAGGGCGCTCGCGCGACATCGCCGAGGAGAATATCCAGTCGCGCATCCGCGGGCTGAGCCTGATGGCGCTGTCGAACAAGTTCGGGCCGATGCTGCTGACGACGGGCAACAAGAGCGAGATGTCGACGGGTTACGCGACGATCTACGGCGACATGGCGGGCGGTTATTCGGTGCTCAAGGACGTCTACAAGACGACGGTGTTCAAGCTGTGCGAGTGGCGCAACGCGCACTTCCCGCGCCTCGGCCTCGGCCCCAAGGGTCCGGTCATGCCGCAGCGCGTGATCGACAAGCCGCCGACCGCCGAACTGCGCGAGAACCAGCGCGACGACGACAGCCTGCCGCCCTACGACATCCTCGACCGCATCCTGATCGGGCTGGTCGAGAACGAGCAGTCGGTCGCCGACCTTGCCGCGACCGGGCTCGATGCGGCGCTCGTGGCGAAGATCGAACGCCTGCTCTACGTCGCCGAATACAAGCGCCGCCAGGCCCCGCCGGGGGTGAAGATCGGGCGGCGCAATTTTGGGCGGGACCGGCGGTATCCGATCACGAATGCGTTCCGGACGAGCAGTTAGCGCTGGTCCGATCCCATTTTTCATCCTGTCGTCGCCGAGGCATGCTAGACTCCCGACGTGTTGACCCTCGCCACCCTCCGCCGGACCATAAATTTTACCACCCAGTTCGAGGGCGAGAGCGTCGATGGCCGTCCGGTCTACATCCGATGCAAGCACGGCGAGCTTCGGGTTCACGCGGGCGAAGCGGGCGGCACCGTCCTTCGGGCCTTGGACTTCGAACCGCTGGTCCATGTCGAATTCGAGGATGATCATCGGTCCGAACTCGACTGGATCGAGATCGAAGCTTTGACCGGCGTACGATATGAACGCGCGATCGGGGGTGCCGAAATCGCCGACGCATCGGTCGCGGACGTCGACGAGATCGCCGCGTTCATGCGCCGGGTCCGCGATACGGCAATGCCCTACCTCCCCAAGCTGCATGATGCCGAAGCCGACCGTGCTTTCATCAGCGGCCTCATCGGGTCATCGGTCGTCAGGGTGGCGCGCGCCGAGCGCGTCATCGGATTTTGCTCGCGGCGGCCCGGCTGGGTCGACCAGTTGTACATCGATGCGGATTGGCACGGCCGCGGGATCGGATCACGCTTGCTCGGCGAAGCGCTATTGGGTGCGGCTTTAGTCCAGCTCTGGACCTTCCAGCGCAACGAGGCGGCGCGCATTTTCTACTGTCGACGCGGCTTCGACGAAGTTGAGCGGTCCGATGGCGCTCGCAACGAGGAAGGCGAACCTGACATCCTGATGCGTTGGCGGCCGGGGTTACGCCCATGACCGTCACCCGTTTCGCCCCATCCCCGACCGGTAGTCTCCACGCCGGGAACATCCGCACTGCGCTGGTCAACTGGCTGTACGCGCGGCAGCAGGGGGGGCGGTTCGTGCTGCGGCTCGACGATACCGACCTCGCGCGGTCGTCGGAGGCATCGGCGCAGGGGATTCGCGATGATCTCGACTGGCTCGGGCTGACCCCCGATGCCGAGGTGCGCCAGTCGGACCGCTTCGCGCTTTACGAGGCGGCGCTCGCGCGGCTGGCGGCAGCCGGGCGGGCATACCGGGCGTACGACACGCCCGAGCAGCTCGACCTCAAGCGGCGGGTGCAGGCGTCGCGCGGGCTGCCGCCGGTGTACGATCGGACGGCGCTCGCGTTGACCGACGCCGACCACGCCGACTTCGCCGCGAAGGGGGTCGCACCGCACTGGCGCTTCCGGCTCGACACCGCCGCGCCGGCCGTCTGGGACGACCTCGTTCGCGGCGCGTGTCACATCGACCCGGCGTCGCTGTCCGATCCCGTCGTCCGCCGCGCCGACGGATCGTGGCTGTATATGCTGCCGTCGGTGGTCGACGACATCGATCTCGGCATCACGACGATCGTTCGCGGCGAGGACCACGTCACCAATTCGGGGGTCCAGCTTCAAATGTTCGCCGCGCTCGGGAGCCAGCCGCCCGCGCTTGCGCATTTGCCGCTGCTGACCGGAGCCGACGCGGCGCTGTCGAAGCGGTTGGGGTCTGCCGGGGTTGCCGAATGGCGCGACGCGGGGTTCGAGCCGGGGGCGGTGCGCGCATTTCTCGCCCGGCTCGGAACCAGCGCGGCGACCGAGCCTGCCGACGATGCGGCGTTGATCGCTGGCTTCGATTTCGCCGCGTTCGGGCGGTCGACGGTGCGCTTCGATCCCGCTGAACTCGCGGCGCTCAATGCGAAGACGATTCATGCACTGCACTTCGATGCGGTGGCCGACCGGCTGCCCGACGGCATGACCGCGGCGGCGTGGGACGCGGTGCGCGGCAATGTGGCGACGGTGGCGGACGCCGAGGGCTGGTGGCGCGTCATCACCGGGCCGGTCGATGGTGTCGCCGACCCCGCCGACTGCGACTTCATCGCCGCCGCGCACGATGCGCTGGCCGCGCTAGATTGGACCCCCGACATCTGGCCGCGCTGGACCGCCGCGCTCAAGGTGTCGTCGGGGCGCAAGGGCCGGGGGCTGTTCCACCCGCTGCGCGTCGCGCTGACCGGCCGCGACGCCGGTCCCGAGATGGCGGCTCTACTGCCCTTGATCGGCCGGGGCGCGGCGCTGGCGCGGCTGGCGGCGGCGGCGGCACCCGCTTATATCCGGTGTCAGGAGTAACCGCCGATGAAGTTGTTTTCGCCGTTGCCGCCCCCGCGACTGCTGCCGTCGAAGGCGTCCGAACCCCAGGCCCGGCCCGTGGCGCGGACTCCGCTCGAAATGGCCCGCCGGGCGTGGCGGCCGGATCCCGAATTCTCACCGCCGTCATCGCCGTCGCCGGGGTCGTTGGTCGAGCGGATGCGCAATATACCGAGATCCCGGCTGATCATCGGCGGTGTGGCGCTGCTGATCGTCGGCGCGATCATGGCGTTGTTCCTGCTCGAATCGCGTTGGGGCTATTCGGGCAAGGTCGTGCCGGTGGTGTTCGTCAAGAGCTGGCCCGCGACCCGCAGCGACGCCGACATCCAGCGCGAGCGCTCGGCCGAGGAAGCCGCCGCGCACGCCGATGCGGCCGCTTCGCGCGCGTATATCGCGACGCTGCAGGGGCCGGCGCGCGTCAAGGCGCAGAACCAGTACGACGCGTTCGTCTCGGCGCAGCCGAAGAACCTTCAGCCCGAGGGCTATGTCGCGCCGGTGCCGCCAGCGCCGCCCCCGTCTGCAGCCGCCCCCACCGCCGCCAAACCCAAGGCGTGATCGACGCCCGCGACGCGCGATGGCTGGGGGCGTCGCTCGCCCTCGCCGAGCGTGGTGTCGGACGGACCAGCCCCAACCCGAGCGTCGGCTGCGTCATCGTCGCCAACGGTCGCGTCGTCGGGCGTGGCTGGACCCAACCCGGCGGCCGACCCCATGCCGAGGCGGTGGCGCTCGCTGCTGCGGGTGACGCCGCGCGCGGAGCGACCGCCTACGTCACGCTCGAACCCTGCGCGCATATCTCCACGCGCGGCCCGGCGTGCAGCGACCTGTTGATCGCCGCCGGGGTCGCCCGCGTCGTCACCAGCGGCATCGATCCCGATCCGCGCACCGCCGGAGCCGGGGTCGCCCGTCTGCGCGCGGCGGGGATCGTCGTCGATGTCGCTGCCCCGGCGCTCGCTGCCGCCGCCGAGCGGGTCAACCCGGGCTTCTTCACGCGGCACCGGCATGGCCGCGCGCACATCACGCTCAAGCTTGCGGTCTCGCTCGACGGCTGCATCGCGCTTGCCGACGGGACGAGCCGCTGGATCACAGGCGCGGCGGCGCGGCGTCACGCGCATCTCGAACGCGCGCGCTGCGACCTCATTATTGTCGGGGGCGGGACTTTAACCGCCGACGATCCGGCGCTCGATGTCCGTCTCGACGGGCTCGAGGACCGCGCCCCGCAACGAGCGGTGCTGAGCGCGACACTCGAGGCGATCCCGGCGGAAGCGCGGATCGGCGACGCGCGCCTCCTTCGCGACCTGTCCGACCTTGATGCCGATCCGCGCATCCTGGCCGTGCTCGTCGAGGGCGGGGCAGGAGTGGCGACTTCGCTGCTCACCGCCGATCGCGTCGACCGGCTGCTGATCTATCGCGCGCCGATCATAATCGGCGGGCGGCGCGGAATCGGCGATCTTTGCCTGACCGACCTCGGCAGCGCGCACGGCCGGTGGCGGCTTGCCGCGGCACTGACGCTCGGCTTCGACCGGGTTGAGGAATACGACCGGGTCCGATAGGCAGGGTCCATGTTTACCGGCATCATCACCGACATCGGCACCGTTACCGCGGTCGAGCCGCGCGGCGACCTTCGCGTCCGCATCGCCACCGGCTACGATACCGCCGGCATTGCGCTCGGCGCGTCGATTTCGTGCTCGGGGGTGTGCCTGACCGTCGTCGACAAGGCCCCCGGCGAATTCGCCGTCGACGTCAGCGGCGAGACGCTCCGCCACAGCGCTGCGGCGCAATGGACGGCTGGGGCGCTGCTCAACCTCGAACGTGCGTTGAAGGTCGGCGATGAGCTCGGCGGCCACATCGTCACCGGTCATGTCGACGCGGTCGGGCGGGTCGCCGCGCTCGACCGCGAGGGCGGCTCGATCAAGCTGACGATCGAAGCGCCCGCGTCGGTCGCGCCGTTCATCGCGGCCAAAGGGTCGGTCGCGCTTAGCGGCGTGTCGCTGACGGTCAACGGCGTCGGTCCGGGAGCCGACGGCGGAATCCGTTTCGACCTGAATATCATCCCGCACACGGGTGAATGGACGACCTTCGGCGGGCTGGCTGTCGGCGACGAGGTCAACGTCGAGATCGATGTGCTCGCGCGTTATCTCGGCCGCATGCGCGACGTGTTGACATTGTGATGTGATCGGCGCTTGCATGTTTCACATTGAGGTGTGAAGCATGACAACGATCGATCGAATTCGGATGCTGGTCGGCGACAGTAATGAGAGCCGCTCGGGCCTTGCCCGCGCCGCTGGGCTCCACGCCAACTCGCTGCGCAATCTCGACGAGCCCGATTGGAACCCGACGAGCGACACGCTGCGCAAGCTCGAAACCTATCTCACCCGACGGAACTCGCCGCGCGCGCTTGTCGGCATCGAGGAGATCATCGACGAAGCGAAAAACGGCCGAATGTTCATCCTCGTCGACGACGAGGACCGCGAGAACGAGGGCGACCTGATCATCCCGGCGCAGATGGCGACCCCGGCGGCGGTCAACTTCATGGCGAAATACGGCCGCGGGCTGATCTGCCTCGCGCTCGCTGCCGACCGGGTCAAGTCGCTCGGCCTGCCGCTGATGGCGCGGCACAACGGCACTCGCCACGAGACCGCCTTCACCGTGTCGATCGAGGCGCGCGACGGCGTCACCACCGGGATCAGCGCCGCCGACCGTGCGCGGACCGTCGCGGTGGCGATCGACGCTTCGAAGGACGCGAGCCACATCGTCACCCCGGGCCACGTTTTCCCGCTCGTCGCGCGCGACGGCGGCGTGCTCGTCCGCGCTGGGCACACCGAGGCGGCGGTCGACGTCTCGCGGCTCGCCGGGCTCAACCCGTCGGGGGTGATCTGCGAGATCATGAACGACGACGGGACGATGGCGCGGTTGGATGATTTGCTCGGCTTTGCCGCGGAGCACGATCTCAAGATCGGCACGATCCGCGACTTGATCGCCTATCGGATGAAGCACGATAACCTCGTCGCCTGCCTCGCTGAAACCCCGCTCGACAGCCGCCACGGCGGGCGCTGGACCGCGAAGGCCTACGTCAACAAGGCCGAGGGGACTGAGCACATGGTCCTGCAGAAGGGCCATATCGACCCGGCCAAGCCGACGCTGGTGCGGATGCACACGATGTCGATGTTCACCGACCTGTTCGCCGAGGACGACAGCCGCTCGGGCCAGTTGCAGCGCGCGATGGACATCATCGGCGACGAGGGCGCGGGGATCGTCGTCATCATCCGCGACGGGCGGTCCGACGCGATCTCGACGCAGATGCTGGCGCGCGGGCATGGTGAGTCGGTCGCGCTCCGCGATTATGGCATCGGCGCGCAGATTCTCGTCGATCTTGGGGTGACCGACATGGTCCTGCTGACCAATTCGCACCGGACGATCGTTGGCCTGACCGGCTATGGCTTGACCGTCGTCGGCGAGCGGCCGATCCCCGGCGCAACGGATTAGCTGTCTTCCCCCGATGGGGAGGCGAAAGTAAAGAAAGCACAAGACATGCCGCACATCCTGATCGTCGAAGCACGCTTCTACGATGCGCTCGCCGATGCGCTGCTCGACGGCGCACGGGCAACGCTCGACGCCGCGGGGGCGACGCACGAGACCATCACGGTGCCGGGCGCGCTCGAAATCCCGGCGGCGATCGGGCTGGCGTCGGATGTGTTCGACGGTTTCGTCGCGCTCGGCACCGTCATCCGCGGCGAGACGTATCACTTCGAGGTCGTCGCGTCCGAGAGCGCGCGCGGGATCATGGCTCTAACCCTCGACGGCCTGGCGATTGGCAACGGCATCCTGACCGTCGAGAACGAGGCGCAGGCGTGGGCGCGCGCGCGGAAGTCAGAGAAGGACAAGGGCGGGGAGGCGGCGACGGCGGCGCTGGCGATGATAGCGCTGCGCGAGCGCTTCGCCGCCTAGGCGCCGCTTGCGGATCGTCCTCAAACGGACCAATGCGGCAGCATGAGTATCGCGATGCTCGCCGCGCTCGCGGCCCTTTCGACCAATGCCGCGCCGCCGATCCTGCCGACGATCCCGCCGGCAACGATCGACGAGACGCTTGAAATCACCGGTGACGCTGTCGCCGCCGAGCAATCGAAGACGCGGATGTTCATTCCCGTCGAGGTCAACGGCAAGGGGCCGTACCGCTTCCTCGTCGACTCGGGGGCCGACCGCTCGGTGATTGGATCGGGTCTCGCGGCGCAACTCGCGCTGCCTGCCGGGAACATCGTCAAGCTCCAGGGGATGGCCGGAGCCTCGCGCGTCGGCACGGTCCGGATCGAGACGATCAAGCTCGGCCAGAGCGTGATCGACAACATTGCCGCGCCGGCGCTGCCCGAACGCTATCTCGGCGCACAGGGCCTCGTCGGGATCGACGCGCTCGCCGACCAGCGGCTTATGCTCGATTTCGACAAGAAGACGATCACCGTCCAGGATTCGCGCAGGCCCGAGTTGGTCAGTGGCGGCGACGAGATCGTCGTCACCGCGCGCCGCCGCAACGGCCAGCTGATCCTCACCGCGGCGCGCGTCGGCAACATCCCGATCTACGCGGTGATCGATACCGGGTCCGAGATCACGATGGGTAATCTCGCGCTGGAGGCGCGCGTGTTCGGGACGCGGCGGCCGCCGGTGCCGGTGCCGGTGATCCTGACAAGCGTCACCGGCCAGACGCTTACCGCGAACCTCGCGACGGTCGCGAATATCCACCTCGGCGGCATCGACCTTGCTAACGTGCGGGTCGCCTTTGCCGATGCGCCGCCGTTCCGCCTGTTCGGGCTCGAGCATCAGCCGGCGCTGCTGCTCGGCACCGATGTGCTGGAGGCATTCCGCCGCGTCGCGCTCGACTTCCGCGCGCGGCGGGTCCGGTTTACGCTGCGCCGATGACACAGCAATCATTGACAACCCAGCCCCATTTTCTCTCGGTTCCCCAACGTGCCGAGGCGAGCCTGCGCCTCGGGCGCGGGGTGCAGCTGCGCGCACGGGTCGAGACGACTCCGGCGGGGCTGCTGGCGATCGGCGGCCTCGTCGCCGCGATCCTCCTCTCGACAGCGCGCATCGTCGAGGCGGCGCGGAGACCGCGACAGCTCCCGCGAGGGTGACATATCGGCCCTGCGCGGCTACATCGCCGCCATGGCACAGACGAAGATGAAGAAGGCGCGGGTCGGTAACGCCCGTTCGGCGGCGCGATTGGCGGCAGTGCAGGCGCTTTATCAGCGCGATATGACCGGCGGGACGGTGCCGGGCCTCCTGACCGAATTCCACAATTACCGGCTCGGTGCGACGATCGGCGACGAGCAGTATCGTCCTGCGGATGCGGCGTTCTTCGACGACCTCGTCGCCGGCGCGACCGTCCGCGGGAGCGAGATCGACGCGCTGATTTCAGCGAACCTCGCCGACGGCTGGGCGCTCGACCGCCTCGACAAGCCGATGCGCGGGCTGCTCCGTGCCGGGGTCTATGAGCTGATCGCGCGCATCGACGTTCCGGTGGCGACGATAATCGACGAATATATGGACGTCGCCCATGCCTTCTACGATCCGCGCGAGGCGAAGTTCGTCAACGGCTTGCTCGACGCGGTTGCGCGGTCGGTGCGGTCCTCCGCGACGACGGGTGCGTGAGCGCGACCTGATTGCGCGGCTGCTCGCGCCGCTGGCGACGAGCAGTACGGCGCGCGGTCTCACCGACGACGCGGCGGTATTCAGTCCGCCGATCGGGCGCGACCTCGTCTTCACCCACGATGTTCTGGCGAGCGGGGTCCACTATCTTCCCGGCGACAATCCCAGCGACGTCGCGTGGAAGCTGCTCGCAGTAAATCTGTCCGACCTCGCGGCGATGGGCGCGCGCCCGGCGGGGGTGCTGCTCGGCCTCGGGTTGAGCGCGGCAGAGGACGAGGCGTGGGTCACTGGATTCGCCGCCGGGCTGAAGCGGGCGATGGACCGCTGGGGCGTTGCCTTGTGGGGCGGCGACACGGTGTCGGGGCTCGCGGCGGCAGTGCTCGGGTTGACCGCCATCGGGCAAGTCGAGCCGGGGCAGGCTTTGGCGCGCAGCGGTGCTAATCCGGGCGATACCTTGTGGGTTAGCGGGACGATCGGCGACGCCGGGCTCGGGCTAGCGATCGCCACGGGCGAGGCGGCTCCCGATAAGTTTCTGCTCGACCGCTATCGCCGCCCCGAACCGAGGCTGGCGTTAGGCCAATTGCTGGTCGGGCAAGCGACGGCGGCGATGGATGTGTCCGATGGCTTGCTCATCGATTCCGAACGCCTTGCGTTGGCCAGCGGCGTCGCGATCACTATCGACCTCGCGCTAATGCCGGTTTCTTCCGCCGCCGCCGCACGCACAGCCCGCGACGATGCCGGGCTAGCGGGGCTGGCGAGCGCGGGAGACGATTACGAGCTGCTGTTCACCCTGCCGCCGAGCTTGACGATGCCCGGTGCGACGCTCGTCGGGTCGGTCGGCAAAGGGGAGGGGCTGATCGTGCTCGGCCTCGACGGACAGCCGTTTGCGCCGTCGAAGCTAGGCTACGAACACTAAGCTACTTCGGCCCGTCGCGTCCGGTCGAGGTACCGCCTGCCGAGTCCGTCGGGGTGTTGGCGCTGCCGAACGCGCCGACGCCACCGAAGATATCCTCGAAGATGCCGGTGTTGCGCCCGAGCGTCGGGGTCTTCTCGCGGAGCGGGCGGACATTGACGACTTCCTCGAGCCCGCGGCGCTCGATCTTGGTGACGTTGCCGCGTGGGTCGAAGCTGATCTTGATGATGCCCTGCGACTGCGCCTTGGGGTACAGGAACGCGATCTGGCGGGTGTTGCGCGAGATGTAATACCATTCGTCCGCGTCGAACTGTGCCGCGAAGGTCGGACGCCCGAGCGTCTTCTGCACCGAATCCTTATTGTCGACGCCCGGCTGGACCGACGTCACCAGCGCCTCGTCGACGATATAGCCTTGGTTCTGCTTGATCGTCGAACAGCCCGAAATCACCAGCAACGCCGCGGCGATCGTGGCCGCAATCGGAAACGTGAAACGCATCGTTGAACTCCCGTGACGCCGCGGCACGTTGCGCCCGGCGTCGATCGCCTCAATATGCCGAAAGCCGCTATCCCGACAAGGCTTCGCCACAGATGACGTTTTTCGACCGCCTGTTTCGCTCTGCCCGCTCCGCTCCGCCGGGCGACGCGCTGTATCGCGCGATCGTCGCCGAGGCGCGAACCCCCGACTGGTATCTGGCCGGAGCTGTGCCCGATACGGTCGACGGGCGCTTCGATGCGGTCGCACTTGGTCTGGCGTTGGTCCTGCTGCGGCTGGAGCGAGAGGGGGAGGGGCAACGGCAGTTTTCGGCCGACCTGACCGAGCGCTTCATCGCCGATATGGACGGGTCGCTGCGTGAGCTCGGCATCGGCGATCCGACCGTCGGCAAGCAGGTCGGCAAGATGGTGTCGGCGCTCGGCGGCCGGCTCGGAGCGTATCGCGATGCGCTCGCAGGCGGCGAAGCGCTTGAAATTGCACTCGCACGCAACCTTTATCGCGGTGCCCAGGTCGATCCGGCGGCGGTCGACTGGGCGGGTCGACGGGTGCGGGCGCTGGCGGCGCGGATCGATGCGGTGCCGCTCGACGCGCTCGTCGGGGGCCGCCTGTGACCCCCGAATTCTCCCGGATCATCCGGGCGCACGACGTCGGCACAAGCCCGCGCGGCGAGGCGATTGAGGCGAAGCCGCTCGAGCGCATCGCGCTCGCCACCCGCTTCGACCTGCTGACGCTCGACCGGCTGACCGCCGACCTGACGATCGTCCGCGACGCCGGCGGCATCCGCGTCACCGGCAGATTCGATGCGGCGGGCGAACAGGCGTGCGTCGTCTCGGCCGAGCCGGTCGCCTTCACGCTCGCCGAGCTGGTCGACCTCCGCTTCAGCGACGACGTCCCCGAAGGCGACGAGATCGAATTGGGCGACTCCGACCTCGACGTCGTCCCGCTCGACGGTGATCACCTCGATCTGGGCGAAGCAATCGCCCAGTCGCTTGGTCTCGCGCTCGATCCGTATCCGCGCGCGCCCGCCGAGATCCGCGCCGCTGCCGAGCGCCTGCTGACGACCGAGGCCGAGGCCGTGGCGATCGCGGCGGCGGACAAGGCGCGCGCCAACCCGTTTGCCATGTTGCGTCCGCCCAAGTAATCGTCGGGGATGGAATTCTTCGCCGACGTCTTCACCGCCGGCGGGCTTGCCGCACTTGGCCAGGTCATCATGATCGACCTGATGCTGGCGGGCGACAATGTCGTGATCCTCGGCACGCTCGCAGCGGGGCTTCCCGCCGCCGAACGCAAGCGCGTCCTCACGCTCGGCGTCGGCATCGCGCTCGTCTGCCTCGTCGGGTTCGCCTTTCTTGCGGTGCGGCTGCTCGACGTCGTCGGGTTGCGGCTGGCGGGCGGACTGCTGTTGCTCTGGGTCGGGTGGAAGCTGTTTCGCGAACTTCGCGGCGAGCGGGCTCCCGCCGCCGAGACCGGAGCCGCGGAGACCGGCGCCGTCGCGGTCAAGCCCGCGAAAAGCTTTGCCCGCGCCGCAATCCAGGTTGCGATCGCCGACCTGTCGATGAGCCTCGACAATGTCCTCGCGGTCGCAGGTGCGGCGCGCAATCATCCCGCAGTGCTGTTCTTCGGCCTTGCCCTGTCGGTGACGCTGATGGCGGTTGCAGCGAACTACATTGCGCGCATCATCGAGCGTCATCACTGGATCGCCTATGCCGGGCTCGCGGTGATTGTTTATGTCGCGGGCTCGATGATCGTCGACGGCGGCCGTCAAATGATGCCGCTGATTGGCTAAGAGGCAAAAATCGGCACTTACTATGGTTATTGTAACGCTACCGTAACGTCATTGTTCGACTTTTCGTTTCTGTCGCGAATCAGGCGTTTCGGCAGTCGGGACGCACAATTTAATTGACGAAACACTTGCGACCATCTTACACGGCAGCCGCGCTGATATTGCGCGGGGCAATCGTGTTAGGATAGATCGTGCGGACGTTTCTCGCATTCGCCGCTGCCGGCCTGATGGGCTTTGGCGCGGTTTCCGTTCACGCGCAGGATGTCGAAGGACTGGCCAAGAGCCTCGCCGCAAAGCCGAAGCCCGAAGAGCCGACTTGCCCGAAAAAGCTTCCCGACGGCTCGTGCCCCGATACGGTCGAGACTCGCCAGATGCGCCTGCCGGGCGCAGCCTCGGCCGGCACCGCGATGTCGAACGCCGCGAGCAGCATGTCACGCGCGATCCGCGCCGATATCAGCATGACCTTCGTCAAGGGCTCGGCCGATCTCACCGCCGCCGCCAAGGCGACGCTCGATCGTTTCGCCAAGAGCCTTGTTGCCGTCGGCAGCTACCGCCCGTTCACCGTCGAAGGCCACACCGACAGCTCGGGCCCGCACGACGTCAACATGGCGCTCAGCCAGGCGCGCGCGCAATCGGTCGTCAACTATCTGTCGAGCAATGGCGTCGACAAAGGCCGCATGACCGCGAAGGGCTTTGGCTCCGACAAGACGCTCAAGGGCCATTCGCCCGAAGACGCCGCCAATCGCCGAGTCGAAGTTAGCGCTTAGTATTTCGGGGTTCGTATTTTCGAGCTTGGCAGTCCGGGCCTTGTAAACCGGGCCTTTTAACTCTGATCGCTACTGCGACGCCAGAATCGCGGGATCGAACATCATAACTGTGTAGGATCTAGTCAGCCGTCGGATGCGGCCAGACGGGGGAATTTGCGAATGTTGGGGGGCGTGCAGCGTCACGGGCGAGGCCCGGTGTCGGCCATCGTGGCCGGTGCGATGCTCGTGGCTCCCTTCGTCACCGCTCTGCCGCTATCCGCCCAGATCATCGGCTCGGGCGGAGCGATGCCAGCCCCCGGACTGATCAACGGCGGGCTGCCGACCTCGCAGGAAGTCCGTCGCCAACCCGAAACGCCGCCCCCCGCTGCCGCGGCGGTCACCGTCCGCGCCCGGGGCGCGGTCGCCGCCGGGCCGTGCCCCGCTGCGATTGCGACGTCGGCGCTGTCGGCCCCGCTGGTCGCGATCGATTTTACCGGACCGGGTAGCGCTGAGCTCGACCCTCGAGTCCGTGCCGCGCTCGGCGGGGTCGGCAGCGGGCTCGACGGTAGCCCGCGACCGATCCGGGCGATCTGCGATATTCGCGATGCGGCAAACGCCGCGCTTGCCCGCGCGCACTTTGTCGCGACGGTCCGCGTTCCCGAACAGACGATCGCCGGGCACCTCCACCTTGAGGTCATCACTGCAAAGATCGTTGCCCTGCGCGTGCGCGGCGATCCGGGCCGTTCGGCGAAGCGGATCGCGGCGCTGCTCGAGCGGCTGCAAAAGCTCGATCCGCTCAACGAGATCGATGCCGAACGCATCCTGCTCCTCGCCGGTGACATCCCCGGCGTCGCGGTCACCCTCGAACTGCGGCCCGCGCCGTCGGGCAAACTCGGCGAGGTCGTCGGCGAGGTCGCGGTCGAACGCACGCGCGGGGCGCTGTTCTTCAATGCGCAGAACTATGGGTCGACGCAGATCGGGCGCTATTCGGGGCTGGTTCGCGGCGAGCTTTACGGGCTGACCGGGCTGGCCGACCGGACCTTCCTCGGCGTCTTCACCACCGGCGATTTCAAGGAGCAGCAGGTCGTTCAGGTCGGGCACGACTTCGAGCCGTTCGCCAAGTCGCCGCTGCGGATCGGCGGCCAGTTCACCTATGCGTGGACCAAGCCGACGCTGGCGAGCTCGGGGGTCGGTCTCAACCTCGAATCGCGATCGTTGCTCGGCACGCTGTCGGGATCGTATCCGCTGATCCGTCGCGCCAATCGTAATCTCCGCGTCGATGGCGGCTTCGACTTCATCGAACAGCGGACCCGGTCAAACGGCAGCCCGATCAACACCGATAAATTGCGCGAGCTGTACCTTCAGGCCAATGGCGACGCCGTGGCGCGGTCGACCGGCGGCCTCGCTCCGCTCTGGCGCATCGCGGGCGGCGTCGAGGTTCGCAAGGACATCAACGTCTTCGGCGCAACCCGGCTCGGTCAGACATCGGGCGGCGCGATCCCGACGCGTTTCGAAGGTGATCCGCAGGCATTCATCGCCCGCGCCAATGCGGTGATCGAGGGCCGGATCCGCTTCGGCCTGCAGTCGCCATTCGCTGCGACGGTGTCGGTCGATGCGCGCGGCCAATACGCCGACCACCCATTGCTCGCGTTCGACGAGCTTGCGGTCGGTAACCTGACAATCGGGCGCGGCTATGATCCCGGCGCGACTTCGGGCGACCGGGCTTACGGGGCGGCGACCGAATTCCGCATCGGCAAGCCGCAGCCGCTGTCGCGCAACGATCTCGCGTACGAGGCGGTCGGCTTCTACGACGTCATCCACATCCGCAACCTCGATTCGAACCAGTTCGAGGCGAACCGCACGCTCCACAGCGTTGGAGGCGGAGTCCGCGCGACCTGGGGCAGTCACGGACGGGTCGACGTGCTGTACGCCAAGCCGCTCGACAAGGGGCTGGCGATCGACACGGTCAAGCCGCCCGCGCGCGTGCTTGTGTCGCTGACCATCCGCGCGCTCCCATGGCGTTGAGGAGCTAGGATCGTGACCAGCCTGCGCAGCCGCCTGTTCCATGGGACCGCCGTCGCCGCGCTGGCGTTGCTGCCGAAGGCGGCGCAGGCTGCGGGCGCGTTGCCGAACAACGGGACGATCGCGAGCGGTAATGTAGCGGCGGCGATCGGGAGCGCGAACACCTCGACACTGACCACCGCCGGCGGTGGTGCGGGGGCGACGATCGTCCTCGGCGGCACGATCGGGACCGCCGACACGCTAGGGCTGACCGTCGGCACCGGCACTGCAGGCCAGAGCGCAGTCGTCAACTGGGGCAACTTCGATATCGGCGCAGGCAACGCCGTGACCTTCAAGGGCGCCGGCGACGCCGCCTTCTCCGTGCTCAATCGCGTCACCGGCACTCTCAGTCCGTCGACGATCGCGGGGACGCTGCAGGGCAATTCTTCCGCCGTTGCAGGGAGCAGGGGAACGATTTTCGTCGTCAACGAGGGCGGCATCTCGTTTGCCAATTCGGCGACCGTGACCAACCTGACCGGCTTCGTCGCCAGTTCGCTCGGCGTCACCGACACCGACTTCGCCAATTTTGCCAGCGGGGCGACGCGCTTTACAGGCACCGGTGCCAATGCGGTGTCGGTCGATGCCGACGCCGGCTCGGTCAAGGCAACGATTGCGCCCGACAGCGTGTTACTTCTCGTCGCCCCCAAGCTCGACATTCAGGGTGGCGTGCTGTCGGCGGCGGGCGGCGACGCGGCACTCGTTCTCGCCAGCGATGCGACCGTTGCGCTCAATTCGACGAGTATCATTTCGATCAAGATCGACGCGGGCACCTCGGTCGCAACCGCACAGACGCTGGCTGGCACCATCAAGGGTCAGCGCGTCCTCGTCGCTGCCGCGACCTCGGCGGACCTAATCGGGACACTGCTCAACGTTACCGGTGACCTGACCGCGACGACCGCAACTGCGACCGACAAGGGGATCGTCATCGCCATCGGCCGCGATGCGCCGATCGACGGCGGCGGCAACGCGATCACCTTCAGCGGGCCTGCGCAGTTCGGCGGCGACCTCGCGGTGACCGGGACGCTGACGAGCAGCGGGCGGATCGACACCGCGATCAAGGGCGCGACGAGCATTGCCCTTGTCGCGGCGACCGGCGGCGCGAGCTTTGCTACCGGCGGCGCGCTCAATTTCATGGGCAATGTCTCGGTTGGTGGCGACCTGACCGGAGCGGGAACGAGCATCGTCCTCGGCGTCGACGGCGCGGCGCATAATTTCACCTCGACCGCTGGGGCGCTCGGGCTGATCGCCAGCGGCGGCACGATCACAACACTCGGCGACTTCACCATCTCGGGCAGCAGCGCGGTGACGCTCGAATCGGCGGCGGGAGTCGCGGCGAACGTCAGCCAGGACGGCTCGCTGGCGATCGGCGGGTCGAGCATCTTCGCCGGGAATATCGCGAGCAACCCGGCCGGCACGCTTGCCGGGACCGGCGATGTCGTCCTCACCGCCAGCAGCGCGATCACCGCAGGAACCGTCGCTGCACAGGGCGCGGTCACGGCATCTGCCGCCGCCGGGGCGGTGACGCTCGCCGGGGCGACCTCGGGCAGCGCCGGTTCGGCAGGGCGTGCCGTCACTGTCTCTGCGACGGGGCTTACGACGGTGTCGGGCGCGGTGACGTCGACCGGGAATTATACCGTCAAGGGCGGTGCTGTTTCGCTCGGCGGCGCGCAATCCGCCGCGGGCGATGTTCTGATCAAATCGACGACCGGCGACATCAGCACGACCGGAGTCCTGACCGCCGACAGCGGCGGCGCGGGCGACCGCAAGCTTGTCCTCGACAGCGCCGCGGCGATCAGTGGTGGCGGAAGTCTTGCCGGCGGCACCGCGCGCCAGTCGGACATCCTCATCGCGGCGGCGGGCGACATCACGCTCGGAAACGTCGCCGCGCGATCGCTGGCAGGTACGGCGACCATCGCAAATCCCGCAGCGGCGACCGATTACAGCGCGACGACCGACGACACGCTCGCGACTGCCAACGCCATCTTGTTCGGCTCCGTCACGACGACACACGACAACTCCATCGGCTCGACCGGCACCACGCCCGGCCACCGCGACGTCACCATCGGCGGCGACACGAGCACGCTCGGCGCGCTCAACATCGGGGCGTCGAACGGCGACGTGACGCTGACGGGACCAATTTCGGCGAAGACGTTCGCAATGCTCCACGCCGATCTCGGCACGCTATCGGTCGGCGACGTCAGCGCGTTCGGCGGCAATGCGACGCTGACCGGCAAGACCGCGATTGCCGGATCGAACGGGACGCGTGTGATCGCCGCATCGGGCGGTGTCGCGCTGAAGTCGGACGGCGTCATTGCGGTCGACGCGGTCCGCGCGGGCACGACGATCACCGTTGGCGGTTCGAGCGGAGCCAACGCCGCGTCGCTGACCGGCGACAGCCTGCGCAGCGGTGGCGCGGTCACGGTCAACACCGGCGGTGCGATCACTTTGGCGGGGCTGAACGCCACGTCGGCCAAATCGACCGGTGCGGCGCTCGACCCGACACTCGCCACGTTCACCGGCGGGGCGGTCGCTGCGGCCGACGTCACCCTGACGGGCGGCGGCGCGGTCACGGTCAACGATGTCGCCTCGACCGCCAACATCACCGGCACCGGCACGACCTTCACCCTCGGCACCGCGAGCGCGACGCATTCGCTTGGCGCCGCCGGTGCGGTGACGCTGACCGCAAGCGATACCGGCGCTGCGGCGATCACCGCGCTCGGCAATTATACGATTTCCGGCGGAGGCGCGGTCGCGCTCCAGCGCTCGGCTGGGGTCGGGGCGAACGTCACCCACGACGACACGCTGACGATCACTGGCGCGAACATCCTCGTCGGCGACATCGCGCTCGCCACGACGCTGCCGCCGCTGGTCGGGACGGGCAACGTCGCCATCAGCGCGAACGATGATGTCACCGCCGGCGTCGTTACCGCGCGCAACGCGGTCAGCGTGAGCTCCGCGAACGGAGCGGTCCTCCTCGGCGGCGCGACTTCGGGGGGCACGGGAGCGGTCACGGTCACCGCGACAACAAGCTCGGCCAACGTGACCGGCGCGGTGTCGTCGGCGGGCGACTATACGGTAAAAGCGCAAAGCGTGACGTTGGCACCCGGTGGCGCGACCCAGTCGGCGGTGGGAAATATTCTCGCCCAGGCGGACGCTAACATCTTCGCTAGCGGGACGCTCGTCGCGGACAGCGCGGGTTCGGGCGGCAAGCGTCTCGTCCTCGATGCGCCGGGCACCCTGTTCACTACGGGCGGTCCGCTCACCCTGATCGCGGGCGCTGGCGCAACGGCGACGGCGGCAAATCGGTCGGATGTGCTGCTGAGCATCGGCGGCGGGCCCATCGGCCTCGTGCTCGGTTCGGTCGATGCCAACGTCTTCAGCACCGCGACCGCCGGCGCCGGAGCGGCGACCGTCGCCGACTACACACCTGACGTTCAGGCGGGCACGCTGATCCCGACGTTGCTCCTCAACCGCGCGATATCGAGCACGGGCACGATCAAGACGATTCAATCGATCATCATCGGCTCGACCGGACTTCCCCCGGGTAACCGGGAAGTGTCGCTTGCCGGCGTGACAAGCGCGACCGGGAGCGTCGAGGTGTCCGCGACACACGGCACCGTCGCTCTGACCGGCCCCGTGTCGGCCGCGACCTTCACGAAACTGCATGCCGACGCCGCGACGCTGACCGTTGGCGACGTCAGCGTTTGGCGGCGACGCGACGCTGACCGGGACCGCGATCGCCAAGGCAAGCGGCACGCACGCGATCGCCGCGCTCGGCAATGTCCTGCTCGCCTCGTCCGGCGGGGTGACGGTCGACGTGGTCCGCGCCGGGGGCACGGCGACGGTGCGCGGCCTGACCAACGGCAGCAGCGCCGCGTTGCTGACGGGGACGAGCATCGCCGCGAACGGCGGGGTCGCGATCTCGACGGTCGCGGCGATCAACCTCACCGGCGCAGGCTTGACCGTCGCGACACCACGCGAGGCGATCGACGCGAACCTCGGCGGCTTCGCCGGCCCGGCCACCGTCCCCGATGCCAATATCGCGCTGACCTCGACCGGCAGCGGGGTGACAATCGGCGCGATCGCGGCAACGGGCAATATCCTCCTCACCGCCGCGACGACCGCAACGGTATCGGGCAACGCCGAGGCGGGCTTCGGCGGCGGCAGCGGCGACTATGTCGTCAAGGGCGCGAGCGTGTCGCTCGGCGGCGCGGGAACGACGCAGAAGGCAACCGGCAACGTCTGGATCCGCGCGAGCGGAACCTCCGGCATCGCCGCGGCGGGGACAATCATCGCCGACGATAACGGCTTCGGCGGACAGCGCCTCGTCCTCGACAGCGCGGGGCCGATCAGCGGCGGCGCGAACCTGATCGCCGGGGCAGGGGTCGGCCCGACGACGGGGAACCGCTCGGCGATCCTGATCGCGCTCGGCAACACTGCGCAGCCGGTGACGTTGGGCAGCATCGACGCGCTCAGCCTGTCGCTCGCCAACCCCGGCGCGGCAACGTCGGTCGCGAGCTATACCCCGATCGTCGCCAATCGCTTCGAGACCGCGGGTACGATGTCGCTCGACGCGGTGTCGACTGTCGCTTCGAACATCATCGGCACGACCGGCACCGCCGTCGGGCAGCGCGACGTCACCCTCGGCGGCGACACCAGCGTCACCGGCAGCGTCGAAGTCCGCTCGGCGGCGGGGGCCGTCACTGTGGGGCCGGTCGTCGCCGCGACGGGGGTCAACCTCCACGCCGACTTCACGCCCGTAGGCAGCGATCCGACGCAGGGACTGCTGACCGTAAGCAACATTACGGCAGCCGGTGGCGACGCGACACTGACCGGTGGCGGCGCAATCAGGACGGCGTCGACCGCAAACCTGATCGCCGCAACCGGCAACGTGCTGCTCGCCTCACCGGGGGCGATCGGCATCGGATCGGTGCAGGCTGGCGGCACCGTCACCGCGCGCGGGCTGAGTGTCGGGTCGAACGCTGGCTCGCTGAGCGGGGTTGGCCTTCAGGCGAACGGAGCAATCAGCGCGACGACGACCGGCGCAATCACGCTCACCGGAACCGGGCCGCAGGGGACCGCGACACGGCGCGGCGCCTACACGATCGTGAGCGGATTCGCCGGGGCGAACGTCGCCGACGCCGACGTCACGCTGACCTCGACCGGCAGCACAGTGATGCTCGCCGAAGCGGGATCGACCGGCAACCTGTCCATCGTGGCGAGCGACCTCGCGGGGGTGACCGGCACCGTCACTGTAGGCGACGCCTTCACAGCGGGTGGCAGCGGCAACTATTACGTGACTGGTAACAGCATCACGCTCGGCGGAACCGGCGTCGTCCAGAGCGCCACCGGAGCCGTCGCGCTGTCGTCGCCCGGAACGGTGACCGTTGACACGGTTGAGGCAGGCAAGAAGATCACCGTCGGTGGCCTGACGGCAGGCAGCAGCGCCGGATCGTTCGCGGGCACCGCGCTGCAGGCAAACGGCGCGATCACCGTTCTGACAGGCGGCACGATCTCGCTTACGGGGACCGGCGCGGCTAGAACCGCGACCGAGCGCGCGCTGTTCGACCCGACGCTGCGGACGTTCACTGGCGCAACGACCGCCGCCGATGCCGATGTCACCCTGACCTCGACCGGCAGCACGGTTACGATCGCCGACGCGGCGACGACCGGCAATCTATCGATCTCTGCGGCGGGTGCGGCCGGCGTAACCGGTACGGTTGCTGCGGGCGACGGCGCGACGGCCGCCGGGCATGGCACGTACACCGTCGCGGGCTCGAGCATCGCGCTCGGCGGCGGGGTCGCGGGGCAGGCGGCGCTCGGCGATATCCTGCTCAAGACGCCGGGCACGATTACCCTGACCGCGCTCCGCAGCGGCGGGACGATCACCGCGCGCGGCCCGACTTCGGGGAGCAACGCGGCGTCGCTGACCGGCGACAGCATCCAGGCGAACGGCGCGATCGACGTCGCGACGAACGGGCTGATCTCGCTCGCCGGGGTCAACGCGACGAGCATCGAGACCCAGCGCAAGACGATCGATGCCGACCTTGGCGGGTTCAACGGCGCTGCGACCGTGCCCGACGCAGGGATCACCCTGACGACGACGGCTGGGTCGATCGGCGTCAACAACGGCAGCTCGACCGGCTCGACGACGCTCACTGCCGGTACCGGCGGCGTGTCGGGCGGAATCACGGCGACTGGTGTCCTTACTGCGGGCGACGTTGCCACGATCACCCCGCTCGCCGACCTCGTGCTCGACGCCCGCGACTCCGCGACGCTCACGAACGGCACCGCAACGCACAACATTGGCGTCACCAGCCATGCCGGCGACGCGACAATCACTGCCGCGACTGCGGGAACCAACACCGCCGTCGGCGGCACGATCACCGCGCAGAGCCTCGCCACTGGCCACACTGCGACGATCGTCTCGGGCACGACAACGCACGGCGACGTCAGGGCGTTGGCAATGGCGGCGGGCGGCATCGCACTGATCGCTTCCGGCACCGCGATGGTTGGCGACATCCTCGCCGACGGCGACGCCAGCGCAACGATCACCAACGGGACGACGCTCGGCGCGGTTTCGACCGGCAACGTCAACGCGCATAGCCTGTCGGGCGATGCGACCGTCACCACCGGGCGGGCGCGCGGCTCGATCGTCGCCGATGCCTTCAACGCCGCGCTCGTCAGCGACGGCATATCGGTGGCGGCCGACGTCGGCGCGACGAGCCGCTCGACCACTGGCGGCAGTGCGACGATCACGCTGGCCGACGCGCACAACATCACCGCCGACGCGCAATTCGGCCCGGCGAGCGTCGTCAGCGGCCAGTCTTTGGTGTCGGGCAATATCACCGCGACGGTCCACACCGGCGGCAACCTCGCTTCAATCGGGACCGCCACCGCGAACGGCGGCAACATCGCCGCGACGCAGTCTGGCAGCGGCAACGCGACGATCGGCACCGCGACGGCGAGCGGTAACGTCACCGCAACGGCGGGAGGGCTCGCCAATATCACCACCGGCACCGCGGGCGGGAACGTCGTCGCGACGGGGGCGACCGCGCACGTCGCGTCGGGCCACGCGACCGGCAGCGTCCGCGCGTTGGCGAGCGGCGGGACGGCTGTGGTCGATTCCGGGACCGCCGATACCGGCAATGTCGACGCGCTCGCGAGTACGGCCGCGACGATCACCTCGGGCACAGCGACGCTCGGCAACGTCCGCGCGACCTCGACCGGCGGCGGACTGGCGACGATCGCGACCGGCATTGCCGGGACATCGGTCGTCGCGACCGGCGGCAGCGCGACGATCGGCACTGCGACCGCCGGCGACGATATCATCGCCTCGGCGACCTCCGGCGCGGTCACCGCGACAACGCTGACTGTCACCGGGCTCGGGGCTGACACCGCCGCGACAGACGCCAGCGGTACCCTGCTGACCGGCGTGCTGACCGGGCTCGGCGGGTCGAACGCCATCATCCGCGCGACGACCAATGCGACGATCGGCGGAGTCGTATCGATCGCGCAGGCGAACGCCGCGAAAACCGCGAACTTCGATGTTGGCGCGGGGTCGGTCACGCTCGGCACCGCCGCGACGTCGTTCGACCAGCACGCCGCCGGCCGCGTCGGCATCGTCGCGACCGGCGGCGGCGTCACCTTCGCCGGAAGCAGCGGCACGCTCCAGTCGAACGTCGGTGGAGCGCGGACCGCCAACGCGGTCGCCGACGCATCGACCGCTGGCGGCGGCCTGTCGATCAGCGCGGCGACCAGCATCGACGGTGCAACGACCGATCTCGTCGCCAACGCCGAGACCCTTGGCGGCGGCTTCGATACGCAGGCACGCCAGCCGGGCATCGTCCTTGCGGCGGCGGCAGGCGGCGGCGGGTCGGTCCGGTTTGCGACGCTGACCGGCGGCGCGGTGACCGTCACCGCACCCGGCACGATCGCCATTCCGACGATCACCGCAACGGGCAACGTCGCGCTTGCCGGCAATGCGACGAGCGGCAACGATACGGCGACGATCAGCCCGGTGGCGATCACGATCGACGGCCTTGACAGCGGCTATGGCCGGGTCGATGTCACCGCCGCCGGCGGGGCGGGGGCCGAGGTCGCCTCGCTCGCCGTCGCAAATGGCGGGCAGGTTGGCGCGCTCCAGATCCTCAGCGCCACCGGCGCGGCGACGCTCCGTGCGACGCCGTCCGACCCGACGAAGATCAATTCCATCCTTGTCGAATCGCAGACCGGTGCAGCGAGCATCCTCAATACGGCGGGCGGCGCAGCCAGCATCGCTAACCCGGACACCGTCGCCGCGCGGACGATCGTGTTGCGTGGGCGCCAAGCCGGGTCGAGCGTGCTCGCCACCGGCCCCTTGCTCGCGACCGGATCGATCCTCGCGACCGGACCGAGCGTCACGCTCGGCACGGTCGTCGTCGCGGGCACCGCCGCCGACGGAACGGGCGACATCTCGATTGCCGCGACGAACGCCGCGTCGCTTGCCGCGGGAGCGACCGAGACCGCAGTGGCGCGGCGCTCGATCATTGTCACCGGAGGCACCGCGCTGCTCGGCGACGGCACCGCGACGGGTGGCACCCTCGCGGTGTCCGGAACGAGCGTCGTGGTGACTCGGAGCGCGGTCGCGGGTGACGACATCCTGCTGACCAGCGGCGGCGCAATCACTGCGACCAACGCGACGATCATGACGACCGGAAGCGCGGACTTGCAAGCGGGCGACGACACCGCGGGCATCGGGCTCATCTCGACCGGCGCGGCCGCCGGAACCGGTTACGGGGCGGGTCATACGGTCATCACCGACGCAATCGTCGCCGGAACCGATGCGACGACGAACGGAGCGCTGACCCGGCTTGCAGGAGCGAATATCGTCGCCACCGCCGCCGGCAACATCGACTTCAGCGCTGCGACGCTCAGCGCCGCTAGCGGTATTGGGCGCGATATCCACGTCGAATCGGACAGCGCGATCGCCCTCGCCGGTGCAACCGCGGCCCGCGGGATCGTCGTCGCCAGCAATGGCCTGCTGTCCCCGACCGGCACGCTGACCGCGGGTGACGACCTCGTCCTTGTTTCGACCGGCGCGATCGACGTCACCGGTGCGACCCTGCGAACCGTCGGATCGCCGAGCGATCTCACCGACGCGCGCCGGGCCGACGGATCGCTGCTGACGAATGCCGCAGGCGGGGGCGCGTTGACCGCACTCGGCGGGAGCAACATCGCGCTCGCGGCGGGCGGCACGATCGATCTCGGGCTCGTCGAGACCATCGGCGCATCTCCATCGTCGCTTCGCGCGTTCTCGGCGGCGGAGATCACCGCCGCGCAGGCGATTACGACGAGCGGCAGCATCGTCCTCGTCGGCGCCACCGTCACCGCGCCATTCGCGCTAACCGCCGGAGACGACATCGTCGCGGTCGCGCGCGGCGGCTCGGCGAAGCTCGACGGTGTCCTGACCGCAACCGGAGCCAACGCGAGCAACGCCGGCCTGACCGATCTCGCGGGCAGCGGCATCGCGCTTCCGGGTGAGACCGCGCTTGGCCGCACCGACGGCGCGAGCATCCTCGTCGCCGCGACCGGGCTGTCGACGGTGTCGGCGGATGTGGCCAGCGCGGGACGCTACAGTGTCTATGGCCGCGGCGGCATTGTCCTCGGGACGGACGCGGCGGCCGCGCCCGGAACGACGCAGAACGCGGCGCGCGATATCCTGCTCGAGGCGTCGATCGGGACTGCTCCGCTGCCCGCATCGATATCGCTCGCGAACAACATGGTGCTGACCGCCAATAGCGACGGCGTCGAAACTGCGTCGGGGAGCGGCTTCATCGCCGAATCGCTCGTCGTCCGCCTCGGCAATGGCGACCTCAATGCCGGGGGCGCGACATTGCGCGCGCTGCGGACGTCCGCCGCTTCGCTCGGCGACCAGGCGACGGTTCAGGTTCAGCCAGTCGTTACCGACGGCGTCAAGTCGATCACCATCGCGACCCTAGACAGCGCCAGCGCCGATCTTCGCGCGCTCAACGACGTGACGATCGACAGCGCGACGGTCGACGGTGGCCTGACGCTCGCATCGACCGCCGGGGCGGTTTCGCTCGCGACGCTAACGGTCAGCACGGGAACGCCGCTGATGACGTCGGCGCAGGTCGCAGCGATTGACCTCAAGCTTAGCGGCGCAACCGGGGCGACGCTCGGAACCGTCGCCGCTGCCACGAACCAGCTTCGCGACATTACCGTCGCAACGAGCAGCGGTACTGCGAGCATCACCGGTGCGGCGTCCGCGCGCGATGATATCGTCGTGGCCTCCACCACAGGCACGGCGAGCGCTTCCGACCTCAGCTTCGTCGGCACCGCCTCCGACTCCGAAGCCGGGGTCGCTACCGTCGCGGCGACCGATGCCAACGGCGTTGCGCTTACCGATGCGTATCAGGTCAGCGGCCCGACGATCACCGGGCTCGCCGGGCGTAACATCGTCATCTCGGGGGCGACCGGGGCTAGCCTCGGCACCGTGACGACCAATGCGACCGATTCCCTCGGCGACGTTCGCGTCGTGGCGGCGGCTGGGCCGGCGACGCTCGATACGGTCACGAGCGGCGGCGCCGGGCTGCCGGCGCGCGTCATCGTCGCGACGCGCAACGGCGCAGCGACCGGAACCACGCTCAACGCCAGCGGCGACATCATCGTCGACGCGACGCAGGGCAGCGCGACGCTGACGACCGGAAATGCCGGACGCGACGCGATCGTCGTCGGACCGTCGGTGTCGATCGGGACGATCACCGCGGGCGACGACATCGTTGCGGTGGCGACGGCGGGGTCGCTCATCGCCGGGACGCTGACCTCGACCGGCGCGAACAGTGGCGACGCGGTCGCGACGATCTTCCGCGTTGATGGCTCGTCGATCATCGATCCGGTCGCGGGTGGTGTGGTCGGCGGCCTGACGGGCGGGAATGTCGTCGCACTGGCCAGCGGCAACCTTGCCGTCAACGCCGCGACCGCTCCGGGTCTGGTGCGGCTTGCTTCGCTCAACGGGACGACGACGGTCACGACGATCACCGGGGGCGATGTCTTCCTGACCGGCTTCGGCGTCGCCGCCGGAACGGTCACCGCTGAACGTGACGCGACCGTGGTTTCGACGGGCGGCGATATCGCGATTGCGACCATTGCCGCGTCGCGCGACCTCATCCTCAACAGCGCGAACGACATCGCCGTTTCCGGCCTGTCATCGGCGGGGGGGAACGCGACGCTGACGGCAGTACGCGATATCAACCTAGGCGCAACCGCCGCCGGCGACGCGCTCGACGCCACCGGCCACGCCACCCTCACCGCCGGGCGCGACATCGTCGTCGTGCAACGCACCAGCGCTGGAACGGCTTTGACCGCGACAGCTGGTGGCACGGCAACCTTTGCCGGGACGGCTTCGGGTGGAGCGACGTCGCTTGCGGCACAGGGCGATTTGACCTTGACCGCCGACGCGGCGGCCAACGGGGCGATGACCCTCGTAAGCGCCGCCGGCTCGATCAGCGCGCCGAACGTGTCGGGCAACGGTATCACCCTGACCGCTGCGAACGCGGGTACGATATCAGGCGCGGCGACGTCGACCGGAGCCTTGACCGCAACCGCCGGAAGCCTCGCGTTCGGTTCGATCACGACCGCACTCGACGCGACGCTCCATGCTGCGGGCGCGATCACGGTAACCGGCGCGACGACCACTGGCGGAGCGCTCACGGCAACGTCGGACAGCGCCACGATCCACACGGGCGCGGTGACGACCGGCGGACCGGCGGCGATCACCGCCAACAACGGCGCTATCGTCGTCGCGAGCCTTGCCGCGACCGGAGCGGCGACGCTCGGCGCCAGCCAGTCGATCGAAGTCACCGGTGCCGCAACCACGACCGGCGCGCTCACCGCGACCGCCACGACTGGTAATCTCCAGTTCGGCTCGATTGCGGCTGGCGGAGCGGCGACCCTCCGCGCCAGAACCGCGCTCATCGTTGTCGGGCTGGCGAAGTCGGGAGCCGCGCTCGATGCCTTGTCTAGCTCGGGCGCACTAAGCCTCGGTTCGACGCAAGCCGCGACGACGGTGATGCTGCGTGGCGCGACCGGAGTTGCGGTTGCCGGCGGCACGACGGCGGGCGGCGCGGCGACTATAACCGCCGACACCGGGCCGATCGCGACGGGCGACATCAATGCCGGGGGCGATGCGATTGTGACCGCAAGCACCGGCAGCGCGACGCTCGCCGCGGTCAGCCGCGGGGCCAAGCTGACCGTCACCGCCGCGACCGACGCGACGATTTCGGGGGCGGTGACGACCACCGGTGATACGTCGATCACCGCAACGAACGGCTCGGCAACGATCGGCGGTGCGGTCAGGACGGCGAACTACACCGTCAAGGCGAACAACGGCACGATCACACTCGGCGGGGCGACGCAGGCAAGCAGCGGCACGATGACGCTCGACTCGCAGCGGCTGTCGATCGGGGCGGGGACTACGCTTGTCGCGGCGACGCGGATCCAGCTCGACGTCACCGGGAACGCTGCCGGCGTGTCGCTCGGCGATGGTACCGGGGCGGCGGCGGGAGCGACGAAATACACGCTGTTGAAGGCCGACCTTCGCAAATTCCAGACGCCGATCCTCGAAATCGCCGCCGTCGCGCGTCCCGTCGATATCGGCGACGTCGACCTCGACGGCGTCACTGCGGTGAGCGGGGGGCTTGCGGGGGTCACCGGTGCCTTCGGCATTCGCACCACCGGCGATATTCGCATTGCCGACCGCCTGACATTCACCAGTGCGGCGGCTGCGACGCCGCCGCGGGTGCTGACGCTCGGAGGTGCCGCGGGCGGTGCCGATCTCGACAAGACGACGACGACGGCGAACGCGATCAAGGTCCTCGCAGTGTCGGGTCTCGACAATTCGGTGACCGGCACCGGCGGCCAGATCAACGCCGCGGGATCGACCGTTCAGCTCCGCGCGACCTATGTCGCGCTCGGCGAAACCCCGTCTCCCGCAGCCGGGCGGCCGTTCATCGACGAGCTGCTGCCGGCGTCGGGAGCACCGCTGACCGCCGCCGAGGCGCGGACCCAGTTCGTCAACAATTCCGCTTCCTCGCTGTACCTTGCGACCCCGCCGTATTCGAAGCAGGCTCCCGCGCCGCAGGCCTTGGTCAAGGCGGGGACGCTCGTCCTTGCGCCGGGCCAATGGGCGCTGATCCAGAATACCGGTCCGACGGCGACGCCCGGCGGCGGGATCGAGGCGGGGACGCTAAAATTCAACAAGGTCGCTGGGGCGACGGCGGCGGATCCGGTCATCGCGGTATTCGGTTCGATCGCCGGCAAGACCGGTATCGCCTCGGCGATCAGCATCAATGCCAATAATCTCGACGGGATCAGTCCGAATAATATCCGGGTCAATGGCTGTGTCGCGCTATCGACGTCGGGCTGCATCCAGTCGGCGGTCTCGATCCCGCTGATCAATCTCGCCGATCCAGGCCGTACGCTGCTGATCTCGAGCGCGCCCGACCTCGCGCTGTCGATTGAGCTGATCACCGGCGCAACCAACGAGGCGCTCTGGCGCGAGGACGACGACGATTGCGCGCCGGGGACTGGTGCAGCGCGCTGCGCCGTGACGCCCACCCAGACTCGTTCGCGAGGGGAGAGCCGGCCATGATGCGCATCGTGCGGTTAATCGGGCTCGCGGTCGCGCTTATGGCGGATATTTCAGCTTCGGCGGCGCTCCCCGACACGATCGATCTTGGGCGCGGACCGCAGGGCGAGCTTTGCCGTGCCGAGCGGACGTGGAGCGATCCTGCCGCGCCCGGCCTGTTCGACACCAGCTTCAACGTTCGCTGTCGGGGTTGGACCGAGACCGCTTCGGTTGGTCGGTATCACGTCGTTGCCGCGACCGCCGACGCGACGGCGCTGCTCGATAAATCACGCGATGCCCGGCTAGCGTGCGGCGCGCCCATCGCGGTGACTGTTGCCGGTCTTGGCACAGGCACCGCGCGGCGCTGCGTCGCGCGTGAGGCGGGATATGAGGCCATCGCAGTTCAGGTCGTGCATGGCGGCAAGATTTACGCAGTCGATGGCCTGAAGCGTTTCGCCGACAATCTTGCGACCGGCCTGCGCTCGGTGGGCGGGGCGAAGATTGGCGCCAAGGGGGCCGGCAAAGGCGCTGCGCTCGTTCCCGCCAACGCGCCGCCACCGCCCGCGGGTGTCGCACTCGCTGCGGTGATCGCCGACGAGTCGGCGCTTGGCGACCAGCGGACCGAGGTGCTCGACTATTCGATCCGCGGACAGCACGGCGAGGCGCGCGAGATCGTGACGCGGTATCTCGCCAAGCTCCCGCTCGAAGCGTCGCGGTCGGACCGCATCGACCTGACGCTCGATGCGGCGCTGTCGGAATCGAACCTCGGCTATCGCGACGTCGCCAAGGTCTATCTCGACCAGGCAGCGGCGTTGCTCGATTCCGCCGAAGCGCCTCGCGGGCTGTCCGGCGATCGGCTGCGGAGCAAATTGCAGGTCTATCGGGCGATCGACGCGCTCAATCGTCGCGACTATCCCGCCGCCGCGACGCTGTCGCAGGCCGCGCTCGCCGAAGATCGTGATCCGGTTCGCCTCGCGTCGCTCGACAACGCGCCGCTGCGCGACCCCGCGGTCCTGCGCCAACTCAACACCAACGGGGCGTCGCGCGGACTTGGGTCGCGCGACCTTAGCTGGATCGGGCCAGTGGTCCTCCAGGCCGAGGCGCTATATGTTCGTTCGGCCGCGCTGGTCGCAACCGGGGCCTTCGCTGAAGCCTCGGTCGTGCTGGCGCAGGATGAGAAGCTGCTGTCGCGCTTCGATAACGCGAACCTGGAAACGTCGAACCTGTTGTGGCTCCGCAGCGCGGTGGCGGCCGAGCGCGGACGGATCGCGACGCATCTCGGTGACTTCGCGACTGCTCGCAAGGCCTATGCCGAGTCGACCGATCGCCTCGATCGTTCGACGATCTACACCGATACGCCGCTCGTGGCGCAGCGTCGGCTAGACTATGCCGGCTTCCTTGCGCGTCAAGGCGACCGAAAGGAGGCGCGGGTCCAATATGAGCGCGCACTCGACGTCCTCAAGCGGGCTGGTCCATCGACGTCGTCGGGTGTCTCGGGACTCGAGGGCTATTTCGGAGTCCTCGCGGCTGATATTGCGGCGGGCGGCACCGGGGCAGATTCGGCACGCGCGCAATTCTTCCTCGCCTCGCAATTCATCGCGCCCCCCGCCGTTGCTGCGCAGATCGCCCAGATCGAGAAGATTTTCGAGAGCGGATCGAGCGACGCGGCGGTGCGCGCGAAGGCGCTGCAGGATCTCGACAGGGAATCACGCGTGCTTGCAACGCGTCTCGCCAGCCTGCCCGAGACGGCAGCCAAGGACCGCGCCGCCGTCCGCGCCGAGCTGGACGTCGCCGAGGCGCGCGCGGTCCAGGTCCGCACCGAACTCGCCGGCGACCAGCAATATCAGCAGGCGAGCGATACGATCGCCACGCTTGGGGAGCTTCAAGCCGCGCTCAAGCCGGGAGAGGCCTATGTCAAGCTCCTGACACTGCCGGCGACAACATATGTCATCGTCGCCACCCACGGCGCGTCGGCGGTTTATCCGGCCGGGCTGCCGACCGCAGAATTGGCCAAGCTCGCAGTCGATGTGCGGTCGTCGATCGACGGCAATATCGCCGCCGACGGCCGGGTCATCCCGCTGGTTTTCGACATTCCCGGCGCGTTCAAGTTGCACGAGGCGTTACTCGGGCCCGGGCGTGATCTGCTCGCCGGTGTCACGACGCTCATCACCGAGCCGACCGGGGCGATGACCCAGCTTCCGTTCGGTGTCCTCGTCGTCGATCAGGCGAGCGTCGATGGATTTGCAATTTCGGTAATGAAAAACTCGCGCGACTATAGCCAGGTGAAGTTCCTTGCGAGCACTGTCGACCTCGATACGACGGTGTCCCCGCGGTCCTTCCTCGTCGCTCGGACGCAAAAGGCGTCACGCGCAACGCTGCCGTATCTCGGCTTCGGCTATCACGCTGTGCCGAATGCGACCGAACTCGCTGCGGTTCCCAATCGTGGCTCGTTCGCCGGACGCTGCGCCGGCCGCGCTGACGCGCTCCGCCAGGGTTTCGCCTCGCTCCGCCCGATCGGCGCGAAGGAACTGGCAGCGGCGGCAGCGGTGATGGGGCCAGGAAGCAAGCTTGTCGAAGGCGCGGACTTTTCCGATTCAGCGCTCACCGCGAACAATGCGTCGACCAAGGCGTATCGCGATTACGCCGTGATCCACTTCGCCACGCACGGGCTCAAGGAAGGCGAACTCGATTGCGACAGTCCGCCGGCGCTGGTCACGTCGATCTCCGACTCGCCGAATTCTGACGGGCTGCTGAGCTTCGAGGAAATTGCCAACCTCGGGCTCGACGCCAATCTCGTGGTGCTGTCCGCGTGAACACCGCCGCCGAGACGACCGCGTCGCGCGCGAGCGGGTCGGGCATCCGGGTCCGGCAGGGGCAGGCGCAAACTCTGAACGGCCTCGTCCGCGCATTCCTCGTCGCAGGCAGCCGCGCAGTTTTGACGACGCACTGGGCGAGATCGGCCGCAGATAATGATCGAGCCGGTCGAACAGCGTGTCGGTCGCGATTGTCTCGGGCTTGATCGTGATCACGCCCGCCTCGAGCCGCGAGATGTCGAGCAGCCCGCTGAACAGGCCTTCGAGCGCGTCGAGGTTGGTCTTGACGTGCCCGACGATCTCGCGCGCATCGGGCTTGAGGTCGAGCGACTGGAGCGTCGCCGAGAACAGCCCGAGTGCGTAGAGCGGCTGGCGCAGGTCGTGGCTCGCGGCGGCGAGGAATTGCGACTTGGCGAGGCTCGCCGTTTCGGCAGCAGCGCGCGCGGCGACCGCGACCTCGGTCTGGGCGCGCAGCGCGTCGACGAGTTCGACATTCTCGTAGCGGATGCGGACCCCGGCGGCGAAGCTTTCGGCCTGGAGGCGGCACATCAGCACCAGCGCGCCGGCGAACGCTGCCAGCAGCACGCCGAACAAGTGATAGTCGGTGCCGGAGAAGGTCAGCAGCCGGATGACCATCGGGACGTAGGTCGTGAAAAGGTAACCGAACAGCGCCGGCGGGTTGTATGACTGGCCGGGAACCGCGCCCGCCGTCAGCAGGATGATGACACACGCCGTCGTCGCCACCGATATCGGATCGGCCGGATGGGCGAACAGGAACATCGTCGCGCCCCAGACCACTCCCAGTGTCGTCTGGTAGATTGCGTGATGCCGCGACCAGTAAGCGGCGAAATTGACCGCGGGGATGCCTGCGGCATAGCGATGGAGCATCCGGAACTGGCGGTAGACCTGCGTGCCGACCTCGACCGCCGCCCATGCCGCGACGATCCGCCAGTCGGTGCGAAGCAACGCGGTGGCGACCATGAAGACGAGGCACGCGTTCTCGATGATGATGTTGTTGCGCGCCTGCCGATACTGCGTCTCCATCAGCTCGGCGTGGACGCGGTCGCTGCCGCCGTTCAATGGATCAAGCCGATTTCGCGGGCGCGGATAATCGCGTTGACCCGGGTCTGGACCCCCAGCGTGGCGAACAGCTCGGTCAGATGCGCGCGGACGGTGCGCTCGGCGATGTTGAGCCGAAAGCGGATTTCCTTGTTGGCGTGACCCTCGGCGAGCAAGGTCAGCACGTCGAGCTGGCGCGGCGACAGGCACGGCATTGCCGCCGCCGTCTCGGTCGCGGCGAATCCCGACCGCCCTGCCGCGACCTCGTCGATCACGGCGATCATCCGCTCGGCCGACAGGCTTTTGACGATGAAGCCGCTGGCTCCCCCGACCTGCGCGCGCATCCGCGCCGCCGCATCCTCGCGCCCCGAGATGACGAGGCGCGGCAGGTGCGGGCAGACCGCCGCGATCGCCGCAATCGTCGCGAAGCCGTCGCGGTCGGGCAATTGCAGGTCGACGATGACGAGGTCGAAATCGGGATCGGCGACGAGCCGCGCGACCCCGTCGATCGAGTTGTGCGCAAAGTCGAAACGCCAGTCGGGACGAACCTGCGCGATCATCGTCGCGAAACCGTCGACGAACAACGGATGATCGTCGATCAGCAGTAACCGCACCTGACTGTCCCCCGATCGCAAGCACTAACGGCAAAGTCGGGGCAAAGTCCACATGCCTCAATAGGCAATCGACGGCCGTCGCAGATGCCGTTAGCCGAACATGAAATCGTCGTCGTTCAAAGGGGCATAAAATGCGCGCGATGCTGTTGACTTCACTCGCCACGGTTGCACTTGTCGCATTTGCCGCGCCGACTGCCGCGCTCGCCGATGACTGCGAGACCAGTTCCGACGGCTGCGGCGGCGGCGGCGGTTCGCCGACTCAGCCGTCGCTCGGGGCGGCACAAAGCGTCAACGGTCTCTATTTCGTCTTGACCGACAGCTCCTACGATTACCGGTACGGTTTCGTGACTAACGGAACCACCGGCTATAGCGGCGGCGGCCCGTTTCACCCGATTGGCGGCGATGGCACCGTGACCGACGGCTTCGCGGATTCGACCGTCTCGTTGCGGGCAACGAGCTCCCCCGACGACCCGTCGTCGGCAACGACTGCCACTGCCAGCGCCGCTTTTTCATCGCGCGCGAGCCTGACCAACGCGTATCTCGTCGAACTCCATGCGAGCAGCGCCGCGGCGTTTGCCGCGCTCGAACCAGCGCTCACGACGAGCGGCGCGATCGCCACCATCCACGGCCATTACACTCTGGCGGCGACTGGCACCGCTTATTCGACGGCCAACGTTGTGACTGGCGTCGGGTTCGGCGGCGGCACGAGCCTCGACGACGGGCTGCAGAGCGGAGCCGGATCGACGTGCAACTTCACGGGGCCTCCGGGCACCGGCTGCGGTTCGGCGAATTATGACCTCGCTTTGAACTTCATCACAGGCTCGACATTCGCCAATGGTGATCCGCTGAGCATCTACGGCTTCATCTCGTTGTCGACTTCGGTTAGCGCCGGAGGGTTCGACGCCTCCGGGCTGGCCGGGACCGCGTCGGCGTTCATCGATCCGACGATCACGCTCAACTCACGCTTCAACAACCCGCTCTATTCGCTCAGCGTCGGCAACGCGATCACGCCGTATGTCGGCGGCGCGGTTCCGGAGCCCGCGAGCTGGGCGTTGATGCTCGTCGGCTTCGGCCTGACCGGCCGGGCTGCCCGGCGCGCGGCACGGAAGACCGTCCTCGCTTAGACGAGGGGAGCGTCGGCTCGACATGATTTGATCCAGGCGAAGGCCGGAACCAATGAATTCAACCGGTTGTGTTCTTGGGTTCCGGCCTGCGCCAGGATGACACCAGGCCTGACGCATCCTCGCACCGCTCAGTCGTCGCCAAATCCAACGCTAAGTTCAAAATAAGTTCACACAAACGCACATTGTTTTTCACTTCGCATTTCTTGCGCGAAACGCGATCACAGACGTTGCCAACAATGAGAAAGAACGCGGGCCGCCCGGTGGCGGCTCGCGATAATCCTATTCCTGTTGGTCCACTGTAGGACAGGACGAACTGCGGCGATCTTTACGCCGCCTTTATGCGCCCAGCTCGCTATCGCATGGAGCGGCATGCGCCCCACGCCTACCTCCGGCCTTCAATGTGCCGAGGAGCGCCACCATGCAGGATTTGATCTGGATCGGCATCGCCATCGGGCTGGCGTTGCTCAGCCTGCTTTACGTGTCGCTCGCCGACCGCGCCTGAGGGGCAAATTCAATGACATTCGCCATGTGGCTCAGCGCGGCGACCGCGCTCGGCCTTCTTTTGTATCTCGTCGCGGTGCTCACGCACCCCGAAGACTATTGATCGCCGGAGAGCGTCGATGACCTTCCAGGGCTGGCTCCTGATCGCGCTGTTCACGGCGTGCATCATCGCAATCACGAAGCCGATGGGCGCGTGGTTGTTCGCATTGTACGAGGGGCGGCGGACCCCGTTCCATGTCGTCCTCGGCCCGGTCGAGCGCGGCTTCTACGCGCTCGGCGGGATCGACCCCGACGAGGACATGACGTGGCGGCGCTACGCGGTCCACGTCCTCATCTTCAGCCTCGCCGGCGTGCTGCTGACCTACGCTTTCCAGCGGTTGCAGAACGTCCTGCCGCTCAACCCGCAGGCGTTCCCCGCGGTCGATCCGCACCTCGCGATGAACACCGCGATCAGCTTCATCACCAACACCAACTGGCAGTCGTACTCGGGTGAAACGACGATGAGCCACCTGACGCAGATGGCGGGGCTTGCAACGCACAACTTCCTGTCGGCGGCGACCGGCATCGCGGTCGCCTTCGCGGTGATCCGTGGCTTCGCCCGGCGCGAGAGCAAGGGGCTCGGCAATTTCTGGGCCGACATGACCCGCGTCACCCTCTACCTGCTGCTGCCCGCGTGCATCGTCTATGCGGTCGTGCTCGTCGCCGGCGGTGTGCCGCAGACTTTTGCCGGGACCGCGGTTGCGACGACGCTCGAAGGGGCGAAGCAGACCCTCGCGCTCGGCCCGGTCGCGAGCCAGGAAGCGATCAAGATGCTCGGCACCAACGGTGGCGGCTTCTTCAACGCCAACTCGGCGCACCCGTTCGAGAACCCGAGCGCGTGGACCAACTTCCTCCAGATGGTGTCGATCTTCGCGCTCGGTGCCGGTCTGACATGGACCTTCGGCAAGGCGGTCGGGAATACCCGGCAGGGCTGGGCGATCTTCGCCGCGATGCTGCTGCTGTTCCTCGCCGGGACGACGGTCGCCTATTGGGCCGAGGCGGCGGGCAACCCCAACCTCCACGCGCTCGGGCTTCACGCTGCCGACGGCAACATGGAGGGCAAGGAAGTCCGCTTCGGCATCGCCGCGTCGGCGCTGTTCGCCACCGTCACCACTGACGCCTCGTGCGGCGCGGTCAATGCGATGCACGACAGCTTCACCGCGCTCGGCGGGATGGTCCCGCTGTTCAACATCCAGCTCGGCGAGATCATATTCGGCGGCGTCGGGTCGGGGCTGTACGGCTTCCTGATCTACTGCATCGTCGCGGTTTTCGTCGCCGGGCTGATGGTCGGACGTTCGCCCGAATATGTCGGCAAGAAGATCGAGAGCCGCGAGGTCAAGCTCGCCGTCCTCGCCATCGCCGTCCTGCCGCTGATCATCCTGTCGTGCACCGGCATCGCCGCGATCGTTCCGGCGGGGCTGGCCGGGCTCAACAACAAGGGGCCGCACGGCTATTCGGAGATCCTCTACGCCTTCTCGAGCGCGGTCGGGAACAACGGGTCGGCGTTCGCCGGGCTGACCGCGAGCACGCCGTTTTACGACGGGTTTCTGGGCGTCGCGATGTGGTTCGGGCGGTTCTTCGTGATCATCCCGGTCCTCGCGATTGCCGGCAGCCTCGCTGCCAAGCGCGTCGTCCCCGAATCGTCGGGCTCGTTCCCGACGACCGGCCCGCTCTGGGTCGGCCTGCTGATCGGGGTCATCCTGATCCTCGGCGGCCTGACCTTCCTGCCGTCGCTCGCGCTCGGACCCATCGCCGATGAACTGGCGATGGTTCGCGGCCAGCTGTTTTAATCCGGAGTCCCGATAATGGCCCGCGCCGTCGCCCCCTCGTTGTTCACGCCAGCCCTGATCGGCCCGGCCGTGATCGATGCCTTCCGCAAGCTCAACCCCGCGCAGCTCGTGCGCAATCCGGTGATGTTCACCACCGGCGTCGTCGCGCTGCTGCTGACGATCCTGCTGTTCGCGGGCGGCACCGGCCTCGCCGTCGGCTTCCAGATCCAGCTCGTCGTCTGGCTGTGGCTGACCGTGCTGTTCGGCAATTTCGCCGAGGCGATCGCCGAGGGGCGCGGCAAGGCGCAGGCCGCCTCGCTCCGCCAGACCAAGGGCGAACTCACCGCCAAGCGCGTCTCGGGCGAGCAGGTCGCAGCGTCTGCGCTCAAGGTCGGCGACCTCGTCCTCGTCGACACCGGCGACCTGATCCCCGCCGACGGTGAAGTCGTCGAGGGCGTCGCCTCGGTCAACGAAGCCGCGATCACCGGCGAAAGTGCGCCCGTCATCCGCGAAGCAGGCGGCGACCGGTCGGCTGTCACCGCGGGCACGCGCGTCATCTCCGACAGGATCACCGTCCGCGTCACCGCGGGTCCGGGCGAGGGCTTCCTCGACCGCATGATCGCGCTCGTCGAAGGCGCCAGTCGCCAGAAGACGCCGAACGAGATCGCGCTGACGATCCTCCTCGTCGGATTGACGATCATCTTCCTGATCGCGGTCGGGACGATCCCGCTGTTCGCGACCTACGCCGGGGGAACGGTGTCGGTGGTGCTGCTCGCGGCGCTGCTGATCACGCTGATCCCGACGACGATCGCGGCATTGCTGTCGGCCATCGGTATCGCCGGGATGGATCGGCTGGTCCGGTTCAACGTGCTCGCGAAGTCGGGACGCGCGGTCGAGGCGGCGGGCGACATCGACGTGCTGCTGCTCGACAAGACCGGGACGATCACCGTCGGCGACCGCCAGGCGACCGAGTTCCGCAGCGTCGCCGGTGTCCAGATGGGCGAACTTGCTGAGGCGGCATATCTGTCGAGCCTCGCCGACGAAACCCCCGAGGGTCGCTCGATCGTCGTCCTCGCCCGCGAGAAGCACGGCCAGTCGGCGACGATGCCCGCCGGGGCCGAAGTCGTGCCATTCTCGGCATCGACCCGGCTGTCGGGGCTCAAGTTCGGCGCGACCTTCATCGAGAAGGGTGCAGTCGACTCGGTCCTCAACAAGCTCCCCGACAGCGCCTCGGCGAGCGAGCTTCGCCGCATAACCGACGAGATCGCGCGCTCGGGCGGCACCCCGCTCGCCGTCGTCCGCGACGGGCGCATCCTCGGCGCGGTCCATCTGAAGGACATCATCAAGGCGGGTATCCGCGAGCGCTTCGTCGAGCTGCGCCGGATGGGTATCCGCACGGTGATGATCACCGGCGATAACCCGCTGACTGCCGCGAGTATCGCCGCCGAGGCCGGGGTCGACGACTTTCTCGCCCAGGCGACGCCGGAGGACAAGCTCGCGCTGATCCGCAAGGAGCAGACCGGCGGCAAGCTCGTCGCGATGTGCGGCGACGGCACCAACGACGCTCCGGCGCTCGCACAGGCCGATGTCGGGGTGACGATGAACACCGGCACGCAGGCGGCGCGCGAGGCGGGCAACATGGTCGACCTCGACAGCGACCCAACCAAGCTGATCGAAATCGTCGGCCTCGGCAAGCAGCTCCTGATGACGCGCGGGGCGCTGACGACCTTCTCGATCGCCAACGACGTCGCCAAGTATTTCGCGATCCTGCCGGCGATCTTCGTCGTGCTCTATCCGGGTCTGGCGGTGCTCAACGTGATGGGGCTGGCGTCGCCGCAGAGCGCGATCCTGTCGGCGATCATCTTCAACGCACTGATCATCCCGGCGCTGGTGCCGCTCGCTTTGAAGGGCGTGAAGTACCGCCCGGCGGGGGCGGGGACGCTGCTCGCGCGCAACCTCGCGGTCTATGGATTGGGCGGCATCGTCGCGCCGTTCATCGGCATCAAGCTGATCGACATCGCCGTTTCCGGCCTCGGTCTGGTCTAAGGAAGTTCACCATGAACGCTGAATTTCGTTCCGCAATCCGCCCTGCGCTGGTCATGCTGGTGCTGTTCACCATCCTGACCGGACTGGCCTACCCCGCACTCATCCTCGGCATCGGCCAGCTGGTGTTTCCGGTCCAGGCCAACGGCAGCCTCGTCCGCGACGGCGGCAAGGTCGTTGGCTCCGAACTGATCGGGCAGAGCTTCGCCGCGCCGAAGTATTTCCACGGACGCCCGTCGGCGGCAGGCAAGGGGTATGACGGGCAGGCGTCGTCGGGGTCTAACCTCGGGCCGACGTCGAAGGCGCTGATCGATCGCGTCCGCACCGACGTCAAGGCGGCGCGCGCCGACGGGTTGACCGGCGACGTCCCCGGCGACCTGTTGACGACCTCGGCATCGGGGCTCGATCCGCACATCTCGCCGGCGTCGGCACGGGTCCAGATCGCCCGCGTCGCCAAGGCGCGCGGGATGACCGAGCCGCAGGTGCAGGCGATCGTCGAGGGCGTGGTCGAGGCACCGCTCGCGGGGATTCTCGGTGAACCGCGCGTCAACGTCCTGCTGCTCAATCGACAGCTCGATGCCCAAGGCGCTAAAACCACCGGGTGACCGCTCGCGACCCAGACCGCCCGGCTCCCGAGGCCTTCCTGCGCGCCGCCGCGCAGGAGGGCCGCGGCCGTTTGAAGGTCTTCCTCGGAGCAGCCCCCGGCGTCGGCAAGACCTACGAGATGCTGACCGACGCCGCCGCGCGGGTCCGCGAAGGGGTCGACGTCGTCATCGGCGTCGTCGAGACCCACGGTCGCATCGAGACCGAGGCGCTGACCCGGCCGTTCGAGATCATGCCGCGCCGCCACACCGAAGGCTCGGTCCGCGCGCTCGACGAGATGGACATCGACGCGATCCTCGCGCGCAAGCCCCGCCTCGTGCTCGTCGACGAACTCGCCCACACTAATGCCCCTGGGTCGCGCCACCCCAAGCGCTATCAGGACGTCGACGAGCTCCTCGCCGCCGGAATTGATGTCTTCTCGACGGTCAACGTCCAGCATATCGAGAGCCTCAACGATGTCGTCGCGTCGTTTACCCGGGTCCGGGTACGCGAGACGGTGCCCGACCGGATGCTCGACGACGCCGATATCGAGGTCGTCGACATCCCGCCCGACGAGCTGATCGAGCGATTGAAGGCGGGCAAGGTCTATGTCCCCGACGAGGCGGCGCGGGCGCTCGGGCACTTCTTTTCGCGAACAAATCTCCAGGCGTTGCGTGAGCTGGCGCTGCGGCGCGCGGCGCAGGCGGTCGATGCCGAGATGCTCGGTGACCTGCGTGCGCGTGCGCTCGCGGGGACCTTTGCGGCGGGCGAGCGCGTCCTCGTCGCGGTCGATGCCGCCGCCAGCGCCGCCGAATTGGTCCGCGCCGCCAAGCGCCTCGCCGATGCCCTGCGCGCGCCATGGACCGCGCTCCACGTCGAGACCGAGCGGACCCGCCGCCTTGATGCCGCCGGGCAGTCGCGGCTGGCAGCGACGCTCGCGCTCGCGGTCCAGCTCGGCGGCGGGACCGCGACAATCCCCGCGGCGAACGTCGTCGACGGGCTGTGCGACTTCGCCGCCGAGGCGCGGATCACTCAGATCGTCGTCGGCAAGTCGCTCCGGTCGTGGTGGTTCGAGCGACGCTACGGCTCGGTTGTCGACGCGCTGGTCCGCGGCATCGACGGCGTCGCGGTCCACGTCCTGCCGACCGGCAAGGGCGCCGCACAAGCCACCGCACCGCGGCGAACGATCACCCGCCCGATGGACTATCTGTGGACGCTCCTGATGGTCGCGGGCGTCACCGGCATCGCCGAGATCGTCACCGGGCCGAAGACGGTCAACAGCGTCGACATGATGTACCTCGTCCCGGTGCTGACCGCCGCGACGATCTGGGGGCTGCGCGCCGGGGTCTTCGCCGGGGTGCTGTCGGCGCTGGCGTACAACTTCTTCTTCCTGCCGCCGCTCTACACCTTCACGATCGCCGATCCAGCGAACCTCGTCACCGTCCTCGTCCTGCTGGTCGTCGCGGTTATCGTCAGCCAGCTTGCGGCGCGGACGCGGGTCCAGGCCGATCTTGCCGCGTCGGGCGCGCGCGCCAACGCCGCGCTTGCGGGTTTCTCGCGGCAGCTCACCGGGGTGACGACGGTGCCCGAACTCGCGCAGTCGATTTGCGCCGAGATCGCGCGGCTGTTCGACGTTCGCGCGGTGATGATGCTGCCCAAGCGCGGCGACCTCGTCCTCGTTGCGGCGGTGCCGCCGGGCGACGAACTCGGCGCGGTCGAGCTCGCGGCGGCGCGCTGGGTCGCCGACAAGGGGCGTCCGGCGGGGCGCGGGTCGGACACGCTGACGGCAGCCGACTGGCTGTTCCACCCGCTCAACACCGGGCGCGGGACGATCGCGGTGATCGGCATGGCGCGCGACGACGGGCGCGATCCGCTGCGCCCCGACAGCCTCGCGCTGCTGACGAGCGTCCTCGACCAGTCGGCGCTCGCGCTCGACCGCATCCAGCTCGAGGCCGAGATGGCCGATGTCGCCCAGCTGCGCGAGCGCGACCGCCTTCGCGCGACGCTGCTCGCGAGCGTCAGCCACGACCTGCGGACGCCGCTGACGAGCATCGTCGCCGCCGCGAACGAACTCCGCGCGACCGCGGCGACGACCGCGAACACCCCGCTGTTCGACACGCTCGACGCCGAGACCCAGCGGCTCCGGCGCTTCGTCGCCAATCTGCTCGACATGGCGCGGATCGAGGCGGGGGCGCTCAACCTCAATATCGTGCCGACCGACCTGACCGACGCGGTCGCAGGCGCGGTCCACGACGTCCGCCGCGCGCTCGCCGACCATCCGATCGCGCTGGCGGTGCCGCCCGACCTGCCGCTGGTGCGGATCGACCCGCAGCTGTTCCACCACTGCCTGATCAACCTGCTCGATAATGCCGGCAAATATGCCGACCCCGGGTCGACGGTGACGATCGCCGCGACGCGTCGCTACGACGGCATCGAGCTGACCGTGACCGACGAAGGGCCAGGCCTGCCGCCGGGGAGCGAGGCGCGCATCTTCGACACGTTCCTGCGCGTCGAGGGTTCCGACCGGACCAAGGACGGCACCGGGCTCGGCCTCGCGATCGTCAAGGGCTTTGCCGAGGCGATGGGGCTGACCGTGGCCGCCGGCACGCGCAGCGATCCCCGTGGCGCGCGTTTCGCGGTCCTGTTCCCCGAGGCGCTGCTCGTCCGTGCCCCAGCCGTCGCGACCGAGGCGGCGGAATGAGCGCGGCGACGATCCTCGTCGTCGACGACGAAGCCGCGATCCGGCGGCTGGTGCGCGGCACGCTGACCCGCGCCGGGTACGACGTCGTCGAGGCCGATACCGCGCGCGCGGCGCTGAGTTCGATGACGATCGACAAGCCCGACCTCGTCCTGCTCGACCTCGGCCTGCCCGACCGCGACGGGCTCGAACTCATCCCGCTGATCAAGGGCAAGGCGGCGCTGATCGTCGTCTCGGCGCGCGACCAGACCGGCGAGAAGGTCGCCGCGCTCGACCTCGGTGCCGACGATTTCGTGACCAAGCCGTTCGACAGCGACGAACTCCTCGCGCGCATCCGCACCGGCCTGCGCCACCGGCTGGCGAGCGAGGCCGAGGCCGAGGTCGTCACCGTCGGGCCGATCACGATCGACCTCGCGCTGCGCCGGGTCCGCCGCGGCGAGGAGGAAGTGCGGCTGACGCCGAAGGAATATGTCTTCCTCGCCGAACTCGCCAAGCATCCCGGGCGCGTCCTGACCCACCGGCAGTTGCTTCGCGCTGGCTGGGGTCCGGCGCACGACGACGACGTCGAATATCTCCGCGTCGTCGTCCGCAGCCTGCGGCAGAAGCTGGGACCGGAGGGGATGACGCTGATCCGCAGCGAGCTGGGCGTCGGCTACCGGCTCGGCGGTTGACCGCCGCCGACCTTGTCGAGGCGGCGGTTCGCGAAGCGCTGGCCGATGTCACGCGCCGCCCCTTGGTGATCGGCGTCTGTGGCGCGCAGGGGAGCGGCAAGTCGACCGTGTCGGCAGCGGTAGTCGAGGCGCTCACAGCGAGCGGTATCCCTGCGGCGACGCTGTCGCTCGACGACCTGTACCTGCCGCGCGCCGATCGCTTGCACCTTGCCGCGACGGTCCATCCGCTTCTTGCGACGCGGGGCGTGCCCGGAACCCATGATACCGCACTCGGACTGGCGCTGCTTGCCGCGCTCGACCGGGGCGCGGCAGTTCGCCTGCCGCGCTTCGACAAGGCGAGCGATGACCGCGCACCCGAGGATTACTGGACGCCGATTGCTCCCGTGCTTGACGTCCTGATCTTCGAGGGCTGGTGTGTCGGCGCGATACCGCAATCTGCCGCCGACCTCGGCGCTCCGGTCAACCCGCTCGAACGTGACGACGACCCCGACGGTCGCTGGCGGGCGTACGTCAACGCCTCGCTTGCGGGCCCCGGCTACCGCGCGTTATTTGCCCGAATCGACCGGCTGATCCTGCTTGCTGCGCCAGGGTTCGAGGTCGTCCGCGATTGGCGCATCGAGCAGGAACGTCGTGGAGTAGCGATCATGACCGATGCCGAAGTCGCGCGCTTCGTCGCGCACTACGAGCGGCTGACGCGGCACGTTCTCGCCGAGATGCCCGACCGCGCCGACGTCGTCATCCGCCTCGCGCCCGACCGCTCAGTCTCCTTCGCCTAGCGCATGTCGACAAGTTGGGGTCGAGGACGCGCTTCGAAGCCGGGTGGCTGCGGTCGCCATTGACAGTATCGCCGCATCCCGGGAGTTATCGGCGATGGCAAATTTGCGACCACTGACCGCGGAGGCGTGGCAGGACCGCGGCGACCGTGCCATCGCCGCTGGCGACCGCGCTGGTGGCGATGCCGCGCACTGCCACGCGGTCGCAGCATCGGTACACGACAGCGAATTGATCGACGCAGCGATGGCGCTGGCCGAGGCACGGCTTGCGGTCGCCGAGCGGATCCTGAGACCCCGGCTCAAGCGGCGGCCGACCGACGTCGCGGCGATGCGGATGCTCGCCGAACTTGCCGGGAGGTTGGGGCGCTACCGCGATGCCGAGACGCTGCTGCGCCGCGCGCTCGACCTTGCGCCGTCGTTTCGCGAGGCGCGGTTCAACCTCGCAACGATCCTCCATCGGCGTACCCGCTCGGCCGAGGCATTGGACGAAATCGCCCGGCTGCTCGCGCTCGACCCCGGCAATCCGAGCTATCGCAACCTGCGCGCGGCGGCGCTCGCCCGGCTCGGCGACTTCGACGCGGCACTCGCGGTCTATGCCGACCTGCTCGCCGACCATCCGCGCCAGCCGAAGGGGTGGATGAGCTATGGCCATGCGCTCAAGACCGTCGGGCGGCAGGCGGAGGCAATCGCGGCGTATCGCGAGGCGATCGCGCAGGCCCCGGCGCTCGGTGAGGCGTACTGGAGCCTCGCCAACCTCAAGACCGTGGCATTTTCGGACGAGGACGTCGCCGCGATGACTCTTGCGCTGGCCGATGCGCGGCTCGCGGTCGAGGACCGGCTCCACCTCCACTTCGCACTCGGCAAGGCGCTCGGTGACCGTGGCGACCCTGCGGCGAGCTTCGCGCAATACGTTGAGGGCAACGCCATTCGCGCAGGCCAGCTCAAATACGATGCCGCCGAGACGACCGCCGCGGTGGCGCGGGCGCGCGCCTTCTTTACCGCCGAGATGTTCGCCGCCCGCGCCGGGCAGGGCGACCCCGCCACCGACCCGATCTTCATCATCGGCATGCCGCGGTCGGGCTCGACGCTTATCGAGCAGATCCTGAGCAGCCACCCAGCGGTCGAAGGCACGTCCGAACTTCCCGACATTCCGGCGCTGGCGTGGCAGGTCGGCGAGCGCGACGGGGCGAGCAGCGTGACTGGATATCCCGAGGCGCTGGCGACCGCCGACCTCGCCGCGCTCGGAGCCGATTATCTCGCGCGGGCGAAGGTCCAGCGGAAGACCGCGCGACCGCGCTTCATCGACAAGCTGCCGAACAACTGGCTTCACGCCGGGATGATCCGGCTGATCTTGCCAAACGCGACGATCATCGACGCGCGGCGGAGCCCGATGGCGTGCGGCTGGTCGAACTTCACCCAGCATTTCGCGCGGGGGCAGGGGTTCAGCTATTCGCTCGCCGACATGGGGGCGTACTATCGCGACTATGTCGGGCTGATGGACCATTTCGACGCCGCTCAGCCGGGCGCGATCCACCGCCTCGACCACGAAGCTCTCGTTGCCGATTCCGAGCGCGAGGTTCGGCGGCTGCTCGACTATTGCGGCCTCGATTTCGACCCGGCGTGCCTGCGCTTCTGGGAGACCGAGCGCGCGATTCGGACGCCGAGTTCGGAGCAGGTCCGCCGCCCGATCAGCGCCGCCGGGCTCGACCAGTGGCGCGTGTACGACCAATGGCTCGGCCCCTTGCGCGAAGCACTCGGACCGCTCGCCGACTGACCGACTGACGCCAAAATGCAACAGTCGCGCAACCGTTTTGCCGCGATGCAGCACGCCGCTTGACGTCGGCGGTGCCGGGGACGACCTTTCGATCGCAGCCGGGGGATTGGTTCATGCTTAACAACGAGCCTAGATTGATCGTCGCGATGCTGCTGGCGACGACCGCGCTCGGCGCGCCGGCACTGGCGCAGGACGCTCCGGCGCAGATCGCTGCCGCCGACATTCCCGTCGCCGACGAGATCATCGTCACCGCGCAGAAGCGTTCCGAGAATTTGCAGAACGTGCCCATCAGCATCCAGGTGCTCGGCACGAAGAAGCTCGACCAGCTCGACGTGTCGAACTTCAACGACTTTACCAAGCTGCTGCCGAGCGTGACGTTTCAGACGCTCCAGCCCGGGCAGACCACGGTCTACATCCGCGGCGTTGCGAGCGGCGGCGACGGCAACCATTCGGGCCCGCTGCCGAGCGTCGGCGTCTATCTCGACGAGCAGCCGGTGACAACGATTGGCGGCACGCTCGACATCCACATCTACGACATCGCCCGGATCGAGGCGCTCGCCGGGCCGCAGGGCACACTGTACGGCGCGTCGTCGGAAGCGGGGACGATCCGCATCATCACCAACAAGCCCGATCCGGGCGGGTGGGCCGGAGCGATCGACGTCGGGGGCAATACCGTTTCGCACGGCGGGATCGGCGGCAAGGTCGAGGGCTTCGTCAACGCGCCGCTGACCGACCGGTCGGCTCTGCGCGTCGTCGGCTGGTACCAGCACAATGCCGGCTTCATCGACAATGTCGCGGGGACGCGCACCTTCCTCCCCGCGAGCGACGGCAGCGTCATCACCAAGAACAACGCCGCCTTCGTCAAGAACAACTACAACACCGTCGACATCGCCGGCGGTCGCGCCGCGCTCAAGATCGACCTCGACGACAATTGGACGATCGAACCCACGGTGTTCGGCCAGTCGCAGATCAACCACGGGGCGTTCGGTTTCGACCCGAGCCTCGGCGACCTCAAAGTCCAGCATTTCGCGCCCGAATATTATCGCGACCGCTTCATTCAGGCGGCGCTGACAGTCACCGGCAAGATCGGCAATTTCGACCTAACCTATGCCGGGGCGTATCTCGACCGCAAGATCCACAGCTCGCAGGACTATACCGACTATGCCGAGCAGTATGATTCGCTCTACGCCGGATCGGGAGGCATCGCCCAGTATTTCAGTTTCCACGACGCCTCGGGAAAGACAATCGACCCATCGCAAACGATCGTCGGGGCCGACCATTTCACCAAGGTCAGCCAGGAACTGCGCCTCGCGTCGCCGGTCGACCAGCCGTTCCGCATCGTCGGCGGGCTGTTCTATCAGCGCCAGACGCACCTGATCCATCAGGACTATCAGGTCGCAGATCTCGCCGCCGATGTCTCGGTCAACGGCCATCCGGGGACATTGTGGCTGACCCAGCAGGACCGCGTCGACCGCGACTATGCGGTGTTCGGCGAGGCGAGCTACGACGTCGTTCCCGCCGTGACGCTGACGGCGGGCGGGCGCTTCTTCAAATACGACAACAGCCTGATCGGTTTCTTCGGCTTCGGCCGTAATCTTGCCGCGACCTCGGATAACGGCATCCCGTTCAACGCCGCGGGCAGCTCGCGGACCGGCGTCGCCGGGTGCTACACCTCGACCGGTGCCACGCTTCGCGACAACCCCACCGGCACGATCCTGCCGGTGAACGTCCCCGGCGGCCCTTGCACCAACCTCGGTGATTTCAAGAACGGCACTGTCGTCCCGAAGGACGCGAGCGACACCGGCTTCACGTGGAAGGGTAACGCGACGTGGCGGATCGACTCCGATCACCTCGTTTATGCCACCGCGTCGCGCGGGTTCCGCCCCGGCGGCATCAACCGCCGCGCCGGCATCGCGCCCTACGCCTCGGACTTCCTGACCAATTACGAGCTCGGCTTCAAGACCAGCTGGTTCGACCGCGCGGTCCGTTTCAACGGTGCGTTCTTCTGGCAGGACTGGGACAAGTTCCAGTTTGCCTTCCTAGGCGCGAACAGCTTCACCGAGGTCCACAACGGGCCGAACGCGCGGATCAAGGGAATCGAGGCCGACCTCAACTGGACCGCCGCGCCGGGCCTGACCTTCGTCGCCGCGGGCGCATACACCGACGCCAAGACGCGCAAGAACCTCTGCGGCATCGACGACCCGACCTACACCTGCAGTCCCGACAGCGGGAACTACATCGCCGCCCCGGCGGGAACCCGCCTGCCGATCACGCCGCAGTTCAAGATCAACGGTACCGCCCGCTACGAAGCCCCGCTCAACGAGACGCTCAAGGGGCATGTCCAGGCGGTCGTCGCTCACCAGAGTTCGGCGGCTTCTGATATCCGGTCGGTGGCGTTTACCCCGACCGCGATCGCCTATGATCCCGCAACCTCGCTTGGGCGGCTTTCGGCGTACACGACCGTCGATTTCGCGGTCGGCGTCAACTGGCCGTTCCTGTCGGCGGAGATCGTCGTCGAGAATGCCTTCGACGAGCGCGCGCAGCTGTCGCGCTACGCCGAATGCGGCTCATGCACGATCCGCCCGTACATCGTCACCAACAACCCGCGGACGATCGGCCTGCGGCTGGGGCATAATTTCTAGGCGGCACTGGTGTGACGCCAGCGGTTCACGCCGCGCGGGTTTGAGCCGATAGGACGCGCTCGACCTGGCGTTCGATGATGCGACGGGCGTTCTCCGGGCTCAGCGCCTGCACCAGCCGCAGACGTTGCCACGTTTCGGGGCTGACCAGCAGGTCGAGCGCTTCGAACCCGTCGGCGTCATCGACGAAGGCATTGTCCACGACCATCGCCAGCCGCGCCCGCATGACCGTGCGGATCCGGCCATGCTCCTCGTAGATTGATGCCGACCGGTGCCGGTGGACGTCGGCGGCGCGCATATACGGCAGAAGCTGTTCGTAGGTGCTGAGACGGCGGTCAATCAATTCGTCGAGCTGTCCGCGCCAGCCGACCGCCGAAAATGGGATCAGCCAGACCTGGTAGATCTGGGCAAGCCGCATCTGCATCGCCTGGAACAGGCTTTCCATATCGCGGAAGTGCCGAAAGACGCTGCGTAGGCCGACACCCGCGCGCGCCGCGACTTCCTCGGCGCTCGGGCTGATCGCGCCCGCCGCGACGAGGTCGAGCATCGCGGTGACAATGCTGTCGCGCGACCGTTCGGACCGGCGATGGCGGCCGTCGGTGGCGCGCGCGGGAACGGCGGAAGCCGGCGACGACGCCATCAGGCGATGACCGACGTGGGGCGCGCTGCCGGCATCTTGGGCACGTCCGCACATAACTGAAACGAGCCCTGCGGCCCATAGTTTATCGAAAGCTGCATGAACCTCCCTCCCGAAGGTCGAGGATCAATGCAGTGCGGAACATCGGTCGTCCAGTCTTGATACGGTCGCTCAGCGCTCGGCAAGGATGCAGCCCGCCCCCGACCAGACCACCCGCCCGTATTCCGCGACGTGATCGCGGACGGCGGGGTCGCAGCTCCCGAAGGATCGCGCGCCGCCAAGCCGATCGAAGTCGGTGGCCTGACTGACCGTCACTCCCGCCTGCGCCGCCGCAAGCGCATAAAAGCGCAGCGTCGGGGCGTAATGGGTCATCCCGGCATCGTTCGCGAAGCCGGTGTCGACGACGATCAGCGGAACCATCTTACGATCGCTCGCCGCATTGATCAGCGTGCCAAAGTCACGAGGCGGCGTCGCTGGAATGAACTGCTTGGTATAGCGATGCCGGACGGCGTCGACCGCACACAGGACAACGACGGCTGCGAGGGCGATCTGGACGCCGGTCCGGACCGCAGGGGGAAAGCGCTGCGCGCCGTGGACGAGGCCAAGTCCGGCGAGCGCGATCGCGGTGGCGACAAAGGGCATGGCGGGGACGAGATACCAGGCGATCTTGGTCGCGGCGCTCGAATAGACGATCAGGACGCAGGCAATCTGGCACAAGGCGAAGATCGCCAGCCGTCGTGGCGGACCGGCGGCGAGCAGCGGCGAGGCAATGATCGCTGGCCATAATTTGCCCGGGAAATAGATCGTCAGTTCACGGACGTAGAACCATTTGCTCCCGGCATGCTGGTCGAGGGCGGTTTCGAAGCGGCCGCCGAGTTCGTTCAATGCGACGGCGGCGAGGTAACCGTCCCCTGCCGACCCCCGCAGCCAGTAGAACACACCGCCGATGACCCCGGCGGTCGCGGCGACGATGGCATAGTCGGCGATCTTTCGCGGCAGTGTCCGGAACCCGAAGACCAGCGCATAGACCGCGATGCCGACCCCGGGGATGATCCCGGCGATGCCTTTCGTCAGGATTGCCAGCCCCACGAGCACACCCGCGCCGAGGGCAAGCCCCGCCGCCGGGCGATCTCGCTCGATCAGATCGAACAGGGCAAAGCCGTATGCGGTCGTGAACAATGTCAGGATCGCGTCGTAATCCCCGGTCTGGCCGGCATGGTAGCCGTAGAACGACGGTGCCGCCGCGAGCAGAGTTCCGGCGGCGATGCCGCAGCCGAGCGCGCCGGTGATCCGGCGAACGGCGAAGACCACCAGCGCTACCGTCGCGCACGCCGCCAGCGCCGCCGGCAGGCGTGCCGCAAAAGGCGTCGGGCCAAGCAACTCCATCGACCACGCCATCAGGTTGATCGCCAGCGGCGGCTTGGTGTTCCACAAGTCGGGCCGATAACCATACGTCGTCACGAAATGCCGGCCGCTGTGCATCATCTCATAGGCATTGACCGCAAGGCGTGACTCGTCCCACGCCTGGAGCGGAGCCCAGCCGAGATCGAGCAGCTGGAATATCGCCACCGCGACGGCGAACGCGACGAGCACGACGACGGTCGCGACACGCGACAGTCCGGCCCGGCGATCGGTCGGCGCGAGGGTGGGGGGCATGGCGATCCTGTCCGTGGACGAGTGCGGGGGCGAGAACGCAACAAGCTCGCGTCGCTTAGCGGGGTCACCACGCGAAGTCACGCCGATGCTGCAGTGCAACCGTGACAACGTTAGCCCCGCCGCCTATACGCTGGCGGCAGGCGCGGCCGGGGCCGCGAATGCGGGAGTGACGCGATGGACCGGTCCGAGTTCGATCAGTACGCCGACGAGTATCTCGCGCAGCATCAAGCCAATATCGCCGTCACCGGCGAGAACCCCGAATTTTTCGCTCGCTACAAGATCGCGCTGACCCGGCAATTCGCGGACGCCGCGCGGTTGGCGGTTCGCCGCACGCTCGACTTCGGCTCGGGGATTGGCGCGTCGGTGCCGTGGTTCCGCCACTATTTTGACGGTGCCGAACTCACCTGTGCCGACGCCTCGCCGCGCAGCCTCGCGCTAAGCCAGTCGCGCTTTCCTGGCGGGGGGGAGCGCTATCTCGAGGTCGATGGCGACGCGCTTCCGCTGGACGACGCGAGCGTCGACCTCGGCTTCTCGGCATGCGTCTTCCACCACATCGGCCATGACGAGCACGTCGGCTGGCTGCGCGAGCTGCGCCGTGTCATCGCGCCCGACGGCCGCCTCGTGATCTTCGAGCACAACCCGTATAACCCACTCACCGTCCGCGCGGTCAACACCTGCCCGTTCGACGCCAACGCCCGGCTGATCACCGCGCGCAAGCTCGCGGCGGCGATGGTTGCCGCGGGCTGGAAGACGGTCGAGACGCGCTACCATTTGTTCTTCCCCCACGCGCTTGCGGCGCTGCGCCCGGTCGAGCCGGCGCTGGCGTGGCTGCCGCTCGGCGGCCAGTATTCGCTCGTCGCGAGCCGATAGCGCGTGCAGCTTCTCCGCTTCCTGACGGTCGGCGTCGCCAACACGCTGCTGACGCTCGCGATCATCTACCTGCTGATGCACCTTGGCGTCGATTACCGGGTCGCCAATGCGGTCGGCTATCTCGTCGGCTTCGTCGTGTCGTTCGTCCTCAACCGCAACTGGACCTTTGCTCATGAAGGCCACTGGGTCGCGAGCCTTGCACGCTGGCTCGTCGTTGCCGGGGTCGCGTATGGCGGCAACCTCCTGACCGTCGTGGTTCTCCACCAGTGGCTCGGGGTCGATGCGCGGCTGGCGCAGCTCGGCGGGATGCCGGTCTACACCCTGATCTCCTACGCCGGAGGGCGCTTTTTCGCCTTCACGCCGTCGCCGATGTCCGAGGAGACGCGATGACGCTTCGAGCCGCCCCGTCGCTCGATATCGTCGTCCCCTGCTACAACGAGGAGGAGGTGCTTCCCGAGACGGCACGCCAGCTCACCGCGCTGCTCGACAACCTGCTCGCGGCGGGGAACGTCACCTCCGCGCAGGTGCATTTCGTCGACGACGGTTCGCGCGACCGGACGTGGGCGCTTATCGAGGAACTCCACCAGGCCGACCCGCGGCTGTGCGGGATCAAGCTGTCGCGCAACCGCGGCCACCAGAATGCGCTGATGGCGGGGCTCGGTGCGTCGACCGCCGCCGTCGTCGTGTCGATCGACGCCGACCTGCAGGACGATCCGGCGATCATCGCCGACATGGTCGATGCCTATCGCGGCGGCGCCGAGATCGTCCTCGGCGTGCGCAGCGACCGTGGCACCGACAGCGCGTTCAAGCGGCTGACCGGGCAGGGGTTTTACCGCTTCCTCAAAGGTATGGGGGTCGAGATCGTCTACGACCATGCCGACTACCGGCTGATGAGCCGCCGCGCGTTGAACGCCCTCGCGCAATATACCGAGACCAACCTGTTCCTCCGCGCGCTCATCCCCCAGCTCGGTTTCAGCGTGGCAACGGTCCCCTACCGCCGCGCCGAACGATTTGCCGGTGAGTCCAAATACCCGCTGAGCAAGATGCTCGCCTTCGCCCTCGACGGGCTGACGTCGTTCTCGACCCGCCCGCTGCGGCTGATCACATTGCTCGGCTTCCTCGTCTCGACCGTGTCGTTCGCGCTCGGCCTATGGGCGCTGTCGGTCGCAGTGTTCACCACCCAGGGCGTTCCCGGCTGGGCGTCGACCGTCGTGCCGATCTATTTGATCTGCGGGGTCCAGCTCCTGTGCATCGGCATCATCGGCGAATATGTCGGCAAGATTTATTTCGAGACCAAGCGCCGCCCGCGCTTCATCATCGACCAGATGCTCGGGGACGACGAGGCGGTCGTGCAGTCGGCGAAAATGTCTGCCATCCACACGATGGCCGACTGAACCCCGGCCGTCACGCCGACCGGAGCACCCAGTCATAGTCGAGCGGGGTCACGACGGCCGTGTAGCGCTCGTGCTCGACGCGCTTGACCGTGGCGAACATCTCGACCGCCTCCTCGCCGAAATAGTCGATGAGGACCTCGGACCGGGCGAAACGTTCGATTGCATACGCCCAGTCGGTCGGTAGCCGCTCACCGGTCTCGCCGTAGCCGTCGCCCGCGATCGGCGGTCCCGGATCGGCGCGGCGGGTCAGGCCGTCGTGCATTCCCGCAAGGACGGCAGCGACTGCGAGATACGGGTTGGCGTCGGCCCCGGCGACGCGGTGCTCGACATGGCGGCTCGACGGCGGGCCGGCGGGGATTCGCAGCGGAACGGTGCGGTTGTTGAGCCCCCAGCCGGCGCGGACCGGGGCATAGCTGTTGCGGCGGAAGCGGCGGTAGCTGTTGGCGTTCGGCGCGAAGATTGCCATGCCGTCGGCGATCAGGTCGGCGGCTCCCCCAACCGCGTGGCGCATCGCGGCGGTGCCGGTCAGTGCCGGATCGGCAAAGATATTCGCGCCGCGCGCGTCGTCGATGCTGACATGGATGTGGAGCCCGCTGCCCGAACGGTCGGGGTAGGGCTTGGCCATGAAGGTCGCGACCTGCCCGCGCGCCGCCGCGCAGCCCTTGGCGGCGAGCTTGAAGCGGACCGCGTCGTCGCACGCCGCGAGCGCATCGGGCTTGTGCGCGAGGGTGAGTTCGAACTGGCCGGGGGCGTATTCGGAGATCGCCGCGCCCGCCGGAACCCCCATCGCGTCGCACGCCGCCCACAGGTCGCGGAGGAACCCGGCGTCGGCGTCGAGCTGGTCCATCCCATAAACTCGCGGGTGCGGGTCGCGGCGGCCGTCGGGACCGGGCGGCGGCTGGATGCCGCCGTCTGCGGTCCGTGTCGCGTCGAGCAGGTAGAATTCGAGCTCGCACGCGACGACCGGGGTCAGGCCGTCGGCGGCGAAGCGTGCGAGGACGCTGCGGAGGATTTCGCGCGGGTCGAGCGCGCATGGACGGCCGTCGAGCTCGTGCATCCCAAGCATCACGCTCGCGCTGTCGTCGCCCTGCCACAAGGCGCGGGCGAGGCTCCCCGGCACCGGCCACGCCGAGCGGTCGGCGTCGCCGTCGGCCCAGACCATTCCCGATTCCTCGATGTCGAGCCCGGTGATGTCGACCACCAGCACCGATCCGGGCAGGTAGCGGCCGATGTCATAAGCGCTTTCGATTTCATGCCGCCGCAGCCGCTTGCCGCGCGGGACGCCGCTCAAGTTAGTGTAGAACAGGTCGAAGAACGCGACATCGGGGTTCGCCGCGAGAAAGGCGGCGAGTTCGGCGGGGTCGGCGGCGGTGGCGGGGCGGGTCATCGCTCCGGCGTACCCGCGCTAATGCCCGAACACCACCGGGTAGAGCGTGGCGACCAGCGTCAGCGCGGCGACGACGTTGAACACACGGAGCCGCCGCGGGTCGCTGAGGAAGCGGCGCAGCGACACGCCCATCGCCGCCCATAGCCCGACGCTCGGCAAGTTGATCGCGCCGAACACCAAGGCGACGATTGCCAGTCCGTTCCGCGGATCGCTTGCCGGGATATACGCCGACACCGCGGTCAGCGCCATCGTCCACGCCTTGGGGTTGATCCACTGGAACAGCGCCGCCTGGACGAAGGTCATCGGCTTGCCGCCCGCCTTGCCCGCGACGAGCGGCTTCGGCACCGCGGTCGCGATCTTCCATGCGAGATAGAGGAGATAGGCGATGCTCAGCCATTTGATCGCGACCAGCGCGCCGGGGACCAGCCCGATCACCGTCACCAGCCCGGCGCCGACGAGGACGATCATCAGCGTGAAGCCGATGGCGACGCCGAGCATGTGCGGCACCGTCCGGGCGAAGCCGAAGTTGGTCCCCGACGCCATCAGCATCAGGTTGTTCGGCCCCGGCGTGATCGACGAGACGAGCGCGAAGGCGGCGAGGGCGAGGAACAGCGATTGTGTCATGGTCCGCACAGTATAAGCGAAGGCGTAACGAACGTCATTGCGAAGATCGTTGTGAACCTGCTATCTCTGCAACTTATGACCGATATTGACCCGATCAACCGCAAGATATTGCGTGTGTTGTCCGAGGATGGTCGGATCAGCAATCTCGATCTCGCCGCCAAAGTCGGGCTGTCGCCGTCGGCGTGCCTGCGCCGGGTGCAGGATCTCGAGCGGTCGGGGACGATCACCGGCTACCGCGCGGTGATCGACCCGGCGGCGCGCGGGGCGGGGTTCCTTGCTTATCTCACCATCGGCCTCGCGACGCATACCAAGGCGGCGCAGGCTGGGTTCGAGGCGGCGATCGCCGATGCGCCCGAGGTTCGCGAATGCCACAACGTCACCGGCGGCATCGAATATCTGCTCCGCGTCGAGGTCCGCGACCTCGCCGCGTACAAGTATTTCCACACCGAAGTGCTCGGCGTCATCCCCGGGCTGGCGAGCATAACCTCTTATATTGTCATGGATTCTCCGAAGGACGAGCGGGCGTGATCGAGGTTTTTCTCGCCTTTCTCCGCCTCGGTCTCACCTCCTTCGGCGGGCCTGTCGCGCATCTGGGGTATTTTCGCCGCGCGTTCGTCGGGCGGTGGCTCGACGAGGCGCGGTTCGGCGAGATCGTCGGGCTGTGCTCGTTCCTCCCCGGGCCGACGTCGAGCCAGGTCGGCGTCGCGATCGGGCTCGACCGCGCTGGGGTCAAAGGAGCGCTCGCGGCGTGGCTCGGCTTCACCCTGCCGTCGGCTATCCTGATGATATCCTTCGCCTTTATCGCACGCAGCCTCCACGGACCGGTGGCAACGGCGGCGATCCACGGGCTCAAACTCGCGGCGGTGGCGATCGTCGCGCAAGCGGTCATCGGCATGGCGCGGAGCCTGACGCCCGACCTGCGGCGGCTCGCGATCGCGGTCGTCGCGGTGGCGATCGTCGCGGTTGCGGGTCGCTTCGGCCAGTTCGCGGCGATCGCCGCCGGGGCACTTCTGGGGCTGATCCTGACACGCGAACCCGGTGCACACATGCCCGCACACAGTGCCGCACCGCGGCGCCCCACGGTCGCGCGCCGGACGGGTGGTGCGTGCCTCGCGGTCTTCGCGATTCTGCTCGCCGGACTGCCGTTTCTCCGTGCCGCGACCGGCGATTTGGGCGTCGCGGTTGCCGACAGCTTCTACCGGTCGGGGGCGCTGGTCTTCGGCGGCGGGCATGTCGTCCTGCCGCTGCTCCGCGCCGAAGTCGTGCCGCCCGGCTGGATCGGCGGCGATGCGTTCCTCAGCGGCTATGGCGCGGCGCAGGCATTGCCGGGACCGCTGTTCGCCTTCGCCGCGTATCTCGGCACGGTGATTGGCGGGGTCGGGGTCGCGGTGCTCGCGCTTGTCGCGTTGTTCGCGCCGGGGATGCTGCTGCTGTTCGGCGCGTTGCCGTTCTGGTCGGCACTTTCAGCGCAACCGCTCGCGCGGGCAGCGCTCAAGGGGACCAACGCCGCGGTGGTCGGCATCCTCGCCAGCGCGCTCTACGATCCGGTCGGGACGGGGGCGATCCTGACGTGGCGCGACGGCGTCATCGCGCTCGCAGGGTTCACTGCGCTGACCTGTGCTAAGGTGCCGCCCCTTGCGGTCGTCGCGGCAACGGTGGTCGCGGCGGTCATCCTCGCCTGAATCAAGGATGCTCGGTGCGGATCAGCATCGGCGTCACCGGGGTTCGCCGCAGCGCGACGATCAGCACGCCGGTCAGCGCGAGCACCGTCCCCGCGATCATCCGCGCATCGAGCTGGTCGCCGGTCAGCATCACCCCGAACGAGATCGTCGCCAGTGGCGTCATCAGCGTCAGCGGCGCGAGCAAATTCGCCTCGTAGCGCGCGATCAGCCCGTAATAAGTCGTGTGCGCGATCAGGCTGACGACGTACGCCGAGAACAGCATCGTCACGATGAACGGCCAGCCGACGGCGACCGCGCTTGCGACCTGGCCGTGCTCGAACAGCGCCGACGCGACGGCGAGCGGAGTGAACGAGACGAGCGCGACCCACGCCTGGAAGCGCAGCGGTGCGACATTCTCCATCTGCTTCATCAGGATCGCGCCGAGCGACCCGGCGGCGGCGCAGGCGACGATGAACCACAACCCGGTCGACATCGCGATGCCTTTCGGGTTCCACACGACGAGGATTACCCCCGCAAGCGTCAGGCTGATCCCGAGCCCGCGGCGCCAGTGGATTCGCTCGCCGAGGATGACGACCGACAACAAGGTCGTGAACGGGACGCCGAGTTGGATGACCACCGCCGACGCCGACGGAGTTGCCGTCTGCAGCCCGATAAACAGCAACGCGAAGTTACCCGCCCCCATCAGCAGTCCGACCGCGACGATTCGCCAGAACGGGCGCGGCACCGGGCGCAGCCACGGCAGGGTGACGACCGCAACCATGACGAAGCGCAGCGCGGCGAAGAACAGCGGCGGGACATGCCACTGCCCGACGACGATCTTCGACACGACGTTGCTCAGGCCCCACGTCAGGCAGACGGCGACGAGGAGGAGGAAATCGCGGGGGCGCATCGGGAGGGTCCTACGCGTGCTGTTACGGCGGCGAAACCCGTGGCGTGATTATCGCGCGTGAAGGGGCGTCGTTGGAGCGGGGGGAGTGGATAGAAGCGACCCCTCTCTAAATTGTCATCCCCGCGAAAGCGGGGACCCAAAGTCACCGACGGCAGTGAGCTTGGGTCCCCGCGTTCGCGGGGATGGCAAGATTGAGATCGGCTACGATTAAATGGATCGGGCGGCGACTGCGCAAAGCGCTCCTCGTCCTCAATAAGCCCCCGACTGGAACAGGAACACCGCCGCCGTCCGCGCGATGATCTGGATGTCGAGCGCGGGGGTCCAGCGGTCGATATATTCGATGTCGCTTTCGACGCGGTTGACGATGTCCTTTTCCTCCTCGGTGTTGCCGCGGAAGCCGCGGACCTGGGCGAGGCCGGTGATGCCGGGAAGGACGCGGTGGCGCGCCGGGTAGCGCTTGACGACTTCCTCGTACAGCCGCGCGTCGGCCTTTGCGCCATAGGCATGCGGACGCGGGCCGACGAGCGACATCTGCCCGAACAGCACGTTGACCAGCTGCGGCAGCTCGTCGATGCTCGTCTTGCGCAGGAACGCGCCGACTTTGGTCACCCGGCTGTCGTTCCGCGTCACCAGTTTGTCGGCATTCGCATCGGCGCTGGCGACATACATGCTGCGGAACTTGAGCATGTCGAACGCCTCGTTGTTCATGCCCCGGCGCTTCTGGCGGAACAGCATCGGCCCCGGCGAATCGAGCTTGATGATCAGGCCGACGATCAGCAGCGGCAGACCGATGATCAGCAGGCCGATCGCGGCGGCGGTGCGGTCGAACACGACCTTGGCGAGTGCCTGACCGCCGGTCATGCGGCGGCGATACAGCGACAGCGTCGGCCGCCCGCCGACATAGGTGACCGACTGCTTCGCGTTCTCGAGGTCGAGCGTCGCCGGTGCCATCGAGATGTTGACGCTGATCTGTTCGAGCGACTGGACGACATCGTCGATCCGCGATCCCGCCGACCACGGCAGGTCGATGATCACGGTGTCGATCTTCTTCGCCTTGATCTGGCTGACGAAGTCGTCGAGGTCGTGGCCGACGACCATGCCGTTGTAGCTGGTCTTGCCGCCGCGATTGCGCCGGTCGGACATCAGCAGCACCTTGGCGACCGGCCCCGAGCCGTTTTCGATCAGCGAGATCAAGGCTTCGGTCTTTTCGGTGCAGCCATAGATCGCGATGCGCTCGCCGAGCGACCCCTCGCGCGACCGCTCGGCAATTCGATACCGCGCGACCGCGCCCGTCACGCTGATCGTCACGATGCCGGCGACGAAGGTGGTGAAGACCCAGGCCCGCGAGGTGACCTTGAGTTCGGCGAGCATGAAGCCGACGACCATCGTGATGATGCTCGCCTTCGTCCAGTCGTAGAAGGCCTGCTTGAGCCGGTCGGTCCGGACGACCTGCGCCTCGATCGACCGGTGATATAACGACAGCAGCGCGAAGGCGGCGATCCAGCCGACCGCAATCGGAAGATGCGACGTCCCCGGCAGCCGCCCGCCGAGGTCGGTCGAGGCCATCGACACGACGACGACAGCGAGCCACAGCAGCTCGGCGACCATCCAGAGATCGAGGGCGACGTTCCAGCTGAGATGGCCCTCGACGGCCGGCTCCGCGTCGGGCGGAGACTCTTTTGCGAGACGTTGGTCAAAGATTACGCCCAAGCCGCCGTCCTTCGCTACACACCGGTACACGCCGATGCCATATTGCAGGCACCGAGCCAATTCGGCTTGCGCCCAGAAGGTTAAGGTCTGGTATTAAACGGCGTGGAAACCGCCGCGTTAACGTTCATTTCCCAACAGTCATTACGTTGTCGATGTGTGGAACGCTCCAGAAACGATATTCGCGCGCCAGTTGTTCGGGAGCGGCTGTGCTCTTTCGCCGCGACCACCGGGCACGTAAAGGGTGGCGCATGACAGATCCGATCGACATCGCCGCCCTGCTTGCCGCGTATCCCGCGCAGGTTCCCGATCCGGCGATCCCGGCCCAGCGCGTCGCCTTCGGCACCTCGGGCCATCGCGGCTCGGCGTTCGATTCCGCGTTCAACGAGGCGCATATCCTCGCCGTGACGCAGGCGGTGTGCGACTGGCGCAGCAGCGAAGGACTCGACGGGCCGCTCTTCGTCGGGCGCGATACCCATGCCCTGTCCGAACCCGCGTTGGCCTCGGCGCTCGAGGTGTTTGCGGGCAACGGCGTGACGGTGATGGTCGATGCTGCGGGCGGCTACACCCCGACCCCGGTGATCAGCCACGCAATCCTGACGTACAATGCCGGGCGCAGCGATCACATGGCTGACGGCGTCGTCATCACCCCGTCGCACAACCCGCCGCGCGACGGCGGCTTCAAATATAACGGCCCCGACGGCGGTCCCGCCGACACCAACGCGACCGGATGGATCGAACGTCGCGCGAACGACTTGCTGGCGGCAAAGCTTGTGGGGGTTCGGCGCGCCGCGCCCGCCGGAACGCCGTTCGACTACGTCGGCCATTATGTCGGCGACCTGAGCAACGTCATCGACATGGACGTCATCGCGCGGTCGGGAATCCGCATCGGCGTCGATCCGCTCGGCGGGGCGGGGGTCGGCTATTGGGGGCCGATCGCCGAGCGCTACGGGCTCGACCTGACCGTGGTCAACACGGTCGTCGACCCTGCGTTCGGCTTCATGCCGCCCGATTGGGACGGCAAGATCCGGATGGACTGCTCGTCGCCGTTCGCGATGGCCGGGCTGATCGGGATGAAGGACCGATACGATATCGCCTTCGCCAACGATCCCGACGCCGACCGCCACGGCATCGTCACCCCGGCAGGGCTGATGAACCCGAACCATTATCTCAGCGCTGCGATCGATTATTTGCTCGAGGCTCGGCCCGGCTGGAGCGCGACCGCCGCGGTCGGCAAGACCGTCGTCACCAGCGCGATGCTCGACCGCGTCGCAGCCGCGCACGGCCGGAAGGTCGTCGAGGTTCCGGTCGGCTTCAAATGGTTCGTCGGCGGACTGCGCGACGGCAGCATCGCGTTTGCGGGGGAGGAGAGCGCGGGGGCGTCGTTCCTCCGCCGCGACGGCAGCGTCTGGACGACCGACAAGGACGGGCTGATCCTCGGTCTCGCCGCCGCCGAGATGACTGCCGCGACCGGCGAGAGCCCGAGCACACGCTACGCTCGGCTGACCTCGGCACTCGGCGAGCCGTTCTACGCCCGCACCGACGCTCCCGCGAGCCCGGCGCAAAAGGCCGCGTTTAAGACGCTCGACGTCGCCACTTTCGAAGGCAACCTCGCGGGCGATCCCGTCACCGCCGTCACCACCACCGCCCCCGGCAACGGCGCGGCGTTCGGCGGGGTCAAGGTCGCCACCGCCAACGGCTGGTTCGCCGCCCGCCCGTCGGGAACCGAGAACGTCTACAAGATCTATGCCGAAAGCTTCGTCGACGCGGGGCATCTCGCGCGGATCCAGGAAGAAGCGCAGGCGAAGATGGCGCGGGTGTTCGCCGCCGCTTAAATCCTCCCCCGAAGACGGGGAGAATTTAGACGGCGATCCGCCAGCCCAGCGTTTCCCCCGCGTGGAAGGGTACCAGCTCGCCGAACCGCTCCGGCACCACCACCGCCGCGCGCTCGAGCGTCATCCGCGCCTCGTTCACCGGCAGGCGGTAGAATGCCGGACCGTTGAGCGAGGCGAAGGCCTCCAGCCGGTCCATCGCCCCCTCCTCGTCGAACACCGCGGCATAGCTTTCGATCGCGAACGGCGCGTTGAACACCCCCGCGCAGCCGCACGCGGCTTCCTTGGTGTCGACCGCATGCGGGGCCGAATCGGTGCCGAGGAAGAACTTCGTGCTCCCCGACGTCGCCGCCGCCCGCAGCGCGAGGCGGTGCGTCTCGCGCTTCAAGATCGGTAGGCAGTATAGATGCGGGCGGATGCCGCCGGCGAACAGCGCGTTGCGGCTGTGGTGGAGGTGGTGCGGGGTGATCGTCGCGGCGACGTTGGGGCCGCTCGCGGTGACGAAGTCGGCGGCTTCGCGCGTCGTAATATGTTCGAGAACGACCCGCAGCTCGGGTAGCCGTGCGACGAGCGGGGTCAGGATGCGGTCGATGAACACCGCCTCGCGGTCGAAGATGTCGATGTCGCCGCTGGTGACCTCGCCGTGGATCAGCAGCGGCAGCTCGGCTGCGGCCATCGCCTCGAGCACCGGCATGATCGCGGCGATATCGGTAACCCCGGCGGCGGAGTTGGTCGTCGCGTTCGCCGGGTAGAGCTTGGCGGCAGTGAACACGCCCGCAGCGGCACCCGCGATCAGGTCGGCGGCGTCGGTGGTGTCGGTCAGGTACGCGGTCATCAGCGGAGTGAAGCCCGGCGCGGCGGAGACGATGCGCTCGCGGTATTCGTGGGCGAGCGCCGTCGTCGTCACCGGGGTCTTGAGGTTGGGCATGACGATCGCCCGGGCGAACTGCGCGGCGGTAAAGGGGACAACGGCCGCCAGCATCGCGCCGTCGCGGAGGTGGACGTGCCAATCGTCGGGGCGGCGGATCGTGATGCGGTCGGTCATCGGCATTGGTTAGAGTATCCGTTGTGATCAAGCCATGTTTTGGGTCCATGGCCGATTTGCGCGCAGGAGTGCATTGGCGAGGATGATGAGCTTTCGCATGATGGTTGTGATGGCGACCTTGGCGGGTTTTCCCGCAGCGGTCATTGCCTGATATTTGGCTTTCATGTCGGCGTTGTAGCGTGTGGCAACGAGGGCTGGCATGTATAGAGCTTGCCGCAGGACAGCGCGGCCACCGCGGATGTGACGCTTGCCCCGATGCTGTCCACTGTCGCGGGCTTGCGGCGCCAGACCAGCGAGGCTGGCGGCCTGCTTGTTATCGAGTTGGCCGAGCTCGGGCATTTCAATGAGCATGGTGATGGCGGTCAGCGTGCCGATGCCTGGGATCGAGACGATGATCTTGAAGCGAGCCGCAAGGTCAAGGTCGCTGTGCAGGCTGGCGTTCAAAGCAGCATCGATGGCTTCGATCTGCCGGTTGATCTGCGCCAGCCGCTGCGCGGCGTGGCGTTTGAGCAAGGGTGACCGACAAGCGTGTTCGCGGTTCTTGGCGGCGGTGCGATCCTTGACCAATGCAAGCCGCGCGATGTGCAACTCCTTCATCTCGTCGATGATCTGGCTGTTGATAGGCCGCACTGGCGGCGTCAGCAGCGCCCCCATGCGGGCGAGCATGGCGGCATCGATGGCATCGGTCTTGGCGTGGGCACCGGCGGCCTGAGCGAAGCGTCGTGCCTGCAGCGGGTTGACCTTGGCCAGCGGCAAGCCGGCCTCGCCGAGACGTCGTTCAAAGCCATGATGGTATGGCCCGGTTGGTTCAAAGACGACGCGGGCAATGGCATGGCCATCGAGCCAGGCGAGCAGCGCCTTGATGCCCTTGGCGTCATTGATGAACTGGCGAGCGTTGCCCGCCGGGTGAAGATAGACATCGAGTGTCGCTTTGCAGATGTCGACGCCAACATTCTGGGTTATGATGTGAGTCATCTTTTCCAGGTCCTCTGCTTGTCATGCGGGCCCCAAGCCCGCGTATCCGTTCAGGCCACAGGAAAAGAGAAGGGCGATCATTCTCTAACACGGCCCATCACGGCCTGTCCGTTCGCGATCCCACCCTTCCCGCCGCCGGCGAGTTTGCGGCTCGCCGGCGGCAGCCTATCCTCGCAGAAAGACCGGTACCTTCATAAGACAAGTCTCGGCCGCTCCAGCGATAGTCCATTGCACTTTGCGTAGTCGTAGTGCACGTTCCTGAGTGAGACTCGATAACGGGCGCTTGGGAGACGGACATGGCGACACGGGCGATCGATTTCGCGGCGGCGCGCGCAAACGAGCCGCCGCACCTCGCCGCGGCGCGTGAGCGGGCGTATGCGATGCCGCTCGACGACTTCGACATGCTCGATCCCGACCTGTGGGTGAACGACACGCACTGGCCGTACTTCGAGCGGCTGCGCGACGAGGACCCGGTGCATTATCACGCCAACGGACGCTTTGGGCCGTATTGGTCGGTCACGCGCTACGCCGACATTATGGCGGTCGACACCAATCATGCCCAATTCTCGTCGGACGCGCACCTCGGCGGGATCACCGCGAAGGACATGGACAAGGATTTCATCCTGCCGATGTTCATCGCGATGGATCAACCCAAGCACGACGTCCAGCGCAAGGCGGTGTCGCCGATCGTCTCGCCGGGCAATCTCGCCAACCTCGAGGTCCTGATCCGCGAGCGCGCGCAGGCGATCTTCGACGGGCTGCCGCGCGGCGAGGTGTTCGACTGGGTCGACCGCGTCTCGATCGAGCTGACGACGCAGATGCTCGCGACTTTGTTCGACTTCCCGTGGAAGGACCGCCGCCTGCTGACCTATTGGTCCGACATGGCGACCGCCGACGAGACGATCCCCGGCAACCCGACCAAGGCCGAGCGCGAGGCGATCATGCTCGAATGCCTGATCTATTTTACTGGCCTGTGGAATGCGCGGGTCAACGAACCGCCGCGTGGCGACCTCGTCTCGATGCTCGCCCACAATCCGGCGACGCGCGACATGATCCCGATGGAATATCTCGGCAATCTGCTGCTGCTGATCGTCGGCGGCAACGACACGACGCGCAATTCGATCACCGGCGGGCTGACCTTCATGGCAGCCAACCCCGGCCAGTGGACCAAGCTCAAGGCGAACCCGGCGCTGATCGAATCTGCGGTGAGCGAGATCATCCGCTACCAGACCCCGCTCGCGCACATGCGCCGGACCGCGCTGGTCGACGTCGAAATGGGTGGCAAGACCATCCGCAAGGGCGACCGCGTCGTCATGTGGTACGTCTCGGGCAACCGCGACGAGCGCTCGATCGCCGACCCCGACAGCTTCATCGTCGACCGCGCCCGCCCGCGCCAGCATTTGTCGTTCGGCTTCGGCATCCACCGCTGCGTCGGCAACCGGCTGGCGGAAATGCAGCTCAAGATCGTTTGGGAGGAGATTCTCAAGCGCTTCCCCACGATCGAGATCATGGGACCGCCGGCGCGGGTTCCGTCGGCGTTCGTCAAAGGCTATGCCAGCCTGCCGGTCCGCATTCCGGCCTGAAGCGAGGACGAGCATTGGCGAAGATCACCTACGTCGCGGCCGACGACAGCGCGCGGACGCTCGAGGTCGAGGACGGCTACTCGCTGATGGAGGCTGCGGTCTCGAACGGCATCCCCGGGATCGACGGCGATTGCGGCGGCAATTGTGCGTGCGCGACGTGCCATGTCCATGTCGATGCCGCGTGGCTCGTGCTGGCGGGGACGAAGTCGGACATGGAGGAGTCGATGCTCGACTTCGCCGAGGGGGTCACGGCCGACAGCCGCCTCGCGTGCCAGATCTACGCGTCGCCCGCGCTTGATGGGATGATCGTCCGGACGCCGGTTTCGCAACACTGAGCGGCGTCGCGCCGAGATAAGAAATCGCGGAAGTCAGGTTAGAGCCGTCATCCCGGCGAAGGCCGGGACCCACTGTCGAGCGCAACGCGAATTTCGGAGCTTGCCACGACCGTGGGTCCCGGCCTTCGCCGGGATGACGGCTGAGGGGGGATCGCTCCCCGCCGATGGTCAATCGCCCCCGCAAGCATGACCATCTGGGGGTCTAGCCTCGCCGCACAACCTCCCGCATACTCGCCCCGTCGACCGGCAAAAGCCGGCGTGGGGAGAGAGCGCATGGAAGTCGATTACATCATCGTCGGCGCGGGCAGTGCGGGGTGCGTCCTCGCCAATCGGCTGACCGAGGACGGCACCGCGACCGTCCTGCTGCTCGAGGCGGGCGGCAAGGACTCGAGCCCGATGATCCATATCCCGGTCGGCTACGCGCGCACGCTCAAGGACCCCAAGGTCAACTGGCTATACCAGACCGAGGAGGACCCCGGCAGCGGCGGGCGTCCGCACGTCTGGCCGCGCGGCAAGGTGCTTGGCGGGTCGTCGTCGATCAACGGGCTGCTCTATGTCCGCGGGCAGGCGGCGGATTACGACAATTGGGCGCAGTCGGGATGCACCGGCTGGAGCCACGCCGACGTCCTGCCGTACTTCAAGCGCGCCGAGCATAATGAGCGCTTGAGCGACGACCACCACGGCACCGACGGGCCACTGAACGTCTCCGACATCACCGAGCACCACCCGGTTTCGGACGCGGTCATCGCTGCCGGGACCGAGGCGGGGCTGCCGTTCAACGACGACGTCAACGGTGCTAGCCAGGACGGCATCAGCTATTTCCAGCTGACCGTGAAGAATGGCCGACGCTGGTCGGCGGCGATGGCGTATCTCCGCCCTGCGCTCGCCCGGGCAAACCTGACCGTGGTCACCGAAGCGCACGCCGAGCGGGTCATTATCGACAACGGCCGCGCGACCGGGGTTCGCTTCCGCAAGGACGGCGCGAGCGTCAAGGCGACCGCGCGGCGCGAGGTGATCCTGTCGGGCGGCGCCGTCAACTCGCCGCAACTGCTTGAACTGTCGGGCATCGGCGACCCCGAGGTGCTGCGTGCCGCCGGGATCGATGTCCGCGTCGCTGCCCCCGGGGTCGGGACGAATTTGCAGGACCATTATGTCGTGTCGATGCAGTACCGGCTGAACAACTGCGTTTCGGTCAACGAGCTCAGCCGCGGCTGGCGCTTGGTCCGCGAGGCGGCGCGCTATGCCGCGTCGCGCAAGGGGCTGCTCACCATGTCGGCGGCGCATGTCCAGGCGTATGTCAGGACGCGGCCGGGGCTCGACGGGCCCGACGTGCAGTTCCACATCCTGCCCGCGACGGTCGACGTCGAGAAGTTCGTCGCGAAGCAGATCTGGGAGCTCGAGAAAAAGCCCGGCCTGACCTTCGCCGCGTGTCAGCTTCGCCCCGGAAGCCGTGGGACGATCCACGTCAAGTCGGCCGACCCGTTCGCGCCGCCGTCGATCCGCCCGAATTACCTCGCCGACCGGCTCGACCAGGATACGATCGTTGCCGGCCTGCGCTGGGGGCGGGTGATCGCCGGGCAGCAGGCGCTGTCGCCGTACATGGGCGACGAACTCCTGCCGGGGACTGCGGTCGAGTCCGACGCCGACCTGCTCGAATTCGCCCGCCAGTCGGGGAGCACGATCTACCACCCGGTCGGGACCTGCGCGATGGGCCGCGCGGGCGACCCCCGCGCCGTCGTCGACCCCGAATTGCGGGTGCGCGGGGTCGACGGGCTGCGTGTGGTCGATGCCTCGGTCATGCCGCGGCTGGTCAGCGGCAATACCAACGCGCCGACGATCATGATCGCGGAGAAAGCGAGCGACATGATCCGGGCAAGCGCGCGGGCAAGGATGGCAGCGTGACTTCTCTGAATTGTCATCCCCGCGAACGCGGGGACCTAGAGTCGCTGCCGTTGGTGACCTTGGGTCGCCGCGATCGCGGGGATGACAATTAGGCGTGACGATGCCCCTCGACCTCCTCTTCCGCATCGCCTCGACGATCGCGCTTGCCGGGTGGATTATCCTCGCCCTCGCTCCGTTGCAGCGTCCGCTCGCAGTGCTGGTGGCGCGCACCCTCGCAGCGGTCCTGTGCGGCGGTTATCTCGCGGTCCTGATCCACGCGCTGAGCAATGGTCCGCCGATCCCGGGGGCGAGCTTTAATTCGCTCGACGGGGTGATGGCGCTGCTCAAGACGCGCGAAGCGTTCCTCGCGGGCTGGGTGCATTACCTCGCGTTCGACCTGTTCACCGGGGCGTGGGAGGCCGAGACCGCGCCCGCCGCGCGCGTGCCCCACTGGCTGCTGCTGGTCTGCCTCGCGCTGACCTTCCTCGCCGGGCCGATCGGGCTGCTGACTTATCTCGTGCTGCGCGCGGCGCGGCAAAGGAGCCGCGGATTATGACCGACGCAGACATCGATGCCGCGGTCGAAGGCGCGCATATCCCGTCGCTGCTCGTGGCGATTGCGCACCTGACCGGCAACGCCGATCACCTGCGCGACTTCGACCGCCCGGTGTACGAGTTCTTTGGCGACGGGCAGGGCAATCTTCCCCCCGAGCAGCAGGCGCGCGCGCGATCGCTCGCGGCGGAGGAGATGCGCGCGCATCGCGACCGCGGCGCGAAGCTGCCGCCGCGCCCGCCCGAGGCGGCGATCCGCGCCTGCATGGATTTCATCGCCGGGGCCGATATTCCCGAGCCGTATGTCCCGTTCCTGACCGAGGAACTCGCGCTCGACGGGCCCGAGGCGCGCGAGCTGCGCGTCGCGATCGACGCCCCCGCCGCGGCCAAGGCCGATTTCCCCGTCGTCGTCATCGGCGCGGGCATGTCGGGGCTGCTGATGGGGCTCTCGCTCGTGCAGGCCGGGCTGCCGTTCACGATCGTCGAGGCGAACGCCGACGTCGGCGGGACGTGGCTGGCGAACCAGTATCCGGGAGTCCGCGTCGACACGCCCAACCACCTCTACAGCTATTCGTTCGCGGACGATCACGCCTGGCCGAAGCTGTATTCGACTGGCGACGTCCTCCACGGCTATTTCGCGAAGGTCGCCGACAGCCACGGCCTGCGCGAGCACATCCGCTTCAATACACGGGTCGAGGCGGCGACATGGGACGCCGCCGCATCGGTCTGGCGCGTCCGCCTAAGCAGCGGCGAAACGCTAACCGCACGCGCCGTCGTCAGCGCCGTCGGGCAATTGAACGTCCCGAAATATCCCGAGCTGCCCGGCGTCGGCGACTTCGCCGGACCGGCGTTCCATTCGGCGCGCTGGGATCACGGGGTGAACCTGACCGGCAAGCGTGTCGCGGTGATCGGCACCGGCGCGAGTGCGTTCCAGTTCGTCCCTGAAATTGCCGGCGACGTCGGCCATCTCAGCGTCTTCCAGCGGACCCCGCCGTGGCTCGGACCGACGCCGGACTATCACGACGCGGTGCCGGCGGCGACGCAATGGCTGATCGACCACGTCCCGTTCTATGCCAATTGGTGGCGCTTCTGGCTGTTCTGGATGCTGACCGACGGCATCCTCGGCGCGGTGACGCGCGATGCCGAGTGGAGCGGAGAGGGGGCGATCTCGGCGGTCAACGACGAGCTGCGGCAGGCGCTGACCGGCTATATCGCGTCACAGGTCGAGGACCGCCCCGACCTGCTGTCGAAGCTGATCCCCGCCTATCCGCCGGGGGCGAAGCGGATGCTGCGCGACAACGGCGTCTGGATCGGCGCGCTCAAGCGCCCGAACGTCGACCTGATCGATGAACCCGTCGCGCGGATCGTGCCGGAGGGGGTCGAGCTCGCGAGCGGGCGCGTCGTCGGCGCCGACGTGCTGATCTACGGCACCGGCTTCCACGCCAGCGATTTCCTCGTGCCGATGACGGTGACCGGGGAGGGCGGGCGCGACCTCCACGCGACATGGGACGGCGACGCGCGCGCGTATCTCGGAATGACGATGCCGGGCTTCCCCAACTTCTTCACGATCTACGGCCCGAACACCAATATCGTCGTCAACGGCAGCATCATCTTCTTCTCGGAATGCTCGGTGACGTATATTCTCGGCGCTCTCAAGCTGCTGATCGAGGCGGACGCGAAGGCGATGACGCCGAAGCAGGATGTCCACGACGCGTTCAATACGCGGGTCGATGCGGCGAATGCCGAGATGGCGTGGGGGTCGCCCGGCGTGTCGAGCTGGTACAAGTCGAAGTCGGGGCGGGTGTCGCAGAATTGGCCGTTCGCGCTGGTCGATTACTGGAACGCAACGCGGGCGCCCGATCCGGCGGATTTCGAGCTGCGCTAAATTAGCGGCGCTTTTCCTGGACGCGGAGGCTCGATCCGTCGGGCATGCGGACGAGGACGTGGTCGCTGAAGCGGTTGATCACCGGGGCTTCGACGTCGCGGCTCGACACGCTACCGGTGCGGTAGTCGGTCTCGCGGAACGGCACGATGCGGTAATCGAGCGCGCGATCCTCGATCAGCTTGGCGTCGGCGATCTCGATTTCGGCAACGTCGGTTACCGGTACGGCGTTCGTGACGATGGCGTCGCTCATGGCACGAACCCTCGGAGAAAGAGTGTGCCCCGGAGCATTGCTGCCCCGGGGCGTGTTATCGTCAGCGGCGGAAGAAGCGGCGCTGGTTCATCGGCGGATTGACCGTCTTTTCGCGGAACACGATACGCCCCTTGTCGAGGTCGTAGGCGGTCATTTCGACATGGACCCGGTCGCCAACGATCGAGCGGATACGGTTCTTGCGCATCTTGCCCGCCGTGTAGGCGATGATCTCATGGTCGTTTTCAAGCTTCACGCGGAACCGGCCATCGGGCAGGATCTCGGCGATCGTGCCCTCGACCTTGAGTGCTTCTTCCTTCGCCATACGGGCTGTTAAGCCAGCTGGAGGTTGACGGCCGAGCTGCGGCCCTGGCGGTCGTTCTCGACGTCGAAGCTGACCTTCTGGCCTTCGTTAAGACCGTTGAGGCCCGAACGCTCGACTGCCGAAACGTGGACGAAGACGTCCTTGGAAGCGCCGTCCGGAGCGATGAAGCCATAGCCCTTGGCGCTGTTGAAGAATTTGACGGTACCGATCGCCATGTAGAAAAGTCCTTAGATCGTTCAAGAGGTCCGGACGCAAAACCGCGCCCGAACGCCTCGGCAGCAAGAAAACGAAAGAGGGGGCGTGAAGCGCCGCTCGACGGTTGCAGGCAACTTCGGCTGGCTGCTATGTGCGCGCTTTGCCGGGCAAATGCAAGGCAGAGCGTAAATCGGGACTAACCATGCTCATCTACAAGATTTTGCGCAGTCCCGAATGGATGGCGTTCGAGCGCGACGGGGTGTTCGCCGGATCGGCCGACGATCTCCGCGACGGCTACATTCATTTGTCGACCGACGCCCAGACGGCGGGGACCATGGCGAAATATTTCGCCGGCGAGGCGGTGACCGTAGTGACGCTCGATACCGACGCGCTCGGCGACGCGCTGCGCTGGGAGGAGTCGCGCGGCGGCATGCTGTTCCCGCATTTATACCGCGCGCTTGACCGCAGCGACGTGATCGAAATTAGCGACGCTCCGCCGCCACCGCCCGCGTGAAGCCATCGCGCGCCTGCAGCCGCGTCCAATAGGCGATCAGCGACGGCGCGAGCCCGGCGAGCAGATCGAGGCGCTCGGCGAGAAGCAATGCATAGCCCACCGAGATATCGGCGGCGGTAAAGCGCCCGGCGCAGAGATAGTCGCGGGTTTCGAGCGCTGCGGCGGCGAGCACCGTCCGCTTGGCGAACCACTTGGCATAATCGTCCGCCGCCGCCTGCAGCCCCTTCGCGGGTTCGAACACCCGATAGCGAAGCACGAGCGTCTGCGGAAACGTCAATGTCGCCTCGCCGTGGTGGAGCCAGTTGAGATACGCGCCATAATCCGGCTCGTCCGGCGTCACCGCGAGCGAGGTCGAACCGTATTTCGTGACGAGATATTCGCAGATTGCCGCCGACTCCGTCATCGCCGCCGGCCCGTCTGTAAAGAACGGGATCGTCCCCAGCGGATTGATGTCGAGGTAGCCGGGAACCGTGAAGCGCGGCGGGAACGGCATCGTCTCGAGGATGTAGTCGAGGCCGAGCTCCTCGAGCGTCCATAACGCGCGAAACGATCGCGCCCCGGCGCAATGGTAGAGTTTCATCTGGCAGCCCCTCGCGCAGTTCATTGCGGCTTCAGCGATCTAGTCCCACATGCGCGGCGATGAAATCCTCGCTCGCGTGCGGGGGAGTATCGAGAACGCGGAGAGACTATGCGACCGATGATGCGAACTGCAATCCTGCTTGGCGGGGGCGCTATCGGTGGCCTGGCCCTTGCGCTCGGGATCGAGAACGGCGTCGGTTACGCGCCCGTCAGCGCCGATGTCCTCGCGCCGCCGCCAGCCGTCACCGTCACGCGTGCCGCCCCCGCCGACCTCGGTCAGGTCCAGCTGTCATTCGCCCCCGTCGCCAAGCGCGCCGCCCCGGCGGTCGTCAACGTCTACTCCGCTCGCGTCAATCGCAGCCGCGCGACGATGATGGACGATCCGTTCTTCCGGCAGTTCTTCGGCGGCGGCGCGCCGCAACCGCGTGTCGAGCAGTCGCTCGGGTCGGGGGTTCTCGTCCAGTCCGACGGGCTAATCGTGACCAACAACCATGTCGTCGCCGGTGCCGACGAGATCCTCGTCGGGCTTGCCGACCGTCGCGAATATAAGGCGAAGGTGGTGTTCGCCGACGCCAAGTCCGATCTGGCGCTGCTGCGGATCGACACCAAGGGCGCAAAGCTGCCGGTGATCAAGCTCGGCGACAGCGACCGCGCCGAGGTCGGCGATGTCGTCCTCGCGGTCGGCAACCCGTTCGGCGTCGGCCAGACGGTGACGCACGGCATCGTCTCGGCGGCCGCGCGCACCGGTGTGGGTGTGTCGGACTATCAGTTCTTCATCCAGACCGATGCCGCGATCAACCCGGGCAATTCTGGCGGCGCACTGCTCGACCTGCGCGGTGACCTCGTGGGCATCAACACCGCGATCTATTCGCGCAGCGGCGGGTCGCAGGGCATCGGCTTTGCGATCCCGGCGAACATCGTCCGCGTCTTCCTCGCCGCCGCCGGGACCGGCAAGCTCGTCACCGGCTGGATCGGCGCGGAGGGCGAGACTGTCACCGCCGACAGTGCGCGGCTGGCGGGGCTCGATCGGCCGGGGGGCGTGCTCGTCACCGCGATCACGCCGGGGTCGCCCGCCGCGAGCGCCGGGATCAAGGTCGGCGACGTGATCACCACGATCGACGGCAAGGACGTCGCCGACCCGGGAATGCTGCGCTACCGCATCGCGACGCAGGGGGTGGGCACCAAGCTCGACGTGACGCTGCTCCGTGCCGGGAAGACCGAGCGGGTCGCGCTGACGCTCGCCAAGCCGCCCGAAACCCCGCTGCGTGCGCTGTCGACCGTCGGCGGGGACAACCTCCTCACCGGCGTTACCGTCGGCAATCTGTCGCCCGCCTTCGCGCAGGAACTCGGGGCAGGGCTACCCGAACGCGGCGTCGTCGTCACCGCGATCGACCCGGGCGCTCCCGCTGCTCGCTTCGGTTACCTTCAGCCGGGCGACGTGATCGAGGCGCTCAATGGCGTGACGGTCGGCACCGTCGCGGCGATTCCGCAAGCCGCGCGCTCGGCCCCGGCGAGCGTCCGCATCAACCGCGGCGGTCAAAGATCGGAGTGCGGAGTGGTGCAAGGGCAGTTGGCCTGCCGGTCGTAAAGGAGGCGCGGCCCTATTATTCCCGCGCAAGCGGGGACCCGCGTACGATACTCGCGAGTTGATGTGCATCACGCGCCGAGCGCACGCCCTGTGCGTGGCACGATTGGACCGATATATACGTAGGGTCATAGCGATACCCTATCGAACCGATAGCGCTTAGGTATTTCCGCAGGTCGAGGCATCGGCCTACCCATCATCGCAGGACATAGAACCTGATGGGAATATTGCTATGAATTTCAAGACATTGGCCCTCGCTTTCGCCGTGCTGGCGCCGGTTGCCGCCGGGGCGACGACGACCGACGACATTCGGTCGATCCAAAGCGAAGCCGCCAAGGAATCGGGCCGCCAAGCTTATACGATCGGTCACGGCACCAAGTTCAAGCCGACCGATCACGTCTTCGTGAAAAGCGCGCTGGCGATCGATTTCACCTTCCGCAAGGCGAACGTCACCCTGCCGCTTTACCGCGGCATCGGCCCGAGCGGCGAGCCGACTTTCTTCATCATCACCGAATCGTCCGACTTCGACGTCGCTCGTTCGATGGGTATCAATTACGCCCCCAAGCTCGCCAAGGGCGCGCAGTCGGACGGCGCGATGCAGGTGACGATCGTCAAGGGCGTCGTGCATCTGCCGGGCGACGTTGACTTCTCGCCGGTCTATGCGGTTGCTCCCGGCGCCGGTGACAAGCCGTTCCCTCCCAGCGTCGCAACGCCGGGTGCGCTCGGTGACGCGAACTATTCGTCGCTCGCGGTTCTGCCGAGCGGTGTCGTCCTCAATATCCAGGTCGTTGCCAACGCGAGCGGGCAGCACGACCGAGCGGTCGCCGTCGATCTCAAGAAGCGGACGATCACGATGTCGCTCCTCGACGGAATGCACGACGGCAAGCAGTGGTTCTACCACATGGTGACCGACGTCTCGGCGGCTGTGCCGTCGGTGCTGGAGAAGGGAGTTTATGCGCCCCGCCTCGAAAAGCTGCCGACGTTCGGGAGCTCGACGCCCGAGGACAATTCGGCTTTGCTGGGCTTCTCGCCGGTGCTCAACGGGCCGCGTGATGCGAACTCGAACCAGTCGCAGGGTTTCGAGATGTCGCTCGCCAATGGTGGCGTCGATCCGATCAACGTCTTCCCGGTCGGGCCGCAGAATGACAACCGGTCAGCATCGAACAACTACAGCCCGATGTGGGACGCCCACGTCAGCCAGTGGACCGCCGCCGCAATTCGTGATGGCAAGGTTCGCCGCATCGTCTCGTTTGCCGATCTCAAGGAACTGATCGGCGCGGGTCTGGTCGAAAGCGCATTCATCAACCCCCCCGGTTCGGGCAATGCGTTCGTCGGCGGCCTTCGCCCGACGCGTGCGATCGTCAATTGCCCGGTCATCGCCCAGCCTGAGCTCGCCTCTCGCTGAGTCGCCTTCAGGGCCGGGCGCCCCCTCCCGGCCCTGATTGCCATCCCACACGCCACTCGCGGACGGCCTGCCGAATGCGGTGCGGCGTACCCGACGGCAATTGCAAAGGCTCGAGCATGATTCCGTCGGTGAAATCCCGAAACCGGCACTAACCCGCCGCGTCGCCTTCCTTGCTGCCCTCGCAGTTCTAGCCGTAGCGGCCGCAGCGCAGGAGGCCCCCTCGCTCGCCGCGTCCGCCGATCCGGCCTGGTCGCCCTTGAGCTCGACCGCATTCGGCTCGGAATTGTTCGAAAAATGGATCCCGGTGCCCAACGGCGATGGCGGCGCTCCCCGGCAGGGCTGGCTCGCGACCGCCGATGGCTTCTTCACCCGTGAAGTCCACCTCGCCTACGACTACACCGATGCCAAGGGTCCGGACACGCACGAGGGTCTCGCCCGCTTCAACTATCCGCTGTCGCGGCGCCTGTGGGCTGGCCTCGAGGTCCCGTTCTATCAGGAGTCGGGAGGCCGCAGCAATTTTGGCGACATCACGCTGACGACGCAGCTGATGATCGCGGAAACCAAGAACCTGTCGATCAACACCGGCGTCGGCTGGCGGCTCCCGACGGGGTCGAGCCGCCTCGGGAACTCAGTGTTCGCGGCGCAACCGCAGATTAATTTCTGGAGCGACGTCGGCAAGGGCTTCTCGCTCCGCGGCCGGGTTGCCTACGAGTTCGCCGATGGCCGCCTCCCCGATTCCTTCGCGCTCAACGCGGCGGTCGGCCGGACGATCACGCCGCACAGTGACGCTCCCTTCGGCGACCTTACACTCTATGTCGCGGGTAACTGGCGCGAGCCCACCACCGGCGTCGGCAAAAGCTTCGTCAGCATCACCCCGGGTATGCGGACCCACGTCGGCGGAAACCTGTTCCTGCTTTCCGGCGTCGAGTTCCCCGTCACGGACAACCGCAACTCATTCCGGGAAAAATACATCGTTCAGCTCGTTCAGGGCTTCTGACCGTCGGCGGTTGAATAATCGAGGCGTGTCAAACCGGAACGCGGCGGCGGCGATGGGGCAGTGCGACACCACCAGGGCAGACTGGTGCGCGGGTTTCCCGATGGTACTCGACCGCCTTGTCCCGCCCTCGTGGCCACACGAAGGCGCGAGCCTCGGCAACGAAGGCGCCGACCGCAGGTGAATGCGGTCGGCCGCGAACGGTGACAAGCTGGACGCGACGCTGGAAGCTCGGCTCGACGAGCGGTTTTACGACAAGGCTCGGATCGGTCACGCTGAACTCGGGCAAAAACCCGAGGCCGACCCCGGCCTTGATCATCCCCTGGACCCAGTCGTCGCGTTCGCTGGTGAAGACCTGATTTAATTTCACTCCCATCGCGGCAAATTCGAGCTTGGCGATGTCGGCATATTCGCAGCTCGCCCGATTGACGTATTTTTCGCCGTGCAAATCCTTGCCCGTGACGGCGAGCCGATCCGTCAGCGGATGATCCTCCGGTAGCGCGATGACGAAGCTTTCTTCGAACAACTCGACCGCGTGGAAGCGGTGGTCGAGCTTTTCCGGCATCCCGAACAGCGCCAGATCGAGCTCGCCGCCGGTCAGCATGTCGATCAGCGACTGCGCCGTGCAATCTTGTACGCAGAAACTCACGGTCGGATAGTCGTGGCGAAACTTGATGATGAGGTCGCAGATAATCGCCGGCCCGACAGTGCACATCGCCCCGATCCTGAGCGGAACCGAACCCAGCCGACGATAGGCGTCGGCGGCAAGCTTTGCAGTCGCAGTCTGCTCGGCGGCGGTCGCGAGGAAGGGCGACATGATGCGCCCGAGCTCGGTCAGATGCGTATTTCCCCGCTCGCGATGGAACAGCGGTCCGCCGAATTCAGCCTCGAGTGCCTGGATGGCCCGGGTCAGCGAGGGCTGAGACACGTTGCATTGCTTCGCGGCACGCGTGAAATTCAGCGTTCGTGCCACGGCTAAGAAGTAGCGAACCTGCTGCATTTCCACGCGCTTTACCTTCTATCGCAGGCGCAGCGAGCGGCGTGCCGAATTGGAAAGACCCCGCCCGCTGCAGGCGCAGCGAGCGGCGTGCCGAATTGGAAAGACCCCGCCCGCAATCGTCGCCAGCTTTTTGCACGAGTTAACTTTAGACCACCGACGCACGCCGTGCTTAGCACTTTGGCAGTAGAGCGTCTCGATAAGGCCAAGTCCGTCGCGGGTGCGCGAAAGCGTACGTGGTATTTTCCGTCCGGTTCGCGCTCATGCCGCCAATAATTCGCCCATCATCATGGCAGCTTTCGGCAGGGTGCACCGCCGAGTTACACACGATAACATATCGACCTCGACGATCGGAAGGTCGAGCAAGTAACCGTCAACGCATTCGAGTGCGCGTCGCTGAGAAGCTAAGATGCAGGCTGCGCCCGGTCGCCGACCACGTCGAGCAGGGCTGCGGCGAGCTCCGACTGCCGGAACGGCTTGGCGAGGACGCGGATTCCCGCCACTTCATACGCGTCGCCGATATATCCGGTGACGATCAGGAGCGGGAGGTCGGGCCATTTCTGATAGACCTGCTCAGCCAATTGCGCGCCGCTCATCCGCGGCATCTTGAAGTCGGTTATCAGCACGTCCGGCATCAGCCCGGCGTTAAGCTTTTCCAGCGCTTCGGAGCCACCTGCAGATTCGGTCACGCCGTGGCCCATGTCCTTGAGCATCGCCGTCGTTGCGCGCCGGACCACATCCTCATCGTCAACGAGCAAAATGTTCAACGGCGACATGGCGATATCCGCTGCGTCACCCGATGGGCGCCGAATGCCGGGAGCGTCGGCATCGGCCAGCGCGAGATAGAAAGACGCAGTCGTGCCCGTGCCAGGCGTGCTTTCCAGTTTGAACGCTCCGCCAAGCTGCGCCGCAAGGCCGTGGACCATCGACAGGCCGAGCCCGGTTCCGCGACCCTGTTCCTTGGTCGAGTAAAATGGCTCGACCGCACGCGCCAATATTGCTGGATCCATCCCCATCCCGGTGTCCGCGACCGCCAGGTGAATATACTGGCCGGGAGTCAGCCCGGCGATGGTCTCGCGCGCTGCGTCGATTATCTCGATCGTTATCGTGATCTTGCCGCCTTCGGGCATCGCATCGCGCGAGTTGATGCAAAGGTTCAGGATCGCAAGCTCGAGCTGATTGGGATCGGCGAGCGCGAGGGGGAGGTCATGCCCGGCCTCGACGATCAATTCGCTCGTCGCGCCGATCGAACTGCGGATCAGATCGCTCATGCCCGTGATCAGGTCGGCGACGTCGACCGCGCGGGTTTCGAGGACCTGGCGGCGGGCGAATCCGAGCAGGCGCTGGACGAGAACGCGCGCGCGTTCGGCGGATTGAATTGCCCCGTCGAGAAGGCGGAGCGTCCGGGCGTCGTCGCCCTGGGTTTTGCGCTGGAGAAGATCGAGCGCACCGATGATCGGGGTGAGCAGGTTGTTGAAGTCGTGCGCGACCCCGCCGGTCAATTGGCCGATCGTCTCGAGCTTCTGCGCCTGATGCAGCTGGTCGAGCGCCTGTTCGTGCGCTTCGGTGCGCTCGGCGACCCGATGTTCGAGATCGGCGGCGAGCTCTCGGAGCGCGGTTTCGGCGGCCTGCTGGGTCGCGATATTGGTATTTGTCCCGAACCACCGGACGATCGCCCCGCTCGTGTCGCGCACCGGTCGCACCCGGGTCAGGAAGGGTTGATAGCTGCCGTCGCGCGAACGCAGCGGGAAGGTCATGTCGAGCTCTTCACCGCTCGCGATCGAATGCTGCCAGCGCGTCAATACGTCGGGCAGGTACGACGGTTCATGGACCGATTGCCAGCCCCAGCCGTCCATCTCGGCCGGCGTGGTCCCGGTGTAATCGTACCACTGCTGATTGTACCAGAAGATGGTGCCATCGGCGTCAGCCATCCAGCACAGTGTGGGGATCGAGTTGGCCAGCGTGCGGAATTGCTGCTCGCTCTCGTTGAGAGCGAGCAGGCGGCTGCGCGCCTCATACTGGCGGCGGCGCCCGCGCAGTGCCGAATGCGTCAAGGTCACCAGCGTGGTCGGGTGGAACGGACGCTCGATCACGGTCACGTTGCCGAGCAGTTCGAGGTAGCGCGCGGCCGCAGGGTTGCGCTCGATGCCGCCGCCGCGTTCGGTCAGCAGGATGAAGGGGAAGTCGGACCACTCCGGCTGCGCCGCGAGGAAGTCGCTGAGCGGGCTCAGGTCGGTCGATCGAAGTGCTTCTTCGGTCACGAGCGCGAAGCCGGCCCCGGCCTCGATCTGTGCAACAAGGTCGGCAACCGTATCGCAGATCGCACTCGGCACCCGTGCCTCGACCAAGATGGCCTGCGCCAGCACCGCATCGCGCCCGCGCGGCGCGAGCACCAGCCCGCGTTCAGGCGCGGCGGTCGTCAAATTGAGTTATCGAGCAGGATGTTTTCAGTGCCCACGAGGATCGGCACGCCGCGCAGGACGCCCTGAAAATTCGTGAGCGGCTCGCCGAGGGTGATGCCTCGGTGGTCAATCCGGAATTCGCGGATCGAGTCCTCGTGAAACCCGGTTCGTTTCTTGACCACCGACACCGCGCGCCGGACACGGCCAGTCGCTTCGAAGTAACGGAGCAATATCACCGTGTCGGCGAGGTACGTTAAGTCGACCGGTGATTTCATGTCACCGACAAGCCCATGTTGCGCAACGGTAAGGAAGGTCGTCGCCCCCTGCCGGTTCAAATACTGGAGGAGCTCGTGCATGTGAAGGATGAGCGCATTCTCTTCCGGCATCGATGCCTGATAGCCGTTGAGGCTATCGATCACGACAGTGCGAGCCTGATTGACCTCGACGCAACGACGTACCCGCGACGTCAGTTCCCCGGGCGACAGTTCGGCGGCGTCGATCTGCTCGATCAGCAAATTCCCGCTGTTGACCATCTTCTCAAGATCGATGCCGAGGCCGAGTGCACGCGCGAAGAGAAGGCCGAGCTCCTCGTCGAAGGCGAACATCACTGCCTTCTCGCCGCGGGCAATTGCGCCGACGACGAACGTCAGGGCGAGCAGCGATTTTCCGGTGCCTGCCGGTCCGAGGATCAGCACGCTCGACCCACGCTCCACCCCGCCGCCCAACAGGATGTTCAGCTCGGGTGACGCGCTGGCCAGCTGGTTGCGCTCGAATTCGGACTTGTGCTCGGCCGCCACCAGCCGCGGAAAAACTTCGATGCCGCCGGTGCGGATGACGAAGTCATGGTAACCGCCGCGGTAACGCTGGCCGCGATATTTGACGACGCGGAGCCGCCGCCGCTCGGCACCGTAATCGGGGGCGAGTTCCTCCAGTCGAATGACCCCATGAGCAACGCTGTGGACGGTCTTGTCGTTCGCATCCGTGGTCATGTCGTCGAGCAGCAGGACCGTCACGTTCTGCTTCGCGAAATAATGCTTGAGCGCGAGAATTTGCCGCCGGTAGCGTAGCGAGCCTTGAGCAAGCAGGCGGATCTCCGACAGGCTGTCGAGAACCACGCGCGACGGACGGACGCTCTCGAAAGCCTCGAAGATCCGCCGCGTCGTTTCACCGAGTTCGAGATCAGACGAATACAACAGGCTTTGCTGCTGCTGCTCGTCGAGCAGGTTCTCCGGGGGAATGAGCTCGAAAACCTCGATCCCGTCCATCGTCCAGCCATGCGACGCGGCGCTGGCGCGAAGCTCGTCTTCGGTCTCGGACAAGGTGATGTACAGGACCGTCTCGCCGCTCGCGGCTCCGGCCGCGAGGAACTGGATCGCGATCGTCGTCTTGCCGGCGCCCGGGCTTCCCTCGAGCAGGAAGATGCGCCCTCGGGCGAGACCGCCGCCGAGAACATCATCGAGGCCGGTCACTCCGGTGGCAGCGCGGTCAATTCTCGGTATGTCCATTGCCCGGGCCCCGCTCGTTCGATGTTCGTGATTGCTAAGCGAAACCATTGACTTTCGCTAGCGGTGGCCAAGCCGGAACGGCACTGCGTTCGTAATACGCGCGCCGGGCACAATTGGTTCACCGAAACTCATCGGGCACCTCTGGGTGCTGTCACGCTATCGAGATCGGTCAGCGCTGTTTCTTGGTCGTCGCAGCGGTGAAATCGGGGTCCTTCTTCGCGACCCAGGCGACGAATTTGCTTACGGCGTCGTTTGCCAGCAGGCCGGTCACGTCCATCCCATGCCGCTCGAGTTCGGAGTTCGTGAAGTTGGCGGTCACCGTCTGCTGGCAGATCGGGTGCATCGGCACGACATCGCGTCCGCCTCGGCTTTTCGGAACGGGGTGGTGCCATACGATCGTCTTCCCGGTCGGCCGGCCACAGAGCCAGCAGGGCGCCAACACCACCGGCGTCTCGTCTTCGGAAGGACGGGCATCATCCGCGGCGTATTTCGAGTGCTTTCGAGCCATGCTGTTCTCTGGTTCCGGTATTCGGTCGGCCACCACGGACGGTGACGTCGGTAGCGTACACGTGCACCCGGTCGATACCGAGCGAGAATGACCAGCACCGCAACTGCACGTCGTCGTGCCAAGGCGCGGCATGATGACGTCGTGCCTGTACAGAGTGCAATCGCGGCGTCGATCTGTCATCTGGGGACGATGCTTCATGTCCCGCCGATGCCCCGATGACCGCTGCACAGGCGCTTTCCTTTGCCGTAATCGGCGGGGCCGTCGTCGCATTTGCCAGCGGCCGGTTCCGCTACGACGTCGTTGCGCTGGTCGCGCTGGTTATTGGCGTCCTGACGCGCGACGTACCGTATTCCCAGGCGTTTACCGGCTTCACCAGCGACGTCGTCGTGATCATCGCCTCGGCGCTCGTTATCGGTGCCGCCGTAGCGCGCTCGGGTGTCGTCGAGCTCATCGTCACGCCGGTGCTGCCATGGCTGACCACGATCCAGCGCCAGGTCCCCGCGCTCGCCGGTGCGACTGCACTCCTGTCGATGCTGACCAAGAACGTCGGTGCGCTCGCCATCCTGATGCCGACCGCGATCCGCCTAGGGCGTGAGCGCAACAGCAGTGTGTCGGCGCTGCTGATGCCGATGGCGTTTATGTCGCTGCTCGGTGGGCTCGTGACACTCGCCGGCACGTCGACCAACATCATCGTCAGCCAGGTGCGCCAGGAGACGCTCGGCAAGCCGTTCCAGTTCTTCGACTTCGCGCCGGTCGGCCTTGGCCTGACCGCGGTCGGCCTTCTGGTCGTCTCGGTTGCGTGGCGGCTGCTGCCGCGCGACCGTACCGGCAAGGAGCCGCTGAGCGAGGTCGCGGCGCAAACCAGTTATGCGACCGAGGCGACGGTACCGGCGGGCTGGCCGGTGGCGCTCGCGACGGTCGCCGCGCTTGGGCTCGCTCAGGACGGCGTCGCTCTTGCCGCCGTGGTCGGCACCGATGGCGTGCGGCATGAGCCTGACGACGACCTGCCGCTCACTACCGGAACGGTGCTGGTGCTCGAGGCCGACGACGCCGCGCTCGACCGGCTGTTCGCCCGCGTGCCGCTCGCCGGCGCGCGCGCCGCCCGGCCGGTCGAGACCGAGTCGACGCACGAGGAGCTGCGGTCGATCGAGACCGTCGTACAACCCGAGTCGCTGCTGATCGGCCAGTCGGCGGCGCGGACGGCGTTGCAGGACCGCTATGGTGTGAAACTTCTCGGCGTCGGCCGCAGCGGCACGCGCATCGTCGATCGCCTGCGCGATATCCGTTTCCGCGCCGGCGACGTTCTCATCCTGCAGGCGGGCGAGCGCGCGCTGCCCGACATCCTGCGCGAATTGTCGCTGCTGCCGCTCGCCGAGCGAACCGTGAAGCTGGGCAGCCGGCGGCAGCGCTTCGGACCTGCCGCGATCCTCGCCATCGCCATCATCCTCATCGCGCTCAAGATCGTGCCAGTCGCGCCCGCGTTCTTTGCGGCGGCGGTGGCGATGGTCGTCGTCGGGTCGCTGTCGATGCGCGAGGCGTACGGCGCGCTCGAGCCCGAGGTGCTCATCCTGATCGGCGCTCTGACGCCTCTAAGCGAGGCGGTGTGGCATACTGGGGGCACCGACCTGATCGCGCATGCGCTCGCAGCGGCCCTCGTCGGCGTCACGCCCATGCTCGTTCTCGGGGCGTTGATGCTCGCGTCGATGGCGTGCGCGCCGTTCCTTCACAATGCGCCCACAGTGCTCGTTCTCGGGCCGATCAGTGTCGCGGTGGCGCGCGCGCTGCACCTCAGCCCTGACCCGCTGCTGATGGCGGTCGCCACCGGCGCAGGGTGTGACTTCCTCACGCCGATCGGGCATCAGTGCAATACGCTGGTGATGGGTCCGGGCGGCTACCGCTTCGGCGACTATTGGCGGCTCGGATTGCCGCTGTCGCTGATCGTCGTCGTACTCGGCGTGCCGCTGATCGCGTGGTTCTGGCCGCTGACCGGCTGAGCCGCACGACGCCTTCCGCAAACACGAGGCTTTGCCTATGGCGCACGGCATGGTGACCATCGCTGCCCCCCTCGTTGCTCGTGGCAACCTGCTCGCGTGGGTCCGGCAGCAGTTCCGCGCGAGTGAGGCGTGGTTTATCGGCCTCGCTGTCATTGTCGGCTGCCTCGCCGGGGCAGCGACCGTCGCCCAAGGCGCGATCGCCCGCACGCTGCAGCACATCCTGTTTTCCCTGCCCTCGTCGACTCGCCTGAGCGGGGTTCCGACGCTTGGGATCTTGCAGCTGCTTGTCTTGCCGATCGGCGGTGCGGTGCTTGCGGGGTTCAGTCACCTCGTCCGGGCACGTCGCCGCCCGCTGGTCGACGCCGTCGAGGCCAATGCCCTCCACGGCGGCCGGATGACGGTGCCGGATTCGCTCGTGGTTGCCGCCCAGACGTTGATCTCGAACGGCTTCGGCGCGTCGGTCGGCCTCGAAGCGGCATACGCCCAGACCGGCGGTGCGGCGGCCTCGTTCATCGGCCGCAGGCTCAAGCTGCGTCGGGCCGATCTCCGCGCGCTTGTTGGCGCGGGGGCAGGGGGCGCAATTGCGGCAGCATTCGGTGCGCCGCTGACCGGAGCCTTCTACGCCTTCGAGATCGTCATCGGGGCCTATACCCCGTCGACCATCGCGCCGGTCGCAGCTGCGACGGTGGCGGCGACGCTGACCGGACAGGCGCTCGGCTCGACCCCGTACCTGATTGCGTTCGCCAGCGGGGCGCCGGTCCACACCATTGACTATGCCGTCTTCGCCGGGCTCGGCAGCTTGTGCGCGGTGCTCGGCATCGTCCTGATGCGCGGCGTCGCGTTGGTCGAAGCAGTGCTGCATCGGACGCGGGTCCCTGTTTGGGCGCGCCCGGTGATCGGCGGCTTGTTGCTGATGCCGCTCGCAGCAATTTCGCCGCAGGTCCTGTCGGCCGGCCACGCTGCGCTGCGGCTCGACCTCGCCGCCGGCGCGACTTTGGGTTTCATCCTGATCGTCATCCTCGCCAAGAGCCTGGCGTCGATCGTCTCGCTCGGGTTCGGATTCCGCGGCGGGCTGTTCTTCGCCTCGCTGTTTCTCGGCTCGCTCGTCGGCCACGCCTTCGCCGACATCGTCAACAGCCTGAGCGGGTACGTCGTCGTCGATCCGACCGGTGCCGCGCTCGTCGGCATGGCGGCGCTCGCCGTCACCGTCGTCGGCGGCCCGATGACGATGGCGATGCTGGTGCTCGAGGCGACCAGCGACTTCGCCCTGACCGGAGCCGTGCTGGCGGCCGCGCTGGTCGCGTCGCTGATCGCGCGCGAGACATTCGGCTATTCATTCTCGACGTGGCGGCTGCACCTCCGCGGCGAGACGATCAAGAGCGCGCGCGATGTTGGCTGGATGCGTACGCTCACCGCCGGCCAGATGATGCGGCGCGAGACCGTGGCGACGTCTCCCGAAATGACGGTCGCCGCATTCCGCGAGAGATTTCCGCTCGGTGCCACGAGCCGGGTCGTGCTGACCCGCGGCGACGGCACCTACGCCGGCATTGTTGTTCCAGCGCTGGCCTACGGCGCCGATGTACCCCTCGACGCCCCGGTCGGCACCCTCGCCACCGCCACCGACATCTCGGTCCCGGCGGATGCCGACGTCCGTCGCGTGATGCACACCTTCGAAGTCACCGAAAGCGAGCAACTCGCGGTCGTCGACAGCGAATGCCATGTCCTCGGCCTCCTGTCCGAGGCCTACGTCCGCCGCCGCTACGCCGAGGAACTCGAAAAGGCCCAACGCGACATCTTTGGCGAAAGGTAGTGAGCGCCGCGGCTGAAGATCACGACGCTGCAACCCCTGCGATTACGCCCGCAACTTATTCTGGTTTCCAGCATCCTCGACTGCCTTCGCGGCGGTTTGCGTCGTGATGAGCGTGATGAGGAATGCTGATCAATTTGACGTGCCAAAACCGATGATTTCGCGGGCTGTACGGTGGGAAAAGATGGGCACACCCTACGCAGCCAGCATTGAAAAATTATCAAGCAAATCAATGCCGCGACTCGCGACCGGAAGGGGAGTCGATGCCTGTTCTACGCTGTGTTAGCCCCCGAAAATGCCGATACCGCAATGACTTGGCCACCACCAAGCAAGGCCTATGTTGGCTATTTGGTACCTCCACCATCGAAAGCCGCCAATCGCGCTCATCTGACGGGCACAGTCGCGCGCAGACGCAATAGCTCGACATCGGGAGACTGCATCTTGTAGGACGATGAGCTGGCTGAGTTTGGCTCCGTTTGCGCAAGCAGGTTGGGGTCAGCGGCAGCTGGATCGCCACGCTCAGAAGCTGCGGCGATACGCGTCGCGTGACCTTCGGTTGGATCGAAGACATGAATGCGAGCGAGACGCGGGCGCAACGGCTGCCCGCTTCCGCTGCTCTCGACGGGTTGCTTAAGGGCCCAGAAACACAAAAGATACGAACCTTCGCGGCCTATTTCGTCGAACTCTGGCACGACTATTCACGCGATTGGAAGCCCGCGACGCAGAAGACATCGGCGCGTGCTCTCCGCCGCGATCTGCAGCCGTTTTTCGGTGCGATGAACCTCGCCGCGATCGGGAGGAGTAACGTCGTCCGTTGACGCAACGCTTTGCCGGATCGCACGAAGTCGTGTTCAATCGGGCGGTCCCGATCTTGTCCGTAATGCTCAATTATGCCGAGCTTCTCGGGTGTCGGCGCAAGGGCGCCAAGGCATTGCTCGGTACAAGCGCGAACTTCCTGAACGTTACCGATCGTCACTCGAATATCTACGGCCAGCGGGTCGGCGTACTCGACCTAACCGGAAACATCGCGATCTCGCTCCTGTCGAGCTCGAACCCCAACTGCGACTTTACCGTGAATACTCCGCGTCGACCTCGGCGCGGCGACGCTCAACATAGCCTAGGTCGCTAAGGCGGCAGCAATATTCCAGTCGCAGCTCCTTGTTCGTCCATAAGATCGCCCCGAGCCAAGCCTGCCTCCAAGAAACAGGCTTGAAACAGAGATCATACCGAACGGGAAATATACGATGTCAGCCGACCGTAGATGTACTAAGGTTCTATATCGACCTACGGAGCGGCTCGTGTCTCAGAGCGCAACCAGCAACCTCGACATGGCGTATTTCGAGGCACCCGAGACACAGACCGTTATCGCCAACACACTCGATCGTGGCGTCGTCAGTTTCTCGCGGGTCCGCGCTCTGCATGCATTGGGCTATATCACAACGCCGGTCCGGGAAGATGCCATCATGTTGGGCTTCCAGCACCGCGACGTCCAAGCCGACCTCTTCCTCGATAACCGCAAGGTCGCCGTGCGCGGACCGAATTATGGCGCCTTCACGATGTACGATTACCGGCGCGAGTGGGCGTGCTCGATCAACACCGGCTTCGAGGCGACAAACCTCTACGTGCCTCGAGCGGTGCTGGACGCTGCCTTCGACGACGGCCGGTCGGGCGACTTGGTCATCGAGGCCGGCGTCTGCGTCGTCGATCCTGTCATCGCCGGCCTCGTGATGGCGCTGGGCGGCGTCTTCGGCGGCAGCAGTCGACCAACGACCCTCTTTCTTGATCATCTCGGCTGGGCGCTGGCCGCGCATTGCGCGAGCAATTTCCTCGCTGCCCGCGGGCCCGTGACCGTGCCCACGGGCCAACTTGCGCCTTGGCAATTGCGCATTGCCAAGGACTTGATGGCCTCACGGCTAGACGGTGACATTCGGCTGAGCGAGATAGCTGCCGCCTGCGGCCTGTCGGTCAAGCACTTCGCACGGGCATTCCAGCGGTCGACGGCTTCACCGCCGCACCGCTGGCTGATGCAGCGTCGGATCGAGCGAGCTGAGAGCCTGTTGCTGTCGACGACCCGTCCACTGGCGGCGATCGCACTCGAGTGCGGCTTCACCGACCAAAGCCATTTCACGACGGTGTTCCGGCGGATCGTTGGCGTCCCACCAGGTGCCTGGCGTCACATCAGAAGAAACTGATCGACACCGCGGCTTTCGTGCAAGTCGAGCGCCTTTCCTGAAAGATCGGGTGGCACCGTCAAGCTAGGTCCCCGGAATGAGACGTACGGTCGGGGCGCCTATTCCATGAATGCTAAAAGTCTTTCGGTCATGCTGCTGCTTGGCGCAGGCTCGTTAGCGTCGGCGGAAGAGCGGGTGACGCCACTTGCCGCTTATGATCTGATGGACGGTGCCAAGCGCTCCACTGCGGTTGAGGTCAATTTCCTGCCCGGCGCGCGTGCCGCGCCGCACCGGCACGGCAGCGCGTTCCTCTATGCTTATGTGCTGGAGGGCGAGGTTCGCAGTCAGTTGGAAGGCGAGCCGCTGCGAACCTACCGAGCCGGGCAGAGCTGGATTGAGCGACCGAGTGCTCATCATCTGGTCACGGAAAATACGAGTGGCACCCGCCCGGCCCGCATCTTGGTGACCTTCGTCTCGCAGGGCGGCGAGCCGCTTAAGGTTCCCGACGTCCGATAGAGGCGCATGGCGAGGAGCAAAACCGCATGACGGATCCGCAGAAATTCTTGAGCCGCGATGGGGGCCGTATTGCCTTCCGGCGCTGGCAGCCTGCCGCGGCCGCGCGAGGCATCGTCATCATCGTTCCGGGATTTAATTCCCATAGCGCCTATTATGAATGGGTTGCGGAGCAGCTGAACCACGACGCCTTATTGGTCTTTGCGATCGACTTGCGGGGTCGCGGACAGTCAGACGGTGAGCGTTTCACGGTCGCGTCATTCGCGGAGTATGTCGGCGACGTCGACCAACTGATCGCGCTTGCCAAGACTCAGGAACCGGGGCTGCCGCTGTTCTTGCTCGGCCACTCGGCGGGCGGCGTGGTCGCGGCGCTATACGCGAGCGAGCGACAGGACGAGTTGCAGGGGCTGATCTGTGAAAGCTTTGCCTACGAGCTACCAGCCCCGGACTTCGCGCTTTCGATAATTAAGGGCCTGAGCCACGTCGCGCCGCACGCGCATGTCCTCAAACTCAAAAATGCGGACTTTTCGCGCGATCCTGCAGCTGTCGCCGCCATGGACGCTGACCCGCTGATCGCGAATGAGGCGCAGCCGGCCGAGACGCTCGCCGCGCTGGTGCGGGCCGATGACCAACTGCGGCAGAGTTTCGGCCGGATCGTCCTGCCATTGCTCATCCTCCACGGCGTCGAGGATAAGGCCGCCAAACCAAGCGGCAGTCAGTATTTCTTCGACGCGGCCGGGGCCACCGACAAGACGCTCAAACTCTACCCGGGGCGGTACCATGACTTGCTCAATGACATCGGACGCGACGAAGTCATCGGCGACATCTCAAACTGGCTCGATCTCCACCTTTAGCCAGTCCTTACGATGGAGGCAGGAATGACGGCACGACTGGACTATAACACCGCCAGCCCGCTTGGCATGAAGGCGCTCGGGCACGTTTATGGATACGTCCGGCAATCTGGCCTTGATGCGGGACTTGTCGACCTCGTCTATCTCAGGGTCAGTCAGATCAATGGCTGTGCCTATTGCATCGATGCCCACACCCGCGACCTGCTCAAGCGTGGCGTCGCACAAGACAAGCTGACGCTGCTTCCAGTATGGCGCGAGGCCGCCGCATTGTTTGGTGGCGAGGAACAGGCGGCGCTGGCCTGGGCCGAGACTGTCACGCGGGTCGCTGTCACCGGCATACCCGATGCGGACTACGAAGCGGCGCATCGCAGTTTCGATCCGCAGCGCCTCACCGACTTGACCATCGCGATCGGCCTGATGAACGCCTTCAACCGGCTCGGCGTCGGCTTTCGGGCTGTGCCGGCCGCCGCCCAGCAAGGCGCGGGCTGATCGCCTCGAAGACGCCGAATATCCCTGTCCGGGGGCCGCCGTATGACCCTCCCATCTCGAAACTGGAGATAGATCGTGACCCAAGTACCCCAACGCCCTCTTATCCCCGAAAACAGCCTGCTGACGAGGACGCCTGAGGACGGCCGGGCGCTCGCTATCATGCTTGCCCGCAACTCAATTCACGCAATGCAGGGTGAGCTGGAGACACTGAAGACAGGTCGTCCTCAGTACGCGCACGATCCCTATGGCCTGATCGCGGCAAGCCATGTCATCGCTGTGGAATTCGCGACGATCGCTGCGGCGAACAACTACTGGCGGCAGCCGCCGGCGTCATGAGATCGCCGCAAACCCGATCCTGTGTGCAGACGGCACATGCGATCTCGTTTGCCGGCCGCAGCGTTTCTACCCGACTTTGAGCTGACCGCCGCGGCGGGATATGTTGCACCCACTCTGCTCGGCAATCCGATCGGCGTATTCGCGCTCGGCGGCAATGTGCTCGCGCCGCTCGTAAACGGTGGGCGGTTGCAAGCCCAGCAGCAGATCGTAGCGGCGCGGCGCGATCAGGCATCCTTCAATTATCGCCGGGCCGCGCTTGTAGCATTTCGTGAGGTCGACGACGCGCTCGCAGCGGTCCGCCGACTCGATGAGCAGGAGCATACGATCGTGCTGCAGCGCGTAGCGTTGGCCCAATCCCTTCAGCTGGCCACGAACCGTTACCGCGCGGGCTATTCACCGTATCTTGAGCAACTCGACGCACAGCGGGGGCTCCATGCTGCCGACCTCGTGCTGGTGCAGGTTCGCGGCGACCGGCTGACCGCGGTAGTGACGGTTTTCCAGGCGCTTGGCGGCGGATGGAGTTCCGCAAAACTGGAGGCGAACGCAGCAAACGAACAGCTAAGTCGATGACTATAAGATGCGGTGAAGCGGGATACCTGGTCTTTGGACCGCACGAACGAACGGCGGGAGTCGCGAGCCCAAGAATGCGCTCGGCCGCGAGGACGACCTCATCGCCGATCCGACTCCTAAGCTCCTGCTCGAAAGTGATGGCTAGATCGGAGCTAGGAACAAGCTCACGTCGAGCCTGCCGGTCGCGCGAAGGAGTGCCGCTTCGGCTTCGAGCGCGCGGCTGTGGTCGCCGGCCAGCGCCAGCTGCGCCGCGCGCAGGCTTTCGTCCGCGACCAGAATGTCGAGCGTCGTGCGCAGGCCGAAGGCATATTCGGCGCGAACCCCTTTCAGCGCCACGTCCGCCGCCTCGACCCGGCCCGCATCGGCCCTGATCCGGGCGCGGGCACCCGCGAGCGCGGCCCAGGCGGCATCGACGCCGCGCAGCGTCTCGCGCTGTTGCGCGTCGGTATCGAACAGGTCGGCCCGATGTGCGGCGCTCGCCTGCCGGACCTGCGAGGCGACCAGCCCCCCGGTGAGCAGCGGCACATGTAGCCCGATCGTCACCGCCGTTGCCAGCGGATAGCCGTGCGTGCCGCCATCGGCGAAGCTTCCCGCATAGCCATATTGCGCCCCGAGCGCGACGCTTGGCGCGCGGTTGGCGCGCGCGACATCGACCCGCGCGGCGGAGGCGTCGGCGCTTCGCAGGCTTGCCTGCAGCAATGGATTGTCGGCGACGGCGCGGCTGCGGGCCTGGTCGAGCGTGCCGGGGAGCGCCAGCAGCGCTCGGTCGGGCAGCGCCAGTTTGCCCGGATCATGGCCGACGGTCGCGCGATAACGCGCTGCGGTGGTGATCAGTGTTGCATCGGCATCGGCGAGCGAAGCGACGGCGGAGGCGTGCTGTGCGTCGAGCTGCGCGACATCGGTGCGGGTCGAAGTGCCGAGCCGGAAGCGGGCTTGCGCCTCCGCCACCTGCTGCTGCAGCAGCGCGATGTCGGCCTCGGCGATCGCCACCGCCTGCTGGTCGTATAGCAGCTCGGCGTAGGCTGCGACGACGACCGTCAGAAGCGCCGCCTCGCTGTCGCGAACATTTTGATCGCCTGCGGCAACGTCGGCCTTGGCCGCGCGGACAGCAGACGGAACACGGTTGCCCGTCCAGATCGGCAGCGCAGCGGCAACAGTCGAGCTCGCGCCGCTGGAGTAGCCGAGCCGGTCATAACCCGCCGAAACATCTGCGGCGGCGGTCAGCCGCCCCCCGGCGCGAGCCTGCTCGACCGTCTCCCTCAGCGCCTGCTGCCGGGCCTGGGCGGCGGCAAAGGTCGGATTGGTCGACCGCGCCGCGAGTACCGCCTCGCGCAAAGTCTCGGCGGCGGTGGGGGAAGCGACGAGGATCGTGCCGAGCAGGAGCGCCCGCCTAATCATGCCGCAACGCCCATGCCGGGGTCGAGCGCGCCGCCCGTAGCGATTGGGCGAACACCGTCAGCACGGCGATGACGAGCGCCAGCAGTGTCGACGCGATGAAGAACAGCGGCGACAGGTCGATCCGGTCGTTGAACCCGGCCAGCCAGGTCCGCATGGCGAAATAGGCCAACGGCCACGCGAACAGGTTGGCGATCAGCACCGGGCGCAGGAACTGCCCGACGAGCAGCCGGACGATGTCGGTGGAGGACGCGCCCAGCGTCTTGCGGATGCCGATCTCCTTCACCCGCCGCGCGGTGTTGAATGAGGCGAGTCCCCACAGACCGACGCAACCGATGACCACCGCCAGCACCGCGCCGATGGTGAACAGCAGCGCGGAATGGTCGTCGCGTTCATAATATTGGTTGAGCGCCTGCACCACCGTCTTGGCCTGGAACGGCACCTCGGGTGCCTCCTGCCGCCATGCCTGCTGCACCGCCTCGAGCATCGCCTTCGGGTCACCTGTGAAGCGCAATATGGCGATCGGCTGCCGCATGTCGCGCAACTGGAAGTCGTACATGGTCGGTGGCACCGGTGCGCGCGGGCTGGTGAAGCGCATGTCCTCGACGACGCCGATGACCGTGCGCGGGTCCTTGCCGCCGACGGTCTTGCCTATCGCCACCTGTGGGCTGGCGAAATGCAGCGCCGTAACGCCCGAGCGGTTGAGGATGATATTCGAGGGGATCGTTCCATCTTTCCCGACGACGTCGAGGTTGGCATTGATGTCGCCGGGTCGGGCCGGATCGAACATTCTGCCGGCCACCAGATGGCCGCCGAGCGCCTCGAAGAAGCCGGGCGAAATCTCGAAAAAGGAGACCGATGGGCCATGGCCCGGCTCCCCGGGAATCTCGACGTTGGTTTGCGCGCCGAACAGGCCGCCGCCGGGTACGCCATTGGCGACCGTGACGGCCTGCGCGCCGGGGAGGGAACGAAGGTGATGAACGATCGATTCGCGTTGGCCAGCCGTCAGGCTGTCGCTGCCAAGCGAGCGCACGAGCAGCAGGCCCTGCCGGGTGTAACCCGGATCGGCCGAGCGGATATGGTCGGTCTGCGCGACCAACACGCCGGTGCCGATCATGAAGGCGATCGCGATGGCGAATTGCAGCACCACCAGCGCCTCGCGGACCCGCGTCCCCCAGCGCCCGCCACCGGGCGACCGCGCCGAGGCGAGTACCGCCGCCGCCGGAAACCGCGACAGCACCAGTGCGGGATACAGTCCAGCACCGACCCCGACCAGAATCACCAGCAGCAGCCACGGCAACAGCGTGCCGTCCCAGCCGAAATACTGGATCGACAGTGACAGGCCCCCAGCGGCATTGACCAGCGGCAGCCCGCTTTCGGCCAGCGCGAGGCCGATCACTCCGGCAATAGCCGCGGTGGCGACCGCCTCGCCGACATAATGGCGCGCGAGGACGGCACGGCTGGCACCCAGCACCTTGCGCATCGCCACCTCGCGCGCCCGCAACCCGGCTCGGGCCGTCGCCAGGTTCACATAGTTGACGGTGGCGATCAGCAGGGTCAGCACGCCGACGATGCCGAGCGTCGCCACCGCGAGTCTTGCACCTGCGGTCTCGAAGTGCACGTCGGCGATCGGCTGGAGCGAGATTTCGAAAGTGTTGTCGGGATCGTCTGGGGTTTCGACCCGGCTGTGCCTAGCCGCGACGGCGGTCAACTGGCCGATCGTCCGGCTGATGTCAGCGGGAGAAGGCAGCCGGACATAGGTCTGCGCTTCGAAGTAATTCCAGTAATGCGTACTGTTGAACGTGACGGGGGCAGGGGCCTCGGAAATGACTAGCCGCGCCAGCATGTCGAATTCAAGGTCGGTATTCCTCGGCAGGTCGGCGATCACCGCGGCGACGCGATAGGCGTGCGATGCCCCTTCATAGGTGATCGTCATCGTCTTGCCGATCGGGCTCGCCGTACCGAAATATTTCGTCGCGGTTTTTTGCGTCACGACGACGGCGGTCGGGTCGACCAGCGCCGCCGCCAGGTCGCCCGCCACGGTCGGCAGCCGGAAGACGGTGGCGAACGCCGGATCGACCAAGGCGAGCTGTTCATGCACGCCGATCCCGTCCTTGAGCACAGTGGCGCTTCGGGGCACGAGGCGCGTGCCGACGATGCCGGGCACGTCGCGGTGGACCGCGCTCCACATGGCGATCGGGGAGTATTGGCCCGGCCGGGGATCGAGCGCCTTTTGCCGGGCCTCGACCAAATAGACCTGGTCATGGCCGGGCAGCCAGCGCTCGTAGCTGGTCTCGAAGCGGACATAGAGCCCCAGCACGACGAACACTGCGATGCCCACGGCGAGCCCGCCGATGTTGAGCGTCGCGTAAAGCTTGTGTCGGGTCAGCGAGCGATAGAAGGTAAGGAGCGCGAAGCGGTTCATGCCGTCCCCCCTCAGATCGCGCGGGCGACGGAGGCGACGATGCGGCCGTCCAGCATGTCGATGCGGCGCCCCGCGGCGTCGGCGTGGGCGGGCGAGTGGGTGACCATGACGATCGTCGCCCCTTCGGCATTCAGGGCTTCGAGGATTCCCATCACCTGCGCGCCATTCTCGGTATCGAGGTTGCCGGTCGGTTCGTCCGCGAGGATCAGGCTGGGGTTGCCGACGATGGCGCGGGCGATGGCGGCGCGCTGCTGCTGGCCCCCCGACAACTGGTGCGGAAAGTGGCGGGCGCGGTGCGAAATGCCGACCCGGTCCATCGCCGCCGCGACCCTTGCCTTGCGGTCACCGGCGCCGGTCTTCCGATAGGTCAGCCCCAGTTCAACATTCTCGGCGATCGTCAGCTCGTCGATCAGGTTGAACGACTGGAAGACGAACCCCAAGGTCTCTGCGCGCAACTGCGCCAGTGCCGCCTCGTTCAGCGTCGCCAGATCGCGGTCGCCGAACAGATACGCGCCGCCGGTCGGACGATCGACGGTCCCGAGGATGTTGAGCAAGGTCGACTTGCCGCATCCCGACGGACCCATGATCGCCAGGAACTCGCCCTTGACGACGTGCAGGTCGATGTCGGCGAGCGCAGTCGTCTCGACCTCGTCCGAAGCATAGGTGCGTTGAATATTCTGGAGCCGGATCATGGGGCTGTTCCTAGCGAATGTTGATCATGGCGGCCTTGTTGAAGGCCGTGGTGCTGGAGGTGACGATGCGGTCACCGGCAATGAGACCCGACAGGATTTCGGCGCTTTCCGGGTTGCGCCGGCCGACCTTGATAACGCGGCGGCGTGCCGTGTGGCCGCCGGGGTCGAGGACGAGCGCCGAGGTACCGCCGCCGCTGTCGAGCCAGCCACCGACCGGGGCCAGCAACGCGGGGCGGGTGCTGCCGAGCGTCACGCGCACGTCGAGCGTCTGGCCGCGGTTGAGCCCGGCGGGCGGCTGCCCGTGGAATGCCAGCTCGACGCGGAAGCGCCCGTTAGTTACGGCGGGCAGCATCTTGGTGACGGTGAGCGCCGGCCCGGCATCGCCCGACGCCGGTTGCCCGACGGCGACGCGGCCGAGGTAATATTCGTCGACATCGGCGACCAGCTTCCAGCTATTTTCGCTGCCGATCTGCCCGGCCGGGTCGCCAGCCTTGAGCATCTGCCCCGGCTGGATCGTGAAGTTGGTCAGCCGCCCGGCGACCGGCGCGTGGATCGTCAAGGCATCGAGCCCCGCCTGCACCGCATTCAGGGTGCCGGTTAGGCGACCGCGCGTGTCGGCCAGCCGCGACGCCTGGAGGGCGGCAATCCGGTCCTCCGACGCTTTGCCCGCCTGAAGTTGGGCGAGGCGCTTTTGCTGATAGTCGGCCTCCTCCGAAAAGCTTGCGACGCCAGCATCCGAGACGAAGCCCTGGTCGTGCAACTGCTGGCGGATCGACAGGTCGCGACGCGCCTTGATGAGGTCGTAGCTGGTCGAGGCGGTCTGGCTGGCGCGATCGAGCCGGTTTCGCTCGAGCGTCAAATCCTGCCCCGAGACGTCGCCCAGCCGCCCGGCGATCTCCGCCTCCCGTGACAGGATATCGAGCTTCAACTGCGGGTTGGCGAGCGTCGCCAGCGGCTGGCCGGCGGCAACGCGCGCTCCGTCCTGCACCAGCAGCGCGGCCACTTGGCCGCCGGACTGCGTGCCGACGAAGGTCGTGATCCCCGGCGCCACGGTCGCGCGAACCGGCAGGTAGTCTGCGAACGGACCGCGGGTGACCGTGCCGGTCTCGATGTCGGCCGTCGCGACATCGGTCGAACCGCTGGCCGGCAGCAACCACCAGCCGATCCCGGCGGCGACCACGATCACCAAGCCGACGGCGATCCGGCGTACCCATTTGGGCACGCCGGCCGCGCGGACGACACGGCGGTCCATTCCGGCACCGCTCTCGGCTGGGGTGGTCGTTGGGGTCACGCGAGCCTCACGCTTGCCGATTTAACGTCACGACGCCGACTGGATGCGCTGCATCATGATGCGCGCATCGACGAGCGCGGCGCTGCGACAGGCCTTGGTCGCGATCGGCGCGTTGGCATCAAGGCACACGCTGTTTGCTGCAGAGCGCAGGCGGTGATCGAGCGTGTCGCGACCGGCGGCGCTGGAAAGGTCGAGGTCGGCGTACGACACCGTCTTTTGCTGGACGACGATTTCGGGGGAGATGGCGGCAGCGGCCGGGGCAACGGCCACTGTGCAGGTCAGCACGCTTGCAGCGGCAATCAGGGAGCGGGCAAATGAGTTCGACATGGTCATGTCCTTGCAGGAAGGCCGACACTGCGCCGGCCTCTGACCTGATCAGCGCAATCACCGTGCCAGTTATCTAATCACGCGTGTTTTCAGCGAGTTGACTACATCTGCCGTTATTCGAGCGTTTTTGGAGTGTCCACATACGGACACTTCGCTGTCCGCGAGCGGCCATTGGCACGCCCTGTGATTGCTGGCAGTCAGGCCGGCATGACGGTTTTGCCGAAGCTTTATGGCCTGTGCATCGTGGTCGACGACGACGATGATATCCTGCTGGCCGCCCGCCTGCTGCTGCGTGACCTGTTCGCCGAGGTGGTGACATTATCGTCGCCACAAGCCGCCTTCGACCTGATGGCGACGCGGTCGCCCGACGTCATCCTGCTCGATGCCAATTTTGCGCGCGGCGCGACCGACGGCGCGGAGGGGTTCGCCTGGCTGGGGAGAATCCTGGCGCACGATCCCGATGCGGTGGTCGTGCTGATCACCGCGCGCGGCGGCGTTCAGGTCGCTGTCGCGGCGATGAAGCAGGGCGCGACCGACTTCGTCTCCAAACCATGGTCGAACGATCGGCTGCTGACGACGGTTCGGACTGCCGCGGCGTTGCGCAGCTCGCGCCGGGCGACGTCGGTCGAGCGTGGCAAGATGGCGACGATCGCGTCCGTCCCCGGCGAGACGCCGCTGCTGGGCATGTCACCGGCGATGGCGCGTGTGGTGTCATTGATCGAAAAGGCGGGCCCGACCGATGCCAATGTCTTGATCCTCGGTGAGAATGGGACCGGCAAGGAGCTTGTCGCGCGGGAGTTGCACCGCCTGTCGCGTCGCGCGGCGGGGGTGATGGTGTCGGTCGATCTCGGCGCAATTTCCGAAAGCCTGTTCGATGCGGAGATGTTCGGCCATGTGAAGGGTGCCTTCACCGATGCGCGGGGCGACCGGATCGGGCGGCTGCAGGCGGCGGATGGCGGCACGCTGTTCCTCGACGAGGTCGGCAACCTGCCGCTCCACCTCCAGCCAAAGCTGCTGTCCGCGCTGGAACAGCGGCAGGTGATGCCGGTCGGCGCCAACCGCCCGGTGCCGATCGACGTCCGCGTCGTTTCGGCAACCAACCTTGGCCCGGCGCAGCTTGGCGACCCGGCAAGATTCCGGCAGGATTTGCTGTTCCGCCTTAATACAGTGGAGATCGAGTTGCCGCCGCTACGCGGTCGACGTGAGGATATCCCCTTGCTGCTGCAATATTTTCTCGACGTCTACCGGCGCAAATACGGTAAGCCGGAACGCTCGCTGCCGGCCGATGTGCAGGCCGAGTTGGTCGCCTATGACTGGCCCGGGAATGTTCGCGCTCTGCGTCATGCGGCCGAACGCGCGGTCATCCTGGCCGAGGGCGACCGGTTCACCGCCAGCGACTTCCCGCTTGCCCGCGGGTTGCCGACGACCAGCCTTCCGGCACCGGCACCATCCGACCTCAACCTCGACCGGGCCGAGCGGCACTTGGTCGAGCAGGCGCTGAAAAAGCATGCGTTCAACATCTCGAACGCTGCCGCCGAACTCGGCCTGACCCGTGGCACCTTGTACCGTCGCATGGAAAAACATGGGCTTTAGCCGCCGCTTCGACCTCCGGCTGGCGCTGCGGTTGGCGGTCTTCGCGGCGTCCATATTGCTACTTGGTTGGGTGCTGTCGCTCGGCAGCAGGCCTGCCACGACGCTCGTCATGGGCGGCGTCGTGATTTGGTCGGGGGCGGCGGTGTGGTCGCTCGCCCGCCGCACCAACCTCGAAGTCGCGCGCTTCGTCGCAGCGCTCGGACAGCGCGACCTCGTCCAGTCGTTCGCGCAGGCGGGTCGGGGCAGCGGCTTCGACGAGTTGGGACAGGCGTTCGATGCGGCGATCCGGACGCTGCGCACGGCGCTGGCCGAAAGCGCCGGCCAGAACCGCTTCGCCAGCGCCTTGGTCGACGGTACTCCGACTGCGCTGCTCGCTATCGACGGCGACGACCGCGTCGAAATGGTCAACAAGGCGGCGCGGCGGCTGTTTGGCGGGGTCAAGGGTGTCCGCATCGCGGATTATGCCCCGCTCGGCGCCGCCTTTACCGAGGCGTTGCAGGCGACCTCGGCGGGGCGGCAATCGACGCAGCTGCTCGTCGATGGCCTGCCGCAGCGCGCGATGCTGGCGGTCACCAGTGTCGAGCGCGGCGGTGCCCCGTGGCGGATCGTCTCGATCCAGATTATCCAGCACGAACTCGACGTCGCCGAGGTGCGGTTGCAGTCCGATCTCGTCCGGGTCCTGACGCACGAGATCATGAATTCGATGACGCCGGTGACCTCGCTTGCCGCCAGCGCGGCCACGCTGATGGCTGGGCTCGACGGCTGCGCGGACACTCGGATCGCGGATGCGCGCATCGCGGTCGAGACGCTGGCGAAAAGGGCGGCTGGCATCATGCACTTCGTCGAAAGCTACCGCGCTTTCGCGCAAGCCCCCGCGGTCACCATCGCCCCGTTCGACGGCCGGGCGTGGACCGACCAGCTGGCCCGGCTGTTCGCGGCGACCACGCTCGGGCCAACCGTTCGGCTCGAGGTGATGCCGATCGTCGCCGATCCGATTGTCGTGGGCGACATCGAGCTGCTGACACAGGTCGTGCTCAACTTGCTGAAAAACGCCGCCGAGGCGGCGTCGGATCACGGCGACACGCCGCGCATCGTGCTTTCGCTCGCTGCACTCCCGGACGGTCGCACCAAAATCGCGGTGTCGGACAATGGCCCCGGCATACGAGCGGAATATCAGCAGGACGTTTTCCTGCCCTTTTTCACAACCAAGCGCGCTGGCACCGGCGTCGGGCTGACCTTTGCCCGGCAGGTCGTTCTGCTGCACGGCGGCGCGGTCGGAATCGTTCCAACGGCCACCGGAGCCTGTGTCGAAATCGTTTTTTGAAGATACGCGTGTCCTGGGAAGAAGTCTCTAGGCGGGCTTAGACCGGCTGCGGCATGTCCCGCTTTCGGCGCCAATTCGAAATATTCAGGACACTCCGCGCTTCCGAGGCGAACATGGTGCCGGACTGCTTTGCGACCCCGCGCAACAGCTTGCGTCAGCAAGCGCTTAGTCGAAGACGGCGGCGAGGCTTTCGACCGTTGCGCCTTCCTTGACCGTGCGCAGCTCGACGTAGGTCGCGGCGATGATCGTCGCGAGGAGCATCGCTGCCAGTGCGCTGAGCGAGCCCGCCAGGAGGACGGCGGGACTGAGCGGGGAAGGAATGCCGCCCTGAAGGCGCGCCGCGATCCCGCTGATGAGCGCCGGCGGCACCAGCAAGATCAGTCCCGCGACAAGGAACAGGCCGAAAAGCCGCCAGCGCGACCCCTTGGTCAGCGCCCTGCTGCGGCCCATGCTAGCCAGAACGCCGCGGCGTTCTTCGACGAGAGCCGGGACCGACACCGACCACATTAGTGCGAAGATGATGCCGGGGACAAGAAGAAGCATCATGCCGAGCACGATGCCGAAATAGACGAAGATCCCCACGCCGATCAGCGGCAAAATGAGCGGTAACGCCGTCTTGAAACAGTTTCCGAAGGTCGGGCGGCTGCCGTTCAAGTCGGTGACCGTCGCGTGTGCCAGCATCGCCTGCGCGACGACGTTTAGGATTAGGCCGAACAAGCCCCCCGCGAGCGTATAGGGCAGCAACGTCAGCGGCTTGAGCGCCATGCCAGCGGCGATTTGCGAGGTCAGGGCGACCCGGATCAACTCGCCCGGGATGAATAGGCAGACGATGGCAATGCCAATATAAAGTAGCGGATTACGCCCGATCGCCCTGAACGAGTGGCTGAGAATTCGGCCGATATCAATCTTTTCGGCGGCAAACGGAGTCGTGGCCATAGTCTGAGTCCCCACCCTTGGCGTTGTCGCCAGTTTTCCCGAGATCGGCAGCGAAGTCCAGTGGCGGCTGCGGCAATCGCTCGCCGGGCGACGACACCCAAACCAATGAAGCGCGGCCGCAGGAGCGCCCCTTGCGCTGTCACGGCGGGGCTGCGAAACCATGAGCCTAAGCGATCGGGGACAGGATGGGGGAGCGGGCGACGACGGCGATTGACCGCATTGCGGCTGCGCACCAGCGGCTGCTCGCCGACGGGTCGACTCAGGTCGAACTGCCCGCATATCACGCGCCCGAGCCGCCAGCTTGGGCGAAGGCGCTTGGCGAGTGGCTCCATCGCCACGCCAGCGAGTTCGCCGCGCTCGGCCCGGTCGTCAAATTTGCCTTCTGGGGCGGGCTTGCGCTTCTCGTCGGCCTGCTTCTTCTCGGCGTATACCGCTGGCTCGCGCCGCGGTTTCGCCGCGACTCTACTGAGGCGGTTGCCGACGTAGGCTGGCGCCCCGACGCGGCCCCAGCACGGGCGTTGCTCGCCGAGGCTGATGCGCTCGCCAGCCGCGGCGAATTTGCCGCCGCCGCGCGCCTCGTCCTCCTCCGCAGTGTCGAGCAGATCGAGGCGCACCGGTCCGACAGCCTTGCTCCAGCGCTGACAAGCCGCGACATCGCCCGGTCGCCTCGCCTGCCCGGTGACGTCGCCACCGCCTTCGCGCTGATCACCGAGGTCGTCGAAACCGGGCTGTTCGCCGCGCGCCCGGTCGGGGCGGACGCGTGGACCCGCGCGCGCACGGCGTACGAAGGCGTAGCGTTTCCGGCGGCATGGGCATGACCGAACCCGCTGTCGGAGCAGCATCAAACCCCGCCGCCGGAGCGGCATCGGGCAAAGCCGCCCCGTTCAACCGCGTCGTCCTGTTCGTCCTACTGTCCGTCGGCGTTGTCAGCGCGGTCGCCTTCGCCTTCCTCACTGCCTACGCCCCCGCACTCGACGCGGCGCATAACCGTGGCGGCCATGCCCTATCGCGCGCCGGGACCGGCTTCAGCGCGATCGTCGACCTTGCGACGGCGAGCGGGACGCCGACCCGCTTGTCGCACGATGACCGGCCCGGCGACGCGGGGCTGCTCGTCCTTACCCCCGAAGCCGGCACCAGCCCGGCGCAAGTGGACCGGCTGGTCCGCGCGCGTGACGGCGAGCCGACGCTTATCATCGTCCCGAAATGGGAGACCTCGCCGATTCCGATCCGCCCGACGTGGATCGAAACCCACGGCCTCGTCGCCGCACCGGACGCACCGCTATCGACGGTCGCCCCCGGTGTGGGCGTGACGACACGAGCGGCGCGGCGTGGCGAGCGTCTGACCGCGCCGGGCATCGCCGGGGTCGACACGTTTCCCGCGCCGGCAGTCCTCCAGCGCCTCGAGCCCGCCGCCGGCCTCGACGCGATCGTGACCGCCGCCGACGGCAGCGTCGTTCTCGGCTGGCAGACGAAACATAATATCTTCATTCTTGCCGACCCCGACCTGCTCGACAACGCCGGGATGCGCGATCTCGCCGGCGCGCGCATTGCCATCGCGCTTCTGCGCGACCTCGGTGCCGCGAAGGACGGCGGACTTGTCTTCGACGTCACGCTCAACGGCTTCGGCGGCGGCCGCGACCTGCTGCGGCTGATGCTCGAGCCGCCGTTCCTCGGGCTGACGCTCGCGCTCGTCGCGGTCGCCGGGCTCGCCGTCTGGCAGGCAGCGATCCGCTTCGGGACGCCCGTCGTGCCGGGCCGCGCGATCGCCTTCGGCAGTGCCGCGTTGATCGACAACATCGCCGCGGTGATCGCGACGGCGAGGCGCGAAGGCGCAATCGCCCCGCGCTACGCGGCGCTCGCAGGCGCGACCGTCGCCGCGCACCGGCATGCTCCGACGGGATTGACCGACCGCGAGCGGGCCGCATGGCTCGACCGTGTCGGTACCGCGCCGCGCTTCAGCGTCCTCGCCCACGACGCGACCCTCGTCGAGACGCCCGCTGCGGCGCTGGCCAGCGCGCGTGCCCTTCACCGCTGGCAGATGGAAGCCGTTCATGACCGTTGACGACGTCAGGGAGCTCGCAGCCAGGATCGAGGCCGAGGTCGGCAAGGCGGTCGTCGGGCAGGGCACCGCCGTCCGCCGCCTGCTCATCGCGCTGTTCGCGTCGGGCCACGTGCTTCTTGAGGGGCCGCCCGGCGTCGCCAAGACGCTGCTCGCGCAGTGCTTCGCTGCGGCGACCGGCCTCGCTTACGGCCGCGTCCAGTTCACCCCCGACCTGATGCCCGGCGACATCATCGGCGCGAACCTGTTCAACTTCCAGACGAGCGCGTTCACGCTGACGCGCGGGCCGATCTTCACCGAGCTGCTGCTGGCCGACGAGATCAACCGCACCCCGCCCAAGACGCAGGCCGCGCTGCTCGAGGCAATGCAGGAACGCCAGGTCACGATCGACGGCACGACTTACCCGCTGGGGGCGAGGTTCATGGTCGTCGCAACGCAAAATCCGATCGAGAACCAGGGCGTCTATCCGCTGCCCGAGGCACAGCTCGACCGCTTCCTGTTCAAGTACGTCCTCGGCTACCCCGACGCCGCCGACGAGCGCGCCATCGTGATCGCCCACGGCAACCGCTTCGGCGTCGCGACGCCGGCCGGGTGGCATGTCGCGGCGCAGGCCGACGCGGCGTTGCTCGGCGAAGCCGTCGCGACGGTGGAGGCAGTCCGGCTCGTCGACGAGGTGGTCGACTATATCGTCGCTCTCGTCCGCGCGACGCGCACCACCGCCGACCTGTCGTCGGGAGCGAGCCCGCGCGCCGCGGTCATGCTCGCCGGCGCGGCGCGGGCAGCCGCCGCGCTCGACGGCCGCGACTATGTCCTGCCCGACGACGTCAAGGCGCTCGCCCCCGACGTCTTGCGTCACCGCGTCGTCGTGTCGCCAGCGGCCGAAATCGACGGGGTCCCGGTCGACCGCGTCATCGCCGGTCTGATCGAGGCAACGGCGGCCCCGCGGTGATCTATCCGACGCGGCGCCTCGTCCTCGCGGCGGCGCTCGGCGCGCCGGTGGCGCTGCTCGTCGGGATCCTCGCGCCGGCTTTGTGGCTGCTACCGCTCGGTTGGGTGTTGCTGTTGCTGCTGCTCGCCGCCGCCGATGTCGCTGCCGCGGTGACGCCGGGCACGCTCACACTCGCGGCTCCGGTATCGGTGGGCGTCGGCGAGCGCTTCGGGCTCCCCTTGTCGTTGTCCCAGCCGCACTCGCGACGCGCCGAGGCGTCGGTTGGCGGCGACGCGCGGCTCGACCTTGGCGGCGGCCGCTCGCGGCTCGCGGCGGGGGCGACGGTTTCGGAGACCGCGCTGATCCCGGCGACGGCGCTGCGTCGCGGCATCGCGATGCTCGGTGAACTGACGTTGCGCTGGCAGGGGCCGCTCGGACTGGTCTGGCGGCAGCGGGCGACGCGCCTCGACCGCAGCGTGCTGGTCACCCCCGACGTCCGCAGCGTGCGCGGCGAGTCCGTAGCGCTGCTTAGCCGGGAGGCTCGAACGGGCTCGACGGTGTGGCGTGAAACCGGCCAGGGCGGTGAATTCGACGCATTGGCCCAGTATCAGCCCGGCATGGACCGGCGGCGGATCGACTGGAAGGCGTCGGCGCGGCATTCGGCGCTGTTCGCCAAGGAATATCGCGCCGAGCGCGACAACAACATCGTCCTCGCCTTCGACTGCGGGCGGACGATGGTCGAGCCCGTCGCCGGCGTCGCGCGGCTCGACAGGGCGATCAGCGCCGGACTGCTCATCGCATATCTCTCGCTCAAGCTCGGCGACCGGGTGACGCTGTTCGGCTTCGACTCGCGGCCGCGGCTGGCGAGCGCGGCGCTGACCGGCACGCCGGCCTTCGCCGACGTCCGCCGACTGGCGGGCAGGCTCGACTGTAGCTCCGACGAGACCAACTTCACGCTCGGCCTGTCGACGCTCGCGGCGCGGCTCGAGCGCCGGTCGCTGATCATCCTGTTCACCGATTTCACCGACGCGATTTCCGCGGAGCTGATGCTGCGTTCGGTCGGAAGGCTGCTCGAGCGTCACGTCCTGCTGTGCGTCGTGCTGAACCACGAGGTGCTCGAGGCGCTCGTCGCCGCCGAGCCGCTCACCGCCGACGACGTCACCCGGGCCGTCATCGCCGCCGACCTGCTCCGCGAGCGGCGCATCGTCCTGACGCGGCTGCGGCGGATGGGGGTCGAAGTCCTCGAGGCGTCGTGGCGCGACCTCGGCCCGGCGCTCGCCGAACGCTACCTCGACGCGCGCCGCCGGCGGTTGCGATGACCGGCCTCGTCGTCGGCAGCCGCCGCTTCCGCGCCGACCGTGAGGCCGACTGGTCGGCGCTCGAGGCCCTGCTCGACCGCGCCGACAAGACATCGCTGCGCAGGCTGTCGGACGACGATCTTCTGGCGCTGCCGCGCCTGTATCGTGCGGCGGTTTCGTCGCTGTCGGTTGCGCGCGCGACGTCGCTCGACGCCGACCTCGTGGCCTATCTCGAGGCGCTTTCGGCGCGCGCGTATTTCTTCGTGTACGGGGTGCGTGGCGGGCTGGCAGCCCGGGCGGCGCGCTTCGTCCTGCGCGATCTCCCGGCGGCGGTGCGCGGGCTCGCGGTCGAGACCCTGGTTGCGCTTGCGCTGCTCGCGCTCGGCACGGTGATCGGGTTCATCCTCGTGAACCGCGACCCCGCATGGTACGCGTCGTTCGTGCCGGAAGCCCTCGCCCACGGCCGCGATCCGCAAGCGACGACGGCGAGCCTGCGGGCGACGCTGAGCGGGGGCGGCGACCAGCCGCTCGCGCTCCTCGCGGGCTTCCTGTTCACGAACAATGCGCGCGTTGCGATCGGCGCGTTCGCGCTCGGCTTTGCCGCCGCGGTCCCGACGGCGCTGCTGATGCTGTCGACTGGGACCATGCTCGGTGCGTTCTTCGCGTTGTTCGGCGGGCGCGGGCTCGGCATCGAACTCGGCGGCTGGTTGATGATCCACGGCACGACTGAATTGTTCGCCGTCGTTCTCGCCGGGGCGGCGGGGCTGCGGATCGGCGGCGCAGTGATCTTTCCCGGGGCCTCGACGCGGATTGCCGCGGCGCAGGCTGCCGGGCGGCAGGCAGCGACGGTGATGATCGGCGTCGCGGCGATGCTGTTCGTCGCCGGGCTGCTCGAAGGCTTCGCCCGCCAGCTCGTTACCGGGACGGTGGCGCGCTACGCGATCGCGGGCGCGATGTTCGCGCTCTGGTCGGGCTACTTCTATCTTCCGCGGCGAACGCGATGAGCGTTCGCCGGGCCGACGACGACGCCCGCGCGCTGGTCACGCCCGAGGGCGTCGTCCTGACACTTCAGCTCGCTGGCAGCGGGCAGCGATTGTGGGCGTTCGTCCTCGATCTCGCGATGATGACGGGCGTGCTTGTTGCGCTCACGATCGCGGCGCTGGTCCTCGCGGGGTCGCTCGCGCTGACGCTGCCCGGCGGCGGCTCGGTCATGTTCCAGATCGTCGGCGTCATCTGGCTGCTGGCCGCCTTCGTCCTGCGCAATCTGTGGTTCGTGCTGTTCGAGGCGGGGCGGCGAACGGCGACGCCGGGTAAGCGGATCGTCGGCCTGCGGGTCGCTGCGCGCGACGGCGATCGGCTGACGATCGACGCCCTCGTCGCGCGCAACCTCGTCCGCGAGCTCGAATTCTTCCTGCCGCTCTCGTTCCTCGCGTATCAGGCGGGAGCCGGGCAGGCGAGTGCGTGGACCGCGCTCGCCGGCATCGGCTGGACGATCGGCTTTGCAGTGCTGCCGCTGTTCAACCACGACCGGCTCCGCGTCGGCGACATCCTTGCGGGCACCTGGGTGCTGCGCGCGCCGCGCCGTCGCCTCGGCGTCGATGTCACCGAACGCGGCGCGGCCACCGCCGGCCTGATCTTCACCGACGCGCAACTCGCCGCCTACGGCGTGTTCGAACTCCAGACGCTCGAGGACGTCCTTCGCCGCAGCGAGGTCAACCCGATGCGCCGCCGCCCCGACGATCCCGTGATCGCGGTCGCGGCGAGCATCCGCCGCAAGATCGGCTTCAAGGGCGGCGACGACTTGGCCTTTCTCACCGCTTATTACGCGGCGCTGCTGGCCCGCCTCGAACGGCAGAACCTGTTCGGCAAGACGCGGCGCGACAAGCACGAAGTGATGTAATCCGGCGACGCACAACCGGCGCAATGTGTCAGCGCTTTCCGTGAAATTTTAGATCGTGATGAAGACCTTACTAGAGCCGGACTACTGTGCTCTCTCGTTTATATTGACCGTGAAGGGGTGTCCGATTTCAGGACGCCACCGAGCCAGTTGGCAACTATATAATTTACGAAGTAAAGTATTGAATTGCCGTCGCAGTCGATCAATCGAGATCTGCACCCCAGTCGAAACCCGATACCGTGCTGCTATAGACTCCAAGTTCTGCCATTCGCCGCACGTCATCGCCGAGTGCGAGGCCCCACGGGCCGACGCGCAGGCCGTGCGATTCAGCCTCGACGATGCGGTCGGCGGTGACATCCTTGAAGTATGGCGACCATTCCATGCCGCCATGCGCCTTGATCGCGGCCATCTCCGATCCGAACTCGGCGGGATCGTGACCGTCGCGCCAAGGCGAGCGACCTTCGGCATCAAGCTTCGCCTGCGGGGCAAGTGCGGCAGGAATGGTGAGATGCGCCGTCATCACGCCAGGGCTGCGCAGGGCGGACAGGCGCAGGACTTGCCAGTCGAACGCGATAATCTTGGCATGGTCGACATAGCCGGCAGCTTCCAGGTCGCGGAATACCGCCTCGACGATCAGCTCGGGAGCCGGCGCCTCAGCAAGGTTCTGCGGGTCGGTCTTGATCTCGACATACAGCAGCCGACGTGGACCGGACGCTGCCGTCAGCGCGGCCAGCAATTCGGGCAGGGTCGGTACGTGGACGCCGTCCATCTGTTCGCGATCTGGATACTGCAGCGGCGTGGCGAGATCGGGCCGGGTCCGACCGACGTCGTACCGGCGCAGCTCGGCGAGGGTCATGTCCTTCAGCGGGCCGCTGGCCGCATCGAGCCAGACACCATCCAGCCGGGTATGGTCGGCACTGAACCGATAATCGTGGTGCGCAACGACGTGGCCATCTGATGTCAGTTGCACATCGATCTCGATGCCGTCGATGGGCAATTCGAGGCAGCGCAATGTTGCCTCCAGCGTGTTGGCGGGCCACAGCGCATATCCGGTTGCGCCTGCGATCAGAAGGGGCTTGGGCGAAACGGGCTCAGACATCGGAATTCCTTGCGTCTAGGGATGAAAGAATTTGCAGCATGGCATCGGGCCGATCGGTGGTGACGGCATCGACGCCAAGCGCCAAAACGCGAGCAAAATCGTCTGCGGAGTTCACGGTCCACGCCCATACGGCAAGACCGAGGACCCGTGCGCGGGCCACCGCCTGCGCTGTCAGGTCCCGATACTGGCATGACCAGATCGTCCCGCCGGCGGCGTGGATACGGTCCAGCGCGGAAAGCGCTTCCATGCCCGGTCCCGCCTCCTGCCGCCAGCGTTCGAGATAGGCGAGATAGTCGCGGGGGTCGGTCATTCCCGTCTGCTCCTGCGTCAGTCCGGCCAACCAGCGCACCGCCATCGTGTGGAATGCGGTGGGGTATTCGGGCAGGATCGCGCGGGCGTGGGTCATCGCACCGAGGTCGAACGACGCAAGCGTGACCCGTTCGGGCCGCCCGTGCTTTCGCAGCAGCGGCGCGGCACTTTCCAGCACCCTGCGCCCGTGGTCCGCCAGACCGTCAGCCCAGGGTGTTGCCTTGACGTCGATGACCAGCCCCATGTCGGGCCGGATCTCGGCGACCAGCGCCAGCACGTCGGCGAGCGTTGGTGCCCCGTCGGCGACGCTGGCCGGGCCGAGCAAGTCGTGGCGCGCCACCAGCGATCCATCGCCCAGCAATTGCAGGTCGAACTCAAAGGCATCGGCGTCCGACCGCATCGCGCGGGCAAAGGCAGCGAGCGTGTTCTCCGGCGCATGTTCCAGCCCGCCGCGGTGCGCGATCAGCAATGGACGGCTCATCGTGCCGCCACCAGCGCAAGGCCGTCGAGCCGCCGCCGGATGGTCGACAGCGCGCGGGCGTCGAGCGGGAACCGCCAGATCAAAGCGATCGCCCCGAACTTGAGCAGCGACGGCAGGTAAAGGTGCGACGCCTGCAGGCCGAACACCGCCAAGGCATTGTGAGTGTGACTGCCCGGATCATAGCCGAACGCGCCGAGCAGCATGAACGCCAACCCTGCGCCGAATGCGATGCCGAACTTGTTGATCAGCGCCTGCACCGCGAAGAAGGTCCCGGCCTTGCCCGATCCGCTGCGCAGCATCTCGTAGTCGACGACGTCGCCGAGCACCGCCGGCGATGCAACGTTGGCGATCGAATACGTCGCGCCGGCAAGCGCCACCAGGACGAGCATCGGAATAAGCGACGCTTCGCCTGGGGGCAGCAGCGCCATCGGCGGGTAGCACAAGGCGGTCAGGAACAGGCCTGCCGCCCAGGCACGGTGCTTGCCGATCCGGGCGATGACCCGCGTCCACAGCGGCAACGCGAGGAAGTTCGCGCCGACATAGACGACGAGCACCAGCCAGATCCAGCGGCCGAAGCCCATGTAGCTGGCCTGGTAAATGAAGACCAAGGCGCTGAAGACGCCATCTGACAGCCCGTTCAACGTCGCCGAGCCGATATAGATCTGCAACGGCCGGTTGCGGCGCAGTGCGGTGACGAAGCTACGCAAAGCTGCGGGTTGGCGCAGGGTTGTTTGACGCTCCCGGGGCACCAGAAACAGCGCGAGCGGCACGGTAACCAGCAGCAGTATCGCCACCGTCCAGACGATGAAGATTAGAACTTCGGGCGAGTATTCGGTGCTGCGAAAGATCGGCAGTGCAGGAATGAGCGAAAACACCAGACTGCCGACATAACCGGCACCGGCACGATAGGTGAACAACGTGGCGCGCGTTTGATAGTCGCCGGCAAGTTCACTGCCCCAAGCGTCATAAGGAACGCTGAACAAGCTCCAGCCCAAGAAGAACGCCATCGACGCCCAAAGGAAATAGGCGACGCTCGCACCCTGTTCCGGCATCACCAGAGCGGCAAAGGCGATGTACAGCACGACCGCGCCGGCGATTAGCCAGGGTTTACGCCGCCCGATTGGCGACCGCGTCGCGTCCGACAGCGCGCCCGCCCCAAAATCGAACACCACGTCGGATAGGCGGGTGACCAGCAGCACCAGCCCGATCGATGCCGCCGACAGCCCGACGAACGTGCCGTAAAAACCGGGGACGATGACCCCGGCGGCATAGATCATCATTGTTGCCGGGACGCCGGGCGCCGAATAGCAGAGCAGTTGCCAGGCGGAGAGCTTAGACCGGGCCACAGCCGGGGGTACGGACATTCCGGCCTCAGAACCGCTTGCTGATGCTGAAGCCAAACAGGCGCGGATCGAGCAGCACCACCGAACGGGATACCCCGAGCGTTTCGGAATTGACGCCAATGCCGGTGACCACCGTCTTGTCGAAGACGTTCTTCACGTACATCTGCACCTGCAGATCCGTGTCGCGAAGGTTGAATTAAACACTCAGGTTGACGGTGTTCCAGCCGTTCAGCCGATTGTCCTCGTTGTTGTAGATATCGGTGTAGAAACTCGACTGATGGTAGACGTCGCCGCGCGCGACCGCCTGCCAGTCGTGGCCGAGGTCGAGCGCATATTGCGCGCCGAGCGTGGCGGTGAAGCTCGGCGCATTGGGCAGGCGCTTGCCCTTCAGGTTGACCGGATCGCCGGTGCTGGTCGGCAGGACGATGCCGAGCGCGGCAAGCGAATTCTTGCTCGGATCGCGGCTTGCATAGGCGCCGTTGGGCGCTGCCTCGGTCGGGCAGGCACCGGTCAGTACGTTGGCTGCGACCTTGCCCGCGTTGATCAGCGTGATCAGCTTGGCGACATCGGCGACCGCTGCGACGCAGCCCGAAGTCAGCGACTTCAGATAGATCAGCGACGGGTCGCCTTGGAGCCGGTCATAGGTATCGACCGACGATCCCGCGCCGATCGAGCTGTGCAGATAGCCGGCCTGCGCGTTGAACCGGAGGCGATCGGTCGGCGACCAAGTGGTCTCGACCTCGACACCATAGATTTTCGCATCGACGTTGGCGGTCGCTTCGTTGAGCCCCTGACCCTGGGAGATCTGGTAGCCCTTGTAGTCATAATGGAAGGCCGTCAGGTTCAGCGTCGCGTGATCGTCGAATAGCGTGTTCTTGGTACCGATCTCGAACGAATTGACGAACTCCGGCGCATAGATCGGCGGTACTTCGACGACGTTTGGCGGATTGAAGCCGCCTGCCTTGTAGCCGCGCGAGAAGGATGCATAGACAAGCGTCTTGTCGGTGAACGACAGCATCGGCCGCCAGTCGACATTGGCGCGCCCGGTCAGTTCGCCGAAATTGGCACGCTGCTCGACAAGCGTATCCGGAAAGCCCTTGCCGTCGGTCAGGATCGTGATCGGATAGTTGGTATAGTCCTTGTGGTCGCTGGTGTAGCGTAGGCCCGCAGTGACCCGCACCGTGTCGCTGGCCTGCCAATAAATCTCCCCAAAGGCGGCTCGCGAGTTCAGCGTATACGGATTGTAGGCATCGAAGTAATTATGCCCCTGGCTGTTCGGATTGGCATTGGGATCGATGTAGGAGTTACCACCCAACAGATTGCGGATCGCGGTGACCGCAGTCTCCCCGTTCGATAGAATGAAAATGTTATTGAAGCGATTTAGGTGCATGTAGAACGCACCGAGGTTGAAGTTGACTGGTCCCGAAAAGGACGATTGCAACCGGATTTCCTGACTCCACTGCTTGGTGCGGTAGACATCGTAGTCGGTGTCGAGGTTGAGGAAACGCGATGTGCCGGTCTGGGGGTCGGTAAAGACGCCGCCGGGCGTCACGACCGTATTGTTGAACGGGATGGTAGCGCTCTGGAATTCGGCGCGCGTGTCCAGCCGGTCATTGGAATATGCAGTCAGCGAGGTGAGCTGCAGGTTGGGCGTGACATCCCACTGCAAGTTCAGCTGGAACAGGTCGTTGCGCGCCTTGTAGGTCGGATCGATGTTCTGCGAGAGGGTGCGCTGGTCGCCCGATTGGCTGCCCCCGTTCACATCCCCGGACACCAGGCCGTAAAGGTAGGACAGCGACCCGCCGAGCGTCGCCACGCTGTTGACGTTGCCGGTCTGCGACGACTGGCTGTGGATCGAGTCCTTTAGGCAGCCGCGGCTAAGGAAGTTGCGCGCTGCCAAGGTGTTGACCGTGACGCCGCCGACGCTCGATGGGCCGACGTCCTTGCTGCACAGGAACTTCTGGCCACCGAACCGCGAGTCGTCCTCGTTGAAATGTTCCCACATCGCAAAGGCGTGGAAGTTCGAACTGGGAGTGAAGGCGAGCGTGGCGCGGGTCGAATACAGGTTACGTGCGTCGATATCGTTGCCGGTCACCGAGTTCTGCTGGAACCCGTCTCGCTTTAGCGCGCTGCCAGCGACGCGCAGGCTGAACACCGGTCCCAGCGGCACGTTGATCATGCCCTGCAGCTTGCGGCTGTCGTAATTGCCATAGCCGCCGCTGAGGCTCGCTTCGAATTTGTCGACCGGCTTGTTGGTGATGACGTCGATGACGCCGCCGGTGGCGTTGCGACCATAGAGCGTACCCTGCGGCCCGCGCAGCACCTCTATCCGCTGGACGTCGAAGAATTCGGCATCGGCAAGCCGGTTGACCGCCAGCGGTGCATTATTCTCGTCCACCCCGACGCCGGTGTCCGCCGTCGTCGAGACGACCTGATAACCGACGCCGCGGATCGAATAGTTGGTCGACCCAAAGGCAGCGCGCGTGAACGACATGTTCGGCACAGCCCGTTCCAGATCGGACCCGTCACTCACCTGGCGGGTCTTCAGGTCGGAGCCGGATAACGCGGTGATTGCGAGTGGCACATTGTTGATCAGCTCTGATCGACGCTGCGCGGTGACGACGATTTCGCCGTCGCCGCCTGCCTCGGCCTGCGCCGCCGCGACATCCTGCGCCGACGCGCCCTGCGGCACCGTCAGCGCGAAGAACGATAAGGCTGCCGTCTGTAGAACTGTAGACTTCATGGTCATTGCGAGCCCCGCGATTGCAAAATATGCGATTAGATAATCTTGGGCTGCGAATAGGCAGGAACGCTGCTGGCGGAAATCGCAATTTCTGGCGCTGGAGTTGAGCTAGATGCAACGCGCAACACAGAAATACAGTGATTCTGACGCAAATTAATATTACGATTGACGTAATTCGGTAACATCAGCCATTTGATATTTGCTGACGTGAGGCGAGCACGACCTCTGCTTGAGCGAAAAGCTAGCTACGAAAGCGACGGACCATCGGTTTGTCGACGTCGCGTTTGCGGCAGACGAAATACATCGATCGCGCACTCACCAGGCGCTGCGGAAACGGTGCGACCAAGCGGCCCTTCTGCAGGTCGCGATGACAGATGATGTCGGTGCCGATCGTCAGCCCAAGTCCGTTGACTGCTGCGTCGAGTGCCAGCGAGAACGTGTCGTAGCGGTGCCCGCGTCCTTCGAGCAGGTCCGGGCGCCCGACAAGCTGCAGCCATTCCGCCCAGATCGACGGCATCGTGTTGAGATGCAGCAGCCGGTGGTCGGCAATCTCGTTGAGCACCGCCGGATGACGGCTTAGCAAAGTCGGACTGCACACCGGAAAAAGCTCCAGGCTCAACAGCCGTTCGGCGTGGAAGCCCGGCGGCGGTTCCTTGGCGACCTGCAGGACGACGTCGATTGCCTCGCTCTCGAGCAGGTTGAAGTAACCCAGGCTGTCGAGCCGCAACTCCGTATTTGGATATTGCTCGTAGAACGAGGCGACCCGCGGCAGCAGCCAATAGGACGCGAACGATTGCGGCAGGGCGACACACAATGTGTTGGCCTGGCGCGTCCGCTTCAATTGCGCCCCCGCGGCGCGCAGCGAACCGAAGGCGGGACCGGTCAGCTTATAATAGGTTTCGCCGTCCGGGGTCAGCATTAGCGCCTTGTTGCCGCGGATGAAGAGCTGCACCTCCAGGTCTTCTTCGAGACTCTGGATGCGGCGGCTGATTGCCGATTTGGTGATGTTGAGTTCGCCGGCAGCCTTCGTGAAACTGAGCGATTCTGCGACAAGGACAAACGCCTCGATGGCGCGCAACGGGGGAAGACGCTGAACCAAGCGCGTACCTGACTGGAAACTCGATAATCGCAGCCTGCCTACGTCGATCGTGTGACAACTTCGCACCAAGCTCGAAAGGGGAGGTCCGCTTTCGGGAAATGGCCTAGCGGCTTGGAACGGTTGAGATTGCGTCCATCAGCCGGCCACCTATCGATTAGTGCTCCGGATAGCATCCTTGAGCAGGCAGCGCGATCCGCGCATTAGGTGGCAAATCGAGCTATCTCAGGAACGCCTCATGCCATCTTTGCTGCGACGTTGCGTCAGCCGAATTGCCAGCATGTTGCTGCTCTGCATGATGATTTCCGGCAGTCCGGCGCCGGGTCGTACGATCCTGTTCGTCGGGAACAGCTTTACCTTCGGCGCGAACTCGCCGGTCATGCGTTATCATCCCGAGCGGGTTGCCGATCTTAACCGCGAAGGGATCGGCGGCGTCCCCGCCCTGTTCAAGACGTTTGTCGATGAAGCCGGGCTGGACTGGACAGTGAGCCTGGAGACGTCGCCGGGCAAGGATCTGGCGTGGCACCTGGTCAGCAAGCGTGGGTTGATCGACCGACCTTGGGACGTGGTGATCTTGCAGGGTTACAGTACGCTGGACGCGGAGCGGCCGGGCGATCCGACGCGCCACATCGCCGCCGCACTGACCCTGGCCGCCCTTTTTCACGCTCGAAATCCGCAGGTGCAGGTGGATCTGATGGCAACCTGGTCCCGGGCCGACCAGACCTATCTGCCGGATGGTCACTGGTACCATCAGCTGATCGCTCAAATGGCAGACGATCTTCTCGCCGTCAGTCGTCAGGCGCTGACGACTGGCTCGGGGCTGCATGCGGTCGTGCCGGTCGGGACCGCGTGGAACCGTGCAATGCGCGACGGCCTGGCAGACCCAGACCCGTATGATGGATTGGCCTTTGGGCAGGTAAGCCTTTGGACTTGGGACCAATACCACGCCAGCGCCGAGGGATATTACCTCGATGCTCTGGTCGTTTTTGGAACGGTGACCGGCCTTGATCCGCGCAACTTGCCTGAAAAAGAGCGTGCCGCTGACGACCTCGGTCTCAACCCCAAGGTGGCGGCTCAGCTGCGCAGCGTCGCTGCAGCGGAGCTCGCAGCCCAGCGAAACGCAACGTGACCAGGTGTGGAGGCTCACCGGTCGACGAGCGCCCGTTTACCGGAACCGGCATGATAGGGTTGAGCGTTCGCAATTGGGTCGTCCCGGCGGACGGCGGTTGATGGAGGGAGAACGTCGCGCCGGAACCAACGTCCAGTGCCTGGGAGCGAATAATTGCCCTGAGCGGTCGGCATTGGGTCCAAGCCGCCAACATATCGCTGCTGGGCAGATGGCGGGATCGCTAGTTTCGATGGCAAGCGCCTCCAACGCGGCCGCGTTGTCCTCGCGATAGCGCCTGGCGACCGCAGCGCCGAGATCGGCCTTGCTCGGAAAATGATGCTAAATGCTTGCGGCTTTGATCCCGACGTCGTCCGCGAGATCGCGGAAATTCAGCCCGCCATAGCCGCGCGCCTGGACAAGGCGCTGCGCGGCGCGCGTTTTTTCGATGGAGTCCTTACAACCCAGCCGTTTGTGGCGGGCGAAGCCTTTTCGATGGCGGACATCACCGTGATCGCGGGATTTGTCTTCGCAAAAATCGTGGGTCTAGAGATCCCGACCGAGCTGGTCAGCCTTCATGCCTGGTATGTTAGGATGCGCGAACGTCTGAGCGTGATACACTGGCAGGAGATGCACTTGACCGATCGGCGGGCAGCCTGATCAGACCCGGCGGTCTAGGCGGCGTAGACCGCAAGGGCTTCCAGCGCCGCACATTATGCGCATGCAGGTATGGATCTATGGCGTAAATCCGGTGGAAGCGTCGGTACGTAGACCTGCCGGACTGTCATCGGCCAAGACCAAACTGTCGCCCGATATCTGCCAGGCGGCAACCGACCCCGCGCTGATAGCTGACGTGCGATCAGGCTCGGCTGCGTGTCGGCCGGATGCCGAGAGCGACCGTCGCATATGCTGCACCGATCAGGACTGCGGCCCCATGGATGTCGTACCGAAAGCAGAGCGCGACGGCGATCATCAAGCCAATCACGCCGCTTATTCGTGGCCGGAGCAAGCGCGCGTCCTTGAGCGTTGATACAAGCAGCGCGCCTGCCAAGCTCATGTAAGCAATTGAGTTGCCAGCGCCGATGGGTTGCCAGCGGATGGCGATCAGCTCGGTTAGGATGCCGCCGCCGAAGTAGATGAGGCTCCAGTGCAGGCGACCAAACTTATTCTCCGCTACCCGTCCGACGACCACCATCATCATAATGTTGAACAAGCCACCGATCAGCCAATGATCCTGTACGAAGAGGGAGGCGACGACGCGATACCATTCGCCCGATCTAATTGCCCCCGCATTCCTGCCCAAAAGTGCCAGCAGCGTCGGGTATACGAGTTGCCCCAACAGGCCTGCTGCAACCAGCGACGCAAGGGAGATTGTGAGTACCGGTAAAGCTTGGCGGCGGGTTGCAGCAGCCCCCGAATTACCGACGCTGCAGAAAACGATGGCGATCAGGCTCAGGACACCGACGAAATCCATGCTGGAACCTACGACAAGTCCAGCTCGACCGGAAAGGGGGGGGTGATCGAGCGGCGGACAAAAACTCGGTCGCGATGCACCCGATAAGCAACAAGCGTCCGTTCTCAGGGAAAGCTTTGATCCTCTGATCGATCGCTACTGGAGGCACGAAGCCGTTAGCCGGAGCCAATTGCCGTGAGCGAACGCGGCCTTGTCAGCATCGCCCAGCCCGCATTCAGAAAGGAAGCGACGGGCGTCCTCGCCGGGGCGGTACTGGTAGGGATAGTCGGTCGAGAACAATAGCCGGTCCGTGCCGACAATCGCCACCGCTCGCTCGAGATAGTGCGGAAGAAACATGCCGCTGGCGGTCACGTAAAGATTGTGGCGCAGGTAGTGCGCGATCGGGTGCGACAGACCCGAAACGCGGTCCATCACCGCAAGACGCTCGGCGTAGAAAAGGACGAGCTCGCCCCAATGGCCGAGGATCACCTGAAGGCCGGGCAAGCGATCGAAGGTGCCAGCCAGGACCAGCCGCAGGAACTGTATGCCGGCATCATAGTGCCAGCCAAGCCCCACGGTCGCGAAGCCGGCATCGACGAGCGGCGAGAAGCCTGAATAATAAGCGTCGCGCACCGCCATTGGCGGCGTGCGGGGATGCAGCAGCACGGGCACGCCTAGCATTGCCGCACAATCGAGGATTGGCGCAAACGCCAGATCGTCGAGATGGCGCGCGCCCACCCGGCCACACAGCATCGTGCCCTTGAAGCCTAGCGTCGAGATGCAGCGGTCGAGTTCGAGCGCTGCTTCATCGGGTATGGACACCGGCAATGTCGCCATCGCCTGAAACCGGGTCGGGTGGCGCGCAACCGCCTCCGCCACGGCGTCGTTGGTGCGCTGCGCCAACTCAACGCTTTCCCGGCCGAGATCGTGCAGCGCCGGCGTGGTCAGCGACAGCACCTGGATATCGAGGCCGCTTTCATCCATCAGCGCCAGCCGTTCGCCGGCGAGGTCCGCAAGGCGTCGCCCGACCACGCCTTGATTGTAGCCGACACTCGGATCGGACATTTCAAGACCGATCGCATTCCAGGCATTCGCGACCGCGGACGTGAGAAAGTGTTCCTCGATGCCGATCAGCTTCATCGGTGGCTCGATCACCATGGGACCGTGTTCCCGTTGCGATCGAGGAAGGCGAGGCCTGGTTGACCCTGACGGCCGAGCAAAACGTCGACGATCAGCGGAACGCTCTCCTCGATGCCGAACGGCGCCTTCGGACCGCCGAGCTGGGTTCGGATCCAGCCAGGTGCGATCAGTACGAGCGCGCGCGGATCATCGGCATGGCGTGCGGCGTAGCTTCGAAAGAGTTGGTTAAGGGCCGCCTTGCTGCTTCGGTAAACCTCGTGGAGTCCGTTGGTGTTGTTGGTAATACTGCCCTGGCCCGAAGACATGACTCCGATCAAGCCGTCGGCGCGAACGAGGTCGCGGCAAGCTTCGATCACGCGCAAGGGGCCGAGCGCGTTTGTCACCAGCACGCGCGCATATTCGTCGGTCGCGATTTCGCCGGCGATCTCGTCCTGCATGTTCGCGGTTCCGGCGTTGACGAACAGTACGTCGAATTGACGTCCAACGAGGCGATCGTGCAGCGCGTCGATCTGGTCCGGCTGCGCGATATCGACGATCTCGATCTCGACGCAATCGGGATGAGCGTCGGCGAGTTCGTGCAGTTCAGTCCGCGTTTCACCGCGCACCGTGGCGACGACATGCCACCCACGCTTAGTGAACTCAGTGGCCATGCCGAGGCCGAGGCCGCGGGATCCGCCAACGAGCAGGATCGTGCTGACGGTAGGCTTCGTCGTGTCTGGCGTCATACTGTGCTCCGAATATGTGTCGGCTAGATAGCGTCTCCTCTAATCACTGCGCCAGACGCAGCGAATGCATTGTATAGTTGCATGAGGCGCAGGTATTACCGTCACCGGATAGGCAGCGACGGATGCCGTAAACGATCTCGATCTCAACCCCTCGGTGCGCTGCTGACAGCCGCAATTACCGCCGCCTGCCGATACGTCGCGGCCTCCCACCGTGGAGCATTCATCGGCCTGGTCGATGCCGCGCTGGCTGAGCTCGGCCTAAGACGCAACACGATGGTCGTCGTGCGGGGCTTCTCCAACGCGATGCGGATCGCGAGGCAGTCAAATCTGGCAAATTCCTTCTGCTTGTCAGCAAGTGGATGTTTAAACGCCAACCACCGGTTCTTGATACGCTTCGACCGAAGGGTGCTCGTCCTCGCCCGCCTGAGCGGTTAGCGATACGTGTCGCCGCAGCAGGACTGGCCAGTACCGATGCCCGCACCATCATGGATGAGGAACGCCGAGCGAGCCGCTCGCGCGCTTGGTGCATCCACGGCGGGCCATGCCAGGGCCCGACACTCGGTCTACGTCGTCCTGCTCGATAACGCCGCGCGACGCGACACATGGGGCCTTTATGTGGGCCAGACGTCGCGGGATCCGGACTGGCGGTTCGATCAGCACAAGGCCGGCTACAAGGCGAGCAGCGCGGTCCGCCGCTTCGGCGTCCGCCTGCTGCCGGACCTCGTTCGGCACCTCAACCCGCTCCAAGGCTGGGAGTCGCTCGAGCTGGAGGCAGCGCTCGCCGACGCCTTCCGCGAAGCGGGAGTCGACTGGGTCGAGGGCGGCCATTGACCACGGCTATGCGATCGGGTGCGGCGGCACGACGAGGATGCCAGCGGGAACGCCATGCCGCTTAACTCGCTGTAGCGGCGCGGGCGCTTGTGTCCGAGGAGGCTGGTATGGCTCAAGAACAGACGGCAACGCTCTATCGTATGATCCTGCCCGACCACACCTGCCCATTCGGCGTTCGCGCCAAACAGATGCTGGAAGAAGCCGGGTTCCACGTCGACGACCGTATCCTGCGGTCACGCGAGGAGGTCGATGCGTTCGAGGCGAAGCACGGTGTCGACACGACCCCGCAGGTTTTCATTGATAATGAACGGATAGGCGGCAGCGACGATCTCGAGCGCTATTTGGGGCAGGGCAGGGGCCTCTAACGGTCGACTTCTCACATCAACTGGTGGCCAGCCGGACGAACGCCAGCTGTTTGCGACTAAGCACGCTGAACGATGCCAGTCGAAAACCGCCTCTTGGCTACCGACTAGATCAACACATGTCGCGCGGAGCGGTCACGTCTCCATCTGGGCGAGGAGTTCGCGGGTTCGCTCGACCCGCCTGGCACCGTCGTCGAGCGCTTCGGTCAGTAGGTAGCGTCCCTTCTTCCCCACCAGTCCAGCCGCAGCCGCGTCAACGCGCGAGTGCGGCCGGAGCGTCATCGCTATCGCCGCTGGCCCGGCTTCGACCTTGGCGATCGCCAAGGCGCGGGCCATTGCCCGAACCCGGGCGATGTCGAGCAGGACGGCGGCATCCGACGCGATCGGGCCGAAGCGGTCTTCGAGTTCGGCCTCGAATGCGTCGATTGCGTCGGGGTCGAGCAGACGAACGAGGCGACCGTAGAGCGACAGTCGCGCCTCGACGTCCGGAATCCAGTGTTCGGGCAGACGGCCGGCGAAGCCCAACCGCAGATCGGGCACCCAGTGGTCGACTGCCTCGCCGCGCGCAGCGCGCAAGGCAAGGCTCAAGAGATGCTGATACAGGTCGACGCCGATCAGCTTCAAATGGCCGGCCTGCGTGTCACCGAGCAGATCGCCCGCGCCGCGCATGTCGAGATCGCGCGCACTGATCGCAAAGCCCGCCCCTAGCCGATCAAACGCCTGCAGCGTGCGTAACCGCTTGAGCGTTGCGGCGACGATCGTCGCGCCCGGCTCGGTGACCAGCAGGACCTGCCCGCGTCGACCGCCACGCCCGACCCGCCCGCGCAACTGGTGCAGCTGCGACAGACCGAAACGGTCGGCGCGCCAAACGATCATGGTATTCGCGCGCGGAACATCGAGCCCCGCCTCGATGATGTTCGTCGCAAGCAGCACGTCGCCGTCGCCGTCGCCAAACCGCACCATCGCCTCGTCGATGTCGATCGCCGCCATTTTGCCGTGCGCTTCGCGGGTCGACAGCTCGGGGGCGATTTCGGCGAGCCGTGCGGCCATCGCAGCCATATCCTCGATCCGAGGAACGACGACGAAACTTTGGCCGCCGCGGCTCTTCTCGCGGAGCAGCGCGGTGCGAACGGTCACCGCGTCGAACTCGCCGACGCTTGTGCGGATCGGCTGCCGCCGCGCTGGTGGCGTGGCGATAACCGATAACTGCTGCAGCCCGACCAACGCGGTCTGAAGCGTTCGCGGGATGGGAGTCGCGGTTAGCGTCAGGATGTGCGCGTTTTCACTCAGGGCGCGCAGCTTCGCCTTGTCGGCCGCGCCAAAGCGCTGCTCCTCGTCGACGACGACGAGCGCAAGGTCGGCGTAGGCGACGCCTTTGCCGGCGACTGCGCCGGTGCCGACGACGATGTGCACCGTGCCGTCGGCAAGACCGGCCTTGACCGCCTTCTTTTCGGCGGCGCTCGACAGGCGAGAGAGTCCGGCAACCACCACATCGGTCCCGGCGAACCGCTTGCGGAAGGTGTCGAGATGCTGGCGGACGAGTACCGTCGTCGGCGCTGCAATCACAACTTGCCGACCGGCGAGCGCAACCATCGCGGCGGCACGAAGCGCAACCTCGGTCTTGCCGTAGCCGACGTCGCCGACGACAAGCCGGTCCATCGGATTGCTGCCAGCAAGATCATCGCGGACGGCGGCGATCGCGCGGAGCTGATCGGGCGTTTCGGTAAACTGGAACCCGGCGACAAAGCGTTCATAGGCCGCAACGTCGGGCACGATTGCGGGACATTTTCGATCAGCGCGCGCGGCGGCCAACGCCGTCAGTCCGCGTGCGCTCTCGGCGATCGCGGCATCGATCTCACCGCGCCGCTTTTGCCAGCCTGCGCCGTCGAGGCGATCGAGGGTAACAGCATCGGCGTCGGCGCCGTAGCGCCAGATGCGGTCGGCGTCGGCAACCGGCACGAGCCGCCGCGCACCAGCGGCGTATTCGAGCACGAAGGCATCGCCGTCGTCGCCGGGCAGCGCTTCCAGCCCGGAAATTACGCCGATCCCGAAATCCTCGTGGATCACAACGTCGCCGAGGCGCAGTTCGCTGATTTCCGCCAGCAGCGGGCTGCCGCCACCTGTAAGCGCATCGGCCGTCAGAGCGCGGCTGCCGAGCACGTCGGCCGCGGCGATAACGAGCAAGCCGGGCGCCTTCCAGCCGCGGTCGACCGGCATCTCCAACATACCGACCGCAGCTACATCGAAGGCTGTAACGGCTGACCATGACGCGGCTGCGACGGTTTCGATCTTTGCCTTGTGCAACTGGCGAGCGATAAACCGGTTGTCGCGCGCGGCACCGGCGATGACGACGCAAACGTCGTCGGAGAGGGCCGCCCTGATCGCCCGAACGAGGCTGCGCAGCGGGGACTTGCCCTCGACGAAGCGCGGTGCGTCGGCTGCGTCGGCGTCATTGAGTTCGATCTTGCATCTGCCAGCAAGAGCCGTCGACCAGCGCGATTCGTCAGCCACCGGCTCGACGCGTTGACCAGGCCGCGCACGGGCGGCGTCGGCGACGAGCGCGACGAAGCGGTCGCGGCGGCTTGCGACATTGGGATCAAGCCCGACGTCAGCGCCGGGAAGATGATCGAACAGCGTCACCGGGCAGTCGCCAAGCGACGGATCGGCGCTGCGTCCGATCTCGACGGATTCGAGTTCATCGCTGCTCAACTGGGTCGCGGGATCGTACACGCGAAGCGCCGCAATGCGCCCGTCGGCAATCTCCGCGCGCACGGGAAGGTCGGAGTCGGCCGGGAAAAGGTCGACAACTTGACCACGCACGGCGAACTCGCCCGGTTCATCGACGCGGTCATCGATCACGTAGCCGAGGCCGCCGAGCACGGTGCCGACGGTCTCGAGATCGCAGACTTCGCCGACGCGGAGAACGGGCAACGCAGCATCGAAGGCTGCGACCGGCGGGTACAGCCGTGTCGCGGCCTCGGCGCTGGCGATAAGTGCGACGCGCTGCTCGCTGTGTGCCGCCCTGGCCTTGTATAGCGCAGCGACGCGGCGACCGATATTCGCAGGCGACGCCGGCGCATCGTCACCCGGCAGCGCGTCGCTCGAAGGCACGTGTAAGATCAATGCCTCTGGAGCAGCCTGAGCCAGCGCGCTGGCGACGGCACCAGCGCGCTGCTCGTCGGTCGCGACGTAGATGACGTTCCCCTTGGCGAGCACTTCTGCAAGCCGCGTCGCAACCAGGCCTATGGATGCCGGTGTCGACCGATGCTCGACAGCCTCGCCGATATCGGCCGCTACGTCGCCCTCGTCACCCGCTGCTTGCATGAAGATCGAGAGCCTTTGCGTTGGAAGACAACGGGACACCGGGCCTGACCACGGCGTGCTTGGTGAAACGGAGTTGCCCGAGACGTCGTGTCCGGGTGGGCCGTTTGAACTGCGCCGCGCGCATCACCCGATCAACGGTCCCGGTTGACGCAGGGCCGACCCGTCGCATCTCGACTAACTTCGCACGACGGTCCGAGGCCCTACCAACTTTCGATAGAAAGCATTCCGATGATGCACGCTGCCGGGCGGCGATCGAAAGGGCCAAAGCAGCCTCGACACGACGGCGGTCCGCCGAGTGCGCGCGAACCAGGAGCAGCCGTCATGACCACCCAAATCCTTCACCGTACCGCCACGGTGAATGGCCGCACCATTTTCTACCGCGAAGCGGGTGACCCCAGCCGGCAGACCATCCTGCTGCTCCACGGGCTGCCGACCAGCAGCCAGATGTTTCGCGATCTGATGCCGGCGCTGGCCGACCGGTTTCATTTGATCGCGCCGGATTACATCGGCTTTGGTCACTCCGATGCGCCGTCGCGGGATGAATTCGCCTACACCTTCGACAATCTCGCGAGCCATGTGGCGGGCTTGGTCGACGCGCTGGGGCTGGCGTCCTACGTACTCTATATGCAGGACTACGGCGGCCCCGTCGGCTTCCGCCTCTTCACCGCCCGTCCTGACAAGGTCGACGGCTTCATCATCCAGAACACCAACGCCTATATGGAAGGCGTTGGAGACGGGCCAAAAGCGGTGCTGATGCCGCTCTGGGAAAACCGCACGCCCGAAACCGAAAAGGCAGCGCGCGACTTCGTCAGCCTGGCGGGGACCAAATATCATTGGCTGGTGGGCGCCAAGAACCCCGAAGCGATCAACCCGGACAATTGGGTGCTGGATCAGGCTTTGCTCGACCGGCCCGGCAATGAGGATTGCCAAGTCGATCTCCTCGAGAACTACAAGAGCAACATTGCGCTCTATCCCGAATGGCAGGCGGCCTTCAGGGCGCATACGCCCAAAACCCTGATCGTCTGGGGGGAGCAGGACCCCTTCTTCATTCCGCCCGGGGCCCGCGCGTATCTGAACGACTTGCCCGACGCCAAGCTGGTCTGGCTCGATTCTGGCCACTACGTGCTTGACGAAAACGTCGTGCAGGTCGCAGCCGAGATCAAGACCGTGTTCGCCGCCTAACCCCAACTGCCGGCGGCCCGCGAGCGTCATCTTCGTTGAACGTCCACTTCGGGCTGCCGGTATTTGCAGCTTCAAGTCGCAGAAACCGTGGTTCGCGGCCAAGCTTACTCGCTCTTCGAGCGTTTGGCAGTCCGGCCGCTATCGGAATCTACGGCGCTCGACGTCTACGCTTCTTTCGTCATGCCCGTCGGGCTGGCGGACGGTGGAGACGGACGGCATCGCGAGCGTGCGGGTTACGCAGATAAAAAAGATGCGCTAACTCGGCCTGATTCACCGGGCGATACGGCTGCCTGGCATAGACACAGCGAGCCATCCCATGTTCGATGAACCCGGTTTCCCGCGCGGCGCTGACCAAGACGACGCCGCGCCCATGCTTTATACGTTCGTCTACTGCAGCCGTGCCGCCGAAGGCATTGACGACGTTGCGGTCGATCGGATCGTCGAGGCGGCACAACGCAGCAATCTCGCCCGTGGCATTACCGGGGTGCTGGTTTTCGGCAGCGGCGTCTTCTTCCAGTGGATCGAAGGGCCCGCCGCCCACGTGCAAAATCTGATCGCGAGCCTGCGTGGCGATCCGCGCCATTACGATGTCGTTTCGCTCGATTGGAGTGAGGAACGGCGCGAGCGGCTCTATCCGAACTGGGAGATGGAGCAGGTCAAGGCCGAGGACATCCGCGCGGTACTGCAGGACGCGCTCGGGAGCGCCGAAGACGAGACCAACGTCGCGGCGCTCAATCGGATTTTGGAACACCTTGATTCGGGGCCGCTAGCGTCACTTGGCCGAAGCTGATCGAAGCTTGCAGATCGAAACATCGAGCCAGGCGCATGGCTGGCGCGGCGATGTGGCCTTGGCCACAGCCGCAGACAGCAGGAGCTAAGCCAGTAACTTCCGCCCCTCGCTTGCCTGCCACCATAATAAAGCTGGCACCCCGATCGTCAGGTCGCGCGCGCGCTTGAGCAGCGACAGCGCCACCGCGACCTGCGGGTCGAGCCCGAACAAAGGGGCGAGGAGGAGGTACGCGCCTTCCTGTACACCCAGCGCGCCGGGGACGACGAAGGCGATCGAGCGGACGGCGAAGATCAGGCTTTCGATCGCCAGCACCGCGACCGGACCGATCGCGACCCCCATCAGCCGCAGCGCGAGCCACGCGCCGATGCCGCTCGCAACCCACGCCGCGAGGTTGAAGCCGAACGACCACGCCAGCGCGGCGCGGTCGCGGTAGATCGCCGCGAGCCGCGTCTGGACGGCGGCGAGGCCGGTAACCGACGCGGGCAACAGGCGCTCGCCGATCCGCGCGGCGGCGCTCAGCATCGGCTGCTGCCCGAACGCCAGTGCCGCGAGCAACGCGCACGTCAGGCCGAGTCCACCGAGGACGAGCTTGAGCACCCCGACGCTGTCGAATCCGCCGCCGAGCGCGAGGAGCAAAGCGCCGACGCCGAACAGGGTGAAGATCAATTGCGACGCCATCTCGGTCGTTAGGTCGGCGATCATCGAGGCGTAGGCGAGGTCGCTCGGCACGCGTTGCGCCGTCAGCGCGCGCCCGCCGACGACGAGGCCGCCGATCTGCGCAAAGGGGAGAACGTCGGTCGCCCCCTCGCGCACCGTCCGCGCCCATATGTACGCTCCGATTGGACCGCCGCCGGGCGCGACCGCACGCCATGCCGCGCCGAGCAGCCCGAGGACGATCGCGGTGTAGGCGACGTACACGACATAGCCGCCGACGCCGATCGCGCGGATCGCGGCGATGACCGGCTCGACCCCGACCGAACCGACGATCAGCGCGGCACCAATCAGCCCGACGACGGTGAGGAGGAGGATGATGACGCGCGTCATGCCGAGGCGAAACTTCCCAGCCGGGCACCCGCCGCGACGACTGCCGCGCGCACTTCGGGATCGATCAACGCGGCGAGTTCGTCGCGGTGGCGGTAGTCGAGGCCATGCCCAGGATAATCGTCGCGCGTCGCCGGATGAAAATAGATTTCGCTCAGGCCGTCGGGGAGGTGCTGGATAATTTCTCGAACGCGGTCGGCGGTCATCGCTCCCGACCAGCGCAGCCCGAACACCGCGTCGGGCACGGCGATCCCGTGCCCGCGGAAGCGGCGGCGAACGAGCTTCGCCCACGGGTCGGTCAACGACGGCGCCCCCGGCTCGATCGGCGCGCGCACCGCCTTGAGCCCGTAGCGTGCGCCGACGCGCGCGATCAGCCCGGCGATCGTCGGGTGGAGGTGGAAGTGCTTGTGCGCGTTGACGTGGTCGAGCGGCAGCCCAGTCGCGGCGAAGGCGGCAAACTGCGCCTCGATCTCCGCCGCGAGCTGGCTACGGGTCGCGGGGAGGAAGAACATCGCCGCCCCCGCGAGTGCCATGTTGTCGCGAAACCGGCCGTTGCGGTCGACGAGGCCGGGGACCTGCTCGGGAGGCAAGACCGGCGTGCTGTCAACGAGGACTAAATGAAGGCCGACTCCAAGATCCGGCATCGCTTTCGCCCGCCGAAGCGCATCGGCGGCAGCGGGCGCGCCGACCATCAGGCTTGCGGCGGTCAGAATGCCGCTGCGGTGCGCGATCTCGACCGCCTCGTTGACCGCAACGTCGTTGCCGAAGTCGTCGGCGGTGACGACAAGCCGCTTCAAGCGGTTACGCCGCCTCTTTCCGATGGCGCAGGAACTCGAAGAACTCGACGCCTTCGCGCAGGCGGCGCTTCATCATGTTCCAGTCGCGCAGCATCTCCCAGACGATGTCCTTGATCTTGCTAAAGCGGAAATAATAGCGGCGGTAGAAATCCTCGACTGCATCGAAGATCTGCGCGGCGGGGAGGTGGGGGTAGCTGAGCTGGGCAATCTGCTCGCCGTCGTCGTTGAGCAGGTCGGTCGAATTGTCGAACCAGCCGTTCTCGGTCGCCTGCTTGTACAGGAACGTCCCCGGATACGGCGCGGCGAGCGACACCTGGATCGTGTGCGGGTTGAGCTCCTTGGCGTAGTTGATCGTCTCCTCGATCGTCTCGGCGGTCTCGCCGGGCAGGCCGAGTATGAAGGTGCCGTGGATCACGATGCCGAGGTCGTGGCAGTCCTTGGTGAACTGGCGCGCGACTTCGGTGCGCAGGCCCTTCTTAATGTTGATCAGGATCTGCTGGTTGCCGCTCTCATAACCGACCAGCAGCAGCCGCAGCCCGCCTGCCTTCATGATTTCCAGCGTCTTGCGCGGGACATTGGCCTTGGCGTTGCAGCTCCACGTCACGCCGAGCTTGCCGAGTTCGCGCGCGAGCGCCTCGACGCGCGGGGCGTTATCGGTCAGCGTGTCGTCGTCGAAGAAGATTTCCTTAAGGTCAGGCCACGTCTTGATCGTGTACTTGACCTCCTCGACGACGTTTTCGATCGACCGCGTCCGGTAGTTGTGCCCGCCGACGGTCTGCGGCCACAGGCAGAAGGTGCAGCGCGATTTGCACCCGCGCCCGGTGTAGAAGCTGATGTACGGGTGGAGCAGGTAGCCGCCGAAATACTTGGTGTGGTCGAGGTCGCGCTTGTAGATCGGCGTGACCCACGGCAGCGTGTCCATGTCCATGATGACGGGGCGGTCGGGGTTGTTGACGATCTCGCCGCTCGCGTTCCTGAAGCTGATCCCGGCGATATCGGCGAGCGGAATGCCGTCGGCGACATCCTTGATCGTGAAATCGAATTCATTGCGGCATACGAAGTCGATCGCGGTCGACGCCTCGAGCGACTTCTGCGTCTCGACCGCAACCTTCGCCCCGATCATGCCGATCAGCGCCTTGGGGTTGCGCGCCTTGATCAGCTCCGCAGTGCGGATGTCCTGGCGAAAGCTCGGCGTCGAGGTGTGGAGGACGACGAGGTCCATGTCGTCGACCTCGTGCGCGATATCGTCCCACGACAGGTCGTGCGCCGGAGCGTCGATCAGCTTCGATCCCTCGACCAGCGCGGCGGGCTGCGCCAGCCACGTCGGATACCAGAACGACTTGACCTCGCGCTTCATCTGATAGCGCGCACCGGCGCCGCCGTCGTAGCCGTCGAACGACGGACCCTGGAGAAAGAGACTACGCATCGGACGTGCCTTCGTTGTGTGTGGTCGAGCGACCACGGGCGTTGTGTGATCGGGCGACCACGGGATCTTGACCAGAAATGCTGCCGTCGCGGGCGACCTTCAAGCGGGCACCACGCCAGTCGACCGATTGCACCAGAAACCCGGCAATAAAAAGTCCGAACGTCAAGAAATCGCGCGCCGGTAGCCACCAATACGGCGCAGCGCGGCTCGCGGTTACACGGTCGACCGCCGCGACGACGAGTGCGCGCGCCGCCAGTGCCACCGGCAGCAGGGGCCACGCGACGGGATGGACGAGCGTCGCCGCGACCGCGAACGGCAGCGGATTGACGAGGCCGTGGCCGAGATACCCCAGCGGATCGAGTCGGCGGATCGTGACGTTCCAGCGTAGTTCGTGGCGCATCAGCGCGCGCAGGCTCGGGTCGACGCAGCCGTGCGCGACGGTGAACGGCGGCACGGCGACATGGAGGCCGGGGACGCGGACCGCGACGCCGATCGCATGGTCGTCGGCGAGGACATCGGCGAACGCCGAGAATCCGCCGATTGCGTCGAGCGTCTCGCGGCGCAGCGCGATCGTGGAGCCCATGCATGGTTCGGCGAGGCCCAGCCGCAGGCCGACGACGACCGCGGGCAGGAAGCCGTAGCTGATCCCCTGCGCCGCGAGCTTCGACCAGCCGCCGGAGTCGCCGCGCCCGTGGTAGAGGCACGTCACCGCGCCGATGCCGGGGAGCGCGAGCGCGCCGACGACGCGCGCGAGATAGTCGGGGCCGACCGCGATGTCCGAGTCGCTGACCACGAGGATATCGTGCTTCGCCGCCGCCATCATGTTGACGAGGTTCGACACCTTGGCATTGCTGCCATGGCGGACGCCGTCGACGACGAGCGCGATATCGGCGTTGCTCTCCGCGCGGAGTGTCTCGACCGCGCCGATCGCGCCGTCGTTGCCGGCGCTGACGCCGCAGACGATCTGACACCGTCCGCCATAGTCCTGGGTGAGGAAGCCGCCGAGGTTTGCCGCGAGCCGGGGCTCGGCGCCGTACAGCGGCTTGAGCAAGGTCACCGACGGGGCTTTGCCGATCCAGATCGGTTGCGGGGCGGGAGCGATCGTCCGCCAAACCGCGAACGCCGAAACCAATTGATAGCCGATGCCCGCCACCGCGAAGGCGATCAGCACCGCGGTCACCGTCGCCACGCCGATCATCGTTGAAGTCGAAACTGAGTCACGCGCGGCTCCATAGACCCGCGCGCGCGACTTGTCGCGTGGTTGCACGATAGTATTCCGGCCGCGCAGCCGGTGACACTATCCACGCCGCGCGCTTCGCGGCTAGGGAGGCGCGATGAACGGTGAGACGATCCTGGTAACCGGTGCGGCGGGGTTCGTCGGCGCGAGCGTGGCGCGCGCGTTCGGCGCGGCGGGCTACCGTGTCCGCGTCCTCGTCCGGGCGAGCAGCCCGCGCGACAACCTGCTCGGGCTCGACGCCGAGATCGTCACCGCCGACCTGATGGATGCGGGCGCGGTCGCGGCGGCGTGCACGGGGGCGGCGGGAGTCGTCCATGTCGCCGCCGACTATCGGCTGTGGGCGCGTGATCCCGAGGAGATCGTCCGCAACAACCGGACGCAGACCGAGAACGTCATGCGCGGCGCGCTCGCGGCGGGGGTCGGCCGCGTCGTCCATACCAGCTCGGTGGCGACTCTCGGCCTCGACCGGCTACCGGCCGACGAGACCGATCCGCTGACCCCCGACCGCGCAATCGGCGCGTATAAGCGGAGCAAGGTCGTCGCTGAACGGCTCGTCGAAGCGATGATCGCTGCCGACGGACTCCCCGCGGTGATCGTCAACCCGTCGACCCCGATCGGCCCGCGCGACGTCCGCCCGACGCCGACCGGGCGGATCATCGTCGAGGCGGCGACGGGGAAGATCCCGGCGTTCGTCGATACCGGGCTCAACCTCGTCCATGTCGACGACGTCGCGCTGGGCCATGTCCTCGCGTTAGAGTGCGGGCGGATCGGCGAGCGCTATATCCTCGGCGGGCAGGATGTCAGCCTGCGGACGATGCTCGGCGATATAGCGCGGCTGGTGGGGCGCAAGCCGCCGACGATCGCCCTCCCGCGCGGGCCGCTGTTCCCGTTGGCGTGGGCGGCGGAGGCGGTGGCGCAAATCACCGGGCGCGAACCGTTCCTTACCGCCGACGCGCTGCGAATGGCGGGACATCATATGTATTTCACGAGCGAGAAGGCCGAGGCCGAGCTCGGCTACACCGCGCGGCCGTACGGCGTTGCGCTTGCCGACGCGCTGGCATGGTTCGGCGCGGCGGGGATGCTGCGGTGAGCGGCGTTATCGGCGGGCTGGTCGTCGTCATCTGGGGCATCTTGCTGTTCGCGCGCGGCGGCTGGTGGCGGATGGGCGAGCGTGACGCCGGCATTCCCGCTCCACCGGCAGCGTGGCCGAGCGTCGTCGCGGTCGTCCCCGCGCGCGACGAGGCGTCGGTGGTCGGGCGCGCGATCGCCAGCCTCGCGGCGCAGGATTACCCGGGGGAGTTTCGGATCATCCTCGTCGACGATGCGAGCAGCGATGAGACGGCCGAGGTCGCGCGGCGGGCGTACGCTGCCTCTGCGAGTTCCCAAGGCGCTGCGTCTGCCCCCCTCCCCTTCGGGGGAGGGGCCGGGGGTGGGGCAGTCGTTCGGGATGAGACCCGAGTGCGCGGCGTACTTCCCACCCCCGACCCCTCCCCCAAGGAGGAGGGGAGGTTTTCCGTCCTCCCCGCATCCCCGCTCGCCCCCGGCTGGACCGGCAAGCTAGCCGCCGTCGCGCAAGGCATCGCCGCCGCGGGTGAGCCAACCTACCTCTGGCTGACCGACGCCGATATCGTCCACGCCCCCGACACGCTCCGGTCGCTCGTCGCCCGCGCGGTGACTGAGCAACGCGTCCTCGTCTCGCTGATGGCGCGCCTCCGCTGCGACAGCGCCGCCGAGCGCTTCCTCGTTCCCGCCTTCGTCTGGTTCTTCGCGATGCTGTTCCCGTTCCGCGCAATCGCGCGCCCGGGGAAGGTCGCGGCGGCGGCGGGTGGGGTAATGCTCGTCGATCGAGCCGCGCTTGAGCGCGCCGGGGGGATCGCGGCAATCCGGGGATCGCTGATCGACGACTGCGCGCTGGCGCGGGTGATGAAGGCGCAGGGGCCGATCGCGCTGCTGCTGACCGATCGCTCAGTGTCGCTGCGCGCGTACCCGCGGATTGGCGATATTGGCGCGATGATCTCGCGCTCGGCGTACGCCCAGCTCGATTATTCGCCGCTGCTGCTTGCCGGGACGCTGGTCGGCCTCACGCTGACCTTCGTCGCGCCGCCGCTGCTGACGTTCGTCGGCTCGGACGCGGGCAAACTCGGCGGTGCGCTGGCGTGGGGGATGATGTCGGCGGCGTTCCAGCCGATGCTCCGCTTCTATCGCCGCTCGCCGGTGTGGGGCGCGGCGGTGCCGCTGATCGCCTTGGTCTATGGCTGGTACACGCTGGTTTCGGCGGTGCAGACGTGGCGCGGGGCAGGGGGCCAGTGGAAGGGCCGCGCCCAAGCGAAAGCGAGCGCATGACCCCCAACCGCACCGCAACAACGGAAAACTTCCCTGTCGCCTCATGGCTGATCCGCCCCGCCAACCGCGCGCCGATCATGGCGTTCTACCGGTTCGCTCGCGCTGCCGACGACATCGCCGACCACGCCCCTATCCCTCCCGCAGCCAAGCTCGACCGGCTCGAGGCGATGCGCGCGACGATCGCCGGGGAAGCCGAGGCCGAACCCACCTCGCTCGCGCTGCGCGAAGCGATGGCCGCCCGCCGCCTCGACCGCGACCACGCACTCGACCTGCTGAAAGCATTCGTCCGCGACGTGACGACCCCCAGAACCGCCACTTACGACGATCTCCTCGACTATTGCGCGAAGTCGGCGATGCCGGTCGGGCGCTTCGTCCTCGATGTCCACGGCGAAGACCGGTCGACGTGGCCCGCGTCGGACGCGCTGTGCGCCGCGCTCCAGATCATCAATCACCTCCAGGATTGCGGGAAGGACTTCCGCGAGATGGGCCGGGTGTATATCCCCGACGACATGCTCAACGCTGCAGGTCTCGATATCGACGTTCTCGGTGGCACGCGCTCGCCGCCCGCATTGCGCACGATCATCGCCGAACTCGCCCGCCGCGCCGAGGCGCTGCTGGCGCAGTCGGCACCGTTCGCGGCGATGCTCCGCGACCGGCGGCTCGCGGCCGAGGTGCGTGTGATCCAGCGCCTCGCCGAGGATCTCGCGTGCCAGTTGCAGGTCCGCGACCCGCTCGCCGAACGTGTCGCGCATTCGAAGCCCCGCGCCGCATGGCTCGCCCTGACCGCGGTGGTCGCGTGACCGACGACGACCGCGTCGCGCTCAACGGCCAGATTTCGCGGAGCTCGTTCTACGCCGGGATGCGCGTGTTGCCGAAGGCCGAGCGCGAGGCGATGTTCGCGGTCTATGCCTATTGCCGCGCGGTCGACGATATCGCCGATGACATCGACCGCGGCCGCAGCGATCGTGCCGCCGCGCTCGCCGCATGGCGCGGTGATATCGAGGCGCTCTACGCCGGGGGACCCCCGGGGCGCGCGTCGATGGTCGCCGATGCGGTCGCGCACTTCGGCCTCGCCAAGGACGACTTTCTCGCGGTCATCGACGGGATGGACATGGACGTCGCCGCCGATATCCGCGCCCCCGATGTCGCCACGCTCGACCTGTACTGCGACCGCGTCGCGAGCGCGGTCGGGCGGCTGTCGGTGCGGATCTTCGGCATGACCGGCGAGCCGGCCATCGCGCTCGCGCATCATCTTGGCCGCGCGCTGCAACTGACGAATATCCTTCGCGATATCGACGAGGATGCGGCGATCGGGCGGCTGTATCTGCCGCGCGAGCATCTGGTCGCGCACGGGATTCCCGGCGACGATCCGTTGCTGGTTGCCGCTGACCCGGCGATCGACGGCGTCGCGCGTGACTTGGCGGCGCTCGCGCACAAGCATTATGCTCACGCCAAGGCGATTCTCGCCGAAAGCCCGGCAGGCTATCTGTTCGCGCCGCGGCTGATGGCGGGGGTCTATTCGAAGACGCTGTCAATGATGGAGCAAAGCGGCTGGCATCGCCCGCGCTCGCGGATCAAGCTGAGCAAGGCGGCGCTGCTGTGGACGGTGATCAAGGTCGGTCTGCTGCGGTGAACGGTTCGCGGGTGTTGCGGTGACCATCCACGTCATCGGCGCAGGCCTCGCGGGCCTGTCGGCGGCGGTCGAACTTGCCGCCGCGGGCCACAAGGTCGTGCTGTCGGAATCCGCCCCGCAGGCCGGCGGGCGGTGCCGGTCGTACGCCGACGCCGCGACCGGGCTGACGATCGACAATGGCAATCACCTCGTCCTGTCGGGCAACGGCGCGGTGATGGCGTATCTCGGACGGATCGGCGCGAGCGATCAGCTGCGTGGCCCCGAGCATACGGCGTTCGGCTTCGTCGACCTGAAGAACGCCAGCCCGGACAAGGGCGCCTTCACCGTCGCGCCCAACGACGGGCCGGTACCGTGGTGGATTTTCTCCGCCGCCCGGCGCGTGCCCGGAACCGGCCCGCTCGATTATCTCGCGCTCGCCAGGCTGCTGCGCACTCCCGCCGGAGCGACGGTCGGCGAGGTCGTCGCGACGCACGGCCCGCTGTGGGACAAGCTCCTCGAACCTGTCCTCCTCGCCGCGCTCAACACCCCACCCGCAGCAGCGTCGGCGACCCTCACCAGCGCCGTCGTCCGCGGCTCGCTCGCGCGCGGTGGTGCCGCCTGCCGCCCGCTGATTGCGCATCCGACGCTCGCCGCCGCGTTCGTCGACCCGGCGCTCGCGTACCTTCGGGAAAGGGGCGCGGACATCCGCACGCGGCGACTGACCGCATTAGAATTCGGTGGCAAGCAGCTGACATCGCTGACGTTTGCCGATGGCATCGAACCTGTCGACGGCGCGGTGATCCTTGCGGTCCCGGCCCCGGTCGCGGCGACGCTGCTCCCCGGCCTGCGCGTGCCGACCGCGTTCAACCCGATCGTTAGCCTGCACTTCGCGGTCCCGCCGCCCCCAAATGCCCCCGCGATCCTCGGCGTCCTCGGCGGCATCACCGAGTGGATCTTCGCCTTCCCCGATCGCATCTCGGTGACGATCAGCGCGGCGAACGCCGTCGTCGACCGCGACCGTGCCGACCTCGCCGCCGCGATCTGGGCCGAGGTCACCGCCGCACTCGCCCTGACCGCGCCGATGCCCGCGTGGCAGGTCGTCAAGGAGCGCCGCGCGACCTTTGCCGCGACGGTCGAGCAGGACGCGTTGCGCCCCCCGGCCGCAACCGCGACGCGCAACCTGTTTCTCGCGGGCGACTGGACGCAGACCGGCCTGCCGTCGACGATCGAGGGCGCGATCCGCTCGGGCGTGACCGCTGCGACCCTGGCGCAAGCCAAGTCCTGATCCCCCAAGTCGAGCCCTGACCTTACAAAGTTTGGCGTTTCGACTCCTTCGGCTGTAAACAGGGGCAATGTCAGTCATTAACCATCCGGCATTCGCGTCCGCCGTGACCACGGCGACTGGCTCCGCCGTCACGATCGCCGAACTCGACGCCGCCGTCGGTCGCGCCGCCGATGCGCTTGCCCGCCTCCAGCAGCCCGACGGGCATTGGGTGTTCGAGCTCGAGGCCGACGCGACGATCCCCGCCGAATACATCCTCCTCCGCCATTTCCTCGGTGAGCCCGACGACCTCGACCTCGAGGCACGCATCGGGCGCTACCTGCGGCGGATCCAGGGCGATCACGACGGCTGGGCGCTGTTCCACGGCGGCGCGTTCGACATCTCGGCGACGGTCAAGGCGTATTTCGCGCTCAAGATGATCGGCGACGCCGTCGACGCGCCGCATATGGCCCGCGCCCGCGCCGCGATCCTCGCCCATGGCGGGGCGGCGGCGGTCAACGTCTTCACCCGTATCCAGCTCGCTCTGTTCGCTGCCGGGCCGTGGCAGACAGTGCCGACGATGCCGCCCGAGCTGATCCTCGCGCCGCGCTGGTTCCCGGTCCATTTGTCGAAGATGGCGTATTGGGCGCGGACGGTGATCGTGCCGCTGCTCGTCCTCGCGGCGCTGCGCCCGGTGGCGAAGAACCCGCGCGGGATCAAGGTCGACGAGCTGTATTTGCCGCGCGCGACGGTCAAGCCGAAGTCGAACGTCGCCGGGGCGAAGGCGTTCTGGAAGGCGGCATTCGGCGCGCTCGATGTCGTGCTCAAGGCGGGCGACGGCTTGTGGCCGAAGCGGTTGCGCGCGCGCGCGATCGACCGCTGCCGCAGCTTCGTGATCGAGCGGCTCAACGGCAACGACGGGCTCGGCGCGATCTACCCGGCGATGGCGAACAGCGTGATGATGTTCGATGCGCTCGGCGACCCCGAACACCGCGACATCGCCCGCGCAGCCGTCGAGAAACTCATCGTCCGCCGCGAAGATGGCGAAATCTATTGCCAACCGTGCTTTTCGCCGGTCTGGGACACTGCGCTGGCGGCGCATGCGATGCTCGAAGTCCGCAGCCCCGCTGCTGAGGCGGCCGCCGACGCCGGGCTCGACTGGCTGATCCCGCGGCAGGTCCTCGACGTCAAAGGCGACTGGGCCGAAAACGCCCCCGACCTGCGCCCCGGCGGCTGGGCGTTCCAGTATAACAACGCGCATTATCCCGACCTCGACGACACCGCCGCCGTCGTCTGCGCGCTCGACCGCGCGCGCGGGCGGGTCGGTGCGCGCTACGACGAGGCGATCGCGCGCGGCACCGAATGGACCGTCGGGCTCCAGAGCAAGGACGGCGGCTGGGGCGCGTTCGACGCCGACAACAGCTACCACTACCTCAACAACATCCCGTTCGCCGATCATGGCGCATTGCTCGACCCGCCGACCGCCGACGTCTCGGCGCGCTGCGTCTCGATGCTCGCGCAGCTCGGCGAACCGGTCGGATCGGCACGGATGGCGGCGGCGCTCGCCTATCTCCGCAAGGAGCAGGAGGCCGACGGCAGCTGGTTCGGGCGCTGGGGGGTCAATTATATCTACGGGACGTGGTCGGCGCTGTGCGCGCTCAACGCCGCCGGGCTGACCGGAGCCGATCCGGCGGTCCGGCGCGGGGCCGACTGGCTGATCGCGGTGCAGAACCCCGACGGCGGCTGGGGCGAGGGGTGCGACAGCTATGCGCTCGACCGCACTGGACATGTTCCCGCCGACAGCCGCGCATCGCAGACCGCTTGGGCATTGCTCGGGCTGATGGCGGCGGGCGAGGCTGAATACCCCGCAGTCGCGCGCGGCGTCGCGTGGCTCGCGGCCAACCAAAGCGATGACGGCGTCTGGCCCGAGGAGGACTACACCGGCGGTGGCTTCCCGCGCGTCTTCTACCTCCGCTACCACGGCTATGCGAAGATCTTCCCGTTGTGGGCGTTGGCGCGGTATCGCAACCTGCGCGCGAGCAACAGCGTCCACGTCGCGCACGGGCTTTGACCCCGGTTTTATGATCCTCGTCGCGACCGGACTGCTGCGCGAGGCGAAGTTGATCGCGCGCGACGGGGTGGTGGTCATCGCCGGTGGCGGCGACGCGGCACGGCTCGAACGCGAGCTGTCGGCGCTGGCGGGGCAGGCATCGGCGATCCTCAGTATTGGTCTCGCGGGCGCGCTCGTCGGCGGCCTCAAGCCCGGCGACTGGGTCGTCGAGGGCAAGGTCGCGCCGTTCATCGTTCCCCCGGGAGCACGGCGCGGGCGCATTACCGCGAGCGAACGCCCTGTCGCCGACGCGATCGCCAAGCGCGCGCTCTACGCCGCGACCGGCGCGATCGCGGTCGACATGGAGAGCGGAGTCGCCGCGCGCGTCGCCAAACGCCACCGCCGCCGCTTCGCCGCGCTACGGGTGATTTCCGACAGCGTCGAGCACGGCCTCCCGCCCGCCGCGCTGCTCGGGATGCGGCCCGACGGGGCGATGGACTTGCCCGCGGTTCTGCGGTCATTGTGGCGCCAGCCGGGGCAGCTCGGCGCGCTGATCCGCACCGGCTGGGCGGCAGAACGCGCATTCCGGGCGCTGGGACGGCTGACGACTGGGGGGGCGAAATGACGATCTGGCGCTTGAGCATCGCGGCGGCACTCGTCATCGCCGCCCCGCTCACCGCGCGGACGGTGGTGGTCAACGCCAACGGCTATACGCTCGACAATGCGGGCAAACTGGCGCGGTTCGGCACGCTTGTCGTCGGCGACGACGGCCGGGTCGAGGCGACGCTGGCGAAGGGGGTCGCTGCGCCTGCCGGGACTGTGGTCGATGCCAAGGGCGCGACCGTCCTGCCCGGGCTGATCGACGCGCACGGCCACATCATGGAGCTCGGCTTTCGCGCGCTGTCGGTCGACCTGACCGACACGAAATCGCTCGCCGAGGCGCTGACGCAGATCAAGGCGTACGCCACGGCGAATCCGACCGCGCGCTGGATCGTCGGCGGCGGCTGGAACCAGGAGATATGGAAGCTTGGGCGCTTTCCGACCGCAGCCGAACTCGATGCCGCCGTCGGCGACCGCCCGGTCTGGCTCAACCGCGTCGACGGCCACGCGGGGTGGACCAACTCGGCCGGGCTGCGCGCGGCGGGCGTGACCGCCGCGACCGCCGATCCTGCCGGAGGGCGGATCGAGCGAGGCGCGGGCGGCGCGCCGTCGGGGGTGTTCGTCGACGGCGCACAGCAACTCGTCGACAAGCACCTGCCGCAACCGACCCCCGCCGAGGCCGCCGCGGCGCTGACCAAGGCGCTCGCGATCATGGCGTCGGTCGGGCTGACCGGGGCCGCCGACATGGGCATCGATCCGGGGACGTGGACGCTGTACCGCGCATTCGAAGCCAACCACCGCCTGACCGCGCGGATCACCGCGATGGCGGGCGGGATCGATGCGCTCCACGCGATTGCGCCGAACGGACCGGTCGGCTGGAGCGGCGACGAATTTCTGTCGCTGCCCGGGGTCAAGCTGTATGACGACGGCGCGCTCGGCTCGCGCGGGGCGTGGCTCAAGGCGGATTACAGCGACGCGCCGGGCAATCGCGGGCTGCAATTCCACAGCGATGCCGAGTTGCACGGATGGATCGACGAGGCGACGCGTCACGGCTTCCAGGTTGCGACGCACGCGATCGGCGATGCGGCTAACGCGCAGGTGCTCGACGCGTATGCGCGGGTCCCGGCGGCGACGCGGCAGATCCTGCGGCTGCGGATCGAGCACGCGCAGATCGTCGACCCCGCCGACCTGCCGCGCTTCGCGTCCCTCGGGGTGATCGCGTCGATGCAGCCGACGCACGCGACGTCGGACAAGAACATGGCGGAGAACCGCCTCGGCGCGGCGCGGCTGGCGGGGGCTTATGCGTGGAAAACGCTGATCGACAGCGGCGCGCGCTTTGCCGGCGGGTCGGACTTCCCGGTCGAATCGCCGAACCCGTTCTACGGGCTCTATTCGGCGGTGACGCGGCAGGACCACGAGGGCAATCCGCCGGGCGGCTGGCGTCCGGCCGAGAAATTGACCCCGGTCCAGGCGCTGGCGGCATTCACCACCGGCGCCGCCTACGCCGCGCACGCCGAGACCCGCGTCGGCACGCTCACCCCCGGCAAATGGGCCGACTTCATCATCGTCGACCACGACCTGTTCGTGGGTGACCCCGCGACAATCTGGCGAACGAAAGTCAGCCAGACGTGGGTCGGCGGGAAGCGGGTGTTTTAGGGTTCGACGACGGCGCGACTACGGGGTCGTTGTTTGCCGCAGCAAGTCTATGCGGGCAACTTAGCTATTAGTCCTTCGCTGAGTTTAGCCGCAACAGGACGCCATTCGCGACTTCCTCAACAATCAATTCGGTATTCGCAGTCCAACCCGCAGTTTGCGCAAGTTGGCGGGCAAGGTCAGCCTACCGCTCTCAAGTAAAGTAACGACACGGAGACGCTCTGTTCTCATTCAAAACCCCGTTTATCCCGCATGAGCTTCATAGCGGTTACGGAGCACATGACGATTCTGGTCGTCAGAAATAAATAATATATAGCTAATGTCCCAGCAGTGACGGCGAACAGCGGAGCTATCAACAAGCCGAGCCCTGGTGGACCATCGCCGTCATCATGTGCAGACCAAAAGATGAGCTGGACGCAGCCCAATTCGACCACGCAAATTACCGGGCCGGCAATCAGATGAAGCCACCACCTTTGCGGGCGGTTGGTGGCCTCGCGCCAGAAAAACTTCGCGAGACCGACCGGCGCTGCCAAGCCACCAAACCAACCGACCAATCCTGCCAAAATGGCCGGAATGGCGTTGATCATCGGTCGACGGCTAAGCCGCGCGCTGAACCCGCTTCCACCCCTCGGGGTCCGCCGTCTTGATCCGCTCCAGTTCCTTCTCGACATGGTCGGAGAAGTTGTCCTTCGCGGGCCGCGCGTGCGACAGGTCGATGTCCGCCGCCATCGGGCCTTCGGTGCGGATGCCGTTGCGGCCGATGCCGAACATCTTGAGCGGGTGCTTGATCGAGTCGGTCGCGGCGGTGCCTTCGAAGCCGCAATGGACCATGCAGTTCGAGCATTTGGCGTACTTGCCGACGCCGTACTGGTCCCAGTCGGTGCCCTCCATCAGCTCGGCGAAGGTCTGCACATAGCCCTCGCCGAGGAGGTAGCACGGCTTCTGCCAACCGAAGACGGTGCGCAGCGGCATCGACCACGGGGTGCACTCGTAGCTCTGGTTCCCCGCGAGGAAGTCGAGGAACAGCGGCGAGTTGGTGAACTTCCACGCCTTGCCGCCGTCGCCGCGGCGGAAGACGTCGCGGAAGAACGTCTTGGTCCGTTCGCGGTTGAGGAAATGCTCCTGGTCGGCGGCGCGCTCGTACGCGTATCCGGGCGACAGCGTGACTTCGACGTCGCGCCGGGTCATCTCGTCGAAGAAGCCCGCGAGCCGCTCGGACGACGCGCCGTCGAAGACGGTGCAGTTGACCTGGACGCGGAAGCCCTTCGACTGGGCTAGCTCGATCGCCTCGATCGCGACTTCGTAGGTGCCGTCCTGGTCGACCGCGTGGTCGTGCATGCCCTTATCGCCGTCGAGATGGATCGACCACGTGAAGTAAGCCGACGGCGCGTAGTCGTTGATCTTCTTCTTGAGCAGCAGTGCGTTGGTGCAGAGGATGACGAACTTCTTCTTGGCGATATAGCCCTTGACGATCTTCGGCATGTCGCGGTGAAGCAGCGGCTCGCCGCCGGCGATCGAGACGGCGGGGGCGCCGCATTCGTCGATCGCGGCCATGCACTGGTCGTAGCTCAGCCGCTGGTTGAGGATCGCATCGGGATAGTCAATCTTGCCGCAGCCGGGGCACGCGAGGTTGCAGCGGAGCAACGGCTCGAGCATCAGCACGAGCGGATATTTGCCGCCCTTGATATGCTGCGTCACGGTATAAGTACCGATGCGGAGGAGGGGGGCGAGGGGAAGGGTCATGACGCTGTCCTAGACGCTTGCGGCGGTCGACGCCAGTTCGGCCCCAACGCCGCTACGGTGCTGCGGTGCCGCACGTTCGAGGCTCGGGGGCAAGCGGAACGACTGGTGCTCCTCGATCCCGGCCATCGTCGACACTTCGACGTCGCCGAGCGCGCGGAGCGCCGCGATTACCCCCTGGACGAGCTCCTCGGGGGCCGACGCACCCGCGGTCAGTCCGACCGTGGCGATGCCCGCGACCCATGCTGGATCGAGCGCAGAACCGTCGGCGATGAGGTAGCTCGGCACGCCCATCTCGACGCCGATCTCGCGCAGCCGATTGGAGTTCGAGCTGTTCTTTGCGCCGACCACGAGCAGGACGTCGACCGCCGCGCACAGGTCGCGGACCGCGGTTTGGCGGTTCTGGGTAGCGTAGCAGATGTCCGACACATCGGGACCGACCACATCGCTGAAGCGTACCGACAGCGCCTCGATGATGTGGCGCGTGTCGTCGACGCTGAGCGTCGTCTGGGTGACGTAGGCGATCGGCGTATCGAGCGGCAGGTCGAGCGCGGCAACATCCTCGATCGTCGAAACGAGGCGCACCGGGGCGTCGATCTGGCCGATCGTACCGTCGACCTCGGGGTGGCCGGCGTGGCCGATTAGGACGATCGTCCGACCGCGCGCGGCATAGCGGCGGCCCTGAATATGAACCTTGGTAACGAGCGGGCACGTCGCGTCGATCACCGGCAGTGCGCGGCGAGCGGCCTCGTCGACGATATCGCGAGCGACGCCATGGGCGCTGAATACCGTCAGCGCGCCTTCGGGAACCTCGTCGAGCTCCTCGACGAAGATCGCGCCCTTTGCCTTGAGCTTGTCGACGACGTGCGCGTTATGAACGATCTCGTGGCGGACGTAGACCGGCGAGCCGTGCATCGTGAGCGCACGATCGACGATTTCGACCGCGCGGACGACGCCCGCGCAAAAACCGCGGGGCTGAGCGAGAATTAATCGCATCCGGTAACCTTCTATGCCTATCCTCCGGGCTACTGAAATCCCGGTCCAGCAGCAACCCCGCACGTCGGGTTCACCATCAGACTGTGTCTTTCGCGCCGCGTGCGGATAATGTTACGCAGCGCCGGGCGTTCAGCCCCCGTTCGTGCGTGCAACGGCACTGCGACGCTGCCGATGCGATATGAGGAGATGAAGCACGTGAACAAGGTCTGGACCCTCGCCCTGTTGCTGGCGTGTGCCACGGGTGCGGCGGCAGCGCCAGCACCAAGCGACCCGGCGGCGGTCGTCGGTGCGTTCAATGCGTCGCTGCTGGCAACGATGAAGGAGGGCAAGGGGCTCGGGTTATCGGGGCGGACGGCAAAGCTGCTGCCGCTGGTCAAGGCGACCCACGACATGCCGGCGATGACGCGGCTCGTGGCCGGCCCGGCGTGGGCGACGACGGCTCCGGCCGATAAGACGGCGCTGACCGATGCGTTCACTCGCCACTCGGTCGTCGCTTATGCAACCAACTTCGCGAGCTTCGACGGACAGCGCTTTACCGTCCAGCCAAAGGTCGACATGCGCGGCGAGGATGCGCTGGTCCACGCCGCGATCGTCGCGAAGGATGGCACGACCCCGCTCAACTACCGGCTCCACAAGACCGACGGCGGCTGGCGGATCGTCGATGTCTACGCCGACGGCATCAGCCAGATCGCCGTCCAGCGCGCCGAGTTCGCGGGGACGATCAAGGCGGGGGGCGCGGCGGCGCTGGCGGCGAAGCTCAATGCGGGGGACGAGGCGAAGCTGGCGAAATAGCCGTCAGCGGTGATCTGCGCCGGAGCGCTTTGCCGGTCCGAGCAGCGCCGGTTCGAACACCAATGCGCAGACCAGAGTCCACGCGAGCGAGATCATCAGGATCTTGCCCATGCTCGCGGTGCCGGGGTGGTGCGACAGCCACAGGCTGCCGAACGCGGTCCCGGTGGCGAGCGCGCTGAACAGGACGGCGCGGGCGAGGCTCGACTGGAGCAGGTTCGCCGCGCCGTCCTTCCACGCCATGACGAAATAGATGTGGAAGGCGACGCCGACGCCGAACAGCAAGGGGAAGGCGATGATGTTGGCGAAATTGATCGGCTGGCCGATGACGACGCACGTCGCCAGTGTCAGAAACCCCGACAGGACGACGGGGGCGAGAGTGAAGAGCACCTCGCGGACCGATCGCAGCACGAAGAACAGCAAGAGCGAGATCGCTGCGAGGCCGTAGATGCTCGCGAGCACGAAGGCGCGGGCGATCGTCGCCGCCGCCGCCTGGGTCGAGACCGCCGCGCCGCTTGCGTGCGGCGCGACCTTGAGCACTGCCGCGACGAAGCGCTTGAGGGTGGCGTTATCGTCGGGATTGCCCGCCGGGAACGCCTCGACCCGCGCGCGCCCGTCGGCGGTGATCCAGTCGGCGCGGAGGTCGGCGGGCAGCGTCGCGCGGGTCACCGGCTCGGCGAGGAGCAAGGCGCGGGTCTGGTCGAGCAGGACGTTGAGCGGGGCGACGAGCAGCGCCGACGCGCGGGCGCGCAGGGCAGGGGGGCCGGCGGCGATGCGGTCGAGCGCGCTTGCCAGTCGCCTTGCGGCAGGGTCGGCAGGGGCGACCTCGCGAAGCTGCGCCGCGGTGTGGCGCAGCGCGGCGATCGTCGCGGCGTCGTCGGGGGCGGGCGCGACGTCGAACGGGTTGAGCGTCAGGTCGAGCAGGTCGCGGGCGTCGGCGACGAGCGCGAGCTTGGCGGGCTGGTCGTCGGGGACGAAGCTGTCGAGGCTCGCGACCTGCCGCACTTCGGGGAGGTGGCTCAGTCGCGCCGCGACCGCCGCCGGATCGCGGGTCAGCAGGTCGATCGTGTTCGGGGTCCGGTCGGGGTCGCGGGTCAGGTCGGTCAGCGTCGCCATCGCCTCGCCGTCGGCGGCGCGAAGGTGGTACGGGTTGAAGTCGAAGCGAACCAGCGGCAGCAGCGCGATGCTGATCGCAAGCGACCCCGCGAACGCCCACAGGACCGCGCGGCGGTGCGTCAGCAGCCACGTCTCGGCGCGCGCGAGCGGGAGCCCGGGGTTGCCGCGCGCTGCCGGACGAAACAGCAAGAGCAGCGCGGGCAGCAGCGTGACGTTGAGCGCGAGCGCGACGACCATGCCGCACGCCGCGATGATGCCGAGCTCGGACACGCCGACATATGCGGTCGGCAGGAACGCCGCGAAGCCGAGCGCGACCGCGGTTGCCGCGAGCGCCAGCGCGCCGCCGAGGCCCTTCGCTGCCGCACGGAGCGCCGCCGCCGGCTCGATATTGCCCTCGGCGCGGAACCGGATGCTGAGCTGGATACCGAAATCGACCCCGAGCCCAACGAACAGCGGGATGAACGCGACCGAGATCAGGTTGAACTTGCCGACCGTCGCCAGCCCGATCGCGCTCGTCACGACGAGCCCGCCGAGCGTCACCAACGTAATCGCGGCGACGATCCGCAGCGACCGGACTGCCCACCACAGGATCACCAGCATCGACCCGAGCATCACGCCGCCGACGAGCCACGCGCGGTCGGCGAGGCTGGCGAACTCCTCGTCGGCGAGCGGGACCGCGCCGGTCAGGCGGATACGTGCGTCGAGGCCCTTGGCGTCGGCGCGGATCGCATCGCCCGCGGCTTCGCCGGGCTCGAGCGCGCCATAGTCGAGGCGCGGCTGGACGAGGACGATCCGGCGGCGCGGCGGGGTTAGCTTGCCGTTCCCGGCGTCGAACAGGTCGATCCACGAGAAGGTCGTGGGACGCCCGTTCGCGACCGCGTCGAGCGCGGTGCCGAGTGCGGCGACGGGCTTGGCGATGTCGGACAGCTTGGCGGTCCCCGCGCCGACCCCGGTCAGCACCGTCGACAGGCTGGTCATCACCCCGCGCAACGACGGATCGGCGGCGAGCGGGCCGAGGAAGGGTTGCGCGGCGATCAGCGCTGCGGTCGTCGCCCGAACTTCCTCGGTCGAGCCGAGCAGCAGGCCGTTGCGCTGGAGGAACGGCGTCGCGTCGGGGCGGCGGACCGTCTCGAAATGCACGGTATCGCCTGCCAGCCGCTTCGCCAGCGTCGCCGCGGCGATCTCTGCGGCCTCGGGGGTTGCGCCGTCGACGACAACCGCGATCAGGTCGCGGTTCTGCGGGAAGGCGGTGTCGACCGCGATCTCGTCGCGCCGCCAGTCGACCGTCGGCGCGATCAGCGTCGCGGTGTCGGTGTTCATCGCGAAGTGTGTGGAGGCGAACCAGCCCGCGCCGAGCACGACGGCAAGCGCGACCGCGATCGTCGTCCACGGGCGGCGAACCGAGAAAGCGACGGCGTCGGGGACGAGAGACAGGGTCAAACGATTGTTCCAATACGCGACCGTCATCCGCGGGAGAGCGGGGCCATCTCCAGCCGCCGGAGGTGGGCTCCTGCTTTCGCGGGGATGACGGCGTTGTTCAAGCACCGATAAGCGAACCGCGGACGCGTGCGGCCACCGGGCCTACGAAAGCGGATTGCCATACCCCCCGCTTTCATCGCACGTTCATCGCCTCAACGAACCACGGGGCCCGACCAGAATGAACCTCAACATCCGCGTCTTCGGAATTGCCGCGCTTCTCGCCTCGACCGCTTATGCCGCACCGATGACGCAAGCGGCGCGCGAGGCGCAGTTCGACGCGGGGATCAGCTCGGCCGACCAGATGACGTGGCTCAAGGATTTCTCGTCGGAGCCGAACCATGTCGGGTCGCCGCACGACAAGGTCATCGCCGACAAGACGCTGGCGATGTTCAAGTCGTGGGGCTGGGACGCGCACATCGAGCAGTATGACGTGCTGTACCCGACGCCGATCTCGACGACGGTCGAGATGGTCACGCCCAAGCGCATCGTCCTCGGCGGGCAGGAGCCGGCGATCCCCGAGGATTCGACGAGCGGCAACACCAAGAACGCGCTGCCGCCGTACGTCGCGTTCCAGGGCGACGGCGACGTCACCGCGCCGCTCGTCTACGTCAATTACGGCCTGCCCGCCGACTATGAGGCGCTCGCCCGGCGTGGCATCGACGTGAAGGGCAAGATCGCGATCGCGCGCTACGGCGCGGGTTGGCGCGGCCTCAAGCCCAAGCTCGCGCAGGAGCATGGCGCGGTCGGCTGCATCATCTATTCCGATCCCGCCGACGACGGTTACGGCCAGGGCGACGTCTATCCGAAGGGCGGCGCGCGCCCGCCGTTCGGCGTCCAGCGCGGCTCGGTCGCCGACATGACGACGTACCCCGGCGACCCGACGACTCCGGGCGTCGGCTCGGTTCCCGGCGTGACCGGGCGGCTGACGCGCGAGCAGGCGATCACGATCCTCAAGATCCCGACGCTGCCGATGTCATACGGCGACGCGCAGCAGCTGCTCGCCGCGCTCGCCGGGCCGATGGCGCCCGAGACGTTCCGCGGCGGGCTGCCGATCGCCTACCATATCGGCGGTACCGACGCGGTCACCGTCCACCTCGCGGTCAAGTCCGACTGGTCGCTGAAGCCGCTGTACGACGTCGTCGCGACGCTCAAGGGCGCGAAATATCCCGACGAGTGGGTCGTCCGCGGCAACCACCATGACGGCTGGGTGTTCGGTGCGGCCGATCCGCTGTCGGGCAACGTCGCGATGCTGTCGGAGGCGAAGTCGCTCGGCGAAATGGCGAAGAAGGGGTGGAAGCCCGCGCGGACGATCGTCTACATCAGCTGGGACGGCGAGGAGCCGATGCTGCTCGGCTCGACCGAATATGCCGAGACCCACGCCGCCGAGCTCAAGGCGAAGGCGGTCGCCTACATCAACACCGACGGCAACGAGCGCGGCTTCTACAACGCCGGCGGCAGCCACGAACTCCAGCACCTCGCCAACGCGGTCGGCAACGACGTCATCGACCCGCAGACCGGAACCAGCGTCGGTGCCCGAGCGCGGGCGAAGCTGCTCGCCGATAGCTATGAAGGACATGGGCGCAGCGACGATGCGGCGGTCAAAGCGGCCGAAAGCGGCGGCGACCTGCCGATCGCCGCGCTCGGGTCGGGGTCGGACTATTCGACGTTCCTCCAGCATCTCGGCCTGCCGACGCTCGACATCGGCTTCGGCGGCGAAGGGATGGCGGGCGGCGTCTATCACTCGATCTACGACAGCTACGACCACTTCACCCGGTTCGACGACCCGGGCCTCAAGTATGGCGCGGTGATGTCGAGGACTGTCGGGCGGCTGGTCATGCGGATCGCCGACTCCGACACCCCGCCGGTGCGCTTCGCCGACTTCGCCGACACCGTCGCGCGCTACACGACCGAGGTGCACAAGCTCGCCGACGACCGGCGGACGAAGGACAACAGGCTCACGAAGCTGACCGGCGACAAGGCGTTCGCGCAGGCAAGCGACCCGCTCGATGCCGTCGCAGCGCCGACCACCGTAACGCCGACACCGTTCCTCGATCTCGCCGCGCTCGACAACGCGGTGGCGAAGCTGGGCATGAGCGCCAAGGCGTACGACGCGGCGTATGCGGCGAAGGGCGCGAGCCTCGCTCCAGCGACCCGGGCGAAGCTCAACGCGACGCTTCGCGACATCGACCAGTTGCTGCTCGACCCTAAGGGCTTGCCGGGGCGCAGCTGGTATCAGAACCTCGTCTACGCCCCAGGGCGCTTCACCGGCTATGGCGCGAAGACGCTGCCGGGGGTGCGCGAGGCGATCGAGGAACGCCGCTTCGCGGATGCCGCCGAGTACGCGAAACGGACGGGTGATGTGCTGATGGCATATGCCGCCCGGCTCGATGCGGCGACGGCGATCGTCAAGGGGAGCTAGGGGGCAGCATGGCACTTACCCCGCAGACCGACTTCGCGACCTTCATGCTCGCCGACATCCGCATCGGCACGGTCATCGCGGCGGAGGCGTTTCCCGAGGCGCGCAAGCCCGCGTTCAAGCTGGCGATCGACTTCGGGCCCGAGGTCGGGATCAAGCAGTCGAGCGCGCAGATTACTGTCCACTATACGCTCGACCAACTGCTCGGGCGGAAGGTCGCAGCGGTGGTCAACTTCCCCGCGCGCCAGATCGGGCCGTTCATGTCGGAGGTGCTGACGCTGGGGTTTCCGGATGCCGACGGCGCAGTGGTGCTGTTCGCTCCGGATCGCGACGTGCCGAACGGGTCACGACTGTTCTGACTTTCTCCTTCCCTCCCCTTTAGGGGAGGGGCCGGGGGTGGGGGAGTCGCCACGAGCCATCCGCCTGAGAAAGCCCCACCCCCGGGCCGGCGCAAGCGCGCCGTCTCTCGTCCCTCCCCTGAAGGGGAGGGAAGGCTCCGATCACTCTGATCGCCACTCTCCGTTTGCGTGCAGCCCCCCGGCACCTTACCTCCGCCCGATGACTACATACGACTATGATCTCTTCGTCATCGGCGCCGGTTCGGGGGGCGTTCGCGCCGCGCGGATTTCCTCCGGCCACGGCGCGCGCGTCGCCATCGCCGAGGAATATCGTGTCGGCGGGACCTGCGTCATCCGCGGCTGCGTGCCGAAAAAGCTGCTCGTCTATGGCTCGCACTTCGCCGAAGACTTGGTCGATGCCCGCCGCTTCGGCTGGACGATCGGCGAGAAGGGGTTCGACTGGCCGACGCTGCGCGACAACGTCATGGCCGAGGTCGACCGGATCAACGGCTCGTACACCGACACGCTGACGAGCCATAATGTCGAGCTGTATCACGATCACGCCGAGCTGCTCGACGCGCACACGATCAAGGTTGGCGACAAGACGGTTACCGCCGACAAGATCCTGATTGCCACCGGCGCGCGCCCGCTTGTTCCCGACCTGCCGGGGGCCGAACTCGGCATCACGTCGAACGAGATCTTCCATCTCGACCGCCTGCCGAAGTCGCTCGCGATCGCGGGCGGGGGCTATATCGCCAACGAATTCGCCGGGGTCTTCCACGAGCTTGGGGTCAAGGTGACGTTGGTCAACCGCGGTGACACGATCCTGCGCGGCTACGACGAAGCGCTGCGCGATCGCCTGCTCCAGATTTCGATGACGAAGGGCATCAAGTTCGTCTTCAACTGCAACGTCGAGCGCTTCGAGAAAATCGAGGGCGGCGGCGTCCGGGCGTTCGTCGGCGGCGACGACCCGATCGAGGCCGAGATGCTGCTGTGGGCAATCGGCCGCCGCCCAAACATCGAGGGGCTGGGGCTCGAGGCGGCGGGGGTCAGGCTCAACGACAAGGGCGCGATCGCGGTCGACGCGGCGAGCCACACCAATGTCGAGAATATCTGGGCGGTCGGCGACGTCACCGACCGGATCCAGCTGACGCCGGTCGCGATCCGCGAGGGCCATGCCTTCGCCGACACGGTGTTCGGCAACAAGCCGTGGACCGTCGACCATGAGACCGTGCCGAGCGCGGTGTTCTCGAACCCGCCGATCGCCAGCGTCGGCATGACCGAGGCGCAGGCGAAGACCAAGCTCGGCACCGTCAAGATCTTCACCAGCGACTTCCGCCCGATGCGCAACGTGCTGGCCGGACGCAACGAGCGGTCGCTGTACAAGCTCGTCGTCGACAGCGCGACCGACGTCGTGGTCGGCGCGCATATGATCGGGCCGGATGCACCGGAGATCTTGCAGGCGCTGGCGATCGCGGTGAAGGCGAAGCTGACGAAGGCGCAGTTCGACGATACTGTCGCGCTGCATCCGACGATGGCCGAAGAATTGGTGCTGATGCGGTAAGCGCTGGCGCGGCTGGCGAGAGCGCAGCCGGCCCCCGCGCCGGTTAGCAGCTGCCGGACTCGCGCCGAGCCGGCCGGCCTAGTGGCGGTCACAAGCCGCCGAACCCGCCCGACGGAGGACGCAGCCTGGCGCGGCCACCGCCAGACTTCTCCTCCCACGTGACGCCCGCAATATATTGCTGTCCTACACCGCCTCGCCTGCGGTAGCTTTTGCCGTCGCCACCGGGCGCCGCGTGTTCTTTCTCATTGCTGGACTTTGTGAGACGGTTCGCTTGGAAAGCGAGCTGCAAGAAGACACGCTTTAGTGTGAACTTATTTTGAACTTAGCGTTCGCTGGCGCTCGTGACCGGTCGCGGTACGGAGCGCTCGTGTCGCCGTCCCGCGACGCAAGCGCGATAACCCGGTCGTTCCGTGGACTTGTGTAACCTTCGATGCGACGCGGACGCGAAATAGCTGGTCGTTCCGTGGACTTGTGTAACCTTTGACGCGACGCGGACGCGAAATAGCTGGTCGTTCCGTGGACTTGTGTAACCTTCGACGCGCCGCGGACGCGAAATAGCTGATCGTTCTACGCGCCCGGTCTTCGCCGGCGTGGCGGGAGACGGGCGTAGGGGTAAGTCCACACCGTCGTGCGGCGTTGTCCCGGTCGTACAGCGCGCCAAATTGGCGATGGTGGCAGCGTCGTCGAAGCGCCGATCGCCGCCTGTTCTTTCTCATTGCCGGACCGTCATGCCGTCGCTCGGCGGTCGCGCTAACACTGTGGACTTCCAAGCCAAGCGCGCGGATTTTGATGGCTCCGGTCAGCCTTGCTCAGCGACCTGAAGCACGATCTTCCCGACATGATCCCCCGCCTCCATCCGCCGGTGCGCGTCGGCGGCATCGGCCAGCGCGAAGGTCTTGTCGCTGACCGCGCGGAGCTTGCCGGCCGCGAACAGCGGCCAGACCTCACGCTCCAGCGCCGCGGCGATCGCCGCCTTGAACGCAACCGGGCGGGCGCGGAGCATCGACCCGCTCAGCGTCAGGCGGCGGCGCATGACAAGGCCGAAATTGACCTCCGCCGTCGCGCCGCGCTGGAGCGCGATCGAGACGTGACGGCCGTCGTCGCCGAGGCACATCAGGTTGCGCGGGATATAATCGCCGCCGACCATGTCGAGGACGACGTCGACCCCCTTGCCGCCGGTGATGCCGGCGACCTTGTCGACGAAGTCGCTCGCCTTGTAGTCGATCGCGTGATCGGCGCCGAGGCCGCGCGCGGCGGCGCACTTGTCTGGCGACCCGGCGGTGACGATGACCTTCAACCCTCGCGCCTTCGCCAGCAGGATCGCGGTCGTGCCGATGCCGCTGGTGCCGCCGTGGATCAGGACGGTCTCGCCCGCCGCCGCGTGGCCGCGCTCGAACAGGTTGGACCAGACGGTGAAGTAGGTCTCTGGCAGCCCGGCGGCGGCGATATAGTCGAGGCCGTCGGGGATCGGCAGGCACTGGCCTGCCGGGGCGACGCAATATTCGGCGTAGCCACCGCCGATGACGAGTGCGCAGACCCGGTCGCCGACCGCCCAACGCCCGCCGGAGCCACCGACAGCAACGACTTCGCCCGCGATTTCGAGCCCCATGATTGTCGGCGCCGCGGGCGGCATCGGGTACAGGCCCTGCCGCTGGAGGACATCGGGGCGGTTGACCCCGGCGGCGTGGACGCGGACCAGAACCTCGCCGTCGCCCGGGACTGGGACCGGGCGGGTTACCGGCACCAACACCTCGGGGCCTCCCGGAGCCGAAGGGTCGATCGCGGTCATCGTCGTGGGAATGGTCATGCGCGCGATATTGACTCGGGCGGCCGCCGGGTCAACGTCGGCGGATGGACGAAGACCTCCCCCGCCCGAAGGACGACGTGCTCGCCGCACTGCTGGCGCAGGACCTCGACCGCCTGTCGGTCGGCGAGCTCGACGAGCGTATTGTCGCACTCGAAGCCGAGGTCGCCCGCACCCGCGTCAAGCGCGACGGCGCGTCGAAATTTCGCAGCGCCGCCGACTCGCTGTTCAAGCATGGCTAGGCCGTCAGCGCCGCGATCAGCCGGGCAAACATCGCGATGTTATCGGTCTGATGCGCGACGACCCCGGCGGTGATGTCCTGCGTCGTCCCATCGGGCATCTCGAGCAACGCCCGCACGCCGCCGGCGCCGAACAGCTCGATCTGCCGTGCCGCATCCTCCGATTGACGCTGGCACCAGTCGGCCAACTCGGCGTTCGGGGTCACGCAGCCGCCGCGACGATCTTGCGGGCCAGCCCATCGCCGCTGCCGAAGACGATCCACAACGGCGCGCCCGCCGCCGCACCGAGGACGGTCAGCACCGCGAGGCCGCCGCCGAACAGCGCAATCATCGCCGTCGCCCCGCCGACCGCGGCACGCTCAGGGTTGCTGCGCTCGTCCCACGCGTTGCGCTTGATCGCGTCGCCGAGGCGCTGGATCAGCGGCCATGCCGCCTTGCCGTCGACCGTCGCCATCAGGGCCGACCGCGCCTTGCCGAAACCGTCCTCCGAGTCGTCGCGGATCGCGAGCAGCCGGCTCGCCCATGCCGCAAGAGCGATACGCTGCTCAGGCGTCGCGCCCTCGGTCAGCTCGGTCGCCACGCGGTCTTCCATCGCTTCGCTCATCGGAGAGTCTCCTTCGTACCCTGTCTACCATGCCGCGGGGGTTGCGCGAGACTGACGTTAACGTAAGGTCGCGCCAAAGCCTCTGGGGAGATGGCATGGATTTCGACTTTTCCGATGATGCCAAGGCATTGCGCGAGCAGGCCCGCAAGTTCTTCGACGAGCGCGCTGGACCGGCAGTCGCCCGTGCCTCGATGAACGGCGACGCCACGTTTGACGCCCAGCTTTGGCAGGCGGTGGTCGACCTCGGCTGGACCGCGGCGCGGGTTCCCGAAGCGCATGGCGGAGTCGGCATGACGTCCGAAGCCGCCTGCGTTCTCGCTGAGGAGGCCGGGCGCAGCCTCGCGCCGATCCCGCTGGCGCAGGCGCTGGCGGCGACCGAGGCGTTGATCGCGCTCGGCACCCCCGAACAACAGGCGCGCTGGCTGCCAGGTATCGCCGACGGCTCGGTCGTCGCGGTTACCGGCTGGGCCGAGGGCGGCACCGCCTCCCCTGCCAAGGCATCGGCGAAGGTCGACGGCGGCGCGATCACCGGCACCAAGTCGCCGATCGCCGACCTCGCCGCCGCGACGATCGCGATCGTCAGCGCAGGCGGGCCCGACGGCCCCGCGCTCTACATCGTCGACCTCACGGGCGAAGGCGTCGGCATCGCCGCGGTCGACACGCTCGACCTCGTCCGCCGTCACGGCACCTTGACGCTGACCGGGGCCGCCGCCGACGCACTGGGGAGTGCGGCTGGCTACCATGATTGGCTCGACCGCGCCGCGATCCTCGGCAGCTTCGAGGCGATGGGAACCGCGACCGCGGCGATGGACATGGCGGTCGCCTATGCCAAGGAACGCACCGCCTTCGGCCAGAAGATCGGGCGTTATCAAGGCGTCAAGCACAAGTGCGCCGACATGTATATCAAGCTCGAACTCGCCCGCGCCCACGCCCTCCACGCGGCATGGGCGATGGAGGCGGGTGCCCCCGAACTCCGCCAGGCGGCAAGCGCGGCGCGGGTCGCGAGCCTCGACGCGCTCGCCTTCGCCGCCGAGGAGAATGTCCAGATCCACGGCGGCATCGGCTTCACGTGGGAGAGCGACTGCCAGTTCTACTACCGCCGCAACCGCGCACTCGTCGCGGCGCTCGGCAGCCGCAATTTCTGGGCCGACCGGCTGGTGCGCTCGCTCGAGCAGCGCAACGCGATCGCAGCGTAAGGGAGATCGACGATGGATTTCAACGACACCTCCGGCGACGCCGAGTACCGCGACAAGGTGCGCGCATGGCTCGCGACCGCCGCCGCCGACTATCGCGATCCGCCCGCTCGCCCCGTCAGCCGCGGTGAGAACGTCCCCGAATCGCGCAAGTGGCAGAAGGTCAAGCACGCCGCCGGCTACACCGGCATCACATGGCCCAAGGCGTTCGGCGGGCAGGGCCTGTCGCCGATGCACTCGATCATCTTCAACCAGGAGCAGTCGAAGTATCACGCCCCGACCGAGCTGTTCGCGATCGGCCTCGGCATGTGCATCCCGACCGTCTTCACCCACGGCTCGCCCGCGCTGATCGAACGCTACGTCGCCAAGGCGCTCGAGGGCGAGGAGGTCTGGTGCCAGCTGTTCTCCGAGCCGAGCGCCGGGTCCGACCTCGCCGGCATCCGCACCAAAGCGGTCCGTGACGGCGACGACTGGGTGATCGACGGGCAGAAGGTGTGGACGACCAACGCGCATCTGTCTGACTTCGGCATCATCGTCACCCGGACCGATCCGTCGGCGCCCAAGCACAAGGGGCTGACGATGTTCATCGTCGACATGCACGCCCCCGGGGTCGAGGCGCGGCCGTTGAAGCAGATGTCGGGCGGCAGCGACTTCAACGAGGTGTTTTTCACCGGCGTCCGGGTCAGCGACAGCCACCGCCTCGGCGCGGTCGGTGACGGCTGGAAGGTATCGCTCACGACACTGATGAACGAGCGCCTCGCGGTCGGCGGCAAGCCCGGCCACGCGCCCGGCTACCGCGACCTGATGGCGCTCGCCGCGCGGATCGAGACCGACATGGGTCCGGCGATCGAGGCCCGCGATGTCCGCCAGCGGATCGCGGCGACGTATATCGCCGACGAGGGCATCAAGCTGACGCAGATGCGCGCGCTTTCGGCGCTGTCGAAGGGCGAGGCCCCCGGGCCCGAACAGTCGATCAGCAAGGTCGTCGTCGCCAAGACGATGCAGGAGATGGCAGCGTTCGCGCTCGACCTGTCCGAGGCATCGGGCTTCACCACGGCAGGTGGCGAGCCCGGCATCCACAAGCTCCAGGGCAGCTACATGGCGTCGGCGGGCTTGCGGATCGCCGGCGGGACCGACGAGATCCTGCGCAACATCATCGCCGAGCGCGTCCTCGGCCTGCCCGGCGACATGCGGCCCGACAAGGACACCCCGTTCAACGAGATCCGCGCGGCTTAGGGGGAGAGCCGCCGCGTCCGGCGTGGAAGGTTACACAAATCCACGCAACGACCAGGTTTTCGTGCCCGCGCGACGTGGAAGGCTACACAAGTCCACGAAACGACCGGGTTTTCGCGAGCGGCTTCGTCGCAGAACAGGTGACGCCGGCCGACGCGACGCTCGGGTATTCTGCGCGCGTCACCATTGTCCTGCTTACCCTGCTGCAATTCTAGGTTTGTCACCCCGGCGCGGGCCGGGGCCCATGGTCGTGCAAGCACCCGACCTCGCGTTGCGGGGAGAGTTGGGCCCCGGCCTGCGTCGGGGTGACGGAAAGTTACAGAAGTCCACACAACGACCGGGTTTTTCACATCCGTGTCGTGCGGAAGGTTACACAAGTCCACACAACGACCGGGTTTTCGCCTGCATGACGCTAAAGTCCACGGTCTTGGCGCGACCGAGGGTCCGTAAGCTGATCCAGCGATGAGAAAGAACAGGTGCCGCTCGGCACTCCGACGACGCTGACACCATACCTGATCCAGAACCCTGTAGGACAGCGGCGATAACTCGATGACCTTCTCGATCGTCCTGCCCTCTGGCCCGAATCAATCGCCGGTCGAGGCGACGGGCCATCGTGCAGCCACCAAGGTCACGAATTTAGCGAGCGGCCTGCTCAACAACCGTCGGCCCGGTGTGGCGTGCTCACCGTAAGCTGCGATTTCCGTGCCATAATCCGGCGGCGCGGCCATCGGTCAACAAATCGTAAGGAACGATTTTATTCATTAAGAAATCGTCGGAATTCTTTACATATCGATAATGCAATATTTCCAAGTCATTGATATTGCACGTACCGGAAATTGGCACGGTCTCTGCATAGCGGGTGTCAGGCACGTAAGCCCCTTTGGAGAGAAGAATGAAGAGTCTGTTGCTTTTTGCGTCCGCAGTCGCGCTTGCCGGTTCGGCCCAAGCCCTCACGATCACCTCGTCGCCGCTCGACGTCGCTCCTGCAGCCGGCGAAACCGTCGTCTTCGATTTCAACGGCGGCGCGCCCGCAGCCGGCTACAGCTACACCGGCGGCATCATCTTCCCGAGCTCGGTGGCCAATGTTGCCGCCGCACCCGCCGGCGATGAGACCCCGTTCCTCGCGATCCAGGGTGGCGAGAGCGCAACCTTCACCTTCGCGCACGCGATCAAGTCGTTCAGCATCTACATCGGCTCGGTCGACTCGTATAACTCGCTCCAGTTCACCGGCCCCGGCTATGACTCGGGCAAGTTCTCGGCGTCGGTCCTCCCGGGCGGCGACAACGGCAACCAGACTGCCGGCGACACGAACCGTCGCTACTTCTTCAGCTTCGGTCCCGGCCAGAGCGTCAAGACCGTGACGCTGTCGAGCTCGCAGAACTCGTTCGAACTCGACAACATTGCCGTTGCGAATGTTCCCGAGCCCTCGACCTGGGTGATGCTCGTAGGCGGCTTCGGCCTCGTCGGCTTCGCGCGCCGCCGCAAGTCGGCCACGAAGACCGTCACCGCGTAAGCGATCGACGCTTTCCGGGCCTTTCGGGGCCCGAAATCGAAATGACTGCGCGCAACTCCGGTTGCGCGCAGTTTTTTTTGCCGCCGCTTGCCAAGGCTGCGTGACGACTTGGCTCTGTTCGCGGTCGGGCCGACAGTTTAACGGTCAGCGTTCGATCCTCACCGCATAGGCGCCCGATGACCCTGTCCACGCTCAACTTCGCCCATGGCGAGACCATCGACATGATCCGCGAGTCGGTTCGCGCCTTCGCCGCTGCCGAAATCGCGCCGCGCGCCGCCGCGATCGACACCGACAATGTTTTCCCGCGCGACCTGTGGCCGAAGCTCGGCGACCTCGGGCTCCACGGGATCACCGTCCCCGAGGCCGACGGCGGTGCCGGGCTCGGCTATCTAGCGCACGTCGTCGCGGTCGAGGAGATCAGCCGCGCGTCGGCGAGCGTCGGCCTGAGCTATGGCGCGCATTCGAACCTGTGCATCAACCAGATCGCGCGCTGGGGGACGGCCGAGCAGAAGACGAAATATCTGCCCAAGCTCATCTCGGGCGAGCATCTCGGCAGCCTCGCGATGTCCGAGAGCGGTTCGGGCTCCGACGTCGTGTCGATGCGACTGCGCGCGGAAAAGCGCAACGACCGCTACGTCCTCAACGGGTCGAAGTTCTGGATCACCAACGGCCCGGGCGCCGACACGCTCGTCGTCTACGGCAAGACCGATCCCGCTGCAGGCGCGCGCGGCATCACTGCCTTTCTGATCGAGCGCGGCATGGCGGGGTTCTCGACCGCGCAGAAGCTCGACAAGCTCGGGATGCGCGGGTCGGACACCTGCGAACTCGTCTTCGAGGATTGCGAAGTGCCGTTCGAAAACGTCCTCGGGATCGAAGGGCGCGGCGTCCAGGTGCTGATGTCGGGGCTCGACTACGAGCGCGTCGTTCTGGCAGGCGGTCCGCTCGGGATCATGCAGGCATGCCTCGACGTCGTTGTGCCGTACATCCATGAGCGCAAGCAGTTCGGCCAAGCGATCGGTGAATTCCAGCTGATGCAGGGAAAGATCGCCGACATGTACGTCGCGCTGTCGACCGCGCAGGCCTACACCTATGCCGTCGCGCAGGCGTGCGACCGGGGCGAGACGACGCGCAAGGATGCCGCCGGCTGCATCCTCTACGCCGCCGAAAAGGCGACTTGGATGGCGTTGGAGGCAATCCAGGCGCTCGGCGGCAACGGCTATATCAACGACTATTCGACCGGTCGCCTGCTCCGCGATGCCAAGCTGTACGAGATCGGCGCGGGAACGAGCGAGATCCGCCGCTATCTGATCGGGCGGGAATTGTTCGACGAGACCGCATGACCGGCGTTCTCGGCGCGATCCTTGCGGGGGGCGCATCGAGCCGGTTCGGCAGCGACAAGGCGATGGCCGAGTGGCGCGGCAAGCCGTTGATCGAGCATGTGATCACCCGCCTGCGGCCGCAGGTATCGGACCTCGTCGTGGTCGGGCGAGATTATCCCGGCGAGGTGTCGATCCCCGACCGCCCGGCCCCTGGGCTCGGTCCGCTCGGCGGGCTGTGCGCCGCGCTAAGACACGCCGCCGCCGGGGGATACGATGCGGTGCTGACGAGCGGGTGCGACCTGCCCGAGTTGCCGCTCGACCTCCGCGAGGCGCTGGGGGAGGGGCCTGCGTTTGTCCTCGGCCAACCTCTGCTTGCGCTGTGGCCGGTTGGATTGGCGGGGGTGATCGACCTCCACCTCGCCCACAGCGTTGACCGCTCGCTCCGCGGCTGGGTCGCTCTGACGGGAGCGAGAGGGGTCGACATCGGGCCGATCCGCAACGTCAACCGACCGGGGGATCTTTAGTCCTTATCCTCCCTTCCCCCTTGGCGGAGGGGCCGGGGGTGGGGCAGTCGCTGCGAGCGATCCGCCTGAAGAAGACCCCACCCCCGGGCCGGTGCAAGGGCACCGTCTCTCGCTCCTCCCCTGAAGGGGAGGGGTAGGTTCGACTCACATCGGCGGCACGACGCCCTTCAGTCCGACCGCGACCTGGTTCGTCGCGAGCTTGCCGTCGGGGGTCCGCATCGTGAACGCGAAGATATGCGCGCCGGGCACAAGCTGCGCGGCACTGCCCTCGACGAACGACACGATCGGTGTGTTCGCGGGCACGACGACTTCCTGCGTCCCGCCCTTGTAATCGACCGTCAACGTCCGCCCGCTGTGGTGGCGGATCGTGCCGACCTTGCCGACATTGCCGTTGGTCATCGTGCTCGTCGGACCCTGGTCCCACGCGCGGTGGCCCTCTCCGAGGCCGCGCATCGATTCGGCGAAAACGTGGACCTCGGTCGCTTCGAGGACGCCGTTCTTGCCCGGCTTGGCGGCGGTGCCGATGAAGCTGTTCGCCTTGATGTCGTCGAGGCCGATCTTGCTGAGCGCTGCAAACTTGGCTCCGGGAGCGAGGACGACGGTCAGCGGGGTGCCGTCGTTCGACTTGACGCTGAGTGCGCCGGTCGGATCGACCGCGGTGATCGTGCCGCGAACGACGATCGGCGCAGCAGGCTTCATCAGGTCGGCCGACGCGCCGGTGGCGAGCAGGGTAGCGGCCAACGCCGCGAACATCGTCTTCATCGTCTTGTCTCCTCAGGTCCGCTTGGTCGCGGCGATCCAGTCGTCGATCTTACTTTCGAGCACCGCCATCGGCAGCGCTCCCGACATCAGCACCTGCGCGTGAAACGCACGAATGTCGAATTTCGTACCAAGCTCGGCTTCGGCCTTGGTCCGCAGGCGGCGGATCGTCAACTGCCCGACCTTGTAGGCGAGCGCCTGTGACGGGATGGCAATATAGCGCTCGACCTCGGCGGTCGCGTCGGTCTTCCCCATCGCCGAATTGTCGAGCATGTATTTGATCGCCTGGTCGCGGGTCCAACCCTGGCTGTGGATGCCGGTATCGACCACTAGCCGCATCGCGCGCAGGATCTCGTCGTTGAGGTGGCCGTAATCCTGGTACGGGTCTTTGTAGAAGCCCATCTCATAGCCGAGGCTCTCCGAATACAGCGCCCAACCCTCGACATACGCGGTGTTGCCGCCGAAGCGCTGGAATGCCGGAAGCGACGTATTTTCCTGCGCGAGGCTGATCTGGAAGTGATGGCCGGGGATGCCCTCGTGGAGGAACAGCGTCTCGAAGCCCCAGGTGAAGCGCGACGGCAGGTCGTAGGCGTCGTAATAGAAGGTGCCGGGGCGCGAGCCGTCGGGGGTGCCGCCCTGATACGAACCGGCGGCCTCGGTCTTTTCCTTGTACGCCGGGACAGGGCGAATCTCGAGCGCCGACTTGGGGATCGTCGAGAACTCCGTGCCGACGACCGCCATCACGCGCTTGTCGATCGCGAGAAAGTCCTCGCGCATCGCCTCGCGGGTGGCGGGGGCGAAGCGCGGGTCGGTCCGCATGAAGTTGGCGAATTCAGCCAGCGTGCCCTTGAAGCCGGCGGCATCCTTGACCTTCTCCTCGGCCGCATGGATGCGATCGACCTCGCTCAGGCCGAGCGCGTGGATTGCCTCGGGGGTCATGTCGGTCGTCGTCGTCGACGCGACGAGATAGCGATAATACGCCGGCCCTCCCGGGATCGCACCGAGCCCGACCGTTGTCCGCGCCTTCGGCAAATAGACGTCGCGGATGAAGTCGCGGAGGCGGGTGTGTGCCGGAATCAGCTGGTCGCGAATGAACGCGGCATAGGCTGCGGTCAGGCGCGTCCGGTCGGCGGCGGGAATGCTGTCGGGGAACTTCTTGACCGGCTTGTAGAAGGTCGAGCCCTCGACCCCCTCGGCGTTGAGCGCATCGAGCTGGCCGACGACGTTCTGCATGACGAGCTTGGGGTTGGTCACGCCATCGGCGAGCCCCTGCTGCATCCGCCCGATCGAGCGATCGAGCAGGACGACGTAGCCGGCGAGCCGCTTGAGGTTGTTGTCATAGTCGGCAACGGTCTTGAACGGGGCCGCGCCTTCGCCCGACGACAGGTCGGGCATGAAGGTCTGGAAGCCCGAGAAATGGTCGATCGGGCGGTCGGTCGCTGTTCGCAGCAGCGCGGGATCATAGCCCTTGAGGTCGGTCGACCGCTGCCATTTGAAGACGTCGTAGCTGATCCGGTCGTTGGCGTTGAGCGCCTTGCGGTCGATCTTCGCCAGCGCCGCGAGCTCGTCGACGGCGGCCTGCTTCTCGGCGGCGTAATAAGCGTCGGTGATATAATCGCCGAACTCGTTGGCGTAGCGCGGGTCGCCGCGGACGAGCGCCTGGATCGGATTGCGCTTGAGCTGCCCCTCGTCGCTTTCGTGGAACAGCGCCTTGAGCTGCGCCGCGGGAGTTGTCGCCGTCGCCGCCGGGGAAGGCGTGGGCTGCGCGACCGCCGCGGTGCCGGAAAGAAGGGTGACGGCGAGCAGCGCTGCGCGGAGCATGAGCGAACTTTCAAGGATGAGGTGATGTAGTCAGCTAATATAGTCGCGTCCGCTCGCTCGACGCCAGCCCCGGCGACGCCGCCGCGAATTTGGCGCGCCGGTCGTCAGGCCAGGGTGGCTGTACCATCCCCGTGCCGCCGCTCGCGCCGCAGCCGCGTCAGCAGCAGCACCGCTCCCGCCGGGATCAGCCAGACGATCCGCGACTGGTAACGCGGGAACGGTCCCGACAGGATACCGCAGACCGCAGCGTTGAGGATCACCCCGGCGGCGAACATGATCGCCACCGCCAGCAGGCGGCGGTCGTCACCGCGCGCCGCCCCGGGCTGGGCCGTCATGCGTTGGCGGATGACGGTCGCGGCGAGCGCGAGTGCCGCCGCTGCCGCGATCAGCCACGCCCCGTGCCACGACCGCGATTGCGCCATGGTCAGGCGCGATGGGCAGCCTTTGAAGTTCTTGCCGCAGTCGGCGACGCGCTCGATGACCGGCGGCAGGTTGGTCTGCCGCCAGTATGGGTCGGTCAAGTAGAAATGCGGGTTGCGGATCGGGTCCTCGACAAAGATCAGGATAAGCTGTTGCCCCCAGTTCTTGAGCGAGGCGGCGAGCTGGGCACCCGGCGCATACGCTAGCGTGCCGAGGACGAAGCGCGGCTCCTGTTCTTCGAGTTCGACCCGCGTCTTATAGTCGGCGAGCATGAACACGCCGTTCTTGGGCAAGTCGGACCAGAGGACATCCTCCGAATTGCTCAGCGGCTTCGCCTTATACCCGCATAGGGTGTAGACATTCCCCTTCGCGCAGGCGTGGCGGAGGTACGTTCGCCCCGGCCCGTCGGCGAGCAGGCGGGCGGTGAGGAATGGCTGGTTGCGCAGCGGCTCGCCGGTCTCGAGCCGGACGACCGCGCCGTAAAGGCTGTTGGCGGCGAGGGCGACGACGATCGCGACCCCGACGCTGGTCAGCCGCCCTGCCGCCGCGCGCCGCCCGGCCTTGAGCCAGATCAGCATCAGCCCGCCGATCCCGAGCAAGGGGACCATGAACAGGATGTGCGAGGTGTGGACCGCGAGCGCGATCGTCAGCAGCGCCCCGACCGCGCGCCGCTCCCACCGCCCGAGCCGGTCGCCGTAGACAAGGATCAGCACCGCCGCGACGACGACGACACCGGCAAAGATGTCGGGCATCGCGAAGGCGGCGAAGAACGGCAGCGGCGAGACGACGGCGATGACCGTGATGGCGACGAGCGCACTCCATCGCGGCTCGGCGGGCAGCGCAGTACGCCACAGCAGCAGCACCAGCCAGCTCACCGCCGATGCCTGCGCCAGCGCGACGAGCCACAGCGTCCCGGCCGATTCGGTGACGTATAGAAACACGCTGTAGATCGCCGAGCGCGACGCCATCTGGGTCAGTCCCATGTGCCGGTCGATCTTGGCTTGCGCGACGTCGGCGTCGGACAGTTCGGGCGGCGGCGGCCCGAGCCCGATATCGGTCACCAGCTCCTTGCCGAGCGCGTAATAATCGTCGGTGTCGGTGAACACCGTTGGATGGCCATTGACCGCGACGACGGCAAGGATGAGCAGCGCGCCCGCGAGCACCGCGCTCCACCATTTGACGAGGACGATCGCGCGCCCGCTCGCTTTGGTCATCGAGGTCCAGTTCGGTTTGTCGTTACAGTCGAACGCTATACGGTGCTCCGCCGCTGCTGCAACGCTGTCCACGCGACAAGTGCGATCGCCGAGCCGAGCGCCCAGCCGGCGACGACATCGGTCGGCCAATGGACCCCGAGGTAAACCCGGCTGATTCCGATCGCGACGACGAGGACGACGCTTCCCGCCATGAGCAGCCGCCGCGCCGCCGGGCGCAATTCCCCGGCGGCGATAATCGCGGCAAGGGTGAAGTAGACCGCCGGGGCCATCATCGAATGGCCGCTGGGGAAGCTCGACGAGCTAATCAGGTCATACTGGGTGACGAACGTCGGCCGCTCGCGTCCAACGAAATGCTTGATCACCTCCGCTGCAACCTGCGCGACGACCGCGGTCGTGCCGAACACGAATGCCTGACGCCGGCGGTCATAGACGAGCAGGACCGCGACCGCCGCGAGCGTCACCAAGGTCAAGACGGTGAAGCCGCCGAGTGCGGTAACGTCGCGCGCCGTCTCGCGCAGCCATAGCGGCCCGATCGTCAAATTTGGATCGGCAGTCTGGCGGAAGGCGAGCAGGACGGCGCGGTCGAACGCGGCGGTATCGCCCTCGCCGACCTCCGAGCCGAGATGCGCGACGCCCCACAGCACCGCGCAGACCAGCGCGATGACGACAAGAATGCGCGGTTCGACGCGGCGGGTGGGAAGCACGATCGTCAGGGCCGGACCCCGCGGTTACCTGTCGCCATCGCCACCTCCGTCACCCGTGCGAGCTGTAACAACCGGCGTAGCGGGCGGTTCAATCTTGTGCGCGCAACCCACAACCTGACGGGGCCGCCCCGCCATGCCCCGGTCACATCGTCGAAAGGTCACACGAAGTTCACGGATTTGGACATCAATTTTCAGCGTCCGGGGAGCGCCTAAACGTTCGTCGAAAGGCAGCGACGGAAATTAGCCGCCGCAGCCGCGCCTCGCGGAATCCGAAATTTGCGCCACAATGAGAAAAAGCACGCCGTGCCGCCCGGTGGCGACTCAAGGAAGTGAGAATACAGGCTTAGCCATGGTGTAGGACAGCAGTTTGTGCTGCGCCAAGCGCCGACAACGTATGCCAGCACAATCGATCGGCGATGTGATGGTGACCCCTACGGGAATCGAACCCGTGCTTCAGCCGTGAGAGGGCCGCGTCCTAACCGCTAGACGAAGGGGCCGAGCGAGGCGCGTCAATACCGGCGCACGGGTCGCTTAGTCAAGCCGCCGCAGAGCAGATCGCGTATCAGGCAGCCGCCCGGTGATCGCGGTCGGCCTTCTCCGCCTTAAGGCAATCGGCGAGCAGGAAGGCGAGTTCGAGCGCCTGGCTGGCGTTGAGACGCGGGTCACATTGGGTCTCGTAGCGGTCGGCGAGGCCTTCGTCGGTGATCGCGATCGCGCCGCCGGTGCATTCGGTGACGTCCTGCCCGGTCATCTCGACGTGGATGCCGCCGGCGTGGGTGCCCTCGGCGCGGTGGACCGCGAAGAAGCTGCGGACCTCGCGCAGGATCAGGTCGAACGGCCGCGTCTTGTAGCCCCCCGCCGCCTTGACGGTGTTGCCGTGCATCGGGTCGCACGACCAGACGACCGAGCGGCCCTCGCGGGCAATCGCGCGGACCAGCCGGGGCAGCGCGCCCTCGACCTGGTCGGCGCCGAAGCGCGCGATCAGCGTCAGCCGCCCGGGGACGTTGCCCGGATTGAGCGTGTCGGTCAGGCGGAGCAGGTCGTCGACGGTGATCGACGGCCCGACCTTGAGCCCGATCGGGTTGCCGACGCCGCGGAGGAACTCGACGTGCGCCGACCCGGCGAAGCGCGTGCGGTCGCCGATCCACAACATGTGCGCCGAGGTGTCGTACCAGTCGCCGGTCAGGCTGTCCTGCCGCGTCAGCGCCTGTTCGTAGCCGAGCAGCAGCGCCTCGTGGCTGGTGAAGAAGCTCGTCGCCTTCAATTGCGGCACGGTCTCGGGCGACAGGCCGCACGCCGCCATGAAGTCGAGCGCCTCGCCGATCCGTTCGGCCAGCGCCTGGTATTGCTCGCTCCACAGCGAGCGCCCGCCGAAGTCGAGGTTCCACTGGTGAACTTGATGGAGGCTCGCATAGCCGCCGCTGGCAAACGCGCGGAGCAGGTTGAGCGTCGCCGCCGACTGCATATAGCCGCGCATCATCCGCGCCGGATCGGGGGTCCGCGATGCCGCAGTGAAGTCGAGCCCGTTGATGTTGTCGCCCCGGTAGCTCGGCAGCGCGACGCCATCGATCGTCTCGAAATCGCCCGAGCGCGGCTTGGCGAACTGCCCCGCCATCCGCCCGACCTTCACCACCGGCAGCTTCGACGCGAAGGTCAGGACGACCGCCATCTGGAGCAGGACGCGGAAGGTGTCGCGGATGTTGTTCGGGTGGAAATCGGCGAAGCTTTCGGCGCAGTCGCCGCCTTGCATCAGGAACGCCTTGCCCGCTGCAACGTCGGCCAATTGCGCCGTCAGGTCGCGTGCCTCGCCGGCAAACACCAGCGGCGGATACGTCCGCAGCTCGGCCTCGGTCGCGGCAAGCACCGCGGCGTCGGGGTAAACGGGAAGCTGCCGCGCCTCGCGGTCGCGCCAGCTATCGGGGGTCCAGGTCGTCGTCATGGGAGCTTCCATGCGGACCTTCGACGCGCCTGACAAGCCGATGCGTCACGGATCGGTTTCGTCGCGGCAATCGGAAGTTGACGAAGTTGACGCCATGTCGAGCCAGAATCTACCCCCGGCGAACCGGATCGGCTGTTTTTCGTCGTCGAGAAATGAGGGTCGGTCGTCATCACGCGTGGAAAATACGCGCACCGACGGGGTGTAGGACAGCAATTTTTGACCGTCGTCGTGTTCCTGCGGACCATACGATCGAATGCCGGTGCGAACCCGTATTGATTTTCATTCGCAACAAGCTTGCGATTGAGAATGACTCGCAGTATCGAGCGATCTCACTCATCGGGGAAATCCATTGTCGAACACCAGAATGCCGCTGTCGCTGCGGTCGCCCGCGCTCGTACCGTTCACCGCCGCGTTGCTGCTTGGCGGGGCCGCGAACGCTGCTGCTGCCGACGCCGTCGATGCCGATGCAGCGGGCGGGAGCAGCGACATCGTCGTCACCGGCTTCCGCGCTCCGGGCACGAACCCCTATGCCGACGCCGCGGCGCCGTACAAGGTCGACCGGTCGGCGTCGTCGAAGCTGACCGAGGCGATCGCCGACACGCCGAAGTCGATCACGATCATCCCGAAGGAGGTCATCCAGGATCTCGGCGCACTCAGCTTCCGCGACCTTGCGCGGACCCAGCCGGGCGTCACGCTCGGCACGGGTGAGGGCGGCAACGCGTTCGGCGACCGTATCTTCATCCGCGGCTTCGACGCCCGCAACGACGTCTATATCGACGGCCTCCGCGATCCCGGCGTGTCGAGCCGCGAGGTCTTTGCGATCGAGCAGGTCGAGATCGTCAAGGGCCCGTCGTCGACCTATGGCGGGCGCGGCACCACCGGCGGCGCGGTCAGCCTGATCAGCAAGGCGCCGCAGATGAACAACTTCGTCGAGGGCGAGATCACCGGCGGCACCGACGCGACGCGGCGCTTCACCGCCGACGTCAACCGCAAGCTGTCGGAGACCGTCCAGGTTCGCGTCAACGGCATGTTCACCGATGCCGGGGTCGCCGGGCGTGACTATACCTACAGCCGCCGCTGGGGGGCCGCCGGGTCGCTCGCGTGGCAAGCGGCGCCGAACTTCGATGTCATCCTCGATTATTATCACCTGACCGCCGACGGCCTGCCCGACTGGGGAGTTCCGTTCGACGTCCGCACCCAACAGCCGTTCAACGTCAATCGCAACAACTTCTACGGCTTGCTCAAGCGCGATTTCACCCATTCGCTGACTGATATCGGCACCGCGCGGCTCGAATGGCGCCCGGCCGAGGGGATCAAGCTGACCAGCAAGACCCGCTACGGCGAGACGCTCAACCAATATATCGCCGGCGCTCCCGAGCGGCCGAACATCACCAGCCCCAATCCGGCGCTGTGGACGGTCCAGTCGAACGCGCAAAGCCGCAATGCTCGCGCCAAGACGTGGGCCAACGCCACCGAGGCGAGCGGCGAGTTCGATACCGGCAGCTTCCACCACAGCCTCGTCGGCGGCGTCGAGTTCGACCACGAGGACATCGTCAACCGCCTGTTCCTAAACGGCCGGTCGGAGACCGTCGGGACGATCATCGTGCCGCCGGTGGTCATCACGCAGAACCTGTTCAACCCCGATCCCCGCAACCCCGCTTATGTTCCCTTCCGCGCACTGTCCGGAGCGGTCGCCGATACGCTGGTGGTGTCGAAGGCAGCGTACCTGCTCGACACGATCGACCTGACCAACACGATCAAGCTCAGCGCCGGGGTCCGCTTCGACGACTATATCGTGTCGAGCAACTCGCTGTCGGCGACGCCGTTGACCGCGACTGCGCCGGCGCAGACCCGGACCCTGCTCCGCAACCACAGCAGCTTCGTCAACTGGAACGGCGGGCTGGTGTGGAAGCCGGTGCCCAAGGCGACGCTGTACGTCTCGGCGAGCTCGTCGTCGAACCCGAGCGGGGAGCAGACCGATGCCAGCGGAGTTGCTTATGGCGGGCTCGGCCCGACGACGAACAACCTCGATCCCGAGCGTAACTACAGCTACGAGGCGGGGGCGAAGTACCAGGCGGGCAAGGGCGGCCATGTCCTGCTGACCGCGGCGGTGTTCCGCACCGGCAAGACCAATGGCCGTGTCATCGACCCGTTGAGCGGCATCTCGCAGGTCCTCGCCGGCAAGCAGCGCGTCGACGGCTTCGAGCTCGGCGCGAGCGGCAACATCACCCCGCGCTGGGCGGTGTTCGGCGGCTACACCTACCTCGACGCCAAGGTGCTGGCGACGACGAACCCGGTCGTTGCCGGGGGTCCGTTCCCCAACGTCGCCAAGAACAGCTTCGCGATGCTGACGACGTACCGGCTGTTCGACAGCTTCACCGTCGGCGGGCAGGCGTTTTACAACAGCGCACGCTACGGCGGGACGACGATCGCCCAGACCGCGACGCTGCCGGGCTATTGGCGCTTCGACGCGACCGCCAAGGCGTCGGTCACGAGCAAGATCGAGGTCCAGCTCAACCTGCTCAACCTGACCAACAAGACGTACTACGACGCGATCTATCGCTCGGCCGCGCCGTTCGCCTACGAGGCTCCGGGACGGTCGTTGCTGGCGACGTTGCGCTTCAAGCTCTAACTGCGCCTCAAGCTGTAAGTGTCATCCCCGCGCAGGCGGGGACCCAAGGTCACTGCCGTCGGTGACTTTGGGTCCCCGCTTTCGCGGGGATGACAGCCACGGTAGGGTCCCCCATGCTCCTCGTCATTCCCGATGTCTTCTCCCCCGAGCAGGTCGCGGCGTGCGTCGCCGACCTCGACGCGGCGACATGGGGCGACGGGCGCATCACCGCCGGGCTGCAATCCGCCCCGGTCAAGGACAATGAGCAGCTGTCCGAGACGTCGCCGGTCGCGCGCAAATGGGGCGACCACGTCCTCGACGCGCTCGGCGCCAGCGACCTGTTCGTCGCCGCCGCGCTGCCGCTCCGCACCTTCCCGCCGCTGTTCAACCGCTATGCCGGCGGGCAGTCGTTCGGCACCCACATCGACAATGCGATCCGCCCGATCCGGGGGACAAGCGTCAAGCTCCGCACCGACCTGTCGGCGACCTTGTTCCTCAATGACCCCGACAGCTACGACGGCGGCGAGCTGATCGTCGAGGACGCCAGCGGCGGCCAGGTCATCAAGCTCCCCGCCGGCAGCATGGTCCTCTACCCTGCCTCGAGCCTCCACCGCGTCGAGCCGGTCACCCGCGGCGTCCGGCTGGCGAGCTTCTTTTGGGTCCAGTCGATGGTCCGCGACGACGGCGCGCGGGCGCTGCTGTTCGACCTCGACCGCACGATCCAGCGTCTCGCCGCCCGCGACGGGATCGGCGATGCCGAGGTGGTCAGCCTGACCGGCATCTACCACAACCTCGTCCGGCGCTGGGCGGACAGCTGAGAGCGTTAAGTTGACAGAGTTGACGTTTCCGTCGTTGCGAACGCGCGTTCCCGGGCGTCCGCAACGCCGGCTCTTCCCCCGCTTAAGTTGACAGAGTTGACGTTTTCGCAACGTCTGAAACGTTTTCGCTTGTCCGCGAAGGCGTCGACTTGCCGTAGGCCAGCGATGAGAAAGAACACGCGCCGCCCGGTGGCGACGGGGGAAGGCTAGTCCAGACGGCGGGGTGTAGGACAGCGGTTTGTTTGGGGCGTGCAACGGCTGCTTTCGCCCCAATTGCAGACATTCGTAGCCGAGCCCATAGGCTTCCAATGACCTTGCTCCAGCAACTCGGCATGGCCGTTCCTATCATACAAGCGCCCATGGCAGGGGTTTCCACGCCGAAATTGGCCGCAGCAATTTCAAATGCAGGTGGCCTCGGCTCAATCGGGATTGGTGCAGTCGATGCTCCTGCCGCTCGAAGCATGATCGATGCGACGCGCGCTCTTACCAAGCGCGCATTCAACGTGAACCTATTCGTTCATGCAACAGCGAAAGCGGACGCAGCGACCGAGACGCGGTGGCTCGAAGCGCTTCGCCCCCTGTTCCAGCGCTACGAGGCCACGCCACCCGACGCACTCAAGACGATTTACACCAGCTTTGCAGATGATGATAATATGCTGGCCATGCTCGTGGAGGCTGCGCCGCCCGTCATTAGCTTCCACTTTGGCGTCCCCTCATCAGACCGCATCAACGCGCTGAAGAACGTCGGCTGTTTGCTGCTTGCTTCCGCAACAAGCCCTGACGAGGCGCGGATCATCGAGGCTGCGGGGATCGACGTCGTCGTAGCGCAGGGCTGGGAGGCGGGTGGCCATCGGGGCGTCTTCGATCCCTTAGGGCTCGACGATCAGCTTGGAATGGCTGCACTGACAAGGCTGCTGGTGCGACAGGCCAGCATCCCCGTCGTCGCCGCAGGAGGTATCATGGACGGTCAAGGCATCCGCGCGACACTGAACCTGGGTGCCATAGCGGCGCAACTCGGCACGGCATTCATCGCTTGCCCAGAGAGCGCCGCAGATCAAGCGTATCGCGCCGCATTATCCACTATTGGTGCCAACCACACGATCATGACGCACGCGATCTCCGGTCGGCCTGCGCGTTGCATTGCAAACCAGTTCACGGAATGGGGCGCATCGGCCGAGGTTGCAGTTCCAGCATATCCGATTGCGTATGACGCTGGGAAAGCGCTGAACGCGGCGGCCAAGGCCAAGGGGGAGAACGGCTTCGGCGCACAATGGGCGGGCCAAGGCGCTCCTCTTCATCGAACTATGCCCGCTGCTGATCTGCTCGGATTACTTTGGCGGGAAGCGACAGCGGCTGCGTAAGTTCGGCGTCGCTTGACGTCTGCTTTCCACCCAAATCCCGACATCCAGCCCTCGACGCCCAACCCTCACGTCACCGCGCGCCGCACCGCAAACCTTTCCTCGCGCCACTCCCCGCTCGCCAGCACCCGCGACAGATATTCGACCGCGTCCCACACGTCGGCGTGCCGCACATACAGCGCCGGGAATCCCAGCCGGAGGACGTCGGGCGGGCGGAAGTCGCCGATGACGCCGCGGGCGATCAGGGCCTGGCAGAGTTCGTAGGCGTTGGGGTGGCTCAGGCTGACGTGCGCGCCGCGGTGGTCGCGCGGGCAGGCGATGCCGATTTCGGGGCAGCGTTGCTCGATCAGGTCGATCATCAGGTCGCCGAGCGCGCGCGACTTCGCTGCCGCCGCCGCCATGTCGATTCCGTCGAAGGTCGCGACGCCCGCGCCGAGCGCCGCCATGCCGAGCACGCCCGGTGTTCCCGACAGCACCTGCGCAATCCCGGCGGCGGGGCGATAGTCGCCCTCGAACGCGAACGGCGCGGCGTGGCCCATCCAGCCCGACAATGGCTGGCGCAGCCCGTCGTGGTGGCGGCGCGCGACATAGGCGAACGCGGGGGCTCCCGGTCCGCCGTTGAGGAACTTATACCCGCAGCCGACCGCCATGTCGGCCTGTGCCGCGTCCAGTTCGACCGCGATCGCGCCGGCGCTGTGGCTGAGGTCCCAGCACGCCAGCGCTCCGGCGGCGTGCGCGGCGGCGGTCAGTGCCGCCATGTCGTGGACCGCGCCGGTGCGGTAGTGCGTCTGGGTGAGCAGCAGCAGCGCGACCGTTTCGTCGAGCGCGACAGGAATGGCGTCGCGCTCGACCACGCGAAGCTCGATCCCGGTAAGTGCCGCAAGTCCCTGCAGGACATAGACATCGGTCGGGAAATTGCCCGCCTCGGTGACGATGACGCGGCGGCCGGGGCGGAGCGCGAGTGCGGCGGCGGCGAGCTTGAAGATGTTGACCGAGACCGAGTCGGTGACAATCACCTCGTCGCCCGCCGCGCCGACCAGCCGCGCGATCTTGGCACCGATCTTTGCCGGGGCGTCGATCCATTGCGCGTCGTTCCAGCTGCGGATCAGTCCCTCGCCCCATTCGCGCGTCACGGTGTCGGCGACGCGCGTGGCGGTGCGGCGGGGGAGGGCACCGAGCGAATTGCCGTCGAGGTAGATCAGCCCGTCGGGCAACGCGAACCGCGCGCGGGCGAAGGCGAGGCCGTCGGCGGCGTCGAGCGCGAGGCAATCGTTACGGGAAATCATTGCCGGGGGTCCAAGTCATTGGTTGATCGGGCGGGGTATCGCGCCTACATCAACTTGTCACATGGCCGCTCCGCAAGGGGCGGCCCTTTCTATATTAACTTGCAAGGTTTTCAGCCGATGAGCGCTCCGACGACACCCTTGATGGCGCACGCCACTGCCGCGTGGCTGGTCGACAATACGGCGCTGACCTTCGAACAGATCGCGATTTTCTGCGGGCTCCACATCCTTGAAATCCAGGCGATTGCCGACGATACCGCCGCCACCAAGCTGACCGGGCGCGACCCGATCCGTTCGGGCGAGCTGACCCAGGCCGAGATCGACCGGGTCGCCGCCGACCCGTCGCGCCGGCTGGTTCTCGAAAAGCAGCCCGAGCAGGAGCGCCGGACCAAGGGCCCGCGTTATACGCCGGTGTCGATGCGTCAGGACAAGCCCGACGGCATCGCGTGGATCGTCCGCAACCACCCCGAAGTCACCGATAACCAGATCAGCCGCCTGATCGGCACGACCAAGACGACGATCGCCGCGATCCGCGACAAGTCGCATTGGAACATCGCCAACATCACGCCGAAGGACCCGGTCACGCTCGGACTGTGCCCGCAGCGCGAACTCGACGTGCTCGTGCTGGCAGCGGCGAAGAAGGCCGGCGTCGACACCAACATCGACGAAGGCAAGATCGTCGAGGAGCGCGCCCAGCTGATCGAGCAGCTTCACGCCGAGCGCGTCGCCGCGGCGCACATCGCCGAGCATGGTCCGGCTCCCGAAGTTGGCACCGCTCAGCAGCAGGGCGACGCGCTGTTCCGCCGCTGATCGTACGAAACGCCGCAGCGCCGGGGCGATATGCTTGACCCCCAACGGCCGTCCGTCCACAACCGCGGCGTGATGGAACCAGTATCCGACGTGGCCGAGTTGAGTTTCGAGATCGCGCTCGCGCGGTTGGAGAAGATCGTCCATCGGCTCGAGGCGGGCGACGCGACGCTCGAGGAGTCGATCGACCTGTATACCGATGGACAGCGCTTGAAGAAACATTGCGAAGACAAGCTCGCCGGCGCGACCGCGCGGATCGAGGCGATCGTCGTCGGGGCCGATGGCCAGGCGGCGGGACTTAAGCCGTTCGATGCAGGCTGACCGGATCATGCGGCCGTCGAACAGCCTCAAGCCCGCGCTCGATGCGATCGGGACGGCGATGGACCAGCGCTTCGACCGGCTGCTGCCGATTCCCGGCGACGGCCGCGACCGGCTGTACATGGGCATGCGCCATGCCGCGATCGGTGGCGGCAAGCGGATGCGACCGTTGCTCGTCGTCGCGGCGTGTGACCTGTTCAATGTCGATCGTGAACGCGCGCTTCGCGTCGCGCTCGCGATCGAGTGCGTCCATTGCTACTCGCTGATCCACGACGACCTGCCGTGCATGGACGACGACGACCTGCGCCGCGGGAAGCCGACCGTCCATAAGGCGTTCGACGAGGCGACTGCGGTCCTCGCGGGCGATTCGCTCCACGCGCTGGCGTTCGAGATTCTCGCCGACCCCGCGACCCACGCCGATCCGTCTGCGCGTGCCGAGCTCGTCCTCGAGCTCGCCCGCGCGAGCGGCCCGTCGGGCATGGCCGGCGGGCAGATGATGGACCTCGCGGCGGCCGAGACCGACTTCGACCTTACCGCGACGACACGGCTTCAGCAGTTGAAGACCGGCGCACTGATCGGGTTCTGCCTCGAAGCCGGGGCGATCATGGCGCGCATCCCCGACGACCGGCGGACACCGCTCAGGGGCTATGCCCACGATCTCGGCCTCGCCTTCCAGATCGCCGACGACCTGCTCGACGTCGAGGGATCGTCGGACAAGACCGGCAAGGCGGTCCACAAGGACGCGGCGGCGGGCAAGTCGACCTTCGTCTCGCTGCTTGGCGTCGACCGCGCACGGACGCAGGCGGGAATGCTGATCGACCAGGCGATCGACCACCTCCACAGCTATGGCAGCGAGGCCGACCTCCTCCGCGCAATTGCTCGTTTCGCTATCGAACGCGACTTCTAGAGCGTGCGGATCGGCGTCTATCCCGGCACGTTCGACCCCGTCACGCTCGGGCACATGGACATCATCCGGCGTGGCGCAAAGCTCGTCGACAAGCTGATCATCGGCGTGTCGACCAACCCGTCGAAGTCGCCGATGTTCACCCTCGAAGAGCGCGTCGCGATGGTGACGCGCGAGACCGAAGACCTTGGCGACGCGGTCGGTGTGGTGTCGTTCGACGCGCTGCTGATGAAGTTCGCCGAGGCGCAGCACGCCCAGCTCATTATCCGCGGGCTGCGCGCGGTGTCGGACTTCGAATACGAATATCAGATGGCTGGAATGAACCAACAGCTCAATGCGCGGATCGAGACCGTCTTCCTGATGGCCGACGTTGCGCTTCAGCCGATCGCATCGAAGCTGGTCAAGGAAATCGCGATCTACGACGGCGACATCCGCAAGTTCGTCACGCCGCGGATCGCCGCCGACGTCGTGGCGCGTGTTGCCCAACTCGGGGCGCGGCGCTAGCTGCATCGTTCAGCGCCGCGCAAGCCGGCGATGTGTACGGCGGGAAACCTTTTTTGGGGATGACGATGCGCAAGGTACTGCTGGCTTTCGTGGCACTGACGATCGGGAGCCTCGCGTCGGCACAGACTGCGGCGCCGCCCGTCGCGCCGCCACTGACGCCCGAGAACACTCTCGTCCTCGACCTGTCGACCGGCGGGCGCGTGACGATCGCGATGCGCCCCGACGTCGCCCCGAAGCACGTCGAGCGAATCCGGACGCTCGTCCGCGAGCATTTCTACGATGGCACGATCTTCCACCGCGTCATCGACGGCTTCATGGCGCAGGGCGGCGATCCGACCGGCACCGGGACCGGCGGGTCGAAGCTGCCTAACCTCAAGGCCGAATTCAACGACCTGCCGCACGTCCGCGGCGCGGTGGCGATGGCGCGCGCGAGCGACAACGACAGCGCCAACAGCCAGTTCTACATCTGCCTCGCCCCCGCGTTGAAGCTCGACCGCAGCTACACCGTTTGGGGCCGGGTGACGTCGGGCATGGAATATGTCGACGCGATCGAAAAGGGCGAGCCGCCCGCGAACCCGTCGAAGATCGTCCATGCGTCGATCGGGTCGGACAATTATCCCGCCCCCGCGCCGTCGACGCCGATCCCGTCGAGCGCGACGCCGCTGGCTCCGGCTGCCGACACGCCGATGCCGGGGATGCCGCTGCCGACGAAAGCACTGCCGACCCTGCCGCCCGAAGCTCCGGCGAAGCCGCGGCACCCGTAACGCAGGACACCGTATTGCGCGTCGCCGACTTCGACTTCGATCTTCCCGCCGACCGGATCGCGCTGCGCCCCGTCGTGCCGCGCGATGCGGCGCGGCTGCTCGTCGTCACCCCCGACGGTCTGAGCGACCGCGGCATCGCCGACCTGCCGGGGCTGCTCCGCGCGGGCGACTGCCTCGTGTTCAACGATACCCGCGTCATCCCGGCACAACTCGCGGGGATGAAGCACGACGCCAAGATCCGCGTCACGCTCCACAAGCGCGAGGATCACCGCGTCTGGTGGAGCTTCGTCAAGAACGCCAAGCGCCTCAAGATCGGCGACCGCATCGACTTCGGCGGCGGGCTGTCAGGGCTCGTCGAGGCGCGCGGCGAGGATGGCTCGGTACGCTGGCGCTTCGACAGCGCGCTGCCGTTCGAGGAGGCGCTCGCTGCCGCCGGGCAGATGCCGCTTCCACCGTACATCTCGTCGAAGCGCGCGGTCGATGCGCAGGACCTCGACGACTACCAGACCGTCTATGCGACCAAGCCGGGAGCGGTCGCCGCCCCGACCGCCGGTCTGCACTTCACGCCCGATCTGCTCGCGGCGCTCGATGCGGCAGGCGTTACCCGCGAGACCGTTACCCTCCATGTCGGGGCGGGCACGTTCCTGCCGGTCAAGGCGGACGACACCGACGACCATGCGATGCACGCAGAGTGGGGAAGCATCGACGCCGCGACGGCCGCGCGGATCGTCGCGGCGCGCAATGCTGGGGGTCGGATCATCGCGGTCGGCACGACAAGCGCGCGGCTGCTCGAAAGCGCGTGGACGCCCGACGGGCTCGGCGCTTGGGCCGGCGACACCCGCATCTTCATCACGCCCGGTTTCCGCTTCGCGATGGTCGACGGGCTGCTGACCAACTTCCATCTGCCGAAGTCGACTTTGTTTATGCTTGTCAGTGCGTTGATGGGGCTCGAGACGATGCGGGCAGCGTATGCCCATGCTGTCGCCGAGGAATACCGGTTTTACTCGTATGGGGATGCGAGCCTGCTGCTGCCGTAGGCTAGTCCAGCTGGCTGCAGCTCTAAGATGAACATATCTCAGCGGCGCTGCTCTAATTACCCCTAATCCAGTCATGAGAAAGAACACGGTGCCGCCCGTTGGCCACTCGAGCGCGCACCGTATTCAATTCATCACGGTGTAGGACAGAAGATTCCGTCGCGTGTCAGCTCGAAAGCTTCTGCGCGGTTTGCAGATGCTTGCGCAGCGTCGGAAGGGTTGCCTTGGCCAGCTTGACCGTCGCGGGATCGTTGCGCGCGATTTCCTTTTCGTACGACGTGATATCGTCGTTGTGGTCCTTGACCATGTGGCTGGCGAATTCCTTGTCGAACGAATTGCCCGACAGGACCTTGAGCTTGAGATATTCGACGTCCGCCCCAGCGGTCATGCCGTCGGGGATCGACATCTTGAGCGGCTGGGCGATCGCGACGAGCTTTGCCTTATGCGCAGTGTGATCGGCATTGAGCATCTTGCCGTACGCCTTGATCGCTGCCGTCCCGCCCTTTTCCTCGGCCATCGCGCCAAGCTTGATCTCGGAGTTATCGCCCTTGATCGCGTCGTTGAGGAAATCCGTGGTCGGGGTTGCGACAGCGGCAGTGGCAAGCCCAAGAGCAGCGATCGTCAAGACAGTATTCAGGCGGCGCATGGCAAATCTCCAGTGAATATAGCCCATGTAACGGTAGCGGCTATGGGGAGTTCCGCCGTATCGGCGCAGTGACCGGGACGACTTGTCGCAGCAGCGCGCGGTCTTCAGCCTTTTGTCGCGCCGCCTGCGCTCACGGACTCGGGTCGTTCGAGCCGTGCCAGACATGCCGGCCCGTCGGCGATCATGGCGACGAGCCGAGCGTGCCGGCGGCGCAGCTCGTCGAGGTCGGCCGGCGTGGTCATATTGCGGACGCCGTCGCCGAGCGCGAGGTCGGCGTGGCGGCGCAACGTTGCCAGCCGCCCTGCGTCGCGCTCGCACCCGGCGACCGCGGTCAACACCTCGACGAACCGGATTAGGACCGACGTGCTGCTGGCGGCATTCTGTCGGATCATGTCGAGCATCGCGTTGGTCAGCCCGTCGTAGTCGACCGCCGGAACGACCAGCACGACCCGGCCGTCGCGGCTCCAGCGCCCGCTGTGAAGGTGCCGCGGGGCGAGCTCGCACAGCGCCGCGCCCATGCGGTCGAGCACGCTCATCGCCGTATTCGGATCGTTGATGCCCGGCGACAGCGCGCGGACCGCGACTTCGACCAACTGGCGGACGGCATATTCGAGGTCTTCGTCGCTGACCCGCTCCTTGGCGAGCGCGGTCGCGGCGCGGATTGCGTTACCGGCGCCTGCGATCGCCGGAGTGATCAACGCGATCACCGCCCCAGGGAAGACGCAGTCGCCGGGACGGACGAGCAGCTGGAGTGTCGTCGCGTTTTTGGCCGCCCAATCGGCGAGCCCGTCGGCATCGAGGTGCTTGAGATAGCCGCGGCGCGCATCGGGGACGGTGAATACGGCCTCGCCAAGCTGCGGTGCGCTGGTTCCTGGCTCGGGGTCGCGCATCGTCAGCCGTTTGATTGCCGCGGTCAGGTCGCCCGCGACGAGATCGATGACGGTGTCGACGTTGATCCGGCTCGCGGTGTGACCGACGAAATAGACGAGCGTGCCGACACAGACGAAGGCGAGCGCAATCCCGACGCTCATCGACAGGTGCGGGATGAATTCGCCCTCGCCGCTGGTGCGGACATTGCGCAGGACCATCAGCGCGTACGAGAAGGTGCCGAGGAAGACGCCGAGCGTCACCTGGTTGCCGCGGTCGCGGACGAAATTGCGCAGCAGCCGCGGACCCATTTGCCCCGCGGCGAGCGACAGCGACGCGATCGTGATCGAGAACACCGTCCCCGCGACCCCGATCGTCGACGACGCGACCGCGCCGAGCAAAGTCCGCGCACCGGTCGCGCCGCCGTTATAAAGCCAGCGATTGTCTAGCAGCAGCCCTGCGAGCAGACCGGCACGGTCGACCGCGACGAGACCCTCGGCAAGCCCGATCGCGGCGACGATCACGATCGCCGGAACGATCCAGAAGCTGTCGGCAACCGTGCTGGCGATGCGGCGCAGTCGCGCGATCACGTTGTTTCCGGCCGTTCGATCATCGCGGCGACGTATCCATCACAGCAGGTTAGGCCGGGTTGCCGCGTCAGACCAACTCAATAAAGCTGTCGAGCACACGCTTCCGCCCGGCTTTCTCGAACTCGATCTCCAGCTTGTTGCCCTCGATCGCGGCGACCGCGCCGTAGCCGAACTTGGAGTGGAACACGCGGGCGCCGACGGCGACGTCCTTGCGGCCGGGCTGGCCGACGCTGACCGCGCTGGCGCGGGCTTCGATCTGGAGGCCGCCGCGGCCGGGGACGCTCGCGCCGCCCATCGCCGTCGCGCGCGCCCAGCCGGGGCCGCGACCGGCCCCGCGGGTGACGTCGGCGAAGGGGTCGCCGCCGCCGAGTGCGGCGCGCCACAGGCTCGGGCCGCCGCTCATCGTGCTCGACACGTCGATATGGTCGTCGGGCAGGTCGCTAACGAAGCGTGACGGGATGCTCGACGTCCATTGGCCGTAGATGCGGCGGTTGGCGGCGTGGCTGATCGTGGCGGCGCGTTTCGCCCGGGTGATGCCGACATAGGCGAGGCGGCGTTCCTCCTCCAACGACGCGTTGCCGCCCTCGTCGAGCGAGCGCTGCGACGGGAAGACGCCTTCCTCCCAGCCGACGAGGAAGACGTGGTCGAATTCGAGGCCCTTCGCGGCGTGGAGGGTCATGATCGTGACGCGCTCCTCGTGATCGGCCTTGTCGTTCTCCATGACGAGGCTGACGTGTTCGAGGAACGCGGTCATCGATTCGAACTCGTCCATCGCGCGGGTAAGTTCCTGGAGGTTCTCCAGCCGCCCGTCAGCCTCCGACGTCCGCTGGTTCTGGTACATCGCGATATACCCCGATTCCTCGAGGACGATCCGCGCGAGTTCGGCGTGGGGCAGGGTGTCGACCTGGTCGCGCCACCGCTTGAGGTCGGTCATGAAATTGCTCAGCGACCGGCGTGCTGCGGGGGTCAGCTCATCGGTCTCGATCAGCGCGTTCGCCGCCGACGACAGCGGCTTGTTCGTCGCGCGGGCGTGGGCGTGGAGCGACTGCATCGCCTTGTCGCCGAGCCCGCGCTTGGGCGTGTTGACGATCCGTTCGAACGCCAGCCCGTCCGATGGCTGGACGACGACGCGGAGGTAGGCAATCGCGTCGCGGACCTCGGCGCGCTCATAGAAGCGGAAGCCGCCGACGATCTTGTACGGCAGGCCGGTGGTGATGAAGCGGTCCTCGAACTCGCGCGTCTGGAACTGGGCGCGGACGAGGATCGCCATGTCGTTCAACGACGCGCCCTCGCGCTGGAGGCGCTCGATCGCGTCGCCGGTCAGCCGCGCTTCCTCGGGTCCGTCCCAGACGCCGACGACCTTGACCTTGTGGCCCGAGTTGCGCTCGGTCCACAGAGTCTTGCCGAGGCGTCCCGAGTTCTTGGCGATCAGCCCGCCGGCGGCGCCGAGGATATGCGGGGTCGAGCGGTAATTCTGTTCGAGGCGGATGACGGTCGCGCCGGGAAAGTCGACCTCGAAGCGGAGGATGTTGGCGACCTCGGCACCGCGCCACGAATAGATCGACTGGTCGTCGTCGCCGACGCAGCAGATGTTGCGGCGGTCCTGCGCGAGCAGCCGCAGCCACAGATACTGGCTGACGTTGGTGTCCTGATATTCGTCGACGAGGACATATTTGAAGCGACGCTGATATTCCGCCAGCACATCGGGGTGGCCGAGGAAGATCGTCAGCATGTGGAGAAGCAGGTCGCCGAAGTCGCACGCGTTGAGCGCGACGAGACGCTCCTGGTAGCGCGTATACAGCGCGACCGACTTGTTGTCGTAGCCGCCTTCCTCGGTGGCGGGGACCTGCGCCGGGGTCCAGCCGCGGTTCTTCCAGCGGTCGATCAGCGACGCCAGCCCCTTCGCCGGCCAGCGCTTGTCGTCGACGTTCGCCTCGATCAGGACCTGCTTGAGCAGCCGCAACTGGTCGTCGGTGTCGAGGATCGAGAAGTTGCTCTCCAGCCCGACGAGCCCAGCGTTGCGTCGCAGCATGCGCGACGCAACCGAGTGGAAGGTGCCGAGGAACTGCATGCCTTCCGCGCTCCCCCCAAGCAGCAGCCCCATGCGATGCTGCATCTCGCGCGCCGCCTTGTTGGTGAAGGTCACCGCAAGGATTTCCGACGGCCACGCCCGGCGGGTGAAGATGATGTGCGCAAGGCGGCTGGTCAGCGCGCGGGTCTTGCCGGTCCCGGCGCCGGCGAGGAGGAGCACCGGGCCTTCGGTGGTCAGCACTGCCTCGCGCTGCGCCGCGTTGAGGCCGTCCATGTACGGCGGTTCGGGCGCAGGAGCGGGGGAGGCGGGCGAGGCGTGCATCGCTGAACACATAGGGAACGACGACGCGTTTGTCACGACGCGGCTTACCCGCGCGCGATGTTCGGACCGAAGCTTAAGCGATCAGGGCGGCGGATTAATTACCCTTCGCCTCACGCATCGCGCGCATCTTCTCGCGACCGGCCTTGAGCTCATCCATCGTCAGAAAACCGTCGTGGTCGGCATCCATCATCTCGAAGCCGCGTTCCTGGCGGCCGGCGGCGAGCCACTCGGCCTTGCTCACTTTGCCGTCGTGGTCGGTGTCCATCCCCGCGAACCGCGACACCATGCCTTCATGCTGGCCCGATGCGGGGGCAGTTTCCTGTGCCGCGACCGGCATGCCGACGACGACGGCGAGCGCGGCGACGAAGGTGGCGACGAACGCGACGAATAAGATGCGGCCCATGGCAGTAGCTCCTCGACTATGCCCGAAATACGCGCACCCCGGCGGCGATCCCCCGCGTCAGTCGGCGCGAAACAGATGGAGCCGCGCCTTGCCGTGCGCGCGGACGGTGTCGAGGGTGAAGCCCGGCGGTTCGAGCGCTTCGCCCTTCGCCGTCTCGACCGACACCCATGCGTGCGGTGCGACCCAGCCGTATTCGAGCAGCCGGGCCAGCGCGGGCAGAGCGTGGCCTTCGCCGTACGGTGGGTCGAGGAGGATCAGGTCGAACGCGGCAGGGGCACGGCCGATCGCCTGCACCGGCTGCTGCAGCACGGTCGTCGCGACGTCGGCACCACATTTCAGGATGTTGGCGCGCAGCGCGGTCACCGCCGCCTTGTCGTTCTCGACGAAGGTCGCGTGCGCCGCGCCGCGCGAAAGCGCCTCGAGCCCGAGTGCACCGGTCCCGGCGTACAGGTCGGCGACGCGCAGGCCGTCGAAGTCGCCGAGGCGGCTGGCGAGCATGGAGAATAGCGCCTCGCGCGCCCGCTCGCTCGTCGGCCGGGTCGCTTCGCCCGGCGGTGCGACCAGCGGCCGCCCGCGATATTGTCCCGCGATGATCCTCATTTGGCCTTCGACACCGATTTGCGCAGTTGGTCGATCGCCTGCGGGTTGACCTCCTCGACCGCGCGCGCGGGCAGGTCGCCCAATTCGAACGGGCCGTAGGCGACGCGGATCAGGCGCGAGACCTGGAGGCCGAGGAATTCGAGGACGCGGCGGATCTCGCGATTCTTGCCCTCGGTCAGCGTGATCGACAGCCAGAGGTTGCGCCCGGTCCGGCGCTCGATGTCGGCGTTGATCGGTCCGTAGCGCATGCCGTCGATCTCGATGCCCTCGATCAGGCCCTCGAGGATCGCCTGCGTCACCTCGCCGTACGCCCGGACGCGGTAGCGGCGCGCGACGGCGTTGACCGGCAGTTCGAGCTGGCGCTTGAGCGCGCCGTCGGTGGTCAGGAGCAGCAGCCCCTCGGTATTCATGTCGAGCCGTCCGACCGGAACGAGCCGCGGCAGTCCGGGGGGCAGCGCGTCGAAGATTGTCGGGCGCCCGCCCGGGTCGCGCACCGTCGTCAGGAAGCCTGCGGGCTTGTGGAAGCGGAACAGCCGTGTCGCCTCGATCGCCGCGACCGGGCGGCCGTCATACGTCACGCCGTCGAGCGACGAGATGATGTGCGCGGGGGTCGTCAGGACGGTGCCGTTGATCGCAACGCGCCCCTCGGCGATGAATCGCTCGATGTCGCGCCGTGATCCGACCCCGGCGCGCGCGAGCAGCTTGGCGATCCGCTGCGGCTCGATCTTGCCGGGGGCGGCCGCCGCTGCTTCGGCGCGCGCATTGCCGCGGTCGCGGCGGGGGGCGTTGTTGGCGCGCGATGGCTTGGCCACTTCATCGCGGGCGCGGGGGACCTTGACCGGACGCCCGCCGAACGGATTCGACGTGCTCCCCGCCTCGGGGCGCTTGAGCATCGGGCGCTCGGCCTGGTTGGCGCGGCGATTGGCCTCGCGCGGATTGGTCGACAGCGGATCGCCGCCGGCGGGCTCGCGGCGGCGGACGGGAGGCCGGGGACCGGCGGGAGGATCGAAGGGCGGACGGCCCGGAGGGCGGCCGCCGGTGCGGCGCGGGGGCTGTGACATGCGGCGTTCGTGGAACGAGAAGCGCGAATTGGCAAGGTGCGCGCGCTAACGCTCGACCAGCCCGCGAAGCGACCCTAGCAAATACAGCGCCTTGTCCCGAACGATTGCTATTCCCCCGACGCCCTTCTTTGCGCTACAAGCCCGTCCGCAGCGCGAGAACGATCGCGCGCCCACGCGGGTGTGGTGAAACTGGTAGACGCGCGGGACTCAAAATCCCGTTCCGCAAGGAGTGCCGGTTCGACCCCGGCCACCCGCACCAACAACATTTATGGGTGTTGCCGAGGCGCAAAAGTCGCGCCATCATGATCGTAACAAAATCGCCAAGCGGTTTCGCGGGGAAGAAATGGTGTCGGACCGCAAGGTCCCGCGGGTCGGGCTGACTTCGCCATGCCCGAGCGCCATCGGTTCCGGGGGCGATGGCCCCCAGCGCGGGGGTTTTGATGATCACACGACGCAATCTGTTGACGCGCCTCGGGATGCTGGGCGGGCTCGGCGCGACCTTCGGGGCAATGCAGGCGCTCGGGCTGAATGGCGCGGCGCGCGCGGCGACGATGCCCGGCCTGCCGTCGGTCGCCGGGCGGGGGCTCCACGTCGCGGTGCTGGGGGCGGGGATCAGCGGGCTCGTCGCGGCGTATGAGCTCGAACAGGCGGGCTATCTCGTGACCTTGCTCGAAGCCCGCGACCGCGTCGGCGGGCGGGCGTGGACAATCCGCGACGGGGATAAGATCGAGATGAACGGCGAGGCGACCCAGACCGCCAAATTCTCGAACGGCATCTACATGAACGCCGGGCCGGCGCGCATCCCGAGCTTCCACACCGGGCTGCTCGGCTATTGCGACAAGTTCGGCGTCCCGCTCGAGGTCGAGGTCAATTCGAGCCGCTCGGCGTATGTCATGGCCGCCGACGGGACGAAGATCCGCCAGCGCACCGCGGTCAACGACATGCGCGGCCATATCGCCGAACTGCTCGCGAAGGCGCTCAACCAGGGCTCGCTCGACCAGGCAATCAGCGCCGCCGACAAGGCCAAGCTGCTGCCGTTTCTCAAATTCTACGGCGATCTCGACGACAAGGGCGACTTCACCGGATCGGCGCGCTCGGGCTTCGCCAAGTTGCCGGGGGCAGGGGTGACGCTCGCCAGCCCGGGCACCGCGATGCCGCTCGATCAGTTGCTGGCGAACGAGCAACTGCCGATGACGCTGTTCGACGACGTGCTGTATATGCAGGCGACGATGGTCGAGCCGATCGGCGGGATGGACCGGATCCACGCCGGCTTCGATCGCAACCTCCGCAACCCCGCGATCCGCGGCGCCGAGGTGACCCGCATCCGCCACACGGCGAAGGGCGTCGACGTCGTCTACCGCGACAAGGCCAGCGGCGCAGTCCAGACCGTCCACGCCGACTATATGGTCTGCACGATCCCGTTCGCGGTGCTGAAGGACATCGACACCGACTTCACGCCTGCGACCAAGACCGCAATCGCCGGGGTGATCTACGACTATTCGAACAAGATCGCGTTCGAATCGCCGCGCTTCTGGGAGAAAGAGCAGATCTACGGCGGCATTTCGTTCGTCGGCGGCCCGACCAGCCTCGTCTGGTATCCGTCGGCTGGCCTCCACACGCCGCGCGGGATGCTGCTCGCGTGCTACGGCTCGGGGCCGATGGCGGCGGAGTTCGAGAAGCGGCCGATCGTCGAGCAGATCGAATTCGCCCGCGGCGTCGTCGACAAGCTTCACCCCGGACACGGCGGCGACCTCGTCAACGGCATCGCGGTCAACTGGCACAAAATTCCGTACAGTCTCGGCCCGTGGCCCGACTTCAGCGGCGGCAAGGGCGGCGTCGGGCTCGAAGCCGCGATCGACACACCCGGCTTCCGCCACCTGCTCGAACCCGACGGGCGGGTCTATTTCGCCAGCGCCGCGCTGAGCCAGACTCCCGGCTGGCAGGAGGGCGGGATCGCGTCGGCGTGGGCGCAGGTCGCGGCGCTGGCAAAGCGCGTCGCCGCCGACATGCCAGTGAGGAAGGCGGCGTGAGGGCATCCGGCTCGCATGTCGGGACGCTGTGCCCTTACGCGGGCAGCTGTTGCACTAATGTTACGGTGTCCGGATTTAACTTTGCCGAGGTCGATATCGGTTAATACGGACTTGTTGTCGTCGAGCCAATGCGTCAGCTTGATAACAGTTGCTCGGCACGCACTGGGGTTTGTCGAAACTTATCATTAGGTAGTCGGCTCGGCATTATTTGCTGAGTGCTTGGTTTTGCCCGGCAGTATGCGTGGCGAAGATCGCGCGTTGCTGGACAGGGGAGCCGTGTCTGTAATTCAGGGGGTTCATCGATGCTCAAGACTTCACAGTTGTCGCACACCGCACTCGCCGTCGCGATGCTCAGCGCCGTCGCCTTCGTTCCGACCGGTGCCATCGCGCAACAGGTCGCCGCTGCCGATACCGCCGCCGCAACGCCGGCGCAGGCCGACGAGATCATCGTCCTCGGCACCCGCCGCACCGACCGGACCCTGACGACGTCGGCATCGCCGGTCGATGTCATCAGTGCGAGCGAGCTCAAGACGCAGCCCGCAGCGAACATGCTCGAAGTCCTGAAGAACATCGTCCCGTCGTTCTTCGTCGGCCAGAATACGATTTCCGACGCGTCGAGTTTTGTCCGCGCGCCGTCGCTGCGCGGCCTGCCCGCCGACGAGATCCTCGTCATGCTCGACGGCAAGCGGTACAACCGCTCGGCACTCGTCCAGGTCTATTCGGGCGGCGACACCGGCCTGTCGTACGGCTCGCAGGGGTCCGACCTGTCGGCGATCCCGTCGATCGCGATCAAGCGCCTGCAGATCCTCCGCGAAGGCGCAACCGCGCAATACGGGTCGGACGCGATCGCCGGCGTTCTCAACTACGGCCTGCGCGACAACAAGACGGGCTTCGAGGCGATCGCCCGCTATGGCCAGTATTACGATCACGGTGACGGCAAATCGAAGCAGATCTCGGCGAACCTCGGCCTGTCGCTCGGCGAGCGCGGCTTCGTCAATCTGAGCGGTGAATATGACGACGACGGCCAGACCAGCCGCGGCGCAACCCGCCCGCTCGCGCTCGTCTTCGCCCAGCAGAACCCGAGCCTCGCATCGCAGCTGCCGAACTATCCCGGGCCGGTGCAGATCTGGGGCTCGTCGCCGAGCCATGGCTGGAAGGCGGTGATCAATTCGGGCTATGAGGTCACCGACAACAGCAAGCTGTACTTCTTCGGCAACGCCGCGCGGTCGAAGGCGAACGAGAGCTTCAACTACCGCTCGCCGATCAGCGGCACCGCTGTCGACGTGACCGGCGCGACGCAGTCGCTCGGGGCCAATGGCGCACTGTCGCGGGTGTTCTACTTGACGCCGTGCCCGGCCGGGAACGCGACGTGCCCGGCGGGCGGCTTCGTCTCGAACGGCAACACCTTTAGCGTCAAGTCGATTTACCCGGCGGGCTTCACCCCGCGCTTCGTCGGCACGACCGAAGAATTGATCGGCACCGTCGGCTACAAGGGGAAGACGCCGGGCGGTTTCACCTACGACTTCTCGGCGACGACGAGCCGCAACTCGCTCGACCTGTCGATGTATAATTCGATCAGCCCGACCTACGGCCCGGCATCGCAGACCGCGTTCAAGTTCGGCGACCTGATCCAGAAGGAAACCGACGCCAACATCGATCTCAGCCAGCCGGTCAACATCGGCCTGTACAGCCCGCTGACGATCTCGGCCGGTGCCGAATACCGCCGCGAGAGCTACACCGCGACACCCGGCGACCCGCAGTCGTACGGCGCCGGCCCCTACACGGCGTCGCAGAACCTGTATCTCAACAACGGGGGCGGCATCTATACGCCAAACGGTACCAGCGGCGGGTCGTCGCCGGGCGCGAGCGGCTATGGCGGCACCGATCCCGCCGCCGCCGGCTCGCACTCGCAGTCGAGCTACGGCATCTACGGCGACCTCGAGACCGACATCGTCAAGGCGCTCAGTGTCGGCATCGCCGGCCGGTACGAGCATTACAACACCTTCGGCGGCGCGTTCGTCTACAAGGCGAATGCGATCTACAAATTCTCCGACGCCTTCTCGCTCCGCGGAACAGTCGGCTCGGGCTTCCACGCCCCGTCGCCCGGCCAGTCGAACACCCAGATCCTGACGACCAACTTCATCGGCGGCAACCAGGTCCAGACCGGTACCTACCCGACGACGAGCCCGATCGCGCAATATTACGGGGCGAAGCAGCTGACGCCTGAAAAGTCGTATAACTACGGCGTGGGTTTCATCGCCACCCCGGTCCACAACCTGACGTTGACGGTCGATGCGTATAGCATCAAGGTCAAGAACCGCATCTTCATCACGCAGAACTTCACCGTGACACCCGCCGATATCATCGCCCAGCCGGCGTTGTTGTCGGTCGGAGCCGGCGGCGCGATCACATACTTCACCAATGGCCTCGACACCGTCACCAAGGGCATCGATTTCGTCGCAACGTACCGCGCGGCGCTCATCGAGCCGGGCGACCTCAACCTGACGCTGGCGTACAACTACAACACCAGTCGGGTATCGCGCGCCGACGCGAACGTCCTCAGTGCGAACCAGATCCTCGATATCTCGCACCTTGCGCCGAACCACCGCGCGACGCTGTCGGCGGCGTGGAGCCACGACAAGTTCTCGGTCAACGCCCGCGAGAACTTCTACGGCGACTGGATCGATTCGAACGACTATCCGGTCTTCAACTCCGCCGGAAAGCTGGTCGGCCAGAAGTTCGGGTCGAAGTTCACCACCGATCTCGACGTCGGCTACGACCTGACCAAGTATCTGACGCTGTCGGTCGGCGGCTCGAACATCTTCAATATCAAGCCCGACCGCATCGCCAACAGCCCCGCCAACACCGTCTACGCCGCGACCGGCTCGACCGCCGACGGCCAGATCTACCCGCGGAGCGGCGGTCCGTTCGGGATCAACGGCGGGCTCTGGTACGTCCGCGCCCGGGTTGCCTTCTAGGCCCGAAGCGCACAGCATCGGGCATGACGGGTGCGGGCCGGCGGCTCGCACCCGTTGCAACATGGGGGAGCCTGACATGATCCGGACGATGACAGCACTGCTGGGCGCCAGCCTGCTCGCGACGGCCGCCAACGCCGAGGCGATCAAGCATGCCAACACCCCCCCGGGATTGATCCTCGAGAGTGTGACGGTAACCCCGGGGACTGAGATGCTCTACCTTAGCGGGCAAGTCGCCTCGCCGGTCGACATGTCGAAGCCGATGTCGGCGATGGCGTCGATGAGCATGGCCGATTTCGGCGATACGAAGACCCAGACGATCAGCGTGCTGGGCAAGATCAAGAAGATCCTCGCGAGCCACGGCTACACGATGGCCGATATCATCAAGCTGACCGTGTTCGTCGCCGCCGCACCCGACATGGGCGGCAAGATGGACTTCGCGGGGATGAACGACGGGTTCAAGACCTTCTTCGGCACGTCCGAGAACCCCGGCACCGTCGCCCGCTCGACGGTCCAGGTCGCCGCGCTTGCGGGACCGGCGTTTCTCGTTGAGATCGAGGCGACTGCGGCGAAGCCTGCGAAGTAGGCGCTTACCGCGCCGCGACCGCCGCCGCGAAGGCGTCCTCGAACATCGGCGCCGTCAGCCGCCCGGTGTTCGTGTTGTAGCGCGAGCAGTGATAGCTATCGACGAGCGTGAACCCGGTGTGGAGCCGGTGGACCGCGGCGTGGGCGAACGGCACCTTGGGCAGCTTGCCGCCGAGCGCCTTGACCGCCGACTGGTGCGCGATCGTCCCGAGCGCCAGCACGACCTTCAGGTTCGGCAGCGCCGCGAGCTGGGCGCTCAGGAACTGGCGACAGGTGTGAATCTCTGCCGGAACCGGCTTGTTCTCGGGGGGCACGCAACGAACCGCATTGCTGATGAACACCCCGTCGAGCCGCAGCCCGTCATCGGCGCGCGCGTCGAACGTCCCGTGCGACAGGCCGAATTTGGCGAGCGTGGCATAGAGCAGCAGTCCGGCATGGTCGCCGGTGAACGGCCGCCCGGTCCGGTTCGCCCCGGTGACCCCCGGCGCCAGCCCGACGACGCACAGCCATGCCGCCGGGTCGCCCCAGCCAGGGACCGGCGCGTTGAACCAGTCGGGATGCGCGACGCGGTTGGCGGCGCGGTAATCGGCAAGGCGAGGGCACAGCTGGCAATCACGCGGCGGCTCGGCTTGAGCCGCAATGGCATGTGACGGCTCGGCTAGCGGCGACGCGGCGTAAAGTTCGGCGGGGTTGGGTTCCATGGCGGCGACCTGTAAAGCGCGAGCGGCCATGCCCGCAATCATCCACATCGCCCTCGGCAGCAATCGGCGGCACGGCCGTCACGGATTGCCGCAGGGCGTCGTCGCGGCGGCCATCGTCGCGCTGGCCGATGCAGGCCTAACCGTCGTCGCGCGGTCGGCGATCCGCACCACCAAGCCGCTCGGCCCAAGCAAGCGCGCCTTCGCGAACGCCGCGATCGCCGTCGAAACCAACGTTGCGGTCGACGACCTGCTAACCTTGCTCAAGCAAATCGAGCGCGACTTCGGCCGCCGCCGAGGCCGCCGCTGGGCCGAACGCGTCCTCGACCTCGACATTGTCACCGCCGGCGGCGCGGTCACACACGACTGGCGGCGAGCGCGGCAGGGGCTCATCGTCCCCCACCGCAGCCTCGCCGCCCGCGCCTTCGTCCTCGACCCGCTGGTCGATATCGCCCCTTTGTGGAGGCATCCGGTGCTGCACTTGACCGCACGCCAGTTGCGCGCGCGGCAACGCCGCCCTAAACCGCAACCCGCTGGGAGCCCTTAGCTCAATCGGTAGAGCAATTGACTTTTAATCAATAGGTCGCGGGTTCGAATCCCGCAGGGCTCACCAGCTTCATTTTTGCCGATTTCGGCCACGATTTTGGTTCTCACGATACCGTGCGTGGCCAGAACAGTGAGCGCCATCGGCCAGCGCATTTGCTCATCAATGAGCTAAGATCAAATGCTGAACTGGCGAGCCCCCGTGGGCTCGCCAGCAGATTCAGTTAGCGGTCCGAACGGACCAGCGTGGTTTCAGCCAGGTGCTCGGCGATGAACCAGACCTGGGGTTCGCCGGTGCGGATGATGTTCGACACCAGCAGGTCGTTCGTGCCGTCGTCGCCCGACTCGTCGGCGGCATCGGCACCCTCGTGCGCCTGGCGCAGGATGATCTCGTGCGCCTCGAGCAGCCGCGACAGCTGGGTCGGAACGTCCTCGCGGCCCTTCGGGGGGCGGGGGATCTTGGTCATCTCGGCGACGTCGGCGGCCATCGCGATGCTGATCCCGCCCAGCGCCATGATCCGCTCGGCGATCATGTCGACGAGCTCGGCCTGCGCTTCATAGTGCGTGTCGAGCAGGAGGTGGAGCTGGTAGAACGTCGCCCCCGACATCTGCCAGTGGTGCTTCTTATACATGTCGCGGAGCGTCATCGTGTCGGCGAGCATCTGGTTGAGCGTCTCGACCGACTGGGCGCGGGCATTACCCTCGAGCGCGATCGGCAGGTCCTTGAGCGTCCCGTACGGCTGGATCTCGCGGTACTCGACCTTGTACTGCGGCTGGGCTTCACTGCTGGGGGCGGGGCTGGGCTTCTTGGCCATGATGGACATCCTTCGTTTGGGGAGTGGCTGGCGATTAGCGACTTGAGTAGGAGGTAATCGTGACGAGCGAACGTTACGCCTTCCGCTGGGTTCCACTTGGTACAGACATTGCGGAGCTGCAATGACCGATTTCCGACCGTTGGTGATCACTGCGCGACCCGATGCCGCGATCCTCGCGCGATTCGAGGCGCTGCGCCGCGCGCATTTCCCGCCCGCACTCAATCGGGTGCCGGCGCATATCTCGTTGTTCCACCAGATTCCCGGGAGCGAATTCGACGCCGTCGTCGAGCGGCTCAAGGCCATGGCGCGCGAGCATCCGGCACCGCAGGTTGAGATCACTGGCTTGCGCTCGCTCGGCCGCGGGGTCGCTTATGTTCTGCGGTCGGCGGAGCTGTCGGCGCTCCACGACGACCTATCCGAGGCGTGGGAGCCGCTGTTGATCCCGCAGGACCGCCACCGCCTCGCCGCGCACGTCACGATCCAGAACAAGGTGACGCCGGAGGTGGCGCGGGCGACGCTGGCGGCGTTGTCCGAGGGGTTCGAGCCGTGGCGTTTCGATGTCGTCGGGATCGACGTGTGGCGGTATCTCGACGGGCCGTGGGAGCATCTGAAGACAGTCGGGCTGCGCCCGGCCTGAGCGGAGCGCGGCAGGGCTAACGCAGCTTCGCCAGCTTGAGCGAATCTTCCTTCGCCCGCGCCTTGACCGACTCCTCGCTCCGGGTCAGCGCCTTGGCGATCGCGCGGACCGACATCCCCTTCTCGGAAAAGCGATGGAGCTTGGCGACCTCTTCCGAAGTCCATGCCTGCTTGTGACGAACGAAATCCTCGGCCATGCGGTGATAGTAGCGCAGGCCGGTCCAACTGGCTATCACGCGCAATCATTCGATCCGAAGGCCCGCCACCATGACCGACGAAACCATCGAGACCACGACCGGCACCGAAACGCCGAACGCCGCTTCGGCGAAGCCGGACGCCGCGACCCCCGAAGCTGCGATCGTCGATACCCCGCCCGACCGCCTGTCGAACAACCCGAACAGCCCGCATTACGAGCCCGCGATGCTCGAGCGCGGCATCGGCATCCGCTTCAAGGGCGTCGAGCGGACCAATGTCGACGAGTATTGCGTTTCCGAAGGCTGGGTCCGGCTGACCGTCGCGGGCTCGAAGGACCGCTATGGCAATCCGATCACGATCAAGCAGCAGGGCGAGGTCGTCCCGTATTTCCGCTCCTAGGCCTGGGCGCCCGATCGCGCGGATGACGGCGCTGGGTTGCGCGGCGGCCCTCGCCGTTGCCCTGACCGTCACCGCCGCCGCACCCCTCGCCGACCCCGGGGTGCAACTCGCCCGCTTGCCTGACGGGCGACACCTCGCCTTCCGCTGCGCCGGGAGCGGCACCCCGACCGTTCTCCTCGAAGGCGGCTGGGCAGCGTCATCGCTCGCATGGAGCAAGGTCGAGCGGCTCGTCGCACCGGTCACCCGCGTCTGCAGCTACGATCGCGCCGGCCTTGGGCTCAGCGATGGCCGCCCGGCGCCGCGCGACGGCACCGCGATCGCCCGCGATCTCGACGAGGGGCTCCGCGCGCTCAAGATCGCCGGGCCGTTCGTCGTCGCCGGACATTCGGCGGGCGGGTTATACGTCCGCGTCTTCGCCGATCGCCGTCCGGGCGACGTCGTCGGCATGGTCCTCGTCGACCCAAGCGTCGAATACCAGGACAAGCGCCTCAGCGCGGTGTTCGGTCCGGGCGCGGGCAGCACCGCCGGGATCCGCAACCGCGCCGCCGCGTGCCTCGCCGCCGCCAAGGCGCATGCGCTGCCGTCGCCCGATCCCAAGCTCGTCAGATGCGCCGCCGCCACCCCGATCGCGACGTGGGAGACGCAGGTCGCCGAACTCGACAGCCTGTGGGGCGCAACGTCGGACGAGGTCGCAGGCGGTCGGTCGAGCTACGGCGCGCTGCCGCTGATCGTCCTCACCGCCGGCGACACCAACGCCGCGCTGCCCGACCCGTCGCGCCGCGTCGCCGACCGCGTCTGGGCCGGGCTGCATCAGGAACTCGCCGAACACTCGACGATCGGCGTGCGGCGCACAGTCGACCGGACCGGCCATCTGATCCCCAAGGACCGCCCCGATGCCGTCGCCGACGCGATTATCGAGGTCGTCAAAGCGGCGCGGGGAGAGCCGCTTGGCACCCCCCGGCCCATCGGCTAAGGACACGAACATGATCCAGTCCCGCGTGCTTCGTCTCGTCCTGCTGCCGTCGTTCGCCGTCGGGCTCGCGCTCAGCGGCTGTGCCTCGACCAAGGCGAAGAAAGACCGTCCGTACGTCGCGCGCGACGTCGACACGCTTTACACTGCGGCGCAGGAGACGCTCGCCCGTCGCCAGTACAAGCTCGCCGCCGCGCAGTTCGACGAGGTCGAGCGCCAGCATCCATACTCGGTCTGGGCGCGCCGGGCGCAGTTGATGTCGGCGTATAGCTATTACGTCAGCCAGGATTACAACGAGGCGATCCTGTCGGCGCAGCGCTTCATCTCGCTCCATCCTGGCAGCCGCGAGGCACCATATGCGTATTACGTCGTCGCGGTCAGCTATTACGAGCAGATCACGTCGGTCGACCGCGACCAGAAGATCACCCTGAAGGCGCTCGATGCACTGCAGGAACTGATCCGCCGCTACCCCAATTCGGAATACGCCGCCGATGCCCGGCTCAAGGTCGACCTGACGCGCGACCATCTCGCGGGCAAGGAGATGGAAGTCGGGCGTTATTATCAGGCGAACAAGCAGTTCATCGGCGCGGTCGACCGCTTCCGCACCGTAATCGACACCTACAATACCACGAGCCACACCCCCGAGGCGCTCGAGCGGCTCGTCGAATGCTACCTCGCGCTCGGCCTGCCCGAGGAAGCGAAAAAGGCCGCAGCGGTTCTCGGCTACAACTATCCCGGGACCAAGTGGTACAAGCACAGCTACACGCTGATGACCAAGAAGGTCGCCTGAGTTCCTATGGCGCGCTTCGGTGCCTGAGCGCACGCGGCGCGCTTCGGTGCCTAATGTGCGCTTGCGGCTCGGTGCCGACAGCGTTGGGATTTCGCGGCAATGTTAACCGCCATCGATATTCGCGACGTCGTCCTGATCGAAGCCTTGCGCCTCGACTTTGCCGCAGGACTGAGCGTCCTCACTGGTGAAACCGGGGCGGGCAAGTCGATCCTGCTCGACAGCCTCGGTCTCGCGCTCGGCGCGCGCGGTGATGCCGGCCTCGTTCGTTCGGGCGCCGCCTTCGCCAGCGTCACCGCGAGCTTCAGTGTCGGCGCGTCGCACCCCGCGCGCGCGCTGCTCGACGACAACGATCTCGATCATGAAGGCGACATCATCCTCCGGCGGCGGATCGCAGCCGACGGCGGCGGGCGCGCGTTCATCAACGATCAGCCGGTGTCGGTCGCCTTGCTCCGCGAACTCGGCACGCGATTGGTCGAGATTCACGGCCAGCATGATGATCGCGGCCTGCTCAATCCGCGTGGCCACCGCGACCTGCTCGATGCCTTTGGGGGATTGACCGTCGAGGTTAAATCCGTCGCCACCGACTATGCCGCGTGGCGTGCTGCCGAAGCCGCGCTCGAAGCGGCGAAGGTCGCGCTCGAGGCGGGGCAGCGTGACCGCGAGTGGCTCGACCATGCGCTGGCCGAATTGACCGCGCTGGCACCTCAGCCGGGGGAGGAGGCCGAACTCGCCGAGGCGCGGTCGTCGATGCAGAAGGGGGCGCGGCTCGCGGGTGATCTCGACGCGGTGACGACGCATCTTCTTGGGTCGGACGGTGGTCTCGCGAGCCTGCGGCAGGCGGCGCGGCGGCTCGACCGGCTCGCCCCCGAGCACCCGTTGCTGGCGAGTGCGCTCGAAAGCCTCGATCGCGCGGTGATCGAGGCGAGCGAGGCCGAGGACGCGCTCGCTGCCGCCGGTCTCGCGCTCAGTTTTGCTCCCGAGCAGCTCGACGCGACCGAGGCGCGGCTGTTCGAACTGCGCGCGCAGGCGCGCAAGCACCGCGTCGACCCCGACGCACTCCCCGCGCTCGCCGCCGACCTCGCCGCGCGCGCCGCCGCCATCGACGCGGGGGAATTGGGGCTGACCGGCCTGACGAAGACAACCGCGGCGGCGAAGGCTCAGTTCACCAAATCTGCTGGTGCACTGACTGCCGCCAGAACCGCCACCGCCGCCCGCCTCGACGCCGCGGTGACCGGCGAACTCGGCCCGCTCAAGCTCGACGCCGCGCGCTTTCGCACCGCGATCGCGGCGGCTTCCGAGGGGGCCGGCGGAGCCGATGCGGTTCAGTTCGAAATCTCGACCAACCCCGGCGCGCCGTTCGGGCCGCTGGTCAAGATCGCGTCGGGGGGCGAACTCTCGCGCTTCATCCTCGCATTGAAGGTCGCGCTCGCCGAAACCGGAACCGCGGGTACGATGATCTTCGACGAGATCGATCGCGGTGTCGGGGGAGCGGTCGCCAGCGCGATCGGCGACCGGCTCGCGCGGCTCGCCCAAACCACGCAGGTTCTCGTCGTTACGCACTCGCCGCAGGTCGCAGCGCGCGGCGAATATCAATGGCGGATTGCCAAATCGGTCAACGGCACCGTCACGCGAACCGGTGTCACGCCGCTCGACGCGGACGAACGCCGCGAGGAAATCGCCCGGATGCTGTCGGGGGCGGAAGTCACCGACGAAGCGCGGGCGCAGGCAACGCGACTGCTCGCGCTCGCCTGATCCCGGCGGTCACACCGCTACGGGAACATGAAAGTCGATCGTCGCCCCAGGCTTAGTCGGGGCGAATTTGCCGTCGTAACGCTCGAAGTCGGGGCTGTCTGCAACCGTCAGCCCCGATGCCGGGATCAACTCGCCCCACACCGCCGCCATCGCCGCCTTGACCTGCGGATGCACCGGGCCGCCGTTGAGGACGATGCGAAACACCGCGTAAGTCGCTGAAAGGATTGGCATGACGGCGAAGCCCTCGGGCACGGCCGCGTCGGCGACGATCTCGACGCCCGCCATATAATCGAAGCTGCCTTCGCTGCGGTCGGCCTCGGAGACGACGCCGAATGTCGCCCAGCTATCGATCTGGCCAGCAAACGGCAGCGCCCCGATCAGCCGCGACCAGAGGTGCGGAATCTCGGTCTTGGTCGACGCATCGAAGCGGCTCGACGGCCCCGCGACGAAGAAGGCGGGGATTGCAACGAGATCCGGCAGAAGGATGACAGCGGCGGCAACGTCGATGTCGGGCATTGTCATCGGATATTGTCCTTCGATTGGGGTGAGGGCGAAACCTTGGCGGAAGCGTCCGGGAGCGACCCCGAAGACGCGGCGAAAAGCGCGGGTGAACGCCTCCTGCGATTCGAATCCGCAGTCGAAGGCGAGGTCGATCAGCCGGACATCGGGGTCGTTGACGAGGCGCTGGCCGGCCCTGACCAGCCGCCGCCCGCGGACATGCGCCATCACGCTGCGGCCCATCCGCGCGGTGAACATCCGTGAGAAATGGTACGGCGACAGGCCCGACCGGCTAGCGATCGCGTCGAGCGTCAACGGCTCGTCGAGATGGCCTTCGATCCAGTCGACGAGGTCGATCATGCTCGGGCGGGGGGAGGGCGGCGTGTCCATGCCGGCTTTATGGCCGACCGCGCGCGGGTCTGTCCTGACCGGTCTTGCTCTCCCGCGCGGGCGAAGACGCTGCTAAAGTCGGTCGATGGCCGAAGATATCGCTCAACCCGCCGACCCCGCAGCCGAACTCGCGCGCCTCGCCATCGAGATCGCCGAGCACGCCGCGCGTTATCACCGCGACGACGCACCGACGATCAGCGATGCCGATTACGATGCAATGGTCCGGCGCAACGCCGAGCTCGAGGCGGCGTATCCAGACCTGAAGCGCGCCGATTCGCCGTCCGAAACCGTCGGGGCGGTGGCTGCGGCGGGGTTTGGCAAGGTCGTCCACTCCCGCCCGATGTTGAGCCTCGACAATGCGTTCGCCGATGATGAGGTGGTCGAGTTCATCGCACGGGTCCGACGGTTTCTCCGGCTTGGTGATGACGAAGCCGTCGCCGTAACCGCCGAGCCGAAGATCGACGGGCTGTCAGTGTCGCTCGTCTATCGCGACGGCGTACTGGTCAGCGGGGCGACGCGCGGCGACGGGGCGGTGGGCGAGGACGTTACCGCCAACCTCGCGACGGTCAGCGACGTTCCGCAGCGGCTGCCCGATGGGGCGCCGGCGATCGTCGAGGTGCGTGGTGAAATCTATATGTCGAAGGCCGACTTCCTCGCCTTGAACGCGGCGCAGGCGAGCGCGGGGCAGCGGCTGTTCGCCAATCCGCGCAACGCGGCGGCGGGGTCGCTGCGCCAGCTCGACGTCGCGGTGACGCGCGCGCGGCCTCTGCGCTTGTTCGCACATGGCTGGGGCGAGATGAGCACCGTCCCCGGCGACACCCAGGCGGGGGTGATGGCGGCGATCTCCGGCTGGGGCTTTCCGGTAAGCGATCGCCTTAAGGTCTGCGATACCGTCGACGACGCGCTAAGTGTCTATCGCAGCATCGAAATCGACCGTGCCGAGCTGCCGTACGACATCGACGGGGTGGTCTATAAGGTCGACCGGCTCGACTGGCAGGCGCGGCTCGGGCAGGTCGCGCGGTCGCCGCGCTGGGCGCTCGCGCATAAATTCCCCGCCGAGCGCGCGACGACGACGCTGCTCGCGATCGACATCCAGGTCGGGCGGACGGGGCAGTTGACCCCGGTCGCGCGGCTCGAACCTGTCGGCGTCGGCGGGGTGATCGTGACCAATGCGACGCTCCACAACGAGGACGAGATCGCGCGCAAGGACGTCCGCGTCGGCGATATCGTCGAGCTTCAGCGCGCCGGCGACGTCATCCCGCAGATCCTTGGCCCGGTGCCGAGCGACGCACCGCGCGGCGAAGCCTTTGTTTTCCCGAGCGTCTGCCCGGCGTGCGGCAGCCTTGCGGTGCGCGAGGCGGGGGAGGTCGCGCGGCGCTGCACCGGCGGGCTGATCTGCCCGGCGCAGCGGATCGAGCGCCTCCGGCACTTCGTCTCGCGGCGCGCGCTCGACATCGAGGGACTCGGGTCGGAGCGGATCGAGCTGTTCGTCGGCGAGGGGCTGATCACAACTCCGGCCGATATCTTCCGTCTCAGGGATCACCGCGATGCGCTCGTGGCGCGCAAGGGGTTCGAGGCGAAGTCGGTCGACAACCTGCTCGCGGGGATCGAGGCGCGGCGCGACGTGCCGCTCGACCGCCTCCTGTTCGGGCTCGGCATTCGCCACGTCGGCGAGGTCACCGCGCGCGATCTGGCGCGGGCTTTCGTGACATATCAGGGTTTTGCCGAGCGGGTCGCGGCGGCGGTCGACCATATGAAGGCGGCGCTGCCGGTGATCGGCGAGACCGACGACAAGTTCCGTAAACGGCGCGCCGGAGAGCTGGCGGCGCTGTTCGCGGTCGGCGGGGTCGGCCCCGAGATTGGCGAGGCGATCACCGACTTCTTCGCCGAGCCGCACAATCGCGATCTCGTCGCCGACCTGCTCGCGGCGATCACGGTCGCCGATCTGGTCCATGCGACCAAGGCGTCGCAGGTGTCGGGCAAGACCGTCGTGTTCACCGGCACGCTCGAAACGATGAGCCGCGACGAGGCACGGGCGCAGGCCGAGCGGCTGGGGGCGCGGGTCGCGGCTTCGGTCTCGGCGAAGACCGATCTGGTTATTGCTGGTCCCGGTGCGGGGTCTAAAGCAGCGAAAGCGGCGGCGCTCGGGATCACGGTGATCGACGAAGCGGCATGGCAGGAAATCGCCGGAGCGGTTTAATTCGGCCGGGCGTCGTCGCGCGCACATAGGCCCGCACAAGGCCGAACTTCGAACCGAACCGCGGTTGCGGCCGGACGCCCATCGGGCTCAGCCGCGTTCGAGCACCAATGTCGGCCATTCGCTGCGGTCGAGCCGGTCGACCAGCCGGAAACCGCGTGCGGTGTAGGCGGCGGCAACGCGGCGGGCCTGCGTCGTCAGCAGCCCGGCGAGGACGAGGATGCCGCCGGGGGCGAGCGTTGCCGCGACCGGGCCTGCCATCGCGACCAGCGGGCCAGCGAGGATATTCGCGGTGACAAGATTGAACCGCCCGCGCAGCCGGGGATGTTCGACTCCGGGCGCGGTGACGAGGTCGATCGCGCCGCGTCCGCGCGCCTGCCGGACGCCGTTCGCGGCGAGGTTGGCGCGGGCGACGATCGTCGCGACCGGGTCGATGTCGCTCGCGACGACGGTGGCGCGCGGCCAGCGCTTGGCGATCGCGATGGCGAGGACGCCGGTGCCGGTGCCGAGGTCGGCGGCGCGGGTAAAGCGGTGGGTCTTCGCCAGCGCATCGAGTGCGGCGAGACACCCGTGGGTGGTGAAATGCTGGCCGGTGCCGAACGCCAACCCCGCCTCGATGGCGATGCCGATGTCACTCGCGCGGACCGCGTCGGCGTGCGCGGCGGTATGGACGACGAAGCGCCCGGCGCGGACGGGGGGGAAGCCCGACTGGCTCAGCGTGACCCAGTCGGTGTCGGCGATCGGCTCGACCGTCGCGCTGCCCGGCGGCGCGGACGGGACGAGCGCATAGAGGCGGGCGATGTCGTCGTCGCTGGGCGTATCGGCGAAATAGGCGTCGAGGGTCCAGTCGTCGGGGCGCGATGGGTCGGGCTCGTCGGTGAGGAGGGTGGGGGGCCGTTCGCGGTCGGGGAAGGCGTCTTCCGCGAAGGGTATGGCCTCGGCTTCGGCGCGGGTCGCGGGGAGGCGGACGCGGTAGCCGCTGGGGCTGGCGGATGCTGAGGCGTTCAGCATTTAATATCCGCACAAAATTTGTGATTCGCGTGAAACTTGTCATTCCCGCGAACGCGGGGACCCAAGGTCACTACCGTCAGTGACGTTGGGTCCCCGCGTTCGCGGGGATGACAAGGAATAAGCGACCAGGCTGTAATGGGCCGCAGCGCAGCGACCGCCCCGCTACCGCACATAGCTCGCCCCGTTGACGTCGAGCACCGCCCCCGTCAGCGACGCGGGAGCGTCGAGGCTGAGCCAGCGGATCGTCTCGGCGACTTCGGCGGCGCTGGCGACGCGGCCGAGCGGGATGTCGGCGATCACCTTGTCGCCCTCGCGGCTGGCGAGGAACTCCTCGGCCATGCCGGTCATCGTGAACCCCGGGGCGACGACGAAGGCGACGATGCCGTCGGCGGCGTAGGCGCGGGCGATGCTGCGGGTCATCGCGACCATCCCGGCCTTGGCGGCGGCATAGTGCCAGTGCGCGGGGGAGTCGCCGCGGAAGGCAGCGCGGCTCGATACGTTGACGATGCGACCGGCGACTCCCGAGGTGTCGCGGGCCTTTTTATCCAAGCTGCCGCGCTCCTGGAAATGCAGCACCGCGCGGCGTGACAGGTCGGCGGCGGCCTGGAGGTTGATCCGCCACGAGCGCTCCCATGCGGTCTCCCACGCGGCGGCGTCGGCGAGCGGCGCGGCCTCGAAGACCCCGGCGTTGTTGACCAGCACGTCGATCCGCCCGCCGAGCCGGTCGAGCGCCGCGTCCCACAACCGGTCGCCCGCTCCGGGTTCGGCGAGGTCGGCCCCGATCGTTACCGTGTCGGGGCCGTCGCCGTCGCGGCTGCCGTGCCCGACCACCGTGGCGCCGGCGGCGATGAGGGCGGCGTGCGCGGCGGCCCCGATGCCGCGGGTGCTGCCGGTGAGGAGGATGTTGGTCATGGCTGCGGGTTAGCCGAGGCGGTGCGGCGCGGGAAGGGGTGTTCAAAGCTCCCACCCCTTCATGGTTTTGCAAACCCCGTTCCGTGCTAACGATGCGTCGCTGCCAACCTTGCAAGGCTCGTCGCTTATGTCGGAATCAGAGAGGCCGCTGCGCCAGCAGATGGCCGATGCGATGGAGGCGATCCGCCAGCAATTGGAGGTTCTGCGCGCGGGGCCGAGTATCGGCGAGGCGCTCGACAACCGCAGCGTGATCGCTGATCTCGAGGCTGAGTTCGTGGCGCTGAAAGAGGCTCGAGCGGCGATGGGTCCCGCGGACGGATGACGCGCGACCAGTCGTTCGGCGCATAGTCGTTGGGCCGCGCGACCGTTCGCGCCGGCTGCCGAGCCGATCGCAATCGAGCAGTCGCGATCGCGAGGGCCGACAGACCATTTGGCTGGAGTTCGCCTTCCCACACCCCCGGCGTTGCGTTCTGACCGCAGCGGCCTAACCTCGCCGGAAAACGGGGAGTGAGGCGATGGTTGCACCGAACTGGGTCGACATGCGCGCGCGGGTCAAGGCGTTCGTCGAGGATCGCGTCTATCCGGCGGAGGACGTGCTCGACAACGGGGCGCCCGACGCGGCGCGGGCGAAGCTCGCTGAGTTGATGGCGGCTGCCAAGGCCGAGGGGCTGTGGGCGCTCGGGCATCCGGTGGCGATCGGCGGGCAGGGGATGCCGTTGCTCGATTATGTAGATGTCAACGAGGTGATCGGGCGGAGCCAGCATGCGATGGTCGCGCTGGGGACGCACTCGTTGCAGGACGCGCTGATGCTCGACCGCTACGCTGCGCCGGAGTGGCGGGCAAAGTATCTGCTGCCGCTGGTCGCGGGGACGATCTTCCCGAGCTTCGCGATGACCGAGCCCGATGTCGCCTCGAGCGATCCGACGCAGCTCCAGACGACTGCGACGCTCGAGGGTGGCGAATGGCTCATCCGCGGGCGCAAGTGGTTCACCACCGGCGCGGCGGGGGCGGCGTATACGACGGTGATGTGCCGGACCGAAAGCGGCGACGCGGCCCCGCATGCGGCGTTCTCGATGATCGTCGTGCCAACCGATACGCCGGGCTACCGCATCGTCCGCGATACGCCGGTGCTCGGGCTGCACCACGGGCTGAACGGGCATTACGAGGTCGCCTACGACGACGTTCGCGTGCCGGCGGCGAATCTGCTCGGGCCGCGGGGGCAGGGGTTCGCGATTGCGCAGATGCGGCTCGGGCCGGGGCGCATCTTCCATTGCATGCGCTGGCTGGGGCAGGCGCAGCGCGCGTTCGACCTGATGTGCCGCCGGTTGAACGAGCGGTCGGCGGGGGGCGAAAAGCTCGCCGACAAGCAGTTGATGCAGCAGTTCGTCTTCGACAGCGCGGCCGAAATCCAGTCGGCACGGCTGCTGACGCTCGACGCGGCGGCGAAGATCGATGCCGGGTCGGACGCGCGGGTCGAGATCGGGCTGATCAAGGTCGTCGGCGCGAAGATGCTCCACAATGTCGTCGACCGCGCGGTGCAGGTGTTCGGCGCGAAGGGCCTGACGCCCGATACGCCGCTCCACATCATGTACCGGCATGCGCGGGAAGCGCGGATCTACGACGGGCCCGACGAGGTGCATATCACCAGCGTCGGGAAGCGGTTGCTGCGGGCGTATGCGGGAAACGGGCCGGGGATCGATTTCGGGGCGGCGGGGTGATCGCTGCGCTGGCGGCGCTGCTGAAACGAGCCGGGCATGACGCGACGGTCGAGCGCGTCACTCCTCTCTCGGGCGGCGCGTCGTCGGCGACGTTCGCGGTCGAGGCCCTTCGCAACGGCACCCCATGGCCGCTGATCTTCCAGCGCGGCGAGGGCCAGATCGGCATGGCGAAATCGGTGCAGGCCGAACTCCAGCGGATCTCAGGCGCACACGGCGTCCCCGTCGCCCCGGTCATCGCGATCGCCTCACCCGACGACAATCTCGGCGACGGTTTCTTCATGGCGCGGGTCGAGGGGGAAAGCCTCGCGTCGCGCTGGCTCAAAGGCGACGTCTTCGCGGCGGCGCGGGCGGCGATGACCGCGCAATGCGGCGCGGCGCTCGCGCGCATCCATGCGATCCCGCTCGACGCAGTCGCGCATTTGCCGCTCGCCCGGGGCACGGCGGCAGCACAGTGCGCGGCGATGTTCGCGCTGTACCGCAGCTTCGGCGTCGACGAACCGGCGTTCGACCTCGCCTTCGCATGGTTGGCCGAGCGGATCGGCGACGCCCCGGCGCGGGTGGTGTGTCACGGCGACTTCCGCAGCGGCAATTTCATCGTCGACGAGCGCGGGCTGGCGGCGGTGCTCGACTGGGAACTCGCGCATCTCGGCGACCATCACGCCGACCTCGGCTGGCTGTGCGTCAACGCGTGGCGCTTTGGGCAGTGGCAGCGCCCCGTTGGCGGCTTCGGCGAGCGGGCAGAGCTATACGCCGCGTACGAGGCCGCCGGGGGAGCCGCGGTCAACCCGGCGCGGGCGCATGTCTGGGAGGTCTATGGCACGCTGCGCTGGGGGATGTCGTGCCTCCAGCTCGCCGACGACCATCTGTCGGGGCGGGTGCGGTCGGTCGAGCGCGCGGCGATCGGGCGGCGGGTCACCGAGGTCGCCGCCGACCTGCTGTGGGTGATCGAACACGGGAGCATCTGATGGCGGGGCATCCGAGCACGCGCGAGCTGGTCGCGGCGGTCCGCGAGTTTATCGCGGGGCTCGAGATCGAGGGGCGCGAGGGGTTTCATGCGAAGGTCGCGGCGAATGCGCTGGCGATTGTCGAGCGGGAGCTCGTGGCGAGGCCGGATGTGGCGGAGGTGGCGGCGTTAGCCTCCATCAACCTGTCATCCCCGCGCACGCGGGGACCCAAGGTCACAACTGTCGCGACATTCGGTCCCCGTGTGCGCGGGGATGACAGGGAAGAGGGGGATGACAGGGAAGAGGGGGATGACGAGGGAGAAGGGGATGAGGCCGCCGCCCTCCGCTCCGCGATCTGTATTGCCCTCCGTGACGGCACCCTCACCCCCGCCACCCCCGGCCTCCTCGCCGCCCTCACCGCTGCGAACCTTGCCCGTCTCGCGGTCGACAACCCGCGCTATTCGACCTTCCTCCGCCGGACCGCCGCTGCCGCACCGCCGCGATGAACGGTTGCGCGCGCGCGCCAAGGGGTTAAACCGTCGCCAATCCAAAGACTCCCGAGGAACTAATGGCCTCAGCCACCCGCCCGCGCGCTCCCGGACCCAGCCGTCCGCTCTCCCCGCACCTGTCGATCTGGCGGTGGCGGGTCAACATGACGGTGTCGATCCTGCATCGCGCGACCGGCAACGCGATGGCGTTCGGCGCGGTCGTGCTGTTCCTGTGGTGGCTTGTCGCCGCCGCGACGGGCCCGGCGGCGTACGCGACCTTCTACGGTGTCGCGACCGGCTGGTTCGGCATCCTCGTCGGCGTCGGGCTGACGTGGGTCTTTTTCCAGCACATGATGAGCGGCATCCGCCACCTTGTGATGGACACCGGCGCGGCGCTCGAGGTCCACACCAGCCAGACCTTCGCGACCATGACGATCGTCGGCTCGCTCGTTCTGACCCTGCTGACCTGGGCCGCGATCTACTTCACCAAGGGCATCTGAGAATGGGAACGGGAACCGAGATCGGCCGGGTCCGCGGACTCGGCGCAGCAAAAAGCGGCGTCGGCCATTGGTGGCAGCAGCGGGTGACTGCGGTCGCCAACATCGCGCTGCTGCTGTGGTTCGTCATCAGCCTCGTGCGGATGCCGGGGCTCGATTACGCCAGCGTCGTGCTGTGGCTGCGGCAGCCTGTCGCTGCGATCCCGATGCTCCTTCTCATCGTGTCGGTCTTCTACCATTTTCGTCTTGGGGTGCAGGTCTTCATCGAGGACTATCTGCACAACGAAGGGACCAAGCTGCTCGCGCTGCTTGCCCTTAATTTCTACGCACTCGGGGGTGCGGCAGCGGCCGTGTTCGCGGTGCTGAAGATCGCGCTAGGAGCGTAGTTTATGGCCGAAGCGTATAAGATCATCGATCACACCTACGACGCGGTCGTGGTCGGCGCGGGTGGCTCGGGCCTCCGTGCGGCGATGGGTATCGCCGAGACCGGGCTCAAGGTCGCGTGCATCACCAAGGTGTTCCCGACGCGGTCGCACACCGTCGCCGCGCAGGGCGGCATCGCCGCGTCGCTCGGCAACATGGGGCCCGACCACTGGCAGTGGCACATGTACGATACCGTCAAGGGGTCGGACTGGCTCGGCGACCAGGACGCGATCGAATATCTGTGCCGTGAAGCCCCCAAGGCGGTCTACGAGCTCGAGCATTTTGGCGTGCCGTTCAGCCGTACCGAGGAAGGCAAGATCTATCAGCGCGCGTTCGGCGGCATGACGCAGAACATGGGCGACGGGCCTCCCGCGCAGCGCACCTGCGCCGCTGCCGACCGTACCGGCCACGCGATGCTCCACGCGCTGTATCAACAGAGCCTCAAGCACGACACCGACTTCTACATCGAATATTTCGCGATCGACCTCATCATGGTCGACGGCGAGTGCAAGGGCGTCATCGCGCTCAACATGGAAGACGGCAGCATCCACCGCTTCCGCTCGCACAGCGTCGTACTGGCGACCGGCGGCTATGGCCGCTGCTATTTCTCGGCGACGAGCGCGCACACCTCGACCGGCGACGGCGGCGGCATGGCGATCCGCGCTGGTGTGCCGATGCAGGACATGGAGTTCGTCCAGTTCCACCCGACCGGCATCTACGGCGCAGGCGTCCTCATCACCGAGGGCGCGCGCGGCGAGGGCGGCTACCTGACCAACGCGCAGGGCGAGCGCTTCATGGAGCGATATGCCCCGTCGGCGAAGGACCTCGCCAGCCGCGACGTCGTCAGCCGCTCGATGGCGATGGAAATCCGCGAAGGCCGCGGCGTCGGTGCCGAGGGCGATCACATCAACCTCCACCTCAACCACATCGACCCGGCGGTCCTCCACGAGCGCCTCCCCGGGATCAGCGAAACCGCGAAGATCTTCGCCGGGGTCGACGTCACCAAGGAGCCGATCCCGGTCACCCCGACGGTCCATTACAACATGGGCGGCATCCCGACGAACTATCACGGCGAAGTCGTCACGCTGAAGGACGGCGACCCGGACTCGGTCGTCCCCGGCCTGTTCGCAGTGGGGGAGGCGGCGTGCGTCTCGGTCCACGGTGCCAACCGCCTCGGCTCGAACAGCCTGATCGACCTCGTCGTCTTCGGCCGTGCCACCGCGCACCGCGTCGGCGCGACGATCAAGCCGTTCACCACGCACAGCCCGCTGCCCGAGGACAGCGCCGACTTCGCGCTCGGGCGCCTTGACGGCTACCGCTTCAGCAAGGGCGGATCGCCGACGGCGGCGGTGCGGCTGGCGATGCAGAAGACGATGCAGGCGAACGCCGGCGTGTTTCGCACGTCGGAGGTGCTCGAGGAAGGCCAGCGCAAGATCGACGCGGTCTATCAGCAGATGGCCGACATCGGCATCGCCGACCGCAGCATGGTGTTCAACACCGACCTGATCGAGACGCTTGAACTCGATAACATGATCGGCCAGGCAGTCCTGACGATGCACATGGCCGCATCACGCCACGAAAGCCGCGGCGCGCACATGCACGAGGACTTCCCCAAGCGCGACGACGACAGCTGGATGAAGCACTCGCTCGGCTGGTTCAGGGATGGCGGCGTGCGGCTCGATACCCGCCCGGTGCACAGCTACACGCTGAGTGATGAGATTGCGTACATCAAGCCGAAGGCGCGGGTTTACTAAACCCGCGCCCCAGCATCGTCAGATCGAGAAGCCGCCGTCGATGTCGATCGTCGTGCCGGTGATGTAGCTCGACTCGTCGCTGGCGAGAAACGCGGTCAGGTTGGCGACTTCTTCGGCGGTGCCGTAGCGCTTGAGCGGCGTCAGCGACGTCAGCAGCGTGGCGAAGTCGCCGGTTGCCGGGTTGAGATCGGTGTCGATCGGGCCGGGCTGGACGACGTTGACGAGGATGTTGCGCGGGGCGAGGTCGACCGCCCAGCCGCGGGCGAGGCCCGCGACCGCCGCCTTGGTCGCGCCATAGACCGCGACGCCGGGGAAGGGCGATGTGTGGCCGTTGACGCTGCCGATGATGATGATCCGGCCGCCGTCGCGCAGGTGCGGGAACGCCGCGGTCGTACCGAAATAGACGCCGTCGACATTGAGCCCGAACTGCTTGCGGTAGCTCGCGTCTTCGGTCGAGCCGAGCGGGGCGGGCTCGAAGGTGCCGGCATTGTGGATCAGGATGTCGATGCCGCCGAGCGTCGCCGCCGCCTGCTCGACCGCCGCCTTGACCGCGACCGGATCGCCGCCGTCGGCCTGGATCGCCTCGCCCTTGCGGCCCGATGCGGTGATCGCGGCGACCGTCGCGGCGGCGGCTTCGTGGTTGCCGGCGAAGGTGATGACGACATCGGCCCCGTCGGCAGCGAGCCGTTTCGCGATCGCCGCGCCGATGCCGCGCGATCCTCCCGTCACGAGGGCGGTCTTGCCGGCAAGCCGATCGGTCATGGTATTTCCTTCGTTGTGTCGCCGTATCGATGTAGCAATCACGTTGAAGCGAACAACCGCTGCGGTGGCGCAGATTAGCTTGGAGGTGCTAAAGAACCGGCGGCTTGCAACGGCGCTATTTAGCCGCCTCGAGCCGATCCGCGAGCCACATCTTGATCAGCGCCTGCCGCGTCACGCCGCGCTTTTTCGCCTCCCGATCGAGGCTGAAGACCATCCATGAGGGGAAATCGACGTTGACGCGCTTTGGGTCGAGGCCGGGGCGGCGGGTAGTGGTGAAGTCGAGATATTCGCTGATGTCTTCGCCGTCGTCGAACTTCCGGTCGAACTCTTCAACCGAGATAGAAGCGGGCTTCGTCGTCGCGGGCGCGTCTGACTGAGATGAGGCGGATGCGCTCGCCGCGGCGGGTGATGACCGCCGTCCAGCATTTCCCTGCGATTTGGCCGATGACGCGGCTTCGCTGTTCGTCGCCATGAAATGCACCTCCGGTTTCGACGCGGTTCTGGTCGTTCCAGATCGCCTGCGCCTCCTCGAAATCGATCCCGTGCTTCGCGGCGTTGGTCACGCTCTTCGCAGGATTATATTCGAACACGTCACGGTATAATATCTATACCCTTTCCGCACAAGCGGCGGTGCGACGAGATGCGGGTTGAGCCTCGCCGCGCAACCCCCTATGCCCGCCGGGCAAGACAGGACCGAAGCATGGCCGAATTTTCCCTTCCGACGAACTCGCGCATTCGCAACGACGGCAAGCGCTATCCCGCGCCCGCCGGGGCGACGCACACCAAGGCGTTCAAGATTTACCGCTGGAACCCCGACGACGGGGCCAATCCGCGCTACGACACGTATGAGCTCGACCTCGACACCACCGGGCCGATGGTCCTCGACGCGCTGATCCGGATCAAGGCCGAGATCGACCCGACGCTGACCTTCCGCCGCTCGTGCCGCGAGGGGATTTGCGGGTCGTGCTCGATGAACATCGATGGGACCAATACGCTCGCGTGCACCCAGGCGATCGAGGACATCAAGGGCGAGGTGCGGATCACGCCGCTGCCGCACATGGACGTCGTCAAGGACCTCGTCCCCGATTTCAAACACTTCTACGCGCAATATGCCTCGATCAAGCCGTGGCTCCAGACCGTTACGCCCGCCCCCGCTGACGGCGAGCGCATCCAGACGGTCGAGGACCGGTCGAAGATCGACGGGCTGTACGAATGCATCCTGTGCGCGTGCTGCTCGACCGCATGCCCGAGCTATTGGTGGAACAGCGACAAGTTCCTCGGGCCGGCGATCCTGTTGCAGGCGTACCGCTGGCTGGTCGATAGCCGCGACGAGATGACCGGCGAGCGGCTCGACGCCCTCGAGGACCCGTTCCGGCTGTACCGCTGCCACACGATCATGAACTGCGCCAACGTCTGCCCGAAGGGGTTGAACCCGGCGAAGGCGATCGCGGAGATCAAGAAAATGATGGTCGAGAGGGCCGTCTAGCCTGCGGATGGCGAGCGACGATGCCATCGACAAGGCGGCGCTGGACGCGGCCAAGGCGTCGTTAGCCAGTCTGGCGGCGACGCTGACCTTCCCCGTCGCGTCGCTGCTGCTCGTGCTCGTCGCCGTCACGCGGGCGACCACTATCGATGATACGATCAACGTCTTCGGCGTCGTCCTGTCGCGCTTGGCTGCCGTCACTCTCGTTACGGTCGCGCTGTTCGCCAGCTTCATCCATGCCGCGCGTCAAGTGATGACGCTGCGCCTGCTGCGGACGACGATCACCGAGGCGGCGCGGCCCGGCTTCGATACGCTGCTCGCCAATTCGCCGGGGATCATCAACCCGTTCGCCGCCGCGCTCGATCCGGCCATCATCGAGTCCACCCGGCTGGCATTCGGTCCCGAACCGCGCACGAAGAGCCTGTTCTATCGCTCGTTCATGCTCGACAACCCGATCAATATCCGGCTGATGCGCGGGCTCGACCGGCTCGTCATGGCGTGGCCGCGCGTCCAGGTCGGGGCGATCGTCGCGTCGCCGGTCGTCCTGATGTTCTCGCTGGTCGATCTTCCCGCCGTGCACACTTATGGTCTAGTCATCAACTTCGCGATCGCGTCGGCGGTGCTCATCCTCCAGCTGCAGATCCAGGCGCTGCTGATTGAGCTCGGGCGGCGGGTTGAAATCCGGTCGATCTGGTGGTCGGCTGGGCTGGTTTCGCTCATCCTCGCGGTCATGATCACCGTCTTCCGGTTCGCGTGATTGCCGCTGTGGCCGCCCTTGTTGCAACTGTCCCCCTCCGCTAACCACCGCCGCATGAGCGAAACAAATTACCCCGCCCCCGATGCCGATGGCTGGGTGCCGTGGATCGGCAAGCCCGATGGGCGCTTCCACGATCTCCTCGGCCAGATGTATTTCCGCGTCACCGCAAACGGTGTCGAGACCAAGATGGACACCGATCGCAGCCACTCGAACGGCCATGGTTTCCTCCACGGCGGCTTCCTGATGTCGTTCGTCGACATGGCGATGTTCGCGATCATTCGCCCGCGCTTTTCGAAGGGGGAGGGGGCAGTGACGTTGAGTTGCGCGACCGATTTCCTCACCGCCGGGATTGTCGGCGAGCCGATCGAGGCGCACGGCGAGGTGCTCAAGGAAACCGGCAAGATGTTCTTCGTCCGCGGGCTGGTAACGCAGGGCGGCGACAACGTCTGTTCGTTCACCGGGACGATGCGCAAGATCACCCGGCGTCCGGTCGTTCCGACGGCATCGTGACGGCCGTCCCCGCCGGCGCGCTGAACACCGCTTACCGGCAACTGGTTGCGGCGGGCGAACTCCAGCCTGATCCTGATCAGGCGGCGGCAGCGGAAAAGCTGTATCGCCTGCGGCGCGCGCTCGCGGTCGAGCCGAAGCACGGGCTGATCGGACGGCTGTTCGGGGCGAAGGCCGAGGCGTTGCGCGGCATCTATCTGTGGGGCGGGGTCGGGCGCGGCAAGTCGATGCTGATGGACCTGTTCTTCGCGCACGCGACGACCGAGCCGCGGCGGCGGGTCCACTTCCACGAGTTCATGATCGAGGTCCATGCCGCGATCCACACCCATCGCCAGCATTCGGGCGACGATCCGATCCCGGTGGTCGCGGCGGCGGTCGCGGCGAGCGCCAAGCTGTTGTGCTTCGACGAAATGCAGGTGCGCGATGTCGCCGACGCGGCGATCCTGTCGCGGCTGTTCACGGCATTGTTCGAAGCGGGGACGACGATCGTCGCGACGTCGAACCGGCCGCCGGCGGACCTGTATAAGGACGGCCTCAACCGCCAGCTGTTCTTGCCGTTCATCGCGCTGCTCGAGGAGCGGCTCGACATCGTGCCGTTGAATGGCCCGGTCGATTATCGCCTCGACCGGCTAGGCGGCGCACCTACCTACTACGTTCCGAACGGCCCCGAGGCGACCGCCGCGCTCAGCGCCGCCTTCTTCCGCCTGACCGACTTCCCCGTCGAGGACCGCGTCCGCGTTCCATCGGAAACGATCGCGGTGCCCGGCGGGCGGACATTGTTCGTCCCCAAGGCGATCAAGGGTGTCGCGGTCTTCTCGTTCACCCGCCTGTGCCGCGCGGCGCTCGGGGCGGCAGACTATCTCGCGGTGGCGCGGCGCTTCCATACGGTTATCCTCGTCGGCGTGCCGGTGATGGGGCCGGCGAACCGCAACGAGGCGGCGCGCTTCGTCACGTTGATCGACGAGTTGTACGAGCACCGCGTCAAGCTGCTCGTCGCCGCCGATGCGCCGCCGCAAGAGCTGTACCCGGCGGGCGACGGCGCGTTCGAATTCGAGCGGACGGTGTCGCGCTTGCAGGAGATGCAGTCGGCCGATTATCTTGCGCTGGGCCACGGCACCGAGGCCTGAACCAGCGCCCGACGGCGCGGTAGGGGAGGGGTAGATGACCGACGACGCCTTGATCGGAACCTGGCTGCTGCGCTCGCACCAGGTCGAGGACCGCAACACCGGCGCGCGGACGGAGCCGTTCGGCGCCGCCCCGTCGGGTGTGCTCATCGTCCTTGCCGACGGCCGCATGTCGGCGCTGATCGTGGGCCAAGCGGTTGGCGACGCGAGCGCGCCGCTCATCGCCTATTCGGGGCACTACCGTGTGCCGTCGCCCGGCAGCTTCGTCACCGCGGTCGATGTCGCGTCGATCGCGCCATGGGTCGGGACCGAGCAGGCGCGCAGCTACACCGTCGCCGGTGACCGGCTCGAATTGTCGACCGCCCCCGCACGGATGCCCGACAGCGACGGCATACCCGAAGCGCGCGTCGGCCGCATGGTCTGGGTCCGCGAGACGACGGCGGTTGCGAGTAACCAAGCGAGCGACTAAGCCGACGCCGTCTCCAGCGGCAGCGTCCGCGCCCCCTAGACCCGAGGATAAAACATGGCCCGCAACAAGATCGCGCTTATCGGCGCCGGCAACATCGGCGGGACGCTCGCGCACCTCGCCGCCGCCAAGGGCCTTGGCGATGTCGTCCTGTTCGACGTCGTCGAGGGCGTGCCACAGGGCAAGGCGCTCGACCTCGCGCAGTGCGGCCCGGTCGAGGGCTTCGACGCCGTCCTCAAAGGCACCAACGACTATGCCGATATCGCCGGCGCCGACGTCATCATCGTCACCGCCGGGATCGCCCGCAAGCCGGGGATGAGCCGCGACGACCTGCTCGGGATCAACCTCAAGGTGATGAAGGCGGTCGGCGAGGGCATCGCCGCCAATGCTCCCGGCGCGTTCGTTATCTGCATCACTAACCCGCTCGACGCTATGGTCTGGGCGCTGCGCGAATTCTCGAAGCTGCCGCACCACATGGTCGTCGGCATGGCGGGCGTCCTCGACTCGAGCCGCTTCCGCCACTTCCTCGCCGACGAATTCAAGGTCAGCGTCAAGGACGTCACCGCCTTCGTTCTCGGCGGTCATGGCGACACGATGGTCCCGGTGATCGAATATTCGACCGTCGCCGGCATTCCGATCCCGGCGCTGATCGAGATGGGCTGGTCGACCAAGGAGCGCATCGACGCGATCGTCGCACGCACCCGCGCTGGCGGCGGCGAGATCGTCGCTTTGCTCAAGACCGGCAGCGCCTACTACGCCCCCGCCACCAGCGGTATCGCGATGGCCGAGGCATATCTCTACGACCAGAAGCGCGTCATCCCGTGCGCGGTGAATTTGACCGGCCAGTACGGCGTCAACGACCTGTACGTCGGCGTGCCGTGCGTCATCGGCGCGGGCGGGGTCGAGAAGATCGTCGAGATCGCGCTCAATGACGAAGCAAAGGCGAACTTTGCCAAGTCGGTCGAGGCGGTAAAAGAGTTGCTGACTGCATGCCGGGCGATCGATAACTCGCTGAACTAGTCTAAACACCACATTTCGATAGTTATGGCGGCGTGCCTCGGCACGTCGCCTTTTTTTTGTCCGTTCGTGGTAGATAAAATATAAACAGCGTGAATGTTCAGCGGAATCAACGCTGAATGCCCGTGACAAGCATCCCTCCACCATTGAGTTTTGTACAGTATCGTATATCCAGTGTCTTGAATGGTACGATAGCTAGGTTCAAGGATTTGCGTGACCACCCCCAACAGCCGTTCGGCCGGGAGATGATTGCGAGTTTACAGGTTGCTTTACGTACCGCGTACGTTCGGAGGAATTGTGCCGCTTACTAGGTTGCAGGAAAAGGCGCGGCTCGCTGCACTGTACAAGTACGATGTCCTCGACACACCGGCTGAGGCGTCGTTCGACCGGATCAGTCGCGCTGCTGCCGAGATCTGTTCGACCCCGATGGCGTTGGTGAGCCTCGTCGACGACGATCGCCAATGGTTCAAATCGAATATTGGCGTTACGGTTTCGGAAACCCCGCGCGCAGTTTCATTTTGTACGCATACCGTGGATCGCGGCGAGCTTCTTGTTGTTCCGGATGCATCGGTCGACCCGTTGTTCTTCGACAGCCCATTCGTGGCTGGCGAGATGTCGTTACGCTTCTACGCGGGGGCACCGCTGACGACACCCGATGGACATTGTATTGGTGCGTTGTGTGTCCTTCATACGGAAAAGCGCGACGAAGGATTGTCGCCAATTCAGGCGCAGATGCTCGAAGCCCTCGCGGCGCAGGTCGTCGTCGAGCTCGAGCTGCGGCGCTGTGTGGCACAGCTCCAGTGGTCGGCGCATCACGATGCGCTGACCGGGCTCGGCAACCGGGTGTACTTCCACAAGCAGCTCGACGCGCTGCTGGCCAAGCAGATCGGGCGCGATCCGCCGGCCCGGGTTGCTCTCGCACTGCTCGACCTCGACCATTTCAAGCAGGTCAACGATGCTTATGGCCACGACGCCGGCGATGCCCTCCTCAAGGTCGTCGCGGCGCGGCTCGACGATTTTCTCATGCCTGACGAGATGGCAGCGCGGCTTGGCGGCGACGAATTCGTCCTGATCCTGCCCAACTGCGGCAGCGACTTCCTCGTCGAGCGGCGATTGGCCCAGCTGATCGAAAAGCTGCGCGAACCTTATGTGTTCGAGGGGCGCCAGCTCGATGTGTCCGCGAGCATCGGCGTCGCGTGCTCGCCGCGGGCGGGCCGGGACAGCAAGACCCTGCTCAAACACGCCGATATCGCGATGTACCGGGCGAAGGCGGCGGGACGGAGCGTTGTCTGGATGTATCGGCGCGCGCTCGGCGATGATGTCGAACGGCGGGTCGAGATCTTCAATGTCGTTCGCGCCGCGATCCGCAGCGGCGACATTTTCCCGTATTATCAGGCGCAATTCGATCTTGAGACCGGGGCCATCGTCGGCTGCGAGGCGCTGGCCCGGCTGCGCGACAGCACCGGCAAGATCCGCCTTCCCGCCGAGATCGAGGAAGCGTTCGACGATTTCGACCTCGGCGTCGGGATCGGTGTCTGCATTCTCCGGCGGGTCGTCAAGGACATCCGCGGCTGGATCGACCAGGGCATCGACGTCGGCCATGTCTCGATCAACGCGTCGGCCGCCGAATTGCGCCGGGTCGATTATGCCGACGCCATGCTCAACACCCTTGCGGAGGCGGGCGTGCCGCCGGCGTATCTCCAGGTCGAGGTCACCGAGAGCGTCTTCCTCGGGCGCGGGTCGGAGCGGGTCGAGGAGACGTTGAACGCGCTCAACGCCGCGGGAATCGCGATCGCACTCGACGACTTCGGCACCGGGTTCGCCTCGCTGTCGCATCTCAAGCGGTTTCCGGTCGATATCATCAAGATCGACCGCAGCTTCGTCTCGAGCGTCGAGGACAATGACGACGATGCGACGATCGTCGCGGCGGTGATCGGGCTCGCGCGCAACCTCGGGATGAAGATCGTCGCCGAAGGTGTCGAGACCGCCGGACAGGCAGCAATTCTTCGCGGCCTCGGCTGCCGCGTCGTCCAGGGGAACCACTTCAGCCGCCCGGTAACCGCGGACGCCTTGACCCGGATGCTGGAGGCGGACACCGCCGTCGACGCGGCGCGTAGTTAAGCTCCGCCTTGCGGTCGGCCGACGGGCATTCCATAGAGCGGTGCGTCTAGCATCTGCCGGGGAACACCGCGCCAATGAACATCCACGAATATCAGGCGAAGGAACTCCTCGCCAAATTCGGCGTCGCCATTCCGGCGGGCTATGCCGCGATGTCGGTCGACGAAGCGGTCGCGGCCGCCGGCAAGCTCCCCGGGCCGCTGTACGTCGTCAAGGCGCAGATCCACGCCGGCGGGCGCGGCAAGGGCAAGTTCAAGGAACTCGGTCCCGATGCCAAGGGCGGCGTCCGGCTGGCGAAGACGCTCGACGAGGTCCGCGCCGCGGCGAACGACATGTTCGAAAACACCCTGGTCACGATCCAGACCGGCGAGCACGGCAAGCAGGTCAACCGCCTGTACGTCACCGACGGCGTCGACATCGCCCGCGAATTGTATCTCGCGCTGCTCGTCGACCGCCAGTCGAGCGAGATCGCGCTGGTCGCCTCGACCGAGGGCGGCATGGACATCGAACACGTCGCCGAGCACACGCCGGAGCGCATTCACACCTTCATGGTCGACCCCGCCGCCGGCATCCAGCCGCACCACGGGCGCAGCGTCGCCTTCGCGCTCGGCCTGACCGGCGACCTCGGCAAGCAGTGCCAGAAGGTCGTCGCGCAGCTGTACGACATGTTCGTGTCGACCGACGCGGCGCAGGTCGAGATCAACCCGCTCGCAGTCACCGACGACGGGAAATTGCTCGTCCTCGACGCCAAGGTCGGCTTCGACGACAACGCGATGTTCCGCCACCCCGACGTCGCCGAACTCCGCGACTTCACCGAGGAGGACCCCGCCGAGGTCGAGGCGTCGAAGTACGACCTCAGCTACATCAAGCTCGACGGCACGATCGGCTGCATGGTCAACGGCGCCGGCCTCGCGATGGCGACGATGGACATCATCAAGCTCAACGGTGCCGAGCCGGCGAACTTCCTCGACGTCGGCGGCGGCGCGACGACCGAGAAAGTGACGGCGGCGTTCAAGATCATCCTGTCCGACCCGAACGTGAAGGGCATCCTCGTCAACATCTTCGGCGGGATCATGCGCTGCGATATCATCGCCGAGGGCATCATCGCCGCGGCGAAGGAAGTGAATTTGAGCGTGCCGCTGGTCGTCCGCCTCGAAGGCACCAACGTCGAGCTGGGCAAGAAAATTCTCGCGGAGAGCGGCCTGCCGATCATCAGCGGCGACAATCTCGGCGACGCAGCGGCGAAGATCGTCGCCGAAGTGAAGAAAGCGGCCTAACCCATGAGCATTCTCGTCAACGCCGCCACGCGCGTCATCTGCCAGGGCTTTACCGGCAAGCAGGGGACGTTCCACTCCGAGGCGGCGATCGCGTACGGCACCAAGATGGTCGGCGGCGTCGCCCCCGGTAAGGGCGGATCGACCCACCTCAACCTGCCGGTATTCGACACCGTGCTCGAGGCGAAGGAGCGGACCGACGCCGACGCCAGCGTGATCTACGTCCCGCCGCCGTTCGCCGCCGACGCGATCCTGGAGGCGATCGACGCCGAGATCGGGCTGATCGTCTGCATCACCGAGGGCATCCCGGTGCTCGACATGGTCAAGGTCAAGCGCGCGCTGTCGGGGTCGAAGTCGCGGCTGATCGGGCCGAACTGCCCCGGCGTGATGACGCCAGGCGAGTGCAAGATCGGCATTATGCCCGGCAATATCTTCATGAAGGGCTCGGTCGGCGTCGTCTCGCGTTCGGGAACGCTGACGTACGAGGCTGTCCACCAGACGACGGCTGTCGGGCTTGGCCAGACCAGCGCGGTTGGCATCGGCGGCGATCCGGTCAACGGCACTGACTTCATCGACGTCCTCGAACTCTACCTAGCGGACCCCGCGACGACGTCGATCATCATGATCGGCGAAATTGGGGGAGCTGCGGAAGAAGACGCCGCCGAGTTCATCCGCCTGAACAAGGTCAAGAAGCCGATGGTCGGCTTCATCGCCGGTCGCACGGCTCCTCCGGGCCGCCGCATGGGCCACGCCGGGGCGATCGTCGCGGGCGGCAAGGGCAAGGCCGAGGACAAGATCGAGGCGATGCGCGCCGCCGGGATCCGTGTCGCCGATTCACCCTCGGCGCTGGGCACGACGCTGATCGAGCTGCTGCGGGGTTGAAGCTCCGTCATGGCGGGGTGACATACGGTGACCCCGCCGTTATGACCCCTCGCGCGGGCGACAATCCGAGGACGTGACCAATGGACTATGAGGGCGGAATTCCCGCGGCCAGCGACATGGCCGGGCCGTCGTGGGCGCGCGCCGATTGGCCGCCGCAGCCGACCGATGCGCTGACACTGGCGCTCGATGCATCGGGGATCGACCTGCCGCCGAAGGCCGCGAAGCCCGCACCCGGCAAGCCGGCCGCCGCTGCGCCCGCCCCCGCACCGGCCGCACACGCACCGGCCCACGACGCCGCCGCGATCGAGCAGGCCGCGCAAGACTCGATCAGCGCGATGATGCTGATCCGCACCTATCGCGTGCGCGGCCATCTCGCGTCGAACCTCGATCCGCTCGGCCTGACCAAGCGCGACCTGCCCGCCGACCTGACGCCCGAATATCATGGCTTCAAGGAGGCCGACCTCGACCGCGAAATCTTCCTTGGTGGTGCTTTGGGCATGGAACGCGGCACCGTCCGCGAACTCGTCTCGATCCTGCGCGCGAATTATTGCGGCAACGTCGGCGTCGAGTACATGCACATCAACGACGTCGAGGAGCGCCGTTTCATCCAGGAGCGCATCGAAGGGCGCGACAAGGAAATCCAGTTCAGCGAGCTGGGCAAGAAGGCGATCCTCAACAAGCTGATCGAAGCCGAGCAGTTCGAGCGTTTCCTCGGCAAGAAATACGTCGGGACCAAGCGCTTCGGTCTCGACGGCGGTGAATCGATGATCCCGGCGATGGAGTCGATCATCAAGATCGGCGGCCAGAACGGCATCAAGGAGATCATCTTCGGCATGCCGCATCGCGGGCGGCTCAACATGCTCGGCAACGTCATGCAGAAGCCGTTCCGCGTGATCTTCCACGAATTCGGCGGCGGTTCGGCGAACCCCGACGACGTCGGCGGGTCGGGCGACGTCAAGTACCACCTCGGCACTTCGACCGACCGCGAGTTCGACGGCAACAAGGTCCACCTGTCGCTGACGCCGAACCCGTCGCACCTCGAAGCGGTCGACCCCGTCGTCCTCGGCAAGGTCCGCGCGATCCAGACGGTGCGCGGCGACGAAGACCACGGCGAAGTCCTCCCCGTCCTAATGCACGGCGACGCCGCATTCGCGGGCCAGGGGATCGTCGCCGAATGCTTCGGTTTTTCCGGCCTGACCGGCTACAACACCGGCGGCTGCATCCATTACGTCGTCAATAACCAGATCGGCTTCACCACCAGCCCGCAGTTCGCGCGCTCGTCGCCGTACCCGAGCGACGTCGCCAAGATCGTCCAGGCGCCGATCTTCCACGTCAATGGCGACGACCCCGAAGCGGTGACCTTCGCCACCAAGGTCGCGACCGAATTCCGCCAGCAATTCAAGCGCGACGTCGTCATCGACATGTGGTGCTACCGCCGCTTCGGCCACAACGAGTCCGACGAGCCGAGCTTTACCCAGCCGCTGATGTACGCCGCGATCGGCCACCACCCGCCGGTCAGCGAGCTCTACGCCAAGCGCCTGATCGCCGAAAACGTCGTCGACGAGGCATGGGTCGCCGACAACATCGCGCAGTTTACCAACCGCCTCGAAGGCGATTTCGCCGCCGCGACCGGGTACAAGGCGAACAAGGCCGAATGGTTCGAGGGTCGCTGGTCGGGCCTCGGCAAGCCGAAGGAAGAAGTCACCGGACGCCGCGCTGCCGAGACCGGTGTGGCCACCGACGACTTGCGCACCGTCGGCTCCGCGCTGGTGACCGTGCCGCCGGCGTTCACCGTCCACAAGACGCTCGCCCGCATTCTCGACGCCAAGGCTTCGACGATCACCACCGGCGAGGGGATCGATTGGGCGACCGCCGAGGCGCTGGCGTTCGGCACGCTGTTGCAGGACGGCTATGGCGTCCGCCTGTCGGGACAGGATTCGGGGCGCGGCACCTTTTCGCAGCGTCACTCGGTCTGGGTCGATCAGGTCGACGGCAGCAAGTACACGCCGTTGAAGTCGATCGACGCGAAGTTCGAGGTGCTCGACTCACCGCTCAGCGAGTTCGGCGTGCTCGGCTTCGAATACGGCTATTCGCTCGCCGACCCCAAGACGCTCGTGCTGTGGGAAGGCCAGTTCGGCGACTTCGTCAACGGCGCGCAGGTAATGATCGACCAGTTCATCGCCGCGGGCGAGGCGAAGTGGCTGCGCGCGACCGGGCTCGTCATGCTGCTGCCGCACGGCTTCGAGGGGCAGGGGCCCGAACATAGTTCGGCGCGGCTCGAACGTTTCCTCCAGCTTTGCGCCGAGGATAATATGCAGGTGGCGAACTGCACGACGCCGGCGAACTATTTCCACCTGCTGCGCCGCCAGATGATGCGCGATTTCCGCAAGCCGTTGGTCGTGATGACGCCGAAGTCGCTGCTGCGGTCGAAGCGCGCGGTATCGAGCCTCGCCGACATGGCGGCGGGATCGAGCTTCCACCGCTGCCTCGACGACATCAACCCGGTCCCCGACGCGCAGGTCCGGCGGCTCGTGCTGTGTTCGGGCAAGGTCTATTACGACCTGCTCGAAGCGCGCGAGAAGAACGCCCGCGACGACATCTACATCCTGCGTGTCGAACAACTCTACCCGTTCCCGGCCGACGTCGTCGCCGACTACGCCGCGCGCTTCACCGGCCTCGAGGAGGTCGTCTGGGCACAGGAGGAGCCGCGCAACGCCGGCGCATGGAGCTTCGTCGCACCGCTGATCGAGGCCGCGCTCGAAAAGCGCCCGGCTTACGCCGGACGCGCGGCGGCGGCTGCGACCGCGACCGGGCTGCTCAAGCGCCACAATGCCGAGCAGGCGAAGCTGATCGCCGAAGCGCTCGGCGCGACGCGGTCCGAAGTTACCGCGGCGATCCGCGGCGGGCTGAAGTCGGTCCAGGCGGCCGAGTGACGCCGCGCGGCCTCATATTCTCATTCGACGGCATTGTTTGGAACTAGATCATGGCAACCGACGTCACCATTCCCGCGCTGGGTGAATCGATCACCGAGGCGACCGTCGGCGAGTGGCTCAAGGCCCCCGGCGACGCGGTCGCCGCCGACGAACCGATCGTCAGCCTCGAAACCGACAAGGTCGCGGTCGAAGTGCCGTCGCCGGTCGCCGGCACGATGGGCGAGCAGCTGTTCAAGGTCGGCGACACCGTCAACGTCGGCGCGCTGATCGCACGCATCGAGAGCGGGGCAGGGGCTCCGGCACAGATGGCGGCCCCGACTCCGGCGGTCGTCGAGAACGTCAAGGCTGCGGCTGCAAAGGCCGAGCCGAGCAAGGCCGAGACGCCGAAGCCCGAAACCAAGGCAGATGCCCCCGCACCGACCGCCGAGCCACTGCCGTCGAAGACCGCGCCCGCCGAACCCGCGCTCGCACCGACCCCTGCATCGCATGACGAGCTTGAGGCTATCGCCCCCGCCGTCCGCCGCCTGCTCGGCGACTATAACCTCGACCCGGCGTCGATCACCGGCACCGGCCTCGACGGCCGCCTGACGAAGGGCGACGTTCTCGCCGCAATCGAGGCGGGGACGGCAAAGGTCATCGGTAAGCCCGCCGCCGCCGCTCCGGCTGGCCCCGCTGCTGCGCCCGAGCGCAAGGAGGAGCGCGTTCGCATGACCCGCCTCCGCCAGACGATCGCGCGGCGGTTGAAGGAAGCGCAGAACACCGCGGCGATGCTGACGACATTCAACGACGTCGACATGACCGCGGTGATGGCGGCGCGGACCAAGTACAAGGATCTGTTCGAAAAGAAGCACGGCGTCCGCCTCGGCTTCATGTCGTTCTTCGCCAAGGCGGTCGTCCTCGCGCTGCGCGACATCCCGTCGGTCAACGCCGCAATCGAGGGCGACGAGATCGTCTACCGCGACTACGCCGACCTCGGCATCGCGGTGTCGTCGCCGGGCGGGCTCGTCGTCCCGGTCCTCAAGGACGCTAACAAGCACAGCTTCGCCGATATCGAAAAGGCGATCGGCGACTTCGGCCGCCGCGCGCGCGACGGCAAGCTGACGATGGCCGACATGCAGGGCGGCACCTTCACGATCACCAACGGCGGCGTTTTCGGCTCGCTGATGTCGACCCCGATCCTTAACACCCCGCAGTCGGGTGTGCTCGGCATGCACCGGATCGAGGACCGCCCGGTCGTCCGCGACGGCCAGATCGTCATCCGCCCGATGATGTACCTCGCGCTCAGCTACGACCACCGCCTCGTCGACGGCCGCGAGGCGGTCACCTTCCTCGTCGCGGTCAAGGACGCGATCGAGGATCCGGCGCGTCTGCTGATCGATCTGTAGCGGCATCTCCGGCCGGCAGTATCCGGCGGCGCGGCTTCGGCGGGTTGGTGCCGGCGGGCCAGCCCTCGCGCTGCTTCGTCCGATCGCCGTCGGTTTCCTCGCTCTGGTCGTGGAGCAGGACAACCGTCGTCGGGAACGGCAGGTCGATGCCGTGCGCTGTCGCCGTCTTATGGATCGCGAGAATGACGCGGGCACGCGCGTGGACGACATCGGTCCGCTTCGAGCTGACCCACCAGCGGGCTTTGATGTTCACCGTCGACTCGGCGAGTTCCCACACCAGTGCGTCGGGCGCGGGGTCCGCCAGCACGCCCTCGACTGCGGCGATCGCCGCGACGAAGGTTGCCGCCGTCGCCTCGGGATCATCACCATAGCCGATCCCGATGAGATATTCGTCGCGGCGGTGCGGGAACGCCGTGTTGACGACGACCGGCGAAGTATAGACGTCGCTGTTCGGGATGATGACGCGGCGGCCGTCGTAGGTCTTGATCAGCGTCGCACGACTTTCGATGTGCTCGACCGTACCTTCGAACCCCTTGACGACGATCTGGTCGCCACGCCGATATGGGCGATTGACGAGTAGAAGCAGCCCGGCGAGCAAATTCTGTAAGATATCCTTGAAAGCAAAGCCGATCGCCACTGATCCGACGCCGAGCGTTGCGAACACCCCGCCGGGATTGACGCTCGGGAAGACGATCGCAGCCGCGAACAGCACTGCAATGATCTGAATTCCGCCCTTGGCCAAGCTACCGAGCAAATTGCCGAGATCATTGCGCCCGCGCGTCGCCGCGACGCGAGCGATCGCCGATTTGACGAGCCGAGAGACGAACCATGCGATCGCGAGGAAGACGATCGCCGCGACCATATTCGGTAGCAGCAGGAAAAACTCGGCGACAAAGCTGTTAACTTTGGCGGTGATCAGATCGATGGGGGCGCGCATCGTCGGCAAACTGGTCGCGGACGATGTTGGTTCCCCTCCGGGGTAGCGCGACGGGTCCCGACCGCCTATCTGCTGCGGTGCAGCGCCAGCGAGGGTACGACATGGCCGACGACTTCGACGTAGTGGTAATCGGCTCCGGCCCGGGCGGTTACGTCGCCGCGATCCGCGCCGCCCAGCTCGGCCTTAAGACCGCGTGCATCGAGAAGCGCGACCGGCTCGGCGGCACATGCCTCAACGTCGGCTGCATCCCGTCGAAGTCGCTCCTCCACGCATCCGAATATTACGATGAGGCGCGCGGCGGCCACCTCAAGAAGTTCGGCATCACCTTCCCGAGCGTGGAGATCGACGTGCCGACGTTGATGGGTGAGAAGGACAAGGCGGTCCGTGAGCTGACCGACGGCGTCGCCTTCCTGTTCAAGAAGAACAAGGTCGAGTGGATCAAGGGCGAGGGCAGCTTCACCGACGCGAAGACGCTCAAGGTCGGCGACCGCAGCATCACCGCGAAGAACTTCATCATCGCGACGGGGTCGGAAGTCCTGCTCCTTCCCGGCATGGTCCCCGACGGCGAGGTGCTGATCACCTCGACCGAGGCGCTCGCGCTGCCCAAGGTGCCCGAGCATCTGGTGATCATCGGCGGCGGCTATATCGGGCTCGAGATGGGCTCGGTGTGGCGGCGGCTTGGCGCGAAGGTCACCGTCGTCGAATACGCCGACCGTGTCGTCCCCGCGATGGACGCCGAGGTCGGGATCGCCTTCGCCAAGCTGCTGGCCAAGCAGGGCATGGTGCTGCGGACCGCGACCAAGGTTATCGAGGCGCGGCGCGACGGGGCGGGGGCGATCGTCGTCGTCGAACCGGCGAAGGGCGGCGCGCGCGAGGAGATCGCCGCTGATATCGTCCTGCTGTCGATCGGGCGGCGGCCGAACACCGATGGCCTCAACCTCGCGTCGACCGGGCTCAAGCTCGACGAGCGCGGGCGGGTGCCGATCAACCCCGACTTCTCGACGAGCGTCGCGGGCATCTGGGCGATCGGCGACGTCGTCCCCGGGCCGATGCTCGCGCACAAGGCCGAGGACGAGGGCATCGCCTGCGCTGAAAACATCGCCGGGCTCAACGGGCTGGTCAACCACGCGGTCATCCCGGCGGTGGTCTATACCCAGCCCGAAGTCGCCTCGGTCGGCCGGACCGAGGAGGAACTCAAGGCGGCGGGCGTCGAGTATAAATCCGGCAAGTTCCCGTTCAGCGCCAACAGCCGGGCGAAGGCGAACCGCGAGACCGACGGCTTCGTCAAGGTCCTCGCCGATGCTGCGACCGACCGCGTCCTCGGCGTTCACATCCTCGGCTCGATGGCTGGCGCGATGATCGCCGAGGCGGCGGCGGTGATGGAGTTCGGCGGGTCGTCGGAGGACATCGCCTACACCTGCCACGCCCACCCGACGCACTCCGAGGCGCTCAAGGAAGCGGCGATGGCGGTCCAGGGCAAGCCGATCCATATGTAGCTCGCCGGGTCACGGCGCGGCTGCCCGGAAATAGCGGGCGAGTCGCGGCGTGACGACCGGGATCGTCAGCATCGTGCTGCCGAGCGCCATCAGGAGCAGCGCGGTGAAGGTCGCGTTGGTGATGATTGCGCGGTCGAGCAGGATGTTGGCGAAGATGATCATGATCAGCGCCTTGGTCTGAAGCAGCCAGCCGATGATCGACGCCTCGCCGGGCCGCCATTTGAGCAGCCGTCCGGCGACGTGGACCCCGATCAGCTTGCCCACGACCGACGCCGCGAGCAGCAGCGCGGCCGCGGCGAAGACCGACACACCGCCGACGTTCCATTGCGTCTTCAGGCCGGTCGACAGGAAGAAGACCGGCATCACCGCAAGCAGCACGAAGTGGCGGAAGCGGTCGATCGCCTCGCGGTCGAACCACTTTGCATCGAGCACCGCGCCCGACAGGAATGCGCCGACCATGAAGTGCAACCCGGCCCAGTCGGCGGCGAATCCGCAGCCGGCGAGCCAGATCAAGCTGAGATACCAGCGGTCCCGCTCGGTCGACCGCGCCATGATCCAGCGGAACACAAGCGTCGCGACCGCGAAGCCGACGAAGAACCCCGCCTGCCGCCCGACCCGGTTCCAGTCGAGCAGGATCAGCGCGAGGACGCCCCAGATCGCGACGTCGTCGAGGCTCGCATAGCGCAGGACGCGCTGGCCGAATGGTGTCCGCAGGACGTCGAGCTTTTCCAGGAACAGCACGAGGATCGGCAACGCGGTGACCGCGCATGCCATGCCGATGCCGAGGACGACCTGCCACGTCGCCCCCGCCGGTCCGCGCCAGCCGGGAAACTGGAGCATCACGATCGCGGCGAGACTTCCCGCGATCAACGGCATGACGAGCGCGAGACCCGCCGTGGTCCCGGTCTCGCGGCGGCGCTGCCACGCCTCGCCGAGGTCGAGCTCGATTCCAGCAACCCAGACGAACATCATCACCGCCCATGCCGCGATGCCGTTCAATGAGCCGATCGTCGCGGGGGTGAAGATCGTCGCGTAATAAGCCGGGGCGGCGGTGCCGAGGACGCCGGGGCCGAGCAGGATGCCGCCGACGATCTGGACGACGACGAGCGGTGCCCAATAGTCGGTCCGGGCGAACCGCCAGACGAGGTACGGCGCGGTGAAGACGATCAGCAGCGCGAGGAGAAAGACCTCGGTTGGACTCATGTGCATCTAACGATCCCCCGATGGTAGCGGTAACGTGCAGCGTGCGCGGTGGGAAGGGGGGCGGGGTTTGGAACCGGGGACGCAAGGCTGCGAGGACGCGAGGACGCGAGGCTCAATCAGTGTCATCCCCGCGAAAGCGGGGACCCAAGGTCACGATTGTTGGCGACCTTGGGTCCCCGCTTTCGCGGGGATGACAGTAAATAAGCCTAGCGCCTCGCGCCCCGCGCCTGCGTGGTCGGCCTTGCTTCCGGTCTCGATCGACGCCGCCGTTTCAGGATCGAAGAAACCGCTGTCCTACACGCCCTGCGATCGTCAGACTCGTGGCATGGCGCTCATCCTCACCCTTCGGAACCTCGCAGACCCTTCAGGAGCCCGACGGGGAGCCGCGTTTCATTCCGACGTGGCGTCAACTTCATCAACTTTGGAATATTGTTGCGCGAAAGAAACGGTCCCGACTCGCGTCGGAGTAGAAGTGGCATGATCGCCGGGTTCGCCGACGTTACCCCCCTGATCGCCGTCCTCGACTATGCCGGGGTCGCGGTATTTGCCGCAACCGGCGCGCTCGCGGCGGCGCGGGCGAAGCAGACCATCGTGACGTTCGTCTTCTTCGCTGCGGTGACCGGGGTCGGCGGCGGCACGCTCCGCGACCTGCTGATCGGCGCACCTGTATTCTGGGTCCATCGCAGCGATTATCTCGGGGTGTGTATCGTTGCCGCCGCGCTCGTCTGGCTGCTCCAGGCCGATCGCTGGCGGTTGCGCACCTTGCTGTGGCTCGATGCGGCGGGGATGGCGGCGTATGCGGTGATCGGTGCGGCGAAGGGCGCGGCATACGGGGTGCCGCCGGTCGCGCAGGTGGCGATGGGCGTGCTCACCGCGAGCTTCGGCGGAATCATCCGCGACCTGCTGGCGAACGAGCCGTCGGTCCTGCTCAGCCGCGAGATCTATGTGTCGGCGGCGGCGCTGGGGGCGGTCGTCTATGTCGTCGGGACACAGGCCGGGGAGTCGACCTTCGCCGCTGGCGGCGCGGGCGTCATCGCCTGCTTCGGCGTGCGAGCCGCAGCGCTCGGTTTCGGCCTGACACTTCCCGGCTACCGTGACCGGTAAATTGGCGCTGTCCTACACCCATGCCGATGCTCATAGTCACAACGTCGAGTCGCCAACGGGCGAGGGAGTGCGCCTTCTCATCGTCAGTCGCCGCGGCGGTCATAACAGACGGCGAGAGCATATTTCGCTCATGCTCGCCGCGGCAATTTCCAAGATACATTTAATCTCTCGGTTATCTTAGCTGCCACGCTGGGGTTGGACGAGCTTGGCTTCGGCCTTGAGAACACTCGCGCCATACGGCGTTTGGGCGGCGTAATAGGCCGACACCGCGCCAATCTCGCGATCGGTCAGGTTCTTCGCTACACCGACCATCGGGTTGTACTTGCCCGAGTTTCCACGGCCGCCGGCACGGAACAGCTTGAGTTGGTTGATCAGATAATCCTCGTTCTGGCCATTGAGACGCGGGTAGGCGCGAACATCGGCGTCGGCCAAGGCGTGGCAGCCGCTGCACGCGCCGATCTTGCGGTCACGCAGGCCCTGAAGGGCAATCTGCTGGCCGTAGGCGACGTCGGCAGCAGGGACTTGGAACGTCGCCGCGGCGAGCGACTTCGCCTTGGGCTGGCTCGAATAATACGCCGCAACCTGCTGGATCTGCTGCGGTGAGAGCTGGTCGGCGACGGTCTGCATGTAGGCGCTGTGGCGCTTGCCGCTGGCGAACGAAGTCAGTGCGCTGGCGATATACTGCTGGCTGAGGATCGCGAGGTTGGGGAAGGCCCCGACCGCACGCCCGGTCCCCGCCGACCCGTGGCAGCGCGAGCAGGTTTCGATCACCGCGCCGGTCTGGCCGAACTGGTCGGGGCCGGTCGCCGGGAAGACATAATGGTTGATGTCGCCCTGCGGGATCGTAGAATTGTGGCTGACGTAGGGACGCAGGACCGGGTCGCTGCCGAAGTCGATCCGGGGAAGGTTGGTGTTGCCGCTGGCGCTCTCGCCGAGCGCAACGCGGCGGTAGATGTCGTACTTGAGGTCGGGCAATGTCTTGACGAAGGCGACCATCGACCAGATTTCGTCGTCCCGAAGCTGGGTCGGCCAGCCGGGCATCGCGCTATACTTGACGCCGTGCTTCAGGACCCAGAAAATCTCCTTGTCGTTCAAGTCCTTGATCTGGGCGGGCAAATACGGCGGGCGCGGGGTCATCGCGAGCGCGATCGGGTTCTGGCCGGTTCCCGGCGCGCCGTGGCAATTGGCGCAGACGTTGGCGTAATGCGCCGCCCCGAGTGCGACCCGGTTCGGGCTGTTGAGGTCGGCCGGCGGGGTCAGGTCGCTCGAATGGAACGAGACCGAGCGGCTGAAGACGAAGTGGAGGAACTTCGCCCACAGCTGCGGGTGCGGGGTCGTCGCGGCCAGGTTCGGGACGCCGGACAGGACGACGATCGTCGCGACAACCAGCGCGGTGAAGCCAGCGGCGATGAGCGGGCCGAGCCATTGCAGGAGCCGCCGGGGGAAGAGATCACGGAGCATCGGCGAAACCCTTTAATGGTCTCGCTCAAACTGATGCCCGCCAACCCGGTTCCGTAACAGACGCGGCTAAGCCTTGGGTGCGACAAGACGTTAACCTGACATGACCAGTATCCTCACCACGCTCGGGGTCGGATCGGGGCTCGACACGACCGCGCTGATCGACGCGCTGGTCAAGGCGCAGCACGATCCACGCGATACCGCGCTGACCACCCGGTCGACGGTCAACGACGCGCGCGTCTCGGGCGTGTCTCAAGTCAACTCGGGGCTGAGCGGGCTTATCACGGCGCTGTCGTCGCGGACCGTCGGCGGCGCGCTCGGGCCATTGCCGTCGAGCAGCGATCCGACGGTGGTCGCCGCGAGCGCGACCAGTGGCGCGACGCCGTCGCTCGACCCGATCGACATCGTCGTCAACGCCCTCGCCGCCGGGCAGACCCTCGTCGCCGCGACGGTCGCGTCACCCGCTGCGCCTGTCGGGCTCGGCACGCTGACGCTGACCTTCGGCACCGCGACGAGCGACGGGCAGGGCGGCTTCGGCTTTGCCGGGGGGTCCGCCGCGCCGATCACGGTCACGATCGACCCGACGAACAACAGCCTGACGGGGCTCCGCGACGCGATCAATGCCGCGCAGAAGGGCAACGCGACCGCGGTCGTCGCGAGCATCATCGCGGACTCGACCGGCGCCCGCCTCGTCCTCAAGGGCCCGGGAGGCGCGGCTTCGGCGTTCATTGTCGCCGACCCAGGGGCCAGCGCGGACGGCGTCGCCGATAACGGGCTCAATCGCTTCGTCTACACGCCGGCCGCCAGCACGATGACGGTCGCCGCGACCGCCCATGACGCCTCGCTTACCGTCGACGGGATCGCGATTACGCGCCCGACGAACCACTTCTCCGACCTGATCGACGGCGTGACGCTCGACCTCCGCAAGGCCTCGCCGGGGACGACGGTGACGATCGCCGCGACCCGCGATGGCGACGGCCTCAAGAGCGCGATCCGCGACCTTGTCGCGGCGCTGAACGCTGTCGGCGCGACCGCCAAGGCGCTGACCCACACCGCGACGACGTCCGATCCGGCGGGGGCATTGGTCGGCGACGCGACGATGCGGCGGTTCGAGCAGCAGCTCGCGGCATTGACCTCGAGCGTCACCGGCAGCGCTGTTGCCGGGGTGCCGTCGCTGCTCGCCGACCTCGGCATCACGACGGCGCGCGACGGGACGCTGAGCGTCGATGAGACGAGGCTTGGAGCCGCCGTCGCCGCTTTCCCCGATGCGGTCGAGAAGATCCTCGTCGGGTTGACTACCAACGGCGCGACCAAGGGGGCGCTGACCGCGCTTGCCGCCGACTTCGCCGCGGTGACCAAGACCGGCGATGCCTCGAACCGCTACGCCCGCGAGACGACCGCGATCGCATCCGACCGGGCCACCCTCGACGCGCGGATGACGACGTACCGGGCGACGCTGGTGACGCAATACGCCGCGATGGAGGCCGCCGTCGCCGCCTCCAAATCGACCCAGGCCTTTCTCGACGAGCAGATCAAGGCGTGGAACCAGACGACCAATTGAGGAGATGCCGATGCCGCTCGCCCATCATGCCTACGCCCCTCGCGCCACAGGGATGCCGAGCCCGGCGGCGGCGATCGCGCGGCGCTACCGCGACGCCGACCTCCGTGATCGGATTGCCGCCGCGACGCCACATGGGCTCGTCGCGATGCTCTACTCGGGCGGTCGCGAGGCGCTGACGGCGGCGGCGACTGCGACCACCATTGGGGACGCGGCGGCGCGGGTTGCGGCGACGACGCGGGCGCTGCGGATCCTCGATGCGCTCGACGCCGCGCTCGACCATGGCCGCGGCGGGACCATCGCGCGAGCGCTGGCGGATGCCTATGCGCAGGTTCGCGCGGTGACAGTTGCCGCGAGTAGCGAGCGCCGCGCCGACCTGTTCGCCGGCGCTTCGGAACAGCTTGGAGGGCTCGCGCGGGCGTGGGGGGCGATCGTCGTACCGGCTGCGCGATAAGGTCAGCAGTCCACCGGGCGCTCGATCTGGAGCCGCCGCATCTTCTCGATCAACGTCGTCCGGCGCAGGCCGAGTAGGCGTGCCGACCCCGCGATGCCGCCCGCAGTCCGGCCGAGCGCATCGCGGATATACGCCTGCTCGACCTCGTCGAGCACCGCCTTGAGGTCGATCGGCTCGCCGTCGCGCCACGGGCTACGATCGTGGCGCGACGGCATCGCGGGCGACCGGTCGAGCGTGTGCCCCTCGCCATGGAGGAGTGTCGCCGCGAGCGTCCGGTCGAGCAGCGCGCCGGGGTGGAGTGCAGTCGCCCGCGCGACGAAGTTCCGCAGCTCGCGGACGTTCCGCGCCACGGCTGAGCGGCGAGATAGTCGGTCGCGCTGGCGGTGAAGCCGACGCGGGGCCGCTCGCTGTGGCGGGCGAAGTGTTCGAGCAGCAGCGGGACGTCGCTCTCGCGCTCGGCGAGGCCGGGAAGGCGGATCTCGACGACTGCCAGCCGGTAGAACAGGTCCTCCCTGAAGCGCCCCGACGCGACCGCCTCGGCGAGATCGACGTTGGTCGCCGCGATCAGCCGGACGTCGACCGGGAAGGCGAGCATGCCGCCGACGCGCTCGACGAGGCGGGTTTCGAGGATTCGCAGCAGCTTGACCTGGAACTCGGCGGGCATGTCGCCAATCTCGTCGAGGAACAGCGTGCCGGTGTCGGCGAGCTCGAAGCGCCCGCGGCGCGCCTTGGCGGCACCAGTGAACGACCCGGCCTCGTGCCCGAAAATCTCGCTTTCGAGGAGGTCGCGGGGAATCGCGGCGCAGTTGATCGCGACGAACGGCCGGGCGGCGCGGCTGCTCCGCTGGTGAAGCAGTTGCGCGACGACCTCCTTGCCGCTCCCCGACGGGCCGGTGACAAGGATCGACACCGACGACGCGGCGAGCTGGTCGACGAGGGCGCGGACCTTGACGATCGCGGGGCTAGCCCCGACCAGTTCGGCGAGCTTGGTCGGCGGCGACGCAGGGGCTTTCATGGCGAAAAGTCCTGTTGGTGACGCAACACTCTGGAAAACCGCGCGACACTCGCCGCAGCAGAAAGCGGCTAGGCAGGAACCTATACCTGCAGGTATGGGTGCAAAGTCGTTTTGCATCCGAAATGGCGGAAAAGTGCGAACGTTTTCGGCAGCTTGGCGTGCGGCGAGTTTTAGTGGGGATTGACATATTTTGTTAACTGAAAAAGCTGTGGCGTTACGATTCGGCGATGTAACGACGCTGTGCGCTGTTTCTCCCGCATGGGCCGACCGCTACCGCGATGCACTTGCCGGGGAGGGGCTTGCGGTCGGCTTCGTCGCCGATGGCGCAGCATTGACGGCGACGCTTGCGGATCATTGGACGATCGATGTCGTCGTCCTCGATCTCGCCCTCGCGACTCCTGCGCTGGCAGCGCGGCTGAGTGCTTCGGGGCCACGCGTGCTTGCCTTCGGCAACCCGGAGCATGCGGGCTTGGCGCTCGCGAGCAACCTTGCAGACTTCATTGCCGAGGTGCCGGCTGCCGCCGACCTCGTTGCCGCGATCCGGGAAGCTGCCGCCGCGCCTACGGCCGCCGGCGTCGCCGATCGGTCGGACCAGAGTTCGGCGCGGCTCGGGGCGTTGGGAGCCGAAGCCGAGCGGGTCGCGGCGGCACTCGCGCGGCTGATCGCACCGACCGATGCGAGCGACCCGCCACCGGTCGATCCCGGAGCCATTCGCCAGATCGTCCGGGCGCGGCGGGCGCGCGACCGGTATTTCCCTGCCGACATCTTCGCCGACCCGGCGTGGGACATGCTGCTCGACCTGACCGCCGCGCGCGCCGAGGGGCAGCCGGTGTCGGTGTCGAGCCTGTGCATCGCCGCGTGCGTGCCGCCGACGACCGCGCTCCGCTGGATCCGGACGCTATGCGATGCCGGGCTTTTCGAGCGCGCCAGCGACCCGGGCGATGCGCGGCGGGCGTTCATCGCGCTGGCCGAGCCGACGGCGCGGGCGATGGCGCGCTATCTGGGGGTGTTTGTCCGGCCGGAGAATCAAGACCCGCGATGAAGGCGGCGACGTCGGCGGCCGAGCGGTCGGGGGTCTCCTCCATCGGCAGGTGGCCGATGCCGTCGTAGATGTTCGTCCGGCTGTGGGGCAGGTGCGCGGCGAAATAGGCGGCTGAAGCGACGGGGATGAAGCGGTCCTCACGGCCCCACAGGATCAGCACAGGGGCGTCGATGCGGGCGAGGTCGGCGGGGCTGACCGACGAATAGCCCTGCGCGAAGCGGTCGAGCGTCGCCGCGCGGTTGCCGGGGTAGCGCAACAGCTCCCAATAGCGGTCGATCATCGCCGGGGTCATCACCGCCTTGTTCGACACCGCCCCACCGAACGACGCGGCGATCAGCGAGCGCGGGGTGATGCTGCTGGCGATGTTGCGGATGACGGGGGCGCGGGCAATGCGGAGCGCGAGCGGGGTGTCGCGGGCGCCTTCGGGGTAAGGCGCGCCGCTGGCATCGACGAGGATCAGCCCGGCAATGCGGTCGGGATGATCGGCAGCATAGCGCGCAGCGACGCCCCCACCCATCGAGTTTCCGGCGAGCACAAACCGCGTCAGTCCGCGGTTTGCGACGACCGCCGCGAGCACCTTGGCATAGGCGGACTGGGTGTATTGGCCATCGGGCGCGGGACCGGTCAGGCCATGAGCGGGGAAGTCAAAGCTGATGATCCGGAAGCGGTCGTCGAGCCGCGCGACCCACGGCTCCCAGGTATGGAGCGAGGCGTTCGAGCCGTGGAGCAGGAGGAGTGGGACGCCGTCGCGCTTGCCCTCGTCGCGCAGGTGGACGGTCAAGCCGGGCAAGACCTCGACGAATTGCGAGGCGGGCGAGGCGTACTTCGCCCGGAGTGTCGCAACGGGGATGTCGGGAACGCGGAAGACCAGCCACGCGACCACCGCGACGGCGACGAGCGCCGCGACGATCCATGCCACGATCCGCAATCCCCGACGCGCCGCCACTAGAGCCGTTCGAGGCGGATCGGCAGGCCGTCCTTGGGCTTGGGGATCGGGAACATCTGAAAATCGCAGACATATTCCGGATCGACGACGACACGGTACTCGCTGAGCAGGGTGTAGAAGAACGACTTCATCTGCATGTAGGCGAAGTGCAGCCCGATGCACATGTGCGCGCCCCCGCCGAAGGGGACCCACGCGTATTTGTGGCGGCCCTTCGAGCGGTTGTGGCTGAAGCGCGACGGGTCGAAGGTCTCGGGGTCTTCCCAATATTCGGCCATGCGGTGGGTGTACATCGGGTTGACCCCGACGTGCGTCCCCCCGGGGATGGTGAAGCCGTTGAAGGTGAAGTCGCGGAGCGCGCGGCGCGGGACCGACGGCACCGGCGGGAGCAGCCGCAGCGCCTCCTTGAATGCCCATTCGGTCTGCTCGAGCTCGCCGAGGCGGTCGAACGGCAGCTCGGGCCCGGCGGTGGCGCGGACCGCCATGATTTCGGTCCGCAGCCGGTCCTGCCACTCGGGGTTCTTCGCCAGATAATAGATTGTCGAGGTCAGCGATGACGTCAGCGTGTCGTGCGCCGCCATCATCAGGAAGTTCATGTGGTCGATTATCTCTTGGTCGGTCAGGAGGTCGCCGGCGTCGTTGCGGGCGTTGCAAAACTGGGTGAAGAAGTCCGCGCCGGTCGCGCCGCGGCGCTTGGGGATCTCGCGGGCGAAGAACTTCGACATGAACTTGTGGCCCTTGACCCCGCGGCCCATCGCGGTGAACGGCAGGGGGACGCGGACGATGCCGATCGACGCCGCGACCATGTCGACGAACGCCTTGTTGATAGCGTCCGCCTCGGGGCCCCACGTGATGCCGAGGAACGAGGTCGCGGCGAGGTCGAGGGTCAACGCCTTGATCGCGGGGTAGAATTTGAACTCGGTTCCGGTCGGCCAGCCGGCGATGCCGCGCGCGATCCCGGTGTTGAGCGCGCCGAGATAGTGGCGCATCGGCTCGGGCTTGAACGCGACCGACAGCGTCTTGCGGTCGGCGCGGTGGTGGTCGAAGTCGAGCAGCATGAGCCCGCGCGGGAAGACGCGGCCGAGGATCGGGGTCCAGCCGAGCTCGGACGAGAAGTTCTTGTCTTTGTCGAACAGCACCAGCTCGTTGGCGTCGGGACCGATCAGCCCGACGTTCCAGCCCCCGAAGTTGTTGACGCGGTAGACCTTGCCGAAGTTGGCGACGTTGGCGGTGACCCCGGCGAGCGGGTCCTTGAGGAACTCGATCGTCCGGATCAGCGGCAGCGGATGCGGCTTGAGCCCAGGCAGATGCGACAGCTCGGCATAGGTCGGGAGGTGGAGGTCCTTGTCGGCGGGGACGAAGGTGCCGGACTTGACGGGGGCGTTCATCGGAGCGGCTCCTCGGGTTTTACGGAGTGATGATACGCAGCTTCACAGACCGACGCAACGGGATATGTGCTTTCTGGAAACAGTTTGGTTCGCCGGCTGTTGGGCGAGTGACGGTTTCCATAGGCGTACGCTTGATCGCTCGGATTGATCGAAGCGGTGTCACGCTGTCGTCGCCGACAAATTGATTATGCCAACGATCAGCGCGGCTAGATCCGTCGCGATCCGGGTCTAGCGCGCGCGGTGTAAAGAGCGCGTCGTGTCACCAGGATCATGGATAAGTGTCGATTAGCCGATCCCGCTATTCGTCGCGGCGGACAATCTTCGTCGGCGATCGCGGTTGCGTGAATGCTCTGGCCGCATCATCCTTGGCTCCTACATGCGGGGGACGATATGGTCGGAAAGCTGCTTGGCGGGATTGCAGGCTTGGCGTTGCTGGCGAGCGTTGCGACGGCGCAGAGTTACACCGAGCGCCCAGTGGCACCGACGATGGTGAACGAAGGAGCGAACTACGTCCGCCTGAGCGTCGACATCCCGATGCGCGACGGTATCACGCTTCACACAGTTATTCTGACGCCAAAGGGTGCAGCGAACGCCCCGATCTTGCTGACGCGCACGCCTTACGGTGCTGAAACCGGGACGATGAACACCAAGGCGGGCGATCTCGCGACCGCGCTCGAAGGTTATGACAACGCCTATGACGTAATTGCCGAAGGCGGTTACATCCGCGTCGTCCAAGACATTCGCGGGAAGTACGGTTCGAAGGGCGATTACGTCATGAACCGGCCGCTGGTCGGCAGCTCGCTTAACCCGACCAAGATCGACGATTCGACCGATTGCTATGATACGATCGACTGGCTGGTGAAGAATCTCAAGCAGTCGAACGGCAAGGTCGGCATCATGGGCATCAGTTACGACGGCTACGAACCGCTCGTCGCGCTGATCAATCCGCATCCAGCGCTCAAGGTTTCGGTGCCGATGAACCCGATGGTCGACGGTTGGCGCGGCGACGACTGGTTTCATAATGGCGCGTTCCGCCAAATGAACATGGAGTATATTTGGGAACAGGTCGCGACCACCGACAATTCGTCGCCATGGTTCCATAATTTCGCCGACCAGTATGACGAGTTTTTGGACGCGGGCAGCGCCGGCGAGCTCGGTCGCCGCCATGGCCTCGACCAGATCGCGACGTGGCAGAAATTCACCCAGCACCCGGCCTATGATGCCTTTTGGCAGGAGCAGGCGATGGACCGAATCCTCGCCAAGGTCCCGCTGAAGGTGCCGGTGATGCTGGTCAATTCGCTCTGGGATCAGGAAGACATCTACGGCGCGACGGCCGTGTATCGCGCGCTCAAGCCGAAGGATGCAGGCAACGACATGGTCTTTCTGTCGATGGGCCCGTGGTACCATGGTCAGGAGATCGAGAAGGCCAGCAAACTCGGCAATGTCGAGTGGGACCAGGATACCGGAAAATGGTGGCGGCATCATGTGCTCGCGCCGTTCCTCGCGCATTTCCTGAAGGGCACGCTGATGGACGTCGCACCGGTGACGGTGTTCCAGTCGGGCACGAACCAGTGGCAGCGATTGCAGCACTGGCCCGCCGCGCTGGCGACGACGCCGCTCTATCTCAAGCCTCGCGGCGGGCTCGGCTTCACTCGCGCCGACGGGCCGGTGGCGACCGAGGAGTATGTCAGCGACCCGGCGCATCCGGTCTCCTTCGTTTCACGCCCGGTCGCGCCGATCGGCTACGAGGGTGACCATTGGACCGCGTGGCTGACGAGCGACCAGCGTAATGCGGCGTCGCGACCGGACGTGCTGACCTTCACCAGCGCGGTGCTGAGCGCACCGGTCACGATCGCGGGAGCGCCCGAGGTGCACCTCAACGCGGAGACGAGCGGCACCGACAGCGACTGGGTCGTCAAGCTGATCGACGTTTATCCCGACCAGGTCGGCGGCGATCAGAAGATGGGCGGCTACGAGTTGGCGGTGTCGATGGACATCTTCCGCGGGCGGTACCGCGAAGGGTTGGACAAGCCAAAGGTGATCGCCGCCGATCACGCGCTGAGCTATACGTTCGACCTGCCCTCTGCCAATCACGTCTTCGCCGAGGGCCATCGCATCATGGTGCAGGTGCAGTCGAGCTGGTTCCCGCTCTACGACCGCAATCCGCAGAAGTTCGTGCCGAACATTTTTTTCGCGAAGCCCGGCGATTACCAGAAAGCAATCCAGCGTATTACGGTGGCGGGGCCGAACGAAAGCTTCATCGCTTTGCCCGTGGCGGAGTAGCGCAGCGCCTGTCTTGATGCCGACGGCTCAATCCCAAACTCTGCCTCAGGATCACGGCCTGTCCTGAGTAGCCCATCGCCGCGCTAAAGAATAAACGTCCCCTCGATCACCTCGACGCACGTCCCGCCGAGGATCACCCGGTCGCCGTCGAGGCGGCACGCAACGTGCCCGCCGCGTGGGCTTGCCTGGTACGCGGTGAAAGCGTTGCGGCCAAGGCGCTCGGCCCAGTAAGCGGCGATGACACAGTGCGCCGAGCCCGTGACGGGGTCTTCGTCGATCCCGGCGCTCGCGGCGAAGACGCGGCTGACGACGTCGGTCTTGGTCCCGGGCGCAGTCGCGATGACGAGCGTGTCGGCGATCGCGCGGAGGGCGGCAAAGTCGGGAGTCAGTGCGCGGACCGCCTCCTCGTTCTCGAGGACGAGGACCGAATAACCGTTGTCGCGCCACAGCGTTGCGACCGGCGAAACGCCCAGCGCCGATTCGATGTCAGGACGGCGCTCGCCCGGCGCGGCGCTCCATGACGGCAGGTCGAGCCGCAGCGCCGCACCGTCGCGGGCGACGGTAAGTACGCCCGCCTTGCAGGTCGCGAAGGTCACCGCCGAACGGCTGCGGTCGCGCATCAGCGCCCAATGCCCGCTCGCCAGCGTCGCGTGGCCGCACAGCGCGACTTCGACCGTCGGGGTGAACCAACGCAGGTCGTAGTCGGCGACGCCGTCGGTCCGCGGGGTCAGGAAGGCGGTCTCGGCGATGTTATTCTCCGCTGCGATCGCCTGGCAGATGGCGTCGTCGAGCGGGGCGTCGAGGATCATCACCGCCGCCGGGTTGCCGGCGAACGGGCGGTCGGCGAAGGCGTCGATCTGGTGGAACGGGATGCGCATCGGTCAGGCCCTCAACACTTGCGGCCGGTCGTAATGACCAAGCGGATCGATATGGATCATGATCTCTGCGCCGGGGAAGGTCGTGGCGACATCGGCCTCGATCTCGTCGACGATGTCGTGGGCGCAGCGGACGCTCATCTCGGGTGAGAGCCAGATGTGGAACTGAATGAAATCAACGACGCCGCTGCTGCGGGTGCGGAGCTCGTGGACGCCGTCGACCTGCGGGTGGCGCGCGACGACGCCGAGCAAAGTCTGGCGTTTCTCGTCGGGCCATTCGCGGTCCATCAGCATGTCGAGCGCGGCGCGGGCGGACGTGATTGCACCATAGGCAAGGTATAGCGCGATGCCGATGCCGAACACCGCGTCGGCACCGTGGAGCCCCGCGAACGCCTCGAGCGCGAACGCAGCGATGACCGCGAGGTTGAGCAGCAGGTCGGATTCGTAATGGACCTGGTCGGTGACGATCGCGATCGACTGGGTCATGCGGACGACGTGGCGCTGATAGGCGACGAGACACAAGGTCAGCGCGACCGCGACGACCGACACGCCGATGCCGACATCGGCGCGCTGCGGAGGAGTTCGCGTGCCGATCTCCATCGCCGCGCGCACACCGATTGCGACCGCTGAGCCGAGGATGACGAGGGTCTGCATCAGCGCGGCGATCGCCTCCGCCTTGCCGTGGCCGAAGCGATGGTCCTCGTCGGCAGGCTGGCCTGCGAGCCAGACGGCGTAAAGCGTGACACAGCTCGACAGCAGGTCGAGGCCGGTGTCGGCGAGCGAGCCGAGCATCGCGACCGACCCCGTTGCCGATGCCGCCCACGCCTTGAGAACGAGCAGGACGGTGGCCGACGACACCGAGGCGATCGCGGCGCGGCGGGTCAGTGTGGCGCGTGAAGGCGGGCTCGTGTTCGGAGAGGACGAGACCGTACTCATGGGTACAGCATCCCGGTCGTCCAGCCGCCGCCACTGCGCGTGTACAGCGTGCGTTCGTGATGGCGGAAGTCGACGTCCTGCCAAAATTCGATCTGCTGGGGAACGACGCGGAAGCCCGACCAGCGCGGCGGGCGGGGGACGGCGGTGCCGCCGTACTTAGCCGTAGCGTTGGCGAGTTTCTCGCGGAAGACCGCGCGGTCGGGCAGCGGGCGCGACTGGTCCGATGCCCATGCGCCAAGCTGTGAGTCGCGAGGGCGGGTGGCGAAATAGGCGTCGGCCTCGGCGTCGCCGACAAGTTCGGCGCGGCCGTCGACGCGGACCTGTCGCCGCAGCGACTTCCAGTGGAAATCGAGGTGGACCGCGGAGTTTGCCGCGATCTCGACGCCCTTGCGGCTGTCGAGGTTGGTGTAAAAGACGAAGCCACGCTCGTCCCACGCCTTCATCAAGACGACGCGGACCGATGGCCGTCCGTCGAGCGTCGCCGTCGCCAGCGCCATCGCGTTGGGGTCGTTGACCTCGGCCGCGGTCGCGGCGGCAAACCAGTCGGCGAAGATCGGGAAGGGGTCGTGCAACATCGCCGCGGGTGTAAGGCCCGCGGCGATGGGGAGCAACCGGTCAGGCGACCGGACTAGTTGCGATAGCCGGTCTGCGACTGCGCCTTTGTATCGCGGAGCCGCTGGCTCATCGCATCGAGGCGCGCCTGGATGTTCGCCTCGTTCTGCGGCGAAAGCTGGCCGTTATAGTGGCGCATCGACCGCTCGCTGCGGCGGATCGAGTCGAGATCGGCGCGCGCGCGATACGCCTGGTCGCGGTTCATCGTGCCGTCGGCAGCGAACCGGTCGATCCGCTGCGCAAGGCGGTCTTCACGGCTGCGGATGTCGCGCGGGCCCTCGTCGCCCTGGTATCCTTGCGCGCGCGGATCGCCCTGATAGCCCTGCGCGCGCGGGTCGTATGCCGGCTGCGGGGCCGAATAGCCAACCGCGCGCGGGTCGATATAGCTGCCGTCGGCGGCGTAATACGCTTGGTCGCGCGCGGGCACCCAATAGCCATTGCTATCGCGATAGCCACCATTTTGCGACGCGATGTAGCGTCCGTCGTTGTCGTAATAGCCGCTCGGCGCGCCGACGACCCAGGCACCATTGCGGTCGTAGTAACCAGTTGCGCTGTTGCCCTCGATGCGGTTGGCATGCCAGCGGCGGCTATTGTCGTAATAGCCGTAGGCACGCTCGCAGCCGCCGTCGTTTGACTTGGTCAGCTGATTGCCCGCGACGCCGCCGCCGACCGCGCCAAGGACGGCACCGAGCCCGCCGCCGGAGATCGCGCCGCCGAGGACCGCGCCGATGCCGGCACCCGCGACGGTGCCGATGACACGGTTGTCGCGGCGCTCCTGGCAAGTCTGCTGCGCGGTTGCGGACGTCGTGATCGTGGCGGCGGCGAGGCCGACAGCGAGGATGAAATTACGCATAGAAAATCCTTCGAAATGACGTTTGGTCGCCCCGTAACGATCAACAAGATTGCGAGGTTCCGGTATGGCTCTTTAGGCAGCCTGCGATGAACCCAGCCTCAACGCACACAAAAAAAGGGCCCCGGCGAACCGGGGCCCTTCGTTTAATCTTGAGCCAGGTTAGGCGGCGACGGCCGGTGTGGTCGCCCGACGGCGGCGGGCGGCAAAGCCGACCATGCCGAAGCCAACGATCATGAGCGCCCATGCAGCAGGCTCGGGGACTGCCGTGCCGGCAACGTCATCGAGCTCGAACGCCACTCCGGTCGAGGCGAAGCGCAGCCCAGTGATGACTTGGCCGCTGCCAGCGGTGAAATAGACCCGGCGGTTGGTTGAAGCAGCCGATTGGTCGCCGTTCGCCGGCGCGAACGCCGAGCCGCCATAGGAGCCGAGCGAAACGCCGCCGGCACCGAGGACATCGACCGTGTTGTACGCGTCGATCGATCCCCAGTAAAAGCTGATGGATTTCAATGCGCGCGCAGCGGTCAATGTCGCGTTATTCGGCGTCAGCGCCGATGAAACGTAGAGATACTGCGTCGTGTCGCCAGCCGGCGCAGCCGCGAACGACGTCGTTCCCGTCGCGTACCCATAACCGCCCGACAGTGCGTAGCCGGTCGGAAGCGTCGTTGAGTTGAAGTCGACCAGCATCGTCTCGCCCATCGCCGGACCGGAATCAGGCGAGCCGAACGCCGATGTGACAGTCATCGCGTGACCCGCCGCTGCCAAAGCCATGAACGCCGCGGCTGCCGCAAATTTAATAATCATATTAGCGAACCCTTTCGACAAAATCCCCAAGGCCGACCCAAAAATGCCAGTCCAGCATAATCGAATGATTACGCATAGATTAATATTAGCAAGACTCGTGCCAATTTCTCGAATTAAGCCTTGTCAGCGGCTTGAGCAATCAATACGGTCCCGGAATGTAAACAAATCCGACACTTTTATGAATATTTGATTGCATCATGCAATGTCGCAGCAGTCCGCCGCGCACAAACCGACGTTTCGCTTACTGTAATTGAGGTTGGTGACGGGACGATCCGCTAAGGCGAACGCCCGGCCGCACCAACATACTGGACAGCGCGCCGCCACTGTGGTGACGGGGATCATGGCAAAAGACCTTTATTTGACGCTCGGTGTCGCGCGCGGGGCAAGCGCCGCCGACATTAAAAAAGCTTATCGCAAGCTCGCCAAGGCGAACCACCCCGACACTCATGCGGGTGATGCGGCGGCGCTGGCGAGGTTCAAGGACGTCTCGGCAGCGTACACGATCCTGTCGGATGCGGGCGAGCGCGCCAAGTATGACCGCGGCGAGATCGATGCCGATGGCCAGCCGAAAGCACCGCCGGGGTATGGTGGGTTTGCCGGCGGCGGCGGCGGGTTCGGTGGCGGCGACGGCTTCGGCCCGCAACCGGGAGGCGGAACACGCTTCGACTTCGGCGGCGATCCCGGTGACATTTTTTCCGAGCTGTTCGGACGCAGCGGTGGCCCGTTTGGCAGCGATCCGCGAATGCGCGCTGCCCCGGTCAAGGGCGCCGACGTGTCGTACCGCCTGAACGTCCCGTTCGAGGATGCGGCGCTGCTCAAGCCGCAGCGGATCGCACTGAAGAACGGCAAGACACTCGACCTCAAGCTGACTCCGGGGCTCGAAAGCGGCAAGCAGGTGCGGATGGCGGGGCAGGGCGATCCCGGTCCAGGCGGCGCGGGCGATGCGCTGGTGACGATCGATATCATGCCGCATCGCTTCTTCACGCGCGACGGTGCCGACATCCGCCTCGACCTGCCGGTGCGTCTGGGCGAGGCGGTGCTCGGTGCGAAGGTCCGGGTGCCGACGCCCGAAGGCCCGGTCATGCTCGGCGTCCCCGCCGGAACGACGTCGGGGCGCACCTTGCGTCTGCGCGGGCGCGGCTTCTCCAAGGCGGACGGCAGCCGGGGCGACCTGCTTGCGACACTGATGGTCGATTTGCCCGCCGACGACGCGGAGCTTCGCAGCTTTGCCGAGCGTTGGGAGGGCGACGCGACCCGTAATCCGCGGAGCGCGCTCGGGATCGACTGAGGGGCACACCGACATGCACGTTCCGGCGGCCCTAGCCCGTTTTCTCGCAACGCGCCCATGCCAGATTGTCACGCGGGTTGTCAGTGGTACCTGGATCGACGGCTTCGTCCTCGCCGGGAACCTCGCCTATCTATCGCTCCTGACTCTATTTCCGTTCTTCATCGTGGTTGCGACGATTGCCGGGGCATTCGGACGGACGGAGGATGGCATTCACGCGGTCAACGCCTTCATGCGAACCGTCCCGCCCGATGTCGGCAAGCTGATCGCCGCGCCGGTCCGCGCGGTGTTGACGGCGCGGTCGGGCAAGGGACTTGTGACGCTCGGTATTCTCGTGACCTTGTGGACGGTGTCAGGTTTTATCGAGACGATACGCGAGATCATCCGCAAGGCTTACGGCACCAACAGCACGCGCCCGGTCTGGGAATACCGCGTCGGCGCGATCGCCCTAATCGTCGGCGCGGTTTTCCTGATGGTCATCGCCTTCATCGTCCAGGTCGTGATGACCGGGATCGAGCAGTTCATCGTCCAGCTCCTGCCATTCAAAGAGAACCTCATCAGTCTCGTCGGGCTTGGACGGATCGCGCCTGCGCTTGCGCTGTTCGGCTCGCTCTGGGGGCTGTTCTATGCGCTCACCCCGCGCAAATTTCGCGATGCCGGCGCACCGGTGTGGCCAGGCGCGCTGCTCATTGCAGTGGTGTGGATTGGCACGACGATGCTGCTGCCGGTCGTTCTGTCGAGTTTTGGCAGCTATGACCGCACCTATGGCAGTCTTGCCGGGGTGATCGTCGCCTTGCTGTTCTTCTATATAATCGGATTCGGGGTGGTCATCGGCGCACAGCTCAACGCAGCGCTGGCGATTGTGCCGAAACTGGGCCAGAAAGCGGCGACGATCGAACCGGGCCAAGGCGTCGACTGCGCCAAGAGTTAACAAGGACCATAAATGGCAGGACTGATGGCCGGAAAGCGCGGCCTGATCATGGGGGTGGCGAACGACCGGAGCCTCGCGTGGGGCATCGCCCAGGCGGTTGCAGCGCAGGGCGGCGAGATCGCCTTCAGCTTTCAGGGGGAGGCCCTCGAAAAGCGCGTTCGCCCCTTGGCGGCGTCGCTCGGCAGCGACCTGCTTATCGAATGCGATGTTGCCGAACCCGAGAGCATCGATGCGTGCTTCGCGACACTCGCCGAGCGCTGGCCGACGATCGACTATCTCGTCCACGCGATCGGCTTTTCGGACAAGAACGAGCTCCGCGGCCGCTATGTCGATACCAGCGCCGAGAACTTCGCGACGACGATGAATATCAGCGTGTTCAGCTTCACCGCAGTCGCCCAGCGCGCGTTGGCGATGATGCCCGACGGCGGGTCGATGCTCACGCTGAGCTATTACGGCGCCGAGAAGGTCATCCCGCATTATAACGTCATGGGCGTCGCGAAGGCGGCGCTCGAGACGAGTGTGCGCTACCTCGCGATGGACCTCGGACCCGACAAGGTGCGGGTCAACGCGATCAGCGCCGGTCCGATCAAGACATTGGCGGCGAGCGGGATCGGCGATTTCCGCTACATCCTCAAGTGGAACGAATATAACTCGCCGCTCCGCCGCAACGTGACGATCGACGACGTCGGCGGGGCGGGCGTGTACCTGCTGAGTGACCTCGCGAGCGGGGTGACGGGCGAGGTCCATCACGTCGACGCAGGGTACAACGTGATCGGGATGAAGGCCGAGGACGCGCCGGATATCAGCGTTGCCTGATACCCCTTTCCCACTTGGAGAGAGAAAGAAGCCCGCGCCCGCTTGGGTGTGGGGAGGTGAAGGTAACACGGTAGAACCTTCATGACCTTCAACACCTTTGGCCACAGCTTCCGCTTCACCACCTGGGGCGAATCGCATGGCCCCGCGATCGGCGCGGTCGTCGACGGCTGCCCCCCCGGCCTATTGCTGTGCGAGACCGACGTCCAGCCGTGGCTCGACAAGCGCCGCCCCGGCACATCGCGCTTCACGACGCAGCGGCAGGAGCCCGATCAGGTCCGCATCCTTTCGGGCGTTTATGAGGGGCGCACCACCGGCACCCCGATCCACCTGATGATCGACAACGTCGACCAGCGGTCGAAGGACTATGGTGACATCGCGCAGGCGTATCGCCCCGGCCACGCCGATTATGCCTATGACGCCAAGTACAGCCTCCGCGATCCGCGTGGTGGCGGGCGGTCGTCGGCGCGTGAGACCGCGAGCCGGGTCGCGGCGGGGGCGGTCGCGCGGCTGGTCATCCCCGAGGTCTCCATTCGCGCGTATCTCGTTGAGCTCGGCGGCGACGCGATCGACCGCGCCGCGTTCGACGATGCCGAGATCGACCGCAACCCGTTCTTCTGCCCCGATCCTGCCGCTGCTGCGCGGTGGGAGACGCTCCTCGATGCCGCGCGCAAGTCGGGGTCGTCGCTCGGCGCGATCGTCGAATGCTGCGCGAGTGGTGTTCCAGCAGGGTGGGGAAGCCCCGTCTACGCCAAGCTCGACAGTCAACTAGCCGCCGCGATGATGAGCATCAACGCGGTCAAGGGCGTCGAGATCGGCGACGGCTTCGGCGTCGCACGGCTCCGCGGCGAAGAGAATGCCGATGCCATGCGCCCCGGCAACGACGGGCGGCCGGTGTTCGGCTCAAACCACGCGGGCGGCACGGCGGGCGGAATCTCGACCGGGCAACCGGTCGTCATTCGCATCGCGCTCAAGCCGACATCGTCGATTCTGACGCCCGTCGATACGATTACGTCGGCAGGCGACGCGACCGCGATCGTCACAAAGGGCCGCCACGACCCGTGCGTCGGCATCCGCGCCGCCCCCGTTGCCGAGGCGATGATGGCACTCGTTCTCGCCGACGCGAGACTGATGCACCGCGGTCAGACGGGCTTTTAATCTTAACTCGTGGCGACTATCTTAGTCGGGTAACACACCCGGGAGGAACACTATGGCGATCGATCGCCACCGCACGAACGAGGTCGGGCCGCCGGTCGCGTCGACGCTGGTCACCTATGTCGTCTGGTTCTTCTTTGGGAACATTGGCGGTCACCGTTTCCTGACCGGGCGTGTCTTCAGCGGCGCAGTCATGCTCGTGCTTCACGTTCTCGGATGGTTGACGTGGTGGTTCGGCCTCGGCTTTTTGATCTGGGGCTTCGTCGGCCTGTGGTGGTTGCTCGACGCGTTCCTGATCCCGGGGTGGCTCCGCGATTAGTCGACGAACGGGTCGCGCACGAGGATCGTATCCTCGCGCTCGGGTGATGTGCTGACCAGAGCGACCGGGCAGTTGGTCAGTTCCTCGATGCGGCGAATGTACTTGATCGCCTGTGCCGGAAGTTCGCCCCAGCTGCGCGCGCCCATCGTAGATTCGCTCCAGCCGTCGAAGCGCTCATAGATCGGGACAACCTCCGCCTGATCCGCCGCGTGCGCGGGGAAATGGTCGAGCGTCTTCCCGTCGAGCGTGTAACCGGTGCAGATCATCAGGTCGTCCAAACCGTCGAGGACGTCGAGCTTGGTCAGTGCCATGCCGTGGACGCCGCTGACCTGGACTGCTTGCCGGACGAGCACCGCATCGAACCAGCCGCAGCGGCGCTTGCGCCCGGTCACGGTGCCGAATTCGCGCCCGCGCTCGCCGAGGCGCTGACCGATCGCGTCGTCGAGTTCGGTCGGGAAGGGGCCGCCGCCGACGCGCGTCGTGTACGCCTTGACGATGCCGAGGACGTAGTTGATCGCTCCCGGGCCCATGCCGCTGCCGCTCGCGGCGGTCCCGGCGACGACGTTCGACGAGGTGACGAACGGGTATGTGCCGTGGTCGACGTCGAGCAACACGCCCTGCGCGCCCTCGAACAGGATGCGTTTGCCAGCGCGGCGGGCGTCGCCGAGGCTCGCCCACACCGGCGCGGCGAACGGCAGGACGAACGGCGCGATTTCCTCGAGCGAGGCGACAAGCGCCTCGCGGTCGACCGGGGGGATGCCGAAGCCGACGCGCAGCGCATTATGGTGCGCGAGCAGCCGGTCGAGCTGCGGTCCCATCTTGTCGAGGTGGCCGAGGTCGCAGACCCGGAGCGCGCGGCGTCCGGCCTTGTCCTCGTACGCCGGGCCGATGCCGCGCCGCGTCGTGCCGATCTTGCCCGCGCCGCTCGCGTCCTCGCGGAGGCCGTCGAGCTCGCTGTGGAGCGGCAGGATCAGCGGGCACAGCTCGCTGACCTGAAGGTTGGCGGGGGTGATCTCGACGCCTTGGCCGCTCAATTTCTCGACCTCGGCCTTGAAGTGCCACGGGTCGAACACGACGCCGTTGCCGATCACCGACAGCGCGCCGCGAACGATGCCACTCGGCAGCAGGCTGAGCTTGTAGACCTCGTTGCCGACGACGAGCGTGTGCCCGGCGTTGTGGCCGCCTTGGAAGCGGACGACGACATCGGCGCGCGCCGACAGCCAGTCGACGATCTTGCCCTTACCCTCGTCGCCCCACTGCGCCCCGATAACGACGACATTAGCCATGGGGGGCAGTCCTTCCGATCCAGGTGGTGAACGCAGCCATGATCTTGACCAGGAATTCGTGCGACGCGGGCACGACGCTGCCATCGTCGGCGAACAATTTGGCGACGTTGCCGAGGTAAGCCTCAGGCTGCTGCATCGTCGGCATGTCGAGGAAGACGAGCGATTGGCGGAGATGATGGTTCGCGCCGAAGCCGCCCAACGCGCCGGGGGTGCAGCTGATGACCGCCGCCGGTTTGCCGCTCCACACGCTCTTGCCATACGGCCGCGACCCGACGTCGAGCGCGTTCTTAAGCACGCCGGGCACCGAGCGATTATATTCGGGAGTGACGAACAGAACCGCGCCATATCCGGCCATCGCGGTGCGAAATTCAGTGTAGGCGGCGGGCGGCGCGCCGTCGTCGTCGAAGTCCTGATTGTAGATCGGCAGCGCGCCGATTTCAACGATCGTGCAGTCGAGGTCGGGCGCGAGGTCGATCATCGCCTGCGCCAGCTTGCTGCTGAACGAGGCGCGGCGAAGGCTGCCGACGAGTACGGCGACTTTGGTCATGCGTGTCCTTCCAAAGGTTCGGCAGTGTCGCCGGTCCAGCGGTGCGTGCAGCCGGCGGGAGTATCGCCATCGAGCGCCGCGACGGTGATCCAGCCTTCGCGGCGCAGGCGGTCGCCGACGGATGCAGGCGTGCCAAGGGAGAGCATGATACGGTCGCGCGCGACGATCCCCAATCCGGCATCGACGAGGCCGTCGACATAGAGCGAGAAGCCGACGGCGGGCTCGCGCGCGCCGTCGGGATGGACGATGCTATACGCGCCGCCGCGACCGATCTCGCCGCGAACGCCATCGGCGAACAGCGTGAAGCCGATCCAGCGCTGATACTCGAAGCCGTGGCGCTCGGTCGGGTCGAGCGTTACCGCAACGCCCTCCCCGTTCCCGGCGGCGAGCGCGGCGACGACGTCGGCGACATCGGCGAGGCGGTCCGCAAGGGCCGGGGGCAGGTCGAGGCGGCCGAGCGCGGCGAGAGCGGCGGCAGCGGGACCGGCGGCGGCGATCAGCGGCTGGTAGAGTGACGCGCCCCCGGCAGCCAGGCCCGCGCTGTCTTTGGCGTCGAGCAGGTCCTCGACCGTAGCGAGATCGGCGATCGGGGCGGGCCCTGCCCATGCGGCGGCGAGGTCGGCGACGAAGCTCGGCAGCGTCAGGTCGACGGTCAGTCCGGTGACTCCGGCGCGGGTCAGCGCGGCGACCGCGAGCGTCAGCACCTCGACGACAGCGGCGACGCTGTCGCGCCCGATAAGTTCGGCGCCGACCTGGAGCATCTCGCGCTCGGGGCGCAACTGGCTGCCCTTCACCCGCAAAACCGCGCCGCCATACGCGAGGCGGAGCGGGCGGGGAATGTGGGCGAGGCGCGTCGCGGCGATCCGGCCGACCTGCCCGGTCATGTCGGGGCGCAGCGCGAGCGTGTGCCGCGACACAGGGTCGGTGAAGCGCAAGAGTTCCTGCCGTCCGGTCACGCCCAAGCGCCCCGCGAGGCTTTCCTCGAACTCGACGAGCGGCGGCTGGACGCGTTCGTAGCCGTGGCTGGCGACGTGATCGAGCAGACCGCGCATGAGGTGTTCGGCGGCAGCAGCCTGCGGGGGGAGCCGGTCACGGAGGCCTTCGGGGAGGAGCCCAGCGGTGATGTCGGTCATTGGAGCGTCACAATACAAACCAGCTTTCAACGAGCAGGACGAACATTGCCGCTGCAATACCCGACCAGATCACAACATCGATCCAAAAGTTAGTCGGGCTCGTGTCGCGTCGGAAGGCGAAAGGGCCCAAAGTCCGACCCATACCTACATCAAGACATGCTTTGGAGCCTGCCGCGATTAGGATGATCAAGCCCCATATCTGACCGCCACTCATCCGAAGTTGAGCGCCTTTACCTGTTTGACGCCCGGCAGGGCCTTGATCTCCGACAGCACTGCCGCCGGAATCACCTCGTCGACCGACAACAGCAGCACTGCCTCGGCCCGTGAATCACGCCGTCCGAGGTGGAACGTCCCGATGTTGACCCCCGCAGTACCGAGGGTGCTGCCGAGCCGCCCGATGAACCCCGGCTTGTCCTCGTTGACGATGAACAGCATCGGGCCGTGGAGGTCGGCCTCGACCTTGATGCCGATGATCTCGACGAGCCGCGGCGCGCGGTTGCCGAACAACGTCCCAGCGACCGAGCGCTCGCCGTCGGGGGTCCGCACCGTGACGCGGACGAGCGTGTGGTAGTCGGTCTCGCGCTCGTGGCGGACCTCGGCGACGTCGATGTCGCGTTCGCGGGCGAGGAACGGCGCGTTGACCATGTTGACCGTGTCCGAATGGACCCGCATCAGCCCGGCGAGGACGGCGGCGGTGATCGGCTTGATGTTGAGCTCGGCCGCCGCGCCCTCGACCTCGACCGTCACGCCCGAGATGCCGTCGCTGACGAGCTGCCCGGTCAAGGTACCGAGCCGGTCGGCAAGCGCCATGTATGGGCGCAGCCGCGGTGCTTCCTCCGCCGACAGCGACGGGACATTGAGCGCGTTGGTGACGCCGCCCGACATCAGGAAGTCGGACATCTGCTCGGCGACCTGGATCGCGACGTTGACCTGCGCCTCGTCGGTCGACGCGCCGAGGTGCGGGGTCGAGATGAAGTTCGGCGTGCCGAACAACGGCGATGCCTTCGCCGGTTCAGTGGCGAAGACGTCGAGCGCCGCGCCGCCGATATGCCCTGAATCGAGCCCGGCCTTAAGCGCGACCTCATCGATCAGCCCGCCGCGCGCACAGTTGATGATGCGGACGCCCGGCTTGGTCTTCGCCAGCGCCTCCGCCGACAGGATGTTCCGCGTCGAGTCGGTCAGCGGGGTGTGGAGCGTGATGATGTCGGCGCGCGCGAGCAGGTCGTCGAGCGTGACCTTCTCGATGCCGAGGTCCTGCGCGCGCTCGGGCGTCAGGAACGGGTCGAAGGCGATGACCTTCATCCGCAAACCGAGCGCGCGGTCGGCGACGATCGAGCCGATATTGCCCGCGCCGATCAGCCCGAGTGTCTTCGCGGTCAGCTCGACCCCCATGAAGCGGTTCTTCTCCCACTTGCCCGCCTGCGTCGACGCGTCGGCCTCGGGCAGCTGGCGGGCGAGCGCGAACATCAGCGCGATCGCGTGCTCGGCGGTGGTGATCGAATTGCCGAACGGGGTGTTCATCACGACGACGCCCTTGGCGCTTGCGGCAGGGATGTCGATGTTGTCGACGCCGATCCCGGCGCGGCCGATGACCTTGAGGTTGGTCGCGGCGGCGAAGACGTCCTTCGTCGCCTTGGTCGTCGAGCGGACGGCGATGCCGTCGTAATTGCCGATGATCTTGATCAGTTCGTCTTTCGACAGGCCGGTGATTTCGTCGAAGTCGACCCCGCGCGCGCGGAAGATTTCGGCGGCCTTAGGGGACATTTCGTCGGCGATGAGGACTTTGGGCATCGGGTACATCCTAAATTCTAAGTGTCATCCCCGCGAACGCGGGGACCCAAAGTCACCAAGGTTTGTGACCTTGGGTCCCCGCGTTCGCGGGGATGACAATATATTGGGGGTTAGGCCGCGACGGCCTGCTGGGTGACCTGCGCGTGCGCCCAGTCGAGCCACGGCCCGAGCGCGACGATGTCGGCGGTTTCCACCGTTCCGCCGCACCAGATGCGCAAGCCCGGGGGGGCGTCGCGGTAGCCGCCGATGTCGAAGGCAACGCCCTCTTTCTCGAGCAGCGACGCTATCGCCTTCGGCACGTCGGGCGACGCGCCCGGCAGCGACAGGCAGACGCTGGTGTTCGACCGCGTTCCGGGCTCGGTCGCGAGGTGCGCGACCCACGGCGTCGCCTCGACCCAGCGGTCGAGCGCGGCGGCGTTGGCGTCGGCGCGGGCGTAGAGTTCCTGCAGGCCGCCGATCGATTTCGCCCACGTCAGCGCGTCGATGTAATCCTCGACCGCAAGCATCGACGGGGTGTTGATCGTCTCGCCCTCGAAGATGCTGGCAATGAGCTTGCCCTTGCTGGTCAGGCGGAAGATCTTCGGCAGCGGCCACGCCGGGACGTACGACTCGAGCCGCTCGACCGCGCGCGGGCCGAGGATCAGGACACCATGTCCGCCTTCGCCGCCGAGGACTTTCTGCCAGCTATAGGTGACGACATCGAGCTTCGCCCACGGCAGCTCCTGCGCGAACACCGCGCTCGTCGCGTCGCACAGCATCAGCCCTTCGCGGTCGTCGCGAATCCAGTCGCCGTTCGGCACGCGAACGCCCGACGTCGTGCCGTTCCACGTGAAGCAGACGTCGTGCGATTGCGGTACGCGGGTGAGGTCGGGGAGCTCGCCGTACGCCGCGTTGACGACGGTGCAGTCGGCAAGCTTGAGCTGCTTGACCGCGTCGGTCACCCAGCCTTCGCCGAAGCTTTCCCACGCCGCCATCGTCACCGGGCGCTGCCCAAGCATCGACCACATCGCCATTTCGAAGGCGCCGGTGTCGGACGCGGGGACGATGCCGATGAGGTGGGTGTCGGGAACCTGCAGGACCTCGCGGGTCATGTCGATCGCGAGCTTGAGGCGCGCCTTGCCGAGCTTCGACCGGTGCGAGCGGCCGAGCACGTCGGTTTTGAGTTGGTCGGGGGTCCAGCCGGGACGCTTGGCGCAGGGGCCGGACGAGAAAAAGGCGCGCGCCGGGGGCACGTTTGGTCGGTCGATCATGGTCTCTCCTCACAGAGAGCTCGCGCCGCGTTGGGACGGCGTGGCCCGTCGCCGTGAGTAAAGGAGCCTCCGTTCCAGTCAAGCCAATTGCGTCGGCCGACGCGGGCAAGCCAATTGCACGAGACGCGAATCGACACGATACGGTTTTCCGGCTCGACTATCGAAAGGCTATTCCATGCGACCATCACGTCTGACCATCGCGGTGCTGCTCGCGGCCACCCCGCTCGCCGCGCAGACGACGCCGGGCGACGACCGCAGCGTCGCGACGATCGCCGGGTCGCCGCTCCATGACTTCGGCATCAAGAAGACGAAGGTGTCGCCGGTCCTCGTCCGCGCCGCGGCGCATCCGTACACGACCGACGGGCTCAGGACGTGCAAGGACATCGGCGCGGCAGTGCTCGAATTGAACACCGCGCTCGGCCGCGACGTCGACGCGCCGACCGACGGCAAGAAGCCGAGCGAGGCGACCGAGCTGTCGATGGACGCGGGGCAGGACACGATCAACAGCCTGATCCCCGGGCGCTTCATCATCCGCCGCCTGTCGGGGGCAGCGAACGCCCAGCGCAAGGCGCGCGCGGTCGTGTATGCCGCGTCGGTCCGGCGTGGTTTCCTCAAGGGCTATGGCGACGCGAAGGGGTGCAAATGGCCCGCCGCGCCGCGGGTCAAGTGAAGCGACAAGGCGGACACGGGGGCGACAATCGGCGGGGAAGCGCGTAAGCCGCGCCGCCGTGCCCTGCGAGACCTTGTTATGACCCCATTGCCAGCCAAACCCGCGCGCCTGTTCCCGACTGCGCGTGCCGAAGCCGCGGTTGCCAACAAGCCGACGTCGACCGCGCAGACCGAACATCCGGCGTACCGCCTCGCGTTCCAGGACGATGAATTCCTGCTGCGCGACGAGGCGCGGCCGGTCCGCCTCCAGCTCGAATTGATGAAGGCCGAGATCGCGCTCGCCGAAGCGCGGATCGCGTCGACCTTCGTATTCTACGGTTCGGCGCGGATTCCGTCCCCAGAGGACGCGGCGGCGCTCGTCGCGGCGTCCGAGCCGGGCGACGACCGGCGGATTGCCGAGAGCCTCGCGGCGAAGTCGCATTATTACACCGTCGCGCGCGAACTGGCGCGGCTGGCGTCGTCGGTCGGCGAGGATGCGGCGGGCAAGCAGTTCGTCGTCTGCTCGGGCGGCGGGCCGTCGATCATGGAGGCAGCGAACCGGGGGGCCGCCGACGTCGGCGCGATCTCGGTCGGATTGAACATCGTCCTGCCGTTCGAGCAGGTGCCGAATCCGTATGTCACCCCGGGGCTGTCGTTCCAGTTCCACTATTTCGCGCTGCGGAAGATGCACTTCCTGATGCGCGCGCGGGCGGTGGCGGCGTTCCCGGGCGGCTTTGGGACGTTCGACGAACTGTTCGAACTGCTGACATTGGTCCAGACCGGCAAGGTCCCGGCGCTGCCGATCTTCCTGTTCGGGCGCGACTTCTGGAGCCGGGTGGTCGACTTCGACGCGCTCGCCGACGAGGGCACGATCGCGCGGAGCGACCTCGACCTGTTCCACATCGTCGAGACGGCCGACGAGGCGTGGGCGATCGTGAAGGCCCACTACAGCCTCTAGCCCCTCTCCCGCGCGGGGAGAGGGAGGGATCAGCTGGGCGTCGAGCCGGGGGTCGGCACGGTCTTCGACGTGCCCTGCTGCTTCTCCGCGCCGGTGCTGCCCGGCGCGATGTCGGGGGCCTTGCCCGCCTGCGGTGCGGGCTTGTCGGCGGTCGGGGTTGCGGCGGGTGCGCCAGCAGCGGCAGGCGCACCAGCCGTAGCGGGGGCCGCTGCCGGGGCGGCAGCCTCGGCCGGAACCGGCGGGATCGGCAGCGGGTGGTCGCTCTTGCTGTTGAGATAGGCGATGACCGCAGCGCGCTCCTCGGGCTTGGCGATCCCGGCGAATGCCATCTTGGTGCCCGGAACGAAAGCCTTGGGGTTGGTCAGCCACGTGTTGAGCTCGTCCCAGTCCCACTTCTGGCCGCTCGTCTTCTGCATGGCGTCCGAATAGGAGAAGCCGGGCATGTGATCGTGCGGGCCGCCGACGACACCATATAGGTTCGGGCCGATCCCCGCCGCGCCGCCCTTTTCGGCGTTGTGGCAGGCGCCGCACTTCTTGAAGACATCGGCGCCCTTGTCGACGCTCGCCGACGCGAGATAGAATTCGATCGGCTTGTCGGCGACGGGCGCGGGACCCGCGGTGGCGACTTCCTCGACGCCTTCGACGATGTAGCCGGGCTTGGCGAGCTTGGCCGGGTGGAAGACCTCACCGGTGAACAGGACCAATGCCAGGACCGTCATCGCAGCGGCGAGCGTCCAGCCCGCGATCTTGTTCCACTCGAAACTGTCCACGATGTTCTCCGGAAAGCGGGACGTACACTCGCCCCGGCAAAGCGGGCGGACCATAGTTGCGACGTCCCGCGCTCGCAAGCCATGTATCGTCGCACTGCAGCATGGGGGGCATTCCGGCGGCATTGTAACCTCAGGTTACATTTCGTACCCCACCGCCGATGACCAGCTACCCCGCTCCTGCCGCCGCGCTCGTCGCCGCGATGACCGCCGCCGCAGCCGTCGACCCGTCGCGCGCCATCGCGTTCCAGGGCGCGCCGGGAGCATATTCGCACCAGGCGGTCCGCGAGGCGTTCCCCGACGCGCTGCCGCTGCCGTGCTTCAGCTTCGACGACGCGATCGAGGCGGTCCAGTCGGGACGGGCAGGGCGCGCGGTGATCCCGATCGAGAACTCGCTTCACGGCCGCGTCGCCGACATCCACTTCCTGCTGCCCGAATCCGGGCTGGCGATCGTCGGCGAGCATTTCGTCCGCGTGCGCCACTGTTTGCTCGGCGTGCGCGGGGCGGTGCGCGAGGACGTGCGCGTCGCGATCAGCCACGAACAGGCGCTCGGCCAGGTTCGCCGTCGCCTCGCCGACTGGGGCATCGCCGCCGAACGCTATGCCGACACCGCCGGGGCCGCTGCGCTCGTCGCCGAGGCCGGCGATCCGGCGCGGGCAGCGGTCGCGTCGCGCCTTGCCGCCGAGCTTTACGACCTCGACGTCCTCGCCGAGAACATCGAGGATGCTGCCCACAACACGACACGCTTCGTCGTCCTGTCGCGTGAGGCGAAACCGCCGGCGCCGGGCTACGCGCTGATGACCAGCCTGTTGTTCGAAGTCCGCTCGGTCCCGGCGGCGCTGTTCAAGGCCTTGGGCGGGTTCGCCACCAACGGCGTCAACCTGACCAAGCTCGAAAGCTACCTCAAGGGCGGGGCGTTCTCGGCGGCAGAATTCTACGCCGATATCGAGGGCACCCCCGACGACCCCGGCGTCGCCCGTGCGCTCGACGAACTGCGCTTCCACACCAACTGGGTCCGCATCCTCGGCACCTACCCGCAAGCGCGCAGCCGCGAGCTGCCCGGCGGCTGATCGAGTCGCGCCACGAAAAGTGTCAAGCCAGCTTGACGAAGTTGATGAAGTTGACGCCACGCCGGATCGAAACTCACCCCCTCCGCAGCCGCCCGGGCGACGCTGGCGGCTGGCGAGGGGGCGGGGGGCGGTCATCGGGCGGAGGCTGGCAAATCGAGGACGTGTAGGACAGCGTTTTCTGTCGAGCACGCCGGGTGGAAGCTTTGTGATCGCTTTGCACCCCCTCCCGGCCGTCCGGTCTCTCCGTACGCGCTCTGAAACCGGCCATTCGAACCGCGACGCGCTCGCGGATCGCACAGGGGTCGTAGCCAAGGTGGCCACGCTGACGGCTCGCGGCCCGCAGAGACGATCGGCGTGGTCCGCGCGCCGACGTAAAAAGGCTCAGGCGACCTGCGGGACCCGCCGCCGCAGCGCGCTGCCGACGAAGCCAAAGCCCGCGATTATCATCGTCCACGCCGCTGGCTCGGGGACCCCGGCGACCGGCAGAATGTCAACTATCCTGGCGTGGATCGTCACGGGAGTGAACGTGTCACCCGTCTGGGCGTCGCCGAACAAATATCGCGACGTGTCGAGGAGGGCGGTGCTGTAATAGTCGCCTGTGGCCAATCCGGCAGTTTCGAACCCGAATCCGATGTTGGAATTGCGGCCACCCGCGATGTCGAAAGGCGTCTGCGGCAGGTTGAGCCTGAAGTCCAAAGCGAAATCGCCGTCGTACCTCGGGGCAAAAAACCCGCCGTTGAGCGTCTCGCCATCGACCGGCGCGCTGATGTTAGCGATGTTGAGCAGGGCCGCGTTCGAGCTGTCGGTCAAGACATTGCCGAAATCGAGGATATAGGCACCGTTCTTGAATATCAGTTTGGCACCGCTGATGGCCGATAGTGTCCATGTCTGCGGCGCTGGATGAACGACTTGAGTTACCGTCACCGTATTTGGATCAATTCGAAAATTGTAGAAGTCATCGGCAACGTTGGGCAGATTACGGAGCCCGTACTTAATCACATCAGTGCCATTTAAACCGCCGATATCGAAATTGAGCGACGCAACTATAGCTGCCGTCAATTGTGACGATTTTGATTCGTTGAAAGCGAACGAGAAATCATAGGAAATGGTTGGCAATGTTATGATATATCCGGTGCCTGCCACACTCAACTGGGTGGCCTGTGCCGCTCCCGCGCCGAAACCGGCGATCAATATCACCGCGCTCAATCGCAGATATTTCATTTTGGCACCTGTATATTGATTTCGATCGGGCTTAAGTCTTGTCGACATACAATCCCGGCGGGCGGTGCGCCCCATGCTTTTCCTTACAAAAACAAATAACTTATGCGATACGAAATCTGCGTCGAGCCGCACCTGGAGTGTTTTCCAGTCAGATGGCTTTAGCTGACGCCTAAGAAACCACGGTAAATCAAAGAACTGGAGTGCTCGTTCGATTCCAACTGAACGAAATGCACTCTAGGCTCGGCGGTATGAGTTGATCTACAAGATGGCCCTCCTATGTCGCCGCATCGCCTTTGATCGCCAGCGGCAGCCACGCGCCGGGTATCCGCGCGGCGGATTTCGGCCTCCCCGCCGGCACCGCGATGCGCATCGAGCGCGCCGCCGACGCCTTGCGCCCCGTATTGTCGAGCTACACCGTTCTCGACTCTGACGAAGCTTTATGGTCGGGCGCGAGCAATTGGCTGCTACCGGGCTGGGCGAAGATCTGGATCGGCCTCGCGGCGAACTCGCTCGATGTTAAAGTCGGCAGTCGGCACTATCCGCAGCTCGGACCGGCGATGTTGTTCGGCGTCACGAGCCGGGCGATGCCGGCCACAACGTACGGCGGTGTCAGCATCGTCATCGACGTCGGCCCGCTCGCTTGGGCGCGGTTGTTCGCACTGTCGGCCGAGTCGCTGCGTGATCGCATCACGCCGCTGGCTGTCTTGGTGCCGCCAGGGTGGAGCGAAGACCTCGTTGCGCGCATCGCGCGATCCGACCGGGGTGCAGACATCAAGTTCGTGATCGACGATTTCTTCCACGAGCGCCTTCCACCACCCCACAAGAGCGAGGCGACGCTCGCGCGGATCATCGCCTTGCTCGGCGACGAGGCCACGCACGACCTGTCGAAGGCGGCGGTCCAAGTCGGCATCGACGATCGTTTGCTGCGCCAACTGGCCAAGCGGTATTTCGGCTTTCCGCCCAAGCTGCTGTCGATGCGTACGCGCTTCCTCCGCGCCTTGACGGAGCTACTCGTCGATCAGGGTGAGCCGGACTTCGCCGCGACCCCGAAGGGCTATCATGATAACTCGCACTTCATCCGCGATGCCAACCGCTTCCTCGGTATGACGCCACGCCGGTTTCTGGCGCTAGATCTGCCTGTCACCCGTGCTGCGGCGCGCGCGCGTGCGCTGGTGATGGGGGCGGCGACGTCGTCGCTCGACAGCGTGATCGAATAGCATGGCAGCGCATAACGTTCGGATGTCAGCTTTTTGATCGATTGGCGCCGGTACCGGACCGACCGTTCACTACACCGTCCCGGACGCTCGCTTTTCGCCGGCAAACATTCAGTGCCCCCTCAATTGCCATGCTGACGATCGGGTAAGCCGCGAGCGCCGTCTGTTTCCGGCACTAAGCCTTTGCCTCGTCGTGCCGTTTCAACCTGCAACAAAGATGCAAGGGGCGGTCCACGATGTCGGCGATGTTCAGGCCGCCGACGGCGGTGGTCAAGGCGATCGGCTGGGCCGAGGTGTTCGGTTTCGGTCACGGCAGCGACCCGTTCTGGGCGAGCGTCCGCGCGGCGCAGCTCGCGCTGGTCGGGCGCTATGTGCCGTTCAACGTCGCCTGCGTCGCGGTCAACCTCGCCGCGCTTGGTATCGTCCTGCGCCGGACCGGCGACCCGGCAGTGCTGGCATGCTTCGCCGCGGCGCTGATCGGACTGATGGCGGTGTGGCTGGCGGGCTGGATCGAGCAGCGCGAAGGCCCGGTGCCGATTGCCGCTAGTCGTACCGACGTTGCCGCGTTCGGCGCCAAGATCCTCGCGTTCGGCGCGCTGTGGGCGTTGTTCATGGTCTACATCGTCCCGCGCGCGGCGGCTCCCGAGCAGATCTATCTGTCGCTGCTGTCGGTCGCAGTGATGGGCATGTGCGGCTTCGCGACGTCGGTGCTGCCGCTGCCGAGCGCGCTGCTGGTGACGCTGGTTGCGGGCAGCGCGATCTTCGGCGTCCCCGGCGGCACAGCGGCGTGGCCGGTCCAGCTCGGCATCGCGACCTTCGCCGTCGCGATCGTCCGCGGGGTGATGGTGACGAGCTTCTCGATGATGGCGCGGATGCGGACCGAGGCCGAGCACGCCGAGCAGGAGGCGGTGATCGGCATGCTGCTCAGCGAGTTCGAGGCGAACGGCAGCGACTGGCTGTTCGAGCTCGACGGCGACTTGCGGCTGACGCACGTCTCGCCACGCTTCGCCCTCGTCGCGCAGCGCCCGCGCGAGGCGATGCTCGGGCAGGACCTGCTGCCGATGCTCGGCTGCAGCCGGCGCGGGGCCGAGGCGCGGCAGGCGATCCGCCTGCTCGGCGAGCATTTCGCGCATGCCCGGCCGTTTCGCGATATCGTCGCGCCGGTCAAGGTCGGCGGCGAGACGCGGTGGTGGCAGTTGTCGGGCACGCCGAAGCACGATGCGCGCGGGCGTTTCGCCGGTTATCGCGGGGTCGGGTCGGACATCACCGACATCCGGCTGAGCCACGACCGCATCGCGCATCTCGCGCGGTTCGACCCGCTGACCGGCCTCGCCAACCGTTCGTTGCTGCGCGAGCGGCTCGACGAGGCGCTGGTCCGCTCGACCCGGACGCGGACCGGTTGCGCGTTGCTGTTCGTCGACCTCGACCGGTTCAAGTCGGTCAACGACACGCTCGGGCATCTCGCCGGCGACCGGATGCTGCGCGAGGTCGCGGCGCGGCTGCGGCAGGCGATGGGGGCGGAGGCGCATATCGGACGGCTCGGCGGCGACGAATTCGCGGTTGTCCTGCCCGAGAGCTCGACCACGAGCGCCGAAGCCGCATCGCGCGCGATCGTCGCGGTGCTGTCGCAGCCGTTCGATGTCGACGGCGTGCCCGTGACGATCGGCGCGAGTGTCGGCTTTGCGATTGGACCCGCCGACGGCGCGACGGTCGATGTGTTGCTGCGTTCGGCCGACCTCGCGCTGTACGAGGTCAAGGGATCGGGGCGCGGCGCCGCGTGCAAATTCACCCCCGCGATCAAGGACAAGGCCGACGAGCGCCGGGCGATCGAGGCCGACCTGCGCGGCGCGCTCGCAGGCGGACAGTTCCGGCTCGCCTACCAGCCCGTCGTCGACGCCGCCGACGAGGGCATTGTCGGCTTCGAGGCGCTGCTCCGCTGGCACCATCCGACGCTCGGGTTGATCCCCCCGGCGAAATTCATCCCGATCGCCGAGGAGACCGGGCTGATCGTCGAGATCGGCGCATGGGTCCTGCGCGAGGCGTGCGCGCAGGCGCGCGAATGGCCCGGACATGTCCGCGTCGCGGTCAACCTGTCGCCGGTCCAGTTCGACGATCCGCGCCTCGTCGAGCGCGTCGCCGCCGCGCTCGCCGATTTCGGCATCGCCCCCGACCGGCTCGAACTCGAGATCACCGAGAGCTTGTTCATGAACGAACGCGCGGCGACGGTGGCGATGCTCGCGGCGTTGAAAGCGCTCGGCATTCGCTTCGCGCTCGACGACTTCGGCACCGGCTATTCGTCGCTCGGCTATCTCCAGAAAGTCGCGTTCAGCCGGATCAAGATCGACCGCAGTTTCGTCATGCACGCGACCGAACCGGCGAGCGAGGCAGTCGCGATCATCCAGGCGATCGTCGCGCTGGCGACGAGCCTCGGGATGGAGACGACGGCGGAAGGGGCGGAGACGCGCGCGGAGTTCGATGTCTGCCGTGAGCTCGGCTGCCTGCAGGTGCAGGGGTATTTGACGGGGCGACCGATGGGGGCGGCGGAGGCGACCGCGCTGGTTACGCCGGTGTTGTTGACGGCGGTGGCGTAGGGGAGGGCTATTCGTCCACCCACGTCCGCAACAGCGTATGCGCGATCGCCAGCGGGGGCGGCGCGAGCCAAGGCCCGACCCCGTCGAGCGCGGCGCGGACTTCGCCTTTCGTCACCCACTTCGCCTCCTCGATCTCGTCGTCGTCGAGGTTGAGTTCGCGGGTCGTCGCCTTGGCGAAGGCACCGACCATAAGGTTCGACGGGAACGGCCATGGCTGGCTGGCGATGTATCGGACGCGGGCGACGCCGATCCCGGCCTCCTCGAACAATTCGCGCGCGACGGCTTCCTCGAGGGTTTCACCCGGCTCGACGAACCCCGCGAGCGCCGAGAAGAAGCGTTTGGGGAAGCGCGGCTGGCGGCCGACGAGCGCGTGCGGCTGCCCAAGTTCGGGGATGTCGAGGATCGCGAGCATGATCACCACCGGGTCGGTCCGCGGAAAATGATGCGCGCCGCAAACGTCGCACAGTCGCTCGTACCCCGCCTTGAATACCCGCGTCGGGCTCGCGCAGTTGGCGCAGAATTTGTGGCGCGCGTGCCAGTCGAGCAGCGACCGCGCCTGCGCGAAGATCGCCGCGTCGCCGGGGTTAGGGCTTGCTGCGAGCTCGGCGCCGAACGCGCGCGGGTCGCCGAGCGGGCCGAGATGCCCCCCCGGCGCGGCAACGGCGAAGCGCGGGGCGCCGTCGTCGAGGCCGAGGAATACCGTCGTCGCGTCGGCCGGAACCGCGTCGCGCTCGAGCCACATCAGTCCGCCGCCTTCGGGCAGCACCGGGCGCAAATCGTCGAGGATGAGCCAGCGGGCGGCGCGGTTCGACCGCGCCATGATCATCGCGCCCTCGTCCTTGCGCATCGCGTCGGCGCGGTCGAGTGGCGAGCCACTGAACCCGACGCGCGGGGTGGTCGGGCCGGCGAAGGGGTCGGTCATGCAGTGGTCTCCAGGGCGAGCGACGGCGACTGAACAGCATCGGCGCGCGCGCGCAAGACGGCTTCCGCACAACGGGCGAAAAGCGTCGGGAGTCCCGCGGCGGCGATCGTCGCGACTGGATGCCAGATGCCGTTGGTGTCCGGACGGGTGGAGGGGTAGGTGACGACGACGGTCAGCCGCAGTTCGAAGTGGGTGAAGACGTGGCGGACGACTCCGATCACGGATTTGCCGATGACAGTTTCATCAACAGCTTCATTGGTGTCATCCCCGCGAAAGCGGGGACCCAAGGTCACCAAGGGTCGTGACATTGGGTCCCCGCTTTCGCGGGGATGACATGGTATCTTTGGCGGACACTCGCTCCACTCGCCCGTCGGCAAGCCGAGCATTCCGCCGAGCAACCCCGACCCCGGCCGCCGTTCGAGCAGCACCGCGCCGTCATGCTCGATCCAGTAAGCGATCCCGTACCGAACCGGCTTCGCAACCTTCGGCGGCTTAATTGGGAACCGCGTCGGCTCGCCCTCAGCGAACGCAACGCACCCCTCCGACAGCGGACACCGCCCGCACGCCGGCGCGCGCGGGGTGCAGATCGTCGCACCGAGGTCCATCATCGCCTGCGCATGATCCCCCGCCCGCGTCTCCGGGGTCAGCCGGTCCGCCAGCGCGTACAGCTCGCGCTTCGCCTTCAGCAGCGGCGCCGCTACCGCGAACAACCGCGACACGACGCGTTCGACATTGCCATCGACGACCACCGCGCGCTGGTCGAACGCGATCGCGGCGATCGCGGCAGCGGTATATCCGCCCACCCCCGGCAGCGCGCGCAGCCCCGCCTCGTCATCGGGCCAGCCGCCGCGCGCGACGACAGCGCGGGCGCAAGCGAGCAGGTTGCGCGCCCGGGCATAATAGCCGAGCCCCGCCCATTCGCGCATGACGTCGGCATCGTCCGCCGCCGCGAGCGCCGCGACGCTAGGCCACACCGCGAGAAACTTCGCGTAATACGGTGCGACCGCCGCCGTCGTCGTCTGCTGGAGCATAATTTCCGACAGCCACACCCGATACGGCGTCGGCGGCGGCGTCCCCGGCGGGCTGCGCCACGGCAGCGCGCGGGCGTTGGCATCGTACCACGCGAGCAGCTTCGCTGACACCGGAGTGGCGCAATCTTCGTCGACTGGCATCGCCCGCCTATGGCATAGCGAGCGCATGGCCGAAACCGAATCGACACCGCCGCGGAAGGGCCGGTCCGCGCGCGCGGTCAGCGAACTCGTCCCCAAGGTCGGCGGCGCCGCGTTCCGCCGCTTCGGCTTCATGCAGAACGAGGTTGTCGCGCGCTGGGCCGAGATCGTCGGCGAGCAATATGCGCGCTACTCGACCCCCGAATCGATCGCCTTCCCGGTCGGCAAGAAGAGCGGCGGGACGCTCAAGGTCTGCGTCACCGGGGCGTTCGCGCCGATGCTCAAGCACGTCGAGCCGCAGGTCATCGAACGGGTCAACCGCTACTTCGGTTACGCCGCCGTGTCGCGCGTCGCGCTGCGCCACGGCGACCTGCCCGCGACGGTCCGGCGCGCGACGGTCACCGAGCACCCGCTGTCGGCGGAAACGACGACCACCTTGCGCGACATCGCCGATCCCGACCTCCGCGCCAGCCTCGAATCGCTGGCGCGCGCTCTGTCGTCGACGCGCGGGATCCCCAAGATCAGCTAGTCGACCTTGGCGATGCACGGCGAGACGAACAAATGGCCCTTCCAGCCGCCGTCGATCGTCCGCGCGGCGACGAGCACCCACAATAGTCCGACGACGACGGTCAGCAGCGCGCCAAAGATCGACAATCCGCCGAGGTGGAGCGTCGCGCCGAGACGGATCGTCGCGAGCGCATAGACGCCGAGCGGGAAGATATAGCCCCACCAGCCGAGGTTGAACGGCACCCCCGACCGGGCATAGCGCGCGGTGATCAGCGTCCCGAGGAGCAGCCACCACAGGCCGAAGCCCCACAGGATCGTCGCGACGATCAGCCCGCCGGCAGCGGCGACGTGCCCGGCCTCGGCGAACCCGGCCGCGCCGAAGATCGCCGGTGCCGCTTGCCCGAGGACGACCATGCCGAGCGCTCCGGTCCCGATCGGGCCGAGTGCGAGCCAGCTCGACGACGCCATGCTCGACGGCGGCAGTTTGTACAGCGCCATCCGCAAAATCAGGATCGCGAGGATGCCGAACGCGAGCGGCACCGAATAGCCCCACAGGACATAGCTCGCGACGAGCGTCGGGAAGCGATCGGCGGCGGCGAGGTGCGGCGCGAGCAACCCCCCGGTGACCGCGGCGACCTCGGCGACGACGACCGGGAGGAGCCACACCGCGGTCATCTGGTCGACGCTGTGATCCTGCCGGGTGAACATCAGATACGGGATGCCGACGCCGATCACGACCGCGAGCGCGATGTCGAGCCACCACAACGCCTCGGCGACCGGGACGACGCCGGGACCCCACAGCGGCAGGCCGAACGCGAGCAGCCCGTTGATGATCGTCGCCAGCCCCATCGGGATCGTCCCGATGAACATCGACACGATCGAATGGCCGAAGATCCGCCGTGCCTCGCTGCCGAACATGATCCAGCGCGCGGCGTACAACCCGCTGAAAACGATGAACAGGACGATATCGAGCAGCCACAGTCCTTGCCCAATCCCGCGCAGGCCCGGCACCGCGAACGGAAATTGCGCGAGCATCAGCGCGAGGATACCGGTCCCCATCGTGGCAGCGAACCAGTTCGGCGTGAACTGGCGGATCATCTCGCGCGGATGGCTGAGGCTCGACAGCGGGCGCAGGCCGGCGAAGATTTCGGCGCGGTGGTCGTGAAGCATGGCTCGGCCCTTACTGGAGCGACGATAATACCATGCCTCGATGCCGCCGCCACCTTTGACGCCGCCTCGGCTTCGCCTGTATCGTGAGCCGGCACGTTATCTGCCGAAAGTGCCCGTCCATGACCCCGCGTTTCCGTTCACTGCCGATCGTCCTCGCCGCGTCGCTGGCCCTTGCCGCGTCCGGCGGAATGGCGAGCGCCGCGCCCGCGAAACCGGCGGCGGTCAACACCGCGAAGCCCGCCGCGGCGAACTGGCTCGACGTCATCGTCGCGACGCCCGAGGGCGGGTTCCGCCAGGGCAATCCGAACGCCAAGGTCAAATTGCTCGAATTCGGCTCGTTGACCTGCCCCCATTGCGCCGCCTTCGCCCGCGTCAACGTGCCCACGTTGCGCAGCCAATATGTCGCGACCGGCAAGGTCAGCTATGAATACCGCCCGTTCCTGCTCAATGGCGTCGACCTCGCCCCGGCGTTGCTCGTCCGTTGCGAGGCACCCGCCGCCGCGATCAAGCTGATCGACGCCTTTTACGAGCAGCAGCCGCAATGGACCCTGCCATTCACCAAGCCGCTCCCCGACGACGTCCAGAAGCGGCTCAGCGCACTGCCGCAAGAGCAGCAGATCGGTGCATTTGCCGCGAATGGCGGCCTCGACACCTTCATGGCGAACCGGGGGATGCCGCGCGCGAAGTTCGACGCTTGCACCAGCGACAAGGCGGGGATCGCCAAGCTCGAGGACATCCGCACCGACGCCGACAAGAATTACGGGCTGACCGCGGTCCCGACCTTCGTCATCAACGGCAAGACGGTGCCCAATGCCTATGACTGGTCGAAGCTCAAGCCGGCGATCGACGCCGCGCTTTGAGCCATTCGCGAAGGTCGCGGATGGCGCTTTGACGCGGCGGTGCAGGTGCCGCTATTCTGACGGTCGCCCCGCGTCACAGGAACCCCGCGCTCATGCCATTTGCCGCCCGTAGCATCGCCGCCGCCGCCCTCGCTGCCCTGACCCTGACCGCGTGCGGCGACAAGGCGTCGAGCGCCGCGCCGACCAAGTCGACGACCGCCGCCAAGGCGACCCCGGCGACGCCCGCGACGAAGGACTGGCTCGATGTCGTCACGATGACCCCCGAGGGCGGGTTCAAGCAGGGTAACCCCGACGCCAAGGTCAAGCTGCTCGAATTCGGCTCGCTGACCTGCTCGCACTGCGGCGCGTTCGCGCATGAGGGCGTTCCCGAACTCCGCGCCAAATATATCGCCACCGGGAAGGTCAGCTACGAATACCGCACCTTCATCCTGAACGGCGTCGATTTCGCGCCGTCGCTCCTCGTCCGCTGCCAGCAGCCGGCGGCGGCGCTCAAGCTGATCGACGCGTTCTACGACCAGCAGGCGGTATGGACGGTGCCGTTTACCAAGCCGCTGCCGGATGATGTGCAGAAGAAGCTCGCGACGCTGCCGCAGGAGCAGCAGATCACCGAATTCGCCGCGCAGGGCGGGCTCGACGCGTTTATGCGGACGCGCGGGATGACGCGCGCCAAGTTCGATCAGTGCACCAGCGACAAGGCCGGGATCGCAGCGCTGACCGCGATCCGCGACGAGGCGACGAACAAGTACAAGCTCCAGGGAACGCCGACCTTCGTCATCAACGGCGTCACCCAGGTCGATACCGCGAATTGGGCGAAGCTCAAGCCGCTGCTCGACGCTGCGGTAAGCTAGAGCCGGAGAGGCGCCGGGGGGCGGGTGGAGTTTCAACGCCTTAGGCTGGCCGGGTTCAAGTCGTTCGTCGAAGCGTGCGAGCTGCGGATCGAGCCGGGGCTGACCGGGGTCGTCGGGCCTAACGGCTGCGGCAAGTCGAACCTGCTCGAAGCGATCCGATGGGTGATGGGTGAGGGGTCGGCAAAGTCGCTGCGCGGTGGCGGCATGGACGACGTCATCTTCGCCGGCACCGGCGCGCGGCCCGGGCGCGACTTCGCCGAGGTGCTGCTGACGGTCGAGGACGACGGCGAAATCCATGAGGTCGTCCGCCGGATCGAACGCGGCCTCGGTTCGGCGTACCGGCTCGACGGGCGCGACGTCCGCGCCCGCGACGTGCAACTGCTCTTCGCCGACGCCGCGACCGGCGCGCATTCGCCCGCGCTCGTAAGCCAAGGACGGATCGGCGCGATCATCGCCGCCAAGCCCGCCGAACGCCGCATTCTGCTTGAGGAAGCGGCGGGGATCTCGGGGCTCCACGTTCGCAGGCGTGAGGCCGAGATTCGGTTGAAGGCGACCGAGGCGAATTTGCTGCGGCTCGACGACGTCATCGCCGCGCTCGACGCGCAGGCGGCGGCGCTCAAGCGGCAGGCCCGCACCGCCGAGCGGTATCGCGCGCTGTCGGATCGCATTCGCGCGGCCGAGGGTGCGCTGCTGTTCGCGCGGTGGAGCGCCGCGCGGGCTGCTGCCGCTGCCGCCCATGCCGCCGCCGCCGCCGCCGAAGCAGCGGTCGTCGCCGCGACCCGCGACGCCGCCCGACTGGCGACGGCGCAGGCCGAGGCGGCGGTCGCGCTCCCCGAATTACGGATCGCCGAGGCGGAAGCGGCGGCGGCGGCGCAGGTGCTCGTCCAGGCGCAGCGGACGCTGGCGACGGAGGCAGAGGCGATCGCCCGCCGGTCACGCGATCTTGCGGCGGCGGCGGTGACGCTGGCGCGCGACCGGGCGCGCGAGGACGGAATGGCGCGCGACGCGGCGGGGGCGCTCGACCGGTTGGCGGGCGAGGCGTCTGCGCTAGAGGCGACGGCGGCCACGGCGAAAGCGGCGCTCCCGGAGGCGGCCAAGGCGGTCGAGCGCGCCGAACGAACTGCGGCGACGACCGAGGGCGCGTTGTCGACTGCAATCGAGGCACATGCCCGTGCCGCAGCATCGGCGCGCGCGGCAGAGGCGGCGCTCGCCAACGCCGAGGCGCGGCGGGCGCGGGCGGCGGGTGAGGCCGACCGGCTCGACCGAGCCCGTGAGGGCATCGACTCCGCCGGGCTCGATGCGCGCTGTGATGTGGCGGCGGGGGCGCTCGACGCGGCCGCAACGCGGGTGGCGCGCGCGATTGCAGCGATCGCCGAGGCCGACGATGCCCGGCGGAATGCCGAGGCTGCGCGCGAAGCCGCCAACACCGCCGTCCTGACCGCACGCGGCGTCGCCGCCGGTCTGACCGCCGAGCGCGACGCGCTGGCGCGGGTGCTCGCGGGGGGAGGGGCGTCGACCAGCCTGCTCGACCGGATCGGCGTTGCAGCGGGCGACGAACGCGCGCTTGCGGCGGCGCTCGGCGACGATCTCTCGGCAGGGCTGGGCGAAGCCGCGAGCGGTCGCTTCTGGACAATCGCTCCGGGTGACGATGCGCCGCTGCCCGACGGGGTTGAGCCGCTCAACTGCACAGCGCCGCCCGAACTCGCACGGCGGCTCGCGGCGACCGGCATCGCTTCGTCTGAAGATGCTCCCAGGCTTGCGGCGGCGTTGCTCCCCGGCCAGCGGCTCGTCACCCGCGACGGCAGGATGTGGCGCTGGGACGGGTTTCGCGCGTTCGGCGGGCAGGGGGTCGCGACCGCCGAGCGGCTGATCCAGCGCAACCGCCTCGCCGCCGTCGCCGCCGACCTGCTCCCCGCCGAGGCCGAGCTCGCCGACGCTCGAACCGCGCTCGCCGCCGCCGAAACCGCTGCCCGGACAGCCAGCGAGGCTGAGCGCTCAGCCCGCACCGAACGCACCACCGCCGACCGCGCGCACGATTCCGCCCGAGCCGCGCTCGCCGCCGCGACCACCGAGCGCGACCGCGCGACTGCCAAGCGCGAGGCGAGTGACGCCACGATCGCCCGTCTGCGCGACGATGCCGCCGGGTTCGCCCGCGAAGTCGACGCCGCGCGCGCTGCCGCAGCCGAAATCACCGGGCTCCCCGGCCTCGCCGCAGCGGTGACTGCCGCCCGCGCCGCCGCAGAGACCGCCCGCGCCACGCTCGCCCGCGCCCGCGCCGACCACGCGACGCTCGCCCGCGACCTCGACGCCGCTGCCGCGCGGAGCGCCGCGATCGCCGCCGATCGGACCGCGTGGACCCGCCGCGCCGCCGCGAGCGCTGCGCAGATTGCCGAGCTCGATACGCGCGTCGCCGCCGGGGATGCCGAGGCGGCAACCCTCGCTTCGCGCCCTCTGGAGATCGCCGCCGAACTCGCCGCGCTGGCGACGCGCGGTGCCGCCGCCGATGCCGCCCGGCGTTCTGCCGCTGATGCGCTTGCCACCGCCGAGGCCGGGTCGCGGAGCCTCGACGCCGAGGCGCGCACCGTCGCGGAAACGCTGGCCACCGCGCGCGAGGCCCGCGCCCGCGCTGCCGCCGACGCCGAGCACTCCGGAACGCGAACCCGCGAGATCGAGGCGCAATGCGGCGACCGTTTCGCCTGCTCGCCGCCGATGCTCGGGGTCGACGTCGCGGGCGATCCGGTGGCGCTCGCGCATGACTTCGAGACGCTGACCGTCGAGCGCGACCGCATCGGCCCGGTCAACCTGCGCGCAGACCTCGAACTCGCCGAACTCGCCGCGACGAGCGAGGGGTCGGCCGCCGAGCGCGCAGAACTCGACACCGCCGTCGCCCGGCTGCGCGGCAGCATCGGCGCGCTCAACCGCGAGGGGCGGGTCCGTCTCGTCGCGGCGTTCGAGGCGGTCGACGGCCATTTCCGGACGCTGTTCGGGACGTTGTTCGCCGGCGGCGCGGCGCATCTCGCGCTGATCGAATCGGACGATCCGCTCGAAGCCGGGCTCGAGATCATGGCGCAACCGCCGGGCAAGAAGCTGCAATCGTTGACCTTGCTGTCGGGCGGCGAGCAGGCGTTGACCGCAACCGCGCTGATCTTCGCGCTATTCCTGACGACCCCGTCGCCGCTGTGCGTGCTCGACGAGGTCGATGCGCCATTGGACGACGCCAACGTCGAGCGCTTCTGCGACCTGCTCGACCGCATGGCCGAAACGACGCGCACGCGCTTCCTCATCGTCACCCACAATGCCGTGACGATGAGCCGGATGCACCGGCTGTATGGTGTAACGATGGCCGAGCCCGGGGTCAGCCAGCTCGTGTCGGTCGACCTGCGCGCCGCCGAACACCTGCTGGCGGCGGCGGAGTGAGCGGCCGGGCTGGGGAAAAGGGCAAAAGGTTGACACTCCAACCCCCCATCCCTAGACGGACCGGGCTTCGGCGGGCAACCGGCGGGGCTGTGCGGGGCTATTCCCGCCATCCGTCAGAGGAAACCCGGTGAGCCGCCCGCGTCCGACCGACGAGCTCGAGTCTCTCGAAGCTCGCCTGGCCGAGGCCAAGGCGCGGCATAACCCGGTGGACCCGATGCGGGTGGCGAGTGGAGCCATGGGTCAGGGTTTCCGCTTTGCACTGGAAATCGTGATCACGACTGTCGTTGGCAGCGCCATCGGCTGGCAGCTCGACAAATGGTTGGGCACCAAGCCGTGGTTGTTGCTGTTGTTCATGCTGCTGGGGCTGGCAGCGGGGTTCATCAGTCTGTTTCGCGCGGTTGGTGCCGAGCAGAAACTGGTCGATGCGCAACCGATCCCCCCATCGGTTCCAGATGAAGTCGAGGATTGAAGTTGGTCCGTCCGCAGCTCGAACAGTTCGAAATCCACCGGATGGTTCCGGCGACGACGCTCGGCTACGACGTGTCGTTCACCAACGCGTCGCTGTTCATGCTGATTACGCTGGTCGGCGTGTGGGCGTTCCTGACGCTTGGCATGCGCCGCGCGACGCTCGTTCCCGGCCGATGGCAGTCGGCGGTCGAGATGGTCCACGAATTCGTCGTCGGCATGGTCGACGAGAATATCGGGCTCAAGGGCCGCGCCTATGTGCCCTTCATCTTTGCGCTGTTCGTCTTCATCCTGTTCGCCAACATCCTCGGATTGTTGCCGTTCGCCTTTGCTGTCACCAGCCACATCTGGGTGACCTTCGCGTTCGCCGCGTTCATCTTCCTGCTGTGCGTCGGCATCGGCTTCGCCAAGCACGGGCTGCACTTCTTCGAGCTGTTCGTGCCGCCGCAGACCCCGGTCATCCTGCTGCCGCTGATCGTCCTGATCGAACTGATCTCGTTCGTATCGCGTCCGCTGACCCTGTCTGTCCGCCTGTTCGCCAACATGACCGCGGGGCATATCCTGCTCCAGGTCTTCGCCGGGTTCATCGTCAGCCTCGGCCTTGCCGGCGGCGCCTTCTGGCTGCTTGGCATACTGCCGCTGATGATGAACGTCGCGCTCTATGCGCTCGAATTGCTCGTCGCCGTCGTGCAGGCGTATGTCTTCGCGCTGCTGACGTGTGTCTACCTCAACGACTCGATCAACCTCTCGCACTAAGGGACTGAATATGGACGCAACCGCCGCCAAGCTCATCGGAGCCGGCATCGCCACTTTCGGGATGGGTCTCGCCGCTCTGGGCGTTGGCATCATCTTCGGCCTGTTCCTCCAGGGCGCGCTCCGCAACCCCGCCGCCGCCAACTCGCAGCGCCCGAACCTGCTGTTCGGCTTCGCCGTGACCGAAGCGCTCGGCATCTTCTCGTTCCTCGTCGCGCTGATCCTGCTGTTCGTCGTCTAAGACCAGCGATCACGAGGGGAGGGCGGAATGCCTCAATTTGATCCTTCGGTAGCGGTTCCGCAGATCGCGTGGCTGATCGCGGTCTTCGCGATCCTGTACCTGATCGTTCGCGCGTCGCTGCCCAAGGTCGAGCGCGTCGCGCTCAACCGCGCGGGGGTGATCGGCGACGATCTCAACCACGCCGAGATGGCGAAATCGAGCGCGGGCGCGGTGATCGCCGAATATGAGGCGACGCTGGCGACCGCGCGCGCAGCGGCGATGAAGCTCGCTGGTGACGCCAAGACGGCGACGTCGGGCGAGACTGCGGCGAAGCTCAAGGCGGTCGAGGCCGAGCTTGCAGCCAAGACCGCCGGTGCCGCCGCGCGCATCGAAGCCGCGAAGGGCGAGGCGCTCGCCAACCTGCGCATCGTTGCCGAAGACGCGACCGCCGACATCGTCGAGCGTCTGACCGGACGCCGTCCGGCTGCCGACGAAGTCGCTGCTACCGTGGCTGCGGTCGCGGCGTAAGGATCACCAGAATGGCCGAACCCGTCCCCGAAATCGCCGGCGCCGCCACCACCGGCGGCACCGAGCAGCCGCATGAGTTGAAGTGGCTCGGGCTCAATGCCGAGGGCTATATCGCGATCGCCTTCGTGATTTTCGTCGGCCTTTTGCTCTACGTCAAAGTTCCGAAGATGATCGCCGAGGCGCTCGACGGGCGCGCGACCAAGGTCCGCGCCGACCTCGACGAAGCCAAGCGGCTGCGCGCCGAAGCCGAGGCACTCCTCGCCGGGTATAAGGCGAAGGCCGAAACCGCGAGCCACGACGCCGAGCACATCCTGTCGACCGCCAAGACCGAAGCCGCTGCGATCGTCGCCGACGCGCAGCGCCAGGCCGAAGCGGTGATCGCCCGCCGCACCGCGATGGCCGAAACCAAGATCGCTGCTGCCGAACGCGCTGCCGAAGCCTCGGTCCGCGCGCAGGCCGTCGACTTCGCCACTGCGGCGGCGCGGCGCATCATCGTCGCGCACGACGACCCGGCCGAAGCCGCGCGGTTGACCAGCGCCGCGATCAGCGAGCTCGACCGCCGCCTTCACTAGGCGGTTAGCAGATAGTCCGCTGTACGCAAAGACAGACCGGCATCTCGGCGAACGTCAGGACTAACGTCGAGCCACGTATAGAATCCCGCGCTGCGCTCGAAGATGGGCTTCGGCCTTAGCCAGTATGACGATCTGTTCGCCCCGGGCCGCTCGCGCTTATGCCCCGATGATCAATTTACCGTCGCCGCGGCGAGCATCGCCACGACGTGCGCGGCCGTCCTTTGTTGCGACCACCACTATTCCGCAGAACGGCGCCCCTTCGCACAGACCCTCCGCAGAGTGCTGTCATCCCCGCGACAACTGGACCCAAAGTCGGTGAAACTGCAGGACTGAGGCCTCCGGTTTCGCGGAGACGATAGCGTAATGCAGGGAGTGTCGGCTTGAGACACGGATGACGACTGTGTTCGAAGAAGTTGGTCGGCCCATAAAGCCCAAATGACGTGCACGACAAACGGCGTCCGGGCGCGCGATCCCTATCCCCCAGGAATCGCGCGCCCGCCGCCCGCTCGCTTGCCCACCCGCTCGTTACCGCGACCGGTTATCCCGATCGCCGGATTTGTTACCTCACGCCGTGATGGCGGGGCCCGTCATCGTCCGCCTCCGCAGCACCGTTCCGATCGACCCGAAGCCGACCAGCATCATCGCCCATGACGCCGGCTCGGGCACGCCGCCGACCGGGGGCGGCGTCACGGGATCGTGGTTGATCGCGCCGACTTCGGCAGCGGTCAGGACGCCGTCGTAGAAGCGCGCCGAAGCAATGTTCGCAGTCGACCATTCACCTTGGCCACCGCCCATATTGTTGTCGATGAACAGGTTGATCAGCCCGCCCGGTAGCAAATCGAGGGTGTTCGTCGTCGTCGTGAATGAGCCGATGCCGTCGATATAGCCGGTGACGTTGTTCGGGCCCGCGGGACCGACGGTCAGCGCGACGTTGCGATAGACGTCATTGGTGAAGGCGACGCTGCTGCCGCTGATGGGATAGACATCGAGCTGGTTGCCCGGGTCGACGTAGAAACCAGCGTCCGAAGTCCGGTTGGTGACGTCGAGGATCCGTCGCCACGCGTTGGCGCGGTCGAAGAATTCGAAGGTCAGCGCGACCGAGTAGCTGTCGCTCGTCAGTAGGCCGGTGCTGTTGAACGCGAGGCCGCCCTGGTTGGCGTTGGCGTTGGTTCCGCCGACATGAAACACCTGCCGCGAATTGCCGTAGACGGTGTCGGTGACGAAGCCGCTCGTCCCCGACGGGTCGATCGCGACGAGGTCGGGTGCGCCGGCGGTCGACGATGCGAGCGTGTTGTCGAAGAAGTAGCTCGCCTTGAGCGTCGCGGCACCGGCGTTCGCTGCGACGGTGAGGGCAAGGACCGAGAGACCGATGGTGAGCGACTTGTGGAGGCGAGACATCGGATAATTCCTTGGCGAGGCTGATCTTCGTCGACCCTATTGGCCCCGTCCGATGGCTGGAACCCTCCGATCAGAGGGTTAACGTTAATGTCATGTTCACCTTTTTGACTGACCTTTTAGATGTCGATGATGCCGAACGACGCTGCCGTCGCGACCATTTCAGCTCGCGTCCGCGCCTTGAGCCGCCGTTTTGCCTTCTCGACGAACTCGTGCGCGGTCGATACCGCGACGCCGAGCTCGCTCGCGATCGCGGCGTCCGATTTGCCCCGGGCGACAAGCCGCAAGCTGGCTATCTCCCGCTCGGTCAGGCCCATCGGCGGCATGGCAAAGCCGTGTTTCGCGACGAGTGTCCGGACGTAGCTTTGGAGGCAAGTCGCGATCAGGCAGAGGTAGGCACGGAGGGCCGGGTCGGCGATCTCGCGGTGCCCCACCATGCTGACGAGCCCGGCGCGTGTTCCGACCGTCGGCAACGGCACGACGAGGCCGTCGACCCACCCCGCTGCCGCTGCCGCGTCGAGCGCCGCACCGCCGGCACGCGCCAGCGCGCGGTCGGCGCGGAGGTCGGCCCATGTAAACGGCTCGCGGCGGGTGGCGAGCGCGTCGACCAGCGGATCGCGGTCGATCATCCCGGTCCCGACATAGAAGCGCGTCCACGCATCGGGCCAGTCGATGATGTAAAAGACTGTACGGTCGCGATCGGCGAGGTCGACCTCGCCGCAGGCGAACGTGTCGAGGCCGTGCGGCTGGATCGCCGCGCGAAACAGTGACGCGCACGCCGCTGGGGATCCGAGCCGACGCAATTCCGTGTTGAAAGCAGAGGCGTCGTATTGGCTCAAGCCGCCCCTTAAATATTGGTGCATCGATCCTAACCGACCGACCGCGACGGTCAAGCTGGCCGCGCTCGTGATCGGCGACGGTGATTGCCTGGCGCGCTGATGCGGCGGCGTCGCGCGGCCGGTGTTACATCGATGTGCGGGCGATGTGCGCGCGGCGGTCAGGATAACCGAGTTTCACTTTGCCATTCGCTGCTCGATACTAGATATGGTAGGCTCCCTTTCAGCAACCGGGCGAAGACATGCCGCGTGAAATTATTGCCATCGGTGCCGATCATGCCGGCTTCGCGATGAAGGCGGTCCTCGCCGCCGACCTCGGCAAGATGGGTTACGACGTCCTCGACCTCGGGACCAACAGCGAGGTGTCGGTCGACTATCCCGACTTCGGTTTCGCGGTCGGTCGCGCGGTCACGCGCGGCGATGCGGCGCGCGGCATCCTCGTTTGCGGCACCGGCATCGGCATGACGATCGCCGCCAACCGCGACCCCGGCGTCCGCGCGGCCTTGTGCACGAGCGGGCTGATGGCGCGACTGGCGCGCGAGCATAACGACGCGAACGTCATGGCGCTCGGCAGCCGGATTGTCGGCATCGAGGTCGCGCGCGACTGCGTCCGCCAGTTTCTCAGCACGAGCTACGGCGGCGGGCGTCATGCCGACCGCGTCGCCAAACTGTCGCAGCCCGTCTATGAAGAGGCCGCCGAATGAGCCCCGCCGCCGTTCGCACCACTGCCCAGGTAGCACCGCAAGTCGCTGGTTACGAAGGATTCTTTAGCGATCCGGTCGAGGGCGAGATTGCCCGCGCGATCGCGATGGAGCTCGACCGGCAGCAGAATCAGATCGAGCTGATCGCGTCGGAGAACATCGTCAGCCGCGCCGTGCTCGACGCGCAGGGGTCGATTTTCACCAACAAGTACGCCGAGGGTTATCCGGGCAAGCGCTATTACCAGGGCTGCGCGCCGTCGGATATCGTCGAGACGCTGGCGATCGACCGCGCCAAGGCGCTGTTCGATTGCGCCTATGCCAACGTCCAGCCGCATTCGGGCGCACAGGCGAACGGCGCGGTGATGCTCGCGCTGGTCAAGCCGGGCGAGACGATTCTCGGCATGTCGCTCGACGCCGGCGGGCATTTGACCCACGGTGCGGCGCCGTCGATGTCGGGCAAATGGTTCAACGCGGTCCAGTACGGCGTGCGCCGGGAAGACCATCTGATCGACTATGACGCGGTTGCAGAACTCGCCGAAAAGCATCGGCCGAAGCTGATCATCGCGGGCGGTTCGGCGTATCCGCGGGTGATCGATTTTGCCCGATTCCGCGCGATCGCCGATTCGGTCGGGGCACTACTAATGGTAGACATGGCGCACTTCGCCGGTCTCGTCGCCGCCGGCATCCATCCGAGCCCGCTGCCGCACGCCCATGTGGTTACAACGACGACCCACAAGACGTTGCGCGGGCCGCGCGGCGGGATGATTCTGTCGAACGATGTTGACCTTGGCAAGAAGTTCAATTCGGCGGTGTTCCCGGGGATGCAGGGTGGTCCGCTGATGCATGTTATCGCCGCCAAGGCGGTTGCATTCGGCGAGGCTTTGCGCCCTGAATTCAAGGACTACGCCCGCGCCGTCGTGACCAACGCGCAGGTGCTCGCGGCGAAGCTCGTCGCGCGCGGCTGCGCCGTCGTCGCGGGGGGGACCGACACGCATCTGGCGCTGATCGACCTCAGCCCAAAGAACCTCACCGGTAAAGATGCCGACGAAGCACTCGAGCGCGCGGGCATAACGTGCAACAAGAACGGCATCCCGTTCGATCCGCTGCCACCGACCAAGACGAGCGGCATCCGCGTCGGCTCCCCCGCCGGCACGACCCGCGGCTTCGGCATCGCTGAGTTCGGCGCGATCGGCGACATGATTGCCGATGTTTTAGACGGACTTGCGGCGAACGGCGAAGGCGGCAACCACGCGGTCGAGGCGGCGGTCAACGTCCGCGTCCGGGCGTTGTGCGCGCGCTTCCCGATCTATCCGGCTGCGTAACAGGTCGTGCGCTGCCCCTTCTGCGCCAACGACGACAGCCAGGTGAAGGATAGCCGTCCGACCGAGGACGGCGGCGCGATCCGACGGCGGCGCCAATGCCCCGCCTGCGGGGCGCGTTTCACCACATTCGAACGCATCCAGCTGCGCGAGATGATCGTCGTCAAGAAGTCGGGCAAGCGCGAGGTTTTCGATCGCGACAAACTCGCCAAGTCGATCGAGATCGCGTGCCGCAAACGTCCGATGGAGCCGCAGCGGATCGAGCGGCTGGTCAACGGCGTCGTCCGGCGACTCGAATCATCGGGCGAGGCCGAGCTCGGCGTCGGGCTGGTCGGCGAGATGGTGATGGAGGGGCTGCAGGCGCTCGATCCCGTCGCGTACATCCGATTCGCCAGTGTTTACCGCGACTTTCGCGAGGCGCGCGATTTCGAAACCTTCGCGGGCGCGCTCGGCGTCGGTAATACCGCGCTCGACAAGGCAGCCCCCGACAAAATCGAACGCCCGCTGCCGCGCCTCGTCGGCGAGGCGGAGTGAACACAGCCGGATCGCCGCCGCCCGCCGTCATCCTCGTCCGCCCGCAACTCGGCGCGAACATAGGGGCATGTGCGCGGGCGATGCTTAACTTCGGGCTGACCGACCTGCGCCTCGTCGCGCCGCGTGATGGCTGGCCGAACCCCGACGCTGGGCCGTCGGCGAGCGGCGCCGATCAACTGCTTGCCGACGCGCGGGTGTTCGAGACGGTCGCGGCGGCGGTCGCCGATCTCAACTTCGTCTATGCGACGACGCTGCGTAATCGCGCGCTGACGCGTCCGGTCGTGACCCCGGCGCAGGCGGCGAGCGAGACGCGCGATCGTCGCGAGCCGAGCGGGTTGATGTTCGGTCCCGAACGGTCGGGGCTTGAAACCGACGACCTTGCGCTGGCGCATTCGATTCTGACGATCCCGGTCAATCCGGATTTCGGTTCGCTCAACCTTGCGCAGGCGGTGTTGATCAACGCTTACGAGTGGTTTCGTGCGGGTGATGCCACACCGGCGACCGCTTTCGTCAACTATGAGGGGCCGGCGCTGCATGCCGATCTCGAGCGATTGATTGTCGCTGTTGATGCCGATCTCGAAGCGGCGGGCTATTATGGGACGACGACGCGGGTCGCGATCGCGAAGCGCCTATTGCGCAACCTGCTGACGCGCCCGGCCTTCAGTGACAATGAAGTCAGGACGTTACGCGGTGTGTTCCGCGCATTGGCTCACCCGCGCCGGCCCTCCGGCGCGGGTGAATAACCAGATTTACGCGACTTGCGCGACGACGGTATCGGTGCGTTCGGGATCGCGCAGCGCGTAGCCGCGGCCCCACACGGTTTCGATGCACGTCGCGGCATTGTCGCCTGCAGTCGCCAGCTTCTTGCGGAGCTTGCAGACGAAGACGTCGATGATCTTGAGCTCGGGCTCGTCGCGACCACCATAGAGATGCGTCAGGAACATTTCCTTCGTCAACGTCATGCCCTTGCGGAGCGAGAGCAATTCGAGGATCGAATATTCCTTGCCGGTCAGCGCGACACGATGGTTGTCGACGGTGACGAGGCGAGCCGACAGGTCGATCGCCATCGCGCCGGTGCGGATGATCGATTCCGCATGCCCCTTCGAGCGGCGGACGAGCGCGTGGAGGCGGGCAACGAGTTCGTCACGCTGGAACGGCTTGGTGACATAGTCGTCGGCACCGAAGCCGAAGCCGCTGACCTTGGTCGCTGTCTCGGCATCGCCCGACAGGATCATCACCGGCGTCGTGATCCGCGCCAGCCGCATCCGCCGCAGCACTTCATAGCCATGGACATCGGGAAGGGTGAGATCGAGAAGGATCGCATCGTAATCGTACAGTCGAGCCAGCTCAATCGCTGCCTCTCCCTCGGATACAGTTTCGTGCTCGACGCCGACCCCGCTTAGCATCAGTGTCACGGCTCGCGCCATTAACTTGTCATCTTCGATCAGCAGTACGCGCATGACCACCCTTTCACTAGCCGGAGCATCCCACCGTGCCGCGGCGCACCATCAGCTAAACTCATTTTCCCGTCCGAGTAAAGAAGCTTAACTATGCCAAATACAGTATTTGCCAATGAAGACAGCTAAATCCTGAAAATATTGCCAATTATGGCCGATACGGCCTAATGTCGGCTTTCGAAAACTTCACGATATACCTGCACGCGCGTGACACGGAGGCCCGGCGTGCCGGCGGCGTCGATCGCGCGCTCCCACAACCGAAGTTCTTCGTCGCTCAAGCTGTAGCGGGTGCAGGCCTCGGTCCGGGTTACAACGCCTTCGCGAATCCCGCGAACGACATCGGCCTTGCGGCTCGCGACCCACCGTTTGGTATCGGATGGGGGCATCCGGTCGACTGCGGAAAGGCCATCGTCGGTAGCAATGCGTTGGGGCATTGGAAATTCCCGTTTAAGCTAATCTACACTATGTACGACACCGTACATCAATAAGCTACAGTTCATGTGAGATAAATATTAGACATGATTGACCCCTATTCAATCCTTTTTATGGTTGAGGAACAGTTAAGATTGCCGACTGCTAGAACTCGTATAGTCGTGGCGATGTCGGGAGGGGTCGACTCTTCGGTCGTTGCGGCGATGTGTGCGGAGGCCGGCCATGAAACAATTGGTATTACACTCCAACTTTACGACGACGGCGCAGCGCGCGCGCGTGCAGGAGCTTGTTGTGCCGGGGCGGATATCGCCGACGCCCGGCGCGTCGCCGACCAGCTCGGCATCGCGCATTATGTTCTCGACTATGAATCCAGGTTTCGTGACGCGGTGGTCGAGGAATTTGCCGATTCTTACCTGCGCGGCGAGACCCCGGTGCCGTGCATTCGCTGCAACCAGACGGTTAAATTCCGCGACCTGCTCGCAGTTGCCCGCGATCTTGGCGCCGAGTGTCTCGCGACTGGTCATTACGTCCGGCGGATCGAGGGACATCACGGCGCCGAACTGCATCGCGGGATCGATCCGGCGAAGGACCAGAGCTATTTTCTTTACGCGACCACTCGCGAGCAGCTCGACTATCTGCGCTTTCCGCTCGGCGGGCTGACCAAGGCCGAGGTTCGGGCGCACGCCGTCCGGCTCGGACTGAGCGTCGCGGCCAAGCCCGATAGCCAGGACATCTGCTTTGTGCCCGGGGGAGACTATGCCTCGGTCGTGCGACGGGTCCGGCCCGAGGCCGATGCCCCGGGCGATATCGTCGACCGTGCCGGGCGGGTGCTTGGGCGGCATGCCGGGATCGTCGGCTATACGATCGGCCAGCGGCGCGGGCTCGAACTCGGCGGCTTGCCCGAGCCCCTGTATGTCGTCGGCATCGATGCGCCGCGCCGCGAGGTCATCGTCGGCCCGCGCGCCGCGCTCGCGGTTTCGGGCGTGACCCTCGCCGACTTCAACTGGCTGGGGGATCGAGCGGCGGACGACGCTTCGGACGAGCATGTCGCGGTCAAGGTCCGATCGATGGCGACGGCGGCCGGTGCGGTCCTGACCGGCGGCACAACGCCATTGCTGACATTCGACGACCCAGAATTCGGCGTCGCGCCGGGGCAGGCGGCGGTGATCTATGCGGGGTCGCGCGTCCTCGGCGGCGGCACGATCGCTGCAACGGTCCCGGCGGCGAAGACTGCAACAGTGTCAATCGCCTGACAGGTGTCAACGTCTTGACGCCTTTCGCGTCAATACTTTGACATTCAGCACGAATACACTGCCGCCCACGTCCTGATCTGACTTGGCACGAGCTTTGCTTGGTTCCCGGCATCACCGGGGGGCTTGAAGTTGTCGACTGCCGCAATCACCGTCTCCGACGCCGCCGCAGCGATGTACCCGCTGCTGGCCCAAGCAATATACGACGCCGGCGGTCGATCGTTGCGCCACCGCGCGTTCAATGTTGTCGCTTATGGCGAGCCCTGCGACGGCACCGGGGCGGTCATGGTCGCACGGTCGAAGTGCCCGCGACTGTCGCACGGCAGCCGCTTCATCGAGTTCGCCGACGCCGACCTGAAATTCGCTGCCGCGACGATCGTCGCACTTGCCCAAGGCGCTCAGGCGGCGCTCGCCGATCCGGCATCGATTGCGCTCGAAGCGCTCGCGGCGCGGGTCGCGGCGCGCGGCATTACCGTCCTGATCGAAGGCGCGACGGGGACCGGTAAAGAAGTCCTCGCCCGCTCGATTCATGCCGCCTCGCCGCGCTGCAACGCCGCCTTCGTCGCGGTCAACTGCGCCGCGCTCCCCGAAGCGATGCTCGAGGCACTGCTGTTCGGTCACGAACGCGGGGCCTTCACCGGGGCGGGAACGAGCGCCAAGGGCCTGTTCCGCGCCGCCGACGGCGGCACGCTGCTGCTCGACGAGATCGCCGAACTTCCGCTCGGTCTCCAGGCGAAGCTGCTGCGTGCGTTGCAGGAGAGCGAGGTGCTGCCGATCGGCGCGACCGCCCCGGTCAAGGTCGACGTCCGCATCATCGCCGCCGCGAACCGCGACCTTGCGGGCGAAGTCGCCGCCGGTCGTTTCCGCGCCGACCTGTACTACCGGATCGCGGTGTTCCCGCTGGCGACGATGCCGCTCGCCAGCCGCCGCGCCGATATCGTGCCGATCGCGGCGGCGCTGTGGCTGCGGCAGGGGACGACAGCGTGGCCGACGGCGGCGGCGCTGGCCCGGCTCGAGGGGCACGACTGGCCGGGGAATGTCCGCGAGCTCGGCAACGTCCTCGCGCGCGCCGCCGTGATCGCCGACAGCGAGCGGATCGAGGCGCGCGATATCGTCTTCGACACGCCCGCTGTCCAGCCGGTCGCAGCCTCGCTCGGCGGCGCGATCCGCGAGCGTGAATTCGACGTCATCAGCGCGACACTCGCCGACTGCGCCGGGCGCCGTGGTGAGACCGCGACGCGGCTCGGGATCAGCGAGCGGACGCTGCGGTACAAGCTTGCGGCGATGTCGGCGGGCCGCTTGCCCGCGATGTCGTCGGGCCGCGTGGCGGCGATGGCGCGGATGACGATGCAATGATCGCGCCGTTGAAAGGTATCGACACCAGCAGCGTCCTTGCCCTTCGCGCCCAGATCCTCGACCGCAACGCCGCGCTGTCGGGCAAGGCTGCCGCGCCCGCGAAGTCCGGGTTCGACAGCGCGATCACCGAGGTGTTGCGCGCAGTCAACGCGACCCAGTCCAAGGCGGGCGATGTCTCGGCGGCGTTCGAGCGCGGCGATACCGTCGATATCGCCTCGGTCATGCTCGCGCGGCAAAAGGCGTCGATCGCCTTCGAGGCGACGCTCCAGGTCCGCAACAAATTGCTGTCGGCATACCATGACGTAATGAGCATGCCGGTATGAGCGACCTCGCGGTGCTCGATCCGCGCGCGATAACGTCGTTCGCCGGGTTACGGCTGCGCGGGCAGCGGCTGTTCGCGCAACCGGCGATCCGGCGGTCGCTCCCGGCGCTTGCGGTCCTGCTTGCGCTCGTCGTTGCCGCCGGGCTGTGGCTGGCGCTGCGCGCGCCCGACTATCGCCCGGTGTTCGCGCAATTGGGGGAGGCCGACAAGGCGGCGGTGCTCGCCGCGCTCCAGACAGGCAATTTCAAGGCGCATGTCGACCCCGATACCGGCTCGGTCGAAGTCCCCGCAGGCGACGTCGCCGCGGCGCGGATCATGCTCGCGGGGCAGGGGCTGCCGAAAGCGGCGGTGAGCGGGCTCGATGTCCTCGGGACGATGCCGCTCGGCAGCAGCCGCGCGGTCGAGACGGCGCGGCTCAAGTCGGCGGCGGAGAGCGACCTCGCCGCGAGCATCATGGCGATCGACGGGGTCGACCACGCCACCGTCCACCTCGCCGCGGGCGAGCAGTCGGTCTTCATCCGCGACGCCGCCGCGCCGACCGCATCGGTGTTCGTCCGCCTTGCTCCCGGCCGCAGCCTCAACGACGCGCAGGTCCGCGCGATCGTCCATCTCATCGCGTCGTCGGTCGCGGGATTGTCGCCCGACCGGGTCAGCGTCGTCGACCAGTCGGGGACGCTGTTGTCGGGGGATGCGAGCGGCCCGCTCGGCGACAGCGCGCGGCAGCTCGCATATCAGAGCAGCGTCGAGGACGGGTTGCGCCGCCGCGTCGTCGCGCTGCTGACGCCGATCCTCGGGGCAGGGAATTTCTCGACCCAGGTCGCTACCGACCTCGACTTCTCGGTCAACGAGGCGACGCGCGAGAGCTACGACAAGGACGGCGTCCTGCGCTCCGACCAGAACAGCAGCGCGACCGAGGCTGGGCAGCAACCCGCGCGTGGTATCCCGGGCGCCTTGTCGAACACCGTGCCGCCCGCGGCGCAGGTGTCGGCGACGCCGCCGCTCCCGGCGCTCCCGGCGGTCGTGCCGGGAACGCACAGCGAAAGCTACATTCGCGGCTATGAGATCGGCAAGGCGGTCTCGGTCACGCGCGCACCCGTCGGCGCGGTCCGGCGCGTGTCGGTAGCGGTGGTCGTCCGCGACTCCTCGCTTGGAGCGGCGAAGGAGCAGGCGGCGCAGGTCGCGCTGCTCACCGGGCTGGTCCGCAGCGCGGTCGGCTACGATGCCCGCCGCGGCGACATCGTCACCGTTGCCGGCCGCGCCTTCGTCGCGACGCCCGGCGAGCCGGTGGTGAAGTGGTGGGAGATCCCCCTCGTCGCCACCGGCGTGGAGGCGGTGACTGCGCTCGGCGGCGTTGCGCTCTTGGTGTTCGGGGTTGTGCGGCCCGCGGTGCGCGTGCCGGTTCCGGGCTCCGAAGACGAGCCGCAACGCTTTGAAGATGCGCCCGAAATCATCGAACTCGACCCGCTCGACTACGCGATTAAGCTCGCCGAGACCCGATTGCTCGTCGGCCAGGATGTCGACCGTGCCTCGGCTGTGGTGCGGCAGATGATGGCGGCGGACGCCGAATGATCCACGATAACCTCACGGGTGCGCAGAAATGCGCGGTGCTGCTGCTCCTCCTCGACGAGGTGCAAGCTGCTGAATTGCTGCGGCAAATGGCGTCTGAGGAAGTTCGCGCGGTCGGTCATGCGATGATCTCGGTCGCCGAGATCGAGCCGCGCGCGATCGACACCGTGCTCGACGAGTTCCTCGCCGCGAGCAAGACGACGGTCGCGCTCGGCGGCGGCGGCGTCCAGGTCCGCTCGGTCCTCGAACGCGCGCTCGGCCCCCAGCGCGCCGGCGGCCTCCTCGGCGAACTCGGCCCCCCGGTCACCCCTCGCCCCTTCGCCGCGCTCGAATGGATCCAACCCGCCGCGATCGCCGCGATGCTCGCCGCCGAACATCCGCAGGCGGCGGCGGTCGTCCTCGCCCACCTCGAACCGCAACGCGCGTCGGACGTGCTCGCCGAGCTGCCCGAAGCGCTCCAGCCCGACATCCTCTACCGGCTGGCGACGATGGGGCCGGTCGCGGGCGTCGTCGTCGCCGGGCTCGACCGGGCGTTCGAGGTCCGGCTTGCGGCGACCCCGGTGAGCCCTCCGGCGGCGGTCGTCGCGGGTCCCGATCTGGCCGCCAAGCTGATCGCGATGGCCCCCGATCAGGCGCGGCTGCTCGCGGCACTGCGCGATCTCGACCCGGCGATGACCGAGTCGATCGCCGAGAGCCTGTTCGTGTTCGACGACCTGCTCAAGATCGACTCGCGCGGGATGCAAGCGCTCGTCCGCGAAGTCGAGACCGAGCAGCTTGTGCTCGCCCTTAAGGGTGCCGGCGAGCCGCTGCGCGCGCACGTCTTTTCGGCGATGTCGGCGCGCGCGGCGGCGGGGATGCAGGACGAACTCGCCGACCTCGGTCCGACCAAACTCGCCGAGGTCCGCGTCGCGCAGGCGGGGATCGCCGCGGTTGTCCGTCGGCTTGCCGATGCGGGGACGCTGATGATGCCGGGGAGCACCGCTGGTTATGTCTAGCGCCTCCGCCTCGTATGCCGGTCTCGCGTCGCTCTACGCGGCGATGCTGCCGCCGCCGCCCGAGTCCGACTTCGAGCCCGAACCTGCGATCGATGTCGAGGCGATTGCCGATGAGGCTTACCAGTCGGGGTTTGCGGCTGGACTCGCGCAGGCAGAGGCTGCGTTCCAGCCTGAACGTGCCCTGCTCGCGACCGCGACAACTGAGCTGATCGCCGCGTCGGTCATCGATCCCGACACCGTCCGCAGCGTTTTTCTCAACCTTGTCAGAGCGCTGGCGGGGGCTGCCGTGGCGGCCGAATTGATCGTCAACCCCGAGGTGATCTCGCGGCTCGTCGATACCGCGCTGGCGAGCGTCGAGACCCGCGACGGGATCATCGTGCGGCTCCACCCCAACGATATCGGAGTCCTAGCGCTCGACCTGCCGGTTGTCCCCGATCCGACGCTGACGCGCGGCACGGTGGTGATCGACGGACCCGGCTTCATCGTCCGCGACGGCCTCGATGCTCGGCTCGCGGTGATCGTCGAGGGGCTGGCATGAGCATCTCGACCGTCCTCGCGGAGCTGGCGGCCAGCGCGCCGGTCGTCCGGGCACCCGGTCCGGTCATCGGCGGACGGATCGTCGCCTATGACGGGCTGACACTCGAGGCGGCGGGGATCGATCTTGCGGTCGGTACGGTCTGCGCGGTCGGTCCCGCCGGGGTCGCGGCCGAGGTCATCGGCTTCCGCGACCGGCGCAGCGTGCTGATGGGCTTGGCCGCGCTCGGGCCGCTGCTTCCGGGAGGCGCGGTAATGCCGCTGCGGGGCGAGGCGCGCGCGAGCGTCGGCGCTGCCTTGCTCGGGCGGGTGATCGACGGCGGCGGACGCCTGCTCGACGGCGGGCCGCCACTGCCGCGAATGGCGAAGGTGCCGCTCGAACCGCCAGTCGGCAACCCGCTCGCCAAAACCGGGATCACCGCCGTCCTCGACGTCGGCGTCCGCGCGATCAACGCGCTGCTGACGCTCGGGCGGGGCCAGCGGGTTGGCATCATGGCGGGAAGCGGGGTCGGCAAGTCGGTCCTCCTCGGCCAGATTGCGCGCTTCACCGCCGCCGATATCGTCGTCGTCGCGCTGATCGGCGAGCGCGGGCGCGAGATCGCCGACTTCCTCGAACGCCAAGTCGGCGACGCGGCGCGCGCGCGGACCGTCGTCGTCGCTGTCCCCGCCGACGATGCGCCCCTGCTCCGGGTGCGCGGCGTGATGCGCGCGCATGCCATCGCCGAATGGTTTCGCGGGCAGGGGGAGGATGTCGTCCTCATCGTCGACAGCCTGACCCGCGTCGCCCACGCCCAGCGCGAGATCGGTCTCGCGCTCGGGGAGGCCGCCGGCGCACGTGGCTATCCATCGTCGGCAATCGCGCTGCTGCCCCGGCTGGTCGAGCGGGCAGGCAACGACGCCGTCAGCGGCGGATCGATCACCGCAATCTATACCGTGCTCGCCGACGGCGACGACATGAACGACCCCGTCGTCGATGCCGCGCGCGGGGTGCTCGACGGGCACATTGTCCTTTCGCGAGCCGAGGCGCAAAGCGGGATCTACCCCGCGATCGATCTCGCGGCGTCGATCAGCCGGGTGATGACCGACATCGCCAGCCCCGCGCACCGCGCCGCGGCGACCCGCTTCCGCCGGGCGCATCGCCTCGTCGAGGACAATCGAGACCTTGTGCTGATGGGGGCATATTCGCCCGGAGCCGATCGCGACCTCGATGCAGCGATGGCAGCGCGCGGCGTGATGGACGCATTCCGCTGCCAGGCGGCCGACGAGCGCGTCGACTTCGCGACGTCGATCGCGCTGCTCGGGGACGTGCTGTGACGTCGCGACACGAACGGCTCGCGCGGTTGCTGGCGATCCGGCGGGTCCGGTTGCGCGTCGCGGCGAGCAGCCTCGCGCGGGCAGCGACGGCAGTGGCGGCAACGGCAGCGACAGCGGCTCGGCTCGGCGAACTCCGTGCCGAGTTTCGCGGGCAGTACCACTTTGCGGCGGGCTACGCGATCAAGGCCGCCGCCGCGACGCGCGCCGCACTGCATGCCGCCGAGGTTACCCAAGCGATCCGTCTTGTCGACGCCGAAGCGCACCGTGCCGTGTTGCAGGGCGATTTTCACCATCGGCGTGCCGGGGTCGATGCGGTCGCTCGAGCCGTCGAACGCGCGTCCGACGATCCGAAACTGGTCGGATCATGATCGCCGTGAGCCTCGACCGCGCCGATCTGCCGTCGATCGCGGTCGTCGCGGTCACGAGTGTCCCCGGCAGCTTCACGATGCCCCAGCCGGGATTGCCGCGAGAGCCGGTGCCGACCGCCGCGCCACCGACCGCTAAGGCCGTCACGCAAATCGACGTTAGTCACTTGATGGCACTGATAGACCTGTTTCCCCTTGCGCGCGCCGTCGAGCCACTGGGTGCGGCCGGACCGCAGACAGTGGATAAGTTGCCGGCAGCGAAAGGAGCGGAGGTATCGCCCGAGGCAATGGCGGCACAGTCGGCAAACCCAGCGCCGCCGCGTGCGACCGCTCCCGCTGTCGCTCTTGCTGTCGTTGAGGTGGCACCTCCTTCCATTCGGCGGCATGCCACCTTGGCAACCGCACCGACGGCTCTTCGAAGGCAGAAGCCATCTGATCCTCCGATCATGGCGGTGGCCGCGCTCAACCAGTCGCTAGCGCTGCCGCCACCCGCTCCGCAATCGCCAGCCGTGTCCGATCAGGTGAGCTCGGATGCCGCGCAGTCGGCCGCAGCCGTTTCGACCGCACCAAAGACGGTCGCCGGGGCAAACGAACGCGAGGTCGTCATGCCCGTCATCGATCTTCCGCCCGGCACGGTAGACGAGCGTTCATTACCAACGCCAGCGCACCTGCTCACCGAGAATGCTGTCGTGCTGACGACTGTCGTTGCGGTCGCGCCGCTTGCATCTCTCGGCGACTTTACGCGCGAGATTGGACCGCTCGCCCTCATCGCCCCGCCCGCCGCGTCGGTCGTGGCCGCCATGCCGATGCCTCAGCCGGTTCTGCCGCGAACCGTGATTGAGCTGCGCGCGATTGAAGTGCGGGGGGCCTTGCTCGACGCTGCCGCAATCGCCCCAGCATTGCCGCTGTTTGTGCCCGGCGCCAGGGATGCCCCACTGGCAGCTCAAAAGGAATTAGCTTCGGCATTAATCGCGACGATCCCAACCGCTGCCGCCTCGGTCACCGTCCCCGCCCAAACTGCTTTCACCGTCGCCGTGACCTCGGCACCGGTATGCTCAGCCTTGCGGCGTAGTCAGCCTCCTTCCCAATCGCCCGTCGTTCTGCGCGAGCGAACCGATCCGCCAGTCTACACGCTCAGCGCTGCATCACAGCCGACGATGAGCCATGCCGGAGATACGCATTGGCCCACGCCGCTCGCATCGGCCCCTGTTCCAGCCAGACCGGAAGGCTTTTCCATCGACACACCCGCGCTCGGCGGGGTCGGGGCCGAGGTAACGCGGCGCGACCATCCGGCGGGCGACGCGCTCCACGTTCATTTCGCGGTCGATCGCAGTGGCACCGCCGCGCTGATCGCGGGGGCGAGCGACGGCCTCGAGCGCGCGGTCGTCGCCACCGGAAACCGGCTCGACGCAGTGACGATCAAGGTGCGCGGCGGCGCGACGGGCGTAGCGTCGGGCGGCTCGGACGCGGCAGGGGCAGGGGCGGCGGGGCATCGCGGGGACGCGCGCGATCATCGACCGCCCACGCCAGAGTTGCCCGGGCAAACACCATCGACGCGAATCCGTTCGCCGGCAATCAAGCCGGTCGTTCGCGACCGCTTCGCCTGAGGATTTGCCATGGCCGATACGATTCCCAAGCAGGCTAAATCGAGGAAGGGACTCGGGAGCATCGTGATGGTCGCATTCGCGTTCCTCGGCGCAGCGGTCGGCAGCGGCAGCGCGTTGGTCGGCGTTGCGGCGCTGCGACCGGGTCTTCTGCTCGGGCGGGCTGCGGCGGCTCCGCCGGTGCTCCAGGCGGCAACCCCGATCGAATATATCGAGATCGATAACGCCTTCACGTCGAACCTCGCCGATACCGGACGCTACCTCCAGTTGCGGATCGCGGTGTCGAATACCGGCGGTCCGCAAGTTACGGCGGCGCTGGCCCAGCACAAACTGGCGATCGTCTCGGCGGTGCTCGCGGTGCTCGGCGAGGTCGGTGAGGCCGATGTCGCCGACCGCGCGGCGAAGACCAAGCTGCGCTCGACGATTCGCACGGCGATCAACGACGTGCTCAGCCGCAACGCGCATGTCGGCGGGGTCGACGAGGTCTTCTTCACCACGCTGGTCGTCCAGTGAGCCCGGGTGCGCACAACAGGCGGTCTGCAGACGTTAGCGCGTGGCGCTTTCCGCCAGCTCTTCAGGCCCTTGTCGCCGTCCCCGCGGCGATCAATTTCACTGCATTCGTCGATCTTCTCGGTGGCCACCTCGCTCCGGTTGTCGGCAAGCCGCTGGTGACGTCCTTCGACCAGACAGCGCCAGCGCCAGTACCGGCGACGGGCTTTGTTCGGGGCGATGGCTGGCGGGTGGCAGTCACGGTTCCGATGGATCTTGTCGGCGCACTGATCAGCGCGCGATGCGGCGGCCCGTTCTCGCGATCGACGATGGCGGGTGCCGGAGGCAGCGCGATCGTCGCGGAGCTGACTGCGGCGATCCTTGCTGCCGCCGACGAGGCGTGGCCCGGCGGAAGCGGTTGGCAATCCGACGCGAGCGATCCCGAAGCGGCGGCGTTTGCGGTCGACCTTACCGCCGGGGGCCTCGCGTTCACCCTCGGCTGCGCGGTGACCCCGGCGCCGATCGTCCCCGTCATTCCCGACATCGGCGACTGGTTCCCGCGCCTCCACGCCGCACTCGATGCGACCCCGTTCGCGGTTCGTGCGGTGCTGCATGACCGGGTCGTTCCGCTCGCCGAGGTGCTCGGGTTTGCCGTCGGCGATGTCCTGCCGATCGAGACGCGACGCGATGTCTCGCTGCGTCTCGGCGATCGCGCGCTCGCCCGCGGGACGATCACGCCCGACGACGACGGCGGGTATCGCGTGACGATCGTCGCCGTCGGCAGCGCCGGCATCACCCCCGCCAAAACCGAGGACCTGCCATGAACGCCCTGACCCCCGGAGCATTCGACCGGATTGAATCGATCCCCGCGCTTGCACTCGGGGCCTTGGGTGCGGTCGAGGTACGGCTGCGTGTTGAGGTCGGCGCAGCGCGGCTGACGCTGGCCGACCTGTCGCGGCTTGGACCCGGAGCGACCTTCGCGCTCGACCGCCGCAGCGACGAGCGCATCGACATCCTGATCAACGACCGGCTGCTGGCAAAGGGCGAGGTCGTGACGATCGGCGACCGCTTCGGGGTCCGCATCCTCGACATCGTCTCGGCATGACTGCCACGGATTATCTGACGCGGCTCGCGGTTGCGCTGCCGCTGGTGATTGCTGTGCTAGCCGGGCTTTGGTATGCGGCCAAGCGCGGCTGGATCCAGCCGCCGGGGATCGCCCCGTCGCCGCTGCTGCGGCCGATCGCGACGCTCGGTCTCGGCCCGGGGTCGCGCCTGGTCGTGATCGAATTCGACGGGCGGCGGCTGCTGATCGCGGCCTCACGGAGCGGGGTTACCCTGCTCGACCACTCGGCCCGATGACCGCCGCCGACGGCATCGCGGCGCTGGCGGGCGGCAAAAGCGGGCTCGCGCTGCCGCTTCAGATATTGCTGCTGATGACGCTGCTGACGGTGTTGCCGTCGGTGTTGCTGGAGATGACCGGCTTCACCCGGATCATCATCGTGCTGGCGATCCTGCGGCAGGCGATCGGGCTGGGGCAGGCGCCGCCGAACCAAGTGCTCGTCGGCCTCGCGCTGTTCCTGACACTGTTCGTGATGCAGCCGACCTTCGCCCGGATCGACGCCGAGGCCTATGCGCCGTTCGCCGCGGGCACGCTTCCCGCCGAGAGCGCGATCGAGCGGGGAGGAACGGCGCTCCACGATTTCATGATAGCGCAAACGCGCGAGAAGGACCTGCGCCTGTTCGCCAACCTCGCCCATTTCGGACCGTTTGCGCGTCCGGTCGACGTACCGATGACCATATTACTGCCGGCGTTCGCCACCAGCGAGCTCAAGACCGCATTCCAGATCGGCTTCCTGATCTATCTGCCGTTCCTCGTCATCGACCTCGTCGTCGCCAGCATCCTGATGGCTCTCGGCATGATGATGGTGTCGCCGACATTGATCTCGCTGCCGTTCAAGTTGCTGCTGTTCGTCATGGTCGACGGCTGGGCGCTCGTGCTCGGCTCGCTCGCGTCCTCGTTCGTCGGAGTGAAATGAGATGGACAGTGGCATCGTCATGGACGCGCTGCGCGGCACGATGTGGGTCCTCGCCCAACTTGTCGCTCCGGTCGTTCTTCCCGCGCTGATCGCCGGGTTCGTCGTCGGCCTGCTCCAGGCCGCGACCGGGATCAGCGAGTCGACCCTGAGCTTCGTTCCCAAGCTCATCGTCACGCTGGCGACACTCGCGATCCTCGGCTCGATGATGATGCGCGAGTTGTCGGATTTCACCGTCGAACTCTACGACCGCATCCCGGCGCTGCTGCGGTGATCGCGGCGTGGCTGGCGACGCCCGAGGTCGAGGCTGGGCGGTTGCTGTTTGCGAGCCTGCGTACCGCGTCGGCGCTGTCGTTGCTGCCGGGGATTGGCGCGATGCTGATGCCGCTGCGGGTCAGGATCGGGCTCGGCGGCGCGATCGGGGTGTTCGTTCTTGGGCTCACCCCTATCGCGGTTCCCGCCGATCTGTTCAGCGCGACCGGGCTGATCGCGGTCGCCAGTGAAATCCTGATCGGCGCGATGGCGGGGGTGATGCTCCAGGCGGCATTCGCCGGAGCGTCGATCGCGGGCGAGGTGATTGCGCAGTCGATGGGGCTCGGGTTCGCCACCATTCTTGATCCGGGCGGCATGACCAGCCCGGTGATCGCGACATTGCTCGGCCTCGTCGCGTGGCTCGTGTTCTTCGCGCTCGACGGTCACCTGCGGCTGTTCGAGGTGCTCGTGACGAGCTACCGCGCGCTGCCGCCGGGGTGTGACCCGCTGGCGCTCGCAGGCCGCGTTGCCGGGGTCGGCGCGCTGGCGTTCACGTCGGGGCTGATGCTCGCGCTGCCAGTCGCGGCGGTCCTGTTCCTGATCAACCTGCTCCTCGCGGTCGCCGCGCGTAGCGCGCCGCAGCTCAACCTGTTCGCGATCGGTTTCCCTGTCCTGATGCTGTCTGGCGTCGTCCTGCTCGCGGTGGCGATGCCCGCGATCGTCGATACGATGGCAGCGGGCATGGCGACGATGCAGGACCGGCTCGAAGACATCTTGCTTGGCTGACGCCCCCGATAAGGACCAGAAAACCGAGGCGCCGACCGAGAAGCGCCGTCGCGAGGCGTCCGAAAAAGGCGAGACGCTGCAATCGCGCGAACTGGGCACGGCGCTTGTCATCGGCGCGGGGGTTATCTGGGCAATCGTCGCGGCGGGTGACCTTGTGGCCGCGTGCCGGCGAATGATGCGCGATGGCCTGTCGTTCGCTGACCCGGGACGGACTGATCTGCTCGCGTCGCCGTTGCTACTCGTGCAGGGCATCGTCCAACCTCTTGCCGTCTTCGCGGTGCTGATCGTCGCGGGGGCTGCGGCCGGACCGATGGTAACCGCGCCGCATTTTTCCGCCGGCGCGTTTGCGGTGAAGCTCGATCGCCTCAACCCAATCGCCGGGCTGCAGCGCGTCTTCGGTCTTCATGCGGTCGGCGAACTCGGCAAGGCTGTGCTCAAGGCGGCACTGATTTTCGGCGCGGGCGGCACAGTGCTCGTCGCGCGGCTGCCGGGATTGGTCGGCCTCGGGACGCTTGACCCTGCCGACGGTGCAGCGCGCATCGCGGCATCGACCTCAGCGCTGCTGGTCGCGCTGGCGGTCGCACTCGGGTTGATCGCCGCGATCGACCTGCCGCTGCAGCTCACCCGTCATTTCGCCAAACTCCGGATGTCGAAGCAGGAAATTCGCGAGGAGAGCCGCGAAAGCGAGGGGTCGCCCGAGACGAAGGCGGCACAACGCCGGATGGCCCGTCAGGCGGCGAAACGCTCGCTGGCTCCGGCAATGGCGACGGCGACCGTGGTCGTGGTCAACCCAACGCACTTCGCGGTCGCGTTGCGTTATGTGCCGGGTCGAGATGCCGCGCCAATCGTGGTCGCGAAGGGGCGGGACGTTATCGCCGAGGCGATCCGCGAACTCGCCGCGTCGAACAAGGTGCCGATCCTGCGCTATCCGCAACTTACGCGCGCGATCTATTTCACTGCGACGGTGGGTGTGCCGATCAAAGACGAATTGTTCGGCGCGGTAGCCGCCATCCTCGCGTTCGTCCTCTACCTTGAGCGGTCTTCGCGGGAGCAGCCGGACGTCACCATTCCCGAGGCACTGCGCTTCGACGGATCGGGGCTCAGGTCGCTCAGCTAGTGTCGCTGACAATCTTTGGGCCGGCGGAGCTCTTCGATTTTCCGGAACAGGTCCGTCAAACCGGCATCGATCGGTGCCGCCTTGCCATCGTCGAGCTGTGCAAACAACGCCGCGAAATCATCGACGTTGATTCGATCCTTGTCGTCGATCTCCCGGTACACCATCTTGTCCATCTCGATCCTGTACGCAATCACATAAGCAACGCGTTCCGACGCTTGATCGACGACAACCCGCAAACCTACTGGTAGTTCCGTCACCCCGCCTTTTGATACTATAGATAGTAGCCAAATCGTCTCACGTGCCGCCCGTTGCGGGGGCACCCGGCCATAGGCTAAAGGCGTTCGCGTCTTCCTTCCCGATTTCGAAAGCTCCGATCCGCCATGGCCGGTTACCAATACGCGTTCGTCATGAAGGGCCTGACGAAGGCCTATCCCGGCGGCAAGCCGGTGTTCAAGGACCTCTACCTGAGCTTCCTCCCTGGCGCGAAGATCGCGGTGATCGGGCCGAACGGCGCGGGCAAGTCGACGCTGATGAAGATCATCGCGCAGCAGGACAAGGACTTCCAGGGCGAGGCATGGCCCGCCGAGGGCGTTCGCGTCGGTTATCTTGCGCAGGAACCGCACCTCGACCCGACCAAGACCGTCCGCGAGAACGTCATGGACGGTGTCCGCGAGGTCGCCGACATGGTCGCGCGATTCAATGCTGTCGCCGCCGAGATGGGCGAGCCGACCGATACGACCGACTTCGACGCGCTGATGGAGGAAATGGGCGTCCTCCAGGAAAAGATCGACACCGTCGACGGCTGGACGCTCGATAACCAGCTCGAGATCGCGATGGACGCGCTGCGCTGCCCGCCGGGCGAGTCGATGGTCGACAAGCTTTCGGGCGGCGAGAAGCGCCGGGTGGCCTTGTGCAAGCTGCTGCTCGAGAAGCCCGACATCCTGCTCCTCGACGAGCCGACCAACCACCTTGATGCCGAGAGCGTCCAGTGGCTCGAAAAGCACCTGCAGGATTACGCTGGCTGCGTCATCCTCGTTACCCACGACCGCTACTTCCTCGACAACGTCGTTAAGTGGGTGCTCGAACTCGACCGAGGCAAGGGCATCCCGTTCGAGGGCAATTACTCGGCGTGGCTCGAAGCCAAGGTCAAGCGGATGGCACAGGAAAGCCGCGAGGACGAGAGCCGCGAAAAGGCGATCCGCGACGAACTCCAGTGGATCCGGTCGAGCCCCAAGGCGCGCCAGACCAAGTCGAAGGCGCGTATCCAGGCGTTCGACGACCTCGTCGAGAAGCAGGCCAACCGCCGCCTCGGCTCGGCGCAGATCCTCATCCAGATCCCCGAGCGCCTCGGCAACACGGTGATCGAGGCGAAGAATCTGACCAAGAGCTTCGGCGACCGGGTGCTGATCGACAACCTCAGCTTCAGCCTGCCGCCGGGCGGCATCGTCGGCGTGATCGGGCCGAACGGCGCGGGCAAGACGACGCTGTTCCGCATGATCACCGGGCAAGAGCAGCCCGACGAGGGCAGCATCCGCATCGGCGAGACCGTCAAGCTCGGTTATGTCGACCAGTCGCGCGACGCGCTCGACCCCGGCCACAACGTCTGGGAAGAAGTCTCGGGCGGCGCGGAAAAGTTCTACTTCGGCAAAAACGAGGTGCTCACCCGCGCGTATGTCGGCGCGTTCAACTTCAAAGGCGCCGACCAGCAGAAGAAGGTCGGCCAGCTTTCGGGCGGTGAGCGCAACCGCGTCCACATGGCGAAGATGCTCGTCCAGGGCGGCAACGTCCTCCTGCTCGACGAGCCGACCAACGACCTCGACGTCGAGACTCTCCGCGCGCTCGAGGAGGCGCTGGAAAGCTTCGCCGGGTGCGCGGTGGTCATCAGCCATGACCGTTTCTTCCTCGACCGGCTGGCGACGCACATCCTCGCGTTCGAGGGCGACAGCCACGTCGAATGGTTCGAGGGCAACTTCGAAGCGTACGAGGCCGACAAGCACGCCCGCATGGGCGATGCCGCGGACCGACCGACCAAGCTGACGTACAAGCGGCTGACGCGGTAGGAAGCGGGCGTGGCATTGCTCGAGCCGTGATGGCTCGACGGCGTCACGCCGCCAGTGCGGCACCGATCAGGCGGCGTGGACGCCACAGCCACGCCATTGTGCCGTAGAGCAGCGCCGATCCGACGCCCAGAACCGCCTCGGTCAGCATCATCCCATTCGCGCCGTACGGCACTGACACGGCGCCGAGCAAAAGCGTCGTCGCGACCACGGGGACGTTGCACAGGCTTCCGAGCAGCGACCCCATCGTGCCGCCGCTCGAGCCCTTGAGTCCGACGTAGATGACTGCGGCGACCGCCGCATAGGCGACGCCGAGCAGCAGGTTATTGGCGAGTGCGAAGACGACGAAGGCTGCTGGCGTGCGCGGGCCAAATGCCATTGCCACCTCGCCGAGCGCGCAGGCGATCCCGCTCCACGCGAGGACGTGCTGCGGCGGGTAGCGGTCGCACAGATACCCGCCGATCAATGACCCAGGCACGCAGATCATCCCCGCGAGCAGCCCCGTGGTCGACGCGGTGAGGTCGGCCGACGCGCCCCAGTCCTTGGCGACCGACGGCAGCAACCCGATAAAGGCCCCCTGACCCATCGGCAGTGAAATTGCGATAATCGTCAGCCAGCCCAATCGGGTCGACACGAGCGCGACCGCATCGCGCCCCAGCGCCGCAACGACCGCCCTAAACGGCTGCGCTGCACCAGTACGTGGGGTCCGAATCAGGAGCATCGGCGAGGCGCAGACGAGGCACAGCGCCGCCAGCGTCAACGCCGCCGTCGTCATCCCGGCATGGGTCGCGAGCCAGAGCCCGAGGCCGCCGCCAATTCCAACGCCGCCGAGATTACCCGCCGTGATCCAGCCCGCGATGCGCCCGCGAACGGCGGTCTCGCTCGTGATGGCGATCGCAGCAGTCTGCGCGCCCGAGCCGAGCGCGTAGAACACGCCCAGCGCAAGAACCATAAAATCGATGAACTCGAGGTTGGCGGGATCGAGTCCAACGAAGGCAAATGGCGCGAGACCGACCGCAGCCCCGATTGCCGAAAGCAGGAACCAGTGTCGCGGAGTGAGGCTAAGGTCGAACATCGGACCGATCAGCACACGCCACGTCAGCGGCAGTATGTTCAGCGCGACGAGTTCGGCAATCGCCGCGACCGAGAAGGCCCGGCTGACGAGCACATAACCGAGCGTTATGCTCACGAACCCGGCGGTTATCCCGCCGACGGCAGCCGTAAACATGTAGAGCGGCGGCGCGATGGAGCGGATAGCGGGCGGTTCTGCGACCGGCGATGTGACTCCGGCCGGCTTAATCGTCAATGCATCACGCCCGCCATGCCACCGCCCTCAACAGTTCCGAGACGCTTCCGTAACAACCCTGCGGGGGATTGCGAGCATTGCTTTCGCAGACCGAGAAGGGGATGGCCGCGCGCACCGCGGCGAAGCTATAGCGTAGGCTATGGAGCAGGCCCTCGACCATTGCGCCGACCTTGTCCGGGCGCGCGACCGCGACCGCTGGCTCGCGACGCTTTATTCGCCTTCGGCCATCCGCCCGGCGCTGTTCGCGCTGCATGCACTCGATCTCGAACTCGCGCAGGTCGTGGCGACGACGACCGAGGCGATGCTCGGTGAGATCCGGCTGGCATGGTGGCGCGAGGCGTTGACCAAGCTCGATATTGCGCCGCCGCCTGCGCAACCGGTGCTTGCCTCGCTGGGCGACTACGCGCTGCCGCTAGGGGTTAAGGGGCAGGCGCTCGAGCCGCTTGAGGACGCTTTCCTGTCGCTACTGATCGAGGAGCGGCTCGCGGGCAGGGTGCTCGACGACCATCTCGACCGGCGCGGCGGGACATTGTTCGCGGCGTGCGCCACCGCGCTCGGAGTAGCGCAGCCGTCGGCGCGCGCGCTCGGCCGCGTCTGGGCGCTCGGGCAGCTCGTCCGCGAGGGCGTCAAGGCGCCCCCGGTCGACCCCGACGATGCCCGCCGGATCGCCGCGGAGGCTTTCCCCGCGCGGCTCGCCCCCGCGCTGCGCCCGCTCGCCGCGTTGGCCGGGTTCGCCGCCGCCGATGTCGCGCGGGCGCTGGGCGACCGCCCGGCCGGCGTTCCTGGCGGCATCGGGCGGCAGGTGCGCCTGCTCCGCTGGGTCGCGACGGGACGCTGACACGCGCTCCTGCATGTGCGAGGAGGGCGCCGGGGTAGTCGGGGGCGACGATGATTGTACCGAAGTGGCTAGCAGCGACAGTTGTCGCGGCGTTGATGGTGTGCGCGGTGATGCTGTGGCGGCAGAGCGCGCCGCACGCGGCGGCGGTGCATTTCTCCGCGCCGACGGCTGCCGAAGCCGCCGAGATCACGCCCGCCGCCGCGGCCGCCGCGCTGGTCGCCCCGGTGTCCGACGTCACCCCCGCCGATCGCGAGGCGAAACGCTTTTCGCGCTACGACAAGGACAAGGACGGGGCGATCACCCGCGACGAGTATTTCGTCAGCCGCAAGAAGGCGTTCGCCAAGCTCGACATCAATCACGACGACAAGCTCAGCTTCGAGGAATATTCGGTCAAGGCGATCGCAAAATTCGACGCCGCCGACACCAAGCATGACGGCCGGCTGACGCCGGAGGAGTTTGCGACGACGGCGGTCAAGCGCAGGCCGCGGACCAAGGCGGTCTGCCCCCCGGGGGGCGCAGTCACCGCTGCCCCCGAGGAGCCGGCGGAGGCGCAGTAGCCGCTACGCCGCCGCCTGCTCCACCTGTTCCGCCGGTTCGCCGAGCCACGCCGCAAGGTCGGCCCGCGCCCGCGCCGCCATCGCCGGCTTGCGCAGGCTTTTGTGGACCGGCGGCTCCATCGGCGGAAACAGGCCGAAGTTGACGTTCATCGGCTGGAAGCTGGCCGCCTCGGCACCCCCGGTGATGTGGCTCAGCAGCGCGCCGATCGCAGTCGTCGGCGGCGGCGCTTCGAGGTGTTCCCCGCGCGCTTCGGCCGCTGCCATGCGCCCGGCGATCAGCCCGACCGCGGCGCTCTCGACATAGCCCTCGCAGCCGGTGATCTGCCCGGCGAAGCGTAGCCGCGGCTCGGCGCGGAGGCGGAGCTGATCGTCGAGGAGGACCGGTGACTTGATGAAGGTATTGCGGTGAAGCCCGCCGAGCCGCGCGAACTCGGCCTTCTCCAGCCCCGGAATCGTGCGGAAAACGCGGACCTGTTCAGCGTGCTTGAGCTTGGTCTGGAAGCCGACGATGTTCCACAGCGTTCCCAGCGCATTGTCCTGCCGCAGCTGGACGACCGCCCATGCCCGTCGCCCGGTTGCGGGATTGGTCAGCCCGACTGGCTTCATCGGCCCGAAGCGCGGCGTGTTGACCCCGCGCTCGGCCATCACCTCGATCGGCATGCAGCCGTCGAAGTACGGCGTACCTTCCCATTGTTTGTATTCGGTTTTCTCGCCCGTCAGCATCGCTTCGACGAACGCCTCGTACTGCGCCTTGTCCATTGGGCAGTTGATGTAATCCTTGCTGTCGCCCTTGTCCCAGCGCGACTGGAACCACGCCGTTTCCATGTCGATCGAGTCGAAATGGACGATCGGGGCGATCGCGTCGAAGAAGGCGAGGGCGTCCTCGCCGGTGCGTTCGGCGATCCACGCGGCGAGCGGTCCGGCGGTCAGCGGGCCGGTGGCGATGATGACCTGCCCCCACTCGGGCGGCGGCGCGGCGACGAGCTCGCGGCGGAGTTCGATCAGCGGTTCGGCTTCGATCGCGGCGGTGACGGCAGCGGCGAAGGCGTCGCGGTCGACCGCGAGCGCCGACCCGGCGGGGACGCGCGCGGCATCGGCGCAGCGCAAGATCAGCGACCCCATCGTTCGCATTTCCGCGTGGATTAGCCCGACCGCATTATGCTCGGGATCGTCGGAGCGGAAGCTGTTCGAGCAGACCAGTTCGGCAAGCGAATCAGTATGATGCGCGTCGGTCTTGTGCGGTCCGCGCATCTCGTGGAGGACGACCGGCACTCCGGCGCGGGCGATCTGCCACGCGGCTTCGGACCCGGCGAGGCCGCCGCCGATGATGTGGATGGCGTCTGGAGCGGAATGAGAGATCGAAAGGCCTTTCGAGGCTGCTGGCAATACGCGGCGTAGCTTAGGCCCGACGCCCCCGCTTTTCCCGCAAAAATTGGCGGTTCGCGCATCTGCTAAGGTGTAAACCGGTGAAGCCACTGTAATTAATAGCAATAGTGCCGCACAAACACGCGCACACAGTCCGCACATCGACGGTCACTTGCGGGCACGGCGTGAGCCGCGGGTTTCGGTGCGACTGGTGATCACCTCGGCAGCTCAGCGCGAGATCAATACGCTAAAATCGTGCGTCGAGTCGCAATTCGCGGGCAAGGCGTCCGAACCCGTCTAAGTACTCTGTACCAGCCTGTGCCCGTTTCCGTACAGTTCGCCAATATCACTGCCAATATCGTGCGAAAGACATGTACGATGATGCTGGAAAATCCACACTGAGTAAAGACAATCGCATTCAAGCCGACGCCATATTGTCGCATGGCGGCATTCCCGGACGAATGCCTTGCCGCTCCACCACAATGACAGATAACACGCTAGCAGATTCGGTAAACGAGACTTTTAGTATCCCGTGTGTAGCGTATTGATTTTTGGTCTATCTTCTATGCGCGCGGAGGGATGCAGCATTGTCAGGTCGCGTGGGGTGGCTATTGGTGGCCGCGTTATCTGTGCTGTTGGTGATGTGTTGGGTAATGTTCGGCGAGACGCCAGTCACGGGCGGCGAGCGTGACCCGATGATCGAGTTTCGGCAGTAAGCAATGAACCGAGGATCGCCCTGGCTTGCTCGTGATTAAGGGCGTCTTAATTTTTGTGATTCGACCCGACGCTTCAGCGAGTAAGCCAGAGGCGCAGCAGTTATTGCAACTACATGGCGGCCCATCTGCACCGTCCTAGTTGGCGCCTTCTCCTGACGATGGTATAACCGGCCAGCGGGAGGGGTCGGGGATGCGGTTCGCGCTGTTCATCGGATTGATCGTCGTGTGGCCGACGTCGGCGTCTGCCGAGACCGTCGGCACGTCGCAGCAGGCCCAGACCGTCGCGCCGAGCGTCGCGCTCGACCGCCCGCAGGCACTGACCTGCGGTGCGGCACCGGCCGCCGACCAGATCAACCGATTGGTCCCGGTCGTCCGGCAGATGTTTCCCGACCCGCATGGCTTCAACGCCGGGCTGGCGGCCGAGGTTGGCCAGCCGTGCCAGCGCAACCGCGCCGCGGCGTATCTCATCAACGTGATCGCAGGGAATAATTGGGCATTTACGCCGCGCCCGGGGATGGCGATGGCGTCCGCACCGCTCGGCCCGATCGCCTGCGGTCCGTCAGCGCACAGTGCCGCGCTCAACGCCGTCATCGCCAAGATCCGCCCGCTGTTCGCCGATCCGGGTCCGTTCAACGCCAACATCGGCTACCTTTCGAAGCAGCCGTGTGTCGACGGTCGCGCCACGCTGTTTGTATTCAGACTGATGGCCGACAATAATCTGGCCTTCCACCGTTGAGGCGTTGTGCCGCTGCTCTGGCGCTGCTCGCCGCCGTTGTCGCGACCCCCGTTGCGGCGCGTCACGCGCCACCGTCCGTCACGACCACCACCATCGCGATACCAGCAGCGGCGACCGACACCGTGCCGTTGCTCACCGACGATCAGGCCGACCCGACCGCCAGCGATCCCGAGGTCAAGCAGCTGTCGGTCGAACTCGCGCGTGGTCAGCTAAGGGCGTTGATCGGCCGCGCGCGGTTCGCCGCAGCGCTCGACGACTATCAGGCGGAGATGTACCGCCACCACCAGTTCTGGACCGATGCCGCCGCAATCGCGGTATATGCCATCACCTTCTTCGGGCTGATCTGCGCGGGCGTCCAGTTCCGCCTGTTCGCGCGATTGCGCGGGACCGAGGTCCACGACGACGCCGCGAGCGCAGGCTCGGTCGAATTGCCGGGAGGAGCCAAGATCAACTCGCCGTTCCTCGGCGTGATCATCCTGTTCCTGTCGCTCGGTTTTTTCTACCTCTATCTGACTAACGTCTACCCGATCCTCAGCGTCGCCGAGATCGAGGCCAAGCGCACCGCCGCGAGCAGCCAGCCCGCCGACAAATAAGCTCTAGTTACCGACGCTCCGCTTGCGGCCAGCGATCCGTGCCACCGCCAGCCCGGCGACTGCTGCCGCTCCCGTCAATCCAACCGCAAGCCACGGCCTCAGCTGCGCCTCAAGCCACACGCTATGCGTCCGGACATAAGCGTCCTGCCGGCTGTCGACTGCGTCGGTGCGCGGCTCCCAGAGATTATCGGCGCGATCGGCGGGCGGAGCCTTGTCGAAAGTCTGCAGCGCCTCGCCGAAGCGTTCGAGCATCAAGTCGGTCAGCCGCGGAAAGTGCTGTGCCAGCGCGGTGCCGAGGACGCCGGTGCCGCCGATGCTCAGCCCGCGGCGCGGATTGGCGGCGGCGAAGACGATCGCGCGCGCCACCAGCCGCGGGTCGTAGATCACCGGCGGCAGCGTAATCGGGTGGCCGGTGAAATTACGCGCATGTTCGGGGAAGGGCGTGTGGATCGCCGCCGGGCGGATCAGCGTGACCGACACCGGCAGGCCATCGGCCTCGACCTCGGTGCGAAAGGCGTCGGTGAAGCCCTTCACCGCGTGCTTCATCGCGCTGTAGGTCGCCTGGAGGATGACGGCGCGGTCGGACTCGATGCTGCCGACATTGATGATCGCCCCGCCGTGGTCCTTGAGGTGCGCCAAAGCGGTCACCGATCCGCGCACCGTCCCCCAGTAGCCGACGTCGAACACCCGGCGCTGGTCGTCGATCGGGGTATCGACGACCCTGCCGACGGGCGCTGCCGCCGCGTTGTTGACCCACGTGTCGATCCGGCCGAACCGGGCGATCGCCGCGGCGGCGATGCGATCGGTCGCATCGGGGTCGGCGATATCGGCGACGACAATTTCGACCATCGCGCCGCTGGCGGTCAAGCGCGCCTGCGCATCGGCGAGCGCTTCGCGGTTGCGGGCGGTCATCACCACTTTCGCGCCAGCCTGAGCGGCGGCTTCACACGTGGCAAGGCCGATCCCGCTCGATGCGCCGGTGACGACGATGACCTGATCGGACACGGGCTTGAGGCGGACGGCGGGCATGGTAATTCCTCGGGCTGACGTCGATCAACCCCAGCCGGACGACCCCGGTTCCAGCCCTTCAAACTGGCGTTTTGCCGCGCCCGCGTCGACGTATGCTCCCGCGACGGGAGGCAAGACAGGTCGACATCGATGGTTGCTAGGTCGTGGCTATTGTCGGCCTCTCGCCGCTCAGCATATTAAATGCCGCCTCGAAGGCCTTGGGTTCCTTCTTGCGGAATGAGCGGCGCATATAAATCGGTGAGAGCGGCGTGCCCCAGGGGTCCGTCTTGCGAAACCCGACGATGTCTGCGGCGACGATCGGCCCCCATTGCGCGATCTCCTGTTCCATCGTTCCCCACTTCTCACCACTGGCCGGCACGACGTAGCCGCCGTGAACCAGCGTCACGTAGACCCACGCAGGGACTTTATTGAAGCGGCTGCCGAAGTATGACGCGAGATGCGGGTTGCGGCTCGTCGAGATATATCCCTTCAAGCATTCCTGTGAGAGCATGTTGCCAAGATGGAATTGCTCCCCTTGCGTTATTTTGCGCCACATAAGATAGTCGACAAGCAGTTTCTTGGCGTTGCCGCTCGTAATCGTTTGATCGATCGAAGCAAGAAAATCAGCCTTGGTGACAGTTCGTTTATAACGCCGTTGCATGTAGTCGATAAAAAAGCCCGAAATTACGTTTTCGAGGTAATAGCGATCGGTTCGGCTTGACGGCGGCGAGAAGCCGCCGCTGGCGGTCAAGACCTGCGCCGGTCCGCGCGAGTCGCCGCGGAAGGTGATGGCATTCGTTCGCGGAATTTGTTTCATATAAGCCCAGTCCTCTGGGAATCCACTTTTGGAATGTGGGTTCGTCACATTTACATGGGGACTATAAGCGGTCGTATCGCGCACCGCTGGCTGTTCTCGTCGGCCGATCTGGAGGGCGTCGGGCGCCGCTGGTTTATCTCTTCGGCCGATCTGGACGCCGCCACGTACCGCCCCTGCTGCGGGCTCGGCCCGTTTCCACATCGAATCGATCAACTGCTGGGTCATCATGTCGATCGGCGTATATTCGTGGGGGGTAATCGGCGTGATCTGCGGATAGGGGTGATGCTTCCCGCCACTGAGTTCGTATTTGAACTTGGGGTTCATCGCGAAGACTTCGAACTGGGTGATCGCCCAGCCGATCTCGTTGCTGTGCTCGTCACCCGAAGTCGACTTTGGTTTATAGGCGCTGCTGAAAAAGCTCATCCTGTCATCCCCATTTGCCCCGGCCCGCCGTCTGCCATGCGCGCGTTACGATATCGTAACGATAGCGACGGCTCCTTAATAGGGCGATCTTTCGGCAACCACGTCGCGCGACGGTCAGAGCGCCGGATCTTGCTTCCTCTCGCGAAAAGTCGCCGCAACACTGGTAAGGGCAACATCGCGCAGCCGAGCATGGCGCGTGGATTGGGTTGCCGCTCAAGACAGCCGGAAAAACTGGCCTTTTGCGCCCGCATCGCCTAGATATGACACCTCCGCGACAGTCGTCGCACGACAGGTAGAACCCCTTGGCCGACCCGACCACGCTTCCCCCCGGCGAACCCGATATTAAGCCGGTCTCGATCGTCACCGAGATGCGGACGAGCTTCCTCGATTACGCGATGTCCGTCATCGTCGCGCGCGCGCTGCCCGACGTTCGCGACGGCCTCAAGCCCGTCCACCGCCGCATCCTGTGGGGCGCGCACGAGAGCGGCTTCGTCGCGGGCAAGCCGTACCGCAAGTCGGCGCGCATCGTCGGCGACGTCATGGGTAAGTACCACCCGCACGGCGACAGCTCGATCTACGACGCGCTCGCGCGGATGACGCAGGACTGGTCGATGCGGCTGCCGCTGATCGACGGGCAGGGCAACTTCGGCTCGATGGACCCCGATGCCCCCGCCGCGATGCGCTACACCGAGGCGCGCTTGGCGCGGGTCGCCGACGAGCTCCTCGCCGACATCGACAAGGACACCGTCGACTTCATCGCCAACTACGACGGGTCGGAGCACGAGCCCGCCGTCCTGCCGGCGCGCTTCCCGAACCTGCTGGTCAACGGCGCGGGCGGCATCGCGGTCGGCATGGCGACCAATATCCCGCCGCACAACCTCGGCGAGGTCATCGACGCGACCCGCGCGTACATCGACAATCCGGCGATCACGATCGACGAGCTGATGGGGTTCATCCCCGGGCCCGACTTCCCGACTGCTGGGCTGCTGCTCGGCACCTCGGGCATCCGCCAAGCATACCACACCGGGCGCGGCAGCGTGATCATGCGCGCGCGCGCGATCGTCGAGGAGGGCCGGGGCGAGCGCCGCTCGATCGTCCTGACGGAAATCCCGTACCAGCTCGGCAAGAACGGGTTGGTCGAGAAGATCGCCGAGGCGGTCAAGGACAAGCGGATCGAGGGCGTCTCCGACCTGCGCGACGAAAGCAGCCGCGAGGGCGTTCGCGTCGTCATGGACCTCAAGCGCGATGCGGTGCCCGAGGTCGTGCTCAACCAGCTCTACCGCCACACCCCGGCGCAATCGTCGTTCGCGATCAACATGCTCGCGATCCGCGGCGGGCGTCCCGAACTGCTCAATTTGAAGGACGTCATCGAGGCGTTCGTCAAATTCCGTGAAGAGGTCATCACCCGGCGCTCGAAATTCGAATTGAACAAGGCGCGCGACCGGGCGCATGTCTTGATCGGCCTCGTCGTCGCGGTCGCCAACCTCGACCGCGTCGTCGTCATCATCCGCAGCAGCGCCTCGCCCGCCGAAGCCCGCGCGACGTTGATGGCCGAGCCATTCGCCCGCGACGAGATCGCGCCATATCTGTCGTTGATCGAGGACGGCGAGACCGAAGCAACCCCGGTCGTCGACGGCCCGTACCATCTCGACGACATCCAGGTCCGCGCGATCCTCGAACTCCGCCTCGCCAAGCTGACCGCGCTCGGCCGCGATGAGATCGGCACCGAGCTCAAGGAAATCTCGGTCAGCATCGCCGAGCTGCTCGAAATCCTTCGCGACCGCGCCAAGCTGTACGCCGTCCTCCGTGGGGAGCTGAACGGCTCCGACCCGTTCATCGACAAGCGCCGAACCGAGATCGTCACCGCGGGCGACGACATCGACGACGAGGACCTGATCACCCGCGAGGAGATGGTCGTGACGGTCACGATGACCGGTTACATCAAGCGCGTGCCGCTGTCCGACTATCGCGCGCAAAAACGCGGCGGCAAGGGCCGGTCGGGGATGTCGACCAAGGACGAGGACGTCGTCACCAACCTGTTCGTCACCTCGACGCACACGCCGGTGCTGTTCTTCTCGAGCGCGGGCAAGGTCTATCGCCTCAAGGTGTGGAAGCTGCCGCTCGGCGGGCCCAACGCCAAAGGCCGCCCGATGGTCCATATGCTGCCGCTCGACAAGGACGAGACGATCACCACCGTCCTGCCGCTGCCCGAGGATGAGGCGGCGTGGGAACGGCTCCACGTCATGTTCGCCACCGCCAAGGGGTCGGTCCGGCGCAATTCGATGGATGCGTTCACCAACATCAATGCGAATGGCAAACTCGCGATCCGCTTCGACGACGGTGACGACGACCGGCTGATCGGGGTCGCCTTGTGCGATGCCGCCGACGACGTGCTGCTCGTGACGAAGAACCGCAAGGCGATCCGCTTCGCCGTCGAGGACGTCCGCGAATTCGTCAGCCGCACGTCGACCGGCGTGCGCGGGATCGCGCTCAACGGCGACGACGCGGTGATGTCGATGTCGGTGCTCAAGCCCTTCGATGCGACGCCGCAGGAGCGTGAGGACTATCTCCGCGCCGCCGCGTGGAAGCCCGAGCCCGGCGAACGCGCATTGTCCGAAACCCGCATGGCGCAGTTCGCGGCGGCGGAGGAGTTCATTCTCACCGTCACCTCGAACGGCTTCGGCAAGCGCACCTCGGCGTTCGAGTACCGCCAGTCGGGGCGCGGCGGGCAGGGGATCGCGACGATCGCCGACTCCGAGCGCAACGGCACCGTCGTCGCCAGCTTCCCCGCGACTGACTCCGACGAGATCATGCTCGTCACCGACCAGGGCAAATTGATCCGCACCGAAGCGAAGCAAATCCGCATCATGGGCCGCGGCGCGCAGGGGGTCATGCTGTTCCGGGTCGATGGCAGCGAGCACGTCGTCTCGGCGGCGAAGATCGGCGACGAGGGCGACGGCGAGGTGGTTGGCGAGGCTGCGGACGACACGGCTGGCTGAGGCGCTGGAACGAGCGAAACGATCGCATCCTAAATTGTCATCCCCGCGAAAGCGGGGACCCAAGGTCTCCACCTGTTGTGACTTTGGGTCCCCGCTTTCGCGGGGATGACAGCAGTTTGACACAAGAGCTTCCCACCCCAGCGCTAAGCTATTGGCGAAAACACCCCCGCTACTGTCGGAAAAAACCCCGCGCCCGCAGCCACAGGAACACCGCCGCCGCCGACCCCGCCACGAGCGCCATCGCCAGCGCCGTCCCATGCGCCGCCGTCGTCCACGGCAGCCCGCCGGTGTTCATCCCGAATATCCCCGTCACCAGCGTCGCCGGCAGCAGCAGAGCGCTGAGGATCGATAGCAGGTACAGGTTGTCGCTCGTCCGCGTCGCTGTCTGCATCTCCATCTCCTCCCGGAGCAGCCGGACATTGCCCTGGATCGCGAGCATGTCGCCTTCGACCGCTGCCGTCCGCTGGGCATGCTTGGCGACCGCCGGGAGCAGTTCGCGCGGCACCGCATCGTCGTCCTCGAGCCGGGCGAGGATCGCGCGCAGCCCGCTCATCTGCCGCGACACCTGGATCGACCGCTTGCGCACCACCAGCAACGCGCGCGCATCGGGCTCGTGCCCATCGTCGAGCAACGCGTCCTCCGCCGCCTGCACCGTCGCGGTCAGGTCGGCGGAGACTTCGCTCGCCACCTGCGTCACCCCCGACAGCAGCAGGTCGAGCGCCGCCGCCGTCGTCGCCGGGGCCGCGCCCGCCTGGATGCGGCGATGCACGACATCGATCGCGCACAAGGGATGGAGCCGCGCGGTGACGACGCAGCCTGGCAAAAGCAGCACCGTCAGCGCCCCCATCTGCGCCGTCGCGGGCGTGTCGAAGTCCCGTTCGAAATCGTGGACAATGAAAGCGATCGCGTCGCCGTCGACGAGCGCGCGCTGGTGGCGGTCGACCGACAGCAGCAGCTCGCGGACATCGGCGGGCAGCGCGCTATCGTCGAACCAGCGCCGCGTCCATTGGTCGGCGAGGCTGACATGGAGCCAGCGCAGCATTCCCGGCGGCGCGGCGAAGGTGATGTCGGGCAGCGCGGTTTCGATCGGCTCCGCCCCGCTTGCTGAGATATCGAAACCCCACACCAGGCCCCGGCGCGCCCCGACGGTCGCGGGTTCGACCGCTGCGTTCATCCGTCCCGCCTCCGCGACTGCCCAGCGCGATCGATACGCGGCGGCGCCGCTGCGGTCGAGGGTCGCCGGTCCGATCTACGGCGTGTGCGGTGCAGGCACGCCGAACGCGCGCGACAGGCCGTGGTACAGGCGCTCGCGACAGACGAGCGTGCTCGCGACCTCGGCGATCAGCGCGGTGAAGAACAGCGGCAGGATCATCCCGCGGCTCGCAGTCGTCTCGGTGATGATGATCACCGCGGTCAGCGGCGCGCGGACGACGCCGACGAAATATCCGGTCATGCCGAGCAGGACGATCGCACCCGCCGGATCGTCGGGGAACAGCGGCGTCAGCAGGTTGCCGACGCCGGCGCCAACCGCGAGCGACGGCGCAAACACCCCGCCCGGAGCCCCCGACAGCGTCGTCGCGAGCGATGCACCGAACTTGGCGACGCCGAACCACAACGGCTGGCCGTGCCCCTCCACGAGCATCTTGGTCGCGTCATAGCCGGTGCCCCATGTCAGCCCGCCGCTGACGATCCCGAGCACCGCCACCGCCAGCCCGCACAGCGCTGCGAAGACCACCGGGCGCGACGTCAGCCGCCGCTGCCACCGCTTGTGGCCCGTGGCGAAGCCGAGGACGAGGCGGCTGAACAGCCCCCCGGCGATCCCGCCGACGATCCCCGCCGCCGGGGCCGCGAGCACCACCGCGCGCAGCGCCAGCGTCTTATGCATCTCGCCGAAATAGACATAATCCCCGGCGACGCCGAGGCTGACCATCCCGGCGATCATCACCGCGCCCATGACGAGGATCGCGACGCGCTGTTCGTAGGCGGCGGCAAGCTCCTCGATCGCGAAGGCGACCCCCGCCAAGGGCGTGTTGAACGCCGCCGCGACCCCCGCCGCGCCCCCGGCGATATAGACTCCCGCGCTAAGCGGCACGCGCAACACCCGGTGGACCGCGACCATCACCGCCGCGCTCAACTGGACCGTCGGCCCCTCGCGCCCCGCCGACCCGCCCGCGAGCAATATGCCGAGCGTCAGCCCGATCTTCGCCGCCGCCGCGCGCACCGACACGAGCTTCTGGCTCTCGGGCGCATCGGGAACCCGCGCCGCCGCCATCACCTGTGGAATCCCCGACCCCCGCGCCTCGGGCACATACCGCCGCGTCAGCCAGACTACGCCTGCGAACATCGCCGGGGTCAGGAGCAGCGGCGCATACGGCGCGGCGTGGACGATCTGTGCGAACCCTGCGCGAGCGAGATCGCCGCCCTTGGCAAAGGCGAGCGCGACCAGCCCGAGCACCACCGCCCCGATGCCAGTCGCCACCCGCCGCCGGACAGTGTCGACGGTGCCGGGCTCGACGGCAAAGGTACGCGTGATGCGGTCACCGAGGCGGGTGAGGAAAAGGGGAGGGGTCATTGCCGCGCGCTTGTCGTCGCGACGAGCGGGGGATGCAAGCGACGGGGTGTTCTGCGTTCGGCGGCTACCTCGCAATCGGCGCCCTCGGCTATGGCGGGATGGAGGGACCCGGCAAGATCGGCGATGCCCTCGGGCCGGGATATCGCGATCTGCTGCAAGGCGTCGCCGGAATGGGCCTCATCGTCGCCAGCCCGAAGCTGGCGGGCGAAGCCAAGGTCGTCGGAGACCGGACGCGGATCACCAGTCTGTCGAACGCGGGTAAGATCGACGAGGCACGCGCCATCCTGCAGCCGCATGTCGACGCCGGCGACGCCAACGCCATCGTCCGCCGTCTCGACGTTTCGTCGCCGCGCGATCGCGGATATCTGTGGTCGGGCAACAAGGATGCGGCGGGGGCCTATGCCGCCGACCACGGTGGCGTCACGCTCGAACAGACGCCGGGCGGCCGGGTGATCGACAACTGGGACGGGCTGCAGTCCAAGATGCCGTGGGACAAGGGCGGAAAAGAGGTCTGGGGCGGAACGTCACAAAAATACGCGGAGGGCATGTCCGGCGACGTCACGGCAGTCCAGTCGCCTGAGAAGGCTGGCGGGGGCTATATCTACAAGACATATGAACAGCCCGCGATCAAGGACGGACTGCGCACCGGCAGGATCACGAACTTCGACGAGAAGGTCGTGCTGCCCAATGAAAGCAAGGGACCGTGACTTTCTCCGATTTTCAACGCCAGTACGACGCCGTCGCCCAGGAAAAGGGGGAGGGATATTTTCCGTTCCACTTCGCTGGAATGTCGGGCGATGAACTTGCGCATGCCCGCTCCATGTTGCTCGAGCGGGCGCTGGCCGGCGACACGGTCGACCTCGACGGTCTGCGTCTCGTCGGCGATGCGACGACCGTGACCGGCCTTAGAGCGGCAGCGAATCGCGTCGCGTCCCTTGGCGCGCGCTGGGATATCGTACGTCGCGAAACGCTGTTTCAGCTGACTAGCGAACCGGCGGAACTGGAGCCGCTGCTGGCGATGACCGATGGAGGGAGCGACGACGAGGCAAAGATGGCGGCCGAAGCCCTTGCGCGCCATTCTTTGCCCGGGGATTTTGGGGAGCGGATCGCCGAGCGCCTGACCGATGGTCGGCACGAATGCATCGTAGGCCCCTTGGTCGATGCGTGGCTGGCATCGCGTGGCGTGAGGATTTGGGAGATGTCGGTCTTTCAGAAGCACCTGACCTTTATCAAGGCGGCCTGTGCGGCTGGACCGGCAAGGCGGAAGAAAATCCTTGCCGACGTTCAACTATAGTCTCGGCCGGCCGCGGCCGGGTCGATGAGCATCGACCAGTTTCAGCGACAGTACGCGGCGCACGGGCGCGAAAAGGGCGATGGCTATACCCCGGCCGACTTTGCCGAAATGACCGATAGAGAGCGTGAGAAGGCGCGCGACATGATGCTTGCGCGCGCGCTCGCCGGAAACACGGTCGACCTGATGGGGTTGCGCCACGTTGGCGATGCCGGATTGGTCGCTGCCCTGCGGCAGGCCGCGTCGCGGGTCGCCTCGTTCGACTGGCGGTGGGATGTGATCCGGCACGAGGTCTTGTTCGATCTGACGCAGGACAAGGCCTATCTTTTCGACCTTGCGACGTATCTCGACGGACGTGATGGGCGTGCGCAGGAAGGGGCGGCCAACGCTCTCGCGTGGCGGGTCCTGCCGCGCGATGCAGAGCCGTTCCTCGTCGATCGGATGTGCGATGGTCGTCACGAGGGCGCGTTGCTCGGGCTGATGCAGGCATGGCTGGGTTTGCGCGCCGCCGCAGTCTGCGATCCGATGTGCTTTCAGCGACATCTTCCTCTGATCCGGGCGGTAACCAGCGCCGCACCGACACGTCGCCGTCAACTGCTCGCGGCAGAACTCACAGTGTGACGGCCTGGCGGTGCGCTAACGCCCGCCCTGCCGCCGCGCTTCCCGCGCAGCCTTCGCCTTCGCGAACCGCGTCGTGCGTGTTCCCGGCGCTCCCCCGACCGCGCGTCCCTTGACGGGGGCGACCTTCGCCCCCGTGCTCGGCAGCCCCAAGTCGTCCGCCTCTAGCCGCCTGATCTGATCCCGCACCGCAGCGGCGATTTCGAAGTCGAGGTTGGCGGCGGCGCTCTGCATCTGCTTTTCGAGGTCGGCGATGTACGCCTTGAGGTTGTGGCCGACGAGGTTCGGGGTTTCGTCGTCGCCGGTGTCGACCACCACGCCGTCGCGCATCGACACGTCGGCGAGGACGTCGGAGATGTTGCGCTTGATCGTCGTCGGGGTGATGCCGTGTTCGAGGTTGTAGCTCGCCTGGCGTGACCGGCGGCGGTCGGTTTCGGCCATCGCGCGCTCCATGCTGCCGGTGATCCGGTCGGCGTAGAGGATGACGCGGCCCTCGACGTTGCGCGCGGCGCGGCCGATCGTCTGGATCAGCGAGGTCTCCGAGCGAAGGAACCCCTCCTTGTCGGCGTCGAGGATCGCGACAAGCCCGCACTCAGGAATATCAAGGCCTTCGCGCAGCAGGTTGATCCCGACCAGCACGTCGTAGACGCCGAGCCGGAGGTCGCGGATCAGCTCGATGCGCTCCAGCGTCTCGACGTCGCTGTGCATGTAGCGGACGCGCAGGCCGGCCTCGTGCATGAACTCGGTGAGGTCCTCGGCCATCCGCTTGGTCAGCGTCGTGACGAGGGTGCGGTAGCCGTTGGCCGCGACCTTGCGCGCCTCGGCGATGCAGTCCTCGACCTGGTCTTCGACCGGCTTGATCTCGATCGGCGGGTCGATCAGCCCGGTCGGGCGGATGACCTGCTCGACGAAGACGCCGCCGGTCGCCTCCATCTCCCACTTGCCCGGGGTGGCAGAGACGAACACCGTCTGCGGGCGCATCGCCTCCCATTCCTCGAAGCGCAGCGGGCGGTTGTCGATGCACGACGGCAGGCGGAAGCCGTATTCGGCGAGGGTCAGTTTCCGCCGGTGGTCGCCGCGCGACATGCCGCCGATCTGCGGCACGGTGACGTGGCTTTCGTCGACGAACAGCAGGGCGTTTTCGGGGAGATATTCGAACAATGTCGGCGGCGGCTCGCCGGGGAGACGGCCCGTCAGGAAGCGGCTGTAGTTCTCGATGCCGGCGCAACTGCCGGTGGCGGCGATCATCTCAAGATCGAAGTTTGTCCGCTGCTCCAAGCGCTGCGCCTCGAGCAATTTGCCCTCGATGTGCATCTCCTTCAGCCGCTCGGTCAGCTCGTGCTTGATCGCCTCCGACGCTTGCTTGAGCGTCGGGCCGGGCGTGACGTAATGCGAGTTAGCGTAGACCTTGATCGAGATCAGGTCGGCGACCTTCTGCCCCGTCAGCGGGTCGAATTCGGTGATCGTCTCGATCTCGTCGCCGAAGAAGACGATGCGCCACGCGCTGTCTTCATAGTGCGACGGGAACAGCTCGACCGTGTCGCCGCGAACGCGGAAATTGCCGCGCGCGAAGGCCTGGTCGTTGCGCTTGTACTGGAGCGCGACGAGCTTGCGAATGATCTCGCCACGGTCGGCGGTCATGCCCTTTTTCAGGCTGAAGGTCATCGCCGAGTACGTCTCGACCGAGCCGATGCCGTACAGGCACGACACCGAGGCGACGATGATGACGTCGTCGCGTTCGAGCAGCGACCGCGTCGCCGAGTGGCGCATCCGGTCGATCGCCTCGTTCACCGAGGACTCCTTCTCGATGTACGTGTCGGAGCGCGGGACATACGCCTCGGGCTGGTAATAGTCATAGTAACTGACGAAATATTCGACGGCATTGTCCGGGAAGAACGATTTGAATTCACCGTACAGCTGCGCCGCGAGGATCTTGTTCGGCGCGAGGACGAGGGCCGGGCGCTGGACCGCCTCGATCACCTTCGCCGCGGTGAAGGTCTTGCCCGATCCGGTGACGCCGAGCAGCACCTGGTCGCGGTCGCCGGCGTTGGCCTGGGTGACGAGCTCCGCGATCGCCGCCGGCTGGTCGCCTGCTGCCATGTAATCGGTGACGAGCCGGAACGCCTTGCCACCCTCCGACTTCTCGGGCCGCGCCGGGCGGTGGGGGACGAACGCGCCGTTGCTTTCGGGTTCGGCGAGCGAGGTGCGGATCTGGATGGCAGCCATGTCGGGCAATATGGGGCAGGGTCGCGTTTCGTTCCAGTGGGTGCGGCAGTGACTTGCCGAGGGTGTTGATCGGCCCCGGGCAGGTCGAGACGCTTTCCCGACGCGCAGCGATCTGGCAGCGTGGCGTTCCGTGATATTGGAGGCCGTCGTGGATCTGGATCGCCGCTCACTCCTCGCTATCGGTGGAGCCTTTCTGGCGTTGCCGGGCGCGGCGCTCTCGGCTGCACCGCTCCTCGCCGTCCCGTCAGTCGACCGGCTTAAGCTGACGGTCCTGATCGACAGCACGACCAGCGTCTTCGGCGCATCGGTCTCGCGGCCCGATATCGACGTCGTCCCGCCGCCGATCACCAAGGACTATCACACCGCCTTTGCCGGGCAGTGGGGCTATTCGCTGCTCGCGACGTCGTCCGCTGCGGGCACGGCGCGGACCACCCTGATCGACTTCGGCTACACCCCGGCCGCGTTGCTCAACAATATGACGCTGCTCGGCATTGCGCCCGAGACGATCGACGCGATGGTGCTGAGCCACGGTCACTACGACCATTTCGGCGGGCTCGACGGCTTGCTGGCGACGGGCAAGGTACGGCGGGGGACGCCGTTGTACGTCGGCGGCGAGGAGGCGTTCTGCGCGCGGATTCGCGGTACCGACGCCGATGGCTCGTCGTTCGGGGCGATCGACCGCCCGGCGATCCTCCGGGCCGGCGTCGATCTCGTCGTTTCGGGCGACCCGCGGATCGTCGCCGGGCAGGGCTTCACGACCGGCCGCATCCCATTCGTCTCATCGGAGCATCCGCGCGTCCCGAGCGGCATGCTCCCGGGGCAGAACTGCGCGCGCGACCTGCTCGATCCGGCCAAGCGCGACAAGGCCTTCGTCGTCGACGATGCCGAGCACGAACTCGGCACGGCGTATAATGTCGCCGGACGCGGGCTGGTCGTGATCGGCTCGTGTAGTCATCGCGGCATCATCAACACCGTCCGCCGCGCGCAGGCGGTGTCGGGGATCGACAAGGTCCACGCGATCGTCGGCGGCTTCCACCTCGTCCCGCCGCAGACCCGCGAGCAGGCATTGGCGACGCTGGCGCTGATGCAGGCGATCGACCCGGACTATATCATCCCCGGCCACTGCACCGGCGAGACCTTCATCGCGGCCGCCCTCGCGGCGATGCCGCAGAAGGTGATCCGGTCGATCGTCGGGTCGAGTTATATCTTCAAGTCGGCCTGATCGAGATCCGGACGAGGGTCGTGGAAGGTCTCGAACCGTAGACAGCTTCTCGATTAAGCTGAGCGATCGATCGTCCAAATCCGCCCAATTGCATCACGTGCTTGCTTCGACAGCATGCGTCTAAGCAAGGGGACAAGGCGATGATCCGAAGGTGTCTGGCCGCTCTGATGGGGCTAGCGTTGCCTCTGTCGGCGCACGCAACGTCGCCTCAAGCGTCGGCGACAGTAGTCGTGGTCAAAGCCGCGCGCATGCTCGACGTAGCGGCCGGCAACTACGTTCCAAATGCGGTGATCGTGATCACCGACGGGCTGATAACCGCCTCGGGCAGCGCGCTTGCGGTCCCGGCCGGTGCGCAGGTGATTGATCTCGGTGATGAGACCCTGCTGCCCGGATTGATCGATGCGCACACCCATCTGATGGCCCGAATGGGCGATGGTGCCGACTCGTATGTTCAAACGCTCGCCACTGAATCGTTGGCTCGCCGCGCGCTCGACGGCGCGGCCGACGCGAAGGCAACACTCCTCGCCGGCTTCACGGCCGTGCGTGATGTCGAGAGCGAGGGCAGCGGCTATGCCGATCTCGATCTGCGTGATGCGATCGAGGCCGGATTGGTTGAGGGCCCCCGCATGCAGGGCGCCTCGCGTGGCATCGCGATGATCGGCCAATATTTCCCCTTCGGTGTCGCCTGGGACCAGCCGGAATTTCCGGTGGGCGCGCAGCTGGTTAGCGGCGTCGACGAAGCGCGCCGGGCGGCACGCGAACAGATCGGTCATGGCGCAGACCTGCTAAAGGTCTACGCCGATTGGAGGGAGCCGACGTTGTCGGTCGAGGAACTGCGCGCGGTCGTCGATGAGGCGCATCGCTTTCATTGTAAGGTCGCAGCCCATGCCACGACCACGCAGGGCATCGCCAACGCGCTCGCCGCTGGCGTCGACTCGATTGAGCACGGCGATCACCTCACGCCTGTGCTCCTTGCTGAGATGAAGGCCAAGGGCGTCACATGGGTTACGACTAAGGGCGTCGTGTGGGAGGAAATGCGCAAGGCGCATTCTCCCGCGGTGCAGGCAAAGATCGACGCCTTCGTCGCGATGGTCAGTGCCAATCTCGCCACCGCGACGCGGCTGGGCGTCCGAGTTGCGAGCGGCTTCGATCCGGGTTCCGCCGCCGATCACGGCCGCAACGCGGTCGAGATCGAGGCGCTTGCAAGCTTCGGGCTCGGCAATCTGGGGGCGCTGCGCGCAGCGACGATCAACGCCGCCGCGCTGATGGGCTGGGCGGACAAGGTCGGTGCGCTGACACCCGGCCATTATGGCGACCTCATCGCCGTGCGCGGCGATCCGCTCGCCGACATTGCCACCGTCCAGCATGTCAGCTTCGTCATGAAGGGCGGATTGGTTGTACGCGACGATCGGCGCTAGCTCTTTAGCTCGTCCTGACCCTCCTCATCCGAATAGTGGATGCGATCGGTCTTTACCCTGATGAGCATCAACTGATGTGTCGATCCCAGCCTGGAACCAAGCACTGCATACTCAAGGACATGGCAGATTAGTGTCCGCCCTCCACCCCTAATCAGCCACTGCGCCCTACCACACCCGGCTCACCCCGAAATGGTCGAACCCCACCTCGTTCGACACCAGCGGGATGCCTTCGATGATCGACTGGGCGATCAGCATCCGGTCGAATGGGTCCTTGTTGGCGATCAGCAGGTTACCGGCGAGCTGGGCATGGCGGGCGGTCAATGATAGCGTGCTGAAGCCGTGGGCCAAAAGCTGGACCTCGAAATCGCCGGCCAGCAATCGGCCTTCGGGCAGCTTTCCAATCCTGAACTTGGTCGCGATTTCCATCGCAGAAACCGCGCTCGCGAATGTCTCGGTCGCCGCGTCGATCGCTTCGCGTGCGCTGATCGGCATCCGCTCATCGCCCGCCACCCACCACAGCAAGGCATGCGTGTCGAGCAGGAGCCTCACTCGCCCTCACCATTCCACAAGGCGAGTTCGTCGGCGGGGAGCGGGTCGTTGAAGCGATCATCCCACGCGACCAAATCCTTCATCGACCCGAAGCGGCGCTTGGATTTAGGCGTTGCCAACCGGCCAGGAACGCGCGGCGTGGCTGGCCCCGGCTGCCACGCCAGCGTTGCCTCGGCCAAGCCCCCGGTTCCCGCCAGCACCAGCCGCACGACCGGCTTGTTGTTGCGCGCGATGATGACCTCGCCGCCCGCCTCGACGTCGGCGATGAGGCGCGACAGGTTGGTCTTGGCTTCGAGGACGTTGACGATCGTCATGGTTCGATGCTCCAGCCGGTTAGCCAGAAGCTTAGCCAAGTTCGTTGCCGAGTCAATCATGGCTTCCGGGAGCTTCCGATTCGGGTCGTCGGCGCGATTTGAGGCGATCCCGAGTCGGCGTTGCGGCAGCCGGGGGCGACCCGATTTGCCCCCTGCGGTACAGCCGCGCAGAACCGGTTTCGGGCAGGTCTTCAACCAGCGCGGACAAGCCGTTGACCTTGCTCATTCAGCCTTTGATCACCATATTCATGCTTGTGTCGCGGCGGGTTTAGGGCACTATCTGTAGCCGGTGATCTGGGGGGCGGACACAAGCCGTGGTGGTAGCGGAATATTCCGCGGCACTGCGACCGCTCCTCGCACCGGGAGAACGAAAAAAGAACATTGGCGAAGCCGCCGCGATCGTGGACAAGGGTTCGAGGCGAAACGCCGGGACCCGAATTACGTGAGCCGGGCGGCAGGTGGAGTGACGAGAATGACGTTGAGCGGCGAGACGATGACCCTTGAGCCTCCCGTGAGCGGCGCGTCCGCGCATGCGGCGCAAGCGTCCCAGCCCGCAGAGCAGGCTGTGCCCGCGACGGAGCAGCCCGCCGCACCCGCTGCCCCACGCAGTTCGAGCACGGTGATGCCGTGGAAATGGCCGGTCACCGTCGACCGCAGCCGCGACGCGCTGCTCACCGACTTCGGCCGCGAGACGCTCAAGGACCGCTATCTGCTGCCGGGCGAGTCGTATCAGGACCTGTTCGCCCGCGTCGCCGCTGCATACGCCGACAGTGCCGAGCACGCCCAGCGGCTGTACGATTACATGTCGAAGCTGTGGTTCATGCCGTCGACCCCGGTCCTGTCGAACGGCGGCACCGGGCGCGGCCTGCCGATCTCGTGCTATCTCAACTCGGTCGGCGACAGCCTCGAGAAGATCGTCGACACGTGGAACGAGAACGTCTGGCTTGCGGCGCGCGGCGGCGGCATCGGCACCTATTGGGGCCACGTCCGCGGTATCGGCGAGCCGGTCGGCCTCAACGGCAAGACCAGCGGCATCATCCCCTTCGTCCGCGTCATGGACAGCCTGACGCTCGCGATCAGCCAGGGGTCGCTGCGGCGCGGGTCGGCGGCGGTCTACCTCGACGTCAACCACCCCGAGATCGAGGAATTCCTCGAAATCCGCAAACCATCGGGAGACTTCAACCGCAAGGCGTTGAATTTGCATCACGGCGTCCTCGTCACCGACAAGTTCATGCAAGCCGTCAAGGCGGGTGAAAGCTGGGACCTGATCAGCCCGAAGACCGGCGACGTCCGCGCCACCGTCGACGCGCGCGGCCTGTTCACCAAGCTCGTCGAGACGCGGCTGGCGACCGGCGAGCCGTACATCGTCTTCATCGATCACGTGAACGACGCGATGCCCAAGCACCAGCGCGACGTCGGCCTGCGCGTCTCGACGTCGAACCTGTGCTCGGAAATCACCCTGCCGACCGGGGTCGACCAGTATGGCCGCGACCGCACCGCGGTGTGCTGCCTGTCGTCGCTCAACCTCGAGATGTGGGACGACTGGCAGGGCAACAAGGGCTTCATCGAGGACATCATGCGCTTCCTCGACAACGTCCTGTCGGACTATATCGAGCGCGCCGAGCCCGAGATGGAGCGTGCGCGCTACGCCGCCGAGCGTGAGCGTTCAGTCGGCCTCGGCGTCATGGGGCTCCACAGTTTCTTCCAGGCACGCGGCATCGCCTTCGAGGGTGCGATGGCGAAGTCGTGGAATATGAAGATCTTCCGCCACATTCGCGCGCAGGTGGATGAAGCGTCGATGCACCTCGCGAACGAGCGCGGCGCGTGCCCCGACGCCGCCGACGCCGGCGTGATGGAGCGCTTCAGCTGCAAGATGGCGATCGCGCCGACCGCGTCGATCTCGATCATCACCGGCGGCACCAGCGCGTGCATTGAGCCGATCCCGGCGAACATCTACACCCACAAGACGCTGTCGGGGTCGTTCTCGATCCGCAACCCGTTCCTCGAAAAGCTCCTCACCGCCAAGTCGAAGAACAGCGAAAACGTGTGGAACTCGATCCTCGAGCAGGGCGGGTCGGTCCAGCACCTCGACTTCCTTACCCCCGAGGAGAAGGCGGTGTACCGCACCGCGTTCGAGATCGACCAGCGCTGGCTGCTCGAACTCGCCGGCGACCGCACCCCGTACATCGACCAGGCGCAGAGCCTCAACCTGTTCATCCCTGCCGACGTCGAGAAGTGGGACCTGCTGATGCTTCACTTCCGCGCATGGGAGTTGGGTATCAAGTCATTGTATTATCTGCGGTCGAAGTCGATCCAGCGCGCCGGGTTCGCCGGCGGGGTCGAGGCCGACAACACGCCGGACCTGCGCCAGCTCGAGCTGGAGCCGAACGATTACGACGAGTGCCTTGCCTGTCAGTAAGGCGCCCCCGCTGCTCGAGCCTTCGGGCGAAAAGGAGCGGGACCGGCCGGGGCGCGTTGCCCCGGCGGGCGGGTGAGGGGGCCGGCTTCGCGCATTCCACGACGCGCGAACCTGGCCCCCTTGCTTACCGACAGGCTGATGATGACGCGGCGCGCGGGTGCCTCCCTCCCGCTGTCATCCCCGCAAAAGCGGGGACCCAAGGTCGCAATCTCGTGACTTTGGGTTCCCGCTTTCGCGGGGATGACAAAAAGATTTTGGAATCAGACGTTTAAGGACCGCCACCCATGTCCCTGCTCAAATCCTCCAACACCTACAAGCCGTTCGAATACCCGTGGGCGTTCGACTTCTGGAAGCGCCAGCAGCAGATCCACTGGATGCCCGAGGAGGTGCCGCTGGGGGAGGATTGCCGCGACTGGGCGCAGAAGCTGACCGAGCACGAGCGCAACCTGCTCACCCAGATCTTCCGCTTCTTCACCCAAGCCGACGTCGAGGTGCAGGATTGCTACCACGAGAAATACGGCCGCGTGTTCAAGCCGACCGAGGTCAAGATGATGCTGACCGCGTTCAGCAACATGGAGACGGTCCACATCGCAGCGTACAGCCACCTGCTCGACACGATCGGCATGCCCGAAAGCGAATACAGCGCCTTCCTCAACTATAAGGAAATGCGCGACAAACACGATTACATGGGCACCTTCGGGGTCGATAACGACGGCGACATCGCGCGCACGCTGGCGATGTTCGGCGGCTTTACCGAGGGGCTCCAGCTGTTCGCCAGCTTCGCCATGCTGATGAACTTCCCGCGCTTCAACAAGATGAAGGGCATGGGCCAGATCGTGACGTGGAGCGTCCGCGACGAAAGCCTCCACTGCGAAGGCATCATCAAGCTGTTCCACGCCTTCTGCGCCGAGACCGGCGTGATGACGTCGAAGCTGCGCGACGACATCGCCGACGTCTGCATGCGGACCGTCCGGCTCGAGGACGCGTTCATCGACCTCGCCTTCGAAATGGGCCCGGTCACCGGCATGACCCCGAAGGAGATCAAGCAGTACGTCCGCTTCACCGCCGACTGGCGTTTGAAGCAGCTCGGCATGAAGCCGATCTACATGATCGACGAACACCCCCTGCCGTGGCTGTCCCCGCTGCTCAACGGCGTCGAACACGCGAACTTCTTCGAAGCCCGCGCGACGGAATATTCGAAGGCCGCGACCAAGGGCAACTGGAACGAAGTCTGGGACGCCTTCGACCGCCGCAAGGGCGCGCAAGCGGCGACCGTGGGCGCGGCGAACGAGGGGGATGACGGGGCGCAGGGCGGGTTGCTCGGCGTGGCAGCGGAGTAAATTACGGGGAAAGGCGAATTCGGCATCGCAAACCGCATTCCCCGCAGAAAATTGTGCGGGGAGGCTTGACCACCAGATTGTTTCGGGTATGAAAAGAATGCCGGCGAGGTTCAGCTCGCCGGCATTCACTGAAACTGCTCATGGAGAGCCCGATGTCTCAGACCTTCGCCTATATCAAAACCGACGCGTCGTCGGAAGGCCCATTGTTCCAAGCTGTTCGCTCACGTCAAACATATCCCGCGATGGTAGGGCTGCACGGTCCACGCCTCGCTACATATGCTACGCAGATCAATCCATTCGATATCGTACCGTTGTTGGGCCATGACCCGCGCAGCGATCGTCGGCGACTGCTTAATGATCAGAAAATAGTCGAACTGTACGAGTATATGCAGCGCAAGACGTCTGGAAATAGGCGTGACGCTATCCGCAATTACATTGAAGACAGGATGTTTCCAGAATCTATACTTGTCGGCGGGTTCCCCGCGATCTGTATTGCTGTAGAATATCCTATCGAATATGTGGATATTGCCGGTGCACCAGGTGTCGTAAATATGTCTATCGATACTGGAGTTCACAATAAACGCGTCGCGCTTGATGGATTAGGCAGAATTAGCGGTGCGCTCGCGCTAGTTGATACTATGCTGGGAGCCGATATTAGCGATGACGATAAGGCGTATCTTAAGCAAGCTTTGTCAGAAATTTCTCTTCCTTGTGTATTCTATTCGCCTCGTAAGGGGCAAGCTCCGCTCTCGCAAGTCGAGATCGGACAGCTATTTCACGACTTTAACTTTAAGGTGACGCCGGTATCGGCAAAGGATGCAATTGCGCTGGATAATAGCGATCCTTACATCCGCGCGACATATTTTCTGGCGGCGAATGTCGAAAACATTAAGAAGTTTGGAATGGACACTAAAGCGGCTTCGCTTGGATCAAAGTCGAAGGCGGTAGTGGTTCAGCCCGTGTTGCTCCGTTTTGTTCGTGCCGCGCTAGAAGGCGCTCGTTACGTGGAAGGGGCTCGAAACGTTGCGGTTGCAGATGCTCACCTGACAAGTAAAGACGCCTCTACGGTTCTGGGAGCGCTTTCCGAGTTTCTCGACGTATTCGCTGACGCGATGGGTCCGACGTGGACGCAGCGTGATAGTGTTCATCTAAGTTCAGCCGGCTGGCAAGCAATTGGCCTTATATATTACGATATTGCATTTGTTCTACAGAATATCGACCGGGCGGAGTTCGCGCGCGCCTTGGCGTCAAAAGTCGACTGGAATCGTAATGCGTCGATCTGGTCGGAGCTTGTCACGGAAAAGTCCGCTAAAGATGGGTCGGCAACGCTGGCGTTTCTTGGAGCAGGTGCATCTACGCGTCGTGCGATCGCCACTATTCTGCGTTGTGAAATGGGCATCTCAGACATGGTTCCGGCGCTGAGCGAAGCGGCATAATTGCCTAGCGACGCTTCACAGTTATGTGGAGCGTCGCGAAGCTTCAAAGTACCCGCTGGTATGCTCAAAAATGTTTCGCAGGCGCCATTCGCCTATGAAGTATGCGTGCGATCGTGACGGCGTCGCGTTCGCTTCTGAAGTACGTTATGTGACTGCCGAGCGACAGGCTCCTGACACCGTCGCCTACATCCGGGCGGAGCGTTCCGAGAAAAGGAAATTCGGCGAGGCGGGTGAATTGGTCGTCGAATATCGCGAGATAGGCGACGGCACGATCAATTCCCCAATGCGCTGCGCCATAATCGAGGATGGCATCGAGATCGCGATCAGCATCTTCGCTGATACGGACTTCAATTATTCGCGTGTCGGATACGTCCGTCGCGGATGATGTCTTTGAGCGACCGCTTGCTGATGCCGCTGGCGAGGCCCTGCGCCACCGCCGCGCGGAGGGCCGTCAGCTTCTCCGCCTCCGCGCGCTCGCGCTCGACGAGGGCGGCGACATAGGCGTCGGCGTTGGGATAGCCGTCGTCGCGGACGCGATCGTCGACCCATTGCGCGGCGGGTTCGGCGAGGGTGATGGTTCTTGTCGGCATCGTAGCCTCCTGCTCGACTAGCCTAACATGCGGCGCGATCCCGACCAACCGCGCGCCCTCCGAGATATCGCTGTCCTACACCCTCGCCGATGCGGTAATTTGGCGGGTCGAGTCGAAAGCGGGAGGATGGAATTGGTGACGGTGAATTTGGCGGCGAGCGTTTCGGGACGGGGTTGCGGGGCGGCGGGCGGTGGCTGGCCAAGCGGGGGCAGTGTTTCGATCCGGCGTGGCGTCAACTTCGTCAACTTTGACAAGCTGGCTTGACACTTTGGATGCTCCGGAAGCTTGAAAAAACCCGTCTTCTGCACGTCGTGGACTTCCGCGGGTCGCGGCGCTGCGCAGCACCGGTCGGGCGGATATCCGAGGGGTCGACTTGCCGGGGAAGGGCAAACGCAAAACACGTGCTTTTGTGTGAACTTATTTTGAACTTAGGCTCTTCCACACCGGCAAGGGCCGCCTGATGGCGACCGGGTTGATCGCGTTGCTCGACGATGTCGCGGCGCTGGCGAAGGTCGCGGCGGCGACGCTCGACGATACCGCCGGGCTCACCGCGAAGGCGGCGGTCAAGGCGGCGGGGGTGGTGATCGACGATGCGGCGGTGACGCCGACCTATGTCGTCGGCTTTGCGGCGGCGCGTGAGTTGCCGATCGTCTGGCGCATCGCAATGGGAAGCCTACGCAACAAGCTGTTGTATTTACTGCCGGCCGCACTGGCGCTGAGTGCGCTCGCGCCGTGGGCGATCACGCCGCTGCTGATGGCGGGGGGCGCGTATCTGTGCGTCGAGGGGGTCGAGAAGCTCGTCGCGGCGTTCGGCGTCGGCGGCGAGCACGGCGCGGCGGCTGAGGTGCGCGACGAGGCGACGCTGGTCGCCGGGGCGATCCGCACCGACCTCGTTTTGTCGGCCGAGATCATGGCGATCACGCTCGGCACCGTCGCCGCCGAAAGCTTCTTGAACCGCGCGATCGTCCTCGCCGTCGTCGGGGTCGGCATCACCGTGCTCGTCTATGGCGCGGTCGCGCTGATCGTGAAGGCCGACGACGCCGGGGTTGCGCTGGCACGGCTGCGCGGGGGGGCGGCGGCTCCGTTGCGCGTGTTCGGGCGCGCGCTGGTGTCGGGAATGCCGGGGTTGCTCAAGGGGTTGGCGGCGGTCGGGACGGCGGCGATGCTGTGGGTCGGCGGCGGGATCGTGCTCCACGGGCTTGCCGAATACGGCGTCGCTGGGCCGGGCGATGTCGTCCACCATCTCGCGGTCTTGGCGGGAGGACTGGCCGGGCCGGTCGCCGAATGGGTCGCCGGGGCGCTCGGTGCGGGGGTTGCCGGGGTCGTCATCGGCGGGGTGATCGTCGGCGGGCTGCACGCGTGGCAGGCGCGGCGGAGGCATTGATCGACCCCGATCACGTCGCGGCGCTGCTCCACGCGCGCGCGCGGGCGGGGGAGAGCGTGACGTATTCGGAGGTGCTTGGCGCGCTCGGCTACGCCTTCAGCCGCCCCAAGATGCGGGCGTTGTGCGTGGTGCTGATGGACGTCGACGCCGCCGAGCGCGGGGCGGGGCGGCCCGACCTCGCGGTGCTGGTGGTCCGCCAGAGCGACCGGCTGCCGGGGCAGGGATGGTGGATTGGGCGAAGCGATTACAAGGGGTTGTTCGTCGGGGCTGAGGCGGCGGCGTATGTTGCGCGGGAGCAGCGGGGGGTGTTTGCGTGGTGGCGCGAACACCCCCGGGCAGGGCCGGCCTAGCTAGACCGCCCCGTCCTTGAATGTGTTGCAGCCGGCGATCGTCCCGTCGGTCAGGCCTTGCTGGAGCCAGTGGACGCGCTGGGCGCTGCTGCCGTGGGTGAAGCTGTCGGGGACGACGGTGCCCTGCGCTGCCTGCTGGAGCCGGTCGTCGCCGATCGCGGTCGCCGCCTTGAGCGCCTCCTCGACGTCGCCGGGGCTGAGCAGGTCGGGGTTGGCGTGCGCCCAGACCCCGGCGAAGCAGTCGGCCTGGAGCTCGAGGCGGACCGAGACGGCGTTGCGCTGGCGCGCCGAGCCGCGCGACATCGCCGCCTCGGCCTGGTCGGAGATGCCGAGCAGGTTCTGCACGTGGTGGCCGATTTCATGGGCGATGACATAGGCTTGGGCGAAGTCTCCCGGGGCGCCGAAGCGGCTCGACAGCTCGTCGAAGAAGCTCGTGTCGAGGTAGACCTTGCGGTCGGCGGGGCAGTAGAACGGCCCCGATGCCGAGGATGCGCCGCCGCAGCCCGATTGGGTCCGGCCGGTGTAAAGGACGAGCTTGGGGTCGACGTAGCGCACATTGGCCTGTGCCGGCAGCAGCTTGGCCCAGGTGTCCTCGGTCGAGGCGAGGACCTTGCGGACGAAACGCTTGCTTGAGTCCTCCTGGCCGGTGGCGGCGGTCGGGCCGGGGGCGGCGACGTCGTCCTGCGGTTGGCCGATCTGCTGGGTCGGGGCATTACCGCCAACGCCAAGCCCGCCGACGAGACTGCCGAGATTGCCGAAGCCGCCGAAGATCAGCACGATGATGCCGAGGACGACAACCCCGCCGCAGCCGAAGCGGCTGAGGACGAAGCCGAACAGCATCGGCACGAGCCCGCCGCCGAAGCCGCCGCCACCGCCGCCACCGAAGCCGAACCCGCCGCCGCCGCCCTGGCCGCGGTCGTCCTCGACATTGCTGCTCTCGCGTTCGTCATCCAGCCGCATGCCCGCGCTCCTTCGTTGCCGCGGCATAACGTGCCGCAGCCGTATCTGTTGCCGGACCCATATCTCGGATCGATATCGTCATGCTATGGCCCGGCACGGAGAGTTAAAGCCATGCTCGCACGCCGCTTCCTGTGGATCATCGCCGCCGTCATCGTGCTCGTCGTGGGGGCTGCGCTGGCGTACCGCCTGTTCGGCGCGCGGTTGATCGCGGCGGCACTAGTGCCGTCGGTGCGCTTCGCCGACAGCCGGGTTGCGCCGCCGCCCGACTATGCGCTGCCAACGGCGTGGGCCGCGAACCCGGTGCTGGCGACCGACCCGGCGCGCTGGGCTCCGCCGGGATACGCCGCCGCGCCGCACCCGCGGGTCGCTGTGTTCTTCATCACCCCGACCGCCGATCTCGGTCGCGACCACTGGAACATGGCGGTCGGCGATACGGCGGTAGAGCCTCGGATTGCCGGGTCGTTGCGGTCGGACGCGAGCGTGTTCAACGGCATCGGCGCGGTCTGGGCCCCGAAGTACCGGCAGGCGGTATTCGGGGCTTCGCTGGTCGCGTCGCCCGATGCAACCAAGGCGCTCGACCTCGCCTATGGCGACGTGCAGCGGGCGTTCGATGCCTTCGTCGCCGCCGCGCCGAAGGAGGCGCCGATCGTGCTGGCCGGGCACGGGCAGGGGGCGCTTCACCTGCTGCGGCTGCTACACGACCGCGTCGCCGGGCAGCCGATCGCGCAGCGGATCGTCGCGGTCTATGCGGTCGGCACACCGGTCTCGGTCGCCGACCTGCCCGCGCTGGGCGTCGAGCCGTGTACGACCCCCGAGGCGACGCACTGCCTGCTGACGTGGCAGAGCTTTGCCGAGCCCGCCGACATCGCTGCAAGCCGCGCGGTGTTCGACGCGACCCCGGGACTAACCGCGCGGAGCCGCAAGGGAACGCGCGTCGTCTGCGTCAATCCGCTGCTTGGCGTGGCGACGGCGAAGATGGCGGCTCCGGCGGCGAACATCGGCTCGCTGGTCCCCGGCGCGACGCCCGAGGCCGCGACGATCGTCGCGGGTGGGATCGGCGCGCGATGCCTGCCGTCGGGCATCGTCTCGATCGGCGATCCGCCGGGGGCGTTGGACAAGTATGTCCTGCCGGGCAACGACTATCAGGTATATGATTACAACCTGTTCTGGGCGAACATTCGTGCCGATTTCGAGCGTCGCGTCGACGCGTTCATTCCCGGATGATCGTCGACCCGGGCGGGTTCAAGGCCGAGCTGCCGCAGGGCGGTCGCCTCGCGGGCCTCGACGTGGGCACGCGCACGATCGGTATCGCGACTTGTGACGCGGGATGGAGCTTTGCCACCGCGTTGATCACAATCCAGCGGACCAAGTTCACCCCTGACCTCGCGATACTGAAGCAACTGCTCGAGAAGGAGCGGATCGTCGGGCTGATCGTCGGCCTGCCATTGAGCATGGACGGCAGCGATTCGCCGCGGACCCAGTCGGTCCGCCAGTTCGCCAAGTCGATCGAGATTCCGCTCGAACGCCCGATCCTGCTGTGGGACGAGCGCTGGTCGACGCAGGCGGTCGAGCGCGCGCTGATCGATGCCGACCTCAGCCGGGCAAAGCGGCATGCGATGATCGACAAGCTCGCCGCCGCGTACATCCTCCAGGGGGCGATCGATGGGCTGATGGCGGGAACGCTCCTAGGTTAGCCCGGGCTCGGTTGAGCCGTGCCGCTGCCGCGTCGGCTCGCCCTTCCAGAATGTTGTCATAGCGGCTAGACGAAGCGCGATGACGCCACCCCCCCTGCAGAGCGTGCTGCCCGAAGGCGTCCACCCTTTTCCCCATCGCCATCTGCTCGGCATTGCCGAGTTGAAGCCGTGGGAGATCACCTGGCTGCTCGATCAGGCCGAGGGCTGGATCGAGGTCAACCGAGGCCTGCGCAAGCGCGACGACCGGCTGGCGGGGCTGACGCTGATCAACGCCTTCTTCGAGAACTCGACCCGAACGCTGCTCAGCTTCGAGATCGCCGGCAAGCGGCTCGGGGCCGATGTCGTCAACATGACCGTCGCGGCGTCGTCGGTGAAGAAGGGCGAGACCCTGCTCGACACCGCGCTGACCCTCAACGCGATGCATCCCGACATCATCGTCATCCGCCACGGCGAGTCGGGGGCGGTCCAGCTGATCGCCGAAAAGGTCGACTGCCCGGTCTTGAATGCCGGCGACGGGCGTCACGAGCATCCGACGCAGGCGCTGCTCGACGCGTTGACCATCCGGCGGCGCAAGGGGCGTATCGAGGGGCTGACCGTCGCGATCTGCGGCGATATCCTGCACAGCCGGGTGGCGCGGTCGAACTTCCAGCTCCTCGGCAGCCTCGGGGCGAAGGTCCGCGCGGTCGCCCCCCCAACGCTGGTCGGGGCCGACGTCGACCGGCTCGGGGTCGACGTCTACACCGACATGGATGCGGGGCTCGACGGCGCCGACGTGGTGATGATGCTTCGCCTCCAGCGCGAGCGGATGAGTGGGGCGTACGTTCCCTCGACCCGCGAATACTTCCACTTCTACGGCTTGACCGCAGCGCGGCTCGCGGCGGCCAAGCCCGACGTGCTGGTCATGCATCCGGGGCCGATGAACCGGGGGGTCGAGATCGACACCGCGGTCGCCGACGACATCGCCCGCTCGGCGATAAGCGAGCAGGTCGAGATGGGCGTCGCGGTCCGGATGGCGTGCCTCGACGTGCTGACGCGGCGGTCGCGGGGCGTCCCGGGGTGGTGATCGCCTTCACCAACGCCCGTGTGATCGACCCGGCGAGCGGTCGCGACGCGCTTGGCTCGGTCGTCGTCCGCGACCGGGTGATCGAGTCGATCGACGGGGCGATCCCAGCCGATGCCCGTGTCATCGACTGCGGCGAGCGGATCGTCGCCCCTGGGCTGATCGACGCTGGGGTCTTCGCCGCCGACGCTCCGGCATGTTTAGCCGGGGGGATCACCCGCGTCGTCCTGATGCCCGACCGCAGCCCGCCGCTCGACGATCCGGCGCTGATCGAGTTCGCCCAGCGGATCGGAAAGCCACATGTCTGGGTCCACCCGCTCGCAGCGGGTACGCAGGGGCTTGCGGGGGTCGAGCTCGCCGAGATCGGGCTGTGCCAGGAAGCTGGAGCCGTGGGCGTCGCAACCGGGCGCGGGGCGATCGCCGACGCCGGGGTCATGCTCCGGCTGCTCCAATATGCCAGCGGCTTCGACCTCGTCGTCGTCACCCATGCCGAGAACGCCGCGCTAACCGTCGGCGCGGTGGCGACCGCGGGTGAGTTCGCCACCCGGCTCGGCCTCCCCGCTGCGCCGGCCTTTGCCGAGGCGATTGCGGTCGCCCGCGACCTGCGCCTCGCGGCAGCGACCGGCGCGCGGCTCCATATCCGGCAGGTCACGACCGCCGAGAGCATCGACCTCGTCCGCGCCGCTAAGGCCGCGGGCACTCGCGTGACGTGCGGGGTCACCCCGGGCCATTTCCTGTTGGGCGAGCAATCGGTTAGCGGCTACCGCAGCTTCGCCCGCCTGTCGCCGCCGCTGCGCCATGACGACGACCGGCGCGCGGTCCTCGCCGGGATCGCCGACGGCACGATCGACGTCGTCGCCAGCGGCCATGACCCGCGAACGCAGGAGGACAAGCGCTTGCCGTTCGCCGATGCCGCCCCGGGCATGGTCGGGGCGGAGACGCTGCTCGCGCTCGCGGGGACGCTGGTCCGCGACCATGATATGTCGTGGCCGGCGCTGCTGGCGACGATGACGAGCGCCCCGGCGGCGCTGTTCGGGCTGCCCGGCGGACGGCTCGAGGCAGGTGCCCCGGCCGACCTGATCGTATTCGACCCCGGCGCGCCGTGGCGGATCGATGCCCAGACGATGGCGGCGGCGGCAGGAAACACCCCGTTCGACGGCCTGCCGATGCAGGGCCGGGTAACGATGACGGTCAAAGGAGGCGAGATCGCATGGACGCTGTAAAGGTCGCGCTCGCAAGTGCCGCGCTGCTGCTGGTTGCGGCGAAGCGGGTCCCGGTTCCGGTGACTGCCGCGCCCGCCGCGGCCCCGGGACCGAGCATCAAGCAGGGGGTCGAGCTGTGGCGCGCCGGGGACTACCCGGGGGCCGTGGCGATGTGGCAACCCTTTGCCAACGCTGGCGATCCCGACGCGATGTTCAATATCGGGCAGGCGTACAAGCTCGGGCGCGGGGTGCCGATCGACGCCGCCGTGGCACGTGACTGGTACCGCAAGGCGGCGGTGAAGGGGCATCTCCCGGCGCAGGCCAACCTCGGCATCGCGCTGTTCCAGGCGGGCGAGAAGCCCGAGAGCATCAAGTGGCTACGGACCGCCGCGGACCGTGGCGAGGCGCGCGCGCAATACGTCCTCGGTATCGCGGCGTTTAACGGTGATGGTCTGCCGCGTTCACAATCATTGGGTTACGCCTATCTGTTGAGGGCGCAGGCAAGCGGCCTACCACAAGCCGTAACCGCGCTCGGCAGTATTACGCCCGGCCTGTCTCCGGCCGACCGGACCGCGGGCGAGGCGGTCGCCGCCAGTCTCGCCGCCGGGGCCGGAGTGCCCCCCGCACTTGCCGCGGCGACCGGGCCGCGGATGGTCGCGCCGATCAGGACCCCGCCAACCGCAGCCGAGATCGCGGCGATGCGCGCCACTTCGGCCCCCACTCAGCCGCCCGCACAAGTGTCCGCACAGGCCCGCACGCCGATTGTCACGCCGCCGAACCCCGTGCCGACAGTAGGCACGGCCGGCGTGGCGACAGCGTCCAATATTCCGATGTCTTCCGCGCAGTCGAGAACCGCGTCGGTCGACACCTCGCGCACCACGACGGTGACGCGGACGACGACCCCGCCCGTCCGTGCGACCCCGCCAGAAGTCATTGCCGCGCGGCCGATCCCGCAGCCGACCCCGGCGCAAGCCGATGCGGCGGCAGCGGCACGCGTCACGAACCCTGCGTTCCAGGCCGCGCCGGCACATGCGCTCCCGACCAATCCGGCAACTGCGCCGTCGGCGATCGCGACGACCGACGTGCCCGCATCGAAACCGGTGGCGCTCGCGCCTGCGCGGACGGCGTTGGCCGATCCGCTCGCGACCGCGCCCGCGAGGACGGTCACGACACTATCGACAAAGGCGGCGACTGCGACGCCAGCAAAGCCGGTGCAGACTGCCACGCTGAAGCCGTTCGAGACGATCGACAAGCCGGTGACTCATAAGCCCGACGGCTGGCGGGTCCAGCTTGGGGCGTTCTCAGCGCGGAAGCTTGCCGACAATGCATGGGCAAGCGTCAAGGAAAGCGCGGCGCCGGCCAAGCCCATCTTTGCGACCGACGGCCCGGTGGTGAAGCTTCAGATGGGGCCGTATGCAACGCGCGATGCGGCGAAGGCGGCGTGCGCCAAGCTGACCGAGGTGGGCAAGGCTTGCTTTGTTACGACGGGTTAGAAATCTGAGTTTGCGCCTAACTTGCCCGAGGTAACTCTGATCCCGTCTTGGATCGTGCGCGGAACGCTCGCGTCTTAAACAATGCAGGTCCGCGTTCGTATTAGAATTGCGCATGCGGCGTACTCGGTGGCACCCATCCCGATCCCCGGTTTTCGGCGGGACGGCGATCTTGCAGTGAAGATTTCGGGATGGTCCAACCTGACTATGCCCTCGACTCACGCCGCCGCCCGGATCGCCTCGCCCGGCCACTTCGCCCAAAGCGCCGCTTCCTCGCCTGCGACCTTGAGCGCCGCCGCCGCCTTGACCGGGCCGAAGCCGCGGACCGCGAGGGGAAGAGCCGCGATCTCGATCGCGAGGCTGCGGTTGTCGGGGGTCAACCCGGCGAGCAGGCGATCGACCTTCGCAGCATAGTCGCCGAACGCGGCGCGTTCGTGGCGGCGTTCTTCGCTATAGCCGAACGGGTCGAATACGGTGCCGCGTAGCCCTTTAAGCTTCGCGAGCACGCCGAACGCCGAAAAGATCCAAGGGCCAAAGCTGTACTTCTTCGGGCGGCCGGTTGCGGGATCGGTCCGTGCAAAGATCGGCGGCGACAGCTGGACACGCGCAGGCTTGCCACCCTCGAACTGCGCGGCAAACGAGGCACGGAAACGCCCGTCGCTGTACAGCCGCCCGACCTCATACTCGTCCTTATACGCGAGCAGCTTGTACGCCGAGCGCGCCACCGCCTCGGTCAGCCGATCGTCGCCGTGCGTGGCAACGCGCGCGACCAAGTCACTGAACTTGCTCGCATAGGCGGCGTCCTGATACGCGGTCAGGTCGGCGATGCGGCGCTCGATTAGCTCGGGGAGGGTGGTCGACGGCGGCGCGGCGACCGGGCCGCGCGCGGCCTCGACCATCGCCGTCACCGTCTGCGGCGAATGCGCGAGCAAACGGCCCAAGGCGAACGCCCGCTTGTTGAACGGGATCGCGACGCCGTTCAATTCGATTGCGCCGTCGATGCTCGCGAGGCTCAGCGGGATCAGCCCCGACTGCCATGCATAGCCCATCAGCAGGATGTTCGCGCCGATCGCATCGCCGAGCAACGCAGTAGCGATCGTGTCGGCGGCGATGAAGCTCGTCGCGTTCGGGTTCGCCGCCTTGCGGATCGCCTTTTCAACGAGATGCGAGCGGAAGTCGATGTCGCGGTTGCGGACGAAGTCGCTCGTCGGGGCGATATCGCCGTTGGCGACGACGGCAGTCCGCGTCGGCACCATCAGCGTCTGCGTCGCCTTGTCGGCGGCGACGACGGCGTCGCACGCCAGCACGAGGTCGGCGCCGCCGGCGATGATGCGGGGCGAGGTCAGGTCGTCGTTCGACGCTGCGAGCCGGACCGCCGAGTAAACCGCGCCGCCCTTTTGCGCCATCCCCGCCATGTCTGCGGTCGTTGCGGCGAGGCCTTCAAGGTGCCCGGCGGTGCCAAGCAATGCCGACACCGTCAGCACGCCGGTCCCGCCGATGCCGGTGACCATGATGTTGTACCCGTGTCCCGGCGCGGGAAGGACCGGCTCGGGGACGCCTGACAGGTCGAGGTCGCTTGTCGCCTTGGCCTTCTTGATCGTCGCGCCCTCGACGGTGACGAACGACGGGCAGAAGCCCTTGAGGCAGCTATAGTCCTTATTGCAGCTCGACTGATTGATCCGGCGCTTGCGGCCGAATTCGGTCTCGACCGGCTCGATCGAGACGCAGTTCGACTGGACCGAGCAGTCGCCGCAGCCCTCGCAGACCGCAGCGTTTATGAAGACGCGCTGCTCGGGATCGACGAGCTGCTTGCGCTTGCGGCGGCGGCGCTTCTCGGCGGCGCAGGTCTGGTCGAAGATAATGACGGTGCAACCAGGGGTCGCCGCCATCTCGTCCTGAATCGCGGGCAGCGCGCTGCGGTCCAACAAACGGACTGAAGACGGCAGCGTAACGCCTTCATAACGCGACAGGTCCTCGGTCAGGACGACGGTCTTCACCGCATGCTCGGCGACCATCTGCGCGGCGATCGAGGGAACGTCGAGCTCGCCGTCGTGGGTCTGGCCGCCGGTCATCGCGACCGCATCGTTGAACAGGATCTTGTAGGTGATGTTGACCTTCGCCGCGATCGACTGGCGGATCGCGAGCAGCCCTGAGTGGAAGTAGGTCCCGTCGCCGAGGTTGGCGAAGACGTGCTTCTCGGAGGTGAACGGCGCCTCGCCGACCCACGTCACGCCCTCGCCGCCCATCTGGGTGAAGGTCTCGGCGCGGTCCATCCACAGCGCCATGATGTGGCAGCCGATGCCGGCGAGCGTCCGCGCGCCGTCGGGGGCCTTGGTCGAGGTGTTGTGCGGGCAGCCCGAGCAGAAATATGGGGTGCGCTTGATCGGCGTCTCGTAGGCAGCGGCCTTGCGGTCCTGGTCGTTGAAGAACGCCAGCCGTCCGCGGATCGCGTCGGTATCGTAGTAGCGCTGGATGCGCGCGGCGATGACGTGGGCGATCGTGCCGGGGGTCAGCTCGTTGTCGGGTGACAGAAGCCAGTCGCCGTTCTCGTCGTGCTTGCCGACGACGCGCGGACGGACGGCTTCGCGCCAGTTGTAGAGCTGCCAGCGGAGCTGATGCTCGATAAACTCGCGCTTTTCCTCGATGACGAGGACTTCCTCGAGGCCTTCGGCGAAAGCACGGATGCCGTCGGGCTCCAATGGCCACGGCATCCCAACCTTGTAGACGCGCAGGCCGATCTGGCTCGCGATGTGTGCGTCGATGCCGAGCTCGGAAAGCGCCTCCATCGTGTCGGCGAACGCCTTGCCGGTGGTGACGATGCCGAAGCGCGGGTTGGGGGTCTCCCAGACGATGCGGTCGATGCCGTTCGCCTTGGCGAAGGCCATCGCGGCGAAGCCCTTGTAGCGCTGGAGGCGGGTGTCCTCCTCGCGCCAGATGTCGCCGCCGCGGATGTGGATGCCGCCCTCGGGGAAGTCGAACGGCGGCAGGATGATCCGGCGCTGCTCGATGGCGAGGTCGATCGTCGCGGAGGTCTCGACGGTGTCGGCGGTCGCCTTGAAGCCGACCCACGTCCCGGCGAAGCGCGACATGGCGATCCCGAGCAGCCCGTATTCGACGAACTCGTGGACGCTCGCGGGGGACAGGAACGGGACGAACGCCGCCTGGAAGTTGTGGTCGGACTGATGGGGCAGGGTGCTCGATTTCGCGCCATGGTCGTCGCCGACGATCGCCAGGACGCCGCCGTGTGGGGTCGTGCCCGCGGCGTTGGCGTGCTTGATGACGTCCATCGCGCGGTCGAGCCCGGGGCCCTTGCCGTACCAGATCCCGAAGACGCCATCGACGGTCGCGCCCGGACGCATCCCGACATGCTGGGTGCCCCACACCGCGGTCGCGCCGAGTTCCTCGTTGATGCCGGGGACGAAGACGATGTTCTCAGCGGCAAGGAGCTTTTTCGCGCGCCACAATTCCTGATCGTAGCCGCCGAGAGGCGAGCCGCGATACCCCGAGATAAAGCCGCCGGTGTTGAGCCCTGCGGCCCTGTCGCGGGCGCGCTGAACCAACGGCAGGCGGACCAGCGCCTGCGTGCCGGACATAAAGACGCGGCCGTCGGTGAAACGGTACTTGTCGTCGAGCGAGACGGGCGGAAGGCCAGCTACCATGATCAACTTCCCCAAGTGATTAGGTCAATGATACTGACCTTTTAACGAAAGTTCAAGGGTCAGAAGCGTTTCGAGACACCAATATACGCCTCGACGTCGGGGGTATCGCGGTTGAGCCCGACATAGGTCGCGACGTCGAACTGAACCGACGGCAGCGACTTCGGGATCCATGCGGCGAAGAAGTCGGCGGTCGCCTTGGTCGTCCGCCCGGTCGGGTCGTTGTCCTGCGTCGCGGCGAGCTCGACCCCGGGGGTGACCGCCCCGAAGGCGCGGCTCAACCCGCCGATCATCGTGTAGCTGGCGTGGTGGCCGCGGTCGCCGCTGTTGGGCAGGCGGTCGAATTCGGGCGACAGGCCAAGCGAGAAATCGGCGGGCAACGGGATCGTGACTGCGACGACAAGGCCCTGCGTCGACGATCCTGCACCGATCGCCGACTTTGCCGTCGGGATCGTGACGAACGGCGCGAGCGCGATCGATACGCCCTTGCCGTCCGGATTGAGCAGCGATTGCTTCAGACCGAGCAGCACGTCGCCTACGCCGCGGTCGGCGGTCGCACCGCCGCCGCGCATCCGGTCGCGAACGCTGACGTACGGGCTCCACTCGGCGACTGCCTCAAGGTGGCTGGTGACGCCGTAGCGGAGCGTCGTCGATGCGATCGTCAGCGTGTCGGTAATGTCGCTTTCGGTCGCGTCGTGGATGAAGTCGACCGCGCCGGTTTCGACTTGGAGGTGGCCGGCGTCGACGATGCACGCCGGGGTCAAGCGGCCGGGGCGATCGGGACACAGGTCGCGCAGGTCGGCGGCAGAGGCTGGAGCAGCCGCGGACGCCATCCCAAGTATGGCGGCAAACACAGCAGAGCGTACGATCATGGCTGTTCCTTTGTGCGGTAGTCGGTCATAACGCATCGGCGTGGGGCGGGCATCTTTCGATAGACTGTTTCCTAGGGGAGCGGCGTCGTGTCCAGCGGGTCCCGCGCCGGGATAGCCGTTCCTGCCGGCGAGGCTTCGGTACGGTTGCGTGCGACGATCCGCGCGCGGCATCACTGACGGCGCATTATTATATGCGTCGGGAAGGACCGGACCGATGTTTGACCATGCCTCCGCCGTCGATCTTGCCCGTGCGCAGTTCGGCTTCACCATCTCGTTCCACTTCATCTTCCCGGCGTTCTCGATCGGGCTGGCCAGCTTTCTCCTTGTCCTCGAAGCGCTATGGCTGAAGACGGGCAACGATACCTACCTCGTCCTGTTCAAATACTGGTTGAAGATCTTCGCGATCGCGTTCGGCATGGGCGTGGTGTCGGGCATCGTCATGGCGTACCAGTTCGGTACCAACTGGGCGGTGTTCTCCGACAAGGCCGGGCCCGTCGTCGGCCCGCTGATGGCGTACGAGGTGCTCACTGCGTTCTTCCTCGAGGCCGGCTTCCTCGGCGTAATGCTGTTCGGTCTCGAGCGCGTCGGCAAGAAACTCCACTTCACCGCGACGTTCGCGGTGGCGGCGGGGACGTTCATCTCGGCGTTCTGGATCATCGTCGTCAATTCGTGGATGCAGACGCCGCAGGGCTACGCGATCAACCCGCAGGGGCAGTTCGTCCCCGCCGACTGGTTGGCGATCATCTTCAACCCGAGCATGCCGTACCGGCTCGTCCACACCGTACTGGGCGCGTATCTGACGACCGCGTTCGTCGTCGGCGGGGTCGGCGGCTGGCACCTCCTCCGCGAGCGCAGCCACAAGGAAGGGCCGAGCGAGGGCACCCGCGTGATGTTCTCGATGGCGATGTGGATGGCGGCGATCGTCGCGCCGATCCAGATCCTCGCTGGGCATGAGCAGGGAACGAACACGCTCGCCTACCAGCCCGCCAAGATCGCGGCGATGGAGGGCAATTTCACCTCGCACCCCAACGGTGCGCCGCTGACCGTCGTCGGTATTCCGGACCAGAAGGCCGGGGTGATGCGCCACGCGATCGAGATTCCGAAGCTCGGCTCGCTCGTTCTCAAGGGCAGCATGAATGCGCCGATCGACGGGCTTGACAAGTTTCCGCGCGCCGACTGGCCGCAGGTGTACATCCTGTTCTGGACTTTCCGCGTCATGGTCGGGATCGGCGTCGGCATGTTCGGCCTTGGCCTGTGGAGCCTCGTCGCGCGCGCCAGTGGCAAGCTGTATGGCTGGCCGTGGCTGCACCGCGCGGCGGTGGTGATGGGGCCGACCGGGTTCGTCGCGGTGATCGCCGGCTGGATGACGACCGAGGTCGGGCGCCAGCCGTTTACCGTCTATCATCTCCTCCGCACCGCCCAGTCGGTCTCGCCGCTCCAGGCCCCCGCGGTGGCGGCGTCGCTTATCGCCTTCATCGTCGTCTATTTCTTCGTCTTCGGCGCCGGGACATTGTTCATCCTCCGGCTGATGGGCCACTCGCCGCATCCGGGAGAAAAGGGGCCCGACGAGGATCAGGTGACGCGGACGGCGGGTCTCACCCCGGTCCACCAGACGCACGGCGATGCCGTCATGAACCCGGCGGAATAGGGACATGGGCATCAGCTTCGATCTCACCGTCGTCTGGGCTGGCATCATCGCTTTCGCGGTATTCGCCTATGTCGCGATGGACGGCTTCGACCTCGGCATCGGCATCCTGTTCCCCGCGCTGACCAAGGGCAACGACCGCAATTCAGCGATGAATTCGATTGCGCCTGTGTGGGACGGCAACGAAACGTGGCTGATCCTCGGCGGCGGTGGACTGCTCGCGGCGTTCCCGCTCGCGTATGCGGTGATCATGCCGGCGGTCTATGTGCCCGTCATCCTCATGCTGCTCGGATTGGTCTTCCGCGGTGTGGCGTTCGAGTTTCGCGGACGGACGACCCACCCGTGGCGGTGGGATGTCGCGTTTTTCGGCGGCTCGATCACCGCCGCCTTCGCACAGGGGGTGATCCTCGGGGCGATCCTGCAGGGCATCGCCGTCACCGGGCGCGGCTATGGCGGCGGCTGGTGGGACTGGCTGAGCCCATTCACCTGTCTCACCGGCGCGGCGGTCGTTATCGGCTATGCGCTGCTCGGCGCATGCTGGTTGATCTGGCGCGCCGAGGGCGACCTCCAGGCGCGGGCGTATCGGCTGGCGTGGCTTGCCGGCATCGGCACGATCGTCGCAGTCGTCGCCGTCAGCGCGGCGACGCCGTTCCTCAAGACCGCATATTACCATCGCTGGCTGACCGCACCGGGCATCTATTATGCCGCGCCGGTGCCGATCCTCGCCGGCATCACCGGGTTGCTGTTCTTCCGGGCGATCGCGCGGAAGGCCGAGCTGATGCCGTTCCTGCTGACGCTCACATTGTTCGCGCTCAGCTACGTCGGTCTGGCGATCAGCATGTTCCCGTATCTCGTCCCCGGGCAGATCACGATCTATCAGGCGGCGGCGCCGGCATCGAGCCAGATCTTCATGCTCGTCGGGGTGGCGATCATGGTGCCGATCATCCTCGCTTACACCGGCTACGCCTATTGGCTCTTCCGCGGCAAGGTCGGGCACGAGGGCTATCATTGAGCGCCCCCGAGCCGTCGACCGCAAAGCGGCTGGCGTGGTTCGTCGGCTTGTGGGCGGCAGGAGTCGCTACGGTCGCCGCCGTCGGGCTGGTGATCCGCCTGTGGCTCCACAGCTAACTTGCACCGACCCGCGTCACTGGTATAAGCCCGCGCTTCCCTCGCGGGCGTGGCGGAATTGGTAGACGCGCTTGGTTTAGGTCCAAGTATCGTGAGATGTGGGGGTTCGAGTCCCTTCGCCCGCACCACGGCCTTATTGAAAGACGGACACTTAAAATGCGTATTGCCGAGACGTTGAACGAAGGCCTCAAGCGCGAATACAGCGTCTCGATCCCGGCCGCCGACATCGAAGCCAAGGTCGATGCGCAGCTCGGCAAGGTCGCGTCGCAGGTCCGCATGCCCGGCTTCCGCCCCGGCAAGGTGCCGCTCAACCTCGTCCGCAAGATGCACGGCGCGCAGCTCCGCTCCGACGCGCTACAGGAAGCGGTCAACGAGGGGATGCAGCAGCTCATCGCCGAACACGCGCTGCGCCCCGCGATGCAGCCGCAGATCGATCTCGCCGCGCCGCCGGCCGAGGGCCAGGACGTCGACTTCACCGTCGCCGTCGAAGTCCTGCCGGTGATCGACGCGCCGAAGATCGACGGCATCGCGCTCGAGAAGCTCGTCGTCGAACCCGGTGACGACGAACTCGATGCTGCCGTCCAGCGGCTCGCCGACCAGCAGAAGTCGTTCGAGCCCGCACCCGCCGACCATGCCGCCGCGACCGGCGACACCGTCGTCGTCGACTTCGCCGGCAGCGTCGACGGCGAGCCGTTCGACGGTGGCAAGGGCGAGGGGATGAAGATTCTGATCGGCTCGGGCCAGCTGATCCCCGGCTTCGAGAACCAGTTGATCGGTGCCAAGGCCGGCGAGGCGCGCACCGTCAAGGTGACCTTCCCGACCGATTATAACGTCGCCTATCTGACCGGGCGCGACGCCGAGTTCGCTGTCACTGTCACCGGCGTCGAAGTCGCCGCCCCGGTCGCGCTCGACGATGCCTTTGCCAAGGGCTTCGGCATCGACAGCATCGAGGCGCTGCGTGAAATCCTCAAGGACCAGGTTACCGCCGAGCTCGGCGCGATGACCCGCACGCACATGAAGCGCAAGCTGCTCGACACGCTGGCGTCGGCGCATGATTTCGCCGTGCCGCAGTCGATGGTCGACGCCGAGTTTGACCAGATCTGGCGTCAGGTCGAAGCCGAGGGCGAAGATTCAGGCGACGATGCCAAGAAGGCCGACGACCGCGCCGAATATCGCCGGATCGCCGAGCGGCGTGTTCGCCTTGGTCTGCTACTGTCGGAGATCGGGCAGGGGAACGGCGTCACCGTCACCCAGGCAGAGATGAACCGTCTGATCGGGCAGGAGGCGACCAAGTACGACCGCGCCGAACAGCCGCAGGTGGTCAAGTACTTCCAGGAGAATGCAATGGCGGCGGCCCAGCTCCGCGCTCCGCTCTACGAAGACAAGGTCGTCGACTTCCTGATCGGCAAGGCCGACGTCACCGAGCGCGTCGTGTCGCGCGAGGCGTTGCAGGCCGAGATCGAGAGCGACGATGAGACCCCCGGCGCACACGTCCACGGGCCGGATTGCGGTCACGACCACGGGCATGACCATGCGGGCCATGACCACGCTGGGCATGATCACGCTGGGCACGATCATGCTCCGGCTCCCAAGGTGAAGAAGGCGAAGGCCAAGCCAGCTGCGGCTGAGCCCGTAGCTGCCGAGGCCGAAGCTGCACCCGCCGTCGCCGAAGCTGAGCCTGCCGCCGTTGAAGCGCAGACCAATGCGGCCAAGCCGAAGAAGGCCAAGCCGGTCGAGACCGACCCCGTCGCCGCGATCGAACCGCAGGCTGCGGTCGAGCCGGGCGCCGAGCCTGCTGCTGCCGCCAAGCCGAAGCGCGCGAAGAAGACTGCGGCGGAGTAACGCCCTCGTCGTCACCCCGACTTGCGCCGGGGTGACGCGCGGTCTTCCTTCTATCCGCTCACGTTTGCTCCGGAGTGGCGGGGTGCAGAAAGTGCCGCGACCCAAGGGGGCTTGAAGCCCGCGCCGTTCGAGCCGATGTTGGCAATACGCAATCCTCGCCCGAACCCCACGGAGCCACCATGCCCGACCACGCCGACATCATCGGGGGCCTCGTCCCCATCGTCATCGAACAGTCGAACCGCGGCGAGCGGTCCTTCGACATCTTCTCGCGCCTGCTGCGCGAGCGGATTATCTTCGTCACCGCGCAGGTCGAGGACCACATGGCCTCGCTCATCGTCGCGCAGCTGCTCTTCCTCGAGTCAGAGAACCCGAAGAAGGACATTTACATGTACATCAACTCGCCGGGCGGCGTGATCACCGCCGGCATGGCGATCTATGACACGATGCAATATATCCGCCCCAAGGTTGGGACAGTATGCATCGGCCAGGCCGCGTCGATGGGCAGTTTCCTCCTCGCCGCTGGTGAGCCGGGGATGCGCGTCGCGCTCAAGAACTCGCGGATCATGATCCATCAGCCGTCGGGCGGCGCGCAGGGCCAGGCGACCGACATCGAGATCCAGGCCAAGGAAATTCTCCGCGTCCGGCATGCGATGAACGAGCTATACGTCAAGCACACCGGCCAGACCCTCGACGTCATCGAGCGGGCGATGGAGCGCGACAAGTTCCTGTCGGCCGAGGAAGCGAAGGTCTTTGGGTTGATCGACGAAGTCACCGACAAGCGCCCGACACCGCTCGAAGGCGAGGCACTGAAGGCTGCGTGAGGCGTCGAAATATCCGACGCTTTGTGACTTTATCGTGACGGCAAGCATAATCACGGGTTGCCGCGCCGCAGCGACACCCGCTAGACTGAACCGCGTTCGCGCGAAAGGATACCCATGACCAAATTGACTGGCGGGGACTCGAAGAACACGCTGTACTGCTCGTTCTGCGGCAAGTCCCAGCACGAAGTCCGCAAGCTCATTGCCGGACCGACGGTGTTCATCTGCGACGAATGCGTCGAGCTTTGCAACGACATCATCCGCGAGGAAACCAAGACCGCTTTGGTGAAGACCAAGGACGGCGTGCCGACTCCGCGCGAGATCTGCAAGGTGCTCGACGATTATGTGATCGGCCAAAACCACGCCAAGCGAGTGCTGTCGGTCGCGGTCCACAACCACTACAAGCGGCTCAACCACGGTGCCAAGGGTGCCGAAGTCGAGCTCGCCAAGTCGAACATCCTGCTCGTTGGGCCGACCGGTTGCGGCAAGACCTTGCTTGCCCAGACGCTCGCCCGCATCCTCGACGTGCCGTTCACGATGGCCGACGCGACGACGCTGACAGAGGCGGGTTATGTCGGTGAGGATGTCGAGAACATCATTCTCAAGCTGCTCCAGGCGTCCGACTATAACGTCGAGCGGGCGCAGCGCGGGATCGTCTACATCGACGAGATCGACAAGATCAGCCGCAAGGCTGACAACCCCTCGATCACCCGCGACGTCAGCGGCGAGGGCGTCCAGCAGGCGCTGCTCAAGATCATGGAGGGCACCACCGCGAGCGTTCCCCCGCAGGGCGGGCGCAAGCATCCGCAGCAGGAGTTCCTCCAGGTCGACACGACCAACATCCTGTTCATCTGTGGCGGCGCGTTCAACGGGCTCGAGCGGATCATCGGCGACCGGCTCCAGGGCAAGTCGATCGGCTTCGGCGCGCATGTCGCCGGTCCCGACGAGCGCCGGACCGGGGCGATGCTCCGCCAGTGCGAGCCCGAGGACCTGCTCAAGTTCGGCCTGATCCCCGAGTTCATCGGGCGTCTCCCGGTCATCGCCACGCTCGAGGATCTCGACGAGGGCGCGCTGATCAAGATCCTAACTGAGCCGAAGAACGCGCTGAGCAAGCAGTATGCCCGGCTGTTCGAGATGGAGGGGGTCAAGCTGTCGTTCACCACCGATGCGCTCGCGGCGATCTCGAAGCGTGCGATCGAGCGCCGCACCGGTGCGCGCGGGCTGCGGTCGATCATGGAGTCGATCCTTCTCGACACGATGTTCGAGCTTCCCGGGATGGACGGGGTCGACGAGGTCGTCGTCGACAAGGACGTCGTCGGCGGCACCAAGGAACCGGTTCGCGTCTTCGCCAAGGAAGTCGCGAGCGCCTAGGCGATCGGCCTCTCCACCAACGATAAGGGCGCCGGTCAGATCTGACCGGCGCCCTTTTTCGTGTCTTACCAACGTCTTGGCGGCTTGGGGCGAGGACGGGGTGACCGTCCTCCCCCCGGAGCCATTAGAACGTCAGGCGGAAGCCGCCGGTCAGGCCGTTGATCGTGCGATCGCGGGCGAACGTGCCGTCATAGTCGAGCACGATCGAGAACGGGCTGTGCGCACTGCTCAGCGTCAGGCCTGCACCGGCCTTGGCGTAGTCGCGGGCCAGAGGCGTCGGCGAGAACGCGACGGTGCTCAGGCCGCCCGTGCCGCCGCCGAAGCCGACGTCGAAGCCGCGCGAGCCGTAGTGCTCGAACTCGTGACGGTATTCGCCGCGAACTTCCGGACGCAGCGAGACGCCGTCACCGAGCGGGATCGCCGCGCCGATGCGAAGTCCGGCGGTGCCGAGAACCGACTCGTACTTCTCGCGGCCGACCGAAAGCGCGCCGATGTCGGTGCCGTCGGTGAAGCCGTTGATCCGCACGTTGGTGTAGCGGCCGCCGACGAAGGGCTCGAACTCGAAACCGAACTCGTTGAAGCTCAGCCCGGTGGTCGCGCCGCCGACGATGATCCGGCTACGGGTGTTCGCCGAATAGTTCAGGTCGGTCGGGGTGACGGTGTTTCCGCCGAAGTTGACCGAGCGGCGCAGGTCGTACTTGCCTTCGCCGTAGGTGCCGAACAGGTCGACATACAGCGGGCCGACGCCGAGCGTACCGTAACCGCCGCCGAACCAATTGCCGATGCGGCTGTTCCGGCTGCCCGGATCGAGACGCGCGTCGACGTTCGAGTAGCCGCCGGTGATGCCGATCAGCGACTTCTCACCGAAGCGAAGGTCCATGCCGCCGATCACGTTCTGCGAGCCATAGTCGGTCCGGCTGCGATCGCCATTGGCGTCGAAGTGGCCGGTCTGGCCGTTGGCAACGAGGAACGAGCCGTACTTGCGCTCACCGGGAGCAGCCTGGCCGGCAACGCCCTGGACGCCGGTGCCGCCAGCGCGGAAGTCGCGCAGGTAACGGCGGATGACGCTTTCCTGGAAGTCGGCGGTCTGCATCGACAGGTCGCCGAGCAGGGAATAGCTGCCGGGGGTGAACTGCGAATACGCGGCGGCGAGGGCGCTGGTGGGCACGCCGGCGAGCGACGTCTGGACGGCGACGGTCGCGGCGGTCGGCGTGCCGACGGGCGTGGTGATCGCGGCGGCGACGTTCGCTTGGTTGGGCGAGAGCTGCGCGTTGGCAGTGGTGGCGAGACCCGCCAGTGCGGCGGCGGAAAGCAACTTGGATACGCGAGATGACATAACTGCTCCATCGGGTAGTGGTTAAACCCCGGCGGCAGAACGTCATCAGGGCAGGATGGTCGCACCGGTCGATCCGGTTTTGACAGAGTGTTGCTCCGTTGCATCCGCCATTTCGCCGACGTATTTAATGTCTGCAGCATGAACGCATAACATCATGGCGTACAGACTCACGCTGTAGCAGTTTTAGTACATCGCAGAGTCTCCGATCCAATCATTTGTTTCAGATTTATGATTTACGGGTCGAAATGTGCCGACAACGGAACTTTGCCTGATTATCCATATCGTCGACTTTAATTGCGACGAACGCCGCGGGAACGACAGCAGCCACCATCAACGAATCCGCTCCGCCCAGTACGGCGGGCCGTACCCCTGCCTCGGCGGCGCCGCGGTGACGATGCGGTAACCGGCGGCGATGATCGCCGCCGTATCCCACTTGCCGCCGGACGCGGGCGCGGGCCCCCCTGTACGCGACGGCGTCGAAGATGGCGGCGGCGGCGCATCGCCGGAAGTTGACGAACCTGACGCCACGTCGCGATGAAACGCAGCGTCCCCGCCGGATTCCGTAGCACCGTCCGGCGAGCCTTCAGCGACCGCCAAGCCCGCCGCCGTGCCGGTTGCGGTGCGGCTCCCGTCCGTCGCGCGAGCGTCCTGCACCTCCGCTGCGTCGTACCGCTGCCAGCGCTCGATCGCGCCCCCGTCATTCGGCGCACAGGGCAAGTCCGTCGCGGTCGCCGCAATCTCGCCCGCAATGTCTGCCGCCTCGGCCGCACCCTCGGATGCTTCGGGCGCGAGCGCATCCTCAACGCCGCCCGCCGCGAGCGCGGCTGCACAGTGCTCGTCCGCCGCCGGATGTGGTGCCGCTTGCGCCGCGTTGGCCGCGCTCTCTTCGGCGGCTGCCGTGGCCGCCGCCGCAATGGCAGCCGCCTCCGCCGCCGCCGCCTTCGCCGCGTCCTCGGCGCGAAGATACGCCTGATACGCGGCTTCGCGGCGCGCCTCGAGGATCTTCAGGTCGTCCTCCTTGTCCGCCGCCGCCTGTTCCGCGCGGTGGTTCGCCTCGCAATATTTCCGCGATTCGTCGCCGAGGATGCAGTCGATGCCGACCGCGAGGTTTTCGGAGCGCACCTCCGGATGGATGTCGTTGACGTTCTGCCGGTCGCGGCTCCGGGCGTAGATCACCGGGTCGCGGTAGCGCAAAATGAACATCGTCAGGGTTTCGTTGTAGCGCCGGTGCTCGCCGACGACTTCGCCCTTGTAATAATGCGGCACCGCGACGCCGTGGATCGCCCGGCTGAGCGCCGCGTCGGCAAGGCGATGCACCGCATAGTCGAGCGCGAGGTCCCACGACATGCGAAAGTCGATCGCGTCGTAGCGCCGCCGCAAGGCATAGGCGCTCTCGGTCGACATGCCGACGGCGCGGCACGCATCGGTGACGCACCCGGTTTCGGCGAGCGCATTGATGAAGCCGACCTGCTTCTGCTTCGTCCACCCGTCGTGCCGGTTGCGGGTGAACACCGGGGTGAAAGTCCGGGTCCAGGTCGAGCGCGAGGGGGCTGGGTTTGTCATCGACGAGTCTATGCTCGCGGGGGCGGGGTGTAGGACAGGGTTTGTTACGGCGACGGCGTGGTTTGTCGGTGTAGGATGCCCGGTGGCAACAGCGTGCGGCGCTGGCAGCTTGAACCCGGCGCACGCAACATGGTATGACCAATTGCTACCGGAGGCACACATGGGTTCAGTCCAGAAGATCAGTATCGCGCTTACCGATGAACTCGCGACCGACGTCCAGCATGCGGTCGCCTCGGGCGACTATGCGACGACGAGCGAGGTCATCCGTGACGCATTGCGCCATTGGAAGCACGCGCGCGAGATCCGCGCGGCAAAGCTGGCGGACCTTCGCGCGGCGTGGGCCGAGGGGATTGCGAGCGGCGGCCTCGAGCCGCTCGACCCGGAGAAGATCAAGGCGGCAGGGCGGGCGCGAATGAACAAAGAGACGACGATCGCAATTCCGGCTGATCCCGACGATCTCGGAGATTTTGATGTCAGCGTCGCCAGTGTCGAACGCGGGCACGTTGCGCGTGCGCTGCGGATGCTTCGCGCCCGCCTCGGCCTGACGAAGGATGACTTTGCCGCGCGCTATGCGATGCCGGCGGAGGAATACGCAGGCTACGAGTCAGGCTTCGAGCGACCGCCGGAGGCGGTGCTGGCGTATCTTCGGGTGATCGTAGCGGAGCCGGAGATGACGGCGGGGGTGGCAGAGCGGGCTGCGGAATGGGTTGCGGAACGAGCGACTTAATCCCCGTTGTCTTTTGTACAACGTATGGTACAACTCATCCCATGTACGCCCTCAGCTTTTCCGAGACCCGCGCCAACCTCAAGGCGGTGATGGACCGCGTCGTTGCCGACCGCGCGCCGGTGGTGATCACCCGTCAGCGCGGCGAAAGCGTCGTCATGGTTGCGCAAAGCGACTGGGAGGCGATGGAGGAAACGTTGTACCTGCTGTCGTCCCCGGCGAACGCGAAGCACTTGATGGACGGCATCGCCCGGCTCGATGCCGGGCTCGGTGAGGGGCACGAGCTCATCGAGCCGTGAAGGTTACATTCGACGCCGACGCCTGGACCGAATACCTGACGTGGATCGACGAGGATCGGAAAGTCCTCGCCCGGATCAACGCGCTGATCGCCGAATGCCGCCGCGATCCGTTTCGCGGTACCGGCAAGCCTGAACCGCTAAAGCGCAACCTGACCGGCTGGTGGTCGCGCCGGATCACGACGGAGCATCGGCTGGTGTACCGGGTGCGCGGGACGGGGGAGGGGCAGGCGCTAGAGGTGCTGTCGTGCCGGTATCATTATTGAGGCTTACAGCATGAATATCCGGCAACGACTAAGATACTACGAGATCGAGTTTAAGCACCTTCAGGAGACGGAAGAGCAAGAGCGCTTGCACCTCTACCATCTGCTATTGCTTTTTTCTTAGCGGTCGCAATCTCAGAAATACGTTCAAGGTTCTTTTGACGCTTTCGTCTTGAAACGTACCATTCCTCAAAAAGAAGTTCGATCAGCTCGATAAGCGCCTGAGCTTCATCCGGCTCAACGTTGATGATAAGATTTATATCACGCTCCATATGGGCGCCGATATTACCAATCCCGCGAACCTGATCGATGGCTAGAATTGATTCCGCACTTACACCGAGCGGTGATGTGCCGTTAGAAAGCATTGTATCAAGAGCCTTGATTTCTTGATCCAACGTACTCTTGGCTATCCCGCAAAAATCGCGAATCATTCCCTGCAAACAACGACGCGCTAACGTGGCAGCTGCTTTAGGACTGTCATCCTTGATCTTACAAGCTTCAATATAATCTTCCCTAAGTGCGGCAGGGATATACTCTGGCTGAGGCTTAGACGTTCCATTCGGAAGAACACGCTTTGCAAATAATGGTGCAGAAGCAGGTATATAATACCCGTTTGGCGTCGCCTTATCTAACAGAACAAAAAATGATATAGTGACTTTTCTACATTCATTATTAGCGCATCCAACAGCCCAGACGCGAAAAGAAAGACTGCCTTCTGCTAGTCCACTTATCTCGATATGACTGGTATTGTCATCAAACTTTTGCGGACCAACCACTTGGGCATAGTTACAATGAGGGCATATCCAATTAAAATTTGCCACCGAACTAATTCCCCAAAAATGATCCCCTATCAGTCCTTATATAGCAGGCAGATAAATCTCGCTGCCCTTCTCTTTGAACAGCTCGCTCATCTCTGCCATCCCGGCCTCGGCGACATCGCCCGCCGCGACCATCTCCCCCGTATTCATCCCCGCCGCATATTCCCGCACTTCGCGCGTGATCTTCATGCTGCAGAACTTCGGGCCGCACATGCTGCAGAAGTGCGCGGTCTTGGCGCCTTCGGCGGGGAGAGTCTCGTCGTGGTATTTGAGCGCGGTTTCGGGGTCGAGGCTGAGGTTGAACTGGTCGCGCCAGCGGAAGTCGAAGCGGCTGCGGCTGAGCGCGTCGTCGCGGAGCCGCGCGGCGGGGTGGCCCTTCGCCAGGTCGGCGGCGTGGGCGGCGATTTTGTAGGTGATGACGCCGACCTTGACGTCGTCGCGGTCGGGCAGGCCGAGGTGCTCCTTGGGGGTGACGTAGCAGAGCATCGCGCAGCCGAACCAGCCGATCATCGCCGCGCCGATCCCGCTGGTGATATGGTCGTAGCCGGGCGCGATGTCGGTCGTCAGCGGCCCGAGGGTGTAGAACGGGGCCTCGCCGCAGACTTCGAGCTGCTTTTCCATGTTGACCTTGATCTTGTGCATGGGGACGTGCCCCGGGCCCTCGATCATCACCTGGCAGTCGCGCGCCCATGCGACCTTGGTCAGCTCGCCGAGCGTCTCGAGCTCGGCGAACTGGGCGCGGTCGTTGGCGTCGGCGATGCTGCCGGGGCGCAGGCCGTCACCGAGGCTGAACGAGATGTCATAGGCGCGGGCGATCTCGCAGATCTCGTCGAAGTGGGTGTAGGTGAAGTTCTCCTTGTGGTGCGCGAGGCACCATTTGGCGTGGATCGAGCCGCCGCGGCTGACGATCCCGGTGACGCGCGCCGCGGTCAGATGGATGTAGGCGAGGCGGACGCCGGCGTGGATGGTAAAGTAATCGACGCCCTGCTCGGCCTGCTCGATCAGCGTGTCGCGGTAGATTTCCCACGTCAGGTCTTCGGCGATGCCGCCGACCTTTTCGAGCGCCTGGTAGATCGGCACGGTGCCGATCGGGACCGGCGAGTTGCGGATGATCCATTCGCGGGTGGTGTGGATGTTGCGCCCGGTCGACAGGTCCATGACGGTGTCGGCCCCCCAGCGGGTCGACCAAACGAGCTTCTCGACCTCCTCCGCGACGCTGCTGGCGACGGCGGAGTTGCCGATGTTGGCGTTGATCTTGACGAGGAAGTTGCGCCCGATCGCCATCGGCTCGGCTTCGGGGTGGTTGATGTTCGACGGGATGATCGCGCGGCCGCGGGCGATCTCGTCGCGGACGAATTCGGGGGTGACGTAGTCGGGGATGGAGGCACCGAAGTCTTCGCCGTCGCGGATGCCAGCGAGGTTGGCGCGGCCGATATTCTCGCGGATCGCGACATATTCCATCTCGGGGGTGATGATGCCGCGGCGGGCGTAGGCGATCTGGGTGACGGCGTGCCCGGCGCGCGCCCGCAGCGGCGAGCGCTGGACGTGGGGGAAGGCTTCGGAATTGGCGCGGGCGTCGAGGGTGGCGCGCCCGGTCAGGCCGTTGTCCTCGGGCTTCACTTCGCGACCCAGGTAGCGCTCGACGTCGCCGCGCGCCTCGATCCACGGGCGGCGGAGTTCAGGCAGGCCCTGGTGGATGTCGATGATGGCGGCGGCGTCGGTGTACGGGCCGCTTGGGTCGTAGATGCGGACCGGCGGCTCGTTCGCGGTCGCCTCGAGGACGACTTCGCGCATCGCGACGCGCAGGTCGGGGAACAGCTGTCCGGCGACGTGGATCTTGCGCGACCCCGGCAGCGGGCCGGTGGTGACGGGCATTTCGATCGGGGAGTTGATGTCGGCCATGCGTCGCGCTCCAATTAAGGAGAACGCGCGGGGTGCTGCCGCGACGCCCTCCCTCCGCCGGAATCAACCGGATCAGGTTCAGCGGGTCGCAGTCGTCAACTGCCTCTCAGCCGGTACGAACCGGCCCCCCGGGGACGACGTGGTTGTACGCCGATGGCGGCGGGGGTCAATGCGTCAGGCGGCCTTGCGGCCTTAGTGCGTCAGGATGGCGTCGCGGTCCGGCAGCAACTCTGCCGCCCACCCGCGATCAGTGCCGCAGACCTTGTCCCAGAAGCGGAAATACAGGCCGTAGTTGCAGCGGTAGTGGCGGTGGTGGAGGTGGTGGTGCGAGGCGGTGATCATCACCCGGCCCCATGCTCCGGCGACCCAGCTCGGCGGGTAGATCTCCCAGCCGATGTGGTTCGACACGCCGTTGAAGGTCATGATCGTCAGCACCAGCATCAGCGCTCCGATATGGATCGGCACGACGAAGACCAGCGCCGGGATCAGCAGCGCTCCCGACAGCGCCTCCCACGGATGGAACGACATCGCCGCCCACGCGGTCGGCGGGCGGCTGGCGTGGTGGGTGGCGTGGACCGCCGCGAACACCCTCGGGCGGTGCATCCAGCGATGGGTCCAGTAGAAATACGTGTCGTGGACGAACAAATAAATCAGCACCGATAGCGGCACGTAGAGCCAGCCCGCCAACGATGGCGCCCCGCTGTAGATCGCGGTCAGCCCATAATCGTGCCACGCGACCCCCGCGAGCCCCGCCGGCACGCCGTAGATCGCCGCCGACACCAGCGACCAGCCGATCTCCCGCCGCACCTGGGCCCCGCGCTTCGCCGCCACCGGCCCGGCATCGGGGTGGAGGCGAAGGGTCAGCGCCGCGAACGCGCCCGACACCGCGAAATAGCGGACCGCGACGATCGCGGTCATGCCGAGCGCGGCGAGGAGGAGGGTGGCGATCACGGAGCGAGGATAGCGCGGGCGGGCGGCGGCGTCACGCGGGAGCGGCGAGGGGCAGTGTCGCAGCAGTTAGTTCCCCGGCAGCGGACGAAGATGAACGCACCCGAACGATCACGTTCAACCGCGTTTCATCCCGCTACGCCCAAAGCGCATCACCGGTCGATCCCGACCGGACAAACAGGAGGATGCCAATGAAGCTCGTTCTTTTCGCCCTTGCCGCGACGATCGCCGTGCCTGCGACGGCGCAGACGACGACCAGCTCGACGACCGTGACCAACCACGAATCGACCAGCGAAACGACGCCTGCGGTGGTCGTCCATCACCATCCCAAGCGCCACAAGGTCGTCCACCATCGCGCCCCGGCGACGTCGGTGATCTCGTCGACGGTCAAAACCCCGACCAACGCCACGACGACCACAACCGTCACGACGCCGCAGTAGCGCCACTCCCGCCGTTCGCCGCGCGTCGCGGCGGACGGCAACGCGGGTCTAGGCCGGCCAGCACTGCCGGATCATGCCGCCGAAGCCGCGATCGCCAACGATCAATGTCCCGGGGCGGCCGAGCCGGGTGCGACAGGCGGCTTCAAAACCGCATAGAAGTCGTTGCCCTGGGCGGACCCGGCGAGGACGTAGTTCGGCCCGGGCGACGACGAGTCCCTGGTTTTCCAGGCGACCACGTTTGCCGGGATACGCGCCTCGGGCGGCGGCGACGCTTCGGTCGCCGCCAGAATCGCGTTGTTGACGAAGGTGATATAGTCTTTCGACCGGCGGTCATGCGGGGCGTTGGCGATGCCGACCGATTCGGCAATGTTCTTCGCGATGTGCGGCGGCAACTTGGGATAGTCGCCGAACCCTGCGAATTGCGATCCGACGGAGATAACGTCGATTTCCGACTTTGCCCCGCGCGGCGCGCCGTACTGGTGGCCGAAACGCAACCTGTTCTCGATTACCTGTCGCATGAAGCGCATCGCCTTCAGGCTCTGTTCGGGATCGTAGCTCGCTGCAGATGGTGACGCAGTCTCGGCAAGCAGTACCCGTTCAAGTGCGCCGGCAACGCTGGTTTCGGGATCGAGCTTGATCATCTGCCCTGCCGTCGAATGCTGACGTGTTCACCGTGGGCGCGGCATTGTGCCTCGACATCGCGGACCCACGACAGCGTGACTTTATACGTGCTCAACTGATCCGACGGCGAACGGACGATGTCGCGGCGAAGGTCGAGCGGGGTGTGATGCAGCAGGGTCGCGTCGCTGATGGCCGTGTCCCTGGTTGCCTGCCAGCGATAGAGGAGGTGCTGGCGTGGCCAAATCGCATAAGCGATTGGATCATGGTCACCGCTGTCGCGCAGCACGATGCAGAATTCGGCGATTCTGTCGTGGCCGCGATCGGCGACGATGTGCTGCAATTCGCGGCGTAGCCCGGGGAAACCGGGCGTATCGCCCACCCTTCGCCACTCCCCTGCTGCCGCATAAGCCGTCGCAGTGCCGAGCGACGACGCGATGACGATCAGGCAACAGAACTTGAACACACCGTATCGCATGGGCACTCCACCAAGCGGTCGCAGACGGTTAGCAGCTTTGCATCCGCCGGGCGAGGGCGCTCGTCCGCGACGACTGCACAGGCTCGCCCCCGCGTCGCGGTTGCGCTACTCCGTCTGGCAATGGACTTCGACCTCATCCTCGCCGGCGGCGGCCTCGCCAACGGGCTGATCGCATTGCGGTTGGCGAAGCTGCGGCCCGAACTGCGCGTCGCGATCGTCGAAGCCGGCGCGAGCATCGGCGGGAACCATACCTGGTCGTCGTTCGAGGCCGATATCACCCCCGAACAGGTCGCGTGGACCGCGCCGCTGATGGCGCATCGCTGGGACCGCTACAGCATCCGTTTTCCGGCGCACTCGCGGACGTTGGTGTCGGGGTATCGCAGCGCGACGAGCGAGCGGGTGGCCGACGCGATCGCGGCCACGCCGGCGACGGTGTTGACGAGCAGCTCGATCGCGGCGCTGACGCCGACGTCGGTGACGCTCAGCGACGGGCGCGTGTTGACCGCAGGGGCGGTGATCGACGGGCGCGGGCAGGGGGCGCAGCGCGGGGCGACCCCGGCGCTCGACCTGCGCTCGCAGAAATTCCTTGGGATCGAGGTCGAGCTGACCGCGCCGCATGGGCTCGACGGACCGGTGATCATGGACGCGACGGTGCCGCAGCACGACGGCTACCGCTTCGTCTACACGCTGCCGTTCGGGCCGAAGACGGTGCTCGTCGAGGACACGTATTACAGCGACGGCGCCGACCTTGCCCCCGACATCCTTCGCAGCCGCGTGTTCGACTATATTGCCGCGCAGGGCTGGACCGTCGCGCGCGTACTGCGCGAGGAGGTCGGCGTCCTGCCGATCGCGCTCGACGGCAACATCGGCGCGTTCTGGGACTCGGGCGACGCGGGAGTGCCGGTTGTCGGCCTGCGCGCGGCGCTGTTCAATCCGATTACCGGCTATAGTTTTCCCGATGCCGTCCGGGTTGCGGACCTCGTCGCCGGGCTGCCCGAACTGACTCCGGGTGCGCTATATGCCGCGCTGCGACACCACAGCGAATCGACGTGGGGCGCACGGAAATTCTACAGGTTCCTCAACCGGATGCTGTTCGACGCGGCCGAGCCCGCCGAGCGTTACCGCGTGCTCCAGCGTTTCTACCGGCTTGACGCCGCGCTGGTCCGCCGGTTCTACGCGGGGCGGTCGACGACGTGGGATATGCTGCGGACATTGATCGGGCGGCCGCCGGTGCCGCTCGGGCGCGCGCTCGGCGTGCTGCTCAAGTCTTGAAGGGCGATTGCGTGAAGGCGACGAATTCCATGACGACAGGGCCGAAGACGGCAGCGGTGATCGGCAGCGGTTTCGGCGGGCTCGCGCTCGCGATCCGGCTCCAGTCGGCGGGGGTCCAGACGACGCTGATCGAGCAGCGCGACAAGCCCGGCGGCCGCGCCTACGTCTTCGAGGACAAGGGCTTCGTCTTCGATGCCGGGCCGACCGTCATCACCGACCCGTCGTGCCTCGAGGAGCTGTGGGGCCTGTCGGGGCGCAAGCTGTCGGACTATGTCGAGCTGATGCCCGTCACGCCGTTCTACCGGCTGATGTGGGAGGACGGCTACGTCTTCGATTATTCGAACGACGACGAGACGCTGTTCGCGCAGATCAAGGCGAAGAACCCGAAGGACGTCGCCGGGTACAAGAGGTTTCTCGAATATTCGGAGAACGTCTTCCGCGAAGGCTATGAAAAGCTTGGCCACGAGGCGTTCCTCGACTTCGGCACGATGATGAAGGCCGCGCCGCAGCTGATGCGCTACGAGGCGTTCCGCTCGGTCTATGCGATGGTCAGCCGCTACATCGAAGACCCGCAGCTGCGCGAGGCGTTCAGCTTCCACTCGCTGCTGGTGGGCGGCAATCCGTTCAAGACGAGCGCGATCTATGCGCTGATCCATGCGCTCGAAAAGAAGTGGGGCGTGTGGTTCCCGCGCGGCGGCACCGGGGCGTTGGTCAAGGGCATGGTCAAGCTGTTCGAGGACCTCGGCGGCACGGTCATGATGGGCAACGGCGTCAAGGCGATCCGCGCCGAGGGGGCGAAGGTCACCGGCGTCACCACCGCCGACGGCTGGTCGGGCGACTTCGATGCGGTCGCGTCGAACGGCGACATCGTCCACACCTATCGCGACCTGCTCGGCGATCACCCGCGCGGCAAGCAGGCGGCGGGGATGATGAAGTGGAAAAGCTTCTCGCCGTCGCTGTTCGTCGTCTATTTCGGCCTCAAGCGGAAGCATCCTGAGATCCGTCACCACACGATCGCCTTCGGCAATCGGTATCGCGAGCTGCTTGACGACATCTACAAGAACGGCGTCGTCGCCGACGATTTCTCGCTCTATCTCCACCACCCGACCGCGACCGACCCGGCGATGGCGCCCGAGGGGTGCAGCGCGTTCTATGTCCTGTCGCCGGTCCCGCACATGGGCAAGTACAAGGGCGACTGGGAGGTCGAAGGCAAGCTGTACGCCGACCGCATCCTCGACACGCTCGAGGCGACGATGATCCCGGGACTGCGCGACGATCTCGTCACGATGCGGACCTTCACTCCGAAGGACTTCGCGGTCGAACTGAACGCGCACCTCGGGTCGGCGTTCAGCCTCGAGCCGGTGTTGTGGCAGAGCGCGTTCTTCCGCACCCACAACCGCGACGACGTGTTGTCGAACCTGTATTTCGTCGGCGCGGGGACGCACCCGGGGGCGGGCATCCCGGGGGTCGTCGGCTCGGCCAAGGCGACCGCGAAGCTGATGATCGCCGACCTCGGCGCGCGCCAGCCGGGCGTCGGGCATAACAGCGTGTCGCTGAAGAGTCCGGCGCTGGCGGCGGAATGACCGACGCGCTCGTCGCGGCGAGCCGGGCATCGATCGAGAAGGGGTCGAAGAGCTTCGCGCTCGCGTCGCGGCTATTCGAGCCGGTGCTGCGCGACCGGGCGACGCTGCTGTACGCGTGGTGCCGGTATGCGGATGATGTCATCGACGGGCAGGACGCGGGGTATGGGCGCGTCGAGTATGCGGGAACTCCGGCGGAACGGCTGGCGGCGTTAGAGGCGGGGACGCGACTTGCTCTGAGCGCGGGCCGGGATTCAAGCACTCACTCCCTAATTCGTCATCCCGGCGAAGGCCGGGACCCACCGTCGAGCGCAACGCGAAATTCGGAGCTTGCCACCACCGTGGGTCCCGGCCTTCGCCGGGATGACGATCAAGGGGTCGAGCGAGAAACACGGGATGACGATCAAGGGGTAGGGGAAGCCACGAACCTTCCCTTCGCCGCACTCGCCCGCGTCGCTGCCGACACCGCGATGCCTGAACGCTACCCGCTCGACCTGATCGAGGGCTTCCGCTCCGACGTCGAGGAGCGCGCGTTCATCACCTTCGACGACACGCTGACCTATTGCTACCACGTCGCCGGGTGCGTCGGGGTGATGATGGCGATCGTGATGGGTGTGCCCCCCGGAGACCGGGCGACGCTCGACCGCGCGTGCGACCTCGGCATGGCGTTCCAGCTCAACAATATCGCGCGCGATGTCGTCGAGGATGCGGCGAACGGGAGGTGTTATTTGCCTGCGATCTGGCTCGCCGAGGCGGGGCTGACGCAAGCGACCTACGCAAGCCCCGAATATCGCGCCGCCCTCGCCACCGTCGTTGCCCGCCTCGTCGACGAGGCCGAGCGGTATGAGGCGTCGTCGCGCTTCGGCACCCCCGCGCTGACCCGACGCGCGGCCTGGGCGGTGCTCGCCGCCGCCGACATCTACGGCGGCATCGGGCGGAAGGTGCGGGCGGAGGGAGCTGCGGCGCTCGACCACCGGGTGACGACGTCGCGCGCCGAGAAATTATGGGCGGTGGCGCGGACGCTGCCGCTGTCGTTCAGCCGTGCCCGCCGCTGGCCGGCTCCGGGGCCATCTCGCGCCGGACTTTGGACCCGGCCTTACCCTGCGACGACCTGAGCCGCCCGCCGCCGTTGGCCTCGAGCTTGGCCAGCAAGTCACGGACCGGCGGCGCGTAGATAAAGCCGAACGACACCGTCCCCGCCCGCGTCTCGACGACATGGTGGAGCCGGTGCGCCTGGACGATGCGCTTCATGTAGCGGCTGCGCGGCACCCACGACACCGGCACGCGGCGATGGACGATGATGTCGTGAAAACCGAAATAGATCACGCCATAGCCGGTGATCCCGACCCCAAGCCACATCAGCGCGCTGCCGAAGCCGAGGACGGTGCCGGCAAAGATCAGGGCGATCGCAGGAGCTGCCCCCATTACCGCGAACCAGTCGTTCGCCTCGAGCAACCCCGACCGCGGCTCGTGATGCGATCGGTGCAGCCCCCACATGAAGCCGTGCATCACCCAGCGGTGCGCGACGTATGCAACCGCCTCCATCGCCGCGAGCGCCGCGAGTGCGACGGCGACACCCTCGCCCGTTGTAACGTTGAGGTTCATGTCAGCGTCTATAAAAGGTCGCAGGGGGGTTTGCATCCCCCACGTTTCGACGCAGGGATATCGCGTCAGGAGTTTATCACGCAGTGTCAGCCGTCGCGACCGTCCTTCGATCCGATCACCGCGCGGGCACCGGCCACGCGATCGCCGCGGGCATTGCCGGGGCGTGGCTGGCGATTCACTTCGGCGGCATCTTCGCGTTTCCGCTGACGACGGCGAGCCTCGTCTTGGTTGTGCCGCTCGTGCTCGTTCAGACATGGCTGTCGACCGGGCTGTTCATCGTCGCCCACGACTGCATGCACGGCTCGTTTGCGCCCGGGCGGGCTGCGGTCAACCGCACCGTCGGGCGGCTGGCGCTGATGTTCTATGCGGGGCTCGACTACGACAAGATGCTGCCGAACCATTTTGCGCATCACCGCCATGTCGGGACCGAGGCCGACCCCGATTTCGACGCGGCAAACCCGACGCGGCCGGTCAAGTGGCTCGCGCGGTTCTTCGGGACGTATTATTCGCACTGGCAGATCGTGCGGATCGTCGTCGTTCTCGGATTTTACCAGCTGGTCGGCGCGTCGCTGATCAACATCATCGTCTTCTGGGCGATTCCGGCGCTGCTCGCGCTGCTCCAGTTGTTCTGGTTCGGGACGTTCCTGCCGCATCGCCACGCGCACGATGTCTTTCCCGACCGCCATAATGCACGGAGCTCGCGCTTCGGGCCATGGCTGTCGGTGCTGACGTGCTTCAACTTCGGCGGTTATCACCACGAGCATCACCTCCACCCGCACGTCGCGTGGTGGCGTCTGCCGGCGACGCGGACCGAGGGGAAGGCGTGAAGCGATTCGCCGTCATCGCGCTGGCGCTGCTCGCAAGCTGCGCGACCCCCGCCGAGCGGATCGCCGGCAAGCTCGAGTCGGTCGGCGTGCCGCCACCGCAGGCGCGCTGCATGGGGAGCAAGCTCGCGTCGCGATTGAGCTATGGCCAGCTCGAGGAGCTCAACCGCGTCGTCAAGGACAGCGGCGGCGACCATCTGACGTTGAACAAATTGGCTCGCCGACTGGGCAACGCCGATCCGGTCATCGCAGCGCGGCTGGTCGAGACGGGGTTGACCTGCGCCTTGGGGTAGATTTGGCCGTCGCGGCGACAAGCTGATTGAACGTCGCGCGCCGTCAATTTTGCTGCGGCTATCTCCCGCGCGAATTGCCTGAGCGGCTAATAACGTCCGGGTCGGAGTCCGACGACGGCACCGAGTAAGCCGAGAACGATTGCCCCGATTGCCGGAATAAGCGGCAGGATTACCTGCGACCACGTCGACCAGAACGTCGCAACGATCGCGGTCCCGCGCGGGTCGGCAGCGAGATAGCGCAGGGGCATATGGCTGCCGATCCGTTGCGATCCCATGCCGTTTTGGTTGTATCGCACCGTCTGACCGTCCGCCGTCGCGAATTCGATGAGCGGGTGCGGTTCCGACATGACGTCATGCTCCCCACCGCGGTCGGCCACGACTGTCGCTGTCGTCGAGATCGCCTGCCGGTTGAATTCGATCACCTGCCACGCCTGCCAGGCGGCGAATGCGAGCAACGTAATGCCGATCACCAGCAACACGATTCGGCTCGTGCGACCGCTCAATTCCCCGCTCACGGCCTGTCTACGCCGCATCCTCGAACTGCAACCGCGCCAGTTTCGCATACAGCCCGCCCTGCGCGATCAGCCGGTCGTGCGTGCCCTGCGCGACGATGTGCCCGCCGTCCATTACGATGATCCGGTCGGCGTTGCGGACGGTTGCCAGACGGTGCGCGATGACGAGGGTCGTGCGGCCCTCCATCAATTTCTCGAGCGCGCGCTGGACGAGGCGCTCGGACTCGGCGTCGAGCGCGCTCGTTGCCTCGTCGAGCAACAATAGTGGCGCGTCGCGGAGGATCGCGCGGGCGATCGCCATGCGCTGGCGTTGGCCGCCCGACAGCCGCGACCCCGCCTCGCCGAGGAAGGTGTGGATCCCCTGCGGCAACGCGCGGAGGAAGTCGTCGGCGTGTGCGGCCTCGGCGGCGGCCCAGACCTCGGCTTCGGTCGCGTCGGGGCGGCCGTAGAGGATATTCTCGTAGGCGCTGGTGGCGAAGACGACGGTCTCCTGCGGCACCACAGCGATGCGCGAGCGGACGTCGATCGGGTCGGCTTCGGGCAGCGCAACGCCGTCGAGGCGGATGACCCCCGACTGCGGGTCGTAGAAGCGCTGGACGAGCGCGAACAACGTCGACTTGCCCGCGCCCGACGGCCCGACGACCGCGACCGTCTCGCCGGGCGCGATGTCGAGGGTGAAGTCGATCACCGCCGGGGCGTCGGGCTTGGTCGCGTAGTTGAAATTGACGTGGTCGAGCGTCAGCCGTCCCATCGCGGGCAGCGGCAGCGCGACCGGATGCGCGGGAGCGCGTATGTCGGGGGTCGCGGCGAGCAATTCCTCGATCCGCCCAGATGCTCCGGCGGCGCGCATGAAGTCGCCGTAGGTCTCGGTCAGCGCGCCGAACGCGCCCGCGACGATCGCGGCGGTGAACAGGAAGGCGGTGATCGTGCCCCCGGTCATCCGCCCGGCGACGACGTCGGCGGCGCCCTCCCACAGCACGAGGGTGATCGCGCCGAAGATCAGGAAGATGACGATGCCGGTCATCATCGCGCGGACTCGGATGCGGCGCTTGGCGGCGTCGAAGGTCGCCTCGACCGCCTCGCCGAAGCGCGCCGCCTCGCGGACCTCCTGGGTGAAGGCCTGGACCACTTTGATCGCGCCGAGGACCTCGGCGATGATCGTGCCGATGCTGGCGATGCGGTCCTGGCTCGACCGCGACAGATCGCGGACGCGACGGCCGAGGACGATGATCGGGATGATCACCATCGGGATGACGAGGAGCATCAGCCCGGCGAGCTTGGGGCTGAGCGCGATCATGTAGACCAGCCCGCCGATACCCATGAAGGCGTTGCGCAGCGCGACCGACGCCGAGGTCGACACGACCTGCTCGATAACCGCAGTGTCCGAGGTCAGCCGCGACGCGATCTCCGACGGGCGGTTCTCCTCGAAGAAACCGGGGTCGAGCGACAGCAGGTGGCGCTGGACGGTGCGGCGGAGGTCGGCGACGACGCGCTCGCCGATCCAGCTGACGTAATAAAAGCGGACTGCGGTGGCGATGCCCTGGACCGCGACGACCCCGAGCAGCGCCCAGAAGTACGGCGCGATGACCGCCGGGTCGGCCCCCGCGTGGAAGCCCTTGTCGACCACGAGCTGCAGGCCCTTCGGCACCGCGAGCGTCGATCCGGCCGCGACCGCGAGCGCGACGAGCGCCATCGCGAGGTGGCCGGGGTAGACCTTTACGAAGCGCCACAGGATGATGAGCTTCGACAGCTTCCGCGACGGCGGCGCCGCGTCCTTGGTGGTGGCGATAGCCATGCGTTAGTATCCTGTCGAAGCGACGGTGCGCCCCATGAAGCGGAGCCGCGTCAGCCAGACGTGGACGTCGAGCCCGGCGGCGGCGTGGGTCGCGCCGGGGTAGACCATCAGTTCGAACGGCTTGTTCGCCTTTTGCAACTTGGCCATCAACGCGGTCGAGTTCTCGAACACGACATTATCGTCCGCCATGCCGTGGATGAGCAGGAGCGGGCGCTCGATATCGGTCGCGGACGTCAGCGCATCGTTCGATGAATACGCCTTCGGGTCGGCCTGCGGGGTGCCGAGATATCGTTCGGTATAGGCGGTGTCGTACAACTCCCACCGCGTTACCGGCGCTCCAGCGATCCCGGCGGCGAACGCGGCCGGGGCGGCGGCGAGCAGTTTCAAGGTCATGTAGCCGCCATAGCTCCAGCCGTTGACGACGACCTTGTCGGGGGCCGCCCATGCCTGTTGCTTGACCCACGCCAGTGCGGCGAGCTGGTCGTCGACCTCGGTCTTGCCCATCGCGTGATACAGGACGTCCTCGAATTTCTTGCCGCGGTGGGTCGATCCGCGATTGTCGACCTGGAACACCGCCCAGCCGTGCTGGACAAGATATTCGTTGATCGGCGCGGGCCACGCGTGATTGATCGACTGGACTCCCGGGCCGCCATAGACGGTAAAATAAACGGGGTGCGGCCCGGGCGTCGTCGGTTTGAACAGGCGGTAATGCAGCGGGGTGCCGTCGGCAGCGGCGATCGTGCCGAACTCGGGCGTGACATGCGCAGCGAGGAACGGCGCGTACGGGTGCGCCGCGTTCAGCGCATTCTCCTCGATCCATGCGCGGCGATTGCCGGCGGCGTCGGCGAGCCACGTTTGTGCGGGCTGGGTCGGGGTCGAGCGGGTGATCAGCGCGGCGGTCCCGCCCTTGTCCATTGCAACTTCATGCCAGCCGCCGGGCGCGGTGATCCGCACCGGCGCTCCGGGCGCGAGGTAGTCGACGACGTACAGGTGCTTTTCGAGGACGGTGTCGGCGTAGCCGGTGAAGAAGACCTTGTGCGCCTTCTGGTCGATCCCGATGACATCGTCGACGACCCAGTCGCCGTGCGTCAGCGCGGTCAGCTTGTTGCCCGCGCGGCGGTAGAGATGCGCGAAGCCGGTGCGCTCCGACCCGATGATCTGCGAGCCGTCGTCGAGCGCGGTGAAGTCGTCGTTGAGGTTGACCCACGTCTTCGACGTATCGGTCAGGACGACGTGCGCCGCCCCGGTCGCGGGGTCGACCTGGAGGATATCGAGCCGCTTCTGGTCGCGCGACAGGCGTTGCACGAACAGCGACTTGCCGTCCGCCGCCCAGTCGACGCGGGCGAGATAGATGTCGAGATCCGGGCCAAGGTCGGCCTTGACCCGCGCGCCGCCGTCGGGCGCCATCAGCCACAGCTCGACGTGCGCATTCGGCGTCCCCGCGGCGGGATAGCGTTGCGCATAGACGCGCGTACCATCGGCGCCGATCGCGGCGCGCTGGACGACCTGCACCCCCGATTCGTCGACGCGCTCGACCGCGACCCGGTCGTCGGCGGGCGACCACCATGTCCCGGTGAAGCGGTGGAGCTCCTCTTGCGCGATGAATTCGGCGGCGCCCCAGCCGATCGTGTCCGAGCCGTCCTTGGTCAGCGCGGTCTCGGTCCCGGCGTTCAGGTCGAGGACAAAGAAATTGCGGTCGCGGACGAACGAGGCAAAACGGCCCTTCGGCGAAAGCTGCGCGTCGGTTTCGGTGGCGGCGGTCTTGGTCAGTTGCTTGACCGACCCGTCGAGTCCAGCGAGCCACAGGTCGCCGTCGATCGGCACGAGTAAATGCTGCGAATCGGGTGCCCAGCTATAACTGGCGATTCCCTTGATGCTGGCGATCCGCTGGCGCTCGCGGTTCATCCGCTCGGTTTCCGACAATGCCGCGCCGGTCCCGAACTTGGTCGAATCGACGAGCATCCGCGACGTCCCGGTAGCGACGTCGACCGCCCATAGGTCGTAGCGATCCTTGTCGTCGGGGCGCGGCTTGAGCAGCGTCGCGTATTTGCCGTCGGGCGATAGCTTGAGGACGCGCGGGGCGGGGCCGCTGAGCGACGGCGACGCGAAGACGCGTTCGAGCGTGAGGTCGGCTGCGGATGATGCTGTCGCGATGGTCATCGCCGCCAGCCCGATAAGTCCCGCCAAAAACGCCCGCATCCGGTTGACCCTGCCCGTCTCACCGCGGTGTCCTACGCGGCTACGGGGGTAAGGGCAAACGGGTGGTTAAAGGTCATAGCTGAACCGCTCGATCCACGGCGCGAGGATCGGCATCACCGGCGCGAGCTGGTCGGCATACCGCCGCCATTGGCCGCTGCCGTCGTAAAGCGGACGATTGACCTGCCCAGCACTCGCGGTCGACACGCCGCGCCGCGTGGCGGTGCGGTCGAAGCGCCGCAGGTCGGGCGACCAGTCGATGCCGGTGAAGGTGCATAGGCTCCGCGTCGTCGTGTCGAAGTCGGCAACCAGATCCTCGTAGCGCAGGTCGTGGACCGCGAGCGGCAGCCGTTCGCGGCAGAGCGCGGTCAGTCGCATCAGTGCGGCATAATGTTCCGCCACGCCCTCGATCGTGGTGAATGCGTAGGCGGCAGCGGTGATCGCGAAGTTCTGGCGGAAGCAGCTCAGGACGACGTCGCGCGGGTCGCGGCGCATGACGACGACACCGGCATCGGGAAACAGCCGGGCGATGAGCGGCAATTTGATCCCCTTGAGCGGGTCCATATCGACGAAAGTCGTCGCGGGATCGACGCCGGCGTCGGCGACGCGCTGCCAGTAGCGATCGCCGAAGCCTGTCGCCGTCGCAGCATCGATTGCAGCGAGGCGGGCAATGCCGCCGGGGTCGGTCAGGAATTCGCGGTCGGCGTCGATCAAGGTCGGCCGTTCCTCGAGCGCCTCGACCCCGGCAGCGCTGGCGAGGATGTTCTCGACGAGTGTCGTCCCCGATCGCGGATAGCCGAGGAGAAAGACGTGGCCGCGTCGTCCCGGGGGAGCGACGCGCGCATGCCACGCCGCCGGGACGAAAGCTTCAACCGCGGTCGCGACTCCGTCGATGAAATCGCGCTGCGGCGGCTCGGCCAGCGCGGCGAAGCGCGGTGCGTGGAGCTGGGCGAACATCGCCTTGCCCGCCGCATAAGCTGCGAAAGCGTCGGCGGGGGTATCGAGCCGGTCGAGCGCATCGCCGAGCAGCGTCAGCGCCGCGATCCGGTCGGCGACGGCCATGTGGCGTTCAAGCACGCCGCGAAGGCGCGCGGCGGCGCGCGCGGGGTCGCTAGCAAGCTCGCTCCGTGCCAGCGCCATCGTCGCGGTCGCGTCGTGCGGGTCGATTGCGAGCGCGCGCGCGGCCAATTCGGCGACGGGCTGCCCGAGCCGAGCCGCCGCCGCTGCCGCCCCCGCCCCCGCCGGTGCCAATGCCGGATCGAGCGCGGCGGCGCGCTGGTAACTGGACAGCGCGGCGATCGCGTCGTTCGCGACATCGAGCGCATAGCCGCGTTCGAGCCACGGCACCGCAAAGCCCGGCTCGATCGCCGACGCGCGGTCGAACATCGCCAGCGCCGCGCCGATCCGGCCTTCCTTGCGAAGTGCGCGGCCCGCCGCGGTGATGATCGTCGCATCGTGCGGGGCGAGCGCCATCGCCTCGCCGAGCGCATGGTGCGCCGCGGCGAAGTCGCCCGCTTCCTCCGCACGCCATGCGACGAGATTGAACAGCATCGGGTCGCGCGCCCCGGCGGCGAGCGCGGCGGCGGCGAGCGTCACTGCAAGACCGATCTGGCGGTTGCCGAGTGCGGTCTCGATTGCCGTCCGCGTCGCTAAATCGAGCATTCGCCTCCCCGCGGCACCGTTGTTACACTTTATGCTGCGGATGCGTTATGCCACAAGTCATGCGCGCCATCCGGGTCGCGGATCGAGGACGATAGATGCTTTACGACGCGTATGAGATGCAGAAGTCGATGCTCGCTGGCATGGGGGCCGCGTCGAAGCTGACCTCGGACTGGCTGCTCAGCCCGGCAAACCCGTTCGCTTACGTCGGCACTTCGCCGGTCATCGCGCGGGCGCTCGAAGTCTTCGCCCATGCCGCAGCGCCGCGCGGCAAGCCCGACTTCGGCCTTGCCGCGACAATCGTCGACGGCGTCTCGGTCGCGGTCAGCGAGGAGATCGTCCTGCGCAAGCCGTTCGGCCAGCTCAAGCATTTCGTCCGCGCGGTATCGGGGCGCAACGACCCCAAGCTGCTGATCGTCGCGCCGATGTCGGGGCATTTCGCGACGCTGCTCCGCGGCACCGTCGAGCGGATGCTGCCGGGGCACGACGTCTATGTCACCGACTGGCGTGACGCAAAGTACGTCCCGCTGAGCGACGGCACTTTCGATTTCAACGACTATATCGACTATCTGATCGAATTCATGGGCGTCGTCGGCCCGGGCGCGCACATGCTCGCGGTGTGCCAGCCCGCCGTCCCGGCTTATGCCGCAGTGTCGATCATGTCGGTCAAGAACGATCCCAATCTGCCTCTCACGCTGACGATGATGGGTGGCCCGATCGACACGCGCGAGGCCCCGACCTCGGTCGACGACCTCGCGACCGAGCGGCCGTACGCATGGTTCGTCAATAACGTCGTCGCCACCGTGCCCGCGAGCTATCCCGGATCGGGGCGCAAGGTCTATCCCGGGTTTCTCCAGCTATCGGGCTTCCTGTCGATGAACCTCGCGAGCCACATGAAGTCGCACTGGGAAATGTTCAAACACCTCGTTGCCGGCGACGACACCTCGGCCGATGCAACCAAGGCATTCTACGACGAATACCGCTCGGTGTCGGACATGACCGCAGAATTCTACCTCCAGACGATCGACGTCGTCTTTCAGAAGCAGTCGATCGCCAAGGGCGAGTTCGATCACCGCGGGGTCCGCGTCGATGCTGCGAACATCACCAAGACGGCGCTGCTGGCGATCGAGGGCGAGCGCGACGATATCTCGGGGCTCGGCCAGACCAAGGTCGCGCTGACGCTGGCGACGAACCTGCCTGACGACAAGAAGAAGTACTACATGGCCGAGCAGGTCGGTCACTACGGCATCTTCAACGGCCGCCGCTGGCGCGAGATCATCGCCCCCGTCGTCGAGGACTTCATTCGTGCCAACGATCCGGCGCAGAGCGGGCGGGCTCCGCGCGCGCCCGCTCCGGCGGCGATCGAGATGAAGGCAGGCGAGGTCTCGGCGGTCGCGCACGCCTGACCGGTTGGTGTTGAAACGGCGCGGCTAGACCCCGCGCCAGCCCCCCGGGCCAAGGCGTTCCACCGGCGCGAAGCGGGTCTTGTAGTCCATTCGCTCGCACCCTTCGATCCAGTAGCCGAGGTAAACGTACGGCAGCCCAGCGCGGCCGGCGCGGACGATGTGATCGAGAATGATGAACGTCCCAAGCCCCTGTCGTGCCGGATCCTCGGTCGCGAAGAAGCTGTAGACCATCGACAGGCCGTCGGTCTGCTTGTCGGTCAGGCACGCGCCGACCAGCCGCCCGGGACGTCCGTCGACCGATGGCTCGCGATATTCGACGACGACGGTGTCGACCGGGGTCTGCTCGACCATGTCGGCGAAGTCGTACGCATCCATCGCCGCCATGCCGCCGTCGGGGTGGCGCGAGCCGAGGTAGCGCTGGAGCAGGTCGAACTGTTCCTCGGTGCTCCACGGCTCGCACGCGCTGACATCAAGGTCGGCGTGGCGCTTCAGCAGGCGCTTCTGCGATGCGCTCGGGGTGAACTTCCCCGCGACGACGCGGACCGAAACGCACGCCGAACAGCCGTCGCAGCTCGGCCGGTAGACGACGTTCTGGCTGCGGCGGAAGCCGATCCGGCTCAATGCCTCGTTCATGCCCGCGGCGTCGGAGCCCTTGAGTTCGGTGAATACCTTCCGCTCGACGCGCCCCGGGATGTAGGGGCACGGCGACGGCGCCGTCACGAAGAAGCGCGGAAAGCGGAAGCTCTGGTCGGTCACGCCTTAATATGCGGCACGCAGCGGCAAATCGGTAGCGCTAATCCAGTTCGACTTGTCGCACATCATAACCCGACGCGCGCAGTGCTTCGATCAGCCGGTCGAGATGGTCGCGGTCGCGGGTCTCGCATTCGATCTCGGTGATCAGGCCCTTGGCGGGGAGGGTGGTGAACACCCGCTGGTGATAGACTTCGAGAATGTTGACCTGGAGTCGGTCGAACACCCGCGCAACTTCGAACAACTGCCCCGGGCGGTCCTTGAGTCGGATCCGCAGCCGCGCCAACCGCCCCGACCGCGCGAGGTCGCGGAGGAGGACGTTCGCCAGCAGCCGCGTGTCGATGTTGCCGCCGCACAGCACCAGCCCGACCTTGCGCCCGCGGAACGCCTGGCCGTGCGCGAGCAATGCTGCCAGCCCCGCCGCACCGGCACCCTCGACAACGGTCTTCTCGATCGTCAGCAACAGCGATACCGCGCGTTCGAGGTCGCGCTCGCCGACCAGCAAAACGTCGTCGACCAGCGCCTGCACGACGCGGAAGGTCAGTTCGCCCGGCACCTTGACCGCGATGCCCTCGGCGAGCGTGTCGCCATCGCACGGCATCGTCTGGCCGCGAAGTTTGGCGTACATCGACGGGTATAATTCGGCCTCGACGCCGACGACCATCATTTCGGGCTTCACCGCCTTGGCGACGGTGGCCATGCCGGAGATCAGCCCGCCGCCGCCGATCGGGACGATCAGCGTGTCGAGCTGCGGCACGTCCTCGAGCATTTCGAGCGCGACGGTTCCTTGGCCGGCCATGATCAACGCGTCGTCGAACGGCGGGACATAGGTCAGGTCGCGCTCGACGGTGAGCTTGTGCGCGTGCGCGGCGGCGTCGTCAAAGCTTTCGCCGTGGAGGATAACGGTGGCGCCGTGCCCCTCGGTCTGGCGGACCTTAACCGCCGGGGCGTGGCGCGGCATGACGATCGTCGTCGGGATGCCGAGGCGCTTGGCGTGGTAGGCCAACCCCTGCGCGTGGTTGCCCGCCGACGCCGCGATGACGCCGCGCAAACGCTGGTCCTCGGTCAGCGACAGCAATTTGTTGAGCGCGCCGCGCTCCTTGTAGGCGGCGGTGAACTGGAGATTCTCGAACTTGAGCCAGACGTCGGCCCCGGTCATCTCCGACAGCGTCCGGCTGTACAGACACGGCGTGCGGATCACCGCGTCGCCGATCGCCACGCGTGCGGCGAGCACGTCGGCATAATCGATCGGCAGGGGGAGGGCGGTTTCGGCGAGTGCGTTCATCCGCCGCGCTTAGCGAGGAAGACGGGATTTTGCCAGCCGTGCCGCGTCATCGTCACCAATCTCCGCGTCATCACACCGTCACACGCCGTCCCTAAAGCCCGCCAGATCGAGTCGTCGGGTTTGCGCCCGAGGCATTGCTTAGGGGGCTTCCAGACCGTGAAACTGATCCAAGCCATCGTTGCTCTGGTTGCCGCGGGCAGCCTGGTCGCGGGTTGTAACGACAACTCGTCGCCGACCACCGTGGCACCGACCGGCCCGACGCCGCTCGCTGCGACGCGGACGATCATCATGGTCTGGGACGGCCTCCGCCCCGACGACGTCAACACCACCGACACGCCGAACCTCGCCGCGCTGAAGGCGGCTGGCGCAGCGTTCAACGACAACCACTCGACGTATCCGACCTTCACGATGATGAACTCGTCGTCGTTCGCGACCGGATCGTTCCCGAAGACCTCGGGCTTCTACGGCAACACCTTCTGGACGCCGCCGCAGGGGACCGGCAACACGATCCCGGTCGGGCTCGCCGCCGGTGGCACCGCGCAGGACTATGTCGACCCGGTCTTCACCGAAGATTACCAGGTCCTGACGACGCTCAACACCTATTACAGCGGCCAGCTGCTGCTGGTGAAGAACCTGTTCGCCGCTGCACAGGGCGCCGGTCTGGTCACCGCGACGATCGGCAAGAGCGGCGCGGCGTATCTCCAGGATCTTGGTAAGGGCGGCTATTTCCTCGACGAGAACACCGTCAAGCCGCGTCTCCTCGTGACCGAACTGCAGAACGCGAACATCGCGCTGCCGCTCAACGTCACCAAGGATTATACCGGCACCGACCTCGTCACGCTGTCGGCGACGAACGGCAACCCGACCGCGCGGGCCGGCTACATCACCTTCAACACGACGGCGTACGACCCCGCCGGTGCGCTGACGGTCCCCGCCCGCGATTCAACCGACACGACACAGGGCGCCCCCGAGGACGCGGCGAACAAGTACATGATGTCGGTGTTCGCCAATTATATCCTGCCGAACAAGAAGCCGATGCTATCGCTGATCTGGTTCCGGACCCCCGACAACGTCGAGCACGGCTATGGTCCGGGCACGGCCAACGTCAAGGCGGGCCTGCGCTCGCAGGATGCGCGCCTCGGCGAACTGATGGCGGCGCTCAAGGCGCAGGGTATCGACAAGACGACCAACATCATCGTCGTCTCCGACCACGGCCACTCGACCGTCTCGGGTCCGCTGGCGCTCTATCCGCTGCGGGCGATCACGCCGTCGGCGACCGCGCCGAACGGCGCGGCAGTCAACGGTTCGACAAGCGGCACCAGCGCTGCGGCGCTCGGTGCGGCGTCGAGCACCGGCTTCTCCTTCTCGGGCGACGTCCGCTCGGCCGACCTGCTGACGTATCGCGGTTTCGCCGCGTATGACGGCAGCGGCTGCGTGACGAGCGCGATGTACGGCCTGAGCGCGACGGGCGCGGCAACGGTGCCGGTCAAGAACGACGCGAGCGGTGCCCTGTGTGGCGCGGCGAACACCAAGTACCAGTCGATCAGCGCGACGCTGCCGACGCCGATCGCCAGCTTCAAGGTACCCGCACCAGGTAGCCTGCCGGCCGGCGGCATCGTCGTCGCGGCAAATGGCGGGTCGGACTACTTCTACGTCCCCGGCCATGATCCGGCGGTCATCCAGCGCCTCGTCAAGACGCTCCAGCAGCGTGAGGAATACGGCGCGATCTTCGTCGACAGCCGCTATGGGGCGATCCCGGGCACGCTGACGATGGCGCAGGTCAACCTCGAGAACGGCACCCGCCAGAACAACGGCCAGCCCGACGTCGTCGTCTCCTTCGCGTGGGACGACACCGTCAGCGTCCAGGGCAAGCCCGGGATCGAGTTCGAGAGCACCGGCGGCCAGCGCGGCATGCACGGCAGCTTCGGCACCACCGACGTCCACAACACGCTGATCGCCAACGGTCCGTCGTTCACGGCCGGGGCGGTGACCAACCCGTCGGGTAACGTCGACGTCGCCCCGACCGTCGCCTACCTGCTCGGCGTCTCGCTGCCGAACGCCGATGGGCGCATCCTTAATGAGGCGCTGGTCACGCCGCTGAGCGGGACGAAGCCGACCGTGACGCCGACGACGGTTGCCGCGTCGACCGCGACGGGGCTGGCGTTCGAGCTGCCAACCGATCCGACCGGCGCAACGCGCGACACGACACGGACTGCCGGGACGTACTCGATCAACCTCGCGGTCAAGGACCTCGCGGTCGACGGCAAGACCTACCGCTACTTCGACTCGGCGGCGGCGGTTCGCAAGTAAAACAGGTCAGTAAAGAGTATGCGTTTGTACCTATTGCTCGCCGCCGTCGCCCTGACGGCGGCGGCGGCACCGCACCCCGCGCCGAGCCAGAAGTTCGAGACGGTCTTCGCCACTGGCGGGGAGCCCGCGATGCTCCACTTCCACACCGACTATGGCACCGGCCTCGCGGTCCATCACCTCGAAGTCTGGCGCGACCGCGACAAGCAGCTCAAGCGCGTCACCGACGGCCTGGTCGAAACTTATGTCGCGCACGCCGCCGACGGCATCGATTTCCGCATGATCATCGTCGACAACCGCAAGCGGATCGTGACGACGATCGACCGCGCCAACCTCTATCGCCTCGGCAATTTCACCGACTGGTTCGACCTCGGGCACGGCCTGCGGCATCCCAAGGGCGCGTATATGCTCGGCCCCGGCAAGGCCCCGGCGGGCGCGCCGAAGCCGTTCGCTGCGTGCCGCTGGTACGACCTCGTCGAGGGGCCACGGACGACGCGCGTCTGCTGGAGCACCGAATACCACTTGCCGCTGGTCATCGCTCCCGGCGGCGGCGCGATCTGGCGCGTGACGTCGATCGACACCGTCGTGCCCAAGACCGCCTTCCGCATCGTCGACAAGGGCTATGTCCGGATGAACGCCAACCGCGACATCGAGCCCGACTGACCTGAAAGCAGGTGCAGGACGCCGCGCGCTCGGTTAACAGCCGTCGCATGAGCAAAATCGCATTCATCGGCCTTGGCGTCATGGGTTATCCGATGGCGGGGCATCTCGCCGCCGCCGGGCACGACGTCACTGTCTATAACCGCACCGCCGCCAAGGCCGACGCGTGGGTCGCCGAGTACAAGGGCAAGTCGGCGGCGACGCCGGAGCTCGCGGCGGCGGGGGCCGATGCCGTGTTCACCTGCGTTGGCAACGACGACGATCTCCGCGAAGTCACGCTCGGCACCGACGGCGCGATCGCGGCAATGACTCCCGGCGCGCTCTACGTCGACCATACCACCGTGTCGGCGTCGATTGCCCGCGAACTGGCGGCAGCGCGTGGCGATATTCTTGTTCTCGATGCGCCGGTGTCGGGCGGGCAGGCGGGGGCGGTCAACGGCGCGCTGACGATCATGTGCGGTGGGAGTGCAGAAGCGTTCGCGGCCGCGGAGCCGGTGATGGCGGCGTACGCCAGGCGCTCCGGGCTGATGGGACCGGCGGGGAGCGGGCAGCTGACCAAGATGGTCAACCAGATCGCCATCGCCGGGGTCCTTGAGGGGCTCGCCGAGGCGATGCACTTCGCGCTGTCGGCGGGACTCGACGCACCCGCGGTTATCGACGTCATCGGCAAGGGCGCGGCACAAAGCTGGCAGATGGACAATCGCGCCGGCACGATGGCCAAAGGCGAGTTCGATTTCGGCTTCGCGGTCGACTGGATGCGCAAGGACCTCGGGCTGGTGCTCGACGAGGCGAAGCGGCTCGGCATCTCGCTCCCGACGACCGCGCTGGTCGATCAATTCTACGGCGACATCCAGGCGATGGGCGGGCGGCGGCAGGATACGAGTTCGCTGATCCGGCGTTTTCGCGGCTGAGCCGATCGGGTCGGCGGCGCGATAAATAGGATGTGCCAAATTCTGGTGGAACTTACCGAATACTGGTCTTCATTCATCGTGCGTTTTGCAAAGCGCAGCGGTGAGCCTGTCTAAGTCATTGAGAAGTTGAGTCACAAGTCACTTGGCACGGCCTGTGCAAAGCCCTTGGCATGGGACGCCGGATCATCGGTCGCCCCGGCAAAAGGGAGAAAGAAGATGTTCACCGCCTCCAACTCGATCATCGCTCGCACCGTCCTCGGCACCGTCGGCACCGCTCTTTGCGCCGGGCTCTGCCTCGTCGGAGCGACCGCCCCGGCCCATGCCGGCAGCATCTACGATACCGCGCGCAGCCAGAACGTCAGCTACGCCGACCTCAATCTCGGGAGCACCGAGGGTCGCAAAATCCTCGAGCGCCGGATCAAAACCGCCGCGCATGCGGTTTGCGTCACCGGCCGGTTTGACCTTCAGTCGATGAAGGAAGAGAACCGCTGTGTCCGCGTTGCGCTCGACTCGGCCAAGCCCAAGGTCGTCGCAGCCGCTTCGGATCGCCTCACCGTCGGCTGAGCCAAACCGTCACAGACGCGCAGTAATGCCGGTCGCTCGCGCGGCCGGCATTTCGCGTTTGGCGACGGTCGATTATGACTGCGACGATAATCGTAGGGGATGAGCATGCGGGCGGCTGGATCGATTGCGGTGTTGTTGATTGCCGCGGCCGCCGCCGCGCCCGGTGCCGCCCGCGATGCCGATGACGATGCGTCGCCGACGCCGAGCGGCTTCGCGATCACTCCGCTCGCTGCAAAGGGCGCGGTGCTGACGACGCTTGGGACGCTCGACGGGAAGCCGGGGTCGGTCGCGATTACCAACCCGGCGGCGTTGGCGGCATCACCCGACGGATCGCTCGTCGCGTTGCTGACGTCGGGGTTCAACGGGATGGCGCTGCCCGACGGCACGCCCGACAAGGCTCATTCGACAGAGCGGCTGATGATCTTTCGCCCCGGCCCCAAGGGCGCCCAGAAGATTGCCGAAGCCCCGCTGCCTGCGACCTTCGCCGGGCTGGCGTGGTCGCCCGACGGCAAGCGTATCGCCGCGACGCTGGGCGTCGCCGACGCGGTCGTGACCTTCGCGTGGGACGGCAAGGCGCTCGCTCCCGACGGTGCGCCGATTGCGCTCGGTCACGCCGAAGGACTGGGGCTGCGGGTCAAGCCCGCCGCCGCCGGGGTTGTCTGGGCGACCGCCGACCGGCTGCTGGTGACCAATTTCTTCAACGACTCGCTCAGCCTCGTCGACGCGACAAGGCGCAAGGTGATCGCCGAGATCGATCTCCGCCCCGGCAAGATCGACCCGGCCCAGCGCGGCGTTCCCGGCGGCACCTATCCGTTCCGCGTCGTGATGGCAGGGTCGAACCGCGCGGTGGTGTCGTCGCCGCGTGACCGTGAACTCGTGAGCATATCGGTCGATGGCGACCGGCTCGCCGTCGTTGCGCGCGCGAAAACGATCGCCGAGCCGACCGCGCTCCTCGCGCTTGTCGATGGCCGGGTCCTCGCGACCGGCGACAATGCCGACACACTGATCGCGCTCGCCGCCGCCGGCCGGTCGGTCGCCGAATATCCGTTGTCGGGGTTGCCTCACGCTGCGACCCGGCCGAAGGGACTCAACCCCAACGCGCTCGCGCTCGGCGGCGACGGGCGGCTGTGGGTGACGCTCGGCGGCTTCAACGCGGTCGCGGCGATCGATCTCAAGACCCTGCTCGCAAAGCCATCGGGCACTCCGGCAGCGTTCGCCGGAATGGTCCCGACCGGCTGGTATCCCGATGCGGTCGCAGTCGCGGGCGGGCGGCTGGCGGTGGCGAACTTCAAGGGGCTGCCGGGGCCGAACCCAGGGGCGTGCCGCGCGAGCTTCGCGACGACCCCGGCAGGCGAGGCGACGTGCCGCGCGTCGGGCCAGTATGTCCTCCAGCTCCAGACCGGGTCGCTGCTGACGCTCCCGCCACCCGCGAAGCCCGAGCTAGCCCGGCTAACCGCGCGCGTCACCGCCAACCTTTCTGCGCCGACCCCCGCCAAGGCCGCGCGCGCCGAGGCGGTGATGGCAGCGATGCGCGGGAAAATCCGTAACATCATCTACATCGTCAAGGAGAACCGGACCTACGACCAAGTGCTCGGCGACCTCCGCCCGGGCGACGGCGATGCGAAGCTTGCGCTGTTCCCGCAGGCGATCACACCGAACCACCACGGCCTCGCGCGCCAGTTCGTTACCTTCGACCGCTTCTTCGATTCGGGGGAGGTGTCGGGAACGGGGTGGAGCTGGTCGAGCCAGGCGCGGTCGCTCGACATGCTCGAACGCGTCACGCCCGTCGGCTATGCGGGCAAGGGGCTGGCATACGAGTCCGAGGGGACCAACCGCTTCGTCAATGTCGCTCTGCCGACCGAAGCGCGCCACGCGGCCAATCCCGATGTTCCTGCCGACCCCGATCTGCTCGCGGGAACCGCCGACCTGTCTGCCGCCGACGCGCCCGACGGCGAAGCCGGAGCGGGGACCCTGTGGGCGGCAGCGCTGAAGAAGGGGCTGAGCGTTCGTAATTACGGCTTTTACGGCGACCTGTCGCGCTACGACGAGAAGGCAGGGGCGAACCGCATCCCGCGCGAACGCGATCCGGCGGCAAAGAAGCTGCAGGTGATGTGGGCAGCGGATGCGCGGCTCGCGCCGGTCACCGACCCGTATTTCCGCAGCTTTGACCAAGGCTTCCCCGATTATTGGCTGGTCGACGAATGGAAGCGCGATTGGCTGCCGCGCGTCGCCGCCGGGCAGACCCCGCGGCTGACGCTGCTGCGTCTCGCGCACGACCATTTCGGCGACTTTGCCGAGGCGATCGACGGGGTCAACACGCCCGACCGCCAGATCGCCGACAACGACTATGCAATCGGGCGGGTCGTCGCGGCGGTCGCGGCCTCACCGGCGGCGAAGGACACGCTGATCGTCATTGTCGAGGACGACGCGCAGAACGGAGCCGACCATGTCGACGCGCACCGGTCGTTGGCGCTGCTGATCGGCCCCGGCATCCGGCGCGGCGCGGTGGTGTCGACGCGCTACACGACGGTCAATCTGCTCAAGACGATCGAACGGCTGCTCGACCTGCCCGCGCTTGGGTTGAACGACAGTCTCGCGCTGCCGATGGCCGATGCGTTCGATCCGGCGCTGACGTCGCCGTGGACTTATACCGCGCGCTGGCCGGCGACGCTCGATGCGACTGCCCTGCCAAAGCCGGCGACGCGCGTCGCGGCGGCGCGACCGGCAAGCCTCGCCCCCGAACGCAGCGCGGACTATTGGGCGAAGGCGATGGCCGGACAGGACTTTTCGGGCGAAGACAAGCTCGACACCGCCGCTTTCAACGCCGCGCTGTGGACCGGCATGAAAGGCACGCTGCCACCGTCGCGCTGACCACTATCGAAAGATCAATAAACCCTGCCAAATTGGTGGGGCTGATGCTATACGCGCGGTTCGTGTCCGGTAATTTTGCGTGTCCCTGATTTGCCGTCACCGCCGGGATCCCAATGACCGTACCGTCGCCGCATGCATAGACTGGGACTGCACCTGCTCGCGGCACTCGCCGCGATGCTGCTGTTCCCCATCGCGGCGTCGGCGGAAACACGCGTCGCGCTGATCATCGCCAACAGTCACTATAATGCCTTCGGCAAGCTGACGAACCCAGCTGCCGACGCAGGGCTGGTTGCGGCAGCGCTTAAAAAGGCCGGGTTCGACAAGGTCACGGTGCTCGAGGATCTCGGCCTCGTCGCGATGAACAAGGCGTTGCAGGACTTCGGCAACGAGGCCGACCACGCCGACGTCGCACTCGTCTATTACGCGGGCCACGGCGTCGAGGTCGACCACGTCAACTACATCGTGCCCGTCGACGTCGTCTTCGCCCACGACCGCGACGTCGATATCGAGGCGGTCAAGCTCGACCGGATGCTGTCGGTCACCGAGAACGCCAAGCGGCTGCGGATCGTCATCCTCGACGCCTGCCGCGACAACCCGTTCTTCGACAAGCTCAAGAAGACGATGGCGCAGGCAGGAGCGGTCAGCAAAGGCATGACCGCGGTCGAGCCGAGCAAGAACAGCCTCGTCATCTATAGCGCCAAGGCCGGCACCCTCGCGTCGGACGGGCGGGTCAACAGCCCGTTCGCCGCGGCGCTGGCACGGCGCATCGTCGAGCCCGGGCGCGAGATCAGCCTGCTCCTCCGCCAGGTTCGCGACGATGTGCTCACCCAGACCGGCGGCTCGCAGGAGCCGCTCACTTATGGCTCGCTGTCGAGCCAGGAGTTCTACTTCATCCCGCCAGTCGCGGTCGCAGTAGCGCCGCCGCCGCCGACGATCGACATCGAGGCGGAAAGCTGGACCTTGTGCAAAACCTCGCAGAGCCGCGGGCCGTGCGATGCGTATCTTGCGACCTACGCCAGCGGGCGCTACGTCGCGCTCGCGCAGACCCGCGTTGCCGACCTGACGCACACCGCGGCCGCCGCAGCGGAGAACCTCGCTGCCGCTGTCGCTGCCGCGAAGGCCGCCACCGTTGCCGCGAATAATGCCGCGAATGTCGCCGCCGCCAAGGCCGCGATGCTCGCCGCGAACAACGCCGCCAGCCTCGCCGCCGCTTATGCCTCGACGCTTGCAGCGGGCGGAGCGGTCGGCGGGGATGCGATCGCGGCGCGAAGCACGTCGCTCGGGACCACGGGCTCGGTAACGACAACCGCGCCGCTCAGCGTGCCAATGTTCGCTGCCACCGCTCCCCCGCCGACTGCCGCTGTAATCGTTGCGGCGACCCCGGCGCCAAGGCCGGTCCCGGTCACCGTTCCGCCGCCGAGCGCCGCTGTGGTCGCCGCCAGCCCTCCGGCGGTTGTTGTCAGCGGCCCGAGTGCCCCGGTCGTCGTGACGGCCAGCCATGCTGCCCCCGCTGCGGTCGCCGCGGTATCTCCTCCCCCCAGCGCGCCGGTCGTCGCGGCCAGTCAGCCGGTCGTCGTTCCCGTCAGTGCTCCGCCAGTCGTCGCGCCTCGCGCCGCCGCCGCGCCGACCGTGCTCGCGTCGCTCGGCCCGATGACCGGTGCCAACGGCGTCCCGCCCTTGGCTTCCGCCAACGCCAAGTCGCCCGCCGGCTTCGCCGCGGTTCGGATCAATGACCTCGGCATCACCGTCAGCTACGACCTCGCGACCAAGGCGATCCTCGTCGGGTCGATCGAGCGCAACGCGGTGGTGTCGGGCAAATTGTTCGCGGGCGACCTGATCACACGGATCGACACCGCCGCGCCCGACCTGACGCAGTCGCCCGACACCCAGCTCGCGGTAAGCTGGAAGACCGACGGGCGGTTGAAGCTGCTCGTCAAACGCGGCGACGCGACGTCGGTCGTCATCATTCGCAGCAACTGAAACGGGGTCGGTCGATGCGTTGGCGTCTAGTGTTGCTTGCTGTGTTCGTCATGGTCCCGTCGCTCGCGGCGGCCGATGTGCCGATCGAATATCAGGCCCGGATCGAGCCGCGTTTCCCGGGGGTCGCCGCGCTCGGCCCGCTCGCCATCGCGCCGTTCACCGGGGCCGACGGCAAGGAGTTCACCGCCGCCGTCCGCGGTGAATTGCAGGCCGCCGAAGTCGACGGCCGCGCCTTCTACACGATCCGCAATCTCGACGACGCGGCGAAGGTCGATACCCCCGCGGCGGCGGTCAAGGCGGGGCAGGCGGCGGGGGTCGCGGCGGTGCTCTACGGTAGCGTCGGCAAGGCGGTGATCGACAAGACCGACTATACCCAGGACCAGTCGCACTGCACCGAATCGGGCATTCTCCACTGCTCGAAGAGCGAGACGAAGCAGGTGCCGTGCACCAAATACGCCGGCAGCTACATCGTCACCCCAGCAGTCTATGTCGTTGCGAATGCCAAGGTTTTCTATACCGAGACGGTAACGGTCCAGGCCGGTTTCTCGACGTGCGCCGAGACCCCGGTGTTGGCGGGTTTCGACAAGGTCATCGCCAAGATGACTGAGATCAAGCACGCCGGGGAGGTCATCATCACGACCCCCGAGCAACTCCTCATCAAGCTGCGGAGCGACGCGGCGATCGCGGTCCGCCAGCACCTGACTCCGACGATGAAGACGATCAGGGTGGTCTTCAAGGACTATGCCCCCGACCTCGACAAGGTCGATCAGGCGCAGTTCCGCAGCGCCGCGCAGTTCGCCCGGGCCAAGCGGCTCGACCGCGCGTGCGGCATCTTCGAGACGATCGCGACCCCGGCGACGCTGACGAACTTCGCCCTGCTGTACAATCTCGGCGTCTGCCAGGAGGCGCTCGAACCCGACCGCCCTGCCGCCGCGCTCGAATATTACACCAAGGCCGACCAGCGGACGAAGGCCCCCGACAAGCTCATCTCCGACGCGCTGCTGCGGATGAAGGCGCAGGTCGACGCGTTGCCCGCGGGGGCGCGACGCTAACTACTCGACCGTCACCGACTTCGCGAGGTTGCGCGGCTGGTCGACGTCGGTCCCCTTCGCCAACGCGACGTGATACGCGAGCAATTGGATCGGGACGACATAGACCAACGGCGCGATGAACGGATCGACCGCCGGCATCGCGATCGTCGCCCACGTTCCCGCGCTTTGCTCGGCAATCCCGGCGGCGTCGGAAATCAGTACCGCGCAGCCGCCGCGGGCGATGACTTCCTGCATGTTCGACACGGTCTTTTCAAATCGCGCCCCCGACGGGGCGAGGACGATCACCGGTACCTTCTCGTCGATCAGCGCGATCGGCCCGTGCTTGAGTTCGCCCGCCGCATAGCCTTCGGCGTGGATGTAGCTGATTTCCTTGAGCTTTAGTGCGCCTTCGAGCGCGAGCGGGTAATCCTGCCCGCGCCCCATGTACAAGATGTCCTGCGCCTTCGACAGCTTGAGGCTCAACTCGGCAATGCTCGCTTCCTGCGCCAGCGCGGCGTTGATCGCGGCAGGGGCCTCGGTCAGCAACTGGACCAGCCGCGCTTCCTCGCCCGGCGCGACGCGCCCCTTCGCCTTGCCGAGGCCGATCGCGAAGGCGGCGAGGACGCCGAGCTGGCAGGTGAACGCCTTGGTCGAGGCGACGCCGATTTCGGGTCCGGCATAGGTCGGCAGGACGCCGTCGGCATCGCGCGCCATCGACGACGTCGGGACGTTGACGATCGCCAGCGTCGGCAGGCCGCCGTTCTTGGCGAAGCGCAGCGCCGCGAGCGTGTCGGCGGTCTCGCCCGACTGCGACACGAACAGCGCCAGCCCGTCGGCTTCGAGAACCGGGTCGCGGTAGCGGTACTCGCTGGCGAAATCGAGTTCGACGGGCACGCGGGCCAGCGCCTCGATCCAGTATTTGGCGACGAGTCCGGCAAGGTACGACGTGCCGCACGCGACGATCGTGATTCGCCCGACCGTCGACAGGTCGAATGGCAGCGCAGGAAGTTCGACCGTCGCCTCGAGCGGACGCAGGTAATGGCCGAGGGTCTGCGCGAGGACGGTCGGCTGCTCGTAGATCTCCTTCTCCATATAATGCCGGTGGTTGCCCTTGCCGGTCATCGCCCCGCTCGCGGTCGAGGTGATGACCGGGCGCTGGACCGGGCGATCGTTGGCGTCGAACACCTGGACCCGGTCGCGATGGATCACGCACCAGTCTCCCTCGTCGAGATAGGCGATGCGGTTGGTCAGCGGCGCAAGGCCGATCTCGTCGGAGCCAAGGAACATCTCGCCGTTGCCGTAGCCGAGCACCAGCGGCGACCCGCGCCGTGCGCCGATCATCAGGTCGGGGTCGCTGCGGAAGATGATCGCGAAGGCGAACGCGCCGTGGAGGCGCTTGAGAACGCGCGCGACGGCGAGTTGCGGCGCGACGCCGTTCTCGACCTCGATTGAGATGAGGTGCGCGACGACCTCGGTATCGGTCTCGGACTCGAGCTTGCGCCCGGCTGCGATCAGTTCGGCGCGGAGCGGGCGGAAGTTCTCGATGATGCCGTTGTGGACGACTGCGACCTCCGCAGTCGCGTGCGGGTGGGCGTTGTCGACCGTCGGCCCGCCGTGCGTCGCCCAGCGCGTGTGCGCGATGCCGAGCTTGCCGGGCAGGGGGTCGTTACCAAGGACGCGGACGAGATTGTCGAGCTTGCCGGGAGCGCGCCGCCGATCGAGCGCCCCGTCGTGAAGCGTGCACACGCCGGCCGAATCATAGCCGCGATATTCAAGCCGCCGCAGCCCGTCGATCAGCCGATCGCTGACGTCGCTCCGTCCGAGAATGCCGATGATGCCGCACATGGTCTAACTGTCTCCGCCGGTCCGAGCGGGTCGATACGGCATCGCCGCGCTACCCACGATGAACCACGCCGTTGGTTACAGAAAATCGGAAGTTGACGAAGTTGACGCCACGCCGGCTTCGAACGCTCACCCGGTTGGTGAGAATGGCCTCGACCGGCGAACAGTAGGGAGGGCGCAACATCATCATCGGCGAAACGATACGCGCTCGGCGGGGGTGTAGGACAGAGGTATTGCGCCGAAGCTGGCCGCAGCACGCTCAAACCGCATAGGGGACGCGAATGCCCGGCATGTTCGCCGGAAAATCCTTGGTGTTTCGCGTGACGAGGACGCGGTGATGAATCTGGGCCGAGGCGAGAATGATCGCGTCGGGCAACTTGAGGCTCGACCGCTCCAGCCGTAACAGGGCGGCGCGCCGGGCGATCGGCTCGTCGACCTCGTCGATGCCGAAGTCAGCAAAGAAGGCCGCCATAACGCGATCTTCCTCAGGCCGGACCTTCGACATCACCTCGATCCACGAGATGCGGCTAACCCAGGGCCGCTCTACCGATTGGAGCTCCGCCCGGGCGCGCCTGTCGCCGGCGAGGAGGTCGATGAGAATGTTCGTGTCGAACGACGCCGTCACTTGTAGCTGAGGCGTTCACGGTCTTCCGTCTCGGTAAACAAGTCGGGGTATTCGGCTCGTACCTCGTCATAGTCCTTATCCCATGGCCGGGTCCATTCGGCGCGGATACGACGTTGCCATACCACCGAGTCCTCGGATTCCTCGCGGTTCGACCAGAGGCCGAAGGCGGCATCGAGACCGCTTTTCGCCGCGTTGGCCCGGAGCGTCGCCACCGCTTCGCGCACAAGCGCCGCACGCGACTTGCCGTCCGCGATTGCGGTGCGGTCGAGCCACGCGATGTCGTCGTCGGGGATATCGACCAATGTCCTCATCCGACGATGATATCACACCGCGATATCACTTGCCAGCTTTCCGCGCCGTCATCGCCCCGCGGAATCGCGCCGCCCAGCCCGCTTTCGCGACCTGCAGTGGGCGGACCAGCGCGAGGGCGTCGGCGGGGACGTCGGCGGTGATCGTGCTGCCTGCAGCGACGATCGCGCCGGCACCGATCGTCACCGGGGCGACGAGCGCGCTATTCGAGCCAATGAACGCGCCTGCCCCAACGCTCGTGCGATACTTGAAGAAGCCGTCGTAATTGCAGGTGATCGTTCCCGCGCCGATGTTTGCGCCTGCGCCGATGTCAGCGTCGCCGATATAGCTGAGGTGGTTGACCTTGGCCCCTTCGGCGAGCTTCGCCTTCTTGACCTCGACGAAGTTGCCGACCTTCGACTTTGCACCAAGTTGGGCCCCGGGGCGCAGCCGCGCGAACGGACCGACCTCGGCATTCCGGCCGATCGCCGCTCCCTCGATGTGGCTGAAGCCGCGGATCGTTGCGCCCGACGCGATCGTTACGCCGGTGCCGAAAAAGACGTTCGGCTCGATCGTCACGTCGCGGTCGATCGTCGTGTCGTGGGCGAACCAGACGGTGTCGGGGGCGATGAGCGTGACGCCTGCGGCCATCATTGCAACGCGACGCTTCGCCTGCCACGCCGCCTCGACACCCGCGAGTTCGCCGCGCGAATTGACCCCGGCGACCTCGTCGGCGGCGGTCTCGATAATCCGGCTGGGGCGATCGGCGAGGCCGACGATGTCGGGCAAATAATACTCGCCCGCCGCATTGGCGTTGCCGACGCGGGCGAGGAGCGGCCACAGGTCGGCCGAACGCGCCGCCATGAGTCCCGAATTGCACAGGTCGATTGCGCGCTCGGCGTCGCTCGCGTCTTTATACTCGACCATCTTGTCGATGATCCCGGCGGTCGCGACGATCCGGCCATAGGCACCGGGATCGGCCGGACGAAAGCCGAGCACGACCGCGGCGACGTCGGGGGTCAGCGCGTCGAGCATCGCCGCCATCGTCGCGGTTTCGACGAGGGGAACGTCGCCGTACAGGATCAGCACGTCGCCTTCGAAATCGCCGAGCGCGTCGTGCGCCGCACGGACGGCGTCGGCGGTGCCGCGCTGCTCGGCCTGAACCGCGACCGCGACGCCGCTCCCCGCGACCGCCGCCTCGACCTGCTCGCGCCGCGCGCCGACGACGACGACCTTACGCGCCGCGCCGAGGGCCTCGACCGCCGCGAGGAGGTGGAGCAGCATCGGGCGTCCGGCGAGCGGATGAAGCACCTTGTGGAGATCGGACTTCATCCGTGTCCCCTGACCGGCGGCGAGGATAATTGCGGCGATTGGGCGGGTGGACATTTCACGCGAGTGCCACATCGGTCTTGCCTTTTCCAGCGGGCCGAATGACAGCCGGGCATGGCCCGATCGCTTCCCGAAACAGTCGTCTTCGATCTCGACGGGACGCTCGTCGATTCCTCGCCCGATCTCACCGCTGCATTGAATGTCGCGCTCGATGCCGTCGGCCGCCCCGCGGTCGATCCGGTGACGGTGCGGCATCTCGTCGGACACGGTGCGCGCGTGCTGATCGAACGCGGGCTGGCGCTGTCGGGGGGCGGCGGTGAAGATGTTATCGCCCGCGCGCTGCCGGCCTTTCTCGATTATTACCGCGCGCATGTTGCCGATAGTTCGCAACCGTACCCCGGAGCGGAGGCGGCGCTCGACGCGCTGGCGGCGGCGGGCACCACCCTTGCGATCTGCACCAACAAGCCCGTCGCGCTGAGCCGGGCGTTGATCGCCGCACTTGGCTGGAACGGGCGCTTCGCCGCCAACCTCGGGGGCGATTCGCTCGCCGTTCGCAAGCCCGACCCGGCGCACCTGCTCGCGACGATAGCGGCGGCAGGCGGGACCGCGGCGAGCACGATCTACGTCGGCGATACCGCGGTCGACGTCGCCGCGGCGCGCGCGGCCAAAGTGCCGGTGATCGTCGCCGGCTTCGGTTTTGCCGACAAACCGCCCGCACAACTCGGCGGCGACGCGGTCATCGACCATTTCGACGCGCTAATTCCGACGCTCATGCGGTTAAAGGGTACGGTTTCGCACGATGCTTATTAGCATCGTCTTACTCTTTCTCGCGGTCATAGCAGCGATTTTCGATTACCCGGTCGATGCCATTGGCCTTGGCTTCATCGCAACTGTCACATTTCTCGCCTACGCGGATTTCACATCATTCGAGAAAAATGTGAGCCGACCCATTCCATCAAATTCCGCCGACCGCTCCGACGCCGCCACGCGTGCGCTCGTCGGGGTCGATGCGATCGGCGATCCGGCGTTGCTCGTCGGCGGCGACCTGCGGGTGATTTCGGCGAACGCCGCCGCGCGCGGCCTGTTCGGCGAGCGGATCGTCGCCGATGATCTCCGCCTCGTCCTTCGCCACCCCGCCGTGCTCGATGCGGTCCGCGCCGCCCCCTCGGCCGCCGCGCCGATCGAGCGCGAGGTCACCGGGCTCGGCAATAATAACGGCGCCTTTCGCGTCCGCGTCGCGCAAGCGGGGGTCGATGGTCCCGGCGTGCGGCTGTTCCTGACCTTCGTCGACATCACCCAGGCGCGGCTGACCGAGCGGATGCGGGTCGATTTTATCGCCAACGCCAGCCACGAACTGCGGACGCCGGTCACGACCTTGCTCGGCTTCATCGAGACGCTCCAGGGACCGGCGGCGGAGGACGAGCCTGCGCGGCGGCGTTTCCTCGACATCATGGGGCGCGAGGCGGCACGGATGTCGCGGCTGATTGACGACCTGCTGTCGCTCAGCCGGATCGAACTCGACAAGCATCTCCGGCCGCAGACCGCGCTCGATGTCGCGCCGCTGATCGCCGATGTCGGGCGAACGCTGGCGATGCGGCTCGAGGCCGACCAGCGGCGGCTGGCGATCCACGTCGCCGATGGCCTGCCCGCCGTCATCGCCGACCGCGATCAGGTGCTGCAGGTGCTCCACAACCTCGTGTCGAACGCGCTCAAATACGGGCGGACCGGCACGGCGATCACCGTCGACGCCCAACGCGTCGATGCTGGCGGCGGGCGCGAGGCGATGGTCCGCGTCACGGTCGGCGACCGCGGCGAGGGCATCGCGCCTGAGCATTTGCCGCGGCTGACCGAGCGGTTTTATCGGATCGACACCAGCCGCTCGCGGTCGATGGGGGGAACCGGGCTGGGCCTTGCGATCGTCAAGCACATCATCGAACGCCACCGCGGCGGTTTCGAAATCGTCAGCCGTCCCGGCGAGGGCAGCGAGGTGTCGTTCACCCTGCCGCTCGCCTCGACCGAGCTCACTGTAACCAAGGTCGGCGTCACCAAAGTGTAACCAGGCCGTCACAGAAGCCACATGGTCGGTGGTTAGACGCTGCGGGTGGGGGCAGGACGATCGGTCGCAGGGGCCGGATCGTGACATGCGCTGCGGGCGCACGCCCGGCCAATAGGAGACTCGTCTTGTCGATGAAAATCATGCTGGGTGCCGGCGTCGCCGCTCTCGCCCTGACCGCTGGTGCTGACGCGCGCACCCAGATCCGCATGGTCGGATCGACGACGGTTTATCCGTTCGCCAAAGCGGTGGCCGAGCAGTTCGTCCGGACCAACCCCAAGTTCCAGCCCCCGGTCATCGAAGGCACCGGCACCGGCGCGGGCATGAAGCTGTTCTGCGCCGGCGTCGGCGCGCAGTTCCCCGACATCGAGAACGCATCGCGCCGCGTCAAGGCGAGCGAGCTCAAGGGCTGCGCCGCGAACGGCGTCACCGCGATCACTGAAATCCAGGTCGGTCTCGACGGCATCGCCTTCGGCACCTCGAAGAAGTCGCAGGATTTCCCGCTGACCACGACCGACATTTACAAGGCGATCGCTGCGACCCCGTTCGGCAAGCCGAACACCGCCAAGACGTGGCACGACGTCAACGCCAAGCTGCCGAACGTCGCCATGCTCGTCTACGGCCCGTCGTCGATCTCCGGGACGCGTGACGCGCTCGGCGAGCTCATCATGACCGCCGGCTGCAAGTCGAACGCGTCGACCGCCGCGATGGAAAAGACCGACGGCGACAAGTTCAAGCTGATCTGCACCAAGGTCCGTGAAGACGGTCCGTACGTCGAGACCGGCGACAATCCCAACCTCATCGTCCAGAAGCTCGAAGCCAACCCGAACACGATCGGCATCTTCGGCTTCAGCTACGTCGAGGAGAATGGTGACCGCCTCAAGTCGTTCACGGTCAACGGCGTCGCGCCGACCTTCGAGACGATCTCGACCTTCAAGTACGCCGGTTCGCGCCCGCTTTACATGTACATCAAGAACCAGCACGTCCGCGCCGTCCCCGGCATGAAGGAATTCCTCGCCGAGTTCTCGAAGGAGAGCACGTGGGGCAAGGGCGGCTACCTGTCGCGCATCGGCCTGATCCCGGCCCCCGACGCGATCCGCGCCAAGTCGGCCGCAGCCGCTGCCAACCTGACCGTCATCGACGCCTCGACCGTCAAGTAACGTGTGACGCGGTGGCGGGCAGGGGGCCCGCCGCCGCGTCTTTTCTGAGTTAGGGAGGGGTTGGACGCAATGTCGTTGTCGATGATCGCACTGCTCGTCATCGCACTCGGCGTGGTCGCGTTCTTCTTTGCTCGCGCGCGAGCAAATGTGTTCGACACCGGCGAGCTGGCAACCCGCAGCGCGGGCGACCGGCCGCACTCGCGCCCGGTTTATCATGGGTGGTTCGTCGCGCTGTCGGCGGTGATCCCGGCTCTGCTCCTGCTCACAGCATGGAGCTTCATCCAGCCGAAATTGCTCGATGCAACGATCATCGCGTCGCTTCCCGCCGCCGACCAGCCGAAGTCGCAGATCGACAAGGATGCGATCATCGGCGAGGTCAAAGGCCTTGCTTCAGGCGAGCTCGCCGATGCTTTCAATCCGGCGAGCAAGCAGGCGGTCCCGGCGTATCAAGAAAATCAGTCGCGCCTCCAGACCGAGGCGCTGGTCGCGTCGGTCCTGCTTGCGGTCGGCGGTGCGGCATGGGCGTACACGCGCCTCGCCCCGCAATTCCGCGCGCGCAACCGTGTCGAGCGGATTGTCATGGGCATCCTGATCATCGCGTCGTTGATCGCGGTGCTGACGACCTTCGGGATCGTCTTCTCGTTGCTCTTCGAATCGCTGCGCTTCTTCAACATGGTCTCGCCGTTCGAATTCCTCTTCGGCATGCAATGGTCGCCGCAGACCGCGATCCGTGCAGACCAGGCGGGAAGCTCGGGGGCATTCGGCGCGGTGCCTTTGTTCTGGGGAACGATCTTCATCGGCGCGATCATCGCCATGGCGGTCGCGATCCCGCTCGGGCTGATGTCGGCGATCTGGCTGACGCAGTACGCGCCGCCCAAGCTGCGCAGCATCCTCAAGCCGGTCCTCGAAATTCTCGCCGGTGTCCCGACCGTCGTCTACGGCTTCTTCGCCGCACTGACCGTCGCCCCGGCACTCCGCGATTTCGCCTTCGCTGTCGGCATTCCGGGGGCGAGCTCGGAAAGCGCGCTCGCGGCGGGGCTGGTCATGGGCGTGATGATCATTCCGTTCGTGTCGTCGATGGCCGACGATTCGATGGCGGCGGTCCCGCAGGCGATGCGCGACGGCAGCCTCGCGATGGGAGCGACCTCGTCCGAGACGATCAAGCGCGTTTTGGTTCCCGCGGCGCTCCCCGGCATCGTCGGCGGCGTTCTCCTCGCGGTTAGCCGCGCGATCGGCGAGACGATGATCGTCGTCATGGCGGCGGGCCTCGCGGCGAACATGACCGCGAATCCTTTTGCGAGCGTGACGACGGTGACGACGCAGATCGTCACGCTGCTGACCGGCGACCAGGAGTTCGACTCGTCGAAAACGCTCTCGGCGTTCGCGCTCGGGCTGGTGCTGTTCGTCGTGACGCTGATCCTCAACATCGTCGCGCTCCGCGTGGTGAAGAAGTACCGGGAGGCGTACGAATAATATGGCGTCGATAGCCTCTCCGATGGCAACGGTGCCGCGCGGCCTCGCCGCCAAGGCCCCGACCGATTGGTCGAACCCGGCGATGAAGCGGCGCATCCGCGGGCGCTACGCCGCCGAGACCCGCTTCCGCGCGCTCGGCTTCGTCGCGGTCGCCGCGTCGGTGCTGTTCCTCGCCTTCCTGCTCGTCAACATGGCGATCAACGGCATTCCCGGCTTCTTCCGCACCGAGATCAAGCTGGCCATCCCAATCACCGCGGCAAAGCTCAACTTGACGCAGGCGCAACTCGCCGGTCCGGACAAGGAAGCCGCGCTGTCGGCTGCCGACTTCGCCGGGGTCGTCACCGCCGCCGCCGTCACCCGCTTCGGCGACAAGGGTGCCGAATTCGTCTCCGACACTGGCTGGACCGCGCTGCGCGAGGCGGTCACTGCCGACCCGTCGCTCATCGGCAAGACGGTGACCCTATGGGTTCCGGCAGCCGGCAATCTCGACCTCGTCGCCAAGGGCAAGTCGCCATCGGCCGACATCGGGCCGTTCAAGGAAGCTTATGCCCGGCTCGAGACCGACGACGCGACGCGGACGTACTTCAACACCAACTTCCTCAGCGCCGCCGACTCGTCCGACCCGGTCTCGGTCGGCATCTGGGGCGCGTTCAAGGGATCGATGCTGACGATGTTCGTCACGCTCGTCCTCAGCTTCCCGGTCGGCGTGCTGTCGGCGCTGTACCTCGAGGAATATGCGCCGCGAAACTGGTGGACCGACATGATCGAGGTCTCGATCAACAACCTTGCGGCGGTGCCGTCGATCATCTTCGGGCTGCTTGGCCTTGCCGTCTTCCTCGGGACCTTCGGCATGCCGCGCTCGGCCCCGATCGTCGGCGGGTTGACCCTCGCGCTGATGACGATGCCAGTCATCGTCATCGCCGGGCGCAACGCGATCAAGGCGGTCGCGCCGTCGATCCGCGACGCCGCGCTCGGCATCGGTGCGTCGCCGATCCAGGTGGTGTTCCAGCACGTCCTGCCGCTCGCGCTTCCCGGTATTCTGACGGGAACGATCATCGGCATGGCGCGCGCGCTCGGCGAGACCGCGCCGCTGCTGTTGATCGGGATGCGCGCCTTCGTCGGTGCGCCGCCGTCGGGACTGACCCAGCCGGCGACGGTGCTGCCGATGCAGGTCTATCTCTGGTCGAACGAGGTCAACCGCAGCTTCGTCGAAAAGACCAGCGCAGCGATCATCGTTCTCCTGCTCTTCCTTCTGCTGATGAATGGCGTCGCCATCTATCTCCGCAACAAATTCGAGAGGCGCTGGTAGGATGGACATGGATTCACAGACGGTGACCCCGTCGGCGTCGACTGCCGGACCGGTCACGACCAAGATGACTGCGCGCGACGTCAGCGTCTATTACGGCCCGAAGCAGGCGCTCAAGAACGTCTCGATCGACGTCAGCCAGGAGAATGTCACCGCGTTCATCGGGCCTTCGGGGTGCGGCAAGTCGACCTTCCTGCGCTGTCTCAACCGGATGAACGACACCGTCGCCTCGGCGCGGGTCGAGGGCGAGATCAAGCTCGACGGGACCGACATCTACAAGGGGGACATGGACGTCGTGCAGCTCCGCGCGCGCGTCGGCATGGTCTTCCAGAAGCCCAACCCGTTTCCCAAGTCGATCTACGACAATGTTGCCTATGGCCCGGCGATCCACGGCCTCGCGCGTAACAAGGCCGAGATGGACGAAATCGTCGAAGGCTCGCTGCGGCGCGCCGGCCTGTGGGACGAAGCGAAAGACCGGCTCGGCGAGAGCGGCACTGCGATGTCGGGCGGCCAGCAGCAGCGATTGTGCATCGCCCGCGCGATCGCGGTCGATCCCGAGGTCATCCTGATGGACGAGCCGTGCTCGGCACTCGATCCGATCGCGACCGCCAAGATCGAAGAATTGATCGATGAACTTCGCGGCCGCTATGCTATCGTCATCGTTACCCATAATATGCAGCAGGCGGCGCGGGTTAGTCAGAAGACTGCTTTCTTCCACCTCGGCACGATGGTCGAATACGGCGATACGAAGACGATCTTCACCAATCCTTCCGAACCGCGCACCAAGGACTATATCACCGGCTGCTACGGCTGACCGGATAGGGGACGAACATGGCTGACCAGAGCGCACATACCGTCAAGTCGTTCGACGACGAGATCAACCAGTTACGGTCGATCGTCGGCCAGATGGGCGGACTGTGCGAAGCGCAGATCACCGCCGCGGTCGAGGCATTGATGGCGCGCGATCCCGATGCGGCGATTGCGGTCGTCGAGACCGACAAGCGCATCGACGCGCTCGAAGCCGAAGCCGAGCGGCTGGCGGTGACGATGATCGCGCTGCGCGCGCCGATGGCGAGCGATCTGCGCGAGATCATCGCCGCGCTCAAGATCAGCTCGGTTCTCGAGCGCATCGGCGATTATGCCAAGAACATCGCCAAGCGGGCGTCGACGCTGACTGCGACGTCGCAGATCGAACCCGTCATCATCATCCCGCAGATGGCGCGGGTCGTCGTCGAGATGATCAAGGATGCGCTCGACGCGTTCGTCGATCGCGACGCCGACAAGGCGCTCGCCGTCGTCCAGCGCGACGCCACGGTCGACGATTTCTACAACAGCCTGTTCCGCTCGCTGCTGACGTTCATGATGGAAAACCCGCATCACATCACGCCGTCGGCGCATCTGCTGTTCATCGCCAAGAACCTCGAGCGGATCGGCGATCACGCGACCAATGTCGCTGAAATGGTGTATTTCAGCGCCACCGGCGACTATATCGCCGATCGTAAAAAGACCGACGACACCGCCTACGCAGTCTAAATAGAGTATTGCGCATGAAGCCGAAGATTCTCCTTGTCGAAGACGACGCCAACCTCGTCGAGCTTGTTACGTACAATCTCGAAAAGGAGGGCTTCGACGTCATCCGCACCGGTGACGGCGAGGAAGCGCTCGTTCTCGCCGAGGAGGAGAAGCCCGACCTCGTCATCCTCGACTGGATGATCGCCAACCTGTCGGGGATCGAGGTGTGCCGCCGCCTGCGCCGCGCCCCGGTCACCGCCGGACTGCCGATCGTCATGCTGACCGCACGCGCCGAGGAAGCCGATCGGATCCGCGGCCTCGAAACCGGTGCCGACGATTATATCACCAAGCCGTTTTCCCCCCGCGAATTGATTGCCCGCGTCCGCGCGGTGCTGCGGCGGCTGCGGCCGGCGCTGTCGGGGGGCAACCTCGACTATGCCGGAATCAAGATGGACACGTCGGCTCACCGCGTCACGCGCGACGGCATGGCGATCGCGCTCGGGCCGACCGAATTCCGACTGCTCCGTCATTTTCTCGAGCATCCGGCGCGGGTGTTTAGCCGTGAACAGCTGCTCGACGCGGTCTGGGGTCGCGACGTGTACGTCGAGCAGCGGACCGTCGACGTTCACATCCGGCGGCTGCGCAAGGCGGTTAACGGCGACAATCTGCCCGACGTCATCCGCACCGTTCGTTCGGCGGGCTATGCGCTCGACCTCGAGCCGATCCCGGCCTGAGGCGTTCGATCAATGCCGCGATTGCCGCAGCGCTTCGCCGCTGACCGGATTGTCGTGGCTGCGCCCTTTCCCCGCGCCCCGCGCTAGCCTAGATCGTTGCGGCATTCACAGGGATACCCGCGTCACATGACCATCCGTTTCGACAACCGCGTCGCCATCGTCACCGGCGCCGGGGGCGGCCTTGGCCGTGCCTACGCGCTCGAACTCGCCAAGCGCGGCGCGAAGGTCGTGGTTAACGACCTCGGCGGCGCGCGCGACGGTTCGGGTAGCTCGATCGGAGCGGCGCAGCTTGTCGTCGATGAGATTATTGCCGCCGGCGGCGAGGCGATCGCCAATGGCGCGAGCGTCACCGATGCCGCTGCCGTCGACAAGATGGTCGGCTTCGTCAAGGAGCGCTGGGGCCGGATCGACATCCTGATCAACAACGCCGGGATCCTGCGCGATCGCACCTTCGTCAAGATGAGCCTCGACGACTTCCGCCAGGTCATCGACGTCCACCTGATGGGATCGGTCGTCTGCACCAAGGCGGTGTGGGAGACGATGCGCGAGCAGACCTTCGGCCGCATCCTGATGACGACGTCGTCGACCGGGCTGTACGGAAATTTCGGCCAGGCGAATTACGGCGCGGCCAAACTCGCACTCGTCGGCCTGATGAAGACGCTCAGCCTCGAAGGCGCGAAATACGGGATCAAGGTCAACACGATCGCGCCGGTCGCAGCGACCCGGATGACCGAAGATCTGGTGCCGCCTGAGCTGCTCGCCAAGATGGGGCCCGAGACGGTCGCCCCCGCCGCGCTCTACCTTGTGTCGGACGACGCTCCCGCGAACGCGGTGATCAACGCCGGGGCAGGGGGCTTCGAGCGAGCGTACGTCACGCTGACGCGCGGCATCCATGTCGCTCCCGAGGACATGACTCCCGAGACGATCGCAGCGCGCTTTGCGGAAATCAGCGACCGCATAGGGGAGATTGTCCCGGACACCGGTGCCGCACAGGGGGCGATGGCGCTGGGCGCAGTCTAAGCTGGCGTCAGGCGGGGATCGCGGGGCGGGCAGCGTGACTATTCCCGACGCGTAACGCGCGCGGGGGCCGCCCGCAGTCCCCGGACCGCCGAGAGGGCAGCCCGGGGGAACGATAGTCTTTAGTTCGGCGTGGTGGTCGTCGTCACGGTCGTCTTGTCGGTGACCGTGGCGGGGTGGTGGACGACCTTGCGCTTCGTCGTGTGTGCCGGGGTGACGACCCGCTTGTCGACCGTCGTGACCGTCGTGGTCGCCGGGGCGGGCGGCGGCGGCGGAGCATTGCGCAGCGCGTCGGCCTGCGCATTCGCGGCGGCGGCGGCCTGCGCATTGGCGTCAGCCTGCTGCTGTGCTGTCATGGCCTGCTGCTGTGCGGCATCGGCGCGGTTGTTCGCGGCGGCGGCATTCTGTTGCGCGGCGGCGGCTGCGGCGACGGCGTCGCGGGTTTCGGCGCGCTGTTCGCCGACCTTGCGGTTCTGCGAGACGACGATCGCGCGATCGGCGAGCTCGCTTGCGTGGTGCGCGTCGGTGATTGCCTCTTCCTTGCGGCCGCGGTTCAGCCGGTCCTTCGCCGACTGCAGCGCGTCGCGCGCTTGCGTCTGGAGCAGCGCGGCGTCGCCGTTGGCTCCGGCCTTGTCGCCGGCATCGATCTTGCCCTGGGCTTCGGCAATCGCCTGACGGGCGCGCTCGGCTTCACCGGCATGCGCCGGGAGCGACGACAGCGCGATTACGGCTGAAAAAGTAAGAAGGGCGATACGACGCATTGATTGTCTCCGGTTGTTGAGGATGCGGCAGGAACGACAGCCTAACGACGAGGTTCCGTTCCGCTCCCGGTTCGGGCGGCTTCATCGTCCGGCGTATTTGCCGAGGGTCGGCCTGGCGCGTATCAAGCGAAGGTGACGGCGGGGCGCCGACAGCCAATGCTAGGACGGGCGCATGATGAGTGAAATTGATCTCGACGCGGCGGTCAGGGCGGGCATCCTCGACGCTACGACACGGGAGCGCCTGATCGCTTTTACGAGCGAAAATTCCGCTGCAGCGAGCGTCGATCGCGCCGGACCCGACGAGGAATCATTCCGGCTGCTGACTGGATTCAACGATATTTTCGTCACGATTGCGATCGGCCTGGTCCTGTTCGCGATCTCGAGCCTTGGCGGGCGGATCACCCCGATCCTCGGCTCGGGCCTCGTCGCGGCGGCGGGCTGGGGGCTCGCCGAATATTTTACGCGCATCCGGCGGATGGCGCTGCCGAGCATCGTGTTGCTCCTCGCGTTCGTTGGCGGAGTGTTCGGCACCGTGCTTGCGGTCACGAACGGGGGATCGAGCCTCGGCGTCGAAACGCATGGGTCGCTTGGGGTCGTCGCGGCGGCCGCAGCGGCGGCGATCGCGGCGTATTTGCATTGGCGGCGGTTCATGGTCCCGATCACCGTCGCGGCCGGGGCAGCGGCCGTCGGCGGGACGGTGCTCGCGACGGTTGCCGCGTTGATGCCGGTGTCGCCCGACCTGCTGCTTGTTCTCGTTCTCCTCTCTGGGTTGGCGACCTTCGCGCTGGCGATGTCGTTCGACATGCGCGACCGGGCGCGGGTGACGCGCTGGACCGACGTCGCGTTCTGGCTCCATCTGCTCGCGGCCCCGGCGATCATCCATCCAGTGTTCGCGCTCGCTGGGCTGCTACGTGGCAACCCGGCACCGGGAGCGGCGGTCGCAGTGATTGCGGTCTATGCCGGGCTGACGCTCGTCGCGCTGGCGATCGACCGGCGCGCGCTGCTCGTCTCGGCGCTGGCGTATGTCGTCTATGCGATCCAGTCGCTCGTCGTCAGCGGCGGTGCTCTCGATATGTCATTCGCGCTGACCGCGCTCGTCCTTGGCAGCTTCCTCGTACTGCTATCGGCAGCATGGCGGCCGATCCGGGCACGGGTGCTGGCGATGCTCCCGGCGAGCCTGACCGCGCGACTGCCGGTGGTGACGGTCTAGTCGACCAGCTTGACGAGCTTGCGTTCGAGCGGCGCGAGGATGGAGCTGAGTTCGTGGCCGCGCTTGAGCACCGCCCCGGCCTCGCCGATCAATGCATACATCCCTTGTTTCGTCCGCAACGCCGGAGCCTTGACGACCTGGATTTCAGGACGCTCGGCAGCGCGGCGAAAGGCGGAGAAGACCGCAGTGTCGCGGCCCAGCTCGACCGCATAGTCGCGCCAGAATCCTGCCGCGACCATCCGTCCATAGACGCCGAGGATCGCGTTCAATTCGTGGCGGTCGAACACCGTCTGCCGTGCCGCCGGGACGGGCAGGGGGACGACGTTCGACAAGCCGGTCAGCCCTGGTTCTGCCGCGTCATCGCGTCGGCGGCGTCGACACCGGCTTCATGCGGTGCCAGCGCGTCGAGCCGGGCACGAAGGGTTTCGACCTCGCACCGCAGGATTTCGAGCTTCTGCGTTTCCGGGTCGAACCGCTGGCTACACGGCGTACCATACGGAACGAACTTCCGCGCATAGTCGCCGGCGTCGACGAGCGTCGATTTCGCCGGGATGCCGACCATCGTCGCGCCTTCGGGCACGTCGCGGGTGACGACGGCGTTCGCGCCGATCCGTGCACGCGTGCCGACGAGGATCGGGCCGAGGACCTGCGCGCCCGAACCGATGATGACGCCGTCGGCGATCGTCGGATGGCGCTTGCCGGGAATGCCGTTCGCGGGGTCGGTGCCGCCGAGGGTGACGCACTGGTAGATCGTCACGCCGTCACCGATCTCGGCGGTCTCGCCGATGACGACGAAGCCGTGGTCGATGAAGAATTCGCGTCCGATCTTCGCGCCCGGATGGATGTCGATCGCGGTGAGGAAGCGCCCGGTATGATTGACGACCCGCGCAAGCAGGAACAGCCGCGCATTGTACAGCGCATGCGCGATACGGTGGAAGCCGAGCGCCCAGACACCGGGGTACAGCATCACTTCCCAGCGTGAGCGGGCGGCGGGGTCGCGCGCCTTGACGGCGTCGAGATAGGCGAACAGCGCGGTCATTTGGGTCTCCCGGGGTTTTCCCCGTTTTCGAGCAACGCTCATAACCCGCCGCGGGGTGCAACGCCAGCCCGCCGCCAAACGCGTTTTCCGTGCGACGAATTGCCGGAACGCCGATGGCTCGCACCCGTTGATGGCAGCCCCAGCAGGGCTTCCCGCAGAGGAGGATCCGATGACCACCGACAATCCGTACGCCGCGACGACCGGCACCCGCAGCCCCGAATACAACGACGGGCTCACCGTCCAGGACACGACCCACTCGGCGGCTCCTGCCGGTATCCCGACGAGCGCCGCTGCCGACAGCGACACGCTCCGTACCGACGAGACGCACGACCTGATCTCGGCCGACAAGGTCGTCGGGACGGCGGTGTACGACGCCAGCGGCGAACGCCTCGGCACGGTCGATTCGATCATGCTCGGCAAGACGTCGGGCAAGGTTGCCTATGCCGTGATGTCGTTCGGCGGTTTTCTCGGCATCGGCGAGCGCTATCACCCGCTGCCGTGGAACGTGCTGACGTACGACGAGGCCAAGGGCGGATATAACATCCAGCACACCGCCGATGACCTGCGCGATGCGCCAAACTATAGCCGGGACGAGGTCGATACGCTCGATTACGGTCAGCGCAGCGGCGAGATCGACGATTATTATGGCGTCAACATTCCGCACGGCCGCGCGGCGGGCGTTGAGACTGCCGATGCAATCGGGTCGACCACCGGTGCCGGATCGAGCGGCATGGCGTCGACCGGAATGGGCGCGAACCGCAACTTCTGATCGCTGCGACCGATCGCAGCGTGAATGACAATGGAGGCGGCCCTGACCCGGGCCGCCTCTTTTCGTTCAGGCTTGCGGGAGCGCCTGGAGCGACCGTGCGATCGCATGGATCACCGCCGCGATGCGCACCGCAGTCTGGATCGTGTCGATCGACATGCCCGCCGCAAGCAGCACCTTTTCATGCGCGTCGATGCACATGCCGCAGCCGTTGACCGCCGAGACCGCGAGGCTGAACAGCTCGAAGTCGGCCTTGTCGATGCCGGGGGCGCCGATGACGTTCATCCGCAGCTTTGCCGGACGCGTCGAATATTCCTTGTTCGCCGCAAGATGGATGAAGCGGTAGTAGATGTTGTTCATCGCCATGATCGACGCGGCGGCCTTGGCGGCGGTCATGCCGGCTTCGGTCAGTTTCGCTGCGGCGTCGGCCTCGGCCTCGACGATCAGCGGGCGGTACGACGCGGCGTGGGCACACGCGACGATGCAGCCATATTTCTGCTGATCGGTCAGGCCCTGCTCGGTAAGCAGCGACGACAGGTTGAGCCGAAGATCCTTGGCATAGTCGGGGAGTGTGCGGGCGAGGTCGTTGAGGGACATGGGAAATCCTACGTCATCTTGTTTCCCTCCCCCCTCGAGGGGGAGGGACGGTTGCCGCTTGGCGACCAGGGTGAGGGTGGATGGGGGAGAGGAGCATAAGGCGGGACGTGCCGCACTTAGCCCTCACCCTGGCGCAAGAGCGCCGTCCCTCTCCCTCAAGGGGAGAGGGAAGAGGCGTATCCCTCTCCCAGTTGGAAGAGGGACTTGGGGCTTACGCCGCTTCGGCCATCGGCTGGAGGACGTCGTCGCCTTCCTTCCAGTTGCACGGGCACAGCTCGTCGGTCTGGAGCGCGTCGAGGATGCGCAACGTCTCCGCCGGGTTGCGGCCGACGTTGAGGCCATTGACCGTGATGTGCTGGATCACGCCTTCGGGGTCGACGATGAAGGTCGCCCGCAGCGCGACGCCAGCGTCCTTGTCGAGGATGCCAAGGGCACGGGTCAGCTCGTGCTTGTTGTCGGCGATCCACGGGAAGTCGCACTTGGCGAGGCGCTCGTCGGCCTTGCGCCATGCGAAGTGGACAAAGTCGCTGTCGGTCGAGCCGCCGATCAGAACGGTGTCACGGTCGGCGAAATCTTCGGCGAGATCGCCGTACCCGATGATCTCGGTCGGGCAGATGAAGGTAAAGTCCTTGGGCCAGAAGAACAGGATCTTCCACTTGCCGGGGGCATGGGTCGCGAGATCGATCGTCTCGCCACCGGGAAGGGCGGATATGCCCTGCTGGACCGAGAGGGTAAAATTGGGCAGCTTGTCGCCAACGCTGAGCATGGGATTCTCCTTGGGGATATATCGCCAACCCTAAATGGTGCACTGCACCAAATTTGCCTAACGAATATAATCTCGGCTATTGATCGGCTTTCCCGATGACCTTCCTGCCAACCCTTAAGCAGTTGCAATATCTTGTTGCATTGCACCAAAGCGGTCATTTCGGCCGCGCGGCAGCTGCAACCTTCGTCAGCCAGTCGACGCTATCGGCGGGTCTGCGGGAACTCGAGACGTTGCTCGGAGTGACGCTGGTCGAGCGGACGCGCCGCGTCGTCCGTTTCACCCCGCTTGGCGAGCGCGTCGTGGCAAAAGCGTATACTGTGCTGCGCGAGGCCGACGAGCTCGCTGAACTCGCGCACTCTGCCTCGAAGCCGCTCGGCGGTGAACTCCGCCTTGGCGTCATCCCGACGATCGCGCCGTTCCTCCTCCCGCGCCTTCTCCCCCGGCTCCGCGAATCCTATCCCGACCTCAAGCTGTTCCTGCGCGAAGAACCGAGCGGCGCGGCGTGCGAGGCGCTCGCGCGCGGACAGCTCGATTGCGTCCTGCTCGCGCTGCCGTGGGGATGCGGCGACGTCGCCACCAAGCGGCTGTTCGACGACCCATTCTACCTTGCCTTCCATCCTGCCGACTATACCGACCCGCCACTCCGCGTCCCGCCTGAGGCGATCGACACCGCGCGGCTGCTGTTGCTCGAGGACGGGCACTGCCTCAAGGATCACGCGCTTGCGGCATGCGGGCGCCCCGACCTACGCGCCGATGCCGCAATCCTTGGCACCTCGCTGCATACGCTCGTCCAGATGGTCGCCAATCGCCTCGGGCTCACGCTCGTGCCGAAAATGGCGATCGACGCCGGAATATTGCTCAACACCCCGGTCATCGCCCGCCCGGTAAAAGGCGAGCACGCGAGCCGCGAGATCGCGCTTGCGTGGCGGTCGAGTTCCCCGCGCGCCGACGAGTTTGCCTTGCTCGCCGACGCCCTCGTTGCTGCCGCGAATGACATCCGCAGCGCGGTGCAAGTCGCAACCGACTGAAGTGCCATGCTGTTTCCGCCTGATTGCGGATACGGGTTGTTCCAATCGGCGATGCTGATATCCCTTGCCGCACGGCACACGAAGCCGATCAATCACTTGGGGAAGCGTCGATGAAAGCCGTGATGTGCGTGGAGCATGGTCCGCCCGAACTGCTCGTGGTCCAGGATGTGCCGATGCCCGAGCCAGGACGCGGGCAAGTTCGGCTCAAGGTCGAGGCCGCCGGGGTCAATTTTCCCGACACGCTGATCATTCAGAACCTCTACCAGTTCAAGCCGCCGATGCCGTTCACCCCGGGTGGCGAGGCGGCGGGGGTGATCGACGCGGTCGGCGAGGGGGTTGACGATCTCAAGGTCGGTGATCGCGCTGTGGCGATGACCGGGAACGGCTGCTTCGCCGAATATGTCATCGCCAATCGCGCGCAGATCGTGCCTATTCCGGGCGACATGCCCGCCGACATCGCCGCCGGCTTCACCATGACCTACGGCACGTCGCATCATGCGCTCAAGCAGCGCGCCCGGCTGCAGCCCGGCGAGACGTTGCTCGTCCTCGGTGCGGCGGGGGGCGTCGGGCTGACCGCGGTCGAGCTCGGCAAGTTGATGGGCGCGACGGTCATCGCCGCCGCCTCGACCGATGAAAAATTGGAGCTGTGTCGCGAATACGGCGCCGACGCGACGATCAATTACGCGACGGCCAACCTCAAGGACGAGGTCAAGCGGCTGACCGGCGGCAAGGGCCCCGACGTCATCTACGACCCCGTCGGCGACCGCTACGCCGAGCCCGCGTTCCGCTCGATCGGCTGGAACGGGCGCTACCTCGTTGTCGGGTTCGCCGCAGGTAACATCCCGTCGCTGCCGCTCAACCTGCCGCTGATCAAGGGCGCTTCGATCGTCGGCGTGTTCTGGGGCGCGTTCACCCAGGCCGAACCGCAGGTTCACCGCGCCAACATGGCCGAGCTGCTCGACTGGTACGCCGCGGGCAAGCTCAAGCCGCACGTCAGCAAGCATTTCCCGCTCGAAGAAGGCCCGGCAGCGATCCGCTGGATGATGGACCGCAAGGCAACGGGGAAAGTCGTGCTGACGACGTGAGGGCTTGACATTCTGAACCGGATAGGCTAAGAATAAAATGCGAGGCGGCTTGCGTTTCGGGCGTAAGGCTGCCGAGTAAAACACACGCGTTTGCGTGACCTTATTTTGAACTTAGCGTATCTGGTTAGTTCCAGCGAGCGGCGGCGGTGTCGTCGCTCGCTTTGGCCTCGACCCACGTTGCGCCGCCGGCGCGCTCCTCGGACTTCCAGAACGGGGCCTTGGTCTTGAGCCAGTCCATCAGGAAGGCGGCGGCGTCGAATGCGGCGGAGCGGTGGGCGCTGGCGACGGCGACGAGGACGATCGCCTCGCCGGGCAGCATCCGTCCGACACGGTGGACGATGCTGCCGCCAGTGACGGGCCAGCGCGCCTCGGCCTCGGCGGCAATCGCGGCGAGCGCACGCTCGGTCATTGCGGGATAGTGCTCGAGGGTCAACGCGATCAAGTCATCGTCGGCGCGGACGAAGCCGGTGAAGGTAACGACCGCGCCGACGTCGTCACGGCCTTCGGTTAGCGCGGCAACCGCGGCGACGGAGTCGATCGGCTCGGCTTGGACGCGGACGCCGATCACCCTCCGGTGACCGGGGGGAAGATCGCGACTTCAACACCGTCGGTGACCGGCGCATCGAGCCCAACGAACGCCTGGTCGACCGCGACGCGGATCGCCGCGCGGTCGCCCAGCGCGGCGGCGTGGCCGGGGGAGCGGGTGGCGAGCCAGTCGAGCAGGTCGCCGACCGTCGCGGCTCCGGGCGGCAACAGCAACACCTCGCCGTCGACCCCGATCCGCTCGCGGACCCACGCGAAATAGACGAGGTCGATCATGTGTCCATGTGCTTGAGGCCGACGCGGAGATAGTCGTAGCCGGTGATGACGGTCAGCCCGGCGGCGAGCCACAGGCACCACAGCCCTACGAGCGGCGCGGGCAGCCACGGCGCGATCTTCGGGGTGGCGACGCCGAGGATCAGCGCGCCGAGCGCGATCATCTGGAACGCGGTCTTCCACTTCGCCAGCGCGCTGACCGGGAGCGACACCTGCAGTCCGGCGAGGAATTCGCGGAGGCCCGAGACAGTGATCTCGCGGAGCAGAATGATGAGCGCGGCGATCACCGCCAGCCCGTGGATCGCGCCGACGTGGACGAGCATCACGATCGTCGCCGCGACCATGATCTTGTCGGCGACCGGATCGAGGAACACCCCCAGCTTCGACACCGTGCCGCGCGCCCGGGCGAGATAGCCGTCGAGATAGTCGGTCGCTCCGGCGACCGAGAAGACGACGAACGCCGCAAGGATCGCCGCGACCCCGGGATCCCACAGCAGGGCGACGAGCAAGGGGACCGCGAAGATCCGGCTGAGCGTCAGGAGATTGGGGAGGCTGGACAACACGCGCCGGGGATAGGCTAAGGGCCTCAGCAACTCAACGGCTGGAGCGAGATCGATGCAGGTCAGTGATGCGGTGGCGAGCCGCCGGTCGGTCCGTGGGTTCCTTCCCGACCCGGTCGACGCCGCGGTGATCCGACGCGTCCTCGCGACAGCGGCACGGTCGCCGTCGGGGGGCAACCTCCAGCCGTGGCACATCGACGTCGTTGCGGGCGAACCGCTGGCCGAGCTGAAGGCGATCATGCTCGACCGCGTCCGGGCGGCGCCGGGCGGGGAGGGGAGTGAATACGACATCTATCCCAAGACCTTGCCCGAGCGGCAGCGGACGTATCGCTTCGAGGTCGGCGAGGATTTGTACGGCGCGCTCGGCATTCCGCGCGAGGACAAGATGGCGCGGATGATGTGGTTTGCGCGCAACTTCCAGTTCTTCGGCGCGCCGATGGCGTTGTTCTGCTCGGTCGACCGGGGGATGGGACCGCCGCAATGGTCCGACCTCGGCATGTTCCTCCAGACGGTGATGCTGCTGCTGCGGGAGGAGGGGCTCGACAGTTGCGCGCAGGAATGTTGGGCGGTGTATCCGGCGACGGTGGGAAAGTTCATCGACTTGCCGCCCGAGCGAATGCTGTTCTGCGGGATGGCGATCGGCCACGCCGACCCCGCCGATCCGGTCAACGCGATGCGTGCGCGCCGCGCCGCGGTTGAGGATTTCGCAACCTTTCGCGGGGTTTAGCCGATCCCGAACTGGTGGAGGGTGAAGCTGACGATGACGGCGATCAGGACGATCAACGACAGCACGCCCGACAGCAGGAAGCCGAGCGAGCGCTTGTCGGCGGCGCGGATATACGTCTCGATGTAGATCAGCCGCCCGACGCTCCAGATCGCCCCGTAGGCCCCGGCATAGAGGTCGCCCCAGAACAGCGCCGCGAGGCCGAGGAGCGGGACGAACAGCACCATCTGCTCGACGGTGTTCTGCTGCGCACGAAACGCCCGCTCGAACTCCGGGGCCCCGGTCACGGTCGGGGCCATGACGCCGAACTTGGTGCGCGCCTGGCTGACACGGATCCCCGACCAGACGTAGATTGCGAGCGCGGCGATGAGCGCGCCTTCGGTTAGTGGCAGGTGGTGCGTCACAGTCGTTTCCCCCCCGGAAATTCGGTTGCTTAGGTTGCTGGCTTGCCCATCTCGACGATCGACCGCGCCCGGTCGGCGAACTTCTTGGCGTCGTCGCCCCCCTTCATCTTGGCGCTCGCGTCTTCGGGCACGACGATCCCGCGCTGCGCCGCCGGACGAGCCGCGATCGTCTCGTGCCAGCGCGCCAGGTTGGGCAGACCCTCGGTGTCGATGCCCGACCACGCCGCCGTCCGCGTCCAGCACCAGTTCGCGATGTCGGCGATGCTATAGTCGTCGCCGGCGAGATATTCGGTCTTGGCGAGCTGCCCGTCGAGCACGGTGAACAGGCGGCGGCCTTCGCCCTGGTAGCGCGCAATCGCGGCGGGGATCTTCTCGGGGAAATAGCGGAAGAAGACGTTCGCCTGTCCCATCATCGGGCCGACGCCGCCCATCTGGAACATCAACCACTGGAGCACGCGGCTGCGCCCGAGCGCGTCGGACGGCATCAGCCGCCCGGTCTTCTCGGCGAGGTAGATCAGGCACGCGCCCGATTCGAAGACCGGGAAGCCGCCGGGCACGTCATGGTCGACGATCGCCGGAACGCGTCCGTTCGGGCAGATATCGAGATACCATTGCTGCTTCTGCTCACCCGCCATCAGGTCGAGCTTGCGGACGTCATAGGCGAGCTCGAGCTCCTCGAGCGCGACGGATACCTTATACCCGTTGGGCGTTGCCGCAGTGTAGAGCGTCAGGGTCATCGCCGTCTCCATCGTTCATGCCGCGTCCAGCCCGGTGCCCTTAGTCCGCCCGTCGTCGTTGGGAGTCCGCCATGCACCGTCTGCCGCTCGTCGTTCTTGCCGCCCTTGCCAGTGTCGCCGCCGTCACGCCGCTCCACGCCGCGTCGGGGATCACCGGAACATGGCACAACCCGGCGGGCAGCGTCGAGGTGGCGATGGCGCCGTGCGGATCGCGCCTGTGCGGCACCGTCGTCCGGGCAAGCGACAAGGCGCGGGACGATGCCGCAAGGGGCGGCACCGACCAGCTCGTCGGCACGCAATTGTTTCGCGGGCTGGCCGCCGACGGTCCCGACCACTGGACCGGCGAAGTCTTCGTCCCCGATATCGGCCAGACCGTCGCCGGCACGCTGGCGCAGGTCGGCCCGAATGCGCTCGAGGTCAGCGGCTGCGTCATCCCCGGGCTCGTCTGCCAGACGCAGACGTGGACGCGAGTCGCCGCCCGGCGCTAGGCGTAACCGTCGCCGCGAACCCGAATGGCTTAAAACGGTTGCGCAACAATATTCCAAAGTTGATGAACCTGACGCCACGTCTCGGGGGCATGTCATCCTCTCGCGAACCAAACGGGTCAGCCCGATCGAGCGCCCACCGGGCTCTCGCAGACCCTGTATGGCGTCGTCGTAGCGGTTCATCGCGTTCCTTCCGTCTCAGCCGCCGAGGCTAGGCCGCGAAGTGGCGTGTAGGACAGGCTTTTCGTGCGGCGCTTCTAGCCCTTCGGATGGAAGTGCCCGTGCAACGCGGCCGCCATGCCCTTGCTGATGCCGGGGGCCTTCTCGAGGTCGGCAAGCGTCGCCCCGCGCACCGCTCGCGACGTGCCGAAATGCATCAGCAGCGCGCGCTTACGCGCCGGGCCGATGCCTGGGACGTCGTCGAGCGGGTTGGCGACGATCGCCTTCGACCGCTTCGCCCGATGCGCGCCGATGGCGAAGCGATGCGCTTCGTCACGCAGCCGCTGGAGGAAGAACAGCACCGGTGTGTTCGGCGGCAGCGTCATTTCGCGGCCGTTGGGCAGGTAAAAGGTCTCGCGCCCGGCGTTGCGGTCGGGGCCCTTCGCCACGCCGACGACGCAGACGTTGAACACGCCGAGTTCGCCCATGACCTCGAGCACCGCATTCAACTGCCCGCGTCCGCCGTCGATCAGCAGCAGGTCGGGCCAGTCACCGCTGGTGCGGTCGGGATCTTCCTTTTCGAGCCGGACGAAGCGCCGCCCGAGCATCGCCTTCATCATCGCGAAGTCGTCACCCGGCGTGATGCTGGGGTCCTTCATGTTGAACTTGCGATACGCGTTCTTGCGGAAGCCCTCGGGTCCGGCGACGATCATCGCGCCGAGCGCGGCGGTCCCCTGGATGTGGCTGTTGTCGTAGACCTCGATCCGCTGCGGCGGCGCGGCGAGATCGAAAAGCTCGGCCAACTCGGCGAGCAGCTTCCCCTGCGTCGTCGATTCGGCAAGGTGGCGGTCGAGTGCCTCCTTCGCGTTGCGCGTCGCCTGTTCCACGAGGCGCTTCGACGATCCACGTTGCGGCGCGCGGAGGCCGACGCGCTTGCCCGCACGCTCCGACAGCGCATCGGCGAGGAGCGTCATCTCGTCGAGGGTGCGGTCGAGCAACACTTCGCGCGGCACCGGCACGTCGTCGTAGAATTGCGCGAGGAAGGCCGCCAACACCTCGTCCTCGGCGACTTCGGTGGTGTGCGCGGGGAAGAAGGCGCGGTGCCCCCAGTTCTGCCCGCCGCGGATGAAGAACACCTGGATGCACATTACCCCGGCGCTGCACGCGAGCGCGACGATATCGGCATCGGTCGCGGCGTCGGCAGCGTTGATCGCCTGGCTGCCCTGGATGTAGGTCAGCGCGCGTAGCCGGTCGCGGAATACCGCTGCAAGTTCGAAGTCGTACGCCGCCGCCGCGGTCTCCATCAGCCCGCCGAGCTTGCGCTGGACCTCTTGGCTCTTGCCCGACAGGAACGCCTTGGCGTCGTCGACGAGCTCGGCATAGGCGTCGGGCTCGATCCGGTCGACGCACGGCGCCGAGCAGCGCTTGATCTGGTGGAGCAGGCACGGCCGCGAGCGGTTGGCGAAGAACGAATCCGAGCACGACCGCAGCAGGAAAACCTTTTGCAGCGCGTTGAGCGTCGTATTGACCGCGCCGGCGCTGGCGAACGGCCCGTAATAAATGCCCTTGCCGACCCGCGCACCGCGGTGCTTCGAGATCCGCGGAAAGGCGTGGTCCTCGCGCAGGAAGATGAACGGGAAGCTTTTGTCGTCGCGCAGCAGGACGTTGTACGCCGGGCGGAAGCGCTTGATCAGCTGCGCCTCGAGCAGCAGCGCCTCGCTCTCCGAATTCGTTGTCACGATCGTCATCGACCGCGTCTGCGCGACCATCCGCTGGAGGCGGCGGGGTAGGCGGGTGACCTGGGTGTAGTTGGTCACCCGCGCCTTCAATGCGCGCGCCTTGCCGACATACAGAACGTCGCCGCCGCTATCGAGCATCCGGTAGACCCCCGGGCGCGCGGGGAGCGTCCGCAGCACGTTGCGGATCGCCGCGACGCCCGCATCGATGTCGGGCGTCTCGCGCCCCCGGACGGTGGACGCCGAGATGTCCTCGGAAAAGCGGTCGGGGGGCGGGGGCAGGGCCATCGGTCAACGGCATCTAGGCGCGCACGGCCCGCGTCTCAAGGATTGGCTTATCCACGGCGGCTGTGGACAAAGCGGTGTGCGACGGTCGGACGGGGTGCGCAGATTATCGTCTGCACCAACGGCGAACGGTGTGGGTCGAAGACATTGCCCATTTTTCAGGCGGCACACTGCCGCGCTTGCCGCCGGCGGGCGCGGTCGCTACCTCGCCCAGATGACCGCCCAGCCTCTCAACCGCAGCGCCATCGTCACCGGAGGTGCCAAGCGCATTGGGGCGGAGCTGGTCCGTGCGCTCGCCGCCGATGGCTGGCACGTCGTCATCCACTGCCACGCGTCGACCAGCGAGGCCGATGCGTTGCGCGACGAGCTGATCGCCGCGGGAGGCGCGGCGTCGGTCATCGCGTGTGATCTCATCGACCCCGACGCAGCGGCGAAGATCGTTGCCGCCGCCGTCGCCGCCGCCCCGCCGGGGTTGCTCGTCAACAGCGCATCGCGCTTCGACCCCGACCACTTCGACGACTTCACCATCGAGCAATGGGACCGCCACATGGCGGTCAACCTCCGCGCCCCCGCGCTGCTGATCCGCGCCTTCGCCGCCGCGATCGACGATGCGGGGATCGACGACGCCGGGATCGTCGTCAACATGCTCGACGCCAAGCTCGCCAGCCTCAACCCCGATTTCCTGTCGTACACCGTCAGCAAGATCGGCCTCGCCGGGCTGACCGAGCTCGCCGCGCGCGCCTATGCCCCCAAGCTCCGCGTCAACGCGATCGCGCCCGCAGTGACGATGGTCAGCGGGCCGCAGTCGCGCGAGAACTTTGCCAAGGCGCACACCCTCAACCCGCTCGGGCGCGGGGTCGAGGTCGCCGAGATCGTCGCGACGCTGCGCTACATCATTGCCACGCCGACGTTGAACGCCCAGACGATCACCCTCGATGCCGGGCAGCGCCTGCTCGGCCTGCCGCGCGACGTGGCGTATATGGTGGAGTCCGAATGACCGACCTCGCGGGCCTGATCCCGGCCTCCCTCACGCCACGCACGCGTAAGATCGTCCTCGAAGACTTCGACCTGCCGGTCGACATCGGCTTCCACGCCTTCGAGATCGGCACGCCGCAGCGGCTGCGGATCAATGTCGAGGTCTGGCTCGACGCCGAGAATTTCCCCGAATCCGACACCGTCGCCGAAGCGTGGGATTACGACGCGCTGCGCACCGGGATCGTTGCCATCGTCGCCGGACGCCGGTTCAATCTCCAGGAGACCGTCTGCCGCGCGGTGTACGACCATGTTGCGGCGCGGCGCGGCGTCACCGGGATCCGCGTATCGACGCGCAAACCCGACATCTACGCCGATTGCGCCGCGGTCGGGGTCGAGATCGCGTCGTTCTAGAAAGTCCGCCCGCACGGGCCGAGCGACGTCAGCACGAAGCGATAATCGTCGGCGACATCCGCGCCGGCGTCGAGCTTTGCCGGTAGCGCCTGCGGCAGGAAGCACGCGAGCCGATACCATAATAATGTCCCCGGCTTCACCCCCGCCGCCGCGTCGTCGATCACATCGCCGAGCGCGATCGTCAGCTTCCGCGCCTCGCCGGGTCGCGTCAGGACGACGAGCGACACCGGCTTGCCGTCGCGGGTCGACAGGAAGAACTGGCTCTCCGCCTCGCCGGGGACTGCGCCGGGGACGCGGAACGCCGAGGTGACACCGGTGACGACGGGGACAGTTCCGTTGCGGGCACCGGTCAGGATCGCCCGAACGGCGGCGTCGGCGTCGGCGGACCAGTCGAGCTGGCCGTGCGCGGAGACCAGAGTATATTCGCCGGGGGTTGCCGGGTTGCCGCGAAGGAACAGCAGGACGTCGCTCCGCAACAGCTGCGGCGGCTTGCCCCGCGCGTCGAGGGGCACGTCGACGAGGTAGGTAATCCGCGGCGGCACCTCGCCCGGCGCGACGATCGCCGACGTCGTCGCCGCCGATACGAGCATCCGGGCGCTCCCCGGCGCGACATCGGGCGCGTCGCGCGGCTTGAGCCGCTCGGCCTTGAAGATCGTCGCGCGGATCACGACCGGCGCGGCGCTGCTCAACGTCGCCAGATCCGCGAAACCGACGGTGGTAGCGCTCACAGGGGCGCTGGCCAAAAGCGCGAGGGCGAGCGGGAGGGCAAGCAGGCGGGCGATCGACATTATTCGCTCCGGTTTGGGGGTGGTCGCGGCTTAGGCTGTGGTGACGGTCGCGGCAAGACGCGCTCGAGACTGACTAATCTGTTAACGCGCGACAAAGCGGGTTGCGGCTCGACGGCTCGGCGGCTAATGTTCGGACGTCAAGCCACGTTGCAGCGCAACATAATGCGCTAAACTGGATTGTTCGCTTGTCAAACCGAGCGTTGATCGGCGAGACTGAGTCCACGCATTCATGGCGCGCCACGGGGCGCTCCGGTCATTTGAGGGAGTCTCGCTCGAGTTATGGCTTACGCTGATCAGGGAATTAGCAGAGGCAAGATGATCGGTCTCGGCATCGCCGTGATCATTCACATCTTCCTCGGCTATGCGCTCATAACCGGACTCGCGCTGAAGATGGTCAAGCACATCGTCGGACCGCTCGAGACGGTCAACATCAAGGAAGAGGCACCGCCGCCCGACGAACCGCCGCCGCCGCCGCCGAAGGACATCGAGATTCCGCCGTTCGTGCCGCCGCCGGAAGTGACCGTCCAGAACGACAGTCCGCCGCCGCCGACGATCACGACGCAGAACGTCGCGCCGCCGCCGCCGGTGACGTATGTCGCTCCGCCGGCCCCGGTCGCTGCGCCTGCGCCGCCCGCTCCGACGGGTCCGACACAGGCCGCGACCGCCAATCCGCGCAGTCTCGAAGTTTCTGAGGATGACTATCCGCCGGCTTCGCTCCGCGCCGAGGAGGAGGGCCGGACGGTCATCACGATCGGGATCAGTGCACAGGGCAAGGTCGATACCTGCGCGGTGACGACGTCGAGCGGCTTTCCGAAGCTCGACGAGAAGACCTGCCAGATCGCGCAGCGTCGCTTCCGCTTCAAGCCTGCACTCCAGAACGGAACGCCGGTCGCATCGACGAAAGTCCTGCCGATCCGCTGGCAGATCCGCAAATAACCGCACCCGTCCGCCCGGATCACCGGGCGGACAAGACCGTAACCCGATCACGATAAATCGCGACATCGCAAGGAAAACCAGATGGAAACCGTTGCTACGACCAACCCCTACGGCCTGATGCAGGCCCTGCAACAGGGCGGTATCATCACCCAGGCGATTTTCGGCGTTCTCGTCGTCATGTCGCTCGGTTCGTGGTACATCATCCTCACCAAGTGGTGGGACCAGCGGAAGGTGCTCGCCGACGCCGGTGAGCTCGAGAAGAAGTTCTGGGCCGCGCCCAGCCTCAAGGACGGCGCATCGAAGCTCGGCAAGAACAGCGCGTTCCGCCAGATCGTTGACGACGGCCTGCGCGCTTCGGAGCATCACGAAGGCCGCCTGACCGACAAGATCGATCAGCACGAGTGGGTGACGATGGCGCTCAACCGTTCGAACGCGAGCGTCGTGTCGAAGCTTCAGGGCGGTCTCGCCTTCCTCGCCTCGGTCGGTTCGACCGCTCCGTTCGTCGGTCTGATGGGCACCGTCATCGGTATTTACCGCGCGCTGATTAACATCGGCATCGCCGGTCAGGCATCGATCGACAAGGTTGCCGGCCCGGTCGGTGAAGCGCTCATCATGACCGCGCTCGGCCTGTTCGTCGCCGTTCCTGCCGTGCTCGGGTACAACTACCTGATCCGCCGCAACAAGTCGGTCACCGAAAAGCTCGGCGACTTCGCCTCGGACGTCCACGGCTACCTGATGTCGGGTGCTCGCGTCCCCTCGGAGACGATGGTCGTTTCGGGCAAGCCCGTAGTCGCGCGTTGATCGATAAGACGAGGGTTACCATGTCGATGAATGTCGGATCACCGGACGAAAGCGGTGAAGAAGGGCCGATGACCGACATCAACACGACGCCGCTCGTCGACGTCATGCTGGTGCTGCTGATCATCTTCCTGATCACCGTTCCTGTCGTCATCCAGACGATCCCGTTGTCGCTGCCGAAGGTCGCCAATCTGCCGACGACGACCAAGCCCGAGAACGTGTTGCTGTCGGTCGATGCCGCCTGCAACACGTACTGGGGTCAGCAGAAGATCGCGACGAAGCAGGAACTCCTCGATCGCTCGGTCGCGGCGCTCCGTGCTGAAATCAAGCGGCAGAAGGATGCGGGCTCGAAGCAGGAACTGCCCGAGGTCCATATTCGCGGTGACGCCAACATGGAATATCGCTGCGTCGGGGGTGTGATCTACACGCTCCAGCGCGCGGGCTTCCAGAAGATCGGCTTCATCTCGGAGCCGCCCGCCGGCACGATCACCGAACGTTAAGATACAAAGCGGCGGGCCGCGCCCGCCGCAAGGAGTATAGAAATGGCGATTAGTTCCGGTGGTGGCGGCGAAGGCAGCCCAATGATGGACATCAACACGACTCCGTTGATCGACGTCATGCTCGTCCTGCTGATCATGTTCATCATCACGATTCCGATCCAGACGCATGCGGTCAAGCTCGACCTGCCGCCGCCCAACCCCAATCCGTCGGACGTCAAGCCCGACTTCAACCAGGTCAACATCGACTTCCTCGGTGCGATCTACTGGAACAATAAGGAAGTCACGCTTCCCCAGTTGATCGGCTACATGAAGCAGGCGGTGGCGATGCCGGTCGAACCAGAGCTCCGTTTGAAGCCCGATGCTTTGGCGAAGTATGTCGTGGTCGACGAGGTCATGGCCGCGGCACAGCGTTCAGGCGTCAAGAAGATGGGCTTCGTCGGGAACGAGGCTTACGCGAACCAATAGCTTTCAAGGACGCAGGCGGCGAGGATTGAGCGGCGGTTAATTTGCCGCTCATATTCACGCTTCGCAAGCGCCTCCGATTTCGCTAACGACGCGTTCGCGTACGTCACGCATCATTTCCTACGGAGAACGACAATGAAGACTGCCATTACGCTGGTCGCTGTTGCCAGCCTCGGCCTGCTCGGTGCCTGCGGCAAGAAGGCTGCTGAAACCACTGACACGACGACGACCACCCCGGTCGCGACCGACGCGTCGGCCCCGGCGAGCGATGCGATGACGTCGACGACGACGACCGCGACGACGACGACCGATGCCGCCGCCGATGCGATGAAGACCAAGGCCGATGGCGTTGTCGACGCCGCCAAGTCGGATGCCAGCGCGATGAAGGACTCAACCGACAAGAAGGCCGACGCCATGGTCGACGCTGCCAAGGACAAGGCGAGCGCGATGAAGGACGACGCGTCGAAGACTGCCGACGCGATGAAGGAACATGCCAAGGCGACCAAGGACTCGATGGATGCCAAGGCCGACGCGATGAAGAAGAACTAAGCTTCTCTTATATCGTCGAATACGGGGGCCGGGCGGAAACGTCCGGCCCTTTTGTTTTGCGCGCCGACCGTGAGTGCGGACTTATCGCGCAGTCACGGGGACAGCCGGAGCCGCATCGTTGTCTTTGCTCGACTGTCTGGCGCTGCGGAGCAGCCATCTTGCACGTAGCCGGGATCGCCTAAAATCGACGACACATCACTCACGCTGTCGGGGATGACTGGTCTTCGCCTGTGTAGTTGACGAAGCTCGCGAACCCGTCGCCCTTTTACAGCGGGCTCAGGACTTTGCCCGGATGAATGTCCAACGTTCGTCATCCGATCGCCGCGCATCGAATTTGTAGCCCTCGGCGGTAAAGTGCTTGAGACCGTCGGGGTGATCGAGCCGCTCGTCGCACATGTATCGCGCCATCGCGCCGCGCGCCTTTTTCGCAATGAAGGTATTGAAGCGCAGCGCGCCGCCGTCGTTGTCGCGAAAATCGATCGCGATGACTTTGCCCGGTAATTTATCGACCGCGACCGCATCGAAATATTCGACGCTGGCAAGGTTGATCAGCGTTTTGTCGTCGTGATCGGCAAGGTCCTCGGCCAGTGCCTTCGCGATCCGGTCGCCCCAGAAATCGACGAGCGTCTTCGTCCGGCCGACCGGAAGCTTGATTCCCATTTCGAGCCGGTACGCCTGCATCAGGTCGAGCGGGCGCAACACGCCGTACAGACCCGACAGGATGCGGATGTGATCCTGCGCGAAATCGACGGTTTCCGCAGTCATCGCTGGGCCGTCGAGGCCCGAATAGACGTCGCCGTCGAAGGTATATAGCGCAGGCCGGGCGTTTTCGGGCGTAAACGGCACCTCGAACGCCTTGAACCGCGCCGCGTTGAGCTCGGCGAGCGCTTCCGAGATGTGCATCAGCTTGCGCAGCGCCGATGGCCGCAGCTTGGCCGCGACCTTGGCCAGCCGTTCCGCCTCGGCGATGAAGCGCGGCTCGGTCGCGTCGAGGGCGGGCACCGGGGTCTCGAGATCGAGGGTCTTGGCGGGGGAAAGGACAGCAAGCATGACCCTGCCTAGGGAGCGAAACCTTGTCTGAACAGTTCAAAAGTCGTTCATGCGGCGCTTGCTACGCGATTGACCGCAACGTTTCAGCGGCTTAGCGCTGGGGCAAATTAGTCCGATGGGAGACACTGATGACGCCGACTTCACGCCTGTTGCTTGCCGCGATGCTCGCGACGACCGCGATCGCCGCCCCCGCCACCGCGAAGAAGGCCGAGGCTGCCGCCGCTGCTGCGCCCGGCGCGGTCGATGCCAAGAACATCTCGAAGCCCGTTCGCCCGGTTCTCGTCGAGGCGCAGAAGCTCGAAGCCGCAGGTGACAACGCCGGTGCGCTGGCGCAGCTCCGCACCGCCGAAGCTGCGGGCAACCTCAATTCGACCGACATCTTCTTCATCAGCCAGATGAAGCTCGGGCTCGGCAACAAGCTCAAGGACAATGCGCTTCTCGAGGAAGCGATCAAGGCGTCGGCGAACAGCGAGTTTCTGCCGGCGGCGGAGAAGCCGAAGTACGTCAAGAACCTCGCGGCGCTCGCGCTCCAGCGCAACGATTACAACGCGGCGACACAATATTACGAGCAGGTCGCGACAATGACTCCGAACGACCCCGATATCTTCAGCAACCTTGCGGTACTCTATTCTCGGCAGAAGCAGAATCCCCAGGCGATAGCATCGCTGCAGAAGGCGATTGCCGCGACGAAGGCATCGGGCAAGGTCCCTGAGGAGGCCCTTTACCGGACCGAGCTCAAGATCGCGGTCGATTCGAAGCTGCCGGCGCAGGTCCAGTCGGCATCGGTCGAGCTCGTCACCGCATACCCGAACCCGGTCAACTGGCGCGACGCGTTGCTGGTCTACCGCGACAGCGTCAAGACCGACGACCAGTCGAACCTCGACTTCTTCCGTTTGATGGACGCTGCCGGCGCGCTCAACGGCGAGCGCGACTACGCCGAATATGTCGAGACCGCGATCGGGAAGGGACTTCCAGGCGAAGCCAAGACCGTCCTCGCCGAGGGTGTTCAGAAGGGCATGCTGTCGAGCAGCAAGCCGTATATCGCCGATTATAACAAATCGATCACGACCCGCCTTCCAGCCGACAAGGCCGGTCTCGCGGCCGGCGACAAGGAAGCGCGCGCTGCCGCGACCGGCAAGACAGCGATGGGCCAAGGCGATGCGTATTACGGCTACGCCGAGTATGCGAAGGCGGCCGACATGTACCGGCTTGCACTGACCAAGGGCGGGATCGACGCAGGCACGGCGAACCTGCGCCTCGGTGCGACGCTGGCGAGGTCGGGCGACAAGGCCGGAGCCACTGCCGCGCTGCAGCAGGTCAAGGGTGCGCCGCGCGAGCAGCTTGCAACCTACTGGATGATCTGGCTCGGCACGAAAGCCTGATCGCGGACTGTTGATTTCGGTGCCGCCGCGCGAAGGGTAGCTTTCGCGCGGCGGTTTCGATATAGGGCATGACCGTAGCCCAATATCGGCGCTGCGGGCAGCCGAGGCTCGCAGACGCATGGAAATCCGGACTGGGCTGACCTTCGACGACGTCCTGCTGGTCCCCGCCGAATCCGCAGTGCTGCCCAGCGCCGCCGATACCTCGACGCGGATCACCCGCGAGATCGCCCTGACGATCCCGATCCTGTCGTCGGCGATGGATACCGTGACCGAGGCCGACATGGCGATCGTCATGGCACAAGCGGGTGGGCTCGGCGTCCTCCACCGCAACATGGACGTCGACGTCCAGGCGCAGGCGGTGCGGCAGGTCAAGCGCTTCGAAAGCGGCATGGTCGTCAATCCGGTAACAATGCGCAGCGACGAGACGCTCGGCCAGGCGCTCGCGCTGATGAAGCATCACAAGATCAGCGGCATCCCGGTCGTCGACGCCGCGACCAACGGCGGTCCGGGGCGGCTCGTCGGCATCGTCACCAATCGCGACGTCCGCTTTGCCGAGAATCCCGAGCAGCCGGTCCGCGAGCTGATGACCCACGCCAACCTCGTCACCGTCCGCCCCGGCGTGACTCAGGACGAGGCGCGGCGCTTGCTCCACGCGCGCCGCATCGAGAAACTGATCGTCGTCGACGAGGATTACCGCTGCATCGGGCTGATCACCGTCAAAGATATCGAGCGCGCGGTCACGTATCCGAACGCGACCAAGGATTCGACCGGGCGGCTTCGCGTTGCCGCTGCGACGACCACGGGTGACCTCGGTTTTGCGCGGACCGAGGCGCTGATCGACGCCGAATGCGACCTCATCGTCGTCGACACCGCACATGGCCATTCGGTCCACGTCGCCGCCGCCGTCAGCCGGATCAAGCGGCTGTCGAACCGCGTCCAGGTCATCGCCGGCAACGTCGCTACCGCCGAGGCGGCGCGCGCGCTCGTCGGGGCGGGGGCTGATTGCATCAAGACCGGGATCGGCCCGGGATCGATCTGCACGACGCGGATCGTCGCCGGGGTCGGCGTGCCGCAGCTAACCGCGATCCTCGACACCGCCGAGGCCGCCGCGAAGCTGGGCATTCCGGTGATCGCCGACGGTGGCTTGCGCACCAGCGGCGACATCGCCAAGGCGCTCGCGGCGGGGGCGGCGGCGGTGATGGTCGGGTCGATGCTTGCGGGGACGACCGAGGCTCCGGGCGAAAGCTTCCTGTTCCAGGGGCGAACGTACAAGTCGTATCGCGGGATGGGGTCGGTCGCGGCGATGGCGCGGGGGTCCGCCGACCGCTATTTCCAGCAGGACATCAAGGACCAGCTCAAGCTCGTCCCCGAGGGCATCGAGGGGCAGGTCGCCTATAAGGGCCCGGTGCGCGACGTCCTCCACCAGCTCGTCGGCGGGTTGAAGGCGGCGATGGGCTATACCGGCGCGGCAACGATCGCCGAGTTCCAGCAACGCGCGGAGTTTATTCGCATCACCAACGCCGGCTTGCGCGAAAGCCACGTCCACGACGTCGCGATCACCCGCGAAGCGCCGAACTACCCAACGTGACCGGGACCCTCGATTTAGTGAACACGATAATATGACCCCGGGGGCCCGCGTTCAGGCGGCGATCGAATGCATCGACCTGATTGCCGATGCCGCGCGTGACAGCGGGGCCGCCGCCGATACGATCATCGCGCGCTATTTCGCAGCACGCCGCTACGCCGGGTCGAAGGACCGCCGCGCGGTTCGCGACCTGATCTACGACGTCGTCCGCAGCATCGGCGATCGCCCCGCGAGCGGGCGCGGCGCGTTGATCGGACACGCTCGCGCCAACGCACCGCAGTTGCTCGCGCTCTTCGGCGGGATCGGGCACACGCCGGCGGCGCTGGTCCACAACGAGATTTCATCCGCGACCAATCCCGCGCCGGGCTGGCTCGTCGAAAAACTCGAGCGCCGCTTCGGGGCCGATACGCCACGTCAGGTCGCGGCGCTGCTCGGGCGGGCACCGCTCGATCTGCGGGTCAACACATTGCAGACGACACGTGATGCGGTCCATATCGAGGGAGCCGAGCCGACGCGCTTCGCTGCCAACGGCTTGCGGACGACGCTGCCGCTCGCTGTCGAAACGACGCCGCAGTTCCTTGCCGGCGAGATCGAGATTCAGGACGAGGGCAGCCAGATCGCCGCTGCGGTCTGCGGGGCCGAGCCTGGTATGACCGTCGTCGACCTGTGTGCCGGGGCGGGGGGCAAGACCCTCGCGCTTGTCGCCGCGATGCAAAACGAAGGGCGGTTGATCGCCACTGACACCGATCGCGGACGGCTCGACCGGATGGGGCCGCGCCTCGACCGCGCCGGGGTATCGATCGTCGAGCGGCGGCTGCTCAACCCGGGGGCCGAGCGCGAAAAGCTGACCGATCTTCGTGAAGCCGCCGATCTCGTTGTCATCGACGCGCCGTGTTCGGGGACGGGAACGTGGCGGCGTAACCCCGAGGCGCGCTGGCGGCTGACCCCGGCGCGGCTCGACCGGCTCAACGAGGCGCAGGCGCGGCTGCTCGATCTCGGCTCGACGCTCGTCAAATCCGGCGGCGTGCTCGTCTATATCGTCTGCTCGCTGCTCCCCGAGGAAGGTGAGGCGCAGATTGCCGCATGGCTTCGCCGCAACGCAGCATTTAAATCCGTGATGTTCAGCAACCCGACAGGGGGCGAGGCCGTAAACAGCCTCGTGCTGACACCGGGGGACCATGGGTGCGACGGATTCTACATCGCGCGACTGACCCGGGTCTGATACGATCGCTGCGGATTAAGTCGGACAAGACACCATCGGAGCGAGCCGAAATGCGTAAAGCCTGGTCGATTCCCCTCGCGCTGCTGGTTACCGGGGCAGCGGCGACCGTCGCGATCGGCGCGGCAAGCGACGACACCGTGTCGCCGGCGTCGCTGCGCTGGGTCGCGATTGGTCAGGCCGCGCTCGACAAGGGCCAGGCTCCGGCAGCGATCGACGCGTTCGAGGCCGCGCTCGCTGTCGACCCGAAGGATGCGCGCGCCTTTCTCGGCATCGCCCACGCGTATGACATGCAGAGCCTGCCAGGCCGCGCGATCAAATATTATCGCGAGGCACTGTCGCTCGAGCCGAACGACCTTGCCGCGCTCGAAGGGCAGGGTAAGGCACTGATCGCGCGCGGAGCGACAACGCGCGCGCGGGTCAACCTCGACCGTATCAAGACGCTGTGCAAGACCGACTGCTCCGCCGCCAAGCGTCTTGAAACTGCGCTCGCCGCCCCGCCGCCGGTGATCGCTGCGACCGCAAGCGCCGAGCCGGTCAAGCCGACGGTGTCGAAGAACTAGGTCGCATTTTCTAGCGAAGCGCGGGGTTCGGCAGCCGCATCCCTCAACTAGGCATCTTAGTCTATCAGGGTTGTCGTGCGATTCGCCGAGAGGGCCGCTCGCCGAAGCTCAGCACGTCCCACGCAGTCGATGCTGGTATTCGACCGTACTTCCATAATTCAACGACGTCAGGTGCCAGCCGGTCGAGCTGTTGGCGAATTCAAACCGGCCGACCGTTGCACTATGAGCGTCCTGGACGTCATACTTGCCGTTCGGCTGCACTCTCGACCGGATCATGTCGAAGGTCGTGCCACCATCGCTTGACTCGCATTTGAGTTCGGTCGCCATGTAGCGAGCGAACTGGGTGCGGCCGATTTTGGCCGGATGGTCCTGGTCGCTATCGAAGCCGGCCGACAGCGGAAACTTCGTCAATGCAGTGACCTTAGTCATGTCGTGGGCGATCACGGCAGTGCGAAACTTGCTCCAGAATGCGCCGAAATCGGTGGTCGCGGCGGACGCAGCCGTGCTCGACACCACGATGCTGAAAGCCAAGGCCGCAGTTTTAACGGTAGAGTTCATGTCACGCCTTCCAACGGTAGTGGACGGAGGCAAACGCACCAGCCCCGGCGCGGGCGTGGCTGATCTGATGCCTTTTACCCTGGTTGCCGCCAAAATAATTCGTCGTGTTTCCGGCTTGGCTGTCGAAAAACGTGACGTGGTTGCCGCTCCCGGATGTTCGCCCGGCCCAGTGGATGACCATGACACAGCCGTGCCGCGGCTTGGCCAGCGCGACACCCCAGTCACGCCAGCTCGCCGCGCTCGCAAGATTAGTGCCAGCAATTCCCGCCTGCTTCATGCACCAGTTCACGAAGGCCGAGCACCATGCTTCATGCGTGCCAATCCCGGGATGGTATGACGTCGCCTGGAAATATTCGTGAATACGCTGGTTGCCGTCGGCGGTCCCGAACACGGTCTTGTGCGCCTCGAACTCGGCAAGCGCGACCTGATACCAGGCCGGATCACTGGCATCGCTGCCTTGGACGGGGGCCGGGGGTGCCGCCGCCGGCGCGGGCGCTGACGGAGGCGCAGAAGCCCGCGGCGGGGGCAGGTGCGGGGCCGTCGGGGCGGCGTTGGGGTGTGGCAGAGGTGCAGGGCTCGGGCGCGCCGCGCTTGCGGCTCCACCGGCTGAGGCCGAAGCCGCCGGATGCGTTGCGGGGGTCGCGTTGGGTTTGGCCGCCGCCGCCGCCAGATCGGGGAGGTGCAGACTGCTGCCCAGCGCCGCCCACGTTTTCACGCCGACGATGCCGTCGGCGGCGAGGCCATGCGCCTGTTGAAAGCGAGTCGTGCCCGACTTGGTCATCGCGCCGAAGATGCCGTCACGGGTGAGCCCCGGTTTGGCGTGAAGCGCTTGGTTGAGCAGATGCTGGAGCACACGAACGCTGCCGCCACGCGCCCCGACGGCAAGTTCCGGATGATTAGGCATGCATATCTCCCCTGTCGGATGAGAAACGGTTCACGCCGTTAAAAGTGCCAAAATAGATATGTGAACTCTCTGCGAAGCGGACGAAACACAGGTTCTTATTGTTGTGCCCAAACCGTCGCGTCGGGGCGGCATCGTCGCACAGTTTGCGATCAGTCGCAGGCAAGATGCGATTCAAGGTTTCCGATTAGTGTTCAGGTGACGACCGTTATTTCTCCAGCAACGCCGCCAGCATGACGAATTCCGCCACCGACAACGTTTCCGCGCGCCGCGCCGGATCGATGCCCGATCGTTCGAGCGCCGCGACGCCTCCCGGAAGCCCGCGCAGGCTGGCGCGCAGCATCTTGCGGCGCTGGCCGAAGGCGGCAGCGGTGAGGCGTTCGAGCGTCGTGACCGCGATGTCGCCCATCGGCTCGGCGGGGACGATGTGAACCACGGCCGACGTGATCGTCGGCGGCGGAGTGAAGGCCTGACGCGGCACGTCGAAGGCGATCCGTGGGGTGCTGCGCCACTGGCTGAGGACCGCGAGGCGGCCGTAGGCGTCGCTCCCCGGCGCGGCGACGATCCGCTGCGCGACCTCCTTCTGGAACATGCATGTCAGGCTCAGCCACCACGGCGGCCATGGCGTCGTCAGCCAGCGGACGAGGAGCGCGGTGCCGATGTTGTACGGCAGATTGGCGACGACGTGGACATTGCCGCCGGTCAGCGCCGCCTCATCCTGTGTCATCGCGTCGCCGCCGATAACCGTCAGCCGACCGGGAGCGGCGTCGGCGAGTTCGGCGAGCGCGGGGAGGGCGCGGTCGTCGCGCTCGACCGCGGTGACGGTCGCCCCGGCGCGGAGGAGCGCGCGGGTCAGTCCGCCGGGACCGGGGCCGACCTCGTAGATCCGCGCGTCCGTAAGCGGCCCTGGTACCCGGGCGATCCGGTCGAGGAGGTTGCCGTCGAGGAGAAAATTCTGGCCGAGCGTCTTCTTCGCCGCGAGCCCGTGGCGGGCGATGACTTCGCGTAAGGGAGGCAGGTCGTCGAGGCTCATCGCAGCGATCAGCCCCGCGCGCGGCGCGCCGCCGCCTCGCCCGCCATGCGGATCGCCGCGATCATCGCGGCCGGACTGGCGATCCCCTGGCCGGCGATGTCGAACGCGGTGCCGTGGTCGGGGGAGGTGCGGACGATCGGCAGGCCCAGCGTGATGTTGACGCCGTCGTCGAAGTGGATCGTCTTCAGCGGGATCAGTGCCTGGTCGTGGTACATGCAGATAGCCGCGTCGTACTTCGCCCGGGCGGTCGCGTGAAACATTGCATCGGCGGACGTTGGCCCGGTGACGTCGATTCCCTCGGCGCGGAGGATATCGATCGCGGGGATGATGACGTCGATCTCCTGCCGTCCGAGCGTGCCATTCTCGCCGGCGTGCGGATTGAGCCCGGCGACCGCGAGGCGCGGCGCGGCGATACCGAAATCGCGCTGGAGGCCGCGGGCGGTGACGCGCGCGCGCGAGACGATGAGGTCGGTGGTGAGGATGTGCGGAACCTGCGCGAACGGGGTGTGGATGGTCACCGGGACCGTCCGCAGCGTCGGTCCGGCGAGCATCATCACGACATTGCCCCCCGATACGCCGCAGCGTTCGGCGATAAACTCGGTCTGGCCGGGATAGGTAAAGCCGATCTGATACAGCTGCGCCTTCGACACCGGCCCGGTTACGATACCCGAAGCCGTTCCGGTACGGGTCAGGCCAACCGCGATCTCGAGGCTGTCGAGCGCGCAGCGGGCTCCCGGCAGGTTCGGCGCGCCGGGGATGATCTCACCGGGATCATCGACTTGCACCAGCGGCAGCGCATGGGGAAACATCGCCGCCGCATCGCCGGGAGCCCCAAGCGCGACGACCGGGCCGTCCCAGACCCCGCGGATCGAGCGCATGTCGCCGATCGCGAAGAACGGCGGCAGGTTGTGCGTGATCCGCGCCGCCCACGCTGCAGCGACGATTTCGGGCCCGATTCCAGCGGGATCGCCGAGCGCGATCGCCAGCGGGGCGAGCGGCACGGGCATCCTAGCGGCCCCTTCCAACGGGCCATGTCAGGTCCATCTCAGCGATAGTCGACGATGGCGTCGCGGCGAAGGTCGCGGAGGTAGCGGCGGGCGCGCATGTTGACGCGCTCCTCGTTCATCTGGGCGTAGACCGCGTCGAAGCTTGGCTCGGCGGCGAGCGTCGGCTTGTCGTCGCGGCCGCACAGGACGAGGACGCGCAGGCCGTCGGCGGCCGACCCGAACGGCGGCGTCGCCTGGCCGATCGAGAGCTGCTTCATCAAATTCTGCAGCGCAGGCGGCAGGTCCTTGATCGCGATCGAATCGTTCGTCGCGATATCGGCGCCGATGTCCTTGGCGACGGCATCGGCGCGGCCGCAGCCGCCCATGTCCTGTGTCGCCTTGCGGAATTTGGCGACGATCGCCTCGCCTTCGGGCTGGGTAATTCCGGGCTTGAGCGCCATCGAGAGCTGCTTCAGGCTGAGGATCGCATCATCGGGGTTTGCGGCGAGGACCTGCCGTTTTTCGATGAGCGCCATGATCGCGACGCCGCCGGGAACACGGATCGGGTCGCTGACGCCGGCCGCAGGATCGCCGGCGGTCAGCTTGGTGACGACCGGCGCCACGGCGTCGTTCAACTGCTCGGCGCGGACCCAGCCGAGGTCGCCGCCAACGCCCGCGGTCGATGCTTCGGAGAACTGGCGGGCATAGGCGACGAACGATGCGCCGCCGCGAATCTGCCCGACGATGCGTCCGGCGTCGGTCATCACCTGGGTTTCGTTCTCGGGCGTCGCCGACAGGAAGATCTCGCCGACGTGATATTCGTCCTTGCCCTTCGACGCGGTCAACTTTTCGATGACCGCCTTGACCTCGTCGTCGCCGACATTGACCAGCGGCTCGACCTTGCGGCGGAGGAGGCGGCTCCATGCCAGTTCACCACGGATCTGCCCACGGATCGACGCCGGCGACGAGCCCGATCGTTTGAGGAACTCACCGAAGGCGGTCGGCGACTGCTTGAAATTCGTCGCGACGCGGTTGTACGCCTGGTCGACATCGGCATCGGCAATCTTGATGTCGGCGGACTCGGCCTCGCCGATCTCGAGCTTCTCGTCGATCAGGTTGCGGAGCACCTGGAGGCGGAGACGCTGCTTTTCGTCGGCATCGATCTTGCCGCCATTCGCTGCGATGACGAGGTTCAGCCGCTGTTCGACGTCGGTGTCGGTGATGACCGCGCCGTTGACGATCGCCGTTGCCTTACGCAGATTCGGATTGAAGTCGGCGAGCGCCTGCGCGTCGGGCAGGGCGAAGGCCGCGTCGGGGGAGTTGTCGGCCGCCTGCTGCGCCCCGAGCGGAGCCGCCAGTATCGCGCCGGCAAATAACACCGCCGGCAGTCCACGCAATCTCATCAACGTCTCCTCGGGCCCCCGCCGCCCGTGCCACACATCGCCGCGCTCTACACGGTGCCGCAGCGTTGCGCAAAGTCGATACGCCCGATGCGCTGAACCCGCGATTAGCGATCCGGAAACCGAGCCGCTAGCGCCCCAGATTCTTGAACGCGATCGAGAAGATATAGCTGTTGCCGGCCCTGAAATCGCGGTCGGTGATATAGTCGCGGCGCCACGTCAGCCCAAAGCGGAAGCAGCTATCCTCGTACTGGACGCCGACGCGATGCCGGACCGGGGTGAAGCCGTCGGTCGTCGATGTCGGCTCCTGCGACTTGGTCGTCAGGTCGATGATGACCGAGCCGAACGCCGACCAGTAGCGCGAGAAGGCGACGCGCGCGCCGGCACGCACTTCCTGAAGGTCGGTCAGGTCTTCGAGCGTGATGTTGCGATTGTAGTTCGCATATCCGACGGTGATGTAAGTCTGCGAGGTGCCAGCCGACACGTCGATTTCGTTGCGCCTGAATACCCCGTCGGTGCTGTCGACGCGGAAACGGTGGGTCAGCGAAAAATAGCTGCCGTACTGCAGCGTGGTCCGTCCGACGATGTCGGAGAATTGGCCCGACAGGCCGGTGCCCTGGAGGAATGCCGTTGCCCCGGTTCCGGAGATGCGGACGCTCTCGCCGATCTCGCTGGTGATCGCGAGCCGCGGCCGGGTGAAGCCGTATTGCAGGCCATAGGTCACCCGGCTGCCGCTTTCGAAACGGTCGTAGCCGCTGGCGCGGTTGAGGTCGAACAGGTTGGTGTCTTCAAGGTCGATCGACCGCGCGTCTTCGTTGGGGATATTGCGGTTGAGATGGAGTGGGGCGACGCTGACCTGGACGCGCGGCGTGATGGTTTGCGTGCCACCGAGGAGCGGCCCGGCGAACGGCCATTCGGCGTCGACCGCGCCGACCGCGATCCCACGAGTCTCGAAGCCGGGCTTGCCGGCATAGGTCGGCAGCGTCGCTTCCGCTGCATTCTCGGTATTGTAGAGGTCGCCGCGGACGAAGCCGGTGCCGGTCAGGCGGACGCCGAAGCTGGTCAGGACGCTGCGTGTCCACTTCGCCGAGGCGAGCGCGCGCTGCACGCCTTGGCCGTCGATCCTGACGAGGCTCATGCTGTTCGCGGCGATGTCGAGCTGGCCGCCAAGGATCTTCTCCTCGGGGCGCCAGTCATAATCGATCAGCGGCAGGACGATCGGGGTGGTGTCGGGGCCCTTGTTCGCGCGCAGGTTCTGGAAGCCCCAGCCGGCGACCGACAGATACGAGTCCGATCGGAAGCGTTCGAAGTCGACCGTGCTGCGCAGCGAGTCGTCGTAGTCGATGTTATAGCGGCGGTCGAAGGTGTCGTCGCTCGACAGCCGGGTCGAGAAGGTCGCACGCCACTCGTCGCTCAGCTGGAGCCGTCCGTTCGCTTCGAAGTAACCGCGCCAGCGCTGCCCCTTGTCGACCTCGGTCACGCCGTCGGGGGCGAAGTCGATGACGTCGCCGCGGGTGAGATAGGCGCGGAACTGGACGGGTCCGGCAGCGAACAACTGGCGCCCGCGGACGTCGATCGCGGGCTTGGCCCCGCTGAACAGCCATGGCTTGATCGTCACGTCGCGGTCGGGGCCGAGGTCGAGATGATAGGGAATGCCGATGCCGAAACCGAGCGTGTTGCGAATCTCGAATTCGGGCAGCAACACCCCCGAGGCCCGGCCGGTGCTGCCGTCGGGGTGCGAGAAGGCCGGCAAATAGATGATCGGCACGCCGAGGATCTCGACCCGCGCCTTCTGGTACGAAATGCGGTGCTTGACCGGATCGTGGACGATCTTGACCGCCTTGATCGCCCAGACCGGCGTCTTCGGGCAGCCATCGCTCTTTTCGACCGCGCACGGCGAGTAGATCGCGCGGTTGAGGATGCTGCGGCCGTTGACGCGGACCCCCGACACCGCCGCCAGCCGCCCGCCATCGGCGAGAACGAGCAGGATGTTGTTGATCGCGCCGTCTTTGAGCGAATCAGTCAGGATGACGCGGTCGCCGTACGCCTTGTTCCCCTCGGGATCGATCGTCGCGACGTTGCCGCGCGCCTCGACCTGTCCCGACGTGCGGTTGTAGGTCACGCTGTCGGCGCTCAGCCGGTACTGGTCGCGGTTGATCTGGACGTGGCCGGTCGCGGTGACGAGCTGTTCGTCGTCCGAATACTCCATCGTGTCCGCCGCGAAATCGATGACGTCGCCGGGCTTGGCGATGTCGCCCGAGCCGTCGAGCAAGGTCGATTTCTCACCGGTTACGGGTGCGGCGGACGGCGGTGCGGCCAAAAACGGCGTGGCAGCCTCCGGGGGCGCAAGCGTCGCGGTTGCCGGGGCCCCCGCCACGGTCCCCTGGGCGAAGGCGATCGTCGGAAAGGCCAGACCGGCGAGCAGGGCAGAGCGGAGGGGCAAGCTTTACTTTCGCGATCACGGGCGGCGACCTCGGGTCCATACGGTGGGGGTGCAAAGGTCGCAAGGCGGCCCCGCAAGGTTTGCGTTGTGACCGGGGTCGGGCTTAATGCTCGCGGGCCCGACCCGCCGCCTGACTTGAGGATAACCATGCTCATCAATTACGCCGCGACTGTTTCTGCCGACATGATGGGCGCGCTCGCCGTCGTCGCTGCCAAGGACGCTCCGCTGTCGGGTGCGGCGCTCGCGCTCGACGGTGTCACCGGCGGCCAGATCGCGCGTGCCGTGTCTGCAGCTCGCTTCGACGGCGATGCCGCCAGCGTCGTCGAGATTTTCGCTCCAGCCAATTCGACCGCGACGCGCGTCATCGTCGTCGGGCTCGGCAAGGCCGATGCTGCCGACGCCGCGGCGTTCGAGAAAATCGGCGGGGCGATTGCCGCCAAGCTCATCACCAGCGGCGAGAAGAGCGTCACCGTCGACCTGACCGGGCTCGAGGGCGTCGGCCTGCCGCTCGCCGAAGCCGCCGCGCGGCTCGCCCACGGCGCGACGCTTCGTGCTTACCGCTTCGACAAGTATCACACGACGATGAAAGCCTCGCAGAAGGCGACGCTCGAGGCGATCACGATCGTCGGCGCCGACGACAGCGCACACGCCAACCTCGCCGCGATTGCCGCCGGAGTCGCGCTGACCCGCGACCTCGTGTCCGAGCCGGCGAACATCATCTACCCCGAAAGTTTCGTCGAGCGCGCCGCTGCGGTCGCTCCCCCGGGATTGGCGATCGAGGTCCTCGGCGAGGCCGAGATGACCCGGCTCGGCATGGGCGCACTGCTCGGCGTCAGCCTCGGTTCGGACCGCGAGGCAAAGATCCTCGTCATGCGCTGGAACGGCGGTGGCGATGCGGTGCCGGTGGTCCTCGTCGGCAAGGGCGTGACCTTCGACACCGGCGGCATCTCGATCAAACCGGCCGCGGGCATGGAAGACATGAAGTGGGACATGGGCGGAGCGGGCGCGGTCACCGGCGCGCTGCACGCGCTCGCAGCGCGTAACGCCAAGGTCAACGTCATCGGCGTCTGCGGGCTTGTCGAGAACATGCCCGACGGCAAGGCGCAGCGGCCGGGCGACGTCGTCACCAGCATGTCGGGCCAGACGATCGAGGTGATCAATACCGATGCCGAGGGACGGCTGGTGCTGTGCGACGTGATCTGGTGGGCGCAGGAACAGTTCAAGCCCGAGGTCGTCGTCGATCTCGCGACGCTGACCGGCGCGATGGTCGTCAGCCTCGGCCACGAGCAGGCCGGGATTTTTGCCAACGACGACGCGCTTGCGGCGCAGCTGATCGCAGCGGGTGCGGCGACTGGTGACCGGCTGTGGCGGATGCCGCTCGGCGCCGAGTACGACAAGCTGATCGATTCGCCGATCGCCGACATGAAGAACGTCGGCCCGCGCGAAGGCGGCTCGATCACCGCCGCGCAGTTCATCGCACGCTTCATCAAGCCGGGGGTCAAATGGGCGCACCTCGATATTGCCGGCATGGCGTGGACGGCAAAGGACGGCCCGCTGTGTGCCAAGGGCGCGACGGGCTACGGCGTCCGCCTGCTCGAGAAGTTCGTCGCGGATAATTTCGAGGGGTGAACCGCCGCTCGAAATGACCGACGTCAATTTCTACCAGCTTGCGGCGAAACCGCTCGATGCCGTCCTGCCGCGCCTGCTCGAAAAGGCGGTCGCGGCGGGGTATCGGGCGGTGATCCGTGCCGCCGACCCGGCCTTACTTGCGCGGCTCGACGCCGCGCTATGGACGTACGATCCAGCATCGTTCCTGCCGCACGCGGTCGATGGTCCGTACGCCGCCGCGCAGCCGATCCTCCTGACGGGCGGCGACGCTGGGGAGGGCGCGGCGAACGATGCCGACCTGCTTGTCGTGATCGACGGGGTCATGCCCGGCGAACTCACCGCCTACCGCCGCGCTTTGTACCTGTTCGACGGTGCCGACGACGCCGCGCTCGGGCTTGCACGGCGCCACTGGAAGGCGATCCGCGAGCTCGATGGAGTCACCCCGGTGTACTGGCGCGAAACCGAGCGCGGCGGCTGGGAAAAAGCCGCCTAACTTGCCATTTCGGCTTCGCGCCGATAAGGCGGCGGCGCTTTCCCCGAAATAATTAACTCTCCCGGAGACCCAATGGCCACCGAACGCACGTTTTCGATCGTCAAGCCCGACGCCACGCGCCGCAACCTGACCGGCGCGGTCAACGCGATGATCGAGGCCGCCGGCCTGCGGATCGTCGCGCAGAAGCGCCTCCAGCTGACCCAGGCGCAGGCCGAGGGCTTTTACGCCGTCCACCGCGAGCGCGGCTTTTTCGGCGAACTCGTCGCCTTCATGATTTCCGGCCCGGTCGTCGTCCAGGTTCTCGAAGGCGATAACGCCGTCCTCGGCTATCGCGACATCATGGGCGCGACCAGCCCGGCGAACGCTGCTGAGGGCACGATCCGCAAGGTTCACGCCGAGAGCATCGAGGCGAACACCGTCCACGGTTCGGACAGCGCCGAAAATGCCGCGATCGAAATCGCCTATTTCTTCGCGCAGACCGAAATCACCGGCTGATCCCGCTTCGCCGGGCCGCAGCGGTCTGCCGAGCCAGTTCGACATCGAAAGCCTTGGCTGCGTCGGCGACGATGTGTCCAAGGCTTTCCGGTGCGATAAAGGCGTCGAGGTCACCGGCGTCGCGCCGAGCTTTCCGCGCAAGCACGCCGGCGATGTCTGGATGCGCGGGCAGGACGACATCCGCTTTCAGGGCAGCGAGGCTGACGAACGACCGCCGGAAGTCCGCGACGATTCCCGGATAGCCGGTGTTGCCGATTAGCGCGTTGCCCGCGACGGTCAGGCTGCACGGGAAGACGACGCGCAAGCGTCGCTCGCGCTCGACGGCCGTCATCGTCCACGTCGTGCACCCCGGCGTATGGCCCGGGGTGATGACCGGCGTCATTGCGATATCGCCGAGGCGGACGGGCTCGCCGTCGACCAGGACCCGGTCGATCTTCACCGGCGGGAACGCGACGACGCCGTAGTCCACCACGCTCGGCGGCGTGCCGCTTTCGAGGGCGCCGCGGTCGCCCGCGCTGGCCAGCATCGTGGCACCGGTATCGCGCTTGAGGCGGGCAAGCCCGGCGGCGTGGTCGAAATGCGCGTGGCTGTTGAGCAGGATACGGATGTCGCGCAGCCGGAAGCCAAGCGACACGATGCTTGCCTCGATCTGCCGGACGTTCCCCTCGAGCGTGGCGTCGAGCAGGATCAGGCCCCGCGGCGACGCGATCAGATACGCCGCGAGCCCCTTCGTCCCGACATAGTAGATATTTCCGACGATGCGGAACGGCGGAGTGGGTTCGGACCATGCGGGCGCATCCGGCGCTTTGCTAAATCCAGCGAGCAGGAGCGCGAGCAAGGCCCAGAACCGGCGCATCGTCAGAACGGCAGCATCGCGAGGCGCTTCGGCGCGCTTGCCCGCCAGCTTCGCGCCAGCCAGTCCTCGATATGTCCCCAGTCGATCTCGCGATCGAGGCGGATGCCGATCCAGCCTGACGGGCCGAAATAGGCGGGGCGGTAGTACAGGTCGGGGTCGCGCTCGATCAGGCTCGCCTGCTCCTCGGTTCCGCTGGTCTTGACCAGCACGGCGGTCACCCCGTCATTGTGGTGGTCGCGCGTGAAATACGCGAAGAACTTGCCGCCGGTGACGAAGAACCCGGCCATACCGTGCGACTGCTTCTCTGCGGCGGCGGGGAGCGCGAGTGCGACGACGCGAAGCCGGTCGAGGATTGGAGAAGTTAAGTCCTTTCCGACAAGATCAGCGATAACGCGCGGATAAAGCTGGTGCTCGGCAGTCAGGACCCGCGCTGCGAGCGTCACCGCCGTGTCCCCCGGCAGCACTGCGACCTGAACCTGACCCAAGATCGGGCCGCCATCGAGGTCGCTCGTCACGAGGTGAACAGTGCAGCCCGTCACGCTTTCGCCCGCCGCGAGCACGCCCTCATGGACGTCGAGTCCCTTGTGCGCGGGGAGCAGGGAAGGGTGGATATTCACCATCCGCCCCGCCCAGCGCTCGACAAAACCGTCTGAGAGCAACCGCATGTACCCCGCGAGCGCGACATGCGTCGCCCCGGCGCGGGTCAGTTCGGCGTCGATCAGCGTGTCGAAGTCGGCGCGCTTCATCCCGCGATGGTCGTGGGAGAACGTCTCGACGCCCTCTGCGGCGGCGAGGGCCAGCCCGGCGGCATCGGGCACGTTCGACGCAACGAGCACGACCTCGAACGGGCAGTCGGCCAGTCGCGATGCGTACAGTAATGCCGCCATGTTCGACCCGCGCCCCGAGATCAGGACCGCGAGGCGTGCGCGTTCAGCCAAGGTGCGTCGCTTCCCATGCGCCTTGGGCATTCCAGATCTCGTCGGCGCCGAAGACCGTGCAGCCCTTTTCGCCGGGCTCGACGGCACCAATGACATGAACGACTTCACCGTTTGCGTTAAGCGCCGATGTCACCTTGTCGACCCGGTCGGGAGCGACGCAAAGGACCATCCCGATCCCGCAATTGAACGTCCGAGCGAGCTCGCCGGGCTCGATCCGGCCCTGCGCCTGAAGCCATGCGAACAATGGCGACTGCGGCCACGCGCCCGCGTCGATCCGGGCGTGGCATCCGTCGGGGAGGATGCGCGGAACGTTCTCGAGCAGCCCGCCGCCGGTGATGTGCGCGAGCGCATGGATCGCGCCTGACTTGAGGACTGGAAGCAGCGAACGGACGTAAATCCTTGTCGGCTCGAGCAAAGCTTCGCCGAGCAGAACCTCGATATCGAACGGTGCCGGGCGGTCAAGCCGCGCGCCGCTGCGCTCGACGAGTTTGCGGATCAGCGAAAAGCCGTTCGAATGCGCGCCCGATGATGCCAGCCCGAGCAGGACGTCGCCGGCCCGAACCTTGTCGCCCGTCAACTGCTCCCCGCGCTCGACCGCGCCGACCGAGAACCCTGCAAGGTCGTAGTCGCCGGAAGCGTACATCCCCGGCATTTCGGCGGTCTCGCCGCCGATCAGCGCACAGCCAGCAATCTTGCAGCCCTCGGCGATGCCGGCGACGACACGCGCGGCGACTCCGGTGTCGAGCTTCGCGCTGGCGAAATAGTCGAGGAAGAACAAGGGCTCGGCCCCCTGGACGATGAGGTCGTTGACGCACATCGCGACGAGATCGATCCCGACCGTGTCGTGCTGCCCGGTCTCGATCGCGAGCTTGAGCTTGGTGCCGACGCCGTCGTTCGCCGCAACGAGCAACGGGTCGACGAACCCCGCCGCCTTGAGGTCGAAGAAGCCGCCGAAACCGCCGAGTTCGGCGTCGGCCCCGCGCCGCGCGGTGGCACGGGCCAGCGGCGCGATCATCTTGACCAGCGCGTTGCCGGCGGCGATCGAAACGCCGGCATCGGCGTACGTCAGGGGCGTCTTGTCATCCATCGGACATTCCGTAACGACTTGCGGCTTGGATTTCGACCCTCCTTCGGCCAAAGACGCTGGCGATGGTCCGGTACGCCCTTTTCTGGCTGATGTTGGCGTTCGCGGTTCCGGCGCTCGCCGTCCCGACCGGTCCGGGTGCGTACAAGATCGGCGGCGTTTCGGTCGACGTCGTCGCGGGCAACTCGACCGACGCGCGCGCCAATGCCTATCGCGAAGCCGAGCGCCGCGCGTGGCCGCTGCTGTGGGCGCGGCTGACCGGCGGCGAACCCGCTGCGGCACCCAAGCTCGCCGATGGCGCGATCGAGGGCATGGTCGCCGGTGTCGAGATCGAGGTCGAGCATTTCTCGCTGACGCGTTACATCGGGCGGCTGGCGATCGTCTTCGACCGTGACCGCGCGAGCGGCTATCTCGGCGGTGCCTTTGCCAGCGCCCCGCCGCCGATGCTGCTGCTGCCGGTGACGATCGAGGGCGGGACGCGGATGCTGTACCAGACAAAGACCGCGTGGGTCGCGGCGTGGCTGCGCTTTCGCGACGCCGCGAGCGCGCTCGACTATGTCATCCCGGCGGCAAGCGCGGGCGATAACGTCGTCCTCACCGCCTATCAGAGCCGTCGCGGCGATCGGACGCTGTGGCGGAACATCCTAAGCCGTTTCAAGGCCGCTGACGTCCTGACCGCCGAGCTCTGGCTGACACGCAGCTATCCGGGCGGTCCCGTCGCCGCGACGGTCATCGCGCGCCACGGCCCCGATTCGGCAGAACTCGGGCGGGCAAGCCTGCGTGCGGCGAATACCGCCGGGGTCGACGCGATGCTCGACGACGCGGTACGGCAGGTTGATGCAATCTATGTTCGCGCGCTTCAGGCGGGCCTGCTGCGGACCGAGAAGGGGCTGACCGTCGAGCTTGAACCGCTGATCGGCACCGCGCCGTTCATCGGTGCGCCGGCAGCCGAAGCGAGCGTCGGCGGGACCGAGGCGAACGTTATTACTCCCGACGCGAAAGCTTGGGCGGCGATCGAGACCGCGGTGCGTGGGACGCCGACGGTGACCGGGGTCGGGCTTATCAGCCTGTCGCTCGGCGGGACGTCGCGGATCGTCATTCGCCATAGCGACACGCCCGAGATGCTCGCCTACCAGCTCGACCAGCGCGGCTTCCGGCTTGCGCCTGACGGGGCAGGGGTTCTGCTGCGGCGGAAGGTGCCCGGCGACCCCGTCGTGTCCGCACCGCTGTCGGCGGCCGAATTGAACTCGGCAGAGGTCGTTGCCGAGCCCGACGCGGCTCCCGTGGCGAAGCCCGATGCAACTAAGGCAATCGCGCCTGCGAAACCCGCCGTGGCTAAGCCCGATCTGCCCGCTAAGCCTGCCGCGTCGCCGCCGAAGCCACGGCGCGATCCGCTCGCCCCGAACTAGTGCCGCAGCTCCCGCTGCCGCTTGCCTACCCGCCCGCGCAAGGACACGCCGATTTCGTCATTGCCGCCGCCAACGCCGATGCGGTCGCGTGGCTCGCGGGGGCACCCGCGCCACGATCGTTGCTCGTTGGGCCGCCCGGGTCGGGCAAGACGCATCTTGGGCGCATCTTCGCCGAGCGGCACCATGCGACGCTGATCGACGATGCCGACCAGCGCGGGGACGACGTCGCGCTGTTTCACGCGTGGAACGCCGCGAGCGCCGCCGCGCCTTTGCTGATGACCGCGCGGGCGTTGCCACGATACTGGGTCAAGCTGCCCGATCTTGCCTCGCGACTGGCGGCGACGCCGACGTTGGTCATCGCCGAGCCCGATGACGCATTGCTCGCCGCGGTCATCGCCAAGCAGTTCGCCGATCGCGGCGTCCGCGTCACGCCCGACGTCATCGGCTTCATCGTCCTGCGGATCGAGCGCAGCTTCGCCGCCGCCGCCGCGACCGTCGCCGCGATCGAATCGGTCGCGCTGGCAAGCCGACGCGACATCACCGTGCCGCTCGCCCGCGACGTTCTCGCGCGTGATGTGCTCGGACGCCAGCGCGACTGGATCGACGACGGTACGGTTGATGACGCCGCTATCATCGACCTGTCATCCTCTGTGGGTTAAATAGCCGGATGGATACCGCACTCACCGTGACCGCCGCCCGCAAGCCATCGCCCGTCGTCGACGGCGTTGCCGACACCGAGCGCTACTTCAACCGCGAGCTGTCGTGGCTGTCGTTCAACGAGCGGGTCCTCGACGAGGCGACAAACCCGAACCATCCGCTGCTCGAGCGGCTGCGCTTCCTGTCGATCTCGGGCAATAACCTCGACGAATTCTACATGGTCCGCGTCGCGGGTCTGCGCGGGCAGGTCAATGCCGGGATTGAGACGCGCTCGCCCGAGGGGGCGACTCCGGCCGAACAGCTCGCCGCGATCGCACGGACCGCCGACCGGCTGATGGACGACCAGCAGCGCGCGTGGGGAGACCTGCGGCGGCGGCTCGCGGGGGTCGACTTTCACGTCCTCAAGGCGGGCGACCTCAGCCGCGACGATACCGCATGGCTCGAACGGCATTTCCTCGAGCAGGTTTTCCCGGTCCTGACCCCGCAGGCGATCGACCCGGCGCACCCGTTCCCGTTCATCCCGAACAAGGGGTTCAGCCTGATTCTCGAACTCCGGCGCAATTCGGACGAGGAAATTCTGCGGGCGTTGCTGATGCTGCCGTCGATGCTGCCGCGCTTCACCCGGCTGCCCGGCAAGATCGCGCGCTACATCAGCCTCGAGGATACGATCCGGCTGTTCTTCGACCAGTTGTTTCCGGGCTATGAGCTGCTCGGCGACGGTGCGTTCCGCGTCATCCGCGACTCGGACATCGAGATCGAGGAGGAGGCTGAGGACCTCGTTCGCTACTACCAGAGTGCGATCAAGCGGCGGCGGCGCGGCGAGGTCATCCGGCTGAAGATCGAGGCTGCGACCCCGCCGGGGCTCCACGCGCTCGTCCGCGACGCGCTCCATGTCGGCGAGCGCGACGTCACCGTCGTCACCGGCATCCTCGGTATAGCCGACCTCGGCGTGCTCGTCGACGAGGATCGCCCCGACCTCAAGTTCGAGCCGTACACGCCGCGCTTCCCCGAGCGGATCCGCGAGCATGGCGGCGACTGCTTCGCCGCGATCCGCGACAAGGACCTTGTCGTCCATCACCCATACGAGAGCTTCGAGGTCGTCCTCGCATTCCTCAAGCAGGCGGCGCTCGACCCCGACGTCATCGCGATCAAGCAGACGCTGTATCGCGCCGGTAAGAACTCGCCAATCGTCCGCGCGCTGATCGACGCCGCCGAGGCGGGCAAGTCAGTCACCGCCGTCGTCGAGTTGAAGGCGCGCTTCGACGAGGAGCAGAATTTGATGTGGGCGGCGGCGCTCGAACGCGCCGGGGTCCAGGTCGTCTACGGTTTCGTCGAGTGGAAGACCCACGCCAAGCTGTCGATGGTCGTCCGTCGCGAGGGCGAGGAGCTGCGCACCTACGTCCATTTCGGCACCGGCAATTATCACCCGGTAACCGCGCGGATCTACACCGACCTGTCGTTCTTCACCGCCGATCCGGTCCTCGCGCGCGATGCGGCGCAGGTGCTCAACTACATCACCGGCTATGTCCAGCCGACCCGGCTGGCGAAGCTCGGCATGTCGCCGCTGACGATGCGCGCCAAGCTATACGGGTTGATCGACGGTGAGATCGAAAACGCCCGCGCCGGGCGTCCGGCGGCGATCTGGCTCAAGCTCAACAGCCTCGTCGACACCCCGATCATCGAGAAATTATACGAAGCAAGTAATGCCGGGGTCGAGATCGACCTGATTATCCGCGGCATCTGCTGCCTCCGACCCGGCGTGCCCGGCATGTCGGAAAACATCAGCGTGCGGTCGGTCATCGGGCGCTTCCTCGAACACAGCCGCATCCTCGCCTTCGGCAATGGCCAGCCGATGCCGTCGCCCGAAGCCAAATTGTTCATCAGCTCGGCCGACTGGATGCCGCGCAACCTCGACCGCCGGGTCGAAGTGCTGGTGCCGATCGAGAACCCGACGGTTCATGCCCAGATCCTCGATCAGGTCATGCTCGCGAACCTCAAGGATACCGAGCAGTCGTGGACGCTTGGGCCCGACGGCCTGTCGACACGCATCGTCCGGGGGGCGCACGAGGCGTTCAATCTCCATCGCTACTTCATGACCAATCCGTCGCTGTCGGGCCGCGGCACCGCGCTGCGCGGGCACGATGTGGTCCCACGGCTGATGCTCGACAGCGATATCGACGAGATGGACGCGCTGCCCGACGCCGGAGCCGCGCGCGAATGAGCTTGATCCTGCCGTGGTCGCGAACCAAGACACCAATCGTGGCGCCCGATAACGACCTTAGCGGTATCATCGACATCGGCTCGAACTCGGTCCGGCTCGTCGTGTATCAGGGGCGCAACCGGACGCCCGCGGTGATCTTCAACGAGAAGGTCATGGCCGGGCTCGGGCGCGGGATCGCCAGCGAAGGCCGGCTGAGCGAAAGCTCGATTCGCGTCGCGGTGACCGCGCTGTCCCGCTTCGCGCATCTCGCGCGCGACATGGGAGTCTCCGACCTGCGCACCGTCGCCACGGCTGCGGTCCGTGAGGCGCGCAACTCACAGCGCTTCATCGATGTCGTCGCCGAGCGCTGCGGCCTGACGATCGAGGTCATCAGCGGCGAGGCCGAGGCGCGCGGCGCGGCGCTCGGCGTGATCGCGGGCATCCCTGCCGCCGACGGCATTGTCGGCGATCTCGGCGGGGGCAGCCTCGAACTGATCCGCGTCGAGGGCGGCGAGGCGCACGAACGCATCTCGCTGCCGATCGGCGCGCTGCGGCTCGATGCGGTGCGGAAGCGCGGCAGCCGGGCGCTGCGCCCGTTCATCGCTGCCGCGCTCGACCAGGTCGACTGGGCGGCGAAGGGCGCGGGCAAGCCGTTCTACATGGTCGGCGGATCGTGGCGCGCGCTCGTCCAGCTCCACATCTACCTCCACGATTACCCGCTGCCGGTAATTCACGAATATTCGATGGACCCGGGCTCGCCCGACCGGCTGGTCCGCTCGCTCGCGCGGATCGATCCAAAGACGTTGAAGGACGTCACCGCGATCTCGACCTCGCGGCTGCCGTCGCTGCCCGGCGCGGCGCTGCTGCTCGGCGCGGTGGTCAAGCGGCTCGGCAGCAGCACGATCGTCGCGAGCGCATACGGCCTGCGCGAGGGGCTGCTGTATGAACGCATGCCGCCCGCGCTCCGCGCCGAAGACCCGCTGATCGCCGCCGCGCGCGACGAGGGCGCACGCCAGGGGCGCTTTCCGGAGCACGGCGACATGCTGATGGCGTGGATGGACGGGCTGTTCGGGACCAAGGAAGCCCCCGACATGCGTCGGCTGCGCCTCGCGACGTGCCTGTTGAGCGACGTCGCGTGGCGCGCGCATCCCGACTTCCGTCCCGAACGCGGGCTCGACGTCGCACTCCACGGTAACTGGGTGGCGGTCGATGCGCGTGAACGGGCGCTGCTCGCCGCATCATTGGTTGCGTGTTTCGGCGGTTCGCCGTCGGGGCCGGCGGCGGAGTTGCTCGCGCGGCTCGCCGATGCGCCGAGCCTCGCCACCGCACGCTGCTGGGGCCTCGCGCTCCGCCTTGGCCAGCGATTGACCGGGGGAACGGCGGTCGCGCTGCAATCGAGCCGCCTCGAAGTCGTCGACGGGGTGCTAACGCTGACGGTGGCCGAACGCGATGCGCCGCTTTACGGCGAGGCGGTGGCGCGGCGGCTCAAGCTGCTGGCGACGGCGCTGGGGTATGAGGCGGCGCACCGCTTCAACTGACGTTACGCGCGGCGCCGCGCGATTCGGCATCGACAATGCCGCATTTTTACTTCCATCAACCACTAAGATTATTGCGCTGCCGCAATAAAACACGCAGATACTGACGCACCGACCAGAAACGATATGGCTTTCGACTCGACCATTGGTTGTTTTAGAAAGATTGATGTGCGTTATTTATTTGTAGCTTTTTATTCGTTATTTGCGGCTTCCCAGTTATCGGCGGCTCCGTATGTGGTCGATTCCGCCAAAGACCGCAATTCGATCGAAAGCCTCGTCGATCACGAACGATTGATTGCGGGCAGGCACGCCGTCGCGGACAGCCCGGCGGTTTTCCCTGGCCAGTCGGCGTCGCCGATGACGCGCAGGCCGATCGTGCTCGCCAGCCCGGCGATCGCGTCGTCGATCCCGCTGCCGGCGTTGCGACCGGCGATGACATCGTTCGAATTCTGCAAAATCCCCGAGGCCAAGCCGCGGGAGCAGATGATGGTCACGGCCAAGCGCTATGCCGGGCGTGCGGCGATCATCGTGGCCGGGGCACTCGGGGCTCTCGCCCTGATCGCCGCGCTCATGGAATCGTATCGCCTCAGTCGTCGGACGAAGACCGGCAGCGCCGTCCGCATCATGCGCACCATCGCGCCGGCCGCCCCCGTCCGCACAGGGGTCACGGTATCATCGCGATCGTACACCGGCCCCGATTGCCGCGTCTGCCAGATGATCGATCAGCGCGCCGGCGAACTGCGTCGCACGACCGACATCCCGCTGAGCGGGCACAAGCGCAACCCGCCCCCGTTTTCGGCGCTATTCCGCTTTCCCGTTGCGGTAGAGAAGCTCGAGGCGTGACGCCGGCGCTTTACGCCGCGGTCGACGTCATCGTCAGCCGACCGGCCTTGACCGTGAACCCGAGCCGCCCGTCGATCAGCGCGAGTGCGTCCTTGCCGAAGACGTCGTAGCGCCAGCCGCCGAGGACGACCAACCCATCGCGGACCCCCCCGGCGATCGCGTCAAGCTCGTCGCCGCGCGCGATCAGCTTCGGCGCGACGTTGGCCTCCTTGGCGCGGATCTTGAGCAGCAGCTTGAGCAGGTCGGCGATCAGCGCGCCCTCGGTCGACAGTCCCGGTCGGGCGACTTCGCGGGTCGGCATGTCGGCGGCGGCCATCGGCTCGGCCTCTTCCAGCGCCCGCATCAGCCGTCGCCCGATGTCGTTCGATGCCCATGCTGCCGACAGGCCGCGCACCTTGGCGAGGTCGGCCTGCGACTTCGGCGCGGTCGCGGCAAGGTCGCCCAGCGTCTCATCCTTGACGATTCGCCCGCGCGGGACATCCTTCGACTTCGCCTCGCGCTCGCGCCACGCCGCGAGCGCCTTGAGACGGCCGAGCACCTCGGGCTTGCGGCTCGGCACGCGGAGGCGGAGCCACGCGGTCTCTGGGTCGTTGGCGTAGGTCGCGGGATCGCAGACCCGCGCCATCTCGTCGTCGAGCCACGCACCGCGTCCGGTCGAGCGCAACTTGTCGACCATCTTGGGGAACAGCTGCGCGAGATAGGTGACGTCGCCGATCGCATAGTCGATCTGGCGGTCGTTGAGCGGACGCCGTGCCCAATCGGTGAAGCGCGCGCCCTTATCGACCGCGACGCCGAGATACGACTGGACGAGGTTCGTATAGCTGACCTGCTCGCCCTGGCCGAGCGCCATCGCCGCGACCTGCGTGTCGAACAACGGGGAGGGGGTCTTGCCGGTCAGGTTGTAGATGATCTCGAGGTCTTGCCCCGCGGCGTGGAACACCTTGAGGACGTCGTCCTCGACGAGCAGCTTGAGCAGCGGCGCAAGGTCGATGCCGGGGGCCTTGGGGTCGATCGCCGCCGCCTCGCCGCCGCCAGCGATCTGGAGCAGGCATAGATCGGGGAAAAACGTGTTCTCGCGCATGAATTCGGTGTCGACCGTGACGAAATCAGCGGTCTTCAGGCGGTCACACAAAGCGGAAAGCGTAACAGTATCGGTAATCAACGGGTGAATCAGCATCGCCTTGCATAACCGTTGCGGCGGATAAGGGCTAGAGGCGTCCCGCGCACGCTCGGCCGGGGCCGAAGACCTGGCGACCGGCGTGCGCAAGACGACGATCACGCCGCGACGGACGCCCGCCGCTGCCGCAACGCCGCTCCGGCCAAGGCAAAGCCGGCGATCATCAGTGACCATGCGGCGGGTTCGGGGACCGAAGTGGTCACGGTGACGAAACCGCCGTTATCGTTGTAATAGCTCGCCGAGCCGGTCAGCGCATAGCCATCGGCAAAGCCGAAGTAGAGCTTGGTCGCCCCGGTCGGCACGACGATCGTGAAGCTCGAGCCGATGTTCAGGACCGCATTCGAGGCGCCGCCAGTAAACGTCCCGAGCAGCCCGAACGAGCGCGTACCGAGATAGTCGGCGACGCCGCTTCCGGTCGGGTTGGTCACGACAGCGCTGCCGGCGACAGGGTTGGTCGCAAAGCCGTCGGCATCGGTGACGAGACCGGACCCGATCGCCGGGGTCACCGTGCCGAAGGCCGAAATCCGCAGCTTCTCGCCCGCGAACACCGTGATCGACGGCGGCAGCGATCCGCCGCCGCCGGGCAGCGCCGGGAGGGTGGTCAAGCCGGCCGCGAAGATGATCGAGTTCGCCGGGACGACGAAAGTTGCGGCATGTGCCGAACCGGCCAGCAAAAGGCCGAGTACCGCGATCGTCCGAACCATCGAAAATTCCCTGTCTACGAGCCTTTGTGACTCGCGGCAGACGAAGCAATATTCGTGCCATATCCGTAACGATATGGGATGGCAGGGCTTTGGCTTGGCACCTGCAGGACAGTGTGTCGGATGTGTAAAGTCCACCGACACTTTTGCGCGAAGTCGCCTGCAAGGCCGATCACGAAAGCTCGCCTAATTCTGCGCCTCGAACGCGGGCATGGGCAGAACGGTCGCCTTGGGATCGAGCGACAACAGGGCGCGGGCGTGCGTCTTGTAGCGCTCGGCGAGCTGGTCGAACTCGGCGCGGCGGCCCTCGATCTGCGCGCTGGTCAGCGCCGACGACAGCATCGCGACCGAATTGCGGTGGAAGGCGATGCGCCGCTCGTTTGCCGCCAGCAGCCAGACAATCGGGCGGCGGCGAAAGTGGAACAGCACCGCAACGACCACCGCGACGGTGATCAGCCCGAAGCCGGTCGTCATCAATCCAATCAGCGTGCTGCTCGACATCGTGTCCCTAACCGGGCGCGATGCCCATCCGCTCAACTAAGTACAGTGAGCGACGGGTAAAGTGCCGCGATGCCGCAGTCGAGTGCTTCCGCTCAGCCGGCCCATTGTGCGAGCCAGTCGGCGAGCGCCTGCGGGGTCATGTTGCGGGCGTCCGACAGCGCAGCGTAGCGGTCGGGATTGCGCGTCTTGCCCGACACCGGATCGACGATCATCACCATCGGCACGCCCTTGACGCTGGCACCGTACGCCTCGGCAACGTCGAGGTTCTTGTCGCGGCGGCCGATGTCGACCGTCACGACCTCATAGTGCTTGCTGAGGAATGCCTTAACCTCGGGCACCGCCATCACCCCGGCGAGGACGCGGCAGTCGGGGCACCAGTTGCCGCCGAGGTCGATCAGCAGCAGCTTGTGGCTCGCCTTCGCCCGCTTGCGCGCCGCGTCGACCTGCACCTTGCCGACCGCTTCGGTGTCGTACGGGATGGGGAGCGGCTGGGGCAGGTCGTCGAGGGTCGCGATGCTGACCCGCGGCGCGGCCGCGGCATTGGCAGGTGCGGCGGCGAGCGCGGTGACAACGGCAGCGGCGGCGAGAACGAGCTTCATCGGGGTCTCCATTTGGTTGGTGACGATTGCCGAAGCGCGCCGCCGCTGACCAACAACAAGTCCTTGCCGTTGCCCAAGCCGCGCCCTCTGCACGATGCCTCACCTTGACAATTCGGACGTCAGCGTGTGTCACCCCCGTCGCTCACCGCACAGTTCGAACGGTTCATCCATGCACGCCTATCGCACCCACACCTGCGCCGCGCTCCGCGCCGAGGACGCCGGCACGATCGCCCGCCTGTCGGGCTGGGTCCACCGCAAGCGCGATCACGGCGGCGTGCTGTTCGTCGACTTGCGCGACCATTACGGCCTGACGCAGATCGTCGCCAACACCGGCTCCGAGGCGTTCGACATCCTCGACAAGCTGCGCGCCGAGAGCGTGGTCACGATAACCGGCGATGTCGTCGCGCGCGCCCCTGAAGCGGTCAACCCGAAGATGCCGACCGGGGCGATCGAGCTTCGCGCTGGCGAGGTCACGGTCCAGTCGCGCGCCGACGAGCTGCCGCTGCCGGTCGCGGGCGAGGCCGACTACCCCGAGGAAATCCGCCTCAAGTACCGCTACCTCGACCTTCGCCGCGAACGCCTCCACCGCAACATCATGCTGCGCTCGAACGTCATCGCCTCGCTGCGCCGCCGAATGATCGACCAGGGCTTTACCGAGTTCCAGACGCCGATCCTGACCGCGAGCAGCCCCGAGGGCGCGCGCGACTTCCTCGTCCCGAGCCGCGTCCACCCGGGCAAGTTCTACGCGCTGCCGCAGGCGCCGCAGATGTTCAAGCAGCTGCTGATGGTCGCGGGCTTCGACCGCTATTTCCAGATCGCGCCGTGCTTCCGCGATGAGGACGCGCGCGCCGACCGTTCGCCCGGCGAGTTCTACCAGCTCGACTTCGAGATGAGCTTCGTCACGCAGGACGATGTCTTTGCAGCGATCGAGCCGGTGCTGGCGGGTGTGTTCGTCGAGTTCACCGGCTTCGTCGACGGCAAGCCCAAGACCGTCACCGATACCCCGTTCCCGCGCATTGCCTACGCCGATTCGATGATGAAGTACGGCAACGACAAGCCCGACCTCCGTAACCCGCTGATCATCCAAGACGTCACCGAGCATTTCCGCGGCAGCGGCTTCGGCATCTTCGCCCGGATGATCGAGGGCGGGGCGGTCGTCCGCGCGGTCCCGGCTCCCGGCGCAGGGCTCAAAGCGCGCAGCTTCTTCGACGGCATGAACGACTGGGCGCGTGCCGAGGGTTGGGCGGGCTTGGGCTATATGAACTTCAAGAGCGGCGAGCCGGGCGGTCCGATCGCCAAGAACCTCGGCCCCGAGCGTGTCGCCGCGATCGTCGCGCAACTCGGCCTCGGCCCCGATGACGGCGTGTTCTTTGCCGCCGACAAGCCGCTTAAGGCCGCCAAGCTTGCGGGCCTCGCGCGGACCAAGGTCGGCGAGGACCTCGGGCTGGTCGAGCAGGGGTGCTACAAGTTCTGCTGGATCGTCGACTTCCCGATGTTCGAGTATGACGAGGACGCGAAGAAGCTCGACTTCAGCCACAACCCGTTCTCGATGCCGCAGGGCGAACTCGAGGCGCTCGAGACCAAGGACCCGCTCGACATCCTCGCCTACCAGTATGACATCGTCTGCAACGGCGTCGAACTGTCGTCGGGCGCGATCCGCAACCATCGCCCCGAGATCATGTACAAGGCGTTCGAGATCGCCGGCTACTCGCAGGCCGACGTCGATCGCGATTTCGCCGGCATGATCAACGCGTTTAAGTTCGGCGCGCCGCCGCACGGCGGCTCGGCCCCGGGCGTCGACCGCATCGTCATGCTCCTCGCCGACGAGCCGAACATCCGCGAGGTGGTGGTCTTCCCGATGAACCAGAAGGCGGAGGACCTGATGATGAACGCGCCGTCGGCAGTCCCGGCGAAGTCGTTGCGCGAGCTGCACATCCGCACCGTTGAGCCGGTCGGCAAGCCATGAGCAAGATCCGCCTCAAGGACTATGAGGGCACGCCCGAGATCAAGCGCGCCGACTACGACACGCAACTCCTCGCGCTTCAGTACAAGCTCCAGCTGATCCAGGCGGCGTATATCACGCAGGGCCTGCGCGGGATCGTTGCGATCGAGGGCTGGGACGCGGCGGGCAAGGGCGGGCTGATCCAGCGGATGACGACCGAGCTCGACCAGCGCTATAGCGATGTCTGGTCGATCGGCACCCCGACCAAGGACGAACTCAACCACCATTTCCTGTGGCGCTTCTGGGCGAAGCTGCCCGGCTGCCGCGAGATCGCGATCTTCGACCGGACATGGTACGGGCGCGTCCTCGTCGAGCGGGTCGACAAGCTGACCCCCAAGCCCGACTGGAAGCGCGGCTACGACGAGATCAACGATTTCGAAGCGCAGCAGATCGCCGACGGCACGCGCATCGCCAAGATCTTCCTCCACATCACCCAGCGCGAGCAGGACAAGCGGCTCCGCGAACGGCTCGAGACGCCGTACAAACGGTGGAAGACCGGGCCTGAGGATTACCATAACCGCTCGATGCGCGACGCTTATTGCGAGGCGTACGAGGACATGTTCGACAAGACGTCGACCCCGCACGCGCCGTGGACGGTGATCGCCGCCGACGACAAGAAGACCGCGCGGATCGCCGCGATCGAGGCGGTAATCGCGACGTTGGGCGAGGATGTGGATTTGACGTACCCGCCGGTTTCGCCGGAGTTGCGGGCGCTGGCGGAAGCGGCGCTGGGTGTTACGCTTAAGGTTTAGGTGCGGCGGGGAGGAGAGGGGCGGCCCAGCAATAACCGACTCCAGTGCCACGACAACTAACCGTTAAGTCGTCATCCCGGCGAAGGCCGGGAGCCACGGTTGTGCGCAATGCGGATTTCGTCGCCTGGCACGACGGTGGATCCCGGCCTTCGCCGGGATGACACTGAGAGTGTGGGGCTGCTAAACGCACTTTCCCCTGTCCTACACCCCCGAAAAAGCGATACGCCCGCCCCCAGTCGAGCCGCCACCGGGCGGCGGGAAATGTGTGCGTTCTCATCGCTGGTTTCTTGTTCGCCCCGAAGAGGCGAAGGCGAAAAAACACATGCGTTTGTGTGAACTTATTTTGAACTTAGCGTTGGATTGCTGTGGGCAATCGTCGACGGATTGTATCCGATCGGGCCACAACCCGTTGAAATAGCGTCTTTTATCACCCCGGTGTCCGCTTCCCCAGATACGCGCTCAGCCGGTTCGACGCCGGCATCGTCGCGGTCGACGGGTGGAGCAGGTCGTAAACCACCGCGTTCGCCAGCACCCGCTGGACATAGTCGCGGGTCTCGCTGAATGGGATCAGCTCGACCCAGTCGACGACGTCGGTGCCGGGGATGCGCGGATCGCCGTTGAGCGCGAGGAACTTGCGGACGTTGCCTGGCCCGGCGTTGTACGCCGCGACCGCAAGCACGTTGCTGCCGCCGAGATTGTCGCGGATGCGCCCGTAATACGCCGCGCCGAGCGTGACGTTGAACACCGGGTCGTCGGTCAGGCGGCTCATCGAGTACGGCAGGCCGAGCTTGGCCGCCTGCTCCGACGCGGTCGCCGGGAGCAATTGCATCAGCCCGCGGGCGTTGGCGGAACTGACCGCGGCGCGGTCGAACTGCGTCTCCTGCCGGGCGATCGCGTGGACCATCGTGAAATCGGCCGCAAGCGTCGGCGGCAGGCTGAGCAACGGGTAGGCGACGTCGAGCAGCGCCAGTTCGCCGCCCAAGCGCGCCGCCTTGCCGGTCAGGACGCCAAGGTCGGGACGGTCGAGCGCGGCACCGAGGTCGGCGAGCAGGCGCTGCTGCTCGGGGGTCTCGGCATGTTCGACGAGCGCCTTCATGAACAAAGTCTGCCGCGCCCGGTCGCCGATCTCACCGAGCGCGCGCGTCACCCGGACGAGCTCGTCGGCGTTGAACTTGTCGCGCGCCTCGCGACTGACCGCGACCGGAGTTGCGGCGGGGAGGCTCAGCGTCGGGGCGATGTGCTCGGCGGCGAGCTGGCCGTAGTAATAATCGGCGTGAGTCGCGGCAGCGGCGTAATAGACCCTTGCGTCGGGGTTGGCCGCCGCTTCAGCGGCGCGGCCCGACCAGTAATCGCCGCGTGCCTGGCTGACGGGAGTCAGCGCGGCATCGCGGACGCGCTCGAAGTGGGTCAGCGCCATCGCCGGCTGGTTGAGGCGGCGGAGCGCGATCCAACCCGCCAGCCACTCGTTGTCGATCAGGCCCTGCCGCTCGCCGAGCGTCTGCTCGCTCAACGGCTTGCCGAGCGCGAAGGCGTGGTGGCCATCGGCGATCTTGTAGGCGAGGTCGAACTGGCCGTCGCGCATCGCCGCGCGGGCAAGCTCGAGCCGCAGCTTGAGCCACTGCTCGGGATCGGTCACCAGCCCCGGCGCGCCGTCATACGTCGCCATCGCCGCCCGCGCGCCGGCCATGTCGCCGGTACGCTTGAGCCACGTCGCCTGAGCGTAGATCACTCCGGGATCGTTGCGGGCCGCCGCTGGCAGGCTCGCCAGCGCACTGCTCGCACCGACGCCGGTCAACATCGCGATCCGCGCCGCCGCAACCGCGCGGACGTCGGGCGGAACGAGACCGAGCATCCGGCCCGCGGCGGTCGTCTCGCCGCGCCACAGCAGCCGGTCGAGGCGCGCGACATTGTCGGCGGGGGTCAGCGCGGTGGCGAACTCGTTCTGCAGCTGGATCTCCGCGACGGCATCGAGCCCGCCCGAGACCCACGCGGCGCGGGCATTGGCGTTCGCCGAGGCGACGTCGCGCGCCACGAGCTGCGCCTCGGCGAGGCGGAACTTCGCCAGTGACGACAACGGCGGGTAGTCGCGGAAAAAGGCGATGCGTTCGGGGAAGCCGACGCGGTCGTCGATCAGCTTTTCGGCGCGGCGGCGGAGCAGCGTCTCCGACGGCCAGCCGGGGTGTGCCCGGAGGAAGGCGGAAATCTCGGCGAAGCTCGCCGGACCGGTGTCGCGGCGCAGCCGGTCCCACACGACGACGGCGTCCATCAGCGGGTCGGTCGCCGGGTTGACGATCGGCGACAGCGGCAGGGTGTTGAACCGCCCCGCCGCAGTCTCGGCCAGCCGGGCGGTGTAATACGCCCTCACTGCGGGGCTCAGTGCCGCCGCCGCGGTCGATGCCGCCATCAGGATCGCAACCCCGATCCAGCGGAGTTTGCGGAAGCCGCGCCTTGGCTCCATATCACGCATTGAGATACTCATCCGCGCCTGACTAGACGGTCGAGCGGCGCGGCGGAAGGCAAGGCATGTTTAACGGATCGATTCCGGCGCTGGTGACCCCGTTCAAGGACGGCAAAGTCGACGAAACGGCGTTCGCCAGCTTCGTCGACTGGCAGGTCGCGAGCGGCTCGACCGCGCTGGTGCCGTGCGGCACCACCGGCGAATCGGCGACGCTGACAATCGACGAGCACAACCGCGTCATCGCGCTTACGGTCGAGGCAGCAGGCGGCCGCGTGCCCGTCATCGCCGGCTGCGGATCGAACGACACCGCGACCGCGCTGATCCACATGCGCCACGCCAAGCACGTCGGTGCCGATGCCGCGCTCGTCGTCTGCCCCTATTACAACAAGCCGAGCCAGGCGGGGTTGATCGCGCACTTCACCGCGCTCGCCGAGGGCTGCGACCTGCCGATCATCATCTACAACATCCCCGGCCGCTCGGTCGTCGACATGTCGGTCGAGACGATGGCGACGCTGGCGAAACTGCCCGGCATCATCGGGGTCAAGGATGCGACCGGCAATCTCGGCCGGGTCTCGGCGCAACGCGCGGCGTGCGGCGACGACTTCTGCCAATTGTCGGGCAACGACGAGACCGCGCTCGGCTACATGGCGATGGGCGGCGTGGGATGCATCTCGGTAACCGCCAATGTCGCACCCGACCTCTGCGCGCAGTTCCAGGCCGCCTGCGCCGCCGGGGATTACGCTGCCGCACTGGCGCTGCAGGACCGGCTCTACCCGCTCCACGACGCGCTGTTCAGCGATGCGAGTCCCGGACCGACGAAGTACGCGCTCGAACGCCTCGGCCGCATGAGCATCGCCACCCGCCTGCCGATCACCCCGCCGTCGCCCGCCGCGCGCGCCCGCGTCGATGCGGCGCTCGCCCATGCAGGGCTCGTCTGATGGCGCGAGCTTTCGTCAACACCGGCATCAAGGCCAAGATCGTCGCCGAGAACCGCAAGGCGCGGTACGAATTCTTCATCGACGAGGTCGTCGAGGCGGGGATCGCGCTTGCCGGGACCGAGGTCAAGGCACTGCGGCAGGGTGAAGGCTCGATCGCCGAGTCGTACGCCGAATTGAAGGACGGCCAGATGTGGCTGGTCAACGCCAACATCCCCGAGTTCAGCCACGGCAACCGCAACAACCACGAGCCAAAGCGCCCGCGCAAATTGCTCATGCACGCCAAGCAGATCAGCAAGTTCAACGGCGCGGTGACGCGGCAGGGGATGACGGTCATCCCGCTGATGATCTATTTCAACGACCGCGGCCGCGCCAAGGTCGAACTCGCGCTCGCCAAGGGCAAGAAACTCCACGACAAGCGCGAGACCGAGAAGACGCGCGACTGGAAGCGTGACGCAGCGCGGATCATGCGCGAGCGAGGGTGACGATGGCCGACGACGACATCACCGCCGAGCCCGGCTTTCGCGACAAGCTTGTCGCGTCGAAGCAGGCGTGGGCGCGCGCCGGGAGGCTGCTGACGGGCAAGGACGCCGATCCCGCCACCGACCGCCTGCCGCCGGGGCAGCGGCTCACCGACAACTGGCCGGTGCTCGATCTGGGTATCCAGCCCGACGTGCCGCGCGATCAGTGGGAACTGACTGTCGGCGGGCTTGTCGAGACGCCGGTGACATGGAACTTCGCCGCTTTGATGGCCGAGCCGCAGTTCCAGGATACTTCGGACATCCACTGCGTGACGTCATGGTCACGCTACGACAATCGCTGGCAGGGCGTGTCGACGCGGCATCTGATCGACGTCGTCCGGCCAACGCCCGAAGCCGCGCACGTCGTCCTTCACGGCTATGATGGCTACGTGACCAACCTGCGCCTCGCCGACTTTGTCGATGACGACTGCCTCCTCGCGCACAGCCACGACGGCAAGCCGATTACCCGCGAACATGGCGGGCCGGTCCGCGTCATCATTCCGCGTTACTATTTGTGGAAGTCGGCGAAGTGGCTAAAGGCGATCGAGTTCGTCGCCGCCGACCATCCCGGTTTCTGGGAGACACGCGGCTACCACAACATCGCCGACCCGTGGCTGGAACAGCGCTATAGTTGATTACCCTCCTCCATTCAGCATCGGGGCGACGCTAGGCGCGCTCCGTGTCATGAATATCCTCCCGCTCGGGTTGGCGCTGCTCGACGGCGGCGGCCAGTGCATCCAGACGAATGCGGTGTTCAACGAAACCGTCGGCAGCGATTGCACGAGCGGCGACGGCATCCTCGCGCTCGCGGTCGAGGACGACCGGGCACAGCTCGCCAAGGCGATCGTCCAGGTTCTCGACGGGACGGTCGACGGGCAGGAAGTGCGGCTCCGCCTCGCGGCGCGTCCCGACGAGACCGTCGTCGTGACCCTCGCGCCCGCGCCCGCCAACTGGGGATTCGCGGCGCTGATCGCGGTCCGCGATATCCGCGAGCAGGTCCGCCTCGAGCAACAGGTCGCGCAGGCGACGAAGATGCAGGCGGTCGGCCAGCTGGCCGGCGGCATCGCGCACGACTTCAACAATATCCTCACCGCCATTCTCGGCCTGTGCGACCAGCTGCTCGACCGGCATCCGGAAGGCACACCCGACTTCGAGGACATCGATCAGGTTCGCCAGAACGGCAACCGGGCAGCCAACCTCGTCCGCCAGCTGCTCGCTTTTGCCCGCCAGCAGACGCTGCGTCCGCAGGTGCTCGATGTCGCGAGTGTCATCGACGCTTTGAAGCCGTTGCTACGGCGGCTCGTCGGCCCCGATGTCGACCTCATCGTCGTCAACCATGGCGGTGCGGGAGCGGTTCGCGCCGACCCGGGCCAGCTCGAGCAGGTTCTGGTCAACCTGTCGGTCAACGCGCGTGATGCGATGAGCGCCAAGGGACGGCTGACGATCACGATCCGCGGCGTCCCGGCGGCCGAAGTGCCCGGTCTGGGCCACCGCATCATCCCGACGATCGATCTTGTTGCGATTTCGGTCAGCGACACCGGGACCGGCATTCCGCCCGAGATCGCCGCGAAAATCTTCGAGCCGTTCTTCACGACCAAGCCGGTCGGGCAGGGGACAGGGCTTGGTCTGTCGACGGTTTATGGCATCGTCAAACAAACCGGCGGTTTCGTCTTCGCCGAGCCGGTCGCCGAAGGCGGGACGTGTTTCGTCGTCTATCTGCCGGCAAGCGCGGCGCCAGCGGTGGTGCCCGTCGCGCAACGGCCGCGACAGCGTCCGCCGCTGATGGGGACGGTGCTTCTCGTCGAAGACGACCGCGCCGTCCGGCTCGTCGTCGAACGGGCGCTGCGTCGCCATGGTCTCGGGGTCATTGCGCTCGGCGATGCGTCGACCGCGCTCGATCTGATCGAGCAGGGGGAGACGCTGATCGACCTGCTCGTTTCCGATGTCGTCATGCCGGGAATGGACGGTGTCGATCTGCTCCGTCGCGCCCGGGCGCGTTGCCCGGCTCTGCCGGTCGTCTTGATGTCGGGCTATGCCGAACCGCCGCAGCGGCGGGCGCTGGTTCGCGCCGGCGTCGTCTTCCTGCCGAAGCCCTTTTCGGTCGAAGATCTGCTCGACGCGGTCCATACCGCGCTTGCCGCGGTCCCGCTTGACATGCCCCTGCCTCCTTCTATCGGTGCTTAGCGTGAACCAAACTGTAGTTTTGCCATGAATACCGCAGCACAGGCGCAATCGCAGGCGACAGGATCACGCCGCGTCCTCATCGTCGAAGACGAGGTCCTGATCGCCATGGTGCTCGAGGACGTGCTCGACCTGCTCGGACATCGGGTCGTCGGCACCCCATCGACATACGCCGAGGCCGACGCCGCCATTGCAGCGGGCGGGTTCGATCTCGCCATTCTCGACGTCAATCTTGGGAACGACCCGGTCTTTCCGCTTGCCGACAAGCTGCAGGAGAGCGGGGTGGCGATCATCTTCGCGACCGGATCGCACCGCGATTCACTGCCGTCGCGCTTCGCGAGTGCGCCCGTTCTCGAAAAGCCGTACGCGGTGCAGGCCGTCGAGACGGCACTCGGCGAACTCGCATAGTTCACGACTTGTTCTTGTAGAACAGACATGGTACGGCTCGGCCCTGGATACGGCAGGGAGACGGGTGATGGCGGCGGCGCTGAAAGTGGTTGGGGGCGACATGGACAAGGCAAAGGCGCTGGAAGCAGCGCTGGCACAGATTGATCGCGCCTTCGGCAAGGGCTCGGTGATGAAGCTCGGCTCGCGCGCCACGATGGAGATCGAGAGCAGCCCGACGGGTTCGCTCGGCCTCGATATCGCGCTCGGCATCGGCGGCCTGCCCCGCGGCCGCGTCATCGAGATTTATGGCCCCGAGAGCTCGGGCAAGACGACGCTCGCGCTGCACGCGATCGCCGAGGCGCAGAAGAATGGCGGGACCGCGGCCTTCGTCGACGCTGAACACGCGCTCGATCCGGCCTATGCCAAGAAGCTCGGCGTCAACATCGACGAACTGATCGTGTCGCAGCCCGACACCGGTGAGCAGGCGCTCGAGATCGTCGATACGCTCGTCCGGTCGAATGCGATCGACGTGCTGGTGATCGATTCGGTCGCCGCCCTCGTTCCCCGCGCCGAAATCGAAGGCGAGATGGGCGACAGCCATGTCGGTCTCCAGGCGCGATTGATGAGCCAGTCGCTGCGCAAGCTGACCGGGTCGATCAGCCGCTCGCGCTGCATCGTCATCTTCATCAACCAGCTGCGGATGAAGATCGGCGTGATGTACGGCAATCCGGAGACGACGACCGGCGGCAACGCGCTCAAATTCTATGCCAGCGTCCGCCTCGACATCCGCCGCACCGGCCAGATCAAGGATCGCGACGAAGTCGTCGGCAACACCACGCGGGTGAAGGTCGTCAAGAACAAGGTGTCGCCGCCGTTCAAGCAGGTCGAATTCGACATCATGTATGGCGAGGGCATTTCGAAGATTGGCGAGATCCTCGATCTCGGCGTCAAGGCGGGCGTCGTCGAGAAGTCGGGGGCGTGGTTCAGCTACGACTCGATCAGGATCGGTCAGGGCCGCGAGAATTCGAAGAAGTTCCTCAAGGAAAACCCCGACATTCGCGACCGGATCGAGAAGGCCGTGCGCGACAACGCGGCTGGCATCGGGGAAGCTTTGATGGTTGGCCTGTCGGCCGACGACGACACGGGTGACGACGAAATGTGAGATGTCGGGCGAGCGTGCCGCGCTTGAGATGCGCGGCTCGCTCGCCTAGGTTCGGCGCATGATTACCACCAACGAAATCCGGCGCTCGTTTCTCGACTATTTCGGTAACACCGGCCACCGTATCGTCCCCTCGGCACCGCTGGTGCCGCAGAACGACCCGACGCTGATGTTCGTCAATGCGGGCATGGTGCCGTTCAAGAACGTCTTCACCGGCCAGGAGCGGCGGCCTTACGTCTTGGCCACCTCGTCCCAGAAGTGTGTCCGCGCCGGGGGCAAGCACAACGACCTCGACAACGTCGGCTACACCGCTCGTCACCACACATTTTTCGAGATGCTCGGTAATTTTTCGTTCGGCGAGTATTTCAAGGCGCAGGCGATCGAGCATGCATGGACGCTGCTGACCCGCGACTGGGGCATCGATCCGAACCGGCTGACCGTCACCGTCTACCACACCGACGACGAAGCCTTCGATCTGTGGAAGCGGATTGCCGGGCTGCCCGACGATCGGATCATCCGCATCGCGACCAACGATAATTTCTGGTCGATGGGCGACACCGGCCCGTGCGGACCGTGCAGCGAGATCTTCTTCGATCACGGCGCGCATATTCCGGGTGGTCCGCCGGGATCGCCCGACGAGGACGGCGATCGCTTCGTCGAAATCTGGAACCTCGTCTTCATGCAGTACGAGCAGGTCGATGCGGCGACCCGCCTCGACCTGCCGCGCCCTTCGATCGACACCGGGATGGGGCTTGAGCGGATCGCCGCCGTGCTGCAGGGCGTCCACGACAATTACGAAACCGATACCTTCCGCAACCTGATCGATGCCAGCCGCGAGCAGATTGGCCGGGACACCGGGGTGTCGTCGTCGACGCCCGACAGCCGCGTCTCGCACCGGGTCATCGCCGACCACCTCCGCGCGAGCTGCTTCCTGATCGCCGACGGTGTGCTTCCTGCCGCCGACGGACGGGGCTATGTCCTTCGCCGGATCATGCGCCGGGCGATGCGCCACGCCCAGCTGCTCGGCGCGCGTGATCCGTTGATGCATCGTCTCGTTCCTGCGCTCGTCGCCGAAATGGGGGTCGCTTTTCCCGAATTGATCCGCGCCCAGTCGCTGATCGAAGCGACGCTCGAGCTCGAGGAAACGCGGTTCCGTTCGACGCTCAGCAACGGTCTGCGTTTGCTCGGCGAGGCAACTGCGACGCTCCGACCCGGCGACACGCTCCCGGGTGATGTCGCGTTCAAGCTCTACGATACCTTTGGCTTCCCCTACGACCTGACCGAGGATGCGTTACGCGCGCAGGAAATCGTCGTCGATCGCGCCGGCTTCGACACCGCGATGGCGGAACAACGTCGCGCGGCACGCGCGGCATGGACCGGCTCGGGCCAGACGGCATCGGCGACGGTGTGGTTCGACATCCTCGACGAAAGCGGTGCGACCGAGTTCACCGGCTATTCGACCGATTCCGCTCAAGGCCAGATCGTTGCGATCGTCAAGGACGGCGTTCGCGTCACCTCGACTACCGCGGGCGACAAGGTGGCGATCGTGACGAATCAGACGCCATTCTATGCTGAATCGGGCGGGCAGGCGGGTGACGCGGGCACGATCGGCAGCGACACGGTCAAAATGACCGTCGAGGACACGTCGAAGCAGCTCGGCAAGCTTCACGTTCACCTTGGCACCATCGACACCGGATCGGTTGCGGTCGGCGAAACCGTCACGCTGGCGATCGACCACGACCGCCGCGCGCAGCTACGCGCCAATCACTCCGCGACGCATTTGCTCCACGCTGCGCTGCGCGAGAGGCTCGGCGACCATGTCACGCAAAAGGGATCGCTCGTCGCTCCCGACCGGCTGCGCTTCGACTTCAGCCAGACCCGCGCGCTGACTCGCGAAGAACTCACCACGGTTGAAGCCGACGTCAACCGGCACATCCGCGAGAATACCACGGTGTCGACACGACTGATGTCCCCTGACGCGGCGATCGCCGCCGGGGCAATGGCGCTGTTCGGTGAGAAATACGGTGAGGAAGTTCGGGTCCTGAGCATGGGACTCGCTGGCGAGGCCAATTACTCGACCGAGCTTTGCGGCGGGACCCACGTCGCCGCGCTCGGCGAGATCGGACTGTTCAAAATCGTCAGCGAAGGCGCGGTGGCAAGCGGCGTGCGACGGATCGAGGCGCTGACCGGCGAGGCCGCGCGCGTCTTCCTTACCGAACAGGAAAATCAGCTCAAGACTGCGGCGACGCTGCTGAAATCGCGGCCTGATGAAGTCTCCACGCGGATCGCCGCCCTGATCGAAGACCGACGCCGCCTTGAGCGCGAACTCACCGACGCGCGACGGGCGAGCGCGCTCGGCGGCGGCAAGTCGGAGGGCGCGGTGTCCGAGCAGGTCGGCGGCACCGGCTTCATCGGCCAGGTCATCCCCGGCCTCGATGCCAAGAACCTGCGCGGCCTTGTCGATGACGCAAAAAAGCAGATCGCGAGCGGCATCGTCGTGCTCGTCGCGGTCAACGACGGACGCGCCACCGTTGCGGTCGGCGTTACCGAAGACCAGGTTTTGCACCACAATGCAGTCGACCTTGTTCGGATAGCAGCCGCTGCAATCGGCGGTCAGGGCGGCGGCGGTCGTCCCGACATGGCGCAGGCCGGCGGGCCCGATGGCGCACGCGCGAGTGCCGCGATCGACGCGGTCCGTGCCGCACTGACCGGGGTCGCTGCAGCGGCTTAAATCCGCGAGGCGATCACCGCGAAACCCAGCGCCGCCGCGGCCGCGGGCCAGAGTGCGCCGAGGCCGAGGAGCGGAAAGACCAACGCCCCGGTCACGGCGCCGCTCACGAGTCCGAGCCAGAGCAACAGATAGGGTGCCCAGGCGAAGCGCGGGCCGCCAAGTAACGTCGTCGTTAGGCGTTGGCCGAGCTTGACCAGCGTCCCGGTCATGTACGTCAGCCCGACGACCTCGCCGTCGCGCTCGAACACGGCATTTTCCGCGCCCATGGCGAGGACCATCGCGATTGTTGCGCCCTTGGTCGATCCGGCGATACCAAACGCGGCGGCGACAGCGAGAAGCAGCGCGACGAACGCTAGTACCATCCGGGCGCGATGAACCTTGGCGCGAACCCCGACATACGATCCGGCGACGACTCCGATAACAAATGTCGAGATCAACCCGGCGGCGAGCGGTGCGGCGGAGGTTTGGTTTGCGATCCCGATCGCCAACCGCGTCGAGTTCCCGCTCATGAACGACGTGAAAAAGCCGCCGAGTGTCAGAAATCCGATCGCGTCGACGTAGCCGGCAAGTGCCGCCAACGCGGCGGCGAGCAGGCGGCTACGCCGGTCGAAACGGTTCACTGGAGCCCGGACAGCATCGTCGAAGCCCCCCTCATCGCGCAGTTTCGCTCGGCCGGCGATCCGCCTTCGCCGTTCTTCGCCCGACCGCCGACCAAGATGACGGCGTTTCGGACGACGGTTCGACTAGCCGGCGACCGGTGCCGCCATCGCCGCGTCGAGGTTCTTGCGAACCGCCTCGAAGAACTGTTCGGTCGTCATCCACGCCTGATCGGGTCCGATCAGGATCGCGAGATCCTTAGTCATTGCGCCCGCCTCGACGGTTTCGACGCAGACGCGCTCGAGCGTCTCGGCGAAGTGCGTCACTTCAGGGGTGCTGTCGAGCTTGCCGCGATGCTTGAGGCCACCCGTCCACGCAAAGATCGATGCGATCGGATTGGTTGACGTCGGCTTGCCCTGCTGGTGCATCCGATAATGGCGGGTGACGGTGCCATGCGCCGCCTCGGCCTCGACGGTCTGGCCATCGGGAGTGAGCAGGACGCTGGTCATCAGGCCGAGCGAGCCGAACCCCTGCGCGACCATGTCCGACTGGACGTCGCCGTCGTAATTCTTGCACGCCCAGATGAAATTGCCCGACCATTTGAGCGCCGAGGCGACGAGATCGTCGATCAGGCGATGTTCGTAGACGATGCCAAGCTTGGCGTACTTGTCCTTGAACTCGGCGACATAAGTTTCCTCGAACAGGTCCTTGAAGCGGCCGTCATATGCCTTGAGGATCGTGTTCTTGGTCGACAGATAAACCGGCCATTTCCGGGCGACGCCGTAGGCGAGGCACGCACGCGCGAAGTCGCGAATCGAGTCATCGAGGTTGTACATGCCCATCGCCACGCCCGCGCTGGGATATTGGAAGACCTCGTGTTCGATGACTTGGCCGTCTTCGCCGGTGAATTTCATTACCAGCGTGCCGGGGCCAGGGACGAGGAAGTCGGTCGCGCGATACTGGTCACCGAAAGCGTGGCGGCCGACGACGATCGGGCTGGTCCAGCCAGGAACGAGGCGGGGCACCGACGGAATGACGATCGGCTCGCGGAAGACGACGCCGCCAAGGATGTTGCGGATCGTCCCGTTCGGCGACTTCCACATCTTTTTCAGGTTGAATTCGGTGACGCGCGCTTCGTCGGGGGTGATCGTCGCGCATTTGACGCCGACGCCGTGCTGCTTGATCGCATTCGCCGACTGGACGGTAACACGGTCGTCGGTGGCGTCGCGGTTCTCGATCGACAGGTCGAAATAGATCAGGTCGACGTCGAGATACGGCAAAATCAGCTGTTCGCGGATCCATTGCCAGATGATCCGGGTCATTTCGTCGCCGTCGAGCTCGACGACGGGGTTCTTCACCTTGATCTTTGACATAGCGTCCTCGTTCTGGTCGGCACCGTGTAGGGGGCTTGCGCGGCGCGGGTCAACGGTCGACGAACGCGGCGAGGCCGACGAGGTCGACCGTTTCGACGAGCGCGAACAGTCCCGGATAGGCGAACCCGGCGCGATCGAGGTGGCCCAGCAGGCCGAGGAACGGTTGCCAGAAGCGGCCGCCGAGCAGGAAGATCGGCTTCGTGTGGAGGCCGAGATTGCGCCACGTCATTACCTCGAACAATTCGTCCATCGTGCCGATGCCGCCGGGCAGGACGACGATCGCGTCCGATTTCGCGAACATCAGCGCCTTGCGCTCGTGCAGCGTCGCGGTGACGATCAATTCGGACAGGCCCGGCTGCGCGACCTCGCGTGCTTCGAGCGCCGCCGGGATGATGCCGATGACCTCGGTGCCGCCCGCGAGCGCTGCGCGGGCAGCGATCCCCATCAGGCCGAAGGTGCCGCCGCCATAGACCAGCGTCAGCCCGCGTTCGGCGCAAAACGCGCCGAAACCGGCAGCGAGTTCGGCTGCCGCAGGGTCGACCCCCGGCATCGAACCGCAGAACAGGCAGAGCGAACCGATGGTCATTGCGTCGCTTAGCAAGCCGCGTCGTCGTTGTCAGCGCGCTTGCTTCGGACTAGGTGAGTTAGATGCTTACGACAGAGACGCCGAACCTGCCGGCGACGGCAAAATACCACCTCCCCCCAATGCATCCCGAGGGGCGCAAGTTCGTCGGGGCGGCGGCGGTCGTCACGTTGCTTCTCGGCTTCGCGCTGCACTGGACGACCGGCGGCTGGCTGATGGCCGGGGTAACGGCATGGGTCGCGCTGTTCTTTCGCGATCCCGAGCGGACGACACCGCAGGGCGAGGGGCTGATCATCTCGCCCGCCGACGGCATGGTCTGCATGGTCGCCGACGTCGCGATCCCGCGGCAGCTCGACGGCGACGGCGGCCTTGGCACGACGATGGTCAAGCGCGTGTCGGTGTTCATGAACGTATTCGATGTTCATATTAATCGCACACCGATCAGCGGCACGGTCAGCCGCGTGACGTATGTTCCGGGCAAATTCCTCAACGCCGACCTCGACAAGGCGTCGGACGACAACGAGCGCCAGTATTTCATCGTCGAGGCCGCAGATGGAACGCGGGTCGGCTTCACGCAGATCGCCGGGCTCGTGGCGCGACGGATCATGCGCTTCGTCCAGCCGGGCGATTCGGTCGTCGCCGGGCAGCGCGTCGGGCTGATCCGTTTCGGCAGCCGGGTCGATGTCTATTTGCCAGCGGGTTATCAGTGCCAGGTCCTGCCGGGGCAGCGCTGCGTTGCGGGCGAGACCGTGCTCGCGCGCCGCGACCTCGCCGAAGTCACCATCGGTGTGACGCAATGATGCCGGGCTGGACCCGAGGGTGACCTGTTGATCGAGCCCCGCCGTTTCGGCCGGGTCATTCCGATCCGGGCGTTGATCCCCAACGCCGTGACCGTACTGGCGTTGTGCTTTGGACTGACCGGCGTGCGCTTCGGCATTGCCGGAGAGTGGGAGAAGGCGGTCGCGGCGGTCGTCGTTGCGGGTGTCCTCGACGGGATCGACGGGCGGATTGCACGGTTGCTCAAGGGCACGAGCCGCTTTGGGGCCGAACTCGACTCGCTGTCCGACGTCATCGCCTTCGGCGTCGCCCCGGCGCTGATCATGTATCTGTGGGCGCTCCAGTTCCTCCCGGCGTTCGGCTGGATCGTCGCGCTCGCGCATGCGGTGACGTGTGCGCTGCGACTGGCGCGGTTCAATGCCGGGATCGGCGCGACCGATCCCGCGGTCAAGCGCGCCGGTTATCTGATCGGGGTACCTGCCCCGGTCGGGGCCGGACTCGCGCTCAGCCCGATCTTCGTCTGGCTGTGGCTCGGGCCATGGCTAGCGGCGGTGGCCCCGAACGATCCGCAGCTCTCGCTTTACGTCCGTGCCGGAATCAGCGCGGTGGTGATGATCGCCGTCGCGGTGATGATGGCATCGAGCCTGCCGACCTTTAGCTGGGGTTCGACCCGGCTTCGCCCCGAATGGCGTCTGGTTGCGCTGCTCGGCATCGGACTGTTTGCTGGAGCCTTGTTCACCGTGCCGTGGATGACGCTGTCGCTGCTCAGCCTAGCGTATGGCGCCTCGATCCCGTTCGGGATCCGCGCCGCACGGCGGGTCAGGCGGCCACTGCTCGCAGCGGTGCCACCGGCGCAGTGACGGCGGACGCAAGCGGATCGTCGAACAGCGCCGCCGCGATGGCGACCCGCGCCCGAATGAACCCAACCACGATACCCCCAAGCAACCCGACAATCAGCGCCGAGTTGACGATCGAACAAATTAGAACAGCGATCATTGCCCATCTCCCTGTTAGAGGTGTAATGTTCCTCATATGTTCCATGATGTCAAGCCGGTTTGCGGGGGCACCGGCGCGCTGATAGCGTGCCGCTTCAAGGAGACGCTCGATGATCGGCGCGATGCAGGACTGGCCGTTGACGCTCGGACGCTTGATCGATCATGCCGCGGTCAATCATCCGCAGCGTGAGATCGTCAGTCTGCTCGTCGAAGGAGGCGAGCATCGGACCAACTGGGCGGAAGTGCGCGATCGTGCCCGCCGCCTCGCCGCCGGACTGACAGCGCTTGGAATGCGACCCGACGACCGGATCGCGACGCTGGCGTGGAATACGCACCGCCACGTCGAATGCCTGTACGGCATTGCCGGCATGGGCGGGGTCGCGCACACGATCAACCCGCGGCTGTTCGACGACCAGATCGTCTTCATCGCCAACCACGCCGCCGACCGCGTCCTGCTGTTCGACCTCAGCTTTATCGCGCTGGTCGAGCGAATCGCGCCGCGATTGGAGACGATCGAACATTTCGTCGTCCTAACCGATCGCGCGCACATGCCCGAGTCGAGCCTCGACCTGATGTGCTACGAGGAGCTTGGCAGTGCCGCGGACCCTGACTTCGCCTGGGTGGCGCGCGAGGAGAACGCGCCGGCGGGGCTGTGCTACACCAGCGGGACCACGGGCAATCCCAAGGGCGTGCTATACAGCCACCGCTCGACCGTCCTTCACGCGATGGCGGCGTGCACCGCCGACGCCTTTGCGATCGGCGCGCGGACAGTCGCCCTGCCGGTATCGCCGATCTACCACGCCAGCGCGTGGAGCATTCCGTACGCCTCGGCCGTCGCGGGCGCGAAGCTGGTGCTCGCCGGGCCGCACTTCGACGGGGCGACGCTCCAGCGGCTGATCGTTGCCGAGGATGTCGATTTCGCGCTCGCGGTGCCGACGATCTGGCTGACGATGCTCCACTATCTCGATGCCAGCGGCCTCGGGCTGGGCAAGCTCGACCGGCTGGCGATCGGTGGATCGGCGGTGCCGCGGTCGATGATCGAGGCGTTCGCCGCGCGCGGGGTTACCGTCAGTCATCTATGGGGGATGACCGAGATGTCGCCGGTCGGCAGCGTGGGCGCGCCAACCCCCGAGATCGTCGCGCAGGGCGATGAAGCCGACCTCGCCGCGCGGATGAAGCAGGGGCGGGCGCTGTTCGGGGTCGAGATGAAAGTCGTCGACGACGCCAACGCCGATTGCCCGCGCGACGGCACCAGCTTCGGACGGTTGCTCGTGCGCGGGCCGTGGACCGTCGCGACCTATTTCCGCGGCGACGGTGGGCAGGTGACCGACGCCGAGGGCTGGTTCGACACCGGCGACGTCGCGACGATCGATCGCTTCGGCTATATGGCGATCGTCGACCGGTCGAAGGACGTCATCAAGTCGGGCGGCGAATGGATCAGCTCGATCGAGCTCGAGAACGCAGCGGTCGGCTGCCCCGGGGTGCTCGAGGCGGCGGTGATCGGCGTACCACACCCGAAGTGGGACGAGCGACCGCTGCTGATCGTCGTCCGCAAGCCCGGCGCAAGCGTGACCCGCGCCGACATGCTCGCGTATCTGACCGGGCGCATCGCCAAATGGTGGATGCCCGACGACGTCGTCTTCATCGACGAACTGCCGCACACTGCGACGGGCAAGCTCCTCAAGACCGCGCTCCGGGAGCAGTTTCGCGGGCATGTTCTCGCGGCGTGATCGCCGCCGCTCAGAATAGACCCAACTGCTTCGGCCCCGGCACGTCGAACAGGTCGGTTCGCAGCGCCGGGCGCGGCGCGTCGAGACCGAGGCGCGCCTTCGCCAGCGCCACGCGGCGATGGAGGAGCGCGGCGTAGGGGCCGGTCCCCCTCATCCGCTTGCCGAATTCCGCATTGTTGTCGCGTCCCTCGCGCATCGACTGGATCAGCGACATCGTGTGCCCGGCGCGGCCGGGATGATGCGTATCGAGCCATTGCCGGAATAGCGGCGCGACCTCGTTCGGCAGGCGGACCGGGCGTGCGAAGGCGCCGACCGCACCGGCAGCGGCAGCGGCTTCGAGGATCGCCTCGATCTCGTGATCGGTGATCGCGGGGACGATCGGCGACACCGAGACATAGGTTGGCACACCGGCGGCGCTCAATGCAGCGATCGCCGCTAGACGCCTCGTGGGGGTTGCCGCACGCGGTTCAAGGGTGCGGGCGATCGTCCGGTCGAGGCTCGTCACCGAGATCACCACGGCGACAAGGCCGTCGGCGGCGAGGCTGGTGAGGATGGCGAGGTCGGCGACCACGCGATCGGACTTGGTCGTGATCGACACCGGATGGTTGAACGCGCGCAAAACCTCGAGCATCCCGCGGGTGATGCGATGGGTCGCTTCGATCGGCTGGTACGGGTCGGTATTCGTCCCCATCGCCAACACTGCCGGCATATAGCCCTTACGGCTCAATTCCTTGCGGAGCAGCGCGGGTGCGGTCGGCTTGACGAACAGCCGCGACTCGAAATCGAGTCCCGGCGACAGGCCCAGATAGGCATGGGTCGGGCGAGCAAAACAATAAATGCAACCGTGCTCGCATCCCCGATAGGCGTTGACCGAGCGATCGAACGGGATGTCGGGCGAAGTGTTGCGGGTGATGATCGTCCGCGGCGTCTCGATCGTCACCGTCGTCCGCAGCGGCGGCGGACCGTCGTCAACGGTCGTTTGATCGTCGAGCCAGTCGAGATCGGTCTCGCGACCCGGCTCGTCGAAGCGCGCACTCGGCGCATTGGTCGGCGCGCCGCGACCGCGAACAGGCAGGGGGATCTGCATCCCCCTACCTAACGCGCTTATGAGAACATTACAAGAACAACCTTACGCGAAGACGCCGTAGCGGACCTCGGCTATGCGTCGCGTCCCGTTCTCTACGAGGAGCAGGTCGGGACCGTAACGGACCCAATGATAGCCATATGGCGGCGCGTAAAGCCCGAGCGACTGATAGTCGTTGAAGAAGTACGACGTTGAAAACAGCAGCGACGGCAGCAGCAGGCCCGGCGACCAGCGGCGATACGAGTAGCCGCGCGGGTAGTTGTACCCCGACCCCCGCACGCGCGGACGGTTCCAGTTGTTGCCGTTCCAATAGCCCGGGGGCGGGCGATACGACGGCGGGCGCTGGAAGTTTCCGCCGGGCCGACCGGGACGAATATCGCCGCCCGGGCGATTGTCGCCGGGCCGCCCGGGACGATTATCGTTGCCGGGACCGTCGGGCCGGTTGTTGCCAAAGCCGGGGCGATCGCCGCCGGGCTGTCCCGGGCGATTATCCCCTCCCGGACGTCCGGGCCGATCGTCGCCGCCGGGGCGACCGGGACGATTGTCGCCACCGGGACGGCCGGGCTGGACCTGCTGCCCGGGCGAAGGCCTTGGCTGCTGGACTTGCAGGCCGGGGCGCTGCCCGCCGTTGACGTCGCCGGGGCGCTGGCCGGGACGCTGTCCACCGGGTTGGCCGCCGCCGGGCCGTTGCCCGCGGTCTTCGCCTGGGCGCTGCCGATCCTGATCGGGGCCGCGATCCTGCGCGGCGGCGAGGTCGGGCACGACGGTCAATGCGGCGACGGCAACGAGGAGCAAACGCTTCATAGGTCGACCTTTACTGTTGCGACGCAACTGTAACGATCGGGCTATTCTAACGCTCCATCAGCCGGGGCATCAGCTCGACGAAGTTGCAGGGGCGGTGGCGGCTGTCGAGTTGGGTCGACAAGATGCCCGCCCACGCGTCGCGCACCGCGCCGGTCGATCCGGGGAGGGCGAAGATATAGGTGCCGCGTGCGACCCCGGCGGTGGCGCGCGACTGGACCGTCGAGGTGCCGATCGTCGCGTAGCTCAGCCAGCGGAACAGCTCGCCGAAGCCGGGGATTTCCTTGTCCCAGACCATCGCCAGCGCCTCGGGCGTGACGTCACGTCCGGTGACGCCGGTGCCCCCGGTGGTGATGATGCAGTCGATCTCCGGGTCGACAATCCATGCGTCGAACTGCGCGACCAGCGCAGGGACGTCGTCGCGGACGATCTCGCGCGCGGCGAGGATGTGTCCTGCCTCGGTCAGCAGCGCGGCGAGCGTGTCGCCCGATCGGTCATCGGCGTGAGTGCGGGTGTCGGAGACGGTCAGCGTCGCGATGCGGACCGGGCGGAAGGGGAGGGTGAGGTCGATGGGCATGCGGGGAGCCTAGCACACCAAGAAGTGTTGCCCACTCTCCGGGCGTTATCCCCGCGAAGGCGGGGACCCATCAGCCCATCAATTTGAAATTTGCAATGCCGCTCGACCATCCGTGGCCAACATCGATTGCCCCTGGAGAATGGGTCCCCGCCTTCGCGGGGATGACGACATTGTTGGGCGAACCGCCGCTCTCGATGTTGTCCCGACGAAGGTCGTGATGACATTGGCATGTGGGAAATCGGACTGCAGTACAACGGCGCGTAACCCCGCAGAGCATCGGCCGGGGACAGTAAAGCCACCGCTGCCAGCCACCCGCCGCTAAAGCGAACTTGCGACCACCGTGGTGTCGTCGGGCAATATCGGCAGCGGGCGGACGATTGGCATCAGCGGTGCGGTCATCGTCGGGATGCCGACGACGCCGGTCGCGCCCGGCATCCCGGGGAAGCGCGGCCACAGCCCCGCAGCGAGCGCGTCGATCGACGACGGGCTTTGTCCGGCGCGAAGCTGGTACATCCAGTAGTTGCGCAGCACGACCTCGACATAATGCCGTGTCTCGCGGAACGGGATCGATTCGATGAACAGCAACGGATCACCGTTGTCGCGGACCGTGGCATTCCACTTTTGCACCGATCCGGGACCGGCGTTGTACGCGGCGATCACCTTGGGCAGCAGCCCGGCGGTGTAGCTCATATCGCGCAGGTCCTCGAGGTAGCTTTGGCCACACTCGATGTTGAACTCGGGATCGGTCAGGTCGCGGGTGACGACGAGGACCTCGGTGCCGTCGGCCATCCGCGCGGACACTTTTTTCGCGGTCGCGGGCATCAGTTGCATTATGCCCTTGGCCCCAGCCTTCGACGTCGCGCCGGTGACGAAGTTCGATTCCTGCAGTGCGTGCGCGAAGACGAGGCCCTTGTCGACACGCCAGCCTTTAGCCGGGGTCCATGTCGGCTCGGGGTAGCGCGCCGACAGCGGCGGATCGATCCCCTCGGGCGGGTGGTGCGCGAGCCAGAACTGCGTCGCGGGCAGGTTGAGCCGCGCCGCCAGCCGGAGCAGCGCGGCGTAATTGCCGGTGTCGGTGATCGTCGCAAGATACTTGAGCTCGCGGTCTGCAAGGCCAAGCTGCCCGATCTCGACGAGCGCGGCGGCGCGGCGGGCTCCCGGGATCGCCGACAGATGGTTCCAGTCGGCGGTGATGAAGTCGGGTTCGGCCCAGTCGAGCGGCTGGCCGAGACCGAGCGTCCGCAGTGCGAGCATGCCGTAGAAGCTGTCCGGACGCGCGGCGGCGACCTTCAACCGCGCCGCGACCTTGTCGGGCTTGCCGCAGGCGAGATAGGCGCGCGCCGACCAGAACGCGGATGCTGGAGCGATATCCTCGCCGCCGAAGCGCGTGCCGACGAGGTCGAATGCGGTCGAGGCAGCGGCGCAATCACCACGCCGGAACGCGGCGAGCCCGGCGGTCCATGCGCCGAGCGACGACCATTCGCTGCTGCCGGTCGCGGCAATCCGGCCCATCCGCTCCGCCGCCATGTCGTCGCCCGCGCCGTAATAGCTCCACGCGGTCCGCTGCGCCCATTCGGCAGCGACGTCGGACGATAGGGCGCCGCGTTGCGATGCGAGGAAGGCTTCGGCATCGGCGTTGCGGTCGGCGGCGAGGAGCGGCTTGAGCCGGGCCACGGCGGCGGCATCGACGCTGCCGGTCGAGAAGCTCGACTTCGGCGACATCGGCGGCTGGAAACTGACCGTGCGGAGGAGGCGGCCGATCGGCAGTGTCGGCATGTCGGGGCTGCGGACCGCGAGCGCGATCAGCTTCGGCGCCTGCGGCAGGTCGGCGTTGGCGCTGAGCCATGTCGCGATACCGCCGCCGCGCACCGAGCCGCGCGCGAGCATCAGCTGCGCCTTCGCCGATGCGTGGAGCGGGCCGTCGCCGAGCGCCGACAGCTTCGCTTCGGCAGCGGCATAGCGCCCGGCATCGATGTCGACGAAGATCGCGTGATACGCAGTGCGCTGCGGGATCGTCAGCTGTTGCGGTACCCGGCGTTGCGCAGCGGTGATCCCGGCGTAACCGGTGACGGTGATCGTATCGCCCGCCATGTCGGGCGCGGCGGGCTCGGCGACGGCGGCGGTGATCGGCAGCAGCGCCGCCGCGAGGATCAACCAGCGCTTCATCCGTCGAGCCTCGCGCGGAACGCACACAGGTCGGCCCATGCCAGCGCCTTGTGTCCCGGATGGAGGAGGAGGTGCGACGGGGCGAAGGTCGGCATCACGGCGATCCCGCCGTCGGCCATCTCGTGCCAGCGCCCGCGCAGCCGGTTGATCCCGGCGGTCGATCCGGTGAGCGCGCTCGCCGCCGCCTGGCCAAGTGCGAGGATCGCGCGGGGGCGGGCGAGCTGGATCTGGCGGCGGAGGAACGGGGCAAAGGCGGCGACTTCGGCGGGGGTCGCGGCGCGGTCGCCCGGCAGCGCGACGATATTGGCGAGCATCGCAGTGTCGCGTCCGCGCCCGATGCTCAGCAGCATTTTGTCGAGCAGCGCCCCGGCAGCGTCGCCGAACACGCGGCCCGCGGCAGCATCGGCCATCGTCGGGCGCTCGCCGATCACCATGATGTCGCCCGCGCCGTCGGCGAACAGCGCGGCGGGATAGGCCTCGGCCATCGCGGCGGCGAGTGCGGCGAGGCTGTCGACATTGATCGCAACGGCTTCGCTGCGGACGACGACGGGTGCGATCGGGGCGACGGCAGGCGCGATCGGGCCGGCGTCGGCAAGCCACGCGAACGGCGCGTCGCCGACGACGGTATCGACCCCGGCGTCGACCAGCCAGCCGAGCGCGGCGGCGATCTCGTGACGGCTTGCGGTGTGGGCCCCGGTCATGCACCGCCATAGTGCGACGCGGCTGGTACTGGTCAAGCGCAACCCGGCCCCGTATCTGACGAACAACACTATTTCAGCGACGTGCCGATGGCCTGGGGAAGATCATGAGCGAAAATAACGCCCAACGGGAGTCCCAGAGGGAGTCGATGCCCTACGACGTCGTCATCGTCGGCGGCGGTCCGGCGGGGCTGTCGGCGGCGATCCGGGTCAAGCAGGCGGCGGCTGAAAAGGGCATCGAGGTGTCGGTCTGCGTCCTCGAAAAGGGGGCCGAGATTGGCGCGCATATCCTGTCAGGCGCGGTCGTCGACCCGCGTGCGCTCGACGAGCTGCTGCCGAATTGGAAGGACCTCGACAGCCCGATGACGGTGCCGGTCGTCGAGAACCATCACTGGATCCTGACCGCGGGCAAGAAGTACGACTTTCCCCACGGCCTGATGCCGCCGTTCATGAACAACAAGGGCTGCTACACGCTCAGCCTCGGCAATTTCTGCCGCTGGCTGTCGACGCAGGCCGAAGCGCTCGGGGTCGAGATCTTCCCCGGCTTCGCCGCCGCCGAGATCCTGTACGACGAGCACGGCGCGGTGATGGGCGTCGCGACCGGCGACATGGGCGTGGCGCGCGACGGGACGCACAAGGACAGCTACACGCCGGGGCTCGAACTCCACGCCAAATACACATTTTTCGCCGAGGGTGTCCGCGGGCATCTGTCGAAGCAGCTGATCCGCCAGTTCAAGCTCGATGAGAACAGCCAGCCGCAAGTCTATGGCATCGGGATCAAGGAGCTGTGGGACATCGACCCGGCGAAGCACGTCCCCGGCAAGGTCATCCACACCCAGGGCTGGCCGCTGAGCGATGCCAACGGCGGCGGGTTCATCTATCATCAGGCGAACAACCAGGTCGCGCTCGGCTTCGTCGTCTGGCTCAATTACTCGAACCCCTACCTCTCGCCATTCGACGAGATGCAGCGGTGGAAGACCCACCCCGCGCTTAAGGAGATGCTCACCGGCGGCCGCCGCGTCAGCTACGGCGCGCGCGCGATCAACGACGGCGGCTACCAGTCGGTGCCCAAGCTGACCTTCCCCGGCGGTGCGCTGATCGGGTGCAGCGCGGGCTTCGTCAACGTGCCCCGGATCAAGGGCAGCCACACCGCGATGAAGACCGGCATGATGGCCGCCGACGCCGCCGTCGACGCGATCGTCTCGCAGCGCGCCAACGACGGCCTGACCGCGTATCAGAACGCGTACGATGCGAGCTGGGTCAAGGAGGAGCTGCGCGGCGTCCGCAACACGCTCCCGGCGGTCGAGAAGTTCGGCAACGTCGCCGGCACCGGCATCGCCGGCGTGACGATGTGGGCCGAACACCTCGGGATCCGCATGCCATTCACAATGGGGCATCACAAGGACAACGAGCAGCTCAAGCGTAAGGAGCACGTCCACAAGATCGTGTACCCCAAGCCCGACGGCGTCTTCAGCTTCGACAAATTGACGAGCGTCTTCCTGTCGAACACCAACCACGAGGAAGACCAGCCGATCCACCTGACGCTCAAGGACGCGACCGTCCCCGTCGAGGTCAACCTGCCGCTCTACGACGAACCGGCGCAGCGCTACTGCCCGGCGGGAGTCTACGAGATCGTCGAGGAGGAGCGCGGCCCGCGCCTCCAGATCAACGCGCAGAACTGCGTTCACTGCAAGACGTGCGATATCAAGGACCCGACGCAGAACATCGTCTGGGTGGTGCCCGAGGGGGGCGGGGGGCCGAATTATCCGAATATGTAGCCGCTGCGCGGCCGCCAGCCGCGAAGCGAACGCACTTCGCGTTCGTTAGCAGCGCAGCGGACTCGCGCAGCGGCCGGCCGGCGGGGCGGCGGCCATCGGGCCGCCGAACCCGTCCGACGACCGGCACGGCTTTGCCGCGACGCTGCCTTGGGCAAGCGCCAAAACAAGTGCTAGAATCCTACCGCTCTACGTCATTGATCTCATTATCATTGACGACAAGGCTAAGTGCGAGCTCACCGAATATCTTGTCGGCACCCCAAGCCTGAGCTGCTGTAAAAGCGATCTGCCGCTGCTGGTCGAACGTAAGCTCTCGCACAGTTTTGTATCCAAGGTCGTGATGAGATTCCGACCAAGCGTGTTGAAATAAGGTCTTTATTTGTAGCTCAAAGAATTCTGGGACAGCACTTTCCTCTCCATCAGAAATGACTTCATCTGGCGTTTGAAATATGAAATGATACCCAAAATAACCAAATGAACTAGCATCATCTGGAGACTTTGGAGCAGCTTCAATGTGACTCATAAAAGCAGTTACATGGGATCGAACAAGCTCAACGTCACTAAGATACAATACGTTAATGCGAGCCCCAATCTGATCTTGTATGCCGTATCTGGGGTTTTCATATTTAAGTTGGCCGGCGTCATCCACCTTAGAAGCTTTAGCGAAATATCGATCAGGATTTTTTGCTCTAACGGTTACCGAGTCTATTCTCGGCAATTGAGACATGATTTGACAGAGGTAACTTTGTAATCGCTCAGAAGTCTTTACCAAGATGTCATAACGTTCTAGGTATTCAGTTTTAACGGAGACATCGATAGTCATTTCTTGGCCAATCGTTGGTCGCTCACCCTTCCGCGGGTTTTGTATTCGATTATATCCCCAGAATGTGTGGTCTCAAATATCTTTTCAAACTCGTCGCTTGGAGCGGTCAGGATTGCACCCGTATTCATTTCAACGGTGCGAAACGGTGCAACAACCTTGAATTGGTTGGCGTCAAACTCGAACGTTTTACCAAATAAGCTGGGCTTTGGCAGCGCGGTCTTAATCGTCTCTTGTGCGGCCGTACTTAGGGCGAAATGGTCACAGAAACCCTGGATGGTTAGCGATTTATTCTCAAATACTGCCGTCGCTAGCGAACTAGCGTGCGCAATTTCGCTTTTAACCGTAAGGTTTGGATTTGTTTTTAAAGCTTCTTTGAGCGCTGTCGCTAGCCGACGCGTACCCTGTGCAGGTGTTTCCGAAAAGTCTGCGTTCAAAAAATCTCTCAGCCAGTATTCGGAGATATGCTCACCAGACTGCCCGGCTTGCCGATCCGTCGCAATGCCTTTCCAAAATCCATCAGGGGGGCTTGGGTGTTCTACCATCGCTGCTTTGTATGAAGTGAGGCGCTTGATGAAGACCTGCTCAAGAAATTCTACATCGAGCGAACCAGAGGCGGCATCTGCAAGGATCGCTTGATCTGTCGGAAAACGCGACATAACCAATCGCCTTTGGAGTCCGTGAAGGCCGCTTAAAAGGAAAAATAATCCTGTTCCGCTTCGATTGTCCGTAACATTCTGGAGACGTTGAGCAATAAGGAGGCCAGTTGCAATCGATGGAAGCTCATAAAAGCTGAGCATAAGGCTACGACATTCATTTAGTTGCTTCCCGTTCGCGTCAGGATTGAACGTGATTTCAAAATTATGTGCTCCAGTCTGATCGGAAAAAACGCCGGAGAGCATAATGCTCAGTTTGTTTTGCTCGATGATGATCTCCTTACTGGAAATCACCGGCGGATTGCTCAAACCTTTGCCGGGAGCGATCAGATAAGCGAAAACATTTGTGATTGGCATAAAAGTCCCCCTCAGACCTTCTGCCGATCCGCGAAGCAGAAATCAAATAAGGCTTGTGTTTGGCGTCTGGCGACTCGTTGATATGTGATCAGCGGCACCCAGACATCTTCAACACGACCCACCTCTCCCCTGCAACTTTCCCCTGTCCTACACCCCTCCGCTTACGCTAGCCTTCCCCCCGTCGCCACCGGGCAACACGCGCTCTTTCTCATTGGTACTCCCCGTCGTCGCTCCCGCCGGAAAGGCGAGACGAAAAAGCACACGCTTTAGTGTGAACTTATTTTGAACTTAGCGTCGGATCGGCCGACGCTCCCCCCAAAGGCGCGGCGCCAAGAACCGCTGTTCGACGCCCCCCGATCCGCGTTACCCTTGGCCGGTACGAGTCTCGGAGCCTCACCTTATGCCCACCCTCTCGCTCAGCCGCAGCGCCTCGCGGCTCCCTCGCACCGGGAGGGTGTTTCAACTCGACGTGGCGTCAACTTCGTCAACTTCCGCGGCTTTTGCACTTATTTGGTTAGCGCTGGCCGCCCCCGCGCTGGCGACGCCGCGCCCGGCGATCTCGCCGCTCCACGGCTATATCCTCGGGCGCTTTGCCGATGCCGACAACCGGCTCGACGATGCCGCGCATTATTACGACGATGCGCTCAAGGCCGATCCGGGGGACCTGACGCTCCAGCGGCGGACCTTCGACACCGCGGTCGCGGCGGGGGACGAGAAGCTTGCGGTCGATCTGGCGAAGCGGCTCGACGCGGCGAAGGCGGGGGATTCGACGACGGCGCTGGTCCGCCTCGCCGATGCGCTCAAGCGGCGCGACTGGAACGCCGCCGATGCCGCGCGCCCGGGGCTGGCCGACGCGGGCTATGCCGCCGTCGTCGCGCCGATCGTCGAGGGCTGGACGCTGTACGGGCGGGGCAAGACCGACGAGGCGCTGGCGGTGCTCGACCCGGCCAAGTTCCAGGGCTTCGCGCGGAGCTATGTCACCGAGCATCGCGCGCTGATGCTGTCGGCGGCGAAGCGCTGGGACGAGGCGGCGCCGCTGTACGCCGCGCTGCTGACCGGCGAGGCGCGTGCGGTCGTCCGGCTCCGGGTGGCCGGGGCGGCGGCGCTCCAGGCGGCGCACAAGGATGCCGAGGCGAAGGCGCTGCTCGTCAAGGGCGGGGCGGACCCGGTGCTCGATGCGGCGCTCAAGCGGCTCGATGCGGGGCGGGCGCTCGATGCCGGGCCGAGCGAGCCGCGGCAGGGGGTGGCCTTGCTCGTGGCGCGGCTGGCGGGGGATCTGGCGCGCGAGAAGCCGGTGCCGCTGGCGCTGGTATTCGCCCGGGTCGCGACCTTCCTCAGTCCGGAGACCGCCGATACGTGGCTGATCACCGGCGACGTCCTTGCCCGGAGCGAACGGCCCGAGGCGGCGATTGCGGCGTTCGCGCACATCGCACCGAAGGACCCGCAGGCCAGCCTTGCGGCGATCCACCGGGCGTCGGCGCTGTCCGACCTGGGGCGCGATGCCGAGGCGCGCAAGCTGTTCGAGGCGGCGGCGAATGGGCCGGAGGCGACAAGCGACGACTGGCAGCGGCTGGGGGATTTCGAGCGCAAGCTCAACCGCAATGCGGCGGCGGCAGCTGATTACGGGCACGCGATCAGCCTCGCCACGCCCGCCGATCCGCCGGGGTGGATGCTGTATTTCCTGCGCGGCGCGGCCTTTGAGCAGAGCAGCGATTGGGGGCACGCCGAGCCCGATCTGCGCGCGGCGCTCGCGCTGGCCCCTGAGGAGCCGACGGTGCTCAATTACCTGGGCTATGCGCTGCTCGACCGCGGGTTGAAGCTGCCCGAGGCGCAGACGCTGATCGGCACCGCCGCCAAGCTGCGTCCCGACGACGGCTTCATCGCCGATTCGCTGGGGTGGGCGTATTACCGGACCGGGCAGTACGCCAAGGCGGTGACCACGCTCGAAGGCGCGGCGCGGCTCGAGACCGGCGACGCGACGATCAACGAGCATCTCGGCGATGCGTATTGGCGGGCGGGGCGGCGCATCGAGGCGCGGTTCAGCTGGCGGGCGGCGCGCGACCTGTCGCCGACTCCCGAGCAGGGCGCGCTGATCGCGAAGAAGCTCGATTTCGGGCTCGACGTCGCCACCGCGCAGGCGGCGCAACTTCCCTCAGCCGCCGCGCCCAAGCCTTGATCGAGGCGGCACCGGCGAAGGTCAACCTCGCCCTCCATCTTCGGCGGCGGCGCGATGACGGGTATCACGATCTCGAAACCGTGTTCGTGTTCACCGAGCTTGGCGACACGCTTCGTGTCCGCGCCGAGGCCGGCCTAAGCCTCGCGATGAGCGGTCCCCTTGCTCAGGCGGTCGGCGACGGCGACAACCTGGTCCTCCGCGCTGCGAGGGCTCTGGCGGAAGCAGCGGGGGTGCCGGCGAATGCGGCGCTGACGCTGGACAAGCATATCCCGGTCGCGGCGGGCCTCGGCGGCGGATCGGCGGATGCGGCGGCGGCGCTCCGCCTACTCAACCGCTTCTGGAAGCTGGAGTGGCCAATAGCGCGTCTGTTGCCGATCGCCGCGTCGCTCGGTGCCGACGTTCCCGCGTGTCTCGTCGGTCGTACGGTGACGGGGACGGGCAGGGGGGAGGTGCTCACCCCTGTCGATCTCGATATCGCGGGCACGCCGATCCTGCTGGTCAACCCGCGCGTCGCGGTGCCGACCGGCCCGGTATTCTCCGGCTGGGACCGGATCGATCGCGGGCCGCTCGACCCAACGGCGTGGCGCGGCGCGCGCAACGATCTGGCTAAGCCAGCGATCCGGCTTGCACCCGTCATCGCCGAAGTCCTTGCCGCACTCGCGAACACAGGGGCTTGTCTCGTACGCATGTCGGGGTCGGGAGCGACGTGTTTCGCGCTCTACGCTAGCGCAGCAGGACGCGACTCGGCAGCGCGATCGCTCAGTGAGGCTAGCCCGGGATGGTGGACCTGCCCGACGAGCATCGTCTGAGCCGGCATCCAACGATTCTTGTTGCGCCGCAGCATGAGCCGTGCTCAAAACAATTTTGATTTACGCTCAGTTTCTCGCTTGACGATCTTCTGAGTGTGACTTAGATCGGCCTCAGTTGTTCTGAGTGAAACTCAAGTCTGCCCTCCCCCGTCTCGCTTTCTAGGAGATCCACCATGTTCACCCGCTTCATCACCACAGCCCCGGTTGCCATTGCAATCAGCGCCGCGTTCATCGCAGCCGCCGCTCCCGCATCTGCCGCGCAGTCGGCAGCGACCTGCACGACCACCCCGAACCAACTCCGCGCTGCCGCAAGCACCGCAACGACTGACCGGCAGAAGTCGGCGCTGATTCTGATCTCGACCGGCGAGCGCCTGTGCGCGGTCGACGCAACATCCGAAGCTGCCAAGAAGTTCGCCGCCGCTGCCCGTACGCTGGGCGTCGACATGGCGGCGTTGCCGGCCTCGACGACGGCTTCGACGCAGTAGCTTTAAGCCTTCGACCCAGAACTGGCCGCGCACTCAATGGGTGCGCGGCCTTTTTGTTGGGGTTGCCCGATGCGGCCCGATCGGTGACACGCGGGAGATGAGCGATCACCTTTATCTCCAGACGAGCGGCGGCGTCGCCCGCCTTGTCATCGACCGCGCTGCCAAGCGCAACGCCTTCGACCAAACGATGTGGGAAGCATTCCCCAAGCTCGTCGATCGAGCCATGGCCGACCCCGCGGTCCGCGTCCTGATCGTCGGCGGCGGGCAGGGGCCGTTCTGCGCCGGGGCCGACATCGGTGAATTTGCAACCCATGCCGCCGACCCGGTCTGGCGGGGGCGCAACAACGCCGCCATCCGGGCGACGCAGATTACGCTTGCCCGTGCCCCTAAGCCGACGCTTGCAGTGATCGATGGCGATTGCATCGGCGGCGGGCTCGGCATCGCGCTGGCGTGCGATGTCCGGCTGGCGTCGCGGGCGGCGCGCTTCGGCCTGACCCCGGCGAAGCTTGGGCTGGTCTATCCGCTCCACGATACCAAGCTGCTCGTCGATCTCGTCGGCCCGAGCCAGGCCAAGCGCATGCTGTTCACCGCGCGCACCTTCGATGCGGCCGAGGCGCTCAGACTCGGACTGGTCGACGACGTCGCCGATGACCTTGCCGCCGCGGTCGACGACTTCGCCGCCCGGGTTGTCTCGCTGTCGCCCGCGACCCAGTTGGCCGCCAAGGCGATCATCCGGCGGATCCTCGACGGCGCGAGCGACGACGATGCCGTCTCGGCGGCGCAGTTCGACGCGGCATTCGACTCGCCCGACTTCGCCGAAGGCGTTGCTGCCTTCCTCGCCAAGCGGCCGCCGCGCTTTACTTGAGGGCGCGGTTGCGGCCATGAACAGGCCCATGAGCTTCGATAAATCACGGCTGCCGAGCCGCCACGTCACCGTTGGACCCGAGCGCGCGCCGCATCGGTCGTATTATTACGCGATGGGCCTGACCGCGGAGGACATCGCCAAGCCGTTCGTCGGGGTTGTTTCGGCGGGCAACGACTCGGCGCCGTGCAACACGACGCTTGATGCGCAGGCCGATGCGGCGCGGGCCGGAGTGATCGCCGCCGGGGGGACGCCGCGGCGGTTCAACACGATCACCGTCACCGACGGCATCGCGATGGGCCATCAAGGGATGAAGTCGTCGCTCGTCAGCCGCGAGGTCATCGCCGACTCGGTCGAGCTGTCGATGCGCGGCCACAGCTATGACGCGCTCCTGACCTTCGCCGGCTGCGACAAGTCGCTGCCGGGGATGATGATGGCGATGCTCCGCCTCAACGTGCCCGCGGTGTTCGTCTATGGCGGGTCGATCCTGCCGGGGCGGTTCGAAGACAAGGACGTCACCGTCGTTGACGTCTTCGAGGCTGTCGGCCAGTTCGCCGCTGGGGCCTGCCCGCTCGCCCGGCTGACCGCGCTCGAGAAGGTCGCCTGCCCGGGCCACGGCGCGTGCGGCGGCCAGTTCACCGCGAACACGATGGCGTGCGTTGCCGAGGCGATCGGCCTGTCGTTGCCCAATTCGAACATGATGCCCGCGCCGTACGAGGGGCGTGCCGCGCTCGCCGTCGCCGCGGGGGAGGCGGTGATGCACTGCCTCGAAGCTAACCTCCGTCCGCGTGACATCTGCACGCGCAAAGCCTTTGAAAATGCTGCGACGGTCGTTGCCGCGACGGGCGGATCGACCAACGCCGCGCTGCATCTGCCGGCGATGGCGAACGAGGCGGGGATCGAGTTCACGCTGTTCGACGTCGCCGAGATCTTCAAGCGGACCCCGTATATCACCGACCTCAAGCCCGGCGGGCGCTACGTCGCGCGCGATCTTTACGACGCTGGCGGCATCTACATGGTGATGAAGACGCTGATGGACGGCGGCTTCCTTCACGGCGACTGCATGACGGTGACCGGCAAGACGCTCGCCGAAAACCTCGCGCAGGTGACATGGAACGCGAACCAGGACGTCATCCGCCCGGTTTCGAACCCGCTCACGCCCGGCGGCGGGGTCGTCGGCCTGCGCGGCTCGCTCGCCCCCGATGGCGCGATCGTCAAGGTTGCGGGGATGCACACGCTCGTTTTCGAGGGCCCGGCGCGGGTGTTCGACTGCGAGGAAGACGCCTTTGCGGCGGTCGAGGCACGCTCGATTCGCGAGGGCGAGGTCCTCGTCATCCGCTATGAGGGGCCCAAGGGCGGCCCCGGGATGCGCGAAATGCTGTCGACCACCGCTGCGCTTTACGGCCTCGGTATGGGCGAGAAGGTCGCGCTGATCACCGACGGGCGGTTCTCGGGCGGAACGCGCGGCTTCTGCATCGGTCATGTCGGTCCCGAAGCCGCCGACGGCGGACCGATCGCGCTCGTCGAGAACGGCGACCGCATCCGTATCGATGCCGAAGCCGGGACGATCGACCTGCTCGTCGACCCCGCCGAACTCGACAGTCGCCGCGCCGGATGGGAGCCGCGGGTCAACGCCTATCAGGCGGGGGCGCTGTGGCGCTACGCGAAGACCGTCGGCCCGGCATGGATGGGCGCGGTGACCCACCCGGGAGCCAAGGCTGAACGGCACGTTTACGCGGATATTTGAACGACTTAGCCGGAAGAAAAACGCCTCTTGAGCTGGGTAGCGGCTACCAGGCTTGATGCTAAGTTCAAAATAAGTTCACACAAACGACGGTGTTTTTCGCATTCGCCTCTGCCTTGAGGCGGGTGCCCTTATTGCCGCAAATGCGCGATCCGCTTCCGCCTCAAGCGTAGAAGCGCTTGCCCAGCGCACTAAGTTCAAAATAAGTTCACACAAGAGACGGTGTCATTCGCGTTCGCCTCTGCCGCGAGGCGGGTGATGGTATCGCCCCCATTGCGCGACCCGCTTCCGCGAAGCGCGCGATCAAAAATGCACCGATGAGAAAGAACACGCGCCGCCCGGTGACGACCGAAGAAGGCTAGCGCAGGCCGGGGGGTGTAGGACAGCGCGTTTTTTGAGGCTCGTCACGCGCCTGTCGAGGACCGATGATGCTGTTCCCCGGGAATCATGCGTCGTCGCATCGAAGGTCGGCTGAGCGGCCGATCAGCGTCGTCGGCTAATTGCCGCGCAGCGTCCGGTCGAACAAAGCGAGCATCGCGACCCAGCCGCGCTCGGCTTCATCATGGTCGTAGACGGGAAAGTCCGGCATCATCCAGCCGTGTGCCGCGCGGTAAGTCGCGGTATCGTAGCGCACGCCGGCTTGATCGAGTGCCTGCTCGAACCGTTCCGCCATGTCTGGCGGATAGCTGCCATCGTTCTCGGCGGCGCCGATATAGACTTCGGCCTCGAGCTTCGGTGCCAGCCTGTGAGGGCTTTCCGGCGCGTCGGTCGCTAGATTGCCGCCGTGAAAACTGGCGACGGCGGCGAATCGATCCGGATACGTCCCGGCCGCCGCAAGCGCCATTCCACCACCCATGCAAAATCCGACCGCGCCGAACTCGCCGCCCGCAACGTCGTCACGCGAACGGAGATAGGCGAGGAACGCGTCGCTATCCTCGGCGGCCTTGTCGTTGCCGGTCGTCGCCATCAATGGACCGAGGATCGCGCGAAAATCACCGACGAACACTTCGGCAGGGACGAACGGTCCATAGGGCCCATAGCGGTAGAACAAGTCGGGGAGCAGGACGACGTAACCGGCGTCGGCGAGGCGCTGCGCCATGTCGAGCATGGCGGGCCGCATGCCGCCGGCGTCGGTGTAGAAGATCACCGCAGGCCACGGGCCGCTGCCGTCGGGCGTGACGGCTTAGCAAGGGCAGATGCCATCGCGGGTCGTGACGGCAACATGCTCGTGCGGCATCAGACGACCTTATGTCCTAATTGTGTTGCTTCGAACGACCTGCGCAGCGTGGTTGCGGACGACGAACCGGCGCTACGGTGCGACCGGTCTTGGCGCCACCAGCGCGAGTGAGCCAACCGGGATTGGACGGACCGCGCCGAGCATCGGCTCGCCGTTGCCGTCGCGCGGAACCTCGTCGTGGGTGCCGCCGGCGACCGCCTTGCTGTCGTACAACGGCGACTGGGCGCAGGCTCCCAGCGCGGCGACTGCGGCGAGCGCGAGGGCGGGGGCGAGGAAGCGGGGTGTCATCGGGAGCGAGTGATACTACAGCATCGCATTATGGCAAGCCGATTGACCCTGCCGCCGGTGCTCGATGCCGGCGAGATGCGCGCTGCCGAAGCGGCGCTATTCGCGGGCGGCATCGACCCGCTCGACCTGATGGAGCGCGCGGGGGCGGCGGCGGCGCGCGCGGTGCTCGCTTTTGCCTCGCCGCGCGATGTCGTCGTGGCGTGCGGGACCGGCAACAACGGCGGCGACGGCTATGTCGCCGCGCGGCATCTCGCGATTGCGGGGGTCGCGGTGCGGGTGGCGGCGACCGGTGAACCGGCCACCGCCAATGCGCGGGCGATGGCGGCCCGCTGGGGCGGGGCGGTCGAGCCAATTGCGAGTGCGAAGCCTGCGAATGTGCTCGTCGATGCGGTGTTCGGGATCGGGTTGAGCCGTCCGGTCGAGCCGGGACTGGCGGGCGAACTGGCGCGGCTTGCGGCAGCGGCCCACGTCGTCGTCGCGCTCGACGTGCCGAGCGGGCTGTTCACCGACGATGGCGGTGGCGAGTCGATCGCCGCCGACCTGACGGTTTCGTTCGGCGCGCTCAAGCCGGTCCATCTCCTCGCCGCTGCGCGCTGCGGGCGGGTCGTGGTTGCCGACATCGGGATTGATGCGAGCAGGGCGCGGACGTGGGGAACCGCGCCGCCGCCGTCGTTCGAACCTGCTGCCGACAGTTATAAATATGCGCGTGGGGCCGTTCTGACGCTCGGCGGCCCGGCGGGGCAGGGGGGAGCGGCGCGGCTGGCGGCGCGCGCGGCGTTGCGCGGCGGCGCGGGGCTGTCGATGATCGCCTGTCCCGCGGGGGCGCTTGCCGAGAACGCGGCGCGGCTCGATGCCGTGATGGTCCGTGAAGCCGACGACGCTGCGGCGGTGACGGCGTTGCTTGCCCGCCACCGCTTCGCCGCGATCGCCGCTGGTCCGGGGCTGGGCGACGGTCGCGCGCGGCTCGGCGCGGTGCTTGCGAGCGGGTTGCCGCTGGTGCTCGACGCCGACGTCTTCACGCTGTTCGCAGGTGACCCGGCTGGGCTGGCGGCGGCGCTGGCCGGCCCGGCGGTCCTGACGCCGCACGAGGGCGAGTTCGTCCGCCTGTTCGGCGACCTGCCCGGATCGCGCCTCGACCGCGTCCGCGCCGCTGCTGCGAAGGTCGGCGCGGTTGTCCTGCTTAAGGGGGCGGCGACGGTGATTGCCGCTCCCGACGGTCGCGCCGCGATCAACACCCATGCGACGCCGTGGCTGGCGACGGCGGGATCGGGCGACGTGCTGACCGGGGTCATCGCCGCGTGTCTCGCGCAGGGCTATGACGCGTTTGACGCAGCGTGTGCCGGGGCGTGGCTCCACGGTGACGCCGGGCGGCGATGCGGGGCAGGGCTGATTGCCGAGGACCTGCCCGAGGCAGTCGCGGCGGCGCTGGCCGGGCTATGACCGACTGGGTCGACATCGTCCGCATGGCAGCGCGCGGCGACGGCGTCACCGCCGACGGGCGCTTCGTCCCCGCGACAGTAGCCGGTGACCGCGTCCGCTTCGACCCGTTCGAGATCGCGCCCGGCCCCGACCACGCGACGCCGCCGTGCCGCCATTTCCCCGAGTGCGGCGGCTGCCAGCTCCAGCACGTCACCGATCCGGCGTACGAGCGCTGGGTCGCGGCGCGGATCATGTCGGCACTCGACGCCGCCAAGGTCGCAGTCGGCGCGATCGAGCCGGTTGCCCTGTCGCCGCCGCGGAGCCGACGCCGGGCTTCGCTGCGCGCGGTAAAGCGGGGCAAGACGCTGACGCTCGGCTTCAACGCCGACGCGAGCCACCGCATTGTCGACATGCACGAATGCTGGGTGCTGACCCCCGGGCTGTTCGCGCTCGTCGCGCCCCTGCGGAGCCTGCTCGACGCGGCGCTCAAGGACGGTGAAGGCGCGGGGGTGACGCTGACCGAGAGCGAGAGCGGGGTCGACCTGCTGCTCGCCAACGTCGCCGCGCGCAGTCTTGCCGAGATCGAGCGACTGAACGCCTTCGCCGCCGCCAACGATCTCGCGCGCCTGTCGGTCGAGGGGCCCGACGGGGTCGAGACGGTGACCGAGGCGCGCCCGCCGGTGCTGCGCTTCGGCGGCGTGCCGGTGGTCCTGCCGCCCGCGCCTTTCCTCCAGGCGACACGCGAGGGAGAGGCGGCGCTGCAAGCAGCGGTGGTGGCAGCGGCCGACGGGGCGGGGGCGGTCGCCGACCTGTTCTGCGGGCTCGGGACATTCGCACTGCCGCTCGCCCGAACGGCGAAGGTGCTCGCGGCGGACGGGTCGATGAGTGCCACCGCAGCGCTGGGCAGCGCTGCGCGACTGGCAGGGGCGCGGGTGTACGTCGAGCATCGCGACCTGTTCCGCAAGCCGCTGACCGGGCCCGAGTTGGCGCGGTTCGACGCAGTCGTGTTCGATCCACCGCGCGCCGGAGCGGTGGCTCAGGTCGCCGAACTCGCGGCGAGCAAGGTCCCGGTCATCGTCGCGGTATCGTGCAATCCCAACACCTTCGCGCGCGATGCGGCGATGCTGGTCGAGGGCGGCTATCGGCTCGAACGCCTCTGGCCGGTTGGTCAGTTTCGCTGGTCGACGCATGTGGAGCTGGTGGCGAAGTTCGTTCGGTGACCTGGGTTGGCGGGGCACGGGCAAAGCCCGCGCCTTCGTCGGACGGGTGCGGCTGCGTTAAACAGCCGCCCCGCCGGCCGGACTTCGCGCGAGTCCGCGCTAGCTCACGGACGCGAAGTGCGTCCGCTTCGCTAGGCGCCGGCCGCGCTCAGTCGTCGAACATCTTCCCGTAGCTGCGGACGACCCGGTCCTTCCAGTGACCGCGGTGGTATGCATCCGAAGCGAGGAGCGGCATGACCGACCCGGCTTCGGCGAAGACCATCTGCTCCTGCGTCGTCTCGACCTTGCCCCAAGACGCCGCTTCCTTGAGCGTCGACGACGAACACGCGCCGTCGCGGACGTCGGCGACGGTGATCTGGACGGCGTACTTGTGCATCTTGACGTCTTCGTGGCCGAGGATCTCGGCACAGACAACGGTGTCCTGGATGAAGTTCTTCGGGACGCCGCCGCCGATCATCAGCAGGCCGGTCGTCCCCGCCTTGATCTTGATGTCGGTCAGCTCGCGGAAGTCGGCAATTGCATCGAGAACCATGTACGGCTGCTTCGCCTTCATCCGCTCGACCTGGTGCTTGACCAGCCCGAAGCCCGCCGACGAATCGACGAACGCGGGGCAGAAGATCGGCACGTCGTGCTCGAAGGCCAGCTTGACGAGGCTGTTGTCCTTCTTGCCGTGCTTCGACAGATAGCGGCCCATCTCGCGGATGAACGCGCGGCTGCTGTACGGCTTGGCCTCGAGGCTCTCGGCGATCTCGAAAATGGTGCCGTCGCAGTCCTGAAGCTGCTCCTCGTCGATATAGGTGTCGTAGATGCGGTCGATGTAGAGCGAGCGCAGGATGTTATCGTCGGGGATTTCAAGCGCCTGATAGTGCTTGTGGCCAAGACCCTCGAAGAAATCCATGTCCACGATCGACGCGCCGGTGGCGACGATGCCGTCGATCATGTTCGACCGCAGCAGTTCGGCGTACAGGTCCATGCACCCGCCCGCGCTGGTCGAGCCGGCGATGACGAGGAAGATCGAGCAGTCCTTGTCCGCCAGCATCGCGTTGTAGATGCCCGTCGCGCGCGCAAGGTCGCGGCTGGTGAAGCTCATCTTCGACATGCCGTCGATGATTGGCCGCGCGTCGAAGCTGCGGATGTCGATATGCTCGACTTGGGTCGAGAGGAGTTCGGCCTTGCGGTTGGTCAGGTCGGTCATGATGGTCCTTTCTTCCCTCTCCCCTTGAGGGAGAGGGACGGCGCGTTTCAGCGCCAGGGTGAGGGTGAGTGATGCGCGGGTGACGCTCCCTCACCCTGGTCGCGCAAGTGCGCAACCGTCCCTCTCCCTCAAGGGGAGAGGGAAGCGGCTAGCTCCGCGCTTCGCGAATCGACGTAACGACTTCGCGTGACGGTTCGGTGACGGTGTAGTTCGACGCCATCGGCTCGTCGTCGGCGACCAAAGTCTCGCCGTTGCCGAAGCCGTTGAACGCCGTCCGCATCGCGCAACCGTACGCGCCGAGCATGCCGATTTCGATATAGTCGCCGGCGCGGATATCGGCAGGCAACATGAACGGGCCGCGCATGAAGTCGGCGTCGTCGCACGTCGGCCCGTAGAAGCTGAACGCGAGCTTCTTGGTGTTCGATTCGACATCGCGGACGAGGTCGACGGGGAAGCGCCAGTCGACGTGCGCCGCATCGAACAGCGCGCCATAGGCACCGTCGTTGATAAACAGCACGTCGTCGCGGCGCTTTTCGACGCGAACCACGATCGACGCATATTCCGCCGACAGCGCGCGGCCCGGCTCGCACCAGAGTTCGGCCGAATAGCTGATCGGAAGGTCTTCGAAGGCGCGGTGGATGACGGCGAAGTAACGCTCGATCGGCGCGGTTTCCATCCCGGGATAGATCGACGGAAAGCCGCCGCCGACGTCGATCACGTCGACGGTGACGCCCGCCGAAACGATCGCGGCGCGGACGAGGCCCATCGCGTCGCTATACGCCTGCGGGCTCATCGCCTGCGAGCCGACGTGGAAGCAGATGCCGAGCGCGTCGGCAGCCTGCCGGGCGGCGTGGAGGACCGGTGCGGCTTCGTCGACGCCGACCCCGAACTTCGCGGCGAGGCTGAGCTTCGAATGCGCCGACGACACGCGGAGGCGGACGCAGAGCGTCAGGTCGGTCGCAGGAACGCCATCGGTCGCAGTGACCTCGACGATCTTCTCGACCTCCTCGACGCTGTCGAGGCTGAAGGTGCGGACACCGTGGACGTGGTACGCCTCGGCGATCGCCTCGGCGGGTTTGACCGGGTGCATGAAGCACAGCACGGCTTCGGGCAGGAGCGACCGCACCAACCGGACCTCGGTGATCGAGGCGACGTCATAGTGCGTGATCCCGCCATCCCACAGGAGGCGGATCAGGTCGGGCGACGGGTTCGCCTTGACCGCGTACATCGACGTGCCGGGAAACTTCTGCGCGAAGAACTCGGCGGCGCGGGTAGCGGCGTGCGGGCGGACGAGGGTAACGGGCTGCGACGGACGACGGTCGCGGGCTACCCCCAGCGCGTTGCTGGGCTTATGCAATTCAAGGGACCTCCGGGAGTCAGTTCGCTACAAGCGGGTAGCACCGAAACTGCCTTGCGGTGGAAGTCCCTTGGGGCAGCGAGGGCGTATCTAGGGACGAGGGTGGTTCGTGTAAAGCAGTTTTTTTCGGTGGTGTTTTTTGATGTATTCGCTTGGCCGATCAACAGCTTAGCTTGGGCCAAAAAGGGACGCTTTTTCAATGGTTTCAATTGATGATGTGCGAACCGCAGCGGTTCGCTTGCACGGTGTGACGGTCCGCACGCCGCTCCTGCGCGCCGATGCTCTCGATGCGATTTGCGGGGGTCAAATCTGGCTAAAACCCGAGTGCCTCCAGCGCACCGGATCGTTCAAGATTCGCGGTGCGTACAACCGCTTGGCCGCAATGACCGCCGCCGAACGCGCGCGCGGAGTCGTCGCTTTTTCGAGCGGAAATCATGCGCAGGGAGTGGCGCTCGCGGCGCGGCTGCTCGGCATCGACGCGACGATCGTCATGCCGAGCGACGCCCCGGGGGTGAAGGTCGATGCCACCCGTGACTACGGCGCCGACGTCGTCTTCTACGACCGCTACACCGAGGATCGCGCCGCCATCGCGACGCGTCTCGCCGCCGTCACCGGCGCCACTGTGGTGCCGTCGTACGATGACCCTCACATCGTCGCGGGGCAGGGGACCGCGGGCCTCGAAGTCGCCGAGCAGCTTACGGCGGCAGGCGTTGTCGCCGACCTCGCGCTCGTCTGTTGCGGTGGCGGCGGGCTCGCGAGCGGATTTGCGCTCGGCTCGGGCCTCCCGGTCATTACGGTCGAGCCGACCGGCTATGACGACGTCGCGCGGTCGCTGTCGGGCGGTGCGATCGTTCCGGTCGATTCGCCGCGCGCAACGATTTGCGACGCGCTCCAGACGCTGGTGACGGTACCGCTGACCTTCGACATCCTGCGCGATCACGGCACGACGGGGGTCGCGGTGACCGACGCCGAGGCAGCGCAGGCGGTCGGCTTCGCTTTCCGCACCTTGAAGCTGGTCGTCGAACCGGGCGGCGCGGTGGCGCTCGCGGCGGCGCTGACGGGGCGGGTCGATCTGCGCGGCAAGACCGCGGTGGTGGTGCTGTCGGGCGGGAATGTCGATGCCGATATCTTCGCGCACTGTCTGGCGGCTTAGGCCAGCTTCGAGTCGATTCGCCGCGCACCGTCGATTCGCAGTCCTGAAAGTGTCAGGCCAGCTTGACGAAGTTGATGAACCTGACGCCACGTCGAAACGAAATCTACGTCCCGCCGTAGCGGTGGCACGCCGCCAATCGCTATTAAAGGGAAAGTAGGAAGTCATCCTGTCAGGCTGGCGGATAAGTTGCGTGTAGGACAGGGTTATTTCGTGAAAGCGGATCAGGGGTGTGGTCAGCTTTGCGGGGATAACAACGACGGGCCCTCCCACCCGTCATTCCGGCGAAGACCGGGACCCAACTTCCCGCGCAATGCGAGGTTCGGTGCCTGCACGACGATGGGCCCCGGCCTGCGCCGGGGTGACGCTGATGACTGGAGCCGCGATCTCGGCGGAGGTAATTTTATACAGCGGAGTGATGATCGGAAATTTCGGCTGCTGCCACGGATGATCGCGCAAACTTCGGGGTGGCCAGCCTGCGGCTTGCGCGATAGGCGCGGCGCGATGTTCCGCCGCTCGTTCACCATCGGTCTTGCCGTGTTCGCGGTGCCCGCCGCCGCCGGGCCGCCGTACGTCACCGACGACCCGCAACCGACCGATCTCGGCCATTACGAGGTCTACTTCTACGGCGCGGCCTCGCAGGTTCCCGGCGCGGTATCGGGGGCGGGCGGGGTCGATTTCAACTATGGCGGCTTCCGCGACATCCAGCTCACCGCGGTTGTCCCGCTCGCGTTCGACACGTCGGACGGCGGGCGAACCGTTGGGGCGGGCAACGTCGAGCTCGCGGTCAAATACAAGGTCTTGCACCAGAGCGAGGGCTCGGCGCTCCCCGATATCAGCGTATTCCCGCGCGTGTTCGTGCCAACCGGGGGACGCCGCTTCGGCCCGGGGCGGGTTGCGCTCCTGCTGCCGGTGTGGGCCGAGCGCGACTGGGGCAAATGGTCGGTGTTCGGCGGCGGCGGTTACCAGCTCAACCCCGGCGAGCGCGACTTCTGGACGGGCGGGATCGCCGTCAGCCGGGCGATCGGCGCACGCGCGTCGGTCGGGGCGGAGGTCTATCACCACGGCCCCGATGCGCGTAACGCCCGCGCCTTTACCGGGATCAGCGTCGGCGGCACCTACCGCCTGTCGCCGCATTGGTCGTTCATCGCAGCCGGCGGGCCGGGGATCGAGAACGCGCGCGACGGCGGGCAGGTCTCGGGTTACGCCGCGTTGAAGGCCGACTTCTAGTCCTGCCCGGGCACCGCGAACCGGTGCGTTGCGGCCTCGATGCCGTCGTCGGGCGGGGTCGCCTCGCCGAACCACGCCGCGACGCGCGCCTTTGCGGCTGCGTCGAGGTGGAGGCCGAGCTTCGTCCGCCGCCACAGCACGTCATCGGCGGTCGTCGCCCATTCGGCGTCACGGAAGTGCTGGAGTTCGGCTTCGAAGACCCCGCCGAGATTGTCGCCAAGCCCGGCCGCGAGTAACGGCTCGGTCGCGGTGCCAAGCGTATGACCGAGGCGTTCGATCAGCTTAGGATCATAATTCTCATAGGCTTGCGTCAGGTGGCCGAGCCAGCGCTTGAACGCTGTCTGGCCGTTTTCGCCCGGCAGGCGGGTGATGGCACCGCCGGGGAGAGGGGCGGTCGCGGTCCACTTCTTCGACTTCGGCGCGATCTTCGCCAGCACCGCCTCGGCAAGGACGCGGTAGGTGGTGATCTTGCCGCCGACGACGGTCAGCGCGGGGACGCCGGCGTGCTCGACGAGGGTGTAATCGCGGCTCGTCTCGCGCTCGCCCTTGCCCGCCTCGAGGATCAGTGGGCGCACCCCGGCGTAGCGATGGACGATGTCGGCCTGCGTCAGCGGACGCGCGATGTAGCGGTTGACCGCCGCGAGGAGATAATCGGCCTCGTCGGCGGTGACCGCGACCGCATTGGCGTCGTCGACGCTGTGCTCGGTCGTGCCGATCAGCGAGAAGTCGTGCTCGTACGGCAGGACGAAGACGATCCGCCCGTCGGGCTGCTGGAACATGAAGGCGTCGCGGCCGAGGTGAACCCGCCGCGTGACGATGTGCGAGCCCTGGACCAGCCGCAACGCGGGGGCGTCGTTGCGACCGAGGACGGTCCGCGCGACCTCTCCGGCCCATGGTCCGGCGGCGTTGACGATCTGGCGGGCGAAGAGTTCGCTCCCGTCGCCGAGCGTCGCGGTCCACAACGCGCCATCGTAGGTCGCGCGGACGACGCGGGTTCGCGGCAGGACGGTCCCGCCGCGCGCGGCGACGTCCTGCGCGTTGGCGATGACCAGCCGCGCGTCGTCGATCCAGCCATCCCAATAGCGGAACGCGGTGCGAAACTGCGGCTGGAGCGCGCGCCCCGCCCGGTCCTGCCGCAAGTCGATTCGGCTCGAGCCCGGCACGACGTCGCGATGCGCGAGGTGGTCGTACAGCCACAGTCCGGCGCGGAGCATCCATTCGGGACGCTGCTCGGGCGAGTGCGGCAGGACGAACGACTGCGGCCAGCTGATGTGCGGGGCGATGTCGAGCAGCACCTCGCGCTCGGCCAACGCCTTGCGGACAAGCCCGAAGGCGTAGAATTCGAGGTAGCGGAGGCCGCCGTGGATCAGTTTGGTCGACGCGCTCGAGGTTGCGCCGCCGAGATCCCCGGCGTCGAGCAACGCGACTTTCAGCCCGCGCCCGGCCGCATCGCGCGCGATACCCGCGCCATTGATGCCGCCACCGATGACGAGAAGATCGAAGATATTTTCCACGCGCCGCTATTGCCGGTCCTCGGCCCGCAAGTCGAGGGATGCCGCAGCGCGAGCGGACACCGGGACATGGTTAAATCCAGCGAGGGGGAATTCGCGACCGACCAACGTATGCACTCGATGCCGGAATGGTGTCGGGGTCCGGGAGTGTAGTTTTGCATCGTCACCGTCTGTTTTGCGGCACCGCCGCGTCGCTCGCGCTTGCCACCATCGCCACGTCCATCACCACAGCGGCACGCGCCGACGATCTCAGCATCTCGGCCTCGCAGACGACGCCGGTGGCGACTGCGACCGCCGCGAACAGCAGCGCCGGCAACATCACGCTCGTTACCGGCGGTGCGATCGCGGTGACCAGCGGCACCGCGGCGACGATCAATTCGAGCAATACGCTGACCAACGGCGGGGCGATCAGTTCGAGCGCGACGACCGGGTCGATCGGCGTGCTGATCAATTCCGGCAATCCGATCGGCTTCGTCAACAACGGCAGTGTTGCCCTGTCGGCGACCGGCGGCAGCGGCAATGTCGGCGTGTCGATCGCCGGCCCGGTGACGGGCACGATCTCGTCGGGCACCGCCGGGTCGGTGACCGTCGCTGGCGACGGGGCGATCGGCGTCGCGGTCGCGGCTCCGTTCACCGGCTCGATCGGGCTGCGCTCGGTCGGCGTCACCGGCGCGAATTCGACCGCGGTGTCGGTCACCGCGCCGATCACCGGCAACCTGACGCTGACGGGGACGAACGAGACCTCGGGAGCGGGCGGCTATGGCCTGCTCATCGCGGCGCCGGTCAGCGGCACGGTCAATACCGGCGGCTCGATCTCGGCGGGAACGATCCGCGCCGCCGATGCGACGACCGGCGTGCTCGTCGCCGGGGTGCAGGCGATCGCCGCCGAACGCGTCAGTGCCAGTGTCGGCGGCGGGCTGATCAACGACCGCTATTATATCGATTCGACGGGTGCGACGGTCGCCGCTGCGGCGGTCGATACGACGCTCGACACGCTGGTCACCGGCTCGATCATCGCCACCGGCGCCGCGCCCGCGCTGTGGGTCGCGCCCGATGCGACCAATCCGACCGCGATCACGATCGGCGCCGCGGGCACGGGCGCCGATGCCTATGCGATCGTCAACCGCGGCGTTCTCCAGACCAGTATCGCCAACACCGGGCTCGCAGCGGTCGCTCTCCGTGTCGGCGGCGGCGGAGCGACGACGACGCTGATCGGCGGGATCAACAACCAGAGCACCGCGACGATCTCATCGGCGAGCCTCGACGCGAGCTCGACGGGCGTCGACCTGCTCGCCGGGGCGGTCGTTCCGCAGGTCGTCAACGCCGGTGTGATCACCGTCGCGACTTCGGCCGTGGCAGCGAGCGGATCGACGCCGGTCGGACCGGGCGGCGCGGGCTATGGTGTCGTCGCCGAGGTGGGGTCCAATGTCGGCGCGATCGTCAACAGCGGCACGATCATCGTCTCATCGGTGGGCGCCGGCAACGGCAGCACCGCGATCCTCGACCGGTCGGGGACGCTGACCTCGATCAACAACTCGGGGACGATCACCGCCACCGCGACCGGTACCAACGGCTTCGCGCGCGCCATCGACCTGACCGGAAGTACCGCAGCGGTCACCGTGACCAATAGCGGCACGATTACCGGCGACGTCGTTCTCGGCAATGGCCCGACGACGCTGGCGCTGACCGCCGGAACGATCAACGGGACCGTCGGCTTCGGCACGTCGACATCGAACCTGCTGGCGTTGAGCGGCACCTCGACACTGACCGGCGCGCTCACCACCGCCGCGCCGATCGCGGTGACGCTGACCGACACCGCGCGCCTCAGCCTGGCGAGCGGACCGACGGTCCTCGCTTCGCTCGCGGCGACGGGCAATTCGGTGCTCGTCCTGCCGATCCGTTCGGGCGGCGCAGCGCTGACCGTCAACGGATCGGCGAGCTTTACCGGCACCAGCACGATCTCGGTCGCGCTCCAGTCGCTCGCGCTGAACCAGAACGTGACGATCATCCAGGCGGCGGGCGGCATCACCACCGACCACCTCGCCACGCTGGTCGATGCGACGAGCTCGCCGTACCTGTTCACCGCGACCGCGCCCGTCCTGACGCCGACGACCCTTTCGCTCGGCCTGACCCGCAAAACCGCAGCGCAGGCCGGCCTGACCGGTGCGCAGGCGACGCTGTACGATCAGTCGGTGATCGCGCTCGCGAACAGCCCGACCGAAGCGGGGGCAATCGCCAACCTGCCCGACCAGGCGTCGGTGCTGTCGGCGTATCGCCAGATCACCCCGCCAAGCTTCGGTCGCGCCCAGCTTCGCGCCGCGCAAAGCGCCGCCGATGCCGGGTTCGGCGCTGCGGCGGATCGTGTCGCGCTGCTGACCGACTTCGCGCGGCCAGTGCGCAACGACGACAGCTACGGCGTCAAGATCTGGGCGCAGGAACTCGGCGACTTCTCCACCCAAGCGGCGGGGACCAACGAGGACCGCTTCACCACCGCCGGGTTCGGCTTCGCCGGCGGCGTCGACACATCGCTCCTTGGCATCGACGCGGTCGGTCTCGCCTTCCTCGCCGACTACACGACGATCCATCACGACGGCGTCGGCACCGCGCCGGGGTTCAACGTGCCGGTGACGACGACCGGCGTCGAACCCTATGCGGCGTGGACATGGCGCGGCTTCTTCGTCACCGCGACCGGCCTCGCGGCGCACGTCAAGTCCACGTCGAAGCGGACGCTGGCGATCGGCTCGATATCCGACACCGTCGGCGCAGCGTGGACGGGGACGCAGTTCGGCGCCGGATTGACGTTCGGGGCAAAGCTCAACTTCGGCGCGTTCCGCCTGACCCCGTCGAACGCGATCGCGTGGACGAGCCTGCGTCAGGGCGGCTACACCGAAAGCGGGGCGGGGAACTTCGCGCTCGCGGTCGCGGGCCAGCGCGACACCGTGACGACCGACACCGCCAAGCTCGCGCTGGCGTACATCCACGCTTATGGCGACGGCAAGCTCAAGGTCGAGGCGCACGGGGCCTACGCGCACCAGTTCAACGCCAGCCCGACGACGACCGTCGCAAGCTTCGTCAGTGGCGGCGGACCGGTCGAACTGGTCGGCGACGTCGCGCGCGCCGAGGAGACGAGCTACGGTGCCGACCTCGGCTACGCGCAGGACATGGTCGCCTTGCGGGTCGGCTACGACCGCCGTTCGTCGAGTGGCGGCTATCGTGACCAGGCGATCGCGGTCACCGCAGGGATCGCCTTCTAGCGGCTGCGTCGTGTACACACCCGCCGGAACGACGCCGGAGGACGAATGCCGCAGCCTGACCTGATTGTCCTTCGTGACGAGCGAGCGACGTCGACTAAGGCGGCGGCGGTCGTCTCCGTCAGCGCGGGTTTCGTAGCCGCTCGGGCGCTGCGGCTCGCGACTCTGGAGCAGGGGCGCGCGGTATGATCGAGACGTTACTGTCGCTCGGCGCACTCGCCGGACTGCTTCTCGCCGGGTTCGGCATTTGGGCGCTGGTGACCGGCTACGGCAACCGGTTGAAGGCAGGATTGATGGTCGGCGCGGGCGTCGTCGTCCTGATCAACGTCTGGCTGTATTCGCTCCCGCCGCCGCCGGGGGCTTAACGGTCCCAGCCGACCGCAGGCCGGCCGTCGAGCATACCCTCGACGCTGAGGTCTTCGTCGATGTCGGGCCAGTGGATGCCGATGCCCGAGCCATTGAGCCGCCAGTTGCCGCGCTCCTCATCGGACGCATCGCGAAGACGCGGATACCAAATAATTGGTGTTGAAATCGTTCGTCCATCGCGGAGATCGACGACAAGCTGATCATCTGCGAAGCGAACGTCCATTGCACGCTCGCTTCCTCGATACCCTTCATTCGTCTGTCGTGCCAAAGTGGCCATGCCACGCGTCCTCGAACGTTTTCGCGCTGAGCCTTACCATGGTTTCGAGCCGCGCCAAATCTCGTGCCTTGAAGCCATCGTTCGAGGCTATTCGCACCGGGCGCAGAAAAAAGCTGGCGGAGCGACCGTCCTTTTCGACATGCACATGCGGCGGAGCGTGGTCCTGTGCATAGAAGTGGAAGCGGTAGCCTGCTTCGCGATAGATGGTCGGCATGCAATTTCCTGAAGAAGCATGCATTCCATTGATACGACGCCTGCCGACTCGTCTAGTGACATGATACGAATGTTCAGAACTCAGCCGACAGATCGAAATTACAGAGCTTACCGCGCCCGCGTCAGCTCCCGCATCGCCAGATCCAACCCGCCGAGCGTCAGCGGGTACATCCGGTCCTCCATGATGCTCTTCATCATCTGGATCGACTGGCCATGGCTCCAGCTCGCCTCGGGGATCGGGTTGAGCCAGACTGCTGCCGGGTAGACGTCGAGCATCCGGCGCATCCACGTCTCGCCGCTTTCCTCGTTCCAATGCTCGACCGAGCCGCCGGGGTAGTTGATCTCGTACGGCGACATCGATGCGTCGCCGACGAACACCAGCTTGTAATCGTGGGGAAATTTGTGGAGCAGGTCGAGCGTCGGCGTCCGCTCGGTCCAGCGCCGCCGGTTGTCCTGCCACAGCGCCTCGTACGGGCAATTGTGAAAGTAGAAGAATTCGAGGTGCTTGAACTCGGTCCGCGCCGCCGAGAACAGCTCCTCGCACAGCTTGATGAACGGGTCCATCGACCCGCCGACGTCGAGAAACAGCAGGACCTTGACCGCATTGTGCCGCTCGGGGCGCATGACGATCTCGAGATACGCCTTCTTCGCCGTGCCGCTGACGGTGGCGTCCATGTCGAGCTCGTCGGCCGCGCCGTCGCGGGCGAAGCGGCGCAGGCGGCGTAGTGCGAGCTTGATGTTGCGCGTGCCGAGCTCGACCGTTGCGTCGAGGTTCTTGAACTCGCGCTTGTCCCAGACCTTGATCGCCTTGCCCTGCCGTCCGGCATCCTGGCCGGTGCGAACGCCCTCGGGGTTGTAGCCGTTCGCGCCGAACGGCGAAGTCCCGCCGGTGCCGATCCACTTCGACCCGCCCTCGTGGCGGCCTTTTTGCTCCTCGAGACGTTGCTTGAGCGTCGCCATGATCTCGTCCCACGACCCGAGCTTCTTGATCTCGGCCATCTCCTCCTCGGTCAGATGGAGCTCGGCGACCTTGCGCAGCCATTCCTCGGGGATCTCGGCGGTACCGGTGTCGATGACGGTCTCGATGCCCTTGAACACCTTGCCGAACACCTGGTCGAAGCGGTCGAGCAACCCTTCGTCTTTCACGTAGCAGGACCGCGCAAGATAATAGAATTGCTCGACCTTATAGTCGATCACATCCGCCTTCATCGCCTCGAGCAGCGTCAGATGCTCCTTGAGCGACGCGGGAATCTTCGCGGCGCGAAGTTCAGCAAGGAAGTTGAGGAACACAGGCGCACTCCGGAGGCGGACCGCTGGACGGTAGTGCGTCGCCGGGGCATCGTCACGCGCAGAACCAAAGCGACCGAGGGATCGAGACCGGCCATGATCCGCATCCGCGACCGCCTGCTGACGACGATAGACCTCGCCGCGACGCTAATCTTGTCGACCGAGTTCGCACTGGCGGGGGCACGTGCCGACCTCGACATCTTCGGCATCGCGGTGCTCGCGTTCGTTGGCGCGGTCGGTGGCGGGGTGATGCGCGATATTCTGCTCGGCGAACACCCGCCGGCGGCGTTCCGCGACCGGCGCTACCCGATCATCGCACTGATCGGCGCGAGCGCGGTCGTTGTCGCTGGTTTGGCAACCGGTCCAGTTGCAACATGGACGCCTCCGCGCGTGATCGACGTCATCGAAGCCGCCGGGCTCGCCCTCGCCGCCGTCGCGGGTGCCCGAAAGGCACTCGACTACGACCTCAACGGCGCGAGCGTCATCGCCATCGCGGTCGTCAACGGCTGTGGTGGCGGGGTGCTGCGCGATGTCTTGACCGCGCAGATCCCGCGCATCCTCCGCGCCGACTTCTACGCCACCGCAGCGATCGCAGGGGCGATCGTGATGGTGTTGCTCGTCCGGCGGACCGGCGCGTCGAAGTCGCTTGCGGCGTTCTGCACCGGGGTGACGGTATTCGCTTTGCGGACCGCCGCGATATTCGGCGACTGGTCGCTCCCGCATTTGCGCTGAGGTCAGCCCTGTCCGCCCTGCCGCCGCGACATGAACGCCAGCCGCTCGAACAGCATCACGTCCTGCTCGTTCTTGAGCAGCGCGCCATGCAGCGGCGGGATCAACGTCTTGGTATCACGCGACTTGAGCACCTCGAGCGGCAGGTCCTCGTGCATCAGCAGCTTGAGCCAGTCGAGGAGTTCGCTCGTGCTTGGCTTCTTCTTCATGCCCGGCACCTCGCGGATGTCGTAGAAGATGTTGAGCGCCTCGCGGACCAGCGTGTTCTGGATGTCGGGGAAGTGGACCGCGACGATCGACTCCATCGTGCTGCGGTCGGGAAACTTGATGTAGTGGAAGAAGCAGCGGCGCAGGAACGCGTCGGGCAGGTCCTTCTCATTGTTCGACGTGATGATGACGATCGGGCGCTGGGCGGCGATGACGCGCTCGCCGGTTTCGTAGACGTCGAACTCCATGCGGTCGAGTTCGGTCAGCAGGTCGTTCGGAAACTCGATGTCGGCCTTGTCGATCTCGTCGATCAGCAGGACGGGGAGGGCGGGGGAGGTGAACGCCTCCCACATCTTGCCGCGACGGATGTAGTTCGAAATGTCGCGGACGCGCGCGTCGCCGAGCTGGCCGTCGCGCAGGCGGCTGACCGCGTCATATTCGTACAGGCCCTGCTGCGCCTTGGTCGTCGACTTGACGTTCCACTCGATTAGCGGCGCGCCGAAGCTGCGGGCGATTTCACCGGCAAGGACGGTCTTGCCGGTCCCGGGCTCGCCCTTGATCAGGAGCGGGCGGCGGAGCGTCGTCGCCGCATTGACCGCGACCTTGAGGTCGTCGGTGGCGACATAGCCGGCGGTGCCTTCGAAGCGCATGGGGGCGGAGCCTTGGTGGTTGACGTATGGGTCAACCGTAGAGCGGCTCCGCCATGCGGGCAACCTCAGACGTCGAGGAAGCTCCGCATCTTGCGCGACCGCGACGGGTGCTTGAGCTTGCGCAGCGCCTTCGCCTCGATCTGCCGGATGCGCTCGCGGGTGACCGAGAACTGCTGGCCGACTTCTTCGAGCGTGTGGTCGGTGTTCATGCCGATGCCGAAACGCATCCGCAGCACGCGCTCCTCACGCGGGGTCAGCGACGCGAGGACGCGCGTCACCGTTTCCTTGAGGTTGGCGTGGATCGCGGCGTCGACCGGGATGATCGCATTCTTGTCCTCGATGAAGTCGCCGAGGTGCGAATCCTCCTCGTCACCGATCGGCGTCTCGAGGCTGATCGGCTCCTTGGCGATCTTCATCACCTTGCGGACCTTCTCGAGCGGCATCGACAACCGCTCGGCAAGTTCCTCGGGCGTCGGCTCGCGGCCGATCTCGTGGAGGATCTGGCGGCTGGTGCGGACGAGCTTGTTGATCGTCTCGATCATGTGGACCGGGATACGGATCGTCCGCGCCTGGTCGGCGATCGAGCGGGTAATCGCCTGGCGGATCCACCACGTCGCGTAGGTCGAGAACTTATAGCCGCGGCGGTACTCGAACTTGTCGACCGCCTTCATCAGGCCGATGTTGCCTTCCTGAATAAGATCAAGGAATTGCAGGCCGCGGTTGGTGTACTTCTTCGCGATCGAGATGACCAAACGCAGGTTCGCTTCGACCATTTCCTTCTTGGCGATCCGGGCCTCGCGCTCGCCCTTCTGGACCATGTTGGTGATCCGGCGGAACTCGCCGAGGTCGACGCCGGTCGCCTGCGCGATGTCGGCGATCTCCAGGCGCACGTCCTCGACCGCCTGCTTTTCAGCAAGCGCGAACGCACCGAACTTCTTGTCGATCCCAGCGACGCGCGCGGTCCAGCCGGCATCGAGCTCGTGGCCCATATATTCGTCGAGGAACGACTTGCGGTTGATCTTGTGGCGGTCGGCGAGACGCATCATCGTCCCGCCGAGGCCGAGCAGGCGCCGGTTGTAGCTGTACAGCTGGTCGACGAGATATTCGATCTTGTTGTTGTTGAAGTGGACCGACTGCACCCCGGCGGTCAGTTCTTCGCGCAGTTTCTGATACTTGCGCTCATCGGCGGGGGGATACGCGGCGTTGACGCGGAACGCCGACAGCCGGTTCTCCTGCAGCTTCTTGAACTTGCCGTACGTCGCGGTGATCTCGGCGAACTTCGCCAGCGCGTCGGGCTTGAGCAGTTCCTCCATCGCCGCGAGCGACAGCGTGTTGTCCTCGTCGTCCTCGTCGGGGATCGCGGCGGTGCCGTCGGGCTTGGTCCGCCCGGTGAACGCGGCTTCCTCCTCGTCCTCGTCGGCCGAAGCCGAGACGATATCGGGCTCGCCGTCTTCCTTGTAGGCGACAGCGGGCAGGCCAGTGCCGACCTCGCCCGAATCGCCCTCGACCGGCGGCTTGACCAGCATCGCGTCGAGATCGAGAATCTCGCGGAGCTGCATCCGGCCTTCGTTGAGCGCGTCGGACCAGTCGATCATCGACGTGAAGGTCATTGGCGATTCGCACAGGCCGGCGATCATCGTGTTGCGCCCGGCCTCGATGCGCTTGGCGATCGCGATTTCGCCCTCGCGGCTGAGCAGTTCGACCGCGCCCATCTCGCGCAGGTACATGCGGACCGGGTCGTCGGTACGGTCGAGCGGGGCGGCCTTGACCGCAACCGGAGCGGCGACGGCGGGGTCGCCCTCGACGGCTTCTTCTTCCTCGTCATCGTCGGCGGCGGCGCGCGGGGTCTCGGTGCCTTCCTCGGCGGGCTCGTCGTTCTCGATGAGGTTGATCCCCATCTCCGACAGCGCCGCCATGACGTCCTCGATCTGCTCGGAGGAGACCTGCGGCAGTGCGTCATTCAGTTCGTCATAAGTGATGTAGCCGCGCTTCTTGGCGCGCGCGATCAGCTTCTTGATCGATGCTTCGTTGAGATCGAGCAACGGCGCACCGTCGGTATCGGGCTTCGTATCGGTTTCCACGACGGCGCCATTCGCTTTTGCCATAATCTGCTTTCGTCCAATCAAGCGTGTCGCGCCAACCGATAACGACGACTCGGGCGAGGGCGGTGGAGCCGCTTACTCGGTATCGGCGACAATTCCAATAACATGATCCTTATCGGACAATTCGGCACGCGCTTGATGGTTGCGTCGCACCGCGTCAAAATCGGCCTCGGCCATGCTCATCCGGAAATGGGAATTGGTTGCGGCAATGTCATCCCCCACGCGCGCCGTTGCGAGCAAGGCATCGAGAAATTTGACGAATTGTTCGCGGGCGTCGGCGCTGGGAGTGCTCGCACGGACAAAACCGAGGTTGCCGACGCCTGGCCGATGCCGTGCGAGGATGGCATCGGCGGCGGCACCGGCACCCCGCGCGTCGAGATGGGCGCGGAGGGCGACCGGGCTGGCGTCAGGGTCTGCGGTCGCGGCGTCGAGTAGCGCGGTCACGAGCGCGGCGTGGGCCGGGTCGGCGACCGGCAGACCGGCCAGCCGTTCGAACCCCGCGTCGATCAACTCGGGGCGGAGGAGGCAGGCGACGAGGACCTGACGCACCATCGCGTCGCCCATGTCGGGACGCGCGGCGCGCAGGATACCCGGCGACGCGGCACGGGGCGGGGGGCCGCCTTTTTGCCACGGGGTCCGCTCGGGGCGCTTGAACAAAGCGTAGAAACGCTCGCGGAGCTCGGTCCGGTAGAAGCGCTGGAGGGTGGTGTCGGCGATCTCCGCAGCGCGGGCATCGAGCGCTGCAAGAACGGCGGCGCGGCGTTCGGGGGTGGCCGTGTCGACGCCCTCGGTCTCGCTCCGCCACAGCCGGTCGATCAACGGCTCGGCGGCGGCGAGGACGGCGTCGAACGCGGCAGGTCCGCCAGCGCGGACAAGATCGTCGGGGTCCTTGCCCAGGGGGAGGGTGGCGAAGCGCAGCGATTTGCCGGCCTCGAGCAGCGGCAGTGCCCGGTGGAGCGCCCGCAGCCCCGCCCGCTGCCCCGCCGCGTCGCCGTCGAAGCACAGCACCGGTTCGGGCACGATGCGCCACATCAGCCCGAGCTGCGCCTCGGTCAGCGCGGTGCCGAGCGGCGCGACCGCGTCGGCGAACCCCGCCTGCGCGAGGCCGATGACGTCCATGTAGCCCTCGACGACGATCAGCCGCAGCGACTTGCGCGCGACCGGCCCGGCGCGGTCGAGATTGTAAAGCGTCCGCCCCTTGTCGAACAACGGCGTGTCGGGCGAATTCAGATACTTGGGCTGGCCGTCGCCGAGGATACGTCCGCCAAAGCCGATAACTCGACCGCGTGGATCGCGGATCGGAAACATCAGCCGTCCGCGGAAGCGGTCGTACGGATCGCCCGGCTTCGCATTCCCCTCGGCCTCGGGCTGGATCAGCAGCCCTGTCTCGATCAGCTTGGCGTCACCGACGCTGGCAAGCGCGGCGCGGAGGCGGGTCCGGCTATCGGGCGAGTAGCCGAGGCCGAAGTCTGCGACGGTCTTGTCCGCGAGACCGCGCTTAGCGAGATAGTCGCGCGCGGTCGCGCCCCCGGCATCGCGCAACTGGCTGGAAAACCACGCCGCCGCCTTGCCGGTAACGTCGTGGAGCCCCTCCGCCGCCTGTGCCCGCTCGCGCGCTTCAGGAGTCTCCTCGGGCACCGCCAGTCCAGCTTCGGCGGCGAGCGACTTGACCGCGTCGATGAAGCCGAGCCCCTCCTGCTCGACGACGAAGCGGATCACGTCGCCGTGCGCCCCGCAGCCAAAGCAATGGTAGAAGCCCTTGTCGTCGTTGACGAAAAAGCTCGGCGACTTCTCGTTATGGAACGGGCAGCAGCCCTTCATCTCGCGCCCGGCGCGGGTCAGCTTGACCCGGCGCGCTACGACCGTCGACACCGCGACGCGGGCGCGGAGTTCGTCAAGAAAGGTGGGGGCGAGGGTCACCCGCCCAACTTAGGACGAGAGCGCTGTTTTCACCATCGCCGACGCGGACGACATGTCGATCTGCCCGGCGAAACGCTCGCGCAATGCGGCCATAACCTTGCCCATGTCCTTGACACTGCTCGCCCCAAGCTCCTCGACCAGCCCGCGAATGACCGCCATCGCTTCGCCCGCCGCCATTTGCTGCGGCATGAACCCCTCGATTACGCCGAGCTCGGCGCGTTCGGCGTCGGCCAGCTCGGGACGGTTGCCGGTGACGTACATCTCGATCGATTCGCGGCGCTGCTTTGCCATCTTGGTCAGCACGTCGGCGACGAGCACGTCGTCGTCGGCGGGCGGCGTGCCGGTGCGGAGCTCGATGTCCTTGTTCTTCAACGCCGCCGAGATGAGGCGCAGCGCACCGAGCCGGGCGCTGTCCTTGGCTTTCATCGCGGTGGTCGTGGCGGCCTTGATGTCGTCGCGGATCATGATTGTCCTGTCGAGTCGGGGGCGGTATCATAACGCGCACACCGGTCCGCACCTAACCGCACGCCGTCGGAACGGTTAGAGATTGACCGGACACGGCGCGCCCCGTAGTTCGCCATGCGTTTGCCCATCCGCCAACCTGAAGGAAGCCACTTGGCCGACGCCCCCGCGCATGCCCGACCGACCGGCGCGACAGGCGTTCTCGTTTTAGCCGATGGCACGATCGTCTGGGGCCACGGCATCGGCGCCGAGGGCGTCGCGGCCGGCGAGGTCTGCTTCAACACCGCGATGACCGGCTACCAGGAGGCGATGACCGACCCGAGCTATGCCGGGCAGATCATCACCTTCACCACCCCGCATATCGGCAACACCGGCGCGAACCCCGAGGATGTCGAGGCGACCAACCCGCATGCGCTCGGCTGCGTCGTCGCTGCGATCCCGAGCGAGGCGGCGAACTGGCGCGCCGACCGGACCTTCGATGCGTGGCTCAAAAGCTGGGGGCGGATCGGGCTGGCAGGGGTCGACACCCGCGCGCTGACCCGGCGCATCCGCGAACTCGGCGCGCCGAACGCGGTCATCGCGCATTTGGCGACCGGTGACTTCGACGTTCCGGCGTTGCTGGCACAGGCGCAGGGTTGGCCGGGGCTCGAGGGGATGGACCTCGCCAAGGCGGTGTCGACGACACAAAGCTATGGCTGGGACGACGGGCTGTGGACGCTTGGGCAGGGGTACGCGACCCACGCCGCCAATCCGAACGGTCCGCACGTCGTTGCGATCGACTACGGAATGAAGCGCAACATCCTCCGCAACCTCGTCGCCGCCGGAGCGCGGGTGACGGTTGTCCCGGCGACCGCGACCTTCGACGAGATCATGGCACACAAGCCTGACGGCATCTTTCTGTCGAACGGCCCCGGCGACCCGGCGGCGACGGGGGTGTACGCGGTGCCGACGATCCAGGCGGTGCTCAACTCGGGCACGCCGCTGTTCGGCATCTGCCTCGGCCACCAGCTCCTCGGCCTCGCGGTCGGCGCGAGCACGTACAAGATGCACCAGGGCCACCGCGGCGCGAACCACCCGGTCAAGCGGCTGAGCGACGGCCGCGTCGAGATCACCAGCATGAACCACGGCTTCGCGGTCGACAGCGCGACGCTGCCTGGGAATGCGCGGGCGACGCATGTGAGCTTGTTCGATGGGTCGCTCGCGGGGCTGGAGTTGACCGACCGGAGCGCGTTCAGCGTCCAGTATCATCCGGAGGCGAGCCCGGGGCCGCAGGACAGTCACTATTTGTTCGAGCGGTTTGTCGGGTCGCTGGTGTGATCGAAAGCAAGCGACATACCCGAGCTAAGACCTACGTTTTCCTCGACGATCCGTCTTTGCCCGTCAGTCAATCCAAGGATCGATTAGGGCGAGGCCCAACCCTTCGAAGTGCTTCGTATTGCGTGTCGCCAGCAACATCCCGTACGCCAGCGCGATCGCCGCAATCTGCGTGTCTGCAGTTCCCGGCGCTCGCCCTGCTCGCTCTTGCGCAGCGAGAACCGGCCCGTAATGAAGCGACGCAGCAAGGTCGAACGGCACAATGCGATCGGCATGTGCCGCGATCACTTCATCATAGTTCGCCAGAAATGCCTGCTTACGCTTTCCTTCGGGCAGGAGATGCGCTCCCGACAGCAGTTCGCCGATCACTACGGTCGCGAGCCATAGACGGTCGGCATTCGCAGCCTCCCACACCAGTACGGCCGGATCGGGTATTGCCCGGGTCAACTCGCTCCAGACATTGGTGTCGACAAGGATCATTCGAGATCAGGGACCCGCGCGGGGCTACGCGGAGGAATCGGCAAGTCGATCCCGGGCCGGCTCATTTCGTAAATCATCTGCCCGATGGATTTGCGCTGCGGAGGCACGGTCTCGGTAACTGCAGCGATGACCAGCCGCCGTGCCTCGGCCTCCATCGACATGCCCTTGGCCGACGCCTGCGCGCGGAAGCGCCGTTGCACGTCGTCGGGGATGTTGCGGATCGTCAGGCTCGCCATCGGTCGCCTCCCGTGATTGCGATGCCAGCAACGTATGCAATGAGAGCAATCTAATCAAATGCCCAAACGCACCGACATTCACACCATCCTCATCATCGGCGCCGGCCCGATCATCATCGGACAGGCGTGCGAGTTCGACTATTCGGGGACGCAGGCGTGCAAGGCTTTGCGCGCCGAGGGGTATCGGATCGTGCTGGTCAATTCGAACCCGGCGACGATCATGACCGACCCCGACATGGCCGACGCGACGTATGTCGAGCCGATCACGCCAGCGGTCGTCGCCAAGATCATCGAGATCGAGCGGCCCGACGCGCTGTTGCCGACGATGGGCGGACAGACCGCGCTCAATACCGCGCTCGCGCTGTTCCGCGACGGGACGCTCGAGAAGTACGGGGTCGAGCTGATCGGGGCCGACGCGGTGGCGATCGACAAGGCCGAGGACCGGCTCAAGTTCCGCGACGCGATGGACAAGATCAGGCTCGAAAGCCCGCGCTCGCGCATCGCGCATAACGTTGCCGAGGCGCTCGAAGCGCTTGAGTTCGTTGGCCTGCCAACGATCATCCGGCCGTCGTTCACGATGGGCGGGACGGGGGGCGGCATCGCCTATAACCGCGAGGAATTCCTCCATATCGTCGGCACCGGGCTCGATGCCTCGCCGACGACCGAGGTGCTGATCGAGGAGTCGGTGCTCGGCTGGAAGGAATACGAGATGGAGGTCGTTCGCGACCGCCACGATAATGCGATCATCATCTGCGGGATCGAGAATATCGACCCGATGGGGGTGCACACCGGCGACAGCATCACCGTCGCGCCGATCCTGACGCTGACAGATAAAGAGTATCAGATCATGCGCAACGCATCGATCGCGACGCTGCGCGAAATCGGTGTGGAAACAGGGGGTTCGAACGTCCAGTTCGCAGTCGACCCTAAGGACGGACGGCTCGTCGTCATCGAGATGAACCCGCGTGTGTCGCGTTCGTCGGCGCTGGCATCGAAGGCGACGGGCTTCCCGATCGCCAAGGTCGCGGCACTGCTCGCGGTCGGCTACACATTGGACGAGGTCCAGAACGACATCACCGGGGCGACGCCCGCCGCGTTCGAGCCGACGATCGATTATGTCGTGACCAAGATCCCGCGCTTCGCCTTCGAGAAGTTCAAGGGCGCCGAGGCGGTCCTCGGCACCGCGATGAAGTCGGTCGGCGAGGTCATGGCGATCGGGCGGACGATCCATGAATCGCTGCAGAAGGCGTTGCGCGGGCTCGAGACCGGGCTGACCGGGTTCGATGAGGTCGAGAGCCTGGCCGGCGCGAGCGACGAGGAGATCGCGGCGGCGTTGTCGATCCCCGGTCCCGATCGGCTGCTGATCGCGGCGCAGGCGCTGCGGAGCGGCTTTTCCGTTGAGAAGGTCCACGGGATCACCTTCTACGAACCGTGGTTTCTCAATCGGATCGCCGAGATCATTGCCGCGGAGGCCGAAGTCCGCGCGAGCGGCTTGCCGAACGACGCGGCGGGTATGCGCCGGCTAAAAGCGATGGGTTTCGCCGATACACGCCTCGCCAAGCTGACCGGCGGAACCGCCGCCGAAGTCGCCGCGCACCGCCACGGACTCGGCGTCCGCCCGGTGTTCAAGCGCATCGACACCTGTGCCGCCGAATTCGCCGCGAAGACGCCGTACATGTACTCGACCTACGAGGCCCCGAGCTTCGGTGAGCCCGAGTGCGAGAGCCAGCCGACAGCGGCGCGCAAGGTCGTCATCCTCGGCGGGGGACCGAACCGGATCGGGCAGGGGATCGAGTTCGACTATTGCTGCTGCCACGCTTGCTTCGCGCTGGCGGACGCCGGCTTCGAGACGATCATGGTCAACTGTAACCCCGAGACGGTCAGCACCGACTACGACACCTCCGACCGGCTGTATTTCGAGCCGCTGACCGCCGAGGACGTCCTCGAGGTCCTCCACAAGGAGATGGAGAACGGCGAGCTCGTCGGCGTTATCGTCCAGTTCGGCGGGCAGACGCCGCTCAACCTCGCCAGCGCGCTCAAGGCGGCGGGCATCCCGATCCTTGGCACCTCGCCCGACAACATCGACCTTGCCGAGGACCGCGAGCGCTTCGCCGCGCTGGTCGAGCGGCTCGGGCTCAAGCAGCCGAACAACGGGATTGCGGTCGATCGCAACGCCGCGGTGGGGATCGCCGAGCGCGTCGGCTATCCAGTCCTGATGCGCCCGTCGTTCGTCCTCGGCGGGCGGGCGATGGAGGTGGTCGAGACCCCCGCCGCGCTCGACGCCTATCTCCGCGACAACGCGGCCGCGCTTAGCGGCGGGCCGGTGCTGATCGACCAGTACCTGCGAGACGCGGTCGAGGTCGACGTCGATGCGCTCGCCGATCCCGATACCGTCTTCGTCGCGGGTGTCCTTCAGCACATCGAGGAGGCAGGGGTCCATTCGGGCGACAGCGCGTGTTCGATCCCCCCGCACAGCCTCGGCCCCGACATCATCGCCGAGATCGAGCGCCAGACCGCGTTGCTTGCGCGCGCGCTCGAGGTTCGCGGGCTGATGAACATTCAGTTCGCGGTCAAGGACGGCGAGGTCTATCTGATCGAGGTCAATCCGCGCGCCTCGCGGACCGTCCCATTCACCGCAAAGGCGACCGGCATTCCGATCGCCAAGATCGCGGCGCGGGTGATGGCGGGGGAGAACCTCGCCAGCTTCAACCTCAAGCGCCCGGCGTGGAAGCATATCGCGGTCAAGGAGGCGGTGTTCCCATTCGCGCGCTTCCCTGGCACCGATCCGGTCCTCGGGCCCGAGATGAAGTCGACCGGCGAAGTCATGGGGATCGATAGCGATTTTGCGATGGCGTTCGCCAAGGCGCAGCTTGCCGCGGGGACGGTGCTCCCGATGGCGGGCACAGTGTTCCTGTCGGTCAAGGACAGCGACAAGGCGATTATCCTCGAGGCGGCGCGCGACCTCGTCGGCATGGGTTTCGGCCTGATCGCGACCGACGGCACGGCGAAGTTCCTCGACGGCGAGGGGATCGCGGTCGAGCGCGTCAACAAGGTCCAGCAGGGGCGGCCGCACATCGTCGACCGGATCAAGGACGGCGGCGTCGCGCTGATCGTCAACACGACCGAAGGCACGCAGTCGATGAAGGACTCGGCGTCGATCCGCGCGTCGGCGCTTTACGGCAAGGTGCCATATTTCACGACAGCGTCGGCAAGCGTTGCAGCCACACAGGCGATTGCTGCGTTAAAGCAGCGACCGCTTGAAGTACGGTCGCTCCAGTCATACTATTCAGCGCTGGATTAAGAAGCCCCCGGACAGAGAGTTTGCCGTCAGCGGTGGTCACTCCGCCGAGGGCGAAGCGTCAACTAGGGAAGTCAGCGAATGGCGACGGTCGATAAGTACCCCATGCTTGCGGAGGGGCACGCCGAATTGATGGCGACGCTGCGCAACCTCAAAGAGGTCGAGCGGCCGAAGAACGTCGAGGACATCGAGACCGCGCGCGCTCATGGCGACCTGTCGGAGAACGCCGAATACCATGCCGCCAAGGAGCGCCAGGGGCATATCGAAGCGCAGACGATGGAGCTCGAGGACAAGCTCGCGCGCGCCGTCGTCATCGATCCCAAGACGCTGTCGGGTGACAAGGTCGTCTTCGGCGCAACCGTCGGTCTGCTCGATGAGGACGATAAGCCGATCACCTATCAGATCGTCGGTCAGACCGAGGCCGATGCTCATCGAGGGCGGATCAGCTATTCGTCGCCGTTAGGCCGCGCGCTGATTGGCCGTAAGCTCGGCGAAGAGGTCGAAGTGACGACCCCGTCTGGCGACAAATATTACACGATCGAAAAGGTCGAGTTCATTTGAAGCCCGAGGGCGGTTTCGGCGGCGCATCGTTTACGCCGCCGGCCGCCCCCGTTACGCGTGCGCTCGTCGCAGTCTGCGTCCTCGTCCAGGTCGCGGCAACGATTGGTGGCATGGCGTTCAGCGAGACGCTGGCCAGTCATGCGGCCCTGATTCCGGCTCGAGTGACCGGGTCGGTGCCGTCGAGCCCCGGTGACGTTCCCGCCGCGCTCACGCTGCTGACGTCGCTATTCCTCCATGCCGGCTGGATCCACCTGACGCTCAACCTGACCTTCCTGTGGTGGGTCGGGCGGCACGTCGAGGTTGAAATCGGCCGCGCGCGGTTTCTCGTGCTGTACGCGTTGAGCGGAATCATCGGCGGGCTGCTGCAGGTTGCCGTGGCACCCCATTCCACCGAGGCGGTCGTCGGGGCCAGCGGCGCGATCGCGGGCGTGTTCGGAGCCTATGCGGTCCTGTTCGCACGTAGCCGGGCGAGGGCGCGTCGCGTGCTCGGCATACAAGTCTCGACCGAGGTGGCGACCGCATTATGGTACGCTGCGACGTGGATCGGACTGCAGTTGCTGACCGCCGTCGCCTTCAACACGGGAGAGGGCGGTATCGCGATCTGGACGCATATCGGCGGCTTCATCGTCGGGCTGATCTTTGCCCAACCCTTTGTCCGACGGGTCGCCTAGGCCGCTGGAACGTCGGGCTCGAGCATCCGGTGGAGATGCACGACGACGTATTTCATCGCCGCATCGTCGACCGTGCGCTGGGCGTTCGATCGCCACGCCTTTTCGGCGGAGGCATAATCAGGGAAAATGCCGACGACGTCGAGCTTTGCCGGATCCTCGAAATCGAGGGTTCGCGGATCGGTAACGCGACCGCCGAAAACGAGATGGAGCTTGTTCATGCCGCAGGATTTAGCGCGGCATACTCGGCTTGCACAGAGGCCATGATGCCTGCCGCCCAATCTTCGAACTCCGGCCCATCCCATGCGCGATGATTTCCGGCGGAATACGCCATCGCATTGCGGTGATAGAATAAAGCGTTGATCCGGTTCGCGATCCAGTTGTTCGCGGTGCGGATCACCTTCGCTGGCGACCCGACGACGATCGAGTTGGGTGGGACGATCGTCCCGTCTTTCACATAGGCGTGCTGTCCGACGATCGAGTTGTCGCCGATCACGGCTCCGCCATAAACGGTCGCGTTGATCCCCACGAGAACATGATTGCCGATCGTGCAGCCATGGAGCGTCGCGTGATGCGTGATCGAACAATGTGTACCGACCACGACCGGTCGACCGGGGTCGGTGTGGATCATCACGAAGTCCTGGATGTTCGAGTATGCGCCGATCTCGACGTGCGCCGCCTCGCTACGGATGACTGCATTGCACCAGATCGACGAGCCCTCACGCATCGCGACACGGCCGTATAGCTGCGCGCTGGGATCGATATACGCAGCTTCAGCCGTGTCGAGGAGCGCGGTCACGCCGACTTGGCGTTCGACGCCTTCATCAGCGCAACGAGGCCGTCGAAGCCCTGCTTCGAGATGATCGCCGAGAAATCGGCTTCCTGCGTCAGCGACAGGTTCACGCCCGACACGGTGACGTTGCCGACCAGCCACTTACCCGACGAACCCTTCTGCACGTACCAGATAATGTCGAAGGGCGCTTTGCCAGCGACTTCGACCTTGGTGAAAACGTCGACGCCACCGGTCGAGCCGTGCGGCTGGGTGCGAACAATTTTCACGGTAGCATCGGAGTAATTGATCAGGCGGTCGGCGTATATGTTGACGACATAGTCGGGAAGAACCGCCTGGTACGCCGCCAACTGCGCCGGGGTGATCTGGTTGCGATAACGGCGGATCAATCGCGCACCGGCATCCTCGACCGCAAAATTATCCTTGAGCATGGCGCGGAACTTCGCCTTAATCGCCGGCTTAGACGACGTCTCCTTGAGCACGGCAAACGCGTTGTCGGAGAGCGTCGAGATGAACTGACCCGCCGATACCGCCTCGGCCGGAGTCGCGGCCGTCTGGGCGATCGCGGGGGCCGCGAAGATGGGAGCTGCGATGATGGCGAGAGCGGTGAGCCCGAGAGAAAAACGACGCATCTAGCGCTCCTGATATGCGGGCCGCGATCGGCCGGATCCACGCTTTAGTGACTAGCCACTGAATGTGGCGTTAAGCGGACGAGGTCGGCTTGCGCAACAAGGCACCGCCCGCCGCGCCGACGATGCTGAGCAACGACTGTACCGCGCGGTCCATGATCCCGGCGGTGCCGCCGGCAAAAGACAGTTTCGAGAGATCGAGCTCGACCTTGGCCGACGCGATCGCCGCATCTCCGGCAGCCTCGAGACGGGCACCGATATCGCCGAATGCGGCATATTCGATGTCGCTGACGGGCATGATCGCACCGATCAATGCGCCGGTCGCGACACCGACGAGGACCACCGTAAGAGGGTTATCGTCAACCGCGACGTGTGCCTTGTGCTGGATCGCTTCGATGCGTTGGCGAGCCGGGCCGGCGGGGATGTCATCGGCGGCAAGGTTCGCTGCATATCCGTCGTCGTAATCGGCGTACGCAGCGTAGCTGTCGCCATATTCGATCGTCGCGCGCTTGACCTTGCTCCGGGCCAGCAGCGCGATTCCGGCTGCAAGGCCTGCCCCGGCAATGGCGATGGGATGAGCCATCGCCGCGCCCTTGACCGATTCGAAAGCCCGCGAGCTGCTCGCATTCAACGAGTCGACAGCATTATCGACAAGCGCCCGCGGCGACAGGCGCGCCTGCAGGTCGTCGATCGTCGACGCAATCCGTTCGCGGGTCGATTCGGCTTCGCGTTCGAGAGTGGCGGTATCGCTCACGTCAGTTCCCCTTGATGACTTCAGCGTCGCGGCGCAGCGACGCCGCCGCGCGGTCCGGCATGATTGACGTGCTTCCGATCTTCTTGCCACCGCTGGCAATCAGCAGGCCACCGACCAGCGCCGCGGCGACGCCGACGATCAGCGCAGCAAAGCCGGCACCGACGAGCGGGGTCAGGAACCCCACGGCAGCGCCAAGCAGCGTGAAGATCGCGCCGAGCAGTAGGATCATGCCGACCGCGATCGCGCCCGCACCGGCCTTGGCCGACGCGACGTTGTCACGCACCTCCGCCTTGGCAAGCCGGATTTCGGTTCGGACGAGGTGGTTGCCGTCTTCGACCAGTCGACGAAGCAGGTCGGCGATCGACGGTGCAGCGACCGCAGCGTCGGTTTCGGCCAAAGCGCGCGAATCTCGCTCGCTCACTGCGCGGTACCGGTCGTCGATGCCTTGACGAGGCGCGCCAGCACGAAGCCCGCGACGATCGACAGCCCGACGGCAACGGCCGGGCTGGTTCGAACGAGCGTCCGCGTATCGTCGATCAAGTCATCGACCGAACGACCATCAACCGCAGACGACCAGCCCGCAACGGTATCGGCGGCCTGATGGACAAAACCGGCAAACGGCGCGGCACCGTTGGCGTCGAGCTTGTCGGCAAAGTCGCGGACGGTCGAGGCGAGGCCGTCGAGCGTCCCAGTGACCTGCGCCTTGCCTTCGTCGGCAAAGCTCAGGACCTTGCTGGTGAACGGGCTGCGGATATCGGTCGCCTGGACCGGAACGACGTCGAGCGCATCGTGGCTCGGCGCGATCGGCGGCATCCCGGCGGAAGTGGTATCGGTCGTCATCAGCGTAGCCCCTGCTAGACACGAGGAAGTCGCTTCCCAAACGTAACTATCCTAGCCGAGTTCCGCCGCGAGCAGCCAGCCCGTTACGGGAGCGTAGCAAGGACGGCTCCGCGCCTGTAACCGGTGATGCGCGCGTTGTCGCCGGGGCCGCGAATGGCTAGGACCGCGGAATAGTTCGTCCGGAGCCAGAGCATGACCGCCATCGTCGACATTCACGCGCGCCAGATCCTCGACAGCCGCGGCAACCCGACCGTCGAGGTCGAGGTCCTGCTCGACGACGGCAGCTTCGGTCGCGCCGCGGTCCCATCGGGCGCGTCGACCGGCGCACACGAGGCGGTCGAGCTGCGCGACGGCGACGCATCGCGTTACGGCGGCAAGGGTGTCCTCAAGGCATGCGCTGCGGTCAATGGCGAAATCTTCGATGCGCTGTCGGGCATGGACGCCGAGGACCAGGCCGACGTCGACGTCGCGATGATCGAGCTCGACGGGACGCCGAACAAGAGCCGGCTGGGGGCCAACGCGATCCTCGGGGTCAGCCTCGCCGCCGCCAAGGCCGCCGCCGAATCGCGCGGCATGTCGCTCCACAAATATATCGGAGGGGTCTCGGCGCACGTCCTGCCGGTGCCGATGATGAACATCATCAACGGTGGCGCCCACGCCGACAATCCGATCGACTTCCAGGAATTCATGATCATGCCGGTCGGCGCGCCGACCATCGCCGAGGCGGTCCGCTGGGGGGCGGAGATCTTCCACACCCTCAAGAAGGGCCTGTCCGACGCCGGCCTGTCGACCTCGGTCGGTGACGAGGGCGGCTTCGCCCCGAACATCGCCTCGCCCGCCGCCGCGCTCGATTTCATCATGGCCTCGATCGAAAAGGCCGGCTACCGCCCCGGCGAGGACGTCATGCTCGCGCTCGACGTCGCCGCGACCGAGTTCTTCAAGGGTGGCAAGTACGAGTTGGCCGGGGAAGGGCGCTCGCTCTCGGCCGCCGAGATGGTCGACTATTACGTCGAACTCGCGGGCAAATACCCGATCCTGTCGATCGAGGATGGCATGTCCGAGGATGATTTCGACGGCTGGAAGCTGTTGACCGACCGTCTCGGCGCGACGCACCAGCTCGTCGGCGACGACCTGTTCGTGACCAATCCCGAGCGGCTGCAGGACGGCATCGGGCGCGGCCTCGCCAACTCGCTGCTGGTCAAGGTCAACCAGATCGGGACGCTGACCGAGACCCTCCAGGCCGTCGAGATGGCACATCGCGCGCGCTACACCTGCGTCATGTCGCACCGGTCGGGCGAGACCGAGGACGCGACGATCGCCGATCTCGCCGTCGCGACCAACTGCGGGCAGATCAAGACCGGCAGTCTCGCGCGGTCGGACCGGTTGGCGAAGTACAACCAGTTGATCCGTATCGAGGAGGAACTCGGCGATGCCGCGCGCTACGCCGGGCGGGCGATCCTGCGCTGAAGCGTGGCTTGCGGGACTCACCCGCGCAATTACTTTCACGCTGGCAGATAACGGCTTGAATGCCTTCGAATCGCGTGGTCTAGCTAGGGGATGATCGATCGGGTCAATCCCCTAGCCCTTGCTCGCGCCGCGATCCTCCCGGCGGCGTGCGTCACCGTGATGGGGTATTTCGCCTTCCACGCCATTTCGGGCAACGCCGGGCTGATCGCGTGGCAGGGCTATAAGACCGAGCGCGCCGCGGTCGATGCCGATGCCGCGAAGGTTGGGGCCGTAAAGGCCACGCTCCAGCGGCAGGTCGCGCTGCTCGACCCGCACCACGTCGACAAGGATTATGCCGATGAACGCGTCCGGCGCGATCTTGGCGTCGTCGGTCCCAATGAGGTTATAATCCCGCTTCCCGACGCCAAATAGCGCGTTGTACCTGCTGTACGGAGGCGTATAGACGGCGGGAGCAAACCTCCCGGAGCCGTGCTGCATGGCCAAGTCACCACCGTCCACCGAACCGAAATCGCCGATGCGCGAACGGCCAGTCGAGCCGAAACGGTACAATGCGTCGCCCGACGAACTTCTCGCATTCTATCGCGAAATGCTCCTCATCCGCCGCTTCGAGGAGCGCGCCGGGCAGATGTACGGCATGGGGCTGATCGGCGGCTTCTGCCATCTCTATATTGGTCAGGAAGCGGTCGTTACCGGCGTTCAATCGGCGCTGAAAAACACCGATAGCGTGATTACCGGCTATCGTGATCACGGCCACATGATCGCCGCCGGCATCGAGCCGAAGGTCGTCATGGCGGAACTGACCGGCCGTGCCGCCGGGATCAGCAAGGGCAAGGGCGGCTCGATGCACATGTTCTCGGTCGAGCATGGCTTCTACGGCGGCCACGGGATCGTCGCCGCGCAGGTCCCGCTCGGCACCGGGCTCGGCTTCGCGCACAAGTACAAGAATGACGGCGGACTCGCGGTGACCTATTTCGGCGACGGTGCGTCAAACCAGGGGCAGGTCTACGAAAGCTTCAACATGGCCGAGCTGTGGAAGCTTCCGGTCATCTACGTCATCGAGAACAACCAGTATGCGATGGGCACGAGCGTCAACCGCTCGTCGTCCGAAGACCAGTTGTTCCGTCGCGGCGAGAGCTTCCGCGTCCCCGGGCTCCAGGTCGACGGCATGGACGTCTGCGAAGTCCGCGGCGCGGCGAATGTCGCCGTCGACTGGGTGCGTTCGGGGAAGGGCCCAATCCTGCTCGAAATGAAGACGTACCGGTATCGCGGCCACTCGATGTCCGATCCGGCGAAATACCGCAGCCGCGAGGAAGTCGCCGCGGTCCGCGAGAAGTCCGACCCGATCGAGCATACCAAGCGCGACCTGCTCGCGTCCGGCAAGATCGACGAGGCAGGGTTGAAGGAACTCGAGAAGGAGGTTCGCGCGATCATCGCCGATGCCGCCGACTTCGCTGAGTCCGCGCCCGAGCCCGAGGCAAAAGAACTTTATACCGACGTGCTGGTGGGAACCTACTGATGGAGATCAAGCTCCCCGCGATGTCGCCGACGATGGAGGAGGGCACCCTCGCCAAGTGGCTCGTAAAGGAAGGCGACACCGTCAAGCCGGGCGATGTCCTCGCCGAGATCGAGACCGACAAGGCGACGATGGAACTCGAAGCCGATGAGGGCGGAGTGGTCGTGAAGCTCCACGTTCCCGACGGCAGCGATGCGGTCAAGGTCGGCACGCTGATCGCGACGATCCGTGGCGAGGACGAGGCGGCGACGCCCGCTTCGTCGCCGGTTGCCGAGCCCGAAGCCATTGCACCGGCGTCGCAGGTCGTCGCCGAGCCCGCCGAAGCCCCCAAGCAAGCCGACGCCGTTCCCGCCACCGCCGCACAACCCGCCGCCAAGCCGAAGGCCGGCGAGACCCCCGCCAGCCTCGACGTCAAGCCCGAGGGAGACGGCCCAACCCACCGCCAGACCGTCCGCGAAGCATTGCGCGATGCGATGGCCGAGGAAATGCGGACCGACCCGACGGTTTTCGTCATGGGCGAGGAAGTCGCCGAGTACCAAGGCGCGTACAAGGTTACGCAGGGCCTGCTCGAGGAGTTCGGCCCGACCCGCGTCGTCGACACCCCGATCACCGAATATGGTTTCGCCGGGCTCGGTACCGGCGCGGCGATGGGCGGATTGAAGCCCATCGTCGAGTTCATGACCTTCAACTTCGCGATGCAGGCGATCGACCACATCATCAATTCGGCCGCCAAGACCAACTATATGAGCGGTGGGCAGATGCGCTGCCCGATCGTTTTTCGCGGCCCGAACGGCGCTGCCTCCCGCGTCGCCGCGCAGCACAGCCAGAACTACGGCCCGTGGTACGCGAGCGTCCCCGGCCTGATCGTCATCGCGCCGTACAGCGCCGCCGACGCCAAGGGCCTCCTCAAAAGCGCAATCCGGTCACCCGACCCGGTCGTCTTCCTCGAGAACGAACTTCTTTACGGCCACAGCTTCGACGTTCCCGACGCCGATGTCGCGATCCCGATCGGCAAGGCGAGCATCGTTCGGCAGGGCAAGGACGTGACGGTCGTGTCCTACTCGATCGGCGTCGGCATCGCACTCGACGCCGCGACCAAGCTCGCCGAGGCGGGGATCGAGGCCGAGATCGTCGACCTCCGCACGCTGCGTCCGCTCGACCGCGCGACTGTCCTCGCCAGCCTCAAGAAGACCAACCGCATGGTCGTCGTCGAGGAAGGCTGGCCGACCTGCTCGATCGCCAGCGAAATCATCGCCATCGCGATGGAAGACGGCTTCGACGACCTCGACGCCCCGGTATTGCGCGTGACCAACGAGGACGTGCCGCTGCCGTACGCTGCGAACCTCGAGAAGCTGGCGATCGTCAAGGTCGATGACGTCGTCGCGGCGGTGAAGAAGGTCTGCTACCGATGATCGACATCACCATGCCTGCCCTGTCGCCGACTATGGAGACTGGGACGCTCGCCAAGTGGCTCGTCAAGGTCGGCGACGTCGTCAAGTCGGGCGATATCCTGTGTGAGATCGAGACCGACAAGGCGACGATGGAGGTCGAATCGATCGACGAGGGGACGGTTGCGGAATTGCTCGTCGCCGAGGGAGCCGATGCGATTCCCGTCGGGCAGGTTATCGCGCGGTTGACCGCTGAGGGTGAAGAAGCTGCTCCTGCCAAGGCCGCGCCGACGCTAAAAGCCAACAATCCTCCCCCGTCTTCGGGGGAGGGGGACCGCGCCGTTTCAGGCGTGGTGGAGGGGGCGTCACAGGCTCCAAAGCCCTCGCTTGCGCCTGCTCCCACCGACGCCAAAGCAGCTCCCGAGCCCGCCGCCCCCTCCACCGTCGCGAAGAGCGATGGTCCCCCTCCCCCGAAGTCGGGGGAGGATCAAGGGGCGCCGGCAAAGACCGATGGAACGCGTGTCAACGCTTCTCCGCTAGCCCGGCGTCTCGCGTCGGCGCAGGGGATTGATCTTTCTACGGTCACCGGCTCGGGACCGCATGGACGTATCGTCAAGGCGGACCTCGACGGAGCGATAGCCAAGCCCGCTGGCCGACCGGTTGCTGCGCCGTCCGCCGCTCCGGCAGCCGAGGCGAAGCCTGCCACCGCACCCGCGCCTGCAGCCCCGGCTTCCGCTGCTGCCGCACCATCGTATCCGCCCCCTGCCGGCGTCCCTGCCGAGGCGATCAAGCTGTCGAACATGCGCAAGACGATCGCGCGTCGCCTCGCTGAATCGAAGCAGACGGTCCCGCACTTCTATCTGACCGTCGACGTCCGCCTCGATGCGCTGCTCAAGCTGCGCGGCGACCTCAACAAGTCGCTAGAGGCGAGCGGGGTCAAGCTGTCGGTCAACGACCTGCTGATCAAGGCGCTCGGCCTCGCGCTCGTCGCGGTACCCGACAGCAACGTCCAGTTCGCCGGCGACACGCTGTACAAGTTCGGTCGCGCCGACGTCTCCGTCGCGGTCGCGATCCCCGGCGGGCTGATCACCCCGATCATCGCCGACGCCGCAAACAAGCGGCTGAGCGTCATCGCCACCGAAATGAAGGACCTCGCCGCCCGCGCCAAGGACGGCAAGCTCAAGCCCGAGGAATACACCGGCGGCACCGCCTCGATCTCGAACCTCGGCATGTTCGGGATCAAGCAGTTCGACGCAGTGATCAACCCGCCGCAGGGGCTGATCCTCGCCGTCGGCGCGGGCGAGAAGCGGCCGTATGTCGTCGACGACGCCCTCGCCATCGCCACCGTGATGAGCGCCACCGGCAGCTTCGACCACCGCGCCATCGACGGCGCAGTCGGCGCTCAGTTCATGAGTGCGTTCAAGGCGTTGGTCGAAAGCCCGATGAGCATGCTGGCATGAGCGAGACCTTCGACCTCGCGATCCTCGGATCTGGACCTGGCGGATACGTCGCCGCGATCCGTGCTTCGCAGCTCGGCATGAAAGTCGTCATCGTCGAGCGCGAGCGGCTCGGCGGGATCTGCCTCAACTGGGGGTGCATCCCGACCAAGGCGCTGCTGCGAACGTCCGAGATCTACCACTATATGCAGCACGCCGATGCCTACGGGCTGAGCGTGACGGGGGCCAGCTTCGACCTCGCCAAGGTCGTCGAGCGGTCGCGCAAGGTTGCGGGGCAGCTCAACGCCGGGGTCAAGGGGTTGATGAAGAAGAACAAGGTTACCGTCGTCGAGGGCGAGGGGCGGCTGACCGGGGCAACGCAGATCACCGTCAAGACCGGCGACACCGAGCGCGTGCTCGACGCCAAGAACGTCATCGTCGCGACTGGGGCCCGGGCGCGCGACCTGCCGGGGCTGGCGGCGGACGGCAAGCGGGTGTGGACGTATCGACATGCGATGGTGCCGCCCGAGATGCCGACCAAGCTGCTCGTCATCGGCTCGGGGGCGATCGGGATCGAGTTCGCCAGCTTCTACAGCGACATGGGGGCGAAGGTCACCGTCGTCGAAATGCTCGACCGCGTCCTGCCGGTCGAGGATGCCGACGTCTCGGCGCACATGCACAAGACGCTGACCAAGCAGGGAATGACGCTGATCACCTCGGCGAAGGTGTCCGACGTCAAGCCGGGGGCCGACGGTGTCACCGCGACGATCACAACCGCCGACGGCAAGGCCGCGACCGACACGTACAGCCATGTCGTCGTCGCGATCGGCATCATCGCCAACATCGAGAACATCGGGCTCGAGGCGCTGGGGGTGAAGGCCGATCGCGGGCATATCCTCGTCGACCCGTACGGCATGACCAATGTCCCCGGACTGTGGGCGATCGGCGACGTCACCGGGGCGCCGTGGCTAGCGCACAAGGCGAGCCACGAGGGGATCGTCGCGGTTGAGAAGATCGCCGGGCTCAACCCGCACCCATTCACCACCGGCAACATCCCGGGGTGTACCTATTCTCGGCCGCAGGTGGCCAGCGTCGGGCTGACCGAGGCGGCGGCGAAGGCGGCGGGGCATGAGGTCAAGGTCGGCAAATTCCCCTTCATCGGCAACGGCAAGGCGATCGCGCTCGGCGAGGCCGACGGTTTCGTCAAGACGGTGTTTGACGCGAAGACCGGGGAGCTGCTCGGCGCGCATATGATCGGGGCGGAAGTCACTGAACTCATTCAGGGCTATGTCATCGCTCGCGAGCTTGAGACGACCGAGGCCGAGTTGCAGGAGACGGTGTTCCCGCATCCGACACTTAGCGAGATGATGAACGAGAGCGTCCTCGACGCTTACGGTCGGGCATTGCATTATTAGCGCATGGTCGTGGTCGCCTTCGCCGTTGCGGCCGCCTTGAGCGGGCTCGATGCGGCGATCAAGGCGAGCGTCGCGCCGTGTCCGCCGCCGGTGGCAGGCGAGATTACCGTCTGCGGCAAACGCAGTGAAGATGAGGCGCGGCGCTACATGTCGCCGCTGTCGAGCGACTATGAGGTCGGCGATCCGCGTGCGCAGAGCGTCTCGGCAGCGCGTAACGGGTTGTTCGATTACGACGGCGGGGGGACCGGATCGTGCTCGGCGACCGGAGCAGGCGGGAGCGTCGGGTGCGGCTTCCAGAAGCATAAACACTGGGCGCTGCAGCGGGCCGGAGCCAAGGACAGTCGCGGGCCGCTCTACGACAAGTGACGGAAATGCCGCAGGAACCCTGTGGCGGTGCGCCGGTTTGGGCCTGCGGGGCTAACCGGGAGACACGTCATGGCCGCTCATCCAGTATCCGCGCTGATGTTCGTCACGTTTGGGATTGTGCTCGTGCTGTTGATCGGCGGCTATCTCGCATTCATCCGCAAACCATCGAACCGCAAGGCGGGTGACAGGATGCCCGAGCGTGGCGAGCCCGGCGCGCCGAACGTCCCGCGGGGTGTTCCGATCGACCCCGCGTACCGCGAGAAGGGCAAGGTCTAACGCCAGTCGACCGGGACCGGCTCATACCGGTCGGTCGCCGGGTCGAGAATGCGCAGGATGCCGTCGGCGATGTCGAAGTGCGCGCCCTGCAGCGCGAGCGTTCCGGCAGTGACCCGCTCGGCGACGAACGGGAAGCTCATGAGATTGTCGAGACTTAGCCTGATCGCTGCGAGTTCGAGCGCCTGCTGAGCGTCGATATCGGGGCTGATCGCCTGCGCGGCGCGGATGCGGTCGCGAGCCGGTTCGATCTTCGCCATCCAGCGGCCGATGAAGGCGCCCTGACCCTCGGCGGCGGCGTCGAACTTGCCGGTCAATGAGGCGGTGATGCCGCCGCAGCGGGCGTGGCCGAGGACGACGATATGCTCGACCTCAAGCTGGGTGACGGCGAATTCGATCGCCGCCGATGAGCCGTGCGTCGCGCCGTCGGCTTCGTAGGGCGGGACGAGGTTGGCGACGTTGCGCATGACGAACATTTCGCCGGGAGCCGAATCGAAGATGCGGGTCGGGTCGACGCGGCTGTCGGCGCAGGCGATGATCATGATCTTGGGCGACTGGCCGATGTGCGCGAGCGCGTCGAAGCGCGCGCGTTGGTCGTTGTACGGTCCGGCGCGGAAGCGGCGGTAGCCTTCGAGGAGGGTGTCGAACGCGGCCATCGATCTAGCTCCGGGTACAAAGGTGGGTGCTGGGCCGGCTGAAACGAACCAGATACGCTAAGTTCAAAGTAAGTTCACACAGAAGACGGTGTAATTTGATATTGGCGCCCAACGTGGAGAGCCGAATCTTTCCCGGCTTGGCGTCGGCGGCGAGGGGTATAGGCAGCGTCGCTATCATGACTTCGCAATAGCCGAATGGCGGGGGTGTAGGACAGGGGGAATTGGGTGCGCCGCAGCGTCGGCGACGCGATGGATGCGCGCTCGCAGCGCAGCCCCCGGCGGCCAGCTCACATTCACCCGTCACCCCGGCGCAGGCCGGGGCCCATCTCGCCGCACAACGCGAAAGTCGCGGTGCGTCCCACTATGGGCCCCGGCCTGCGCCGGGTGACGATCGAAGATAGTGGGGAAGGGGTTGCGGGGATGACGAGAGGGGCGGAGAAACTGACCCGGTGCGATAGCGGGGCCGCTCCAGCGCGAAGGTACTGCGCAGCCTCAGCGATCAACTCCGTTGGCTTTGCGCGATACCGAGCCTATCTAGTCGGCATGACCGACGCCGTCCCCGTCCTGACCCCGCGCGCCCGCAAGCCCGACTGGCTCCGCGTCCGCGCACCGACCTCGCCCGCCTTCGCCGAGACGCGCAAGCTGATGCGCCGCCTCGGGCTCAATACGGTCTGTGAGGAGGCTGCCTGCCCCAACATCGGCGAGTGCTGGACGCAGAAACACGCGACGGTGATGATCCTCGGCGACACCTGCACCCGGGCGTGCGCGTTCTGCAACGTCAAGACGGGGATGCCGCAGCCGGTCGACCTGCTCGAACCCGAGCACGTCGCCGAGGCCGCGGGTGAACTCGGCCTCGAACATATCGTCATCACCTCGGTCGACCGCGACGACCTGCCCGACGGCGGGGCGGGGCAGTTCGTCCGGGTGATCGAGCAGCTTCGCCGCCGCGCCCCGAACACGACGATCGAAATCCTGACGCCGGATTTCCGCAACAAGGCCGATCGCGCGGTCGCGACGATCGTCGCGGCGCGGCCCGACGTCTATAATCACAACCTCGAGACGGTGCCGCGGCTGTACCCGACGATCCGCCCGGGCGCGCGCTACTTCCACTCGCTGCGACTGCTCGACCGGGTCAAGCACCTCGATCCGTCGATCTTCACCAAGTCGGGCCTGATGGTCGGATTGGGCGAGGAGCGGCAGGAGATGCACCAGGTGTTCGACGACATGCGCTCGGCCGACGTCGATTTCCTGACGGTCGGGCAATATCTCCAGCCGACCCCGCGCCACGCCAAGGTGATCGACTTCGTCACCCCCGACACCTTCCGCAGCTATGCCGCGATCGCGCGGGCGAAGGGCTTCCTCCAGGTCGCGGCGACTCCGCTGACCCGGTCGAGCTATCACGCCGGTGCGGACTTCGCAGTCATGCGGGCGAAGCGCGAGGCGGCGCTAGCTGGCGCGCGGGCGGCGACGGGCGTTTCCGCCTGATGCCGCGCCACGTCGAGGACCGGTTTCTGCCGTATACCCCCGAGCAGATGTTCGACATGGTTGCCGACATCGGGCGCTATGCCGAGTTCCTGCCATGGGTGCAGGCGACGCGGATCACCGGGCGCACCGACAACGTCGTCACCGCCGACATGGTCGTCGGCTTCAAGATGGTCCGTGAACGCTTCACCAGCCGCGTGACGCTCGACCGGCCACAGGCGTTGCACGTCGAATACGTCTCGGGGCCGCTCAAGTATTTGCGCAACGACTGGCGGTTCGAGCCCGCGCCCGGCGGGTGCACCGTCCATTTCGCGGTCGACTTCGAATTCGCTTCGCGGCTGTTCGAGAAGCTCGCCGGGGTGTTCTTCGGCGAGGCGTTCCGCCGGATGGTGGCGAGCTTCGAGAAGCGGGCGGGGGAGTTGTACGGCAATCCGGCACGCGCGCCGATCGCACCGAGCGCCCAGCGCACTGCTTGACGGGTGGCCGGCTGCGGCTTGGCTAGCGAGCGCATAATGCAGTCAGCCTTGATCCGTAGAGGCGTACGGACCTTGGCGAAGGACGATTATTGTACCGACGCTGGCGTACCAGATTACCTGGGCGGTCAGGATCAGCGAGATATTCTGGACATTGAGCCGCTCGCCACCAAAGGTCAGGAGTCCGAACTGGACCGCCGCCGAGCATAGACCGAGAATGCCAGCGATCCGCGGGCCGTCCCTTCGCAGGATGAGATCGCCCGCCCACAATGCCGTTGCGGCAGCGAGGGCAAGGAGAGCCAGCCGGGTGAGGAACTCGATCTGGAGCCCGCCATATCTCAGCAGGGCCTCGGTTTGCTCGACGCAGTCTTTACCGATGGTCATGCACCGCAGCGCCAGGGCGGGGGCGACGAAGCCGTCGAGCAGCACGGCGAGGGAAATCAGGACGAGCGCGAGCGCAGATGCCACTGCGCCGAGGAGGACATGCGGACGGGCGAGGCCCAGGCGCATGGCAAAGCCCAGCATGAGCGACGTCATCACCGTTATCGCGGCGGCGAGCGTGCCGTGGACGAAGCGATCGGCCGATGCCTGACGGGCGATGCTGCCGATAACGCCTGCGGCATCGGTCTGCCGCGCGACCGGATGGTGCATCACCATCAGCAGCATGAGCAGGATTAATCCGATGATCCCCGACGCGGTCAGGACATCCGCGCGCCTCGATGGGTCGGTAATATTAGTCGCAGCGGTCATTCACGCCTCCTTGTTGAGGCACCGTGCTAGGCGTTAGACTGTGAAAGATACTGGACGATCGCGCCGATCTGTCCCGAAGCGAACGGGGACGTGATTTTGCCCGAAATCAAGGCCTTGCGCGGCGCTTCGGTCAAAGCCGCCGGGGGCGATCGGCGGATCCGCCGGAGCCGCGCAGCGCTGACGGCGGCGTTTTCGGAATTGGCGCTCGAACGCAGCTATCCCGACATCGGCATTCGTGACGTCGCGGAGCGCGCGAACGTCGGGCGGTCGACGCTCTACAGTCATTTTTCGGACATCGACGATCTGCTCGCGCAAAGTCTCGACCCGCAGTTGAGCACGATCGCACGATGCTCGGTCGAGCCTGAGATGAAGCCCGAGCTCGGGCTGATCATCACCCATTTCTGGGATCAGCGGAGCATTGCCCGGACGATGCTCCGTGGCGATGCAGGCGCTGCGATCACTCGGCTGCTGGTCCGCCATCTCGAAGAGGCGCTGCTCGGTCTTCGCCGCGCGCATAAATCGCGATCCAGTCTGCCTGTAATTCTCGTCGCGGAGCAACTCGCCGCGGGGCAGTTGGCGATGCTCGGAACCTGGCTTGCCGGTCGAGCGCCGGCACCTTCCGGAGACATGGCGCAGCTGCTGCACAAGACGAGTTACGCGGCAGCGATGGCGTCGCTTTAGAGCCCGAGGCGCTTCCTCTCGCCATCCGGCCTGCAACCGGCACCGCCGCACAAGTTGTTAATATGTGTCCCTTACGAATTACCGCGAAAGCGGGCGTAAAGGTTCGTGAGGATGACCGACGGGGGGCCGGTTCGCGATAGCCGGGCGGTATCGCTGGCGGCGGCGGGGATCATGGCGTCGGGTATCGCGTGGCGATACTGGATGATCCCGCGGCTCCACGATTCGCAGTATAAGCTCGGCGAGGCATTCAACGTCGCGCGGTCGTTCGCGCAGCACTGGACGATCGCTGATGCATTCCGCATCGGGCAGGGGCCGACCTCACATCTGATGCCGCTGCCGGGGGTGATCGCTGGGACCGTCTACCGCTGGCTCGGCATTTTCACGCCGTCGTCGAACCTCGCTCTGACGACGATCGCGATGGCGTTCGTCTTCGCCGGCTTCTGGCTGCTGTTCATCTCCTTCCGCGAGCTCGGCGCACCCGCGTCGGGGCGGCTGCTGGCGCTGGCATTACTGTGCTGGTCGCCGGTCAATGTCCTGATCGAGGTAATCTGGTTCCGCGTCTGGGACGGGGGGATGGCAGTCGCGGTCGGCATGGCGATGCTCTACGCGGTGCTGCGAGTCGACCGGGTGGAGCGGATCGGGTGGCGCGCGGTCGCCGGGCTGTCACTGCTCGCGGCGGCGACACTGTTCGTCTCGCCGCCGTTCGGGGTCGCTGGATACCTGTGCGCACTGCTGCTGATGGTCCGCCGCCTGCCGCCACGCCGCTGGCTGGCGACCACCGCGATCGCAAGCGCCGCGATGGTCGTCGTGCTCGCGCCGTGGACGATCCGGAACGCGGTGGTGATGGGGTCGCCGATCGTCCTGCGTGACAATTTCGGGCTCGAATTTGCGCAGGCGAACGACGCGTCGCTGCTGTCCAATGCCGACGGCGATGGCGGCTTTCACGTGCGGCACCTGCTGATCCATCCTTATCCCGGGGCATCGGGCTATACCGCGATGGTCGCTGCGGGTGGTGAGATCGCCTATTCGCAGAAGCTCCAGCACTCGGCGCTGGCATGGGTCGAGACTAACCCCGGCGGCTTCGTCACGCTGACGCTGCGCCACCTCGGCCAAATACTGTTTCCGCCGTACTGGATGTTTCCCGACTTCCCAAACATGGGGTCGATCGCCGAGCGGCTGGCGATCCACTGGTTCGTCACCGCGGAGGGGCTGGCAGGGATCGGCTATGCGCTGTGGCGGCTCGATCGGCGCTATCGCTACGCTGCGATCATGACGCTGGTGCCGATCCTGCCGTACCTGATCGTCCAGCCGATCCTGCGCTACCGCTACCTGATCTTCGGGCTGCTGACCTTCTTCGCCTTCGACCTGATCGCGCGGGTCGTCGCGCGGATAGCCAGCGGCTTCAGCCTGGCATCAGCAGCTGAAGCGCGCACAGCACCGCCTGCCGCCTGATCTCGCTGCGGCCGAGGTCGCCGAAGAACTTGGTATCGGCGATCTTGCATTCGGGGTCGTTGCGTCGCGCCAGCGCGAAGACGACGGTGCCGACGGGCTTTTTCTCCGATCCGCCGCCGGGGCCGGCGATGCCGGTGACCGCGACTGCAACGTCGGCGTGGCTGTGCTTGAGCGCGCCCTGCGCCATCGCCCATGCGACCGCGATCGAGACCGCGCCGAAGGTGTCGAGGATGTCGATGCTGACGCCCAGCGACTCGATTTTTGCCTCGTTCGAGTAGGTCACGAAGCCGCGGTCGACGACGTCGGATGATCCGGCGATCTCGGTCAGCGCCCCCGCGACGAGCCCGCCGGTGCATGATTCGGCGGTGACGACGGTCAGCCCGGCGGCGCGGTTGGCGTCAATTACCGTCGCGGCGAGGGTCAGGACTTCGTCGCTGAAGATCATGCCGGCACCCTGATGCTGGCGACGCCCTGCGCCGCAATGCCCTCGCCGCGCCCGGTGAAGCCGAGGCCCTCGGTCGTCGTCGCCTTGATGCTGACCGAGGCACAGCCGGTGATCTCGGCGATGCGGGTGGCGAAGGCGACGCGGTGCGGGCCGACCTTGGGACGCTCGGAGATAATCGTGAGGTCGAGATGGTCGATGACGCCGCCTTTCGCCGCGACGAGCGAGCAGGCGTGCGCGAGGAAGCGGTCGGACGACGCGCCGCGCCAGCGTTCGTCGCTGGGCGGGAAGTGCGTGCCGATGTCGCCCGCGCCGATGCAGCCGAGCAGGGCGTCGGTCAGCGCGTGGAGGCCGACGTCAGCGTCCGAATGGCCGATTAGCCCGAAGTCGTGGGCGACGCGGACCCCACACAGCCAGACATGATCGCCGGGGCCGAAGCGGTGGACGTCGTAGCCCATGGCGGTGCGTGAAATCATCAAGGGGGCGAGCATCCATTCGGCGCGGACGAAATCGTCGGCGGTGGTGAGCTTGAACGCGCTTTCGTCGCCTGCGACCAGCGCGACCGTCATTCCCGCGGCGACCGCGACCGCGACGTCATCGGTGACCGCCGGGTCGGCAATCCGATGCGCGGCGAGGAGGGGGGCGAGCGCGAAACCCTGCGGGGTCTGGACGCGGTGGAGCCGGTCGCGGGAGACCTCGCCCTCGACGTGGGTATCGCCGGTCCGCAGCGAATCGACGACGGGCAGGGCAGGGGTGGCGCCGCCGCTGCTGCCGAGCGCGGCGATAACCCGGTCGATCATGCCGGGCGTGACGAACGGGCGGGCGGCGTCGTGGATCAGAACGTGACTGGCGTCGACCGCCTCGAGCCCGGCGAGCACCGATGCCTGCCGCGTCGCGCCACCGTCGATCGGCGCAGGGAGCGCGAGGCCCTCGGTGGCGGCATCGTAAAGTGCGCGGTCGTCGGGGTGAATCACGACCTGAACCCCCGCGATACCGGGGTGCGCGAGGAACGTCTCGAGCGAATGGCGCAGCACCGGCTTGCCGCCGACCGCGCGATATTGCTTGGGCACGCCGTCCCCGGCGCGGACTCCGCGGCCGCCGGCGACGATGAGGGCGTGGACGATCACGAAGGGCCGTATAGGCGCGCGAGCGACGGCGGCAAGGGGGCGCGTCGAAGCCGTTGCGCAACCGAATTGACAACCGCCGCTCCGGCGCGCAGCTTTCGACCAAAGACAAGCAGGGGGGATGGCATGCGGACACTCATCGGAACGATATTGCTTGCGGCTATGGCAGCGCCGGTGACGGCGGCGGAGGATCAATCCGTGTCGACGCCGATCCGCCAGTTCATCGATGCGTTCAACAAGGGCGACCTCAAGGGCGCGTTGGCGAACTACGCGACCGGCGACATCGCGATCATCGACGATCTCGCACCGCACCTCTGGGTCGGTCCCAAGGCTGCGCAGACATGGGCCGCCGACCTGGCCAAGGCCGGCGCAGCGAATGGGATCACCGAGGGCGCGGTCAAGATCGGCGCGCCGACCCGGACCGAGGTCGAAGGCAACGTCGCCTATGTGATCGTGCCGTCGCGCTACACCTTCAAGGACCACGGCAAGGCGATGACCGAGGAGGGGCAAATGACTTTCGCGCTCAAGGGCGGGGCGAAGGCGTGGAAGATCAGTGGCTGGACGTGGACCGGGCCGGTGCCGCACGGGAGATAGCGTCGGCTTGCCGCTCGGCGCGAAAGCCGGTAGGAGGACTGCCCGCTTTTTAGGCAATTACGTGCGCAATCTCACTGCCATTCCGATCGGTCCGCATCGCATCGATCCCGTGATCCTTGCGCCCATGACCGGCGTCACCGACCTGCCGTTCCGGCGGCTGGTCAAGCGTTACGGCGCGGGACTGACGGTGACCGAGATGATCGCGTCGCAGGCGATGGTCCGCGAGACGCGCCAGAGCTTGCAGAAATGCGCGTGGGATGCCGCCGAAAATCCGGTGTCGATGCAGCTGGCCGGGTGCGAGCCGGGGGTAATGGCCGAGGCCGCGAAGCTCAATGCCGACATGGGCGCAGCGATCATCGACATCAACATGGGCTGCCCAGTGAAGAAAGTCGTCAACGGCCATGCCGGGTCGGCGCTGATGCGCGACCTGCCGTTGGCGACCGCGCTGATCGCGGCGACGGTCGCCGCCGTCGACGTGCCGGTGACACTCAAGATGCGGATGGGGTGGGATCACGCCAGCCTCAATGCCCCCGAACTCGCGCGCATCGCCGAGGACCTCGGCGTGCAGCTTATCGCCGTCCACGGCCGGACGCGGTGCCAGCTGTATAAGGGCGACGCCGACTGGGGTTTCGTCCGCAGTGTCAAGGACGCGGTCCGCCTGCCGGTCGTCGTCAACGGTGATATCTGCAGCATGGATGACGTCGACGCGGCGCTCGATGCGAGCGGCGCCGACGCGGTCATGATCGGGCGCGGGGCGTACGGCAAGCCGTGGTTGCTGGGGCAGGCGATGCATTACCTCACGACCGGTGAACGGCTGGCCGACCCGGGCCTTGCCGAACAATATGCTTTGATCGTCGAGCATTACGGTATGATGCTCGACCATTATGGTAGCGTCATCGGGGTCAACCTGATGCGCAAGCATCTCGGCTGGTACACCAAGGGGCTTACGGGTTCGGCCGAGTTCCGCAACGCGGTCAACCAGCAGGACAGCGCCCCGCACGTGTTGGCGATGCTCGACGATTTCTACGCGCCGCTGATCGCCGACGCCACGAGCCCGAACCCGCTCAGCCTCGCGGCATGAGCGTCTTTCCGCTGCTGCGGCGGGCGGGCAAGGCGAAACCTACGGTCGAGTTGCCGCCGGTCGACCTGCTCGCGACGCTACCCATCCCGGTAATCGTCCTTGGCCCCGACGGCGGGCTCGCGCTGGCCAACGCGGCGGCGGAAACGCTGCTCAATGCGAGCCAGGCCAGCCTGATCGAGCGCGGCTGGTCGAGCGGCCTGACTCCCGGCTCGTCGCTTGTCGCGTTCGTCGCCGATGCCCGCGGCCACGGCGGCCCGATCACCGCCTTCGACACCGAACTCGCCTTTATCGGCGGCCGGACCGCGCGCGCCGACGTCTTCATCACCCCGCTCGCCGACGCGCCGGACTGGACGACGGTCTGCTTTCAGGCGCGCCCGGCAGCGACGCTGGTCGATCGCCAGCTGGTTCACCAAGGCGCGGCGCGATCGGCGATCGGCGTCGCGGCGATGCTCGCGCATGAGATCAAGAATCCGCTGTCGGGCATTCGCGGCGCGGCGCAATTGCTGGCTGCCAACGCCGATCCCGAGGCACGCGAGCTGACCGAGCTGATCCGCGATGAGGTCGACCGCGTTGCGGCGCTGATCGACCGGATGGAAGGTTTCACCGACACCCGCCCGGTGGCGAAGGCGGCGGAAAACATCCACTCGGTCCTCGGCCACGTTCGCCGGGTCGCCGAGAGCGGCTTCGCTTCCGGCATCATGATCCGAGAGCGCTACGATCCGTCGTTGCCCGCCGTCGCCGGCAATCGCGATGCGCTGATCCAGGTCTTCCTCAACCTCGTCAAGAACGCCGCCGAAGCGATTGTCTCGGCAGGCGGCAGTGCCGGCGAAATCACGCTGACGACCGCATATCGGCACGGTGTTCGCGTTGCCACCGAGGGCTCCGGCGTCCGCGTCTCGCTGCCGCTTGAAGTCTGCGTAATCGACACCGGGGCCGGGGCAGGCGATGTCGCCCGGCACATGTTCGAGCCGTTCGTCTCGTCGAAGCGTGCCGGCGGCGGGCTCGGCCTCGCGCTCGTCGCCAAGATCGTCAGCGATCACGGTGGCATCGTCGAATACGAACGCAGTGCCGACCCGCCGCGAACGGTCTTGCGCGTCCTCCTGCCGATGGCCCCAGCTTGAACGGAATCTTGTGACCGGCCCCTTCACGATCATCGTCGCCGACGACGACGCCGCGATCCGCACCGTCGTCCGCCGCGCGCTGACCCGCGACGGCTATCTCGTCCGAACCACCGAGTCGGCGGCGGGCCTGTGGCGGCTGATCGACGAGGACGTGGGCGACGTCGTCATCACCGACGTCATGTTTCCCGACGGCAACGGGCTCGACGCGCTGCCACGGATCATCGAGCGCCGCCCCGGGCTCAAGGTCATCGTGATGAGCGCGCAGAACACGTTGTCGACCGCGGTGCGCGCGACCGAGCAGGGGGCATTCGACTATCTGCCGAAGCCGTTCGACCTCGACGAATTGACCCGCGCGGTGGCGAGCGCGCTCGCGGTCGCGGGCGTGATGGGCGAGGAAACGCTTGGCGAGGACATGCCGCTGATCGGCCGCTCGGCGGCGATGCAAGAGGTCTACCGGACGATCGCCCGCGTCGTGCCGACGTCGCTGACGGTAATGATCCTCGGCGAATCGGGGACGGGCAAGGAGCTTGTCGCACGCGCGATCCACGATCTCGGGCCACGCCGCCGTGAACCGTTCGTCGCGGTCAACATGGCGGCGATCCCGCGCGAATTGATTGAATCCGAGCTGTTCGGCCACGAGCGCGGTGCCTTTACCGGCGCGGCGGCGCGTGCGAGCGGGCGCTTCGAGCAGGCGCAGGGCGGGACGCTATTCCTCGACGAGATCGGCGACATGCCGATCGACGCGCAGACCCGGCTGCTGCGCGTCCTCCAGTCGGGCGACTTCACCGCGGTCGGCAGCGCCCGCGTCCAGCGCGCCGACGTCCGCATCGTCGCCGCGACCAATCAGGACCTCCGCCGCCTAATCGAGGCAGGGCGCTTCCGCGAGGACCTGTTCTACCGGCTCAACGTCATCCCGCTCAAGCTGCCGCCACTGCGTGCCCGGATCGACGATATTCCGGTCCTCGCGCGCCATTTCCTCGACCGCGCTGCGGCCGAGGGCCTGCCGCGCAAGGGGCTCGACGCAGGGGCGATCGAGGCGATCCAGCGGCACAGCTGGCCCGGCAATGTCCGCGAGCTCGAGAATCTGATGCGGCGGCTCGCGGCGTTGACCCGCGGCGACACGATCGGTGAGGCGACGATCAGCGAGGGTCTCGACGGCGAAACGCCGCCGGTCGTCGTCGTTCCCGATTCGACCGGCTCCGACGGCCTCGCCGCATCGGTCGAACTTCACCTCGCGCGGTACTTGACGATGTTCGGTGAGGAGCTGCCGCCCGATGGGCTGTACGACCGGGTACTGGCCGAGATCGAGCGGCCGTTGCTTCGGCTGAGCCTCGCTGCGACCGGCGGCAACCAGATTCGCGCGGCGCGGCTCCTCGGGATCAACCGCAACACGCTGCGTAAGAAGCTGACCGAGCGCGGGGTCGATCCGGGCGCACGCGGCGGCTGACCGACGAAAATCGACATTCGTCGCAATGCGGCAACGCGTGTGTTCCTTTTGCCACGCAGGCGCGGTAACATGCATGTCATGAAGCCCAAGCCCGCTCGCCGTATCGGAGCCCGCCGCTGGCGGTCGCTGCGACGGCGTTTCAATCGCTGGGTGACCCGGGTCGATCTTTATCCCCGGCTCGAGGTCGCGATTGCGGCGATCGTCGTCGTCCTCGGCCTGTCGAGCTATGCGATCCTGACCGGCCAGGGCGCGCCCGCCGCGGGCTTCTCGCCGCCGATGGTGACGTTGCTGCTCGTCGCCAACCTTCTACCGCTGATGGCGCTGCTCGTCCTGATCGCGCGGCGAATTGCGCTGCTGCTGACTGCGCGGCGCAAGGGTACGGCGGGGGCCAAGCTCCATGTCCGTCTCGTCGCGCTGTTCTCGGCGGTGGCCGCCGTGCCGACGTTGCTCGTCGTCGTCTTCGCGTCGCTCCTGTTCCAGTTCGGCGTTCAATTCTGGTTCTCCGACCGGGTAAAGACCGTGCTGGGCAACGCTGACCATGTCGCGCAGGCGTATGTCGACGAGAAGCAGCAACGCATTCTCGAGGACGGCATCGCGATGGCCGCCGACCTGCGCAGCTACGGCCAGCAGTTCGGCTATGGCTCGAAGGACTTCGTCGAGGGTGTCCAGTTCCAGCTGCCGCGGCGGCATCTGACAACCGCCGCGGTGTTTTCGCCGACGTCGCACGGCTTCGTCACCTATGCGGCGGTCAAGATGGAGACGCGGCCGCTCGCGGTGCGGGTATCGCCGCAGGACCTCAAGCTCGCGCGCGTCGGCGTGCCGCGAGTCCTGACGAACGCGCGCGACCGGATCGAGGCGGTGATGCGGATCGACGACAGCGCGAGCCACTATCTTTACATCAGCACGCCCGCCGACCCGCAGGTTCTCGCGCAGGTTGCGCGGACGCGGCAGGCGCTCGACGAATATCAGTCATTGATCTCGCGGTCGCGGAATATGGTCCTTCGCTTCAACGGACTGTTGATCGTCGTCTCGTTGCTGATCCTGTCGGCGGCGATTTGGTTCGCCCTGTGGCTTGCCAACAGCCTCGTGACCCCAATTGCGCGACTTGCTGACGCTGCCGAGCGAGTTGGCGCGGGCGACCTCGACGCGCGGGTGCCGACGCGTGGCTCGCCCGACGAACTCGGCACGCTCGCGCGCGCGTTCAACCGCATGACTGGGCAATTGAAGGCGCAGCAGACCGCGCTCGTCACCGCGAACAGCCAGCTCGACAGGCGGCGCCAGTTCAGCGAGGCGGTGCTCGCCGGGGTCTCGGCGGGGGTGCTGTCGATCGACGCCGGCGGGATCATCCGGCTGGCGAACCACTCGGCGGCAACGCTCCTTCAGACGACCGAGCGCGCGCTTGCCGGGCAACCGCTCGCGGAGGCGGTGCCGCAGCTTGCGGCATTGCTCGACGAAGCAGCGGCGCGCGGCGATGCGTCGGGCGTGGTCGAGATCGTGCGCGGTCCCGACACGCAGACGCTCGCGGTCCAGATCGCCGCCGAGCGGTCCGGCGCGCGGACCTATGTGCTGACGTTCGACGACATCACTGCGCAACTCGCTGACCAGCGGCAAGCAGCATGGGCCGATGTCGCGCGGCGGATCGCGCACGAGATCAAGAATCCGCTGACCCCGATCCAGCTCTCGGCCGAGCGACTCCAGCGCAAATATGCCAGGCAAATCGTCGACGATCCCGCGACCTTCGCCAATCTTACCGGCACGATCGTCCGCCAAGTCGGTGACCTCCGGCGGATGGTCGACGAATTCTCGTCGTTCGCACGGATGCCCAAGCCGGTGTTCAAGCCCGAGCCGGTCGTCGACATCGCGCGCGAGGCGGTGTTCATGCAGGAGGTCGCCAACCCGGCGATCGCGTTCGAGATCGAGGTGCCCGACGCGGTGCCGCTGCTCGTCTGCGACCGCCGCCAGATCGCGCAGGCGCTGACCAACCTGCTCAAGAACGCGACCGAGGCCGTGGCTGCCCGCACCGACCGCGACGGCACCAACGACGGGCGGATCATCCTCGCGATTGAGGTCGACGCGACGAAGCTCCTGCTCCGCGTCACCGACAACGGCATTGGCCTGCCGATCGAACAGCGCGACCGGCTGACCGAGCCGTATGTCACGACCCGCGCGCGTGGCACCGGGCTCGGTCTCGCGATCGTCAAGAAGATCGTCGAGGAACACGAGGGCGTGCTCGACCTCGGCGATGCTGCGGGGGGCGGGACCGTGGCGCGGCTATGCTTCAACCGCACCGCACTTGCCGATTACATCGACATCAATACCGGCTCCGACGACGCGATACCCGCGCGCCGGCAGCTGGGTTAGGAGACGCATGGCGCTCGAAATTCTCGTCGTCGACGACGAAGCCGACATCCGCGAACTCGTCGCCGCGATCCTCGCCGACGAGGGCTATGCAACGCGCACCGCGAAGGACAGCGACACGACGCTCGCCGCGCTCGCCGAGCGACGCCCGTCGCTGCTGATCCTCGACATCTGGCTGCAGGGGTCGCGGATGGACGGCCTCGAGCTCCTCGAGGAGGTCAAGCGCCGCGACCCGACGCTGCCGGTCATTGTCATTTCGGGTCACGGCAACATCGAGACCGCGGTGACCGCGATCAAGCGCGGCGCATACGATTTCATCGAAAAGCCGTTCCAGGCCGACCAGCTCCTTCTTGTCGTTCAGCGCGCTACCGAGACCGAGCGCTTGAAGCGCGAAAACGAAGAGCTCCGCGAGCGCGCCGGCTTCGATACCGAGCTAACCGGATCGTCGACGGTCATCAACGGCGTCCGGGCGACGATCAAGCGCGTCGCCGCGACCGGCAGCCGCGTCCTCATCACTGGCGCGGCCGGGTCGGGCAAGGAGATCGCGGCGCGGCTGCTCCACCAGTGGAGCCCCCGATCGGGATCGCCGTTCGTCGTCGTCAGCGCCGCACGGATGGACCCCGAGCGCGTCGAGGAGGAGCTGTTCGGGCGTGAGGACAGCGGTCACCTCGCGCGGACCGGGCTGTTCGAGCAGGCGCACGGCGGCACCCTGTTCCTCGACGAGGTCGCCGACATGCCGCTGCCGACGCAGGCAAAGATCCTCCGCGTCCTGACCGAGCAGACCTTCCAGCGGATCGGCGGCTCGCGCTGGGTCCGCGTCGACGTCCGCGTCATCAGCGCGACGTCGCGCGACCTGCCCGCCGAGATCGAGGCGGGGCGCTTCCGCGAAGACCTGTACTACCGCCTTAATGTCGTCCCCGTTCGGCTGCCCGCACTGAGCGAACGCCGCGAGGATGTCGCCGAACTCGTCGCCTATTTCCTGGCGCGCTATTCGGCCGAGCGGCGTGTCTCGACGCCGATCCTGTCGGACGACGCGGTCGCCGCGCTGCAGACGTACGATTGGCCGGGGAATGTCCGCCAGCTCCGCAACGTCGTCGAGCGGACGCTGATCCTCGCGCCGCCCGAGCGCGTCGGGCGGATCGACGTCGACATGCTCCCCGCCGAGATCACCACCGAGCCCGCCAAGCTGCTGCCCAATCAGGCGGTCAAATCGATCATGGGGACACCGCTCCGGGAAGCGCGCGAGGCGTTCGAGCGCGAATATCTCCGCGCCCAGATCCGGCGCTTCTCGGGCAATATCTCGCGGACCGCAGCGTTCATCGGCATGGAACGCTCGGCTTTGCACCGCAAGCTGAAGGCGCTCGGATTGAGCGAGGGAACGCGCGACGAGGATGCGGAGGAAGTGGCGGTCTAACGGTTGCCGCACCACCTACGAGAGCGGCGAGTGTCGCGAGTTCGGCTGGACGAAACACCACTTTGACTGGTTGCCGCAAGACGGCGAACGCGAACAGAAAACGCTTTATCGGCCCAAGCAGACCGTAGGGTTCTTGGGCATCTTCGATGATCGAGCGCCGCGGCTTACGCTGATCCAGCGTCCCGACGGCCATCTGCTGGCTGAGCTAGATTTGTGCAACGCCCGGGGCGATATCTGCCGGGCCGCTTATCAGGATTGGGTGCCGATCGATGCTGCGGCGATGGTCGACTAGTCGCGCTAGCCGAGCAGCGCGGGTGATCAACTTAATTGGCGGCTTGAGCCGAACCCTTCGCCGCCCTACATTCATGTCTTCCGGCGGTTCGCCGCCGGGGAGCGGTGGCCGCGATCAACGCGGTCATCGTGCAAACCGCAGTTTGCCAAGAACAAGAAGGACGAAAAATGGCCGAGAAGCCGAGCAGCCTCCAGGACGTATTCCTCAACACGGTCCGCAAGACTAAGACGCCCGTGACGATGTTCCTCGTCAACGGCGTCAAGCTCCAGGGCAACATCACGTGGTTCGACAACTTCTCGGTGCTGCTGCGCCGCGATGGCAGTTCGCAACTCGTGTACAAGCACGCGATCTCGACCGTGATGCCCGCCGGCCCGATCCAGTTGTTCGACGCTGAAAAGGTCGACGACGACGGCCTTGATTGATCCTGACGCGGACGATGTCCGCGAGCCATTGGACGAGAGCGCCGCGGCCCCCGAGCGGGTTCGCGGTGAGTCGACCCAGGCGCAGCCCGGCTTCGATGCCCAGCGCGGCATCCGCTTCGGCGCGAACACGCTCGTCGTCATGCCCGAGCGCGACGGTGCCGGCGGCAAGCGCGACGGATCGGCGGCGAAGCGTGACGGCTCCGCCAGTCGCGACGCCGAGTCGCGGCTCGAGGAGGCTGTCGGCCTCGCGGCGGCAATCAATCTCAACGTCGTCGAGCGCGAGATCATCCGCATCCGGAAGGCGACCGCGTCGACGCTGTTCGGCAAGGGTCAGATCGAGCGGCTGACCGCGACGGTCGCCGCGAACGACATCGAGGTCGTCGTGATCGATGGCGCGCTGTCGCCGATCCAGCAACGCAATCTCGAAAAGGCGTTCAGCGCCAAGGTCATCGACCGGACCGGGCTGATCCTCGAAATCTTTGGGGAGCGGGCGACGACGCGCGAAGGCTCGCTTCAGGTCGAGGTCGCGCACCTCGATTACCAGGCGAGCCGTCTCGTTCGCTCATGGACTCACCTCGAGCGCCAGCGCGGCGGCGTCGGCTTTCTCGGGGGTCCCGGCGAGTCACAGATCGAGTCCGATCGGCGGCAGATTCGCGACAAGATCGCCAAGCTCAAGAAGGAACTCGAGGAGGTCAAGCGGACCCGCGCGCTCCACCGCGACCGGCGGCAGAAGGCGCCGTATCCGGTCGTCGCGCTCGTCGGCTACACGAATGCCGGCAAGTCGACGCTGTTCAACCGGCTGACCGGGGCGACGGTCATGGCCGAGAACCTCTTGTTCGCCACGCTTGACCCGACGATGCGCGCGATAGAATTGCCCGGGGTCGACAAGGTCATACTGTCCGATACCGTCGGCTTTATTTCGGCACTGCCGACTCAGCTGGTCGCGGCATTCCGCGCGACGCTCGAAGAGGTGATCGAGGCCGACCTGATCGTCCACGTCCGCGACGTCGCCCACCCCGACAGCGACGCTCAGGCCGCCGATGTCGCCGACGTGCTGCGCGGGCTCGGTGTGATCGACGGCGAGACGCGGGTGCCGATCGTCACAGCGCTCAACAAGCTCGACCTGCTCGATCCCGAGGCGCGCGCTGGCCTGCTCGCCAACCTGCCCGAAGACGCGATGGCGATCTCGGCGGTGACGGGGGAGGGGGTCGACGCGCTGCGGACGCTCGTCGCCGAGATGCTCCAGAGGTCGGCGCGGACGGTCGACTTCGTCCTTGGCGCGCACGAGGGCCGCCGCGCCGCATGGCTCTACGCGCACGGCGACGTCATCGAACGGATCGACAGCGACGATGGCGGGGTGACGCTAAAGGTTCGGCTGGCCCCAGAGATGGCGGCGCGCTTCGCCACCGTCTGACGCAATCTGGCGTCAGGCCCGTTCGGCGGCCTTGGCTTGGTCCCAGAGCGCGTCCTTGGCAGCGAGATCGAGGCCGGCAAACGACGCGCCGGCACTCGCCTCCATCGCCTTGAAGCGCCGTTCGAACTTGGCATTCGCCCCGCGCAGTGCGGCCTCGGGGTCGATTCCGCGGTGGCGCAGGACGTTGACCACGGCGAACAGCAGGTCGCCACCCTCGTCGAGGCGTTCGGCATCGGTCGTCGCCGCCTCGAACTCGCCGAGTTCCTCGACGACTTTGGCGCGAGGGCCGCTCGCGTCGGGCCAGTCGAAGCCGGTGCGGGCGGCGCGACGCTGGAGCTTGTCGGCACGCATCAGCGCGGGCAGGGCGCTCGCCACGCCCGAGAGAGCGCCATCGCGCGGGCGCTCGGCTGCCTTGATCGTTTCCCAGTCGGCGAGTTGCGCGGTTGCGTCGGCGGCGGGCGTGGCATCGCCGAAGACGTGGGGATGCCGCCGCTCCATCTTCGCGGCGATCCCGGCGACGACGTCGGCGAGCGCGAAATGCCCTACCTCCTCGGCCATCCGCGAGTGAAACACGACCTGGAACAGCAGGTCGCCGAGTTCGTCGCGAAGGCCGGACATGTCGCCGGTGTCGATCGCGTCGGCGACCTCATACGCTTCCTCGATCGTGTACGGCGCGATCGTCGCGAAGGTCTGCGCGCGGTCCCACGGGCACCCGCCGGGCTCACGCAGCCGCGCCATGATCGCGGCGAGGCGTTCGAGCTGAAGGCCGGCGGGGCCGGGTCCGGTGGTCGTCATGTGTTCGGCCTAGACAGGGCGGGGCGGTCGGGCAAGATGGCGACATGACGATCTCTCGCCGCACGCTCATCATCGCCGCCAGTGCCGGGGCCGCCGTCGCGCTTGCCGGCTGCAACAACCTCGCGACGCTCAACCGATTGAACGCACTGACCCCGGGCGATGGCGGGATCGTCAAGCGGATCGACGGCGCGGCGTATGGCAGCGACCAGCGCCAGCGGCTCGACGTCTACGCCCCCGCCGATGCCACCGCGCCGCTGCCGGTGGTGATCTTCTTTTACGGCGGCGGGTGGAACTCGGGGTATCGCGGCGGCTATGCGTTTGCCGCGCGGGCGATCGCGGCGCGTGGCTTTGTCGTCGTCGTTCCCGACTACCGTCTCGTGCCGCAAGTGCGCTTCCCGGCATTTATCGACGACGGCGCGGCGGCGGTGCGATGGACGGTCGATCACATCGCGGCGTCGGGCGGCGACCCGAAGCGGATCGCAGTCGCTGGGCATTCGGCGGGCGCGCATATCGCGATGATGCTCGCGCTCGACGGGCGCTATATCGCCGCCGCCGGAGCATCCGGGGCGATCAAGGCCGTGGTCGGTCTGGCGGGGCCATACGACTTCCTGCCGTTCGACCAGCCGTCGGCGATCGCGGCGTTCGGCAAGGCACCCGACCCGAGGGCAACCCAACCGATCAGCTTCGTCCGCGCCGATGCCCCGCCCGCGCTGCTTTTGACCGGAGACGCCGACGACGTCGTTCGTCCGCGCAACAGCCGAGCGCTGGCGGCAGCGCTCCGCCTCAAGGGCGCGAAGGTCGAGGAGAAAGAATATCCCGGCGTCGGCCATGTCGGGCTGCTGCTTGCGCTGTCGAAGCCGTTTCGCGGCAAGGCCGACGTCCTCGACACGATGACGTCATTCCTGCGCCGAACCCTGCCGCGCTAGGTGCCGCCAAGCCCCGCAAATGCCGCTTGCGGAAACGGTAGTCACGGCTACTGTAACGCGATCGTCATGCGGGGTGTTCGATGCGTCAGCTTCCGGTCTGCTTTCTAGCCAGCGTCTCGGTCGCAAGTGCGGCGATAGCGCAGCAAGCTCCACCCGCTGCCGCCCCGGCCGTTGCAGCCGGTGTCGAGGATATTGTCGTCACTGCGCAAAAGCGATCGGAAAACCTGCAGGAAGTTCCGATTGCGATCACGGCAATCACCGCCGAAGCGCTGAAGAACAAGCGCGTCGAGAACCTCCTTGGCCTGTCGGGGCTTGCCCCCGGGCTCCAGATCAAGACCGACGACAACGCCGCCAACCCGCGCATCTTCATTCGCGGCGTCGGGGTCAACGATTTCAATCCGTCGACCAACAGCGCGGTCGGCATCTATGTAGACGGCGTCTATATCGCCTCGCCGCTGGCGCAGCTCGCCTCGTTCTACGATCTCCAGCAGGTGGAGGTCCTGCGCGGGCCGCAGGGCACGCTGTACGGCCGCAACACCACTGGCGGCGCGATTAACGTCACGACGAAGGCCCCGTCGGACAGCCTCGCCGCCGATGCGTCGCTCGACTATGGCCGCTTTAACGCGGTCAATCTCGAGGGCGGGGTCGGTGGCCCGATTGCAGGCGACAAGCTCACCGCGCGCGTTTCAGGCCTGTATGCGCGCGACGACGGCTATACCCTCGACCGGACGAGCGGGCGATACGGCAACAACACCAACCGCTGGGCGATCCGCGGCGCGTTGCGCTGGCGTCCGACCGACAATCTGACCGACGACCTCAAGGTTAGCGCCAACCAATCGCACGGCGGCTCAATCCTCGCGTATAACCGATCGATATTGCCGCAAACGCCCGCCGCGACGGGTGCCGATGGGCTTTGCGCGCCGGCGTTCTACACGTCGGGCCAGTGCACCAACGTCCTTGGCTATGCCAACACCAGCAAGAACCTTTACGCCGGCGACTACCAGTTCCTCGGCAGGGATGTCGTCCGGCTGTTCGCGGCGACGAACACGCTGACGTACGACTTCGGGCCCGTGTCGCTGGTGTCGGTGACCGGCTATCAGCATGCGGCACGGAACGACCAGGAGGAGACCGACGCCAATCCTCTGCCGATCTTCACCGCGAGCTACATCGCGCGGCAGAACACGACGAGCCAGGAGGTCCGGCTCCAGTCGAACGGCAAGACCCCGCTGCGCTACGTTCTCGGCGGCTATTTCTCGTACGACGACCTCGACAACCGCTCGCAATACGACATCCTCCGGGCGCTGCGCGATCCGACGCCGGAGAACCCAGGCGGGGCCGACGTGGCGAACAGCATCGGTCTGTTCGGCTGGCCGCTGCACCAGAAGACAACAAGCTATGCGGTGTTCGGTCAGGTCGATTACGACGTGACGTCGCGGCTGACGCTGACCGGCGGACTGCGCTTCGCCAGCGACCACAAGTCGTTCCATTATGTCAGCGAGGCGGAGAACGGCACGATCCCGATCTTCACCTTCGACGAGAGCAGGACATTCAAGTCGCTGTCGGGCCGGGTCGGCATCCAGTATAAGGCGACCGACGACATCAATTTGTATGCCAGCTATAATCGCGGATCAAAGAGCGGTGGTTTCTTCAGCGGCCAGACGACCGATCCCGCCGACATCGGGCCGTATCGCGACGAGAAGGTCAACGCGTATGAAATCGGGGCCAAGACCCAGTTCTTCGACAATCGGCTGCGTGCGAACTTCTCGGCATTCTATTACGATTACAAGGACCTGCAGGTCTATACAACGGTCCAGCGCGGGCTGTTGACGGTCCAGCTGTTCACCAATGCGTCGGCGGCGCGGATCTACGGCGGCGAGGCCGAATTCGAGGCGACTCCGTTCACCGGGCTCGACCTGTCGCTCGGCGTCTCGCTACTCCACGCCGAATACGTCAACTTCGTCTCGGCGGGGACAAGCTACTCGGGCAATACCTTGCCGTCGGCACCCAAGGCGAGCATCAGCGGCACCGCACACTATGAACACGACCTGCCGGTCGGCAGCTTCGTCGGGCAGCTTGATTTTACCTACCGCTCGAAGGTCTTCTTCGACACCGCCAACACCGAGCGGCTGAGCGACCCGCGGCGTATTTTCGTCAACGGCCAGGTCGGCTGGCGACTGGGCGAGAGCCGCTACGAGCTCGGCGTGTTCGGGCGCAATATCTTCAATACGACCAATATCGTCGACATCACGCCGGTCCCCAGCCTCGGTTTCGATATCTTCAGCGTCGGCCAGCCGCGGTCCTACGGCCTGTATCTCCGCTTCAAATATTGACCGCCGCGGGAGCCTGGATCGGCTCGCCGCCGCCGGTCGGTCAGCAGGTTGCGGCGTATGTCGTCGGCATCGTCGGCGTGCTGTTCGCCGGCGTCGGACCGCTGCTGCTCGGCGGACTCGAGGCGACGCACCGGCTCAGCGCGACGCAGCTTGGCGAGGCGGGGACGGTCGAGCTGCTGGCGATGGGTATCGGCGCTGGCCTTGCAGGGGCCGTGTTCGGCTCCCGTCACCTGCGGGTCATCGCGGTCGTCTGCGGCCTGCTGCTTGCAGCGCTCAACGTCGCCACGACCAGAGTTTCCGGCGATATGCTGACGCTCGTGCGCGGTCTCGCCGGGCTGCCGAGCGGCATCATGATCTGGCTGGTAACCGGGCTAATCGTGCGCTCGCCGCGCCCTGAACGCGGTGCCGGACTCTATCTGACAGTCCAGACGCTTGCGCAGCTCGTCATGGTCGCGGCGATCACCGCATTCGTTATCGGTCCGTTCGGCGTCAACGGCGGCTTTCTCGCGCTGGCCGCGGTCGGTCTGGTGTCGGCGATTGTCGGGGTAGCCGTGCCGCCGTCCTACGCCCCGCTGCCAGCGACCGACAATCCGCGCGGACTGCCCGGAGCGCGCGGCTGGGTCGCCCTCGCGGCGACTTTCTGCTTCCAGGCGTTCATCCTGGCGGCGTGGATTTATGTCGAGCCGCTATCGCGTCAGTCGGGGCACGCTGCGGGCACGGCCGGGTTGGCGATTTCGCTGTCGCTCGGCGCGCAGGTCGCGGGCGGAACGCTGGCGACGATCGCGGCGGGGCGGATCGCGTGGCTGTGGGCGCTGGTCGGGTCGCTGATCGGCATGATCGTGTTGCTTGGCGTCTTTGCGACACTACCGTCGACCGTCGTGTTCCTCGCCGCGTCGGCGGCGTTTGGCTTTCTATGGATTTTCTCCGCCCCTTATCTCACGCCGATGGCGATCGAGGCCGACCCGACGCGCCGCGCCGCGATCCTCGGGCCTGGTGCATCGTTGCTCGGGTGCGGGGCAGGGCCGTTCCTTGCCTCGCTCGTCGTCACCGATAGCGATGTGCGCGGCAGCCTCTATCTTGCGGCGGGTATCGCTGTGATCTGCGCAGTTATCGTCGCAGCACTGCATTTGACCCGCCCGCGCGTCGACGCGATCGGCTAGAAGTCGCCAAACACTGGAGTTGGCGATGCCATCAAACACGGCCGCGATCGCGGTACAAAAGCCTGCGGAGATCCCTCTAGCGACCAAGCTTCAGCCGACACAGGCGCGGTCGCTCGATACTTATGAGGTTGTTCTTGCCACTGCTGGCGAGATGCTGCGCGAGGTCGGTTTCGAGCAGTTGACGACCAACTCGATCTGCGGACGCGCCGGGCTGACGCCGCCGGCGCTCTACCGCTACTTCCCGAACAAATACGCTATCCTCAAGGTCCTCGGCGATCGGCTGATGGACGAGCAGGATCGCGCGGTGCTCGACTGGCTCGATCGCGGCGGTCTCGACGGCACGAGCGACGAGCGACTGGGCAAGAGCGTCGAGCTCCAGCGCGAGGTCGTCGCGATCACCCGCCGCTTCCCCGGCGGCGCGGCGATTGGGCGGGCGTTGCGCGCGGTGCCGATGCTCCAGCGTCTGCGCTTTGCGTCGCGCGACATGATCGCCGACCGCTTCCTCGACGCGGTTCGTGCGCGCTACCCGAACACCCCTGAGGCACGGCTGCGCGTCGCGATGCGGATGATGATCGAATTGAGCTATGCTGCGGGCGAGATGGTTGTCGAGGAACCGGACCGCGATGCCGAGTTGCTCAATGTCGAAGTCTGCCGCCTCTTCGCGATTTATTTCGATACCTTTGACTAAGCGGCAGCTTGCAAGAACGGTAGTTACAGCTATCGTAATCGCGGATACGAGGAGTTGGCAGTGAGCCAGTGGCAAAACTGGTCGGGAAGTGTCGTTGCCGAGCCGGCGCGCGTTGCCCGTCCCAAATCGGCAGACGAACTCGCGAGTCTCGTCGTCCAGGCGAGCAAGGTCCGTGTCGTCGGTGCAGGACACTCGTTCATGCCATTGTGCGCGACCGAGGGCACACTGATCAGCCTCGCTGGCTACGACGGCAGTATCGAGGTCGCGCCCGACCGCCGCACGGTCTGGGCGCCGGCGGGGTGGGGGCTCGACCGGCTTACCGCGGCGCTGTGGGCGGAAGGCCTGTCGCTGATCAATCAGGGCGACATCAACCCGCAGTCGCTTGCCGGTGCGACCGCCACCGGCACTCACGGGACGGGTGCCGATCTCGGCAGCATCGCGACGCAGGCGTGCGGTTTTCGTCTCATGCAGGCCAACGGCGAGATCGTCGAATGCGGCCCGGACCAGCACTCCGAATTATACGAGGCGCAGCGCCTCTCGCTCGGCCTGTTCGGCGTCGCGGTGGCGATCCGCATACATGTCGTCCCGGCGTACCACCTTGAGGAGCGCGTCGAACGGCGGCCGCTGGCCGAGATCGCCGAGCGCATCGATGAACTCGGCGCGGCTACCCGGCACATGGAGTTCTTCGTCTTTCCCTATTCCGACCACGTCATCTTCAAGACGCTCCACCCGGTCGAGCCTGAGGGCGACTACCAGGACGGCAAGGACATCGACGAGACGATCTTCCGGCTGGTCTGCGACCTGGGCGCTGCCGCGAACCGCATGATCCCGACGCTCCAGCGGCTGATGATGCGCGCGTCGGCCAAATCCACGCGGCGCGTCGGCCCGGCGTATAAGATATTCCCCTCCGAACGCACGATCCGCTTCGAGGAGATGGAATACGAACTGCCGCGCGCGAACGGCATCGGCGTGCTCAAGGAGGCGATCGCGCATATCCGGCGCCAGCGCATGCCGATCGCGTTTCCCTTCGAATTCCGCCTGACCGCCGCCGACGATATCTGGATGAGCCCGTTCAACAACGGTCCGTGCGCGTCGATCTCGTTCCACCAATACGCCAAGATGCCGTGGACCGCGGCGTTCGCCGAGATGGAGACGATCCTCCAACGCGGCGGCGGGCGGCCGCATTGGGCGAAGCGGCACACGCTGATCACCGCCGACGTCCACCGCCTGTACCCGCGGACGCCCGACTATCTCCGCGTCCGCGCCGAAGCCGATCCGCAAGCGAAGTTCGCCAACGATCACCTATCCGCGCTGTTCGGCATCTCCGAGGGAGCCACCGCATGACCGACGAAGAGCTGCACGGCCATTTGATCGACCGCCAGGGTTCGCGACGCGATTTCAACACGCCGGTGCTCGTCGTCGACCTCGATGCGCTCGACCGAAATATCGCGCGGATGGCCGAATTTGCCGCCGCCAACGGCCTCCAGCTTCGCCCCCACGCCAAGACCCACAAAAGTCCCGAAATCGCCCGCCGCCAGGTTGCAGCAGGGGCGATCGGCGCGTGCTGCGCCAAGCTCGGTGAAGCCGAAGTGCTCGCCGATGGCGGAATTCACGGTCTCCACATCACATCGCCGGTGGTGTCGCCGCCGGCGATCGCGCGGCTCGTTGCACTCAATGCACGCGTCGATGGGCTGATGTGCGTCGTCGACAATGTCGACAACGTCCACGCCCTCGGTCGTGCGGCAACGGGCGGCAAACCGCTGAGCGTGATCATCGACATTGACCCGGGCATCCGCCGCACCGGCGTCGGCTCACCCGCTGCGGCCGTCGAGCTGCTTGAGGCCATCCGCGACGAGCCGGGGCTGAGCTATGCCGGGGTCCAATGCTATTGCGGGATGCAACAGCACATCGAGGGCTATGCCGACCGCGCGACATCGATGACCGATCGCGCGAATTTCGTCCGCGAGGTGATTGCGGCACTGACGGGGGCAGGCGGCTCCCCAAACATCGTCACCGGCGGCGGCACCGGAACCCACCGCATCGACGCGACGCTCGACCTGTTCACCGAACTTCAGGTCGGATCGTACGTCTTTATGGATAGTCAGTATCTTGCGTGCGACCTGACCGGAGACGAGGGCGGCTCGCCGTTCGAGACCGCTCTGATGATCGATACTCGGGTCGTCAGCAACAATGCGACCGGCATGGCGACCGTCGACGGCGGCTTCAAGGCATTCTCGACCGACGCCGACCCGCCGCTGGTCATCGCCGGAGCGCCCGATGGATCGAAGTATTTCTTCATGGGCGACGAGCACGGCGCGCTGATCGTCCCCGAAGGCAAGGTGCCGGGGCTTGCCGAGATCGTCACGTTCGCCGCACCGCACTGCGACCCGACGGTCAATCTGTACGACACTTATCACGTCGTGCAGGGCGATACGCTGCGGGCGTTGTGGCCGGTGGCGGCACGCGGTCGGTCGCGCTAGGCGAGGAGGGCCGGCCGATGCGACCGGCCCGAACATCGGCAACTCCACGAACAAAAGTATCCGATAATATGTATTATGTTAAATCGCGTGTATCAGATGGTGATCGTCTGTCCGTCAAAACCCGGCTCAATTCCATCCGGTAGCGATCGAGCCAAGGCCGCATAGTCCATCGAATTATCCATGTGCGTCAGGATCGTGTGCCGTGGTTTGGCCTTGGCGATCCAGCCAAGCGTCTGGTCGAGGTGGCTGTGTGTGGGATGCGGCTTCTGGCGGAGCGCGTCGACGACCCATAGATCAAGGCCTTGGACGAACGCTTCAGATTCCGGCGGCAGCACTTTAACATCGGTCGAGTACGCGATCGCCTTGCCGGCAGTCTCGATGCGAAATCCGAGGCTGTCGATATTCCCGTGGTTTTGATTGAACGACCGGATATTTATGCCGCCAACGGTGAGTATCGGCGGCATGGGACTGGCGGTCGCGCTCGCCGGATAAAACGCCGTCCCGGCAAAAACGTAGCTGAAGCGTGGGATCAAGACGTCCCATGTCACCGGGCTGGCATAACACGCGACTGGTTCTTTCATCAGATGAAAGAACTGCCGCAGGTCGTCGATGCCGTGGGTGTGGTCGGCGTGGTCGTGGGTGTAAAGGACCGCATCGATCCGCTGCACGTTCGCCGACAGCATCTGCTCGCGAAAGTCGGGTCCGGTATCGATGACGATGGTCGCGCCATCGTGCTCGACGAGCAGCGACACGCGTCGCCGCCGGTTTTTCGGCTCGGCCGGATCGCAGTCGCCCCAGTCGTTGCCGATGCGCGGAACGCCGCTCGATGTCCCGGAACCGAGGATCGTGACCTTCATGCCGGGCGCGTTGCCTTCGCGAACAGGCGGAAGAAATTGTCGCTGGTTTGCGTGGCGAGTTTGGTGACATCGATGCCGCGGAGCCCCGCGAGGACAGTCGCAGTGTGGGCGACATACGCCGGTTCGCAGACCTTGCCGCGCATTGGCACCGGGGCGAGAAATGGCGAGTCGGTCTCGATGAGGATACGATCTCCGGGCAACGTGGCAGCAACCGCCTGCAAGTCGCGAGCATTTTTGAAGGTCAGGATCCCTGACAGTGAGATGTAGAAACCGAGCGCAAGTGCCTGTTCGGCAAAGGCTGCACTGGCGGTGAAGCAATGGATGACGCCAGGAAAAAACCCCGCCGCCATTTCCTCGGCGAGGATCGCGGCGGTGTCATCCTCGGCGTCACGGGTATGGACGATCAGCGGCAAACCGGTCGCCCGCGATGCGCCGATGTGCGACCGAAAACTCGTCCGCTGCTGGTCGCGGTCGCTGTGGTCGTAGAAATAGTCGAGCCCGGTCTCGCCGATGCCGATGACCTTGGGATGTGTCGCGGCGTCGATCAGCCTGGTGGCGTCGACTTCGGGGTGCGCGTCGGCCTCGTGCGGGTGGATACCGATCGTCGCCCAGATGTCGGGATGCGCGTCGGCGAGTGCGACGACCTCGTCCCACTCCCCTGCCCGCGTCGAGATGCCGAGCATCGTCCCGACCCCGGCGGCGCGCGCGCGTTCGATCACCCCGTCCTGATCCTCGCGCAACCCTTTGTAATTGAGGTGGCAGTGCGAATCGACGAACATCAGGCCGGCTCCACCCAGCGCGGAAAGACGCCGGTAGGGGTTGGCAGCGGTGTTCCGGCCGGTACGCGAACGTCGAGGTCGGCGAAGCGGCGCGCTTCGGCAGCGACTCCGAGCTGGTCGAGCAGGCGGGCAGCGGCATCTGGTATGATCGGCTGGACAAGGATAGCGATCCGCCGCGTCGCATCGGCGACAGCCGCAAGCACCGCCGCCATACGAGCGGGGTCGCTCGTCTTGAGCGCCCAAGGCGCGGCATCGGCGAAATAGACGTTGGCTGCCGTCACCATCGTCATGATCGCCTCGAGCGCACGATGGAGCTTGAGCGCGTGCATCTCGGCCATGAAGACAGCGGCATATTCCTCGAACGTTGCTGCGAGCGCATCTTCGGCGGCTCCGCCAACACCTTGATCGGGCAAGCGGCCGTCGCAGTTCTTGGCGATCATCGACAGCGATCGCTGGGCGAGATTACCGATGCCGTTGGCGAGGTCGGCGTTGGTACGCTCGACGATCGCAATGTGGCTGTAGCTGCCGTCGTCGCCGAACGCGACGTCACGGAGCAGGAACCAGCGCAGCCGGTCGACCCCAAGCGTCTCGGCGAGCGCGAGCGGATCGACAACATTGCCGAGCGACTTCGACATCTTCTCGCCGCGGTCGAGGATGAAGCCGTGGCCGAACACCGTTGTCGGTAGTGCGAGGCCCGCCGACATCAGGAACGCTGGCCAATAGACCGCGTGGAAGCGGACGACATCCTTGCCGATGACGTGAAGGTCGGCGGGCCATGTCGCGTCGTATCCGGCAGCGGGATACCCTGCCCCGGTCAGGTAATTAGTCAGCGCATCGACCCAGACGTACATGACGTGGCCGGGCGCATCGGGCACCGGCACGCCCCAGTCGAAGCTCGTTCGCGAGATCGACAGGTCGCGCAGTCCGCCGGCAACAAAACTGCGCATCTCGTTGAACCGGCTCGGCGGTTGAATGAATTCAGCGTGGGCATCGTACCAGTCGAGCAGCTTGTGCCGATACGCCGACAGCCTGAAGAACCAGCTCTCCTCGATCGTCCATTCGACCGCGGTGCCCTGCGGCGACAGGCGCGTCGGGCTGCCGTCGGCGCCGGTCGCGTCGATCAGTTCGCTCTCGTCGTAATACGCCTCGTCGCGGACCGAGTACCAGCCTTCGTAGCGGTCGAGGTAGAGGTCACCGGCGTCGCGCATCGCCCGCCACAAGGCCTGGCTGGCGGCGGCATGGTCGGTGTCGGTGGTACGAATGAAGCGGTCGTGGCTGATGCCGAACACCGTCGACATCGTCTGGAATGCCTGGACCATGTCGTCGACATACGCCTTCGGCGCGATCCCGGCGGCGCGAGCGGCCTGCGCGATCTTGAGGCCGTGCTCGTCGGTGCCGGTGAGGAATGTGACGTCGCGCCCCGCCAGCCGGTGAAAGCGCGCGATCGCGTCGGTCGCGATCGCCTCATAAGCGTGGCCGATATGCGGCTTGCCGTTGGGATAGGCGATCGCCGTCGTGATGTAATATTTGTCAGGCGATTTCATGAGCATCCAACGGATTGCGCGACGGCGTGGCAAGTCCGGCGACGAGTTCGGCGAGTTCGAAGGCGACGCTCTGCGGATCGAGGCTGAGCCCGAGCGCCGACGCCGCGAGCGTGTTCGCTTTCTCCCACAGCGCCAGTGCCCGTGCAAGCCGCGCACCGGTCCTATCCCGCGACGCGCTGGCGATGTACGCGGGAACCAGCCCGAGGAAGGCTTCGTAGCGCGGGGTCGCGGCCTTGGTGCTCAGGCTGCGCGCGACCGCCAGCGCCTTCCCCGCCGCCATCGCCGCCGGGGCCGAGGCGAGCGCGTCGAGATCGGCGACCAGCCCGGCGATGTTCGCGCTGGCGAGTTGCATCGCCCGTCCCGGACTCCCTTCGGCAGCAGCGACAAGCGCGGCGCGTTCGCCTTCGGGCAGGTCGGGCAACAGCCGGCCGATCACCGCCTCGACCTCGGGATCGGCGAGCGGCTGGAAGCGCAGCACCCGGCAGCGCGAGCGGATCGTCGGCAACAGGCGGCTCGGTGAATGGCTGATCGCGAGAAACAAGGTATTCGGCGGCGGCTCCTCGAGGTTTTTGAGGAAGGCGTTGGCGGCGTTGCGGTTGAGGTCGTCGGCGGCATCGACGACGATCACCCGCCAGTCCGACAGCGCGGGCTTGGTCCGGAAGATCGACGCGAGCGGTTCGCCGATCGTCGAGTCCGACTTGACGAACTGGTCGACCGAAATGCCGGGGCGCATCTTGCCGGTCTTGGGGTTCTCGAGGATCTCGACAAGGCGGTAGTCGAGGTGGCTCCCCGCCGCGAGCAGCCGTGCGGTGGGGTGGTCGTAGTCGAGTTCGAAGCTGTCGTCGGCAGTCCCGCCGCTCGCGGCGCGCGCCAACACCCATGCGGCGGCGGCGCGGGCGAAGCTCGCCTTGCCCACTCCGCGCGGTCCGGCGAGCAGCCACGCATGGTGCATCCGCCCAGCGGCGAAGGCATCGCGGAGCGCCTGCCCCTGCTCGGTGTGTCCGGCGATCACGCGAGCAGCGGCTCGACTTCGGCCCAGATCGCGGTGGCAACGGATGCAGGGTCGCGGGTCGCGTCGATCAGCCGGACACGCGCGGGGTCATCGACAACCGAGGCGCGGAAGGCCTTGGCGACGCGGTCGTGGAACCCGCCTCCGGTGAGTTCGAAGCGGTCGAGGCGGCCGCGCCCGATGGCGCGCGTCTCGCCGAGGTCGACCGGCAGGTCGAGCACCAGCGTCAGGTCGGGCCACAGGTTGCCCGTCGCCAGCCGGTGCTGGTCTATCAGCGCTTCACGCAGGACACCCTTCCCCGCCCCCTGATACGCCAGCGTCGAATCGACATAGCGGTCGCACACGACCCATGCCCCACGGTCCAGCGCCGGCCGGATGAGGCGGGCGACATGGTCGGCGCGGGCGGCATTGACCAACAGCAGTTCGGTCAGCGCGCTCCAGCGGTCGGGGTCGCCCTCGACGATCAGCGCGCGGATCGCCTCCGCTCCCGGGGTCCCGCCGGGCTCGCGCGTCGCCACGACCTCCAGCCCCTCGGCACGAAGCGCGGTGACGAGGAGCGCCGCCTGGGTCGACTTGCCCGCCCCCTCCCCGCCTTCGAGCGTGATGAATCTGCCCGTCATTTCCCCATGACGAGGTGGCGGAACGCGCTGCCGACGCGCCCGAACGGACCGGCGACGGCAACGGCTTCGGTCGCGACGAGCGGCAGGCGCGCGGTCGGCAGGCCGGGCGTGGTGACGACGAGCTCGGCAATCTTCTGGCCCTTGGCGATCGGTGCCTTGATCGGGCCGTCATAGACAAGCGTCACCTTGCGCTCGGCACCGTAGCCGCGCGGGACTGTGATCTTGAGGTCGGTCGCCCCGGTCAGGCCGACGTCGTTCGCCGCGCCCATCCACACCTCGGCGCGCCCGACTTCCTGCCCCGCCTCGACCAGCGGCAGCTGGGTCCATGCGCGGAAACCCCATTCCATGAACGCGACCGACTGGGAGATGCGCTCGTTGAACGACTTGAGCCCGGCGAGGACGAGGACCAGCCGCCGTCCGTCCTGCTCGGCTGATCCGGTGAAGCCATAGCCGGCTTCCTCGGTGTGCCCGGTCTTCAAGCCATCGGCTCCGGCGACGCGCCCGAGCAGCGGGTTGCGGTTGGCCTGGGTGATGTCGTCGCCCTTGCCGAGCGTCTTGCCCCAGGTGAACGACGGGGTGCCGTAGAACTTCTTGTAGAGCGCCGGGAAGTCCTTGATCGTCCGCTCGGCGATGATCGCGAGGTCGCGCGGCGTGACCATCTCGTTCGGGTCGGGCCAGCCGTTGGTGTTGGCGAAGTGCGAGCCCTTGAGCCCCATCTTCGCTGCGGCTCGGTTCATCAGCGCGACATACTGGTCCTCGGTTCCGCCGAGCCCCTCGCCGAGCGTCACGCAGGCGTCGTTGCCCGATAGCGTGATGATGCCGTGGAGAAGGTTCTCGACGCTGACCTGCTCGTTGACCGACAGGAACATCGTCGACCCCTGCGAGTGCCACTTGGTCCACGTCTCGGGGCGGACGGTGACCTTCTGGTCGAGCTTTGCCTCGCCGCGGGTGATCATGTCGAACGCGACATAGACGGTCATCATCTTGCCCATCGACGCCGGCGGCATCGGCGTGTCGGCGCCCTTGTCGAGCAGGACCATGCCATTCGACAGGTCCTTCATGTACGCATACGGCGCAGGGGTGTCGAAAGCGGGCATCACCGGGACGGCGGCGGTGCTGGCGGTCGCCGACATCAGCAGGACGAGGATCAGGGGACGCATAAGGGCGAAATACTCCGGTGGCGATCAGGCGCCGGGGACGGCGACGATGGTGCGGGCGTCGGTGTAGCCCGCCGCCTGCACCTGCGCCAGTATCGGCGTGGCGGCATCGCGCGTCGCGAACGGGCCGAGGCGGACGCGCCACAGCCCCGACGGCGAGCGGGCGATGATGGTCGGCGCGTATTGCTGGAGATAGCCGATCAGCCATTCGGCGCGGCCCTGGTCGGAGACGGCGGCGACCTGGATGAAGACCGTTCCCGGCGTTGCGGCGGGGAGGACGACCGGCACCGGCGGCGGCTCGGCGGTGACCGGCGGTGGTGGTGGCGCGGGCGGGGGTGCTAGCGAGGCGATGACGCTCTGGTCGGGGAAGACCCGGCGGACGCGGACGTGCGCGGTGCCGGGGCGATCGACCCCGAGGAGCTGGGCGCTGCGCCGCGACAGGTCGATAATCCGGCCGTCGACGAAGGGCCCGCGGTCGTTGACCCGGACGACGAGGGTGCGGCCGTTGTCGAGGTTCGATACCTCGACGTAGCACGGCAGCGGCAGCGTCTTGTGCGCCGCCGAGATCGCATCCTGGTCGTAGCGCTCGCCGCTTGCGGTCGATAGCGCATGAAAGCCGGGGCCGTACCATGAGGCGATGCCGGTGACGTCGTAGCTGCGGTCGTCCGATGGCGTGTACCAGTGGCCGAGCACCATGTACGGCTGGCCGATCTTGACGCGGCCATCGGGGGTCGAGGGTGCAGCGCGCGCGGTGGCGGGGCGAGCCGCAACCGGGCGATGCGCGACCTCGGGCCGATGCGTCGCGCAGCCAGCGACCGCGACCGCAAGCAGGGCCGCCCTAGCGCAGCGCATCGCCGAGGAGTCCGACCGACAGGGCGTAGAAGTTGGAGCAATTGTAGGCGAGCAGGACGCGGAAATTGCCGAAGGTCAGGAAAGCGCGGCCCCCGGGACCGTCTGGCTCGACCAGCGTCGCCAGGGTGTCGTCGGCCGACGTGCCGGCAGCGCCCCAGCCGGTCGCGCTGACGAAACCGAGTGCCTTCCATTCCGACACCGGGATCCAGCGGCTGTGCTTTTCATAGACGCGGGTGCACGATGTCGGGGCGACGAGGTTGCGGACTTTGGCGCGGTCGAACCCGGCGGGGACGATGATCGGCAACCCCCACCCCTGCCCGCGCTTCCAGCCGCTGGTGCCGAGGTAGGTCGCGATCGACAGCGCGACGTCGGGGCGCGAGTCCCAGATGTCGACGCGGCCGTCATGGTCGGCGTCACGGGCGTATTTGAGGTAAGATGACGGCAGGAACTGCGGTTGGCCCATCGCGCCCGCCCATGACCCGGTCAGCCGGTCGCGCCCGATCAGCCCTCGCTCGACGATGCTAACCGTCGCTTCGAGCTCCTTGGTGAACAGCGCGCGGCGCCGTCCGTCGAAGGCCAAGGTCGCCAGCGAGCGCGGAACGTCGAAGTTGCCGGTGACCGCGCCGTAGCTCGACTCCATTCCCCAGATGCCGAGGACGATCGCCGCTGGGACGCCGGTGGTCGCTTCGTTGGCCGCGAGATCGGCCGCCATCGCCTCGGCGACCGACCGGCCCCGACCGATGCGGACCGGCTCGACGCGCTTGTCGACATAGTCGGAAAATAGGGCGATCCGGCCGCTGTCGTCGGGCTGGGCGCGATCGAGCTCGACGACGCGGGGCGAGTAGTGGAGGCCGCCAATTACGCTATCGAGCGCGGCCGGGGATACACCCTTGGCGATCTCGGCGGCGCGAAAACCAGCGACCCACGCAGCAAAATCTCCGTCACGATCTGACACCGCCTCGTCGGGAACCGGCTGCGCGACGACCTGCGCCGAGGCCTGCCTGCCGAGGAGGAGACAGCAGATTGCGAGTGGGATGAGGCGCTTCACCCGCGTCTGATGCCACACCCCCTGCCCGCGGCCAACGCGCTTTTGATGGCTGAGTTTACATAGGTAACACCAAACGCATCTCGTTTCGTACGCGTTACGCTGACAAGATTTCCTATAGTTCCGCGCGACGGCGAGGCCATGACATAGGCGGGGCTGTGTAGGACAGAGCCTCGGTCAGTAATCGCGCGAGTATTTCAATCCAACATTCGACGTTCCGAACGAGCTGACTGCCGACAACAGCCGCAGCGTCCGCGTCAGCCCGATCTCCAGCTGCGTCGTGCTATAGCCCTTCGCGTCGGTCGTCACTTCGACGTAAATCCGGTTGCTGATATACTTGCCCGCCGCGACCGACGGACCCGCGCCCGTCGTATTATCGGCCCCGAGCAGCCGCAGCCGGTCGATCCCGGTCGCCTTCCGCAAGGTGCCGAGCGGGTTGAAGCCGCCGCCCGAACTGCCGCGCAGCGTGTTCAATGACGACGCGAGCTGGAGCGCCTGCGTCGGGGTGAGCGCGGCGATCGAGCTGCCGAACAACAGCCGCGACAGCACCTCGTCCTGCGCGAGCGCGGGGGTCGAGGAGAAGGCGATCTCGGGCGCATAAGCGCGGCCGGTGATGTCGATCGTCGCGGTCAGCCCGTCGACCGTCGTCGTCGCCTCGATGTCGAGCGTCGGGTTCGGCGGAACCTCGCCGGCGAAGCGGATGATGCCGCGCGACAGGTCGAATCGCCGACCGCCGAAGGCATAGGTGCCGCGTTCGAGGTTGACCGAGCCGACGATCACCGGGGTGTCGGCGGTGCCGCCGACGGTGAGCGCGGCGCGCCATTCGGCCTCGAGACCCATGCCCTGGACGAAGATCTGGTTCGGCGCGTTGACCTTGATCGCGAGCTTGAACACGTTCGGCGGCCCGGCGGCAGGGTTGACCACGACCGGCGCGGCATTCTTGCGGCGGACGCCGTCGAGCTCGACCACCTCGGCGGCGGCGGGGCGGAGGATGTTGTAGCGGGTTCGGTCGAGGACGAGATCGCCTGCAATTAAAGCGCCCTTGGCCTTGTCGTTGGTCACCGCGAGCGTGCCCGAGACCGTCGCCTCGATCGCCTTGCTGCGGGCGAGGCGCGCCTTCGCCAGCTTGACGCGAATGTCGATCGGGAAGCCCTTGTCGGCGGCGAGGTCGGCATAGCCCGATGCGCTGACGGTGCCGCCGTCCCCGGCACGCCCGGTCAGACTGACGATGTCGAGGCGGGTGTCGTTAAACCGGCTGTCGAGGTCGATCTGGTCGACGACGGTGCCGTATGCGCTGTTTTCATAGCGTAATCCCTTGCCGCGGAGCAGCCCGCGAACCTGCGGCGCACCGATGTGGCCTGAGAAGTCGGCGCCGATCGCCAGCGGGCCACTCAACTGCTGGCCGGAGATGCCACCGAGCGCCCAGAGAAGTTCGGCCGGGCCGTTATAGCGGACGCCGCCGGTGAGCGGAGCCGCCATCAGTCGGTCGGACCAGCCCGCGCCGGTCGCTGGTATCGACGCCAATCTTGCTTCTGCGCGCCCGAGCACAAGGCCCGCACGACGCAGCACCGCATGCGCTTCGCCCCCGCTCGCCGAGAGTGCACCGAGCACGGCGATATCGACCGGGGTCGACAGACTGGCGATCCCGGCACGGTTGAACCCGGCGATCGTCAAATTGACGTTCGCGGTCGGCACGCCACCACCCGCGGGCAGCGTCGCGGTAATCGTGCCCGACGCCTTGCCGCCGAGGCCGAGACCGGGCTTGAACGCCTCCGATAGCCCCAGGTCGACCGCGTCGAGCCGGGCATCGAGCGCGGTCGTCGCGCCGCTGCTGCCCGCAACAATGATCCGTCCATTCGGCAGGACGATCGTCGCCGGGAGCAGCCGGTAGCCGTCGCGGGTGCGGGCGATTGCGGCGGGCGCGGCGAGGCGGACCGCCACGCCGCTGATCGTGCCGTGGCCGTCGACCTTGATCGCCGACGGCGTCAGCGCGGCGTTGGCGGCGATGGTGAACGGCACACCGCTGGTGCCGTCGGCGGCGAGGTCGATGTGCCCGCTGCCGCCGCGATAATCGCCGCTCGCCTTGGCATGCGCGATCGCCAGCGATCCTTGGCGGATGCCGGTGAAGCTGCCCGACCCGTTGACCTGCGGCGCATTGGGATAAAGCATCGCGGTCGCGGTCGCATCTCCCGCCGCGATCAACAGCGGCTCAGGGAGGGGAATCCGCGCATTCGCGGCATGGAGGGTAACGTCGGCGCGCTGGATCTTGCCCGCCGCCGCAAGCCGGATCGATCCTGTCAGCCCCGGCCCGGTCAGGTTAAGCGCCCCGGTGTACGGTCCGGCGGGTGTCGCGGCGACCTCGCCCGTCACGATCAGCCCGGCAAGCGAGGCTCGGCGGATATTCGCCACCAGCGGCCCCTTGCCGACGCGCAATCCGGCATCGACCGCGAACGGCCCGTAAGGGCTGCCGCCGCTCGCGGTGATCGCATAGCCGCCGGGTGCCGGCTTGAGCGTCGCGACGACGTCGCTGAGCTGGACCCCGACATTGGGCCGTTTGGCGCGAAGCGTGACCTGCGGCTTGGCGACGGTGCCGCTCGCGTCGAGGCTGAACGGGCCGTATTGCGCCTGCGATCCGGCGGCAGTGAAAGCGATCCGTCCGTCGCTGCGATAGGTGCCGCGCCCGTCCGTAATGCGGAACTTCGGCGCGGTCACACGCAACGAACCGACGCTGATCAGGCCGTTGGGCGCTCGTTCGATCACCGCCGTCGCCACCGCGTTGCCGCCGAGGAAGTCGCGCGCAGACGGGTTGTCGATCCGCACCGTCGTCGCGCGGACATTGCCCTTGAGCGCGACCTGCCCCTTCCCCGCCGGGACGAGTCGGGCGTCGGTGACGAGGTCGACGATCCCGACTCCGGCGACGACGTAGCGGTTGATCCGGCCCTTGAGCGCGGCGGTGTAGTCACCGGTCGCGAGCGTCAGCGCGGCGACGACGGTCGCGTCGATCTGGTCCGACCGCAGACGCAGGTTGTCCGATGCGACCTGCGTCGCGGTCACCGAGATATCGCCGTCGATGCGGACATTGCGCAGCAGACCGCCGACCGCGGAGTCGACCCCGGTGACCCGGCTTGCCGTCAAATGCAGCGGCAGGCGGATCTGCTTGGCATCGACGGTGGCGACGCCCTTGGCGCTGAGCTTCTCGACCCCGTTCGCGCCGAAGCCGAGCGCGGCGGCGGTGACGGTATAGTCGATCGTCGGCGTCGCGAACGGCCCGTCGAGCGCGAGCGCGGCGCGGACGTCGCGGCCGGTAACGCTCGCCATTGCTGCGCTTGGCTTGAGCAGCCGCGCATCGACCTTCACCCCGTCGTAGCGCCCGGCCCCGAGGTCGAGCTTGCCGCGTGCGGTCAGGTCGATCGCGGGCGACGACAGATGGACGTCGGTGTCGAGGATGCGGTTGGCCGCGACCGCGCTCGCCGTGATCGCCACCGACGGGTCGGTCAGCTTGGCGACTGACGGTACGACAAGGCCAGGGCGAGCAGTGCCGGTCGCGGTGAACTTCCCGGCGTTCGCGGTCAGCGCGAGGTCGACCAGCGGGCCACCGCCGAGGCTCGCGCTCGCCTTGCCCTGCCACGCGGTCCACGTTCCATTCCCGCCGACATCGGCAGTGATCGGCTTGCCGAGCTTGGCAAACCCGTCGATGACTCCGCCAGCGGGGGCGACGAGATGCGCGTCGACCATGAAGCGATCGGCGTCAGGGACCGCGTCGAGCTTGACCGTCAGCCGGTCGCCGCCGGTCACCGCGGTGACATCGGCATTCACCTTCGCCCGGCCGCTGGCGATATCGGTGTCTCCGGTCAGCGCGATGACCTCGCGCTTGCCGGTGACTGGGGCCTCGAGGACAAGCTGGCGGACGGTGAAGCGCCCGATCGCGATGTCGATGTCGGGAAGCAGCGGGCCAGGCTGCGGGATGAGTTCGGGGCGGCGGAGGACGGTGACGAGATCGGCGTCGATCAGGTCGGCGGCGACCTTCTTGTGGACCAGCGACCCCGGATGCCAGTCGATCGTCACCGCCGGGATGGTTGCGACGACGCCCTTGAGGTCGCTGACGACGACGCCGCGCAACGTCATGCGCCCATAGATCGAACCGTCGATCTCGCCGACGGTGTAGCGCAGCCCGTTCGCCGGCTTGAGCCCGGCGATCAGCCGCGTCGCGAGACCATGCCCCGGACCGGTGTCGATCGCGACGACCGCCGCAACGAGCAGCGCGATCAGCACCAGCAGGCCGAGGAAGATGCGGGCGACGATCCGCCCCATCAGAACGCTTGCCCGATCGAGATGTAGACCGACACCGGCGATTCGCCGGGCTTGCGTCCGAGCGGCGTCGCGACGTCGAAACGCAGCGGGCCGAAGTTGGTGTAATAGCGCCCGCCGATGCCCGCGCCGTAGCGGAGCCCCGTCAACTTGGGCAGCGAAGCATCGTACACCTGCCCGCCATCGAGAAACGGCACGACGCCGAAATTGCCGAAGCGGTAGCGGACCTCGGTGCCGAACTCGACCGAGCTGCGCCCGCCGATCGGGGCATTCGTCGCGTCCTTGGGGCCAAGCTCCTGATAGCCGAAGCCGCGGACCGAACCGCCGCCGCCGGCATATATACGCCGCGTCGGCGCGATCTCGGCGGTCGACGCGCCGACGATCTCGGCGGTGCGGAGGCGCGCGGCGAGGACGATGTTCTTGCCGACGCGGCGATACGCGGTGCCCTCGATCTGGCTGCGGTCGTAGCCGAACACCGTGCTTTGATAGCTAAGCTCGGGGCTGTTGCGGATGGTGACGCGGAAACCGCGGGTCGGGTCGAGCAGATTGTCACTGCTGTCGAAACCGAGCTGCAATGGCACCGCGACGATACCGTACAGCCGCGCATCCGACGTCGAGCGCGACTGGTCGAAGTCATGCTCGCGCGACGCGGTAAGTTCGAGCCCCGCCGACCACGTCCAGCGCTTCTGCCAGATCGGCGTGCTCAGCCGCGCGAGCGACGCGGCGAGCGTCACGGTCTTGGCGTTATACGCCGCGAAATCCTGGTTGGCCGCGGTCAGCGATGCCTGGAAGCTTCGGTCACGCTGCCCGGCGTTCGAGCGGCGAAAGCTCGCGCCGAGCGACTGCAGCTGGTTACCAGCGATGACGTCGTATTCGAGCGCACCTTCGGGCGGGAAGCGGTTGCGGTTGATATACGATCCCTGGAGCTTGACGCCCTCGCCGGTGGCATAGCCCGCGCTGCCGCTCAGCGTCCGCCGCGGCCCGCGCCCGCCCTTGACGAGCAGGTCGACCGGCGCGGTGCCATCGCTATCGACTGCGCTATCGGCGGGCGGCACCGGCTCGATCGACACCGACGAATACAGACTTGTCGCCACTAGCGCGCGGCGGAGGTCGTCGACCTTGCGGTTGTCATACAGCTCGCCCGGCTTGAAGCGGGCAATAACGGCGACGTGCGCAGGGGGTAGGACCGGGTCGCCTTCGAGCCGAATGCCGGCAAAGCGCGATCGCACGCCCGGCGCGACCGGCAACGTATAGTCACCGCCGTGGGTGACGTCGTCGAGGACGATGTCGCGCTGGCCGAGCGTAACGAACGGGTAGCCCTGCTCGGGCAGCCGCAACTTGACGTTCGCTTCGGCGCTTTCGATGTCGACGGCGGCAATTGGCGCCCCGGGTTGGAGCTTGAACGCCGACCGCGCGAGGAGCGGCGGTACGGTCGCCGGACCGGTCAGCGTGATCGTCGTCAACCGGTAGCGCTCGCCCGGGGTCGCTGTCAGCACGACCTTGAGCCGCGTCGCGTCGCCCGGCACCGGGGTAATCGCCGAATCGGCCTGTGCGTCGAAATAACCGTCGGCGCGGAGCAGCTTTTCGAGCAGCTTGACGTCTTCGTCGGTGCGGATCGCGACCTGCGCCATGCTTTCGCTCTTGCGGCCGTTCTCGCGCAGCGTCGACAGCGCGTCGAACTGGTCCCCGACCCCGGTTGCAGCGATGCCGGCGACGCTGACATCGTACCGGATCACGACCGGCTTGCCGTTGCTTGCCGTCGGGGGAGCAACAGGCTCGACGGTGAAATCGGCGAGCGGCGTCAGCGGGCGCAACAGTTCGGGGTCGGTCGCGGGCGCCGCCGCAGCCTGCATTTCGACCGGCGCTGCTGCCGTTTGTGCTTGTCCCGGCACCGCGATCAGCGCCGCCGCCAGCAGCGTAAGATCGCCCGGTCGAATCATCCGGCGTCCAATGCCCCGGCGGCGGACGGGTTGCAACCGCCGGAGGATATGGCCAGAAGCGGTTTCGCGCGCGAGGACGGGTGGCCGAGTGGTTTAAGGCAGCGGTCTTGAAAACCGCCGTGGGTGGAAGCTCACCGTGGGTTCGAATCCCACCCCGTCCTCCAGCCCGCGGCGACAATCCCCCCTCAGGATGACGTGCAGGCCGGCGTCCCCTGCCCGGTCATCGGCACCCGGTTGCCGCACTGCATCACCGATCCGCCTTTGACGATAAGCTGGGCGCGGTGCCAGTAGTTCGGCAGCGAATTGACGTCGTTGTCGCGGACGGTGCAGCCCCGGCAATCATAGACCGCGAGGCCGTTGCCGAACGTGTTGAGGACGGTATTGCCACGGATCGTGACGCGGTCGAAGCCGCCATCGTCGACGCCGTCGCGAACATGGTTGAACAGGCTGATCCCCTGCATCTCGCCGACCGCGCTGTTGTTGGTGATCGTAATATCGGCGACCGGCGCGACATTGGGACGCGACCACAATTGGATGCAGTCGGGATGCGCTGCCGGTCCCGGTTTGAACTCGGTGCAGGCGTTGCGGTCGATGACGATATTGCGCGCCAATGCGACGTCGATGCCGTCGGCACTCATCCGGGTAAACCAGTTTCCGGCGATCTTGCCGCCGTTGACGAGGTTGTAGCCGACGCCGGTGCGGAAATCGCTGAAGTGGACCCCGAAGACGCTGATGTTGGCGCTGCTCGCGTTGGCGGTAAAACCGTAACCGCCGGCGACACCCGCGGCGACGACGGTGCCCGCCATGTCGCCGCCGACCCAGCTGACGCCGGTCGATCCAACGATCGCGACACCGACGACGTTCGATCCGCTCGCATCGATCGTAATCGCCGGAGCCCAGCTGCGTGCCTTGATCGTGATGAGCGGGTAGTTTCCTGGCACGAGCTTGATGACGTCGCCGGGCTTGGCGGCGGCGAGGACGCCGCTCAAAGTGGTTGGGGTCGCGGCCAATAGGGCCAGCGCAAGCAGAATCATGGTCATACTCCGGTCAAGCAACACGATACCGAGCCGCCGGGAAGCGCGGCTCGAAGAGATTATCGGGCGCGACGGTGAGAAGTTTAGGCCTAGGGCGTTGACGACCGTACCGTCATAGTCGAGATCAGTCGCATGTCCACTGAAGTCTATGTCGCCGCCGGTGCTGCGGTATTCCTCGCATTTGGCGGCGCGCTGCTGACCCCCGTCGGCGCGTGGTATGCGAGCCTCCGCAAGCCCGCGTGGAACCCGCCCAACTGGGCATTCGGTCCGGCGTGGACGATCATCCTCGGGCTCTGGGCGTGGGCGGGTGTCCTCGCGTGGCGCGGCGCGGCCGACGACGCCGGGCGGACGGCGGTGCTGATCCTGTTCGGGGTCAACGCGGTCTGCCATTTCCTGTGGAGTCCGCTGTTCTTCAAGCTGCGGCGGCCCGATTGGGCGATCGTCGAGGTCGTGTTCCTGTGGGCGTCGCTCGTCGCGCTGCTGATCGGGCTGCGGCCGTATTCGGTCCTCGCGAGCTGGCTGATCGTGCCGTATTTCATCTGGGTCAGCTTCGCCGCGTGCCTTAACGCCGCGATCGTCCGCCTCAATCGCCCGTTCGGCCGCGCCTAAGCCGCGCAGTCGATCACCGCCTTGCCGACGAGCATCCCGTCGGCCATCGCTGCGAAGGCCGCTGCGGCTTCGGCCAGTTGAACACGCAGCCCGATGCGCGGCGCGAGACCGGCCGCCGCGAGCGCATCGATCGCCACGAGGTTCGCCGCTCCCCCAGCCGGATCGCGCCGGGCGTATTCGCCGGCGCGGACGCCGATGACCTCGATCTCTCCAAGCCGATCGAACGCGACCTCGGCGATCCCGCCGACAAAGCCGATGATGAGATAACGCCCGCCGCGCCGGAGCGAGGCGAGCAGCGGCACGGTCAGCCGCCCGCCGACGGGGTCGAAGACGACGTCGACCGGTGGCAGCGCGGGCACCTCAGCCGATCGTTCGACGAGGATACACTCGTCCGCCCCCGCATCACGCGCCGCCGTCAGCTTGGCGTGGTCCGAGGCCAGCGCGACGACGCTCGCGCCGAGCGCCTTGGCGACGCCGATCGCCGCGAGCCCGGTCCCGCCTCCCGCTCCCGCGACCGCGACACGCTCGCCAGGGGCCAGACGCCCGCGCCGGACCAGCCCGACATACGCGGTCAGCGCGGCGACGGTGAAGGCCGCCGCCGCCGCGTGGCTCATTCCCGGCGGAATAACCCGGGTCGCCGCAAGCGGCAGCGTCAGCCGTTCGGCGAGGCAACCGAAGCGCGCGCCGACAATGACCGCACGTCCGATCGCCGATGGATCGACCCCCTCGCCGACAGCGATGATCGTCCCAGACCCCTCGACTCCGGGCACGAACGGCAGCGGCGGCGCGAACTGGTAGCCGCCCGACAGCATCAGCACGTCGGGATAGTTGAGCGCGGCGCACGCCATCGCCACCGTCACCTCGCCCGCTCCCGGCGGCGGCGCTTCGGCCCAGTCGCGCTCGAAGATCAGCCCCGACCGGTCGCGGCTCAGATGATGACAGACCATCGCGCGCATCGTCTTCGCCCTCCGCCCGCATTGGGATTGGCGGGCCAGCCCGTCGTGTGTCAAGCTGCGGCAAAAGCGCGGGGGAGATCGACGATGAGCTGGAGCTTCGGCAAGATCTTTACCGCTGTCGGCAGGGTCGTGCCGCCCGGCGACGCCGCGTTGATCCACGGCGACGCGGTGACGACGTGGGGCGACTTCGACCGGCGCACCGATGCCCTCGCCTCCGCCTTTGTCGCTGCCGGAGCCGTCCCTGGCGACAAGCTCGCCCACCTGATGCGCAACGGCCCGGCGTATAGCGAGACGAGCGTTGCTGGGTTCAAGGCGCGGCTGGTCCACGTCAACGTCAACTACCGCTACACCGGCGAGGAGCTGTTCTACATCCTCGACAATAGCGACGCCGCGGTGCTGGTCCACGACCCCGAGTTCGCCGAGACCATCGCCGCGCTGCGCCCGCGTCTGCCGAAGCTAAAGCTCGTCGTCGAGACCGGGGCCGCGTTCGATGCGCTGGCGAATAGCGGTGCCGCCGCCCCGCTGCAGGATTTCGACCCGAACGACCTGCTGTTCATCTACACCGGCGGCACGACGGGGTCGCCCAAGGGTGTGATGTGGGCGCAGTCCGACCTGTGGCTGCTGATGGGCGGCGGCGCGGCGATCGGCGGCGCGCCGCTGTCGGGGCTCGACGAACTGCTCGCCAACATCACCGCCGGACACGGCCGCAACCGCGCGCTCGTCCTGCCGCCGCAGATGCACGGCACCGGCTATCTCGCGACGCTCAGCACGCTCGCCCGGGGTGGGTGCGTCGTCACCCTCCCCTCCCCGGGCTACAGCCCGCTCGAGGCGCTCGCGGCGTGCGCGGCGCATTCGCCCGACTATGCCGCGGTCGTCGGCGATGCCTTCGCCCGGCCATTGCTCGCCGCGCTCGATCACGGCGGGGGGAGCATCGCCTCGCTGCGGACGATGCTGTCGTCGGGCACGATGTGGTCGCCTGAGGTCAAGGCCGGGCTACTCCGCCACAATCCCGAGATGATGCTGCTCGATGCGTTGAGCTCGTCCGAAAGCCTCGGCATCGGCGTCGCGATCCAGACCGCCGCGACCGCCGGCGAGCCGACCCGCTTTACCCAGGGCGTCGAGACGCTGGTGCTCGACGAGGATATGCAGCCGGTCGCGCCGGGGTCGGGCATCACCGGGCGACTGGCGCGCGGCGGACTCAACCCGCGGGGCTATTACAAGGACCCGGCCAAGTCGGCAGCGACCTTCATCGACATCGGCGGCAAGACCTATTCGATTGCCGGCGACTGGGCGACGGTCGACCCCGACGGCTCGATTGTCCTCCTCGGGCGCGGCAGCCACTGCATCAATACCGGCGGTGAGAAGGTCTTCCCGGAGGAGGTCGAGGAGGCGCTCAAGACGCATCCAGGGGTCGACGATGCCCTCGTATTCGGGGTCGCCGACGCCAAATGGGGACAAGCGGTGACCGCCGTCGTCGCCGGGTCAGCGGTAGCCCCGGCTGACCTTATCGCATACGTGAGAGCCCATCTGGCACCGTATAAGGCGCCAAAGCAGGTCTTTCACGTTGCTAATGTCCCGCGTGCGCCCAACGGCAAGGCCGATTACGCGCGGGCAAAGGAGACGGCCGCCGCCGCGAGCGCGATCGCGGCGGCGTAGATCCCGAAATTACTTCTTGCCGAGCCCAAAGCCCGAAAAGCGCTTGTTGAAGCGCGCGACCTGGCCGCCAGCGTCGAGCATCTTGCCCGCGCCGCCGATCCACGCCGGGTGCGACGTCGGATCGATATCGAGCGACATCGTGTCGCCTTCCTTGCCCCACGTCGACCGCGTCTGGAACTTCGTCCCGTCGGTCATCGTGATGTTGATCATGTGGTAGTCGGGGTGGATGCCGGGCTTCATGGTCGTTCCTTGGCTGTGCGGCTGGTTCCGACCAGCCCGAAATGGAGGCGGCGCTATAGGCGAAGCGGGGGTTGGAGGCAAGGCGACGAGCGTATCCAACGCTAAGATCAGAATAAGTTCACACAAAAGACGGTGTTTTTCGTCGCGCCGCTCGCTGGAAGTTGACGAACCTGACGCCACGTCGATGTGAAAGACGCGCCCGCCACCGATGAATGACGCGGTGCATGCCGCGCGGCTCGACAGGGTCTGATGGCACGTGTTCATGGCCCGACCCAAGCATATCGCCGTGGGTGTAGGACAGCGCTAATTCCTTCCCGTCTTCGGTGAGGATTTAGTCCAGCTTCAGCCGCACAAACCCCATCCCGCTCGTCTGGTCCCCCCCGTAAGCCGGGTCGAGCCCGCCGGGCGTCAGGCTGCGCGAAACCAGTGCCCCAACGCCGAACTTGAGATGCGCCGCCACCTTGAAGTCGCGGATCGCGCCGCCCGAGACCTTGCCGACGGTGAATGTCGGCCCCTGCTGCGCGCCCAGCGCGGGCAAGAGTTCATTATTGTCGATCCGCTCGGCGCGGGCGAACAGCGTCCAGCGCGGGTCGAGGTGGACCGTGCTTTCGAGGATGAACGCGTCGAGCGGGTCCTCGCGGTGCCCGCCTTCGAGGACGATGCGCCGTCCCCACGCCACCGTCGTCGCCCAGTAACCGCCGTCGCCGAACGGCTTGGTATGGATCGCGCTTGCCGACCAGCGCTCGAGGTCCTCGTTCGGCGACAATTGCTCGGGGCTTTTCTGATGGGCGAACGACGCCTGCAGCGATAGCTGGGGCACCGGGTTCCAGCCGACCCGGACCGCGGTCGAATCGAGGTTGGGGGTTTCGATGTCGTAGCGGTTCTGGTTGGGTTCGCGCCCGCGGAAGCGCGACGCCTCGACCTTGACCCCGTTCCACGTCGCCCCGACCGTGACGACCCCCTCGCTCACGTGGGTGCTGTCGAGCCAATGGTGGCTGATCGGCGCTTCGGGATCGTCCATGATCGACGCGCGGTGGATATAGGCGGGCGGGCCGAACGCCGGTTCGCCGGGCAGGCCGGCATAGACGAACACGCTCGCGTCGCCGGACAGCCGGTGCGACAGCGACACCGACACCTCACTGAACAGGTCGTGCGGGTGCTGGCGGTCGATCAGCTGCGTGCGGCCGTCGGCGGTCTCGCCACTGGCGAGAAGCAGCGGATAGCCCTGCGGCCCCATTAACGGATCGGGCGAGACCGCGAGGCGGAACTGAATGTGATCGCGGTCGGACAGGTCGCGCGACGCCATGCCCATGATGTGCCCGGCGAGGAACGCCTTGTCGTCGCCGCGCCGCCCCGACTGATCGGTGTATGCCCCGACGAGCGTTCCGTGGAGCATGAACGCCCAGCCGCCGCTGCTTAGATGCAATCCCTCATGCACCGAGCTATCGGGCTGCCAGCTCGTCCCCGACGCCTCACGCGTGCCGGGATAGGGACCATAGGCCCCCTTAATCATATGCACGTGGCCGCCATGGCCCATGTCCATCCCGGCCATCGCGTCGCCGTGGCCGCTGTCCATTCCCGCCATGTCATGCGCTTCCGCGGGCGCACTGGCCGATGGCATCGCCATCCCGGGCATATCCTGCGCCAAAGCAGGTGCCGCGATCAGGGCGAGGCCAAGCAAAGACAATCTCATCGGGCACTCCGCTCGAGCAACATCACAAGTTCTGCAGCCTTCGCGCGCTGGTCGGCGGCGTTGCCGCTGGCAATGGCCCCCTCGATGCAATGGCCGAGATGGCTCTTCAGCATCTCGCTCTCGACTTTGGCCAAGGCAGCGCGCACCGCCTGCAACTGCGTCAGGACATCGATGCAATAGCGATCGGCCTCGACCATGCCGGCAATGCCGCGCACCTGCCCCTCGATCCGGCGGAGGCGATTGAGCAACTTTGTCTGGGTATCGGGGACCATGTCCGGCCCCTACATACCCCCGGGGGGTAAGACAAGCGCACAGGGTTGAGCCATCGGGTCACGCCGCCTATACCCTCGCCATGCCCAATCGCATCGGTACGCCCCTCCCCGCCAACGCCGAGACGCGGCGCAATGCGAGCGCGATGGGCGATCTTGTCGCCGGTCTCGGCGAACTTGTCGCGACGATCGCCCAAGGCGGCCCGGCGGCATCGCGCGAGCGTCATGTCGCACGCGGGAAATTGCTGCCGCGCCAACGGGTTGAACGCTTGCTTGATCCTGGCACTGCCTTCCTCGAGATCGGCCAGCTTGCCGCGCATGCGGTCTATGACGACGAGGTTCCGGCGGCGGGAATGATCGCCGGGGTCGGGCAGGTCTCGGGGCGGCTGTGTGTCGTCGTGGCGAACGATCCGACGGTGAAGGGCGGCAGCTACTACCCGCTGACCGTCAAGAAACACCTCCGCGCGCAGGAGATCGCGGCGCAGAACAAGCTGCCGTGCATCTACCTCGTCGACAGCGGCGGCGCGAACCTGCCGCGGCAGGACGAGGTGTTCCCCGACCGCGAGCATTTTGGCCGCATCTTCTTCAACCAGGCGAACATGAGCGCGCAAGGCATTGGCCAGATTGCGGTCGTCATGGGCAGCTGCACTGCTGGCGGCGCGTATGTCCCCGCGATGTCCGACGAAAGCATCATCGTCCGCGGCCAGGGGACGATTTTTCTCGCCGGGCCGCCGCTGGTCAAGGCGGCGACCGGCGAGGAGGTCACCGCCGAGGATCTCGGCGGTGGCGACGTCCATGCCCGGCTGTCGGGGGTCGTCGATCACCTCGCCGACGACGACGCGCATGCGCTCGAACTCGCCCGGAATATCGTCGCGACGCTGCGCGCACCAATACCCGCACAGGCCCGCACGCCTGCGGCACCGCGCTATCCCGCGAGCGATCTCCACGCCCTCATCCCGACCGACACCCGCCAGCCGCAGGACGCGCGTGAGATCATCGCGCGGATCGTCGACGGCAGCCAATTGGACGAGTTCAAGAAGCTGTACGGCGAAACGCTCGTTACCGGCTTCGCCGCGATCGAGGGCATGCCGGTCGGCATCGTCGCCAACAACGGCATCCTGTTTTCCGAAAGCGCGCAGAAGGGCGCGCATTTCATCGAACTGTGCTGCCAGCGGAAGGTGCCCTTGCTGTTCCTCCAGAACATCTCGGGCTTCATGGTCGGCCGCAAGTACGAGAATGAAGGCATCGCCAAGCACGGTGCGAAGATGGTCACCGCGGTCGCCTGCGCCGCCGTCCCCAAGATCACCGTCATCACCGGCGGCAGCTTCGGCGCGGGCAATTACGGCATGTGCGGCCGGGCATATTCGCCGCGCTTTTTGTGGATGTGGCCGAATGCCCGGATCAGCGTCATGGGCGGCGAGCAGGCAGCGTCGGTGCTGGCAACGGTCAAGACCGGCGGCTTCCGCAACGCCGCCGACGAAGCCGCCTTCAAGGCCCCGATCCGCGAACGCTACGACCGCGAGGGCCACCCTTATTATGCCAGCGCGCGGCTGTGGGACGACGGCGTGATCGACCCGGCGGATACGCGGCGGGTCGTGGCGCTGTCGCTCGCGGCGAGCCTGCAGGAACCGATCGGCGAGACGCGCTTCGGCACGTTCCGGATGTGATCGGGGTCATAAGGCAATGACCGACGCCCCCCTCCTCGTCACCGTCGACGCCGGTGTCGCCCGCGTCACGCTCAACCGTCCCGAGGTTCGCAACGCGTTCGACGAAGTGCTGATCGCCGCGCTGACGACGACATTCGTGCGCTTTCATGCCGATCCGCCGCGCGCGGTCGTTCTCGCCGGCAATGGTGCGGGATTCTGCGCCGGTGCCGACGTTGCGTGGATGAAGCGTGCGGGCGGCTGGACCGAAGCGGAGAACCGCGCCGACGCGATGCTGCTGTCGACGATGCTCGACACGATCGACCGCTGCCCGTGCCCGGTTATCGCCGTTGCGCATGGCAACGTCCTCGGCGGCGGGGTCGGGCTGGTCGCGGCGGCGGATATGGTCGTCGCCAGCAACGACGCGCGTTTCTGCTTGAGTGAAGTACGCCTCGGACTGACCCCGGCGACGATCTCACCGTTCGTGCTGCGGGCGATCGGCGCGCGGGCGGCGCGGCGCTGGTTTTTCACCGCCGAGATGTTCGGGGCCGACGACGCGTTGGCGATGGGGCTCGTCCATGTCGTCAGCAACGCCCCCGAGATGCAGGTCGCGGCGTGGCTCAAGGCGTTGCGCGGGGTCGCTCCGGGTGCAGTCGCCGCCGCCAAGATGCTGATCGCCGATGTCGCCGGAACACCTGTGACCGACACGCTGCGTGGTCTCACCGCCGACCGCATCGCCGCGCGCCGCGCCTCGGCCGAAGGCAAGGAAGGGCTTGCCGCCTTTCTCGCCAAGCGTCAGCCCGATTGGACAAAGTCTTGAAAAAGCTCCTCATCGCCAACCGCGGCGAGATCGCGCGGCGGATCATCCGCACTGCGCACGCGATGGGCATCGAGACCGTCGCGGTCTATTCCGATGCCGACGCGAATGCGCTCCACGTTCGCGAGGCGACGCAGGCGGTCCACATCGGCCCCGCCCCCGCCGCCGAAAGCTACCTCGACTCCGCCAAGCTGCTCGAAGCCGCCGCGCGGTCGGGGGCCGACGCGGTTCATCCGGGCTATGGCTTCCTGTCGGAGAACGCCGATTTCGCCGATGCCGTCCGCGGTGCCGGGCTGGTCTTTGTCGGGCCGCCTGCTGCCGCGATGCGTGCGATGGGATTAAAGGATGGTGCCAAGGCCTTGATGAAAAAGGCCGGGGTGCCGACGACGCCGGGCTACCAGGGTGACGACCAGTCGCTCGTCCGTCTCGAGCGCGCTGCCGCGCAGATCGGTTTTCCGCTGCTGATCAAGGCGGTCGCGGGTGGCGGTGGCAAGGGGATGCGCGCGGTCGACACCAAGGCCGAGTTCGCGGAGGCACTCCTCGCCGCCCAGCGCGAGGCGGGGCGTGCCTTCGGCAACGACGGCGTCCTGCTCGAAAAGTTGATCGCCCGCCCGCGCCACGTCGAGGTCCAGGTCTTCGCCGACGCCGCGGGCAACGTCGTCCATCTGTTCGAGCGCGATTGCTCGCTCCAGCGCCGCCACCAGAAGGTCATCGAGGAGGCCCCTGCCCCCGGGCTGTCCGACCGGCTGCGGCACATCCTGGGCGTCGCCGCCTGCGCCGCTGCGACCGCGATCGACTATGAGGGCGCGGGCACCGTCGAGTTCATCCTCGACCTCGACAATGTCGACGAGAACGGCGACCCGGCGTTCTATTTCATGGAGATGAACACGCGGCTTCAGGTCGAACATCCGGTAACCGAGGCGATCACCGGCTTCGACCTCGTCGAATGGCAGCTCCGCGTCGCACGCGGCGAGATGCTCCCGGCGAGCCAGATCGCCATCACCGCGACCGGCCATGCGGTCGAGGCGCGGCTGTACGCCGAAGACCCCGACAACGGCTTCCTGCCGTCGACCGGGCTGCTGTCGCGCGTTCGCTTTCCGGGCACCGCGCGCTTCGTCAACGGCGGGATCGCGTCGCCGCGGATCGACAGCGGCGTCGAGACCGGCAGCGAAATCAGCGTCTTCTATGACCCGATGATCGCCAAGGTGATTGCCTATGGCCCCGACCGCTCCCGCGCGATCGACGCGCTCGTCGCCGCCCTCGACGGCTGCATCATCGACGGAGTCAGGACCAACCGCGCTTTCCTCGCGCGGCTGATCGACCATCCCGCGTTTCGCGCCGCCGAGATCGACACCGGCTTCATCGCGCGCCACGCCGACGACCTCGCGCCGCCGGTCGGGGTGAGCGACGACAGCGTCGTCGTCGCCGCGCTCGCGACAGCTCCGGTGACGCCCGCCGCGCCGACGATGTTCGAGCGGCTCGGGGGGTGGCGGCTCAACCTGCCCGCGCCGCGCTATGTCGACCTGTTCAAGCCCGACGGCGAGCGGGTCGCGTTGACGATCGATGGTAATCGCATCGAGGGGATGGCCGCCCCCTGCACCGCCACCGGGCGCTTTCTCGACGACATCCGTTTCGAGGCCGATATCGGCGGACGTCTGGTCCATGCCATCGTCATCCGCGGCGAAGGCTCAATCGAGGTTCGCATCGCCGGACGCGCCGACACGCTTTCGCTCCGCGCGCCGCGCATCGCCGGAATCGAACCCGGTGGCGACGGCCGCGTTCTCGCGCCGATGCCCGGGCGCGTGCTCGCGCTCGATGTCGCGGTCGGTACTGCGGTCGACGCGGGTGACCGCCTCCTCGTCCTCGAAGCGATGAAGATGGAGCACCGGCTCGTGGCGAAAGTCGCGGGGAAAGTCAGCGCAGTCCACGTCGCGGAAGGGGATCAGGTCGGCGACGGCATGCTGCTCGTCGAGATCGAGGGCCTCGCCGCCTAACGCGCGTCCGCCGCCATTTCGGCGCTACGCCGCGCGGCTGCGGCAAGCGTCTCGCCGATCAGCTTCACCAGCGCATCGTCGCGGTCAAGCACGGCGAGCCCCGCGAGTGTCACCCCGCCCGGGCTGGCGACGCGGTTGGCCATGTCGCCGGGGCTGTCGTCGCTCGCCATCAGCATCTGCCCTGCACCCGTCATCGTCGCGGCAAACAGGCGGCGCGCGGTGCCGGCATCGAGACCCTGCGCGACGCCGGCCTGCACCACCGCATCGGCGAAGCGGAACAGGAACGCAGGGCCGCAGCCTGAGACCGAGGTCGCGGCGTCGATCTGCGCTTCGCGGTCGAGCCATTCGACCGGGCCGAGCGGTTCGCACAGGCCGGTCACCAGTTCCCTGTCGGCGGGATCGAGGCCGTCCGCCGCCAGCGCCGTCACGCCTGCGCCGATCGCGCCGGGAAGGTTCGGCACAGCGCGAACGATCGCGCGAGCGCGCGGCAGGTGACGGCGCAGGCTGGCGATCTCGACCGCCGCGAGGACCGACAGCAGGATCGTCTCGGGGCCGACGACATGCTCGATCGCCGGGGCGACGACGGCGAGCATCTGCGGCTTCACCGCGAGGACGACGACGCGCGGCGCGGGCTCGTCGGCGGGGAGCACGCTCATCGCCCTCACGCCCGCCGGGATTCGCTCGACGCCGGGGTCGACGACGATGAGCCCGGTGCGGTGCTGCGCGAGCCAGCCGCGGAGCATCGCTCCGCCCATGTTGCCGCAGCCCACGAGTAGAACGTCTTCGGTCATCGGTATTTCCTGGTTGAATGATGATCGCGCGCGCCGTGGCAGCGTCAGGCGAACGCGGCCTCGGGATCGACCGTCGGCGCAAGCAGGCGGCCGGCGAGCTTGCGGACGAGCAGCAGGATCAGCGCTGCGACCGCGATCAGTCCGGCATGGAGCAGCCAGAACGACGCCCCCGACATCGTCGACAACAGGCCGCCCAAGCGCCCGACGAGGACATTCGCCGCAAACAGGTGGAGAAAGTAGATCGCGATCATCGTGCCGCCGAGCGCGCGCGGGGCGCAGCGTGAATACAGCGCCATGCCGACGGGATAGACGTTGGCGAAACCGAGCTCGTTGATCGCGTGGAACACCAGCCCCCAGCCGAGGCTGACGCGGTGCCCGCCCGCCGCGTAGAGCGACGCGACCGACAGCACGAGCGGCGCGAGCGCGCAGATCATCGTCCCGATCGTCAGCTTGGTGATCTCGTCGGGCTCGTGCCGCCGCTTGCCCCACCAGCGCCAGAACAACAGCGACCCGCTCATCGCCAGGATCGCGATGACCGAATCGATCGAGATCAGCCACGTGATCGGCATCGTCATCCCGAAGAAGGTCAGCTGGTAGTTCGCCTCGCCCCACAGCAGATAGGCGTTGAACATCTGCTCGTTGCCGACGGTCGACAGCGTCAGCACCGGGAGCAGCAGGACGAGGATCAGGATGACGCGCCCCTCGCCGGGCGCAAGCCTGGGTCGTGGCTCGACGACGCCGCCGCGTTTTTTCGGCGCGGGTTCGGGCGGCAGCCAGCGACGCCCGCCGAGGTAGGTGAACAGGCCGACGACCATGCCGATGCCGGCCGAGCCGAAGCCCCAGCTCCAGCTGACTTTCTCACCGAGGGTGCCGCAGACGAGCGGGGCAGCGACCGCGGCGATGGCGATGAACAGGACGAAGATCTGGAAGGCGCGGGCCCGGCGCGGATCGCCGAGGACGTACAGGTCGCCGACCTGCCCGGTGATGTTGGTCTTGAAGCAGCCGACGCCGAGGACGAGGCAGGAGAGCGCGATAAGGAAGCTCTGCTCGTACGCCATCAGCCAATGGCCGGCGGTCAGCAGCACCGCGCCGATGATGACCGTTCGCGTCTTGCCGAGCAGCCGGTCGGCGAGCAACCCGCCGAGGATCGGGGTCAGATAGACGAGTCCCGCGTAGATGCCGAAGGTGCTCGACGCCAGCGCCGCCGTCGACAGCGGGCCGTAGAGAGCTTCGAGCGAGCTGCGGAACCCGGCGAATCCCCAGATCTTGCCGATGTTCTCGGGCTGGAACAGCGAGTGTGCCGTGTAGAGCACGAGCAGGGTCTGCATGCCCGAGTAGGAAAATCGCTCCCACGCCTCGGAGAATGCGAGAACTGCGAGGCCGCGCGGGTGGCCGAGGAACGCGCGATCGGACGCGGGGGACGCGACGGCCGCCGGGGCGATGGCGACCGTGTCGTTCAGAGCGCGACGCCGGGAGTGATGGCGCGGTCGGCGACCGTCGCCGCCACGCGAAAATGCGCTCGCAATTCGAAACGAGGGCGACGGTCTCGTAGGGTCATGGGCGGTTAAGAATCATCGCTGGAGCCGAGTTTAGCCAGATCGTTGCGGGCCGCAACCGAAACACGCTGCGGTGCATCATTGCCTGCCGAACTTGTTGTCGAGACCCGACGAATCCGGAAGACATCGTTACGCCGAGCGGGCTAAAGACTTGAGCGATCAAGCCGCAGGGGAGCATATGGCCGACACCGACAACACTGGTCCGCTGCGCATCGGCATCCTCAGCACCGCGAATATCGGGCGCCATTTCATCGCCGGGGTCAAACCGTCGGACAAGGTGAAGGTCGTCGCCGTCGCGAGCCGCGATCTCGCCGCGGCGCAGGCCTTTGCCGAGCGCCATGCGATCCCGTGCGCGCTCGGCAGCTATGACGCGCTGCTCGCCGACCCCGAGGTCGAGGCGATCTACAATCCGCTGCCGAACTCGATGCACGCCGAATGGACGATCCGCGCGCTTGAGGCGGGCAAGCATGTCCTGTGCGAGAAGCCGATCGCGGTCACTGCCGCCGATGCCCGCGCGATGTTCGCCGCCGCGCACAGCGCCGGGCGGTGCCTCGTCGAGGCATTCCCGTATCGCGCGCAGCCGCAGACGCATGCTGTCGCCGAGCTCGTCCATTCGGGCGACATCGGGCGGCCGAAGATCATCCAGGCGGCGTTCGGCTTCCCGGTGGCGAATCCGTCGAATATCCGGCTCGATCCCGGTCTCGGCGGCGGCGCATTGCTCGACGCCGGAACGTACCCGGTCAGCCTGATCCGCCTGCTTGCGGGGGTTAAGCCGATCCGCGTCAGCGCCATGGCGACGTGGACCGAGAGCGGAGTCGACGCGACGTTGATCGCCAACATCGAATTTCCCGGCGGACTGCTCGCGCAGGCGGCGTGTTCGTTCGGCACCGGCGTCTACCGCCGCGCGACGATCGCGTGCGAGGGCGGTGTCGTGATGACCGAATATCTCAACCATCTGACCGCCGCAGCCCCCGGGGTCGTCGACATCAGCCGCGGCGGGTGGGACGCCACCAACGAGACGCGCCGGTTCGAACCTTTGGACGGCTTCCGCGCCGAGGCCGACTCGTTCGCCGACCTCGTCCGCGGCGACCCCGCAGGCTGGACCGGGATCGGCGAGGCCGAATCGATCGAGGTCATGGAGATGCTCGAGGCGATCATCGCCAGCGCCGCGGCCCACGGCGCCCCGGTCGAGCTTTGAGCCGGACGCGCGATGGCGGGTAGCCAGGACTTCGTCGACGATCCGCGCAACGCCGGCATCCTTGCGTATGTCGGCGGCGCGCTCGTCCCTGCGAGCACGGCATCGGTATCTATCTTCGACGCCGGGTTCGGGCTCGGTGACGGCGTGTGGGAGGGATTGCGGCTCCATCGCGGGGCGCTGCTGTTCCTCGATGCCCATCTCGACCGGCTGTTCGCCAGCGCAGGTGCGATCCGCATCGACATCGGCCTGACGCGCAGCGAGCTGACCGCCGAACTCGTGCGGCTCCTCACCGCGAACCGCATGACCGACGGCGGACACCTCCGGCTGATGGTCACGCGCGGGCGCAAGCGGACGATCAACCAGGACCCGCGCCACATGGCAGGTGGCGCGACGATCGTCGTCACCGCCGAGTTCAAGGTGTCACCGCCAAGGGCAGCGGGCGACGGACTCGTGCTGCGGACCGCCGCAACCCTGACTTCGGGGCCGGACATTTTCGACATGCGGCTCAACTCGCACAGCCGCCTCAACTTGATCCGCGCCCTGCTCGAAGTCATCGATGACGGCGCCGACGAGGCGGTGATGCTCGACCCGCACGGCAACGTCGCCAGCTGCAACGCGACCAACCTGTTCTGGGTCAAGGACGGCACCGTCTTCACCTCGGGCGACGTCTATTGCTTCAACGGCATCACCCGGCAGAATGTGATCGCGGCATGCGCGGCCGGCGCGGCGCCGTTGCGACAGGGAGATTTCCCAGTGGACCAACTTCGCAACGCCGACGAGGTCTTCGTGACCGGGACGATGGGCGGCATCACCGCAGTCCGCGAGATCGACGGGTGCGCAATGCCCGGGACCGGCGCACCGGTGACCGCCCGGCTGCTCGCCGCTTACGAGGCGATGAAAGACACCGACGCTGCAGCGAACCGGCTCGTATGACGGTCAGGATCGCGATGTGGTCGGGGCCGCGCAACATCTCGACGGCGATGATGCGCGCGTTCGAGAACCGCGACGACACCGTCGTTAGCGACGAACCGTTCTACGCCGCCTATCTCGCCGCCACCGGGCTCGATCATCCGATGCGCGCCGAGGTGCTCGCGTCGCAACCGACCGACTGGCGCGACGTCGCGGCGGCAGTGACCGGCCCGGTGCCTGGGGGCAAGCCGGTCTGGTACCAGAAGCACATGTGCCACCACATGATCGACGGCTTCGGCCTCGACTGGTCCGATGCGTGCATCAACGCCTTTCTCATTCGCGACCCCGCAGCGGTGCTGGCGTCGTATGTCCGCAAGCGCAGCGACGTCACGCTCGGCGAAATCGGTGTCGTCCGGCAGGCTGAGATCTTCGACCGTGTCGCGCAGCGGACCGGCACCGCGCCGCCGGTGATCGAGACTGCCGACGTGCTTGCCGAACCACGAGGTATGCTGACCGCGTTATGCGCGGCGCTCGGTGTCGACTTCTCCGAGCGGATGTTGAGCTGGCCCGCCGGACCGCGCGCGAGCGACGGTGTCTGGGCCCCGGCGTGGTACGATGTCGTCGAGCAGTCGACCGGCTTTGCCCCGCCCTCGCCTGCTGCACCGGCCCCCGCCCTGCCCGACGATCTTCGGGCGATCGCCGACGCTGCGCAGCCTTATTACGACAATATGGCGCGCTGGCGGCTCGCTGCAGCGAGAGCGTGATCCGTCACACCCAAACGAGCGGCGGCGCCCCGGTCGACTATCGCGCGGTGATGCGCGACGGCCAATGGCTCGCGCATCGCTACGACCCGGGAGCCGATGCTATCCGCTTCCTCCGCCTGGCGCGCGAGGATCATGCCCGCGCGACCTTCATCACCGACGAATATCTCCCCGCCGGGCGGCCCGCGCTGGCACTCCACCGGAGCGAGGTGATGGCGTCGGCGGCCGAACCGGCGCGGCTTCATCTCGTGCTCCATTCGGCGTTCTGCTGTTCGACGCTGGTGGCGCGCGCGCTCGACGTGCCGGGGGTGGCGACCACGTTGAAGGAGCCTGTCCTGCTCAACGATATCGTCGGCTGCCGCCGCCAGGGGATGGACCCCGAGCGCCTTGCGCCGCTGCTCCGCGATGCGCTGATCGTGCTCGCCCGGCCGTTGCAGCCCGGCGAGGCCGTCGTGGTCAAGCCATCGAACGTCGTCAACGGCCTCGCGCCGGCGATGATGGCGATGCGCACCGACATTCACGCGCTCATCCTCTACGCGCCGCTCCGCGTGTTCCTCGCCTCGGTTGCGCGCAAGGGGATGTGGGGGCGGCTGTGGGTCCGCGAGCTGTTCGCTGGTCTCCACGCCGAGGGGATGGTTCAGATGGGATTCGAGCCGGGCGATTATATCAAGCAGACCGACCTGCAGATCGCCGCGGTCGGCTGGCTGGCGCAGCAGGCGTTGTTCGTCCGCATGGCCGCGCGCTTCGGCGACCAGCGCATCCGCACGCTCGACAGCGAACACCTGCTGCGCCAACCGGCGGCGGCGATGAGCGCGATCGCGACGCTGTTCGGGCTGAAGATCGATGTCGGCGCGGTCGTCGCCGGCCCTGCCTTCACCACCAGTTCGAAGACCGGCGACACGTTCGGCGCGGACGACCGCGCCCGCGAACAGCGCGAGGGCCTGTCGCTCCATAAGGACGAGGTCGACAAGGTCGCGATCTGGGCCGAGGCGGTCGCGGCGGCGGCGGGCATCCCGCTGGTGCTCCCCGCCCCGCTGATCGCGGGCTGACCTCTCATAGTCTGTTCCCCTCCCTTTGCGGGAGGGGAACGATAAGCGCTTCGCCTAGAAGAACTTAAGCCGGGCCGAGACAGCGTAGCGGCGGCCGAGCGTGTCGTAGGTCGACGGATACGTATTGCCGCTGTTGAAGAACGTCGTGCCGATATCGTAGCCGACGATCGGGGGCTGCCGGTTCGTCAGGTTCTGGCAGCTGATCGTGAATTCGAGCGCCTTGGTCGCGGCGAGGCGAAGGCTGGCGTCGAAATAGTCGTATGGCTTGATGTGGGCGAAGGCGGGCAGCGCGGGTCCGTCGCCGTTGAGCGCGTCATCGGGCTCCTGGTTCATCTCGCTGATGTGCCGCCACAATAGCGAGAGATCGACCCCGCCGATCGAGTAGCTGGTCCGCTGGTTCCACGTGTACTTCGGCTGGAGCGATCCCTTCTCCGGTGCACCGGCACCGCCGCAGTTGGTGCTGTAATAGCCGACGCATTCGCGGCTGATCGCGGTCGGCGTCGCCTTGAACAGTGCGCGATGCGTCCACGTCCCCTGGAACGACAGAGCAAGCGTGCCCGGGCCGACATCGTGGCGGTAGTTCGCCCCGAGATCGATACCGTCGGTCAGCAACTGGCCCTGGTTGGTCAGCGGCAGGTACAGACCGGGGGTCGTCGCCGGATCGCCGTCGAGCGCGCCGGTGCTCGGGTTACGCCGGATGACGGTACATCCCGAGCTCGCGGCGCTCGCGGCGGTCACCGCCCCGAAGCAGGCGCTGATCGCGTCGAGCGGCGACAGCGACGTGATCGCGTTGGTCACCTTGATGTTGAAATAGTCGACCGTCATCGAGAAGCCCGAAACATACTGGCGCGGCTGAAGGACGATGCCGAGCGTGAAGCTGTTCGAGTTTTCCGGCTTGAGGCCGAGGTTGCCCGCGGTCGTGGTGTTCGGCTGACCCGATGCCGGGTCGCTGATCTTGCCGATCGATGCCGCCGGAGCGCCCTGCGCGAGGCAGATCGCGGTCAGATTGGCGTTACCGACGGGCTTCGTTCCCGAACACGGGTCGGCCGACAGGTTGGTCAGGCTCGGGCTCGCCGGCTGGAACAACTCGTTGATGTTCGGCGCGCGAACCGCATGCTGATAGACGCCGCGGAACTTGACGCCATCGACCGGGGTCCAATTGGCACCCGCCTTGTACGTCGTCGTGTTGAAGGTCGGGTTGGTCGGCGCGTCGACCTTATAGTGCGAATAACGCAGGCCGCCTTCGAAGGTCAGCTCGCGGAAAAACGGCTTGTCCTCGACCAGCGGCGCGATCAATTCGGCGAAGCCTTCGAGGACGTCATAGCCACCGTTGAACGGGGTCAGCGTCGAATCGAGACCGAGTTCGCCCGGCGTCGTCTTCTCGATGTCGCCGTTCTGCGACGCCTGGTATTTGCGGTAGTCGCCGCCGACCGCGAAGTTGATCGGCTTGCTGGCAAACGGGCTGGAGATGCCGACGTCACCGTTGATCTGCGCCGACCCCTGCGCGAGCGATGCGCGGACGACGCTGAAGGCCGGAACGACGACGTACTTGTTCATCGCCGCCGTGGTTGATCCCGCCGCACCGAAGATGTTGAACGGGACGCAGCCGACATTGCCGCTCAGGCAGGTCGTGGTGTTCGTTGCGAGCAGCGCATCGCGAACCCGCGAGACCGAGATATAGCCCGCCTCGGTGTGGTCGTTGGTGCTCTCGCCGTAGCTGCCGGCGATGTCGAAATTGAGGTGGTCGGTGATCGCGCCGCGCAAGCCCGCGCGATAATCGAACACCTGCGTCTCGTAGCGGTCGACGCGCGGACCGGCATCGACCGAGCGGAGGCGCAGTTCCTCGGTCACGGTACGATACGCCGGGTTGGTCGGGCTCGTGGCCGTCGCGGCCGCGGTGCACTCCGCCGCCGTAAAGCCGGCGTCGCCGCAGAACACGTTGCGCTCGGAGGCCGTCAGGTACGGGTTCGACAGCGGGATCGTGACGTTCGATCCGGCGACGCCCGACGGCGCGACGATCGTCTGCGTCACGTTCTTCGAATACAGGCCGCGCATGTAGATTTCGATGTTGTCGGCGACCTCGTAATGGCCCGAGCCGTAGACGTTGTACCGCTGGAACGGCAGCTGGAAGATGTTGTACGGGTTGAAGTTGAACGGCTGGTAGACGCCGGTGTTGAACGTGCCGGACGACGGCACCGTCTGGACGCGGCCGCCGGTGTTGCCGAGCAGCGTGAAGACCGCCGGGTTCGAGAAACTCGAGCCGGCCGGCTTGCCCGAGAACGAGTCGAGCGCGGTGATCGAGTAGGGGCGGTCGCCCTGATAGACCGCCGACGCGTTTTGGTAGCCGAACGAGAAGATGGCGTTGCCCTTGCCGTCGGCAAACCCGACCCCGAGCGTGCCGTCGACGCGGAAATAATTGCCGTCGCCCTTTTCGGTGAGCTGGTTCGACGCGTCGATTTGTACGCCGGTGAAGTCCTTCTTGGTGACGAAGTTGATGACGCCCGATATCGCGTCGGCGCCGTAGGTGGTCGATGCGCCGCCGGTCAGGTTCTCGACGCGGTCGACGATCGCCAGCGGGATGTTGTTGAGGTCGACGCGCCCGATGACGTCGGCCGGAGCGATCCGCTGACCGTCGAGCAAGACGAGGTTGCGGTTCGGACCGAGGCCGCGAAGGTCGGCGAACGAGAAGCCGGCGTTGCCGTTGTTGACCGCGTTGCCGATGCTCGGGACGACACCGGGAAGCCCGCGCAGCAGGTCTTCGGCGGTGTTCGACTGGCGCAGCTGGATTTCCGCCTGGCCGGTGACGAGGACCGGGGTAGCCGACACCAGTGCCGGGTTACGGATCAGTGTACCGGTGACGACGAGCTCGTCGGGATTAGCAGTTACGCTCTCGGTGGCTTGAGATGCCGGGTTCGCAATTCCCGCTGAAGCAGCGCCACTTGCCTCCTGAGCAAAAAGGGGTGCGGACACGACCATGCATCCGGCAAGTAAAGTCGACGCGAGAAGACGCCCGCGGGAAGATACAATCATAGCCCACTCCCTGTTATGAAGTTCTACGCGACAATATGGTCCCGGCTTTACCCCTCCGGTACTCTTGGTCTTTTTATATGCTGCCGATCACTTCGCACTTGCACAATAGAGTTTTCGGCCATTTTCATACAAAATTCTGCGTTGTCTCCATTTTGCCACACTCGTTAATGTCGGTCATCGCGAACCGCTCCGCCGCAGGCCGTCGCCGACCAAATTGACTGCGAGTATCGTCAGGAAGATCAGCACGCCCGGCGGCATCGACAGCCACGGCGCGCTGACCAGCCACGGCTGCGACTTGTTGAGCAGGCTGCCCCAACTCGGCGTCGGCGGCTGGACACCGAAGCCGAGGAACGACAGCGCCGATTCGAGGAGGATCGCGCCGCCGACCGCGATTGTTGCCGATACCGCGATCGCGCCGCCGACGTTCGGCAGGATGTGGCGGGTGACGATCATCACCGGTTGCACCCCGAGCGTGCGCGCCGCCGCGACGAAATCGCTCGTCTTGAGCCCGGCGACCTGTGCCCGGACGAGCCGCGCCGACGGGGTCCAGATCAGCCCCGCAACGAGCAGCACGAGCAGCGTCGGCGTCGGCCGGATCAGCCCCGATACGACGAGGACGAGCGGCAATGCCGGGATCGACAGCATGACGTCGGTCAACCGCATCGCGATGCCGTCGACGATGCCCCCGGCATAACCGGCGAGCGCCCCGACGAAGGTGCCGAACAGCGTCGCCACCGCCGCCCCGGCCAGCCCGATCGCGAGCGAGATGCGCCCGCCGTAGAGCAACCGGGTCAGTTCATCGCGACCGAGCTCGTCGGTGCCGAGCCAGTGCGCCCATGACGGCGCACGCGGCAGGCCGAGGAGTGCGAGGCTCTGCTCGTCGTAAGTGTACGGCGACAGCATCGGACCGAACACCGCCGCGAGCAGCAGCGCGAGCAGGATCGCACCGCCAGCGATGACCGGCGTCGGCAGACGAGCTCGGCGCGACCACGCGCGTGCAGGAATGGTGACCCGCCTATCCATTGCGGAGCCGGGGATCGAGTGCGGCCTGCGCGAGGTCGGCGATGATGTTGGCGAGGATCACCGCGAGCGATCCCATCATCAGCACGCCCATCAGCACCGGATAGTCGCGCCCGTCCATGCTCTCGACGAACAGGCTGCCGACCCCCGGCCACGCGAACACCGCCTCGGTGATGACCGCGCCCGAAACCAGCCCGGCAAGGTCGAGCGCGATGATGCTGATCGCCGGGACGATGGCGTTGCGCAGCGCGTGGCGCAGCAGGACGGTCTGCGTCGACAGGCCCTTGGCGTAGGCGGTGCGGATATAATCCTGCCGCAGCGCGGTGATCATCCCGGCACGGAGGTAGCGCGTCCAGCCCGCTCCGGTGGCGAAGGCGAGGACTGCGGCGGGCATCAAGAGATGCGCGGCGCGGTCGGCGAACGAACTCCCGCCGATCGTCTCAAGCCCCGCCGACGGCAGCCAGCCGAGCCGGACGCTGAGGACATATTGCAGGACGAGCCCGAGCCAGAAGACCGGGATCGACAGCCCGCCAAGCGTGACGGCGACGATCACCCGGTCGACCCGCCGTCCCTCCTCGAACGCCGCAACGACGCCGAGCGCGACCGCGGCGACAAACGCGATCGTCATCGCCACCGCGCCGAGTTCGAGCGTCGGGCCGAGCCGCTCGACGATCTCCTGCAGGACCGGACGGCCGGTGCGGATCGAATAGCCCCAGTCGCCGGTCAGCATCGACCGCAGCCACAGCCCGTATTGCTCGGGCCACGGCAGGTCGAGGCCGTACGCCTTGGCGATCCGCGCGAGCGCTTCCGGGGTCACCGACGGATTATCGGCATAGACGTCGAGCGGGCCGCCCGGCGCGAGATGGACGACTGCAAACAGGACGAGCGAAATGCCGAGGAGCAGCGGGATGATCCCAAGCAGCCGCGCGATGAGTCCCCGCCCGCTCATGCCTGCAACCGCCAGCCGGCGCACGAGACGAACGCCGTCATGTTGGTCGGGTTCGGCGTATAGTCGCGCAGCCGGGTCCGCTTGCTCGCGACCGCAGCGCCGCTGGTCAGCGGGATCGTCGGCAGGTCGACCGCGAGCAGATGCTGCATGGCGAACGCCGCGCGCCGCCGCTCGGCGGGATCGAGCGTCGACTCCATCCGGGTGAGGATGCGGTCCATCGCCGGATTGGCATACCCCTGCCCGTTGTTCGCGCCCTTAGTCGAAAAGAAGCGGCTGTACACGGGGTCGGCCCCGGTCACCCACGTGCCGTAGTTGAGGTCGTAATCGCCTTTGTAGCGCGCCTGGCGGTACGACACGCCGGTCTTGTTGTCGGCCGACGCGGCGATGCCGATCGCGCCCAGCTGCGCGAGGATGACTTGCTGGGCGAGCTCGTCGTCGCCCTTCCCCGCCTGGCAGACGAAGCGGTACGCAAGCCGCGCATCGCCCTTCGCGCGAACGCCGTCGCGCTGGACGCGGTACCCCGCCGCGTCGAGGATTGCGCGCGCCTTCGCCGGGTCGAACGGGTAGTCGGGCGTCGCGGGATCGTAGAAGTCGAAGGTCGGCACGACAACGGACTTGATCGGTCGCTGGAACCCGCCGTTGACCCGGACCAGCGCGTCGCGGTCGATGGCATGGGCGATCGCGCGGCGGACGGCGGAATCACGCAACGTCGGGTTCTTGAAGTTGAAATCGAGGTGCTGCCACGACAACACGGCCGAGCGGACAAGCTCGACGCCGGGGAGCGCCCCCATCTGCTTCGCCTGGTCGTACGGCGTCTGGGTGACGAGATCGAGCTCGCCCGACCGCAGCTGAGTCAGCAACGTGTTCGAGTTGGGAATGATCTTGAAGATCAGCCGGTCGATATACGGCAACTGCCGCCCCGCCGCGTCTCGGCGCCAGTAATATGGATTGCGCTCGGTCAGCACATACTGCCCGCGCTTAAACGCGGTGACGCGGAACGGCCCGGTGCCGATCGGCCGCTCGTTATATCCGGCGGTGTTGAGGTCGACGCCGTCGAGCAGGTGCTTCGGCAGGATGCCGAAGGTGAACATCGTCGCGGCAAAGGTAGGTGCCACCCGGTCGTAGTGGCAGATCACGGTGTAGGGATCGGGCGTATCGACCGCGACGATGACGTCGGACCCGTCCTTCGATTCGGCGATGAACGCCGGGTTGCGGACCGCTGCCCAGGTGAAGGCGACGTCGGCGGCGGTGAACGGCGCACCGTCGTGCCAGCGGACGCCGCGGCGCAACTGGTAGGTGATCGTCATGCTCTGCCCGTCGGGCGCGACGACGATGCCGCCGTTGGCGAGCGTCGGCACGTCGAGCGCGAGCACCGGAACGTAGTGCGCCTGCCCGTCGGGCGCGATCAGCCCTTCGACCACCGCCGCCTGAACGTCGCCAAGAAAGCCGGTCGAATAGACGTTGAGCGTGTCGAGGTCATAGGTCAGGCCGACGACCAGCGTGTTGTCGTTGCGGCGGCGGACCGGGCCACAGCCGGGTAGTGCACTCGCCGCGATCGCCGCGAGCGTTCCGCGCCGCGTCCACTGATCAAAGCCCCCCGGCACGCTCAGTATCCCCGGGCGCGGTCGACGACGTGGAGCAGCTGGTCACCGCGTTCGTGGCGGCGGATGGTGTCGGCCATGACCGCGACCGAGGTGCGCGCGTGGCTGATCGCGGCGACGTGCGGCGTGACGAAGACGCGCGGGTGGCCCCAGTATGGATCGCCGTCGGCGAGCGGTTCGGTGCGAAAGACGTCGAGCGCGGCAGCGGAGAGGCGGCCGTCGTCGAGCGCAGCAAGCACGTCGCGGTCGACGAGCGTCGCTCCGCGTCCGCCATTGACCAGCAAGCCGCCCGGCGCCATCCGGTCGAGCAAGGCTTGGTCGATCAGGTCGGTCGTCGCGGCCGTCGACGGCAGCAGGTTGACGAGGACGTCGGCTCCCTCGACCGCCGCCGCGAGCCGGTCGCGCCCGGCAAAACCGGTGACGCCGGGAATCTCGCGCGGCTCGCGGCTCCAGACGCGGGTGCGGAAGCCGATCGCCGAAAGCAGCGCAGCCGCCGGGCGGCCGAGTTCACCCGCGCCAAGCACCGTCACCGTCCGCTCGCTCGCCAGTTTCTCGGGGAGCGGCTTCCAGCGCGCTTCGGCCTGAAGCGCGGCGTAATCGAACAGGTTGCGGTGCCATGCGAGGACGCGCGCGGCGACCCATTCGACCATCCCGGCGACGAGGCCGGGGTCGACCATTCGCACCAGCGGCACGCCGTCGGGCACCTCCCCCGACGCGAGCAGATATTCGACCCCGGCATTGAGACTAAGGACGACCTCGAGCCCGTGGAGGCTCGCGAGCAGGCCCGGCGGCGGCAGGCCGACGACAGCATACGCAGTCGGTGTCGCATCGTCGGGCTCCGTCGTCACGACGTCGTGGCCCGGGAGTTCGGCGCGAAACAGGTCGGCGAAGACCTCGCGGTTGTTGCGGACAGCGATGAGGATCCGGCGCATTCTTCAGACCTCGTGCTGGCGGATGCAGGCGGCGGCGTGCCCGTCGGCATCGGCTTCGAGCGGCGGCATGACCTCGGCGCAGGCAGCGATCGCGTGCGGGCAGCGCGTGCGAAAGACACAGCCCGACGGCGGCGCGAGCGGACTCGGCGGATCGCCCGCGAGCAGGCGGCGCGGCTCCCCCGTCGGCACGAGGCGCGGCACTGCATCGAGCAGCGCGCGGGTATACGGATGGCGCGGCGCGGCGAAGACGTCGGCGGTGCGCCCCGTCTCCATCACCCGGCCGAGATACAGCACCATGACGCGGTCGCAGAAGTGGCGGACGACATCGAGATCGTGCGCGATGAACAGCATCGCCAGCCCCATCTCCTCGCGCAGGTCGAGGAGGAGATTAACGATCCCGGCCTGGACCGAGACGTCGAGCGCCGACACCGCCTCGTCGGCGATCAGCAGGTCGGGCGCGACGATCAGCGCGCGCGCGATACCGACCCGCTGGCGTTGCCCGCCCGACAAGGCCCCGGGGTAATTCTGCGCCGTGCCGCGCGGGAGCCCGACGCGGTCGAGCATCGCCGCAACGCGCTCGGCCCGATCGGCGCGGGTGCCGATACGGTGGACGCCGAGCCCCTCGCCGACCGCGGCGCCGACCGTCATCGTCGGGTTGAGGCTGCTCGTCGGGTCCTGGAACACCGCCTGCATCCGGCGGCGCACCGGTCCGAGCTGGCGGCCCGTCAGGCGGTCGATGCGGCGTCCGGCGAAATGCACCTCGCCGCTGCTGATCGGCAGCAGCCGGAGGACCGCGCGGCCAAGGCTGGTCTTGCCCGACCCGCTCTCGCCGACGACGCCGAGGATTTCACGGGGGGCGACGGTGAACGACACGCCGCGAACCGCGTGGAGGACGAGCGGCGGACGCCACGGCGGCGACTTCAGGCGGAACTCGACGCCGAGGTCGTTGACGTCGAGCAGCGCCGTCATAGCTCGGCCCAGCGGTGGCAGCGCGACGCCCGGCCGTCGCCGAGCATCGCCGCCGGGGGCATCGTCACGGCACACGGATCGGCAGCCATCGCGCAGCGCGGCTCGAAGGCGCACCCCGGTGGCGGGCGGCGGACGTCGACGACCGAGCCCGGGATGACGCGCAGGCGCTTGCCGCTCGCGTTGCCGGGGAGACTTTCGAGGAGCGCGCGCGTGTATGGGTGGCGCGGGCGGGCGAACAGCGCCGCGACCGGGGCCTGCTCGACGATCCGGCCGGCGTACATCACCGCGACGCGGTCGGCGATCTCCGCGACGACCGCGAGGCTGTGGGTGATGAACAGGATCGCCATGCCGCGCGCACGCTGGATCGTGCGGAGCAGATCGAGGATCTGCGCCTGGACGGTAACGTCGAGCGCGGTCGTCGGCTCGTCGGCGATCAGCAGGCGCGGGTCGCACGCGAGTGCCAGCGCGATCAGCACCCGCTGGCGCATGCCGCCCGACAGTTCATGTGGAAATGCGGCGGCGCGGCGGACCGGATCGGGGATGCCGACCTCGGCGAGCGACGCGAGCACCGCGGCGTCGAGCGCGCGTCCGCGCAGGCCCCGATGGAGCCGCAATGACTCGCCGATCTGGGTCCCGACCCGGTGGACCGGGTTGAGGCTCGTCATCGGCTCCTGGAAGATCATCGCCACCTGCGCGCCGCGGACCGTCGTCATCGCGCGCGACGACAGGCTGAGCAGGTCGGCCGGCGGCCCTGCCCCGGTCGCGAGCCACACCGCGCCGCCGACGATCGTCCCGCGCGGGCGGTGGAGGCGCATGATGCCGAGGCTCGTCGCCGACTTGCCCGAACCGCTCTCGCCGACGAGCGCGAGCGTCTCGCCCGCTGCGATCGTCAGGTCGACGCCGTGGAGGACGCGGACCGTGCCGCCGTCGCGATCGATGAAATCGAGCGTCAGGCCACGGACGTCGACGACCGGGTCTGATGCTATAGGGGTCACGCGAGCAATCCCGCCCGCGCCATCTCGTCGCCCGCCCACGCGACGGGGACATGACCATAGCTGATCAACGTGTCGTGGAAGTCGCGCACCGACCCGCGCCAGCGGCGGCGCAGGTCGCGGATCGCGTCGACGCCGAGCGCGTACATCAGCCGCGTCGCGGGGAGCATGACGTTGCGTGTGATTTCGGCGTCGATGCGCTCGGGCGCGAACCCGGCGTCGCGGTAGAACGCCGACGCCTCGGCGGGCGACCACTCGCCGGTGTGGAGGCGGATATCGACGATGATGCTGGCGACGTTCCGCCGCTCCATCTGCTTGAGGTAGACGAGTTCGGCGGGCGAATAAAAGCCCGGCGCGTCGGCCATCATGTCCTGGACGTAACAGGCCCAGCCCTCGACCATCGACCCCGACGACAGGAAGGCGAGGCCGAGTGCGCAGTCGGTCCCAGCGACCCGCGCGAGCCGCGATGCCGCGCCGCGCGCGCGGGCGTTCTGCGTGTGATGCCCGACGCTGCCGTGGTGGACGGCGTGGATGATCTTGACGTTCGCCGCGCAATTGCCGCGCAGATAGGCGGCGGTGTCGGGCGGCGGCGGAGCGACCCAATAGACGCTGCCCGCGCCGGCGCTGCCTGCGGGCGGCGAGCGGTACGGCAGGAAATACAGGCTCTGCGCCACCGTCCGAAAACACGGTGCCATCGTGCGATACTCGAGCGCATAGTCGTCGGCGGTCGTTACCAGCGACACCGCCCCGTCGCGCGCCTTATGGTCGAGCGCGCGGTAAGTCTCGATCACCGCGTCGGGGGACGGCGCGACATGCTCGCTCAGCCCGGCGATGATCGCGTCGGCTGAACGTGCCGGGTCGACGCGCGGGGCGAGGTCGGCGAGCTCTTCGCCAAGCTCGGCATAGCGCGCGTCGGCGGCTTTGAGCGCGGCTTCGGCGGTCAGGTCGAAGCCGTGGACCTGCCGCATCAGCAATTCGAGATACGCGGTGCCGCACGCCCCGGACCGGTGGGGCAAATCGGCGATCGCGCTGGCGAAGGTCGTGAACGCCGCCGCCGCGCGCGCCGCCGGTTCGGCCCAGTCACCGTCCCAATCGGGGTGGAGCCGCAGGTCGCCGGTGAGGAATGTTGCCGCCGCTGCCGCCTCGCGCATCGCCCGCAGCGTCTGCCCTCGGGGTGCCGCCGCTCCGGCCAGCCGGGCGCGGCCATCGGCGAGAAAGTCGGGGATGCCCTCCAGCCGCGCCTTGACGGCACTTCGCGGGGTCGGCCGTCCGCTCGGCAGCAGCAGCCCGATGACCGCGAACGCCGCTTCGCCGCTATACCACGCCGGGTTGGCGAAGCGCGGCAGGTGATCGAGCGCCGCCTCGCTCATTGCGATCTGCGCCTCGGCGAGGCGGTGGTCGAGCCGCGCGCCGACGTCGTCGCCCTCGGGCCGCTCGCCGAGGATCGCCCGCAGCTTGCCGAGCCCGCGGCGTTCGGCGTCCGCCGCCCCTGCCGACGCGTCGGGCAGGCGATCGTCGTAGCCGGGCAGCCCCATGAAGCTGGCGTCGACCGGCCGGAAGGTGAAATGGTGTTCGAGATAGGCGTCGGCGACCGCGCTCATCAGCCGACCTCGACCCAGCGCCGTTCGACGTGCGCGGCGATGATCGCATCGACGATCTGCTGGCTCTTGGCGCCGTCGAAGAAGGTGCATTCCTCGGGCCGGTCCTCGACGATCTCGTCAACGAAGAAGCGGATCAGGTTGCGGAAATACAGCTCGGGCCACGGCGTGCCGAGGTCGGTGCCCGGCGGCAGGTCGGCGGCGGCGACCTCGACCGCGCGGAACTCGACATCGTCGGCGCGGGCGAGGTGGAGGGTCTCGGCGACCCCGGCTTCGGTCACCAGCCGCGCGACCGCCGCGCCCTTCGAGCCATAGACGCGAAGTTCGATCCCCGGATAATTACCGATCGCGACATAGCTCGTCTGGAGCATGCCCTGCGCTCCGGCGGCGAATTCGACGAGTGCGACGGTGCCGTCCTCGACCTGGAAGCGCTGGCGTCCCTCGAGCCCGCGAACCAGCCGTTCGGGGACGAAGTTGCGCATCGTGCTCGCCACCGCCGAAAAGTCGCCGCCGAGCCAGCGCATTAGGTCGACGAGGTGCGAGCCGTAGCCGACGATCGACGCCGGGATCAGCCGGTCGCGCGGGCTGGTGATGTCGAACTGGCGCAGCGGGTAATCGGGATCGAGAAACTGCGAATTCTGCTCTAGCCCATGGATATGGAAGATCTCGCCGAGCGTGCCGTCCTCGATCAAGCGCTTGAGGCGGCGGACGGCGGGCGAATAGCGGAAGGTGAAGCCGAGCTTGGTCCGCACGCCGCGTTCGGCCGCCCGCCGCGCTGCATCGAACGCCGGCGCGGCATCGGTGTGCAACGGCTTCTCAGACAGCACATGTTTGCCGGCGGCGATCGCGTCGAGGCTGAGCGGCAGATGCGTCGCGGTCGGGGTGCAGACGTCGATCAAGTCGATCGAGGCATCGGCGAGCATCGCGCGATGGTCGGTGTAGACCGCCGCGATGCCGAACTTCGCCGCCATCTTCTCGGCGCGCGCGATATCGATGTCGCAGATCGCGGCGAGGTCGACGCGGTCGTGCGCGGCATAGCCCGGCAGATGCGCCTGCTCGGCCCAGTTGTGCGCGCCGATCACGCCGACCTTGAGCCGGCCGGTCAAGCGGCGACGCTCGTGTCGAACATTTCGAGGCTGCGCGGGCTGTGCACCTGCCCGAATAGATAGGCGTTGAAAGCGGCGCGGTCCGGAGAGGCAACGCGCTCGCGGACCCGGCGGACGCTTTCGTTGCCTGCGTAATAGCTGGCGATGAACGGCCCGCGGAATGGGTGGCTCGCCATGTTAAGGCGCCCGCGGACCCATGCTTCCTGGCCGCAGCCGGTCTCGCGGAGATAGTCGGCGACGGTCTCGGCGGGTTCGCCGCCGTCCATCAGCCGCCACGCCGCCGTCGTCTGGACCGCGCTCTTGAGCGACCGCAGCGACAAATGAATGTCGTCGTCGTCGTCCTCGATCCAGTCGATCAGCTCGACGCCTTGATCGCCGATGCCTTCCTGGACACAGCCGGTCACGGCATTCGCGGTGCACAGCAAGGCGTCGGCTTCGGACCGCCCTGCTTCGACTTCGGCGAGCGTGTAAAGAAGCTGCGTCGCGTGTCCCGGGAAGACCTCGTGGCAGACGAGGTGCTTGAGTGCTGCGCGGGTGAAGGCGATATCGACGTTCAGATCCATGCGCCGCTCGGCGAAACCACAGCGCGCGGTAAACGGGATGTTGCGCAGCGGGTTGAGCGCCATGTCATAATCGCCGGGGTCGAAGATCATTGCCGCTGTTCGCGCTCGCGCGGCGGTCATCAGCTCGCGGAACTCGGCTTCGATCTTGTCGGGCGCGATCGCCCGCTCCTCCTCCCACGCCTCGACGCGTTCGCGCAGCGAGCCGCGAACGAAGCCGGCGCGCGCCAGTCCGGCGGACAGGCGGTCAGCGTGAGCGTCGATCTCGGCATCGGGAACCGGCGCGGCTTCGGCCCCGACGAGGTTGCGGACCTTTTCGGCGTAGGTCATCTCCGCGCCCGAAAACAAACGTGCGGCCGCCTTGAGCGAGGAGACCATTTCGCGAAGGAAAACCCCGCGTGCATCCTCGGGAGACGTCGCCGCGCGGGCACCAAGCTTGTCGAGATCGGCAAAAATCTCGAGCCATCCCGCATAGACCTTCGCGGTGACGAGGTCGTCGCCGAGATAGATCGGCACCAAACCCTCGCCGTCGAGCAGGCTGCCGCCGGTCGCTGCCGTCCGTTCGAAGCGGTCGATGCCCATCGTCACCGCTGCGAGTTCGGTGCCGATGGCGTCAGGGGCCTGTGACAATGCGACGTCCTCGATCAATAATTGTTACAGGTCGAGTATGCCTGACGCCGACCGGCAGACAACCGCGATAGCGGCTCGTTTCGGGCACAAATAATCATGGGCTTGGGAAAACTTTACCGCTCGCCAACCACGCCATCTGGCGCGAGCTTCAGCAGTCGGAACGCCTAAAGCAGCCGTAGTGAGGGCGCGTCAGTTGCGGCTTTCGGCGAGCAGCCAGTCGCGGAACGCACGGATCTTGGGGAGCTCCGACCGCCCGCGCGGGCAGATCAGATAATAGCCGCCGTCATAGATCGTGCTCAGTGTCAGCGGCATGACCAAAGCCCGGCTGCGCAACTCGTCCTCGATAAGGAAGCGCGGCAACAGCGCCACGCCGAGCCCGGCAACCGCTGCCTGGATGATCATGAAGAAATGTTCGAAGCTCGGGCCGCCGGGATCGATGTCGGTGATCCCGGCAGCGCTGAGCCAATGCGGCCATGCCCCGGCGCGAGTCGAGTGGCGCAGCAGGACGTGGCCGCGGAGCGACTGCGGCGTCTCGATCGGCGGCGGACCCGCGGCACGCTCGGGGCTGCACACCACGACCATCTCCTCGACGAGGCCGAGGCGGTAGACGTCGTTCTCCGGCCAGTCGCCGGTGCCGAAGCGCAGCGCGACGTCCTCCCCTTGCGCACCGAGCACGAGCGGGCCGTCGCCCGAGATGATGTTGACGGTGATCCGCGGATGGGCGTCGCTGAACGACGACAGCCGCGGGATCAGCCAGCGCATCGCCAGCGTCGGCAGTGTCCCGATCGTCAGCACGCCGCCGCCGCGCTCGTTCGCCATAACCTGCAGCGTCGCCAGCTCGATCCCGTCGAGCGCGTCCTTGACGGTGGCCGCATAGACCCGCCCCTCGGGCGTCAGTTCGAGCGCGCGCTTGCCGCGAACGAACAGCGGCAGGTCGAGGAATTGTTCGAGCGCGCGAACCTGACGGCTGGAGGCGCTTTGGGTGACGTTAAGCTCGGCGGCGGCTTCGGTGAAGCTCATCGAGCGTGCCACTGCCTCGAACGTCCGCAGCGCGGTCAACGACGGCAGCAGGCGACGCCGCATCAAAGGTGCAATGAAATCATGTCAGCCGGACTTTAAAGTCGCTGGTCAGCCCACGACAAGCCGGTAAACCGATCGTCGAACCGACACGGACACCCGATGAGCCCATTTCACCTCGCCTTTCGCATCGATGCGATCGAGCCGACACGACAGTTCTACGCTGGGCTGCTCGGCTGCCGGCAAGGCCGCGAGGCGGCGAACTGGATCGACTTCGAATTCTACGGCCATCAGATTTCGGCGCACGTCGGCCCGCGCCCCGACAAGGTGCTGATGACCCGCGTCGACGATGAGGAGGTCCCGCTGTCGCACTTCGGCGCGATCGTCGATTGGCCAGAATGGCAGCGCCTCGCCGACCGGATCGCTGCGTCCGGCAACGACTTCGTCGTCATGCCGCACGTCCGCTTCGCCGGCCAGCCCGGCGAGCAGGGCACATTCTTCGTCGCCGACCCGTCGGGCAATGTCCTCGAGTTCAAGGCATTCCGCGACCAGTCGGCGATATTCGCCAACGATCAGAACGACGGCAGCGTCGGGGAACAAGCGGCATGAAGGTCACGATCATCGGCGCGGGTGCGATCGGTGGGCTCGCCGGGGCGTACATGACCCGCGCCGGGCACGACGTCCTGCTCGTCGATCGCTGGGCCGAGCATGTCGACGCGATGAACCGCGACGGCATCTTCATCGACGGCATCCGTGGCGAAATGCGTGTGCCGGTCCACGCCGCGCACATCGACGCGCTCGCCGATGTTGTAAACGGGCCGCTCGAAGCGGTGCTGATCGCAACCAAATCACAGCACACCGAAGAAGCATTGCGCCAAATCGTGCCGCTGCTCGGCGGTGACAGCTTCGTCGTGTCATTCCAGAACGGCTTCAATGAGCCGCGCATCGCCGAGGTGCTCGACGAGACCGGCGTCGGGTCCGCGGGCCGCGTCATCGGGTCAATCCCGAACTATGGTGGGGCGCTCGTCGATCCCGGGCATCTCGAATTCGTCCACGAAGGCCCGATTCAGCTCGGCGAGATGTCGGGTGCGCCGACGCCGCGGCTTGCTGAACTCGCCGCGATGCTCGGCGAGCTGACCGAGGTGCAGGTGTCGTCGAACATCTGGGGTCAGATCTGGGCGAAGGAAGTCTATTCGGCGCAGGTCGTATTCTCTGCGCTCGCCGACGCGCGCATCCATGAGACGCTTGGCAACGAACGCTATGCGCGGGTCGCCGGAGCGGTCGTCCGCGAGGCGCTTGAAATCGCCGACGCCAACGGGATCGCGGTCGAGGCGTTCGACTTCTTCGACCCCGCCAACTACCGGGTGAAGACCGCCGACGACACCGCGCGCCTGATCGCCAACATCAATCACGCGATCTGGTTGTTGAAGAAGGACCAGAAGCCCGGCGGGCACGTCTTTCGCAAGCAGGGGTCGGGCATCTGGTGGGACATTGTCTACCGCAACCGCCCGTCCGAGGTCCGCTCGTCGAACGGCAAGCTGGTCGATTTCGGCCGTGCGGTCGGCGCCGATACACGGCTCAACGAGCGGCTGTGCGGCATGATCTACGAGATCGAGCAAGGCGAGCGCCAGCTCGGACTGCATAATTTTGTCGAGCTGGAAGAGTATGTAACCAGCATCGGCAAGGCGCTCCCGTAGCAGGCAGACAGAATTAGCGGTTGGCACGGACCGGGGGACTGAGATGCGACGCAGGGTTTTGACAGGCTTGGCAGTGTGCGCGATGGCGCTGACCGACACGATCGCGGTTGCGGCCGCCCCGCCGGTCCTCCCGTTGCGCGAGCAGGCCGCCGTGATCGACGCCGACCTCAAGACGCGCCTCGACACGATCGTCCCGCGCCTGATGCGCGAGCAGCACGTCGACATGTGGGTCCTCGTCGCGCGTGAATATGCCGAGGATCCGGTCGTCGCGACAATGCTCGACGCGCGCAGCCTGCACGCGCGGCGGCGGACGATCCTGATCTTTTTCGATCCCGGCGGCGGCAAGCCGCTCGAACGCCTGACGGTCAGCCGCTACGGTCTCGCCGGGCTGTTCGCACCGGTGTGGGACCCATCGAAGGAGCCCGACCAGTGGCGCGCCTTCGCTGCGATCGTCGCTGCTCGCAATCCGCACAAGATCGTCGTCGACGTGTCACCGCTGACGGCGTTCGGCGACGGCCTAACGCATTCGCAATACGAAGCGCTGGCCGGGTCGCTCTCGCCAGCGCTCCGCAGCCGGATCGTCGAGAGCGAGGCGCTCGCGGTCGGCTGGCTCGAGACGCGCAGCCCCGACCAGCTCGCGCGCTATCCGGGCATCGTCGCGATCGCGCATTCGATCATCGCCGAGGCGTTTTCGCGCAAGGTCATCACCCCCGGCGTGACGACGACCGAGGACGTCCAGTGGTGGATGCGCGAGCGGATCCGCACGCTCGGCCTCGACACGTGGTTTCACCCGTCGATCGATGCGTTCCGCAAGGGTGCGCCCCAGCCGCTGGAGGGCGCGACGGTGATCGAACCGGGCGACATGCTGTGGTGCGACTTCGGCATTACCTATCTCCGCCTCAACACCGATACCCAGCAGCTTGCGTATGTCCTGCGTCCCGGCGAGACCGCCGCACCGGCGGGATTGCGCGCGGGGCTTGCGGCGGCGAACAAGCTTCAGGACATGCTGACCTCGCGGTTCCGCCTAGGCGTGACCGGCAACACGCTCCTCGCGGAGACGCGCGCAAATGCCATCAACAAAGGCCTGAAGCCCTCGATCTATTCGCATCCGCTCGGCTATCACGGCCACGCGGCGGGGTCGTCGATCGGGTATTGGGACAATCAGGGGCCGAGCCCGACCGGCGAGCATCCGCTCGTTGCCGACACCGCGTTCTCGATCGAGCTCAATACCGAGGCGGCGGTGCCCGAGTGGGGCGGGCAGATCATCCCGTTCCGCCTCGAGGAAGACGGCTGGTTCGACGGGAAAGCCTTCCACTGGCTCGATGGCCGCGAGACCGAATTCTATCTGATCCGCTGACGGCGGTCAGCCATCGAGGTTCGGCCGCAGCCAAGTCTCCGCCTGCTCGACATCGACCCCGCGCCGCCGGGCATAGTCGGCGACCTGGTCCTTGCCGACGCGCGCGACGCCGAAGTAGCTCGCCTCGGGCGACGCGAAATAATAGCCGCTGACCGCCGCGGTCGGCAGCATCGCGAAGCTTTCGGTAAGGGTGATGCCGGTCGCATTGGTCGCGCCCAGCAGCTCGAACAGCTCGGGCTTGACGCTATGGTCGGGGCACGCCGGGTAGCCGGGCGCGGGACGGATGCCAGCGTATTTCTCGCGGACGAGGTCTTCGGGACTGAGTTGCTCGAGCGGGGCGTACCCCCAATATTCCTTGCGGACGCGCTCGTGGAGATGTTCGGCGAACGCCTCGGCCAAGCGGTCGGCCAAGGCCTTGAGCAGGATGTCGTTATAGTCGTCGTGGTTCGCCTTGAAGCGCGCCAGGTGGGGCTCGATCCCCTGCCCTGCCGTCACCGCAAAGCCGCCGAGCCAATCGTCGCCGTCGCTGACGAAGTCGGCAAGGCACGAATTCGGGCGGCCTTCGCGCTTCTCGACCTGCTGGCGGAGGAAGGGCACGCGCGACCGGACGGTGGTGCGGGTCTCGTCGGTGAACAGCAGGACGTCGTCGCCGTCGCGGCGCGCGGGCCAGAAGCCGACGACGCCGTTCGCGGTTAGCCACTTCTCGCGGACGATCTGTTCGAGCATCGCCTGCGCGTCGGCGAACAACGACGTCGCCGCCTCGCCAACGACAGGGTCGGTGAGGATCGCCGGGTAGTTGCCCGCCAGCTCCCACGCGCGGAAGAACGGCACCCAGTCGATGTAAGGGATGAGGTTTTCGAGCGGATAGTCGGCGAGGATCGTGCTCGTCGTCGCCGGCTTGACCGGGGGATGTTTGGCGAAGTCGGCGCGGTAGGCGTTGGCGCGCGCGACCGCGAGCGGCACGAGCTTCGAATCGCCCTTGTTCGCGCGGGCGACACGGATCGCCTCATATTCGTCGCTGGTGCGCTGGACGAGTTCGTCCTTGATCGTCTCGCTGACCATCGCCCCGGCGACGCCGACCGCGCGGCTCGCGTCGAGGACGTGGATCGTCGGCCCCTTGTACGCCGGGGCGATGCGGAGCGCGGTGTGGACGCGGCTGGTCGTCGCGCCGCCGATGAGCAGCGGCATCGTCATGCCCGCTCGCTGCATCTCGGCGGCGACGGTGACCATCTCGTCCAGCGACGGTGTGATCAATCCCGACAGACCGATCATGTCGGCGTTATGGTCGTTCGCGGCCTTGAGGATCGTCGACCACGGGACCATCACGCCGAGGTCGACGACCTCGAAATTATTGCACTGGAGGACGACGCCGACGATGTTCTTGCCGATGTCGTGGACGTCGCCCTTGACCGTCGCCATGACGATCCGGCCCTTCGACGAAGCGCCCTCGGACTTCTCCGCCTCGATGTACGGCAGCAGGTGCGCGACCGCCTTCTTCATCACGCGCGCCGACTTGACGACCTGCGGCAGGAACATCTTGCCGGCACCGAACAGGTCGCCGACGACGTTCATCCCGGCCATCAGCGGGCCCTCGATAACGTCGATCGGGCGCGTCGCGAGTAGCCGCGCTTCCTCGGTATCGTCGACAACATAGGCGTCGAGGCCTTTGACCAGCGCGTGTTCAAGCCGCTTGGCGACCGGCCAGCCGCGCCATTCCTCGGTCGCCTTTTCGGCCTGGACGCCGCCCTTGAACTTGTCGGCGAGCTCGACCAGCCGCTCGGTGTTGGTCAGGCCGAGAACGCGCGCCGGGCGGTTGAGGATGACGTCCTCGCACGCGTCGCGAAGCTCGGGGTCGATCGTGTCGTAGACGTCGAGCTGCCCGGCGTTGACGATGCCCATGTCGAGCCCCGCCGCGATCGCGTAATACAGGAAGACCGAGTGCATCGCGCGGCGGACCGGCTCGTTGCCGCGAAAGCTGAACGACATGTTCGATACGCCGCCCGAGATCCGCGCGTGCGGGCAGCGCAGCTTGATCGCGCGGCACGCCTCGATGAAGTCGACGCCGTAATTGTCGTGCTCCTCGATCCCCGTCGCGACCGCGAAGATGTTGGGATCGAAGATGATCTCGTCAGCCGGAAAACCGTCGGCGACGAGCAGGTCGTAGGCGCGGCCGCAGATTTCGACCTTGCGCGCGGCGGTGTCGGCCTGTCCCTGCTCGTCGAACGCCATGACGACGGCAGCGGCACCGTACATCCGGCACTTGCGCGCGGCGGCGAGAAACGGCTCGACGCCTTCCTTCATGCTGATCGAGTTGACGATCGGCTTGCCCGAGACGCAGCGCAGGCCCGCTTCGATCACCGCCCACTTCGAGCTGTCGATCATCACCGGCACGCGGGCGATATCGGGCTCGGCGGCGATCAGCTTGAGGAAGGTGGTCATCGCCACCTCGGCATCGAGGAGGCCTTCGTCCATGTTGACGTCGATGATCTGCGCGCCGTTCTCGACCTGGCTGCGGGCGACTTCGACTGCGGCGGTATAGTCGCCGCCCATGATCAGCTTCTTGAACGCCGCCGAGCCGGTGACGTTGGTCCGCTCGCCGATGTTGACGAAGGTCGCGCGCGACGGTGCCGGGGCGTCGTCGTCGAGCTTGAACGCGGTTGCCACTATGCTGCCTCTGCCATGACCATCGGGTCGAGCCCCGCCAGACGCAGCGACGGCGCAGGGCTCGGAATTGCGCGAACCGGCTTACCCGCGACGGCCTTCGCCATCGCGGCGATGTGCGCGGGCGTCGAGCCGCAGCAGCCGCCAACGATGTTGACCAGCCCCTGTGCGACCCATTCGCCAATGAACTCGCCGGTCGTGTGCGGGTGCTCGTCATACTCGCCAAGGTCGTTGGGAAGCCCGGCGTTCGGGTAGACCATGACCAAGGCGTCGGCGATCGGGCTGAGCGCCTGGACGTGCGGGCGGAGCAGGTCGGCGCCGAACGCGCAGTTGAGGCCGATCGTCAGCGGCTGCGAATGGCGGACGGTGTACCAGAACGCCTCGACCGAGTGGCCCGACAGGTTGCGCCCCGACATGTCGGTGATCGTCATCGAGATCATCAGCGGGATTTCGGTGCCGCGTTCCTCGGCAAGCTCCATCACCGCGACGATCGCCGCCTTGGCGTTGAGCGTGTCGAAGATCGTCTCGATCAGGATGAAGTCGCAGCCGCCGTCGAGCAGCGCCGCCGCTTGGTCGGCGTAAACTGCCTTGACCTCGTCGAAGCCGACCGCGCGATAGCCCGGATCGTTGACGTCGGGCGACAGCGACAGCGTCTTGTTGGTCGGCCCGACCGCCCCGGCGACGAAGCGCGGGCGGCCATCCTTGGCTTCGTAATCGTCGGCAGCGGTGCGCGCGATCCGCGCCGCCGCGAGGTTCATCTCGCGGACCAGATGGACGGCGTTGTAATCGCCCTGGCTGATCGTGTTGGCGTTGAAGGTGTTGGTCGAGACGATGTCCGACCCGGCGTCGAAATAGGCACGCGTGATCGCGTCGATGACGTCGGGGCGGGTCAGCACGAGCAGGTCGTTGTTGCCCTTCTGGTCGTCGGTCAGGTCGTAGTCGCCGCGATAATCGGTCTCGGTCAATTTGTATGACTGGATCATCGTGCCGAACGCGCCATCGGTGATGAGGACGCGCTTGGCGGCCTCGTCGCGAAGGCGCGCAGCCGCGGTGGACTTGATCATGCTGCGAGTTCCTGAGGGATAGCGGCGGCTTCGACCGGGCGCAGGCCGAGCATGTGGCAGATCGCGTAACTCAGCTCGGCGCGGTTGAGCGTGTAGAAATGAAGATCGCGGACCCCGCCTGCGTACAGGCGGCGGCAGAGTTCGGCGGCGACGGTCGCCGCCACAAGCTGCCGCGTCGCGGGCTTGTCGTCGAGGCCGTTGAACAGCCGCGCCAGCCACGGCGGGACGGCGGTGTTGCAGCTCGACGCCATCTTGTTGAGCATCGCGAAGTTGCTCACCGGCAGGATGCCGGGGACGATTGGCGCGGTGATGCCCGCAGCGGCGGCCGCGTCGCGGAAGCGGAAATATGTGTCGGGTTCGAAGAAGAACTGGGTGATCGACCGTGTCGCCCCGGCGTCGAGTTTGCGCTTGAGGTTGTCGATGTCGTCGGTCGGCGAGCGCGCGTCGGGGTGCATTTCGGGATAGGCCGAGACCGAGATCTCGAAGTCGGCGACGCGCTTCAATCCGGCGACGAGCTCGGCGGCGCTGGCGTAGCCGTCGGGGTGCGCTGTGAACTTCTCGCCAGCGCGCGGCGGGTCGCCACGGAGCGCGACGATGTGACGAACCCCCGCCTCCCAGTAATCGCGCGCGACGGCGTCGATCTCATCGCGCGAGGCATCGACGCAAGTCAGGTGCGCGGCGGCCTTGAGCGGCGTTTCGCGGGCGATGCGGGCGACGGTTGCGTGGGTCCGTTCGCGCGTCGTCCCGCCCGCGCCATAGGTCACCGAGACGAAGCTCGGTGCGAGCGGGGTCAACGCCTCGACCGACTCCCACAACGTCCGCTCCATCGCTTCGGTCTTCGGCGGGAAGAACTCGAACGACACCGCGATGTCGCCCGGCACATCGGCATAGAGCGGCGCATTAAGCGCGAGTCCGGCCTCGGCCATTTGTGAAAGCGACAGGCTCATGCGGCGCGCCTTTCAGCTTGGGGGGTTCGTTCGCCAAGCCACAGGCTGACGGTCAGCGGAAATCCGGGGGTGGTGACATGCGCAGTGCGCGTTACGGCGAGCCCGGCCCCGTGGAGCCATCCGCCGATCTGGGCATCGTCGAAGCCGAGCCGCGCATGGGCGTGACGGGCACGAAGCTCCTCGCGGTCGTGCGGCGCGAAGTCGACCACGAGCAGCCGTCCATCGTCGCCGAGCACCCGCGCCGCCTCGCCGATGACGCGCTCGGGGGTGGCCGCGTAGTGGAGGACCTGGTGAATGACGACGGTATCGGCGCTGCCGTCGGCGCGCGGCAGGTCGTACATGTCGGCGTGGCGAACTTCAGCGTGGCCAAGTCCCGCCGCCTCGATCTTGCCGCGTGCAAGCCGGAGCATCTCAGGCGAGCGGTCGACGCCGATCGCCGAGACCGCGCCAGGACCGAGCAGCTCGATCATCCGCCCGGTTCCGGTGCCGATGTCGAGCAGCCGTCCGACCGGGCGATCGACCAGCAGGTCGACGATCGCGCCCTCGACGTCGCAGTCGGCCGCGTGGAGCGAACGGATGCCGTCCCAGTCGGCGGCGTGCGCTGCGAAATACGCCGTTGCGGCGGCGGCGCGCTCGTTGCGGACATCGGCCAACCGCACAAGGTCGGCCGCCGCCGACTCGCCGAGCGCGTCGAGCATCGCCAGCGCTGGCCCTACGCGAGCCGCGTCACCGAGCCGCACGAACACCCAAGCGCCTTCCTTGGCGCGGTTGAGCAGGCCGGCATCCGCCAGAATCTTGAGGTGACGCGAAACCCGCGGCTGGCTCTGGCACAGGACCGCAGCTAATTCGCCGACCGCGAGTTCGATATGGCGCACGAGCAGCACGATCCGCAGCCGGGTCGGATCGGCGAGCGCGCGAAAGATCGGCAGCGAGGAATTCATGATTGGGATATAAACATATCCTTATATGAGGTCAACCGACCGGCGTGCTTGTGCCCCCGAAAGCTTTGTGGCAACCGCATCGACGCCGCGTTTCGAGGGTCAACATGCGCCATTTCGCCGTCGAACGAGTCTGCACCATCGAACGCATCGTCGCCGCTGCCCTGCTTGTCGCGGTCGGCGCCTGCGCGACACCGCATCCGGGCAGCATGGCCGAGGCGTATCGCGACCCGTACGAGAAGACCAATCGCAAGCTGTATGCGATCAACAAGAAGCTCGATCACTATGCGCTGCTCCCCGCGGCGCATGTGTATCGCGCGGTCGTTCCCGGCGCGGCGCGGCACGGCGTGACCAACGGGTTCAACAATCTCGGCGAACCTGTGTCGTTCATCAACGCGGTGCTCCAGGGCAAGATCAAGCAGGCGTTCCGCACCGTCGACCGCTTCATGCTCAATACGGTGCTGGGGGTCGGCGGGCTCGCCGACGTCGCGACCGATCTTGGTCGTCCCGAGGAAAAAGAGGATTTCGGCCAGACCTTCGCCGTGTGGGGGATCAAGTCGGGTCCGTACCTGATGCTTCCGTTCTTCGGCCCATCGACGCTGCGCGACGGCGTCGGGCTTGGTGTCGAGTTCGCGGTTGATCCGGTGCCGTATATCCGCAACGCCGTGATCGACTGGAAATTCTATTATTCGGTCGCCGAGTTCGGGCTGAAGGCGGTCGACCTGCGGTCGCAGTTGATCGACGCCGGTGCCGACGGGCTGCTCGCGGGCAGCCTCGACGAATATGCGACGGTGCGGTCGGCGTATCTCCAGCATCGCCAGTCGCAGATCTACGACGGCAATCCGCCCGACGAGGACGATATGACCCCCGCCGATGCGCCGCTCGCGCCAGGCGGCACGCGCCAGCCGGACTCGTCGACGCCGCAGCCCCCGGCGGCGGTGCCGACGACCCCGGTGCCGAGCGCGACTGACAAGCCGACGGCGGCCGACAAGCCCGCGGGTGATGCGACGGTGCCGCCTGCTGCGACTTCAGCCGACGCGCCCAAGGCGCCGTGATCCGCATTGCTGCCTTCGCGGGATTGCTCGCGCTCGCGGCGTGCAACAAGGCCCCCGACCCTGCGGCGAGCGCGAGCGCGCGCGATATTGACGCCGGAATGCGCAAGGCGGTCGACGATACCGATGCCGCACGCAGCGAGGCGACGACGCCTGCGCGACCCCTCGCCGCACCGGAACCAACGTCGAAGTGATCGGGTTGTGCGGCTGATTGCCAGCAACCGAGGATAAATTAATGCGCACCGCCATCAGCATCGTCGCCATCGCCGCCGCACTCAGCCTCGGCGCGTGCGGCAAGAAGGCCGACGACGCGACGACGACGACGACATCATCGACTGCGACCGATACGGCAGCCAGCGGCAGCGCGATGGGCAGCACCGGGACCGCAGACACGTCGACCACTGCCGGAAATGGCGCCGCGGCAACCGGCGGTGACGTCAGCGGCGGTGCAGCCGGTTCGACCCCGTCGAGCGGTGCGACCGACGCGGGTTCGGGCGCAACGACGACCGCCGGCAGCTCGGGTAGCAGCATGGCGGGCGGCAGCGTCGGAACCACCCCGGCGAACAGCGCCGGCAGCGAGACCCCGGCACCCGCTTCGCGTTAAGCGCCAGTCGGATACGGAAAGGCCGCGGCGTTCGCCGCGGCCTTTTTCGTATCCGCTGCAGACCATCGTCCCGGCGAACGAAAAAGGGCCGCGGTTCGCACCGCGGCCCTTCGTTCGTTCAGCGGTTGGGTTGGACTAGAAGTCCATCCCGCCCATGCCGCCCATTCCGCCGCCGCCCATGCCGCCGCCCATTCCGCCCGACTTGTCGTCGGCCGGCTGGTCGGTGATCGCAGCTTCGGTGGTGATCAGCAGCGAGGCCACCGACGCCGCGTCCTGAAGCGCGGTGCGGACGACCTTGGTCGGGTCGATCACGCCGCTGACCAGCAGGTTCTCGTAGGTGTCGGTCTGCGCGTTGAAGCCAATGTTCTGATCGTCTCCATCGAGCAGCTTGCCCGAAATCACCGCACCGTCATGCCCGGCATTCTGGGCGATCTGGCGAACCGGCGCGAACAGCGCCTTGCGGATGATGTCGATGCCGCGGGTCTGGTCGTCGTTGGCACCCTTCATGCCCTCGAGCGCCTTCGTCGCGTAGAGCAGCGCGGTGCCGCCACCGGGGACAACGCCTTCTTCGACCGCAGCGCGGGTGGCGTGGAGGGCGTCGTCGACGCGGTCCTTGCGCTCCTTGACTTCGACTTCGGTCGAGCCGCCGACCTTGAGAACGGCGACGCCGCCCGCAAGCTTGGCGAGACGCTCCTGGAGCTTTTCCTTGTCGTAGTCCGAGGTCGTGATCTCGATCTGCGCACGGATCTGCTCGACGCGGCCCTTGATCGCTTCGGCATCACCCGCGCCGTCGATGACGGTCGAGTTGTCCTTGTCGATCGTGACGCGCTTGGCCTGGCCGAGCATCGCCAGCGTGACGTTCTCGAGCTTGATGCCGAGGTCTTCCGAGATCATCTGACCGGCGGTCAGGATCGCGATGTCCTCGAGCATCGCCTTGCGGCGATCACCAAAGCCGGGAGCCTTGACGGCAGCAACCTTGAGGCCGCCGCGCAGCTTGTTGACGACGAGCGTGGCCAGAGCCTCGCCCTCGACGTCCTCGGCGATGATCAGAAGCGGCCGCGACGACTGGACGACGGCCTCGAGGACCGGAAGCAGCGCCTGCAGGTTCGACAGCTTCTTCTCGTGGATAAGGATGTACGGGTTGTCGAGTTCGACCGTCATCTTCTCGGGGTTGGTGATGAAGTACGGGCTGAGGTAGCCGCGGTCGAACTGCATGCCTTCGACGACATCAAGCTCGGAGGCCATACCCTTGGCTTCCTCGACGGTGATGACGCCTTCCTTGCCGACCTTTTCCATCGCCTTGGCGATCATCTCGCCGATTTCGGTCTCGCCGTTCGCCGAGATCGTACCGACCTGGGCGATTTCGGCGGTGCCGGCGACATCCTTCGAGCGGGCCTTGAGATCGGCGACGACGGCGGTGACCGCCATGTCGATGCCGCGCTTGAGGTCCATCGGGTTCATGCCGGCCGAAACCGACTTCATGCCCTCGCGAACGATCGCCTGAGCGAGGACGGTCGCGGTGGTGGTGCCGTCACCGGCCTTGTCGTTGGTCTTCGAAGCGACTTCGCGAACCATCTGCGCGCCGAGGTTCTCGAAGCGGTCCTTGAGCTCGATTTCCTTGGCGACGGTGACGCCGTCCTTGGTGATGCGCGGGGCGCCGAAGCTCTTTTCGATGACGACGTTGCGGCCCTTGGGGCCGAGCGTCACCTTCACTGCATCGGCGAGAATGTCGACGCCGCGGAGAATGCGTTCACGAGCGTCGCGCGAAAAGCGGACATCTTTCGCTGCCATGTGATTATTCCTTAGCTGTTTGAATGGATTGGACTGCGAAGCCTAGGGTCGGAATTAACCGATGATCCCCGGGCCGTCGGCGTTCAGCCGATAATACCAAGAATATCGCTTTCCTTCATGATGAGCAGGTCTTCGCCGTCGACCTTGACCTCGGTGCCCGACCACTTGCCGAACAGGATCTTGTCGCCGGCCTTGACGTCCATCGGCGTGATGCCGCCGTCGTCGCGACGGCCACCGGTGCCGGCGGAGACGACTTCGCCTTCCTGGGGCTTTTCCTTGGCGGTGTCGGGAATGATGATCCCGCCCGCGGTCTTTTCCTCGGCTTCGATACGACGGACGAGCACGCGATCGTGCAGCGGCGTGAACTTCATGAGGGTCTCACCTTCAACGGATGAATGGGCTCGCTGGCACTCACCGAAGGCGAGTGCTAACGCCGGACGCATATGGTTACACCCACGGCGATCGTCAACTGCGGTTCATGTTAAGTTTCGATGTCGCGGCCCGGTTGTACGGCCTCGGTTCGTCCCGCTATAGCTGCGCCACGGTTCGTCCAAGGTGATCCTTCGAATGACTTTCGTCCGCGGTGCGTGGCGCTTCCTCGTCGGGGTCAAGGACCTTGGCGTTCTTATCCTGCTGTTGATTCTCGCGCTCGCCATATGGGCGGCGTTCCACACTCGCACAGCGAGCATTCCCAACGGCAGCGCGCTTGTCCTCGACCTTGACGGCCCGGTTGTCGACCAGTCGAGCGAGCGGTCGCCGTTCGCCGCGGTCACCGGCGGCCCGACCGGCGGCAACGAGATCGAAGTGCGTGACGTCGTCCGCTCGATCGACGCTGCGCGAACCGATGGCCGGATCAAGCTGATCGTCCTCCAGCTCGACACCTTCATCGGCGCGGGCGAGGCCAACCTCCAGTCGATCGCGGCGGCGTTGCAGAACTTCAAGCGCAGCGGCAAGCCGGTCTACGCCTATGCCACCGCCTACACCGATGCGAGCTACTACCTTGCGGCGCAGGCGAACCACGCGTGGATCAACCCGCTCGGCGGCGTCCTGCTGACCGGTCCCGGCGGCACCAACCTGTATTTCAAGAAGGCGCTCGACAAGCTCGACGTCGACATCAACGTGTTCCGCGTCGGCAAGTACAAGTCGTTCGTCGAGCCGTTCACCCGCACCGAAGCCTCGCCCGAGGCCAAGGCTGCCGAGCAGGCGCTGGTCGACGGGTTGTGGAAGACCTACACCGCCGACGTCCACGCCGCGCGTCCCAACGTCGACGTCACCGCCGCCTTCGCCAACCTGCCCGCTCGGATCAAGGCGGCGAACGGTGACTTCGCCAAGGAAGCGCTCGACGCCCACCTGATCGACCAAATCGGCACCCGCGTTGCCTTTGGCCAGACGATCGCCAAGCTCGTCGGCACCGGCGACGACAAGCAGCCGGGCGCGTTCAACGGCGTCAGGCTCGACACCTACGCCAACGCGACCAAGCCGAACCGCAGCGGCCCGGCGGTCGGCATCGTCTATATTGCCGGCAACATCGTCGACGGCGAGGCCGGAGCCGGCACCGCTGGCGGCGACACGATCGCCAAGCTCGTCGCCAAGGCGTTGACCAACAGCGACATCAAGGCGCTCGTCGTCCGCATCGACTCGCCCGGCGGATCGGTCCTCGCGTCCGAACGCATCCGCGAGGCGCTGGCGCAGGCGACGGCGAAGGGCCTGCCGGTCATCGCCTCGATGGGCCCGGTCGCGGCATCTGGCGGCTATTGGGTCTCGACCGCCGCGTCGCAGGTCTTCGCCCAGCCGTCGACGATCACCGGCTCGATCGGCGTATTCGCGGTTATCCCGACCTTCAACCGCGCGCTCGACAAGCTCGGCATCACCACCGATGCGACGAAGTCGACCCCGTACACTGGTGACCCCGATATCCTGCGCGGGCTGACTCCCGACAGCGCGACAATCCTCCAGGCGTCGATCGACGACGTCTATCGTCGCTTCACCGGGCTCGTCGCCACCGCGCGGCATTTGCCGATCGCGCGCGTCGACGAGATCGCGCAGGGCCGGGTGTGGACCGGAGCCGACGCGCTCAACCTCAAGCTCGTCGACCATCTCGGCGGCCTCGACGCGGCGGTCGCGGCGGCGGGGCGCGCGGCAAAGCTCGGCGATACGCCGCGGACGATCGACGTCGAGAAGACGCCGTCGCTGCTATTCCAGCTCGTCGGCCAGTCGCTCGGACTTGGTGGCGGCGACGACGATCAGGCGCGCGCTCGCGACCCGTTCGCCAAGATCGCCGCGGCGAGCCGCGCACGGATCTTCGGCGCGATCGGCGAAGCGGCGGCGATCGCGGGTGGATCGACAATCCAGGCGCATTGCCTCGATTGTTCGACCCTCGCCCCGCCCCGCCCCGCCAATATCGCCCGCAGCGCCGACTGGCTCGCCACGGCTAGCGCCGCTAGACGCTAAGCACCGCGACTCTAAACCCATTCAGGGGACGCCGAATGACCGAGACCGTGATCGACCGCCGGACAATGCTGCTTGCGGGCGGTGCGACCGTTGCCGCTGCCGCCCTGCCGCAGGCGGCATGGGCCGCTGTCGCGGGTGATGCCGGCGACAAGCTTGCGCGCGAACTCGATGTCTTCGCCGACGAGATCCTCGCGCTCGCCCCCGAGATGGCGACTGGCCTTGGTGTCGACAACGGCGCGCGGATCGCCCTCAAGTCCGAACTTCACCCCGGCAGCGAGCCAGCGGCTTGTCTCGTCGCTCGCCACCCGCGCCAAGGCCACCGGAATCGACGGCGACTGGGCGGGACGTTGCACCGCAATCGTCGAGCGCGAGGTCTACCCTGCCCTCGACCGCCAGATCGCCGCGTTCGCCAAATCGACCGCGCACGCCCCCGACGTCGGCAGCATCCAGCGCCTGCCCGACGGCGACGCTTTCTACCGCTACGCACTTCGCCTCGGCACGACGACCGAGCTGTCCCCCGCCGAAATCCACCGCACCGGGCTCGAGCAGAACAAGATGCTCCAGTTGCGCATGGATGCGATCCTGAAGTCGCAGGGCATGACGCAAGGCAGCGTCGGCGCACGTGTCGCCGCGCTCGATACCGATCCGCGCTTCACGTTTCCCGACAATGCCGAAGGGCGCGCGGCGATCATCGCCTATTGCAACGAGCGGCTGGCGAAGATCCGTAAACTGCTGCCGGAGATGTCGAACCTCGGTCTTCGCGCCGACGTCATGGTCAAGCAGGTCCCGGCCGACATTCAGGACGGCGCGGCGCTCGGTTACATGAACCCCGCCGCGCTCGATGGCTCGCGCCCGGCGATCTATTACATCAATTTGAAATCGACCGCGTTGTGGCCGAAGTACCAGCTGTCGACGCTGACCGCGCACGAGGGCGTCCCCGGCCACGGCTTCCAGTTCGCCTATCTCGCCGAGGCGAAGGTCAAGCCGCCGCTGATCACGTCGCTGACCGGCTTCAACGCCTTCGTCGAAGGCTGGGCATTGTACGCCGAACAGCTCGTCGACGAGCTCGGCCTGTATGCCGACGACCCGTTCGGCCAGCTCGGCTACCTCCAGGCACAGCAATTCCGCGCGTGCCGGCTGGTGGTCGACACCGGGCTGCACTCGATGCGCTGGACCCGCGAACAGGCGGTCGACTTCCTGACGAGCGAGACCGGCAAGGGCAAGCAGGCGATGACGAGCGAGGTCGACCGCTACTGCGTCGCTCCCGGACAGGCGTGTGGCTACAAGATCGGCCACAACGAGATCCTGCGCCTGCGGGCGAAGGCGAAGGCAGCGCTCGGACCGAAGTTCACGCTCGCCGGGTTCGACGATGCGGTGGTGATGACCGGCGGCGTTCCGCTGACCGTGCTCGCGACGGCGATCGACAGCTATATCGCGGCGGCGCGAGGCTGATCGAAAACGGCGAGCATATGCGTGCTCGCCGTGTCGTCGGGGTGCCGGTCGCGGAGCGCCGCTGTGCGGGGTGGTGTGCGCGTGGCGGTGCGGGCGGGTCTTAGAACGCGTTGCGCGGCAGGATGACGGCGACCACGGTGCGGCAGAGGACGTAGAAGTCAAACCAGATCGACCAGTTTTCGATATAATAAAGGTCGTGTTCAAAGCGCTTTATGAGCTTTTCCTCAGTGTCGGTCTGACCCCGCCAGCCACACACCTGCGCCCATCCGGTAATCCCCGGCTTGACCTTGTGCCGCGCCGCATACGACGACAACACGTCCGAAAACAACCGTCCCCCCGCCCGAGTAGAAGCCGCATGCGGCCGCGGCCCAACGACCGACATGTCGCCGCCGAGAACGTTCATCAACTGCGGCAGCTCGTCGAGGCTCGTTCGGCGGAGCAGCGCGCCGACGCGGGTAACGCGCGAATCACGACGGCTTGCTTGAACAATTTCAGTGTCTTGTGCTCGATTGTGGTACATCGTCCGGAATTTGTAGACGCGGAACGGACGGTTGTTGAACCCTTCGCGGGCCTGGCGGAAAAACACCGGGCCGGGTGAATCAAGTCGGATCGCCAGCGCGATCAGCAACATCGGCAGTCCGAGGACGGCGAGCGAGAGGACAGCGAGAACGCGATCCTCGGCCGCCTTCACCCAAGCATCGACACCTGAGATCGGACGCTCGAACAGCGTCATCACCGGCATGTCGCCGAGCAGCACGACCGGGCGGCGCGCAAAAACGAAGCTGGCAAGGTCGGGCGCAAGCCGGATACGAACCGGGGTTAAGGCGAGACGTCCGACGACCGCCTGCAGCCGCGCCTCGGCGGACCAAGGCAGTGCGACGATGACCTGATCGATGCCACCGCCCCGTATCGCCGCCATCAACGCCGTAAGGTTGCCATGAACAGGAATTCCGTGGTGCGACGTCGGCACACGCCCATCAAGGCGATCATCGTAGAAACCAACAAGCGTGATCGTCAATTTGTCGGTTGTCAGAATGTAGTTCGCCAACCGCGCGCCCTGCGGCCCCGCTCCGAAGATCGCGACGCGCTGGTTGAAGATGCCCTGGCGCTTGAGCCGCCGAACCCAGATCGTCATCGCCAGCCGGCTCGAAAGCAGAAGGGCACCGCCGGTCATAAACCAGCCGAATGCCCATTCGCGCGATACCTGATCGGACGCCTTGAGCAAGAAGCCGAGTGTGACGAGGAATAATGTGGTCGTCACCCACGCGGTTGCGACGCGTTGCCACGCTTGGCGCAACGAGAATTGCGCCTCGATATCATAGCTGCCGACGGTTTCGGCGAGCACCGCGAACGCCACCGCGGCAACGAATACGATCCGCGAATAGACCGGCCCGGACTCGACGGTTGGCGGCATCAGCACCGAACTGGCGATCATCCCTGAAATGATGACAAGCGCGAATTCAACCGTTCTGACGGTCAGAATCACCGCATCGAGCGGGATCGCGGTCTTGCCGCTGGGTGCCGCGACCACAGTCCTTGGATTCAATTCGTTCAAACCGTCGCCCCGAACTTACGCCAACGACGGCCACGGCAGGGCATCATGCCAAACCGCATCGATCCATGATTTGTTTTGTCAACCAATGGCTGTAGCCTCGATACTGGGTAGTAGTGTACCGACGCTTAAGTGGCGCGGGATTGTTTTGGGGAATATCGATGCAGACCGTTTACGATTGGTCGACAATGATCGTCTTTGCAGGACTGGTCGTTCTTTTTCTGCAGCGATCGCAGGGTGAGGCTCGCGACCAGCTGTGGCATTATCTGGTCGCCGCAGTCGGTTGTGCGGCGACGAATTATATCGGTAACGAAGGGTACGACCTCGTCGCGATTGCCGCCGGCGGAGCCACCCTCGCATTTATCTTCGTGGTGCTTCGCCCGCTCGACGGTTTCCACGGCTAGACGCCCAGCCGAGACAGCTCGGCAGCAAGCGTCGGTCCGATCAGAATCGCACGGTCCGCAGGCTTGACCCCAAGCACCAGCGCACGACCGAATTCGGTCAATGCCTTGAAGGTCTCGGGAGTTGGCTCTGCAACCGTCGACAAACGAACGAGGATACCGTCCGGAATAATCCCAGCAAGCTGCTCTCGGAACCGCATCGTCCGCTGTTCATGCTTGTCGGTCGGGAGATAGTCGCCAATCCTCGTCCAGTAGGCGATCGGTTCGATCCGGTTTTCCGTTGAGGCGGTCAACTCGCGGAGCGGGATCGCAACCTTGGGCGCGACCGGGAGCGCAGTCCGAGTGGAGTTCGATATCTGGAAGCCGACCGCAGCGTAGCAGGTCTCCGGCCGGTGAAGCTGGAGCAAGTCGCTTTGCAGGTTGCCGTACGCAAGCACCATCATAATCGGGAGCTGGTTCGGCGCGACATACAGGCGGGTGACGGTGTCGCTATACAGCCGATCGGCGAGACTGCCCGGAGTTTTGGGGAGTACGAAGGCACTTGAGGGTGTCATGCGCCACGCGCCAAACGATTCCGGGATGATCGAGTCGAGCTTGCGACCATGGAGCAGTTCGACATGGTGCCGCGGGGTCAGCGCCGCCGCCCCGGCCGCCGCCAGCAGCATGCCGCCGCCGAGCAAGATATCGCGCCGATCGATCATCGCGCTTTCTCGAGCCATGTCCGGACCGGGCTAAGCAACGCGTCGATAAGGAATATGAACAGCAATGCCGAAGTAAAAGTGACCATGCCGGCAAATTTGTGCAGAAACCCCTGCGCGACGGCGTCACCAAAATAATAAGTCAGCAGGACAAGCGCCGCGACCCGGATGCAGTTCGCCAAGATCGCGATCGGCAGGACGAGAATGAGCAGCAGCACTGAATAGCGCCAATTGGTGTTGCGCATGACGTAGACATAGAACAGGCCGATCGCGGTCAAGCTGATCAACGAATTCAGTCCGGCGCATGCGTCCTCGACGAGCAACTGATACTGCGCGACGTAAATCGTGACCCCGACCCGTGCGACCGGATAGCCAAAGCTGCCGAGGACGCTGGTGACCGATTGCGAAACGATCGCCTTGAGCGGCTGCGTCGCCGTATCGAGTACCGAGCCCGGGATCGGGATCATGAACGCGAGATACACGATCGGAAACCACATCAATCGCAGGACGGCGGCACCGAGGAAGCTGTAGGCGACCGCGCCGTAAGCGAGCAGCATCGACGCGACTTCGACACTGATGAAGTCGAACGCGCGGCCAAACGTATAGCCGATCACCGCGACAGCCATCGCTGCGACTGCGATGCCGAGCGATCCCGGCTGAGCCGCGGCACGAATTTCCGCACTGCGCCGAACGATCAGCCAGATACCGGTGGCGAGGACGAGCGGGCCATGGACGCCGGCCTCGGTCGACCACGGTCCGACGCCAAGGCTGGCGATCGTCGGCAGGAATAGCGCCGTTGCTCCGACGAACAGAAGCGCATGGACCGACAAAAGCCGCGGCCAGTCGATCGTTCGCCGGTCGTGATCAGCAATCGTCGCCACGTTCAAAATTCGCTCAGAACCGAACCGACGACCGAACTGCGCGCCGCGGCGAGCTGCCCGGCCAAGGTCGCGACATCCCCGACGAAGGTCTTGTCGCGCCGCGCGACGATGACCGCATAGCCGATTACCGAAGAAATCGTCAGGGCGTCGGCGCAGCTATTCGCCGCCGGCGTGTCGAATAGCGCGATGTCATACTCGCGAAGGAGCATGTTCATACCGTCGCGAAACCGCGTGCTCGACAGCAATTCTTGCGGCCGTGAAACCGGTGGTCCCGCGGTGATGACCGAGAGATTGGGCAGCACGTTGGCATGAATAACGCGCTCGGGACGCGACACCTGCAGCGACAGATAGCTCGAAAGACCGGGACCATTCGCGGCGAGACCAAAGATTTGGTCGATCCGCGGCGATCGCAGATTGCTATCGACGAGCAGGGTTTTCGTCCCAACCTGCGACAGCGCGGCGGCGAGGTTGGCGACAAGATAACTGCAGCCGACCCCATCGACCGGTGCAACGAATGCCATTGCCCGACGGCCCGGCTTGATATGCTGGGCAATCACCTGCGTCCGCAACAGCCTGATCGATTCGGCCTTGGCGCTGACCGGGTCGCTGAGCACGACAAGCTCGTCGGACACGCCGCGCCGGACATCCTCCTGGAGGGCGAGGCTGTTAACGAGTTGATCACGCGCGCGATCGAGCTCCTCGGCGCCGATGAAACCCAGCTGGAGAGCCGCCTGGTCGAAATCGACACCCTGCGCCGCCTGATGCTCCGCAACCCGCGCCGCCTCATCGTCGGTAAGTAGCCCAAGACGCAGGAGAGCGTCGCGGATCGGCGCATCGGCACCGATCCGTCCATCACTGACCGTCGTCGCCAAGCTCGTCGGGATGGTATTCATCGGGCGGGTGACAATCCAGTCGCTGGCGGCGTTTCGCTGCCGATATGGAAGAAACGGAGGACTCGCTGCCCGAAGGTCATCCGGATCGGACCTGCGATGACCGCCAATACAGCGACCTTCGACGCACGGGCTAGATCCTCCGGACCGCGAATTCGCCGCGAAAGCAGTTCTGTCGCAATCGCCAATATGATGCCGAGGCCCAATCCGCCGGCCGCCCCAAGGGCCAGGATCAGCGGCTTGTTCGGGAACGCAGGAACACCACTGACGACCGCGTCGCCGAGTGAAACCAGCCCAGTTTCCGACACATCGGCCTCGAGCTTGAGATCGGCGGCGCGCTGTGCCGCTTTCTCGTACTGCGATCGGCGAAGATCGACTTCGCGCTGGAGCTGGGCCAGCTGGTCGAGCTGCGGCTTGAGCGCCAGGACCTTCGCCTTTTGCGCCGTCACTTCAGCCTCGAGGCGTGACGCGTTGCCTTGGCTCGCCGAGGCGCTGCTGCCACCCTGCGAACGTGCCAGCGCGGTCTCACGCGCGAGCTGCTGCTGCAGGACCCTACGGCGTTCGGCGAGCGCGATATAGGTCGGATGCGACGTCCCAAGCTTCTGGCTCGCCGTCGCCAGCGAATCCTCGACACCGTTGAGCTGCGCCTTGATCGAGGTCACCGGGACGCTCTGATCGGCCCGGATGTCCTTGTTACTATCGACCATGCCCGCAGCGGTGCGCGCAGACAGCATCGCGCTCTGCATCGCTTCGAGCTTCATCGTTTCGGAATCGGCGCCTCCGGGCGCCATGACGATCCCGTTTTCACGTTCGTAAGCCGACTTCTTGGCTTCGGCACTGGCCAGCGCCTGCTGCGCCTTTTGTGCCTGATCGACGTACCAATCCGCCGAACGGCCTGCAGCGTCGGTGCGGAAACGGAGGCTGGCATCAATGTACGCCGACCGCAGTGCGCTGACGACGGTACGGGCAATGATCGGATTACCCGCCGTGTACGTGATCTCAAGGATATTGCTTCCCTGGACCAGTTCGGCATCGGTGCCCTCGATAATACCGCGCGCCTTGTACCGCCTGAAGTCCTCGGTGCCGTTCGAGTTCTTCTGATAGTCCTCGACCATCAGCGGGTTGCGTTCCCAGCCGAGCTTGTCGACGACATCACCGGCCACCCGGTAGTCGGTGATCAATTCGATCTGCGTCCGGGTGTACCCGCGCACGAAGCTCGACGCGATGACCTGTCCCGACACCGGATCAGGCTTGATCACGTCCATCAGAATACGTGCAGTCGCCGGATAGCGCGGCTTCAGGATGAAGCACAGCGCGAGAGCCGACGCCAATCCCACGAACAAGGTGATGACTATGATCATCCGGCGCGCCATCAAGATGCGCAGAAATTGAGCGATACTCATCCGACGCTACTCCTGCGCGCGATAATCGACCGATGTTAAAACAACCGCTCCTTGACGATATAAACATCACCCTTGCGTACGGGCTCGTCGATCGCAGCCTTCACTTCCTTACCACCACCCCGGATCAATGCAACTTTGCGTTCCGACCCTGATGAAGTTACGCCGCCGGCGATCGCCAGCGCCTCACGAAGGGTCATGTTCGGCGTGATCGCGAACGAACCCGGGTGGGCAATCTGGCCGTAGACGAAAAACGTATCCGCGTCGGGGACGAACAACGTGTCGCCCGGCGCGAGGATCAGGTTCTTGTCGGGACTGCCACGCACAAGCGCTTCGGTCTCAAGCCGGATTTCCTTGCTGTCGTTGGCGCGGCGCAGATAGATGTACGACGCGCCCTGCTCACGCAGCCAACCGGATTTAAGGAGCATCTCGAGCACGGTATACTGCTTGTCGAGCGGATAGACGCCCGGGGTCGCGACCTTGCCCGCGACGTTCACGGTCTTCGACACATAGGCGCTGACCTCGACGTTGACGAACGGGTCCTTGAAATAGCCGCCCTTGACGAGCTTTTCCTTAATCGTATCGGCGAGCTGGAGCTGCGTCGCGCCCTCTGCCTTGACGGTGCCGATCAACGGCATGACGATCGTCCCGTCTGCCTTGATCCGTGTGGTCACGCCGGCATCGGGCTGGCCATAGACCTGAACCGCGATCGTATCGTTCGGTCCGAGGACATATCCGTTATCCCTCGCCACAACCGGCGCATCCTTCGCCAATGCCGGCGCGCTCGCGGTCAACCACGCAGCGATGAGAGCGAGGCACAAGAGCAATAGGCGACGCATGTTCGGCTCCTTGAGACTAGACATGAACCGAGAGTGTGAGACTGACCCGGGTGCTGTCGTAGTTATACAGTCTTGGATTGGACGAGCGGAATATTTCGCTGACCTGGACGGCAATATCGTAGAGCGGCCTCGGCGTATAATTCATACCGACCCCGACAATCTTCGACGTGTCGCTCACTCGCGCTATTTCTCCCGGTATCGTGAAGGGCTGCTTATAGTTGTTGGCAGTTAACCCCACATTAGCGTGCGTCGAAATTGTGTTGCTCACGTCGTATGTAGCAGACAGCTGGAACGCATCGACGACCCGGAATAGCGCGCCGGACGACGAACTCGACAGCACGCTCCGCGATCCTACCGCCGCGAAGCTCAGCCGCGGCGAGGGATGATAGTTCAGACTGACGTCGTAAGCGGGCGCGCTATACGGCGACTGCCCGCCTTCGGGCCGCGCGGTGAGATAAGACAAGCCGATCGATCCGCTCAATTTCGCGCCGATCGGGCGGGAATAGGTCAGCCCGGCACGGTATGTCTTGACCCCGGTGTTGAGACCAACCGGGGAGATGGTCGAGCCGAGCGGGATCAACCGGTTGGGGTAGTCGATCGTCGAATAGCTGCCGTTGATCTGCAGCTGGCCAGGCCGAAAAACGCCGAGGCCGGCATACAGCGAGTAGACCATCGAATTGCTATTGGCGAAGCTGCGCAACTGCGATCCGTTATCGATCGTCGAACGGACCACACCGCCGCCGAACGACAGCCGTCCGCCAGGCGATCCGCAATTTGCATTCGCGCCGTAGGTCGCGAATATCTGGCGATTGTCGATCAACCGGCCGACGTCGTCGGGCGGGCCATCCACGATCACTGGCAACGTTGGGTCGAGCGGTATCGTCGAGAGATTGTTCGACGAATAAATCCCGTTCTGCCGGCTGCTATAGTTGCCGTTGACGACGGCGGTGCAACGCGAGCCGATGCTCTGGTTCAAAACACCACCGGCACCAAATCGATTGCGATCGAGATAGTGGTTATATTGGAAGAAATCGTGGCCGACGAGACCGGTCAGCGCGATCGTTCCGCGCCCCAGCCGGTGATTATAATCCAGCACACCCGCGGGCGAATAGCGGATGTCGTCGCTATGCCGGTTCGTAGCGCTCAGACTGCGCAGCTGATTGCTGTCGTAGAGCACCTCGCCCGTCGCCGTCGCCGACAGGCCAGCTGGAGCCGACAAGGCATCCGCGAACGCCGGCGTCGCGACAAGAACGGCACCAACCGCGGTGAGCAGCCCAACGCTGTATCTCAAGCTAAAACTCCTGCGACAGTCCATCCACCCGCCGTTCCGGTAGCAGTGCCGCGCCCTACCCGCAACTGCCTCACGATCACCATCCGGGCTTGCACTCCATCGGACAATTTGCGCAAGGAAGGGAAATTACCGGACGTTGTTAAAGTAGTGGTGGCATAGACGGCACGCTGCGGCCCGGCACGGTATCCGGGCTACCGGCGCGGGAGTTAAGACGGACATGGCAACTCTTTTTAAACGCTGGACGCGCGGCGCGGCGCCTGAAGCGGAACTATCGTCCGCTGCTTTTGCCGACGCGGCAGCACGTCAGCGTCCAGCCTTCCTCGACGCTTTATGGCTCGACGATGCGGCGCCGGTCCGCGAGTCAGACCTCCCGCGGTTCTCCGCCATGGCATCCGACGACGTCGAGGGTGTCGGCGAGGAGCCCACGCTTGCCCGGGCGCGGCTCGCACTGCGCGATACGCTCGGCGCATCGCAGCCGGTGACCACACGCGACCGCTTCTCAGGCCGCCACGATGCGCTGACCCAGCTGATCGCGGCGATTGAGCAGCAGCGCGTTCATGTTGTCGTGTACGGCGAGCGCGGCATCGGCAAAACCAGCCTCGCGCACGTCTTTGCCGACACCGCACGCGAGGCGCGCTATATCGTCCTGTACGGCAGCTGCGGGACCGACGGGCGCTTCGACGAGATTTTTCGGGCGTTCGCCGCGAAGATCCCGATGCTTTACCATCGCAGCGTTCTGCCGACGACGGTCGAGGTCGAGCAGGCTCTGAATTTCGACAGCCTGCTGCCCGCGGGCCCGTTCGGCCCGCGCGAAGTCAGCGACCTATTCTCCGATGTCGTCGGTACACGGGTCATTTTGATCCTCGACGAGTACGACCGGATCGCCGATCCGCACTTCCGCCGGGATGTTGCCGAACTGATCAAGAACCTCTCGGATCGGGCAGCGCGGGTGCAGCTCGTCGTGACCGGCGTCGCGTCGAACCTCGATGAGCTGATTGGCTTCGCGCCGTCGATCCGCCGTAACATCATCGGCCTGCCGATGCGTCCGCTCAATCTCGGCGAGGTCGCCGAGATCCTTCACCTCGGGCAGGATGCGGCAGGGCTTTATTTCACCGATGCCGCCGTTCAGATGATTTCGACGATGGCGAACGGATCGCCGTATCTCGTCCGGCTGCTCGGCCATCGCGCCGGGATCGCCGCGCTCGACCAGCGTCGCACGCAGATCGATCCGGCGCACGCCAAGCTCGCGGTCGAGCGCGTCCTGACTGAATGGAACGCGACGCTTCCCCGCCGCATCCAATCGCTGCTCGCCCGCGAAGAGGCGCGTGCGCAGTGGCCGCTGCTCGTCGCGGCGGCCGAAGCCGGAACGTATTCCGACGGCTGGTTCGTCGCCGCGGATGTCGCGGCCGAGATGCCGGGCGGCCCCAGTCCGGCGGCAATCGAAAGCGAACTGCGCAAACTTGCGACCGCGCATGAACTTCTCGAGAGTGAGGTCGTCGGCCCCGAGACGCGGTTCCGTTATCGTTTTCCGGGGGTTGCCTCGCTATTGTTGATGTCGGCGTCGCTGGCGCGGCTCGACGTCTAAGAGATCGGCTGGCGTCGCCCTATTGCAGTGCACCATAGCCCCGACTAGAGCGTTGCGGCGACGCATCGATAGGATGACATGACCGACGCTGGCCCATTCTGCGTGATCAGTGTCGGGAATTGTCTGCCGCTGGCATTGGGCGCCGGACGTTGGGTTTCGGCATGATCGACGGCCCCTTCCCGCGGCTCGGTGTCGTTCTGGTCAACTGGAACCGTTGGTCCGATACGATCGAGTGCCTCGAAACATTACTCCGGTCGACGATCCCGCTCCGGATCGTCGTGGTCGACAATGCGTCGAGCGACGGGTCGTCCGACCGCATCGCCGAGTGGGCGGCAGGCGCGACCCCCGCGAAGGCGCTGTCCCCGGTGTTTGCCGACATGTCGCAGCCGGGATGGCCCAAGCCGATCGTTTTGCGCCGCCTCGACGCCGAGGCGGCTGCTGCGGCGACCCCCGACACCTCGACCATCACGCTGATCGACGCGGGCGGCAATCTCGGCTTTGCCGGCGGCAACAATGTCGGACTGCGGTTCCTGTTTCGCGCCTCCTCGATTCGGCACGTCTGGCTGCTCAATAACGATACTGTCGTCGAGCCTGATGCGGCGATGGCGCTGCTCGCCCGGATGGAGGCAACGCACAAGATCGGCATGTGCGGCACGATCGTCCGCTATTATCATCGCCCCGATGTTGTTCAGGCGCTCAACGGCAGCCGCTTCAACCTGTTCACCGGGCAATCGCGGGGCATCGGCGAGGGCCAGCCGGGGTCGATGCCGTTCGATCCGGCGAAGGTTGCGCGCGAAACCGATTTCGTCCTCGGCGCGTCGCTCGGGGTTTCACGCGCTTTTTTCGAAACCGTCGGGCCGATGACCGAGGATTATTTCCTCTACTTCGAGGAGATTGACTGGGCGGCGCGCAACGCCGGCCGCTTCGCGATCGCCTTCGCCCATGGCGCAGTCGTCTACCATAAGGAGGGCGGATCGATCGGGTCGAGCGCGGTCAAGGGACGGCGGAGCGACGCATCGGACTATTATCTGCTGAGGTCGCGGCTCGGCTTTATCCGACGGCGAGCATTGTGGCTGCTCCCGCTCCACTGGGTGCTCGCGCTTGGCCAGATCGCACGGCGACTCTTGCGCTTGCAGCCGAAAAAGGCATTGGTCCTGTTGCGCGCCCTGCTAGGGCTGCAAATGAAAACCATTTCGAGGGGTTGAGGATGTCGATGAGCGGAAAAACGCGGATTGCGGCAAGTTTGGCGATCGTTGCGCTCGTTGCGGGCTGTAACCGCGGCGGCGAAACGCCCAAGGGCCAGGTCGTCGCGACGGTCAATGGTGACGACATCACGATCCACGAGCTGAACTCGGAACTCTCGCTCGCCCGTCCGCCCGCCGACGTTCCCCGCAAGACCGTCGAGCAGGTCGTCCTTGCGCGCGTCATCGAGCGCAAGATGCTCGCCGACGTCGCCCGCGAGCGCCAGCTCGACAAGAACCCGAACTTCATTCTCGCGCAGCGTCGCGTCGACGACGGCTTGCTCGTCCAGGCGCTGCAGAGCGACATCGCGAAAAAGGTGCCGGTCCCGACGCGCGAAGCCGCCGAGAAGTATATCGAAGCGCACCCTGACCAGTTCGGTCAGCGCAAGCTCTACACGATCGACCAGATCCAGTTCCTGCGTCCCGCCAACATTGCGTCGATCGGGCTCGAGCCCGCCAAGACGATGAGCGATGTCGCCGACGTGCTGACCAAGAACAAGATCGAATTCCGCCGCAACAACGCCGGGATCGATGCGCTCCAGGTCAACCCCGCCCTCGTCGCCGAAATCGGCAAGATCCTCGCCCGCAACCCGAACGAAGTCTTCATGTTCGCCGACCAGCCGCAGGGCGCACCGGCACCGATCATGTACGTCAACAAGGTCACCGACGTGAAGGTCCAGCCGTTCACCGGCGAGCCCGCCATCACCTTCGCGCAGCAGGTCCTCCAGCGCGAGAACATCCAGAAGGCGCTTGTCGACAACCTCGCGACCTTCAAGAAGGCGTCGGATCCGAAGATCAAGTACGCTGCCGGCTATGGTCCGCCGCCGGCACCCAAGGCCGTAGCAGCCCCGGTCACCGGCACCGGGTCGGTTCCCGCCGCCCCGGCACCCGCGCCGGCGTCTTAATCAGCCCATGGCGGGGCAACCATCCCCGCCAACGCGGAGTGTCGTTTTGGACCTTGCCCGGCCCATCCGGCACTTGATGCCCCACTTTGCCGCCAATCGGCTTGGCGGCCAGTCGGTGCTCGCGTTCGGCCTGAAGCTGTGGGGTGCGGTCGCGAGCTTCGGCTTGAACTGGCTGATCGCGCGCCACTTCGGTCCGGCAGGAAGCGGCGAGTTCGGTATCGCGCTGACGACGCTGACGATCACGTCATACTGTGTCCTCGCCGGGCTCGACACGATCGTCGTCCGGTCGGTTGCCGGTGATCTTGCCGAGCATAAGACAGGCGACGCGCGCGGCGTCGTCAAAACCGTCGCAACGGCGGTCGCAATCGCCGGGCCATTGGTCGCCGCGACGCTGTACGTCTTCCGCCAGCCGCTCGCGACGCACATTCTCCACCAGCCCGAGATGGCGACGATGCTCGGCATCATGATCTGGGCGGTCGTGCCGCTGACCCTCCAGCGGATCGCGTCGGCGGCATTGCGCGCGTCTGGCAACGTGATGCTGTCGCAAGTCATCGACGGTCCGGCCGGGACGACGCTCGCTGCGGTCGGCCTCGCGGTCGGCATCGCCGCCGGGATCGCGCAGAGCATATTGCTCCCCGCCGGACTTTACCTGACCGGGGTCCTCGCCGGATCGACAATCGGGTGGGTCGCGTTCCGCCGGATGTCGCACGGCTGGGCCGCGCCGGTCCCGCTCGCAGTCGTGCCGCTGATCGTCGCCGGCCTGCCGATCCTGCTATCGAACCTCAGCCAGCTGTTCACCGAATGGTACACCACGGTATCGCTCGGAGCCCACTGGCCGGTCGAGGTCGTCGGACAGTATCGCGCGGCGTGGCAGTTCGTCATGCTCGCCGGCCTCGTCCAGCTCGCCATGGAGGTGATCATCGGCCCGCGCATCGCCGCCGCCGCCCGCATCGGCGACACCGATGGCATTGCGCGGACCGCGCGGCGGATGGTCGGCCTCGTCCTTGTCCTCGCCGCCCCGCTGTTCATCGTGATCTTCGCCGCCCCCGGGTTCCTCCTCGGCATCTTCGGCCCGCGCTTCGTCGGCGGTGCGCTGGCATTGCAGATCCTCGGTGTCGGGCAGCTTGTCCGCCTTGCCTCTGGGCCGCTCGGGGTCATCCTCGTGATGACGGGCAACCAGCGCTGGGTGCTGGTCTATGCCGGAAGCGCGGTCGTTCTCTGTGTCGGCTTCGCGCTGTGGCTGACCCCGCTCTACGGCGCGGCGGGCGCGGCGGCGGCGACGGCCGCGGCGATCATCGGCCGCAACCTGATCGCGATCGCGGTCGTCCATTTCGTGCTTAGGATTAATCTTTTCCGCAAGCCCGCCGCGTGATCCCCTCCCCCGCACTCGACCGCGTTGCGCGCGGCCAGTTGTGCACCGGCTGCGGCCTGTGCGCGAGCCTCGCCGACGGCGCGATCGAGCTTACCACCGTCGCCCCCGGCTTCACCCGCCCGCGTCAGATCGCCGACATCGCCGCACCAGCCGAAGCCGCGATTGCCGCCGCCTGCCCCGCGCTGGTCATCGACAACCGCCCCGCCGCGCCGCACTACGACGCCTTGTGGGGACCTTGGTTCACGACCGCAACCGGCTACGCGACCGACGCCGCGCTCCGCCACCAGGCATCGTCGGGCGGTGTCATCTCGGCGCTTCTCGTCCACGCCCTCGCGACCGGCATGGTCGACTATGTCGTCGAGACCGGGATGGACGCGCACCGGCCGCTCGCCAACGTCACCGTCACCGGTCGCACCGCGAGCGAGGTCTTCGCCGCAGCGGGATCGCGCTACGCCAGCTCATCGCCGCTCGCGGGGACTGTGGCGCTGCTGGATGCCCCCGGGCGCTTCGCCTTCGTTGGCAAGCCGTGCGACGTCTCGGCGCTGCGCGCACTCGCCCGGATCGACCCGCGCGTAAATGCCAAGGTGCCGCTGATGCTCGCGTTCTTCTGCGCCGGCGTGCCGAGCGGCGATGGGGCGCGGCGCATCCTCAAAGCGATCGACGCGCCCGAAAACGAGGTCACCGCCTTCCGCTACCGCGGCGACGGCTGGCCCGGCAATGCCACCGCGACGCTCACCGATGGCACGACACGGAGCATCAGCTATCACGACAGCTGGGGCAAAATCCTGTCGAAGGAAGTCCAGTTCCGCTGCAAGATCTGCCCCGACGCGGTCGGCGGCGCGGCCGACGTCGCCTGCGCCGATGCTTGGTACGGCGACGAAAAAGGCTATCCCAGCTTTGCCGAGCAGGCGGGGCGAAGCCTTGTGATGACCCGCACCGCGTTCGGCGAGGCGCTGGTCCGCGCCGCCGTCGATGCCGGTGCGATCGTCACCGAGCCGCTCGATCCCGGCGAAATCGTCCGGATGCAGCCGTCGCAGGCGCGGCGGAAGCGCGAGCTGATCGCCCGGCTCGCTGCGGTGAGGGTTGCGGGCCGCCCGGTGCCCCGTTACCGCGGCGTCCGGCTGCTCGCGGCGGCGCGGCAGGCTTCGGTCGTACAGCATGCGCGCGCCTTCGCCGGTCTCGTTCGGCGGCTGGCCCTGCGGCGAACATAGGAGACGACGTGGCGCGACGTGGAATCATACTGGCTGGCGGTTCGGGGACGCGGCTGTATCCGTTGACCAAGCCGGTCAGCAAGCAGCTCATGCCGGTCTACGACAAGCCGATGATCTATTATCCGCTATCGGTGCTGATGCTCGCCGGCATTCGCGAGGTGCTGATCATCACCACCCCCGGCGACGCTACCGCGTTCCGCCACCTGCTCGGCGACGGCTCCGACTGGGGCATGACGATCGCCTATGCGGTCCAGCCGGAGCCGAAGGGCTTGGCGCAGGCGTATCATATCGGTGCCGAGTTTATTGGTGACGAGCCGTCGACGTTAATCCTCGGCGACAACATCTTCTACGGCCACGGCCTGCCCGAACTGCTCCACGCCGCCGACGCGCGGACCGACGGTGCGACGGTGTTCGGCTATTACGTCAAGGACCCGGCGGCGTACGGCGTCGTCTCGTTCGACGCGGAGGGTCGCGCGGCGACGATCGAGGAAAAGCCGGTCGCACCGAAATCGAATTATGCGGTGACCGGGCTGTATTTCTACGACGGCACCGCGGTCGCCCGGGCGCGCGACATCCGCCCGTCGCCGCGCGGTGAGCTCGAGATCACCGATCTCAACCGCGCCTATCTCGACGACGGCAAGCTCGCGGTCGAACTGATGGGGCGCGGCTTCGCGTGGCTCGACACCGGCACGCACGGTTCGCTCCTCGACGCCGGCCTGTACGTCCGGATCGTCGAGGAGCGCCAGGGGCTCAAGATCTGCTGTCCCGAGGAAATCGCGTGGCGGCAGGGCTTCATCGACGCCGAGCAACTCGCCCGGATTGCCGAGCCGCTGCGCAAGAGCGGCTACGGCGAATATCTGCTCGACCAGCTGAAGACCGCTGCATGAAGGTCGTCGACACCCCCCTGCCCGGCGTCAAGCTGATCGAGCCGCGCGTCTTCGGCGACGACCGCGGCTTCTTCCTCGAAAGCTGGAACGCGAAGACTTTCGCCGACGCCGGTCTCGATCTCGAGTTCGTCCAGGACAACCACAGCCGGTCGGCCAAGGGCGTGTTGCGCGGTCTGCATTATCAGCTCGACAATCCGCAGGGGAAACTCGTCCGCGTGACGATCGCGCGGGTGTTCGACGTCGCCGTCGACCTGCGCCGGTCCAGCCCCGATTTCGGGCGCTGGGTCGGCTACGAACTGTCGGCGGAGAACAAGTCGATGCTGTGGGTGCCTCCGGGCTTCGGTCACGGCTTCGTCGTCCTCAGCGACACCGCCGACTTCCTCTACAAGTGCACGACGCTCTACTCCCCGCCCGACGAGCGCGCGATCCGCTGGGACGACCCCGATCTCGCGATCGACTGGCGGCTCGACGGGATAACCCCGTTGCTGTCGGCGAAGGACGCCGTTGCATCGAGCTTCGCCGCTGCCGAGGTGTTCGCATGAGAGCACTGATCGCCGGATCGGGCGGGCAACTCGGTCGCGCTCTTCAGGCGACCGCGCCCGCCGGGGTCACCGTCATCGCCCCGCCCGAAGCCGGCTTCGACATCACCGATGCCGAGGCGGTTCGCGCCGTCGTCGCCGAGGCTCGCCCCGATGTCATCATTAACGCCGCAGCCTATACCGCCGTCGACAAGGCCGAGGCCGACGAAGCCGCCGCGCGCCGGGTCAACGTCAATGCGGTCGGGACGCTCGCCGCCGCCGCGCGGATCGCCGGGGCAGGCTTTGCGCACGTCTCGACCGACTTCGTCTTCGACGGCACCGCGCACCGCCCCTACTCGCCCGACGCTGCGCCGAACCCGCTCGGTGTGTACGGCCGGACCAAGCTCGATGGCGAACTTGCGGCAACCGAGTTCCACGCGAGCCCGCTGATCGTGCGGACGGCTTGGATCTATGCTGCGGTCGGCAACAACTTCGTCGCGACGATGCTGCGCCTGATGCGCGACCGCCCCGAAATCCGCGTGGTCGCCGATCAGATCGGGACGCCGACACACGTCCCGACGCTCGCGCGGACACTGTGGACGCTGATCGCCGGCGGTCACACCGGCACCTTCCACGCGACCGACGCGGGCGTCGCGTCTTGGTACGACTTTGCGGTCGCAATCCACGACGAGGCGCTGGCGCTCGGGCTGCTGACGACGCCGGTCGCGGTGCTGCCGATCCGGACCGAGGATTATCCGACCCCCGCGCGCCGCCCGGCGTTCGGGGTGCTCGACAAGACGACAACATGGGCGATCACGGGGCCGGCGCGGCACTGGCGCGCCGAACTGCGCGACTGCCTCGCGGCGATGAAGGACCCGACATGAAGCTGCTCGTCACCGGCGGGGCCGGCTTCATCGGGGCGAACTTCGTCCATTACTGGCGCGACCGTCACCCCGGCGATACCGTCGTCGTCCTTGATGCGCTGACCTATGCTGGTAACCGCGCGAGTCTCGCCGGGGTCGATGTCGATTTCGTCTCCGGCGATATCCGCGACGAGTCGCTCGTCGAAGGGCTGCTGCGCGAACGGGACATCGACACGCTTGTCCACTTCGCCGCCGAAAGCCACGTCGACCGCTCGATCCACGGCCCCGACGCATTCGTCGACACCAACATCCTCGGCACCCATAGCTTGTTGAAGGCGGCGCGGACCGTCTGGCTTAAGGGCAGCGGCACGCCGCATCGCTTTCACCACGTCTCGACCGACGAAGTCTATGGCACGTTGGCGGCGAATGATGCGGCGTTCAGCGAATCGACGCCGTACGCGCCCAATTCGCCATATTCGGCGACGAAGGCGGCGTCGGACCACCTCGTTCGTGCCTACCACCACACCTACGGCCTGCAGGTGACGACGTCGAACTGCTCGAATAATTACGGCCCGTATCAGTTTCCCGAGAAGCTGATCCCGCTGTTTCTGATCAACGCGCTGCATGGCCGGGCCTTGCCAATCTACGGCGACGGCCAGCAGATCCGCGACTGGCTCCACGTCGAGGACCATTGCCTTGGCATCGACCTCGTCATCGCCAAGGGCCGGGTCGGCGAGACGTATAATGTCGGCGGGGGAGCGGAGCTCGCCAACCTCACCGTGATCGACACGCTTTGCGCCGCGGTCGACGCCGCCTTCGCCGCCGACCCGTCGCTTGCCGCGCGCTTCCCCGACGCCGCCGCGGCTAAGGGCGCGCCGAGTGCAAGCCTCAAGACCACGGTCGCCGATCGCCCCGGCCACGATCGCCGCTACGCAATCGACGCGCGCAAGATCAGCGATGAGCTGGGCTACGCCCCGCAGCGCAGCTTCGCGCAGGGGTTCGCGGCGACGCTCGACTGGTATCTGGCGAACGAAGCCTGGTGGCGGAGCGTGATCGACGGCAGCTACCGCGACTGGGTCGCAACCAACTATAGCGCGCGGTAGAGCGCGAAGCGCGTCAGCCCGAAGTCAGCGTTCGCGCTGCGTTCGGGCTTGTGCGGGTGCTTGTGCGCGCGGCGAAGAGACCACCGCCCGCCGCCCGGCAAGCGGTGGTCTCCTTCTTATTTAGGGGTCGACGCTGTGACCGTGGTCGTCGTCGATGTATTGCCGGCGGCATCGGTGGTCTTCGTAACAGCCGTTTTGTGCGCGACCCGGTGATGGGCACGGTGCCGAGCGTGGTGGTGGACGACAACCACCGGCTTGGTTTCGCTGGTGTGTTCGGAAGTCGTCGTTGTCGTCGACTGGCTGGCCGTCTGCGCCGAGACGAGCGCAGGCGTGCCGAGCATCGCTGCCGCGATCACCAATGTTTTGAAGGTCATATCAGTCTCCCCAGTTCCCGTCGGCGGATTATCCGGCTCGACGCGCGCGAGATGCGCCTCACTATAATAATCCCAACCGTTCGATATGCCAGCGCTCGCGCACTGCGCCTTATCACCGGCTTGGCGTTCGGCGATGGCAGCGTTATCAGCGTAACGGTCAACCTTGGCATCATCGTCACCGCCTTCGTACAGGCGTAATATCTGGTTCTTGCAGGAGCACGGCGATGAGTCGCATCCGTTACTTCAACTTCTGGCTGTTCGTCGTGGCGATGATCGTCGTCGCCCTCGCGACCGGCCCGGTCGTCGGTCCTGCACGCAGTGTCCTGATCGGCTTCGACGCCGGTGCCTTGCTCTGGATCATCCTGACGCTGCGGATGATGTGGGGCAGCAAAACCGACACGATGCGCGCGCGCGCCAAGGAGAATGATCCCGACAGCCATATCCTGCTGGCGATCGCTTTGCTCATCGTCGCGGTCGTGCTGGTCGCAGTGACGGTCGAACTCGTCGGTGTCAGCGGCGGCCACGGCAGCGCGCTCGGCGTCGCCGGCGGCACGCTCTTGATCGTTTGGCTTTTCAGCAACCTCCTGTTTGCGCTGCATTATGCCCATGGCTTTTACGCCCCAGGCGATATCGACGATGAGCCGGGCCGCGGTGACGGGGAAAAGCAGGATAGCGGCGGCCTAGAATTTCCCGGCGACGCGATGCCGAACTACAGCGACTTCGCCTACTTCTCGTTCGTCCTCGGGATGACCTTCCAGGTGTCCGACGTGCAGATCACCTCGCAGTCGATGCGGCGGCTCGCGCTCGGCCATGCGCTCGCTGCGTTCCTGTTCAACATCATCGTCGTCGCGCTCAGCGTCAGCCTGATCGGCAACATGCTGCAAAAGTAGTGAGGTCCGGGGCATGGTGGGCGCGACAGGGTTTGAACCTGTGACCCCACCCGTGTGAAGGGTGTGCTCTACCGCTGAGCTACGCGCCCATGCCGGGGAGCACCGCGTCTAAGAGGCTGGCGGCCCGGTGTAAAGCCGGCAGTGCTCGCCGACGTCAGTTGACCGCTGCCTTGAGCAGTTTGCCGGGAGTAAACTTCGGCTGATTGCTCGCGCCGAGTAACATCGGATCCCCGGTACGCGGATTGCGGCCTGATAATGCCTTGCGGTGGGTGACGTGAAACGTCCCGAAGCCGACCAGCCGGACGTCGTCGCCCGCTCTCAGCGCGACCTGGATCGCTTCGAGGGCAGCGTCGAGGGCCCGTCCCGAATCAACCCGTCCAAGCCCCGTGGATTCAGCAACGAAGGTAACAAGCTCATACTTGTTCATGGTGGTTGCAGTCTCCGGCGGACATCGTGCCCCCTGCCGACCCCCAGTCGATCTTACGCCCTAGCCCTGCCCTCTAGTCAAAAAGAAACCGCGCCGAGTGCGCGGTTTCTCTTTCGAATAGGTGGTTGCCCGCGGTTAGTGACGAATAGCAACACCGTCACCGATAGCGGCCGCAACGGCGGCCGGATCGGGGCGAGCGGCGAGATCGTCGGCCTCATTCCAGATGATCGGCACCAGCGGCGAAACCAGCGCGTGTTCGAGCACCTGATCGGCGTGCGCCACCGGGATAATGCGTAGTCCCTCGGTGACGTTCTTCGGGATCTCAGCGAGATCCTTCTCGTTCTCCGCCGGAATCAGGACCGTGGTGATTCCGCCACGCAAAGCCGCGAGCAGCTTCTCCTTGAGCCCGCCGATCGGCAACACCCGCCCGCGCAACGTGACTTCGCCGGTCATCGCGATATCCTTGCGAATCGAGATACCCGTCAGCGTCGAGACGATCGCGGTGACCATCGCCACGCCCGCGCTTGGCCCGTCCTTGGGAGTCGCGCCTTCGGGAACGTGGATGTGGATTTCTTTCTTCTCGAACAGGCTCGGCTTGATGCCGTAGGTTACTGAGCGTGCCTTGACGAACGACAGCGCCGCCGAGATTGATTCGGTCATGACGTCACCAAGCTTGCCGGTCGTCTTGATTGTCCCCTTGCCGGGCGAAGTGACCGCCTCGATCGTCAGCAACTCACCGCCGACTTCGGTCCAGGCAAGCCCGGTGACCGCGCCGATCTGGTCCTCGATCTCACCGACGCCGAACTTATACTTCCGGACCCCGGCAAACTCGTGGAGGTTGTCCGAGTCGACCGTCACCGACGTCGCCTTGCCCTCAAGGATACGCCGCAACGACTTGCGCGCCAGCTTCGCCAGCTCGCGCTCGAGTGTCCGCACCCCAGCCTCGCGGGTGTGATACCGGATCAGGTCGCGCAACGCCCCATCGGTCACGGCAAACTCGGTCTTCTTGAGACCATGGTTGTCGTACTGCTTCGACAGCAGGTGACGCTTGGCGATCTCGACCTTTTCGTCTTCGGTGTAACCCGCGAGCTGAATGATCTCCATCCGGTCGAGCAGCGGCTGCGGCATGTTGAGTGAGTTCGCCGTCGTCACGAACATCACGTCGGACAGGTCGTAGTCGACCTCGAGATAATGGTCGTTGAACGCCTTGTTCTGCTCAGGGTCGAGCACCTCGAGCAGTGCCGACGACGGATCGCCGCGGAAATCCTGGCCGAGCTTGTCGATTTCATCGAGCAGGAACAGCGGGTTCGATGCGCCAGCCTTCTTGAGGTTCTGGATCACCTTGCCGGGCATCGATCCGATGTATGTCCGGCGGTGGCCGCGGATTTCGGCTTCGTCGCGCATTCCGCCGAGCGACTGGCGGATGAATCCACGACCGGTCGCCTTGGCAATCGAGCGTCCGAGCGAGGTTTTGCCGACGCCCGGAGGGCCGACGAGGCACAGGATCGGACCCTTCAGCTTGCTCGTGCGCGCCTGCACGGCAAGATATTCGATGATCCGGTCCTTGACCTTCTCGAGGCCATAATGGTCACCGTCGAGCACGGCCTGCGCCGCCACGATATCGCGCTTGACCTTGGTCTTCTTGCCCCACGGAAGGCTGAGGACGGTATCGAGATAGTTGCGGACGACAGTCGCCTCGGCGGACATTGGCGACATCGCCTTAAGCTTCTTAAGCTCGCCGATAACCTTTTCGCGTGCTTCCTTGCTCAGCTTGGTCCGGGCGATCTTCTCCTCGATTTCGGCGGTCTCGTCCTTAGGCTCGTCGCCCTCGCCGAGTTCGCGCTGGATCGCCTTCATCTGCTCGTTGAGGTAATATTCGCGCTGGGTCTTCTCCATCTGACGCTTGACGCGCGAGCGGATCTTCTTCTCGACCTGGAGGACGCCCATCTCGCCTTCCATGAAGCTAAAGACGGCTTCGAGGCGCTTGACGACCTCGAACTGGCTGAGCAACGCCTGCTTGTCGGCGATCTTGAGCGTCAGGTTCGCAGCGATCGTATCGGCGAAGCGTCCCGCCTCGTCCATCTGACCGACCTGCACCGCGATTTCGGGCGCGGTCTTCTTGTTGAGCTTCACATAGGCTTCGAACTGCTTGATCGCCGAGCGGACAAGTCCCTCGACGAGCGTTGGGTCACCTATAGTCTCCTCCACATCATCGGCGCGACCGACGAGATACTCACCTGATGTGTCGAGCATCCCTAGTTTGGCGCGCGACTGGCCCTCGACCAAGACCTTGACGGTGCCATCGGGCAACTTCAGCAGCTGAAGGACAGTCGCAAGCGTACCGACGTCGTAGAGGTCACCCTCGCCAGGATCCTCGTCGCCGGGGTTCTTCTGCGAGAGCAGGAAAATCTGCTTGTCGCCACCGTTCATCACGGCTTCGAGCGCCTTCACCGACTTATCTCGGCCGACGAAAAGCGGGACGATCATTTGCGGGAACACGACGATGTCGCGTAACGGAAGGACGGGAAGGGTCTGCATTCGTTCAACTCCACACCGCCCGGTGGCGGACGTTACGATCGTAATCCCGACCGCTCCACACGGATATGGGAGCGCCCTGCCCCCGCATCAATCCACCCGCCTCACTCGCCTAACGTTGTATTACGGCGCCCGGAATAGCAGCCTAACATGACCGAACGATACCGAAAGCGAAGATGACGGTTACCGCGACAATCGGCGCGTCGATTTCGGCGACAGTGTGGCCGAGTTGACGAAAGAAGACGTCGTTCACCTACTGCAAAAATGGCATTTCGCCAGTGGCCGCAGATCACGACCAGCGTTTTGCAGTTAGCAGATATCGCGATCCTTGGTTTCCGGCAGCGCGAATAGCGTCACGACGAAGGCCACTGCAACTACCGCGAACGTATACCACAGGCCACCGAACGGGTCGCCGGTCCGGGCGATGATGAACTGCGAGATCAGCGGCAGGAAGCCGCCGAAGTAGCCCGTTCCGATATGATACGGGATCGACATCGAGGTGTAGCGGATGCGCGCCGGAAACAGCTCCACGAGTACCGCCGCGACGGGACCATAAGTCATCGCCGACAGGATCCCGAGCGCCAGCCCGGTGGCGACGATGAGCAGGTTGTTACGCGGCCCCGGGTTGTCCTTGGTCGGGTAACCTGCTTTGGCGAGCGCTGCCTCGACTGCTGCCTTGTCGAACTGCCCGCCGACGCTGTCGAGGTCGACCGCAATCGTGCCCCCGACCGTAATGCGCAGTGGCAAGCTTCCCGATTCGTGTCGGTGGAAACCGATCCCGCGCGCCGAGAAATACTGCATCGCTTCGCCGCACGCGGTGTCCTGTTTGTGAGCGAAAGGATCATAATGGCAAAGGACCCCGGTCACGGTGATCGGCGCGGCGGCGGAGGCCTTCGCCAGCGTTGGGTTCGCTGCGCTCGAAAGCAGATGGAATAGCGGAAACAGCAACAGCAGGGTCAGGCCGTAGCCGCCGATGATCATCGGCCGGCGCCCCCAGCGGTCGCTCAGGTGTCCGGAAAGTACGAAGAACGGTGCCGAAAGCAACGCAGTGGCACCGCACAACAGCTTTGCGTCGGTCTCGTCAACGAGAGCAGTCTGGTGGAGAAAATACAGCACCGAGAATTGCGCGGTGTACCAAATTACGGTCAACCCGGCGGCGATCCCGAAGAGCGCGACGAACAGCAAGCGGACGTTGCCAGGGGTGCCGAAGGTCTCACGCAGAGGGTTTGCGCTCGTCTTGCCCTTAGCCTTCATTGCCATGAAAATCGGGCTCTCGCGCAACTTGAGCCGGATATAGAGTGATATCGCGAGCAGCGGGAGCGAGACGATGAACGGAATGCGCCAGCCCCACGCTGCGAAGGCATCCTTTCCGACGAGCGCGGTCGTCCCGAGAACGACCATCAGCGACAGGAGAAACCCGCCGACGACCGACGCCTGAATGAAGCTCGTGAAGAAGCCGCGGCGGCCTTTCGGGGCGTGCTCGGCGACGTAGATCGCCGCGCCACCATACTCACCGCCGAGTGCCAGTCCCTGCAAAAGGCGAAGTCCGACGAGCAACGCCGGCGCCCAGATGCCTACTTCAGTGAAGGTCGGCAGGAAGCCGACGAGCGCAGTCGCGATACCCATCAGCGTGATCGTGGCGAGGAAAGTGTGCTTGCGCCCGATACGGTCGCCGAGGACCCCGAAAATTAACGCGCCGATCGGCCGGACGCCAAAGCCGGCACCGAAGGTTGCAAGGCTGAGCAAGAGCCCTGCGGTCGGATTGTCGCTTGGAAAGAACAAACGCCCGAGGAGCGCTGCCAGTGTCCCATAGACGAAGAAATCATACCATTCGAAGATCGTGCCGAGCGACGACGCGACGATGATCAGGCGGTCGCGTTGCGGATGAAAAGCGACATCCCCCGTTCCCGTCGCAAGCTGCGTCGCCATCGCTCAGTGTCTCCCCGCTCCGTCTTACGAAGGCGCGACCGGAACGGCAAGGAACGCAGGCCTATGCAGGCGGATCGGCGATCATCGCGGTAAATCGCGCTTCGGCGACGACCTTGCCGCCGACGGTTGCGCGACCGGCGAACTTGCAGACCGTCGCGCGGCGCTGGATGAACTCGACGTTGAGATCGAGCAGGCAACCGGGTTCCACGGGAGCGCGAAACTTCGCGTCTTCGATCGCCATGAAATAGACTAGCTTGCCGCTGCCCTGCAGGTCCATCGACAGGATGGCAAGGACGCCGGCGGTCTGCGCCAGCGCCTCGACGATGAGAACGCCGGGCATGATCGGACGTCCCGGGAAGTGCCCGGCGAAAAACGGCTCGTTGATCGACACCGCTTTGATCCCGCGAGCCGACCGGTCGCGGACGATGTCCTCGACTCGGTCGACGAGCAGCATCGGGAAGCGATGCGGGATCAGCCCCATTATCGCCTGGACGCCGACCGGTTCCAGCGGCGGAAGCTCGGTCGGCGGCCCGGCGTCGTGCACCGCTATATTACTTCGCGGCCGCAGCGGTCGACACGCGCGGCAGCGCCTTGTCGAGACGCGCGAGGACATCGGCGGTGACGTCGATCGCCGCCGAATGCTGGAGCGTCGCGCCTTCGGCGAGAACGATCGTCGCGTTGCGCTCACGCATCACGGTCGAGATGACCGGCTGCGCGGCGTCGTTGATCTGCTTGAGCACAAGCTGGCGCGACGCCTGGAAGTCGCGATCGCGCTTCTGGAGATCAGCCTCAGCCGCCTGCTGGCGCGACTGCAGATCGCGCGCCTTGGTCTGCCATGCGGTGATCGCGGCGGGAGCAGCGGTCTGCGCAGGCTGCGCCTTCTGCAGCGCTTCGCCCTCGGTGCCGAACTGGGTCCGCAGCGAGGCGAGACGCGCCTGGATGGCATCGGCACGCGTCTTGAGATCGGCAGCGGCCTGCTTGCCGGCAACCGATCCGTTGATGACCTGATCCATGTCGACAATGATCACGACCGGGGGCGGGAGTGCCTGCGCCAGTGCCGCAGTGCCACCAAGCATCGCGGCGAGCAGAATTGCAGTCTTCGAGATGATCTTCATTAGAATTGCGTCCCTACGTTGAATTGGAAGAGTTTGGGCTGATCGCCTTCTTGTTTCAACAACGCCTTGGCGAGGTCGAAGCGGAACGGACCGAACGGTGAGTTCCACGAGACACCCGCGCCGACCGCCAGACGAGGTTTGGCGGAGTTGCCGTAGAAGAACTCCTGGAAGCCGGTCCCACCGGTATTAGCGCTGCAGTTCAGGCTGGCCGGAAGTTGCTTGGCCGTTGCCGGTGGCTGCTGACAGATCAACGTCGGCTGGGCAACCTTGAAGACAGCGCCGACGTCGGTAAAGATCGACGGACGCAGGCCGAGTTCGGCACCGGCAGCACCTAGCGGGATCTGGATCTCGATGCGGCCGCGGTAATACGCCTCACCACCGATCGAGTCGTCGGTGAAGGTCGTCGTATCTGCCGAGACACTTCCATCGGCGTTGAGGGTCTTGCGAACGACGCGCGGACCGACACCGCGGATACCGAACCCGCGCAACTGGCCTTCACCGAGGAAGAAGCGGTCGGTGAGCCGGACAGCCTGGCCGCCGTAGCCGAAGATGTAGCCGCCTTCGCCGCCGACGTTGAGAACGAAGCCGCTGCTGTCGCCGAACAACGGATGATACCAGTCGTAATTGAGCCGAGTCCGAAGATAATTGACGCCGAAGCCGACGCCCGCGAGGTCCTGGCTGAAGACAAAGCGCTGGCCGCGGCTCGGCTTCACCGGATTGTTCACGCTGTTGTAGATCAGGCTGTAGCCGACCGACGATGTCGTGTAGCTGCCGAGCGAATCGCACAGGTAGCGGCCAGCGAGCAGCGGGTCACAGACGCCGTTGGTGTAATACGTCGCCTGGTCGAGCGTGACCTTGTCGAAGGTCAGGCCGTAGCGCAGCGACGCCGCCCAAAACTCGGTGATCGCGAAGCCGAGGCGGAGCTGGCCACCGGTCGTCGTCTGCGAATAGGTCGTGTTGCGTGAATTATCGGCAAGCGTGTTGAACGCGTTGTAATCGCGACGGAATAGGTCGAAACCGAGTGCGAGGTTGCGGCCGAACAGATATGGCTCGGTGAAGCCCGCCTCGATCGACTTCGAGTAGCTCGAGATATTTGCCGAAAGGCGAAGCTCCTGAGCCTTGCCGCGGAAGTTGCGCTGGGTGATTGAGCCCGACAGGATGAAGCGCTCGAGGCTCGAGAAACCCGCCGAGATCTGCAGTTCGCCGGTCGACTTCTCCTGGACGTTCGCCTCGAGGACGACCTTGTCGGGCGTCGATCCGGGCTTCTGCTCGATCTCGAGCTTGTCCTGGAAGAAGCCGAGACCTTGGAGTCGGTCCCGGGTGCGCTTGACCTTAAAGGTGTTGAACGCGTCGCCTTCGGCCAAGCGGAACTCGCGGCGAATGACGTCGTCCTTGGTGCGGACGTTGCCGTTGATGTTGATCTTCTCGACGTAGACGCGCGGTGCTTCCGCGATCTGAAACACGATGTTCATCTCGCGCTTGTCTTTGTCGCGATTGAACTGCGGCCGGATGTCGGCGAATGCATAGCCAAGCAACCCTGCAGTTTCCTGCAGCGTGTCGACGGTATTCTCGATCTTCTGGGCGTTGTACCAGTCGCCCTTCTTCTCGGTCAGCAATTTTTCGAACGTTTCCGCCTTGATGTCGCGGATATCGCTCTCGATCTTGAGGTCGCCGAACTTGTAGCGCTCGCCCTCGTCGACGACGTAAGTGACGATGAAGTCCTTGCGGTCGGGAGTCAGTTCGGCAACCGCCGAAACCACGCGGAAGTCGGCGTACCCCTGGGTCAAGTAGAACTGACGCAGCTTCTGCTGGTCGTAGGCCAAGCGGTCAGGGTCGTACGTGTCGTTCGACGCGAAGATGCGCCACGGGCGCGCCTGTCGCGTCGCCATCGAGTTGCGCAACACGCCGTCCTTGAACTTGGTGTTGCCGAGAATGTTGATCTGCCGGACCTTCGACTTCGATCCTTCACTTATCTCGAAAACGACATCGACGCGGTTCTGGTCGAGCTGGACGATCTTCGGTTCGACTGCGGCAGCGAAGCGCCCGCCGCGACGATAAACTTCGAGGATGCGGCCGACGTCGGCGCGCGCCTTCGAGCGGGTGAAGATCTGGCGCGGGGCAAGGCGAACTTCCTCGCGGACTTTCTCTTCCTTGACCCGCTTCGCGCCCTCGATGAGCACGCGGTTGATCACCGGGTTCTCCTTGACGGTGATCGTCAGCGTGCCGTTGTCGTCTAGAATCGTCGCGTCGGCGAACAACTCGCTCGCGTAAATTTCCTTCAACGCCTTGTCGAGCCGATCGCGGTCATACGCGTCCCCGACGTCGAGGTTGATATACGACCGGACCGTCTCGGGCTCGAGACGCTCGGTCCCCTTGACGATGATCGCGCGAACTGTGCCCGACGTGTTCGGAACAGGGGTCGGAAAATTGTCCGCGGGCGCGGCGACATCGGTTGCCGGAGCAACTTGCGCGACTGCGGCATGGCTCAGTGATGTTCCTGCGAGCAACGCAAGCGTCAGGCGCGCGGCCCGGCTTGGCGCGGTACGACGCGATGCCGGCAGCATCAAACGTTCTTCATTCACGCGAAACCCGCCCTTCACACAGCCCCGTGGCTCCGGTCGCCCTGATGGACCACCGGCAATTCGCCCCCGCGAACCGCACTTTCACCCGAACAGCCCCGAAAGGTGCTGCCAGACACCGACCGCAGCCAGATCGTTCCACGTCAGGAAAACCATCAGCGACAAAAGTGCGGCAAACCCCGACATGAAGGCAAATTCCTGAACCTTCGGTGCCAAGGGTCGCCGACGGACGGCTTCAACCGCGTAGAGGAACAGATGCCCCCCGTCCAGCATCGGAACTGGCAGGAGATTGATGAATCCGAGATTAATCGAGATTAGCGCCATGAACTGCACGAGGTTGGGCAACCCGAGCGCCGCCTGCTGGCCCGAAATCTGCGCGATCTTGATCGGCCCGCCAAGTTCGGTAACGGCGCGACGGCCGGTGACGACATCGACGATACCATCGGCCATCGTCCCGGTAAGCAGCCAGACTTCCTTGATAGCGTAGCCGAGCGCGGCGGGCGGTGCGACCTTGACTACGATCCGCCCCCCGCTACCGACGCCGAGCTGGCCCTGCTGGTAGTGATTGCCGAAGCGGTCGACCTCATCGATGATTTTAGGGCGCACCGTCAGGTGGAGGCGCTTCCCGGCGCGATCGACCTCGGCATCAATGGGAGCGCCGGTGCTCATCGTCACGACGCGAATGACGTCTTCGAAGCGCTCGACCGGCGCGTTGTCGAGCGTGACGATACGGTCCCCTGCGACGAACCCGGCGCGCTCGGCAGGGCTCCCGGCGACGACTTTCGCCACGCGTGCGGGTGTGAAGGCATGCCCGTAGATCGCGAAGAAAGCCGCGAATACAGCGATTGCGAAAGCAAAATTGGTGAGCGGTCCAGCGAGAATAATGATCGCCCGCTGCCACAACGGTTTCGATTGAAACATCACCGCGCGTTCCGCTGGGGTCGCTTCAGTGACATCAGTAGCTTCGCTCGCTGCGTTCATGTCTCCCGCGAATTTGACATACCCGCCGAGCGGCAGCAGTCCAACCTTCCAGCGTGTCCCGCGGCGGTCGGTCCAGCCGACGATCTCGCGCCCGAACCCGATCGAAAAAGCGTCGGCCTTTACCCCGAAGATGCGTCCTGCAAGGTAGTGGCCGAACTCGTGGATGAAGACGAGGACACCGATGACAACGGCGAAGGTTGCAAGCGTGAGGATCAGGCTCGGTTGCGGCATCGTCTCCATCAGCGCATCCTCTCCGCCATGAGCCGCGTCGCCTCGATGCGAGCGCGGGCATCGATCGCCACGACCTCGTCGAGCGACGCGATCGGTGCGGCTTCGAGGCAATCGAGGGTATCCGCGACGATTGCGGCGATATCAAGAAAGCCGATCTGACCGGCGAGAAAGCCCGCGACGGCAACCTCATTTGCGGCGTTGAGCACCGCGGGCGCCGATCCGCCGGTACGAAGCGCCGCCCATGCGAGGCCGAGCGCAGGGAAGCGCTCGAAGTCTGGCGCTTCGAACTCGAGCCGCGCGACGGCCGCGAGGTCGAGCCGCGCGCTCGGCGTCGCCATACGCTCGGGCCACGCGAGACAGTAGGCGATTGGGGTCCGCATATCGGGGGACCCGAGCTGCGCGAGCATCGACCCGTCGATGTATTCGACGAAGCTGTGGACGACTGACTGCGGGTGGACGATGACCTCGAGTTGGTCGGCGGTGACCGGGAACAGATGATGCGCCTCGATCAGCTCGAGTCCCTTGTTCATCAGCGTCGCTGAATCGACCGAGATCTTCGCGCCCATCGACCAGACCGGGTGATTGCATGCCTGCTGCGGGGTCGCCGCACGCATTGTCTCGATCGAGGCGGTGCGGAACGGACCGCCCGATGCCGTCAAGATGACCCGCGTGACGCGCTCGGGCCGCGCATGGTCGAACACTTGGAAAATCGCATTATGCTCGGAATCGACCGGCAGCAGTACCGACCCCGATGCTTTCGCTGCCGCGCGCACAAGATCGCCCGCGCAGACCAAGGTTTCCTTGTTGGCTATGGCGAGCGTCGCGCCCCGCTCGACCGCTGCGAGCGTCGGCGGCAAGCCCGCCGCGCCGACGATCGCCGAGAGGACGACCTCGGCAGGTCGCCGTGCGGCATCGCAGAGCGCGCTTGCGCCTGCCGCGACCTCAATGCCGCTCCCGGCGAGCGCGTCCTTAAGCGCGGCGTAGCAGGTCTCGTCGGCGACGACTGCCAATGCTGCGCCGACGGCACGCGCCGCACTTGCCAACCCGGCGACATCGCGGTGGGCCGTAAGCGCTTCGACCTTCCAATTAGCGGGCGCGCGCTTGATCAGGTCGAGCGTCGACGCCCCGACCGACCCGGTCGCGCCGAGAACGGTAATTCCGCGCGGGCTCATGGTGTAATTCCGCTGATCGCGACGATTGCCGCGGCAAAGACCGCGACCGGCACGAGGCCGTCGATCCGGTCCATCACGCCGCCATGCCCCGGCAGCAAATTTCCTGAGTCCTTGACCCCGGCGCGGCGCTTAAGCCAGCTTTCGAACAAGTCGCCCACGATCGCCACCACCGCGAGAAACGCCGCGATGATGCTGAAGATGACGATCGTCTGAATGTGACTGACGTCGCCGTCGACGGTCGGACCAATCGCCAGCGAGGTCAGGATCGCACCGGTAATAATCGCCGCGATGACCCCTCCGATCGCGCCTGCCCACGTCTTGTTCGGGCTGATCGCTGGCGCGAGCTTGCTACCGCCAATCGCGCGGCCGGTGAAATACGCCCCGATATCGGTCGCCCAGACAACAGCGAGGACCGCAATCGTCAAGGCAATCCCGGTGTTGGGCAGGCCGCGTAGCCAGATCAGCGCGATCATCGGCAGGCCGCAATAGAGCAATCCTGCGGCAAGCCAGAAGGCACGCTGGCGGTCGAAGCTGCGCATAAAGAGGCCGAGCAGCCCGGCGGATGCCGCGAGAACGATGATCGCATCGACTGACGATTGACGCGCGGCGACACCGCCGGTGAACGCGAGCACAATGAGACTTGCCAGGCGAAACCCCCGGCCGATGCCGTGCATGACACACCATTCGGCGCTCATCAGCAGGACTGCGATGGCAACCAGCGCGGTGAAGACAGGCCCGCCGTACCAGACTGCGGCGCAGGCAACGACGATCAGCGCGGCGCCGACGACGATACGGGTTATCAGCCCACCGCCGGCGGTCACGTCAGCGCCCGCCATAACGCCGGTCGCGTGTGCCGAACGCCGTTACCGCCGCAGTCAGCGACGCGGCGTTGAAATCGGGCCAGAGTTCGTCGGTGAAGACGAGTTCGGCGTACGCCGCCTGCCACAGCAGGAAGTTAGACAGCCGCTGCTCGCCGCTGGTACGAATGACGAGATCGGGCGGCGGCAGGTCGACGGTGTCGAGCCGCGCCTCGATCGCCGCAGCATCGATCGCCGCCGGATCGAGCGTGCCCTCGAGCGCCGCCGTCGCGAGTTCGCGCACGACGCGCGTCAGTTCGTCGTGCGACCCGTAATTAAGCGCGAGAACCAGCGTCATCTTCGTATTGTCGCGGGTCAGTTCGGCGGCTTCGCCCAGAAGGGTGACGAGGTCGCCGTTCAGCCCCGACAAGTCGCCAATGAAGCGCATACGGATGCCGTTGCGATGGAGTTCGGCGATTTCGGTGCGGAGATAATGGCGGAGGAGGCCCATGAGGTCGCTCACCTCGTCGGCGGGGCGGCGCCAATTCTCGCTTGAAAAAGCGTACAGCGTCAGAACTTCGATGCCGAGCGTCGGCGCGGTCTCGACTGCACGACGGACCGCCTCAACGCCCTTGCGATGCCCGGCGAGGCGCGGCAAATGACGCTTTTTCGCCCAGCGCCCGTTGCCGTCCATGATGATCGCGACATGCCGCGGCGGTGCCCCCGCGCCCCCGCCAGCTGCTACGGCCCCTGCGTCGCGATTGGCGGGACGCAGGCTCACTTGCCGAGGATTTCCTTTTCCTTCGCGCCCGACACGGCATCCATCTCGCCGGTGATCTTATCGGTGATCTTCTGGACGTCGGTCTCGAGCTTCTTCTGCCCGTCCTGGCTGATGTCGCCCTTCTTCTCGGCGGCCTTGAGGCTCTCCATCCCGTCGCGGCGGACGTTGCGAACAGCGATCTTCGCCTTTTCGGAATATTGCGAAGCGAGCTTGGCGAGTTCCTTGCGGCGCTCCTCGGTTAGATCGGGGATCGGCAGGCGCAGCGTCTGGCCGTCGGTGATCGGGTTGAGCCCGAGACCCGCCGAGCGGATCGCCTTCTCGACCATCTGGACGTTCGACTTGTCCCAGATCTGGACCGACAGCATGCGCGGTTCGGGGGCGGTGACCGTCGCGACCTGCGACAGCGCCATGTTCGAGCCATAGACCTCGACTGTCACCCGGTCGAGCAGCGACGTCGACGCGCGCCCGGTCCGCAGCCCGCCGAGATCGGACCTGAGCGCATCGACCGCCGAGTTCATCCGCCGTTCGAGATCGGCCTTGTGCGCCACTGCATCGAATATCGCCATCGTCTTATCCTTCCCCGCCAACGGTCGTCGACACACCTTCGCCCGCAAGGACCGCAGTCAAGCTGCCCTCGGCGCGGATGTTGAACACGACGATCGGAATGTTGTTGTCGCGGCACAAAGCAACCGCACTTGCATCCATCACCTTTAGATCATCCGCCAGGACCTTGGAAAAGCTAAGCGTTTCATAGCGCTTGGCGGTTGCGACCTGTTTCGGGTCGGCGTCGTAGACACCGTCGACGCTCGTGCCCTTAAATAGCGCGTCACAGCCCATTTCAGCGGCGCGGAGGGCGGCGGCGGTGTCGGTGGTGAAGAACGGATTGCCGGTGCCGGCAGCGAAGATCACCACCCTACCCTTTTCGATGTGTCGCTCGGCACGCCGCCGGATGTATGGCTCGCACACGCTTGCCATCGGAATGGCCGACTGGACCCGAGTATCGACCCCGGCGCGTTCGAGTGCGTTCTGCACCGCGAGTGCGTTCATCACCGTCGCAAGCATGCCCATGTAATCGGCACTCGCGCGATCGAAGCCCTTCGCTGCTGCGGCCAGACCGCGAAAGATGTTGCCGCCGCCGACGACGAGACACAGCTCGTAGCCAGCGTCGCGAGCGCGCTTGACCTCGACCGCGATGCGCGCGGTTTCGGCGGGGTCGATGCCATACTGGCCTGACCCCATCAGCGCTTCGCCCGACAGTTTGAGCAGGATGCGCTTATACGCTGGTCGAGCCATAGGGATCGTCAACTCCGGGAACCGCGGCGACACTAGAGACGGGGCTGGACGCTGCCAACCCCGGCGATCAGGCGCGAGGTTCAGACGGCGACGCGATCCCCGAGGCAGCAGCGACTTCGGCGGCGAAGTCGCTGGTTTCGCGCTCGATACCCTCGCCGAGCTGGAAGCGGACGAATTCGGTGACGGTGATCGGCGTGCCGGCGGTCTTGGCGGCGGCGGCGACGACATCGCCGACCTTCGACTTGCCGTCGATGACGAACACCTGCGTCAGCAGCGCGTTCTCCTGGCGGTACTTCTTGACGCCGCCCTCGATCATCTTCTCGACGATCTCGGCGGGCTTGCCCGAACCGGCGGCCTTCTCGCGGGCGATCGCACGCTCACGCTCGACGACTGCGGGATCGAGGCCGTTCTCGTCGCGCGCCAGCGGGTTGGCGGCGGCGATGTGCATCGCGATCTGGCGGCCGAGCGGCTCAAGAACGTCGGGCGACGCCGACGACTGGAGGCCGACGAGGACGCCGATCTTGCCCATGCCGGTGACCACGGCGTTGTGGACGTACGAAACGACGACGCCTTCGGAGACTTCGACGATCTTTGCGCGGCGCAGCGATTGGTTCTCACCGATCGTCGCGATGTTGTGGAGCAGGACGTCCTTGACGCTCATGCCGTCGCGCTCGGGGTAGAGCGCGCCGAGAAGGACTTCGACATCGTCGCCGTGGGTCGCCGACATGCCGGTGACGGTGCGGACAAAGCTCTGGAACTGGTCATTCTTGGCGACGAAGTCGGTCTCGGAGTTGACCTCGACCGCCGCGCCGCGCTTACCGTTGACCTGAACGCCGACGAGGCCCTCGGCGGCGGTGCGCCCGGCCTTCTTAGCGGCCGAGGCGAGACCCTTGGTGCGGAGCCAATCGACCGCAGCTTCCATCTCGCCGCCGTTTTCGCTCAGCGCCTTCTTGCAGTCCATCATGCCCGCGCCGGTACGGTCGCGCAGGTCCTTGACCATGCTCGCGGTGATGTCGGCCATGGGATGCTCCTTATGCTAGTGGCGTCATCCCCGCGGAAACGGGGGCCCGTCACCCCACCCAGTGGTGGTGACGGGCCCCCGCCTTCGCGGGGATGACGATAGATTTAATCAGCGAATTTAAGCGGTTGCCGTCTCGTGCTCGACCGTCGCGGCAGTCGCGACATCAATCATCTGCGCGGCGACTTCGACATCGGCCGCCGGAGCGACGTGGACACCGACGTCACCAAGCGCTTCGACCATCGTCGTCGGCAGCGGCTCGGCGTGAACCGGAGCAGGCGCGGCGTAGACTTCGACCGGCGGCTCGTCCATCGCGCCAAGGTCGATACCCTGGCTGGCCTGGCGACCCTGGCGGGCGTCGATGATCGTGTCGGCGATCGCGTTGCAATACAGCAGCACGGCGCGGCTGGCGTCGTCGTTACCCGGAACCGGGAAGGCGATGCCGCTCGGATCGGTGTTGGTGTCGAGGATCGCGATGACCGGGATGCCGAGCGTGTTGGCTTCCTTGATCGCGAGGTCTTCCTTGTTGACGTCGATCACGAAGATGATGTCGGGGAGGCCGCCCATGTCGCGGATGCCGCCGAGCGACAGCTCGAACTTATCGCGCTCGCGGGTGAGCTTGAGGACTTCCTTCTTGGTCAGGCCGGCGGTATCGCTCGACAGCTGCTCCTCGAGCATCTTGAAGCGCTTGATCGAGCCCGAGATCGTCTTCCAGTTGGTCAGCATGCCGCCGAGCCAGCGGTGATTGACATAATGCTGGCCCGACCGGCGCGCGGCCTCGGCGACGGGGTCCTGCGCCTGGCGCTTGGTCCCAACGAACAGAACCTTGCCGCCGCTGGCGACGGTGGCGCGGACGAAGTCGAGCGCGCGCGCGAACAGCGGCACGGTCTGCGACAGGTCGATGATGTGGACGCCGTTGCGGTCGCCGAAGATGTAGGGCTTCATCTTCGGGTTCCAGCGGTGGGTCTGGTGGCCGAAGTGGGCACCGACTTCCAAAAGCTGCGCCATCGAGACGACAGGGGTCGCCATAAGTCTTTCTCCTCTATCCGGTTGGACCGCCGCAGGGGGTGTAACGGGCGAGCCCGGCACCGGATGGGTTGCCCCTGCGTGAGTGGTTTCGTGAGGCGTCGTCAAATAGCCGGATGGCGCGCCGAATGCAAGCATTTCGGAAGCGGCTGCCTCGACTGCCTCAACTTCGCCTCACCCGCCCCGCTCCTCGACACGCTCGTCGATCCGGATGCGGACCCAAACGCCGATCAGCGCTTTGCCGCCGACGCGCGGTGGGCGGACGTGGAATTGGAACGCCGCCTGTCGCATCCCGCGCGACAACCCGAGCCCGGGCTGCGAATCACCGAGCTCCTGGCAATCCTCGACGCGGTTTCGCTCGGCGGTACGGCAGGCGATCACCCCCCAGCTTGCGTTCGGCAAATTCCGCGGGAGATAGGTCGACAACTCGGCGTTGGTCGGTTCGGTGACCCACTCGGCGTTATACAGCGGCTCGCCACCGGGGGCACCGTTGGCGCTGTAAAGCGACCCCGCCTCATTGCCTGCGCCGACCTTGCCCGGGCCGACGCCGGTGCCGTCGGTCGCTGATGCCACGTCGTTCTTGTGGTTGGGCAGCGCGGCGATGTCGACCGCCTCCATCAACTCTGTGGTGAACGGCTTTGTCGACGGCTGGTCGGACTTCGGGACCGCGACGAGCGGCTTGGTCACGACGCGGCTCGGCGCCTTGCGCGGCGGCGCCCCGGCGTGCGCGTGCTTCGCCTGGACGACCGGCTTCTTTGCCGGAGTCGGTGCCTGGATTGGCGACAGGGTGAAAGTCTTCGGCCCGGGCGGAGCCTTCGGCGGCTTGGTGTTGAGCGACAACAGCAATAACGCGAGCAGCATGTGGACGAGGATGACGAGGATGACCCCCGTCGCACGCCGACTGAGCTTGGGGCGATCGAACATCGCAAACTTGGGGAAGAACGCCGCACGCATGGCTCGCCGCGCTACCCCGCGCTGCGGTGCGGCACAAGGCGGCGCGAGAGGTTTCGACGAAAAGGCATTCACCGCAGGGGGGTACGCAGGCGCAGCGACAATCCCTTGCCCGTTGGCTAGCAGCGCCCGTCTTCATGCGCGCAATCGACGCCCCCTACCCTCTGACGCCAAACGGTAATATCGGCGTGGCATCGGCTCGTCTTCGCTTGGGGAACTCGACATGGCATGGATGCAGACACGGATTCTCGGGCTGACCGCCATGTTGCTCGCAGCACCGGTGTTCGCCGCGCCTCCGGTCACGACCACCGCGCCGCCGGTGCCTAAGCTGATCGTCGCAATCTCGGTCGACCAGTTCTCCGCAGCGTTGTTCGACCAGTATCGCAGCCGTTTCACGGGCGGGCTCAAGACGATGGCCGACCACGGCGTCGTCTTTGCCAATGGCTACCAGAGCCATGCCGCGACCGAGACCTGCCCCGGCCACTCGACGATCCTGACCGGCCGCCACCCCTCGGCGACCGGCATCGTCGCCAACAGCTGGTACGACAGCGCCGCCAAGGCGCAGGTCTATTGCATGCACGACCCCGCTTCGCCCGTCCCCGGCCGCCCCGACGCGCCGCGCGGTCCCGCCAACCTCAAGGTACCGACGCTCGGCGAGTGGATGAAGGCGGCGAACCCCGCGAGCCGGACCTTCGCGGTGTCGGGCAAGGACCGCGGCGCGATCACGATGGCAGGCCACGGTGCCGAAGGCACCTTCTGGTGGGACGACGCCAACGGCGGCTTCACCACCTATGTCCCCGCCGGATTAAACGAAGCGGCGCGCCTCGCCCCCGTCGCGGCCTATAACGCGGCGCTCGCGGCGAAATGGCTCAAGGCCGCGCCGAAGTGGGTGCCGCTCGATCCGAAGTGCAAGGTCAACCTCGGACCGCGCCGTTATGGCCGGCTGACGGTCGACGACGAACTGCCGCCGCTCGGCTGGATCGCCCCTGCCCCCGGGACCGACTTCTCGAAAGACAGTTATTTCCAGTCGTGGCTGCGCGCGTCGCCGATCTACGACCAGATCGCGATCGACCTCGCGACGCAATTGATCGCGACGCAGAAGCTCGGCCAGGGCGCCGCACCCGACGTCCTCGCGATCAGCCTCAGCGCGACCGATTACGTTGGCCACCGCTACGGGGCCGAAAGCGCCGAGCAATGCGATAACCTCGCGCACCTCGATGCGATGCTCGGAGTGTTCCTCGGCAAGCTCGAGGCGCTCAAGATCCCTGTCCTCGTCGTACTGACCGCCGACCACGGCAGCATCGACGTCGCCGAGCGTGTCGCGGGGCGCGGCTTCCCTGCAGTCCGGGTCAACCCGAAGACGCTGATGACCGAAGTCGGCGCGGCAGTGCAGGCCGATCTCAAGCTCGACGCCAGCCCGCTCGCGGGCGACCCGTACGAGATCACGATCGTTCCGCCTGAAGGGGCGAACGCCAAGCTGATCGAGCGGATCGGCGAGGCCACGATCGCAGAGCTTCGCAAGCGCCCCGAGGTCGTCGAGGTCTACACCAAGGCGCAGGCGCTCGCCGGCCAGCCGCCGAAGGGCAAGCCCGCCGACGAAATGACCCTGCTCGAACGCATCGCCGAATCGACCGATCCGGTCCGCAGCGGCGACATCATGGCGGTACTGCGGCCGTACACCACGCTCGGCGACCCGCAGTCGCTCGGCGACACGATCGCCGGGCATGGGTCGGTATGGAACTACGACCGCCGCGTCCCGATCCTGTTCTGGTGGCCGGGAGCCGCGGGCTTCGAACAGCCGCTGCCGGTCGAAACGGTCGACATCGCGCCGACGCTGGCGGCGGTGGTCGGGGTGAAGACGCCGGTGGTCGATGGCCGGTGCCTCGATCTGGATCGAACCGGGGCGACGACCTGCCGGTAGGACGACTGCCCGGAGCTTATTGTGTCATCCGGCGATGGCACTAACTTCATTGGTCTCTGCGGCGAAGACATGATCTTCGCCGCATAATTTGGAAACCCCGCTAACTCGCCGCCATCAACCGTACCCCGGCGACCCCCCGCAGTCGCTCGACCTTCGCGACGACCTCGTTATCGATCGCAAAATCCATGCCGAGCGACAGGTTCGCGCGGCCGCCGCCGCCGAGCGGGACCAGCGCGACGATCTCGCCTTTGCCCCCTCGCCTGCTCGACACCAGCCCTGCGAGCGCGTCGATCCCTGCCCCCGACAGCTCGACCGTCAGGCGGCAGCGAGACGCCTTCGCCAGCGCGGCGAGCGGCTTGACCCCGCGGATCGTCACGCGCGGCGTGTCCTCGCCCGGCCGCCACATCAACTCGGCGTTGACCAGCACCGCGTCGGCAGCGGCGTGCGCGGCGACGATCTGTGTCTGCGCGGCGTCGTCGAAGCAGCTCGCGACATATTGGCCGCTCGCGTCGGACATCGTAAGCAGCAGGTATTTGTCGCTCTTGCCGTTCTGCGGGGTGCGCCATTTGAGGTCCTCGATCAGCCCCGCCATCGTCGCTGGCAGTCGCCCGCCCCCGGGGGGTGGCTCGACCGTCGCGCACTGGGCATAGGTCTTCGCGCCGTGGGCCGTGAGGATGTGCGCGAAGCCCTCGACCGGGTGGCCCGAGAAGTAAAAGCCGAACGCATCCTTCTCGTGCGCCATCGTCTCGGCAAGGGTCCAGCCCATCCCCGGCGGCACGAGCATCGCCAGCCCGCGGTCGTGACTCTCGCCGAACATCGCGACCTGCGCGCTGTCACGCGCGGCGGCGGCGTTCTGCGCGGTGCCGAGGATCGCCTCGGCGAGGGCATGGACCCCGGCGCGGTTCTTCTCGATGCCGTCGAACGCACCGCCGCCGACGAGCGCTTCGAGCTGGCGCTTGTTCAGCAGCTTCGGGTCGACCCGCCGCGAGAAGTCGGCGAGCCCGCTGAACCGCCCGCCGCGCGCCCGCTCCTCGGCGATCCCGGCCATCGCTTTCTCGCCGACGCTTTTCAGCGCCGCCAGCCCGAAGCGAACGCCGCTGTCCTCGACAGTAAAGTCGGCGTCGCTCGCGTTGATGCACGGCGGCAGGCACGGCACCGCCATCCGCCGCATGTCGTCGACGAAGATCGCCAACCGGTCGGTGTTGGTGATGTCGAACGCCATCGACGCGGCGTAGAATTCGACCGGGTGGTGGGTCTTGAGCCACGCGGTGTGGTAGCTGACGAGCGCGTAAGCGGCAGCGTGGCTCTTGTTGAAACCGTATCCGGCGAACTTGTTGACCAGCTCGAAGATCGCTGCGGCCTGGCGCTTGTCGACGCCGTTCTTTGCCGCGCCGTCGGCGAAGCGCGCCTTTTGCGCCTGCATCTCGGCGGCGATCTTCTTGCCCATCGCGCGGCGCAGCAGGTCGGCCTCGCCAAGGCTGTAGCCGGCGAGGATCTGGGCGATCTGCATCACCTGTTCCTGGTAGATGATGACGCCGTAGGTTTCCTTGAGGACGCCCTCGAGGCTCGGGTGGAGATAGTCCGGCACCTCCTCGCCGTTCTTGCGGCGGCCAAAGCTCGGGATATTCTCCATCGGCCCCGGGCGGTACAGCGCGCCGAGGGCGATGATGTCGGCGAAGCAGTCGGGTCGGACCTGCGTCAGCGCGCGCCGCATGCCCTCGGATTCGAACTGGAACACCCCGACGGTGTCGCCGCGCGCGATCAGCCGGTACGTCTCCTCGTCGTCGAGCGGGAGCCCGGCGAGGTCGAGGACGACGCCTTTCGCCAGCAGCAGTTCGCGCGCGCGTTCGAGCACCGACAGCGTCTTGAGCCCGAGAAAGTCGAACTTGACCAGCCCCGCCTTCTCGACCCACTTCATGTCGAACTGGGTCACCGGCATGTCCGAGCGCGGGTCGCGGTACATCGGCACGAGCTGGCTCAGCGGCCGGTCGCCGATAACGACGCCGGCAGCGTGGGTCGACGAGTGGCGCGGCAGGCCTTCGAGCTTGAGCGCGATCTCGAGCAAATGCGCGACCTTGGGATCGCGGTCGCGCTCGGCCACCAGCTCGGACACGCCGCTGATCGCGCGCGCCAGAGTCCACGGATCGGTCGGATGATTTGGGATCAGCTTGGCGATGCGGTCGATCTGCCCGTACGGCATCTGCAGCACCCGCCCGACGTCCTTGAGGACCGCGCGCGCCTTCAATTTCCCGAAGGTGATGATCTGCGCGACCTGCCCGCGTCCGTAGCGCGTCTGGACGTAGCGGATGACCTCGACGCGGCGGGTTTCGCAGAAGTCGATGTCGAAGTCGGGCATCGACACGCGCTCGGGGTTGAGGAAGCGCTCGAACAGCAGGCCGTGCTGCAACGGGTCGAGGTCGGTGATCGTCAGCGCCCAGGCGACGACCGATCCGGCGCCCGATCCGCGCCCGGGACCAACCGGAATGCCCTGCGCCTTCGCCCATTGGATGAAGTCCGCGACGATCAGGAAGTAGCCCGGAAAGCCCATCCGAGCGATGACGCCCAGCTCGAACACGCAGCGCTCGCGGTACGGGGTCGCCGCGTCGCCGCTGAGGCCGAGCGCCTCGAGCCGCCGGTCGAGCCCCGCTGTCGCCTGATCGGCGAGCGCGGTCACCTCGGCGGCGGGATCGCCCGCGAGGCTCGGCAGGATCGGCTCGCGCGACGGAGCCTTGTACGCGCAGCGCTGGGAAACGACGAGCGTCGTCGCGCACGCCTCGGGCAGATCGGCGAACAGCTCGAGCATCGCCTTCGCTGGCTTGAGCCAATGCTCGGGGTTCGACCGCCGCCGTTCGCTCGTCTCGACATAGGCACCGTCGGCGATGCACAGCATGACGTCGTGCGCGGCGTGGACTTTGGCGTCGATGAAGCGCGACGGATTGGTCGCGACGATCGGCAGGTCGCGGGCATGGGCGAGTTCGACGAGCGCGGCTTCGGCCTTTATCTCGATCGGATCGCCGCTCCGGCTCAACTCGATGTATAGCCGGTCGGGGAATAGCGCGACGAGCGCGTCGGCGTAGGCGTCCGTATCCTGCCCCTCGGCGAGCAGCCGCGCGAGAGCACCCTCGGGCCCCGCCGTCAGCGCGATCAGCCCGGCGGTCCGGCCTTCGAGCCCGGCGAGCGTCAAATGCGGCTCGTCTGCGGCATCGCAGCCGAGATGCGCGTCGCTGACGATCGCGATGAGGTTGTCGTACCCGGTCTTGTCCTGCGCGAGCAGCACCAGCCAGTCGCACGTCATCCGTCCCGCCGGGGTCCGCGAGCCCGGCCGCTCGACCGCGACGAGCGCGCCGATGATCGGCTGGACCCCCTGCCCGCGGCACGCTTCGGAGAACTCCATCGCGCCGAACATGTTGTTGCGGTCGGTCAGCGCGACCGCCGGCAGCTTCATCGTCCGGCACGCCGCCGCGATCGCCTCAGGCGTCATCGCCCCCTCGAGCATCGAATATGCCGACTGGACGCGGAGGTGGACGAACGGAGCGTGGGGCATCGGCAGAGAATAAGACGCGGACGACGATTCGGCTATGGCGCGGCGGCGCGAAGGCCCAGATCGCTGTGGATATCCCCTGAGGGCTCCGTATTCGCTCTAGGCGAGCGGGCCTGCGGCAAAGCCTTCGCGGTCGATCGCGTAGATGACGTGGCGGACGATGCCGGAGGGATAATCGGCGTCGTAGGTGCGATCGGTCAGGCGGCCGCCGATCTTCTCCATCGCGCGACGCGAGCGGATGTTTGCTTCGCCAACGAGGAACAGCGCGCGGTCGAAGTGGCGCAGCGCATGGCCGATCATCAGGCGCTTCAAGTCGGCGTTGGCCGCCCCGCCCCAATAATTGCGGGCGAGGAAGGTCCAGCCGATCTCGACCTCGCCGGGCTCGACGCGTGCGAGATCGTAGCGCGAGAAGCCGATCACCGCGCCCGATACCGGATCAGTCGCGACGAGCCCGCCGCCGCTCGCCAGTCCCTCGTCGAAGAAGCGGCGAAAGACCGGCTCCTGCCAACGGTCGTGGACCGGATGGACCGCCCAGATCAGTGGATCGGAGGCGACGGCGTAGAGCGCGTCCCAGTCGTCGGGCTCGATCGGACGCAGCGCGACGAGTTCACCACGCAGCGTCGGTTGAAGATCGGCGCTCACTGCGGCACCGCAAACACCGCTGCCGACAGTGGCGCGGTGTCGACGCTATCGATGTCGAGCGTCGTCGTATGCGCCGGATTGCCGTCGGTCTCGATCGCGAGAGTCGGCGCGCAGACCCCCGACACGGTCCGGTAGTTGCGCAGCTCGGCGACCTGATGACCGACGACGACCCGCGCGACGCGGTGGCTCGCGCGGTCGATCCACAGGTCGAAGTCCTCGCTCCTATCCGGGCGAACCGTAATGACATCGTAGACCGTTGCGCCGACGGTGCGCGGATCGCTGGCGACCACCGCCGCCGGAAATCGGGTCGGCATGAAATACGCGAAATTGCTCAGATAGGCGTCTCGAACGTGCAGACGGCTCGAGCCCGACGGTGCACCGGAGTCGATCCCGCCGCCGGGCAGCCGCCGCCACGACGTCGTGCCGTCGGTGCCGACATGGCTGACCGGCATGCCGCCGGGTTCGGTCCGCATCGCCATCGCGAGGCTGGTGATCGCGCTCCACTCCTCGTAGCTGCCCTCGGGATGCCCGGCGATCGTGATGCGCCCACGTTCATGCCACCCGGTGAGACGATCCCATGCCGGACCGCCGCACGCGGCACGCGCATCGGCGAGGATCTTCTGTCCGCGCATGACATCGATCGGGATATCCGCCGCGACCGCGCTGGTGCCGACCGCCAGCATCGCTGCCAGTCGCAATAATGCCCGCATAGTCATCCCCGTACCCCCGATTGGCGGCGACCCTAGTCGCCGGCGGCGCGATCGCAAAGCTGCACGCCGATTGCCGCGCCGGACCGCCTTTGCGGCGGCAAAGATGGCCGGCATCCACCGGAACGCCTATCTGCTGGCACGATGGACCTCGACACGCCAGCGATCGTCGCCGCGGTGCTGCCCCACGGCGAGCATGGCGCGGTCGTGCGCTTCCTTACCGAAAGCGACGGGTTGGTCGCCGGCTACGTCCCCGGCGGCCGATCGCGCGCGCTGCGTCCAGCCCTGCAGCCCGGCAACGGCGTTGCAGTCCGGCTGCGCGGTCGTGCGGCGAGCCAACTCGCCAGCGCCGCGGTGGAGCTTGTCCGCGCGCGGACCGTCCTCGCCACCGGACGGGTGTCCGCAGCCGCGCTCGACTGGCTTTGCGCGCTGACCGCGACGGCGTTGAGCGAGGCGACGCCCTCCCCCCGGCTGTACGTCGCGCTCGACGGGCTACTCGACGCGATGACCTTCGCCGAAGACGCGAGCCAGTGGCTACCCGGCGTCGTTCGCTACGAATTGCTGCTCCTCGCCGAACTCGGCTTCGGCCTCGACCTGACGGCGTGCGTCGCGACCGGCGCGACGACCGATCTTGCGTTCGTTTCGCCCAAGTCGTCGCAAGCAGTCAGCCGTGGCGCGGGGTCGCCCTACGCGACGAAGCTCCTGCCGCTCCCGGCATTCCTGCTCGGCAACCACCCCGCGAGCGCTGCCGATCTCGCCGACGGGCTGCGCACGACCGGGTGGTTTCTCGAACGCGATGTCCTCATCGGGCGAGCCGCCAGCCTCATCCCCGCACGTCAGCGTTTCGTCGGGATGGCGTAGGGGGTTTACGCACAGGTCAACGCGGTCTAGCAGCGCGGCACCGGGGGGCTATCGATCGATCAAGGACCCCGAATGAACCGAAGCTTTATCGTCGCCGCTCTCGTTACCGCCAGCGGCGCCGCCCCTGCGATCGCGGGGGGCTTCTACCTTCAGGAACAGTCGCCGCTCGCGGTCGGACGTGCGTTCGCCGGTGAGGCCGCCGCCGCCGACTCCGCCGCGACGGTCTTCTACAATCCCGCCGGGATGACCAACCTGCCCGGTGTCAGCGTCGATGCCGGCGGCCATTTGCTGTTCGTCCAGTCGAGCCAGACCAACCGTGGCAGCACGCGCTCGGCAGCGGGCAACCAGGGCAGCTTCCCCACCGGCGGCGGCAACGGCGGCAACCCGTTCGACCAGCCGGTGATCATCCCGTCGGGCTATTTCTCGGCGCAGATCGAGGGCTCGCGGCTGTGGCTCGGCCTCGGCATCAGCGCGCCGTTCGGGGTCAAGGTGGTCTACGACAACGGCTGGTTCGGCCGCTACGATTCGATCCGCTCCGACGTCGAGAGCCTCAACATCCAGCCGACCGCGGCGTACAAGCTGACCGACCGCATCTCGATCGGTGGCGGCTTCGACATCCAGCGGATGACCGCGAAGCTGTCGAGCGCATTGCCCAACGTCTCGCCGCTCCTCCCCGACGGCCTGCTTGAGATCCGCGGGCAGGACATGGCGTTCGGCTGGAATGCCGGCGTCAGCGTCGACCTCGGCGCGGTCCGGCTCGGCGCGCACTACCGCAGCCACATCGACCACCAGCTTTCGGGCGTCGCGGCGATCAGCGGCCTGCTCGGCCCGCTCGCGGCGAGCAACGGCGGCACGCGCGGTTTTGCGCCGCTCAGCACCCCCGACATCGCCAGCGTCGGCGCGACCTTCGGTACCGGCAAGCTGCGCCTCCTCGCCGGGGGCAGCTTCTACAAGTGGAGCCGCTTCAAGAACATCAACGTCAACACGCCGACCGGAGTGACGTTCCTGTCGAGCGCGCAGAACTATCGCGACACGTACAGCGTCAGCGCCGGCGCCGAATATGCGCTGTCGAAGAAGCTGACGCTCCGCGCCGGTACGATGTACGACCAGACGCCGACCCGCGACGCCTACCGCACGACCCGCGTTCCCGACGGTGACCGGATCTGGGCGACGACCGGCGTCACTGCCCAGCTGACCAAGGCGGTCGCGGTCAACATGTCGTATGCGCACATCTTCGTGAAGAGCGAGGCGGTCAACCGGACCGACCCCTTGTTCGCCGGGAGCCCTGCGGTGACGACGATCAACACGCTGTCGACCAACCAGGGCCACGCCAACGAGATCGCATCGAGCATCTCGCTGCGGTTCTGACGCTTTCGGTCTGACTCTAGCCATGGCGCGAGCGAACCCGTATCGCTCGCGCCATGCTCGAAGACCCAAGAATTCTCGATACCCCGTTCGCCGACGCGCTCAGCGAACGCTACCTCGTCTACGCGCTGTCGACGATCACCGCGCGGTCGCTCCCCGATGTCCGCGACGGGCTCAAGCCGGTCCACCGGCGCATCCTGTGGGGGATGCGGCTGCTCAAGCTCGATCCCGCGACGGGCTACAAGAAATGCGCGCGGATCGTCGGCGACGTCATGGGCAAGTACCACCCGCACGGCGACGCCTCGATTTACGACGCGCTGGTGCGGCTCAGCCAGTCGTTCGCGCTCCGCTACCCGCTGATCGACGGACAGGGCAATTTCGGCAACATCGACGGCGATAACGCCGCGGCGATGCGCTACACCGAGGCGCGGCTGACGATCGCCGCCGCCGACCTGATGGACGGCCTCGACGAGAACAGCGTCGCCTTCCGCGAGACGTATAACGGCGAGGAGGAAGAACCCGAGGTCTTCCCGGCCGCCTTCCCCAACCTGCTGGCGAACGGCGCGAGCGGCATCGCGGTCGGCATGGCGACATCGATCCCGCCGCACAATGTTGCCGAGATAGCCGATGCCGCGACGGTGCTGCTCGACAATCCTGAGGCTTCGATCGACGAGTTGATGCAACACCTCAAGGGTCCGGACTTTCCGACGGGCGGAGTCGTCGTCGAACCAGCATCGGCGATCACCCAGGCGTATGCCACCGGGCGCGGCAGCTTCCGCCTGCGCGCGCGCTGGTCGGTCGAGCCGGCGGGTAACGGGACGTGGGTCATCGCAGTCACCGAGATCCCGTATCAGGTCCAGAAGGGCAAATTGATCGAAGACATCGCCACGCTGATCAACGACAAGAAATTGCCGATCCTCACCGACGTCCGCGACGAGTCCGACACCGCGATCCGCCTGATCCTCGAACCGCGGTCGCGCAACGTCGACCCTGGCGTGCTGATGGAAAGCCTGTTCAAGCTGACCGATCTCGAGACGCGGTTTCCGTTGAATCTCAACGTGCTCGACCGCGATCACGTCCCGCGCGTGATGCCATTGAAGGCGGTGCTTCAGGCGTATCTCGACCATCAGATCGAGGTCACCGCCAATCGTACGACCTTTCGGCTGACGAAGATCGACGACCGGCTCGAACTCCTTGACGGCTATCTCAAGGCGTATCTGTCGATCGACGAGGTGATCCGCATCATCCGAGAGGAGGACGAGCCGAAGGCCGAACTGATCCGGCGGTTCGATCTCAACGAGCGGCAAGCCGAGGCGATCCTCAACCTCCGGCTGCGCGCGCTGCGGCGGCTCGAAGAAATCGAGATCACCAAGGAACACAAGGCGTTGTCGGCAGAGGCGAGCAAGCTGCGCGCACTCCTCGACAGCCCCAAGGCGCAGGCGAAGCGCCTCCGCGACGACCTCGCCAAGCTGCGCAAGCGCTACGGACCCGAGACTGAACTCGGGCGGCGGCTGACCGAGATCGGCACCGCGCCGGTGGTGTCGATGATCCCGCTCGAGGCGATGATCGACCGCGAGCCGCTGACGGTGATCGTCTCGGCGAAGGGCTGGATCCGCGCGATGAAGGGTCATGTCGACCTCACCGCGCCCGACCTGCTCAAGTTCAAGGAGGGGGACGGGCCCGCCTTCGCCTTCCACGCCCACACCACCGACCGCATCGTCATCGCGGCGGCAACCGGGCGGTTCTATACACTTGGCGCCGATCGCTTGCCCGGCGGGCGAGGCTTTGGCGAGCCGGTGCGGCTGATGATCGACCTCGACGGGGCGGCGGCGATCGTCGCGCTGTTCGTCCACCGGCCGGGCGAGCGGCTGTTGCTCGCGGCGTCGGACGGGCGCGGGTTCATCGTCACCGGCGACGATTTGCTCGCGGAGACACGGAAAGGGCGCCAGGTGATGACGCCGCGCGCCGGGGCGAACCTCAAGATCGTGCGGCCGATCCCGGCCGACGACGATCACCTCGGCGTCGTCGGCGACAACCGCAAGCTGTTGATTATCAAGCTCGACGACGTGCCCGTCATGGCGCGCGGGCAAGGCGTGGCGCTGCAGAAATACCGTGATGGCGGGGTCGCCGACATCACCAGTTTCAAGCGCGCCGATGGCCTGTCGTGGGCGATGGGCGGATCGGGGACGCGGACGCGGACCGAGGCCGATGTCGGGCCGTGGGTCGGGCCGCGCGGCGGGATTGGGCGGATGCCGCCGCAGGGTTTCCCGCGCGACAACAAGTTCGCTTAAGCCGCCAACACCCTGGAAACGATGGGGTCGATGTCGGCAGGGAAGCCGGCGGCGATCCACTCGCGCTCGACTTCGCCGAGGCGGCGGCTGACTTCGGGGCCGGGCGGCAGTCCACGCGCGATCAGGTGGCGTCCCGAAACCGGCAGCACGGGCTTCGACCATGCCGTAATGAAGTCGGGCAAGTCGTTGTTATCCGACAGGATGCCGCGATCGATCGCGCTGTCGATGCCGTCGCGATACGCCATCTCGCCAAGGCTTCTGCCCCGGTCGGCGGTCAGCACCAGCCGCTTGCGCTCGACCTTCGACAGCCGCAGCCGCGTCGCGATGTCGTCGAGCAGCATCGCATCGACCGGCAGCAGCGCCGCCAGACGCCGCACGAACCCCGGCCGCACGCCCGCCGCACGCTCACCCGCACAGGTCCGCACCAATTGCGCAAGTCGCGCTCGCTCGATCTCGGGCAAAACCGGCGCGAGGATGGCGTGATCGAGCATCACCGCGAGCGTCGGTGCCGGATCGTCGGTGACGAGCAGCTTCGCCATCTCGTCGCGGACGCGCTCGCGCGACAGCGCCATCAGGTCGTTGGCGCGGGCGGTACACGCCGCCAGCCCGTCGGCGTCGATAGTCACCGCAAAGCGCGCCGAGAAGCGGAAGAAGCGGAGGATGCGCAGATGGTCCTCGGCGATCCGGTCGAGCGCGACGCCGATGAAGCGGACGCGCCGCGCCGCCAGATCGTCGAGGCCGCCGAAGAAATCGTCGATCTCGCCGCTGACCGGGTTGGCGTAGAGCGCATTGATCGTGAAGTCGCGGCGGGCGGCGTCGGCGCGCCAGTCGGCGGTGAAGGCGACCGTCGCATGGCGGCCGTCGGTGGCGACGTCGCGGCGCAGCGTCGTCACCTCGGCATGAAAGCCGTTGGCGACTGCGGTGACGGTGCCGTGGGCGATGCCGGTCGGAACCGCCTTGAGCCCCGCGGCCTCGAGCCGGGCGAGAACATTGGCGGGTTCGAAGACCGTCGCGAAATCGATGTCGCTGACCTTAAGCCCAAGCAGGCTGTCGCGGACCGCGCCACCGACCAGCCGCGTCGACCCGCCGGCGACGTCGAGCGCGGCGGCGATCGCCCGCGCGCCCTTGCCGACGAGCCACGGCTGCGGCCCGAGCGTCACGGCGAACGCCGTCATGCCAGCCGCCGTGACAGGTTGACGATCATCGCCGCGGTCGCCCCCCAGATCTCGTGCGTCTCCCAGCTAATGACATAATAAGACCGCAGCCGTCCCTGCCATTCGCTCTGGCGGAGCTGGTGGTTCACCGGATCGAGGACAAAATCGAGCGGCACCTCGAAGATCGACGCGACCTCGCCGGCGGCGGGAACGAGCGGCAGGTTAGGCGCGATCAGTCCGATCACCGGGACGATGTGATACCCCGTCCCCGTCGAATAGGTGTCGGTCATCCCGATGACGTCGACCGCATGCGGCGGCAGCGCGACCTCCTCGTGCGCCTCGCGCAGCGCGGCGGCGGTCGGGTCGGCGTCGCCGGGGTCGATCCGCCCGCCGGGAAATGCGATCTGGCCCGCGTGACGGCGCAGCGTGTCGGTCCGCCTTGTCAGCAGGATGGTCGGGCGGTCGTGGGTTACGACCCCGATCAGCACCGCTGCGGGGGTCAGCGCCGCTGGCGCCTCGATCTCGTTGCCGGGAAAGTCCCAGTCGCCGCGGCGGCCCTCCCCGGGTCCGGTGGCGCGGGCGAGCCGCTCGCGCAGCGTCATGCGGCGAACGGAAAGAAGACGCCGCCGCTCCACAGCCCCGGCGGGGTCGCGTCCTCGGCGAGTGCCCAGTCGGCGAGGTCGTAGAAGGTCGCGCGGTTGACCAGCGCATCCAACCCGCCGCGAACATGGACGTACGGGCGCGGGGTGCCGTCGTCCGCCGCCTCGACGCGGAGCAGGTTGCCGGGACCGGCGACGACGTGGTCGCCGGTGTTGAGGCGAAAGGCGAGCGTGCGCCCCTGCCCCTCCCCTTCGCTCGTCACCGCGACCGCGACGAACGGCGCGTCGTCGACGACGATGTCGAGCTTCTCGCCGGGGGTGACGAGGACGTAGCCGCCGTCGGCCTCGCGCCGCAGGATCGTCGAGAACAGCCGGACGAGTTCGACGCGGCCGATCGGCGTGCCGCCGTGAAACCAAGTCCCGTCGGCGGCGATCCGCATGTCGCTGTCGCCACAATGCGCCGGATTCCATTGATCGACCGGCGGCAGCTTGCGCTCGCCGAGCAGGGTCGCGATCTCGGCGAGCGTCGGAGCGGTTTCGGTCGGCATCGATTATCCTGTTGCGAAACGGCCTATAGTCGGCGGCGGCGCTTTGAACGAGTCGGGTCGATGTCGCGGCTCAACCCTGCAGCATTACGCACTCATCCCCGGAGCCGCGAGCGCCGAGGCGTTGACCGCGCGGACGGTGGCGATCTTCGGCAGGACGATCGATCCGGTCTGGCGGAGGAGCAGCCGGTGCCGGTCGACAGGGCCCGGCAGCTGCCAGTCCCCGGTGGCGGCGGCGTCGAAGCCGAACGGCCCGTAATAGCTCGCGTCGCCGATCAACAGGATCGGATCGAAGCCATGCGCGTCGGCGACCGCAAGCGACGCCGCAAGCAATCTCCGCCCAAGCCCGAGCGTGCGGGCGTCTGCCGCCACCGCGACCGGGCCAAGCAGAGTCAGCGGTGTCACGGCGTCGCCGGTGACGAGTTCGATCGGCCAGTATTGGATCGACCCGAGAAGCCGCCCGCCGTCGCGCGCAACTAGGCTGACCCCGGCGATCGGCTCGGCCCCTGCGCGGAGGAGCGACGCGGTACGGGCGTGGCGGCCGGGGCCGAAGGCGGCGTCGAGCAGCGAGTCGATGTCGGGCGTGTCAGCGGTGGTAGCGGCGGAGATATCCATTGGGGTGCGAAGCGCCGGAGGGAGATCGATCGCCGGATCGGGCCGGGCCTGCCTTCCCTCCCCTTCCGAGGGGAGGGGCACGTTGCTGGCGTCCTGCACTCCGACGCCGGTCAGCGATAAAATGTCCGTCTGCGTCATCCTCACCTAACGCGCCAACGCCGCCTTGAGCGCCGGCGCGACGAGCGGCATCCACACGCTCGGCTCGCCCAGCGTCGCATGCCCGCTCGTCGCCGCCGATGCTGGCACCGTGATCCGGGTGAAGCGCGCGGGCAGCGGCGGGCGCTCGGCCACCGGATAGAGGATGTCGTCGGCGAAGTTGAGTTCGACGACCTTGGCCGTCACCCGCTCGATCCCGGCGGCAGGGGAATAATTCCGCACGGCGTCGAGCTGGAAGGCGAAATCGACCGAGTCGGGCGCACCGTCCAGCCGCGCGTCGATCAGATGCTGCAGGGTCGGCGCATCAGGGGCGAGCTTGGTCAGGAGCGCCGCGGGGACGGTGGCAACGAGGATGATTCCCGTCGCAACCCGCGCTCCGCTGCCACCCGGAAGCGGGCTGACGAGCAGGGCGTCGCGCGCGGCGAGCCGCCAGACAAGGTTGCGCCCGGCGACGGCAGTCGGCCATCCGCCCATCGCGACGAGCGTGTCGATCTCGTTCGGGTACGCCTCTGCCCACGTCCAGCCGAGCATCGCCCCCATCGACGTGCCGACAACCGCGCGGACCTTGGTCACCTTGAGTTCGGCGAGGACCGTGCGGACGCCCTTGACCATGTCGCCATAGTCGTAATGTGGAAAATTGACCCCGAGACTGTCGCTCGGCTTGGTCGACGAGCCGATGCCGATCGTGTCGGGAAGGATGACATAGGTCCGCGTAATGTCGAATGGCGCACCCGGTCCGAATAACAGCGCCGCTTTCGGGCCGAGGAACGCCGCCCCCGAGCCGCCGGTGCCGTGGAGCAGGACGACGGCGTTGTCGATGCTGCCATCGGATCCCTTATGCGGGCTGCCGAGCGTCCGGTAGCCGAGCTTGAGCGGGGCCGACCGCCCGCCGGAAAAATCGAATTGGCGGACACGGAGATGCTCGACGGGGACGCTCGCGGGAACGGTGAAGTCGACCGGCGCCGCGGCGATCACGATCGGGGCCAGCGCCACGACCACGGCGATCAGGGCGCGTTTCAATGAACCGGCTCCGCCATCAGCTCGACCAGCACCCCGCCCATGTCGCGCGGGTGGACGAAGATCACCGGCACGCCGTGGGCACCGATCCGCGGCTCGCCAGTGCCGAGTACGGTTGCACCCTTCGCGCGCATTGCATCGCGTGCGGCGATGATGTCGGGCACTTCGAAGCACACGTGATGCTGACCGCCAGCAGGGTTCTTGGCGAGGAAACCGTGGATCGGCGAGGCATCGCCATAAGGCTCGATCAGCTCGATCTGGCTATTCGGCAGGTCGACGAAACAGACCCAGACGCCCTGTTCGGGGAGCGCGAACCGCTCACCGATTCGCGTCGCGCCGAGCAGATCGCGATAGACCGCGATGCTCTTTTCGATCGACGGCGTCGCGATGCCGACATGGTTGAGGCGTCCGATCATCGCTGGCTCCCAAGGCGCAACGCACGATAGCTTGCCTTTATCGCGCTGCAATGCGGTAAGTCGCGCTGGTTAGCGAGAGGTAAGCGATGCGAGCTTTGGCGGCGGCACTGGTTGCGATGACGGCGGTCCCGGCGGCGGCAGCCGACCCGATGGCAGCGGCGGCGATGCTCCGCGACCGCGCGCTGATAGCGAACCCGGCATATTCGATCGTTGCCGGGCTAACGACCGAGATCGGGCCACGCCTCGCGGCGACGCCCCCCGAAGCGCGGGCACGCGACTGGGTCGCGGCGCGGATGACCGCGCTCGGCCTGACCAATGTCCACATCCAGACCTACGCCGTCCCGCATTGGGAGCGCGGGATCGAAACCGCCACGACGATCGGGACGAACCCGCAGCGGCTGGTCCTGACCGCGCTCGGTGCGAGCGGCGCAACTCCGGTGGCGGGGATCGACGCCGACGTCGTTCGGTTCGCGGACCTCGACGCGCTCAGGGCGGCACCGGCAGGCAGCCTGACCGGCAAGATCGTCTACATCGACCATGCGATGAAGGCCGCGCAGGACGGGTCGAGCTACGGCGCCTTTAATGCGATTCGAACCGCCGGGCCGGCGATCGCAGCAAGCAAAGGCGCTGCCGCCTATCTCCACCGCTCGCTCGCGACCGGACCGGCGCGGCTGCCGCATACCGGCGTGACGCGTTGGCCCGATGGCGTAACCCCAATCGCCGCCGCCGCGCTCAGCGTCCCCGATGCGATGCAGTTGACGCGGATGATCGCGAGCGGCCCGGTCCGCCTCCACCTCGTGCTGACACCGAAGCGCTTTGCCCCCGGCGTCTCGGGCAACGTCATCGGCGAGATCACCGGGACCGAGCTGCCGCACGAGGTCGTCCTCGTCGGCGGGCACCTCGACAGCTGGGATCTCGGCACCGGCGCGATCGACGACGCCGCAGGCGTGGCGATCACGCTCGCCGCCGCGAACACGATCGTTGCCGCGATTAAGGACGGCACCCTGCCCCCGCCGCGACGGACAATCCGCGTCGTCGCGTTCGGCGACGAGGAGAGCGCGGGCCCGTTGGGCGGGGCGACCTACCTCACGGGCTATCCCGCCGATACCGTCGTCGTCACCGCCGAATCTGATTTCGGTGCCGATCGCGTCTGGTCGCTGCGGGCAAAGACCGGCAACCCCACCGCAGTCGCCGCACTGGCACGGGTACTCGCCCCGCTCGGCATCGCCGCGTCGCCGCTGCCCGCGCAAGGCGGAACCGACGTCGAGGCGGCGGGCGAGGCTGGCGCGGCAGTGGTCGACCTCGCGCAGGACGGCACGCGATATTTCGACCTCCACCACAGCGCCGACGACACGCTCGACAAGATCGATCCGGCGCAGATGACGCAGAACGTCGCGGCGTGGTCGGCGATGCTGTGGTGGGCGGCGAACACCAGCGGCGAGCTTCGCCCCAAGCCCGGTGGTGCTGCCCCGGCCGGTGCCCCGTGATCGCCGCGACTGGCCCAATCGTTGAAATCCCGTTAAACGCAGCCGCGGGTTAGGGGAAACGCGGTGCAGCTGACCGACGTCGGCATCATCAGTCATTTGATTGCGTGCGTCGGCTTCAGCGCGCTCGCGCTGAGCGTGCTGATGCGCCCGCAGCGCGACGGTGCCAGCAGCTGGCTCGTCATCGCCGCGCTGGTCACCGCCGCATGGGCGGGCGACTTCGTCCTGTCGGCGCGGCTCGGCGGCGGGTATGCGCTGCTGCTCTCGCCGATGGAGACGTTGCGCACCGCGTCGTGGATCGGCTTCCTCGTCGCACTGCTGCGGACGTCGTGGGCGCTCGACGACCGGCTGAGCTCGTCATTCATCATCGCTAGCGCGATCGGCTTCGTCACTGCGATGCAGTTCGGCCTCGATTTCGTCGACATCGTCGGTAGCCACGGCGGGTCGCTGCATGCACGCCCGGTTATCGCCGCGCTCTTCGTCGTCGGACGGCTGACCGTCGCGATCAGCGGCCTCGTCCTGATCCACAACCTGTACGTCAACGCCGAACCCGGCAGCCGCATCGGCATCCGCTTGCTGTGCATCGGGCTGGCGGGGTTCTTCGTCTACGACCTCAACCTCTACACGCTGCGTTTCCTGCTCGGCAGCATGTCGTCCGACCTGTTCAATATCCGCGGCGCGGTCGATGCGATCGTCGTGCCGCTCCTGTTGCTGTCGGCGCGACAGGCGTGGGTCGCCCGGGTCCAGGTGTCGCGGCAGGTCGTATTCCATACGATGTCGATGTCGATCATCGGCGGGTATCTGATCATCATGGCGCTGACCGCCTACGGCCTGCGGCTCGTCGGCGGCGACTGGGGGCGGCTGCTCCAGATCACCTTCCTTTTCGCGACGATCATCCTTGGGTCGACCGTCTTCGTCCTGCCGCGCTACCGGGCGATGCTGCGGATCCAGATTTCGAAGCATTTCTTCGCCTACCGCTATGATTACCGGACCGAGTGGCTGCGCTTCATCCAGACCGTGTCGGGGGTCGATGCCGACAAGGGCCGCCTGCCCGAGCGCGTTGTCGAGGCGGTGTGCACCGTCGTCGATTCGCCCGGCGGAGCGCTGTTCGCTCCCGGCGACGACGGCAAGTTCGATGTCCTGGCGCAGTGGCACTACAAGGGCTTCGTGCCGAGCGCGGTCGCGGTCGATGGCGACCTGGCGACGTTCCTGACGGTCCGCCAGCGGATCGTCGATCTCGACGAATTGCGCGATGGTGAGGGCGATTATGACGGCCTCGTCCTCCCGCCCTGGGCAGCGGGCGACCGGCGCGCGTGGCTGATCGTGCCGTTGCTTTATCTCGACTCGCTCAAGGGCTTTATCGTCGTCGAGCGGACCGTCGTTGCGCGGACTCTCAACTGGGAAGATTTCGAGCTATTGCGGACGCTTGGCCGCCAGTCGGCGAGCTATATCGCCGAGGCCTCGACCCAGGCAGAACTCGACGAGGCCGGCAAGTTCGACGAGTTCAATCGCCGTTTCGCCTTCATCATGCACGACATCAAGAACCTCGTCAGCCAGCTCAGCCTCGTCGCGCGCAACGCCGAGCGCCATGCTGACAACCCGGCGTTCCGCGCCGACATGGTCGCGACGCTCCAGGGGTCGGTCGGCAAGATGAACGATTTGCTCGCCCGCCTCGCCCAGCGCACGTCGGGTCGCGCCGAACATGGCGAGGCGGTCGACCTCGCGCTCCTCCTTGCCGAGATCGTTTCGGTCAAATCGCGCCAGCACGCGGCGCTCGAGCTTGCGCAGGCGCGCGAACAGCTGTTCGTCACCGCCGACCCGGTTCGCCTCGAGCAGCTGTTCGGCCACCTGATCCAGAACGCGATCGAGGCAAGCCAGCCCGGTGCGGCGATCCAGGTCGACCTGCGGCAAGATGCGGCGACGGCGGTGATCGAGATTGCCGACCACGGCTCGGGCATGTCGCCGGCCTTTGTCCGCAACGAGCTGTTCAAGCCGTTCCGTTCGACCAAGGCGGGCGGTTTCGGCATCGGGGCTTATGAGGCGCGCGAGCTCGTCCGCGCCGCTGGCGGCCGCCTCGATGTCACGAGCCGCGAGGGCGAAGGGAGCATTTTCACCATCCGACTGCCCCTCGCGCTGTTGATCGCGGCGTCGCAATCGCGGACAGGGGTCGAGAGCCCGATGAGGATAAGTGCTTGAATAGTCCGATTGCGTCACGGAAATTACTGGTGGTCGAGGACGACGAGGGGCTGCAGCGGCAATTACGCTGGAGCTATGAGGATTATGACGTCGTTACCGCCGGCGATCGCGCCACCGCGCTCGACGCGGTCGAGGAACATTCGCCCGCCGTCGTTACGCTCGACCTCGGCCTGCCGCCCGATCCCGACGGCACCAGCGAGGGTTTCGCCACGCTTGACGCGATCCTCCGGATCAAGCCCGGGACGAAGGTGATCGTCGCCTCCGGGCATGGTGCCCGGGCGAGCGGCCTCCGCGCGATCGCGAGCGGGGCGTTCGATTTCTACGCAAAGCCGATCGACATCGACGAGCTCGGCATGATCGTCCGGCGCGCGTATCACGTCCACGACCTCGAGGCCGAAAACCGGCGGCTGACCGCGGCACAGGCCGGCGGCGACGTTCTCGGCGGCATCATCACCGGCGCTCCCGAGATGCTCAAGGTCGCGCGAATGATCGAGCGCGTCGCCACCGCCGACGTCACTGTGATGCTGCTCGGCGCGAGCGGAACCGGCAAAGAACTGCTCGCGCGCGGCCTTCACGAGGCGAGCCTGCGCAAGGGCAAGCCGTTCGTCGCCATCAACTGCGCCGCGATCCCCGAGAACCTGCTCGAATCCGAACTCTTCGGCTATGAAAAGGGCGCGTACACCGGCGCCGCCAAGACCACCGAGGGGAAGATCGAGCTCGCCGAGGGCGGCACCTTGTTCCTCGACGAGATCGGCGACGTGCCGCTCCCGCTCCAGGTCAAACTGCTCCGCTTCCTCCAGGAGCGCGTGATCGAGCGGATTGGCGGACGACGCGCGATCCCGGTCGATGTCCGCATCGTCTGCGCGACCCACCAGGACCTCGAGGCGATGATCATCGCCGGGCGTTTCCGCGAGGACCTCTACTACCGCCTCGCCGAGATCATCGTCCGCATCCCGTCGCTCGCCGCGCGCCACGGCGACGCGACATTGCTCGCGCACCACTTCCTCGCCAAGTTCGGGCGCGAGCACGGGCGGACGTTCAAGGGCTTCACCCCTGCCGCGCTGACCGCGCTCAACGACTGGCACTGGCCGGGCAACGTCCGCGAGCTCGAGAACAAGCTCAAGCGCGCGGTGATCATGGCCGAAAATCCGCTCCTCGACGCCGCCGATCTCGATCTTGGCGGCAAGGACGTGGCGTCGCTCAATCTCAAGCTGGTCCGCGAAGACGCCGACCGCAAGGCGATCCGCCTCGCGCTTGCACGGACCGAGGGCAATCTGTCGACGACGAGCAAGCTCCTCGGCATCAGTCGCCCGACGCTGTACGACCTGCTCAAGCAGTATGCGATCGAGTCGTAAGCGTCACCGCGCTTGCGCTTCCCTCCACGGCCCCCTAAACCGCGCCTTCGGTCGGAGCGTGGCGCAGCCTGGTAGCGCACTTCGCTGGGGGTGAAGGGGTCGCAGGTTCGAATCCTGTCGCTCCGACCAGTCTTCCCTTCACTATCTCCCCTCCCCGCTCACTCGTGCGGCGCGTCGATCGAATAAACGATGTGGCGGAGGAGCGGGTGGCCGTCGGGCAGTTCGGGGTGGTCGAAGTCGAGATCCTCGCGGCGAACCATGCCGAGCCGCTCCATCAGCCCCCACGACCGCGTGTTGCGCGGCACCGTCATCGCCACCACCGACGTCAGCTCGCGCTCGACGAAGGCGACGTGCAGCGCCGCGCGCGCGGCTTCGAGCGCATAGCCCATGCCCCAGTCGTTGCGGCCGAGCCGCCAGCCAATCTCGAACTCGCCGTGGATCGGGCTGCTGATCGTCACCGGCTGAATTCCGGTGAAGCCGATGAAGCGGTTGGTCGACAACGTCTCGATCGCCCAGAAGCCGAGGCCGGTGGCTTTGATCGCCGCGCTCTGGCGGGTGATGATCGCGTCGCTCTCGTTGCGGAACAGCAACGCCGGGAAATGCGCCATCACCCGCGGATCGGCGTTCATCGCCGCGAACGGCGCATGATCCGCATCGTCCCACTGACGGAGACGCAGGCGCGCGGTGACGAGGCGGCCTTTGGTGTCACGGACGGGCGGGGCTTCGATCATGGCACCATCGCTTCGCTTAGGGGAACAGGGGGGCGGCACTCAATCCGGCAGTTTCGGGCAAGCCGAGCATGACGTTCATGTTCTGGATCGCCTGCCCCGACGATCCCTTCACGAGATTGTCGATCGCGACGATGACGATCACGCGTCCGGGTATGCGGTCGGCGAAGACGTTGAGCACGACATGGTTCGACCCGCGCACCATCCGCGTCGCCGGGCCGACGCCTTCGGGGAGGAGATGGACGAATGCTTCGGCCGCATACCGCTTGTCGAGTGCGGCGCGGAGGTCGGCGACGGGGTGCGCGGTCTCGACGATCATCGTGACCAACTCGCCGCGGTTCATCGGGATCAGATGCGGGGTAAAGCTGATCATCACCGGCGACGCGGCGCGCAGCGATAGCTCCTGCTCGATCTCGGGCATGTGGCGATGGCGGCCGATCGCGTACGGCGCGACCGCCTCCGCGACTTCCGCAAACAGATTGGCCTCCTTGAGCGACCGCCCTGCCCCGCTCACCCCCGACAGCGCGTTGACGGTGATCCGCTCGGGCGAAATCAGGTCCATCAGCGGCAGCAGGCCGAGCAGGACTGCGGTCGGGTAACAGCCCGGGCAGGCGACGATATCGGCTCCCGGCAGGTCGTCGCGGGCGAACTCGGTCAGGCCGTACAGTGCACCCGGCAGCAGATCGGGGGCGGGATGCGCGTTGCCGTACCAGTCGGCATAGGTCGCCGCGTCCTTCAGCCGAAAATCCGCCGACAGGTCGACGATCCGCGGCCCGCTGATCCCGCTCAGCAACTCGGCCGAGGCCGCGTGCGGCAGGCAGCCGAAGACGACGTCGACCCCGGCGAGATCGACATCCTCGGCCTTGACCAATCGGGGCAGCGCCGGGAACATCGCGAAGTGCGGCCAGACCTCGGCCATCGATTGGCCGGCCTTGGCGTTTGCCGACAGCGCGGCGATCTCGATATTCGGATGCGATAGCGCCAGACGTACGAGATCGGCCCCGGTGTATCCCGAGGCCCCGAGCACGGCGATGCTGACTTTCGACATGGTGTCGGGTTAAGCCACGCTTCAGCCGGTCGCAAGCACGATGCGGCCGCCGACAGGAGATGTGACCGATGCTGCTTCTTGCCCTGACCGTCTTCAGCACCCTAGGCACCCGGCCGCCGGTGACCGTTCCGCGCTGCCAGACGGCGGCGACCACCGTCGCGTTCGACCAATGCCTCGGCCGTGAGCGCGATACATCACTCCGCACCCTCGAACGCTACCGGCTTGCCGCCCGGGCGAGGATTGCCCGCGAGAACCCCGAGAACGGCCGCCTGCTCGGCGACTTCGACGCGGCGCAGACGGCGTGGGTCGCCTACGAGAAGGCCGAGTGCGGCGCGGTGTACACGCTATGGCAGAGCGGCACGATCCGCGGCGCGATGAGCCTGCGCTGCGAACTTCGCCTGACGCAGCTCCGGACGCACCAGCTGTGGTCGACGTGGCTCGTCGACGAGAACGGCCCCGCCCCCCAGCTGCCCGAGCCGGTCGTCGAGGCGGGCTCCTAACGCGGAGGCCGGTCGTTCGGCGGACCGTCGTCGTCGGGCTCGTTTGGCGGCGGGCCGAGCCGCCAGTGGTGGTCGTCGAACTGGACCTCGCTGACCTTGCGGCCGCTCGCGTCGCGGGCCGGGCGGTAGCGAAAGCGCTCCATGACGAGGCGGCACGTCGTCGAGTCGAGCAGCGCGCTCCCGCTCGACCTGACGATACGGCAGTCGGTGATCCGCCCGTCGGGGCTGATGACGTAGCGCGTCGTCAGGTCGCCCTGGATACCGGCGTCGCGGGCTTCACGGGGATAGTCGCGGTCGCGGATATCGCCGCGCAGGTATTCGGCATGCGATCCACCGCCGCCGTCGCCGGTGCCGCTCGACCCGCTGCCGGTGCCGGTTCCCTGCCCGCCGCTTCCCGATCCTGGGCCGGGGACGGGAGCGGCACCGGCGCTTGGGTCGGCTCCTATTCCCGGCAGCGGCGCGGCGATGATCAGCGGCGGGCGCTCGATCTTGATCGCGGGAGGCGGTGCTACGACCGGGGTCGCGCGTGCCCGAAGCGCGGGGGGTGCAGCGGCGGCGCGCGGCCGCGGTGCGCGGGCATGCTGGGGCACTGGCCGGGGCTTCGGCGGCGGCGGCGCGACGGGTTCAGGCGGCACGTCGAACACCTTCAGCGTCTCAGCAAGGCGCGGCACCGGCGCGACCCCGAGCCCGACGATCAGCGCGTAGCCGAGCAGAAGCTGGAGCGCGACCGCAAGCGTCGCGGGGATGATCCGGTCGGAGTTGAAGGCGGGCATAATACGAAGGTAACGCCCGATGGCGCGGTTCGTCGCGCGACGGGTGCTTCAGGGTTAGCAACTCGCTGCCGGACCGGTGTCAGGAATTAACCAGCTCCGTCACGGAAGTCCACGAAGTCCACACGAAAGCGGGTACGATTCAGCCCCTTATGAGCCGGATTGGTACTTTCGACCGGCAGGCTTATCCATCGCTTTAGGAGCCCGATCGTAACCGAGCGACTCGCTCGATTTGAGGTCGACGGCGCTACCCGAGCAGCCGCGCGACATCGCGCGCGAAGTAGGTCAGCACCCCCGAGCATCCCGCGCGCTTGAACGCGGTCAGCGTCTCGATCATCGCCTTGTCACGGTCGAGGACGCCAGCGGCGACCGCCGCCTCCATCATCGCGTATTCGCCACTGACTTGATACGCGAAGACAGGGACCTCGAAACGGTCCTTCACGCGACGCACGATGTCGAGATAGGGCAGGCCGGGCTTGACCATGACGCTGTCGGCGCCCTCCGCAAGGTCGAGCGCGACTTCACGCATCGCCTCGTCGGAATTGGCGAAGTCCATCTGGTAGGTCTTCTTGTCGCCCTTGAGGTAGCCCCCCGACCCGACCGCATCGCGGAACGGACCGTAGAACGCACTCGCGTATTTCGCCGCATAGGCCATGATCTGGACGTCGTGGAAGCCTTCGGCCTCGAGCGCGTCGCGGATCGCGCCGACCCGCCCGTCCATCATGTCCGACGGCGCGATGATGTCGGCCCCGGCGCGCGCCAGCGTCAGCGCCTGCCCGACGAGGACTTCGACCGAGGTGTCGTTGACGATCCGGTGCTGGGCATCGAGCAGCCCGTCGTGGCCGTGGCTGGTGTACGGATCGAGCGCGACATCGGTCAGGACGCCGATCGCGGCGCCCGAATCCCTGATCGCCTTGACGGCCCGGCACATCAGATTGTCGGGGTTGAGCGCCTCGGCTCCGTCGTCGCTGCGCGCGCTCGCGGGGGTGTTCGGGAACAGCGCGAGGCACGGGATGCCGAGCGCCGCGGCCTCGCGCGCCGCCGCGCCGATCAGGTCGACCGAGAGGCGATCGACCCCCGGCATTGTCCGTACCGGCTCGCGATTGTTGGTGCCGTCGGTGACGAACAGCGGCCAGATCAGGTCGGCGGGCGACAGGGTCGTCTCGGCAACCATCGCGCGCGACCAGGCATAGGCGCGGCTGCGGCGGGGACGAAGGGCGGGATAGCGGGCATGGGTCATATCGGACGATTAGCGCGCGCCGAGTGGCGTGTCCAAGGGTCAGGCTGAGTGAGCCGCCGTGTCGCTTTCAGACCGTTGTCATGCGCCAATCATACCCTTCGCCGAGCCGTCGCCGCCGCACTGCCACTCCGACCAGACCGAAGCCGGCGACAAGGAATGCCCACGACGACGGTTCGGGGGTCGAACTCGCGATCGAGTCGGGTTGCCATGTGCCGCCCCACATTGCCGGACTCTCGCCGAAATCGAAGCTCCAGCTGTGGTTCGAAATCGTGTGGCCATCGGGATCGCCGAGATGGCTGAGAAAAAAGCCGGTCGGGTGGCCGTGGACGAAATCGACCGATCCCGCCGTATATTCGTTCGCCGGGTCGAGGGATGAGGCTTCGTCGGCCGTGCTTACCGTCCAGTCGAACGACGAATAGACGTCGGAAATCATCATCGGGGTCATCGTGTAGGTACCGGTGAACGAGTTGGACGGCGCGGGAGGATAACCGTCCGCCGGGTCGCCGGCCGCTGTGCCGAGATGGATGTCGACGTCGACAACGACCGCCTTGCCGATGGCAGGACCGAACTGGCCCGAGGCAGGATCGGACACCTAATAGGTCACGACGCCCGTACCGTGAAACGACAGGTCGGGGATCGCCGCGGTCACAGGCGCTGCTGCGATGGCAACGAGTGCTGCGCCGATCACAAAAATGTGCATCGCGGGATCCGATTCGAGCCTGCCCGAATTGGTACGTCTGCAAAGACCATTGCGCAAGCGGTACGGTTGCGGCAGCGGGACGCGCGGGTTATCCGAAGGCAATGACCGCTCCCCTGCTTGTCTTCGATTCGGGTGTCGGCGGCCTGTCGGTTCTCGCGCCGATCCGCGCGCTATTGCCGGGCGTTCCAGTCGTTTACGCCGCCGACAACGCGGGCTTTCCCTACGGCACCAAGACCGAGGCCGAGATTGCAAGCCGAGTTCCGGCGCTGCTCGGGCGGCTGGTCGAGCGCTACCGCCCCCGGCTCGTGGTCATCGCGTGCAACACCGCCTCGACAATCGCGCTCGCCCCCGTCCGCGCCGCACTCGACCTTCCCGTCGTTGGCACTGTTCCCGCGATCAAGCCCGCCGCCGAGGCGAGCCGCAGCCGCGTCATTGGCGTGCTTGGCACGGCGGCGACGGTCCGCCAGCCGTACGTCGACCGGCTGTCGGCCGAGTTCGCCGCCGATTGCCGCGTCCTGCGCTACGGGTCGGGCGTCCTTGTCGACCTTGCCGAGGCCAAGCTGCGCGGCATCGCCCCCGATCCGGCGGCGATCGCACGCGAACTCGCCGGGCTGCTCGACCAGCCCGATGGCGACAAGCTCGACACCGTGGCGCTCGCCTGCACCCATTTTCCGCTGCTCGCGGAGGAGCTTGCCGCCGCCTCCCCGCGCCCCCTGACCTTCGTCGATGGCGGGCGAGGGATTGCCCGCCGCGTCGCGTATCTGCTGTCGAACACGGCGCCGGTCTTGAGCTCCACCCCTGCGCAAGACCACCGAGCAGCGCCCCCCGCCAGCTCACGCGCCGTGTTCACCCGCCCCTCCCCCGACGTTGACGCGCTCCGCCCCGCGCTCCACAGCTACGGCCTCGACGAGATCGACTTCCTGTAAGGACCGGACGTGGCGCTGACCGATGCCGAACTCGTCGAGCGGATGAACCGCCGCACAGCGCCGACGTCGGCGCTGCTCGGGATGACGGTGCTTGCCGTCGACCAGGCGGCAGGGACGGTCCGACTCAGCTTCGCGCCCAAGCCCGAATTTTGTAACCCCATGGGCAATGTCCAGGGCGGTTTCATCGTCGCGATGCTCGACGACGCGGCGGCACTTGCGGCGATCGTCAAGGCGGGGACGCGGATCGGCATCCCGACGATCGAATTGAAGACGAGTTTCTTCGGCCCCGCCAAGCTCGGCGAGCCGCTGTATGCCGAGGGGCGCTGCATCAAGCTCGGCAAGCGGATCGCCTTCATGGAGGCCGACCTGACCGACGCGGGCGGGAATCTGCTCGCGCGGCTGACGACAAGCGCGGTGCCGCTGCAGATGGCGGGCCCGGCGAATTTGGTGGAGACGGCATGACCGACACGACGATCGACCCGATGACTGCTCCGGCTGCCGATGTGCTGATCGAACGGCGCGGGCGTGCGCTGTGGATCACGCTCAATCGCCCCGCAGCACTGAATTCGCTGACTCGCGCGATGTGCAACACGATCCAGGCGGTGCTTTACGACAGCATCGGCGATGCCGAAGTCGCGCTCGTCGTCATCGAGGGCGCGGGCGAACGTGCATTCTGCGCGGGCGGCGACGTCGTCGCGATGCATGCCGCCGGGCGCGTCGGCATCGAGGGCTGGCAGGCCTTCTTCCACGACGAATACCGGATGAACCAGACCATCGCGCGTTATCCCGATCCGTATGTCGCGATCCTCGACGGGATGACGATGGGCGGCGGCGTCGGCCTGTCGATCCACGGGCGCTTCCGCGTCGCTACCGAACGGACATTGTTCGCGATGCCCGAGACCGCGATCGGGCTGATCCCCGACGTCGGCGGGACGCATGCCCTGCCCCGCTTGCCCGGGCATATCGGGACGTGGCTCGCGCTGACCGGCGCGCGCCTGAAGGCGGCGGACTGTGTCTATGCCGGGATTGCGACGCATTACGTGCCCGTCGAACGGCTGGCTTTGCTCGGCGAATTGCTGTCGACCGGCGACGAACCCGTCGAGACGATCCTCGAAACGCTCAATGCCGACCCCGGCGAGCCGCCGCTGGCGATGCTGCGCGACGCGATCGACTACCACTTTGCGCACGACACGATCGAGGCGATCCTGGCGAGCCTTGCGACCGGCGACGACTGGGCGCTGTCGACCCACGCGACGATCGCGGCAATGTCGCCGACCTCGCTCAAACTGACGCTGCGCGCACTGCGCGACGGTGCGGACATCGAGGGCGCGCTCCGCACCGAGTACCGCGTCGTCAGCCACATCCAAGGGGGTCACGATTTCTACGAAGGTGTTCGCGCGGTCCTGATCGACAAGGACAAGTCGCCGAAATGGTCACCGGCCACGCTGGGGATGGTGACCGAAGCCCAGCTCGACCCCTATTTCGCCGAGCCCGCGAGTGGCGACCTGACCTTCGACTAGGCGTGCCCGGTATTGCGGATCGACATTTGCCACGCCCAGTGCTTCGGGACGAAGAAGCCGGCGGCATGGACGTCGGCGGCATAAGTCTTGAATTCGGCCATCCGCTCGATCGTGCAAACCGAGCCATATTTGCGTAGCGGGCTGATGCGAACCTTGCCGGGTTCCGCCGGATCGGGTTTGAGGTCGGCGAGCGCGCTCGGCGGATGGAACGCGGTGAGCGGAAAGCCCTCGCCGCCATCCATGTCGCGGCGGGTCAGCGCGCCGAACGCACCGTGGCGATGTGATTCGGCATTGTGGTGGACCCGTCGCAGCGCGGCGTTTGGGCCGATTGCACCCATGTCGATGTTGAGGGCATTGATCGCACGCAGGATGCGCGGCGTGAGGTTGCCCATGTCGCCGTGTTCCTGGAAGGCGACCCCGGTCTTGCCGTCGACCGGCAGCTTCGCCTGTTCCTTGATCTTGGCGATCTGGCCGGTGTGCAGCCGCATGTCGAGAACCTTGTCGAGCGCCGCGCCCGGCTTGTAGACCAGCCCATGCGGCGTGTGACCGGGGACCGGCTTGGCGAGAACGATCGCGTCCTTCGAGATTTCGACCGAGCTTCGCGCCATGTAATCGCCCCAACGCGGGCAGATCGCCATCAGGTCGTAGTCGCCGGTCATCGCCCGGTTGCCGGCACCGACTTCGGCCGAGACCATGACTTCGAGCGGCTCCAGCTTGGCGATCATCGCTGCGTCGAATTTGCCGGTCTTCATCCGGTCGACAAGCGTATCCCAATGCCCCCAGATCGGCCCGGCGGGCGGCAGCATGATGTCGTACTGGTTCCGGCCGGACTTTTTGCGGCCGATGAAATTGAACCGCATCCGGTCACCGCTGCGGAAGCAGCCGAGCAGGATGATCCCTTCCTCGGGAAACTCCTTGATTTCGAATACCGCAGTCCGGGGCGGCGATTCACACGTTTCGCTCAGCTGCATCTGAATCTCGGCGCGGGTCAGGCTGAGCTGTGCCTTGTCGGCAAAGCCCGACTTGATGCCGTCGTTGTTGAGCTTGGTCCCGGCTTCGGCCTTGCCCGCGTTATTGCCGACCTTGCTGTAGATGCCGAGGTGCGGGACGAACCCTGCCTGCGGGCCCCAGTCCGAGCTTTTTCCCTTCACGTGAAAATTCTTCGACGGGTAAGGCGGGGTCGAGCTGAGCCAGCGCTTCGACCACGGGCCGGTCGACCGAAATACGATGATCTCGTCGAGCGTCGCGGCGGTCTGCAGGCACGCCTCCATATCGCCGCGGGGCATCCCGTTCTCGGAATGTCCTACCGACGGACCGATACCTATCTGCATGCCATTCCCCCGAACGATAGTAGCCGGACGATGGACCTGCCGGGTGGCAGGGTCCAGCAATTGATTACGGCTGTTGACGGGGGCGCTGCAGGATCGATGGCGCGAGTTTTCAAGCCGCCGGTGCTGGCCCCTACTCCGCCGGCTTGACGCGCTCGTCGACGCGGCCCGAGCGCTCGAGCTTGCCCCACCCCACGCTCGGCCCGCGCAGCGCCGCGGTCAGCGCGCGGATGACGACGTAATACATGATCTGGCGGTAGCCGAAGCGCTGCGGCAGCATCAGCCATAGCAGCCGCCAGCGCTCGTTCGCCTCGAGTCCGAAGGCGACGACCCCGGCGAGAATGTCGATCGCGCCGAACGCGAGCCAGAACAACCCCATCCGCGCGACGTCGCTCTGCGTCGCCGCCCAACCGTGCGCCTCGACCGACAGATAGGTCGCGACGATGCTCGCGAGCAGCGCGAGGTCGATCAGCGGCGAGATCGCGGCGAAGACGACCTGGAACACGATCGCCTGCGGCAGGCCGATCCGCGCCAGCCCGCGCGGCTTGCCGGTGACGAAGATGCCGCGGTGTTTCCACAGGCACTGCAGCGTGCCGAACGCCCAGCGGTAGCGCTGGCGGGCGAGCGCGGCGAAGCTCTCGGGCGCCTCGGTCCACGCGATCGCGTCCTGATCGTACATCACCTTCCAGCCTGCGCGCTGGATCGCGATCGTCAGGTCTTGGTCCTCAGCGAGCGTGTCGGCCGGATAGCCGCCGACCGCGCGGATCGTGCTTGCGCGCCACGCACCAACTGCACCGGGGACGACGGTCATCGCGTCGAGCCGCGCCAGCGCACGGCGTTCGAGGTTTTGCGCGGTGATATATTCGAGCGCCTGCCAGCGCGTGACGAGGTTGACCCTGTTGCCGACCTTGGCATTGCCCGCAACCGCGCCGATCGCGGGATCGACGAACCAGCGCGCGAGCCGCGCGATCGTGTCGGGTTCGAACTGGGTATCGGCGTCGAGCGCGACGACGATGTCGCCGGTGGCGAGCCCTAGGCCGTGGTTGAGCGCACTCGCCTTGCCGCCGTTGACCAAAGTCAGCAACTGCACGCGGGGATCGTCGGCGAAGGCGGCGGTGACGATCGCGCTCGTCGCATCCTTCGACCCGTCGTCGAGGACGATGACTTCGAGCCGGACGTCGCGACTGGCGAGGACGCGGCGGACCGAGGCCTCGATCACCCGCGCTTCGTTGAACGCGGGGATCAGGACCGAGACGAAGCGATCGGGGTCGATCGGCGGACGGACGATCGCTGCCTCGAGCCGCGCCTGCCATAATGCCAGCGCCGAAAGCGTCAGCGCGCGCCCGATGCCGAGCGTGATCGCGATCCCGAACATCCATTTGAGCGCGAGGATGCTGAAGCCGAGAATGTCGAACAGCGCGAGGTCGGTCTGCGACGCGGCCAGGTCGTCGGCACTGAGCGCGGGCATGACCTGCGCCGACGTCAAGCCGATCAGCTGCGACACAGGCACGAAGCGGTAGCCGCGCGCGCGGAGGATATCGATGAGCTGCGGGAGCGCCGCGACGGTCTGCGCGCGGTCGCCGCCCGCGTCGTGGAGCAGGACGACGTTGCCGCTGCGGTCCTCGGTCGAATCCTCGACGCCTTCGATCGTTGACTGGACGATCGCATCGACGCCCGGACGCCGCCAGTCGCCCGGATCGACGTGGAGTCCGACGGTCAGATACCCAAGCTTCTGCGCGACGGTGACCGGATCGATTTCGTCCGCCGTGGTTGGCTCGGCGTCGCCGAAGTACGGCGCGCGGAACAGGCGCAGCGAGCGCCCGGTGAACGCCTGGAACAGCCGCTGGTTCGCGTTGAGTTCGAGCCGCGTCGTCCGGTCGCTCGCGGTGCCGAGGTTGGGGTGGGTGTAGGTGTGGTTGCCGATCTCGTGCCCCTCGGCGAGTTCTCGGCGAAGCAGCGCACGCTCGGGCAGCGCGTTCTCACCGATGACGAAGAAGGTCGCGGGGACGTTCTTCGCCTTGAGCACGTCGAGGATCTTCGGCGTCCAGTTTGGGTCGGGGCCATCGTCGAAGGTCAGCGCGACGAGCCCGGGACGGTAGCCGGCGCGCTCGATCGCATATGGCGTCGGCAGGCGGATGAAGCGCGTGTCGACGATGAGCCCGCGCGGATCGACAGTCACCTCGCGCTGGCCGGCGACCGGGGTCGCGCCGACGTGGAGGATTTCGCCGCTACCCTCGATGTCGACGTTGATCCCGGCGGGCATCGCCTCGATCGCGGCGGGTGAGACCGGCCCCGGATGGCCGCGTCCGAAAATCCGCCAGACCGACGGGTCCTCGGTGCCGAGCCGCCATAATGCGAAGGCATTCACGCCCAATGCGCGCACCGCCATCAACTGGTTATGAACGCTCGCGGCATCGAGCATCCACACCTGATGCGTCTCGCCGCCGCTGCCGTAGGAGTAGGTGACGTTGCCGCTCGCGGCGTCGAACCGCGGCATGACACTCGATTCGTGCGCGTTGAGCAACGCCTGCTCGACCGAGGTCGCATCAGCGCTGCCCGGCTTGCTCCAGTCATACGCGTAGCTGCCGAGCGCGACAACGACCTTGCCCGGGGGCAACCCGCGCAGGTCGTGGCGGATCGTTTCGACGAACCACGGCTGCGACGCGATCGGACCCGGATCGCCGTCGGGGTCGTGCTCGTCATAGGCCATAAGGAACATCCGGTCGACGATCGCGGCATAGACCTTGAGGTTCCACTCGGGATTGCCGACCGGAACCGCGATCGCCAGCCTCCAGCCATGCCGCGCGCAGCGGACCCGGGCTTCCTTGAGGAACGCGATATAATCGCGCTGCGCCGACTCGGGCAGGTTTTCGAAGTCGAAGAAGATGCCGTCGACCTTCTCGACGATGAAGCCCTGTTCGAGATTATCGAGCAACGCCTTGCGCTGCACCGGGGAGGCAAGCAGCCGTGCCATGCCGGGACCGTCCCATTCGCCCTGCAGCGCATTCTGGACCATCGGCAGGATCTTCGGCTTCGACGGGGCCGCAGCGATGATCGCGCGGCCGCGCAGATCGGGAAAGCGCGTGATGCGGTGGTCGGGCCCGGTGACCGACACCCACGCCGGGACGAGCCAGTCGAGATCGCCGATATGCCGGACGAGCGACGCGGCGCTGGCATCGTCCCACGGAGCGTGAAACCCGACCGCGAGCGGCGCGGCGGTATTCGGCCCTGCCTTCGCCAGCCACGACGCGCGCCGAAGCACCCGCCCTGCGTCGCGCCGGGTGTCGTGTGCAAGTTGACCAAGGTCGCGGACCGGCGGGCGTTCGACGGTGAATGGCAATGGCGCGCCGGCAGTTGCGGAGACGATCGAGGCGATGAACAGCCCCAGCGCCGCAATGATGAGCAGGACGAAGGCGACGAGCGCGACCCCAAAGCGCCGCCCGCGCCGCCCCGTCGGGTCGTGGAAGATCGCGCGCTCAACCATGAAATGTCGGGATCATCGGTACCATCAGCTTCGAAGCACCGCCTTAGCGCAACCGTCACGCGGGTGCGATAGGGTCCGACAGGCAGACGCAGGGGGTCGTGCGACGGACCCGCCACCGCTTGGCCGCGTTCGGCTACCGCCACCACGGCCCCTTAAGGAGATCGAGATGAGTTTATTCGGACGGATCATGGACAAGATTTTCCACCACCCCGCCGCTGCTGCTCCGGCTGCCGCTGCTCCGGCCACCGCCGCACCGACCGCTGCACCGGCGACCGCACCTGCGGCGGCGACCGCCGCGCCTGCCGCTGCACCCGTCGATGTCGAAGCGGTGCTGACCGAAATGGCGTCGCACGGTAACGGCGGGAACTGGCAGACGTCGATCGTCGACCTGCTCAAGCTGCTCGACCTCGATTCGAGCCTCGACGCGCGCAAGGGCCTCGCCCAGGAACTCAACGTCCATGCCGGTGCCGACGGCTCGGCCGAGGAAAACATCGCGCTGCACAAGGCGGTGATGAGCAAGCTCGCCGAAAATGGCGGCAAGGTGCCGGCGAGCATGCGCGACTGATCTGATATCAGGCGAATACGAAAAGGGCCGGGTCATCGCTGACCCGGCCCTTCACATTTCGCGTGATGCGCGATTAGCGGCGGCTGCTGACCAGCCAGCCGATCAGGACGCCGACGGCGATGCCACCGACGAGCGTGGCAATCGGCTGCTCCTGAACGGTGTTGCGGACGGCTTCGCTGCCCTTTTCGGCATACTGGCGGCCGGTCTCTTTCGCCTTCTGGACGTAGTCAGGCGCGTTGTCGGCCCAATCGTTGACCGCGTCCTTGGCCTTGCCGTACGCGTCCTGGACCTTCGCCTTGGCTTCGCCAAAAGCTTCCTGCGCCTTGCCCTTGGTCTCGTCGAAGGCACCCTCGGCCTGGGTCTTGGTGTCGCCGAACGCGCTGCCGACCGCGCCCTTGGCCTTGCCGCCGAACTCGTTCAGCGTGCCTTCGACCGTATCGCTGTTGATGGCCATGATGATTTCCTTTGCGGTTGGAACTCGAGCGGCCCAACCTTCCGGTCCGGCCCGCGCCCGCTCAACGGACATGCAATGAAATAGTTCATTCCGGAGCCGAAAGCTAATCGTCGCGATGCACCCGACCGCGCGCCGCCTTGATCCCCGACCGCACGCTTTTGCCGTCCAGCCGCCGTTCCTTCGACCCCGCGGTCGGTCGCGACGCGCGGCGCTTGACCGGTGCGACGGCGGCGGCGGCGATCAGCGCCACCAGACGCGCACGGGCGTCGGCGCGGTTGCGCTCCTGTTCGCGGAAGCGCTGCGCTGTCAGCACGAGCACCCCATCCTGTGTCATCCGGCTCCCGGCGAGCTTCATCAGCCGCACCGCCACCGCATCGGGCAGGTTGCGCGACCGCCGGACATCGAAGCGGATCTGCACCGCCGAGCTGACTTTGTTGACGTTCTGCCCCCCGGGCCCGCTCGCGCGGATGAAGCTTTCGTCGATCTCGTCGTCGTCGAGCGCGATTTCGGGGGTGACGGGGATCATGCCGACGCCCTACCCTATCCGCCGTCCAGCGTCACCGGAGCCCTTGCGCATGATCACCGTCCACCACCTCAACAACTCGCGGTCGCAGCGCATCCTCTGGCTCCTCGAGGAGCTCGGCACCGGCTACGACATCAAATTCTACACGCGCGACACGACGACCAACCTCGCGCCGCCCGAGCTGAAGGCGGTCCATCCGCTCGGCAAGTCGCCGGTGATCGAGGACGGTGACCTGAAGGTCGCCGAGTCGGGCGCGGTCACCGACTATCTGATCCGCACCTACGGCAATGGCGCGCTCGCCCCAGCGCCGGGGACGCCGCTCCATGAAGCCTATCTCGAATGGCTCCACTTCGCCGAGGGATCGGCGATGCTGCCGTTTATGCTCGCGCTGTACACCGGGCGGCTCGGCAACGCCGCCGCGCCATTGAAGCCGCGGATCGACGAGCAGGTCGGGAGCCACCTCGCCTTCTTCGATGCCGAGCTCGGTGACAACGAGTGGCTCGTCGGCAATGCGTTGTCGGGGGCCGACATCATGATGTCGTTCGTCGCCGAGATCGCCGCGACGCGCGGGCCGATCGCCGATTTCCCGCGTATCCTCGACTACGCCAAGCGCATCCAGGCGCGCCCGGCATGGCGCGCGGCGCTCGAGCGGGGCGGACCGTACGCCCTGACGCTCCCGGCTTAAGGTTCGGCGGTCAGCCACAGCCGGGTAAAGCGCGGCCACAACAGGTTGAGCGCGAGGCCGCTGAGGACAAGCGCGCCCGCGCCGAGCTTCCACAGCGGCAACGGCTCAGCGAGCCACCATGCGGCGGTGCCCATGCCAAAAACCGGCACGAGCATCGACCATGGAGCGACCGTCGCGGCCGGATAGCGCGTCAGCAGGAAGCCCCACGCGCCGTAGCCGAACATCGTGTTGCCGATCGCCTGCCAGACGATCGCGCCCCATGTCGTGGCGTCGGCGCGGGCGACCCCGGCGACGATGGCCGGCCAGCCCTCGATCGTCAGCGACAGCAGGAACAGCGGCGGCACCGCGAACAGGCTCGCCCAGACGACATAGGCGAGCATGTCGACGCCCACTGCGCGCCGTTGGACAAGGTTCCCGCAGCCCCACGCCAACGCGGCACCGAGAACCAGCGCGACGCCGGCGACCGTCGTCGTGCCGCCTGAATTCACGCCGATCACTGCGATGCCCGCTGCGGCGAGAACCAGCGCGACCACTTGGACCGCGCGCAGCCGCTCGCGGGTGAGGAGCAGGGCGAGGCCGATCGTGAAGAACACCTGGCTCTGGACGACGAGGCTGGCGAGCCCCGGCGAGATGCGGCCGCTCATCGCAATGAACAGCAGCCCGAACTGCCCCACCCCGATCAGGATGCCGTAGAGCGCGAGCTGGCCTATCGGCACCTTCGGCCGCCGCAGCAGGAACACGCCGGGAAACGCCGCGAAGGTGAAGCGCAGCGTCGCGAACAGCAGCGGCGGCAAATGCCCGAGCGCGAGCTTGATGACGACGAAGTTGGTCCCCCAGACCGCGACGACGCCGAGCGCAAGCAGCGTATGGCGCGGGGTCAGGGCATTGTTCATGCGTCGCTGACTTCGCCCCGGCGCGGCAAAGCGAGGCCGAACAACGCCGCCGCAGCTCCCGCAAGGCCGACCGCCATCACCGCCGCCATCGGCACCGCCGTCCCGTCGTGAAGCGTCCCCGATATCGCCGCGGCAAGCGCGCCAACGCCGAACGCCGACGCCCCCATCAGCGCCGAGGTCGCGCCGGCGCGCAGCGGATCGACGCTCAGCGCGCCGGCGCTCGCGTTCGACTGCACGAAGCCGTACGCCGTCAGCGTCGCGAACAGCAGCGCGACGATCACCATCGCGCCGAGCCCGAGCGCGGCGGCGGCCCACAGCAGCGCCCCCGCGACGACGCAGGCAATGCTCGACATCGCGAGGATACGGTCGGATTCGAAGCGATCGAGCAGCAGGCGATTGACCTGGCTCGCGCCGATAATGCCGACCGCGTTCAACCCAAACAGCCACGCGAATTGGGTCGGGGTGAAGCCGTAGGTCGAGATGAACAGGTCGGGACCGGCGGCGATATAGGTGAACAAAGTCGCCCCGTTGAGCGCCGCGGCGAGCAGATAGCCCACCAGCCGCCGCTGTTTCAGCAGGTCGACGAACGACATGACGATGCTCTCGCCGCGCGCCTGTTCCGCCGTCGCGACCGACCGGCTTTCGTCGAGGCGGAAAAAGACCGCCGTCCAGACCGCAGCGGCGAAAGCGGCGAGAACGAAAAAAATCGCTCGCCACGGCGCATAAGTGATCAGCGTCGCCCCGATCAGCGGCGCGACGAGCGGGACGACGCCGAACACGAGCATGATGAACGAGAAGATTCGCGCCGAATCCTGGTGGCTGTAACGGTCGCGGACGACGGCGCGGCCGACGACCATGCCGGTGCAGCTGCCGAGTGCCTGGAGGAAGCGGCCCGCCGTCAGCCAGACGATCGTCGGCGCGGCGGCGCAAAATAGCCCGGCGACGACGGCGATGCCGAAGCCGATGAGCAGGACCGGGCGGCGGCCCATGCGGTCGGACAACGGTCCCCACAGCAGCTGCCCCGCCGCCATGCCGATGAGATAGGTCGCGACGGTGTTCGCTACCGCCGCCGGCGACGCATGGAGCGCGCGGCCGATCGCAGGCAGGCTCGGGAGGTAAATGTCGATCGCCAGCGCGCCGACTGCCGACAGCGCGCCGAGCAGGACGATGCTGCCGACGGTCGGATGAGCAGCGGGTTGCGGTGAATGCATCGTTTGACTAGCCATGATGGGAGAACGCCGGATACCGGCATTTGCTGCGCTGCAACAGCGCCTTCTGGGGAGTTAGCGCGCCATGACCGCGATCAACACCGTTACTGACCTGACGATCGACGGCGATATCGGCGTCATTACGCTCGATTCGCCCCCGGTCAACGCGCTGTCGGCCGACGTTCGCGACGGTCTCGCCCACGGCTTCGCCGCCGCCATCGCCGATCCCGCGATAAAGGCGATCGTGCTGGTCTGCGCCGGACGAACCTTCATCGCCGGGGCCGATATTTCCGAATTCGGCAAGCCGCCGCGCGGTGCGGGCTTGCACGAGGTTCAGGCGACGATCGAGAATTGCCCGAAGCCCGTCGTCGCCGCGATCCACGGCACCGCGCTCGGCGGCGGGCTCGAGGTCGCGCTCGTCTGCCATTTCCGCGTCGCGGTCCTGTCGGCGAAGTTCGGCCTGCCCGAGGTCAAGCTCGGACTGCTTCCCGGAGCCGGCGGCACGCAACGCCTGCCGCGTCTCGTCGGCGCCAAGGCCGCACTCGACATGGTCACTACCGGCAAGCACATCGGCGCGAAAGCCGCCGCTGCCGGGGGGCTGATCGACGCGATCGTCGACGACCTGCGCGACGGCGCGATCCACTTCGCCCGGCGCGTCCTCAACGAAAACCTCCCGCTCAACCGCGTCCGCGACAAGCCGGTGCTCGGCGTCGAGGACGGGATGTTCGACGCGTATCGCAAGGCGAACGCCAAGGCGTTTCGCGGCTTCGACGCGCCCGAAGCCAACATCCAGTGCATCGAGGCGGCCGCGACCTTGCCGTTCGACGAGGGCATGGCGATCGAGCGCAAACTGTTCATGGGCCTGATGACCGGCCTGCAGTCGCGCGCGCAACGTTATGTTTTCTTTGCCGAACGCCAGGCGAACAAGATCGACGGGCTCGACCCCGACGCCCCGCTCCTGCCGGTCGCCAGCGTCGGCATCATCGGCGCGGGGACGATGGGCGGCGGCATCGCGATGAACTTCCTGAACGCCGGGGTGCCGGTGACGATCGTCGAGATGAAGCAGGAGGCGCTCGATCGTGGCGTCGCGACGATCCGCAAGAATTACGAGAATACCGCCGCCAAGGGCCGGATGACCAGCGACGACGTCGAGGCGCGGATGGGCCTGCTGACGCCGTCGCTCGACCTCGATTCGCTCAGCGCCGCCGACCTGATCATCGAGGCGGTGTTCGAGAACATGGCGGTCAAGAAGGAGGTGTTCGGCAAGCTCGACCGCCTTGCCAAGCCCGGCGCGATCCTGGCGTCGAACACCAGCTATCTCAACGTCGATGAGATCGCGGCATCGACGTCGCGCCCCGAATCGGTCGTCGGGCTCCACTTCTTCTCACCCGCCAACGTCATGCGGCTGCTCGAGGTTGTGCGCGGCGCGAAGACCGCCGGGCCGGTGCTCGCGACCGCGATGGCGACCGCGAAGAAGATCGGCAAGGTCGCGGTCGTCGCCGGGGTCTGCGACGGCTTCATCGGCAACCGCATGCTCAGCCAGCGCCAGCAACAGGCGATGGCGCTTATCGTCGAGGGGGCCCTCCCCGCCGACGTGGACCGCGTGCTGTTCGACTTCGGCTTCCCGATGGGACCCTTCCAGATGTCCGACCTCGCCGGGCTCGACATCGGCTGGAACGCCGAGACGTCGAAGGGCGTGACGATTCGCGACCGGCTGTGCGAGGCGGGGCTGCGCGGCCAGAAGAACGGCCACGGCTTCTACGACTATGACGCGCAGCGGAACCGCGTGCCGTCGCCGGTCGCCGAGAAGATCATCCTCGACTATGCCGCCGAACGCGGGGTCAACCGCCGCCACATCGACGACGCCGAAATCCTCGAACGCTGCCTCTACCCGATGGTCAACGAGGGCGCGAAGATCCTCGACGAGGGCATGGCGCAGCGCGCGAGCGACATCGATATCGTCTGGATCAACGGCTATGGCTGGCCGGTCTATCGCGGCGGGCCGATGTTTTGGGCCGACAGCGTCGGGCTCCCCGCGATCGTCGAGAAGCTCAAGAGCTACGGCATCGAGCCCGCGCCGCTGCTCGTCAAGCTGGCAGGCGAGGGCAAGGGCTTCAACTGAGCCCTGTCCTACACCGTGCATGACGGCGTATCATGCTGCCTCGACTCGCCGGGTTCGTTCCGGCGAAGATCTTTCTCATTGTCAGGCGCCGATCGATCATTCCCGACTTCAATTGGGGGAAAGGTCAAACTCCACGTGCTTTAGTGTGAACTTATTTTGAACTTAGCGGCGAGGATGCGGCATCGACGCAGGGATTTCGTGTAACCGATCGGCCATCGGCACCGTATATGATGGGTACAACCCATTGATTAGAGGCATCATGACCGTCGTCAGCCGCCGCTCCTTCGTCAATCTCGCCACCGTCGCCCTCGCCGCCCCGCTCGTGTGGTCGGTCGTCGGCGGCCGCCTCACCGCGCGCGCCGCGACCATCGACAAGTTCGAGGTCAACCTCACTCCGGCGCAATGGAAGGCGAAGCTGTCTCCCGCCGCCTTCGCCGTGCTGCGCGAGGAGGGGACCGAGACGCCGTTCACCTCGCCGCTCAACGACGAGCATCGCGTCGGGACCTTCGCCTGCGCCGGTTGCGCGCTGCCGCTGTTCGCGAGCGCGACCAAGTTCGACAGCCATACCGGCTGGCCGAGTTTCTGGGCGCCGCTCAAGAACGCGGTTCGCCAGCGCGAAGACGGCTCGCTCGGCATGACCCGGACCGAGATCCATTGCCGTCGCTGCGGCGGTCATCTCGGCCACGTCTTCGACGACGGCCCGAAGCCGACCGGCCTGCGATATTGCATGAACGGGGTCGCGATGACCTTCGCGACTACCCGCGCTTGAAGAGGATAAAGTGATGAAAAACTTGATTCTCGGCATTGCTGCCGCCGCCGTTGTCGTCACCCTCGCCACGCAGCGCACGGGCGCATCGGAAGCCGTCCGAGTCGTTCCCGCCCCTGCCATCGACGCCCCCGCCGCGAAAGGCACCGCCGTCGCGGTTCTTGCCGGCGGCTGTTTCTGGGGACTCGAAGGCGTATTCGATCACGTCGCGGGCGTGACCAATGTCGTCTCGGGCTATGCCGGCGGCAAGGCCGCGACCGCGCATTACGAAGTCGTCGGCACCGGCCTGACCGGCCACGCCGAGTCGGTCCGCGTGGCCTACGACCCGGCAAAGGTCAGCTACGGGCAGTTGCTCCGCATCTATTTCTCGGTCGCGACCGACCCGACGCAGCTCAACCACCAGGAGCCCGACAGCGGGACCCAGTATCGCGGCACGATCTTCGCGCAGACGCCCGAACAAGCGAAGGTTGCCGCGGCGTATATCGCCCAGCTCAACCGGGTGAAGGCATATCCTGCGCCGGTCGTGACGACGGTCGAGACCGGCAAGTCGTTCTATCCTGCCGAAGATTATCACCAGAACTTCCTCGCGCGAAACCCGACCTATCCGTACATCGTCATCAACGACATGCCGAAGGTTGCCGCGCTCAAGAAGCTCTTCCCGGCGCAGTATAAGGGTTAAGGCCAGCCGGCAAAAAGACCACGCAAGGCACTGACAAAGGCCAAGGGCTGGTCGACCATCACGTGATGCTCGGCGTCGGGGATCGCCACCGCAGGCGTCCCCGGCGGCAGCAGCGCGAGCATTGATGCGATCCGCGGTGGCGGCATCAGCATCGACCGCTCGCCCCAGACGAGCGCGACCGGACAGCGCGGATCGGCGAGCAGCGCGGGGGCGTCGCCGACCTCGAAGCGGTGCCACAGGAACGGGTCGAAGCGCCACGTCCAGCCGCCGCCGTCGCTGGCGTCGACCTCGACGAGCGACTTGCGCGCCATATAGTCGGCGATGAACGGGTTCGGACACCCCTGCGGCGGCGCGAAGCGGAAGCGGGCAAGCGCGTCGGTCAGCGTCGGATAGATGCGGTGCGGGCGGTTGGTGGCGTTCGGCCGTCGCCCGCCGGGTTCGCCGGGCGGGCGGAACGGCGTGTCGACGATGACCGCGGCGGCAAAGCGCTCGCCCTGCGAATGGACCGCCGCCATCATCGGAAAGCCCCCGAAGCTGTGCGCGACGACCCGCGGTGGTCCGGCGTCGTAGAGCCCGGCAGCTTCGGCAACGGCGAAGATTTCATCGACGAAGCCATTGATCGAATACGTTGCCCGATGGTCCGACCCGCCCATCCCGCTCCACGAGAACGCCGCGACGCGGTAGTCGGTGGCGAAGAACGGCGCGATGAAGCTCCACCAGTCGGCATGCGCGCCGTTGCCGTGGAGCAGGAGCAACCCGGGTTTGCCGCGCTCACCCCATGTCAGCATCTCGATGCCCGCGCCATCGACGATGATCGTCGACCGCTCGGGGGCGTCGGCCAGCGCGGCGGTAAACCACGGCGGCGCGGGTGGCACCGCTCCGGCAAATTCGACCAATGGGGCGGAGATTTCTGGTTCGGTCATTCCCCCCCGTCGCCGACGTTGACGTGCGCGTCAACCGTATTGCGGTTCATCCCACCAGGGATAGAAGTGGGGCATCCCATCGGCGACGGTTTCGGGGAAGGCGGCGGGCCGTTTTTCGATGAACGACATCACCCCCTCCTTCGCGTCGCCCGAGCGGCCCCGGCTGTAGATCGCGCGACTGTCGATCTTGTGCGCGTCCATCGGCGACGCCGCGCCGAGCATCCGCCACATCATCTGCCGCGTCAGCGCGATCGACACCGGCGCGGTGTTGTCGGCGATCTCGCGCGCGATCTTGGTCGCCTCGGCGATGAGTTCGGCCGCGGGGACGACCTTGCTGACGAGCCGTCCGGCGAGCGCTTCGCTGGCGGGGAACACGCGCCCAGAGAAGCACCATTCGAGCGCCTGGGCGATGCCGACGATCCGCGGCAGGAACCACGACGAACACGCCTCGGGGACGATGCCGCGCCGGGCGAAGACGAAGCCGAAGCGTGCGGTGTCGGCGGCGATCCGGATATCCATGGCCAGCAGCATCGTCGCGCCGATCCCGACCGCAGGGCCGTTGATCGCCGCGATGACCGGCTTGAGCGACTGGAAAATCCGCAGCGTCACCCGCCCGCCGCCGTCGCGGACCGCATCATGGGCATAGTCGATCGACCCGTCGGCGCGGACGGGCGACGCCCCGCGCGGGTTGTCGGCGCGGTTGTCATAGTCGAACGTCGCTGCTCCCGCGCTGAGGTCGGCACCGGCGCAGAACGCCCGCCCCTCCCCGGTAACGATCACCGCGCGAATTGCGTCGTCGGCATCGGCAGCGTCGAAGGCGGCGATCAGCTCTGCCATCATCGTGCCGGTGAACGCATTGAGCTTGTCGGGCCGGTCGAGCGCAATCGTCGCGATACCGTCGGCGACGGCGTAGCGGATCTGGGTGAAGCCGCTCACAACGCCTCGACGATCGTGACGTTGGCGAGCCCGCCGCCCTCGCACATCGTCTGCAGGCCCCACTTCTGCTTTCGCGCGCGTAAGGCATGAACCAGCGTCGTCATCAGCTTGGTTCCCGACGCTCCGAGCGGGTGGCCGAGGGCGATCGCGCCGCCGTTGACGTTGAGCTTGTCGGGATTGGCGCCGAGCATCTTGAGCCACGCCAGCGGCACGCTCGCAAACGCCTCGTTGACCTCGAAAAGGTCGAAGTCGGCAATGTTCATCCCCGCTCGCGCCAGCGCCCGCTGGGTCGCGCCGATCGGGGCTTCGAGCATGATGACAGGGTCTTCGCCGACGACGGTCATGTGGTGGATGCGGGCCAGCGGGGCGATGCCGAGCGCCTTCAATCCGCGGTCGTTGACCACCATCACCCCTGACGCGCCGTCGGCGATCTGCGACGATGTCGCCGCGGTCAGCCGTCCGCCCTCGCTGATCAGCTTGACCCCGCGAATCGCGTCGAGTGAGGCGTCGAGCCGGATGCCTTCGTCGCGGACATGCGCTTCGCTCGATCCGTCGGGCAGGACGACGTCGACTGGCACGATCTCGGCGTCGAACGCGCCGGAGGTCGCCGCCGCGATCGCTTTCTTCTGGCTGGCGAAGCCGAACGCATCGAGGTCGTCGCGCGACAGGTCGTGCTTTTCTGCAAGCATCTCGGCCCCGGTGAACTGGCTGAACGCGACGCCGGGATAGCGCGCCTTCATTCCCGGGCCGCCGAACGGCGAGCCCATGTCGGCGTCGCGCGCGAGCTTTGCCGACGCGCCCATCGGCACCCGCGACATCGATTCGACTCCAGCGGCGATGACGATGTCCATCTGCCCGCTCATCACCGTCGCGGCGGCGAAGTGAAGCGCCTGCTGGCTGCTGCCGCACTGGCGGTCGACGCTGGTACCAGGAACGCTTTCGGGCAGGCGCGACGACAGTACCGCGTTGCGCGCGACATTGCCAGACTGCTGCGCGAACTGGCTGACGCAGCCCATGATGACGTCCTCGATCAACGCCGGATCGGCCCCGGCGCGGTCGACCAATGCGTTCAGCACCTGCCCGGCAAGATCGGCGGGGTGCCAGCCGGTCAGGCGGCCGCCGCGGCGGCCTCCGGCAGTGCGTGCGGCGGCAACGATATAGGCGGCTTCCATCGTGTCTCTCCCCAGAGGTTGGACCCGATCTTGCACCGGGCTGGACGCGCTTGCCACCCCCCGGCATAGGCAGGGCACAATTCCCCGAGGAAACCCGACGATGACGGCGAAGGCGATTACCCTGCTCCTGGCGTGCGCGCTGACTGCCCCGGCGCTGGCGCAGACCGAGCACACGCCGTTGTTCGGCAAGCATAAAGCGAAGACCGTCGCGCAGCCGGTCGCGCCGGTTGCAGCGTTGCCAGCGCCCCCGGTTGTGGCTGCGCCTGCCGCTCCAGTCGTCGCCGCAGAAATTCCCGCAGTCCCGCCTGCCGAGGCCACAGCGGCACCTGCCGGTCCGATCGGGATCGCGCAGCTCCGCGCGGCGTACGCCTTCGCTCTGCCGGTCTATGAAATGATGCGGACGCGCCACCTCCAGATCGCCAAGGCCGAGAGCATGGGCGCGCCTGGGGTCAACCGGCTGTACGCGCGGACGGTTCTCGCCGACGCGACGACGCGCGACGTGACGACGCCGAACAACGACACGCTGTATTCGAGCGGGTGGCTCGACCTCGCGGGCGGCCCGGTGATCCTCGATATGCCTGCGCTGCCGAAGCGGTATCACAGCGCCGCACTGATGGACGTGTTCACCAACAACGTCGCGATCGTCGGGACGCGCACCGGGGGCAAGGGCGGTCGCTATCTGATCGTCGGTCCGGACTGGAACGGCACTCCCCCGGATGGCATGACGGTGCTCCGCTCGCCGACCAACGATGCGTGGCTGCTGGTCCGGGTGCTCGTCGACGGCAAGGCCGATCTGGCGGCGGCGACGGGGCTGATCCGGGGCTTTACGCTCGAGGTTCCCGCCGACCATGCAGCTCCGGTCGCGACCAAGGCGGTGCCGGTTGCCGTCCCCGACGCGGCGACGTTCATCGCCGTCGTCGACGAGGCTTTGGCCCGTTCGCCGCTGGCGCACACCGTCCGCACACGGCCCGAACTCAGCGCGCTCGGCGTAACCCCGGATGCGATCGATTCGACGGCGGTGCGTCCCGCGACGATGGCGTTGTGGACCAAGTCGCTCCCGACCTTGCATGCCGAATTCAAGGGCGGCTTGACCAAGACGGGCACCGAGATCGACGGCTGGAGCTACCCCGGCCCGGGCATCGGCCACTACGGCGAAAGCGACGACGCCGACCGCGCGCGCGTCGCAGTTGGCGGCCTCGGCGCGCTGCCGCAGACCGAGGCAATCTACCTGACCGCGACCAAGGACAAGGACGGCGCGCCGCTGACTGGGGCGAAGGCCTACACCGTCCATCTGCCCGCGCAGCTTCCGGTCGGCGCGTTCTGGTCGCTGACGATGTATCAGGCCGACGCGGCTGGCCGCCTGTTTTTCGTCGACACCCCATCGAAGCGCTTCGCTATCGGCGACCGTACCCCGGAAATTCGCGCCGAGCGTGACGGCGGCTACGATATCTTCGTTCAGCCGCTCGCGCCGTCGGGCGAGCGCGTCGTCAACTGGCTGCCGTCGCCGAAGGGTCCGTTCCGCCTGATCTTCCGCGCGTATCTGCCGAAGGCAGGGTTCCTCGACGGCTCGTTCAAGCTGCCCCCGGTCGAGGCTACCGAGGTCATTCCCTAAGCCAACCCCTCTCCCCGGATGCTGGTTACGGCCAGTGTTCGGGGAGCGGGGCGACAGCCGTAACCGGCACCCCGCCCTCGACGTACGGCACCATCACCTCGCGGGCGTGGAGCAGCATCGGTCCCTGCCCCGCCCCGTAAACCGGGTCCCCCGCGATCGGCGTCCCGAGAGTCGCGGCGTGGACCCGGACCTGATGCGTTCGCCCGGTTTCCGGCATGAAGGCGATCAGGCTCCGGTCGCCCCGCTCGAGCACCTGCCACCGCGTCCGCGCGCTTTTCCCGCGGGGATCGACGACCATCCGCCAGCCGTCGGCGGCGGTCGAGACCTTGAACAGCGGCGCGTCGACGACGCCGGTATCCCCCTCGGGCGCGCCATCGACCAGCGCCCAGTACGTCTTGCCGATCCGCCCCGCCTCGAACAATTGCGTCAGCCGCTTCAGGGCTTTCGGGTGCCGCGCCAGCACAAGGCAGCCGCTGGTGTCGCGGTCGAGCCGGTGCGCGGGCTGCGGCGAGCGTACGAAGCCTTCGCGCAAGCTGACGAGATGCGCCTCGAGACTGTGCGGAGTTCGCGGCCCCGGATGGACCGCGAGCCCCGCCGGCTTGTCGAGGATCATCAGGTGGGCGTCGATCTTGAGGATGCGGCGGGTCAGGTCCATCGCCGACGCTGTGCCACAGTGGATTAAACAAGTCGCGGGCAGCGTCGCTCTTAGGTCCATCGGCCCCCCGCACCTTAGCGGTGGCCGGGGGACCTTCGGACAGGAGCGACGCCAATGACCGTCATCAACACCAATCTTTCGGCGCTGACCGCGCAATCGGGCCAGCGCATGGCGCAGGCCGGCATGGCGACCGCGATGGAGCGGCTGTCGACCGGGCAGCGGATCAACAGCGCGAAGGACGACGCCGCCGGCCTCGCCATCTCGCAGCGAATGACCGCTGACGTCCGCGGCCTCGCGGTCGCGACGCGCAACGCCAACGACGGCATGAGCCTTGCGCAGACTGCGGAAAGCGCGATGGGCGAAGTCACCAACATGCTCCAGCGGATGCGCGAGCTGTCGGTTCAGGCAGCGACCGGCACCGTCACCGCCGACGACCGCAAGGCGATGCAGGCCGAAGTCAAGCAGCTCACCAGCGAGATCGACAACATCGGCAAGACGACCAACTTCAACGGTATCAAGCTGCTCGACGGATCGGCCAAGCAGCTGACCCTCCAGACCGGCAGCCGCGCGGGCGAGACGGTCAAGTTCGGCATCGGCTCGGCGCGGACCAGCGATCTCGGCACCGGGGCGAGCGCGGCGCTCAGCGCGACCGGCGCGTTCCAGGCGACCGCCGCCAACCTCACCGCCAACGAGTCGCTCAAGACCGGCGACCTGACGATCAACGGCGTCACGATCGGCGCATCGTCCGCCGACGACGACAGCGTGTCATCGAGCGAAAAGGCCGCCAGCGGGCTCGCCAAGGCCGCCGCGATCAACCGCGCGACCGCCGATACCGGGGTCTCCGCCGTCGTCGGCAAGACGGTGATGACCGGGACCGCGATGGTTGCCGCCGCCACGACCGGCACGATCACGATCAACGGCCAGACCACTGCGTCGGTGACGACGACCACCGACGCCGCCGCCAGCCGGACCCTCGTCGCCAATGCGATCAACCTGATGACCGGGCAGACCGGGGTCCGCGCGATCGACACCGGCGACGACACGGCGGGCATCCGCCTCGAGGCCGCCGACGGGCGCAACATCGTCGCCTCGGTCACCGGCCTCACCGCCGCCGCCTCGGGCGTGAAGGTCGGCGCACAGTCGTCGACCATCTCGCTGATCTCGCAGAACGGTGCGCCCGTCGTCATCGGCTCGACCTCGGCGGGCCAGTTGAGCCACTCGGGGCTCTCCCTCGGCTCGTACGAGCGCGGCGTCTCGTCGGTCAGCAGCGACGCGCGCGCCGTCGCCGCGACCGTCGCCGGTGCCTCCACCCTCAACTCGGGCGATCTGACGATCAACGGCGTCGCCATCCGCGCGGCTGCCGCCAGCGACGATACGTCGTCGAATGAACTTGCCGACACGAGCAAGAAGGCGGGTAGCGCGATCGCCATCGCCGCCGCGATCAATGCGTCGAGCGCCTATACCGGGGTCACCGCCAAGGCCAATGCGCTGACCCTCGACGGGTCGTCGACGGTAGTGATCGCCGCCAGTGCAACCGCGACGATCGCGATCAACGGCGTTCAGATCGATGTCGGCCTGACCGCGGGCGTGTCGCAGCAGGCGACGCGCGACACGGTGGCGAAGGAAATCAACAAATACACCGGCCTGACCGGGGTCTCTGCGAGCGACAACGGCAAGGGCGGGCTCGCGCTGACCGCCGCGGACGGACGCAACATCAGCGTCTCGGTCGACTCCGATGAGGGTGTGGCGGCCAACTTCGGCCTCGGCGGCGTCACGGTTCGCGGCACAGCCACCTCCTACACCGTCGCCGCGATCACCGACCCGACGGCTCCTGCGACCGGCACCGTGTCGACCGCTTACTCGACGGTGTCGCTGAGCTCGTCGAAGACCATCGACGTCGCCACCGGCTCGCTCGGCTTCGGGGCGGCGTCGAACTTCACCAAGCTCGGCTTCGAGGGCAACAGCTACGGCGCCGACAAGGGCGGGATGAAGATCTCCGACGTCGACCTGTCGACCGCAGACGGGGCCAACGCCGCGCTCGACACGATCGATTCGGCGCTGTCGTCGGTTTCGCTCGACCGGGCAAACCTCGGCGCGGTGCAGAACCGGCTCGAGGCGACGGTCAACAACCTGACCTCGACCTCGACCAACCTCGTCTCGTCGCGGAGCCGGATCGTCGACGCCGACTTCTCGGCGGAGACCACCGACCTCGCCAAGAACCAGGTCCTGTCGCAGGCGGCGCAGGCAATGCTGGCACAGGCGAACCACTCGCAGCAGCAGGTGATGACGCTGCTGCAGTAACGCCGAGCGAAGATACCGGAGCGATCGTGCCCGGCGGGAGCTCTCCCGTCGGGCACTTTATTTTCTGGGCCTTGCTTCAAAGTGCTTTACGATGCCGTAACGACTTCGGCCTAGGGACGCTACAGGGGGATCGGTCATGGACAGTGCTGCCGCGCGGACGAAGTTGCTCACCAGCCCTGCCGAGTTTCTCAAATATTATCCGATCAATTGCGCCGGCGGAGTCGCGCCGAACCAAAATGCGGCAAACCTTCAGCAGTTCAACATCAACAAGCGCGACGGCGATATGCCGCCTATCCAGGGCGCCGTCACCGGCCACCTTGGGGCAACGCGGCCAGGACTGTTCGGGCATCAGCGCGAAATTTCCAGCTGGTTGATCCAGCCCGGCCTCTCCGTCAATGGAGCAACAATCTTGTCCGCCCATGTCGTGCCGATGGTAAATTACGATGCCGTCGACGTCGGCATCCTTGATCTTCAAGGAGATGTCTCGGCTATGCCCTACTTTTTGCTCGACGCCAGCGGCGACGGGCTGATGTTCACCGGACAATTGTCGGGATGCTGCTTCTGCTGGTCGACACATGGTGCCGACCTGTGGACTACCCACGTTAGGCCGCGCACCGGCATCGCCGCGATTGCCTTGCAGAACCGGCTGATTACTGGTGGACGCTTCGCTGCAGCGCCGACCGACCCGCTCCGCACCTTCGGACGAAGCGAATATCCGGGCCACGCGAACGTCATAGGCGTCCGGCGCGCCGGATCGTGGTCGCTCTACGCGCAGTTGAGCATGGACGTGTTTGCTACACTGGCGGGTGCCTTCAAGATTCACCCGGGCCCAATCACGCGGCTCTAGGCAAACTCGCTCGCGCGCTCCATCGCCATCGGCACGACCCCGAGCCGCGCAAACAGCACCGCGTCACGGTCAGCCTCGGGGTTCGACGTCGTCAGCAGCCGGTTGCCGACGAACAGCGAGTTCGCCCCCGCGAGCAAGCACAACGCCTGTGTTTCGTCGGACATCGCTTCGCGCCCCGCCGACAGCCGCACGACCGACCGCGGCATCATGATCCGCGCGACCGCGATCGTGCGGACGAATTCGAGGCCGTCGATCGCGGGCTTCTCGCCGACCAGCATTGCATCGCCGCGCGGCGTGCCCGCGATCGGCACGAGCGCGTTGATCGGCACGCTCTGCGGATGCTCGGGCAGCGTCGCCAGCGCGACCAGCAGCCCGATCCGGTCGCTCCGGCTTTCGCCCATGCCGATGATCCCGCCGCAGCAGACGTTCATCCCCGCCGCGCGGACCCGCGCCAGCGTATCGAGCCGGTCGTCGTAGGTCCGCGTCGTGATGATCTCGGGATAATGCTCGGGCGAGGTGTCGAGGTTGTGGTTGTAGTAATCGAGCCCAGCGCCGGCGAGCGCCTCGGCCTGCGGGTCGCTCAGCATCCCGAGCGTCATGCACGTCTCGAGCCCCATCGCGCGGACGCCCTCGACCATTTCGACGAGCGCCGGGATGTGCCGGTCGGCGGGATTGCGCCACGCCGCCCCCATGCAGAAACGCTGCGCCCCCGCCGCCTTTGCCGCGCGCGCGGTGTCGAGCACCGCCGCGACGTCGATCAATTTGTCCGCCTTGACCCCCGTCCCCCACTTCGCCGACTGGCTGCAATAGCCGCAATCCTCGGGGCAGCCGCCGGTCTTGATCGACAGCAATGTGCTGAACTGGACCTCGTTCGCCGCGAAGTTGGCGCGGTGGACATTCTGCGCGCGCCACATCAGGTCGGCAAACGGCAGGTCGAACAGCGCGGCGGCCTCTGCACGGGTCCAGTCGGTTCGCGTCGTCTCGGTCATAATCGCTCCGGCATCGGTTCGACCGGCTTGTCGCCCAACCATTTGCCCGGCGCAACCGGGTAACCCGGCCCGGCCCCCTAAGCTCGTGACTTGTCCGTGCGGCGGCGGTCATGCTACCGCCCGCGGCAACGGATCGGTGGCCGAGTGGTCGAAGGCGCACGCCTGGAAAGTGTGTAGGGGTCAAAAGCTCCTCCAGGGTTCGAATCCCTGCCGATCCGCCAGTAGCGTCGTGCGTTGCACCGCCGTCCGCGGCGATCACGCGGTCCTGCCGCCGGGGGGAATCCGATGAAGAATATCGCTATTTTTTGTGACGGGACGTGGCAGAATCTTGGCCAGCGTTATCCGACGAACGTCACGCGCCTTGCCCGCGCAGTGACGCCATTCAGCCGGATCGACGGGCGCGATACAGTGCAGGTGGTCTATTACGACGACGGTGTCGGGGTCGGGAACGGCATCCTCGACAAGGCGCAGCGCATTCTTGGCGGGGCGTTCGGCGAGGGGCTCGATGACAAGATCGCGCGGGCGTATGAATTCCTCTGCCTCAATTATTGTCCCGGCGACCGCATCTTCATCTTCGGCTTTTCGCGCGGAGCGTACACCGCCCGCAGCCTTGGCGGGCTGCTGCGGCGGGCGTGGATCCTCAAGCGGCAGAACATCGGGCTGATCGACCAGGCGATCGACATCTACCGCAACCACAGCAAGGACGCCGTCGAGACGGCGGTGTTTCGCCGCAATAATTGTTACGACGCCGCGCTCTTTCTTCGGCCGCGCGAGGCCGATCCGAAGCGGACGACGCCCGCCGACAAGGCCGGCAAGACCGAGGCGTCGATCCAGTATCTCGGGGTGTGGGACACCGTCGGGTCGCTCGGCGTGCCCGACAGCCTGCCGTTCGCCGACAGCTTCAACGACAAGTACCGCTTCCACGACGAGAGCCTGTCGCGCTTCGTCGTCAGCGCACGCCACGCGGTCGCGATCGACGAGCGCCGCGCGAGCTTCGCGCCGTGCCTGTGGGACAATCTCGCCGACCTCAATGCCAATGCCGGGGTCACCGGCGCGACGCCGGGCGATCGGCCGTACCAGCAAAGCTGGTTTCCCGGACACCACGGCTCGGTCGGCGGCGGCGAGGACGATGGCGGCATCTCGATCCTGCCGCTGCTGTGGATCGCCGAGGGCGCGGTCGCCGCCGGGCTGGCGTTCGACGACGACCTGCTGGAGATCTACCGCGACGCCGCCGACGCGGTCGCACCCTTCCCCGTCGCACACCGCACGATCGGCGACATCGTCCTCGCAACGAGCGGCCAGCACGACAGGGTAGGCCCGGCAGCCACCGACGAAATCGCCGACGCTGCCGTCCGTCGCTGGCGCGGCCTCGGTACGTATCGCCCCGAGCCGCTGCAGCGTTGGGCGGACTATCTGGCGGGCTAGAAGCCGAACGCCAGCGTGCCGAACACCTGCCGCGGCGGCAGCGGGAAGGCATTGTAGGTGCCGTTCGCCGCGCCGATCGACAGTGTCGACGCTGCCTTCTTGTCGGTCAGGTTGGTGATGTTGACGCTGATCGTCGCGTTGTGGACCGGGAAGCTCGGGCTGAGCGGCAAGGTGTAAGCGACGCGCGCGCTCGCGGTGAAATACGCCGGGACCGACAGGTCATTGGTGTAGGTCGCGAAGCGCCGTCCGAGATAGTCGCCGATGACCTGGACGTCGACGCCGCCGTAATTGGCGCTGACGACGGTCTTGTTGAGCCAGTCGGGCGACCCCGGGACCTTCTTGCCCGCAGTCGGGACGACGGTCGCGGCGAGCCCGACCGAATAATTATCTTCGTAGCGCGAATTATTATAGCTGACCGCGTCGTAGATCGAGAAATGCGACCCGAAATGCAGCGTTCCGGCAATGTCGACGCCGTCGGTCTTGACGCTGCCGACGTTGCCGAGGATCGCCGCGCCGCTGATGATCGAGGTGATGACGGTGGTCGGGCTGATCGCGAGCAGGCGGTTCGAGAAGTCGACGTGATAATATGACGCCTGCCCTTCGAAGCCGGTGATCGGCCCGAACGAGAAGCTGCGGTGGGTGCGGATGCCGCCCTCGTAGGTCCAGCTCGTCTCGGGCTTGACCGTCGCCTTGAACGCATCGAACACCTGCTGGCTGCCGAGCGCGAACGGCGAGAGGCCCGACGCGGCGCTCGTCTGGAACTGGCGGATATTCTGCTGGGCATTGGCGAAGATTTGCTCGTTGCCGGTGACGTCCCACAAAGCGCCGACTTCGGGCAGGAACGCCTTGTCGGTGTTGAGATTGCCGACCGGCAGCGCGGTCGAATTCGAGAACGACCCCGGGATCGGCTGGACCGGAACGTCCTGCCGCGCACGCTGGAAGGTCGACTTGAACCCCGCGAGGACGGTAACCGCCGGGAGCACGTGCCAGCTATCCTGGATGTGCGTCTGGATCTCGTCGACCTTCACCTGGCTGCCGTACTGGGTGATCAGCGGCGTCGCATAGTCGTGCGGGCGCGTGTACGGCGACTGCGAATTGTTGACGTCGACCGCGTACCAGCGGCGGAACGCCGACGAGCTTTGATGTTCGTACCAGCCGCCGAGTTCGATGTCGTGATTGCCGAGGTTGAGGTGGAGGGTCGAAATCCAGCCCTCGCGATTGATCCGGTATTCTGTCGTCCGCGCCGCGAGCCCCGAGCCGCCGAAGATCGTCGTCAGCCGCGCGAGGTTCGCCGGGCTCGTCGCCGATCCGGTGCCGGGAAAGTAGAACGAGAACAGCCCCGGCAGTCCGGCGACATCGATCGGTCCGGCGACGACACCAACGCCGTCGTCGTGGTGATAATAGGCCTGGTTCGACCATTTGATCTTGTCGCTGACATTCCAGTCGTACTTCGCATAAGCCAGATAGTCGGTGCGCTGGGCGTCGCTGTAATAGTTGCGGTAGTTCGATCCGGCCGCCTTGTACGCGCCGCTGCTGAGGTAGGTCTCTTCACCGGCGAAATCGGGATAGAAGAACGGGCGGGCGTAGGGTGCGGTGCCGACGGTCGCGGTGGTGAAGACGGTCGCGTCTTCGTTGGGCTCGGTCTTGTCCGAATAGGCGCCGTAGATCGTCAACTTGCCGGTGGCGTCGTCGTGGACGAACTTGCCGTTCGCCTGATAGCCGCCCTGGTGACCGTTGAAGTCCCACGCCCGCGCGTCCTGGCGGACACCTGAGACATACAGGCTGTTGCCGCCGCCGAACTCGCCTGAATCGACGCGGACGAAGGTGCGGTAGGTGTCGTAGCTGCCGACGGTCTGCGACACCGAAACGCCGCGCGTCTTGGTCGGGTCACTGGTGAAGGTGTCGATCGTCCCGCCGAGGTTCGAGGTCGACGCGGTGCCGAGGTCGCCCGCGCCGCTCGCGAGCACGACGCGGCCGACGTTCTCGCTGATCACCGCGCGCTGCGGCGACAGGCCGTTGTAGTTGCCGTAGGTCTGGTCGCCGAGCGGAATGCCGTCGAGCGTGTAGCCGAGCTGCTGCGCGTTGAAGCCGTGGACGAAGAGCGAGATGTTCTGCTCGTTGTTACCAAACGGATCGGCAGTCAGATATGTCACGCCAGGAAGCGTCTGCAGCGCCTTGAGCGGGCTTATACCCGGCAGGACCTTCTGGATTTCGATCGCGCTGACTTCGGCGACCGAGCGGGTGCGGTGCGAGGTAACGACGATCTCGCTGACATCCTCGCTCGCGTCTGCGCTCGGCGCGTCGGCGGCGGAGACGTCGGTTGGGATCGCCGCCGCAAGCGTCGCAGCACTCCAGGCAAGCGACGTCGATGCCAGCAGCAAGTTTATCGTCCGCACTATCAAAATTCCCCGGAGCATGTTCGCAGCGCAGCATTAAGCGGGGTGTTGGACAGTCGCATGACAGCGCGGTTACGGCATCAAGACAGCGCGCTCCTGCCAGTCCCGGGAAATCCTCAGCATATTAGACGGCGCGGCGGAGCTCGCTTTCGGTGCCGGCGACGACGCGCAGATTGACGTGGGCAAGCGTGACCTTCGTCCCGACCGAGCCGCCGATGTCGATTCTCGCGCGAAGCTGCTTGGCGAGCGCCTCGACGATGCTCGTGCCGAGCCCGGTACCGCCCGGCGAGCGCTCACGGGGCATGCCGACCCCATCATCGGCCACCGTCAGGGTCCAGCCCATCGGGGTGGAGCGGTAGCCGACGTCGATCCGGCCCCGGCGTTGCCCGGGAAAGGCATGCTTGAGCGCGTTGATCACGAGTTCGGTCACGACGAGGCCGACGCTGACCGAAAGCTCGGGGGCGATATTCGCGTCTTCGGCATCGACCACGATCTCGAGCTGGGCGGGATCGTAGATTAACGACGCCCCGATGTTCGCGCACAACTGGCTGAGATACGGCCGCAACGCGACGCTGCCGAGCGTCGTCACCGCAAGCTGTTTCTGCACCTCGGCGACCGACATCACCCGGTGATGGGCATCGTGGAGATAGCCGCGCAATTCGTCCGACGACGTCTTCCGCGCGCTCTGCATCAGCACGCTCGCAATAATCTGCAGGCTATTCGCCGTGCGATGCTGCAGTTCCTGAAGCAATACGCCTTGATCGCGGAAGAGACTTTCGCGCTCGCGCTCACGCATCCGTGTTTCACTTGGGTCGGTGACCGCGACAAGCATGAGATCGCCGTTGCCACTGGTGTCGCGGACCATGGTCGCATCGAAGCTGAGGCGGAACTCGCCCCGTGTCGTATTACAAAGCTCGACCTCATAGGCGTCGATGTTTCCGCCGCCGGACACCGTCGTGGTCAGCATCGACGTTATGAGCGGCGTCGCCCATTCGCCAGACCCCAGCGTGAAGATCGACTGCCCCTCTACGGATGTCCGGTCGATGCCGAAGGTGCGGCAGAACCCGTCGCTGACTGCGAGCACCGTGAGATCCTGTTCGACGAGGAGCAGATCTGCCGTTGCGGCAGAAACGGTGGCAACTGCCAAGGCGAGGCCCTCGCGCGAGCGCGGCAGCACTGTCGTCATCTGCAGTCCCCCCAAGACGCACCGGAAGAACTCCGACCGAGTTCATCTGGCATGCGTCTGCCCGCGAAACACCCTTGCAACCCATGGGTATCCGCGACCAAAACGCTCGTCCAGAAGATGTACGGTTACGCACATCTTAAAGTTGCCACGACTTTACCGCTGAAACAGCCGCTAACCATGTGTCGCCCGATCGGCTATTCGGCGTGTCTAGATAAGGAACAAGCGATGACCGACCCAACTCCGACGACCGGCCTCCAACTGACGTCGCTCATCACTGCCGAAGCGCAGCTCGAGGTTACGCTGGTCGATAAGCCCATACCCGAGCCGCGCCCCGATCAGGTCGTCGTCAAGGTGCTGGCGACGCCGATCAATCCGTCGGACCTCGGGTTGCTGTTCGGCGCCGCCGACATGACCGGCGCACAGGTGTCGACCCGCCACGGCCAGCCGCTGGTCACCGCTCCGGTAACCGCGCCGGGCATGCGCGCGATGGCGGGGCGCATCGGCGAGGCGATGCCGGTCGGCAACGAGGGGTCGGGAGTCGTCGTCAAGGCGGGTGCATCCCCCGAGGCGCAGGCATTGCTCGGCAAGACCGTCGCGATGCTCGGCGGTGCGATGTACGCGCAATATCGTTGCCTGAAGGTCGCCGACTGCCTCGTCCTCCCGGATGGCACCAAGCCTGCCGACGGAGCTTCGTGCTTCGTCAACCCGCTGACCTCGCTGGCGATGACCGAGGTGATGCGCCGCGAGGGGCACACCGCGCTGGTCCACACCGCCGCCGCATCGAACCTCGGCCAGATGCTCGTCAAGATCTGCCTCAAAGACGGCATTCAGCTCGTCAATGTCGTCCGCAGCCCGGCGCAGGCGGCGCTGCTCCACGGTATCGGTGCGGTCCATGTCGCGGATTCCAGCCAGCCCGATTTCATCGAGACGCTTATCGCGATGATCGTCGAAACCGGCGCGACGATCGCGTTCGATGCGATCGGCGGCGGCAAGCTCGCCGGGCAGCTGCTGACGTGCATGGAGGCCGCGGCGGTCAAGCGGATGACGACGTACAGCCGCTATGGCTCGGACAGCTTCAAGCAGGTCTATATCTACGGCGGCCTCGACGTCACGCCGACGACGCTCAACCGCAACTTCGGCTTCAGCTGGGCGCTCGGCGGCTTTTTGCTGACGCCGTTCCTCGTCAAGATCGGCCCCGACGCGGTGCAGGCGCTCAAGGACCGCGTCGTCGCCGAACTGACGACAACCTTCGCCAGCCACTACACCCACGAAATCTCGCTCGTCGAGGCGCTCCAGCCCAAGGTGTTCGCCGACTATAATCGGCGCGCGACGGGCGAGAAGTTCCTGATCTGCCCGCACAAGGACGTCGCCTCCGCCTAGGCTCGATCGGGCGCGCCGGGAAGGTTGATTTCAGACCGCGCGCGCCCATTTCGGAACGACGAGACCTTGGGACAGGAGCAGCCGGTGACCGATCGCGACAATGGACTTTTATCCGGCCTGAAAGGCTTTTTCGCGCCCGAGCCTGATGCGCATGCCGCGACCCCGGCAGCGCTGGCGATCGACGAACATGGCGTGAATGGCGGCACGGCGGCGAAGACCGACGCCGCCAAGACTGACGCGGACTGGCGCGCCGAATTGTCGGCCGACCAGTATCGCGTCCTCCGCCAGCACGGCACCGAGCGCCCCGGGACGTCGCCGCTCAACAACGAGAAGCGCACCGGCGTGTTCGACTGCGCCGCGTGCGGGACGCCGGTCTATCCGTCGGAAACCAAGTACGACAGCCGCTCGGGCTGGCCGAGTTTCTTTGCGCCGATCCCGGGGGCTGTCGCAACGACGGTCGACCGCAGCCTCGGCATGGTCCGGACCGAGGTCCATTGCGCGACTTGTGGCGGCCACCTCGGCCATGTTTTCGACGATGGCCCGCGTCCGACCGGGCAGCGCCACTGCATCAACGGTGTCGCGCTGAATTTCGAGCCCGACGACCAGGTTTAACCGGCGATGAGTTGCCGGGCTAATTTCTGGCCCGGCAACTTCCGAGACGCATTGATGACCCGATAATTAGTGAGATCGGCGATGTGGTCCGGCGCAGGGTGGCGCCGCCGACCACCGCGGCGCACTTTCAGTGTAGCCGCCTCGCCCGCCCAAGACGCACGGGATGCACATTAAATCGCTGACTGAACTGTAGCTCGCCGTTGAGCGTCCGTGCGCCGAGTTGCTGACAATCGCGTTCGAAAATGCGAAGTCATGGTAAACAAACGCTAGTGATAATATTGTTCCGTCATTCTGCTAATATATTTCACATGTTCAGTAACGTACATATTAATTCGTGCTTATTCAATCGTAACCATTATCCTTAGTCAAGTATTATTACTCGTGCTGCATAGTCGATACTCTGATTGAGCCAATCAAGGCTGGATTGGAGTGGTAGACAGTATGGCAATTTCCCTGAATTCAATTGCAATCGCACTCGTCGCATTCTCGGCTGCGGCCTCGGCAAATGCCGGAATGGTCTGCCGCGGCAGCGTCGTCACTGGGTTCGAGCGCGAGGCCCGGATCGCGGCCGCGACGCTCGGCGCCACGACCAGCAACCCTGCGGCGCTGCGCATTTATTCGACGCACACCACGCGCGGCTATTATTACGAGTCAAATTTCGTTCGTCCCGGGCAGCAGAGCCCGACAAAGATCGTCTCCGACGTGCCAATGACGCCGCGACAGGTGGTCAACAATGTCATGTTCGTGTCGCAGGCCGAGGTTGCCGCCAACACCGCCGCGACCCAGATCGCCCTCGCCGCATCGAATGACACGGTCCAGTTCGCCAGCCTCGACTGAGGAGCGCACCCCCCGGTTTGCGAAAATGCCGGGCTTGCGCTAAGGGCTGACCGCTCGCGCAGAGCATAGTCGCCGCGCCGCCAGCGAAAGCCCCTGCCGATGCCCTTTTCGACCACCCCTGCCGCGCTCGGCACGGCGCTCGCCGCGCGCGGTTACGCGACGGCGACTCCGGTCCAGGCGGGCGTCCTCGTTCCCGAGGCGCAGGAGCGCGACCTGCTCGTCTCGGCGCAAACCGGGTCGGGCAAGACCGTCGCGTACGGCCTCGCGATGGCCCCGACATTGCTCGGCGACGCCGAACGCTTGCCGCGCGCTGCCGAACCGCTCGCGCTGGTCATCGCCCCGACCCGCGAACTCGCGCTCCAGGTCGCCCGCGAACTCGACTGGCTATACAAGGATGCGGGCGCGATCGTCGTGACCTGCGTCGGCGGCATGGAAATCCGTCGCGAGGCGCGCGCGCTCCAGCAGGGCTCGCATATCGTCGTCGGCACCCCCGGCCGCCTGCGCGACCATCTCGAGCGCGGCACGATGGCGACCGGCAGCCTCAAGGTCGTCGTCCTCGACGAGGCCGACGAGATGCTCGACCTCGGCTTCCGCGAGGACCTCGAGGAGATCCTCGACTCGACCCCCGCCGAGCGCCGTACGCTGTTGTTCTCGGCGACGCTGCCGAAGCCGATCCAGACGCTCGCCAAGCGCTATCAGAAGAACGCCTTCCGTATCGCCACCGCGAACGACCGCGAGCAGCACAGCGACATCGACTATCGCGCGATCCGCGTCGCGCCGAACGACCTCGAAGTCGCCGTCGTCAACACGCTGCGATATTTCGAGGCCGGTGCCGCCCTCGTCTTCGCCAGCACCCGCGAGGGCGTGCGCCGCCTCCACGCCAACCTCGTCGAACGCGGGTTCGCCGCGGTCGCGCTGTCGGGCGAGCTGAGCCAGGCCGACCGCACCCATGCGCTCCAGGCGTTGCGCGACCGCCGCGCCCGCGTCTGCGTCGCCACTGACGTCGCCGCGCGCGGGATCGACCTCCCCGACCTCGGCCTCGTCATCCACGCCGAACTGCCGCATGACGCCGAAGTCCTCCAGCACCGCTCGGGCCGCACCGGGCGCGCGGGCAAGAAGGGCGTGTGCGTCGTTCTCGTCCCCTACCCCAAGCGCCACCGCGCCGAGAGCCTGCTCCGCGCCGCGAACGTCCGCGCCGAATGGATGGACGCCCCGACCGCCGAGGCGATCTACGCCAAGGATCAGGAGCGGATGCTCGACGAGGTCGCCGACGCCGGTGACGAGCGCGAAGCCGCCGAAGCGCTGATGGCCGCCAAGCCCGCGGTCGACATCGCCGCCGCACTGCTCCGCCTGCAACGCGCCCGCCTCCCCGCCCCCGAAGACCTGTCCGACACCGGCCCCGCCGCGCGCGCTGTCCCCGATGGTCCGCGTCCCGGCTTCGAGGACACCGTCTGGTTCCGCATCAACGCCGGACGCAACAACAATGCCGACCCGCGCTGGCTGCTGCCGTACCTCTGCCGCCGCGGGCACCTGACCAAGCGCGAGATCGGCGCGATCCGCATCTTCGACCGCGAGACCCGTTTCGAAATTCCGCGCGCCGCCGCGACCCGCTTCGTCCAGTCGCTCAAGAAGACCGACGACGGCGACCCCGATGTTGCTATCGAGCCGGTCGGCGACGCGCCCGAACCGAACCGCACGCCGCGGCGTGGTCCGCCCGCCGGCGGCGGCGGGCAGCGGGGGTATGCCCGGCGGTAGCAGGCGGCTGGCGCGGCCACTGCTGCCACGTTAGACTGGCGGCATGAGCGAGACGCATCATCGCCTGCATCGGCCCGCTGCACCGTCGACGCCGCCTGGCCACCGGCCGGCAACTTTGGCGTCGCCGCATGCTCCCCCGCACCGCAAGCACAGCGTGCCGCTAAGCCATCGTCTGTCGTACGACGAGATCGCGGCACTGGTCAGCGCCAACAATGTCTCGGGGCAGCCCGACACGCTGATCATCGCCGTGATCTACAAGGAATCGCGGTTCGACCCGCTTGAGAAAAGCAAGGTCGCGGGATCGAGCGCGACCGGGTTGATGCAAATCACGCGCACCGCCGTCACCGAGGTCGACCGGGTCGACAAGACCAAGAGCGATTTCACGGCGATGACGTCGGCGGCGGCGAATATCAAGCTGGCTACCCGCTACCTCAAGCTGCGCATCGACCGCGCCGGCGGCGACGTTGCCAAGGGCCTCGACGGCTACGGCACCGGCCCCGGTTATGCGACGTCGATCGTCGCCGCCAACAGCCGCCTCACCGCGCTGTCCAAGGGCGGCGACCCGATGGCCGAACTCGCGGCGACGATCGGCAAATTTTGATTGCCTTGCTCGCTGCCGCCGCCGTTGCGGTAGCCGCCGCCCCGCCCGCCGCGCGCCTCGATGTCGACATCGGCAGCGCCAGCTATGCCGTAGCGGTCGAACGCGGCGGTGCGACGACGTCAGGGGCGCTGCACATCGATTGCATTGCCGCGTGCCGCTCTGCCGTCCATTTCACCGAAGCGGTCGACGACGTCCCGCTCGGGCTGTTCCGCCTGTGGGACGGCGACAATCTCGTCTTCACGACGTGGGGCGGCGGCTCGGTATACCGCGTCCGCGCTTACGCGATCAACGCGCGCGGAGTGCGCAAAGTCCTGGAGGCGGCGTCACGCGGCGCCCCGGCATTCACCACCGCGACCGATGGCACGACGGTCGTCGGCACCACCGAGCGCGGCGACCGCGACCCGCCGTCGGCTCCGCTCCACCGCGTCAGCTGGACGTGGCGGCACGACCATTTCGTCCGCCGGGCGACGCCGTGATATCGCTCATCGGCCGTCGCTTCGGCGGCGCTGAGATCAGCCGATACGGGCAGCGTGAACGCTGCGCCGCCGCAGGGCGCTGCCGATCAAGCCGAAGCCTACGATCATCAAAAGCCAGCTCGCCGGCTCGGGTACCGCAGTCGACGCGAAGGTCAGCTGCGTTACGGGAATGTAGAAGAAGTTCGCAAACCCCTTGATCGCAGTCGCCGAGCCAGTGGTTCCAACCGAGCCGAGCGTCGCACTGTGCGAGACCGCGTCGAGCGGGACAAAGGCTCCGACGGTGTCGTCGGCAAGCGTGTCGCGGATCGTGATCAGCAGGTCACCGCCCTGGTAGGCGTACGGTGTGGTGAAGCTGATCGTATAGAACGGGTTGTATGTCTGGTCGCCAATGAATGTGCCCGCGGCGATGCTCAGCGCGCCCGACCGCGCCGTGATCGTGTCGCCGCCGAGGTTATTGTCGAAGGTCCGGCTCAATCCTGCGATCGTGTTCGACGACGTGCCAACCTGAATATCGAACGACGTGTAATTGAGATCCTGATCGTTCGATTCGTATTCCGAATACATCCGAAAGCCGATGCCGGTGATCATCGTGCCGATGGCGACGCTCGAAAGCTGCGACGCGCCGTAGGCGATCTGCGTGACGAAGCCCGATGAAGACGTGTTTCCAAATGGCGAGTTTGCGTTGTGTTCGCTTTCGAGGGCCGCATTTTCCCCCGGTACGATCACCGTGCCCGCCTCGACCGGCGAGGCAATCGACGGGATGGCCAAAGCCAGCCCTGCAAAAATCATTAGCCTAAACATATAAGAACCCCCCTGATGTGCGAGCCATACCCGAATGTTGCGTAGACGGAAGGATAATCGTTACACCTATGACCGATAAGGACACACCGCTCCGACACAGACCGTCGATGATCCTTGTCGATGCCGACGCATGCCCGGTGAAGGACGAAATCTACCGCGTCGCCCGACGCCACGGCGTGCCCGTCAAGGTCGTCGCCAATTCGTATTTCCGGGTGCCCGCCGAACCGTTGTTCGAACAGGTCGTCGTTGGTGACGGCTTCGATGCTGCCGACGACTGGATCGCCGAGCGTGCCGCACCGGGGGTGATCGTCATCACCGGCGACATCCTGCTCGCCGACCGCGCGGTCAAGGCAGGAGCGACCGTGCTCGGCCACAACGGCCGCCCGTTCACCGCCACCAATGTCGGCACGGCGGTCGCGGCGCGCGCGCTCGCCGAGGATGCACGGGCGATGTCGTGGGCAGGCTCACGGTCGGGCGAGACGTCGCGCAGCGGGCCGGCCCCCTTCGCCGCTGCGGACCGCTCGCGCTTCCTGTCGGCACTCGACGAGGCGATTGGGCGGATTAGGCGCGGGCGATAAATCGCTGTCCTACATGGCGCGCGCAGGTCTAGCCTCCGCGCCGACGAGGACGACGGGAGGCGAGAATGCGCGTAGCCGAATACAGGAAATCGAACAAAGGAACCGATTCGGCTCACCAAGGCCTGCGTTTCAACGTGACGTGGCGTCAGGTTCGTCAACTTCCAACTATTTTCGCGCTGTCGATGTTCGCCATTCCGGTTGCCGCAGCCGCGCCGCCAGCCCCCGCCGCGCCAACCATCGCCGAGGTCGAATCGTCCGCACCGGCGGACGCCTGGCGGCCGGTCGCGCCTGAAAACCTGATGCTTGTCGACACCGCGAAGGGCACGCTGACGATCGAACTCGCCCCAGGCTTTGCTCCCGCCCATGTCGCGGCGATCCGCAAGCTGGTCCGCGACGGCGGCTTCACCGGCGGTGCCGTCGTCCGTGTCCAGGACAATTACGTCGTACAATTCGCAGCCAAGACCGCAGTCGCCACTGCCAACGCGCCGGGCGTTCCGGCGACCGCTCCCACCCTCCCCGCCGAATATGAGCGGCTTCGCGCGCAGGTACCGTTCACCCCGCTCCCGTTTCCCGACGCCTACGCACCGCAGGCCGGCTTCAGCGATGGCTGGCCGGTCGCGCGTGACGCCGATGCGGCGTGGCTGGTGCATTGCTACGGCATGGTCGGCGCCGGCCGCGACCTGCCGCCGTCGACCGGCGACGGGTCGGAGCTTTACGCCGTCATCGGGCACGCGCCGCGGCATCTCGATCGCAACATGGCGGTGGTTGGGCGCGTAATCGACGGCATCGCGCCGTTCGCGGCCTTGCCGCGCGGGACCGAGGCGCTCGGATTCTACAAGACCGACGCGGAAAAGTTGCCGATCACCGGGGCGCGGCTCGCGAGCAATGTTCCGCCGGGACAGCGCCCGTCGTACGAGGTGATGCGGACCGATACGCCGAGTTTTGCGGCGCTGATTGCTGCGCGCGCCAATCGCCGCGAGCCGTTTTTCCTCCGCCCCGCCGGCGGGGTCGACGTCTGCAATGTGCGAATTCCCGTACGTCTTATGGCTAAACATTAAAGTATTGGCGCTATGGGTGAAATATCATGGTGCAACGCTTCCCGATCACAACGCTGGTGCCACCGACCGTCACCCCCGACCGGCGCCTCGAACGCGTCCAGCACCGGTTCCGCCAGGCCGAGCGGATGGCTGGGATCGGCACATGGCGACTGACGATCGAGGACAATATTTGTGAGTGGTCCGATCATGTCTTTGCGATTCATGGCCTTGAGGTCGGCCCGCACCCGGGACTCGACATCGCGCTCGGATTCTACCCGCCCGAGAGCCGGGCGACGGTTTCGGACGCCGTTGCCCGGACGATCTCCACCGGCGAGCCATTCCTGTGCGAGACCGACCTTATTACCGCCCGCGGCGACCGGCGGCGAGTTCGCGCGATGGGTGAGATCGAGCTGCTCGACGGCGTCCCAGTCGCGGTGATCGGGGTGTTCCAGGACATTTCCGACCATTATGCGATCCAGCAGGGCTTGCGCCTCGCCGCCGCGACCGACGATCTAACCGGGCTGGCCAACCGCGGCGCATTCGAGCGCCACCTCTCCGAAAGCATCACCGCGAGCCGCTTGAGCGGCGCAGCGCTCGGGTTGCTGCTGATCGATCTCGACGGATTCAAGGCGGTCAACGACGCCTTCGGCCACCCGACCGGCGATACCGTGCTGCGCGACGTGGCGGGTGAGCTTCGACGGCATTGCCGGACGGACTGCTTCGCGGCGCGCATCGGCGGCGACGAATTCGCGATGATCGTCGGCGGCGTCACCGCCTCCACGCAACTCGACGCGCTCGTTGCGGCGCTGCTCGTCAGCCTCCGCCGCCCCATCCGCCGCGACGGTCGTAAGCTCGAAGTGTCGGCGAGCATCGGCATCGCATGGTGGACCGACGATAGCGACGGCAGCTCCGACCTGATCGCGCGCGCCGACGCCGCACTCTACGATGCCAAGCGCCAGGATCGCGGCTCGGCACGCATTTTCGGTAACCGCTTCATCTCGACCGGTGTCGCAAAGCGCGTGCCGCTCAAGGCGGTCGGGTAGCGCGATCGGCCCAAAGCCATCGCGTGCATCCCCCGGCATCCCTTCCGCAGTGCAGCATGACGTGATACACGCCGCCGCATGCTGACGATCAACGCCGTGACGGTGCGCCTTGGCGGGCGCGTCATCCTCGACCGCGCCTCCGCCGCGATTCCCCCCCGTGCGCGCGTCGGCCTGATCGGGCGCAACGGCGCGGGCAAGTCGACGCTGATGAAGCTGATCGCCAAGGTCAACGAGCCCGACGAAGGCGGCATCGACATGCCGCGCGGTGCTCGCATCGGCTATGTCGCGCAGGAGGCTCCCGCCGGTGCCGCGACGCCGTTTGAGACCGTCCTCGCCGCCGACGTCGAGCGCGCCGCGCTGCTCGCCGAGGAGGAGGGTCACCCCGACGCCCACCGTATCGGCGAGATCCACGAGCGCCTCAACGCGATCGACGCCCACACCGCCCCGGCCCGCGCCAGCCGCATCCTTGTCGGACTGGGCTTCGACGAGGCCGCGCAGCACCGTCCGCTCGACAGCTATTCGGGCGGCTGGCGGATGCGCGTTGCCCTCGCCGCCCTGCTGTTCTCGCAGCCCGACCTTTTGCTGCTCGACGAGCCATCGAACCACCTCGACCTCGAGGCGACGCTGTGGCTCGAAAGCTTCCTCAAGAGCTACCGCGCGACGATGGTCGTCATCAGCCACGAACGCGACCTGCTCAACAACGTCGTCGACTATATCCTCCACCTCGAAGGCGGGACGACGACGCTGTATGCCGGCGGCTACGACGACTTCGAGCGCCAGCGCAACGAGCGGCTCGCCCAGTTGGCCTCGGCGCGCGAGGCACAGGCGACCCAGCGTGCCAAGCTGACCGACTATATCGCGCGTAACTCGGCCCGCGCCTCGACCGCGAAGCAGGCGCAGTCGCGGATGAAGGCACTGGCGAAAATGCAGCCGATCGCCGAGGCCGCGAACGACCCGAGCCTGGTATTCGACTTCCCCTCGCCCGCCGTGCTCAAGCCACCTCTGGTTCAGCTCGATCACGCTGCTGTCGGATACGATGGCACGCCGATCCTTGAGCAGGTCGACCTGCGCCTCGACCCCGACGACCGGCTGGCGCTGCTCGGGCGCAACGGCAACGGCAAGACGACGCTCGCGCGGCTACTCGCGGGACAGCTTCCCGCGATGGAGGGGCATATCGGCATGTCGACCAAACTCAAGGTCGGCTATTTTACTCAGTATCAGGTCGAGGAACTCGACAGCGACGACACCCCGCTTGCCCACATGGGACGGCTGATGCCCGGGGCGAAACCGGCGGCGGTGCGCGGCCAGCTGGGGCGCTTCGGCTTCTCGGGGCTGATGGCCGAACAGAAGGTCGGCAAGATGTCGGGTGGCGAAAAGGCGCGGCTCGCGCTGGCGCTGATTACCCGCGATGCCCCGCACCTGCTCATCCTCGACGAGCCGACCAACCACCTTGACGTCGATGCGCGCGAGGCGCTGGTCCAGGCGCTCGCCGATTACGGCGGCGCGGTCGTCGTTGTCAGCCACGATCGACACATGCTCGAAGCGACCGCCGACCGGCTGGTGCTCGTCGAGGACGGCCACGCGACCGAGTTCTCGGGCTCGCTCGACGACTATACCGATCGCGTCCTCGGCCGCGGCGACGCCCGCCCCGAGAAGCGCCCTGCCCCCGCTAAGTCAGAGAAAAAGGCGGCAAGGCAGGAGTCGGCGGGCGACCGGGCAAAGTCGGTCGTCATGCGCCGGACCGCACGCGAGGCGGAGGCTGACATCACCCGGCTGACCGCGCGGCTGGCACAGCTCGACACTGCGCTTGGCGACCCGACGAAAGCGACCGGGGCAGACCGGCTGGCCGGCGTCCCCGCACTCCTCAAGACGCGGGCGACGGTGGAGAAAGCGCTGGCGGAAGCTGAGGCGAAGTGGATGGCGGCGAGCGAAGCGCTCGAAGCGGCGGCATAGCGACGGCGGCATAGGCGCGTTCGAAACTGGCGAAGGCCGCGAGCGCCGCCGCAATACACTCGTCTTCCGCTCGTGCGTCGAGCGGCAGCGCCTCGAGCACCCGCAGGAAGGCCGACCAGCTTTTCGGGATCGCCGTCTGCCGTGCAAAGTGCCGGGCGCCAAACGCGGGGCTCATGCCCAGCGCATGCGCGCGCAGAGCAAGCTGCCGCCCGCCGAGTGCCGATCCCTCGAGGACGTAGAGACTGCCGATCGTCTGCGCCGCCGACATCAGCGGGCCTGCGGCATCCGGGGCGGATCGAGGATCTGCGCCGCGGACATCGGCGATATCGGCACGCAGCGCCGGGGCAATGAGTCGGTCGGGCCACATCTCGAAAAATGTCGTTGCACCACTTTCGGTCAGCGCGCGTTCGAGCGGTTCGCGCGCCTCCAACGTCGCGTAGAGATAGGCGGCGTACGATCGACGGTCATCGAAGAAGCCTGCGTGATCGACGATCGCATCGAGCCTGCGGTGCGCGTGAACGGTAGCCGATCGCAGGCGCGAGCGCCGGTCGGGGCTGGTCAAGACGGGCTCATCCAGGACTGCCGAAGCCGAGCCTCCGCAGCAGCGGGACCAGTTGCGCAGTGCCATAAGGTTTGCCGATCACAGGTGCATTGGCATGCCCACGGTCCTGCAGGTCACCGTCATAACCGGTGGCAAACGCGAACGGAATCCCCCGAAGTAACAGGACATCGGCGACGCCGAGGCTCGTCTCCACACCGAGGTTAAAGTCGAGCAAGGCGAACTGAAACACTTGGGCGTCGAGCGCGTCGAGGGCTTCGGTCACCGACGCGGCCATCGTCACATGCGCCGCTCCGAGCGACTGGAGCATCTCGGCACAATCCATCGCGATGATGATATTGTCTTCGACAAGCAGCACGTTCAGCCCCGCCAGCAGTGACGATCGATCCGCAACGAGCGCCACTGTCTGCGCTGGCGATACCGTCGTCGACACCCCCGCAAGATGCCGCGCGGGTATTTTGAAGCAGGCTGAAAAGCCTGATGCGCCGTATTCGACCGCTGCCGTGCCGCCTAGGTCGTACGGGATGGCGCGCTCGATGATCGTCGATCCGAATCCCCGGCGCGTCGGCGTGGCGACCGGCGGCCCTCCCCGCTCGACCCAGTCGACCAGCAGATCGCCATCGTCATCGGATCGCCAATCGATCGCGACAACGCCGGTCGACGACAACGCCCCATATTTGGCGGCGTTGGTCATCAGTTCGTGGAAGACGAGGGCAAGCGTCGTGAATGCTGCCGGGTAGACGAGGATATTTGCCCCGTCGATACTGACCCTATCACGCCGATTGTCCAGATACGCCGCCGCTTCGGTTGCAACTAGGTCCTTCAGATTGGCCGGCCCCCAGCGGTCGCTGGTGATCTGGTCGTGCGCTCGCGCCAGCGACTGGACACGGTAGTCGAGCGTAGTGACGAATGCCTCGACGGTTTCGGCGCCGCCGCGCGTCTGCGAAATCAAACCTTGGATCAGCGCAAGAATATTGCGGACACGGTGATTAAGCTCGGCGATGAGCATGTCCTGCCCGCGGACCGGCGCTTCCGGCACGACATCGCTCGAGTGAAACCGGGACTCTCCCAGCGCCGCTCTGATCGTTTCCGCCGCTTCTTGCTCGGACGCCGTGAATGGTTCGCATTTGCCGTGAACCAGTTCGGCCCAGGCCTCGAAGCTTTGGCGCGGGCTGATCTTTCCGTTGTGCTCGGTCGCCTGTTTATCGGGATCACCGGCCCAGTTCCGGATCTGCGTGAGTTCCGATCGGAACAGCAGGATGAAATCTTGCGGACCACGCATGAGTGGGATCGCGATAAACCCGGCGGCGCCGTCCAACGAACCAGGCGTCATCAGCGATGCCGCGCAATCGGTGGCGAAGATCTTGTGTAAGGATTGTTCGGCCAGCATCGACGCCACCACTTTGCACGCGTCGGTGCTGGGCGTCTTGCCGGTCGGCCAGACTGCTCCGTCGATGCAAATCGCCATGCCGTCACCCGGGATCGTGTCGAAGATCAATTCGGCGAGCCGTCGTGCATCTTGCAAGACGCTCTGGTCGTGCGCCACTTCGGCGACCAGCAGCGCCGCGAGCGCCCGGGCGCGTTGATCATGCATGTCGGCTTCACGGCGAAGCCTGCCCTCGAGTTGCATCGAGAACATCTCGCCGAAGAGCTCGGCCGCAGTCCGGTACGCGAAGCTGGGCAGTCTCGCCGCGGGGTGGTGGCAGGCGAATAGGCCCCACAGCTTGCCATCCACGATGATCGAGATCGACAGCGACGCAGCAACTTCCATGTTGCGCAGATATTCGATGTGGACCGGCGCAACGGCGCGAAGCACCGACAGCGATTGGTCGAGCGGCGGAACGGCATCGCGCTCTGACAGGGCGACAAGCGGGACCGGTTCGGCCGCAACATCGGCGATGATCCGAAACGAGTTGCGGAGGTACAGCGCGCGCGCCTGCACCGGTATATCCGATGCCGGATAGTGCAATCCCATGTAACTATTCTGATATCCCCGCAGGGCCTCGGCGACCACTTCCCCATGCCCTTGGGCACCGAGGCGATAAATCATGACGCGGCCGAAGCCGGTCAGCGCCTGCACGTGGCGCGTTGCATCTCGATAGAAAGCGGGCAGCCCAATGCTGTGCTTGAGCCGCGCGACCATCGCCCGGATCAGTGCCGCGGCTTCGCGCTCGTCGGCGACGGCGGGTTCGGCTTCGATGACGAGCGCGTCACCTGCGCGGTGCAGTGCGACGTCGAACGGCGGCTGGCCCGCGATCAGCACGATGGCAAATGTTCGCTGGACCGCATCGGGGCCAAACAACGTGACCGCGAGATTGCGTAGCGTATGCGCCGCAACCGGATCGACGTTAGAGATGAGCGGTTGGCCGAGCCACGCTTCCGGCGGCCATCCAGTAAACGCCTCTATGTTCGCCGAAACTTTGCTGACCACCCAGTCCGGAGTCAGTACGACTAGAAAACCGTGGGGCTGTATACGTCCGGGAACATGGATCGGCTCGAGATCGCAGTTGTTAAGATCGAGCGATTCTGCGGTTGCCTTAAGGGATCGACCATCGTCAATCGCGAAGAGGCCTGCAGCTGCATCCGACGGCATGACGGGCGGCGGGTCGGCGACGTGAATGGCATCCATCGCGAGTTCCGATCCTTGGCAGAGCGAAAAGCGCGGTAGGCACCCCCCGATTCGAACTTGACCGGGACAAAGGGTCGGAGCGCATGGCCCAAGGTCCGCCGCAAGCAACGACCGAATATGGCTCCGTAACAGTTATCCCTCGATCACGCTTATACTATTTGGTCACGCGGCGAGGGCGTCGACAGTGTCCACGTAATGACTGGCCTGCGCGCTGCCGCGCCGTACATTTTGCAGCGCCGATCACCCAGCGAGACGATCTCGATCCGGGTCAGATGTCCTGCGCCAGACGCGCGTAAAGCTCGGGCCGCCGGTCGCGGAAGAATCCGAAGCTCGCGCGGTTGGCGCGGACTTCGGCGAGGTCGAACGTCGCGACGACTGCGCCCTGCTCGTCGGTCGGCAGCTCGTCGACGATGTCGCCGCGCTGGTCGGCGATGAAGCTGTTGCCGTAGAAGCGCTGGTCTTCCTCGACGCCGGTGCGGTTGGCCGCGACCACGGGAACGACGTTCGACACCGCGTGGCCGATCATCGCGCGGATCCACATCCGCCGCGTGTCGAGGTTCGGCTCGGCGGGCTCGGAGCCGATCGCGGTCGGGTAGAACAGAATCTCTGCCCCCATCAGCATCATCGCGCGCGCGCTTTCCGGAAACCACTGGTCCCAGCAGATGCCGACGCCGATCCGGCCATGGTCGGTGTCCCAGACCTTGAAGCCAGTATTACCGGGGCGGAAGTAGAATTTCTCCTCATACCCCGGGCCATCAGGGATGTGGCTCTTGCGATAGACGCCCATGACATTGCCGCGGCGGTCGATCATCGCGAGGCTGTTGTAATAATGCGGGCCGTCGGCCTCGAAGAACGAGCACGGGATGTAGGTGCCGGTGTCCTTCGCCACCGCCTGCATCGCGATCACCGAGGGGTGGGACGCTGTCGGGAAGGCACGCGCGAAGAAGCGGTCGTGTTCGTGGCGGCAGAAGTAATAGCCTTGGAATAGTTCAGGCGGGAGGATGACCTGCGCCCCCCTTCTCGCCGCGTCGCGAACAGCGGCGACGGTCGCGGCGATATCGGCGTCCATGTCGTCGGTGAAGGCGAGCTGGAGCGCGGCGGCGGTGATGGTCATAGGGCAATCCCGAAACGCGACAGGGCCGCGACCATGCCGAGATAGAGCAGCATCGTGACAAGACAACCGATGCCGAGCGCGGGCGCGAAGGCCATGCCGCCGCGGAGCAAAGCGGGGATGATCAGGAACATCGGCAGCGACGGCAGGACATACCAGAAGGTCGCCCCCGCGTGCGCCGCGAGCCGAGCCCGATCGCCGGTGTCACGCCAAAGCCAGATCATGCCGAGGATCGACACCAGCGGCAGCGACGCGATCAGCGCTCCTCCCGCCGGATAGCGGCGCGCGACTTCGGACACGGTCGCGACGATCGCCCCCGATATCACCGCCTTGACCAGCCAGTAGCCGATCACGCTGGCTGTTGCTGGGTAATGCAATGAAAGCTCCCGCCGCCGGTCAGGATCGCGTTGGCGCGCAGGCCGACGACACGGCGCCCGGGGAAGAAGCCGCCGATCGCAGCGACCGCCGCCGCGTCGTTGGCGGCGCCATAGGTCGGGACGACGACGATGCCGTTGGCGACGTACCAGTTCATGTAGCTCGCCGGCACCGCGACCCCGTCGACCTCGACGAGCCCCGGCGACGGCACGCGGACGACGTCGACGCCGAACGCTGTGGCACGGTCGTGGGCGTCGTCATAAACCTCGGCATTCGGATCGTCGCTGCCCGCAGCGGCCGGCAGCGCGAGCACCCCGGGCGCGACGAAGCGTGCGAGGTTGTCGACATGCCCATCGGTATGGTCGTTGGCCAGACCGTCGCCGAGCCAGAGGACGCGGTCGAGGCCGAGATCGCGGCGCAGGTGCGCCTCGACTTCGAAGCGGTCCATCCCGGGATTGCGGTTGGGGTTGAGTAGGCAGGCTTCGGTGGTCACGCATCGCCCCGTGCCGTCGACCTCGATCGCCCCGCCCTCGAGCACCCAATCGTGCTTGGCCAGCGGCACGCCCGCGCCGTGGGCGACGAAAGCGCCAACGGCGTCGTCGCCCTCGAGCAGATATTTGCCGCCCCAGCCGTTGAAGCGGAACCCGGCGGCGGCGGGACCGGCGGCGGACGCCATGAACAGCGGTGCGGTGTCGCGGAGCCAGATGTCGCCGAACGGCTGGTGGTGAAAACGGACGCTCGCGCCATGGAGCGCTTCATGCGCCGATGCCGCTGCCTCCTCGGTGCCGACGAGCAACTCGACCCGTTCATGCTCGGCGATCGCCCAGATCATCGCCGCGACCTCGGCGCGCGCCGGTAGCAGGTCGTCCTGCCACAGCGCCGGATCGCTCGGCCACGCGGTCCATGTCGCGGCGTGGGGCATCCACTCCGCGGGCTGGCGGGCGGTCACTTGCGCAGGCTCGCGGTGGTGTCGCGGATCGCGCGGAATTCGCTCCCCGGATACCAGTTCGGCCAGTCGTGGCCGTCGGCAAGCTCCCGCCCGACCGCATAATACAGGTCGAGGTCCTCGACCGCGCCCGCCCACGTCCAGGTCGGGTCGTAATTATCCGACGGCTGGTGGTAGCGGTGCGCGGTATAATCGTCCGCCGCCGCCTGCCCCGCCGCCTTGCCGCCGTCGATCAGGTCGACCCCGCTGGCACCGCGGAACATCGGCACGCCGAGCTTGGCGAAGCTGAAGTGGTCGGAGCGGAAATAGCCGCCCTTTTCGGGACTCGGCTCGGGCGCGACGTAGCGGCCCTGCGCCTTCGCCACCGCGGTCGCCATCGTGTCGAGGTCGGACTTGCCGCCGCCGCTGAGGACGATGTCGTGGGTCCGGCCGCCGACCGCGAGCCCGTCCATGTTGACCCCGCCTGCCGTAAGCGCGAGCGGATAGATCGGATGCTCGGCGTAATAGCGCGACCCGAGCAGCCCCGACTCCTCGCCGGTGACCGCCATGAACGCGACCGTCCGCTCCGGCTTCGGCCCCTTCTCGAACGCCTCGGCGAGTGCGAGCACCCCGGCGACGCCGCTGGCGTTGTCGACCGCGCCATTACAGATATCGTCGCCGGTCTTGTCCGCCGGGCAGCGCCCGAGGTGATCCCAATGCGCGGTGATGAACACCGTTTCCTCGGGGTATTTGGTGCCGGGGACGACGCCGATGACGTTCTTCGACGCCGACCGCGCGATCGTGCTGGTCAGGGTGGCCGAGACGCTCAGGTTCAGCGGAACGGCGTGGAAGCCCTTCGTCTGCGCCGCCTTCGTCAGCGTCGCCAGATCCTGCCCGCCAGCGTTCAACATCCGCTCGGCCGCGGCGCGCGTGATCCAGCCTTCGACCCCGACGCGGCCCTTGCCCTTGTCGGCACTGTCGAGGTCGATCTGCGGCCCCGTCCAGCTGGTGGTGATGACGTTCCAGCCGTAGCCCGCCGGCTCGGTATCGTGGATGACGAAGGCGGCGGCCGCCCCGTGGCGCGCCGCCTCTTCGAACTTGTAGGTGTAGCGACCATAATATGTCATCGCCCGGCCTTCGAACGGCCCGGCGTCCCTGCCCGCCGCCTTCGTCTGCCAGTCGGGGTCGTTGACGAGGAAAACGACCGTCTTGCCGCGGACGTCGAGCCCGGCGTAGTCGTCCCAGCCCTTCTCAGGCGCGGTGATGCCGTAGCCGACGAAGACGACGGGTGCGTTGAGCATCTGCGTTGCGACCTGCCGCTTGGTCCACAGGACCACATCGGTGCCGTAGCTCAGGTCCGTCCGCTTGCTAGCCCGGCACTCCCATGTGCCGTTGGCGCAATAGGTCATCGTCAACGGCGTCGGCGCGGTCGTGATCGTCACCAGCGGCACATCCTGCGTCCACTGCCCATGATTGCCGGGCGTCAGCCCGATCGCCTGCATCCGCTGCGTGATATATGCGACCGCCTTGTCGCCACCGGGAGTACCCGGCCGCCGCCCCTCGAACGCGTCCGAAGCGAGCGTCGCCGTATCGCGCTTGAGGCTGGCGTTGCTGATCCCCGACACCGGGAGCGCGACCGCCGACGTGGCGAGCAGCATGGCGATAAGGGCTGGAATCGACTTCACTCGATGCTCCTCGGCACGTCTTCTTTGTTAATGTCGTCGTTCATGACACCGGCGTCGGCATCGCACAACGCCACCCGCCCCTTGAATCCTTGCGCAACGACGTACCATTCGGACGACCCCGCGCGGCTCGCCGGGGGCTTGGCGTGCTTGACCGCCGCGAAGTGCCGCTTGAGCTCGCCGACCAGCCCCGGATCGGCCCCGCCCGCGAGGACCTTGGCGACGAACGCGCCGCCGGGGCGCAGCATGTCGACCGCGAAGGCGAGCGCGTGCTCGACCAGCGCCATCGTTCGGATATGGTCGGTCATCTTGTGACCGACGGTGTTCGCCGCCATGTCGGACAGGACGAGGTCGGCGTCTCCGCCCAGCGCCTCGCGCAGCATCGCCTCGGTGTCGTCGGCGAGGATGTCCTGCTGGAAGATCGTCACCCCCGCGATCGGCTCGATCGGCAGCAGGTCGATCGCGACGATCTTCGCCTTGGGGCGCGCCTTCAGCACGATCTGGCACCAGCCGCCGGGCGCGGCGCCAAGGTCTATGACGCGCGTGACGTGCTGGAGCAGGTTAAAGCGGTCGTCGAGCTCGGCGAGCTTGAACGCCGCCCGGCTGCGGAACCCCGCCGCCTTCGCCGCCTTGACATACGGGTCGTTCAGCTGCCGTTCGAGCCAGCGGTTCGACGAGTTCTTGCGCTTCTTGGCGGTCAGCACGCGGACCTTGCCGCCCTGGCTACGCCCAGAACCGCCACCCGATTTCACGCCACCCGACTTGCTCCCGACCGTCATCGGCTATCCCGGCCCATCAGCGTTCGCAGGATGCCCTCGCGGATGCCGCGATCGGCGACACGGAGGGTTTCGCTCGGCCAGGCGTCCATGATCGCCTCGAGGATGGCGCATCCCGCGACGACGAGATCGGCGCGATCGGCGCCGATGCCGGGAACCGCCGCGCGTTCACTGGGCGAGCGCGCGGCGAGCATCGCCGAAATCGCGCGCATCGAGATCGCGGTGACGGTGCAGCCATCGACCTTGCGCCGGTCATAGCTCGACAGGCCGATGGCGATGCTGGCGAGGGTCGTGATCGTCCCCGAAGTGCCGAGGAGCTGCAGCAATCCCGGCGCCATCCCCGTCACGCGCTGCAGGAACCCGCCGAGATGATCGTCGACCCGCCTCTTCAGCCGATCGTAAGCCGCGGCGCGATCGTCGGGCGGACAGTCGAACAGTTCGGTCTCGGCGAGACTGACGACGCCCCACGGCACGCTCGTCCATGCAAGGATCGCGGACGTGGTCGGATCGACGAGGATCAGCTCGGTCGAGCCGCCGCCGATGTCGAAGACCAGCGCCGGCGGGCCCGCGGGATCGATCAACGACGCGCAGCCGAGGACCGCGAGCCGCGCCTCCTCCGCCGGCGAGATGACGTCGAGCGCGATGCCGGTGACCTCGAAGACCCGAGCGACGAATTCGGTCCCGTTCGACGCCCGGCGGCACGCCTCGGTCGCGACGTTGCGGGTCAGCGTCACCCCGCGACGGGCAAGCTTGTCGGCGCAGATGCCGAGCGCCGCGACGCCTCGGTCCATCGCCGCATCGGACAGACGGCCGGTATGCATCAAGCCTTCGCCGAGGCGGACGACGCGCGAAAAGGCATCGACGATCGTGATCCCGTCGGGGCTGCCACCGGGCCGGGCGATCAGCAGGCGGCAATTATTGGTGCCGAGGTCGAGCGCGCCATACGTGCGCCGCGCTCCCCGACTGCTCGGCGCGATACGGCGGGAGGAGACGCCGGGGTCGGCGATAACGGACATGTCCACGGCTAAAAACAACCTTCGCGGCGGCAAAACCAGACGTCCCGCACCGAACTTGCAGGCAACTTAGCACAGCGACTCCGCCTTGACACCCCGCCCGCCAAGACTTCGCGTTGACACCCCGGCGGCGCGTGCCTTAAACGGCGCGCCACGGCATTGCCCTGTCGTCTAAAGGTAAGACCACAGACTCTGACTCTGTTAATCGAGGTTCGAATCCTCGCGGGGCATCCGTTTCCTGTTTCAGGACAAGCTGCTATCATTGCCCGGTGATTACCGCCGCACCGCCCGAGCATGCCGCCGCCGACTGGACGATCGACCAGCGATGGGCCGATTATACCCCGGCCGATCACGCGCTCTGGGACCGGTTGTACGCCCGCCAGACCGAGCAGCTCGCCGACCGGGCGCACCCCGCATTCCTCGACGGACTCGCGACGCTCGATCTGTCGAAGCCCGGCATCCCCGACTTCGAGGAAATGAGCGACCGGCTCGAGGCCGTCACCGGCTGGCGCGTCGTCGCGGTCCCGGGTCTCGTCCCCGACGCGGTCTTCTACCAGCATCTCGCCGAGCGTCGCTTCGTTGCGGGCAACTTCATCCGCTCAGCGAGCCAGATCGACTATCTCGAAGCCCCCGACGTCTTCCACGACGTTTTCGGCCACGTCCCCCTGCTCAGCGACCCGGTCTTTGCCGACTATATGCAGGCCTACGGCCAGGGCGGCCTGCGCAGCCTAAAGTTCGATGCACTGACCCGGCTGTCGCGGCTCTACTGGTACACCGTCGAGTTCGGCCTCGTCCGCCACGACGGCGACCTCAAGCTGTACGGCGCGGGCATCGTCTCGAGCCACGGAGAGAGCGTCTTCGCGCTCGATGACGCGTCGCCGCACCGGATCGGCTTCGACCTCGGGCGGGTGATGCGGACGCCGTACAAGATCGACGATTATCAGGCGCTCTACGTCGTCATCGACAGCTTCGAGCAGCTGCTGCGGACAACGCTCGATACCGATTTCGCCCCGCTTTACACCGCGCTGGCGACGCAGCCGGACATCGCGATCACCGACCTGCAGCCCGGCGATACGGTGATAAACCGGGGCACGCAGCGCCACGGCAAAACGGTCGTTGCAAGCGTCGGCTAGCGCCCCTATACGGACCGCCTTCCGTCGTGTGGGGCAGTAGCTCAGATGGGAGAGCGCAGCAATCGCACTGCTGAGGTCAGGGGTTCGATCCCCCTCTGCTCCACCAACGCCGCACCGGGAAACCATCGTTTCCCCGGTGCCTAAGGACCGCGTGTCGAACATCCGCTCCATCGCCGGCATCGCCGGGCTATCCTTCGGTACGGCGCTGGTCGTCATCGACGGCGGGATCGCCAACGTCGCGCTGCCGACGATCGCACATGACCTTGGCACCGATGCGTCGGCGGCGGTGCTGATCGTCACGGTGTACCAGCTGGTCCTCGTCATGGCCCTCCTCCCTTTGTCGGCGGTCGGCGAGCGGATCGGCCTGCGTCGGTTGTACCAGGGCGGACAGGTCCTGTTCGCCTGCGCCAGCCTGCTCGCCTTCTTCGCCCACAGCCTGCCATTCCTGCTCATCGTCCGGATGCTCCAGGCGCTCGGCGCGGGCGCGGCGCTCAGCGTCACCTCGGCGATGCTGCGGACCCTGTATGCCCCCGAGCATCTCGGTCGCGGACTCGGCCTCAACAGCGTCGTCGTCTCGGCGGCGGCGGCGCTGGCCCCGACCGCCGGAGGCCTGATCCTCGGTGTCGCGAACTGGCCGTGGCTGTTCACCGCCGCTGCGCCGCTGGCAATATTCTCGCTCGCCCTCGGACGCTTTCTGCCCAACCCCAAGCCGCGCGCCGAACCGTTCGACTTCACCGGCGCGCTGCTGTCGGCGGCGACCTTCGGGTTGATCATCGGCGGGCTCGAGAGCGCGGTCCATGGCGGCTCGCCGGTCGTATCGGCGGCAATCACCGGCATCGGGGTCATCTTCGCCGTCGTCCTTGTCCGCAATCAGCGGCGGCAACTGCGCCCGGTGTTCCCCGTCGACCTGCTCGCGCGGCCGGTGGTGGCGCTGTCGGCGCTCGGCGGGTTCGTCGTCTTCGTCGCGTCGATGACCATCCTCATCTCGCTGCCCTTCCGGCTCGAGCATAGCTACGGCTTCACCCCGCAGCAGGTCGGGGCGATGATTGCGCCGTGGCCGCTGACGACGCTGTTCGTCGCGCCGCTCGCCGGCACGCTATCGGACAAGTACCCCGCCGGGCTGCTCGGCGGCATCGGCATGGCGATCGCGATTGCCGGGCTGCTGACTGTCGCGATGCTGCCCGCCCACCCGGTCTATTTCGACATCGCGTGGCGGCTCTCGCTGTGTGGGGCGGGGTTCGGCCTGTTCATGTCGCCGAACGCCCGGCTGATTGTGGGCTCGTCGCCGCGGGAGCGCGCGGCGTCGGCCGGCGGCCTCGTCTCGACGCTGCGCCTGTGCGGGCAGACGACCGGAGCGACCCTCGTCGCGGCGCTGCTTGCGGTGGGCATCGGCGGGGGTTCGGTCCCGGCGCTCGTCGCTGCGGGTCTCGCGATGATCGCCGGGCTGTGCAGCATCGCCCGGCTCAATCCGGCAATCCGGCTGCCGAGCGCCGTCGAGACCCAGACCGTCCAACCGGCACCCCGCCTGACCTAGCGAACCCGCTGGATCGTCCCTCGCCGACGCCGTATCATCGTCCCCGCGAGCAGGAGAACGGCGATGCGTTACGAGATCAGCGGCACGACGATGCAGACCGTGTCGATCGACCTCAACCCCGGCGAGCATCTCTACAGCCAGACCGCGACGATGGCGTGGATGTCGGATGGCATCCGCATGGACACCCACACCGGCGGCGGCCTGTTCGCGGGCTTAAGGCGGGCGGTCAGCGGCGGCGGGCTGTTCATCACCGAATTCATCGCCGAGACCAGCGGCCATGTCGCCTTCGCCCCGCGCTTCCCCGGGCAGATCGTCCCCGTCAAGCTCGGCCTCGGCCAGTCGCTGATCTGCCGCAAGGAGACGTTCCTGTGCGCCGAGATGTCGGTGACGCTCGACATCGCCTTCCAGCAGCGCCTCGGCGCGGGCTTCTTCGCCGGCGAGGGCTTCGTCATGCAGCGCGTCACCGGCCCCGGCACGGTGTTCATCGACCTGTCGGGCGAGGTCGTCGAGAAGACCCTCCTCCCCGGCGAACGCCTCCACGTCCACGCCGGGCATATCGGGATGCAGGAGCCGACGATCGACATCGACATCAAGATGATGCGCGGCTTCCGCAACATCCTGTTCGGCGGCGAGGGCCTGTTCCTCGCGACGCTGACCGGCCCCGGCAAGATCTGGCTCCAGTCGATGCCGATCATCAACCTCGCCGAGGAGATCGCCCGCTATTTGCCGTCGGGCGAAGGCGGCGGGCGGAGCAGCGGCAGCGGCGCGGGCGGCATGCTCGGCGCGGGCGCGGTCGGCGGATTGTTGGGAAGCATCCTCGGCGGCGACTGAGCGTTAAGTTGACAGAGTGACGGTTTAAGCGTGCTAGACGCTGCCCGCTGGCCGTATCTGACGCTTGCCGACCACCGGCTCTTTTGGCAGCGGCCGAGCGTCGAAGCGGCGGCGGTCCGGGACACTCGACGTCCTAAGTTCAAAATAAGTTCACACAAACGTCGGTGGTTTGACGCGCTACTTTCCCGTCTAAAGCGAACTCGAGCCAGCAATGAGAAAGAGCACGCCGCGCCGCCCGGTGGCGACCGCTGAGACTAGGCGCGTTCGCAGGGTGTAGGACAGGGATATCCATTGATGGACAGAGGTTATTGATGGGCGTCAACATGCTGCTGGCGAACGAAGCCGACCTCGCCGGGATCGAGCTTCGCTTTCCCGACGGGCGCGCGTGGGACGGGGCCGGCGAGTTCACTTATGTCCGGGAGGCGCGGACCCTCGGCCAGGCATCATGCGGCACGCAGGAGAACCGGCAGGGCGGCTGCACGCCCGGACATCTCGTCGATCCCCTGTTTCCAGCTTACCCGGGGCACGTAGCCGAGGTCACGCCGGGCCTTGTCGATGCGCACGGTAAACGGCTGGCCGATGAGCCGCAGCATCTGGCGCGTAATGGGGGGCTCGCCCTTGAGGCGGAAGATCCGCCAGACCGCACCCATGATCCCCGCCGTCGTCCAGGCGGTTCCAAACCCGATCGACTTGGTGCCGCCATCGACCCCGCGCGTGGCGAGCAAGCCGCCGATCACGCTTTTCAGCGTCCCGTCCTCAGCATCGGCGACGAAATAGGTTTCGCCGCCCTTGCCGCGATCGGCGGCGAGGATGAGCGCATCGACGAGATTGTCGACGTGGAGCGCAGACATCGCCTGATCGCCACCACTCGGCCATTGCCAACGACCGGCGCGGACGGTCTCGACCATGTGATCGAGCGTCGGCATACCTTTGCCCCAGATCATCGGCGGCCGGATCGCGATGGTCTCGAACCCGGGACGCTTGCCGTTCGCCGCAAGCAGGAAGGCTTCACCTGCCGCCTTGGACGACCCGTACGGCGTGAACGATCGGTTCTGGCGCGGTGCACTTTCGACGACCCCGATCATCGGCTCGGGATCACCCATGACGACGGCGGCGGCGCTGACCGCCACGACCCGGCGGACCGACGATGCCCCCGCAGCCGCATCGACAAGCGCGCGCATGCCCGCGACATTCACCTTGTCGAACAGCGCGCGCGGGCCCCACAGCTTGAAGTGCGCAGCGACGTGAAAAACGACTTCGGTACCCTGCATTGCCCGCTCAAGGGCTGCGCGATCGTCGAGCTCGCCTGTCATTGCCGTTGCGCCGAGCTTCTCGACCGCTGCCGTTGCATCGCGGCTGCGGGCTAGAGCGCGCACATCCCAACCTTTGTCGAGCAGCGCGCCGATGAGGTGCCCCCCGACAAACCCGGAACCTCCCGTAACAAAGGCGATGCGGCGGGCAGCGGCTTGCTTGAGAATGTCGGTCATGTTGGCCTCGCTTGGTTGCAAAACCCAACATAAAGCCGTTCTCTCAAATTACAACGAACATATTCCGTATTATGTTTTCCCTCGCTTTTTGTAAGGTAACTGCTAGGCCGTCCTGATGGAAAACCCAGATCGTGACGAAGCCGTGTCAGCCACCGCGATCATCGATGCAGCCCGCTTGCAGGTGCGCCGCTTCGGCGAAGCCAAGACAAATGTGGTCGATATCGCGCGCGCCCTCGGCACGTCCCACACCACGATTTACCGGCATTTCCGCTCGAAGGCCGACGTGTTCGATGCGCTCGTCATAACCGTGATGCGCGACGAGGAGGAACTGGCGGCCGCCCATCTCGATGCCGAGGGGAGTGCCACGGAACGCCTCATGGCGATGATATTGGACTTGTACCGGCGCAAGCTCGAGCGCTTCGCCGGCGACCGCGAGATCCACGATCTCTACCGGCGCATCGTCGTCGAACGCCCCGATATCATCGCCGGCTATGCCGAGCGAATGACGGCGCTGATCGGCAAGCTCATCGCGCAGGGCATCGAACGCGGCGAATGGAAGGTCGACGACGTGGCGACCGCCGCAGGTGTGGTGCGCGACGCGGTGACGACATACGTCAACCCCGCGTTCGTTGCCCTGCTCGTCAACGCGGGCGCTCCCGTCGAAGACATGGTGCGCGCGACGATCAATACCCTCGCCCGGGCGTTCGAAGCTGGCATGGTCTATGCGCCCGCGTTTGCCGCTAATGCGGTCGCGGAACGCGCCTGAACACGTAGTCGTCGACGGCGTCGACCCTCCGCCTGAATCCTTCCAAACCGCACATTATGGTTGATGAAGTCATAAAACTGGCATCGAGCTGAGGCAGAGGAAGCTGGTTGCGGGCATCCAGGCCCCTCCGGCGAACAAGGGATCTTATAAATGGCTGCTTTCAAAAACGCGCGCGGCGCGGCGATTTCGCTCGCGCTTTTGACATCCCCGGTCGCGGCGAATGCTGCGCTCTATCCGGTGACAGTTACCCCGATCGCCCTCGGCTCAGCCGTCTATAGCCAGGATTTCGATACGCTGGCGAAGTCCGGCACGAGCGCGCTCCTTCCCGCTGGTTTCCAGGCGTTCGAGGGCAGCGGCACGCAGGCCAACAGCACCTATGTCGCCGGCAACGGGTCGGACAATGGCGGCGGCATCTATAGCTTCGGCGCGGCCGGCAGCAGCGATCGCGCACTCGGTTCGATCCGCAGCGGCAATCTCGGCCAGGCGTTCTACGGCGCGTTCTTCACCAACACGCAGGCAACCGCGGTCGAAAGCCTCGCGATCGGCTACACTGGCGAGCAATGGCGTAACGGCGCATCGAGCAGCGACTCGCTCACGTTCGAATATTCGCTCAACGCGACCGCGATCAACAACGGCAGCTGGACCAATGTCGCCGGCCTGACCTTCACCTCGCTCGTCAGCTCGCCGGTCGGCGCACTCAACGGCAATTCCGCTGCAGATCGCAAGAACCTGACCGCGGTCTTGTCGGGCCTGTCGATCGCCAGCGGCTCGACCTTCGCGTTCCGCTGGGTCGACCAGCCGGTGTCGAGCGGCGCGCAGGACGGCCTCGCGGTCGATGACTTCTCGGTCAAGTCGACTGTGGCGACGATCGCTGCGGTGCCCGAGCCGGCAAGCTGGGCGATGATGGTCGGCGGTTTCGGCCTGCTCGGCTCGGCGATGCGCCGCCGCCAGCGTTCGGTCGTCGCCGCGTAAACAAGGTGCGGGAGGCGCAGCCGCTCGGGCTGCGCCTCCCGCTCTCCTAGACCTCGACCTTCAGCCGCGCCGGGATCCGTGTCAGCTCGAACATCTCGCCGTGCGGGATGATCGTGATCTGGCCAAACTCCTTGAGCAGGTCGCGGTACGACGTGCCGACCGCGCGCTCCTTGCGGTCCATGTCGAACAGCCCGCATTCGTTGACCGTCCCGCGCTTCTCCGCGAGGCCGATGTCCCAGTCGACCTGGTCGATCAGGCTGTACCAGGTGAAGCCGAGGACGGGGACGCCGTCGGCGCGCATGCGGAGGACGTTGATCCACTGCTTCCACAGCCATGTCGGGGCCTCGTCGGCCTCGAAGACGTTGGTTTCGGTGTACATCACCGGCTTCTTGTAGCGCGCATAATAGTCGCTGGTGATCTGGTACCAGCCGAGGACATCCTGCGCCGGGCAGAGTTCGCCGCCGGGCAGGATGATCCGCTCGTTGCGCCCGTAATAGTCGTTGCCCATGATCTGGTAGCCGGGGGGCTCGCCCGCCATGAACCAGTTATATTCTTCGCGGGTCATGCCGCCGTCGTAGAGATACTGGCAGATTTCGCCATCGGGATGGTGCGCGTACAACAGGTCGAGCGAGATCAGGCGCTGCTTGTTGACGAGCGCAATCTCACGCGACGGGGTCGCCCGCGCCTCGTGGATATATTCGGCGCTCTCGGACTGGACGATGATGCAGTCGGGACGCCGCGCGGCGATCATCTGGTTGCCGAGGATCGATGCGGCGGCGAGGTGCTTGATCGCGGTGACGAAGGCGCGGTCGGACTTGAGCTGTTCGTTCCACACCCCATCCTTCGCCGACGAGCGCGCGGTGACGTAGATTTCGTTGACCGGGGTGTAATAACGCACCCACGGATAGCGCTCGGCGACCGCGTCGCAATACGCTGCGAAGTGAAGCGGGAAGTCGGGGTTCTGGAAGTCGCCGAGCCAGTCGGGCAGGCCGAAATGAAGCAGGTCGAGGATCGGGACGATCTCGAGCCGCTTGATCTCCGCCATCGCGAGATCGGCGAAGCTCCAGTCGTATTTGCCGGGGCCGAGGAAGATGCGGTGGATCGGCAGGCCGTAGCGGAGTGCGCGCAGCCCCATGTCGCGGACGAGGTGGAGGTCCTCCTGCCAGCGGTCGTAATGTCCGCATTCCTCGAGCAGGTCGCGGCGGATGCGGCCATTGTCGATCGTCGGGTTCGAGCATTCGATGCCGGTGGCGAACATGAAGTTGCCGTCGCTCCCGGTCGGCAGCCCGCTACCGTCGTGACCGCGCGCGCCGCCGTATTCGTCGCCGGCGTAAAGCCCGTCGCCGTGCTTCGCCTTGATCAGGTCGAGGAAGCTTTGGGTCATGCCTGGCTCCTGCGGGCGAGGAAGCGATCCGCGATCCGGAGCGATACCGCCATGATCGTCAGCGCGGGATTGACCCCGAGCGCGCTCGGAAAGACCGAATTATCGGCGATGTGGAGTCCGGGCACGTCGTGGCTCGCCCCATCGGGATCGACCACCGACGTCGCGAGGTCGGTCCCCATCCGGCAGGTGCCGATGATGTGGGCGTTGCGCTGGAACGCCCAGATATCGCGCGCGCCGGCGGCTTCCCAAATGCGCCGCATCAGCGCTTCGGCGTGCGCGGTCATCGCGATCTCGTTCGGCCCCTGAGTGAAGTGGATGCGCGGCTTGGGCAGCCCGCGTCCATCGAGTTCGTCCGACAGCTCGACGAAGTTACGCGGGCTCGGCAAGCAATCGCCGAGAATGTTGATCCCCGCGACATGGTTGTACCGCGCCATATGCTCGGCGAGCGCGGTCCCCCACAACCCGCGACCGCGTGCAACCTGGCTCGCGTACGTCACCGGCATCACCCCGATCGACTGAAGCAGATAGCCGCCGACGAAATCCGCGTCGGCAGGGCGGTGGGTATCCTCGGAAATCAGCGACCCGGGGATGCCCTTGTACGGGCGCACCGTCTCGTCGAACGTCCCCCAGACCTGAACGCCGGTGTGCGCCATGAAGTTGCGTCCGACCTGCCCGCTGGCGTTGCCGAGATTGTTCATCAGCAACAGCCGCGGCGACTCGATCGCCCCGGCGCAGAGGAACAGGTTCGTGGTCGGCTGGCGGTGCTCGACGCCGTCCTTGATGTAGACGACGCCTGAAATGCGTCCGGTGCGATCGGTCTCGATCGTCGTGGCGAACGCGCCGGTGCGGATCTCGGCACCGGCGGCGACCGCGAGCGGGAGATACGTCACGTCCATGCTTGCTTTGGCCCCGGTCGAGCACCCCGCCTGGCAGAAGCCGCGATTGGTGCACGCGGGGCGCATGCCGTAGCCCGGCTGGTGCCACGCCTGTGACACCGCTGCGTTCGGCGCGGGTGACGTGCGGATGTTGAGCGCTTCGCAGCCGCGTTGCATCAATTGCGCTGCCCCATTGAGCGCGAGCGGGCCGAGCGGATAGTGGCGCGGCGGTCCCCACGGATAGATCGACGGCCCCGACACACCGATGAACGCCTCGACCTCGTCGTAATACGGCGCGAGATCGTCATAGCCGATCGGCCAGTCGACCCCTGCCCCCTGCGTCGAATTCAGCCTGAAATCGTCGGGATGCGCGCGCGGAACGTAGGCGGTGTAATGGAGGGTTGAGCCGCCGACCCCAATGCCCGAATTATTGCGCCCGAAGGCAATCGGGTCGTTGCCTGCCGACAGCCGTTCGTCGTTCCAGAACAATGGTGCCTGTGCCGCTTCGTCGGTGGCAAAGTCGGACTGCGGCGACCATGCCCGCCCGGCTTCGAGGATGACGACCTTGAGCCCTGCGCCGGCCAGTCGCGCCGCGAGCGGAGCCCCGCCCGCGCCCGAGCCGATGATAACCGCGTCAACATCGTCGTTGGCGCCGGTGCGCTGGGCAGGATTATTCATCGACCGGCTCCTGCGCATCGCGCTCGTCGAGGCCGATCGCGGCCCACCCCGGCAGGTCGGCGAAACCGGCATAGCCGATCGCATCCTGCACCGCCGGATGGGCGTACGCAGTCTCGGTCGCCTCGGCGAGCAGCTCCTCGAACCACCGTCGCGACGACTTCTGGACGCTCACGAGGACCGCATCCTGCACGTCAAGCGCGAGTGCGACGTACGGCGCACCGCCAAGCAGCTTGGCCGTCGCTTCGATCGTGCGCAGCCCTTGCCGATATGCCGCGTCGTCGGACGGGAGCACATCGTAGCGCCACCCGTCGCCAGTTCCATCCGCGAGCCGCGCATCTATCGCACCCGCGATATCGACCTGCGGCACGTCGACGATCAGCCGCGCACATACAGCGCGCAGCAGGTCGAACTCGGCCGAGTCGAAGAAGCGCGGTCCCGTCGGTTCGCTGGCCATGCGCTTTTGCAAGGCCGCGCGCGTCGGTTCAGCGACATGGTCGCTGGCGATGAGATTGCCGACCGATCCGGCCGGATAAAGCCATGTCACGCCGCGGCAAGCCTTCCGCCGGTGACTTCGACAAGCGCGCCGGTCATGAAGCTGCCGTCCGACGACGCGAGCAGGACATACGCCGGCGCCAACTCCTCGGGCTGGCCGGGACGCTTGAGGATGACCTCGTGGCCAAAATTCTCGACCTCGTTCGCCGGCATCGTCCCCGGGATATTCGGCGTCCACACCGGACCCGGAACGACGCAGTTCACCCGGATGCCACGGTCGCCGAGGCTGAGCGCGAGGCTCTTGGTGAACGAGTGAATCGCGCCCTTCGTGCAGGTATAATCGAGCAGCAGCGCAAGGCCGGTCATACCGACGATGCTGCCGGTGTTTACGATCGCGTCGCCCTTTTTCAGGTGCGGCACCGCGGCCTGCGCCATGAAGAAATAGCCGTAGATGTTCGTTTCGAACGTCCGCTTCCAATTTTCCTCGGTGATGTCCTCGAACTTCTCGGCGGCATGCTGGAAGGCGGCGTCGTTCACCAGGATGTTGAGCTTGCCGAAACGCTCAACCGTCGCCGCGACCGCGGCCTTGCATTCGGCCGACGAGCGGACGTCGTGCTTGAGGACGAGGCATTCGCCCCCCTTCCCCTCGACGAGCCGCTTGGTTTCCGCCGCATCGTCGTCGTTGACGTTATAGACGATCGCGACCTGCGCGCCCTCCATCGCAAATGCCATCGCGACCGCGCGCCCGATCCCCGAATCGCCGCCGGTGATGATCGCAACCTTGCCGGTGAGCTTGCCTGCCGCGCGGTAGTTCGACAGGTCGCTATCGGGCGCGGGATCGACGTCGGACTGCTTCGCCGGATACGGCAATTGCTGGCCGTGAAAGTCGCTCGCCATCGGGCGCGCTTCTTCGGTGATTTCTTCGTGGGTCATGGGAGGCTTTCGTTTCGAACGATCGCCGCGACAACGCAGTCCTGCGGTTTCCGTTCATTCCCACGCGCGCGACCATCTCGCCGCAGCCCTAAAGGTTAGGCTATGCCCGCGCTGCCAAGCTATGCTGCATGCCGGGCGTTCGTCCCCGACGCGGCGTCGAAGGCAATGAACAACGCCTCGGCGAGGGTGCGCACGCCAAGCCGCTCCATCATGCTCGACCGATGCATCTCGACCGTGCGGATGCTGATCCCGAAATCGAATGCCAGCAGCTTGTTCGATCGGCCGACAGAGAGGCCGCGCAACACTTCGTTCTCGCGCGCAGTCAACGCCGCGAGCCGCTCGCTGGCGACGGCGCGGCGATCGACATCCCGAACCCTGTCGTCGAGTTCGCGAAGGGCACCACTCACACTTGTCGCCAACGCATTCTCATCGACTGGCTTCTCGATGACGTCGACCGCCCCTGCCCGCATCGCCTGCACGGCGGCTACGACATCACCGGCGCTCGTCATGGCAATCACCGGGAGCGTCGGGCGCGAAGCCGACAATGACGAGATCAGGTCGAAGCAATCTGCTGTATCGACCATGTCGAGGATGATGCACCCCGTCGCGAATTCGGTGAGCCCTGCGATCAACTGCTCGCCAGCGCTGCATAGCCGCACTGCAAACCCCTGCGAGACAAGAGAATGAAATAAACGCGTGCGCAACGCGCTGCTGCTATCTACAACGTAGACATGCCGGACATTGTTCCACAATCTATTCATGACAGACACCGATTTAATCAGCCGTTGTTAGTTATCGTATATTAGCGAATTCGATGACTAACTGGTGAATAATCATGGTTCATAAAATGTTATCGACGATTCTCACTTGTTTATTGTACGATTTGTATCTTTCGATGGCATAAGACCCTAGGCGTAAGATCTTGACGCAATTGCTGTTTTGAAACGCGGCATCGCGTCCGATCATGCGGCGCAATTGTGCGCTGCCGAAAACAGGCCATTTGCTAAAGCGGCCGCCCGAAGGCAGCCGCTCGTCGCAGTTGGGTCGGCGCACCGACCGATGAACGTCGTCGTTAAGGTCGGCCCCGCCCGTTGCCGGATCGAGACCATCGCCTTCTAGCAAGCAAAGACTTTGTTATGGCGCCGCCGAAGACGCACTCCCACGAGACCGAAACCCGCGACCAGTAAGCCCCAGACCTGCGGCTCGGGGACCGCTGCGACCTCGGTCGAGAACGCTCCGGTCGAAACAGCGCGGAAGCTGTTGATCGAGTTGTCCGAGTTCAGGCGCGACAGGAACGGCGTGATCGCGGTGAGCGCGAGCGCGAAATCCTTGTCGAGCAGCGGGTCGAAGGTGCGGAAGTCGGAGCTATACTGCACCGCGCTTACCGGCGGCGTCGACGCTGTGACCGAGCCCGAGCTACCGCGCGCCGTGCCGAAGATCTGGCCGCCGGTGAAGCTGCCCGACAGCAAGTTGGCACCCGTCGTATACGTCTTCGACCCGACGTGGAGCGTTGTCGCACCGGTGTAGGTAAAGCCGAAGAAACCGCTGTCGAGGGTCTGGATGACCAGACCGCCGAGGCTCAGCGCGGGATTATCGGTAGCGATTCCGCTGAACACGAATGAGCCATCGAGGATGCCGAGCGAGGCCAGGGGGCCACCGATGAAGCTGAATTTGACCGCCGTCGAGCCGAGCGAAGACGATTTCGGGGTCGCGACGGTATAGATCAGGCCGTTGCCGACGCCAGTCTTCTGATACCGCATGTTCGAGCCGGCGGCAGTCGGAAGATACGATGCGAAGATTTCGGTAACCGCGGCGGCTGGCGTGGCGAGCGCGAGGCTTCCCGCTGCGGCTAAGGAGATCATGGTGATTTTTGACAGGACGCTCATCTGGTACTCCTTGGGTTAACCGACAACTCGACGAAGCCATTCTGGCCAGCTCGCCACCCGAACTCTGGTATGTACGGTGTCGCACAAACCGTGCCAAATGCTCGTCGCCAGGTAAGTGTCTGATAACGTACAGTTTGCAAAACACGGCAGATTAGCGATTGTAAAAAAGCCCGACGCTTTGTCGTTGATCATTCGATAGACGCACGATCGAACAACTCATGCAATTTGAAACGATTTCCCGGAATGAATTCGGGGCGTCAGGGAACCTAAAATTACGGGTTAATCTATTGTTTACCGAATTTCCACTGCTGCGGATCGCGCCATTGAAAACGTGATTAAGGATTGTTGACGTTAATAGTCATGGAGGGTTTAGTTTCAGCAATCTGTTAGGTCAGTTCGTTACGCTGACAGACGCGAATACTACAGCGCTGGCCTTGGCGATTCTCCGACAGTCTGGGCCAGGGGTCGATCAGAAACGCGTACGACAAGAGGGCGATCATTTGCGCGGTTGTCGGGTGACGTGTAGACGACCCCGACGGGGCGTAGCTCAGCCTGGTAGAGCACTCGGTTTGGGACCGAGAGGCCGGAGGTTCGAACCCTCTCGCCCCGACCATCGACACTTTCGACCACGGCGCGGACAGTCCTTATGCGATGGATGTCTTTCGGCCGCCCGGACAACTGTGTATCGTTCGTATGTAGCCAAGATAGATACCTACGTCGTTATCCTTGGCGAATGATAAACTGAACGGCGCCTGCCGTCGGATCGAACGGCTTATCGCTCCGCTATTTTATTCATCACGTTTTCAGCTAGCTCGCGTTACGAATTAAAGTGGACACAGGATAGAAGTCTGAATATGCGACAAAAACGCTGATGCTGAACTCATCCGCTTTGTCTTCGTGCCGCACGAACTTTAATATGAGGAATTGAGATGGACAGCACCGTGGGTAATACCGAACTGCTTTCGCTAACGGCGGATATCGTCAGTTCGCATGTGTCCAACAACTCGGTCGCGGTCTCCGACCTCCCGGGTTTGATCAGCAATGTTTACGCTTCGCTTGCCGGGCTTGGCACCGCCGCGGTCCCCGAGAAGGCCAAGCAGGAGCCTGCAGTCTCGGTGCGGTCGTCGATCAAGCCCGATTATATCGTCTGCCTCGAAGACGGTAAGAAACTGAAAATGCTAAAGCGTCACTTGATGACCAGCTACGGCATGACCCCCGACGCGTATCGTGCCAAGTGGTCGCTGCCAGCCGATTACCCGATGGTCGCGCCGAATTACGCCGAGCGCCGCCGCAACCTCGCCATCCGCATCGGACTCGGCAACAAGCGCACCGCCGTCGAAGCCCCCGCCCCCGCGCCCGAGCCGAAGACACGCGGTCGTCGCAAGCTCGCGGTTGCTGCGCCCAAAGACTAACGCGTGACCGGCACGCGGCGGGAGACTGTCCGGCGGATTCTGCGCTTCCTGCTGGCGGCGATTTATTTCGTCGCCGGAGTCGTGCATCTGCGGTCGCCGGCCCCGTTTCTTGCGATCACCCCTGAATGGGTGCCGTACCCCCAAACCGTCATCGCCTTCACCGGGCTATGCGAGATCGCCGGGGCGATCGGGTTGTTGACGACGCGATTCCGCTGGTGGGCGGGCGTCATGCTTGCTGTTTATGCTGTCTGCGTATTCCCGGCGAATATCCGGCACGCGATCGACAATATCGCGGTCGGCGGCAAGACACTCGGATTGTGGTATCACGTGCCGCGGCTGTTGTTCCAGCCGGTCATCGTGTGGTGGGCTTTGTTCGCCGGTAACGTGATCGACTGGCCGTGGCGCCGGCGGCGGGTTTAAGACGACCCGCGATATTGCGCGAAGACGTTGCAAAAAGGGCCGCCCGGATTGCTCCGGACGGCCCACATTGTCGGTCGAAGACCGGAGGGTTCAGCGCGGCGTCACTCCAGTGACACAGGCCGTCAAAAATCCGGTCCGCAGCGCGAGACAATGAGACACTGGATCACCTCCTTTCGTTATCGTGGTCGGGACCTTGATGATCGGATGCGCCGCGAATGATTGCAAGCCCCGGCCGTGTAGTTTCGCTGCAAATTGGGCGAATTGCGCCACTTGGCCCAAATCGAGTGCCGAGCGGCTTCATCAAACGACCTGTGCCGGGGCCGGTCGCGGTCACCCGCAACGGCATCGAGGGTGATGAGCAGGGCGACCTCCGTGTCCACGGCGGGCGTGACAAGGCGGTCTACGGCTACGCGGCCGAGGCGTATGACTATTGGCACACGGCGCAGCCCCAGCATGCCGAACGCCTCGGCCCGGGTGCGATGGGCGAGAATTTGACCATCGCCGGATTCGACGAGAAGACAGTCCACATCGGCGACAAGGTCCGCATCGGCACCGCACTGCTCGAGGTCACCGAACCGCGCCAGCCATGCTTCAAGCTAGCGCTTGCGTTCGACGATCCCCGCCTCGTCCGCACCTTCACCCGCGCGGGTCGCTGCGGATGGTATTACCGGACGCTCGAGCCCGGACTGATCGCCACAGGCGACACCTGCGAGTGCATTGATCGCCCCAACCCGGCGTGGACGGTGGCGCGGCTGTTCGAAGTCATCATGGCGCGCGCCTTTTCCCCCGACACCCTCGCCGAGATGGTCGCGATCGAGGGGCTCGCCGAAGGCTGGAAGCTCAAGGCGCTTAGCGGCCTGGCGCTTCTCCGCCGCGACTGAGCACGGCGTCGGTGTGACCAGCCGCTGCAGCGCGACGGCGGCCGAGCGCGACGAGTTCTGTGCGCGCCAGTAAGGCGAGACCGACGAAGAACGGGATCAGCGTGTACATCACGCGGAACATAAACAGCGCAGCGAGCACATCCTCCTTGGGCATGTGCGGCAGCATGACGACAACGACGGTCTCGAACACCCCGAGCCCGCCCGGCGCATGGCTCAGCGCCCCGGCGATCATCGCCAATGCATAGATCACGACGACCCCGCTGAACGGCGGCAGGCCGACGTTGGGCAGCAGGACGTACAACGCTCCGGCGGCCGCGACGAGATCGAGCCCGCCGACGACGAGCTGTGCCGCGGTCGACCGCCATCCGGGCAACCGCATCCGCAGGCCGAACAGCTTGAGTTCGCGGCGGTAGCACGCCGCGAACACGACATAGCCGGTCGCACTCGCCAGCAGCAGGATACCCGCCCAGCGATTGAGCCCCTTGGGAAGGACATCGACCGTCGCGGCGATTGCGGGATCCAGGGTCAGGCCGATCCCGGCGGCGAGGACCAGCCCAAGCCAGAAGGTCCAGCCGCACAAGGCGACGATCAGGATGACATCGAGTGGCGCGACACCGACCCGCGAATATAGCCGATAGCGAACCGATCCGCCGGTCAGCGCGGTCATGCCGAGCGTGTGGCTGATGGTGAAGCTGGTGAACGCAGCGGTCGCTACCGTCGACAGCGGCAGGCGGTAGCCGAGATGATCGAGCGCGAGCCAGTCATAGCCTGTCAGGATCAGATAGCTGATGATCGTCAGCACCGCCGCCAGTCCGAGCGTCGCGGGGCCGGTCGCCGCCATCGCCGCAAGGACCGCATCGAGGGTGATTTCGCGCGATAGTCGGCCGAGCGCGAATACCGCCAGCGCCGCGATCAGCAACCCCGCCGCCGGTGCGATCGCGTGGCGCCAGAGGAACCCGCGCCCGCCCGCCCGCTGCGTGTCGCACGCGTCGAAGTCGGCGATCAGCGCCGCGGCGGCACCGGTGGGCCCGGAGGGATTCGAACCCCCAACCAAGCCGTTATGAGCGGCCGGCTCTACCATTGAGCTACAGGCCCCGGCGCTCGGCGATTGCCGTAGCGTATCCACGGCCGTCCAAGCAAGATCGCCCATCTCACTTGTGTCATCGGCTGCTGCGTGTCCCAGCCATAGGTCAGGCGTTGACGACCACGCGCACCGGCTCGGCGGCGTGGTGGTGTGCGAGGTAGCGCTCGGCCTCAAGCGCCGCCATGCAGCCCATCCCCGCTGCCGTCACCGCCTGGCGATAGACCTTGTCCTTGACGTCACCTGCCGCGAACACACCCGGGACCGAGGTCGCGGTCGAGTCCGGGGCCGTGATCAGATACCCCTCGTCGTCCATGTCGAGCTTGCCGGCGAACAGCGCCGTCGCGGGAACATGGCCGATCGCGATGAACAGACCGTCGACCGCGAGCGACCGAACCATGCCGGTCGTCGTATCGAGCAGGTCGATGCCGGTGACGCCGAGCGGCACGTCGGTCCCCTCGACCGCGCCGACCTCGGCATTCCAGATCATCTCGATCTTGGGATTGGCGAACAGCCGCGACTGGTTGGTCTTGTCGGCGCGGAGGGTGTCGCGGCGGTGGATGAGGTAGACCTTGCTCGCGAAGTTGGTCAGGAACATCGCTTCCTCGACCGCGGTGTTGCCGCCGCCAACGACCGCAACGGTCTTGCCGCGAAAGAAAAAGCCATCGCACGTCGCGCATGCCGATACGCCAAAGCCGCGAAACCGGGTCTCCGATTCGAGTCCAAGCCAGCGCGCCTGCGCTCCGGTGGCGATGACGATCGTGTCGGCGACATAGCGCGTGCCCGAATCGCCCGTCGCGACATAGGGGTGCCGCGACAGGTCGACCGCGCTGATGATGTCGCTCTTGATCGTCGCGCCGACGTGCTTTGCCTGCTCCGCCATCCGCACCATCAGGTCGGGGCCAAGGACGCTCGTATCGCCCGGCCAGTTCTCCACATCGGTGGTGATCGTCAGCTGCCCGCCGGGCTGCAACCCCTCGACGAGGACCGGGTCGAGCGCGGCCCGCGCCGCATAAACCGCGGCGGTGTAACCTGCCGGGCCTGAGCCGATTACGAGCAGGCGGGTAACGATGTCAGGCAAGCGAAATCTCCTTACCGTGTATGTAGCCCGCCCACATCAATTCGCAACTAATTGCCCATTGCCGCAACATTCTAATAGTATTTGGCGGCGTATCGTTGCAGTGATTGCGGGATGCACCGCTCACGCCTTCAACTCGATATGATCGACCGGATCATTCTTAGTCACCTGCAGAGCGAAGGGCGGATCACCAATGTCGACCTTGCCGAACGCGCTGGGCTGACGGCGCCGCCATGTCTCAGGCGCGTCCGCGCGCTCGAGGAAGCCGGGGTGATCCGCGGCTACCATGCAGACCTCGATCCCGAATCGATGGGTTACGGCATTACCGTTTTTGCGATGGTCAGCCTCAAGAGCCAGGCCGAGGACGAGCTGCGCGCGTTCGAGGAGCATGTCGCGACGCTGCCGCAGGTCCGCGAATGCCACATGCTCAACGGCGAGATCGACTTCATCCTCAAGGTCGTCGCGCACGACCTGCAGGAGTTTCAGCGGTTTCTGACGCGTGAGCTGACCGCTGCGCCGAACGTCGACCATGTGCGGACGTCGCTGACGATCCGGACGTCGAAGGTGCTGCCGGGGGTTCCGGTGGACGCCTGAAGCGACCGACGCCGAAGACGAAAATCGCCTTTCGCGATTTTTGACTTCGGTGCGAGTCGCGCAAGGCCGGCCGGCGGGTCGGCGAACCTTCCTCGCCGAACCCGTCCGACGACGGCGCGGCTTTGCCGCAACGCGCCTGCCGGACGGAGAGCATTAAGCCAAGCAGCGAAAACAAGAACGACGGGCAACGCCCGCCGTTTTCGTCGGACGGGTTCGGCGGCTTTATGCCGCCGCCTCACCGGCCGGGCCTGCCGCGAGTCCGCGCACAGGACGAATTCGCAAGCGCAAATTCTTCCTGTGCGCGACCGCGTTCGGCCTAAAACTTAAACCGTGCGCCAACCCGGATCAGGTAAAGCGACACCGCCGTCGTCGTTACCTCCGCCGGGTTCTGAACAGCCAAGTAGCGATATTGCGTGCAGACCTGGTTCGACGCGGTGTTCGCCACAGCCGCAGTCCCGGTTGCCGTCGCCACCGCAAGGCACTGGACGTTAACCGCGGTTGCCGTCTGCGGGAAGGCGACCTGCGTTACGCCGCCCCAATTATGGTTGAGCAGGTTGGGCATGTTTTCGATGTCGCCGAACAAGGTGATCCGCGACTTGCCGACGAAGGTCGGAATCTCCTGCTCGACGTGGAGGTCGATGCGGGTGTTGGCGCGCGACCGGGCGATGTTCTTCGGCGCAACCTGACCGCGGAAGTTCTTGAGTGCGGTCGAGTTGATCAGGTTATCGAGCGCGGTTTGCGTCGCCGCCGTGTCGTAGCTGACGCGCGCGTCGGTCGTGCTCGTTGGGACGTAGAGCAGATAGTGGTTCGAGTTGCCGGTCGTCCCGAACACCGCCGAGCGGCCCGCTTGCAGATCGTTCATTGTATAGCTGTACGGACGACCCGCACGGGTTTCGCCGAACAGCTGAACGACGGTGCGATAGTCGCGGAAGAAGGCGTGGTCGTAGCCGACGTTATACTTGAACTGCCACTTGGTCTGGTCGCTGCTGATTCCGTAAGCGGCCTGGTTCGGATCGTTGACTGCCTGGTTGTTGTAGAGCGACCCGGCGACCGACGACGTCGCGTTCGAAACGTCCTTCACGTCCTGGTAGGTGTAGCTGCCCGACAGTGACAGACCCCAGTCGAATTCCTTGTCGAAGCGGACGACCGCGACGTGGCTGCGGCCGAGCGAGGTGTTGCCGATCTGGATATCGGTATTGGTGTCGGCGGTCTGGACGCCGGCTCCGGGTGTCGTGTGGAAGGTGTAGCGCGGGCGGCCATCGGGCAGGACGCCGTTCTGAACCGAGCGGAGGTCGGTGAAAGTCACCGACTCGATCGTCTTCGAGTAGAGATAATCGGCACCGAAGTTGATCCCGAAGAACTTATAGTCTGCCGACAGCGTAAAGCGCTTGTACGACGGCAGCTTGAAGCGCGGGCTCACCGAAGCGGTCGGCGCGGTCAGCAGCGATGCGGTGTTCGTCGTCAGAAAGCTGTTGATCGACGTCGGGATCGTCGTGCCGCTGACCCCGTTGAGCGCGGCGGTGCAGATCGCTGCCGTTGCGGGCGTGTTGTACGGCGCGGCGCAGCCGGTGGTGACGCCGCCGACCGAGGTCGTCCGGATGACCGAGGAGATGCGGTTCTGGAGCGCGCCGGTGTTCGCATAGGAGTTCGAGAAGTAGATGTCGGGGGTGCCGCCGGCAAAGATGCCGCCGCCGCCGCGGATGTCGAGGTTGCTGATGCCCTTATAGTCGAAGCTCAGGCGCGGCTGGATTGAGTAGAGGCCGCCGAAGCTCTTGCCGTTCGAGAAGCCATAGCGATTGACGAAGTTCTGGTTGACCTTAACCGCGCTATACGACTCGTCGAGGTCGACGCGCGCGCCATAGGTCACCCGCAATGTGTTGTTGATCGCCCAGTCGTCCTGCAACCCAAAGGTGTAGGTGCCATATTTGAACTTTGCGCTCGTGCTGCTCGGATCGAGGTTGAGCCCGTTCTGATAGTCGAACTGGCTCGCGTTCTTGTTCTGGAAGTCGGCGATCGAGTCGAAGTAGTACGCACCCGCGCTGTACTGGAGGAAGTCGTCGATATCGCGATTCTCGACGTATTCGATCAGCGCCTTGAACGCGTGATTACCCGCCTGATAGCGCATCAGGAACGAGCCGTCATACGTATCGCTGAACAGCGCGTTGGTCTGACGGCTGATGTCGGGACCGAAGTAGATCGCGGGCACGCCGGCGCCGCACGTTGTCGGCGTGTCGGCGGTGCCGCCGACCGCAAGGCCGCTCGTCGGCGCAGTGCAGACCTTGAACTGCGCGAAACCGCGGCCCAGCTCGGGGTCCTGTCCCTTTGTCGCCGACTTGTAGACGAACCGCGCTTCGGTCGAGAAGTTGTCGGTCCAGTCCGAGTTCAGCTGTACGATACCGGTACGGAGAAGTTCGGTCAGCTTATAGTCGTTCGACGCGAGGCTGATCGACGGGCCGCTGGTATTCGTCGCCGCGCTGGTATTGTTGCCCGTCACCGACGTGCCCGAGTTCACGAGGATGTCGGTCGCGTCGTACGCATTGATGTACGAGAACGACAGCTTCTGGCGGTCGGACAGGTTGGCATCGAGCTTGATGACGAATTTCTCGTCGATGTTTTTGGTGATCGGCAGGATTCCGCCGGTGTCGTAATTATACACGCTCTTGGCGATCGACTGGATGTTGGCGACCGTTGCGTCGGTAAGGTTGGGCACCTGCGAGGTGGAACCGGGCGACAACGGCCGCGGATCGGTGTTGCGCTCGTACGACCCCATGAAGAACAACTTGTCCTTGATGATCGGGCCCGACACGGTCGCGCCATAGGTCTCGCTCTTGTAATGGATATTCGGCACGATGATCGCGCCAATCTGGTGACCCTGAAGGCCGCTCGTGCTCTGCGAATAGAAGCCGTTGACGTGATATTCGTTGGTTCCCGACAGCAGCTGCGTGTCGATGACGCCGCCCTGGAAGTTGCTCTGGCGGATGTCGAACGGAGCGATCGAGACCGAGACCTGCGCGATCGCGTCGAACGGCACGGGGCCGCGCCGCGTCGGGCTGGCGTCGGAGTTGAGGCCGAAGTTGTCGCCGACCTGGGCGCCGTTGATCGTGAAGCGGTTGAAGCGCGGGTTAACGCCAGCGAACGATACCGCGCGGCTGTTGGTCAGGTCGATCGTCGCGAACGGCGAGCGGCGCTCGATGTCGCGGATGTCGCGGTTGACCGAGGCGACCTTGCTGATGTCGACCTGGCTAAGCGTCGTCTGCGGACCGTCCGAGGTGATGCCGGCCCGCTTGATCGCCGAGGCGCTGACGACGATGTCGCCGCCCGCTGCGCCACTGGCGACGTCGATCGGCAGGTCGAATGGCTGGCCGACCTGGGTAAAGATGTCGGTGACGGTCGAGTTGCCCGAGGTGCTGGCGACCTCGACCTTGTACGGACCGCCCGAACGCAGGCCGCTCGCGGTGAACGTTCCCGACGAGTCGGTCACAGCGCGCGACACGGTGCCCGACGGGACGTTGGTGATGGTAAGCTGGGCGTTGGCGACGGGCGTACCGGCGGCGGTGACTGTGCCGCGAATAACTGCAGTCGTCTCCTGCGCGCTTGCCGACGAGGCAATAACCATCGCAGCGAGCGAAGCGCCCGCAAAAAATCTACGCATTGTCCGCTCCCAGTAAAACCCCTGATTGACGGTCGATGAACCGCCGAATCGTCGAGCGTCTTCTGGCGCGGGTTTATGACGCTTCAGCGACATTTCCAGCGATACTTGGATACAAGTGCCACGGAAGAATTAACATGTTGCCGCATCGCAACACTGCGGCGTCGGGGTGCGCAGGGGCGGAGCTGAGGGTTTGCGCGTGGGCGATGACGGGCTCGAACCGCCGACATCCTCCGTGTAAAGGAGGCGCTCTACCAACTGAGCTAATCGCCCGCGCGACGCCTTCGTAGCGGGTCGATCGCCGGTTGTCATCGGGGGCTATAATCGACGATAACAGAGTTCGCCGACGAGGAGTTCTGCGCGATGATACACCGCTTGCTGATCGATCACCCGCGCAGCGTCGGCGAGGGGTATTTCGAACATATGCGCGCGAGCCTGACGGTTGCCGGACGGCTGATCGCGGCGGCGGGCGGCTGCATCGTCCACGCTGTCGTTCCCGGCTGGTGCACGACGACGGGAAGCACCGCGATCCTCAAGCTTCACGCCGAAATCTATCCGCGCCGCTTCGACCAGCCGACCCTGTGAGCGGTGGGTCAGTGACGAACGGGCGCGCGGTGACGATCGACCCGGGCGAACTCGGTTTCAGCCCCGAACGGCTGGCGCGGATCGAGGCGTTCCTCGACGAAAGGTACATCGCGCCCGGCAAGCTCGCGGGGGCACTCGTCAGCGTGTCGCGCTTTGGCGAGCCCGCCTACCATTGCGTCCTCGGCCACGCCGATGTCGAGCGCGCGGTCCCGCTCGCCGACGATACGATCTTCCGCATTTATTCGATGACCAAGCCGCTGACGTCGGTTGCGTTCATGATGCTTGTCGAGGAGGGCAAGGTCGCGCTCGATGATCCGGTTCACCGCTATATCCCGGCGTGGCGCGGCCTTGGCGTGTTTGCCGGCGGGACGCGATCGACCGGCTTCGCGACGACCCCGACTGCATCGCCGATGCGGATCGTCGACCTGCTCCGCCACACCAGCGGACTGACCTATGGCTTCCAGATGCGGACCAACGTCGACGCCGCGTACCGGATGGGCAAGATCGGCGAGATCGAGAAAGCCGGGACGCTCGACAGCTTCATCGCCGACCTCGCGCACCTGCCGCTCGAATTTTCCCCCGGAACCGCCTGGAATTACTCGGTTTCGACCGATGTCATCGGCTATCTGATCGGCGTGATCGCGGGTGAACCGTTCGAGGACTTCCTCCAGCGGCGGATCCTTGACCCGCTCGGCATGACCGATACCGGCTTTCACGTCCGCGCCGATAAGGCGCACCGCTTCGCCGCGTGTTACCAGCCGAAGGCCGGCGGCGGCATCGCGCTGCAGGACGACCCGGCGACGAGCGCGTTCCTCAAGCCGCCAGCGTTCGTGTCGGGCGGCGGCGGACTCGTCTCGACTGCCGCCGATTATATGAAGTTCGGGCTGGCGATGTTGAATGGCGGGACGCTCGACGATCATCGACTGATCGGGCGCAAGACGCTCGACTTGATGACCGCGAACCACCTTCCTGGCGGCGTCGACCTTCCCGCAGTGTCGAAGTCGTTGTTCAGCGAGGCGGCGTACGACGGGGTCGGCTTCGGCCTCGGCTTCGCCACCTCGACCAGCGCGGCGCGGACGCTGATCCCCGGCAGCAACGGCGATTATTTCTGGGGCGGCGCGGCAAGCACCTTCTTCTGGGTCGATCCGGCCGAGGAACTCGTCGCGGTCTTCATGACGCAATTGATGCCGAGCTCGACGTATCCGGTACGGCGCGAGCTGCGGACTTTGGTCTATAGCGCGCTCGACGACTGATCCGCCGCTTCGACGCCGAGCCGCCCCTTCGCCGATGACCGTCGCCCGCGTGCGGTGACGAGTCCGCCGGCAATGCCGAGCCCGAACGGCGGCATATTATTGTACAGGCTCTCATACTGTCCGGCGGCGACGAGAAATGTCTCGTGCCAGATGCCGACATCGCCGTTAGACCCGACCGCGCGATTGAATGCGGTCCAAGCCGGGCGATGTTCGAGCGACGACGCGTGCGCATAGGCGTGCATATCGGCGAAGCTGCGCCAGTATTGCACGACCATGACGTCGGGCAGTCCGAGGTAGGACCGGGCATGGAGCAGGCCCATCGCCGGCGTCCGGCCGAGTTCGGCGAGCATCCGCCCCATCGCCATCCCCACCGGGAGCCAGCGCCACGGCTTCCACCAGCGGTTTATCCGCATGCCGATGAGGAAGACGACGAAATTACCCTCGATCTCGGCGGTCATCCGGTCGGCGATGATCGTCATTTGCCGAGCCCGGCGCGCTTCATCAGACCCTCGGTCGATGGGTCGAAGCTGCCGCCTGCGTCGAGCGCGCTCGCCATTTCCTTGCCAAGCTCGACCCCCCATTGGTCGAACGGGTTGATTCCAAGCAGCGCCGCCGCGGTGAACGTCCGGTGCTCATAGAAGGCGAGCAGGCTGCCGAGCGTCCGCGGGTCGAGCCGGTCGAGCAGGATCGTCGTCGACGGGCGATTGCCGGGGAAGGTCCGTGCCCGGGCACACGCCTCGTCGCCGTCGCTCAACGCCAACGCCTCGTCGAACGTTCGTCCGCGCAGCAACGCCGCGCCTTGCGCAAAGGCATTGCCGAGCAACTGCCGGTGGTGGGTCTCGCCAAGCGTGTGGCCCGGTTCTCGAACGGCGACGAATTCAACCGGGTCGCTATGCGTGCCCTGGTGGAGCAGCTGGAATACCGCGTGCTGGGCATCGGTCCCGATCCCGCCCCATGTGATCGCAGCGGTCGGATAGCCGACCGGGCGCCCGTCGCGGTCGACTCGCTTGCCGTTCGATTCCATCTCGAGTTGCTGGAGGAACGACGGCAGCAGCCGCAGCCGCTCATCGTACGCGAACACGCTGCGCGTTGCCTTGTGCTGGAAGGTCGCCGCCCAGACATCGAGCGCCCCCGCTAGCGCGGGGACGTTACGGGCGAACGGCGTATCGCGGAAATGCGCATCAATGGTCGCGGCTCCGGCGAGCAAGTCATCGAACGCCGCGACGCCGCAGCGGATTGCAAGCGGCAGCCCGACCGCCGACCACAATGAGTAGCGCCCACCAACGGTATCGGCGAACGGCAGGATGTTAGGCTCGGCGATGCCGAAGTCGCGGGCTCGGCCGGGGGCGGCAGTCACCGCGATGCAGCGTCCGCGAGGGTCGGCGACGCCGTTCGCGCCAAGCCAGTCGAGCGCGCTGTTGGCGTTGGTCATCGTTTCTAGCGTGCTGAAGGTCTTCGACACGATGACGATCTTCGTCGCTGCCGGGTCGCACGCGGCGAGCGCGCGGCTCAGCGCGATCCCGTCGATGTTGGCGACAACATGGACTGCAGGACCGTTACCCGCATGACCCAGCGCGTCGAGCAGCAGCGCCGGGCCGAGCGCCGAGCCGCCGATGCCGATGTGGACGATGTGCTTCGTGCCGTCGCCGCGCACCGCGTCGGCCACCGCGCGGAGCTTGGCCTGCCCCGGTGCCGCCGCCGCGACATCGGTCGCCGCACCGCTGCCGCGCTCGGCGATATGCGTCGCGGCACGCCCCTCCGACGGGTTGACCACGGCACCGGCGAACAGCCGCGTCCGCCAGTCGTCGAACGCTGCCGTCGTCGCCAGCGCTGCGAGCCCCGCCATTGTCTCCGCCGACGCGGCCTGCTTGCTCAGATCGACACACATCCCGCCGATATCGAGCACCATCGCCTCGATCCGCGTGGGTTCGGACCCGAATAACGCCGCCAGATCGGCCTCTCCCATCGCCGCCGCATGGTCGTTCAGCGACGCCCAGGCGGAAGTCGTATCGAGCGCGGCTGATGTCGTCATGGCGGTGCGGCTCCTGATTCATAGCCGCTCTAGCCGACGCCGCGCCGGTTGACACCCGCTCGCGTCGCCGCCAAGCCCCGATGCATGGAAAACGCCTTCCCCTCGGCGCGCGAGGCGCATCAAGCGCGGGCGGCGCGACAGTTCGAGAAGATCACCGCCGTCGTTCGCGTCACCGGGATCGCGATCGCCGTCGCGCTCGGCCTGCGGACTTTTGTCGTTGAGCCGTTCAACATCCCATCCGAATCGATGCTGCCGACCCTGCTCGGCGGCGACTATCTGTTCGTCGCCAAATGGCCCTATGGCTACAGCCGCTATTCGCTGCCGCTCGCCCCGCCGCTGTTCGGCGGCCGGATCGCAGGCGCGGCCCCCCGTCGCGGCGACGTCGTCGTATTCAAGACTCCACGCGACAACCGTACCGACTTCATCAAGCGCGTCGTCGGGCTTCCGGGCGACCGCGTCCGGATGATCGCGGGGTCAATCGAGCTCAACGGGACGATCGTGCCCCGGGTCCGCACGACCGACTTCGTGTTGCCGATGGTTCCGGGCGGCTCGTGTCACGGCCCCTCCCCGGCGATGCCCGGCGCCGGCGGCGGGATGCTCTGCCGCTATCCGCGCTATCTCGAGACGCTGGGCGGCCGGACCTATGCCGTGCTCGACGAATACGCCGGCGATCCGCCCGACGACACGGCGCTGGTCACCGTTCCCACGGGACATTATTTCGTCGAAGGCGACAACCGCGATGACAGCGCCGACAGCCGGATGAGCCTTGCCGACGGCGGCGTCGGGATGGTCCCGGCGCAGAACCTCGTTGGCCGCGCCGAGGTGATCTTTTTCTCGACGAGCGGCACCGCGGTCGGCAATCGGCCATCGACGTGGCTCGACACGCTGCGGCTGAGCCGCGTCGGCACTCGGCTTTGACCGGCGCATCGGCACCGGGGGACGCCGCACTTGCCGGCTGGGCGCGCGACACGCTCGGCCACGATTTCACCGACCTCGGCCTGCTCAGGCGCGCGCTGACGCATAGCAGCGTGCCGGGGACTGGCAGCTACCAGCGACTCGAATTTCTCGGCGACCGGGTGCTTGGCTGCGTTGTCGCCGCGTGGCTGTACCGCGATTACGACGAACCCGAGGGCAAATTGACCGCGCGCTACCACGGCCTCGTCGAGGGTCCCGCGTGTGCCGAAGTCGCGCGCGGGCTCGGCGTCCCCGAGCACTTGTTCATGGAAAAGACCGTCCGCGCCAAGGGCTTGGGGCGCAGCGATAATGTGCTGGGCGACATTGCCGAAGCGATCGTCGCGGCCATCTTCATCGACGGCGGCTTCGCGGCGGCGGAAATCTTCGTTCGCGCGAACTGGGGCAAATTGCTCGACGCCGGGCCGCGGCTACTCGTCGACCCGAAGTCGCGGCTCCAGGAATGGGCGCTCGCGCAGAGCCGCCAAGCCCCGACTTACGAGCTGATCGGGCGCGAAGGCCCAGACCATGCGCCGCGCTTCAAGGTGCGCGTCGTCGTCCGCGGCCACGACCCCGTCGCCGGCGAAGGCGCGAACAAGCGCGAGGCCGAGAAGGCCGCCGCGGTCGCGATGTTAGAGAAAGTCACGTCATGACGAGATGCGGAACCGTTGCCGTTGTCGGGGCGCCGAACGCGGGCAAGTCGACCCTCGTCAACACCCTCGTCGGGCAGAAGGTCGCGATCGTCAGCGCCAAAGTCCAGACGACACGGACGCGACTGATGGGGATCGCGGTGGAGGGCGACGCGCAGCTTTTGCTCGTGGACACGCCCGGCATCTTCGCGCCGCGCCGCCGCCTCGACCGCGCGATGGTCCGCGCGGCGTGGGATGGCGCGCACGGGGCCGACGTCGTGCTCCTTGTGGTCGACGCCAAGTCGGGGCTCAAGGACGATGCCCGCGCGATCATGGCGAGCCTCGCCGACCGCCCCGAGCCGAAAATGCTCGCTCTCAACAAGGTCGACATCGCGTCGAAGCCACGCCTGCTCGACCTCGCCAACGAGGCCAATGCCGCGGTCAAGTTCGCCGAGACCTTCTTCATCGCGGCGGAGACCGGCGACGGCGTCCCCGAATTGAAGGCGGCACTCGGCGCGACGCTCCCCGAGGGCGAATGGCATTATCCCGCCGACCAGCTCGTCGACGCGACGACCCGCCTGATGGCCGCCGAGATCACCCGCGAGCAGCTGTACAACCGCCTCCACGCCGAACTGCCGTATGCGAGTACGGTCGAGACCGAAAAATGGGAGGACCGAAAGGATGGGTCGACGGTGATCCACCAGCAGATCCTCGTCCAGCGCGACAGCCAGAAAGCGATCATCCTCGGTGCCAAGGGGTCGATGATCAAGGCGATCGGCGAGGCCGCGCGGGGGCATATCGCGACGCTGACGGGGCGGAAGGTGCATTTGTTTTTGCATGTGAAGGTCAAGGCGGATTGGGCGGACGACCGCGCGGTATTCAGGGATATCGGGCTGGATTGGGTCGAGTAGTAACCTCGTTAGTCCGGTTCGATATAGGAACCACTTTTGAGAGCCGATTATTTGAGCGATACCTCGGTCAGCTTCCCCCAAGTCGTGACGCTAACACCGAGCGTACCGAAGACGAACAAATCGATTTGCTGATCGCTTCTAGTCCATCTGTACCACAAGGGGATCCATCGCGATTGGTTAGGCGAATGCGTCCACCGGTAAGTCAGGACGCGAGACATCCACGAACGGCATGTGTTTGATAATGTCCCACTGGGCGGCGGCGGACGACCCGGACGATGCGTCACGAATCGCAGTCGGCTTCCATGCGGTGCGCGGATCAAGCGTACCGGTGCGGGTGAAAAAGGCGTTCCCGCCTGCCTCGGCAATCTTCGCCAGACCATAGCCGTGTGCAGCAACGAGTGTGGTCAGCGCTGATAGCGAGGCGCCGTGATACCAACCCGACGCGTGCTTGTCGTGACGGTCGAATGACGGATCATACGGCACGGTAACTGGATGCTGCCCGAAACTGCCGTTGTATTCGACGCAGATAATCGCGGGCTTCAACGGCAAAAGTGCTTTTAGAAACCAATAGTCATTCCCGTCGACGTCGATCGACAAGACGCCAATCTCCGGAAACGCCGCATCAATGAAATCGAGGTTGTCGAGAGTAAGGAAGCGTTGCTCTATGCGAAGCGTCTTCGGCAACAATGCGCGAGCGTCAGCAATTTGATACGCGCTGCCGTCAATTAAGAGCCCCGCGTGATCTGTCACAAGCGAAGCACAATTATACTCGGCCGGATGAAAACCAAACTCGACAAATGTCCGCGGCGTGCCACCCTCATCGACAAGCTGCCTGAGAATGCGCCCTTCGTCGGATTGTCCCGCAACGCCCCGCGCCATTCTCCGCTTGGTGAGCGCACGCCGGATCGGCGTAATCGACTTCACCGCTTCCCGAAGCTGGATCATTGCCGAAGTCATCGTTGCGATCCTATCATCGATTTGCCGCCAGCCGCCCCTCGTGAAGCGTTACCACTCGGTCCATCCCCCGCGCCAGCGCGATATTATGCGTCGCGACCAGCGCTGCCGACCCCCGCGCGCGGACCAGCCGGATGAACTCCGCCAGCACCTTCGCGGCGGTCGCTTCGTCGAGGTTGCCGGTCGGTTCGTCGGCGAGGATCAGGACGGGCTCGTTCGCCAGCGCGCGGGCGACGGCGACGCGCTGCTGCTCGCCGCCCGACAGTTGCGATGGGCGGTGGTCGAGGCGGGCGGCGAGGCCGAGGTCGGTCAGCAACTGCTTCGCCCGCGCGCGCGCCGCCGCATTGCCAATGCCGCGGATCAGCTGCGGCAGGACGACATTCTCCGACGCGCTGAAGTCGGGCAGCAAATGGTGGAACTGGTAGACGAAGCCGAGCTTGTCTCGGCGCACCGTCGTCCGCTCGCTCGCCGACAATTTCTCGACACGGACGCCGTCGATCGTGATCGATCCCTCAAATCCGCCCTCGAGCAGCCCGACCGCCTGAAGCATCGTCGACTTGCCCGATCCAGACGGGCCGAGCAAAGCAACGATCTCGCCGGGCGCGACGCTGAGATCGACCCCGCGCAGCACCTCGATCGTCACCCCGCCCTGCTGGAAACTGCGCCGCAGATCGCGGACTTCGAGCACGTTACCCGCCGAATGAACCGACGTGCTCACATGCTCGGGCGGCGTCACCACATTATTCATAGCGCAACACCGTGACCGGGTCGGTGCTCGCTGCCTTCCACGCGGGGAACAGCGTCGCGAGGAAGCTCATTAGCAGCGTCAGCACGACAATGCCTACGACCTGCGCCGGGTCGGTCTTCGACGGCAGTTCGGTCAGGAAGCGGACGCTCGGGTCCCACAGTTGCGCACCGGTCACCGCCGACACGCCCGCAACGATGTCCGCCCGCCACGCCAGCAGTGAGAAACCGAGCGCGAGGCCGAGCAGGATGCCAAGCCCGCCGATCAGCGTCCCGACCGTCATGAAAATCCGCATCAGCGCGATCCGCGTCGCGCCCATCGTCCGCAGGATGGCGATGTCGCGGGTCTTGGCGCGGACGAGCATTATCAGCGAAGACAGGATGTTGAATACCGCGACGAGGATGATGATCGACAGGACCCAGAACATCACCGTCTTCTCGACGACGAGCGCCTCGAACAGCGAGGCATTGGTGTCGCGCCACGACGCGATCACGCCCGAGCGCGCGACGCGGCTCTTGATCGGTGCGAGGATTGTGTCGACCTTGTCGGGGTCGTTGGTCACGACCTCGATCATGCCGACCGAATCGCCCATGCGGAGCAGGGTCTGCGCGTTCGCCATCGGCATGACGACGAACGCCTTGTCGTAATCGTAGATGCCGACCTCGAAGATCGCGACGATGCGGTAGGCGATGATGCGCGGCACCGCGCCGAACGGCGTCACCTGTCCATCGGGGGAGATCACGCTGATCGAATCGCCGACCTGCGCGCCTAGTGCCTCGGCGAGCCGCGCGCCGATCGCCACAGTATTGCTGCCCGGGACAAGCCCTGCGAGCGTGCCGTGCTTGACGTTCGAGGTGATGACCTTGGTCGCCATCAAGTCGGGGATCGTCATGCCGCGCAGCAGGATGCCCTGGACCCGGCCGTTGAAGCTCGCCATCAGCGGCTGCTCGATCAGCGGCGTCGCCTTGGTCACGCCGGGAAGCTTGCGGACCTCGGTCGACAGCGGCGCCCAGTCGGCGAGCCGACCGCCATAGCCCTGGATAACCGCGTGGCCATTCAACCCGAGGATGCGGTCGAACAGCTCGGCGCGGAAGCCGTTCATCACCGACATCACCGCGATCAGCGCCGCAACGCCGAGCGCGACCGCGATCAGCGAGATCGACGCGACGAGGAAGATGAAGCCTTCGCCACGTCCCGGCAGGAGGTAGCGGGAGGCGATCATGCGCTCGTAGCCGGTGATCATGCGAGTTTGGCGACCGCCGCCTCGACGCTCATCTCGTTGCGCGTCCCCGCCCCGCGCCGCTTGACCTCGACCGTCCCCGCGGCGACGCCCTTCGGCCCAATCACGACCTGCCACGGCACGCCGATCAGGTCGGCGGTGGCGAACTTTGCCCCGCCGCGTTCGTCGCGGTCGTCGTACAGCACCTCGACACCCGCCGCTGTCAGCCGGTCGTACAGCGCGTCCGCCGCCGCGAGGCACGCCGCATCGTCGGCGCGGAGGTTGATCAGCGCGACCTTGTACGGCGCGACTGCATCGGGCCAGACGATCCCGTCCTTGTCGTGGCTCGCCTCGACGATCGCGCCCATCAGCCGCGACACGCCGATGCCGTAGCTGCCCATGTGCGGGACGATCGCGGTGCCGTCGGCGCCCTGGACGCTCAGCCCCATCGCCGCCGAATATTTGGTGCCGAAGTAGAAAATCTGCCCGACCTCGATCCCGCGCGATTGCTTGAGCGCAGCGCCCGCCTCGGCCTCGAGCGCGGCGTCGCGCTTCTCATCGGTCGCCGCATAATCGGTGTTGAGCCGGTCGACGTACGCCTGCAACGCGGTTGCATCGTCGGCGTCGACCGTGGTGTCTCGCGCGGCTTCCCAGTTCGAATGGTAGAACACGTCGCTCTCGCCGGTCGGCGCGAGGACGATGAATTCGTGGCTGAGGTCACCGCCGATCGGGCCGGTGTCGGCGCGCATCGGGATCGCGTGCAGCCCCATCCGCGCGAAGGTGCGGAGGTAGGCGATGAACATCCGGTTGTAGCTGTGCCGCGCGGCAGCGAGGTCGGGGTCGAAGCTGTACGCATCCTTCATCAGGAACTCGCGCCCGCGCATCACGCCGAAGCGCGGGCGGATCTCGTCGCGGAACTTCCACTGGATCTGGTAGAGGATGCGCGGCAGGTCGCGGTAGCTTTTGACCCCGTTCGCGAAGATCGTCGTGAACAACTCCTCGGCGGTCGGCGAGAACAGCATCTCGCGGTCGTGGCGGTCGGTGATCCGCAGCATCTCGGGACCATAAGCATCGTAGCGGCCCGACTGCTTCCACAATTCCGCCGACTGGATCGTCGGCATCAGCAGTTCGACCGCCCCGGCATTGTCCTGTTCCTCACGGACGATCTGCTCGATCTTGCGGAGGACGCGCAGGCCAAGCGGCAACCACGCATAGATGCCAGCCGCAGTCTGGCGAATCATGCCCGCACGCAGCATCAACTGGTGGCTGACGACCTGCGCCTCCCCCGGGGTTTCCTTGAGGACGGGGAGAAAATATCGGCTGAGGCGCACGGGCGGGGCATTCCTGATCGGGGTCGAGCGCGGGGTCTAGCGAAGCTGTTGCAAACAGACAACACTGTCCGCGATTCCGACATGACGCGCGACAAATGCCGATGACACGGAACACGCAGGTGTTTACCAAGAGTAACGAGTTCTGCCGCCCAAGTGGCTGGAGTTCAGGGATAAATAAGCGGCCAGCGTATAGGCTGCACTGCGCGGATGGTCGAGCCAGGGGGCTGTGATCTACCACCGCGGCTTCGAGGTTGGTCTCGTCACCACAAACGCCCGGGGTCATCCCCGGGCGTTTTCGTTTATGGCGTGCTCTGGCGATTACGCTCAGCGTGCCTGCGCTCCGGGCCCTTCCCTTGCTGCACTAAGCGTCCGTGACTGGCCAAACGGTCGGCCGTGCAATTTTACGACGGGCCGAGCGAAACGAACGGCCAGCATTCTCGGAATCTTCACCAGCCAGTGTTAACCCTGTTGCGGGGGTCGGGGTCTTCGTGGAGATGACTATGAATTCATTATTTCGAGCGCTCGTCGTCGGCTCTGCGCTTACATCGGCCGTCCCGGCACTGGCGGTCATGGGGGTCCATGTCGAATCGGGAGAACCCGGCTTTATTAGCTTCGACATCGCCGAATTGCCGAATCCGGCGTCATTCATCTCCGGCAGCTATTTAACGCTCAACAACGTCAAGGGCGTATTCAACGGCATCGCGGGCAAACGCACGATCGATTTCTTCAACAATAGCCTCGGCGGCGGTTTCCAGGTCGTCGGCGGCCCGGGCATTACGAGCCAGCAGATTTTCATCCGCGACGAGAGCGCGCCCTTAGTTCTGACTGGTGACTATTCCGCGCAAGACCGGGCGACTGGGGCTGGTGCCGGCCTGATCATTTATGAAAACGGCGAGATCGCAGCCGTGCCGGAGCCCGCGACATGGGCCCTGATGATCGGCGGATTCGGGCTGGTCGGAATGACAGTGCGGCGCCGCGCTGCGATCGCCTGCTAGGGGCACGGCATACTGACACGAAGGATAAGTTCATCCCGGCGAAAGCCGGGATGAACTTTCGTCGACCACACGCGGACTCGCTAAACCAATCGGCTCTGCTTGACCGCTGCGGCGATGAAGCTGGCGAACAGCGGATGCGGTTCGAATGGCTTAGACTTGAGTTCGGGGTGAAACTGGACGCCGACGAACCACGGGTGGTCGGGGCGTTCGACGATCTCGGGGAGGAGGCCGTCGGGCGACATGCCGCTGAACATCAGGCCGCCTTCCTCCAGCGCCCCGCGGTAATGGATATTGACCTCGTAGCGGTGGCGGTGGCGTTCAGCGATCGTCGTCGAGCCGTATGCGCTCGCCGAGACGCTGTTCCCCGCGAGCACCGCCGGATAGCTGCCGAGGCGCATCGTCCCGCCGAGGTCGCCACCCAGTGCGCGGGTTTCGAGGCCGCCGGGCGACATCCATTCGGTAATCAGGCCGACAACGGGTTCGGGCGTCGGCCCGAACTCGGACGAGCCGGCGCCGGCGAACCCGGCGTTCCGCGCGCCCTCGACGCACGCCATTTGCATGCCGAGACAAATGCCGAAGAACGGCACCTCCCGGCTTCGGGCGAAGCGGACGCTAGCGATCATGCCCTCGGTTCCGCGCTCGCCGAAGCCGCCGGGTACAAGGATGCCGTGCATCGGTTCGAGCTGCGCCGCGACGTCGGCGGCGGGGTCCTCGAACAATTCGCCTTCGATCCAGCGGATGTTGACCTTGACCCGGTTGGCGATGCCGCCGTGGACCAGCGCCTCGGTCAGCGACTTGTACGCGTCCTTGAGCCCCATGTATTTGCCGATCACGCCGATCGTGACCTCGCCCTCGGGGTGGCGCAGCCGCTCCATGATTGCGGTCCAGCGATCGAGATCGGGGACGGCGGCGTCGGCCATGCCGAACGCGGCGAGGACCTGCTCGTCCAATCCGGCGCGGTGATACTGGAGCGGGACCGAATAGATCGAATCGGCGTCCAATGCGGGGATCACCGCTTCCTTCGGCACGTTGCAGAACAGCGCGATCTTGGCGCGGTCGCTGTCGGGCAGCGGGTGTTCGGAGCGGCAGACGAGGACGTGCGGCTGGATGCCGATGCCGCGCAATTCGGCGACGCTATGCTGGGTCGGCTTGGTCTTCAATTCGCCCGCCGCCGACAGATACGGGATCAGCGTGCAGTGGATGTAGATCGATTGCCCTCGCCCGAGGTCGTTGCCGACCTGGCGGATCGCCTCGAGGAATGGCAGCGATTCGATGTCGCCGACGGTGCCACCGATCTCGCACAGCACGAAGTCGAGGTCGTCGGTCTCGGCGAGCGCGAACGCCTTGATCGCGTCGGTGACGTGCGGGATGACTTGGACCGTCGCACCGAGGAAGTCGCCGCGGCGCTCCTTGGTGATGATGTCGTAATAGACCCGCCCGCTGGTGACGTTGTCGGTCTGCTTCGACGCAACTCCGGTGAAACGCTCGTAATGGCCAAGGTCGAGGTCGGTCTCGGCGCCATCGTCGGTGACGAAGACCTCGCCGTGCTGATACGGCGACATCGTTCCCGGATCGACGTTGAGATACGGGTCGAACTTGCGGATCCGGACGCGGTAACCGCGCGCCTGCAACAACGCCCCGAGCGCCGCTGCCATAAGACCCTTACCGAGCGACGAGACCACGCCCCCGGTGATGAAGATATACCGTGCCATGGGAGGATGGGCTTAGCGAGGGGACGCGGGGAAAGCCAGTGCGAGGCGGTCGAAAGGTGGGGATAAGCTTGGCCGTCTCCCTCTCCCCTTGAGGGAGAGGGACGGTCGCGCGCCTTAGCGCGACCAGGGTGAGGGTGAGGATTTGCGACCACTCACCCTCACCCTGGCGCGCAAGGGCGCGCCGTCCCTCTCCCTCGAGGGGAGAGGGAAGATCAGGTCTCAATCAGCGACGTTCGCTTCGTATCGGGCAACACCAGTACCACGACCAACGACACGGCGAGCGTCGCCGCGACATAATAATAAAACCCCGCCTCGTTCCCCACGCTCTTGAACCACAAAGCGACATATTCCGCCGTGCCCCCGAACAGCGACACCGACACCGCATACGGCAGCCCCACCCCCAGCGCGCGGACGTTCGCCGGAAACAGCTCCGCCTTCACCAGCCCCGAGATCGCGGTGTAACAACTCAGCACCGTCAGCGCGGCGAGGATCAGGAAGAACGCCTCGACCCGGCTGTGCGTCGCGGCGAGCGTCAGCATCAGCGGTACCGTCCCCGCCACGCCGAGGACCCCGAAAGCGATTAGCTGCGGCTTGCGTCCGAAGCGGTCCGACAGCGCGCCGAACAGCGGCTGGATCAGCATGTAGACAGTCAGCGTTCCAGCCGCGATCAAGCTGGCATCGGGCTTCGACCAGCCGACGGTATTGACGAGGAATTTCTGCATGTACGTCGTGAAGGTATAGAAGGCGAGGCTGCCCCCTGCCCCGAGCCCGATGACAAGCAGCACGCTGCGCTTGTGTTCGGCGAGGCGGCGGACGACGCCATGGCGCTGCGCCTCGGGGACATGCTCGAACGCGGCGGTCTCGGCGAGCGAGACGCGCAACCGCAGCGCGACGACCGCGAGCGCAGCACCGATGCCGAACGGTATCCGCCAGCCCCAGGCATGCAGATCGGCCTCGCTTATCGTCGCCTGCAGCACCAGCAGCACGGCGAGCGCGAGCAACTGCCCGCCGATCAGCGTGACGTACTGGAAGCTGGCGAGGAAACCGCGATTATGCGCGGTCGCCATCTCCGCTAGATACGTCGCCGACGTCCCGTATTCGCCGCCGACCGACAGGCCCTGGAGCAACCGCGCGACGACGAGCAAGACCGGCGCGGCGACGCCGATCCGGTCGAACCCGGGGGTCAGCGCGATCACGCCCGACCCGCCGCACATCAGCAACACCGACAGCGTCAACGCCGCCTTGCGCCCGCGGCTGTCGGCATAGACCCCGAGCAGCCAGCCGCCGACCGGGCGCATCAGGAAGCCGATCGCGAACACCGCGGCGACGTTCAGTAGCTGCGCGGTCGCGTCGCCCTTGGGGAAGAAGATGTGGGCGAAATAGAGCGAAAAGGCCGAGTAGACGTAGAAGTCGTACCACTCGACGAGGTTGCCGACCGTCCCCCCGACGATCGACCTTAGTCGGCTGGCCCCCCGGCTTGCCAAACTAGCGCGCGAGCGGAACCGAGTCCGCCGGAGCGGGAACCGGGGCTGCCGGAGCGGGCGCTACCGGTGCGGCGGGCTCGGTCTTCTGGAACAGCGGGACGCCGCCAGGTGCGGCAGGGGCGCTCGTCGTCGCGGGCTTGGCGAGCGAGGTGTCGATGACGTGCTCGCGCTTGTTCGTCGTCGCGAGGATGGCAAGGACGATGCTCGTCAGCACGAACAGCGAGGCGAGGACCATCGTCGAGCGCGTCAGCAAATCCGCCGCGCCGCGCGCGGTCATCATGCCACCCGCGTTACCGCCGCCGATGCCGAGCCCGCCGCCTTCCGACTTCTGCAACAGGATCACGCCGACCAGCGCGAGCGAGATCAGGCCGTGAAGAACGAGGATGAAGGTGATGAGCATGGCGGCCTTGGGCGAAATGAGTTGCGGCGGATGTAGCGGTCGCGACGCTCGATCGCAACCGCGTGGACGATCAGCCCTGCGCCGGCGTCAGCGTGACGGCTCGGGAAAACTCAGCAGGCTGCGATAACCCCCGGAAACCGGACCGCCGGTCAGCGTTCCGTTGACCTTCCGGATTGCGGCCTGCATCACCCGAAGGCCGAGGCCGATCCGCGTCGGCGTTGTCGTCGATATGATTTCGACCGCGCGGCAGCCATCGTCGCTGCACGCGATGTCGTAGTTGCCATTGCCGTCCGCCGATCCGGTCAACACGATCGCGCCCGCAACGCCCTCGTCAAACGAATGCTTGAGTGCGTTGGCGACGAGCTCGTTGACGATCGTCCCCAGCGCGGTCGCCGCCGTCGCCGGTCCGAAGAGCGCGTCGAAGCGGCCGCTCACGGCAACCCCCGCAGGCGCGATGATCGCAAGCTGCCGCGTCAGCCGGTCGAGATAATCGCCAAGGTCGAGCCAATCCTCGTCGACTTCCGAGATGAGGTCGTGGAGCGTCGCCACCGATGCGATCTGGCGCTCGACCGCGAGCATCATGTCGCTCGCATTTCCCGTCGGTTGGGATCGCTGCAGCCGGACAAACGCGCCGACCGTCTGGAGCGAATTCTTGACCCGATGATCGATCTCGCGGCGTAGCAGCGCCTCGCGCGCGAGTGCCGCGCGCAGGTCGAGCTGGCGCATTACCTGCGCCGCGAGCAGGAGCAGCGTGTCGCGCTGCAATGCGTCGAGCGTGCGCGGCGCGTAATCGAGAACGCAAAGGGACCCGATCGGTAAACCCTCGGCGGTCTGCAGCGTTGCCCCGGCGTAGAAGCGCAGTCCCGGTTCGGCGCAGCACAGCGGATTACCGCGCAGCCGCGGATCGGCGAGCGTATCGGGAATCTCGACGTAATTGCCGGTACGGAACACGATCGCGCAGATCGAGCTTTCGAGCGGTGTCTCGCTTGAGCCGAGCCCGACTTCGGCCTTGAACCACTGGCGATCGGTATCGACGAAGCTGATCAGCGCGATGCTTGTCCCGCAGACACGACGGGCAATATCGACGACATCATCGAACTCCCGCTCGCGCGGCGTATCGAGAATATCGTATCGCCGTAGTGCGCCGATGCGGGCGATCTCGTCGGAGGGTATTGGCGCCGCCATGGGCGAGCCTATCCACGGCCTCGGCCAAATTGGCAAGATGACCAGCCAGATCGGCAAATGATGCGCGCGGCTCCTGATCGTGCCGCGCCGTTAATCCGCGCGCCAACCTAGCCTAAAATTTTGGATCGGCGTGACTTCTTAAACACATGTGCGCTCGGGTCGCACCTTTCACATATGGCATTTCGATGAACTGGAGATAACAATTTGGTGTCAGGGATCGAAGGGGCCACTCGATGACGACCAAATTACTTGCCGCCACAAGGATGTTGGCAATGCTGGCGACCACCACCGCATTTGCACAGACCCAGCCGCCGGCAACAGTATCTGCCGACACTGCCGTCGCGCCGAATTCGGGTGTGCCCGTTGGCCCCGCAGCCGAAGAGCAGATCGTCGTAACTGGGTCGCGAATCAGGCGCGCACTGTCCGACACAATCGAGCCGACCCAGATCATCAATTCCCAGCAGATCGAAACACGCGGTTATACCAACATCGGTCAGGCGCTCGCTGAACTCCCGGCGATCGCACCGGGGATCAACGGCTCTGGTGCACAGTCGGCACTGGGGGCCGGGCAGACCTTCGTCGACTTCTTCGGTCTCGGCACGCAGCGGACACTGACGCTGGTCAACGGCCGCCGTTTCGTTTCGTCGAATACGGCATCGATCTTCGGTCCGACCGACTCGGGCAGCCAGGTCGACCTCAACACGATCCCGACTAACCTCGTCGAGCGGATCGACATCGTCGCGGTCGGCGGTGCACCGATCTACGGGTCCGATGCGATCTCCGGGACGGTCAACATCGTCCTCAAGCACGACTATCACGGCCTCGAACTCGACGCGCAGCAGGGGATCAACAACGCCGGCGACGGCGAGAACCACCGCATCCGCGGACTTGCCGGACTGAACTTCGGCGGGGGTCGCGGCAACATCACGGTGAGCGGCGAGTATAATCAATCGAGCGGCCTGCTCGACACCGACCGTGCCGTCACTGCCGCCCAGACCTTCTTCACGACTCCGCCCGCCGGATCGGCGTTCCAGCAGGTGCTGATCACCAACCGCCGCATCCCGGCGCTGTCGGAACAGGGCATTCCGTACGTCTCCGACCTGTTCGCGCTCAGCCCGGCGCAAGTTGCGAGCGGCAACTTCGGCGGGCAACCGACCGTGACCAATGCCGCCGGTCAGGCGGTGCGTTTTTCCCCCGGCGGCGGTCTGGTTCCAATCGATTTCGGCACCGCGACGGGCAATTTGATCAACTTCTCCGGTGGCAATGGTTTCAGCCTCGCACCGACGGGCAATCTGTCGACCCCGACCAAGCGATATCTGGGTAACATCCTCGGCAGCTACCAATTTACCGATGGCGTCCGCGGCTTCTTCGAAGACTGGTACTCGCGGACACGTGGTACCAATCTCGTCGCCCAGCCGCTCTACAACACCGCCTTGTTCGACGTCGCCGGCGCGCCGAACGGCAATCTGATCATCGACATCAACAACCCGTTCCTCACCGCGGCATCGCGCGCGACGATCGCCGCCGCGCTCCCGGCCGGACAGACTTCGTTCTACCTGGGTCGGGCGAACACCGATCTCCAGTCGGGCATTGCGACGAGCACGATCGACCTGTTCCGCACCGTCGCCGGGTTGGACGGCAGCTTCCACATTGGCGACCGCGCGTTTACCTGGGAAGTCGTCGGCAATTACGGCCGCAGCGTCTCGAACAGCACGTCGCCGCAGGTCGTCACGCAGAACTTCAACAATGCGGTCGACGCGGTGCTGTCGCCGACCGGGACGATCACCTGCCGCCCCGGCGCGGTCAGCGCGAACATCGCGACGATCAGCCCGACCTGCGCGCCGCTCAACGTCTTCGGGCAGGGCGCAACGAGCCAGGCGGCGCTCAACTATATTCTTGCCAACGCGAGCGCGCGCGAAGTCAACGAGCAGGTCGTCGCGACCGCGTCGGTCACCGGCCAGCCGTTCCAGCTACCCGCAGGCGGCGTTGGACTCGTGCTCGGCTACGAGCACCGCGACGAACGTGCGCGTTTCGAGCCGGGCCAGTATTATTTCGGCGACCCGCAGCCCGACGGCACGCGCAGTGCGTATGGCGCAGGGTCGAACTTCGATCCCATCGCCGGTGGCTTTTATACCAACGAAGGCTTCGGCGAGCTCGAGGTTCCGCTGGTCAGCCACGACATGGGCTGGCGCTTCATCGATACCTTCGAATTGAAGGCGGCAGCGCGCTACGTCCAGAATAGCCAGGCAGGCGGCGACTTCACGTGGACCGGCGGCGGGCGTCTGTCGCCGATCGCGGGACTTACCTTCGTCGGCAACTACACCCGTGCAATCCGCGCGCCCGCGATCACCGAGGCGTTCAATCCGACGAGTCCCAATTTCGTCCTCGCCAACGACCCATGCGACTCGCGTTACATCACGAGCGGCCCCAATCCTGCCCGCCGCGCGGCGAATTGCGTCGCCGCCGGGATAAACCAGCCGTTCCAGTCGAACATCGTCGACTTCACCTCGAAGGGGTCGGTGTCGGGAAATCCGAACCTGATGAATGAAAAGGCGAACAGCTGGACGGTGGGCATCCAGGCGCGTCCGAAGTTCATCCCGCGCCTCGCGATCAACGCCGACTGGGTTCATATCGACCTGCAGGACGCGATCGTCAGCCTCGGCGCGCAGGACATCTTCAACGCCTGCTACGACGCCACGAGCTATCCAAATGACTTCTGCGGACGAATCGACCGCGATCCGGCGACGCATCAAGTCACCTTCGTCCGTTCGGGTTATCTCAACGCGGCAAGCCTGAAATACGCGGGGCTGCTCGCGGGGATCGCCTATTCCATCCCGACCCCGTTCCTCGGCGCGACCGGCAAGATCTCGTTGAACGGTCAGTACCAGTATATCGACAAGCTCGAGCGGCGCGCCGGAACCGGGGACATCACGACCGGTGCCGGGACAATCGGCTTCAGCCGCCACAAGGCGACCGCTGATATCGACTACAGCAGCGACGCGCTCGGCCTGCAGCTCCAGGCACAGTATATCGGGCCAGCGGTGTTCAATGCCGACGAGAAGCCCGGCGTCCGCGACGTTCCCGGGGTCGGCGGCATCGTCTTCGTCAATGCCTCGGCGGCGTTTAACGTCAGCAAGACGTATATCTTCCGCATCTCGGTCGACAATCTGTTCCAGCAGCGCCCGCCATACCCGGCGCTCGCCGACCCCGGCGTCGCGGGCTTCGGCGGCGGTGCCGAGCGGACGTATTACGAGGGCATCATCGGGCGCTCGTACCGCGTCTCAGCAACGGTCCGCCTCTGATCAGCGCACCGCCGCGCGGACGATGGCGAGAAAGTCGGCGGCGGTCAGGCTCGCGCCGCCGACAAGTGCACCGTCGACATTGTCGACATGAAGAAGCTCGGCGGCGTTCGATGGCTTGACCGAGCCGCCGTACAGGACAGGCGTCGCCGCGCCAGCATCGCCGTAGCGGGCGATCAGATCGGATCGGATCGCAGCGTGAACTTCGGCGATCTGAAGTGCGGTCGGGGTGCGCCCGGTGCCGATCGCCCAGACCGGCTCGTACGCGACCGCAAGCCGCGTCGCATCCAACGGCAGCGAGCCGTCGAGCTGGCCGGCGATCACGCTCAGCGCCGCGCCCGCATCGCGCTCGGCCTCGGTCTCGCCGACGCAGACAACCGCAGTCAACCCGGCGGCGACGACCGCGTCGGCTTTGGCGCGGACGTCCGGGTTGGTTTCACCGCAGTCGGCGCGGCGTTCGCTATGCCCGACGATAACGAGCTTGGCTCCCGCGTCGGCGAGCATCTCGACCGACACACTGCCGGTGAACGCGCCCGCAGGCTCGGCGTGAACGTCCTGCGCGCCGACGATCAAAGGCCCCTCCCCCGCCGCAACCCGCGCGCGGTCGATCAAGGTTGCGGGCGGGCAGACCGCAACGGTGAGGTTAAGCGGCAAATCGCGCGCGGCGTCGGCCATAGCCGCGATCTCGGCGAGCGCGGCGGCGGTGCCGTTCATTTTCCAGTTGCCGGCGATCAGCTTGCGGGGCGTATCCATGCCGCTGCCTAGCAACGCGGCGCGGCGCTGTCACTTGCCGCCGCGCTCTATCCTGCTTATGCGCCGACGCCATGATCAGCCTGTTTCGCAAATATCTGACGTCGTGGTTCGCGCTGGGGATACTCGGCCTCGTGCTGGTGGCCTTCGCCTTCACCGGGGTCGGCAACACCTCTTTCGGCGGCGCGACATCGAGCGGCGTCGCCACCGTCGGCGGGCAGAATATCAGCGAGGCGAAGCTGCTGACCGAATTCGACCGCGCGATGCGCCGTGCCCGCCAGCAAGACCCCAAGCTCGACGTTCGCGCTGCTGCCCGCCAGGGCGCAGTCGGCGACGTTTACGAACAGCTCATCGCCACCACCGCGCTTGAGAAGTTCGGTGCGAACAGCGGCATCGCGATCAGCGATCGCGCGATCGACGGCGAGATCGCCAGCGTCGATGCCTTCCGCGTCAACGGTAAGTTCGATCAGGCGACGTACAAGAATTTGCTCGCCGCGCAGCGGCTGAGCGAGCGCGACCTCCGCGACGGCCTCCACGGCGACCTGATCCGCAAGCAGCTCGTCACCCCGGTGATCGCCGCGACGCAGGTGCCGCGGTCGATGGCCGCGCCGTATGCAGCGCTGCTGCTCGAACGCCGAACTGGGAGCGTCGCGATTATCCCGACGACCGCGATGCCGGTTCCGCTCGCGCCGACCGACGCGCAGTTGACGAGTTATTACGCGAGCCACGCCGCGCAATACACCGTCCCCGAGCGCCGCGGCTTCCGCTTCGCCAGCCTCGACCGCGACAAGATTGCCGCGGGCGTCGAGGTCACCGATGCGCAAATCAAGAAATATTACGACGACAATCAAGAGACATATGGCGGCGCCGAGCAGCGCAAGCTGGCGCAGGTCGTCGTGCCTGAGGAAGCCAAGGCCAATGCACTCGCCGCTGCGGTCAAGGGCGGGCAGACCTTCGCCACTGCCGCTGCCGCCGCCGGGTTCGCCGCCGCCGACACCGACATCGGCCAGCAAACCAAGACCAAGTTCGCCGCTGCGACTAGCTCTGCAGTCGCCGACGCCGCCTTCGCCGTCCCCGCCAAGGGCATCACCGCCCCGGTCAAGTCGCCGTTCGGCTGGCACGTCGTCGAGACCGTCGCGATCATCCCCGCGCACAGCCGCAGCCTTGCCGACGCGCGCGACGAGATCGTCGCCAAGCTCAAGTCCGACCGCACCGACCAGCTGCTCGCCGATACCGTCGGCAAGATCGAGGATGCCTTATCGTCGCGGACAAGCTTTGCCGACGTCGCCAAACAATATGGCCTGGCGATCGTCGCGGTGCCACCGGTAACGCGGACCGGGACCAACCCTGCCGATCCCGCTTACACCGTCCCGCCCGCCGCCGCGCCGCTGGTCACCAAGGCGTTCGACGCCGACCCGGCCGATGGGGCGTCGCTCGCCCAGCTCGGCAAAGCGCAGTTCGCCATTCTCGAGCTCGGCGACATCGTGCCGCCGTCGCCGGTGCCGCTCGCAAAGGTCCGTGCCGCTGTCACCGCCGCGTGGATCGGCGACGCTCGGATGCGTTCGGCCAAGGCTGTCGCGGACGCGGTCATCGCGGAGGTCGCTGGCGGCAAGGCATTCGACGCCGCGCTCGCCGCGCACAAGCTCCCCGCCGCGCGCCCGCTCAATGGCCGCCGAATCGACCTGTCGAACCAGCAGCAGGTGCCACCGCCGGTCCAGGCGTTCCTCCTCCTCGGGGCGGGCAAGAGCCGCGCGATCCCGGCGGGCGCGCAGGGATACTGGGTCGTCCACGTCGACACCGTCACGCCGGGCGACGTCGCCGCCGCCCCGCAGCTCGTCGACAGCGCGCGCGCACAGTTTGCCCAATCGACCGGCGACGAAATCGGTGCCGCTTTCGCGCAATCGGTCGAGGCCGAGCTCGGTGTCCGCCGCAACGCCGCTGGCCTCGCCGCCGCGACGACGCGGATCGTCGGTACGGCTCCCGCGCAATAATGGCCGAGGTCGCGCCGGACGCGGCGACGGCGCTAACCGCCGTCCAGCCGAGCGCAGCGGTGTTCGCCGAGATCTATGCCGCCGGCCGTCCGCAGATGGTCTGGCGCAAGATCATCGCCGACACCGAGACACCGGTGTCGGCGATGCTCAAGCTAGGCACGCCTGGAAGCGGCGCGTTCCTCCTCGAATCGGTCGAGGGCGGCGCGGTCCGCGGACGCCACTCGCTGCTCGGCTTCGACCCCGATCTCGTCTGGCGCGCGACCGGTGACGCGTGCGAGGTCAACCGCCACTGGCGCACCGACCGCGCCGCGTTCGAGCCGTGCCCGGGCGGCACGCTGAGCGAACTCCGCGCGCTCGTCGCGGCGAGCCGGATGGACGTCCCCGCGGGGATGCCGCGCGCGCTGTCGACGCTCGTCGGCTACATGGGCTACGAGACCGTGCGGCTCGCCGAGCGCCTGCCCGCGCCCAAGGCCGACCCGATCGGCGTCCCCGACCTGCTGTTCGTCCGCCCGACGCTGCTGCTTGTGTTCGACCGGTTGAAGGATGAACTGTTCCTCGTCGCCCCCGTCTTCCCGACCGGGACCACGGCCGCCCAGGCCTATGCCGCCGCCGTCGACACGATCGACACCGCGCAGGCGAAGCTCGCCCAGCCGGTTCCCGCCGCCGCCCGCGCCCCCGCCGACCTGCCCGAGGCGACCCCGACCGCGATCCTGCCGCCAGGGCGATATGCCGAGATGGTCGGCGCGGCGCAGGACTTGATCGCGGCGGGCGACATCTTCCAGGTCGTCCTCGCGCAACGCTTCACCCTCGACTTCCCGCTGCCGCCGTTCGACCTGTACCGTGCGCTGCGCCGGATCAACCCGTCGCCCTTCCTCTATTTCCTCGACCTGCCCGGCTTCGCGCTGATCGGTTCCAGCCCCGAAATCCTCGTCCGCGTCCGCGACGGCGAAGTCACCATCCGCCCGATCGCCGGAACGCGTCCGCGCGGCCGCGACGCGGTCGACGACGCCCGTCTGCGCGACGAACTCCTCGCCGACCCGAAGGAGCTCGCCGAGCATTTGATGCTCCTCGACCTCGGCCGCAACGACGTCGGCCGCGTCGCCGCGCCGGGCAGCGTCGTCGTCACCGACCGCTACGGCGTCGAGATGTACAGCCACGTCATGCACATCGTCTCGAACGTCCGCGGCACCCTCGACCCGAAGCACGACGCGATCGACGCTTTGCTCGCAGGTTTTCCGGCAGGCACCGTCAGCGGCGCACCGAAGGTCCGCGCGATGGAGGTGATCCACGACCTCGAAGCCGAAAAGCGCGGGCCGTACGCGGGCGGCGTCGGCTATTTCAGCCCCGACGGCGCAATGGACAGCTGCATCGTGCTACGGACCGCAGTGGTCAAGGACGGCGTGATCCACGTCCAGGCGGGCGCCGGCATCGTCGCCGACAGCGTCCCAGCCAGCGAGGATGCCGAGTGCCGGGCGAAAGCGGGCGCATTGTTCGCGGCGGCGCGCGAGGCGCTGGCGCGGGCGAGCGAGGCGGGGTTCGGCCAGTGACGCGGCGGGCGTGACGTGGCGCCGGGCGGGGTCGACGACGATCGCCGTGCCGCGATCCGCGGATTGCTCGACACCATAGTCACGCGGCTCGTCACTCGCGCCGCGACCGAGCATTGGCCGATCCGCGCCGACCATTGTTTCCTGCGGATCGCCTACGACGCCGCCGCCGATGGCAAGTGGGACACTCTATATGCGCGCCCGGCGTGGCGGTCGTTACCCCTCGACCGGCTCGGTGCGGCGGTCGATGTGCTCGGCGCGATCGAGCGCGACGGACTGCCGGCGCTCGTCCGGCTCAATGCCGCGAGCCTCACGGTCCGCCGCGCCGCACGCGCCGGTCACGCCTTGGGCAAGTAATTCACCCCGTCGATGCCCGCGAAATCGGCATCCTGCGTCTATAAGGTCGCGTCGAACCGGCGCGCAGTAGCAAGGAGGATACTGTCGGCCGTCGGCAGACGGTAGGAGGCGGATAATTGCGCCGCCGTCGTCGGCAGATCGGGGGTCACGTCGACAACCCTCGCCAACATCATCGCCGCGACTGCTCGGGTGGCGCTGGTCGCGTCGCGAACGCGCGCGAAGTCACGGTACACCTCATAGATGCAGATCGATGGCACGATCCGGTCTTCGCTCGCGACGATCGCCGGGAGGAAACGTTGCACTGCCGCCTAAGACGAAATATTCGATCCAATCACTGAATCGACGATCGCCGCCAAGTCAAAATTCGCGTTCAGCTTTCTCGCGGACGAAAGGCTTGTCGCACGGCCCGAGGAACTCTCGAGCGTCTTCCAGCGACATGATCGGCACGAGTTGAATGACGCCGCCGACGTTGAGCGCCTGAAGCTTCTGACCCGGGCAAAATTTTATGTCCTCGCGTATCTTACGCGGGATCACGACCGGGACCTTCGGGGAGATCGATACCGTGTTGATCCAACTGATCCTCGATCGATCAGAAATTTGTAGCACACCATGTTTGCCGAAGCGGCAATCTCCTTGGATGACGCCGCCACACACCCGGTGTAAGTCCACCCCATGATCCTCGTCATCGATAACTACGACAGCTTCACTTACAACCTCGTCCACTACCTCCTCGAGCTTGGGGCGGCAGTCGAGGTGGTGCGCAACGACGCGGTCAGCGCCGCGCAGGCACTCGCGCTCCGTCCGCAGGCGATCGTGCTGTCGCCGGGGCCGTGTGCCCCCGCCCAGGCCGGGGTTTGCCTCGACCTGATCGCGGCAGCGGCGGATGCCGGGACGCCGTTGCTTGGGGTTTGCCTCGGGCATCAGGCGATCGGCGAGGCGTTCGGCGGGCGGGTTATCCGCGCGGCGCAATTGATGCACGGCAAGACGTCGGAGGTGGTCCACGACGGCAGAGGCGTTTTCGCGGGCCTGCCCTCGCCGTTCGTTGCGACGCGCTACCACTCGCTGATCGTCGAGGCGGCGACGCTGCCCGAGGTGCTGATCGCCAACGCGCACGTCGTTGCCGATGGAGTGGCCGCCGCGACGATCATGGGCCTGCGCCATCGGACGCTGCCGATCCACGGCGTCCAGTTCCACCCCGAGAGCATCGCCAGCGAGCACGGCCACGCGCTCCTCGCCAATTTCCTTGCGCTCGCGGGCGTGCCGACGATCACCCGCGCCGCGGCGTGATCCGGCTTCCCGACGCGCGGGCACCGCTGGCGGCGGACGAGGCGGCGAGCGCATTCGCCCTGCTGTTCGACGGCGGCCCCGACTTCGACGACGCGCGGCGCTTCCTCACCGACATGGCGGCGCGCGACGAGACGAGCATTGAGATCGCCGCCGCGGCGCAAGCGATGCGCGACCGCATGATCACGGTCAAAGCTCCCCCTGGCGCGATCGACGTCTGCGGCACCGGCGGCGACGGCAGCCACTCGCTCAACGTCTCGACCGCGGTCGCGATCGTCGTCGCCGCAGCGGGGGTGCCGGTCGCCAAGCACGGCAACCGCGCCGCCTCGTCGCAGGCCGGTGCCGCCGACACGCTCGAGGCGCTGGGCCTCGACCTCGACCGCGCATCCGCCGCCGCCGAGCAGACACTCGACCGGCTTGGCATCGCCTTCCTGTTCGCGCAGGCGCACCACCCCGCACTTGCCAAGCTCGCGCCGGTCCGCCGCGCGATCGGACGACGCACGGTGCTCAACCTGACCGGCCCCGCCGCCAACCCGGCGCGCGTCGCTCGCCAACTGATCGGCGTCGCCCGCCCGGGCTTCCTCGGCGTTTTTGCGGGCGCGATCGAGATCCTCGGCACCGATGCGACCTTGCTCGTCGCCGGCGACGAACCGCTCGATGAACTGTCCGTCGACGGCCCGAGCACAGTGCTGTGGGTCGGCGGGACAAGTGAACGCGTCACCCCCGAGACAGCCGGCCTGCCCCACCACCCACTATCGGCACTGCGCGGAGGCAGCGCCGCCTATAATGCCGCCGCCCTGACCCGGCTGCTCGCCGGCGAAGCGGGGGCCTACCGCGACGCCGTGCTGTTCAACGCCAGCGCCGCGCTTCGGGTGGCGGGCGTGGCGGATGACTGGCGCACCGGGGTCGAGCAGGCAACAGCCGCGATCGACAGCGGAGCAGCAGCGCGGCTGCTTGCGGCGTGGATCGCGGCCTGAGCGGCGCTTCTACCCGCGGATGAACGCAAGCAGGTCGGCGTTGATGATGTCGGCGTGCGTCGTGTGCATTCCGTGCGGCATGCCGTCGTAGCTCTTGAACGTCCCATGCTTGAGCAATGCCGCCGCCTTCGGCCCGGCGTCGGCGTAGGGCACGATCTGGTCGTCGGTGCTGTGCATGACGAGGACGGGCACGTCGATCGACTTTAGATCCTCGGTGAAGTCGGTTTCGGAGAACGCCTTGACGCCGTCGTAATGCGCCTTGATGCTCCCCATCATCCCCTGCCGCCACCAATTGTCGATGACGCTCTGGCTGGGGGTCGCGCCGGGACGGTTGTAGCCGAAGAACGGCCCGGCCGGGATGTCGACGTACGATTGCGCGCGGTTGCTGGCGGTGCCGTTGCGGAAGCCGTCGAACACCTCCATCGGCGTGCCCTCGGGATTCGCTTCGGTCTTGAGCATCAGCGGCGGCACCGCGCTGATGATCGCCGCTTTCGACACGCGGCCAGGCGCGGCGCGCGCGACGTAGCGGACGACCTCGCCGCCGCCGGTCGAGTGGCCGATGTGGACCGCGTCATGCAAGTCGAGCGCATCGGCAACCGCGGCGGAGTCGGCGGCATAATGGTCCATGTCGTGGCCGTCGTTAACCTGCGCCGAGCGGCCGTGGCCGCGGCGATCGTGCGCGACGACGCGGAAGCCGTGGGTGAGGAAGAACATCATCTGGTTGTCCCAATCGTCCGAACTCAGCGGCCAGCCGTGGTGAAAGGCGATTACGGGCGCGTCTTTCGGACCCCAGTCCTTGTAAAAGATGTCGGTGCCGTCGGTGGTGGTGATCGTCGTCATCATCGTCTCCCTCGGTCGTGTGCGGGCGCCCCCCGCAGGCGAATCACTCGGACTAACGTACCACATGGTACCATCGTTCGGTGAAGGTTCTGCGGCAGTCTCGGGCAAGGCACCCATCGACGTCGCCGCTCGGATGAGGCGAAGCGTCCGCCATGCTTCCGTGGCGCGCCGGTCCGTTCTACACACGCGTCATGTCCGATATCCTTGCCCGCATCTGCGCCATGACGCGCACCGAAGTCGCCCGCCGCAAGGCGCTGGCGTCGTTCGCCGATCTCGACCGCGCCGCCGCCGCGCAGACCGCGCCACGCGGCTTCCGCGCCGCGCTCGACCGAACCGCCGCGACCGGCTTCGCGCTGATCGCCGAGGTCAAGAAGGCATCGCCGTCGAAGGGCGTCATCCGCGCCGACTTCGACCCTGCCGCGCACGCCCGCGCCTACGAAGCAGGGGGGGCCGCGTGCCTTTCGGTGCTGACCGACGCGCCATACTTCCAGGGGCATGACGACTATCTCGTCGCCGCCCGCGCCGCGTGCACCCTCCCCGTCCTGCGCAAGGACTTCATGCTCGACACGTGGCAGGTCGCCGAAGCGCGGAGCATCGGCGCCGACGCGATCCTGATCATCGTTGCCGCGCTCGACGACGCCGCGATGGCCGAGATCGAGGACGCGGCGATCGAGCGCGGGATGGACGTGCTGGTCGAGGTCCACGACGCTGCCGAGCTCGACCGCGCGCTGCGCCTGCGGAGCCGCCTGATCGGGGTCAACAACCGCGACCTGCGCGACTTCTCGGTAGACTTCGCACGGACCTACGAGCTTGTGGGGCGCATCCCGCCGGGGGCCACCGTCGTCGCCGAGAGCGGGCTGACCGGCCCCGCTGACCTCGCCGCAATGGCCGCACACGGCGTCCGCGCCTTCCTCGTCGGCGAGAGCCTGATGCGCTGCCCCGACATCGAGGCGGCGACCCGCACCCTGCTCGCGGCATGAGCCTCACCCACCTCAACCCCGCCGGCGAAGCACGGATGGTCGACGTCTCGGCGAAGGCCGTCACCGGGCGCATCGCCGTCGCCGAGGGCACGATCCGGGTCGCCCCCACAGCCCTCGCCGCGATCCGCGACGCAAGCCTCGCCAAGGGCGACGTCATCGCCGTCGCGCGCGTTGCCGGGATCATGGCGGCAAAGCGCACCGCCGAGTTGATTCCGCTTTGCCACCCCTTGCCGATCAGCGGGATGGAGGTCGACCTTGTCATCGAGGATGAGGGCATCCGCGCCACCGCGACGGTCCGCACGACACACAACACGGGGGTCGAGATGGAAGCGCTGACCGCGGTTTCGGTCGCGCTGCTGACGGTCTACGACATGGCGAAGAGCATGGACCGCGGCATGACGATCGGCGGCATCCGCCTGCTCGCCAAGCGCGGCGGCAAGTCGGGCGACTGGAGCGCCCGCCTCGACGGCGACACGGATATCGCCGAGTGAAGCCGTTGCTTGGCGTCGACGAGGCGCAGGCGCGGCTGCTCAATGGGGTCGTTCCCCTCCCCGCCGAAACCGTTCCCTTCGCCGCCGCGCTGGGCCGCATTCTCGCCGCCGACGTCGTCGCCAAGCTCACCCAGCCGCCGTTCGCCGCGTCGGCGATGGACGGCTACGCGATTCGCTGGGCCGACCGCGCCGGGCCGTGGCGGCTGACCGGCGAGAGCGCGGCGGGGCGCAGCTTTGCGGGCCATGTCGGTCCCGGTGAGACCGTCCGCATCCTCACCGGCGCGCCGCTGCCCGCCGGGGCCGACACCGTCGTTGTCCAGGAGGACGTGGCGCGCGATGGTGACATCGTCACCCTGACCGGCGACGGGCCGCCGCGCGAGGGCGCGCACATCCGTCGCGCAGGATTAGATTTCCCCGCCGGACAGTCGGTTGCGGCAGCGGGATCACGTGTCACCCCGGCGCGGATCGGCGTCGCTGCCGCCGCCGGATACGCCACCCTCCCCGTCCACCGCCGCCCGCGCGTCGCGATCCTCGCCACCGGCGATGAGCTCGTAACGCCCGGGGTCGCGCCGGGGCCGAGCCAGATCGTCAGCTCGAACGGCGTCATGCTCACCGCGCTACTCGGCAAATACGCCGATGTCATCGACGGCGGCATCGTCGCCGACACACGCGAGGCGCTGACCGCCGCGATCGCGGCGCAGGCCGACGCCGACGTCCTCGTTACGATCGGCGGCGCGTCGGTCGGCGACCACGACCTAGTCCAGCCGGTCCTCCGCGAGATGGGCGCGACGATCGACTTTTGGCGGATAGCGCTCCGGCCCGGCAAGCCGATGCTCGCCGGGATGCTTGGCGCGACCCGCGTCGTCGGGCTGCCGGGTAACCCGGTGTCGGCGTTCGTCTGCGCGACCCTATTTGTCGTGCCGTTGCTCCGCGCGCTCGGCGGCGACCTCGACCCCCTGCCGTGCAGCATCCCCGCCCGGCTCGGCGTCGACCTCGAAGCCAACGGGCCGCGCCGCGACTATCTCCGCGCCCGTCTGATCGATGGCGTCGTCGCACCCGCGTCGGCGCAGGACAGCGCGATGCTCCGCGTCCTCGCTGATAGCAATGTCCTGATCGTCCGCGAACTATATGCCGAAGCAACCAAATCGGGTGCGATGGTGGACTGCATCATGCTTGACACCATATCTAGTGTTGCCTAAACGTTCTGCATCGGTTCCTGGGATGGAGAACGACGGTGCTCACGCGCAAGCAACACGACCTGCTGACATTTATCAACGGGCGCTTGAACGAGAGTGGTGTGTCGCCGTCGTTCGAGGAGATGAAGGAGGCGCTTGCGCTCAAGTCGAAGTCGGGGGTTCACCGCCTGATCAATGCGCTCGAGGAACGCGCCTTCATCCGCCGCTTGCCGAACCGCGCGCGCGCCCTTGAAGTGCTGCGCATGCCCGATGCGGTCCAGCGCGCTGTAAGTGCGCCCAAGGGCGAGGTCGTCCACGCAGACTTCCGCAAGCGGGCGGCACCGGCGGTCCCGGCGAACGACATCGTCACGCTCGCGCTTCACGGCCGGATCGCTGCCGGGCAACCGATCGAAGCGTTCGAGGACGACCGGTTGCTTTCGGTTCCGGCAGCGCTACTCGGGCCGGGCGATCACTATGCGCTCGAAGTATCGGGGGACTCGATGGTCGACGCGGGTATCCTCGACGGCGATTACGCACTTGTCCGCCGCTGCGACACCGCCCGCGATGGCGACATTGTCGTTGCGCTGGTCGACGGCAATGACGCGACGCTCAAGATCCTGAAGCATGCCAAGGGCATGGTCGAGCTCGAACCGGCGAACACGATGTATTCGACCCAGCGCTATCTGCCGTCGCGGGTGCGCGTACAGGGCAAGCTTGCGGGACTGTTGCGCCGATACGCCTGATGAAGATCGACTACGCCTGACGAAGATCGACCTCGCGATCCGGCATTTGGCAGGCTGACATTATCGGTGTAGACGTTCCCGTGGGTTTGTCTCTAGCAGTTCGATAGATCGCTGCGGAATGATCTACGTCGAGAAGAATTGATCCGTCTCCGTCGGCGAGAGCCTACGATGTGATCGCAGCGTGGCGTTCAGGCTTACTGCATAGCCCGCCGTGATGGTGGCTAGCCGCGGCGATGCTGGACCGAAGCGATGACGCCGTTGAGACTTCGTGCCACAATGTAAAAAGTCTAAATATTGGCGATCGGTTGGGCGAAGGTAGACTGGCCAGCGCTGACCTCGCCATCGCTAAATGCGACGGTCGAAATGTCCGCCTAAATTTCATTCCTCAAACATCGCATATCAGCAATGCGGCGATATCCACTTTGGATAGTTAGAATCGTCGACAGATGCGAGTTGCAACGAGGGGTGCGCAATGGCCGAGTTTGTTCTCGTGACGATCAAGGTCCACGACATGGCATGGGTAGAGAATTACGCAGCAAACGTGCCGGCGATTATCCGCAAGCATGGTGGCGCATACTTCGCGGTGTCGGAAAGCATTCGTCGGTTCGAAGGTGACGGGCCGGATCTCGACTCGATCGTTTTGCTGACATTTCCCTCACGAGCCGCGACCGAGGACTTTATTTCGGACCCGGATTATGCGCCTTACAAGGCCGCACGGCTTGCGGCGACCTCGGGCGATATGTTCGCGTTCACATCACATGGTTGACCACGAACACGAGCTATAGCGGGACGCGACGCGTGCATCGTTCGCGAAGCCGGCAGTCGAGCGATGCGGTCGCTTGCCTTACTCAATAGGTAGGCTCGTCCGGGTTCGGCGCGGCCTCTGCGGGTCGGCCTGCGCGCAAAGCCCGCCCGGCACCGCTCGCGCCCCCAGCGCGAGGTCGCCAGACACGCGGCTGAGGCATCCACGGATGGTCGCCGGTCAGTTCGCCGACGGTCTCGACCCGCCGCCCCGCGAGCCAGATCGCAACCGCGCCGCTCGTTTCGAGCGCGGTCCGGTCGAGTTTGAGCCAGTGCGGGTTGCACCATGCGGGGAGCCGCCGGTCGCTGACGACGATGTCGGCGGAGGCGCACGCCGGGCCGAATTTCGGCTGGCCGATCCGGTCCTTCGACAGCGTCGCCAGCAGCCGGATCGCGCTCCGCCCGGTGCCGACCCGCGCGACGCAGGCGTCGACCGTGCAGTCGGCATTCGGCAGGTCGGCAATCGCGGCGTCGGCGGTCGACGCGGTGACCCCGCCCCAGACATCGCGGAGATAGTCGCCGGTGCGGTCGCGGAGCAACGCCAACCGCGGCCCCTCGTCGTCATAGGCATCGAGCAGCACCGCGACGTGGTGGCCGTCGGCGCTGACGAGCAGGTCGGGCGGGTGCGAGGTCAGCGCCATCACGGCACCGATCACCACCGGCACCGCGCCGAGCCAGCGCGCGCGACCCTGCCAGATGAACAGCCACAGCCCGCCGCCGACGAGCAGCGCGTACGCGGTGATCGGCATCAACCCAACCCGGACGACCGACCCCGGCCACCCGGCGACCCACACCGCGAGCGCGATCAGCGCGTCCATCGACTTGCCGAGCGCCCACCACGCCGGGGCGGCGATCCCGAGCGGGTCGAGCAGCAACGCCAGCACGAGCAATGGCATGACGATGAAGCTCGTCCACGGGATCGCCAGCAGGTTGGCGAAAACGCCGTACGCCCCGGTCTGGTTGAAGTGGAACAGCGCGGTCGCCGACAGCAGCGCCTCGGCGATGACCCCGGTGACGAGCAGCCCGGCGAGGTGCTGGAGCGTCCGCGACACCCATCCCGCATTCTGCCGCGGCGCCGACAGCCAGCGCCCGAGCCGCGAGTTGAACAGCGCGACGAGCCCGGTGACCGCGGCGAATTTCAGCTGAAAACTTGGCCCGAGCAGCGCCTCGGGGCGGACCGCCATGATGACGAAGCCGCCGCCCGCAAGCAGCCGCAGCGACAGCGCCTCGCGCCCCATGATGACCCCGAGCAGGACGATCACCGTGCCGATGCACGACCGCACCGTCGGCACCTGCGCGCCCGCGAGGATCGTGTAGCCGATCCCCGCGACCGCCGCCGCTCCCGCCGAAATCGCCTTGAGTGGCCAGCGCAGCGCGATCCACGGGCTCAGCGCGAGCAAAGCGCGGGTGATCCACATCGTCCCACCGACGACGATCGCGATATGCACCCCCGAGATCGACAGCAAATGCGCCATTCCCGAATAGCGCATCGCGAGGTTGGTCGCGGTCGAGATGCCGCCCTGGTCGCCGGTGACGAACGCCGCCGAGATCGCCCCGGCGTCGCCGCCGACCACCGTCTCGATCCGCACCGTCAGCCGCGCGCGGAGATCATCGAGCCAAGCTTCGACCCCGGCGGGCGGCGGTGCTTTGCGGGTGATGACGGTCGGACCGAGCGGGTAACCGGTCGCACCGAGCTGGTCGAACCACTCGCGACGGGCGAAGTCGTAACCGCCGGGGAAGCTCGGCCCGGCGGGCGGCAGCAGCATCGCGCGCACCGTCACGTTCGCCCCCGGCACCAGCCCGGCGGGGACATTGGCCTTGAGGCTGATGCGGACGTGCGGCGGCAGGCCGGGGTCGTCGGGATCGAGCTGGAAGCGCACCTGTCCGCGCCCGCTGCGGATCTCGACCGCCTCGACGGTGCCGTTGATCTCGCCCTCGAAGCGGTCGCGGAGGACGGGGAGCGCGACGTCGGCGCTGCGCCACGCCGCGATGCCGATGCCGAGCGCGACGAGCACCCCGCCCCACACGAGCATCCGCCCGGCGCTGCCACGGACGATCGTCCCGGCCCCGGCGACGCCGAGCGCGGCGACCACCGCCGCCAACCGCTGGCTCTCCCACGGCAGCATGAAATACAGCGTGATGCCGAGCCCGAACGCCACCGGCGACCACAGCGGCACTTGCGCGCGCTCGCTGTCGAGCCAGTCGTCGAGCGCGGTCCTCCAGCCCACAAACAGCGGCCAGCGTGCCGTAATGGTGCCTGCCGCTGGGTTAGCCGTCGGCGTGATCCGGCTCGGTCAGCGCCACCCGGTGAAGACGCTGCGTCAACCGCCACGCGATGATCGCGTCGACGGCGACAGCTCCAAGCGAAAGGGCCATCCCCGCCTCGAGCGCCAATCGCTGCAGTCCCCGCGGCAGCCAATGCACCGAGGCCAGCGCGGCGAAGGCCGAAACCCAGATCGCGACCCCAACCGCGAAGATGACCAGCCCCGCCAGACCCAGGCCGCGCGTCGCGGCAGACGGGCGCTGGCGTTTCGGCAGGGTCGGACGCCAGCGACTGTTCGCCGGCTGATAGCTTGTGCTAGACACGCGCCGTCTCCCCCATCCACCCCTCTTCGTTGGATAGTATCACATGGGCGCAGCGCCTGTCGTCACCCGCTTCGCCCCCTCCCCGACCGGCTTCCTCCACATCGGCGGGGCGCGGACGGCGTTGTTCAACCTGTTGTTCGCGCGGCACCACGGCGGCAAATTCCTGCTGCGGATCGAGGACACCGACCGGGCGCGGTCGACACAGGCGGCGGTCGACGCGATCCTCAACGGGATGCGCTGGCTCGGCCTCGACTGGGACGGCGAGCCGGTGATGCAGTTCGAACGCGCCGCCCGCCATGCCGAGGTGGCGAAGGCGCTGCTTGTGGCCGGCCACGCCTATAAGTGCTTCGCCACCGCCGCCGAACTCGAGACGATGCGTGCCGAACAAAGGGCGGCGAAGCTGCCGTTGCGCTACGACGGGCGCTGGCGCGACCGCACCGACCATCCCGAGGGCACGCCGTTCGTCATCCGCTTCCGCGCGCCGAAGGACGGCAGCGTCACGATCGCCGACGAGGTGCAAGGTAACGTAACCGTCGCCAACGCCGAACTGGACGACATGGTCCTGCTCCGCTCCGACGATACCCCGACCTACATGCTCGCGGTCGTCGTCGACGATCACGACATGGGGGTGACCCACGTCATCCGCGGCGACGACCATCTCAATAACGCGTTCCGCCAGCTCGCGCTGATCCGCGCGCTCGATGCGGTCGAGGGCGGCTGGCCCGACCCGGTCTACGCCCACATCCCGCTGATCCACGGCAGCGACGGGGCCAAGCTGTCGAAGCGTCACGGCGCGCTCGGCGTCGACGCCTATCGCGACGAGCTCGGCATGCTCCCCGAGGCGGTCGACAATTATCTGCTCAAGCTCGGCTGGGGCCATGGCGACGACGAATTCATCGGGCGCGAGCAGGCAATCGAGTGGTTCGACCTCGGCGGGATCGGGCGCGGGCCGGCGCGGTTCGACCTCAAGAAGCTCGAGAGCGTCAACGGCCACTATATCCGGCTGGCCGACGACGCGCGGCTCGTCGAGCTGATCGCACCGCGTATTGCAAAGCTGCTCGACCGCGCACCGACCGACGCCGAACGGGCGTTGCTGCACCGCGGAATGGCCGAGCTCAAGCTGCGTGCGAAGGACCTCGACGAGCTCGCATCATCCTCGTTGTTCTACCTTCGGACGCGCCCGCTCCCCATGGACGCAGGCGCACAAAAACTGTTAGACGATCCCGCCGCATCCGCGGTGCTGACGGCGGTCCGAACCGCGCTCGACGGCGTTGAATGGACCACTGCCGCGATCGAGGCGGCAGTGCGGCAGGTCGCCGAGGCGCACGGCCTCAAGCTCGGCAAGGTCGCGCAACCGTTACGCGCGGCGGTGACGGGGTCGGCAACCTCGCCGGGCCTGTTCGAGGTATTGGAGCTGCTCGGGCGCGACGAAAGCCTCGGGCGGATCGACGACGTGGTGACGAAAGGGCCGCGGCAGTGATGCCGCCACTTCTTGAACAAGGACGAGCGATATGACCGGCAACGCCCATCTCAGCATCGACGACGCATCCTTCGACTATCCGGTCATGGCCGGGTCGGTCGGCCCCGAGGTCGTCGACATCCGCAAGCTTTACGCCAACACCGGGCGCTTCACCTACGATCCCGGCTTCACCAGCACTGCCGCGTGCGAGTCGAAGATCACGTACATCGACGGCGACGCCGGCATCCTGCTCCACCGCGGCTACCCGATCGACCAGCTCGCCGAGCAGTCGAGCTTCATGGAGCTGTCGTACCTCCTGCTCAACGGCGAGCTGCCGTCGAAGGCGCAGCACGATGAATTCACCCACACGATCACCCGCCACACGATGGTCCACGAGCAGTTGTCGACCTTCTTCCGCGGCTTCCGTCGCGACGCGCATCCGATGGCGATCATGTGCGGCGTCGTCGGCGCGCTGTCGGCGTTCTACCACGACTCGACCGACATCCACGATCCGAAGCAGCGCGTCATCGCCAGCCACCGGCTGATCGCCAAGCTGCCGACGCTCGGCGCGATGGCGTATAAGTACGCGGTCGGGCAGCCGTTCCTCTATCCCGACAACTCGTTGAGCTACACCGGCAACTTCCTGCGGATGACCTTTGGCGTGCCCGCCGAGCCGTACGTCGTCGATCCGGTGATCGAGAGCGCGATGGACAAGTTGTTCATGCTGATGGCCGACCACGAGCAGAACGCGTCGACCTCGACCGTCCGCCTTGCCGGTTCGTCGGGAGCCAACCCGTTCGCGTGCATCGCCGCCGGTATCGCCTGCCTGTGGGGCCCGGCGCACGGCGGCGCGAACGAGGCGGCGCTCAACATGCTCCGTGAGATCGGCACCGTCGACCGCATCCCCGAGTTCATCGCCCGCGCGAAGGACAAGGACGACCCGTTCCGCCTGATGGGCTTCGGTCACCGCGTCTACAAAAGCTACGACCCGCGCGCCAAGGTCATGGCGGTGACGGCGAAGGAGGTGCTCGACAAGCTCCAGCTCAAGGACCCGATCTTCGACGTCGCGCTCGAGCTCGAGCGGATCGCGCTGAGCGATCCGTACTTTATCGACAAGAAGCTGTACCCCAACGTCGATTTCTATTCGGGCATCGTCATGGCGGCGATCGGCTTCCCGACGTCGATGTTCACCGTGCTCTTCGCGATCGCGCGGACCGTCGGCTGGGTCGCGCAGTGGAACGAGATGATCGAGGACCACGACCAGAAGATCGGCCGCCCGCGCCAGCTCTACACCGGCGCGACCCACCGCGAGTACGTCCCGCTCAGCGCGCGGTAACGACAGCCTTCGGCGGACTTATCGGGCGGCACCGAGCCGCTTGAAGGTCCGCCACTGGGCGGCAAAAAAGCTCGCCGTGGCGTAGGCGGCGAGGACGACGAAGCCCGCGAACCACGCGCCGAACGGCGCGAACGCCAGCCACGACCACAGCAGCGTACCGCGCCGCGCCGCAATGAGCCCGAAGCGCGCCTCGAACGTTCCGGCCAAATCGAGCGTGGAGCCGGTTAAGCGGCGGAAGAAGCCGCGCTGGATGCGTTCGGCGAGCATGAAGCCGATCAACAGCGCCGCGACGGGCCACGCCGTCGTCGTTCCGATTGCAGCGAAGTGCGCCGCCGCTGCGATGAACCAGCCGTACGGCGCAAACTCGATTGCGTCGCCGCCGACCCGAACGCGCTCGACGCGGACCCCGGCGAGTTTTGCTGCGGTGCCGGCGATCGGGCCGCAGAGCAGAGCAAAGAGCAGACCGATCCACATCCAGCCGAGCGCAAAAGCGGTCGCGGAACCCGTTGCGAACCCAATCGCGATAAGCGCCACGGCATCGGCAGGCACGCGAAGCGGCAACAAGAGCCGGACTGCGGCATCCTCGGCGGGCGTCTCGAGCCACCGCCCCGGCGCGTCGCGGCATCCCGGCTGAGTAGCGGCGATCAGCGCCACGGTCGTCTTCTCGGCACCATCGGCATCGTCGGGCTGCGCCCAGACGAGCGGCACATCGCGGTCCAACGTCGCCTCGAACAGAGAGAGCCTCGTCATGTCGACGCGCATCGCCCCCGCCATCAACCCTGCACGGAGCAGCGTCGGCGCAAGATCCCAGTCGCCGAGCGACGCAGCCGTATCGCGGACCAGCGACGCTGGATAAAGCGCGATACCCGCCGTCATATCCTGAGCGTCGATGCGCTCGCTGCCGCGTCCGCTCGCCGCCGGCCACGTCGCGATCGCGGGGGCGGTGGCCAAGGCGAGCGCGGCGACGATCCGGTCGTCGAGGACGACACCGGTATCAATCACCACCACATCGCCGTTGAGCGTCGCCCAGTCGAGCGGTCCCTCGTCGACTACCAATACCCGCGCGATCCCGGCGCGGCGCACCTGCCGCGTTTGGCGTTCGAGAACGGTCAGCCCGCCAACAAGCGGCACTAATGTCCCCGGCGGGGGTAGCGGAGCTGAGAAAAGGACGGCGGTCGACATTGGCCGGGGTCATACGGGCCGCAACCCCGGTCTGCCAAGCGGGCGGACTGTCCTCGCCCGGCGACGGGTGATAGACCCTGTGATCCCAACAGCCGTGTGCGAAGGTGACCGTCCTGCCGTGACCAATTCGTCCGAGACTTCGCGCCGCCGCCCGGTCATCATTTTCCTCATCGGCCTTGCGTGGCTGATCGTCATTGCCGGGGCGATTATCGCCGGGTCGATGAGCGGCAGCTTCGCGCAGCGCGACCCGGTGCTGATCGCCGGGCTCGTCGCGCAGCTCGTGGTCCAGATCGCCGCGCCGCTCGCGGTCGTCGTGATCGGCATCGACCTGCTCCGGCGGTCCGCGCGCCGCGACCTCGACGAGCTCGAGGCACGCAGCGCTGCGGCGGGCGCAGCGACGGCGGCGATCCGGGAGGGGCTGTTCGACATCGACGCGACGCTCGCTGCGGTCCTGACCCGCGTCGAGGGCCTGCGCGCTGCCGCGACAGGCGATGGCGGCGGCCTCGTCCTCGCCGCAACCCGGCTCGAAGCCGGGGCAGCGGCGCTCCAGCTCGCGAGCAACACCGCCAGCGGCGCGTCGCAGCAGATCGGCACGCTCCTCCCCGAAGCCAGCCGCCAGGCAACGTCGCTCGCGACGATCCTCGAACGGACCGCGTCGGAGACGGGGCGCCAGCTCGAGACGGTCGAGACGATGCTCGCCGGGGTCTGGTCGCGCAACGATGCCGCTGCGGCACAGGTCACCGAGGCGAGCGCGACGATGGCTGGGCTGCTCGCCGGGATCGAGAACGCGTCGGTTGCGGCAGCGGGGGCGATCGCCGACCGGACGGCGACGCTCGGGCGCACCGTCGACACCGCGCTCGATCGTGCCACCGCCGCGCTCGACGCGACTCGCGACGGTATCCATGTCCAGACCGATGCCTTGCTCGCGAGCGTCGACCAGGCGCGCGTGGCGCTCGACGCGATCGGCGGCGAGGCGGCGCAGCGGGTGACCGCCCGCCTGACCGCGATCATCGATGTCAGCGACACGCTGGCGGCACGGCTCGCGGATCACGACGCAGGGTCGCAGGCGATGGTCGAGGGAATCGAGCGCAGCTTTGCCATCCTCGACAAGCGGCTCGGTCATGCTGCTGCGATGGGCACCGCAACGCTCGATGGTTTCCAGACGCGGATGGCGGCGATCCGCGACACGGCGGACAGCGTCAACCCGCCGCTGGTGCAGGCAAACGCTGCGCTCGACGATGCGCACGCCGGGATTGCACGGCTGACCGGCGGGGCGGACGGAGTCATCGCGACGCTCGCCGAGCATTTGCCGGTTCATGCCGAGGCCGTGGCGGCGCTGACCAGCGATCTCGACCAACTCAACACCGCGACGACCGCGCTTGTCCCGCCGGTCGATGCGGCGGCGGCGGCGATCGCTGCGGCTGGAGCCGAAGTCGCCCGCCAGCAGGCCGTCGTCGAGAAGGCCGCGCATGGCCTGACCGCCGAACTCGGGACCGCGCAGGCGACGCTCGCGGCGATCGAGGGCGTCGCGCAGGGGTCAGCGCTGACATCGGCGCAGGCGCTGATCGAGGTGCTGTCGCGCGTCCGCGAAGTCGCCAATGCCACCGCCGGCACGATGCGGACAACGCTCGACGCCATCGTTGCCGAGGCCGAGGCGGCGCTCGACAACGCCGGCACCGCGCGCGCCAAGGCTGCATTCGGCGACCCGATCCGTGCTGAGATTGCCGGGCTCGACGGTGCCGCGACGCAGGCTGGATTGGCCGCGCAGGCGACCGCCGACCGGATCGCGGCGCGGTTGATGGGGCTGACCGCGACCGTCGCCACGGTCGAGGCGCGGATCGACGAGGTCGACACCCGATATGACCTGCGGCTGCGCGATGACATCGCCAAGCGGTCGGCATCGCTGCTCGATTCGCTTCGGGCACAGGCGATCGACATCGCCCGGCCGATGGCGATCGAGGTCCGCGACGGCGACTGGGCGGCATACCTCAAGGGCGACCGCGGGCTGTTCGCGAGGCGGGCCGTCCGCCTGATCGACGGCGGCACCGCCCGCGCGATCGCCCGCCACTTCCAGCACGACCCGGTCTTCGCCGAGCAGGCGACGCGCTACATCGGCGAGTTCGAGACGCTGCTCGACCGGGTGCGGGCGGACCGCGAGGGACAGGCGCTGGCGGTGACGCTGGTGTCGTCGGATGTGGGCAAGCTGTACGTCGTGCTGGCGCAGGCGCTGGAGCGATTGAAGTAGGATCTTCCAAGCTTTCTCCGAAGACGCGGAGGATCAGAGGGCCTTCCGCCCCAACGCCGCGTCGAGCTTCGCGTGATCCAGTCCGCCCTCCCACTTCGATACGACGATCGTCGCCACCGCATTGCCGACGAAGTTGGTCAAGCTCCTGCATTCGCTCATGAATCGGTCGACCCCGAGGATCAGCGCCATCCCCGCGACCGGCACCGACGGCACCACCGCGAGGGTCGCCGCGAGCGTGATGAACCCTGCCCCCGTCACCCCCGCCGCGCCCTTCGAACTCAGCATCGCGACGCCGAGCAGCAGCGCCTGCTGGCCGATGGTCAAATGAACGTCGGTCGCCTGCGCGATGAACAACGCAGCGAGGGTCATGTAGATGTTGGTCCCGTCGAGGTTGAAGCTGTAGCCGGTCGGCACGACGAGCCCGACGACCTCCTGCCGGCACCCCGCCGCCTCCATCTTGGCGATCAGGTTCGGCAACGCCGCTTCGGACGACGACGTGCCGAGGACGAGGAGGAGCTCCTCCTTCAAATACGCGACGAGGCGGAAGATCGAGAAGCCGCAATACAGCCCGACCCCGCCGAGAATGACGAAAACGAACAGCAGCGAGGTGATGTAAAAGCTCACCACCAGCGTTGCGAGATGCGCGAGCGTCCCCAGCCCGAACTTGCCGATGGTGAACGCCATTGCGCCGAACGCGCCGAAGGGCGCGGCGCGCATCAGGATCGCGACGATGCGGAAGATGAGCGCGGTCGCCGACGTCAGCACGGTCAGGACCGGCTGACCCTTGTCGCCGATCAGGACGAGCGCAACCCCGGTCAGGATCGCGACGAAGAGCACTTGGAGGATGTCGCCTTCGGTCAGTGCGCTGACCATTGTCGTTGGAATGATGTTGGTCAGGAAGCCGACGACGGTCGTGTCGTGCGCCTTTGCGGTGTAGCTCGCGATGGCGCCTGAATCGAGGCTCGCGGGCGCAATGTGGAGCCCCGTCCCCGGCTGGACGATGTTGGCGACGACGAGCCCGAGTGCCAGCGCGAGCGTCGAGAAGAACAGGAAATAGGCGAACGACTTGCCGACCACCCGCCCGACCGAGCGCAACTCGCCCATCCCGGCGATGCCGGTCGCGACAGTCAGGAAGATCACCGGCGCGATGACCATCTTGACGAGCTTGATGAAGGCGTCGCCGAGCGGCTTCAGCGCCGCCCCGGTCGCGGGAAAGAAATAGCCGACGAGGACGCCGGCGACGATTGCGACGATGACCTGGAGGTAGAGCGCGCCGGTAAAGTGCCGCGGCCTCGCTGGGACCGCAACGGCGGGCGGCCCGGCTCGAGAAGCCGCCGAGATCGTCACGAGCCCGTCCGGTTCGGCCGAGTGTCAAGCAAACTGGACGAAGTTGATGAACCTGAAGCCACGTACCCCCCGCATATCCTCCCCGTCGTACCGGTCCGGTTGTTTTGCGCGGTGGCGCTCCGGATTTCGGTCAAGGGGCCGACTCAGTCATGCCAGCAATCTAGGCGGACCGGCGCAGTGTAGGACAGCGTTTTTGTCAGCCCCACCCCGGGATATCGGCGATCGTGATCCAGCCGTAGACATAGTTGCAGTAGTAGATGCCGAACAGCACGGCGGAGACCGCGGTCGTCCACAGCGCCTTGGTCCGGAGCATCGGACGCACTGGGGCGCTGTCGGCCTGACCGGGGATCAGCGCCTCGCCGGTTTCGGCGGAGGTGCGGACGCCGAACGGGAGGACGGCGAACAAGGTCAGCATCCAGAACAGGATGTAGATGACGACGGCGGAGTACCAGCGCATGACGAACCGCCCTTTACCCTGCCGTCATCCCGGCGAAGGCCGGGACCCAATTATCCGCACAACGCGAAGGCCGTCGTGTGTTCAAACATGGGCCCCGGCCTGCGCCGATGTGACGAAACTTTACCGCAGCCCCGGTGCCGAGGTGACGAACAGACCCTTCGGCCCCCGCCACTTCCCGACGTTCAGGACCTGCCGCCACCGTCACACCCGGACGATCTGCACGTCGGTAACGGGCTTTTTCCCTGTCCAGTCGCGCGCCACGCGCCGCACCGCGACGCGGATGCTCTCCAAGAACTTCTCGGGGTTGCGCGAATCGCCGTTGCGCACCGCCTGCGCGGCGGCTTCCGAACACTCCGCGATGAACTCGGTCGCGTCTTCCTCGACCGGCACGCCCTGCGCCATGATCGCCGGCTTCGCTGCCAGCTTGCCACTGCCGTTGAGCACGACCGTCGCCGACATGTAGCCGTTGTGCATGATACGGCGACGGCTGAGCATCGTCGAGCCGTCGGCGGGCAGGATGACGTCGCCGTCGAGCACCAGCCGCCCGACCTTTTCGTTGCCGATCAGCTTGGGGCCGTTCGGGGCGAGGCGGATGACGTTGCCGTTGGTCGGCACCATTGCGCGCGGCACGCCGATGTCGAGCGCCAGCTTGGCGTGCGCCTCGAGGTGGCGGCGTTCGCCGTGGACCGGGATCGCGATCTCGGGCCGGACCCAGCCGTACATCGCCTCGAGTTCGGGCTTGCCGGGGTGGCCCGAGACGTGGACGTGCGCCTGGCGTTCGGTGATGACCTCGACCCCGCGCGTCGCGAGCGCGTTCTGGACGATGCCGATCGACAGCTCGTTGCCGGGGATTTCCTTCGACGAGTAGATCACGCAGTCGCCGCGCTCGAGCTTAAGATGCTGGTGGCTGCCGCTGGCGATGCGGCTCAGGGCCGCTGCCGGCTCGCCCTGTGCGCCGGTGCAGATGATCAGCAGCTTCGACGGATCGAGCCGCGCCGCTTGGTCGAACGACAGGATCGGCGGGAAGTCCTTGAGATAGCCGGTGGCGCGGGCAACGCCGAGGATGCGGTCCATCGACCGCCCGACGACGCAGACCTGCCGCCCGACCTGGAGCGCGACCTGGCCAAGCGTGTGCAGCCGCGCCGCGTTCGACGCAAAGGTCGTAACGAGCACGCGCCCGGTCTTGCGGTTGCGGATGACCTCGAGCAGCCCGTCGCGGACCCCGGCTTCGGAGCCGCTGGCCTTGGCGTTGAAGACGTTGGTCGAATCGCCGATCATCGCCAGCACGCCGCTGTCGCCGAGCGCGCGAAGCTGGTCGGGGGTCGACGGCGAGCCCATCTGCGGTTGGTCGTCGAGCTTCCAGTCGCCGGTGTGGAAGATGCGGCCGTGCGGCGTCTCGATGATCAGCCCGTTGCCCTCGGGGATCGAGTGCGCCATCGCGGCGTAGCTGAACTTGAAGTCGCCCAGCGTCATCGACCCGCCCATCGGGATGACGTGGAGCTTGACCTCCTTGGTCAGCCCCTCCTCCTCGAGCTTGCCGCGGATCAGCCCGGCGGTGAACGGCGTCGCGTAGATCGGCACGCCGAGGTCGGCGGCGAGATACGGGATCGCGCCGATATGGTCCTCGTGCCCGTGCGTGATGACGATGCCGAGCAGGTCCTCGCGGCGCTCCTCGATGAAGCTGAGGTCGGGCAGGATCAGGTCGACGCCCGGATAGCTCGGGTCGGCGAAGGTCATGCCGAGATCGACCATCACCCACTTGCCGCGGCAGCCGTAGAGATTGACGTTCATACCAATCTCCCCCGACCCACCGAGAGGCAGGAAGAGCAGTTCGTCGCCGGGGGTGAGGAAGTTCTTGTTTTTATTGACGGCCATTATGTTCCAGTCGTGTTGAGGGCGTAGATGCGGAGCAATCCGCGAATGGTAAGGTCGCCATCGACCATATCGATGGCCTCAGTATGGCGATTGAAAAGGGTGGCGAGGCCCCCGGTGCCGATCACCGTTATGGGTCGCCCGATCTCCGATGTAATGCGCGCGACCAAACCTTCAATGAGGCCGACGTAACCGTAGAACACGCCCGACTGCATCGCGTGAACGGTGTTGGTGCCAATGACGCTGTGATTGCCGCCGGGAGGCTCGACCGCGATGCGCGGAAGCTTGGCGGCGGCGGCGTAGAGCGCGTCCATCGACAGGTTGATCCCGGGCGCGATCGCTCCGCCGCGATACGACCCCTGCCCCGTCATCGGGTCCTCGGTAATGACGTCGAAGGTCGTCGCCGTGCCGAAGTCGACGACGATCAGGTTACCGCGCGTCGCGGCGTGCGCGGCGACGGCGTTGACGATACGGTCGGCGCCGACTTCGCCGGGGTTCGGCACGGCGATGGTTATGCCGTATTCGATCCCCTCGGTCCCGACGACGATCGGCTCGACCTTGAAGTATTTGCGGCACAGATGCTGGAGGTTGAACAAAGTCGGGGGCACGACGGTGGCGATGATCGCCGCGCTGATATGTGTGCGCTCGACGCCTTCGAGCTGCATCAACTGGTTGAGCCAGACGGCATATTCATCGGCGGTGCGGTTGCGATCGGTCGAGATCCGCCAGCGCTGGCGGATGTCCTTACCTTCGACGAGCGCGAAGACGATGTTGGTGTTGCCGACGTCGATCGCTAGCAGCATGGCGGTGTCCCTGACGCGCTCATAGCGCGAAGACCTCGCCAGCGTGAATCCGGCGGACGCTGGCGTCGGCGAGGGTCAGGTCGAGCGCGCCGTCGGAGGCGATGCCGGTGAAGGTGCCGCTGATCGTCTCGCTGCCGAGCCGCGCTTCGATCGGCTTGCCGAGCCCCGCGGCGCGCGCCAGCCAAGCGGTGCGGACTGCGTCGAAGCCATAGGTCCGCCAGGTCGCCCGCGCGTCGGCGAAGGTCGCGGCGAGCCGGTCGGCGGCTTCGGCGGCGGTCGGCGCGGCGATACCCGCGGCGGGGAGCGAGGTTGCCGGGCGCTCGGTCGCGTCGGGGTGGCCGGCGAGGTTGACGCCGAAGCCGATGATCGTCGCCCCGCTTCCGCCCTCGAGCAGGATGCCCGCGACCTTGACGCCGTCGAGCAGGACGTCGTTCGGCCATTTCAGGCTCAGCCGGTCGGGGGCGATCCAGCGGTCGAGCATCGCAGCGAGCGCAACCGCGGCGACGAACGACAATTGCTGCGGCGGGCCCTCCCCCGTTTGACGGCGGACGACGACGCTGGTGAAAAGATTGCCTGGGATCGACAGCCACGCCCGCCCGCGCCGTCCGCGCCCGCCGGTCTGGGTATCGGCGCGGACCCAGCTTTCGTCGGGCAGGTCGGAGCGTTCGGCGAGCCAGTCGTTGGTCGAACCAACGGTGGGTAAATGGGTGATCAGAGCAACGCCGCCGCAGCACGGCTCGCCGCCGCGACGAGCGGGGTGATCGCGAGCATCCCGATCGGCGAGCAGAACACCGCCGCGACGACGATCAGCGCGCTGTTGGTGCGGCTGTCGGCAGGGGCGTACGCCGGGGCGGGATCGTCGAAATAGACCGACTTGATGACGCGGAGATAATAATAGGCCCCGACGACCGATGCGACGACGCCGACGATGGCGAGGACGTAGAGATGCGCGTCCATCGCTGCCTGGAACACCGCGAACTTGGGCCAGAAGCCGAGCAGCGGCGGGATGCCGGCGAGGCTGAACATGAAGATCGCGAAGCCGGTCGCGAGCCACGGGCGCGTCCGCGACAGGCCGCTGAGCGAGGCGAGCGTCTCGATCGGCTCGCCGTCGGGGCCGCGCATCTGGAGGACGCAGAGGAAGCTGCCGAGCGTCATCGCGAGATAGACCGCGAGGTAGAACAACACGCCGGTGACGCCCTCGCGGGTGCCGGCGGCGAGGCCGATCAGCGCGAAGCCGATATTGTTGATCGACGAATACGCGAGCAGCCGCTTGATGTTGACCTGCCCGATCGCCCCGACCGCGCCGAGCAGCATCGATGCAATCGAGACGAAGGTGACGATCTGGCGCCAGTCGAAGGTCATGCCCCCGAACGCGTCGATCGCGACGCGGAGGAGCAGGCCCATCGCCGCCGCCTTGGGGGCGCTGGCGAAGAACGCCGCGACCGGGGTCGGCGCGCCTTCGTAGACGTCGGGGGTCCACATGTGGAACGGCACCGCGGCGATCTTGAAGGCGATGCCGCTGAGGATGAAGACCAGCCCGAACAGCACGCCGATATCGGCCGCGCCGTGCCCCCGCACGACGGCGTGGAGCCCCGTGAAGCTCGTCGTGCCGGTGAAGCCGTACACGAGGCTGATGCCGTAGAGCAGGATACCGCTGGCGAGCGCGCCGAGCACAAAATACTTGAGCCCCGCTTCGCTGGATTTCGCCTCGTTGCGGTGGAACGCGGCGAGGACGTACGCCGCGAGGCTCTGCAACTCGAGGCCGACATAGAGCGACAGCATGTCGTTCGCGCTGACCATCATGCACATGCCGAGCGCCGACAACAGCAGCAGCACCGGATATTCGAAGCGCGCGGTCGCCGATTGCTTGAGGTACGGCAGCGCGAGCACCGCCGATACCGCTGCCGCGACGAGGATCAGCACCTTGAGGAAGGTCGAGAAGCCGTCGGCGATATACAATCCGCCGAAACCGGTCGCCCCGGCGGCGGGGACGACGCCGAGATAGACGCCCGCGAGCGCCATGATCGCGACGACGACCCATGTCAGCGGCACCAGGCTGCGGTCGCCGCGGAACACGCCGAGCATCAGCGTAACGAAAACACCCGCGGCCAGGATCGCCTCGACCGACGCGAGATGGACCGATTGGGCGAGCGTGGTCATGGCAGTCACTTGGCCGGACCCTTTGCCGTCGCGGGCATCACCTTCTGGACCGGTGGCGCGGCGTGATGGAGGCGCGCGAGCAGGTTCGCCACCGGCGCATGAAGCGGCGTCAGGAAGCTCGTCGGATAAATCCCCATCCACAGCACCGCGAGCGCGATCGGCACCAGCGTGATGATCTCGCGCGGGTTGAGGTCGGTCATCGCCAGCACTTCGGGATTATCCTGCGTCCCGAAGATCACCCGGCGGTACAGATACAGCATGTACGCCGCGCCGAGGATGATGCCCGTCGTCATACCGACCGCGAGCCACGTCGACGCCGCGAAGGTGCCGAGGAGGACGAGGAACTCGGCGACGAAGCCGCTCGTCGCCGGCAAGCCGACCGACGCCATCGTGAACAGCATGAAGAACAGGGCGTAACGCGGCATGTTGTTCGCCAGCCCGCCGTAGCGCGCGATCTCGCGGGTGTGGAGCCGGTCGTAGATCACCCCGACGCACAGGAACAACGCGCCCGAGACGAGGCCGTGGCTGAGCATCATCAGCAGCGAGCCCTCGATCCCCTGGGTGTTGAAGACGAACAAGCCGGCGGTGACGAACGCCATGTGCGCGATCGACGAATAAGCGATCAGCTTCTTCATGTCCGACTGCACCAGCGCGACGAGGCTGGTGTAGACGACCGCGACGATCGACAGGCCGAACACCAGCCACATCAGTTCGACCGACGCGTCGGGGAACATCGGCAGCGAGAAGCGGACGAAACCATAGCCGCCCATCTTGAGCAGGACGCCGGCCAGGATCACCGACCCCGCGGTCGGCGCCTCGACGTGCGCGTCGGGCAGCCAGGTGTGGACCGGCCACATCGGCATCTTGACCGCGAACGAGGCGAAGAAGGCGAGCCACAGCCACGTCTGGACTTCGGGATCGAAATTGAAGGTCAGCAGCGTCGGGATGTCGGTCGTGTGCGCGACGCTGACCATGTAGATCATCGCCAGCAGCATCAGCACCGAGCCGAGAAGCGTGTAGAGGAAGAACTTGTAGCTCGCGTATATCCGCCGCGCGCCGCCCCAGATGCCGATGATCAAGTACATCGGGATTAGCCCGCCTTCGAAGAAGACGTAGAATAGGAACAGGTCGAGGCTCGCGAAGACGCCGATCATCAGCGTCTCCATCAGCAGGAACGCCGCCATGTATTCGGGCACGCGCTTCTGGATCGAGTCCCACGACGCGAGGATGCAGAACGGCATCAGGAAGGTCGACAGGACGATCAGCATCAGCGCGATGCCGTCGATGCCGAGGTGCCACGACAGGAACGGTGCGAACAGGTCGATCTTCTCGACATACTGGAACGCCGCGGTCGAGGTGTCGAAGCTGACCCACAGGACGACACCGAGCGCGAGTTCGATCAGCGTGACGACGAGCGCGGTGATCCGGGCGTTCTTTGCGCGCGCGTCCTCGGCCCCGGGCGCAAGCAGCACCCAGAAGGCGGCGACGAGGGGCAAGAGGACGATGACCGAAAGGATGGGGAAGCTCACTGGAACACTCGCGGCACGAACCATGTCGCCGCCGCGGCGACCCCGATCAGCATGACCAGCGCGTACGAATAGAGGTAGCCCGACTGGAAGCGCTTCGCCACCGACGCCGATTCCGATACCGCGGCGGCGATGCCGTCGGGACCGAAGCGGTCGATGATGCCCTGGTCGCCGACCTTCCAGAACAGATTGCCGAAGAAGAACGCGCCGCGGACGAAGACGAGATTATACAGCTCGTCGAAATACCATTTGTGGACGAGGAAGGCGTACAGCCCGCCGAACGCCTTGACGAAGCGCGCCGGGGCGTCGCGATCGCGCAGGTAATATTGCGCGGCGAGGCCGAGCCCGAGGAAGAACATGACGCCCGGGGTCCAGACGACCCACGCCGGCAGATGCTCGCTCGCCTCGGCGAGGTGCGCGTTGAACACCGCTGAGCCCTGCCAGAACGCGGCACCGCCTTCGGGCGAGATGAAGGCATTGTGGAAGACGAAGCCGGCGAACAATGCGCCGATGCTCAGGACGGCAAGCGGGAGCAGCATCGTCCACGGCGATTCGTGCGGATGATAGCCGCCGGTGCCGGTGGCGACCTGTGCGTGCACCGGAGCATGATTGTGCTCCATGCCGACGCTATCGTTGGTCGATTCCGTATCGTGCGCGGCGTGCCCGGTCTCGGCATCGTGGCCGTGATGCTCGTCATGGGCGTGCGCGATATGCTCGCTGCCCGCCCAGCGCGGTTCACCGAAGAAGGTCAGGAACGCGAGCCGCCACGAATAGAAGCTCGTCAGCAGCGCGACGAACGCACCGATCGCAAAGGCGAAATATCCTGCCTGCGTGCCGCGCGCGAACGCCGCCTCGATGATCGCGTCCTTCGAATAATAGCCGCTGGTGAAGAAGAAGCCGGTCAGCGACAGCGTCCCGATCGTCATCGCCGCGAAGGTCAGCGGCAAATTCTTCCGCAGGCCGCCGTAGAAGCGCATGTCCTGCTCGTGGTGCATCGAATGGATCACCGCTCCCGCGCCAAGGAACAGCAGCGCCTTGAAGAAGGCGTGGGTGAACAGGTGGAACATCGCCGCGCCGTACGCGCCCGACCCAGCGGCGAAGAACATGTAGCCAAGCTGCGAGCACGTCGAATAGGCGATGACACGCTTGATGTCGGTCTGGACGCACGCGACGGTCGCGGCGAACAGCGCGGTCGCCGCGCCGACGTAGGTAACGACGGTCAGTGCGGTCGCGCTCGTCTCGAACATCGGCGACAGGCGGCAGACCATGAACACGCCGGCGGTGACCATCGTCGCGGCGTGGATGAGCGCCGATACCGGAGTCGGCCCCTCCATCGCGTCGGGAAGCCAGGTGTGGAGGCCGAGCTGCGCCGACTTGCCCATCGCGCCGACGAACAGCAGCAGGCACAGGCACGTCATCACGTCGACCGGCACGCCGAGAAACAGGAAGGTCGTCCCCTTCATACCCGCAGCGGCAGCGAGGATGACGTCGAGCTTGACCGTCTTGAAGACGAGGAAGGTGCCGAAGATGCCGAGCGAAAAGCCGAAGTCGCCGACGCGGTTGACGACGAACGCCTTGATTGCGGCGGCGTTGGCGCTCGGCTTGTAATACCAGAAGCCGATCAGCAGGTACGACGCGAGGCCGACCCCCTCCCAGCCCATGAACATCTGGACGAGGTTGTCGGCGGTCACGAGCATCAGCATCGCGAACGTGAACAGGCTGAGATAGGCGAAGAAGCGCGGCTGGTCGGGATCCTCGGCCATGTACCCCCACGAATAGAGGTGGACGAGCGCCGAGACGGTGGTGATGACGACGAGCATGACCGACGTCAGCGCGTCGATCTTGAAGGCCCAGGCGACGTGGAGATCGCCCGAATCGATCCAGTCGAGGACCGGCAACGTGTAGCCCGCGCCGTGGCCGAGCCCGGTCTGGACGAACACGACCCATGCGAGCGCGGCGGAGACGAACAGCGCGGCGGTCGTCACCGACTTCGCGATGGTGTCGCCGAGCATGCGGTTGCCGAGGCCGACGATCAACGCGGCGACGAGCGGCAGGAAGACGAGGAGCTGGATCATGCCTAGCCCTTCATCTGGTTGATATCGTCAACCGCGATCGTCCCGCGATTGCGGAAATAGACGACGAGGATCGCCAGCCCGATCGCCGCCTCGCCCGCCGCGACGGTCAGGACGAACATGGCGAACACCTGCCCGACCATGTCGTGCGCGAACGACGAGAAGGCGACGAGGTTGATGTTGACGCTGAGCAGGATCAGCTCGATCGACATCAGGATGATGATGACGTTCTTGCGGTTGATGAAGATGCCGAGCACGCCGAGGACGAACAGGATCGCGCCCACCGCAAGGTAATGCCCGAGACCAATGACGACGGGGGCGCTCATAGTGTCACGCCCTCGCCGCTGACGGGCTGAACCTTCGACGTCGCTTCGCCCGGGGTGCGCGCGTTCTGCATGTTGATATTCTGCTTGCGGATGCCGGGGCGCTGGCGGTGCGTCAGGACGATCGCGCCGATCATCGCGGTCAGCAGGACCATGCCCGCCGCCTGGAAGACATAGACGTAGCGCGTGTAGATCAGGGCGCCGAGCGCCTGTGTATTGGTCATGCCCGCGATCACCGGGGCGTGACTGACGGCGGGTGCGCTGACGCCGAAGCTGCCGCCCCCGAGGATCAGCAGCAGTTCGGCGAGGAGCACGACAGCGAGCCCGATGCCGAACGGCAGATATTTGGCGAAGCCGGCGCGGAACTGGGCGAAGTCGACGTCGAGCATCATCACGACGAACAGGAACAGCACCGCGACCGCGCCGACGTAGACGATGACGAGGATCATCGCGAGGAACTCCGCCCCGAGGAGGACGAACAGCCCGGCCGCGTTGAAGAAGGCGAGGATCAGCCACAGCACCGAGTGGACCGGGTTCCGCGACAGGATCGTCAGCGCGCCACCGAGGATGACGAAGCCCGCGAACAGGTAAAAGGCGAGCGCGGCGATCATGGGTAGAGGCGTTGTCCAGTTTTGGTTTCGTCGTCTTTTGGAAGGCAGCGACCCATCACCCCGACAATGTGGGTGATGGGTCCTCGCCTTCGCGGGATGACGCGTGATTGGTTATGCTGCGGTGCGTCTAACGCCCTGCGACAAGCGCGGCAAGCAAAGAGGACGGTACGGTCGTGATCACGGACAGCGGGTTCGCTGCGCGCATGGTTAGACTCAATCTCACGCCGTCGGCCGCGCGGCGCGGGCGCACGATGAGCCCGCGAGCGGTGGGCCCCGCCGTCCCGAGCACCGCAGTGCTCAACGCCACGCCGCGTCGGCCTGCAGGTTCGCCGCGATCACCCGCTCCCAGCGCTCGCCGTTCTGGAGGAGCTTGTCCTTGTCGTAGATCAGCTCCTCGCGCGTCTCGGTCGAGAATTCGAAGTTCGGTCCCTCGACGATCGCGTCGACCGGGCACGCTTCCTGGCAGAAGCCGCAGTAGATGCACTTTGTCATGTCGATGTCGTAGCGCGTCGTCCGGCGGCTGCCGTCCTCGCGCGGCTCGGCCTCGATCGTGATCGCCTGCGCCGGGCACACCGCTTCGCACAACTTGCACGCGATGCAGCGTTCCTCGCCGTTCGGGTAGCGGCGCAGCGCGTGCTCGCCGCGGAAACGGGGGGACAGCGGGCCCTTCTCGTACGGGTAGTTGAGCGTCGCCTTCGGCTTGAACTGATAGCTGAAGGTCAGCGCGAGCCCGCGGAGGAACTCGAGAAGGAGGAGGGATTTCGCGGCGCGGAAGACGGCATTCATTGGCGTGAACCTTCGTTCAACGTGTTTACTTGAATCAGTCCAACCACGATGAGACCGATGCCGATCTCAGTGATATTGGCTGGTGTCATGGCGAGCCACGCTGAAGGCTTAAACTGCTCCCGCGCGAAATCGCCGACAAGGTGAGCCAGCATATATAAAATGCCGGCAACGGCGCCGTAGCGCGAGAGCCGCAACCAGTCGCTGCGGTAGGCGGCCCTCACGCGTAATGCCCCGTGAACACCAGCCAGCCGCTGACGACGCATACCCAGAACAGCGAGATCGGCAGGAATATCTTCCACCCGAGGCGCATCAGCTGGTCGTAGCGGTAACGCGGCACCGTCGCCTTCACCCAGGCGAAAATGTAGAACATCATGAACAGCTTGGCGAAGAACCAGATGAACCCGGGGACGACGTACAGCGGCGCCCAGTTGAGCGGGGGCAGCCAGCCGCCGAGGAACAACAGGCTCGTCAGCGCGCACATCAGCAGGACGTTGGCGTATTCCCCGAGGAAGAACAGCGCGAACGCCATCGACGAATATTCGACCTGATAGCCGGCGACGAGCTCGGCTTCGGCCTCGGGCAGGTCGAACGGCGGGCGGTTGGTCTCGGCGAGCGCCGAGATGAAGAACACGATTGCCATCGGAAACAGCAGCGGGTTGAGGATGTTACCATTGAAGATGCCGAGGACGTTGCCCTTTTGGCTCATCACGATGTCGCTCAGGTTGAAGCTCGACGAATAGAGCACGACGCAGACGATGACGAAGCCGATCGACACTTCGTAGCTGACCATCTGCGCCGCCGAGCGCAGGCCGCCGAGGAACGGGTATTTCGAGTTCGACGCCCAGCCCGACATGATGATGCCGTAGACGCCCATCGAACTCACCGCGAACAGGTACAGCAGCCCGACGTTGATGTCGGCGAGGACGACGCCTGCGTCGAACGGGATCACCGCCCATGCGACCAGCGCGAGGGTGAAGGTGATCATCGGGGCGATCAGGAACACGCCCTTGTTCGCCCCCGACGGGATGATCGTTTCCTTGAGGAACAGCTTGAGCGCGTCGGCGAAGGTCTGGAACGCCCCGAACGGTCCGACGACGTTCGGCCCGCGCCGCATCTGCATTCCCGCCCAGATCTTGCGGTCGGCATACACCGCGATCGCGACGCCGAGCATGACCGGCAGCGCGATCAGCAGGATCAGGATGAGCGTCGCGACGAGATAGCCGACGTCGTGTCCGAGAAAGGCTTGGAAGAAGCCGGTGAAGCCCATTATTCGGCCGCCTCGAGCTGGGGTTCATCTGCGTTGACGATCTGGTCGACGCATTCAGCCATCGTCGCGCTGGCGCGGGCGATCGCGTTGGTCAGGTAGAAGTTCTTGACCGGCAGCGTGAACGGCCCCGACGGCGCGGCGGCCGTCGATGCGGTCGGCGCGGACCACACCGCTGGCGTCGCGCCCTCGCTCGCAAGATGCGGCCACTCCGCCGCGATCCGCGTCCGCAGCGCATGGAGGTCGTCGTATGGCAACGCCTGTCCGAGCACCGCCGACAGCGCGCGCAAGATCGTCCAGTCCTCGCGCGCCTCGCCGGGCGGGAACGCCGCACGCGCACCGCGCTGGACCCGGCCCTCGAGATTGACCCACGTTCCCGACTTCTCGGTGTAGGCGGCGGCGGGCAGAATGACGTCGGCGGTTCGCACGCCGCGGTCGCCGTGGTGGCCGATATAGACAGTGAAGCCGCCCGCGACCTCGACCTCATCGACGCCGAGGTTGAACAGGATCTTCGGCGCGGCCGTCGTCAGCACAGCCATGCCGCCGTCAGTGACGAAGCCGATGTCGAGCGCGCCGACCCGCGACGCTGCGGTGTGGAGGATGTTGACCCCATTCCAGCCGTCGCGGACGAGATTGTGCGTTGCGACCAGCGCGTGAACTGCGCCGAGGCTCGACATCCCGCCCGTCCCGACGATGATCGCGGGACGCTCGGCGCTCGCCAAAGCGTCGACGACGACCTGCGGCAGGTCGCCGAGCACGCCCGCGTCGTCTCCGATCTGCATCCGCGGGTAGGTTAGGTCGACCTCGGGCCCGATGTTGAAGACCTTCGCCCCGCCGCGACGGACCGCCTTGCGAATGCGCGTGTTGACGAGCGGCGCTTCCCAGCGCGGGTTGGTGCCGACGAGGATGATGACATCGGCGCGCTCGATCTGGGCGAGGCCGGTGTTGAACAGATAGTGCGCGCGGTCGGCGGACGGGATCGCTGCGCCGTCGACGCGGCATTCGTGGCGGCTCGACCCGAGCGTGCCGAGCAGGTCCTTCAGCGCGACCATCGCCTCGACGTCGCACAAATCACCCGCGACCGCCGCGATTTCGTCGCCCGCAACGCCCGCGAGCGCGGTCTTGATCGCGTCGAACGCCTGCGCCCACGACGCCTTCTGCAGCTTGCCGCCGACACGGACATACGGCGTGTCGAGGCGTCCGCGCTGGAGCCCGTCGACCGCGAACCGCGTCACGTCGCTCGCCCACTCCTCGTTGACGTCGTCGTTGATCCGTGGCGTCACGCGCATCACCGCCGCGCCGCGGGTGTGGACAGTGATGTTGGTCCCGACCGCGTCCATGACGTCGATCGATTCGGTGCGCTTCAATTCCCACGGCCGCGCTTCGAACGCATACGGCTTCGACGTCAACGCGCCGACCGGGCACAGGTCGATGATATTGCCCGACAATTCTGACCGCACCGCGCCTTCGAGGTACGACGTGATCTGCATGTTCTCGCCGCGCCCGATTGCGCCGATCTCTTCGACGCCGGCGATCTCCTCGGCGAAGCGGACGCAGCGGGTGCAGTGGATGCACCGCGTCATCACGGTCTTGACCAGCGGGCCCATGTATTTCTCGGTGACCGCGCGCTTATTCTCGAGGTAGCGGGTGTGGCCCTTGCCGTAGTTGAGGCTCTGGTCCTGCAGGTCGCATTCGCCGCCCTGGTCGCAGATCGGGCAGTCGAGCGGGTGGTTGATCAGGAGGAACTCCATCACCCCCTCGCGCGCCTTCTGCGTCTTGGCCGAGCGAGTCGACACGACCATCTTGTCGGCGGCCGGAAGCGCGCACGATGCCTGCGGCTTCGGCGGTCCCGGCGACACATCGACGAGGCACATCCGGCAGTTACCGGCGATGCTCAGGCGCTCATGGTAACAGAAGCGCGGAATCTCGGCCCCCGCGGCTTCGCACGCCTGCATGACGGTCGCCCCGGCGGGAACCTCGACCTCGATGCCGTCGACGGTGAGTATAGGCATGGGTCAGGTCCCGGGATTGGTTTCGACGAGGCGGTAAAGCGACGTCGCGACGAGCCAGCGGACAGCGCTCGGCTTGATATGCAGTGCGGCATCGGCAGGCGCGCAACCCTGCAACGCCGGTTCGATCGCCGCGAATGCGGATGCCTCACCCGACGTCGATGGAGCCGCATCGAGCAGCGCCGCCGCCTGCGCGGGCATCGCTGCGACGGCACAGCCGAACAGCGCGAGATTAATCCCCTCGACCAGAGGCGCAATGCGCTCGGCCAGATGTGGCGGCGTCGAGCGCGCCTTAAGCAACAAGGCCGCGTTGTGTTCTTTCAACAGCGCCTCGGCCATTGCGCCGCGCATTTCGAGGCCATCGAGATGAACCGAGCGAAATTCGCCTTTGAGGCACGGCACTGCTGCATAACGAAGCTCGGACGCGTTCGAGGCCGGATCGGATCGGTCGCCGCCTCCAGCCAGGACGAAAAGTTGTGCGACCTTTGGCTTGTTTCGCACGACACATCCGCCGACCTGTTCCGCAGCGAGGTACCGCGCCATCAGCGGCCCCTCGAGCGGCGGGCGTCCCGCCGGCGGCGGCGTCTGCGCGAGCACCGGCATCGCTGCAAATGCGATTGCGGCACCGGTCACCAGCGCCCGGCCGATCGGAGCGACGTACTTCACTCCGCCGCCTGCAGCATCGCGGGGACCTGGACGAAGCCCTTGCGCTTCGCGATCCGCGCTTCGACCTCGGGGCGGAAATGGCGGATCAGCCCCTGGATCGGCCATGCCGCCGCGTCGCCGAGCGCGCAGATCGTGTGGCCCTCGATCTCGGTGGTGACTTCGAGGAGGAGGTCGATCTCGTGATATTCGGCCTCGCCGGTGACGAGGCGTTCCATCACGCGCCACATCCAGCCGGTGCCCTCGCGGCACGGGGTGCACTGGCCGCAGCTTTCGTGCTTGTAGAAGTAGCTCAGCCGAGCGATCGCGCGGACGACGTCGGTCGACTTGTCCATGACGATGATCGCGGCGGTGCCTAGGCCCGACTTCAGGTCCTTCAACGCATCGAAATCCATCGGGCAGTCGATGATCTGGTGCGCGGGGACGAGCGGGACCGACGAGCCGCCGGGGATGACGCACAGCAGATTGTCCCAGCCGCCGCGGATGCCGCCGCAATGCGTGTCGATCAGTTCGCGGAACGGGACCGACATCGCGTCCTCGACGACGCACGGCTTGTTCACGTGGCCGCTGATCTGGAACAGCTTGGTGCCTTCGTTCTTTGGGCGGCCGATCGCGGAAAACCACGCCGCGCCGCGCCGCAGGATCGTCGGCGCGACCGCGATCGATTCGACGTTGTTGACCGTCGTCGGATTGCCGTAGAGGCCCGCGCCCGCTGGGAACGGCGGCTTGAGACGCGGCTGGCCTTTCTTGCCCTCGAGCGATTCGAGCATCGCGGTTTCCTCGCCGCAGATGTACGCGCCCGCGCCGCGGTGGACGACGACGTCGAAGTCGTAACCCGTCCCGCACGCGTTCTTACCAATCAACCCGGCGGCGTACGCCTCGGCGACCGCGGCGAACAGCGTCTCGGCCTCGCGGACATATTCGCCGCGAACGTAGATGTAGGCCGCCGACGCGCGCATCGCGAAGCCGGCGATCAGCGCGCCTTCGATCAGCTTGTGCGGATCGTGGCGGATGATCTCGCGGTCCTTGCACGACCCGGGCTCGGATTCGTCGGCGTTGATGACGAGGTAGCTCGGGCGATCAGGCTTGGGCACTTTGGGCATGAAGCTCCACTTCATGCCCGTCGGGAACCCTGCCCCACCGCGCCCGCGCAACCCGCTCGCCTTCATCACGTCGATGATCGCGTCGGGCCCGCCCGCCATCAATTCCTTGGTGTCGGCCCAGTCGCCACGCTTGCGCGCCGCCTCAAGGCCCCACGGCTGGAAGCCGTAAAGGTTGGTGAAGATGCGGTCTTTGTCAGCGAGCATTGCTCTGCTCCAGTCGCGCCGCGCGCGTCCATGTCAGCGCCGCCAACGCGATACACGACGAGATAACGGCAATTGCCGGCTCCCGGAAAGGCAACGCGTGCGTCCAGTTGTACAGCAGGACCAGCACGCAACCGGCCGCAACCGCAACCGGCAGCATCGCGAGGTAGCGCAACACCCGCGGACTATTCATCATACCATCTCCAGCAGCGACGTCGGCCCGCCCTCGGGGCAGCTCGCCTGCCGCCCGATCGCCGAGCCGGTCTTCGGCGTCTCGCCGCGAGCCAGCGCGTCGAGCAGCGCGGTCATGCTGGTATAGTCGAGATCCTCGTAATTGTCGGCGTTGATCTGGACCATCGGCGCGTTGGCGCAGGCGCCGAGGCATTCGACCTCGGACAGCGTGAACAGCCCGTCGGCGGTGGTGCCGCCCTTGACCAAGCCCTTGTCCTTGCACGCCGTGAACAGGTCGTCCGAGCCGCGCAGCATGCACGGCGTCGTCCCGCAGACCTGCACCAGATAGCGGCCGATCGGCTTCAGATTGTACATCGTGTAGAAGGTCGCGACCTCGTAGGCGCGCATGTACGGCATGCCGATCTGCCCGGCGACATACTCGATCACCGGCACTGGGAGCCATGACGAGCCCGTCGCCGCGCCCATCTGCTCCTGCGCGAGCCACAGCAGAGGCATGATCGCCGAATGCCGGCGCGCTTCAGGATAGCGGGCGAGGATGACCGTGACCTGCTCGGCGTTCGCGGCGGTCCACGCAAAATCGCTATACTCGCGCGGACGGGACGCGTCGCGGCGGGCGGTCGTCGTGGGGCTGTAGGTGGCGGTGGTCATGCGGTCTTTCTCGCCTCTCCGACGCCGGCAGCCTTGCGATAGGCGCGGGCGATCAGGCTCGCTGCGAAGGAAACGACGAGCGCGAGGATCAACGCAAACGCAATCATCTCCGCGCGCGCATTACCCAGATACGTAAACGCCAAATAGGCGATCGACAGGCAGAAAGCGGCGATCAGCGCAGCCATGGCGAACAATGTCGCAAATAACGCGCGCCCCTTCACCGATCCACCTCGCCGAATACGATATCCAGCGACCCCAGCACTGCCGGCGCATCCGCCAGCATGTGCCCCTTGCACAGGAAATCCATCGCCTGCAGGTGCGAAAACCCCGTCGCGCGGATGTGGCAGCGGTACGGCTTGTTCGTCCCGTCGGCGACCATGAAGATGCCGAATTCACCTTTGGGGCTTTCGGTCGCGACATAGACTTCGCCCGCGGGGACGTGAAAGCCTTCGGTGTAGAGCTTGAAGTGGTGGATCAGCGCCTCCATCGAGCGCTTCATCTCGCCGCGCTGGGGGGGCACGATCTTGCGGTCGAGGCTGGCGTGGCGGCCGGCGGGCATCTCGGCGCAGCACTGTCGGATGATCCGCAGCGACTGGCGGACCTCCTCGTAGCGGACCATGAAGCGGTCGTAGCAGTCGCCGTGGTGGCCGACGATGACGTCGAAATCCATCCGGTCGTAGACGTCGTACGGCTGGCTTTTCCGCAGGTCCCACGCGACCCCGCTCGCCCGCAGGCACGGCCCGGAGAAGCCCCACGCGACCGCGTCGGTCGCCGAGATCGCGCCGATGTCGACGTTGCGCTGCTTGAAGATGCGGTTGTTGACGACGAGCGACTCAGCGTCGTTGAGCACCTTCTCGAATTCGGCGGCCCAGTCGACGATATCGCCGAGCAGCCCGTCGGGCAGGTCCTGATGGACCCCGCCGGGGCGGAAATACGCCGCGTGCATCCGCGCACCGGAAACGCGTTCGTAGAAGCCCATCAGCTTCTCGCGCTCCTCGAACAGCCATAGCATCGGGCTGAGCGCGCCGACGTCGTTGCCCTGGCTGCCGATCGACATCAGGTGGTTGAGGATGCGGGTGATCTCGGCGAACAGGACGCGGATATACTGCCCGCGCAGCGGCACCTCGATGCCGGCGAGCTTCTCGATCGCCAAAACATAGCTGTGCTCCATGCACATCGGCGAAACGTAATCGAGCCGGTCCATGTACGGCAGCGCCTGGAGGTAGGTCTTGTATTCGCACAGCTTCTCGGTGCCGCGGTGGAGCAGCCCGATGTGCGGGTCGCAGCGCTCGATGATCTCGCCGTCGAGCTCCATCACCAGCCGCAGGACGCCATGCGCCGACGGGTGCTGCGGCCCGAAATTGAGCAGGTAGTTCTGCGGCCCGGGGATCGTCGGGTCGGAATCAAGCAGCATCGTGCTCGGCTTGAAATCGGGGACGGTGGCTTGCTCAACCATTTGGCTTGGCCTTTGCAGCTACGCTGTCGGCGGTCGGCACCGGCGGCACCTGCGCCGGAGCGGTCGGCACCGCGCCCGCCTGGGGAGCCTGGGCCTTCTCGTCGCCCGGCAGGATGTAGTCGGTCCCCTCCCACGGCGACAGGAAGTCGAAATTGCGGAAGTCCTGCGCGAGTTGGACGGGTTCGTAGACCACCCGTTTATGCTCCTCCGAATACCGCAGCTCGACATAGCCGGTCAGCGGGAAGTCCTTGCGGAACGGATGACCCTGGAAGCCGTAGTCGGTGAGGATGCGGCGCAGGTCGGGGTTGCCCTCGAACAGCACGCCGTAGCAATCCCACGTCTCGCGCTCGAACCAGCCCGCGACCGGAAACACGCCCGTGATCGACGGCACCGGCATCGTGTCGTCGGTGTGGAGCTTGACGCGCAGGCGCCGGTTCTTCGTCAGCGACAGCAAATGGTAATTGACGTCGAAGCGGCAGACCCGCTCGGGATAATCGGCCCCCGACAGGTCCATCAGCTGGTTGAAGGCAAGGTCGGGATCGTCGCGCAAGCCGGTAATGACGTCGACGATCGCATCGCGGACGATCAGCACGGTCAATTCACCCGCGTGCTCGGTAACGCCGAGGACGGCTGAGCCGAACAATGCTTCGATGCGCGCCTGAACGCTATCGTCGGGCTTGGTCTGCGGCCAGTGCGCGGTCGTGCTCACCGCTCGAAACTCCCCGTCCGGCGAATCTTCCGCTGGAGCGCGAGGACACCGTACATCAGCGCCTCGGCAGTCGGCGGGCAGCCGGGAACGTAGATGTCGACGGGCACGATCCGGTCGCAGCCGCGGACGACCGAGTAGCTATAATGATAATAACCGCCGCCGTTGGCGCACGACCCCATCGAGATGACGTAGCGCGGTTCGGGCATCTGATCGTAGACGCGGCGCAGCGCGGGGGCCATCTTGTTGCACAGCGTACCGGCGACCATCATAACGTCGGACTGGCGGGGTGAGGCGCGCGGGGCATAGCCGAAGCGTTCGTTGTCGTAGCGCGGCATCGACGCGTGCATCATCTCGACCGCGCAGCAGGCGAGCCCGAAGGTCATCCACCACAACGACCCGGTCCGCGCCCAGTTGAACAGGTCCTCGGTCGAGGTGACGACGAAGCCCTTGTTCGACATCTCGGAATTGACGTCGCTGAGGAAGCCGTCGCGCAGTCCCGCGGGGATCGTCAGCGCCGACACCGGGCTGTCGCCAAGCGCGCGCGCCTGTTGCTCCTCGGTGAGCAAATTGGTGTTCATTCCCACTCCAGTGCGCCGATCATCCAGGCGTAGATAAGGCCGATCGCCAGCTCTGCCAGGAACTGCATCATTGCGACCCACCCCGGCACGCCGGTCCAGTGGAGCGACACCGCCCAGGGAAACAGATACGCCGCCTCGAGGTCGAAGACGATGAACAGGATCGACACGAGATAGAAGCGGACATCGAACTGCGCGCGGGAATCGCTGAACGCCGGGAAGCCGCTCTCATACTCGCTGAGCTTGTTGGCGTCGGGCTGCGACGTCCCCGTCAGCTTCGACACGATCACCGGCGCGCCGACGAAGATCAGCGAAAACGCGATGCCGACGCCGATGAACAGCAGGATCGGCAAATATTGATACGCGATGTCGGGCATCGCAAGGGACGTGACTGACGGCATCGGCGGACCTCTTCGAAACCGGCGGCAGCGCGCGGGTTTCGCTCCGGCGTGTCTAAGCGCGAGGGGGGCGGCGCGCAAGTATGGTGCGGTGCGGTACGAAGCCGCCGCCTTTGGTAGCGCGAGGATTTACCGCAGCGCCGTCGCGATCATCTTTCCGAGCTTGTTATGGATGCGGTCGTTCCCGGCGACGATCTGCGCCTTCTCGACCGGCTTGTCGCCGCCGCGGAAATCGGTGACGAAGCCCCCGGCTTCGCGGACCAGCAGGATGCCGGCGGCGACGTCCCAATAATGGAGGTCGCTTTCCCAATAGCCATCGTAACGCCCTGCCGCGACCCATGCGAGGTCGAGCGCCGCCGACCCGAAGCGGCGGATGCCCGCGACCTCGGGCATGACCTTGGCCAATACCTTCTCGAACTCCTGCTGGTCGCCGTGGCCGCTGAACGGGATGCCGGTGGCGATCAGCGCGTCGGCCATGTCGCCGCGTGCCGAGACGCGCAGCCGCCGATCCTGTAACCACGCGCCTTTGCCTTTCTCGGCCCAGAAGCTTTCGTCGGTAAGTGGTTGATAAACCAGCCCGGCGACGACCTCACCGCGCTCCTCGGCGGCAATCGAGATGGCGAAGTGCGGCAGGCCGTGGAGGAAGTTCGTCGTCCCGTCGAGCGGATCGACGATCCAGCGGTGGTCGGGATCGTTGCCGACGATCTCGCCCTCCTCCTCCATCAGCAAACCCCAGTCGGGGCGGGCATGGGTCAGGATCTCGCGGATCGTCCGCTCAGCCTGATGGTCGGCGTTCGACACGAAATCGGCCGGCCCCTTGCGCGACACCTGGAGCGCATCGACCTCGTTGAAGTCACGGCGCAGCCGGATCCCGGCCTTGCGCGCGGCCTTTTCCATGATGGTGATCAGGGCGGAATGAATCGGCATATCGTCTCCTCCCCGCTCCGTCGGGAGCAAGGCCGGTGGGGATGCGGGAACGGGGCGACTCCCCTGCCCCTGCCCTCCCCCGAGGGGGAGGGCAATAATCAGTCGGCGCGGCGGACGTATTCGCGCTCGTAGACGTCGACGACGATCTTGGTGCCGACACCGATGAACGGGGGGACCATGACGCGGACGCCGTTTTCGAGCCGCGCCGGCTTGTAGCTCGACGACGCGGTCTGGCCCTTCACGACGGCTTCGGTGTCGGCGATCACCGCCTCGATATGGTCGGGAAGCTGGACCGAGATCGGCTTTTCCTCCCACGTCTCCATGACGACATCCATGCCGTCGGTGAGGAACTCGGCGGCGTCGCCGAGCAGGTCCTTCGGCAGCTGGACCTGATCATAGTTGAGCTTGTCCATGAAGGTCAGCTCGTCGCCCTCGGCATAGAGGAACTGGAAGTCGCGCGTGTCGAGGCGAACCTTCTCGACCGTCTCGGCCGAGCGGAAACGCTCGTTGGTCTTGCGCCCGTCGATCAAATTCTTGAGCTCGACCTGCATATACGCCCCGCCCTTGCCCGGCTGGGTGTGCTGGATCTTGACCGCGCGCCACAGCCCGTTCTGGTACTCGAGGATGTTGCCGGGGCGGATTTCGACGGCGTTGATTTTCATGGGGTGGGTCGGCTCTGCGAGAGGGAAGCCGCGTCTCCTAGCGCAAGGTCAGGCCCCTGCCAACACCGGGCCGAACGACGCCACGCCCGCCGCCGGGCCATCAGGGTGCGCCCAGACAGCGTTGACCACCGCGATGAAGTCAGCCCCCGCCGCGATTAGCGGCGGCGCGTTGGCCGGGGTGATCCCGCCGATCGCGACGCACGGCAGCTGGCTCAGCGTCGTCCACCACGTCAGCAGCGGCGGCTCGGGCCGGTAGTGCGACGGCTTGGTTGTCGTCTCATAGAACGCGCCGAACGCGACATAATCGGCCCCCGCCTCGCCCGCCTCCATCGCGAGGTGGCGGCTGTCGTGGCACGTCACGCCGATCTGCGCGTCGGCCCCAAGCAGCGCGCGCGCGTCCTGCACGCGGCCGTCGGATTGGCCGAGGTGGACCCCATCGGCACCGCACGCCTTGGCGAGGTCCATCCGGTCATTCAGCAAGAAAGCGACCTCGTGCTCGTTGCAAATCGGCAGCAGCATCTCTGCCGCGCGCAGGATCGCGTCGTCGGAGACGTCCTTCATCCGCAACTGAAACGCTGCGACCGGCCCTGCTCCGAGCGCCGCGCGGAGCCGGTCGGCGAAACCTGCGTCGATCACCGGCGGCGAGACGATATACAGCTGGCACTTCGGCCGCCGCTGGCGCTCAAAGCGCTCGCCGAAACCCGGATCGAGCGGGATCAGCTCACTGTCGGCGTCGTGCTCCGGCTCGCTCATTCGGCCCCCATGTAGATGCCGACGATCTTGTCGAGCATCGCCAGCGCCTCGGCGCGCGGGCGCTGGAAGGTGTTGCGGCCAATGATCGAGCCGTTGCCGCCGCCGTCGCGGATGTCGCGCGCGTCCTGGTAGACCGCGTCGGCGCCCTTCGCCGCGCCGCCCGAGAAGACGACGATGCGGCGGCCGTTGAAACACGCCTGGCGGACATGCGCGACGCGCTTCGCCTGGGTCGACCAATCGCCGTCCTCGTACGCCTTCTTCGCGTCCTTCTGCTCGATATGATCGGTCGGCAGCTTGACCTTGATGATGTGGGCGCCTGCGAGTGCGGCCATGTGCGCAGCGTATGCACCGACATCGAGCGCGAGTTCGCCCGCCTTGGAAATGTCGCCGCCGCGTGGATACGACCAGATAACGGTCGCGATGCCGACCGACTTCGCTTCGGCCGACAGTTCGCGGATTTCCTCCATCAGCTCGAAAATCTCGTCGCTGCCGGGGTAGATGGTGAAGCCGATCGCGGCGCAGCCGAGGCGCAGCGCGTCGTCGACGCCGCCAGTCACCGCCTGGTCGATCGAGGTCGACCAGCTGTTCGAGCTGTTGACCTTGAGGATCGTCGGGATCTGCCCGGCAAACGTATCCGCCCCCGCCTCGAGCATCCCGAGCGGCGCGGCGTACGCCGACAGCCCGGCGTCGATTGCGAGCTGGAAGTGGTAATGCGGGTCATACGCGTCGGGGTTGACCGCGAAGCTCCGCGCCGGGCCATGCTCGAAGCCCTGGTCGACCGGCAGGATCACGAGCTTCCCCGTCCCGCCGAGCCGCCCCTGCATCAGGATGCGAGCGATGTTCGCCTTGGTCCCGGGATTGTCGGATTCGTAGTTGGCGAGAATGGCGCGGACGGCGGGGGTCATTGGGGTCCCTCTCAATGAAATCTTGGCCGCTGATAACCGCCGTGGTGCGATGCGGCAACGCTACAGGTCGAGCCAACGGCGGAGCATGATGTCGATTTGTTCGAGCGTCGGTGCATCGACACAGCCGATGACCGCGCCGATGCGTTCGATCGGATAGGTGTAAATCCAGTCGACCTCCACTTCGCTTGGCGCGTGCAGACCGTTGGTTGCGGTCGGAGCGACGAAGGGCCGCTGGCCGATCGCGCCCCGCAGTTGCGAGGTCAGCGGACACGCCGTGATCTTTGCGGCAACCGCCAAGGCGCTTTCACGCTGTACGATCACGCAGGGCCGAGCTTTGCTCGCTGGCGATGCGTTCTCGCGGACGATTATAATATCACCGCGCTTCAAGCTGGAGGGCCGTCGGGACCCCAGTCATAACCGCCGTCCTCCGCGTCGAGCATCCGCAAGAAGGCGCTCGTGGCGTCGGCACCTGCCGCATCGACCAATGCGTTGCGCTCTTCACGATCAAGCAAGGCGGCCCCGTAGATTTTACGATCGGTCTCCTCGCGATCGAGGCGCTCGTTGATCCAGTCGCGGACGAGAACGCTTTTCGGCCGTCCGGCTTCACGCGCATAGCGCGTCAGACGCTCCTCAGCGCAGGCATCGAGCCGTATTCCTAGCATCGGCGTATCCGTTTAACGTGTTTAACACGATTGCCAGCCAAGAGGGAGTGCGTCAACGCGCGAAATGGACCTCAGCGACCTGGACGAAGAGTTCGAAGATGTGTTCGGCGACTTCGCAGGCGTCATCTTCGGGCATCGAGGCGAGGGTGTTCGCGACCGCGCCGGTCTTGATCACGTTGTTTTCGACGACCGGCCCCGCCGCTGTCATCCGCGTGGTGATGCTGTTGTAGAGGATCCGGCTTTCGGGCGGAAACGCCTCGCCCTTCAAATCGCGGAAGCCGCGGTACGCCTCGCCGATGCGGTCGTGGATCGGGTCGGCCGAGCGCGCCAGCTTCCACGCCGCCGGGTAGAGTTTCTCCCAGATCCGGTCGATATCGATCATGCATCACCCCCGAGCGCGACGATTCCGGGCAAAGCCTTGCCCTCCATCCATTCGAGGAAAGCCCCTCCGGCGTTCGATACGAAGGTGAAGCCATCGGCGACCCCGGCGTGGTTGAGCGCGGCGACAGTATCGCCGCCCCCAGCGACCGACACCAGCCCCTCGGCGGTCAATGCGGCGGCAATTCGCGCGAGCGCGACGGTCGCGCGGTCGAACGGCTCGATCTCGAACGCGCCGAGCGGGCCGTTCCAGACGAGTGTCTTGCACGTCTTCAGGACGTCGCCGAGCATCTCGACTGCCGCCGGGCCGAGGTCGAGGACCATCTCGTCGGGACCAATCTCGTGGACGTTGACGGTGCGGTTCGCCGCTCCGGCCTTGAACTCGGTCGCGACGACAACGTCGTACGGCAGGTGGACGGTGCAGTTAGCCGCTTCTGCTCGCGCGAGAACGTCGAGCGCCGTCGCCGCCATGTCGTGTTCGCACAATGACTTGCCGACGTTTATTCCGCGCGCGGCGAGGAAGGTGTTCGCCATCGCGCCGCCGATCATCAGGTGATCGACTTTGGTCACGAGATGGAGCAGGACGTCGAGCTTCGACGAGACCTTCGAACCGCCGACGACCGCCGCGACCGGATGGACCGGGTGACCAAGCGCCTTGTCGAGCGCGTTCAGTTCGGCACCCATCTCTCGCCCGGCGAACGCGGGCAGGACATGCGCGAGACCCTCGGTCGAGGCGTGCGCGCGGTGCGCGGTCGAGAACGAGTCGTCGACATAGAGTTCGCCGAGCTTCGCGAGACTCGCGACGAAATCCGGGTCGTTTGCCTCCTCGCCCTGATGGAAGCGGAGGTTCTCGAGGACCGCGATATCGCCCGGATGCATCGCCGCGACCGCTGCCTCGGCGACCGGGCCGACGCAATCGGTGACGAAGCCGACCGGGCGACCGAGGACATCGGCGAGCGCGGCGGCGACCGGGCGCAAGGACAGGCTCGCGTCGACGCCCTTGGGCCGTCCGAAGTGCGACAGGACGAGGACGATCGCGCCGCCGTCGGCGAGTTCGGCGATCGTCGGCACCGTCGCCCGCAGCCGCGACGCGTCGCCGACGACGCCGGCCTCCATCGGCACGTTGAGGTCGGAGCGGACGAGGACGCGCTTGCCGTGGACGTCGCCGATATCGTCGAGTGTCTTGAACACTATACGAGGCTGCCCATCAGCAGCGTGGTGTCGACCATGCGGTTCGAGAAGCCCCATTCATTGTCGTACCAGCTGACGACGCGAACGAGCTTCTTGTCGAGGACGGTCGTCTCGAGGCTGTCGATCGTCGACGACGCCGGGTCGCCGTTATAGTCGCGGCTGACCAGCGCCTCGACGCTGTAGTTGAGAATGCCTTTGAAATCAGCGGTTTCGGACGCAGCCTTGAGTGCGGTATTGACTTCCTCGATCGTCGTGTCGCGCGACGGCGTGAAGGTGAAGTCGACGAGGCTGACGTTCGGGGTGGGCACGCGGATCGAGATGCCGTCGAGCTTGCCCTTCAACTCGGGGATGACCTCGCCGACGGTCTTGGCCGCACCCGTGCTCGTCGGGATCATCGACACCGCGGCGGCGCGGGCGCGGCGCGGGTCCTTGTGCATCTGGTCGAGCAGCGCCTGGTCGTTGGTGTAGCTGTGGATCGTCAACATCAACCCGCGCTCGATGCCGATCGCTTCATGCATCACCTTGACGATTGGGGCCAAGCAGTTGGTCGTGCACGATGCATTCGAAACGACGGTGTGCCCGGCTTCGAGCAGATTGTGGTTGACGCCGTAGACGACGGTGAGGTCGACGCCCTTGCCGGGAGCCGAGATCAGAACCTTCTTCGCGCCCGCGGTCAGGTGCAGCCGCGCCTTTTCGGCGTCGGTGAACAGCCCGGTGCACTCGAGCGCGATGTCGACGCCGAGTTCGGCATGCGGCAGCTTGGCGGGGTCGCGCTCGGCGGTGACGCGGATGCGCTTGCCGTCGACGATCAGGTCGGAGCCATCCACAGTGACGGTGCCGGCATAGGTGCCGTGGGTCGAATCGCGCTTGAGCAGCAGCGCGTTGGTGTTGATGTCGGCGAGGTCGTTGATCGCGACGATCTCGATGTCGGCACCCTCGGCGGCGCGCGCGAGGATTGCACGCATCACGAGCCGCCCGATCCGGCCGAAGCCGTTGATCGCTACCTTGGTCATACCCTACTCCTTGAAATGACTGCTGATCCGCGCGGCGATTGCCGGCGCGGTCAGGCCGAACTTGTCATATAGTGCGTCGATCGGGGCCGAGGCACCAAAGCTGTCGATGCCGAAGCGCAGCCCGTCGCGGCCGGTATAGCGTTCCCAGCCGAGGGTAACGCCGGCCTCGACCGAACACGTCAGAACGCCGTCGGGAAGGACGCTCGCGCGGTACGATGCGGTCTGGTCCTCGAAGCGCTCGCAGCACGGCATCGAGACGACGTCGGCGCCGATCCCCTCGGCTTCGAGGCGGTCGGCGGCGGCGAACGCGATGTGGACTTCGGAGCCGGTGGCGATGAGGACGACGCGGCGCTCGGCAGTCGCAGCACGCAGGGTGTACGCCCCGAGCGCCGACTTATTGGCGGTCGCAGTCAGGCGTAGCTGCGGCAGGTTCTGCCGCGACAGCGCGAGCACCGACGGGCGATGGGCGTCAGCGATCGCCAGCGCCCAGCACTCGGCGGTCTCGACCGCATCGGCGGGGCGATAGACTGCGAGGTTCGGGATCGCGCGGAGCGACAGCAAATGTTCGATCGGCTGGTGGGTCGGGCCATCCTCACCGAGGCCGATGCTGTCGTGGGTCAGGACGTAGATCACGCGGGTCTGCTGGAGCGCCGACATGCGGATCGCGTTGCGCATGTAATCCGAGAAGACGAGGAAGGTGCCGCCGAACGGCAGGCACATGCCATGCAGCGCGATGCCGTTCATCGCCGCCGCCATACCGAACTCGCGGATGCCGTAATAGATGTAGCGCCCGTCGTAACTGTCGCACGTAAGCGGCTGTAATGCCTTGGTCTTTGTGTTGTTCGATCCCGTCAAATCAGCCGACCCGCCGATCATCCCGGGGGCGACCGGGGTAACGACGTCGAGCACGAGTTCGGACGCCTTGCGCGTCGCGATCGTCTGCGGCGCGGCGATCAGCGACGCGATGTGCGCGTCGATCGCGTCGTACGCGGCCTGCGGCGGCGTGCCGCTCAACCGGCGCACGAAGCCCGCACGGACGTGCTCGTCGGCGCTGGCAAGGCGCGCATCCCATGCCGCACGCGCTGCGACGCCGCGCTTTCCGGCATCGCGCCACGCGGCGAAAATATCGTCGGGAACGACGAACGGTTCGGCGGTCCAGCCGAGCGCTTCGCGGGCTCCAACGATTTCGGCCGCCCCGAGTGGCGAACCATGCGCGCCGCTCGTCCCGGCCTTTTTCGGCGCGCCGAAGCCGATCGTCGTCCGGCACGCGATCAGCGTCGGGCGCGGATCGGCCTTCGCTGCGGTCAGCGCCGCGTCGACCGAGTCGAAGTCCATCCCATCGCAGGCGAGAACATGCCAGCCGGCGGCGTCGAAGCGCTTTGCGGTATCTTCGCTCGTCGACAGGCTGGTCGGCCCGTCGATCGAGATGCGGTTGTCGTCCCACAGCACGATCAGCCGCCCGAGGCCTAGATGCCCGGCGAGGCCGATCGCCTCGTGGCTGATGCCCTCCATCAAGCAACCGTCGCCGGCGATGACATAGGTGTGATGGTCGACCAGTGCGTCACCGTAAACCGCATTGAGGTGGCGTTCGGCGATCGCCATGCCGACGGCGGTGGCGAGCCCCTGCCCGAGCGGGCCGGTGGTCGTCTCGACGCCTTCGAGCTCGAAATTCTCGGGGTGTCCGGCGCAAGGCGACCCGAGCTGGCGGAATTTCTCGATGTCGGAAATCGTCGGGCGGGCGTAGCCGGTCAGGAACAGCAGCGCATAGATCAGCATCGAGCCGTGCCCCGCCGACAGGACGAAGCGGTCGCGGTCGGCCCATTTCGGTTGGGCAGGATCGTACTTGAGGTGACGCGTGAACAGCGCCGTCGCGGCGTCGGCCATCCCCATCGGCATGCCGGGATGCCCCGAATTTGCACGCTCCACCGCATCCATCGCCAGCGCACGGATCGCATTCGCCATCTGGCGGTTGGGTACGGACATCGGCGAAATGAACCTTGCGAGCGACTCGGGAACAGAGCGCGGCGCACCATGGCGACCCCCCCGCGGCGGGTCAATATTTGACGGCGGGGGCCATTTTGTACGATTTGAACCGCAGTTGCGCGATTTCAGGAGTTTGCCGGTGGCGGATACGACGACACTCGAACGCCTGTCCGCGGCGGTCGACCGGATCGAGGCAGCGGCGGCGAAACTTCGTGGTGAACGCGATCGCGCTGCGGCGAAGGCTACCGCGCTCGATGTGGCCGCAGGCGACGCGATCAGCGCGCTCGATGCGTTGATCGCGGAGGCGAAGTAATGGGCCAGGTCAGGGTCGGGATCGGCGGCCGCACCTACCCGCTGTCGTGCGGCGACGGCGAGGAGGGGCGCATCACCGCGCTCGCTGCGCTTCTCGCAGCCAAGGCGGACGAGCTCACCGCCGCGATCGGCACGATGAGCGAGCCGCGCCTGTTGTTGATGGCGGGCATCCAGGTCGCCGACGAACTGTTCGCCGCGCGCAACGGTGGTGCGACGGCACCGGTCGCCCCGGCGGCAGGCGCTGCAGATGACGAGCGCTACGCCGCCTTGCTTGCCCGCGTTGAAACCCTCGCCGCGACGCTCGAGGCGGGGCGCGATTAAGCGCCGAGCGAGCGGAACGCCGGGCTGACGATCGCGCCGACCGTCAGGTTCGGGATGTAGAACTGCGTCCCGCCGCCGGGCAGGTTGCTACCGGCGCCGCGCTTTTCGAGCGCGGCGTTCCGGCGCGACTGGGTGTCCTTGTCGATCCGTGCCATGCCCTTGAAGCCGCCGAACCAGGCATAGACCGGCACCGCGAGCTGGACCGTCAGCAGCCAGTCGAGCGAGCTCCAGTTTTCCTTGATGACCGAGGTCAGGCGGCCCCATTCACGGAACGACACGCCGTTGGCGTCGGCAATCTTCTGCCGCTGGACGAGCCCGGCATCGTGCTTGAACGGCGCGGTCGGGCTCCACCATGGCGACAGCTCGGTCGCCGCGGTGATCGCCCCCTGCCCGAGCGAGTTCCAGCCGTTGAATTTGTAGAGCGACATGCCCGCTGGAAGCAGCTCCTTCGTCGGCATGCCGTACGCTAGCTGGAACGCGTCGCTGACTGTTCCCGGCGGCGAGATATCGGCATTGGTGACGATCGCTCCAACCTGCGACCAGCTCAGCTCTTCGTTCAACGGCATGTGCACCCCCAAAAGTCCGACTTCGTACTAAACGACACAAATCGATCGCCGATTCAATTTGCCGATGGTCGAGCACCGGTGGTTGAGCGCCCGGGGCAAAGCGCCTATATCGGGATGAGGCGGGCACTGCCTTGTACGAGCCCATATTTCCCTGAGGCGATTCACTCTCCTAGGGGGCTGTCTCTGGTCGGATCCTGGTCCGAACTACATGGTCCCCACCTGATGTACTTGGCATCAGAGGACTTTCAGGCAAACGGCTATGGTGGTCCCGCCGACCTCCCCTCACCCAGCGTCTACCCCTGCCAAGGCAGCGTTGCGCCGGACGTTGCGCGCGGCGCGGGCGGCGTATGTCGCGGGGCTGGCGCCGGGCGAGGGGGCGCGGCTCGAAGCTGCGCTTGCCGCTGTCCTCGACGCCAATCTCGGACCCGGGCCGGTCGCAGTCTATCGTGCGTGCGGTGACGAGATCGACCCCGGCGGCCTCGCGCGCCCGCTGCTCTATCCGCGCGTCACCCGCGATTCGCCGCTGACCTTCCATTATGCCGGCGCAGCAAGCCTCGTTCCCGGCGCACTCGGCATCCCCGAACCGGCGGCGGACGCACCCGTCGCGGTCCCGACTATCATCCTCGTGCCGCTGATCGCGGTCGATGCGCGCGGCCACCGGCTCGGTCAGGGGGGCGGCTATTACGACCGGACGTTGGCGCTGCTGCGGGGGAGCGGGCAAGTTTTCGCGATCGGGGTCGCCTGGGACGTGCAGCGGGTCGAGGAATTGCCGGCCGATGCATGGGACGCCCCGCTCGATACGTTGGCGACGCCGTCGGGGTGGCACAGCTTTACCCGGTGACGCACGAGGCTGACAATTTCACCCCCTGCGCTTATGTCGGCGGCATGGCCATGAAACCCCCGACGTACCGCAAACCCATCGGCGTGCTGGCGATGGTGCTGGGCCTGATCATCTATGCCGGGTTGGTGTCGCGGCTGCTCGGCCCGATCGGCGCGCTGCCATGGTATATCGCGACCCCGGTGTACCTGCTGCTCGGCTGCCTGTGGCTGTTGCCGTTGAAGCCGCTGCTGCAGTGGATGGAGACCGGGTCGTGGCGCGCGCCGCGATGACCGCCGCCGCCGATTGCACGTCGATGACCGAGGTCCGTGCCGGGGTTGACGCAATCGACCGCGAACTAGTCGCTTTGCTTCGCCGCCGGTTCGACTTCATGCTCGCCGCCGCCCGGATCAAGCCCGATCGCACCGCCGTTCGCGACGAGCCACGCAAGGCCGAAGTCATCGCCAACGCCGTGCGCGAGGCCGCTGCCGCCGGGCTACCCGACGGTCTTGCAGCGACGCTGTGGGAAGCCCTCGTCGAAGCATCGATCGCGTATGAATTGAAGACGTTCGACGCCCGGGACTGATCGGAAACAATCGGCGGGAATGATCGGCGCAAGCGGCAGGAGATTTCGCGCCGCGTGGCGCGAGTGACGGGACTCGAACCCGCGACCTCCGGCGTGACAGGCCGGCGCTCTAACCAACTGAGCTACACCCGCTTGCGCGAGGCGGCGGGGTTAGGCGACCCCCCCGATGGTGTCAAGCAAAAGGCCGCCGGATTGCTCCGACGGCCTCAAGCTTTATCCGAAATCGATCGTTAGATCGTGCGGCCACCCCGGACGAGGTGCATCACGAGACCCACGACGAACAGGATGATGAAAATGTAGAACAGGATCTTGGCGATACCGACGGCGGCACCAGCAAGACCGCCGAAGCCGAGGAGGCCGGCGACGAGCGCGACGACGAGAAAGATGAGAGCGTAACGAAGCATTTGCGGGACCCCTTGACCGTTGTGAAGCCGTAGTGATCCCAAAGCGAACGTCCCGATCGAAAGTTCCGGTGACAGGCGTGCGCACGATCGCTACCCGGGCGTAATGAATAATCCGCTTCCGCCTGCCGCTGCCCCTGATGCCGGCCCCGACGCCGCTGCGGTCGAACGGCTGCTGGCTTTGCTCGACGTCGAGGCACTCGAGGTCGACCTGTTTCGCGGCATCTCGAACGACCCCGGCTGGACCCGCGTCTATGGCGGGCAGGTCGTCGCGCAGGCGTTGATGGCGGCGTCGCGGACGGTGCGCGCCGACCGGCTGGCGCACTCGCTCCACGCCTATTTCCTCCGCCCCGGCGATCCCGCCGCGCCGATCGTCTACCGCGTCGAGCGCGACCGCGACGGCACCAGCTTCGCCACGCGGCGGGTCATCGCGATCCAGCACGGCCGGCCGATCTTCAACATGGCGGCGTCGTTCGCCATCGCGGAGACCGGCTTCGACCATGCCGCGGCGTTGCCCAAGGTCGCTGGTCCCGACGGGCTGCGCAGCGAGCGCGAGCTGTTCGAGCGCCGCGCCGCGACGACTCCCGAGCCATTCCGCACCTTATGGGGCAACCGCGACCGGCCGATCGAATTCCGCCCGGTCGAGCCGATGGACCCGTTCAAGCCGAAGAAGGCGAAGCCGGTCCAGCACAACTGGTTCCGCGCGGCGAGCCCGGTGCCGGGCGACCCCGTCCTCGCGCGCTGCCTGCTCGCCTTCGCCAGCGACATGACATTGCTCGACACCTGCCTGATGCCGCACGCGATCAGCTGGGCCGACCCCAAGCTTCAGGTCGCGTCGATCGACCATGCGATGTGGTTCCACGCGACGCCCGACCTCAACGACTGGCATTTGTTCGCACAGGACTCACCGCGCGCGAGCGGCGGGCGGGGCATGAACCGCGGGCTGATCTTCGCGCACGACGGGCGGATGGTCGCGACGGTGATGCAGGAGGGATTGATCCGGTATCGGGAGTAGGCTCGCCGGCAGACGCGGATCGCCTAACTCCTCCCCCGCAAGAGCGAGGGAGGAGTGAGATTACCAGCCCGACTTCTCCTTCGACCCCGTCATCACCAGCTGCCCGACGGTCGCGTCACCATTGGGATTGAGCGTGATGGTGAAGTGGTTGGTGTCCTTGTCCTCGACCTTCGTCCCGGTCAGCCCGGCGGCGGAGGCACCCGACACGGTGAAGCCGGCTTTTTCAGCCTGTGCCTTCATGTGATCGGCCACCGTGGCGGGAGCGGCGGGGCTGGTGAAGTCTATCGTCACCGTGCCGCGCGAGTCACCATTATGATCGCTCGCCTTGACGTGCATGCCCTTGACCGTCGACCCGGGATACAGCTTCATCCCGTCCATATCCATGTGGTCGCCACCGAGCGACAGCCCCGGGATTTCGATGTTCGCCTTGAACTTGTCGGTGTCGATGTCGAGCCCGGCGGCGGTCTTATTGTCGTCGTCGTGCGCCCCGACCTTCCGCGTCGTCACCGTCGTCGTCGTCACCCCGTCCTTGGTCACGACAGTCGTCGTCTCCTCGGTGCGGTGACGGTTGCACGCTGTCAGGGCGAGTGGGGCGAGGGCAAGCGGGACCATGAAAAGCAAGGCGGCGCGGCGCATGTTCGTCTCCATACTGTATTGCCTGTCTATTACACTTGTGCGGACGACGCATCAAGCGTCATAAATCCGTGTGTCCTTTGAAGCGAGACCATGATGCGCCTAACGCTGACCGCCGTCCTCCTCCTCACCGCCGCCTTTCCCGCCCTGCCCCTCGCCGCCCAGACGCCGCTCGCAACAGCCGCGTCGCCGGTCTTCACGCCGCGCGACGTCTTCGGCCTCGAACAGGCGACCGACGTCCAGATCAGCCCCGACGGCAAGCACATCGCCTATGTCCGCTCGTCGGAGGACATCATGACCGACAAGGCGCGGCGGACGATCTGGCTCGTCGACGTCACCACCGGCTCGCAGGCCCCGTTGCTCGACGGCGTCGCGAGCCGCCCGCGCTGGTCGCCCGACGGAACGAAGATTGCCTATGCCGCCGCCGACGCGGGGGGCAAGCCGCAGTTGTACGTCCACTGGATGAACAGCGGGACCAACGCGCGGATCACCGCCCTGCCCGACGCACCCGAGGACATGGCGTGGTCGCCCGACGGCAAGCGCATCGCCTTCACCCTATTCACCCCGGACGAGGGCGAGAAGATCGGCACCCCGCTCGCCAAGCCCGAGGGCGCGAAATGGGCCGATCCGCTCAACATCGTGACCAAAGTCACCTACCGCGCCGACGGCGAGGGCTATCTCAAGCCCGGCTTTACCCATGTCTTCGTCGTCGGGTCCGACGGCGGCGCGCCGCGCCAGCTGACCTTCGGCAAGTATGACGACGACGCCGGGCTGAGCTGGACCCGCGACGGCGACGCGATCCTGTTCAGCTCGAATCACGGCAAGGACTGGGAGCGCGAGCCGCTCAATTCCGACATCTTCGCCGTCGCGGTCGAGCGCGGTACGATCACCCAGCTGACGACGCGCAACGGCCCCGACACCTCGCCGCAGGCATCGCCCGACGGCAAGCTCATCGCCTACACCGGCTTCGACGATCACCTCCGCGCGTATGAGAACAGCCAGCTCAGCGTGATGAACCGCGACGGCAGCGGGTCGCGCGTCATCAGCGCTAGCCTCGACCGCTCGGTCCATTCGCCGCGCTGGTCGGCCGATGGGCGCAGCATCGTCGCGGCGTACGAGGATCACGGCGTCACCAAGGTCGCGCGCTTCGGCCTCGACGGGAAGATGACCCCGGTCACCGAGGGGCTCGCCGGGGGCGATCTCGACCGCCCGTACACCGGCGGCTCATTCAGCGTCGCGAACACCGGCGCGGTCGCCTTTACCGCCGGCACCCCCGCACGTCCCGCCGACGTCGGACTCGCGGCGGGCGGCAAGACCCGCCTGCTCACCCGGCTCAACGACGGGCTGTTCGCCGGCAAGACGCTCGGCGAGGTCAAGGCGCACCACGTCGCGTCGTCGGCCGATGGCATGATGATCGACTATTGGATGGTCACCCCGCCGAATTACGACCCGGCGTTCAAAATGCCGCTGATCCTCGAAATCCACGGCGGGCCGTACGCGGCGTATTCGCCGGTGTGGTCGACCGAGGACCAGCTCTACGCCGCCGCCGGTTACGTCGTCGTCTATGCCAACCCGCGCGGGTCGACGAGCCAGGGCGCGGCGTTCGCCAACACGATCTGGAAGGATTATCCGAGCCACGATTACGACGACCTGATGAGCGTCGTCGACGACGCCATCGCGCACGGCCCGGTCGATCCGAACAACCTGTTCGTCACCGGCGGATCGGGCGGCGGGCTGCTCACCGCATGGGTCGTCGGCAAGACCAACCGTTTCAAGGCTGCGGTCAGCCAGAAGCCCGTGATCAACTGGGCGAGCGAGGGACTGACGACCGACGGTTACGCCGAGATGCTCAAATACTGGTTCGGCGCGCAGCCGTGGGAGAACCCCGACCTGCTGTGGAAGCATTCGCCGCTCAGCCTCGTCGGCAACGTCACCACCCCGACCCTGCTGATGGTCGGCGAGGAGGATCACCGCACCCCCGGCAGCGAGGCCGAGCAGTTCTACGACGCCCTCCAGATCCGCAAGATCCCGACCGCGCTGGTCCGCGTGCCCGGCGCGAGCCACCACGGACTGGCCGAGCGGCCGTCGCAGCTGGCGGCGGAGAACGGGGTGATTCTGGCTTGGTTCGGGCGGTATCAGACGGGGAAGGTCCACAACTAAGCGTCGTCCGACATCCGACCTACTGCAGCCATTGACTCCCGCGCTTCTTTGACGTCGATTCTTGCACTGTATCCATGTTTCTCCATGAGATACAGTAAATTGGCGCCATTGAATAACGTCAGCGGCTTATCGGCTATGAATTGATACGCGTCTGGTCCGTAATCGGCGGTAGTCACGAGGATGCCTCGTGATGCGCCCTCATTCATCACAGTACCGTAAAGATCTCTTACCGCAGATACACCGACTGTCCGAGTATACCGCTTTGCCTGAATGACAATCTTTCCGCCACTAATAGGGTCTGGGTCAAATGCGATTGCATCAACGCCGCCATCTCTGCTCGCCTGAGTAACCTTGACTTCGCCGCCCCGGCTTGCAAACTCTTTCTCGAACAGTTCGCGAACTAGTGGATTGATTCTAACGTTTGGTGCCCTCGCCTGACGGCGGCGATGATTTCGTCTGGATCGGCGCGCCAGACGAAGGGTCGGGGCTGCTGATTGTGCTCCTTGATGAAGCGGTTGATAGCGGCCTGGAGGTCGACAACGGAGCAGAAGACGCCGTTTTTCAGGCGCCGGCGGGTGAGCTTGGCGAAGAAGCCCTCGACGGCGTTGAGCCACGAACACGACGTCGGCACGAAGTGGAACGTCCAGCGCGGATGCCGGGCCAGCCAGGCGCGGACTTTGGGCTGTTTGTGGGTAGCGTAATTGTCGAGGATGACGTGGACGGCCTTGTCGGGCGGCAACTCGGCCTCGACGGTGTTCAGGAAGCGGATAAACTCCTGGTGCCGATGGCGCTGCATGTTGCGCCCGATCACCGAGCCGTCGAGCACGTTCAACGCCGCGAACAAGGTCGTCGTGCCGTTGCGCTTGTAGTCGTGGGTCATGGTCGCACCCCGGCCGCGCTTGAGCGGCAGCCCCGGCTGGGTGCGATCGAGCGCCTGGATCTGGCTCTTCTCGTCCACGGACAGCACGATCGCGTGCGCCGGCGGCGAGACGTAGAGGCCGACCACGTCGTGCAGCTTCTCGGCAAAAGCCTTGTCGTTGGACAGCTTGAAGCTCCGCCAGCGGTGCGGTGCCAGGCCATGGTCGTGCCAGATCTTGACGACCGAGGACGCAGCGATGCCGACCGCCTTGGCCATCGCGCGGACTGTCCAGTGCGTCGCTTCATGGTCGGGTGGTGCGAGGGTCAACGCCACGATCTTGTCGACCAGCGCAGTCTCGAGCGGCGCGATGCCCGGAGGTCGGGTCTTGTCGCGCAGCAAGCCATCGACGCCTTCGGCCATGAAGCGCTCCTGCCAGCGCCACACGCAGGTCTTCGACTTGCCCGTCGCCGCCATGATCGCAACAGTGCCCAGGCCGCCCGCTGTCAGGAGAATGATCCTGGCCCGCCACACGTGCTTTTGCGGGGAGCCGCGCGCCGCGACAATCGCTTCAAGCCGAGCCTTGTCCGAGGCCGTGACCTCGATCCTGATACCAGTGCGCATCCCCCAACGTCGCACGTTCGACCGTCGCCGGGAATCCCCAACAGGACTCGTCCGTCCCGATCAATCCACTAGATACTCAAAGTCCTCCCACGACATGCTTGCAAGGTTTGCCTTCATCAATAGTAGAGCCCACCTCCTTCCCATCGATGAAACGCTTATCCTCTCGGTTCATATTCATGACCGGAGGAATGGCCGTCAGCGAAGCTAGTGTGGCTGCGGAAACGCCTTTCAAGCTCTTGAAACAGACTTTCGGATCGACCCTCCCAAGGTCGATTTTCGAGAATGTTTCCTGATCGACCAAGATCGATAATATACATGATCGGGATGCCTGCCCCGTTCGAAGGTCAACTGCTGTAACGTAGCCATTAAACAGTATTTTGCTTATGTTTCCGTCTTCATCAGCCTCAAATAGCTCGTGCAACGTTCTCAAGCAGATTTGATAAATCGCAGATTCGAAGTTTGCACGCTGCTCCCTGTCAGAGATAAAGCTCTCCGATAACTCGCCGGTTGTTTTGACAAATTTTACCAATTTTGTTTTAGGCATATTGTCTAACGAAGGAAGCTCATACGCTATTTTTATCAATTTCGATCCGGCATCATATTGTATCTCAAACGTCTTTTGGAACAGGTCTTGATAGTCTGACGAGTCTAATACCATCGCAGCGTGCTCCGTCACGGCTTTTTCGTCTCCCTCCATTACTGAAGCAAGAAACGTGTCAATCTGCGCGTTTTTTTTCATCTGGTCTTCAAGAAACTCTGCTTTCTTGATTTCGTGAGATGACCAGAATGCCTCTTTTCGCTTTTCCCATGTTGCGAGTGATTCGCCTTGAGCGGCGATACGTTGCACTTCCCTTGCTCGCCAACTATCCAAATTGGACGTGTGCCGCGCCTCCGCGTCAGAAATTTTCGCGGCCTTGTATCCGAAAAGCCAGTCGAGGAAGCTAATGTTGGGCGGCACGTATACGGGTTCTTGCTCTGCGACGGATACAGGCTGCCGTTCGCTAAAGCGATCCGGCATCGGGTAAGTCGTGTAATCTTTCAGCGATTCGCAGTCAGTTGCGTCATCTACCGTTAGGGTGTGTCTGAGAATATTTCTCAAGGCCTCAAGCCGCGCTTGCGCGGAGGCGGTTAAGTCATCTGCAGCATCTTTTCCAGTACGGAAGAGAGACTGGGCCTTAAACTGAAGATATTTTTCGTCCCAATTTGCAACAAGGACATCAACTTTGCTCTGCAAGATAAACAGTTCAGACGCGGTAATTTCACGATAGAGGTTCATTTTATTATGTCGAAGATCGATACGATATCCCAGCACACGCGTCCCCGCGGCGCTCATCCGGGTAGTAAGCTTTCCGACCGAAATGTTCTCGAGGTTGCTCGATCGAACTACAATTTCAGCCATGTTTCCAACCCCAGAACCCCTAGCTATAGATTGCACGGACGTGACGAACATTGGCAAGAGCCATATCTACGTCGCCTCGGAACCCCTAAGCGGCTGGTGCGCTCGATCTGTATGCGCCCCCTCCTCCTCGCCCTCCTCCTAGCCACCCCCGCGTTCGCCGCCCCCATCGAGACCGGCGAGCCGAACAATCCGACGTACAAGCCCGCGTTCGCCTGGCAGCACCGTGCCGAGGAGGTCCACACCAAGACGCCACTGACCGTTACCGAGGTCGCGACCGGCCTCCACTCTCCGTGGGCGATCGCATTCATGCCCGACGGGCGGATGCTGGTGACCGAGAAGAACCCCGCGGCGCTGCGGATCGTGACGCAGGCGGGCAAGATCTCCATGGCCGTCGCGGGCATCCCCAAGGTCAACGCCAACGGCCAGAGCGGGCTGCTCGGCCTCGCGCTCAGCCCGAAGTTCGCGACCGACCATGTCGTCTACTGGACGTATTCGGAGCCGCGCGCGGGCGGCGGCAACGGCCTCGCGCTCGCTCGCGCGACTTTGGTCGACGGCCCCGCCCCGCGCCTCGACGGGGTGACGGTGATCTTCCGCGTCGAGCCCGCGCTCGAGTCCAACCTGCACAATGGCGGGCGGCTGGTGTTCGCCGCCGACGGCACCTTGTTCCTCGGCCTCGGCGAACGCTCGATCCTGCCGGGGCGCGTCCAGGCGCAGGACCTCGGCAGCGACCTCGGCAAGATCGTCCACCTCAACCCCGACGGCACCCCGGCAAAAGACAATCCGTTCATCAGCAAGGCAGGTGCCCGCCCCGAGATCTGGAGTGACGGCCACCGCAACATCCTCGGCATCGCCTTCGATGCGCGCGGCAAATTATGGGAAGTCGAGATGGGCCCGCGCGGCGGCGACGAGTTGAACCTCGTCACACGCGGCAAGGATTACGGCTGGCCGACGATCGGCTACGGCGAGGAATATTCGGGCAAGCCGGTCGGCAAGGGCATCACCGCCGCGCCCGGGATGGAACAGCCGGTGTATTACTGGGACCCGATCGTCGCCCCGGCAAGCCTGATGATCCATTCGGGCAGGATGTTCCCCGAATGGCGCGGCGACTTCTTCATCGGCGGCCTCGCCAGTACCGCGCTCGTCCGGCTGGTCGTCAAGAACGACCGCGTCGTCGGCGAGGAGCGACTGCTCACCGATCGTGCCGAACGGATCCGCGATGCGGTCGAAGGCCCCGACGGTGCGATCTGGATCGTCACCGACGACGACAACGGTAAATTGCTTCGGGTCAGCGCGAAGCGGTAACGCGCCACGTCCGGAACGGCCCGCTCCCGACGGGTGTGAGCCAAGGGGGCACGCGCCCGGCGATCAACGCTGCGAGCAGCCCGCGTGGAGCGTCGGCGGCGAGGATGCGGGTCTCGCCGTCGGCGGGGCAATAGCCGATGTAATCGATGCCGGGCGGCGGCTCGGCCGACGGCGGCGCGCGCAGGATCGTGTAAGCGAGCATGTTGCCATGGACATCGCGGTGGATCGGCGTCGCGACGACGCTGTGCGGGGTCAGCGCGAGCAGGCTGCCGCCCATGTCGATCGGCGCGAGGACGACGCCGCGCGGGAGTACCGCGAGCGGGGCCAGCGCCGAAGGGGTGTTGCACGGCAGCCCGCGATTGACCGCCGGCGCCGATGCCCCCGCGCTCAGCACGATCAACGGCAGGTGCCCGATCACCACCAGGCCGATGATGAACGGCATCAGCGATCCCCCGGCTGCGCGGCGGTGCCACAGCGCCGCCAGCGCCGCGCCCGCCGGCGGCACCGCGACCGCCGTCGCCAGCCCGAGCGCGCGCATCTCCCAGCAGCCGAGGCCGAGCGCGGTGACCGCGAGGAACGCAACCAGCAGCTTTCGCCCGCCGCGCCGCGCCAGGATCACTGCCGCGACCGCCGCCACCGCGACGAACCACACGCGTCCGAGCGCCGCCATCGGCGACGTCGCGGCATCGGCGAACACCGAGCGCATCTCGACGATATGTCCCATCCACAGCCGCGCGAGCAGCGGCCCGACCATTGCGTACGGCGCTAAAATCAATTCCGGGAACAGCTTGAGGACCAATCCGGCGAGGACGACGCCGAGCGCCGCCACCGCGACCAGCCGCGCATCGCGCCCGAGCCACAATTGCGGCAGCACCGCCAGCGCGACCCCGCCGACGACCGCGACGGCGACGTGCCCGCGCCCGATCGCATCGCCCTTCGCGAGCGCCCAATCGGCGATCGGGACCGTCGCGGCGAACAGTGCGGGCACGGCGACCGCAAGCGCGATGCCATAACCGCGCACCGTCGACGCCGCATTTTGGTCGTCGCCGTGCCATGCCCAGTCGAGCGCGACATAGCCTGCGATTACCGCGAGATACGGCGCGGTCTCCAGCCCGACGGTCAGCGACACCGCGCTCGCCACCGCCGCACCCGCCCCGCCGCGCGCGCCGGGCCAGTGGACCAACGCGGCGACAGCGGCAAGGACGAGGACGATCTGCAGCCCGTGATGATCGATCCGGCCTGGAACGAACTGGACCAGCATCGGCGTCGCCAGCGCACCGAGCCCGAGCGCCGCCAGCCCGGCAAGCCGCCCGCCCAATCCGGTCGCGATCGCCGATTGGAGGAGCAGCGCCGGAACCAGCAGCAGGAGTGGCACGACAACCAGCGCGAGTCGCTCGCCGATCCCCGGCACGAACGGGCGCAGCGCGACGATCGCGGCGGCGAGCGGCAGGTCGGCGAGCCGCGACCAGTGCGTGTAAAGCCCATGCGGCGGGTCGACGCGATGCTGGCGGATATCCCACCACGACTGCCCGCCGAGCCAGTCGCGCACCTCTGCCAGCCGCATGAAATTGTCGCTGTCGCCGAGTTCGAGCGCCCACGCCGATGGACCGATCTGGATCAGCAGCAGGCTGACCGCCACGGCGATCAGCACCGCCCCCGCGAGCGCGACGACGGGAATACGGGAGACGCGGGAACGCAAATACGCAACACTCGACACCCCGATCCTTTGGCAGTGAAACGTTGAAAAATCATGAGGCGCGGCCGCGCCTCGCCGCATTGGCCGCGCTACGGCAATCCGCCTATGATCGGGTATGACCGACGCCGACACCCCGATCCCCGCCGCGACCGTCGTCCTCCTCCGCGACCGCGACGGGACGTGCGAGCTCCTCCTCCTCGAACGCCACGGCAGCACCGCGTTCGCCGGCGGCGCGATGGTCTTTCCCGGCGGTCGGGTCGATCCCGGCGACCGCGCGGTGTTCGCCGACCCCGCACTCGCCACCGGCTTCAGCGGTCTCGATCCGGTCGATGCGGCGGCGCGGGTCGCCGCGGCGCGCGAGACCTTCGAGGAGGCCGACGTGCTGCTCAGCACCGGCCCGGCGATCGACCCGGCGGTGCGGCGCGATTGGCGGGCGCGGCTCAATGCATCGACCGCGACATACGCCGACTTCCTCGCCGCGACCGGCCACGCACTCGACGCCGCCACGCTCGTCCCGTTCGCGCGCTGGGTGCCCCCCGCTGCCGCAAAAATCTCGCGCCACTTCGATACGCATTTCTATCTCGCGGTGCTGCCCGCCGGCGAGGTTGTCGCCCCCGATGGGCACGAGGCGGTGACCGCGCACTGGACGACCGCCGCCGCCGCCGTTTCGCGCGCCGACGCCGGCGAGATCGGGCTCGTCTTCCCGACGCGGCGCAACCTCGAACGCCTCGCGCAATACGCCGGCCTCGACGCTTTGCTGGCGGCGACCCGCGCCCGCCCGGTCGTCCTCACCCAGCCCGCGATCGTCGAGCGCGACGGGGCGATGTGGCTGACGATCCCCGAGGGGTGCGACTATCCGGTCACCGAGGAACGCCTCGACACCGCGCGTCGCGAGTAGCGCCCAACCGAGCACCGGCGCGTTGAGCGGCGATGCTCGCCGCCGTCCGCCTCGCCACAGTCCTCGTCCTCGCCGGTTTCGCGCTGTTCATCGCGTTCGACCACGCGCGCCGCTACCCGCAAGACCTGCCGTGGACCCCGCTCGACCTGACCGCGCCGATCGGCTGGGCGACCGGCGGCAAGCTGCTCGCCCTTGGCAAACATCCCGGACAATGCCGCGCCCTCCTGACCGCCGCCGGAATTGTCGCGACGCCGCTCCCCGACTTCGACGCCGGACCCGGCTGCCGCGTTACCGGCGCGGTGCGCGTCATGAACGTCGGCCTCCCGCTCGATCACAGCCTCGTGATGACGTGCCCGCTAGCGGCGGCGATGACGGTATGGACCCGCCATGTCGTCATTCCTGCGGTGCGCGAGCGCGGCCTGACTGCAACCGGTCTCGCCGACCTCGGCAGCCTCAACTGCCGCCGGATCGCGGGAACCGCCCGTCTCAGCGAACATGCGCACGCCAACGCCGTCGACATCGCCGCGATCCGCATCGGCCGCGACCACCCGCTCAGCGTTGCCCGCGACTTCGGCAGCGAGGGGCCGCGCGGCGCAACGCTTGCCGCACTTCACGCCGGAGCCTGCCGCCTGTTCGGCACCGTCCTTGGCCCGAACTACAACCGCGCGCACCGAGATCATTTCCACCTCGACATGGCGGCGTGGAACGCGTGCCGCTGAGCGCGTCGCGGTATTGCACAAGCCGATCACAGCCAACCCGCTGGCAGGGCTTGATGTTCGCTGTATACGGTGGAATACGTCGCGGCGGCCGGCCACCGGGGCAAGGGTGCCGGCGCAATCAAGGGGTTTACTATGTCATCATCGGGTCGTTCACGCTGGCTGGCTGCGACGATGTTATCGGCTGGACTGGTCGCCAGCGCGGGCGTCGCGAAACCGGCTCACAAGGCCGCCGACGCGCGCGATAAGCGGATCGAAGCGCTCGAGGCGCAGGTCGACCGGCTGACCAAGATCGTCACCGATATGCGCGATCACCCCGCAACGGTTGCAGCAACGACGCCGCTGCCGGCGCCCCCCGCCGCCGGCCAGGTCTCCGCCACCGCGCCGGCCCAGCTTGCGAGCAGCGTCCCGACCACCGGCGGCGATGCCTCGCCCCGCGCGACGAGCCCCGACCAGGTCCGCCCGGTGACGACATCGGTCCCGGGACCGAGCGCGGGCGGCGTCACGCTGCTCGCGGGCAAGCCGTCGCTGCAAAGCCCGGACGGACGTTTCGTCGCCAACCTCCACAGCGTCATGCAGTTCGACGCGGCCAGCTATTCGCAAGCCGCCGCCGGGCCGATCGCCACCGACCTGCGCCGCGCGGGCGCAGTCGCCGACACCGCCCGCGCGCGCAATCTCGCCAGCGGCACCAATTTCCGCCGCGCGCGGATCGGCATCGACGGCAAGGTGTTCGGCGACTTCGACTATAACGTGTTGTTCGAATTCGGCGGCGCGGGGGTCGAGGACGCGGGGCACATCCAGGAACTCTGGCTCCAATACACCGGGTTCAAGCCGTTCCGCTTCCGCGTCGGTGCCTTCCCGCCGTCGTACGGGCTGGAGGATCAGGGGTCGACGAACGGCAGCCTGTTCCTCGAACGCCCGGCGATCAGCGATATCACCCGCAGCGTTGCGGGCGGCGACTATCGCGAAGCCGGGCAGCTCGCCGCGTCGGGGTCGCGCTGGTTCGCCAACGTCGCCTTGACCACCCGCGTCGTCGGGGTCGCCAACGCAGCGGCGCTCGGCAGCGCGCCGTCCTTCAACCAGAGCTTCGGCGGCATCGCGCGCGTCGCGGTCCTGCCGTTGGTCGGCGACGACTATCTGCTCCATCTCGGCGCGCACGGCAGCCGCGTCTTCAAGGTCGCCGACAACGGCGGCCCCGACGTCGCGATCACCGGCCGCTACCCGGTCCAGTTCCGTGAACGCCCCGAACTTCGCGTCGACGGCACGCGGCTGATCGACACCGGCACGATCAACGCCAGCCACGTCAATACGATCGGGGCCGAGGTCGCGGCGCAGAAGGGTCCGGTGATGATCCAGGGCGAGGTCGAGCGTATCACCGTCGAGCGGCTCGCAAGCACCTTGTCCAACCCGCACTTCACCGGCTTCTATGTCGAGGGCGGCTGGGTCCTCACGGGCGAGCGCCGCAAGTACAACCCCGGCACCTTCGCCTTCGACGCGCCGACGGTCGACCACCCGTTCGACTTCAAGCAGGGCACCTATGGCGCATTCGAACTCGCCGGACGCTACTCGGTCACCGACCTGAACTATGATCAGGGTAAGGCCGGGGTTGCGGCTCCACTCGACGGCATCCGCGGCGGCAAGCAGAAGATCATCGCCGCCGGCCTCAACTGGTACCTCAACCCGGTGATCCGCTTCATGTTCGACTATCAGCATGTCGAGATCGACCGCCTCTCGCCCAACGCCATGACCTACCTGACCCCGGTCGGTGCGCAGATCGGGCAGAAGTACAACGTCCTCTCGCTGCGTTCGCAGCTCGCTTTCTAGGAGCCGACCGATGCTCAATCTTGCCCGTATTGTCTTCGCGGCGCTGACGACGATCGTCGTCGCCGCCCCACTCAGCGCCGCCGAGACCCAGGTCGCCGTGGCCGCCAATTTCACCGAGCCCGCAAAGGAAATCGCCGCCGCCTACCTGAAGGCAACCGGCAACACCGCCGTCCTCAGCTTCGGCTCGTCTGGGGCGTTTTACACGCAGATGGCACACGGCGCGCCGTTCGAGGTGTTCCTGTCCGCCGACGCCGACCGTCCGAAAAAGGCCGAGCAGGACGGCCTCGCAGTTCCCGGCAGCCGCTTCACCTACGCGATCGGCCGCCTCGTGCTGTACTCGACCACTCCCGGTCTGGTCGACGCGCACGGCGCGGTACTGAAAGGCGGCAAGTTCACCCACATCTCGATCGCCGATCCGACCGCCGCGCCTTATGGCACCGCCGCCATGCAAACGATGACGAAGCTCAACGTCCTCGCCGCGCTGACGCCGAAGATCGTCAAGGGCAGCTCGATCACCCAGGCGTACCAGTTCGTCGCGACCGGGGCAGCCGAACTCGGCTTCGTCGCGCAGAGCCAGGTCATCAACGTCGCCGGCGGCTCGCGCTGGCTCGTGCCGACGACGCTCCACAAGCCGATCGACCAACAGGCAGTACTACTGTGGACCGGGGCCAAGAACCCCGCCGCCGCCGCCTTCGTCAAATTCCTCAAGGGGCCCGAGGCGGTCGCGATCATCAAACGCTACGGGTACGAAGTCCACTGAAGCCGACGGTCGCTTGAGCCGAGCACGCGCTTTAGCGAGCCGCTTCCCGCAGCGTGAGGCCTACGTCTTGCTCAGCTGCGCAAAGACATGCTGGATCAGCTCGGGCCCGGTCCGCACCGAGGCCGGCGCGGGGTGGGTTGCGACCCAGTCGAGACTGTCGATCAGCAGCACCCGGCGCACCCCCTCGAGATCGCGATCGGCGTTCGCCATCGCGGTCGAGATCGATCCCGGCAGCTCGACGCGGGCGATCGTCTCGGGAGTCGGCAACCGGCAATTCTCGGCCGGGCTCGTCACCAGATATTCGCGGCACGCGGTCGGCCGGTCGGGATGGATCGAACACGACTCGTCGACGAGAAACGGGCAGGCGACATACGCCGCCATATAGGCGGCGACGCGCACGCGCATCTCGGCCAGGTCGGCGCCGAAAATGCGGTCGCCGCGCACCGGCACGTTCGCCGCCGCGAAGGCCGCCTGCCCCGCGGCGAAGCGGTTGCGGACATTGGCCTGCTCAGGCACCGGCATTGCCGCGACGAGCGCCGCGAGCGACCGCGCCTCCGCCGGGGCGAGCGGGACCGGCTGCCGGCAGCACGCACCACAACCGGCGCGGCATGAAATCGTGCGCCCGGCAGCCACCGCGCGCGCAGTCGCGCGCTCGACGATCGCCCCCGTCGCGGCATTGGCCAGCGGCAGCAGGTCGATCATCGCCGTCGGCCCGACCGGAACGGTGACGGTCATCGTCATCGTCTCCTCCTCGAGCCGCAGGACGACTTCACCGGTGATCGTCGGGACAGGAGCGGTGGCCATGGACGTCAGCTTAATCCAGCGGCGCTTTGCCGCAAGTGCCTCAGTCTTGCCAATGGTGTGCCCGAGAGCGAATGGCGGTCAGAAAATGGCATAGACAAACCGGCCACGAAAACCGGCTTGGTAGCCCGGCAACTAACGAACCACCGGCGTCATCTTCACGCCACCAGCCATCGCCGCAGTAATTCCGAGCCGGGCGTAAAGTCGTTCTCTCTGGGGGCCGTCATGCGGCACATCCGGATCGACGAAGCGGCCACGCGTGTCGAGCAGTCGAAACCACTCTTTTTCGCCGCCACAATCATGTTCTGCACCGGGTTCCACTGAGCAGGCATACGCTAGCAGTGCGTAATGCGTCTGATGATGACCAGTCAGGCAGGCCCAGGACGAAACGTAGCGCGCGAGCACGCGATGTCCTCGAATCACCACGCTGGGACCGCGTTCGAGCTGCCCATGATCCTGCTTGACCCCCGCGCGCCGGATAAGTGTCTGAAAGGCAGGAGCTAATGGCGCCGCCTCGCCTGGCGACGCGCCGCTTGCCATTCGATATTCGACCGCGCCGCAGTGTAGTGTTTCGATTTGCGTGACTGGTGAGGCATTGCCTGCTGACGCGAGCGCGAGCGCAACGGCGTAGATCATTTCACTTTGCCTCCGTAGCCCACGAACGCCGACTTACCGTCATTGAACGACATGCGCGTCTGCTTCGCACCCGGGAGCGATGTCCACTCATTACGAAGCAGCGCAAATGACGTGGCGAGATCACCGCTACACACGGCAGCCAGCGCGCCCCGTGTCTTTAGTTTTTCGAGTGCAAGGCGATCCTGCGATTTAAGCGTAAAGTCCGGCACGATCCCTTGCTTGTTTGCTTCAGCCCACGCCGAATAGAGGATCTGATAAGCGCCCGCCGCTGTCGAAGTATGTCCCCACTTGAAGACCGCAGTGTTCGGATGTGTCGTAAAAGTCGTCACTCTTGTCGGGGTAATGTTCGGCAAACCGAATTGACTTCAGGAACGCCTGGATATTTGGGCTGTCGATATCACAGTCTGTCACGAACTGCTCCTACATCTTCCGCGAAGCGTGATCACATCCCCACGTCGTCGATAGTGCGGCGCAATACCCTGCCCTACCCCCCGTTATACCCGCTCGATGGCGCAGGATCGCTCCCCTTGCCCGGCTGGGTGTTCGACGGCGGATCGCTAGACGGGAAAGTCTCGTCGAGTTCGATATCGAGCTTGGCATCGGGGTCGGACGGGTTGCGCTTCAGCGCCGGCTTATGTTCGGCGTCGTGCGCCTCGCGGTGCTCGGGCTGAACGGGGGTGTTCGGGTCGGCGAGCGGGCGGCCGGAGTCATTGGCGGTATCGCTGGTGTCGGTCATCATATTCGCTCCCAAAGGGCTGCCGCTTCTACGCGCCACGGGGCAAACCCGTTCCGGTCGCTTGCCGCGCGCGCCTCGCCTCCCTATTTTTCGAAAGCCGCACCAGTCGTTTCAGGCTGGCGCTTTTCGAACAAATATGGAACAGATAGCGCCATGTCGATCTATACTCTGCGAGCGTTTGCGCAATGCTGACCCACATCAGCGTCCGCGGCGCGCGCGAGCATAACCTCAAGGACGTCGACATCGACCTGCCGCGCGACAGCCTGGTGGTCATCACCGGCCTGTCGGGGTCGGGCAAGTCGAGCCTCGCGTTCGACACGATCTATGCCGAGGGCCAGCGGCGCTACGTCGAATCGCTGTCGGCATACGCGCGCCAGTTCCTCGAGCTGATGCAGAAGCCCGACGTCGATCACATCGAGGGGCTGTCGCCGGCGATCAGCATCGAGCAGAAGACGACGAGCAAGAACCCGCGCTCGACCGTCGCCACCGTCACCGAGATCTACGATTACATGCGCCTGCTATGGGCGCGGATCGGCGTGCCGTATTCGCCGGCGACCGGCCTGCCGATCACCGCGCAGACCGTCAGCCAGATGGTCGACCGCGTCCTCGCGCTCCCCGAGGGCACCCGCCTGCTGCTGCTCGCGCCGATCGTCCGCGGGCGCAAGGGCGAGTACCGCAAGGAGCTCGGCCAGCTCCAGAAGGACGGCTACCAGCGCGTCAAGATCGACGGCACCTTGTACGAGATCGCCGACGCCCCCGCGCTCGACAAGAAGTACAAGCACGACATCGATGTCGTCGTCGACCGCATCGTCGTCCGCCCCGACATCGCCTCGCGACTGGCCGAAAGCTTCGAGGCGGCGTTGAAGCTCGCCGACGGGCTGGCGATCGCCGAATACGCCGACGCCCCGCTCACCCCCGACGGCGAGCATGTCGCCGCCCCCGAGCCCGAACGCATCGTCTTCTCAGAGAAGTTCGCTTGCCCGGTCAGCGGCTTCACCATCGCCGAGATCGAACCCCGGCTGTTCAGCTTCAACGCCCCGCAAGGCGCGTGTCCGGCGTGCGACGGCCTTGGCGAAAAGCTGTACTTCGACCCCATGCTCATCGTCCCCAACGAGGCGCTGACGATCGCCGGGGGTGCGGTGATGCCGTGGGCGAAGTCGAACCCGCCCTCCCCATATTACCAGCAGGTCCTCGCCAGCGTCGGCCGCGCCTATGGCTTCACCCTCAAGTCGAAATGGAGCGACCTGACCCCCGAGGCGAAGGCCGCCGTCCTCACCGGCACCGGGTCGAAGGCAATCGCGCTGCGCTTCGAGGACGGGCGCAAGACGTACGAGGTCAACAAGGCGTTCGAGGGCGTCGTCGCCAACCTCGACAAGCGCTTCCGAGCCACCGAATCGGCGTGGATGCGCGAGGAACTGTCGCGCTACCAGTCGTCGGCCCCGTGCGAGGTCTGCCACGGCGCACGCCTCCGCCCCGAAGCGCTCAGCGTCAAGATCGACGGCGAGACGATCGCCGACGCGGTCCGCCGCCCGGTCTCGCAGGCCTATCCCTGGGCGAAGAACCTCACCGCCAAGCTCAATCCCAAGGACCGCCAGATCGCCGAGCGGATCATGAAGGAGATCGTCGAGCGCCTCGGCTTCCTCGACAATGTCGGGCTCGATTACCTCGCGCTCGACCGCAAGTCGGGCACCCTGAGCGGCGGCGAGAGCCAGCGTATCCGCCTCGCGTCGCAGATCGGCAGCGGCCTGTCGGGCGTCCTGTACGTCCTCGACGAGCCATCGATCGGCCTCCATCAGCGCGACAACGACCGGCTGCTGATCACCCTCAAGCGCCTCCGCGACCTCGGCAACACCGTGCTTGTCGTCGAGCATGACGAGGACGCGATCCGCACCGCCGATTACGTCGTCGACATGGGCCCCGGCGCGGGCGTCCACGGCGGTCACGTGGTGGCCAAGGGCACGCTCCAGGACATCCTCGACACGCCGGGCAGCGTCACCGGCGACTATCTCAGCGGGCGGCGCAGCGTCCCCGTCCCGAAAAAGCGCCGCAAGGGGTCGGGCAAGAAGCTCACCGTCAAGGGCGCGCGGTCGCACAACCTCCACAACGTCACCGCGTCGATCCCATTGGGCACCTTCACCTGCGTCACCGGGGTCAGCGGCAGCGGCAAGTCGACCTTCACCATCGACACGCTGTTCGCCGCCGCCGCGCGCGAGCTGAACGGCGCGCGCATCCTTGCCGGTGCCCACGACAGCGTCGAGGGGCTGCAGTATCTCGACAAGGTCATCGACATCGACCAGTCGCCGATCGGCCGCACCCCGCGCTCGAACCCCGCGACCTACACCGGCGCCTTCACCAACATCCGCGACTGGTTCGCCGGCCTCCCCGAGTCACTCGCGCGCGGCTACAAGCCCGGGCGCTTCAGCTTCAACGTCAAGGGCGGGCGGTGCGAGGCGTGCACCGGCGACGGGCTGATCAAGATCGAGATGCACTTCCTCCCCGACGTCTACGTCACCTGCGACGTCTGCCACGGCCAGCGCTACAACCGCGAGACACTCGAGGTGAAGTTCAAGGGCAAGTCGATCGCCGACGTCCTCGACATGACGGTCGAGGACGGGGTCGAGTTCTTCAAGGCGGTCCCGCCGATCCGCGACAAGCTCGCGATGCTGCTCGAGGTCGGCCTCGGTTACGTCCAGATCGGCCAGCAGGCGACCACGCTCAGCGGCGGCGAAGCCCAGCGCGTCAAGCTCGCCAAGGAACTCGCGCGGCGCGCCACCGGCCAAACGCTCTACATCCTCGACGAACCCACAACCGGCCTCCATTTCGAGGACGTCCGCAAACTCCTCGAAGTCCTCCACGCCCTCGTCGACCAGGGCAACACCGTCGTCGTCATCGAACATAATCTCGAAGTCATCAAGACCGCCGACTGGGTCATCGACCTCGGGCCTGACGGCGGCGATAAGGGCGGGGAGATCGTTGCGGTCGGGACGCCGGAGGCGGTGGCGAAGGTCGAGCGGAGTTTCACGGGGGGGTATTTGCGAGGGCTGTTGAAGTAGAGTGGATGAACTAGTCCTCGTACGGGATTTCGACTTCTGCACCGGCCGAACCTGCTTGAGAATGAAGCGTCATGTGAACGCTTATTCGTGCTTCGGTCGAGCGTTGTGTTCCTGTAACACCAATCCCGAAACCATCAGTATCCTCGATTAATCGCCGACCATAGCATTCAGGTATACCTCGAAAACAATCGTGTAGTTTCGCTACTTGCGACATCGCCAGATATGACGAATTTGCGGCCACCTCTGCGCGAAAAATGTTGCAATTTCCAATGCCAGGCACATCGATACGAGGCGGGATTTTTCCGCCTCCCCCGCTCTGGGGTGGGCGCGTGGTTGCCCAGTCACCGTAAGTGAAGTCGGCATTGTTAAAACTTCGGCGGATACTCGAGTAAAGTCGAGATTCGTGCATAGTCACTAATTTGTGACCGATTATGTCACTAAATGAGTCAGGAAATGATGAAGACAAGATTACGACTTCAGTAGTCGGAAAAATTGAGATAACCTCCCCGACCTTGGACAATGTCCACTGCTCCAATGTCAGAAAGTCTCTCGACCAGCCGGCGTCGATTAGAAAAACAGTGTCATTCGGAATTAATGGCTGAAGCTCTTCGAGATTTATTACCGACCCTACGTCGTCTCTTTTGATATGAATAATCAGGCCGCGATCTAGACGAACAACATTTTCAAGCTGTAACCGTATATCAACCAGTGTGCTCGGCAGAACTAATACTGGAATCGCATTCGCAATATTATCTACAAAATCGTAATAAGCTTGATAGCCGGACAAGCTTTCAAATAAGTTATTGAACTCTATCTGAGCTTGCCTTGTGGTAACCGATATGTAAAAACTTTTATCTAGCTCAATAGCAAACGGTCGATTATCGACTGCCTCAACAATCTTCTCGATTGTCTTGCTAAAAAAGGAGGCGTTCTGCCACGGTTTCGCCAAAAATACCGGGAACGTTAAATCTTTCGCCTCCACTGACAACGTTCGGTAGGCAGTTATCTCAGCCGGTTTAGTTCGCAAATGAGGAACATAACAGCGGCCGGCCAGCATCTGATTAACTTACCCTAATATCGGCTGCTAAGCGGGAAACCTTGAATTCATCAGCCAATTTTAGACTCAATTCTTCTTTGCTAGCCGTCGGGTTGCGGGCGATAAGCTGTCGTACTGCAGACCAAGGCATTATAAGATCGGCTGCCAATTTATTCGCCTCAGTCTCTAACGTTGAAGACAGATTAGACCGATAAAGCACAGAGTCCACTACACCGCTCGCGATCCTTTGTCGATGAAGCAAGTAGTGAGCGATTTCATGGGCGATGGTGAATCTCTGCCTAGATTTCGATTCGTACCGATTGACCTTGATAACGAAGCCATTTTCTCTCGGTTTGATCATACCGGAAATGTTTAAAGGCAGATTAGCTTCGACTACGTCCAGACCCAACGCCTTAGCTAACCCGCCAATTTTAACCGGAGTGCTCGCCAAGAACTCTTTGATAACGTTAAGTTCATGCGCCGATATGCGCGAGGAAAAGCTGATATCAGTCATCGTAAATCGTTTCATCTGGTGCAGCAACAACAGCCGCGTTCTTACTTTGTTCTGACGTCCCGTCAACACCTCGTAGGCTCACGTCGACCAGCAGCTGTTCAATTTCCTTTCTAAGCGGGCCGTCCTTCGCGAGCTGAGCAGTAAAATACGAGATTGAGCTATCCCGTAACTTACTTTCAAATGTTGCCCATCCGATGACACCCAAAACGGCTATGAAAAGTCCTAGCACCGTTATCATGATGGAAAGCGCGGTGAGGACAACCGAGATCAGATCAATGTATCGAATCTCACCCAGCGGCTGATTAGGCACGATACTGTGGATAACCAACGTCGACACGAAGACAACAGCGACGATCGTGATCAGAGCCGCCGCGATGAGAAATGCCCGCTTCACACATCTAAATCGCACAGGTTTGCTAGATGAGCAATGCAGTCGCCCCGACGTACGGCTCCGTGGCGGCAAAGCCGCGCCGTCGGACGCGGCTGGTGGCCGCGCCGGCCGGGCGCAGCTTGAACTTCGCTTTTGCGAGGGCAAAAGCGTAAGCCGTTCGCGCCATGTGCAACGAAGCCGCCCGTCTCCGCTCCCTCGGTGAAATCGTCGAGGCGTTCAGCGTGCTCAAGATCCCCCTCAGCTTTCCCGAGGGGTTGCCGAACCTTGCGGCGACCGACAGCATCCGCATCACCGACCCCGCCGCGATCGTCCGGCTCCGCGACGGCGCGCACCAGCTCGTCCAGCGGCGGTGGAGCTGGGTGGCGGGCCCGGCGGGCGGCGGCGGTGACCGCGGGGGCGGCGGTCGCAGCGCGGGGGGCAAGGCGGGAGCCGGCAAGGGGGGCGGCAGGCCGGTGTATAATTACCGCTCCGAGGGGCGGCGGTTCGGCAACGCGGCGGATGGATCGCAGGGGCGCTGCCTGATCCCGCTCGACGGCTTCTACGAATTCACCGATCCCACTCCGGGAGCCAAGCGCAAGACGAAGTGGCTGTTCACGATGCGCGACGGGGCGGAGGAGCGGGGGCTGTTCTGCGTCGCGGGGTTGTGGCGGTCGGTCGGCTCGGGCGTTGGCGGCGGGGCCGTCGGTGACGGGGCTCCGCTCGCCGCGACCGAGGCGTGGACGATGCTGACGTGCGAGCCCGGCCCCGACATCGCGCCGTATCATTCGCGCCAGATCGTGTTGATGCCGCGCGATCGCTGGGCCGACTGGCTCGGCGGCGTGGTCCCCGCCGCCGACCTCATCGCGCCGACTCCCGGGGGGACGCTGACGGTGGCGCAGGTCGGCTAGGCTCCGCAAATCCGGGAGCGCGGTGGTCCCCTAGAAACCGCTGTCCTCCACCCCTGTGTTCGTGAGATGTTCCTCTGTTGAACAACGCAGGAGACGACGCGATGACCCGCCCGATGCCGCCCCTACCCCGGCCGACCTTCGTTCAGGCCCCCGCCGCCTATCCCTTCCCGTGCGATGGGTGGGGCGAGAGCGACGCATGGGGCGAATGGCAGGCGCGGATCGACGCGACGGCGCACGAGCGGCGGATGGACCCGGCGGTCGAGGCGACGCTGCTCGCCAACGACGCGATCTTCCGCCGCCGGGTCGCGGAGCAGCGCGGGCGGTGACGGCGCGGGGCTGGTGCGCGGGTGAAAAAGCCGGTCGTTGTGTGGACTACTGTAACCTTCCGGGCGCGAAGGGCGCGAAAAGCTGGTCGTTCCGTGGACTTGTGTAACCTTTAGGCGGACGGCGGCTTGCGGCGGGAAGGTGAAAAAGCTGGTCGTCGTGTGGACTTGTGTAACCTTCGAACGGACGCGGCGAGCGCGAAAAGCTGGTCGTTCGGTGGACTTGTGTAACCTTTGGGCGGGCGGGTGACGCGTAGAGGACCGTGAAAAGCTGGTCGTTGTGTGGACTAGTGTAACCTTTGACCCCGGTCTTCGCCCGCCTCCCCGCCCCCCGGCTTGAGCGGGCGGGACCCCCATGCTACCCGCCCTCGCTCAACCCGAGGGGTACTATGTCCGTCGACGCCGCCACCGTCACCCGCATCGCCAAGCTGGCGCGGATCAAGCTCGCCCCCGGCGAGGCCGAGCCGCTCGTCGGGGAGCTCAACGGCATCCTGACGTGGATCGAGCAGCTCGCCGAAGTCGACACCAGCGGGGTCGCGCCGATGACCGCGGTGATCTCCAACACGCTGCGCTGGCGCGCCGACGCGGTCACCGACGGCGGGGTCCGCGACAAGGTGCTGGCCAACGCCCCGGCAAGCGAGATCGGCTTCTTCGCGGTGCCGAAGGTCATCGAATAATGAGCGAACTCAATGGCTTGACCATCGGCGCGATGCGCGACGGGCTGCGGGCGAAGACCTTCTCCGCGGTCGAACTGGCGGAAGTCCACATCGCCGCGGTCGAGGCGGCGCGGGTGCTCAACGCCTTCATCGTCGAGACCCCGGACCATGCCCGGGCAGCGGCGGTGGCGGCGGATGCGGCACTGGCCGACGGCTCGGCACGGTCGCTGGCGGGCATCCCGCTCGGCATCAAGGACCTGTTCGCGACCGCGGGGGTCCAGACGACGGCGGGGTCGAAGATCCTCGAGGGGTTCGTCCCGCCATACGAGTCGACCGTGACGGCGAAGCTGTTCGGCGACGGCGCGGGGATGCTCGGCAAGCTCAACATGGATCAGTTCGCGATGGGATCGTCGAACGAAACCAGTGCCTTCGGCGGGGTGATCTCGCCGTGGCGGGCAGCGGGATCTAACCGGCCATTGGTTCCGGGCGGAAGCTCTGGCGGGTCGGCGGCGGCGGTCGCGGCGATGCTGTGCGCCGGAGCGACCGGCACCGACACCGGCGGCTCGATCCGCCAGCCGGCGGCGTTCGTCGGCATCTCTGGGATCAAGCCGACCTATGGCCGCTGCTCACGCTGGGGGGTGGTGGCGTTCGCCTCGTCGCTCGACCAGGCCGGACCGATGGCCCGTGACGTGCGGGACTGCGCGATCCTCCTCCAGAGCATGTCCGGGTACGACGCCAAGGACGCGACCTCGCTGGACGTCGCCGTGCCCGACTTCGAGGCGGCGCTGACCGGGGATATGCGGGGGAAGCGGGTCGGGGTGCCGAAGGAGTACCGGCTCGACGGGATGGATGCGCGGGTCGCGGCGGTGTGGGACGAGGGGCTGCGCTGGCTGCGCGACGCCGGGGCCGAGACCGTCGAGGTGTCTCTGCCGCATACGAAATACGCCCTCCCCGCTTATTACATAATCGCCCCGGCGGAGGCATCGTCGAACCTCGCCCGCTACGACGGGGTCCGCTACGGCCTGCGGGTCGCCCCCGATGGCGGCAGCCTCGACGCGATGTACGAGGCGACGCGCGCGGCGGGCTTCGGACCCGAGGTCAAGCGGCGGATCATGATCGGGACGTACGTGCTGTCGGCAGGCTATTATGACGCGTATTATCTCCAGGCGCAGAAGGTTAGGGCGTTGATCGCGCAGGACTTTGCCCGGGCGTGGGAGTATTGCGACGTGCTGCTGACCCCGACCGCGCCGTCGGCTGCCTTCTCGCCCGGGGACAAGGCCGACCCGCTCGAGATGTATTTGAACGACGTCTTCACCGTGCCGTCGTCGCTGGCAGGGCTACCCGCGATGTCGGTCCCGGCGGGGCTGTCGGCGGGGGGGTTGCCGCTCGGGCTGCAGGTGATCGGGCGGCCGCTCGACGAAGCGGGGGTGCTCAACGCGGGATATGCTCTCGAACGCGCGGCAGGCTTCGTTGCACGGCCTGAACGCTGGTGGTAGACGCCGAAGGAGAGCGTGCTGCAGTGCAGCGCTGAGCGCGTCGAGTACGAATTTCGACGCAACGCGATGGAGGCTGGGGATGGCGACACACAGCGAGGTCGGCCGCCCGGTTGCACGTCTGGGAGCCATGTGGTCGATCGTGATTGCGTTCGTCGTCGCGCTCCTGTTCCTCGGGGTCGCGGCGGCCAACCGCCTGCCGATCCTGTTCCCCGATACGATCGGATATAACCGCGCCGGCGAGGCGATCATCGGCGTATTCGACAAGACTTCGGCCAGGCCGAGCATGTCCGCCGGTCACGCGACCGCCGCCGGCGGACCCTTGGCGATGGACACCAACGACGGCGTGTCGGAGGCGCGGTCACCATATTACGGTCTCGCCCTCGCCGTCTTCGACCGGATCGGCGGGCCGTGGCTGGCGGCGGCGGCACAGGCACTCGTCGCTGCGGTGGCATTGATCCTGGCGCTGGAACGGTTGCAGGTCCAACGGCCGCTCGCCACGATCGGCGGTGTCGTGATGGCGGTCGGCGGCCTTGCCTTCTACGCCTGCGTGCTGCTGCCCGATGTCTTTCTCGGCCCGGTCGTCCTCGCCCTCGCCTTCCTCCTGACCAAGCAGCAGATGCACCGGAGCGAGCGCCTATTCTGGGCCTTGGCGCTGATAGCGGGCATGCTGTTCCATCGCAGCTTCCTGGCGATGACGATCGTGATCGCCGCCGGCTCGACCATCTTCTTTCGCCAGTCATGGTTCGACCGTCGCGGGTGGCTAACCGCCGTGGTGATGTGCGTCGTCGCCGTGATCGGCCACGGCAGCGTCGCCCCTGTCGTCGAGCATGTCTTCGACCGGCCGATGGCGTCGCAGCCCTTCCTCCTCGCCCGGATGGCGGAGGGCGACGTCCTGCCCGCCTATCTCAACAAAACTTGCCCCACGACACGCTACTTCTTCTGCAAGTATCGCGCCCGGCTGCCGATGGACCACGACAAGTTCCTCTGGGATGCAGGCCCAGGGGGACTGTTCAATACCATGAGCTTATCCGACAAGCTGCTGCTCACACGCGAGGCGGGCAGCATCGTCGCCGGCGCTGTCAAGTCCGACCCGGTGGGCGCTGCCATCGAAGCTGCGAGGCTTTCGGTGCGGTGCTTCTTCTTCGCCGGGATGAACGACTTTTCGCAACGCATCATGCCGAACGCTCGGATCGATCCGTCGCTGGTCTCGACGATGGTCGCCTACCCCGACAGCGGGATCAGGACCGGTTCCTTCCCGCTTCCTGCGGTGAGCCGACTGACCCAGCTAATCTATGACGCCGCGCTTCTGGTTCTCATCATCGCGGGGGCTGCCGTCATGCAACCCGCCTGGTTCGGCCGTCACCGCGTCGCCGCGCTCGACCGGCGGCTCGTGGCAGCGATCGGCGTCATCATCGCGGGGTTGCTCGTCAACGCGATCGTCTGCGGCACGCTGTCGGGCGTTCGCGATCGCTATCAGGGCCGCATCGCGTGGCTTGCGTCACTCGCCGCGGTGGCGACGTTGAGCCATGCCGCGATGGTGACCCGACGACGGACAACTGCAACGGGGTTCGCATTGTGATGACTGCCGGCCGCATCGCCGTATTACTGCCGTGCTACAACGAGGAGGCGGCGATCGCCCGGACGGTCGAGGGCTTTCGTGCCGCGTTGCCCGGGGCGACGATCTACGTCTACGACAATAATTCAAGCGACCGGACGATGGCGGTCGCCGCTGCCGCCGGGGCCGTCGTCCGCTCCGAGCGCCGCCAAGGCAAGGGCGCGGTCGTCCGGCGGATGTTCGCCGACATCGACGCCGACGTCTATGTCATGGCCGATGGCGACGCGACCTACGAGGCCGGGGCCGCGCCGCGTCTCGTCGACCTGCTCGTCCGCGACCAGCTCGACATGGTTGTCGGCACCCGCGTCACCGAGATCGCCGCCGCCTACCGCGCCGGCCACCAGTTCGGCAACAAGCTGCTGACCGGGCTGCTGACGCGGATGTTCGGCCAGTCGTTCAGCGACATCCTCACCGGCTACCGCGTCTTCTCGCGGCGCTTCGTCAAGAGCTTCCCGGTCTTGTCGGCGGGCTTCGAGATCGAGACCGAGATCAGCATCCACGCGCTTGAGCTCGCCATGCCGTGCGCCGAGCTGCCGACGGCTTATTACGACCGGCCCGAAGGGTCGACCTCGAAGCTATCGACCTATGCCGACGGCTGGCGCATCCTGTGGACGATGGTCGCGCTCTATCGCTCGGAGCGGCCGGTGACCTTTTTCGGGGCGATCGCCATCGTCCTGCTGCTCGTCGCCGCGCTGCTCGCCGTCCCGCTGGCTATCACCTACATGCATACCGGGCTGGTGCCGCGCTTTCCGACTGCCGTCCTCATCACCGGGCTGACGATCGTCGCCGTCCTGTGTGCCTTCAGCGGCCTGATCCTCGACACCGTGACCAAGGGCCGCCGCGAGATCAAGCGGCTGATGTACCTTCAACATCCCGCTCCCGGCGAATAGGCCGCCGACCAGGGGTCGACCGCCGCCCGCTGGTCTTGCTACAAGGCGCGCATGAGCACCACCGCCCCCTACACCGTCCCCGGCGAGACCGGCGACTGGGAGATCGTCGTCGGCCTTGAGGTCCATGCCCAGGTCACCGCCAAGTCGAAGCTGTTCTCCGGCGCCGCGGCCAGCTTCGGGGCCGAGCCCAACACCCAGGTCAGCCTTGTCGACGCGGCGATGCCCGGAATGCTGCCCGTCCTCAACGGCGAGTGCGTCCGCCAGGCGGTTCGAACCGGTCTGGCACTCGATGCCCAGATCCACCGCTTCTCCAGGTTCGACCGGAAGAACTACTTCTACGCCGACCTGCCGCAGGGCTATCAGATCAGCCAGTTATACCACCCGATCGTCGGCGAAGGCTATCTCGACATCGAGCCCGACGGCGAGGCCCCGACGCGGGTCGGCATCGAGCGCATCCACCTCGAACAGGACGCCGGCAAGTCGGTCCACGACGGCCATGCGACGATGACCTATGTCGACCTGAACCGCTCCGGTTGTGCATTGATGGAGATCGTCTCCAAGCCCGACCTCCGCTCCCCGGCGCAGGCGGGGGCGTATGTCCGCAGCCTGCGCTCGCTCCTCCGCTACGTCGGCAGCTGCGACGGCAACATGGAGGAAGGGTCGATGCGTGCCGACGTCAACGTCAGCGTCCGCAAAGCTGGCGACCCATTCGGTACGCGGACCGAGACGAAGAACGTCAACTCGGTTCGCTTCGTTATGGCGACGATCGAGCTCGAGGCGCGGCGGCAGGTAGACGTCCTCGAAGCCGGAGGCACGATCGTCCAGGAAACCCGCCTGTTCGACCCCGACCGGATGGAAACGCGGTCGATGCGGTCAAAGGAAGACGCGCACGACTATCGCTATTTCCCCGACCCCGACCTGCTGCCGCTGACGCTGACCGAGGACTTCGTCGACGAATGCCGCGCGAGCCTGCCCGAGCTGCCGACCGCGAAGCGCGCACGGTTCGAAGGCGCGCTCGGCATGACCGCGTACAACGCCGCGGTCCTGACGGCGGAAAAGGAGACCGCCGACTATTTCGAGGCAGTGCTCGCTGCGCTCGGTGACCCGGCTCTGGCGGCGCGCGCGTCGAACTGGGTGACGTCCGACCTGTTCGGTGCGCTCAAGCGGCTCGGCAAGGATATCGCCGACTCACCCGTTTCACCCGCCGCCGCGGCCGAGCTGCTCAAGCTGACCGCCGACGGCACCCTGTCCGGCCCGCTCGCCAAGCAGGTATTCGAGATCATGCTCGACACCGGCGACGGCGCCGCCGCGATCGTCGAGGCGCGCGGCCTACGCCAGACGTCGGACACCGGCGCGATCGACGCCGCGATTGGCGATATCCTCACCGCCAACCCCGACAAGGTCGCCGACTATCGCGGCGGCAAGGACAAGTTATTCGGCTTCTTCGTCGGCCAGACGATGCGCGCGATGGCGGGCAAGGCTAACCCGGCGGTGGTCAACGAGCGGCTGTTGGCGCTGCTCGCGGGGTAGGCGCGCGGTTTTTTTTGCGCGGAAGGTTACACAAGTCCACTGAACGACCAGGTTTTCGCGCCGGTTACGCCGTCCCCACGCTATGTCCGCCATCTCCGCGCTATATTCGTTATCCCGCCTTTCTCGTCATCCCCGCGAAGGCGGGGACCCATTATCACGATCCGTTGGGGTGATGGGTCCCCGCCTTCGCGGGGATGACGTTTTGGATGTGATGCGTGCTTCACAGCGGAAGTCCTCACGCCAGCGAGTCGCTGCTCACCCGGCAAATCCGAGAGAGCGGAAAGTTACACAAGTCCACACAACGACCAGGTTTTTCGCATCGGCGGTGCGATCCCCAACCTCTTTTCGTCATCCCCGCGTAGGCGGGGACCCACCACCCCAGCCTTCGTGGTGATGGGTCCACGCCTTCGCGGGCATGACGCCACTGGGTGACCCGACGCACTTCACGCCGGAAGTCCACTAAGTCCACACGAGAAGCACAATCCGAAAAGCCCCGGCTTCACAATTTTACGTGGCGCTCGCCACGACGACACCAACAATGAGAAAGAGCATCGACCACCCGCTGGCGGCCGACTCGATAGCTGAACAGGCTAACCGATCGCGCCGCCTGTAGGACAGGGTTAAAGGTCCAACCCCGGCTGGATCACGGCTTCCTTCGGCGCGGCCTTGAACATCGCCGCGTTGACGTTGGGGACGACCGGGCGCTTGCCGGCGAAGAGTTCGGCGAGCGTCAGGATCTGGATGCGCGGCACCTTGGCGTGGAGGCCGGTTTCGAAGAACCCCGCCGCCGCCGCGCGCGCCTCCATCTCCTTCGTCGGCAGGACGGCGGTGAGCAGGATGCCGAGCGCGGCCTTTTCGCGCCCGATCGTCTCGACGAGTTCGGACACCCAGCCGACGCCCTTGCTGAAGCCGCCCTTGACCGAGATGATCGCCTTTTCGTGCGTCGCCTTCTCGGTCTTCGGGTCGAAGCCCTGGAAGAAGACCAGCCCGTCGATCCCGCCGTCCGCCCCCTTTTGCCCGCCCTTCCACGGCTGGCCGCCGACCCATGTCACGAGCCATTTCTGGAACTCGTGCTTGTCGCGCAGTGCGAGTTCCTGCGCCGAGGCGAGGTCCTTCGGCCGCCCCTCGGTCTCGAACACGATTCCCGGGAAGGCGGCAAGCAGCCGCTTCTCGATCAGTGCGATCGACAGATGGGTGATGTCGATCCCAATCCACCGCCGCCCGAGCTTCTCGGCGGCATGGACCGCGGTGCCGCAGCCGCAGAACGGGTCGAGGACGACGTCGCCGGGGTTCGACGAGGCGGCGATGATGCGTTCGAGGAGAGCGAGGGGCTTTTGGGTAGGGTAGCCGAGACGTTCTTGCGCTTGGGAGTTAAGTGGCCGGATGTCGTCCCAGTCGTCGCTAATCGGGACGCCCGGCATTTCATCAAGATAGCGCTTATATTCGGGGAAGCCGCTTGACGTGTATCGCAGTCGACCGGCGTCGGACACCTCCCGCATCCTATGACGGTTATAGACCCAACTTCTGCCTGCGTAAGGTGTAACGCCTCGGTATTCCCAATCCAGCTTCGGAATTGAGAACTCGCCGTCCAAGTCAGCTTCCCATCCACCCCCGGCTGGGCGTTTTACGCGCCACTCATAGAGCGTATCACCACCCGGTCTAGCGGCGGTTAGATCGCCCAACCTATATTTTCGCCCGTCGGAGTCCGAATATCGATATTTTGTAAGTATATAAGCATCGTCATATAAGGAAAACATCTGGTTGTAGATGAAAGTATTTGTCTTGGAGTATCGAAGTATAATATCGCGAACACGCGGAAATGGCGCGCGCCCTGCTTGTGATCGGACTTGGCTGTCGTCCGCTGCCAGCTTATCTCGTTTACAAATCGATCGGGCCCAAACACCCCGTCCAGCAACAACTTCAGGTAATGGCTCGCGGTCGGATCGCAGTGGAGATACAGGCTTCCCGTATCCTTGAGGACGCGGTGCAGCTCGATCAGCCGCGCCGCCATCATCGCCAGATACGCCATCATCGCATTGTCGTGGAGGAAGCCGCGCATCGCCTGAAGCAACTGCGCGACGTCGGTATTGCCGCTCGTCATTACCCGGTCGTAGGCGGCCTCGGCGCTGATGCCCCAGCTCCACGTATCCTCGAACGCGTCGATCTGGCTGTCGGCGGTCTTGCCGTCGGGCGACTTGAACAACTGGCTGTAGGTCGCGTTCGAATTGAACGGCGGGTCGAGATAGACGAGGTCGACGCTGGCGTCGGGGAACGCCTTCGGGTTCGCCAGCCAGTCGAGATTGTCGCCGTAATAGAGCCGGTTGGTCATGCTTCCCCCGTGATCGCGCTATCGTAGCTGCGACCGATGCGCCGCGCCACCGATCCGTTGCACTGCAGCCACACCCGCAACCATTCCGGGCACAACCGAGGCATTTTGTCACTTCGTCGTCATAATTGCCCCCTATCGCCGCGGCATCGGGACCGGGGCACGACGCCGCGGTGTCCCATTTCAGGGGTTATCGTCTTGTCGAATTTCACTCTCCGGGCGGCATTGCTGCTGTCCGCCGCCGTCGTGCTGACCGGCAGCCACGCGATCGCTGCCGAAGTTCCGGCCGCCGCAGCCGCCGCGACCGACGACACCGGCCTCGCCGACATCGTCGTCACCGCCGAGCGCCGTAGCGAGAACCTGCAGAAGGTGCCGCTGTCGGTCGGCGTCGTCTCGGGCGACCTGCTGCGTTCGTTCCAGTCGGGCGGCGGCGACCTGCTCGAACTGTCGGGGCGCGTCCCCGGGCTGTACGCCGAGACGACGACCGGCCGCATCTTTCCGCGCTTCTACATCCGCGGCCTTGGCAACATCGACTTCTACCTCGGCGCGTCGCAGCCGGTCGAGATCATTCAGGACGACGTCGTCCTCGAGCATGTCGTCCTGAAGTCAAACCCGGCGTACGACCTCGCGCAGGTCGAAGTATTGCGCGGTCCGCAGGGCACCTTGTTCGGGCGCAACACCACCGCGGGCATCATCAAGATCGACACGATCAAGCCGAGCGACGACCTCACCGCGCGCGCGTCGGGATCGTACGGCAGCTACAACACGATTACCTTCGACGGCGGCATCGGCGGCGCGATCATCCCCGGCAAGATCGCGGTTCGCGTTTCGGGCCTGTACCAGCACCGTGATAACTGGGTCGACAACACCTTCACCGGGGTTAGCGCCGACAAGACGCAGGTCAACAAGACCGATGCGCTCGGCGGCTTCAACGAGCGCGACCTGCGCGCGCAGATCCTGATCACCCCGACCGAGGATTTGACGATCCTCGCCGAGGGCCAGGGCCGGTCGTACAAGGGCACGTCGACGATCTTCCACCGCGGCGCGCTGATCAAGGGATCGAACACCCCCGTCGGCCCGCGCGACCAGGTCGGCCTCGACGAAGGCGCGGGCAACCCGCAGGCGTACGAAACCTATGGCGCGTTCCTCAACGTCAAGTACGACTTCGGCCCGGTCAGCCTGACCTCGATCAGCGCCTACGAAACGCTATCGGGCTATAGCCGCGGCGACACCGACGGCGGCGCGGCGGCGAACTATCCGGTCAACGGCGTGCCGAACGGGTTCGGCGAATCGCAGGGCAAGGTTCGCGGGTTGAACCAGTATACCGAGGAAGTCCGCCTCGCCTCGAACGGCCAAGGCCGCTTCAAGTATCAGGTCGGCGGCATGTATTTCGATAGCCGCGACACGACCGAGTTCGACCAGCGCGCGATCTTCACCGGCACCAACCCGAACAACTATGTCGTCCTGCGCAACATCAACACGTCATGGGCGGTCTTCGGCCAGGCGAGCTATGAGATCGTGCCGAACCTGACGCTGACCGCAGGCGCGCGCGAGACCAACGACACCAAATCGACGACGCTGCTTCAGACGGCGAACACTGCGCTGAACGTCGTCACCTACACCGGACGCCGCTACGTCCGCCTGTCGTCGACCCAGCCGAGCTGGGACGTCAGCGCGTTGTACCAGATCGACCCCGACGTCAGCGTCTATGCCCGCGTCGCGCGCGGCTTCCGCGGCCCAACAATCCAGGGGCGGTCGGCGGTGTTCAACTCTGACTTCACGACGGCGAATTCGGAGACGATCATCAGCTATGAGGCGGGCTTCAAGAGCCAGTTGTTCGATCGCAAGGTTCGCTTCAACGTCACCGGCTTCGGCTACACCGTCAGCAACATCCAGCTGAACGGCAACGATTCCAACGGCAACGGCGTGCTGTTCAACGCCGCCAAGGCAAACGCCTACGGCATCGAGGCCGAGGCCGAGTGGCACCCGATCGAGCACCTGTCGCTCGGGCTCGGCGCGAGCTTCCTCCACACCGAGATCAAGGACACGCGGGTCTATGCGCAGGTCTGCGCGCTCAACGGCGTCGTCGTCTGCACCGTCAACAACCCGACGATCAAGATCGGCACCAACGTCTTCGCCCAGATCAACGGCAACCCGCTCCCCGACGCGCCGAAGTACACCGTCGACGCCACCGCGCGTTACGGCGTCCCGGTGAGCAAGGACGCCGAGCTGTTCATTGCCGGCGACGTCAATCTTCAGGGCTTCACCAACTTCGTCCTCTACAAGACCAACGAGTTCAACTCGAACGGGACGTACGAGGCGGGTCTCAAGGCAGGTTATTCGACGCCGAAGTACGAAGCCGCGGTGTTCGTCCGCAACCTGACCGACCAGAAGAACCTCAAGGGCGTGATCGAGAACTACATGGCTGCGGTGTACAACGAGCCGCGGATCATCGGCGCGTCACTGAGCTTCAAGCTGAAGTAGGGCGCACTTCCCGGTCAGCCTCGCGAAAGTGGGGAACCCCCGATAATCTGTCATCCCCACGAAGGCGGGGACCCAAGGTCACAGAGTGTGGCGACCATGGGTCCCCGCTTTCGCGGGGATGACAATTATTGGCTAACCCACTCACCCCGCTTGTATCCCTGCGCCCACAGCAACGCCGTCAGGTCGCCGATGCGGATCGCCGCGTCGGCGGCCGCGGTGGCCTTGGGCTTGGCGTGATACGCGATGCCCAGCCCGGCGCGTTCGAGCATCGGGATGTCGTTCGCCCCGTCGCCAACCGCGATCGTCGCCTCGAGCGGCACCCCGGCGCCGTCGAGTTCGAAGCGCTTGGTCGCGGCGTCGATAATCGGGCGCGACACCGTTCCGGTGAGCTTGCCGTCCTCGACGAGCAGCCGGTTGGCGACGATCCGATCAAATCCCAACTCCGCACCGACCGGGCCGGCGAAGGCGGTGAATCCTCCCGAGACCAGGATTGTCCGCGCTCCTGATCTGGCCATCGTTGCGACCAATAATTTCGCCCCAGGCATCAGCCGCACACGCTCCGCACGGCAGCGATCGATGACCCGCGCATCCATTCCCTTCAGGAGCGCGACGCGGGCATCGAGCGCGGCGGCGAAGTCGAGCTCGCCGCGCATCGCCGCCTCGGTGATCGCCGCGACCTGCGGCTTCAACCCGGCATAGTCGGCGAGTTCGTCGATGCACTCGCATTGGATCATCGTCGAATCCATGTCGGCGATCAGCAGCCGCTTGCGGCGCGACGCGGCGACGGGCTGGACGACGATGTCGACCGCGGTCAGCGCGGCTTCGACCGCCGCGCGGGCGACCGGCTGGTCCAGCCCCGCAACCGTCAAATCGCAGGCGTCCCCCGCATCGAGCCACGCCGCCGCCCCCGGCTCGCCCCCTGCCCCACGCAGCGCGTCGCTTGCCGCAGCGACGTCACCCGGCGACAAGGCACCGGCGGCGATCAACGTCGCGAGGAGCATCGATATTTCCCTTGGTCGGCCAACGGTCGTGGTTATCGCGGGACCGACCGCCGCGGGCAAGTCGGCGGTCGCGCTCGATTTCGCGCAGGCGCGCGGCGGCACGATCATCAACGCCGACGCGAGCCAGGTCTACGCCGACCTCCGCATCCTCAGCGCGCGCCCGTCCAAGGCCGATGAAGCGACCGTCCCGCACCGTCTCTATGGCGTCATCGACGGGGCGGAGGCGTGCGACGCGGCGCGCTGGGCAGGGATGGCCCGCGCGGCGATCTTCGATACGATCGCCGCGGGGGGCTTGCCGATCGTCGTCGGCGGCAGCGGCATGTACCTGCGGATCCTGCTCGACGGGATCGCCGCGGTCCCGCCGATCGACCCCGACGTCCGCGCCGAGGTCCGCGCGCTCGACCCCGCTGCCGCCCGGGCCGCACTCGCCGCACTCGACCCCGCCGCAGCGGCCAAGCTCGCCGATCCGCAACGCGTCACCCGCGCGCTCGAAGTCGTCCGCTCGACCCGACGGCGGCTGGCCGACTGGCAGGCCGAGACGACCGGCGGGATCGCAACTGAAGTCGTTGTGCAGGGCCATGTTGTCGACCTGCCGCGCCCTGCCCTCCACACTCGGATTGACGCGCGGCTCGATGCCATGCTCGCGGCGGGGGTGCTCGACGAGGTCGCCGCGTTGGGTCGAAGGGGCCTCGCCGCCGACGCGCCGGTGATGAAGGCACTAGGCGTCCCCCCGCTCCTAGCCCATCTGCGCGGCGAGATCGAGCTTGGCGCCGCGATCGAACGCACTCGCCTCGACACGCGCCATTATGCCAAGCGCCAGCAGACGTGGTTTCGCAACCAGACCAGCAGCTGGCAACGTGGCCTCAGCACCGGCTAATCGTTATAGTTAACAATGCGATGTCCACCTTCAGAGTGTCGGAATTCCTTACACTTCTTCAAATAGCGCTGGGAGTGTCATATATCTTTCAGTAACTTATCTTTCTGGCATGATAATTGCTTAACGTTTCGTTACTGGCACATGAGCGTCGGTTTCGGGGAATTATTGCATGACCTATCGCATCGCTGCCGCCGTCGCCTTGATGGCCCTGACCCCGGGAGCCGCCCTCGCCACCGGAAGCGCCGTCAACGGCCTCACCGCACTCGGCGACCTCAATCTCATCGTTCTCGGCAACATGACCGGCGGCCACGACGTCGAGGGCAAGACCTTCGTCGGCGGCAACATCAGCGGCGGCACCTCGACGTACGGCATCGGCCGGTCGAACCAAGGCGAAGGCATGTCGTCGTACGCGACACTGACCGTCGGCGGCGACATCAACGGCGGCAATTTCAACAACGGCCCGAACGGCGGTAGCGGCACGATCGCGGCGCGCAAGAGCGTCGACATCGGTGGCAGCTTCACCGGCGGCAATTTCAATGTCGAGGGCGCGATCGTCCGCGCCGGATCGAACCTCGCTTCGTTCAACATCAACGGCGGCACCGACGTATCGTACGGCGGCATCGCCAACGGCTTCATGAACACCTTCCCGACCAAGGACGCATCGCTGGCACCCGGCGGCGCCCACGACCTGCACTCGAGCATCGCGACACAGACGGCGACGCTGACCGCCGACCTCGGCGCGTTGTCGACCGCGCTCTACGCTCTGTCGGCGAGCGGCAGCAGCTTCGACGGCAGCGACCACAACAATGCCAAGCTGATCGCGCGCGACCCGAACCACCTCGGCTATGCGGTGATCACGATCGATTCGACCAATCTGACATCGTTCCTCGATGCGTCGAACCTGCTCTACGACCTGCCGAGCAACGGCAGCGGCGGTTACCTGACCACGATCATCAACGTCACGGGCGCGTCGAGCTACACACTGAATGCCAACTCGAACAACTCGATCTACAACCCGTACATCCTGTGGAATTTCGGCACGGCGACGTCGATCACGCTCAACAAGCAGTTCAACGGCTCGCTCCTCGCCCCGTTCGCGACGGTGAGCAATTCGACCCCGATCGAAGGCTCGCTCGCGGCCCAGACGTTCCATCAGGGTGGTGAAGTCCACCTCGGCACATTCAACCCCGACGGGCGGCTGTTCACCGCACTGACGCCGCCGCCGCCCGTCGTTGGCGGCGTTCCCGAGCCGATGGTCTGGGCGCAAATGGTTGCCGGCTTCGGTCTGATCGGCCTGCTTCGTCGTCGCCGCGCGACCGTCGCCGCCTGAATGAAAATCGCTGCGCCGCTAACCGAACGTTAACCGTAAGCTACTAACTTCCGCTTATATTCGGGGGGATGAAGCATGGGCATCGGTCGGTATCTGACGGCATTGGCAGTCGGCGCGGCGGTCGGGACAGCAGTCCCCGCCGCCGCCTCGCGCCCCGACGGGCTTATCGTCTTCGGCGACTCGCTGGTCGACGCGGGCAACGCCTATATCGGCACAAACGGCCTGACAGCGCAGCCCGGCTACGGCTATTTCGACGGTCGCTACTCGAACGGACCGGTCTGGACCGACCTGATCGAACAGCGGCTGACCGGACATTACACCGTCCCCTTCCTGGCCGGCGGCGTCAATTATGCGGTCGGCGGGGCCGAGGCGGCGGAAGACCGCAGCTTGCTCGGCTTCAACGTCCCGGGGCTCGCCACACAGCTCGGTATCTATGCGACGAGTGGCAAACCCGTTGATCCGAACGCTCTGTACGTCCTCAACTTCGGCAATAACGATGTCACCGCGCTGCTCGCCGGGATCGCTGCCGCGCCAAACCCTGGTGCCGCCGCCGCGTTCACGACCGCGTTCACCAACGCCTTCGTCGGCAATTATCTTGGCACGATCTACGCGCTTAACTCCGCCGGAGCGACGCACTTCCTGATCGGTGGCGTCCCCAACCCGGAAATCCCCGCCAGCATCTACCTCGAGAACGCCCTGCAGGCGGGCTTCAGCACCCTGCATCTTAGGCCGGGAACGTCGTTCACCCAGATCGACTATTTCGGCTTCTTCACCCAGTTGCGCGACGATCCGACCAAATTCGGCCTGCCCGCCGACCTCGACACCAACCTCGGCGATGCATGCGTCGACATTAGCGTGGCACCGTCGAACCCGCATCCCGATTGCAGCCACTACCTGAGCTTCGACGGCATCCACCCGACGGCTCCGGTCCATGCCGCGCTCGCGCGCTACGTCGGCAGTCTGATCGGCATTGGCTCGGTCCCGGAGCCGTCGAGCTGGGCGCTGATGATCGGTGGCTTTGGCCTGATCGGCGTGACGATGCGCCGCCGCCGCACCGTCGCCGCGTAATTTCATTGCTGTTAGAGTGTTGACAGCGTAATTTTCGATCACTAACACGACGCTCGCAATCGAGGCGAGTAAGCATAGTGACGGCATCGAACGAAACCAATGGCGCGGGCGTGATCGTCCGCGCACTGCTCGACCTCGGGGTCGAGATCGTCTTCGGCTACCCCGGCGGGGCGGTCCTGCCGATCTACGACGCGCTGTTCGAGCAGGAGTCCGCGGGTCGCCGGATCAAGCACATCCTCGTCCGCCACGAGCAGGCGGCGGTCCACGCGGCGGAGGGCTATGCGCGCTCGACCGGCAAGCCCGGCGTCGTCCTCGTCACCAGCGGCCCCGGCGCGACCAACGCCGTCACCGGCATCACCGACGCGCTGATGGACTCGATTCCGATCGTCGTCCTGACGGGCCAAGTGCCGACGCACCTGATCGGCACCGACGCCTTCCAGGAATGCGACACGGTCGGCATCACCCGCCACTGTTCGAAGCACAATTACCTCGTCAAGGACGTCCACCGCCTCGGCGACACGATCCACGAAGCGTTCTACATCGCCACCGCGGGACGCCCCGGGCCGGTCGTCGTCGACATCCCCAAGGACGTCCAGGTCGCGCGGACGCGCTACGTCCGCCCGGGCAAGATCGAGCACAAGACGTACAAACCGCAGGTCAAGGGCGACCTCGCGGCGATCGAAGCGGCGGTCGAGATGCTCGCCGCTGCCGAGCGCCCGATCCTGTACACCGGCGGCGGCATCATCAATTCGGGTCCCGGCGCGTCGCAACTGCTCCGCGAACTCGCGCGGCTGACCGGCGCGCCGGTGACGTCGACGCTGATGGGCCTCGGCTGCTTCCCCGCGACGTCGCCGCAATTCCTCGGCATGCTCGGCATGCACGGCACCTATGAAGCCAATATGGCGATGCACGGCGCCGACCTGATGCTGTGCCTCGGCGCGCGCTTCGACGACCGCGTCACTGGGCGGCTCGATGCCTTCTCGCCGGGGTCGAAGAAGATCCACGTCGACATCGACCGCTCGTCGATCAACAAGACCGTCCGCGTCGACCTCGGCATCGTTGGCGACGTCGGCCATGTCCTCGAGGATTTGATCAAGGTGTGGAAGGCTCGCGGCCATCGCGCGGTCGACCTCAAGCCGTGGTGGGCGAAGATCGACCATTGGCGCCAGCGCGACAGCCTCGGCTTCGCCCAGACCGGGTCGGACATCCTCCCGCAATATGCGATCCGGCGGCTGTGGGAGGCGACGCACAAGCGCAGCCCGATCATCACCACCGAAGTCGGCCAGCACCAGATGTGGGCGGCGCAGCACTTCGGCTTCGAGGGGCCGAACAAGTGGCTGACGAGCGGCGGCCTCGGCACGATGGGCTACGGCCTGCCCGCGGCGATCGGCGCGCAGCTCGGCAACCCGAACGCATTGGTCATCGACATCGCCGGCGAGGCGAGCATCCAGATGAATATCCAGGAGCTCGGCACCGCGACGCAGTACCGCCTGCCGGTGAAGGTGTTCATTTTGAACAACGAATATATGGGGATGGTCCGCCAGTGGCAGGAGTTGAACCACGGCGGGCGGTATAGCGAGAGCTACTCCGAAGCCCTACCCGACTTTGTCAAACTCGCCGAGGCGTACGGCTGGACCGGCATCCGCATCTCCGACACGAGCGAACTCGACGACGGGATCGCGGCGATGCTCGCGGCGGACGGCCCGGTGATGGTCGACTGCCGCGTGTCGAAGCTCGCGAACTGCTTCCCGATGATCCCGAGCGGGGCTGCGCACAGCGAGATGCTGCTGCATGCAGATGAGACTGTGGGCGAAAAAGATGAAGATGCGTCGGCGTTGGTCTAGGCGATGAAACCCCTCCCCTCCGAACGCCACACCCTCAGCATCCTCGTCGACAACGAGGCGGGCGTCCTTGCTCGCATCGTCGGGCTGTTTTCCGCGCGCGGGTACAACATCGAGAGCCTGACCGTCGCCGACGTGTCCGACGACCACGCCGTCAGCCGGATCACCGTGGTCACCTCCGGCCCGCCCGCGGTGATCGAGCAGATCATGGCGCAGCTCGACCGGCTCGTCCCCGTCCACCGCGTCCTCGACCTAACCGCGCTCGGCCCGCACGTCGAGCGCGAGATGGCGTTGGTCAAGGTCGCGGGCACCGGGGAGAAGCGCGTCGAGGCGCTGCGCCTCGCCGACATCTTTCGTGCCCGGGCGGTCGACACGACCACGCGCAGCTTCGTCTTCGAGATCAGCGGCTCGACCGGCAAGGTCGACAGCTTCATCACGCTGATGCGCGAGGTCGGGCTGGTCGAGGTCGCGCGGACCGGGGTCGTCGCGATCGCGCGCGGGCCGGAGGCGGTGTGACACGCTACGCGTCGCTTTTTGCCGTGATCCTGCTCGCTGCCACGCCCCTGCCGGCCAGCGCCGACGCGATCTTTGATCGCTGCAACGCGGCGACGAAGGCAGTGACCGACTCCGATCTGGCTCCGTGCGGGAGCGCCTGGGTCGCTCGGGAGGAGGTTCGGCTGAAGCTTGCGTGGAAGCGTGCGCTCGACGAGGTCGATGGTGCCGGGTCGGAACAGGGCAAGGCGCTGCTGGACGAGCAACGCGCGTGGATTGCGTTCAAGGAGAAGGCGTGTCGCCGCTACGACGTCATGTCGGCGGGCACGCTTGGCCGCTTTCACGATGCCTATGTGTGCCGCGCCCAGATCATCGGCGACCGTATCAATGAATTGGGCAGCCTTCGCGGCGACGGCCTGAGCTAAAAAGGAAACAGAATGCGCGTCTACTACGACTCCGATGCCGACATCGGCCTGATCAAGACTAAGAAGATCGCCATCGTCGGCTACGGCTCACAGGGCCACGCCCATGCCCAGAACCTCCGCGACAGCGGCGTCACCGACGTCGTCGTTGCGCTGCGTCCGGGCTCGGCGACCGCCGCCAAGGCCGAGGGTGCTGGGTTCAAGGTCATGTCGAACGCCGAGGCGGCGGCCTATGCCGACATCGTCATGGTCCTCGCCCCCGACGAGCATCAGGCGGGCATCTATGCCGACGACCTTGCCGCGAACCTCAAGCCGGGCAGCGCGCTCGCCTTCGCCCACGGGCTCAATATCCATTTCCAGCTGATCGAGCCGCGCGACGATATCGACGTCTTCATGATCGCGCCGAAGGGCCCCGGCCACACCGTCCGCTCCGAATATGTCCGCGGAGGCGGCGTGCCCTGCCTGATCGCGGTCCATCAGGACGCGACCGGCAACGCGCATGACGTCGGGTTGAGCTATGCCTCGGCGATCGGCGGCGGGCGTTCGGGGATCATCGAAACGAGCTTCCGCGAGGAATGCGAGACCGACCTGTTCGGCGAGCAGGCTGTCCTGTGCGGCGGCCTCACCCACCTCATCCAGGCGGGCTTCGAGACGCTGACCGAGGCGGGCTACGCCCCCGAGATGGCGTATTTCGAGTGCCTCCACGAGGTCAAGCTGATCGTCGACCTGATGTACGAGGGCGGCATCGCCAACATGCGCTACTCGATCTCGAACACCGCTGAATACGGCGACATCACCACCGGCCCGCGGATCATCACGTCGGACACCAAGGCCGAGATGAAGCGCGTCCTCGCCGACATCCAGGGCGGGCGGTTCGTCAAGAACTTCATCCTCGACAACCGCGCCGGCCAGCCCGAGTTGAAGGCCGCGCGCAAGGCGGCGGCAGCGCATCCGATCGAGGAGGTCGGTTCGAAGCTCCGCGCGATGATGCCGTGGATCGGCAAGAACGCGCTGGTCGACAAGGCGAAGAACTAAAAAGGGCCCCGGGGCGACGAGAGTCGTCCCCGGGGTTTGCCACCCTTCAAATCAAACGATCGGAAGCGACTCGCGGCGGTGACGGACGATGCCGACCAGACCGAAGCCGAGGGTCATGAGCATCCACTCGGCGGGTTCCGGAACCATGCCACTGGCCGGCGATCCGTCGGACCAGCGCGACCCGGACGACGCGTCCGCGGGCTGCGCCGTATAGGTGGTGCCGGTCAGCTGGAAATATGCGGACGCGTAATCGGTCGGCAGATATACCCCGCCGGTCAGCCACGAGTTGCTGCTCACGACGTTGTCCGTCCCGCCGACCACGTTGACGGCTACCCAATGCGATGCGGTCGGGTCTGCCGCGATATAATTGCCGGTGATGAAACTATCGACGCATGAGTAACAGGCGATGCCCTGCGAAAACGATGTGTTGACGATGTTGCCCGAGATCGTGATCCGCTCCGCCCCATCCGCCTTGCCGATAAACGAAGTAAATCCTTGCGTATTTCCGGTCGCAATATTGTCGATCACTTTGATGTCGGATGCAGGGGCGTGTCCCGCAGTACTTGCCACCTGGACACAGTCCGGATGTGCCCCTGCCGACGGCTGACTGCCGCTGCAGCTATTGTTCGCGACGAGGACAAAATGGTTGTCGAAGATATCGAAACCGTCTTTTGTCGAGCCGACAACCTTGTTGCCGGTCAGGGTGATATGGTTCGACCCGGATACGCCGACGCCGACGCCGACGTTGGTAAAGGTCGAATTCGTCACCGTGCCATTGGTCACGTCCTGAAATGCTATCCCGGCTTCGGGGTAGCTGACCGCGCTGACGACGTTCGTCTGGTCGAAGGAGATGTTGCTGCTGCTGTAGACGACGATCGCCTTACCGTAAGCATTCGGGCCGCCGGTCGCATCGAAGGTCCCGCCGACGACATGGACGCCGCTGACCGCCTGAAACTTGAGGGTCCCGGTGAAGGTCGCCTGCGTCGCATCGATCGTGATCGCGCTCGACACCGTCTTGTTCTGCAAGGCGACGGTGTTGGCAAAGACGCCCGACAATTTGATCGTATCGCCCTCGCCGGCCGACTTCCAGATGTTGGAGATGTTGTCCGCCGTCGCGTAGAGCACCGCGGCATTTGCGGGAAGAGAAACGACCATCGCGCAAATCAACGCGCCGTGCTTAACAAATTTAATCATGACGCTACGCAACTCCGCTACTGAAACTCGTAATAGACACAACAACAATACTTCATTTTTGTTCCGGACACGCATTAATAGACGAACGCGGAGTCGGTTTTATTAAATCCTGAATGAGATATTTCATAGAATTACGTGGTGTACAGGAAATAAATATTTGGAATAATACAGCCGATATACGACGAACCCGCCAAATATTATTTGGCAGAACTTTGGCCATTCCATCGATTATTCGAACGATAAATGCCGGCGATCGGCCGAGGCCGAGCGTCACGATTCCAATGGGTTCACACCATTCTCGACGCTTGTTAGCGGTCGAGCATCTCCGCCCGGATACGCACCGAGCGCGTCGCGATCTGGACCTCGAAGAGGAACAGCAGGAGCCCCGCGATCAGGAGTACCATCACGAGGATGAAGAGCGGTGCAACCGTCTGCGAGACGTGCCCGGGAATGACGTCGCCGACGAACAGGATCGCGACGACGATGCACACGAACAGCGCCGACAGCGTGCACAGCCCGATCGCCCAGTGCGCGGCGGTCATCCGGCGGTTGAGCATGGTAAGTTCGCGCGTGGCGCGGCGCTTTGTGTCGAGATCGTATCCCGAAATCTCCGCCTCGACCTTGCGCGCCCGGTCGATCACCCGCCCGAGCCGGTTGGTCAGGACGTTGAGCACCGAGGCAATGCCCGTAAGCAGGAACACCGGCGCGACCGCGAGCTGAATATTGTGCGAGATCGCATCGACGGTTCCAACCAACGGTCTGCCCTACGCGGCGTGGTGCCGCCGACCAGTCATGCCACGCGGACACCGGCCAGCCAACCAATGACGCGGCGGCGGCTCACGCAGGCGGCTCAGGCGGGCGGCTCAGGCGGCGGCCAGCCGCCGCGATCGCCGGGTGGCGGCTCCGACGACACCAAAGCCGACGATCATGCTAAGCCACGCGGCCGGCTCGGGGACGGCACCGACGCTTGCCCCCGGCGCCCCGCCACCGTCGAATATGCCACTTGCGTCGAGGCGCGCGTCGAACGGCGCGAGCGCGAGCTGGGCGAGATGCGCAGTCTTGGGCAGCGCGCCGATCGTATTACCAATGACGATGTTGTCGCTGCCACCGATGATATTGATATTCGTCATGTGCAGAGCGCCGGCCAGCGTCGTGACCTTGTTGTAGCTGATATTGCTGTCGACGCAGGCGTAGCAGGCGATCCCCTGCGAAAAGGTCGTCGCGACCCGGTTAGCGATGATCGAGATGCGCAGGCCGCCCCCCTTTGCTGGATCGAACGACGTGAACCCCTGCGTCGGACCGGTCGCGACATTGTGTTCGATCGTGATGTCCGACTGCACGGCATGGCCGGCGACGCTCCACAACTGGATGCAGTCGGGATGCGCCCCGGCGGCGGGCGCTCCCGCGCTGCAACTATTGTACGTCGCCGTGACATTGTGACTGTCGGCGATATCGATGCCGTCGGACGTCGCACCGGTGATGGCATTGCTTCTAAGATAGCCGTTGGTCACGTGGTTGAATGTAATCGCGGCGTGGAGCCCCGAAAATGTCCCCTGCTTGACCGTGGCATTGACCGTATCGCTGAAGGCGATGCCCTGGCCGCCCGCGTCCCCGACAACCACCGGCTGCTTGAACGAGATATTGCTGCCGCCATAAACGACGACGGCGCGACCGTATTTGGTCGGCGCGCCGCCAGTCGCGCCGAACTTGCCGCCGATGACATTGAGGCCGTCGACCTTGTTGATCACCAGTGTATCGGTGAATACTGCGCCGGTCGCATCGAGGGTCATGCCCTTTGCCGACGACTTATACTGCAGCCGGGTGAGGCCAAACGTGCCACTAAGTTTGATCGTATCCCGCGGACCGGCGGCTTTCCACACCGCGTCGATTGTTGCGGCGGTGGCAATCAATACTTTCGATTGCGCAGGAACAGCGGCAACAACAGACATGTAGAACGCCAAGCAAGCCGCTCCAGACGTAATAACACGTGACATTCCAACCCCCTAAAAAGAAGACAATGATAACCAGCCCGCATCACTACTCGGCGTGATACGTTTCCCCGCTCTTAACAAGGACTTACAGATGAATTATTACCAATTAACCACCGGCTGGCAAATATAATTCACCTTCGCTTGGCCGCGTAATTACACCGTTTCGCACGACCCCCGCCGGTCTGGACATCCGGCAGCCGCGGTGATAACCGTTGTGCCATGATCGCAATCGGCCAGCTTCGACTTATTCGACCCTAGGCACGCGCCGCCCACCGGGGACGTCGCGGGCGTGAGGGACAAGCCCGGCCCCCCGACCCCAGAGCTTCGATGCTCGCAGGCCCCAAGGCGACGATCATGACCGACCAAATCCGTATATTCGACACGACATTGCGCGACGGCGAACAGTCGCCCGGCTGTTCGATGAACCTCGAGGAAAAGCTCCGCGTCGCTGCACAGCTCGAAGCGCTCGGCGTCGACATCATCGAGGCGGGCTTCGCCATCGCCTCCGAGGGTGACTTCGAGGCGGTTCGCGAGGTCGCGCGCCAGTGCCAGCGGGCCACGGTCGCCAGCCTCGCGCGTGCCTCGCTCGGCGACATCGACCGGGCATGGGCGGCGGTGAAGTTTGCCCGCGCGCCGCGCATCCACACCTTCATCGCGGTCTCGCCGCTGCACATGCGGGTCAAGCTGAACATGGCCCCCGACGCCGTACTCGAAGCGATCCGCACGTCGGTCAGCCATGCGCGCAACCTGTGCCCCGACGTCGAATGGTCGGCCGAGGACGCGACGCGGTCGGACCCCGACTTCCTCGCCCGCGCAATCGAGATCGCGATCAATGCTGGCGCGCGGACGATCAACCTGCCCGACACCGTCGGCTATGCGACCCCCGAAACCTACGGCGCGATGTTCCGCGACATGCTGAACCGTGTGCCCAACGCCGATCAGGCGGTGTTCTCGACGCATTGCCACAACGACCTCGGCCTCGCAGTTGCGAACACGCTTGCCGCCGTCATGGCGGGGGCGCGACAGGTCGAGGCGACCGTCAACGGCATCGGCGAGCGTGCCGGCAACGCTGCGGTCGAGGAGATCGCGATGGCGCTCCGCGTCCGCCACGACGTCATGCCGTACATGACCGGGGTCGTGACGTCGGAGATAACCCGCGCGAGCCGGATGGTCAGCGGCATCACCGGCATGGCGGTCCAGGCGAACAAGGCGATCGTTGGCGCCAACGCCTTCGCCCACGAGAGCGGCATCCATCAGGACGGGATGATCAAGGACGCCTCGACCTACGAGATCATGACCCCCGAGAGCGTCGGCCAGGGTGCGACCAACCTCGTCCTCGGCAAGCATTCGGGGCGCGCCGCGTTTCGCCAGAAGCTCGACGAGCTCGGCTACACGCTGTCGGACAATGAGTTCGGCGACGCCTTCAAGCGCTTCAAGGACTTGGCCGACGCGAAGATGGCGATCTGGGACGAAGACATCGTCGCGCTGGTCGACGACGAGGTCTTGCGCGGCCACGACGCGATCCAGCTTGTCGAGGTCGAGGTCTATTGCGGCAGCAACGGCCCGCAGCGCGCGGTGCTGACGCTGTCGGTCGACGGCGTCGAGACCACTGCCGCGGTCAAGGGCAACGGCCCGGTCGACGCGCTGTTCGCCGCGATCCGCAAGATCGTCCCCCACGACGCCGCGACGCTCCAGCTGTACCAGGTCCACGCCGTGACGCAGGGCACCGACGCACAGGCCGAAGTCAGCGTGATGCTCGCGGAAAACGGCCGGACTGTGCGCGGGACCGGTGCGGACGTCGACACGCTGGTCGCGAGCGCGCGGGCGTATGTGAACGCGCTCAACAAGCTGATGGTCAAGCGCGGGCGGAGTGCGCTCGAGGGGCTGGCGGCGGCGGGTTAGCGAACCCCCTTCGTCCCCAACTCCTCGATCAACGCAGCCAGCAGATACAGGCGCGGGGTCAGCGTCGTCAGGTCGATATACTCGCCGTCCGAGTGGAACTTGCCTCCGACCGGCCCCAGCCCATCCAGTGCCGGCACGCCTTTCGCCGCCGCCATCGCCGATTCCGACGCGCCGCCGTTGCCCCCCGTCCCGAGCGTCCGCCCGATACCTGCGTAAATCGCGCCCGCGCGCACCGCGAGCGCATCGGTCGCCGGGTTGTTTGCGAGCGGCGGATAGGCGGGCTCGTGGAGGATCTTGACCGTCGTCCCCGGCACCGCGATCGTCTTCGCGTTCGCCTCGAGCTGCGCCAGCACCGCGTCGTTCGCTTGCGGTGTCCGCGCACGGACGCTGAACGTCGCGGATGCGTGGTCGGGGATGATGTTGTTGCGCGTCCCCGCCGCAAGCAGTGTCAGGTTGACCGTCGTCTGGTCGCCGGTGTGCGGAAACTTCGCATACCCTTCGAGCTGGTGGAGCAGTTCGACCGCGGCGTTGTGCCCGTCCTGCGGCGCGACCCCGGCGTGCGCCGCCTTGCCGGTCACGTCGATCATCACCACCGTCGAGCTCTTGCGCCAGACGGTGACCTTGTCGGGGGCGTCGCCGGGTTCGAGATTGAGTTCAACGTCGGCGGTCGACAACAGCCGGTCGATCAGCTTCCGCGTCCCCGGCGAGCCGCGCTCCTCGCTCGTCTCGATCAACAGCGTGATGCTGGCGAAATCGGTGAACTTCGCGTCGCGGAGCAGTTCGAGCGCCTTGATTCCCTCGACCACCCCGCCCTTCTCGTCGCCGACGCCCGGACCGGTGGCGCGATCCCCGACGATCTTGAACGGCCATTTGGCAACGGTGCCGGGGCCGAACACCGTATCGAGATGCCCGATCATCAGGATCCGCGTCTTGCCGGTCCCCTTGACCGTCGCGACGATGTTTTCGGGCAGCCCGGGAGCCTCGGCCGGCACCGTCTCGACGCTCGCCCCAAGGGCTTTCAACCGCGCGACGAACACCGCCCCAACCTTCCGCCCGCCCTCGACGTCGCCGGTCCCGGAATCGATGTTGACGACCTCTTCGAGCAGCTTGAGCTGATCGGCCCGCGCGGCGGTCGCGGCCGCCATTAGCGGGTTTGATGCCGCGAGCGCCGGAGCCGAGAGGGCGAGAGCCAGCGGCAGCACGATCAGCTTCAATCTAGTCACGCGATGAGTCTCCGTCTGGATGGTTACACAAGTCGATCACACCACCGATTTTCGTCCCGGCCGAGATCGGAAGTTGACGAAGTTGACGCCACGTCAGACCGAAACACTGCCCCCGCCGCGGAGCGCGGCGGGCCGCGGGCCGCGTTACGGTGGGGGCGATCGGGATTATCATAGGCGCGAGGCTACGCTGCCGGCGCCGGTGTAGGACAGCGGAATATTTTTATCGTTCGACTTCTCGAGCCCACCTGTCGTTCAAGGCGTTAGACCCTTTGGAACATCAACGGTTGAAGGGACAAGACTCAAGATGTCTGACCTGTACTATCCGTACGCGAATTCCCAAGACGCTGCGCTTCGTCTTGGGCGCTTCGTCGATCGCGCAGTTGATCCCCGCTGCGGGGTAACTTGGTCTGATGGGACCACGTTGACGCTTCTCCGCCGGGCACAGCCAAGTGCCGATGGGCATGGCACATATCTGAACGTTCTTCGCCTACATGTCTCAGCACCGCCGCCAGCGCCACCAAAGCCTGCTAAGTCGGACAGCTTTTTGGAACGAGCCGAGGCTATGTTCTGGCAAGTTATGGAGCTCGAAGGCCAAGCCGAGATCGACAATGCCCAAGCCCAGATGGCGATGTCGCAAGCTGTCGTCGGTGCTGTTCGAGACAATGTGTGGGAACCAGCTCACCGCTACCTGTTGCGACACAAGAAGGTTGCCGATGGTGTCGGCGTCGCGGTCGATGCCATCGGTGTCGTTGCTGGCGCGGCGTTCGTGATCGCGCTGAGCCCCGAACTCGGCGCCCTTGCTATTGTCACTGGGGCTGCCGCCGGAATCGGCTCAATTATGCTGCTATTCGCTGACGGCTCTGTATTTGTCCCTGAACTGCTGGGCAACAAAACCATGAGCGAAAAGCAGGAGAGTGCCCAGTGGGTACAATGGTTCAGGATTATCGGTACTGGGCTTACGCTATTTGATATTCCGGTGGGTGGCGCGCGTGCTCTTGTCGAGGTCGGCAAGCTGAGCCGTGAGGCGCGCGAAGCGCTGATTGGTGCAGAGAGCAGCGACAAGCTGACGGCGCTTGCTCGGGAACGAGTAGAAGGCATTCACAATCCGACCAAACACCCGGGGCCGGTCAACAGGCGAATGCATAAGGTGCGAGTGCTGGCACGCCAAGCTGAAGCGCATCGCCAAGCCGCACTAAATCTGACGCACCGAATGCGCGTGGTTGCGGCGCGTGACGTGACAGCTTCATTCGTCGCCACGCCCGTCGGAACAGGTCTGCTTGTCGGCTCGCCGCCGGCGATGGTATTGAGCGAACGGCAGCGGACGGCTGACGAAAATTATCTCAAGCTTCTCGAGCCGGAGCATGGAATGCCGAAAGATGTGAAATTTGAAATGCGCGCGAGTGCCGTCGGCAAAGCTGTACGTCAGTGACTGGCAACCCACTCGACCGGCCGCCGGGTTTGGCTCCGAAGGGAACAAGCTGGGGCCTTGGCCTGATGACGGTCTACACCCCGGGAATTCTCGGTTTCACTGCGCTGGCAGCGGCACCGTGGCTGCCCGGCGGGTTCGGCACCGCCTTTCCAATAGCAGCAGCTTCCATAGCGGTTTGGGCTATTCTCGCCATTCCACTTATTCTTGGGATGAAATTACGACGATATTGGGGTGTTTTGCTCTATTTTTACATTGGAATGTATTGTGTAGTCGCGCTTCCACTCGCAGTAATCTTTCTGATAATATTGTACCTGTCGACTCTAAACAATCCGCCAGCCGATTCCGGCATAATCGTATTCGGCGTTGGCTTGATCGCCATGCTCCCCTTCTGGCCAAAACTCGTGCGCGCGCTGCGCCTGAAGTACTGGCAGCCGTGGACAAGGCCCGACGAGTGGGAGACCGGCGACGAGCGGATCGCAGGGTGGGTTTTCGATACCGCCGGTGTCCCGCGCCCTCCAGCTGTCGAGACTAGCGTGGCTCGACCGATGAGGCCAACCGCTTCACAAGCGCGATCGCGCCGTCGTCGGTAAATCGGAGGGTTGCTTTTCGTCGCTTTGAGTCGCCGAAGCAGCCACCTGTGAAGGTCCGTCGCATGGTTGAAACGACCCCTGCTGCGAAGTCGAAGCTGCTTGGATTTTGCCTCCTCGGGGGCGGCGGTGCCGTCGCGCTGTATTCGGGGTACGGCCTCGGCGGTGCGTTCGGCGGCCTTGCCAACCGCGCACCTCTGATCGAGCTGAGCGCGATCGACGCGACCGGCCTGCTCGCCGCAATTGGGGTCATCCTGATCGGCATCGTCGCGCTGCTACCAGTCGGTCTGCCCGAGCCGACCAAGCGCGGCCGATCGCTGCCGAAAATTCCCCCGGCCGCCAAGCCGTTGATGATCGCCGCCGCGATCTTCATCGTCGCCTCCCCGATCGCCGCGTCCGTCGTCCGGACGATCGTATCGTCAAAGGCCGAGGATGGTGGTTATGTTCGCTGCCCGCGAACGGAGTGGCAGCGCAAGCAGCCCGACCGCTGGTCGCGGAAGACACCGGCGGGCGTGGCCGGATGCCCGAAGGGCGATCCGGCGTCCTCAGGGCGGATCGCCCGAGCATCCGCGATTTCGTGAACACTAATCAGCGCCGCCCTAACAACTTCTGCAGTTTACCCGCGGCAGCTCGACTCAAGTTCGTCGTCACGGTTGCAATGCCCCACACGAGGCGACATCCATCGCGCAAACTTACGCGCTGATTTTCGCGACCGCTTCCGCCCAGACCCTGCTGTAGCGCATCTTACTATGCGATGTTGGAATAGTGTAACGCTGCAAACTTGCCGCCGGTTCTAGTATCTGAACTCGGCGGCAAGAACTGCGAGCATGCTGTTTGAAAATAGTCTCGTGGCAGACCTATTCTTAGGTAACTACGACTAGTTATCCGACCCGCTATAACGGCCTCGTATCTTCGCAGCCAAAGTCTGCACAAGGGGTTCCCGCTGGCAGTTGATACTGACCCTCTGGATAATATTTGTTCATGCAATACGCGTTGGCGGCGTCGTCATCACCCATATTACGACGCACATACTCTGACCTACAGGACCAGTACGCAGCCTCTCGCGCTTCTGGAGACAAGGCTTGTGCGTACACTGGAGTTGAAAACGGTATCGCTATCGCCATCATAAGCAGTGCAGGTATATTTTTGATCATAAATATTCCCTATATCTTAGCAGAAATCCCCAGTCCACCATAGTTGTGGCCACTGTCCTGACGAGTCAATACCGACAACTTGTTATTTTCACTCAATGCTCTTTAATGTTCGAGTTAATCGCGCTTCTCTTAATCTTGGTTATTGCGAGATAGTTTAAGAACATAGCAATAGATAGAATTTACTAAGACCGTGTCGGATGTCTCGTGAGAGAAGTTTTGATTGCACTAGCGTGTCGTTGCGACACTTGTTGTCGCCTGGACTAGGCAGTACAGCGTTAGCTTTTAGTCGGTAGGCTTTGAATACGGATACGCCAACGGTCTGTCCGTGCTGGCCCAAGTCGATTGAGTCGCTGGTCCTGCGAAATGTGGGCAATTGCTCGCGGCGCAGGTGTCGTAGGAGCTGCTGATCAACGGCGCAGCGAGGGTCAACACTCAGTCACGGATACGTGGAAGCGGCATAATAGATGAATCCCGATGCGCTCCGGCATACTGATCGGCAGTGCAATGCGCGCGTTGGCATTCTGATCCCGCTGATTGCAGCTGGTCTCAATTTCAGGCGATCAGACTTGTCCGACTCTGCAGAACAGACCTCGAACACGTCGAGAATGTAGCACCCCCCAACGTGTCTAACTGATCGGAGCGTGTGTCAATGGATCTGACAGAAAACCGCCCGTCTGCTTGTTGCTTTCATTTCAACCACTGCTCGTCGGCGATAAGCCACTTCGATCCCTCATCCCGCCCTCACCGCCGCCCGAACAACTTCTCCAGATCGACCCGCGCGAGCTTCACCCACGTCGGCCGCCCGTGGTTGCACTGCCCCGAATGCGGCGTGACCTCCATCTCGCGGAGGAGCGCGTTCATCTCCGTGACCGACAGCACTCGCCCTGCCCGCACGCTGCCGTGGCAGGCCATCGTCGCGGCGACCGCGTCGAGGCGTTCGGCCAATCCCGGGGCGGCGTCGAAGGCGGCGAGGTCGTCGGCGAGGTCGCGGACGAGCGCGGTGGCGTCGACTGCGCCGAGCAGCGCGGGGGTGGCGCGGACGAGGACCGCCTTCGGGCCGAAGCCCTCGATGTCGAGGCCCAATGCGGCGAAGTCGGCGGCGTGTTCGACGAGGTGTGCAGCGGCGTTCTCGTCGACCTCGACGACCTGCGGCAGCAGCAGCGCCTGCGCGGCGACGCTGCCCCCGGCCCGCGCGGCCTTCATCCGTTCGAGCGTCAGCCGCTCGTGTGCGGCGTGCTGGTCGACGAGGATCATGCCGTCGGGGGTCTCGGCGACGATGTACGTCCCTGCGACCTGCGCGCGCGCGACCCCCATCGGGAAGCCGTTCATCGGCGCGGGGGCCTCGGTGCGCGCGGCGGGGGCGAACCATGCGGGATGGGCGTCGGCGACGTGAACGCTCGCCTCGCCGTCGGACCAGACCGGGGGAGCGTAGGCTGCGCCGGCAAACGGGAGTGTCGGCGGAAAAGCGGCGGGCGATCCCGGCTGGAACGCGGCGAGCGCGCCGACCGCGACGGTCGTGCTCGCGCGGTGCCCGGCGGCGTCGAGCGCGCGGCGCAGGCCCGAGACGATCATCCCGCGGACGAGCGCGGCGTCGCGGAAACGGACCTCGGTCTTCGCCGGGTGGACGTTGACGTCGACGAAATCGGCAGGGACGTCGAGGAACAGCGCGACGACGGGGTGGCGGTCGCGCGCGAGCAGGTCTTGATACGCCCCGCGGACCGCGCCGACGAGGAGCCGGTCGCGGACCGGGCGGCGGTTGACGAAGAGGAACTGGTGGTCGGCGACGCCGCGGCTGAAGGTCGGCAGCCCCGCCAGCCCGCCGAGGGTCAGCTCGTCGCGGAGCAGGTCGATCGGTACTGCATTCTCGGCGAAGTCGGCCCCGAGCAGCGCGGCGAGCCGCGCAGGGAGCGGGCTGTCGCCGCCATCGTGGCAGAGCAAACCGCCGTCGGGCGCATCCGCGCTGAGCAGCCGCCGCCCGTCGTGGCGCAGTTCGAAGGCGACGTGCGGGGTCGCCATCGCCAGCCGCCGGACGACGTCGACGCACGCGCCCAACTCGGAGCGGATCGACTTGAGGAATTTGCGCCGCGCCGGGACCTGCACGAACAGTCCTTCGACCGTCACCGTCGTGCCGCTCCCTCGCGCCGCCGGGCCATCGGCGACGACGCGGCCGTGGTCGATCGTCAGCGCCCAGCCGGTTCCTTGCGCGGTGCGGCTGGCGAGCGTCAGCCGCGCGACGCTTGCGATCGACGGCAGCGCCTCGCCGCGGAAGCCGAGCGTCGCAATCGCCGACAGGTCGCCATCGGGCAGCTTCGACGTCGCGTGGCGTTCGACTGCGAGCCGCAGCTCGTCGGCGTCCATTCCCATGCCGTCGTCGGCGACCTGGAGGTAATCGACCCCGCCCGCCGCGAGCTCGACGACGATCCGGCGTGCGCCGGCGTCGATCGCGTTCTCGACGAGCTCCTTGAGCGCCGACGCCGGGCGTTCGACGACCTCGCCGGCGGCGATCTGGTTGACGAGCTGGTCGGGCAGGCGGCGGATCGGCACGACGTTCCCGTAGCGCGTCGAACGCCCGCCGTCATCTCCGGCGCGGCGACCATCGACCTTGCCAATTCACCCTGCCCGCGCCTAATGCGGGGGCGCTCGCGCCCTCAAGCAGTTCCGGAAAAATAATGTCGATTTTCAGCCGCATGTTCTCGTTCCTGAGCCAGGACATGGCGATCGACCTCGGGACGGCGAATACCTTGGTCTATGTCCGGGGGCGCGGTATCGTACTCAACGAACCGTCGGTCGTCGCGATCGAGACGATCAACGGGCGGCGCACGGTCAAGGCGGTCGGCAGCGATGCGCGGATGATGATGGGCAAGACCCCCGGCAACGTCGAGACGATCCGCCCGTTGCGCGACGGCGTCATCGCCGACATCGACGTCGCCGAGCAGATGATCAAATATTTCATCGGCAAGGTCCACACCTCGAAGTTCCCGCGCTTTCCGCAGATCGTCATCTGCGTCCCGTCGGGCAGCACCTCGGTCGAGAAACGCGCGATCCGCGATGCTGCGAACAACGCCGGGGCGAGCCAGGTCTATCTGATCGAGGAGCCGATGGCGGCGGCGATCGGCGCGGGGATGCCGGTGACCGAGCCCATCGGCAGCATGGTCGTCGACATCGGCGGCGGCACGACCGAAGTCGCGGTGCTGTCGCTGCGCGGCCTCGCCTACACCACCAGCGTCCGCGTCGGCGGCGACAAGATGGACGAGGCGATCGTCAGCTACGTCCGCCGCAACCATAACCTGCTGATCGGCGAGATGACCGCCGAGCGGATCAAGAAGCAGATCGGGATCGCCCGCGCGCCCGCCGACGGGGTCGGGTTGACGATGGAGATCAAGGGCCGCGACCTGATGAACGGCGTGCCGAAGGAAATCACGATCAATCAAGCGCAGATCGCCGACGCGCTCGCCGAGCCGGTGTCGGCGATCGTCGAGGGCGTCCGCCTCGCGCTCGAGAATACCCAGCCCGAACTCGCCGCCGACATCGTCGACCAGGGCATCGTCCTGACCGGCGGCGGCGCGCTGCTCCACGAACTCGCCGACGTGCTGCGCGAGGCGACCGGGCTGCCGGTGACGGTCGCCGACGATCCGTTGACGTGCGTCGCGCTCGGCACCGGGCGCGCGCTCGAGGACCCGATGTACCGCGGCGTCCTGACCACCGCCTGAGTTTGAGCCCGGGAGCCGCGCCATGGACTGGCCGCCGCCGCGCCGGACGTCGTACGCGAGGCGCGAGCAGAATCTTGCGTTGATCGGCGCCGTCGTGACCGGCGCGGTGCTCGCCACCGCGCTGCTGCTGCTCGTCCTCAGCCGCGTCAACCCGGCATATACCAACCGGCTGCGAAGCGGGACCGCCGACCTCGTGGCGCCGTTCTGGGCGACCGTCCGCGCGCCGTTTGACTGGCTCGGCGGCGGCGTCGATGCGATCGGTGAGTATATCGCGACCGTTCCGCGCAACCGTGTCCTGACTGCCGAAGTCGCCCGCGATCGGCTCGACCTGCAGAGCCGCGACGCCGCGATCACCGAGAATATCGCGCTGAAGAAGCTCCTCCATGTCATCGAGCCGCGGACCGAAGTCGTTGCCGTGACGCGCTTTGCCGGGGCGTCGATCGGCAGCTACGCCCGGACCGCGATGGTCGCCGCCGGGCACGCCAACGGGGTGTTCGCCGGACAGGCCGTTCGCGCCGATGCCGGGCTCGTCGGGCGGACGGTCGAGGCGGGCGAGCACGCCGCGCGGATCCTGCTGCTCACCGACACCAACAGCCGGGTGCCCGTGATCATCGTTCGCACCGGCCAGCCCGCGCTCGCGGTCGGCGCTGCTGGACGCCTGCTCGAAGTCCACGACCGGCTCGGGGCGGAGGTGCCGTTGAAGGTCGGCGACCGGCTGGTGACGTCGGGCGCGGGCGGGCTGTTCGCGCCGCAGATCCCAGTCGCGGTGGTCACCGACACCGCCGAGCCGCCACACGCGCTGCCCTACGCCGACCCGGCGACGCTGAGCTATGTCGCGATCGTCCGCGCGTATCTGCCGATCCCGGCACAGGCCGAGGCGCCCCCCGTCGACGCGGTACCGGTGCCGCGCGAAGCGAAGAAGCATTGAACGCGCCGTATCGCCTGCTCGGCCCCTCCGACCGGGTGCGCTGGTGGCAGGCGCAGGTCGAGCGCGTCGTCCCCGCGATCGTCACGCTTGTCCTCGTGGCGGCGATGACGGTGCCGATCTTTGCCAGCGTGCCGATCCTGCCGCACCTCGGGCTGCTTGGCGTTTTCGTCTGGGCGACCTTCCAGCCGGGGCTGATGCCGCCGTGGCTCGCGTTCCTGATCGGCGTCGCGTGCGATATCCTGTTCGGCCTGCCGCTCGGGATCAACGCGACGCTGCTGCCGGCGGTCGCGCTGTTCGTCCGGCTCGTCGAGGCGCGCTACGGCACCCACCGCTACGGCTTCGACTGGCTGCTCGCGAGCGGGGTCATCGTCGCCTTCGAGCTTTTGCAATGGTGGCTGCTCGCGCTCGCGGGCACGCACGGTCCGCTGACCCCGCTGCTCGTCCAGGCAGCGACGACGATCCTCGCTTATCCCGCCATCGTCCTGCTGTTCGCCTCGATCCAGCGGCGGCTGCAGGCGGCGCGGTGAGGCTGTGCTGATGTCGTCCGAAATCATCTCCGGCGGCGGCTCAGCACGCCTCGCCGGTCCCGCTGCAGGCAACCAGCAATTCAGCCGCCGCGCGTTCGTCGTCGGCGGAGCGATGGGCGCGGTCGGGCTGACGCTTGCGGGCCGCATGGCGTACCTGTCGATTTGGCAGGGCGAGAAATACGCGCTGCTCGCCGAGGGCAACCGCGTCTCGCTCCGGCTGATCCCGCCGCGTCGCGGATGGATCGTCGACCGGCAAGGCAAGCCGCTCGCTTTGAACCAGCCCGATTACCGGCTCGAATTGATCCCCGAGGCGGTGACCGATCTCGACGCGACGCTCGCCGCGGTGGGCAAGGTCCTGCCGCTGACGGCGGAGGATATCGAGCGCATCCGCAGCGACGTCGCGCGCCAGCCGAAATACATGCCGGTCGAGATCGCGCACGGCCTGAGCTGGCCGACTTTCGCCGCGATCAACGTCAACCTTCCCGACCTGCCGGGAGTCCAGCCGCTGCCGGGCTTCCTCCGGGTCTATCCGGGCGGCGATCATTTCGCGCATCTGATCGGATACGTCGGGACTCCGACGCCCGAGCAATTCGCGGTGACGCACGACCCGCTGCTGATCTTCCCCGGCTATAAGATCGGCAAGGACGGTATCGAGCGGCGCGCCGACGCCCGGCTGCGCGGCACCGCGGGCGCGCGCCGGGTCGAGGTCAATGCGCGCGGGCGAGTAATCCGCGACCTCGACACGCGCGCCGACATCCCCGGCAAGACGCTGCGGCTGACGATCGACCGCGACCTGCAGAATTACGCCGCACGCCGCCTGACAGACAATTCGGCGAGCGTCGTCGTGATGGACTGCGCCACCGGTGATGTCCTGTGCATGGTGTCGATGCCAGCGTACGACCCCAACGCCTTCTCGACCCGGGTCACCGCGAAGCTGTGGGCCGAGCTCCAGGCCGACGATCATCACCCGCTGATCAACAAGAGCGCGCAGGGACTGTACCCCCCGGGCTCGACCTTCAAGACGATGACCGCGCTCGCAATCCTCGGCAGCGGGATCAGCGCCGACGCCGCGTGCAATTGCACCGGCACCTACCGGCTCGGCAACGCCGCGTGGCACTGCTGGTCGAAGCGCGGCCATGGGCGGGTCGATCTCCACAAGGCGATCCCGCAGAGCTGCGACGTCTATTTCTATACCTTCGGTCGCGCGGTCGGGGTCGATGCGATCGCCGCCACCGCCCACAAGTTCGGACTCGGGCAGAAGTTCGACCTGCCGCTGCCCGGCCAGTCGGCGGGCATCATTCCGAACACCGCATGGAAGCTCGCGCGCTACAAGAAACCGTGGGGCATCGGCGACACGCTCAATACGTCGATTGGCCAGGGCTATATCGTCGCCAACCCGCTTCAGCTGGCGGTGATGGCGGCGCGGCTCGCGAGCGGCAACGCGGTCGAGCCCCGCCTGTTCGCCGACGATCCGCACGTCGCACCGCCCCCGCTCGATATCCCGCCCGAGCACCTGGCGGTCGTCCGCACCGGTATGACCAACGTCGTCAACAGCCCTGGCGGTAGCGGCAAGACCACCCGACTGCTGGTCGACGGTATTCAGATGGCGGGCAAAACCGGATCGGCGCAGGTGCGGAACATCAGCAAGGCCGACCGCCGCGCGGGGCGAACGAAGAGCGAGCTCCAGCCGTGGAAATATCGCGACCACGGCCTGTTCGTCGCCTTCGCCCCCGCCGACGCGCCGAAATACGCGATCAGCGTCGTCCTTGAACACGGCAACCACGGTGCCGCTGCCGGGATCATCGCGCGTGATGTGATGACGTATTTGTTCGAACCCGAGCGCGCGATGGCGACCCTCGCCCCGCTCGAACGCGCTTACGAGGCGAAGAAGGCCGCCGCGCTTGCTGCCGCCGAGGCCGCCGCCAAGGCTGCGTCGATGCCGGTCGATGCCGCCGCAGTCGCGGCGAGCCTGACCCCCGACTCCGAACCGTCAGGCCCGGTGGACGAATGAGCGGGTCATGCTGAACGGCTTTTGGTCGGCGCGCCTCCGCGAACTGCCGTGGGCGGTGATCGCAGCGATCGTCACGGTCGGCGGCTTCGGGCTCGTCGTGCTGTATTCGGCGGCGGGGGGCAGCTTCCAGCCGTGGGCGCTCAAGCAGGGGATACGTTTCGGCGTCCTGCTCGTGGCGATGCTCGGCCTGTCGCGGGTGCCGGTCGAGATGTGGCTCAAATGGGCATACCCGCTTTATGGCGCGGTCCTGCTCGGATTGATCGGCGTCGAAGCATTGGGCGCGATCGGCGGGGGCAGCCGCCGCTGGCTCGACCTCGGCATCATCCAGCTCCAGCCGTCGGAGTTCATGAAGCTCGCGATCATTCTCGCGCTCGCCCGCTACTATCATTACGTTCCGCGCCAATATGCCGGGAAGCTGATCACGCTCGGGCCGCCGCTCGTCCTGATCGCGATGCCCGCCGCGCTCGTCATGCTCCAGCCAGATCTCGGCACCGCGCTTGCGATCACCTTCGGCGGGGTGGTGATGATGTTCCTTGCGGGCGTGTCGATGTGGTTATTCCTCGGCGCCGGAGCTGCCGCCGGAGCCGCCCTCCCCGTCGTCTGGTCGATGATGCACGATTACCAGCGCAAGCGCGTGCTGATCTTCCTCGACCCCGCGAGCGATCCGCTCGGCGCTGGGTATCACATCACCCAGTCGAAGATCGCGATCGGCAGCGGCGGGCTGTTCGGCAAAGGCTTCCTTCACGGCACCCAAAGCCACCTCGACTATCTGCCCGAGCTCCACACCGACTTCATCTTCGCGACGATGGCGGAGGAATGGGGACTTGCAGGCGGGCTGTTCATCCTCGCATTGTTCAGCATCATCCTCGTCTGGGCGATCCGCGTCGCGCTGTCGGCCCGCGCTCCGTTCGCCCGGCTCGCGGCAATGGGGCTTGGGGTGACATTATTCTTTTATCTCGCGATCAACATGATGATGGTCACCGGCCTTGCCCCGGTCGTCGGCATCCCGCTGCCGCTGGTCAGCTACGGCGGCTCGGCGATGATGACGGTGCTGATCCTGCTGGGCATCGTCATGGGTATCGCCCGCGGCAAGGGCGAAGCGCTCGGGCGGTAGGTCTTTCGCTAGACAAGCCCGAAAACCGATGCTATCCGCCCCTCTCGCTCGACGCGATGCTCGGGTACGATGGACGCATAGCTCAGTTGGTAGAGCAGCTGACTCTTAATCAGCGGGTCCCTGGTTCGAACCCAGGTGCGTTCACCATTCTCCAGTCAGACAGGGCAGTTGGTTCGTTTCTGCACGGCGCGTGCGGGGCGCTTTCGAAGCGGACCGCGTTATTTCGAAAGTCCGGCGTGGCACCATTGACCGAGCACGGCGGGCGGGTCGATGCGGCGCGCAGCCTGTATCCCGATGCGCCGTTGCCGTGGCTCGACCTGTCGACGGGGATCAACCCGTCCGCCTGGACGCCGGCGATCGATCCGCTGATCGATCTGCGCGCCCTGCCGTCGCCGAGTGCGCTTGCAGCGCTCGAAGCAGCTGCTGCGAGCCAGTTTGGCGCCCTGCCCGCGCAGGTCGCGGCGCTCCCCGGCACCGAGCTTGGCTTGAGACTGCTCAACGACGTCGGCCTGCCGCCGCCTTACCGTTACGTGGCGCCCGGCTATGGCACGCACCGTGATATTTTCCCGGAAGCGACGGCGATTGCCGCTGACGCGCTCGAAACCGCTGCCGATTCCGGCGGCACGATTCTCATCGCCAATCCGAATAATCCCGACGGCCGGCGGCTCGACCCGCAGCACCTCTCGGATATTTCCGCGCGGCTGGGCCGTTCGGGTGGCTGGCTTGTCATCGACGAGGCCTTTGCCGACGCGATGCCCAATATCAGCATGGTCCCGCTTCTCGGATCGCGCGAGCGGATCATCGTGCTGCGCTCATTCGGCAAATTCTTTGGCCTCGCCGGGGTAAGGCTCGGCTTCGTGATCGCGCCGGACCCGGTGCTGGCCAGCATCCGACGTCGGCTGGGGAGCTGGCCGGTTTCGGCGACGGCGATCGCGCTCGGACGGCTTGCTTATGCCGACACAGACTGGATTGCGGAGATGCGCGTGCAGCTGATCGATCGGGCAAACGCGTTGGACGAGGTTCTACGCGGCCACGGATTGGTGGCGATCGGCGACTGCCCATTGTTCCGCCTCGTCGAGGGCGAGGCGAATTCGCTGTTCGATCGCCTTGCTCGCAAAGGAATCCTGACACGGCCATTCGATTACGCCCCGCGCTGGCTGCGCTTCGGTGTCCCCTGGAACCCTGCCGACTTCGCCCGGCTCGACAGCGCGCTGCGTGGCTGACCCGGTTGCCCTGACGGCACTGCTGCTCGACGCCGCATTGGGCTGGCCTGACGCGGTGTATCGCCGGATCGGCCACCCGGTCGGCGGGTTCGCACGCGTCATTGGCACGTGCGAACGCCTTGGCAATCAGCCAGCGCAGCCTGAGTCACACCGGCGGATATTTGGCATACTGACGGTACTGTTACTGCTCATGATATCCGGCGGCGGAGCATGGCTGGTGCAGTTGGGGCTTTATGCCCTTCTCGGACCAGGGGGATGGATTGCCGTCGCCCTGTGCGCCTTTCCCGGGCTCGCCCAGCGCAGCCTTCACGATCATGTCACGCCGATCATCGCAGCGCTGCGACGGGCCGACCTGCCCGCCGCCCGGCAGGCCGTCGGCATGATCGTCGGGCGCGACACGAGCGGGCTCGATGAGGCGGGGATCAGCCGCGCGGCGATCGAGAGCCTGTCAGAAAGCTTTTGCGACGGCGTGGCTGCTCCGCTGTTCTGGCTGGCGCTGCTCGGGCTGCCGGGGCTCTGGGCGTATAAGGCAGTCAACACCGCCGACAGCCTCATCGGCCACCGCGAGCCGCGCTGGCGGGCGTTCGGCTGGGCTGCTGCCCGTCTCGACGATGGCCTGAACCTCGTCCCGGCGCGACTGGCCGGTTTGCTGATCTGCGTCGCGTCAGGCGGCGGCTTCGCGACGATGCTGCGCGATGCCCGCCGCCATGCCTCGCCCAACGCCGGCTGGACCGAAGCGGCAATGGCGGGCGGGCTCGGCCTGCGACTGGGCGGACCGGTTGCCTACGACGGCGCGCTCCACGACAAGCCGTGGATCGGCGACGGACGGACCGATGCATCCGCTGCGGATATCGCACGGGCGCTGATGGTCTACGGACGCGCATGCCTGATGCTCTGGGCGATAACGGGAGGTCTGGCGTGGGCGCTGTGATGCTGCAGGGAACGGGGTCGGACGTCGGCAAGTCGGTGCTCGTCGCCGGCCTGTGCCGGGCGCTCGCCAATCGCGGCCTGACGGTGCGTCCGTTCAAGCCGCAGAACATGTCGAACAACGTCGCTGTCACTGCCGACGGCGGCGAGATCGGTCGGGCGCAGGCAACCCAGGCCATCGCCTGTCGCACACCGCCGACGACCGACATGAACCCGGTCCTGCTCAAGCCGCAGGCCGATCATACATCGCAGCTGATCGTCCATGGCCGGATGCGCGGTACCTTGCGCGCCGGGAACTTCCGCGAGGCGCGCGGCGCGCTGCTGGGCGATGTGCTTGCCAGCTATGTCCGGCTACGCGAGACCTGCGATATCGTCATTGTCGAGGGCGCCGGGTCGCCGGCGGAGATCAACCTGCGGTCGGGCGACATCGCCAACATGGGCTTTGCGCGAGCGGCGCGAGTGCCCGTCGTTCTCGTGGGCGACATCGATCGCGGCGGCGTGATCGCGGCGATCGTCGGGACCCGCACGGTCATTGACCCCGACGACGCGGCAATGATTGCCGGGTTCATCATCAACAAGTTTCGCGGCGATCCGGCATTATTCACCGATGGCTACGGGCAGATCGAGCACTTGTCGGGGTGGCGCGGGTTTGGTGTCGTGCCGTGGCTGACGTCTGCGGCGCGCCTCCCGAGCGAGGACGCCGTCATCCTTGAGCGGCCGGCAGCGGGCGCACGTGCCCGGACGGTCATTGCCTGCCCGATCACCCCGCGGATTTCCAACTTCGACGATCTCGACCCGTTCAAGCTCGATCCCGGCGTCGAAGTCCGCATGATTCCGCCCGGGCAGCCGATCCCGGCCGAGGCGGCGCTGATCGTCCTCGCGGGATCGAAAGCGACGATCGCCGATCTTGCCTTCTTGCGGGCCGAAGGCTGGGACATCGACATATTGGCCCACCACCGTCGCGGCGGCCGTGTCCTCGGGCTGTGCGGCGGCTACCAGATCCTCGGCCGGTCGATCAGCGACCCGGACGGCATCGAAGGCGCTCCAGAGACTGTGGCCGGGCTCGGCCTGCTCGACGTCGAGACGCGGCTGACGCCGGACAAGCGGCTGGACCATGTGACGGGCTCAGCGCTCGCCGCGCGCTTCGAGGGCTATGAGATGCACATCGGCGAAACCTTCGGGCCCGACACGCTCCGGCCCGTGTGCCAGATCGACGGGGAACCGGGTGAGGCACCGCGCAACGACGGTGCCATGAGCCGGGATGGCCGGGTCGCCGGCACGTACGTCCATGGCCTGTTCGGCCTAGGCGGGCAGCGGGCGGCTTGGCTGGCCAGTCTCGGCGTCACCGGGGGCGGCATCGATCACGCGGTATCGATTGACCGCGCGCTCGACGAGATCGCCGACATGCTCGAGACGCATCTCGACATCGATGCCCTGATCGCTTTGTCGAATACGGCGGGCAATTCGCACGCCTGATACGACCAAGGCGAAGTCATCGGTTGAGCTCCCCGGCTGTCTTGCCGGGGAGTACACGCCATTCTTAGAACGATTTGCTGGCGCGCGCGCCGAAGGCACGCTTGGCGGGAGCCGAGATATATTCGCCGTTGCGCGTGCTCGGGTTAAAGTTGCCGTAGTATCGCGTAAACTCGGGCGTCAGGTCGTTCATGATGTTGTCGACGAACGCGAGCAGCGACCAGTCCTTGCCGCGCACGCCGAACTGAACGTCGAACACCGCCTTGTCGGCGATCAGCACGCGGTTGTCGAAGCGGGCGAAGCGCGAGGTGCGGTAACGGCCGTCGAACTCACCGAACACGGTGACCTTGTCGACCGGCTGCTCATAGCGGATCGACCCCGACATCGAATGCTTCGGGATCAGCGGCATGAGGTTGCCGCCGAATTGGCGCAGCGCCTGCGACGACGCCGCCGGGAAAACGTCACGCGCCTCGAAATCCTTGAACCTGGAATCGGCGTACGCATAGTTGAAGCCGAGCGTAAGCTTGTCGGTCGCCTTGGCGCTGAGGTTGATCTCGGCGCCCTTCGCCACCGCCTTTTTGGCGTTGATGATGTAGTTGAGGCTGACCGCGGTCGCGTCTGGGCACTGCGGTTCGGGCCCCAACGCGCTGGCATTGCCGAAGCAGATCGTCGTGACCTGGACGTTGCTCCAGTCCGAATAATAAAGCGCGGCCTCGAAGCTCACCCGGCGATCGAACAAATGCCCCTTGGTGCCGACTTCGTAGGTCCAGATCGTCTCCTGCTTGAACGGGCGCAGGTCGTCGCGGACCTGCCCGGTGTTAAAGCCGCCGGGCTTCGACCCCTTGGCGGCGCTGGCATAGACATTGGCTGAATCGCTCACGTCGTATTTCACGTTGAAGCGCGGCAGCACGCTGTTGAACGCCTTGTGCCCGACGAAAGTGATCGCGTTGCTGCCGGTGCCGAGCAGGAAATTATAGCCCGTCGCCGCGGTCGAATCGATGACCTCGTGGCTGTAGCGCAGCTCGCCGGTAAGCGTCAGCTTGTCCGTGAGCGTGTAATCGACCGAGCCGAACAGCGCATAGGTGTCGGTGTCGAGCGTTGCCGGCCGCCCGAGCACGTTCGCGCGGGTGGCCCCGATCGTGCTCTGTGAACCGACGAACCGGCTGTAATCGACTTCGCCGTAACGCTCGTCGAAGAAGTACCCGCCAACCATCGCGCGCAGCTTGGGCGAGGTATAGCTTAGCCGCAGATCCTGACTGATCTGCCGCATGTGCGTGTCGAATTCCGAAATGCCAACGCACACGAGCGCGATGCAATTGAAGGTGCCGCCACCGGCCGCGACCGTCACCGGCACGTTGGCGGGCTTGGTGTCGAAGTCGAACTGGATCGTCGAATCGATCTTGTTGAGGCCGGTGATCGAGTCGAGCGCGAAGCCGCCGCCAAGGTTGAGGCTCTGGTTGAGGACGGCGCGATACGTATCGGAGACGTTGCCGAGATAATCGATGTTCGACGAGATCGCGACCTGGCTCGGGTCGAAGAACTTCTGATCGACATAGGTGACGCCGAGCAGCGTCGTATTGGTGCGCGGGGCGACATAGCCGGCGGGCGGCTGGTCATGCTCGTGGATATAGTTGAGATGCAGCTTGGCGGTGTAGTCGCCGGTCTTGACCAGCACCGAGCCGCCGACGCCCGCGGTCTCGGTACCACCGAGATGCTGGCCGTTGCCAGGGTTGACGTAATAGCCGTCGAAATTGCGGTACGTGGCGGAAATAGTTGCAGCGACGGTGTCGCCGATGACCGGGCCGGTGATGTGTGCGGTGATCTCGCGACGGCCGCGGTCACCGAGCGCGGCATCGACCTTGGCGCCAAGGTTGAACGACGGATCGCGGCTGATGAACTGGATTGCGCCGGCGAAGGCGCTGCGGCCGAAATAGACCGTCTGCGGCCCCTTCACGACCTCGATCCGCTCGAGGTCCATCAACGACGCGGCGGTCTGCGCGCCGCCGCCGCCGAGCAGGCTGTTGAGCGAGACGCCGGTGACGTCGATCCCGTCGACGATGATCGCGACGTCGGAGCGGCCCTCGATCAGCGCGATCCCGCGCAACGACGGGCGGATGTCGGCGGCGGAGGGGCCCTGGTCGAATTGGAGGCCGGGCGTCTGCTGCGCGACCGAGGCGACGCTGTTGAGGCCTTTTTCCTGGATCTGCTGCGCCGAGAACGCTGTGATCGAGATGGGGACGTTGACGAGAGTTTCCTGACGGCGGCGCGCCGTGACGACGATGTCACCGCTCGCGACCGGAGCGGCGTCGACCGACGCGGGCGCAGGCTCGGGCACAGCTTGGGCCATGACTGCGGTCGAACCGAGCAGACCTGATACGAGGGTCATTAGACGCAAAGACGTGGCGGTGCGGAATGCCATTTCAAGTCCCCCTTGATTGTCACGTGTTGGTAACAAGCGGAGGCTAGGCGGTGGATATCACTTCAACCAATCGAGCTTTGTCTTTTATTCGCTCTGCGAATAGTCGATTTTCGCTGTCATTTTATTCAATTCTTCCGTCGGACTGGGGCGAAGAACTGCTTAGTGACAGAATGCCACAGGCTCGTCTCGACGCTAGGCGATCCATCCAAAATATTCGGCTGGTGAATAAATTGGGCAACACCCAAATCACTGCTCCGACACCATGATACCTTTTCATTGCCAGGGATCGCGACGGCTGCCGGCCTTGCCCGACCATCCGGGCTGTGCCAGCCAGCGGGCGTCGTGCGAGGCGAACGGAGGCGACGGTGGACCAGCGCAACGACACGGTATCCCGCTGGTCGCTCCAGGCGGCCGAATTCCGCCGCGGCTGGCGCCCGCTCGTCGCCTGCTCGGTCGGCACCGGGCTCGGCCTGTCGCCGATCCCGGCCTATACCGCCGGCATCTTCGCGACCGCGCTGCAGAAGCAATATGGCTGGCCGCGCGGCGAAATCCTGTTCGGCATCATCTTCGTCACGGCAGCGCTGGTCCTGCTCGGATCGAGCATCGGGCGGCTGACCGACAAGATCGGCGCGCGGCGCGTCGCGATTGCGTCGACGATCGGGCTCGGCATCGCGCTGATGCTGTTGTCGACCACAGGATCGAATATACTGACCTTCTACGCCGGCTGGGTGCTGATCGCGCTCGTCTCGCTCGGCACGTTGCCGATGACGTACGCCAAGGTCATCACCGGCTGGTTCGAGCACGCGCGCGGCCTCGCGCTCGGCATCATGCTGGCGAGCACCGGCATTTCGGGCGCGATCTTCCCCTTCTATCTCAACGCGCTCATCGCCGGGCCGGGGTGGCGCGTCGCCTATCTCGGCCTCGGCGCGCTGCCGCTGCTGATCGCGGTGCCCGTGCTGCTGGTGTGGCTCAAGGAAGCCGCGCCGCGCGAGGGTCCGACGGCAGCTGTCGAGGCGGACGGACTGTCGGTGCGTGAGGCTTTGCGCCAGTATCGCTTTTGGGCAGCGGCGATCGCGGCCCTATGCGTGGGTGCGGGCACCGGCGGTCTAATGCCGAACCTGATGCCACTGCTCGCCGACAACGGCCTGACACCCGGCGCGGCGACCAAGGTCCTCGCGGTGCTGGCGATCAGCGTGACGATCGGGAGACTGCTGTGCGGCTGGATGCTAGACCGGCTGTGGGCGCCGCTCGCGGGCACGATCCTCATCATCCCGGCGACGATCGCCGCAGTCGCACTGACGACGCAGCCCGGCGTGGTCGGCAGCACGGTCGCCGTCGCCGCGATCGGCTTGATTGCCGGGGCCGAGTTCGACCTCGTCGCCTATATGACCGGACGCTATTTCGGCCGGCGGCACTTCAGCGAGCTCTACGGCATCCAGTACGCCATCTTCGGGCTTGGGGCAGGCATCGCGCCCGCCAGCTACGGCGCGATCCGCGATCATCTCGGCAGCTATCACCCGGTGCTGCTGATCTCGGCCGGTCTGTTCGTCGCCTCCGCCGCGATCCTGCTGACGCTCGGACGCTATCCGGCGCGCTTTGCCGGGGCCGCGCACTGACCCGGCAGCGCTTCAGGGCAGATTGAACTCCAGCCCGCCCGAGACGCTGATTGCCTGACCCGATATCGGCGCGGCGGCGTCGGACAGCAGGAAGGCGACCATCCGTCCGATTTCGTCGGGCGCGCCGACCCGCCCGAGCGGCGTCTTTGGCTCGATCATCGCGCGGAAGGCGGCGGCCCCTTCCTCACCGAGCGAGTCGGCGACGCTGTCGCTCCAGATCAGCCCTGGCTGGAGCGCATTGATCCGCACTCCGCGCGCATTGCCCTCGGCGCGCGCGTAGCTTTGGCTCAGGCCGATCACCGCCGCCTTCGACGCGCCATAAGCCGACCCGCCCGGGGCCGCGCGGATGCCTGCGACCGAGGCGATGTTGACGATCGCGCCGCCGCCGCTGGCAGCAAGCGCTTCGCAGCAGGCGTCGATCCCGAGCATCGTCCCCATCAGGTTGATCCCGGTCAGGAAATCGAAGTCGGCGGCGGTGAGCGCGGCAATCGGCTTGTTGCGGGCCTCGCCGGCATTGTTAACGAGGCCGTGAAGCGCCCCGCATGCCGCCATCACCGCGTCGACCGCTTGCGACCACGCCGCCGGATCGGTGACATCGAGGGGTACGACCATTCCGTCGCCGCCCGTCGCGCGCACCAGTGCGAGCGTCTCATCGGCGAGTTTAGGCTTGCGCCCGCCGACCGCGACGAACCCGCCGAGCCGTCCGATCTCGACCGCCGTCGCACGCCCGATCCCCGACGTTGCCCCGGTGACGAGGATCGTCTTCCCCGACAGCCGAGTATCGTCCGATCCAGCGCTCCCCGACAGCAGCAGCTCACCACCGGTCATGAAGCTACTCCGGTCGTCGACCAAAGCCGCCAGGCTCGCACGGAACGGACCCTCTGCTACGTCATCGTCGAAAACCAGCCGGTTGCACCGCGGGGCGAGACCGACCTTCATCGCATCGAGGATCGCTGCAGTCGCGGACAGCCGCGTGCCCGCGAGCGCGGCATCGAGTGCCGGCGCGAAAACGCCGCGGGTCGGCGCGCGGCAAGCGATCACCATCGTCCCGCCGCCGTGTTTGGCCATGAAGCGGTGCGAATGCTGGAGCGCGAGCCAGTTCGACCGCAGGATCCGCTTCGCGTCGTCGCCGTGCTCCGACGGGCAGTGCACCATCACGTCGACCTCGCCTACAGCTGCCTGATGCACCTCGGCGATTTGGCGCCAGCCGGCCTCGTCGGCACAGTCCGCGGCGATCATGAAGACATTGTCGATGCGCCACAGGGCACGCGCCTCGGGTCCATCGAGCGCCGGGACTACGGCGAAGACGAGGTCCACCTGCCCGGCAAGCGCGGCGACGCTCCAGATGCCGATGCAGCCCTCGACCTGCGAGACCAGGGCGACGGTCAGACCCCGACCTCCGCACCGAAATTGACATAGACAATCGTCGGCCGGTCGGTTTGAAGCGCGCCGATCGCGCCGCCGGGGGGATAGAAGAAGTAATCGCGGCGATCCGCGCCCGGCACGGCACCGACGCCGACCGCGCCCTGCAGCACGAACAGTTCGAGATAAGTGTCGAGAAACGCTTGCGACGCCGCCCAGCCGACGGGGAGGCAGACGAGCGCCGACCCCTCGCCGCTATCGAGATCATGGCTCAGATGACACGTCGCGACCGCCGCTCCGAGCAGCATCCCCGACCGCCAGCCGAGCGACGCCACCGCATCGGCATAGGCGACCGGCGCACGCGGCGGCGCGTCGCCCTGCGCGACATACAGGTCGTCGGCTTCGGGCTCGTGGACCAGATTGACGTCGAGATCGCGCCCGATCCGCGACAGGAAGGTCGACTCCTCGCGGATCGCACTCTTGAAGCCGTGAACGGTGCGCGGCGGGTGAAAAACATATGCGCCGGGCCGGATCCACGTGCGCGAATCGAAACTGAAGCAGCCCGACACGCCGAGAATTTCCTCATAGGTCGTATGGAAATGCGCGACCTTGGGCGGGCTGTATCGACCCTCGACCGACAGCCGCTGGAGCGCGGTCCGCGCGCCGGTTTCGGGATCGCGGCTGAGGAGGCGGCTATGGAGCCCCGGCGGCCCGAGCGGCTGCCATTCCATCGCGTCGACGTCGAGCGCTTCGATCTGCGGTCGCATGATCCTGATTTCCGGTTCGCTTCCAAGCGCCCCATGCTAGCGCCGCCAGCGCCGCGAGCGCAGGATCAGCGTGCGAAATAATCGCCAGGCGATGATTTTCGACCAGAGGCTCGCGGTCGTGGCGCGCGCGCGCAGGATGGCTCGGCCAACCGGAGGACCCGAAGATGCAGGCCGTGCCACAGCTCGCGATCGATACCTCGGTGTGCGTCCACCGCGACGACCTTCCAGAACAAAGCGGCACCCTGCTCGGCGCGGCGGTCTCGCTACGGGTGCTGCGGCGGCTCGACGACGGCAGCGCGCGGAGCGCGATCGTGACCCTCTCGCCGCAATGGCGCGCTGAGTCCGACGTGATAATTTCCGGCACCACGCAACTCTTCGTGCTCGACGGCGCGCTTCAAATTGGCGACCAGCAGCTTGGCGAGGCGGGTTTCGCCATGCTGCCGGCGGGCACCACTGCCCTGCCCGTCTCGAGCGATGTCGGAGCCACGTTGATCGCGATCTTCGACTTGCGGTCCGCCCCGACGGACCGCCCGCCGGTCGTGATCGAGGACGTCTATACAATCCCGCCGTTCACCCCGATCATCGACGGCCGCCTGCTGGACGGGTTTGAGCGGCGCGTGCTGTGGATCGATCCCGAGACGAAGGCCGACACCCGCTTCCTCCGCGTCCCCGCAGGTTTCCGTGGCGCGGGGCCGAACTGGCATCCGGTACAGGAAGAAATCTTCTGCCTCGACGGCGACATCCAGCCCGACGACACCCGACCGATGCGCGCCGGATCGTTCCTGTGGAACCCGGCGCGCAGCATCCACGGCTTCGACGAGCATACCGTCGGCGGATGCCTGCTGCTCGAATGGCACGACGGCGACTGGGCGCTGACACCCGCGCCCGACGCCGTCCGCCCCTCAGCTTGAGCTGACCGGTTCGGCGCGGCCAGCATAGGGAATGTTGCGGCCGCCGTAGCGGCGCACGCGGATGTTGGCCTGCTCGCCGTGCCCGGCAAAGCCTTCGAGCGAGCACAGCCGCGAGCAATATTCGCCGATCATCGCCGACGCCGCATCGGTCGTGACGCGCTGGTAGGTGCAGGTCTTGAGGAACTTCCCCACCCACAGCCCGCCGGTATAGCGCGCCGCCTTGTTGGTCGGCAGGGTGTGGTTGGTGCCGATCACCTTGTCGCCGAACGAGACATTGGTCCGCGGACCGAGGAACAGCGCGCCGTAGTTCGTCATGTTGGCGAGGAAATAGTCGTCGTTCGCGGTCATCACCTGGACGTGCTCGGAGGCGATTTGGTCGGCGATGCGGACCATCTCGGCGTGGTCCTCGGCGACGATCACCTCGCCGTAATTCTCCCACGCGATGCGCGCGATCGGCGCGGTAGGCAGGATCGCCAGCAAGCGCTCGATCTCCGCCATCGTGTCGTGCGCGAGCTTCTCCGACGTCGTCAGCAGGATCGCCGGGCTGTCGGGACCATGTTCGGCCTGCCCGAGCAGATCGGTTGCGCACAGCTCACCGTCGACGGTCTCGTCGGCGATCACCAGCGTCTCGGTCGGCCCGGCGAACAGGTCGATCCCGACCCGGCCGTAAAGCTGGCGCTTGGCCTCGGCGACAAAGGCGTTGCCGGGGCCGACGAGCATGTCGACCGGGGCGATCGTCTCGGTGCCGAGCGCCATCGCGCCGATCGCCTGGATGCCGCCGAGCACATAGATTTCGTCCGCGCCCGCCATGACCTGCGCCGCGACGATCGCAGGCGCGGGTTTGCCGCGGAACGGCGGCGCGCAGGTAATGACGCGCGGGACGCCGGCGACCTTGGCGGTGATGACCGACATGTGCGCCGACGCCAGCAGCGGATATTTACCGCCGGGGACGTAGCAGCCGGCGGCGTTGACCGGCACGTTCTTGTGGCCGAGCGTGACGCCGGGAAGCGTCTCGACCTCGACGTCGTGGATGCTGTCGCGCTGGATCTTGGCAAAGCGGCGGACTTGATCCTGCGCGAACTGGATGTCGGACAGGTCGAGGTCGCTCAACTGGTCGAGGCAATCCTGCTTGTCGCGGTCGGACAGCAGGAACACTTCGGGCGACCAGCCGTCGAAGCGCTGCGAGAGTTCGCGCACCGCCGCGTCACCGCGCGCCCCGATGTCGGCGAGGATCGTCTCGACCGTGTCGCGCACCGACCGGTCGATCGCGGCCTTTTGATCGGCCTTTGCGCCGCGCTTGAGCCAGATTGCCATGTTATTCCCCCACGGGCGCTGCGGCCCATTTGCGCTCGAACGCCCACACGTCCTCGAAGCCGATCAGGCTGCAGAAGCGCTTGAAATCGAAAACGTCCTGCGCGGGCGCGGTGCCGTCGCCGCTGCCCTTGAGCGTCCGCAACGCCGCCTCGACCGCGGCGCTCGCGACGAGGCTGGTCAGCGCCGGGAAGATCGCGATTGAAAAACCGATGTCCTTGAGCGTCGCGACCGGCAGGATCGGCGTGATGCCCCCCGTCGCCATGTTGGCGAGCACCGGCCGGTCGAGCGAGCCGCACACCAGCCGCATCTCCGCCTCGCTGCCGAGCGCTTCGGGAAACAGCACGTCGGCGCCCGCCTCGGCATAGGCGTCCATCCGCCGCCGCACGCCGTCGAGGCCTTCGCTCTGCATCGCATCGGTCCGGGCGATGATAAGGAAATCGGCGGTGCTGCGTGCGTCACGGGCGACCTTGATCTTGTCGACCATTTCCTGCTGCGTGACGACGCGCTTGAACGGAGTGTGGCCGCACTTCTTGGGGAATTGCTGATCCTCGATCTGGATCGCGGTGACCCCCGCCGCTTCGAACGCGCGGACGGTGTGGTGGACATTGAGCAGCCCGCCATGACCGGTGTCGCCGTCGGCGATGACCGGAGCGTTGGAACTGCGCACAAGCGTCGCCATGCGGTCGGTCATCTGCGTGACCGAGGCAATGCCGGCATCGGGCAGCCCGAACGCCGACGCAGTGAGCCAGTAGCCGGTTCCGTAAACCGCGTCGAAGCCGACATCGTTGGCGATGACGGCGGTGATCATGTCCTGAATGCCGGGTGCGACGATAAACTCGCCGCGCCGCAGTTTTTCGGCCAGTGCCGGGTCTGCCATCAGTTCGAACCCCTCGGATGTGCCGGATCAGGCTAGCCGAGGAGACGGGCAGGCTCGACCGCGCGGCGGCCTAATCATCGCCTGGTGATTATTCGTCCTGCGGTTCGGGCTGCGGCAGGTTGCGTTCGAGATCGGCCTGGATCGCGAGCGCGGTGCGGCGCAGCGGTTCTAGCAGCCGCTCGATCGCCTTCGACATCGACGCCGCCTGCGCGAAAAAGACCAGCGCGAGTGAGCCGAGCAGCACGCCGTTCTCGAACAACGGCACCGCGATCGACGACGTCCGCCCGGGATTGGCCGAGTAAGCGGTCCGCGCAACCGCAGCATAGCCCGCCTCGACGATCTTCGCGACCGCGTCGCCGTCGCGGAATTCCTTGATGATCAGGCTGTCGAGCCCCTGGCTGTCGGTCGCATATTGCTTGAGCAATTCGGCGCGCTCCTGCGCACTCGCATGGGCGAAATAGACCCGGCCCGAGGCGGAGGAGAGCAACGGCACCTGCCAGCCCGGATAGTAATTGTTGAAGGTCAGCGACGTGATCGTGCTCGTCGAATCGCGCACCATCATGTGCTTGCCGACGCGGGTGACGACGCTGACGGGCCAGTCGATCAACCGCGTCAGTTCGACGATATGCGCGCGCGCGGTGCTGACCAGCCGGTCGTGGTTCTGGAAGCCGCACGATAGCGTCTGCACCAGCGCGGTCGGGCGGTAGCGCTTGCGCGACGGCTCCTGCTCGATCAACCCGACCTCGACCAGCGTCCTTACGATCCGCGTGGTGGTGGGATATGGCAGCCCGACCGCCTCCGAGATGTGCGTCAGCGTCAGCGAGCTCGACCGGTTGATCGCCTGCAGCACGGCGACGCTCCGGCTGATCGCCCGGATCGACGCACTCTTTTCGCTCTGCGTCTCGGTGGACATGGGCAAAGACTTTCCTGTCGCGCCTGCCCTGTCAAGCAACCTCCCTCCCCGCCGGGGCGACAATCGCCAGGCGAACAAAAAATAGCCGCCGTTCGCCAGACCCGCGAGCGAGGTGCGAACAATCCGGTCCAGCGGCAATCCGCACCCGGGGGGATCCATGAAGCAAGTCGAAGTATTGGTGGTCGGTGCGGGGCCGGTTGGCGCAGTCGGCGCGGCCCGGCTCGCGTCGATGGGGATCGATACCGTGATCTGCGAAGCGCAGACGTCGCTGTCGCACGACCTGCGCGCATCGACGTTCCATGCCTCGACGCTCGAAATGCTCCACGAGATCGACACCGCCGAGCCGTTGATCGCGATGGGCCTAAAGGCGCCGGTCTATCACCTGCGCGACCGCCAGAGCGGCGATACCCTTGCGTTCGACCTGACCGAGCTGGCGGACATGACGCGCTTCCCGTTCCGCCTCCAGTGCGAGCAGACGCATCTGGCCGAGCTGCTGACGACCCGGCTCGCCGCAACTGGGGCAGACCGCTTCCAGCTCGGCACCGCGCTGGTCCATGCGCGCGAGGAGGGCGACCGCGTCATCGCGACGCTCGAACGCGACGGGCAGCGCTTCGATGTGTCGGCGAAGTTCCTCATCGGTGCGGACGGCGCGCGGTCGCCGGTGCGCGGACTGATGGGCGTCGGGTTCGAGGGTTTCACCTGGGAAGAAAAGTTCGTCAGCTTCTCGACGCGCTTCCCGATCGAAGACCACGTCCCGGGCCTCGCCTACGTCAACTACATCTCCGACCCCGACGAGTGGCTTGTGCTGCTGCGGGTGCCCGGCCTGTGGCGCGTCCTCGTGCCGGCCGACGGCAACGAGACCAACGACTATCTCGTCTCCGACGAAAACGCCGCGAAGGTGTTCGCGCGCATCGTCGGCGATATCCCGGTCGAGACCGACCACCGCACGATCTACCGCGTCCACCAGCGCGTCGCCGAAAGCTTCGTGCGCGGACGGATGGCGATCGTCGGCGATGCCGCGCATCTCAATAATCCGCTCGGCGGGTTCGGCATGAACAGCGGCGTCCACGACGTGTGGAACCTGTGCGACAAGCTGTACGCGATCCTGCGGCAGGACGGCGATGCCGAACAGCTCGCCCGCTTCGACCGCCAGCGGCGCAGCGTGACCAAGAGCTTCATCCAGGCGCAAACGATCGAGAACAAGGCGCAGATGGAGGGCATCGGCGACCGTACCCGCGAGCGGATGGAGCGGATACACGCCGACCCCGCGCTGCGTCGCCAGTATCTTCTGCGCCAGGCGATGTTCGAAAGTCTCGCCGAAGCCGAGGCTGTCCTGTGAGCGCGCCGGTCCGCCGCAACGCCGATACACAAGGCTACCGCCACAAGTTCGGCGTGCTCGGGCCGTCGACCAACACCATCGTCCAGCCCGACTTCGACGACCTGCGTCCGCGCGGCGTCACCAACCACTACAGCCGCATCGTCGTCGACAACGCCAAGGCGGTGTCGAACGAAAGCTTCATGGCGGGCGCGTGGGAGATCAGCCACAACACGATCGACGCAGTCCGCGGCGTTCTGACGTCCGCCCCCGACTATCTCGTGATGGGCATGTCGGCAGTGACATTCTTCGGCGGTGCCAAGGGCGCGCAGCAGTGGCGCAAGACCGTCGAGGACGTCGCCGGCCTCGGCGTCAGCACCGGCTCGGAAGCCCTTGCCGCGGCGCTTGCGGCGTACGGCGGCATCAAGAAGGTCGCGTTCTTCTCGCCATATTATCCGACCGCCAATGCCGAGGTCCGCAACTTCCTGTCGGACTATGGCTATGAGACGGTGCGCGACATTCCGCTACAATGCCCATCGTGGACGGCGATCGCCGAGGTCGACGAGCGGCGCGCGATCGACACGTTCAAGGCACTCGACGGCGACGACGTCGACGCGCTGATCCAGGTCGGCACCAACCTGTCGGCGATCCGGATCGCCGCCGCCGCCGAAACGTGGCTCGGCAAGCCGGTGATCGCGATCAATACCGCAACCTACTGGCACGCACTGCGGCACAATGAAGTGACTGACCAGATCGACGGCTTCGGCCGGCTGATGGCGGAGTTTTGAACATGGCTGCACCGGTCAAGCTGACACCGCCGCTCGCGCGCATTTCCTCGGGGGCCATGCCGTGGGAAATGCTCGGCACCCACGGGCTGCGCCGCCAGTTGCTCGGCTACGACCCGGCGACCGGCCATGCGACGTCGCTCGTCGATATTCCCGCGGGCTGGCGCGGCGGCGGCATCGCGCATTTCCACGGTGCGTTCGAGGAGGTGTACATTGTTGCCGGTTCGGTGACGCTCGACGGGCGCAACTACTGGCACGCGGGGGATTATTTCTATCGCCCGGCGCACATCGTCCACGGCCATGACGAGCGTTCGGAGGAAGGCGCAACGGCGCTCATTCGCAGCGACGGGCCGCTCCCGCTCAACCTGATCCACGATCCGATCGACCCCGACGAATATCCGCTGCCGCTGATGAACGATCCGCGCGGCCACCTGAAATCGCTGCCGGTCGCCGACGTCATCGGCATTTCCGACGCGGCTTTCCCGCACGGCTGGTCGATCCGCCCGCTGAGCGCCGATCCTGTCAGCGGCGCGCGCACGCTGATCGCCGATGTCCCCGTCGGATGGATCGGGGCAACCAAGCCGCTCGGTGTGGCGTGGGAGGCGTTTGTGCTCGACGGACAAATCGCGGGCGCGACCACTTACAGCGCAGGCGACTATAGCGCGGGTGGACCGCGCGACGTTCCGCTCGGCGCCGTCGCGAGCTACGGCGGCTGCACCGTCCTGTTCTGGCTGTTCGGGCGCGACTGATGCGCGCCGCGCGCATATTTGGCCCTGCCGACCTGCGCGTCGTGGACCTCCCCGTCCCCGCCCCCGGCCCCGGTGAAGTCCTCGTGCGGGTCCATGCCTACGCCCCGTACGGAACCGACGTCGGCGTCTACCTCAACCGCGGCGGACGCTACGTGTCGGAATATCCGGTCGGGGTAGGCGCGGACTTTTCAGGCACGGTCGCCGCGATTGGCGAGGGCGTTTCGGGCTTCACCGTCGGGGAGCGCGTCGCGGCGCTGGCGCTCGACCACTGCGGAGCCTGCTCGAATTGTGCGGGCGGACGTACCAACCTCTGCCTCGATCCAGCGTTTGCCGTTCCGGTGCGGCAGGCGTGCTGCGAGGATTATGCGATCGTCGCGGCGCGCAAGCTCGCAGCCGTGCCCGACGGTGTCGGGTTCGAGGATGCCGCGATGCTCGCCGGGATCGTCGATGCGCTCAACGCATTCGACAAGATGGGCCTCGCCCCCGGCGATCCTGTTGCGGTGGTCGGTGTCGGGGCGATGGGGCTTGGCGCGATCGCCACCGCACGGGCACTCGATCTCGACGTCATCGCGCTCGGCGGGAGCGGCGCGCGCGCCGATCTCGCCGCGCAGCTCGGCGCATCGCGGGTCTTCGCGATCAAGGCGCACGACGAGTATCTGGCTGGATACGTCCGTTCGCAAATCCCCGGCGGTTGCGCTGCAGTGATGGAGACGACGGCGTCGGCGTGGGGCATGCGACAGGCCTTCGCCATCGCCGCGCCCGGCGGCATCGTCGCGCTGACCGGCGGCAACGACTTGCCGGTGTCGAGCTGGGACGTCGTCGATCGCGAACTCCGCATCGTCGGCGTGCGGGCGGGCACCGGTCAGGCTGAGGCGATGCAGTTGATCGCCGACGGCAGGCTCGACCTCAAGCCGTCGATCGGCGCGCGCTTTACCCTCGAGCAGGCGCCCGAGGCGTTCGCGCTGCTCACGAGCGATGCCGCGCGCGACATCGGGCGAGTGATGATCACGATGGACGCCGGCGCATGACCGCGCGCACGCTCTACGCCAAATTGTGGGACAGCCATGTCGTCACTGACTACGGCGACGGCACCGCGCTCCTCTACATCGACCGCCACCTGCTCCACGAGGTCAGTACGCATCAAGCGTTCGCCGCGCTGCGCGCCACCGGCCGCGTCGCCCGCCGGCCCGAAGCGAACCTCGCGGTCCCCGACCATGCCGTGCCGACCGAACATCGCGACCGGCCGATGGCGGGACTGGCGGGCGCGCAGGTCGCGCGGCTCGCACAGAACGCCGCCGATTTCCACATTCCCTACATCGACCTGACCGATCCGCGACAGGGCATCGTCCATGTCGTCGGGCCCGAACTCGGCTTCACGCTTCCGGGCATCAGCCTCGTCTGCGGCGACAGCCATACCTCGACGCACGGCGCGTTCGGCGCGCTCGCGTTTGGCATCGGCCAGACCGACTGCGCGACCGTGCTGGCGACGCAATGTATCGTCCAGGCGCGCGCGGCAACGATGGTCGTGCGGATCGACGGGATGCCGTCGCCGTGGGTGGGGGCGAAGGACATTGCGCTGGCGCTGATCGGCCAATTCGGCGCGGGCTACGGCATCGGCCACGCGGTCGAATATGTCGGCCCCGCGGTGTCGGCGATGTCGATGGCGGCGCGCATGACCCTGTGCAACATGGCGATCGAGGCGGGCGCGCGGGTCGGGCTGGTCGCGCCCGATACGACGACCTTCGCCTTCCTGCGCGGCCTGTTGATGGCACCCGCAGGCGCGGCGTTCGACGCAGCCGAAGCCTATTGGCGCACCCTCCCGACCGATGCTGGTGCACGCTACGACCGCGAGCTGAGCTTCGACATTTCGTCGCTAGCCCCCCAGGTTACGTGGGGGACCAACCCGCAGGACGTGGTGCCAGTGGGCGGCGTCGTGCCCGACCTGGCTGACACGCCCGACGACGCCGCGTGCGCGCATCGCCAGCGCTCGCTCGACTATATGGGGCTGACCGCCGGCGCTCCGATGACCGGGCTCCCGATCGACCGGGTGTTCATCGGGTCTTGCACCAACGGCCGGATCGAGGATTTGCGCGACGCCGCCCGCGTCGCTGCCGGTCGACACGTCGCGCCGACGACGCGCGCGCTGGTCGTGCCGGGGTCGATGGCGGTACGGCGGCAGGCCGAGGCCGAGGGGCTCGATCGCATCTTCCTCGACGCCGGCTTCGAATGGCGCGAGGCGGGCTGTTCGATGTGCGTCGCGATGAACGACGACCGGCTCGCGCCCGGCGAGCGCTGCGCGTCGACTTCCAACCGTAACTTCGAAGGACGGCAGGGGCGCGGCGGCCGGACGCATTTGATGAACCCGGCGATGGCGGCGGCGGCGGCGATCGCAGGCCGTCTCGTCGATGTGCGCGATCTGGGCGTGGGGGCGTGACGCCGTTCGTCCGTTTGAGCGCCGCCGCGCTGGTGATGCCCGAGGACCGGATCGACACCGACATCCTGTTCCCCGCACGCTTCCTGCTGCTGATGGAGCGCGAGGGTCTCGGCCGCTATCTCTGCTACGACCGCCGCCACGATGGCGACGTGGCCGTGGCCAATCCGTTCGACGACGCCGCCGGGCCGATCGGCGTCCTGATCGCGGGGGCCGAATTCGGCTGCGGATCGAGCCGCGAACAGGCGGTATGGGCGCTCGCCGATTTCGGCATTTGCTGCATATTCGCCGAGAGCTTCGGCGAGATCTTTGCCGCGAACTGCGTGCGCAACGGGGTTCTCGCGGTGACGCTGCCGCGCGAACAGCTTGGCCTGCTGGCGGACATGGCGGCAGCCGGGCCGCTCGACGTCGATCTGCCCGCGCAGCGCGTCGGCGGCGGCAACGGCATCGCTTTCGATGTTCAGCCCGCGACCAAGAAGCGGCTGCTCAACGGCTGGGACGAGATCGACACGATTCTCGGAGACGCCACCGCGAGCATCGCCGGTTTCGAGACCGTGCAGCGCACCCTGCAGCCCTGGCTTTATTGAAGGACCGCCCGATGAGCGACGATCTCGCGTCGAATTACGCCCGCGCCTTTGGCCGCTCGGTCGGCTTCGGCGAGCGCCCGGCGCTGCTGCTGATCGACTTCGTGCAGGGCTATTTCGACCCCGCCTGCGACCTGTACTCAGGCGTTGAGGCCGCACTCGCCTCGGCCCTGCGGATCCGTGCCACTGCCCGCCGCGCGAACGTGCCGGTGATCTTCACGAACGTCGTCTATCACCCGATGGCGCTCGACGGCGGGCGGTTCTTCGAGAAGTCGAAGCCGCTGCGCTATTTCCTCCGGGGCAACCCGATGGGTGCGTGGCCCGAAGGACTCGCTCCCGAGCCCGACGAACTCGTTGTCTCGAAACAATATCCGAGCGCATTCTTCGGCACCTCGCTCGCCGCGACCCTGACCGCGGGCGGGATCGACAGCGTGATCTTGACCGGCCTGACCACGAGCGGGTGCGTGCGCGCGACCTGCGTCGATTCGATGAGCCACGGCTTCCGCACCTCGGTCGTCGCCGAGGCATGCGGCGATCGCCACGCCGCTCCGCACGACGCGAACCTGTTCGACATGAACGCGAAATATGCCGATGTCGTCCACGAGGCCGATGTCCTCGCCTTCCTCGAGACCCGCGAAGCACACGCGATCTAAATCGCCCGGTCGCCGCTTGGCGACGACTCCTTTTGTACGTTATCGGTCTCACGGTCGCGGTGCGACAGGACGGTCCGTCCATTCGCGCAGCGTGACGATTTTGCGACGTCCGATATTCACCAGGTGAGGAAAAGCCGTGTCGAGACTGGCGCGTCAGACATCGCTGATCGATCATGTCTTCGAAGCGGGCGTCAACCGCACAATCTGTCGCATGGGGGCTCAGTTTCGCATGATTGCTGCTTGCCCTCGACCGCTCCTGACCCACGATCGCTCAAGTCGGTGATCGCGGCCAAGCTTCTTGCGAGATCGATCCTCGCGACGGGCACTGCGACCGTCTTCGCGCTCGCCGGGGCGACGCACGCCCCGCTGTTGATGGCGCTCGAAGATGGCGGCGCGACGATCATTGGCGGGCGGCACGAGAGCGGCACCGTTGGTGCGGCCGACGGTTATGCGCGGCGGACCGGGCGGATCGGCATCGCGCTGATCGTCGCCGAGCAAGGCCTGCAGAATGCGCTGACCGCAATCATGACCGCGGCGCAGGCCAATTCTCCCATCGTCGTCATCGCCACGCGCTTTCCCGACAGCTGGATCGAGCCGGCGATCAGCTATGCGGTCGATCGCCATGAGCTGACCGCGCCCGCGATCAAGTTCAGCCGTACCGTCCCGTCGGCCGACCGGCTGGCGGAATATTTTGCCGCGGCGTGCAAGGCTGCGACCGAGGGCGTTCCCGGCCCCTCGCTCCTCGTCCTGCCGATGGACATGATGACTCAGGACGTCGCCGATGTAATCGCGTCTCCCCCGGTGGCGATGCCCCTGCCGCCTGCACGCATCGAACAGATCGCCGAGGCGGTCGCCATGATCGCCGCTGCAGACCGCCCCATCGTCGTCGTCGATGGCGGTGCAGCCCGCGGCGATGCGGGTGCCGGCCTTCGCGCGCTGGCGGCGCTCGGCGTGCCGGTGCTCGGCAATGCGCTCGGTCGCGGGCTCGTTCCCGAAGTCGCGCCGACCGGCTATCCGTGGCCATACGCACAGCGCGCCGCGGCGCAGGCCGATGTCGTAATCATCGTCGGCGCGGAAATGTCGATGTGGTTCGGCTACGGCAAGGCACCGCGCTTCGCCACGGATGCGCGCTTCATCCATATCGACGACAATGCGCGCGCGATCGGGCGTAACATCCCCGTCGAACTGCCGATCGTCGCGCATATCGGCGATACCGTCACCGCGATTGCCGACACCCTCGCCGCCGACGGCTATCGTGGCGACCCGAGCTGGCTGACTCACGCACTCGCCGAACGCGCGGCACGGGTCGACAGCTTCGTCGACCGCGCCGAGCCGGCCATTCACCAGATCGAGATCGGCGCCGCGCTCGATGCGGCGCTCCCCGAAGATCGGCTGCTGGTCGGCGACGGGGCGGACATCCTCAACTTCACCTTCGCCAGGCTGCGCCTGCATCAGCCGCGCAGCTACGCCGACCATCTCCCGCTCGGTGCGATGGGCATGGGCTTCCCGCTCGCGGTCGGCATGGCGGCGGGCGAAGCTGACCTTGCGCGGGATCGCGGCGGCGAACCCGCACCGACCGTCCTTGTCAGCGGCGACGGCGCGATCGGCTTCTTCCTCGCCGAACTCGACACGATCCGCCGCGCCGCGCTCCACCTCATCGTCGTCGTCAGCAACGACAGCAAATGGGGCACCGAGTACCACGGCCAGCAACTCGCCTACGGCCGTACCACCAATACCGAGCTGGGCGCGTCCGATTATGCCGCGATCGCCCGCGCGTTCGGCTGCGCCGGGGAGTCGGTCAGCGATCGCCCCGCGCTCAAGGCCGCCATCATCGCCGCGGTCGCGCGGCCGGGACCGACGCTGATCGACGTTCAGGTCGATCCGATGGGCGGCGCGGTGCGCAAGGTCGATCCGCTGCTCGGCATGATCCTGTTCGAAGACATCGCAAAAAAGACGTGAGCTGGCGTCCCGTCTGACGGGACGCGGGGGAGGCCAATGTCAAAGGAGTTTCATATGCGCGTTTTATTCGGCCTGCTCGCGACGGCGGCTATCATCTGCCCCATTGCCGCGTCGGCGCAGGACGCACCGGCCGCAGTTCGTGCCGCCGACGCCCCGACCATGATCGCCGATGCGACCGTCCCCGAAGGCGACATCATCGTCACCGCCGAGCGCCGGTCGGGCTCGCTGCAAAAGACCCCGATCTCGGTCAGCGCCTTCCCGACGACCGCGCTCAAGGACCTGCAGATCAATCGCACCGCCGACCTGCAGCGCTTCGTGCCGAGCCTCAGCGTCGCGCAGGGCACCGTCGACCCGACCACGCTGACGATCTTCATGCGCGGCGCCGGGCAGAACGCGGGCACGTGGGTCGGCTACGAGTCCGCGGTCGGCCTGTATGTCGACGACCTGTATTTCTCGCGGCTGACCGGGGCCAACGTCGATCTCGCCGATCTCGAGCGGATCGAAGTGCTGCGCGGGCCGCAAGGCACGCTTTATGGCCGCAACACGCTCGTCGGCGCGATCAAGTACATCACCAAGAAGCCCAGCGCGACGCCGTTCGGCAGCTTCGACGCCGAGGCGGGCGAATATGACATGGTCCGCCTCAAGGGCACCATCTCGACACCGCTTTCCGACAATTGGGCGGCGCTGGTCGGCGGTAATTACTACCGCCGCGACGGCTTCTCCAACGCGCCGGCGCTCAACGACCGGCATTACGGCGACCGTGAGGAATATGGCGGGCGCGCGGCGATCAACTACATCGGCACCGAGCCCTTCGAACTCTACGCGTCGGGCTTCTACACCCACGCCCGCAATGATGGGTCGATCGGCCTCGCCACCAGCCCGGTGACGCTCCAGCCCGCAACCAGCAACCCGTACGATTATCTCAGCCCGATCAAGGGCTATGGCGGCTCGACCACCTATGGCGGCAGCGTCACGCTCGGTTATGCGCTGACCGACAACGCCAAGATCAAGTCGATCACCGGGGTCATCGGCGGCAGCCAGGACATTCTCGCCGACACGACGGCGGGCCGCCCGACCAACGGCCCGGGCAACTATTTGCTCGGCTTCGACCGACTGACCTCGCACTCGTCGCAGACGCAGATCTCGGAAGAACTGCAGATCGTCGGCGACGCGTTCGGCGGCAAGCTCGATTATATCGGCGGCCTTTATTACTTCCACGAGAAGGGCGAGCAGAGCCGCCAGGACCTGCTGCTGTCGATCTACAACACCCTGCCCCAGCTCGTGCACATGACGACCGACAGCTATGCCGCATTCGGCCAGTTGACCTACAAATTGACCGACCAGCTCTCGATCGTCGGCGGCGTGCGCTACACCGACGAGACCAAGTCCGTGCTCGGCCAGACGCAGGCCGGGCTCACCGCGACGACCTATGCGCAGATCAATGCAAAGCGGCCGGCGAAGGCGTGGACGCCGAAGTTCGGCATCAATTATCAGGTCACGCCGACGATCCTCGCTTACGCCAGCGCGTCGCGCGGGTTTCAGGCGGGCGGGTTCAACTATCTCGCGGTGGTCAACGCCGCGTCGTACCGGACCGGCTTCGATCCGCAGACGGTCTGGGCGTATGAGGCCGGTCTCAAGACGCAGTTCCTCGACCGCAAGGGCCGCTTCAACCTCGCGCTGTTCCGCAACGACTTTTCGAACATCCAGACCAACGTCGTCGTCGCCGGATCGTCGCTGACGCAGAATGCGGGCACTGCGCGGGTGCAGGGTGTCGAAGGTGAGTTCTCGCTGACCCCGGTCGAGGGTCTGACGCTGTTCGCCAACGCCTCGTACAACGACGACAAATATCTGTCGCTCAACCCGGCGTCGGCGGCGGCGACCTCGGGTGCGCGTTATATCCCGAACGTGCCCCACCTGCAGGCGGCGGCCGGCTTCACCGGTGCGATCCCGATCGAGGTCGGCAAGATCGAACTCGGTGCCGACTACTCGTTCATGGACTCGAAGTATCTCGCCGCGAACGATGCACCGATCACGCTGATGCCGTCGTACAGCCTCGTAAACGCGTACATCGGGATTGCGCCGGCCAACACGCGGCTCAATCTGCGCCTCTCACTCGCGAACCTGCTCGACCAGCGCTACCTCGTCTACGGCAACGTTCTCGGCGCTTACGGCATCCGCAGCCCCGGCGACCCGCGCACCTTCAAGGTGTCGATCAACTATCACTATTGAGGTGCATCACCCCTGCTGGACACAAGTCCGGCAAGGGTTGGCGAACTAGGCGAGTCCCATTCGCGCCATAGCTATATCGCCGACCGGGATGCTCGTCGTCTTGAGCTCGGTGAAGAAATCGGCGCTGCTTGTCGCGCCGTCGCGACCGATGCCCGATGCCTTGTAGCCGCCGAACGGTGCGCGCAGCTCGCGCATCATCGGCGTGTTGATCCAGATCGTGCCGGCGCGGATGGTCCGGCTGCACCGCATCGCCGTCGCGAGGCTCGTCGTCCAGACATAGGCGACGAGCCCGAAGTCGGACGCGTTGGCGATCGTGATCGCCTCGTCGATCTCGTCGAAAATCAGGATCGTCGCGAACGGCCCGAAGATCTCCTCCTGACACACCCGCGTCGCGTTCGACTTGGCCAGCACCGCGATCGGTTCGACGAAGAAGCCGCGCTCGAGCCCGGCTGGCCGCCCGCCGCCCGTCAGCAGTTCAGCCCCTTCGGCCGTGGCGATGTCGATGTACGACAGGATGCGGTCGCGGTGCCGCTCGAACAGGATCGGCCCCATCTCGGTCGTCGCGGCGAGCGGGTCGCCGATACGGATGGCTTTCGTTCGCTCGACGAAACGCGCGATGAACTGGTCGGCGATCGACCGATGGACGAGGATGCGCGAACCGCCGAGGCATTGCTGCCCGTTGCTGCTGTAGATGCCGAGCAGCGCGCCATCGATGGCGCGTTCGATGTCGGCGTCGCCCGCGATGATCGCCGCCGACTTGCCGCCGAGTTCGAGGATCGTCGGCGTCAGGTTGCGCGCAGCGGTCGCCATGATCGCGCGGCCGGTCTCGCTGCCGCCGGTGAAGCCGACCATGTCGATCTGCTTGTGCGCGATCAGCGCCTCGCCGGTGATGTGCCCGCGCCCGTTGATGACGTTGACCACACCCTTCGGCAGTCCCGCCTCGTGCATCAGCTCGACCATCCGGCAGACCGACTGCGGCGTGTATTCAGAGGGCTTGAGCACGCAGGTGTTGCCGAACGCGATGCAGGTCGCGACGCGCATCGACGCGAGCGCGAGCGGCGCGTTCCACGGTGCGATCAGCGCGGCGACACCCTTGGGCTCGCGCGTCACATAGGTCAGGTAGTCGGCGTTCTGCGAATAGGTTTCGCCGGCGAGCCCGCTCGCGATCTCGGCGAACGAGCGGAAACTGGCCGCCGCCCGCGCGACATGCCCGCGCACGCTCGTGAGGGTCAGCCCGGTGGTGCGCGCCTCGAGCGTCGCCAGTTCATCGGCATGCACGAGCAGTGTGTCGTGGATCGCGTACAGCACGTCGTTGCGCCGGTCGGTCGCGAGCCCGGCCCAGCCCGCGAACGCCGCGCGCGCCGCATCGGCCGCCTGCCCGACCTCGTCCGCGTCAGCCTCGCGTAACTGGCAAAGCAGTTCTTCTGTAGTCGGATTGAGCGCCGGCAAAAGCGTCCCATCTGTGCCACCGACTGCCACGCCGTCGATCAGGCTGGTTACGATCTCGGTCATGCTGGTGCCTTTGACGTGGATGGTGCGCGGCGACAACACGTCCCGCGATCGGATGACGACGCGCCGACCGCCATTGTTGGACCTTCACAGTGAAGCGCCGATCGATCGACGCGACAATCTTTTGGCCACGCTTTTGCTCGCCTTGCGACTTTTTCGGCAGCGATATCGAGAAGGCAATGTGGCGCGGGTCGGCGCCTGCGTTCGCCCTGACACGTGGGATTTGCAGCAACTTCTCAGATCGAGAATGGTACTGTGTCGCGTCGCTATCCTCGCGCGTTATTCCGGAGACGTCGGACATGAAATCACAAGGCCTCATCGTCCTGATGTCGGCGCTCGCGATCGCCTCTCCGGCGGTGCTCACCGCCCAGACTAGCGACGCTGCTGTTGCAACGACCGACAGCGGAAGTGTGCGCGGCGCGATAGCCGACGGGATCGCTAGCTGGAAAGGCATTCCGTTCGCCGCGCCTCCGATCGGGGCCCTGCGGTGGCGTGCTCCACAGCCTGTTAAAGCGTGGCGCGGCGTGCACGATGCGACCGCCTATGCGCACGACTGCATGCAGCTGCCGTTCCCCAGCGACGCCGCGCCCCTCGGTACGCGGCCGGCGGAGGATTGCCTGTACGCGAACGTCTGGAGGCCCGCCGCGGCCACCGGCAAGCTGCCGGTAATGGTCTGGATCTACGGCGGCGGCTTCGTCAACGGCGGAGCGTCGCCGCCGACCTATGCCGGGGCCAATATCGCCATGCAGGGCGTGTTGTTCATGAGCTTTAACTACCGCGTCGGGCGCTTCGGCACCTTTGCCTTGCCGCAGCTGACCAAGGCCGACCCCGACCACGGACGCCTCGCGAATTACGGGACCATGGACCAGATCGCGGCGCTCGACTGGGTCCGGCGCAACATCGCGGCCTTCGGCGGCGACCCGGCAAACGTGACGATCGTCGGCGAGAGTGCCGGGGGCATGTCGATCCATGCGCTCGTGACTTCGCCGCTCGCGACCGGCCTGTTCCAGAAGGCGGTGATCATGTCGGGCGGCAACGGTCGCTCCGATCTGGCCAAGACGCTCGCCTCCGCCGAGCAGATCGGCATCGACTTCGCAAAGTCGCAAAACATCGATCCCACCGCAGGCAACGCGCTCGACGCCCTGCGCGCGCTGACCGCCGAGCAGGTGACCGATGGGCTCAGCATAATGCAGTTGTTCCGTCCCCAGCCCGGCCCGCCGACCTTCAGCGGCCCGGTCATCGACGGCACGGTGATCACCGACAACGGCGTGGCTTACGCCGCCGGTCGTTTTGCCAAAATCCCGATGGTGATCGGCGCCACGAGCGCCGACATGGGCGGCAAGGACGGCTTCATGATTGCCGGTGCTCGCGACGCCGCCGCTGTGCTCGCGGACAAAGGGGTCCCGGTCTGGGAGTATCGCTTCTCCTACGTCGCCGAGTCAGTCGGCCAGCCAGGCGCGCAGCATGCCACCGATATCCCGTTTTTCTTCGACACCACCGCAATCAAATACGGCGACAAAACCACGCCGAAGGACGTTGCCATGGGCCGGACGATCAGCAGCTATCTTGTCAATTTCGCCAAAACCGGCAACCCGAACGGTGCTGGTCTGCCGAAGTGGCCAAGCTATGCGCGCGCCAGCAACGATCTGATGGACTTTGCCGCTGACGGGACGGCAAAGGCGGAACGCGACTCGTGGAGCACAGAAACCGCGCAGCATCGCAAGTAAGCGGCCATCGCGCCGCGATCCCAATTACCACAGCAGTGATGGGAGAAACGAGCGCCGCGATGCGCTCAAGCCCCTCCCCCATTCGCAGCTGTTAGCGGCGCGCGGTCAAGATCACGTATAAATTCGCTGGCGATCTTCCATCGGCCTCCGACCTTGAGCAACTGCAGCGTCTTCCAGCCCGATGAACTCCCGGCTGCGTCGGTATTGACGAAGACCAGCGAGACCTGCGCCAGCTTGCCGTCTTGCAAAATCTTGACGTCCTTGAACGCCTGCCGGAACGGGGCGCCTTCGAACACGCCCTTTCGGAACGCTTCGTAATTGTGCGTACCGCCCTCGACTGAGCCACGCCGCACTGCGCTGTCCGCATCGGAGAAGGGTATCGCTTTATTGAGCAGCAGTGTCTCGAACAGCGTCTGGTCTTTCGTGCTCACCGCCTTGGTATAGGTGTCGAGCAGGGTCTGGATCGCGCTTCGATCGTCCCCGACGCTCTGGAAACTGGGGTCGCCAAGTTTCGTTTCGGCTGACAGCGTCCCGGTGCATGTCACGGCGAGCAGAGCGACAACCGGCCAGCTCAGAACCTTCGAAACTTGTACCATGGAATTATCCTGCGCATGCATCTGCCGCGAGCGAATTACGCGGTGCCTGTAACGTTCGAAGTCCAGCCGATTTGGGTTACTCGTGGGTCACGCCACCGCGCGTTCAGCGGTCTAAGCCACAAATTCCTTCTTCCCGTTAGATTACGAAACGGATGAGCAAGGCTGACTACGAAATTACGGAGAGCGAATGTACTGCGAGTGCGTCATGATCCGACGCGATCCGAGACTTCGCCTCGCGTCACACGCGTATGGGCATCCTGCTGCCAGCCCCCGCCGAGCGCGCGGAACAGGTCGACCTGCGCGGTAACGACGCGGGCGTCGGACGCGGCCAGTGCCGCCTCGGTGTCGGAGAAGGTGCGCTCGGCATCAATCAGGCTGAGCGAGTCGACGCGGCCTTCGCGGAGCTGGGCGCGGACGATGCGAACCGCGGTCGCCGCCTCGGTCCGCGCATCGGCGAGCGCCTGCCGCCGGTCGAGCTCGTGGGTGAATGCCGACAGCGCGGTCTCGGTCTCCTGCAACGCCTGCAGCACGGTCTTGTCGAAGGTCGCGAGTGCACCCGCAGTGTCGGCGCGGGCGCCGGCGATGCGCGCGCGGGCGGCCTCCTGGTTGAGGAAGTTCCACGACAGCAGCCCGCCGGTGAAGAAGCGGAAGGCGCTGCCGGTCAGCGCGTTGCCGAGCCCGGTGCTGGTCGACCCGGCCGAGCCGCCGAGCGAAATCGTCGGGTAGAGGTCGGCGGTGGCGACGCCGATGCGCGCGGTCTGGGCAGCGAGGCGGCGCTCGGCGGCGCGGACGTCGGGGCGGCGCGCGAGCAGGGCGCGGCCGTCGCCGACGGGGAGCGGGCGGTCGAGGTGCAGGACGGCGGCGGTCGTGCCGATTGTCGCGGGCAGGTCGCGCGGGGTGCGCCCGGTCAGCGTCGCGAGGCTGAACAGCGCCGCCTCGCGCTCGGCTTCCAAGGGCGGCACGGTGGCGCGGACCTGGTCGCGGAGAGTGGCCGCGCGCGAGGTGTCGAGGCGGGTCGCGCGCCCGGCCTCGTAGCGCTTGGCGGTGAGCTGGACGCTCTGGTCGACAAGCTCGACGGTGCGCTTGGCGACCCGGATGCGCTCGGCGAGCGAGCCGAGGTCGGCATAGGCGCGCGCGGTTTCGGCGACGATGGCGACGCGGACGGCGTCGCGGTCGGCATCGGCGGCAGCGACATCGCCGCGCGCCGCTTCGACGCCGCGCGCGATGCGCCCGAACAGGTCGACGTCATAGGCGACGGTGAAGCCGCCATCGACGGTGCTGCCGCTGCGGCTCGTACCCGGCAAGGTCTGGCTGAGGGGGAGGCGCTGGTAGCCGCCCTGGACGTCGAGGCTGGCGGTCGGGAAGCGGTCGCCGCGAACCGCGCGCAGCGCCGATCGCGCCTTGTCGAGGTTCGCGATGGCGACGGCGATGTCCTTGTTCGCCCGCAGCGCGTCGGCGACGAGGCCGTCGAGGACCGGGTCCTGATACAGCCGCCACCAGTCGCCGTCCGGCGCGTCGGTGCTCGAAACCGCGGGCGTGGCGCTGCCGAGGAATGGCGGCGCGGCGCTCGATATCGCTTCCGGGTGGACGTAGGTCGGGCCGACCTTGCACGCGGCGAGCGCGAGCAGGAGCGTAAGACTAAGGGCACGATGCATCGTCATGGTCCTATTCGGCCGGCTGGAGCGCGGCGGTCTCGGTCGGGCGCGGGCTGGGACGCCAGCCCGACAGCGCGCGGCAGACGACGTAGAAGGTCGGGGTGAACACCAACCCGAAGCCGGTGACGCCGATCATCCCGAAGAACACCGCGGTGCCCAGCGCCTGCCGCAACTCGGCTCCGGCCCCGGTCGCGAGCACCAGCGGCAGCGCGCCGAGGATGAAGGCGAACGACGTCATCAGGATCGGGCGGAGCCGGTCGCGGGCGGCACGGACGGCGGCCTCGACCGGGGTCAGGCCGTCGATCTCCTCCGCCTGCCGGGCGAACTCGACGATCAGGATCGCGTTCTTGGCGGCGAGCGCGATCAGCACGACGAAGCCGATCTGGGTCAGGACGTTGTTGTCCATCCCCCGCAGATTGACCCCGACCATCGCCGCCAACAGGCACATCGGCACGATCAGGATGATCGCCAGCGGCAGCGTCAGGCTCTCGTACTGCGCCGCCAGCACGAGGAAGACGAACACCACCGCGAGGCCGAAGACGAGCGCGGCGGTCGACCCGGCGGCCTTCTGCTGGAAGGCGATGCCGGTCCACGATGTCGTATAGTCGGCAGGCAGCGTCGTCGCGGCAAGGTGCTCCATCGCGGCGAGCGACTGGCCCGACGAGAATCCCGGGGCGGTGTCGCCGTCGACCTCGACCGCGGGGAACAGATTGTAGCGCGTGACGCGGTACGGCCCGGTCTTGTCGTGGAAGTTGGCGACCGCGCCGAGCGGGACCATCGCGCCCGAGTTCGAGCGGGTTTTTAGGTTGGCGATGTCAGCGACGGTGTTGCGGAACGGCGCGTCGGCCTGCGCGGTGACGCGGTACGTCCGCCCGAGCAGGTTGAAGTCGTTGACGAACGCCGAGCCGAGATAGACCTGGAGCGCCTCGAACACCCGCGCCGGGGGAACGCCGAGCAGGTCGGCCTTGGCGCGGTTGATGTCGGCGAAGACGCTCGGCGTGCCGGTGTCGAAGAAGCTGTAGACCTGCGCGAGCCCCTTGGAGGCGTTGGCCTTGCCGATCAGCCCGAACGAGACCTTGCCGAGCGCGGCATAGCCGTGGCCGCCGTGGTCCTCGACCATGATCCGATAGCCGCCCGCCGAGCCGATCCCCTGGATCAGCGGCGGCGGGACGACGAGCAGCCGCGCTTCGTCGATGTCGGCGATCTTGGCCTGTGCTTCCGCCATGATGCTCTGGAGGGTGACGCCGAGCCTGGCGCGCTCCTCGAACGACTTGAGCGGGATGTACGCGGCGGCGGAGTTCGGTGCCGAGGTCTGCGACGGACCGTCGAAGCCCGCGAGCATGACCGAGCCGAGGACGCCCTTCAACGGGATGATCCGCGCGGCGACCTTGCGCAGGACGGCGTCGGTCCGCGCGAGCGACGCGCCCGGCGGCAATTGGACGATCATCAGGAAATAGCCCTGGTCCTGCGCCGGGATGAAGCCGGTCGGGGTGGAGGTGAACGCCCCGACGGTCAGCGCGATCAGCGTCGCATAGGCGACGAACATCGACACCGGGCGCTGGACGAGGGCGCGGGTCATCGCCGCATAGCCGTCGCTGAGCTTGTCGAAGCCACGGTTGAAGGCAGCACCGGCGTTGTGGCCGATCCGCCGCCAGCCGTGGAGGCCCGAGGCGTCGGCGTGCTTGCCGCGCAGCAGCAGCGCCGCGAGCGCGGGTGACAGGGTCAGCGAGAGCAACAGCGAAATGACCGTTGCGGTGGTGATGGTGACCGCGAACTGGCGGTAGAACTCGCCCGAGATGCCGGTGAGGAACACCGTCGGCACGAACACCGCGCACAGCACGAGGACGATGGCGACGAGCGCGACCGAGACTTCGTCCATCGAGGTGCGGGCGGCCTCGAGCGGAGACAGCCCGCGCTCGAGGTTGCGCTCGACGTTCTCGACGACGACGATCGCGTCGTCGACGACGATGCCGATCGCGAGTACCAAGCCAAACAGCGACAGGTTGTTGAGGCTGTAGCCGAGCACCGACAGCATCGTGAAGCTGCCGATCAGCGACACCGGGATCGCGACGATCGGGATAATCGCGGCGCGCCAGCTTTGGAGGAAGACGAGGATGACGAGGACGACGAGGAAGATCGCCTCGAGCAGGGTGTGCTTCACCGCGTCGATCGACTGGCTGATGAACGCCGTCGGGTTGTAGATCACGCGGTATTCGAGGCCCTTAGGGAAGCGTGCCGACATCGTCTTCAGCTCGGCGTTGATCCCGTCGGCGGCGGCGAGCGCGTTCGAGCCGGGGCGCTGGAAGACCGCGATGATCAGCGACTCCTGCCCGCTCAAATAGGTGTTCGTGCCGTAGTCCTGCGCGCCGAGCTCGACCCGGGCGACGTCCGACACGCGCGTCTGGCGGCCGCTGGCGTCGGTGCGGATGACGATGTTGGCGAACTGCGCCGGGTCGGTCAGGCGGCCCTGCGTCTCGACGTTGAGCTGGAACGCGTTGCCGCGGTCGTACGGCGGCTGGCCGAGCGTACCGGCCGAAACCTGAACGTTCTGGGCGCGAAGAGCAGCGACGATTTCGCCAGCGGTGAGGTCGAGCGAGGCCGCCTTGCCGGGGTTGATCCATACCCGCATGCCGTAATCGCGCGCGCCGAACAGCCGGACGTCGCCGACCCCGTCGACGCGCGCCAGCCGGTCGCGGACCTGCGTCAGCGCATAGTTGGAGACGTAGCTGCGATCCAATGACTTGTCGGGCGAGATCAGGTTGATGACCATCAGGAAGTCGGGCGAGGTCTTCTGCGTGACGATGCCGAGGCGGCGGACGTCCTCGGGCAGGCGCGGCTCGGCGATGGCGACGCGGTTCTGGACGAGGACCTGCGCGGCGTCGAGGTTGGTGCCGATCTTGAAGGTCACGGTGATAACCAGCCGGCCGTCGCCGGTCGACTGCGACGACTGGTACAGCATGTTGTCGACGCCGTTGATCTCCTGCTCGATCGGCGCGGCGACGGTGTCGGCGACGACCTCGGCGGTCGCTCCGGGGTAGTTCGCCGAGACCGTCACCGTCGGCGGGACGATGTCGGGATATTGCGAGATCGGCAGCCGGAAATACGCTGCCAGCCCGACGATGACGATGACGATGGCCAGCACCGCGGCAAAGATCGGCCGGGTGATGAAGAAGCGCGAGAAGTTCATGTGATCGGGTCCTGGCAGCCGGAGGCTAGCGCGTCGCTGAGAAGGTCGCCTGCGCTGCGATCGGGGCGGCGGAGTCGGGGGTCTGGACGGGCGCGGCGCTGGCGATCGCGACTGCGGTCGCGGTGCGCGGCGTCACCGGCGAGCCGGGGGTGGCGTTCTGCATCCCCTCGACGATGACCCGGTCACCGGGCTTCAATCCGCTGCGCACGATCCGCAGCCCGTCGATGACCGGCCCGAGGACGACGGCGCGGGTCGACACGATGTTGTCCGGGCCGACGATCTGGACGACCTTGCGCGCCTGGTCGGTACCGATCGCGGTGTCGGGGACCAGCAGCGCCGCGCGGGTCGCGCCGCTCGCGAGGCGCATGTTGCCGAACATGCCCGGGGTGAGGAAATAGCCCGGGTTGGCGACGATCGCGCGGCCGCGGATCGTGCCGGCACCGGGGTCGAGGCGGTTGTCGCTGAAGTCGATGCGGCCCTTCCAGCGGTAGCCGCTCTCGTCCTGCAACTGGATTTCGACGCGGTCTTTCGCAGCGTCGCCGTCACGGCGCGCCTTGAGGTACAGCGCTTCCGACCCGTCGAAGCTGAAGTAGATCGGGTCGAGGGCATAGACCGTCGTGAGCAGAGTCGCGCTCGACGCCTCGCCGCCCGCGACCAAATTGCCGATGTCGGCGCGGCGGTCGGAGATGCGGCCGGTGATCGGTGAGCGGACCTCGGTGAACTCGACGTCGAGCGCGCGGGCGGTGACCTGCGCCTGCGTTGCGCCGACGGCGGCCTCGGCGGCGCGGAGGTTGGCGCGGAGCGTGTCGATCTCCTCGGCGGAAACGGCGTCGTCGGCGATCAGGCGGGTGGCGCGGGCGAGCGCGCTCTTGGCCAGCTGGACCGACGATCGCGCGCTGGCTTCCTTGGCGCGGGCCTCGGCGAGCGCGGCGGCGAATGGGCGAGGGTCGATGCGAAACAAGAGCTGGCCCTGCTTAACGATTTCGCCGTCCCTGAAGAAGATGCCGGTCAACGCGCCCGAAACGCGAGGGCGGATCTCGACCGATTTACTCGGCGCGAACCGGCCGATGTAGTCATCCCACTCGTCGACCTGCCGGGTCACCGGCAGCGCGACCGTCACCGCAGGCGGCGGCGGGGCTGCTGCAACCACGGGATCATGCGCGATAAGTTTCGACGCGCCGAGGCCGATCAGCGCGACCGAGGCGAGGGCGACGCCAATTGCGGTTCGTCGGTGCCGGTGCCTGACGATATCGATTGCCCGCGCGAAGTCGGATTGAGCGGCCATCTTCATGCGAGGCGCTCCGCCCGGTCGGCGTAGATCACATCGATGAGGACCTCGAGTTGCCTGCGGTTAAAGCCGGCGGCGTCGAACGCGGCGGCGATGTCGCCGGGAACCCCGCGACCCCAGCGGCGGATCGCCAGTACCGTGCGGCGCAGCGTTTCAAGCCGCGGATTGGCGAGGCTGGGTTCGCGGGCTTCGCCGACGAGCATCGTCAGCAGCCTCTCGATGATCGGCGGACGCGTGACGGGGTAAAGCCGATCGCGCTTGGCGAGGCTCACGACGGTCCATTCGAGCTGCGAAAAGGCCGACACTGCGATCGGCGGGGCAATGTTGCTGGCAACAAAATTCGTCGCCACGCCGTTATCGTCAAATTCCAGAAAGGCCATGTTCATCGTCCTCGCGCTAGGTTCCGGCCTGAAAAGTGACTGACCGGTACGTGCTTGACGTTACGTACCGGTCGGTTACATTGAGATCAAGCGCTTGTTGGGGAATGAGGCGCAACGGAAGGCAAAGAAAAGTGTCAGTGCAAAAAGCCGGTTCGGAGTCAGCGGTGCCGTCGACGCGCCGATCGGCAGCCGACCGGCTGTGCGAAACGGCGACCAACCTCTTCTATACGCGTGGTATTCGCGCGGTCGGCATCGACGAGATCGTTAACGAGACCGGGGTTACCAAGCCTACGCTGTACCGTAGCTACGCGTCGAAGGACGACCTGATCGTGGTTTGCCTCCAGCGGCAGATAGAGGACGGCAACGCGCGTTGGGACGCGATTGCGACGCGCTATGCCGACGAGCCGCTCGCCGAGCTGCGTGCGCATATGGCCGACTTTGCCGACGAGATCGCCGCGCCCGACTATCGCGGCTGTGCGGCGACCAACGCCGCGGTCGAGTTTCCAGACTCGGCACATCCGGCGCGAATGATTACCGACGACTGCAAGGCAGCGACGCGCAAGCGGCTCGGTGATCTGACCCGGCGCCTTTCGTTGAAAAACCCTGACGGGCTTGCTGACGGTCTGATGCTGCTGATCGAAGGTGCGAGCAGTAGCCGCCACACGTCGGGATCGCAGGGCCCCTCCTCCACCCTCGTCGAGACGGCCGAGATGCTGATCGGAGCGCATCTCAACCAAAAGTAAGATCGGGTTGCTCGCGCAGACTGCGCCGGCTCAGCTCGAGGCCGCTAATCCGAGACGTGTCGCTACCGAAGCGCGCACTGCGCCAAGCAATTGCTCTGCCTTGACATCGTCCGGTTCGACCCGCGCGATCGCGACCGCGCCGACCATCTCGGAAATTACCGCAGCGGCGATGAGCTCGACATCGGACACACCCATACGCTCGAGCAATGATGCGACGCCGCCGTTCAGCCGACTGAGTGCGAGCCTGAACCGTGCGCGCGCAGCTTCCGGCAATTGCGGCACCTGACCGGCGAGCACCGGCAACGGGCAGCCGCCTTTAGGGGCATTGCGGTGGCGCATCGACAGATAACGATCGACGAAGCGCGTGAGCGAGACCCGCGGATCGGCGTCGGCAAGATTGGCGAAGAATGCGGCGTAGCGGTCCTCGAACATGTATTCGATCGCCTGGGTCACGAGGTCGTCCTTCGACGCGAAGTGCGCGTAAAAACCACCATGGGTCAGGCCGGCGCGTGCCATGACTTGCGCGACGCCGAGGCGGTCGACACCTTCGCTGCGGATCACCGCGGCGGCCTCCTTGAGGACTCGCTCGCGCGTCTGCGCCTTATGCTCGCTGTCGTATCGCATCCTCGTTACATCGCCCCTGCCGCAGCCGCTGCCAAGGCCGGAGCAGGATCGGCGCGCCAGCCGCCGCCGAGCGCGCGGTACGCTGCAACCGCGGCGCGCGCTTCGTCCCCCCTCACCCTCGCCAACCGGTCGGCAGCGCCGAGCAACTCGCGGTCGGCATCGGTGACGTCGATCAGGCCGACGACGCCGCCCCGGTAAGCGTCCTGTGACTGCGTTCGGGCGGTGGTCAACGTGGCGACTTGCCGCTCGAGGATGGCGCGTTCGACACGCGCCTCGGACAGGCGGCTGAGCGCGGTCTCGACATCCTCTGCGGCGTGGAGGACCGAGCCACGCCATGCAGCCAGCGCCTCGGCCGTGCCGCCACGCGCTTGGGCGACTTCGGCATCGACGCGGCCGAAATCGAACAACCGCCAGCGGAGCCCTGCCCCGACCGATGCTTGCAGTGCATTGCCGCTGAACAACGTTGACGTGCCGAGGCTGGCGACGCCGAGCACGCCCGACAACGAGACATGCGGGTAGTATTCCGCGACCGCCACACCGATGCGCGCCGTGCTCGCCGCTAAACGCCGCTCGGCTGCGACGACATCGGGACGACGCCGCAACAGGTCGGCAGGAGCGGCGCTGCCCGCGGGGACTGGTGCCGCGGGGATCGCGGCGGCGACTGCGAGGGCGGCGCGGTTACTGCCCGGCTGCTCGCCGACGAGCACGTCGATGCGATTGAGCTGCGCCGCGATCCCCGCACGCAGCGGCGCAGCGCTGGCGCGTACCCCATCGAGCGCGGCGCTGGCGCGGTTGAGTTCGCGCTCGGCGGCGATGCCCTGGTCGAAGCGTTGGCGGACGAGATCGACGAGCAAAGCCTCGTTGCTTATCTGCTTGTCTGCGACCGCGAGCCGAGACTGGAGCTCGCGCAGCGTCAGATAAGCGTTGGCGGTCTCGGCCGCGACGGCGACGCCAACCGCGCCGGTACTGGCGACGGCAGCATCGAGATCTGCGCGCGCCGCCTCACGCCCGCGCCGAAGGCCGCCGAACACATCGATCTCCCACGACGCGCGTGCGCCAGCATCGTATTCGGTATAGCTCCGAGCGACGCCGAGCGCGGTGGTAACGCGGCCGACCGGCGTTTCGAGCGATTGGCTGAGCGTGGTCACGCCGCCGTTGGCATCGAAGCTCGGCAGAAGCGCCGCGCCTGCCGCGCGAGACAAGGCGCGTGACTCGTCGATCCGCGCCCGCGCTTGAGCGAGGTCGGTGTTGCCCGAAACAGCCCGCTCGATCAGGCTCACCAGCAACGGATCGCCAAAGCCGCGCCACCAGTCCGCGTCCGCCGTTGTTGCGATCTGCGTTGCCCCGATGAACGCAGGAGTCAGCGCCACCCGTGGCGGCGTGTAGTTCGGGCCGACAGCACAGCCCGAGAGAGCAGTGGCGGCGAGAAGCAGGATCGGGCGCATCGGTCGGCTCCTAATGGGCATCGGCGGGGGAGACCGGCGCGGCGTTCTTCGGCACCTTGCAGAACGGCACCATCACCAGTGCCGCGACGAACATCCACGCCATGACGCGGAAGACGTCGTCGAACGCGGTCGTCAGCGCCTCGCGCGCAACGGTCCGGGCGAAGCTCGCTTGTGCCAGCTGGAGAGCGTGGGCGGCATCGGGAGTTACCGCCGATAGGCGCTGCGCCAACGCGGCGACCGTCTCCTGCGCGCCGCGACTATTCGCGGCGAGCGCCTCGCCGAAGCGCAGCGCCTGAATCCGCGTGTTGTCGCCGAGCCAGGTGTTGACGGTGGCGATGCCGATCGCGCCGCCAAGGTTACGCATCAGGTTGAACAGCCCGGATGCCGAGCGCAGCTCGGGCCCCTGGAACGCCGAGAGCGCCATGTTCACGCTCGGCACGATGCACAGCATGACGAACAGCCCGCGCACAAGCTGCGGCACAAGCAGTTCGTCAAAGCCCCAGTCCGATCCGAGATGCGAGGTCAGCCACAGGCTGAACGCGAAGCCCGACAGCCCGATGGCGATGACGATGCGGCGGTCGATATTGTTCGACGCCCAAGCGGCGAAGATTGTGCTGACCAACTGGCCACAGCCGACGACGAACACGGTAGTACCGATCTGCAGGCTGTTGAAATCGCGGACTCGGCCGAGGAACACCGGCACGAGATAGGTCGACGAATAGATGCCGAACCCGATGACGAGGTTGAAGACGCAGGCGAACGCGAAGGTCCGGTTGCGGAACGGTGAGATCCGCACGATCGGGTTCTTCGAATAGAGCGAGCGCTCGACGAACAGGCAGAACGCAACGAACGAGAACCACGCAGCGAGCAGGATGACGGGGTCGCCGAACCAGTCCTTCCGCGGACCCTCCTCGAGCACATATTCGAGTCCCGCGAGCGCCACCGCCATAGCAATCAGATGCGACCAGTCGATCCGGCCGAACATCGCCCGGTCGCCGCGGTCGACGTCGACGATCAGGACGGTCAGCACGGCCACCGCGATGCCGGGCACGACGTTGATGAAGAAGATCCAGCGCCAGCCGATCGTGTCGGTGATGATCCCGCCCACCGTCGGCCCGAGGGTCGGCGCGAGCACGGAAACCATGCCGAGGATCGCCGGGATCAGCGCGCGCTGCTTGCCCTCAAAGATGGTGAAGCCGACCGCGAACACGCTCGGCACCATCGCGCCGCCGACGAACCCCTGAACGGCGCGGAATACGATCATCGACTCGATATTCCACGCGAAGCCGCAGGCGATGCTGGCGAGCGTGAACAATGCCGCCGATGTCGCGAACAGCCAGCGCGTCGACATCGCTTGCGCGAGGAACGCCGAAAACGGGATCATCACCAGCTCGGCCATCAGATAGGCGGTCTGGACCCAGCTCACCTCGTCGGGCCCTGACGAAAGGCCCGCCTGAATGCCGTTGAGCGACGCCGCGACGATCTGGATGTCGAGGAGCGCCATGAACTGGCCAAAGGCGAGAATGCCGAAGATCAAATACTTGCGCGACAACGGCAACGCGAGCGGATCCGCGGGCGGCGCTCTGGTGATTGTCGCGCTCATTCAGCACAGGCTCTTGTAGGATGACAGCCGTCATATTATGCTCGTCATATGATTGGCGCAAGGGTCCGACGATGGATGCGATGACGACGAGCGGGACGATCGAGGCGACGCCCCGGCGACGGCGCCTGCCGCGCCCGTCGCGCCGGACGATATTGGCATCGGTGGTCGCGATCACGATTGCCGCCGGCGGGGCGCTATGGATCACCGCCGCACCGTCGAGCCAGTCGACCGACGACGCCTATGTCGCTGCCGACGCCACGTCGGTCGCGCCCAAGGTCCGCGGGCTCGTCGCCGCAGTACTGGTCCGCGACAACCAATCTGTCTGCGCCGGCCAGCCGATCATCCGGATTGATCCCGAAGAGTTTGCCGCAAAGGAGGCGCAGGCCCGCGCCGCGATTGCCGATGCCGCCGCCGGAGTTGCCTCAGCCCGCGCCGCGATTATCAGCCTCGACGCCGAGCAGCGCCTCGCATCGTCGGAGACCGTCGCCGCCCGCACCGCCATCCGCTCTGCCGACGCGCAGTCAAGCCGCGCCGGGGCCGACCGCCGCCGCTTCGATGCCCTTGTCGCGAGCGGGGCTGTCGCCCGGCGCGAAGCCGACACCTATGCCGCCGCCGCCGTGACTGCCGAACAGGATGCCGCTCGCGCCCGCGCGTTGCTATCGGTGTCGGACGCCACCGCCGGAGTGACCCGCGCCAAGCGCGCCGGTCTCGAGGCGGCGTTGCAGACCGCCCGTGCCCGCGCAGCCCAAGCCGATGCGGCACTCGACCTGGCCCAGCAGGACAGCCGGCACGCGACGATCCTTGCCCCCATCGACGGCACCGTTGGCAACCGTCAGGTCCGCGTCGGCGATTATGTCCAGCCCGGCACGCGACTTCTGACGCTGGTGCCGCTCCACGATCTGTATGTCACAGCCAACTTCAAGGAGACGCAGACTGCGCAAATTCGCCCCGGCCAACGGGTCACAATCGATGCCGATGCCCTGCCCGGCACCCATCTCTACGGTCGGGTGGAGAGCCTTGCTCCGGGGTCGGGTGCGAGCTTTGCGCTTTTGCCGTTCGAACCTGGCACCGGCAATTTTACCAAGATCGTGCAACGCGTCGGTGTCCGCATCCGCTTCGATCCGAACCAGCCTGGGGCCGGTCTGCTGCGCCCGGGCCTGTCGGTTACGGCGCGGGTGAAACTCGACAGATGAACGCCACTTGCGATGGAGTTGGCTCAGCTTACCGGCGCACCACGACTTGATCGATCGCTCCAAACGGGGCCGAGGCGTCGGGCAGCTTCGCTTCGAGCCGCACGCGGTCGCCGAACTTCATGAACCCGGTGGTCGCGGCACCATCGGCGATCATCTCGATCGCGCGCCGCTCGGAGATGCAACTCGACCCGACCTTGGCATAGCCTTTATTGGCGACGGTGCCCGAGCCGATGATCGTGCCGGCGACAAGGTCGCGTGTCCCGGCCGCATGTGCAACGAGGTCATGGAAGCCGTAATCCATTTCACGACCGTTGGCCCGGCCAAAGGGTTTGCCGTTCCATTCGATCGTCAGGTCGAGCCCGACGCGACCGTCGCGCCAGTCTTCGCCGAGCGCATCGGGGGTCACCGCGAACGGCGCCATCGAGCATGCGGGCTTCGCCTGGACCCAGCCGAAGCCGGTCCGCATCTCGGGCACCGCGAGCGCACGCAGCGACCAGTCGTTTATCTGGACGATCAGCTTGATGTGCGCCATCGCGTCGGCGGCGGAAATCCCCATCGGCACAGCATCGACGACAACGCCGAACTCGCCCTCGAAGTCGATGCCTCCCGCCTCGTCGATGAACGGCACCGGGTCGGTGGGGCCATAAAAGCGGTCGGACATCCCTTGGTACATCAAAGGCTTGTCGGTTACGATCGGCGCGGTGCCGAAGGCGACTTCCATCGTCTCCCCAAATCACATGGCCTCTTCCGGGCCGAACGGCGAACTCGCAGACGCTTGCATATTCGTCGAGTTTTTAGTTTTGATGATTGATCACAAATGGAATTGATGGATGCGCCTCGACCGCTTTGATCTCAATTTGCTCGTCGCCTTCCATTTCCTATCGGCCACGTCTCGGGATTAGCCGCGCTCCAGGGCATGGCATTCCTCGCCGGGGTTTGCGTCTACAGCGGCATCGTCGGCCTCTACGCGCTGCTCGCCCGGTCGTTTCCCCCCGAGCTTCGGGTCACCGGCACCGGCCTCGCGATCGGCATCGGCCGCGCCGGGGCGGTTCTTGGTCCGGTGATCGGCGGGTTCCTCATCGCCGCCGGAACGAGCATCGCGCTCTCGATTGCGATCGTCGGCGCCGGGTCGCTGGTTGCCGCCGCGCTGCTGATCGCTCTTGGGCGGAAGCAGGCTGTTGCTTAGCGCCTTCAGGACGAACTCGCCGTGCAGTCATAGCGAAGCGGCGGCGGACCAGATGCCGCCGCCGCTTCCTCTCAGACGTTCGTCTTAGCTGTCTGCAGTGCCGGGCTCGGCCATCTTGCGGTGCTGTTCGGCAAGAACCGCAGCCGGCGTAACATGCGCCACCGCCGCCTGGATCTTGTTCTTCCAGCCCGACACGATATGCGCCTCGCCCGCCATCACTGCGTCCCAACCATCCTTGGCGACATCTTCGGCGGTGCTCTTGGTGTCGGATGCGCCCACCGAGGTGTCCATCATGCCGGCGCGATCGAAGAACTCGGTCTCGACCGGCCCCGGCATCAGGGTCGTGATGCTCACGCCCTTGCTCTCCTTCAGCTCGTTCCGGATCGCATCGGCAAAGCTGTCGATGAATGCCTTGCTGCCGTTATAGACCGCCTGGAACGCGCCCGGGATGAAGCCGGCAATCGACCCGGTGATCAGGACCTTGCCGTCGTTACGCGCGACCATGTCGCTCAACACATTCTGCAACAGGTAGAGCGTGCCGGTGATGTTGGTATCGATCACGCGGCGCCAGTCGTCGACCTTCTGGTCGAGAAATCCATGACCCAGTCCGCGGCCCGCGTTGGCACACAGCAGGTCGATCGGACCCGTGACTGCGGCGAGCAGCTTGTCGACGCCCTCGATCGTCGCGAGATCGGCCTCAAGGGCGACGACATTGGCTCCGTGCGTACGGATATGCGTCGCCGCTTCCTCGATCTTCGCCTCGTCAGCGACGATCAACAGGTCATAGCTATTCTTCGCGGCGAGTTCGGCAAGTTCGAAACCGATGCCGGTCGATGCTCCGGTGATGACGGCGAATTTACGATCGGACATGCGGATACTCCTTAAGCTGCTGTGGCCATGCCGGGCTTGAGCACGACCTTGGTGACTTCGTTCTGGTTGTCGTGGAACATCTTGTAGCCCTTGGGCGCATCCTCGAGCGCCATCCGGTGGCTGATCAGAAACGTCGTATCGATCTTCTCTTCGAGGATCGCGGTGAGCAGCGCCGGGAGGTAACGCTGGACGTGGGTCTGCCCCGTCTTGAGCGTCAGCCCCTTCTCCATGAAGGCTCCGAGCGGGAACTTGTCGATGAAGCCGCCGTAGACCGCCGGCATCGACACCCGACCACCCTTGCGGCACGCGACGATCGCCTGGCGGATCGAATGCGCGCGGTCGGTCCCGAGCAGCAATGTCTTCTTGATCTGGTCGATGACGTTGTCGACGAAGAAGCCATGGGCCTCAAGCCCGACCGCATCGATCACCGCGTCGGGGCCGATGCCGCCGGTCATCTCGATCAGCGCCTCCGACACCTTGCTGTCCTCGAAGTTGATCGTCTCCGCGCCAAACTTCTTCGCGAGCTCGAGCCGGTGCGGGAAGTGATCGATCGCGATGACGCGATGCGCCCCGAGCAAGAAGGCAGACTGGATTGCAAACAGCCCGACCGGACCGCAACCCCACACGGCGACGGTGTCGCCGGGTTCGATGTCGGCATTTTCCGCCGCCATCCAGCCGGTCGGCAGAATGTCGGACAGGAACAACACTTTGTCGTCCTCGATCCCGTCGGGGATGACGATCGGGCCGGTGTCCGAGTAAGGCACCCGGACATATTCCGCCTGTCCGCCCGCATAGCCGCCGGTCATGTGACTGTAGCCAAAAAGGCCCGACATCGGCTGACCGTAAAGCGTCTCGGCAATGTCCTGATTGTCAGCCGGGTTACCGTTGTCGCACGCCGAGAACTGCTTCTTGCCGCAGTGGTAGCAGGAGCCGCACGCGATCGTGAACGGGACGACGACGCGCTGACCCTTCTTGAGCGTGCTCTTCGAACCGATCTCAACGACTTCACCCATGAATTCATGGCCGAGAATGTCGCCTTTCTGCATCGTCGGAATAAAGCCGTCGTACAAATGGAGATCGGAACCGCAGATCGCGGTCGATGTAACTTTGATGATCGCGTCGCGTGGGTTGAGGATCTCGGGATCGTCGACAGTATCGACACGAACGTCATGCTTGCCGTGCCAAGTCAGTGCGCGCATCGATCTATTCCTTCTCTTTGGCGAGCGCGGCAGCGGTGCGAGCGTTGGTCGACACCTCCCCGGTCTCCATCAACTGCTTCAACCGGCGAAGATCGCGCCGCGCCTGGAGCGCGGGTTCGCGCTGGAACAGCTTGGCGATGAGCTTTCCGATCGTTCCGCCCGGCGGGTCATAGGCGATCATGGCGGTGACGATGGTCCCGCGCGGTCCGGCGTCGCGGAAATCGACCCGGCCGCTATTCGGGATGTTTCCCTTGGACGTCCAGGCGAACGACGACGGCGGCGACTCTTCGGTAATCGTCGAGTCCCATTCGACAATCTCGCCAACTGGGGCTTTGACGACCCAGTGCGACCGCGTTGCGTCGATGACGTCGACGCGTTCGATATTCTCCATGAATTTCGGCAGGTTGGAGAAATCGCGGAAGAACGCAAACAACTCGGCCTGTGGCTTGTTGATTGTTACAGAGCGGGTCGAGACGCTATCGCCAACTGTGAGGTCAAGCGACTCTGCGGCGTCGGTTACGACATCGCTATGCTTCGACGTCAGTGGGGGTGCGTCATCGTGGTTGTGAGTTTGACTGGCCATATCTCGCTCAAAGATCGGAGCGTTAACCGCGCCATTTCCAACGTGTTCCCGGTGCGACGAAACAAACCATCGCCAGGTACGGTATTCGACCAAAGATCGAGTTTGAGGTCTGCGCGACTCTGGTGCCGACAAAAGCGGCTGGAAAACGGCCCGTGACGGAACGGTGGCGCAGACTAACGCGTCAGCGCTGCCTCACCCCAGTCTGCCGAAATCGGCGAGCCACCGGTGCCATCGCTCACCGTGACAAGTTCGACTATTTTGACCCCGGCAACATTGGCTGTGAGCGACTGGGCTCCGTCACCGACACGCATCGGCCGCGAGCGCGCAAGCAAGTGACCGTCCCCGTAGATCGAAAAGGTCACAGACCGCTTTCTATCTGATGTCGAATCGTCGACCCCGATCCGCATAGAGAAACGTGAAAATCCCGCGTTCCGGACTTCGAGCCTCGAATTCGCGAGGACGCCGATCGTGTGGCTCAACGGCTGTCCGGCGACCATCGGCGGCTGATCGTACGGCGTCCGCCCCACCCTCGTCCCGCCCCAGCCGCCGTAGCGTGGGAAATCGCCGCCGTGGTGCGTGCCGAGCCACGGCAATGGCGCGCGGTGGACGAGCGGATCGGGGGTCGGCACCTCGACGCCGTCGACCGCAGGATTCACGCTGCCCGGCTGTTCGGCTAAATACAGACCGCCCGGAAGTTGCCGGGTGCCATGCGCGGTGAAGATCACCGTCTGGCGCGGCGCGAGGTGGACATCACGCTCCTTACGGAACTGCGATGTCGCGCCCGACCACAGATCGGTGAGTTCGACGTCGTCGGCATCGGTGAACGACAGATGTTCGGCGGTCAGCGTCGCATCGACCGGCAGGCCGCTGCGGTTGAACAGCGCCACCGCCTTGCGCCCGTCGCTCAGCGTCTTGACGAAGATCTGCACCTCGTCCGAGTCAAACACGATCGTCGCCTGGTTGCCCGCCAGGTCCTGGTTGACCGCGATCACCCGCGCGTTGCCAAACAGGTGGATCAGTGCCGGTGCCGCATGGCGCAGGTCATAGCCAATGATCAGCGGCGAGTTGACCATCGCCCACAAGGCGAAGTGCGAGCGCGCCTCGGTCAGGTGATTCTCGTCGAAATCGCCGCTGCCGACAAACAGCATATCGGCGTCGTTCCACGAATTGGGGTGTCCGTACAGTTCGCGGCGGCTGACCGTGTCGAGGTTGTGGAGCATCCTGCCCCATGTCGGTGACAAGTCTTCGCTGGTCCGCGAAACGCTGCCGAGATCCTTACCCCAAGCGCGCACATCGGCCGAACCCCAGAGGCATAGCGAATAAACATAATGTCCATCCGGGCGAACCCGCGCGACGGCATCGGCGACGTCCCCGTACAGCAGCCGCACCGCCGCGACGTCGGTCCGGGCTAGCGAGTCGGCGTCGATCAGCGGCGGAAATGCGCGGTACAGTCCCGACTGCACTTTGGGATTGCTCGCCGGCAAGCCGCGGATGCCACAACCGTCGACCTTGATCAGGTCGAAGCCCCATTCCCCGAGGGAGAGCCGGATATCCTGATCGACGTGGCCGTATAGCCCGATCTCACGCTCGATCACGCTGCCTTCGGGCTGGTTCGGCGCGGTCGTATCGAAAACCTGACTGCACGAGTTGCGGCCGATGTCGCTGTAGATTCCCGCCTTAAGCCCCATCGCGTGCAGCTTATCGGTCAACGGGCGGAAGCTCGGATTGCCGTCGGGCATCACCGCCGATGGAAAATTGACGGTCCGGATGATGATGCGACCGTCGGGCTGGCGCCGCTTCAGCCACCAACCGTCATCGATGTCGATATAACGATAGCCCTTCGCGGCAAGCTGCGACCGGACCAGCACGTCGGCCGAGGCGAGGATGTTCTCCTCGGTGATGTCGGTGTGGAAGGCGTTCCACGAACTCCAGCCCATCGGCGGCAGCGGCGCGTCACCGCGCTGGTTGGCGGTCCATTGCCCGGTCGGGTCGAGCGGACCGGCAATCGCCGCTGCCGGGAACACCATCGCCAATGCGACGCCAAGCCGGCAACGAATGCGCGATCTCATCAACGCTTCAACTGCTTGCCGAAGAACGGCAGCACATAATCCTCGAAACGATACGCGACGTTGCTGACGTGGGTGCCGGGGTAAATCTCGAAGCTATTGGCAATGCCGTAGCGGTCGAGCGCCTCGTGCAATTTGCGGGTGTCGTCCTTGAGGCTGTCCTGATCGCCGACGTCGAGCGCAATCGCCCGATACTGGCGCAGGTTGCCGACATATTGATCGACGAACGCGAGCGGGGCGTTCGCTGCCCACCTCGCCAGCACGTCGGGCTGAACGACGCCGTCCTTCACCGGAAGATCGAGGAACAGCGGCGGCTTCGTCGGGTTCGGCGACCAAGCCGCGGCACTCGCCAGTTGCGCCCGCGCGAAGAACGGCAGCTTCGCCGAGTCCGCGAGCGCGGTGACGCCGGCAAGCTGCGCAGCCATCGCCGGGTCGAACTGATCGGCGGTCCGCGCCGACAGGCAGCACGGGCTCATCATGTACAGCGCGCCGAACACGTCGGGGTGCTTCATGCCGATCCGGCTTGTGCCGTAGCCGCCCATCGAATGCCCGGCGAGGCCCCGGGACGCGCGGTCGGGGATCGAGCGATAATGCGCGTCGACATACGCGACCAGATCTCGCGCGATGAACATCTCGAAGTCGCCCGTCGTCACCGAGCTCGAATACATCGACCCATTATGGACGGTCTTGCTGTCGGGGAAAACGACGATCATCTCCGGCACGCCCGTGGCATAGGCGTTGGCGATCGTATCGAGCGCGTGAATTTCGCTGGTCCATTGCTCGGCACCGATCGAATAGCCGTGGAGCGCATACAGCACCGGATAATGCTGCTTCGGGTGCTTGGCGTAGCCCGGCGGCAAGACCACCAGAACTGCACGATCGGGCGAGTCGCCCTCCAGATTTCCCTCGAGCGCACGGCCATGAACGCTGATCCGCTCGGCGGTCAGGTGCGGCGCCCCGGCGACGGCGGGCGGGATGTTCGTGGCGACCTGTGCATGCAGAGCTGGCGTCGCACACGTGAGCGCCGAAGCGGTTGCCCATCGCAGCCCCTGCAAGATCCCTTGCCGCGCATCAATCGATATCATTCGAACATCCTCCCCGCCCCAATCGCCGATTATCGTGCCGACGAAATGAGAGCGCTAACGTAGCAGGCTTGACGGGCGGCGATCAAATTGCGACCGCATGCCCAAACAAAAATAAGTCCGACAATTGGATAGGGGATCACCATGGCGAAGTTGGCATCGAGCTTCCGCGCGGCATTGCTGGCGGGGATCGCCGCAGTGGCATCGCCTGCATCAGCGCAGACCGTACCCGCCGCCGTGTCTGCTACCGCTACCGTCAGCCCGATCCGAGCGCGCGCTGACGAACTCGCTGCGGCGATCGTCGCGCGGATGACGCTCGCCGAAAAGCTGCCGCAGCTGCTCAACGTCGCGCCCGCAATCCCCCGCCTGGACATCCCGGCGTATAACTGGTGGACCGAGTCGCTCCACGGCGGGATCGGTGCAATGCCGACGACAAATTTCCCAGAGCCGATCGGGCTTGCCGCCACCTTCGACGTGCCGCTAGTCCACGACGTCGCCGGCGTCATCAGCGTCGAGGTCCGCGCAATTCACACACTCGGACGCCAGACCGGCAAGCTCGGCCGCATCGGCACCGGGCTCGACACCTGGTCGCCCAACATCAACATCTTCCGCGATCCGCGCTGGGGCCGGGGTCAGGAGACGTATGGCGAGGACCCGTTCCTGACCGCGCGCACCGCGGTCGCCTTCGTCACCGGCATGCAGGGTCCCAATTCGGATCTGCCTGACGTGATCTCGACGCCCAAGCATTTCGCGGTGCACAGCGGGCCCGAGTCGACGCGACACATGGCGAACGTCTTCGTCTCGACGCACGACCTCGAGGACACCTATCTCCCCGCCTTCCGCGCCGCGATCGTCGAGGGCCGCGCCGGGTCGATCATGTGCGCGTACAACCGCATCGACGACCAGCCGGCCTGCGCGAGCGACCTGCTGCTTAAGGATCATCTGCGCGGCGCGTGGGGCTTCACCGGCTATGTCGTGTCGGATTGCGACGCGGTGAAGGACATCGCGGACAACCATAAATACGCCCCCGACCAGGCAACCGCGGTCGCCGCCGCGATGAAGGCCGGGGTCGACAACGAGTGCAACACCCAGACGATCGGCGATATCGGCGGCCTGCCCGATCGCTTCGGCGAGGCGGTGGCACGCAACCTGCTGTCGCCCGCCGACCTCGACCAGACGCTGGTCCGGCTGTTCTCCGCCCGCATCCGCAACGGCGACTTGCCAGGGATCGCACAGGCCCCGGGGGTCATTCCGGTCAGCGCGATCGGCACGGCAGATCATGGCGCGCTCGCGCTCAAGACCGCCGAAAAGAGTCTCGTGCTGCTCAAGAACGACGGCGTCCTGCCGTTGCGCGCCGGTGTCCGGATCGCGGTGATCGGCCCGCTCGGCGACGCGACCCGCGTACTGCGCGGCAATTATTCGTCGCCGCAATCGGCCCCGCCGATCTCTGTCGTCGACGGTTTGCGCTGTGCGGTCGGTGCGTCGTCGGTCACGCTCGTCCCGTTCGGCGAGTCGATCACCGACGGCGACCGGGTGCCCGCCGAGGCGCTGCGTGCGCCCGACGGCAAGCCGGGGTTGCTGGTCCGCTATTTCAATCCGGTCACCCCGCCGACTTTGCCGTTCGCGCCCGGCACCGACCGCGAACAAATGGCGGCGCTGCGCTATCTGGACCGGCCCGTCGTCACCCGCCGCGAGGCCGACGTCGCGAGCCGCGGGCTGCAGCTCGCGACGGTCAACGACTATCACCGCACCGAATGGACTGGCTTCCTCGTGCCGCCCGTGACCGGCAGCTACCGCCTCGGCATCGGCGGCACCGGCCTCGTCGAACTCGACGGCCAGACCTTCCTCGATGTCGCCGAGCACCACGGCCCGCTAGCGACGCTGAAGACGGTGACACTTGAAAAGGGGCATCGCTACAAGTTGCGCGTCGTCTCGACCGCGCGCGGCTTCGGCAATACCGACCTCGTCTGGAAGCTGATCTCAGCCCAGCCCGACGCCGATATCGATGCGGCGGCGCGCTCGGCCGACGTCATCGTCGCGGTGGTCGGCCTGACCTCCGACCTCGAGGCGGAGGAGACCGGCACCGACGTTCCCGGTTTCAAGGGCGGCGACAAGACCTCGCTCGACCTGCCTGCCGAGCAGATGGCGATGCTCGAGCGTGCGCACGCGACCGGCAAGCCGCTGATCGTCGTCGCAATGAACGGCAGCCCGATCAACCTCGCCTGGGCGAAGGACAATGCCGCGGCGATCGTCGAGGCGTGGTATCCGGGGCAATCCGGCGGGCTCGCCGTCGCCAACGTCCTGTCGGGCAAGACCAACCCCGCCGGGCGCCTGCCGCTGACCTTCTACCGCAGCGTCGCCGACCTGCCGCCGTTCGACGATTACACGATGTCGGGGCGGACATATCGCTACTTCATCGGCACCCCGGTTTACCCGTTCGGCTACGGGCTGAGCTACACGACCTTTGCGTATGCCCCGCTCGTCGTGACACCGGCTGCAGGCGGCGCGGAGACCGGACTGCAGGTGACGACCGAGGTCAGCAATACTGGTACGCGCGCCGGCGACGAGGTCGCGCAGCTCTACCTCAACTTCCCCGACCAGCCCGGTGTGCCGCGCGTCGCGCTGCGCGGCTACCAGCGTGTGACGCTCAAGCCTGGCGAGCAACGCACCGTGACGTTCGACCTGTCGCCACGCGACCTGAGCGCGGTGGCGATCGACGGGACACGGCAGGTGATGGCGGGAAAATATCGCGTCACGGTCGGCGCGGGTCAGCCTGATATGGGAGTGCCCGGCCAGTCGGCGGGTTTTACAACGGTGAAATCGGCGCCCTTGCCGCTTTGACCCAACCGCTATTTCGAGACGACGAGCACCTCGAACGATCCCGGTATCGCCTTGGGCCGCTGACCGGCCTCTGCTGGCGCGAAGCGAGCACCGGGTAGGTAGATATCGCCGGTGGCAGGATCCGCCGCGCCGGTGCGCGAGCCCTTCTGCGTCGACACCACGCCGATGCCGCGCGGCACGCCAGCAGTGTCGATCACTGTAAGCCCGCCGTCGCCGCCGGTCGGGACATAGGCGCGGTCACGCGGACCGTCGTAGATCACCGCATCGGGGCGTGATCCGATTGCAATGTCGGCGAGCAACCGGCCCGACTTCGCGTCGACCACCTTGGCATGGCCGTTCGCGCACGCGGAGATGAGATACCCCTGCTTCGTCAGTGCGAGACCGCCCGGCTCCTCGCAGCCGGTGAGGTCGATCGTGCGAACGACCGCGCGGCGCGCGACGTCGATCACCGCCACAGCGCCCTTATCTTCGATGTTGACGTAGAGCATCCCCTTCGCGTCGACCGCCGCAGACTCCAGCGCGCCTGCCACCGCGACCTTACCGACGAGCGCCTTCGTTTTCGGATCGATCACCGCAACGCCGCCGCCGGCATTGTCCATCACCAGCAGCATTCCCGTCGCCGGGTCGTAAGCGGCCGCGTCGGGCTTGGTTCCGGTCTTGATGTCGGCAACGACCGCTCCGGTGCCTGCATCGAACAGCAATGCGCCGCCACTGGTCGTACTCGTCACCATACCGATCGAGGTGCCGGGAACCGTCACCGCGCCGTGCGTCCGCTGCGCCGCTACAAGGTGCGGATTGACCGCTCCAGTCGCAAGATCGATCGTCATCACGCCGTCCGAGCGTGCGACGAGCATCGTCTTGCCGTCGGCGCTGACGTTGACATAGTCCCAGCCGCCATCCGGGGCAGCGACGCGTTTGGTGACCGACATGCCAAGGCTGGCGGCAAGGACCGGCGCCGCAGTCAGGAGCAGCAGCGCAGCTGGAATCAGACTTCGCATCGTCGGCATCCTTTGTCCGCAGCGAGCACGCAATTTCTTATAGTTCGGACGGAAATAAAAGGCCCGGCAGGAGGTCGCGACGAAAGAGACCGGCGAGACGCACGCCAAGCGCCAAGCGACACGATTGCGGACTTCACTTGGGTTCGTCGGCTTGTGAAAAGACTAAGGGAGAGAGCGATCTCAAATATGAGCGCTCCCTCCCTATTTAGTCGATGCAACCGATCACCAACCGATCGGTCTTGATCATTGCGAGCTTACGGGTTCGACACCGACTGCGGAATTCCAGCCGAGTCGAAGTTCGTGAAGCCGAACAGCTTACGGATATCGGGAGTACCATTGCCATTGATGTAGTTATAGTTCTGACTCGGAAAGTCGTCGGCCCAAAGACCGTCGAAGCCCTTAATATTGCGATGGTAGAACTGATATTCAGCAGGAGCGTTCACGCCACCCATGACGGTCTGGACCTGGCCGAAGTGGTACAGATACGGGTTGATGTTACCGACCCGCTTGCCCTGCTTCTGGATGTATAGAGCGAGCGCACCGACGAACTGCGGCGACGAGACCGACGTTCCGATTACGCCGTAGTTACCGCCGCCGAGACCCGACTGGTACGTCGTGATCGCAGAGCTTCGATCCGGACCGCACGGCTGGACGGCGCTGCTCGGGCAACCACCGACCTGCATGCCGACATCGGGCGTCGTGCGGAAGTTCGATCCGGTGTTGATCGGGATCTGATAGCTCGGACGCGGCGAGACGACGCTCTTGCCGCCGCCGGCACCCCAATAGCCGCCGCTGACATTCTGACCGAGGCCATAGATGTCGTATGGGACTTCCGGATCGCCGAAGCCATTCTCGCCGACGTAGGTCGAGTTACGCGACCCGTCGGACACTGTGACCAGATTGCCGCCGCCGACCGCGGTGACATAGACCGACGTCGCCGGTGTCGACACGCCCTTGCCGAACTTGGGCTTGGCGCCGGGGGTGCCGTAGTTCGCCGACGGGCACGCCGGACCACCCTGGTCGCCCGAGCTGGCGACGAAGGTAATGCCTTCAGCGTTACCCTGGCGGAAGATGTCGTCGTACGCCTGGAGGACGAAGGTGTAGTCGGTGCCGCCGTTATACGCAGCGGTGTATTCCGCTTCGCAGCCGCCGAACGACGAGTTCACGACATCGTACAGATTCGAATCAACAATGTACTGATACGCCGCCTGGATATTGCTATCCTGCAGGTTCGGGATGCTGACGATCGTCGCCGTCGCACCCGGCGCACCGCCGAGAACCTGCTGGACATCGAGGCTCGCCTCAAACGAGCCACCACCGCCGACGACGCCGCCGCCGTTGATGTCGATTGTGTTGACCGTCGGAGCCGGCTTCCCGGTCGTCGTGGTGAAGTGCTCGTGGTTGAAGAACGCAGCGAGATCGTTCGGGTAAACCTTGTCCGAGATGACAATCGCGGCGTGCACCCCGGTGCCGTCGAGACGATCACCATTCGGCAGGAAGCTCTGATACGACGGATAGTCGTAGGCCTGCTTCATGTCATTGTACCAATACGGGCCATCCGGACCGTAACGGTTGTCCGGGAGCGCTGCCGTCGTCCGCTTCGAGAATGTTTTCTTGTCGGGCAACCCGGCGAAGGTGATGACCTTCGCGCCGGTCGCGGCAAGCGCGGCGGACATCACAAGCGGGCCGCTGGCGACGACGTGGTTGATCCCATCGGTCGTGACGACGTTCTTGAAACCGGTGCCGAACAAAGCGGTCGCCTGGGCAACGGTGCCGGTGACGTGGAACGAGCGCATCTGCGTCGTCGTCACCTGCAGACCGGCAGCCGTCACCGCCGCCTGGGCGCTCGCCATCGTCGCCGCAGTCGGGCCGAACTGCGCGGCGTATTCGGCCGGCGAAACCCACTTGTGATAGCTTGGCGAGGCGGAATTCTGTTGCGCGGTCAGCAGGCGCTCGAGGTCCGACGGGTTGCGCAACGGCAGGAAGACGTCGAACTCGACCGGCGACGTCGCGCTGGCGACGGAAACTGCGGCACCCTTCTCGATCTGGGTCGATGCCAGTGCTGGCGCCGCACACGCCGCCGTGCACAGCATCAGCGAAACAAATCTACTAATCGACATTATGCTCGTCCCCTGTTTCGATCACCCGGAAGGCGCACCGCCGTTAGCTTTTTCGACACCACGCACGATCAAGATTACCGATCGCTTGGCGACTTACAACTAAGAAAACGAAGCGTTTATGAACCGGCAATAACTTTGGTTGGCGAGCGTCGCTTATTGTCAACTCAGCGCCCGGACGAGGTAAGGCTGCCCGGCCACGCCCGTGAGCTCGACGATGGTCGTCTGAACGAAATGGCCGTTAGCACCATCGCCAACTTCGACGCGGATCGCGAGTGAGTGGCCATATCGTCGCACCTCGCTCGTGGTTAATGCCGGCTGGCGATCGGCCGATGAAACCACCTGCCCGATTGCCTGCGGAGTGGTCGCGCCCGCCGACATGACCGCACGTGCGAGCGGGCCGGCATCTTGCGGATCGAACGCGAGTGTCGTTCCCGCAACGGTGACCGCCGGCGCCAATCGCGCATAGATCGCTGGGGTCATACCGTCGAGCAGGGTCAACTCGTCGATCGCGGTCAGGCCCGCCGGAACCGAGGGGCTGCGGCTCACGCCGCTGCCAACGATCGGATCGCCGCGCAAACGCAGGAAAGCGGCGACAAGTCCGTCGACCTGGGTGATCGGAACACCCGCGAGTTCGAACAGCCGCTTGATCCGGGGCGCCTGGACGAAATTGAGCGGAACCTTCGCCATCTCGTCCTCGACCGTGATCGACATGGTCATGCCGTCGAAGTCGACCACGTGAAGCTCGCTCGACGGCTGCCAGCGCCTTGGAGCTTCGACCAGCCCGAGACCGTGGACGGCGATCGCCGTGCCCGCATTTGCCGCTGCCACGAGGCGGGCATGCTCAACCGCTGCGCTCGCACCCGCGACGGCACCGCGCCCCATGCCGATCCCGTCGAGCGCAAGCAGGGCGAACAGTGCCATCGCAGCGACCGCAGCGACCATCGCATAGCCGCGCTCGGACTCGCCGTGGGCGGCGTCAGGGGATGCCATTGCCGCGGGTCAGCAGCGGGCGCAGCGTTTCGAGCTTGGCGCGCATCTCGTCGGCGAGCGCACGCCCGTCGTCGACGGTGCGGACGACCCGCGGGCGCAGCAGGACGAGCAATTCCGTCCGCGCGACCTGCTTGTTGGTGTTGCCGAACAACAGCCCGCCGATCACCGGGATGTGGCTGAGGAACGGCAGCCCGCCCTTGGTGTCGGTCGTGTTGTTGCTGATCAGCCCACCAAGCGCGACGACCTCGCCGTCCTGCACCGCGATCGAGGTCGCGATCCGCCGGGTCGAAATCGTCGGCGAATTGATCCCGCTGGTCTGCGAGGCGACGACGTCGCTGACTTCCTGCGCGACGTCGAGCAGGACGAGGCCGCTGCTGTTCACCCGCGGCGTGATCTTGAGGATGATGCCGGTGTCGCGATACTCGATCGAATTGACGATCGGCGAGTTGCTGCCGATCGTGCTCGTCGACGAGGCCGTGATGATCGGCACCTGATTGCCGACCTGGAGCGCCGCGGTCTGGTTGTTGAGCACGAGCAGCTTCGGCGACGACACGACGTTGATCTTCGTCAAGTTTTCGAGCGCGTTGAGCGCCGCCATGATCGAGCTGCCGCCGTAGAAGAACGAAAATCCGGGGAAGGTGCGGACGATCGCTCCGGCGGGGTCCTCGGACAGCGTCGAACTGGTCCGGCCGCTGTTGAAGTTCCACTGGACGCCGTAGCGCAGCGCGTTGGTCAGCGTGACCTCGGTGATCGCCGCCTCGATCATCACCTGATACGGCACGACATCGAGCTTGCGCAGCGCGTCCTCGACGACCGCATAGTCGCGCGGCGTGGCGAAGACGACGATCGCGTTGTTGGTCTCGTCGCTGCTGATCCGCGCGCGCAGGTCGTCGGAGTTGATGTCGACGGTGGTATTTGCGGAATTGCCGGACGACGCCGTGCCCCCGGCGAGCGGGTTCTGCGCGGTGCTGCCGGTCCCGTTCTGGCTGCCGAAGCCGCTGCCCGCGCCGCCGCCGTTGCCCGAGCTGTTGTTGCCGAAGCCGCTGCTTCCCACACCCGCCCCGCCGCCCGAATTACCGCCGGGGATGGCGAAGTCGTCGCGCGGGCCGGAGAGTGGATCGCCGCCACGGGGCGCGTCGCTCCTGCCGGAGTTCCCGCCGCGCCCGCCGAACGCATTCGCCAGTACCTTGGCGAGGTCGGCGGAGCGGCCGTTCTGGACGCGATAGACGAACACCCGCCGCTCGCTCGATTCGCCCTCGCGGTCGAGGAGCTCGACGAAGCGCTGGACATCGTCGAGATATTGCCGCTGCGTCGACACCGCGAGGATGCCGTTCAACCGGTCCATCGCCACCAGCCGAACCATGCCCTTGGTCGGCGCACCATTGGCGTTGATCAGCCGGTCGAGCGCGGGGACGATCAGGCGGCTGTCGGTCCGTTGTGGCACGAACAATGCGAACGAGGTGTTGCGCAGCCAGTCGACGTCGAACTGGCGCACGAGGTTGCGAACTGCCGCGCGCTGCCCGCCGGTCCCCGCGACGACGAGGCTGCCGGGAGCCGCCGACGTGATGACGTTGGGCAGAACCGGGTCGATCAGGCGGCGCAACTCGTCCGAAGCGACGAACTTGAGCGGGATCGTCTCCGACGCGAACGCGGCGCTGTCGCCGGCACCGACGACCGGCGCCTGCCCGCGCGCCTGCTCGATCGGAAGGATGACATAGACGCCGTTGCGGGCGATCAGCGCGAGATTGGCGGTCAGCAGCGAGGTTTCGAACAGGCGCAGGACATCGGCGCGTGACACCGGCCGCTGGGTCACCAGCGTCACCGGCGTGTGCAGGTCGGGCGCGACGGTATATTCGAGCCCGAGCATCGACCCGAGAACCGCCTTGGCGACCGCCTGGACGTCGGCGTTGGGAAAGTTGAGGCTGACGTCGCCCGGATGGACCGTCGCCACCGGGTTCGTCACCACGACGGGCGCGCGCTCCTGCCCGGTCAGGATCGTCGACCGCACCGTCGGATCGGGAGCCGTCACTATGACCGGCTGGCCGATTGCCGCGACGGTACCGCCGAGCAGAACCGCGACCATAGTGCCGCCGATCGTTCTACGCACGGTCACTGGTCTGGTCCCTTGGTCGCGGTCGCCCCGACGGCGATCGTCCGGCGTTCGTCACCGCGGACAAGAACGACCGAGTCCGGACGCACCGCATCGAGCGTCCAGCCAACGAGTTGCTGACCCGGCCCAACGGTGTGGATCGTAGCATCGGCACCGCGCAACACCGCCACGGCACGACGGCCGCGGCTGGCGACCCCGAAGAGCGCAAAGCCGTCGATCGTCGCCGCTGCGCTGTCGGCCTGGTCGGCGGCGGCGGCCGCGCCCCGGGTCGGATTAAACAGCGGCCGCGCCTCGATCGCATCGGCCGAGGGCAGCGGCGCGGTGATCGCCACCGGCGGCAGCCAGTGCGCCGCTCCCGACGTCACGGTTTCGATCGCGGGCGGATTGTAAAGCAGTTGCGCGGCGAGCAACGCCGTCAGCGCCACGGCAAGCGCCGCCGGCACCGGGGCAACTTCAAAGTGCGGGAACATGGCGGTAGGCAAGGTCGATCCGGACTTCCATCGGTGCCAGTCTCCCCGCGCCCGACGCCTGGCCCGCATCGATCGATACCGCTTCAATGACGGGCGTGAACTGCCCCAATTCAAATATTCTTAAGGCGGCAACGAGTTGCGTCAAGCTCAGCCTCGCCTCGACACGCAGGCGGCTAGTGTCGGGGGTCGACGGCTGCTCGCGGATCGTGCGGACCTCGCCGCCGGTCGCGTGGATCACGGCGGTCGCGCGCTCAGTGGCAAGCTCGGTGGCCGCACCCGCGTTCGGCGCGACGATCGCATAACGGGTGCGATCAGTGCGCTGGCGGGCTGCGGCGGCGAGCCAGAACGCGCGCGACGCCAGCAACCGGTCGCCGCGTTCGAGGTCGTCGGCAAGCTGCTCGCGCTGGTCGGCGCGATCGGAGAAACCGCTGGCAATCGGCAGGATGACGCCGAACACCGCCAGCAACAGCAGTGCGACGAGGATACCAACGGCGACGAGGCGGCGTTCGCGCGGCGACCACTGGCTCATCGCGGCGCGCCCAAGTCCACCGCAACATCGAAGCGCTGGCCCGCGGCGGAAGACAGCGGGGCGTCGGTGGCGAGGTCGCGGACATGCGCGAACCCCGGCACGCGGCGCAGATCGGCGACGACGTCGACCCCGTCCTGCCGCGCTCCCGAGAGACGCAAGGTGCGTCCGTCCCACGCGTAGCGTTCGACCCACGCGCCATCGGGCAGTGCGCGTGTCACCGCATCGAGGATGTGCAACGGCTCAGCATGGACGCGACGCGCGATCAGCCCCCGACGCGCCTTGTCCTCGGCCTGCACCCGCTCGCGCGCAGCGATCACCGGGCTGAGCAAGGTGCGTTGCGCCTCGACCTGCCCGGCGAGCCGATCGGTTGCGGCGCTATCCAGCTCGATCGCAATGCCGAGGTTGATCAAGGCCAGCACCCCGACCGCGGCCCATAGCCATGTCGCGTCGCGTCGCGGCGGCGCGATCCCGGCGGCGCGCGCAGCGGGCATGAAGTCGAAGTCCATCGCCGCCGCCGCCGCGCCCTCGACCCCGATCGCAAGCGGCTTCAGCCCGGCGGCGGTCGCCTCGCCCAGTGCCAGTGCCGCCATCGTTCGCGGCACGGCGGCAACATACGCCAGCCGTTTGCCGCTCGCGACCGGCGGTGGAAAGGCGACGGCGACGAGCACCTCGTCGGCGCGAAACGGCGTCAGCCGGTCGATGTCAAGCGTCAGCATCCGGCGCAGGTCGGCCTCGGGGAGCGCCGCCGCCGGCACCTCGCGGATCAGCAGCCGGTCGCGCGGCAGGAGCAGCGTCACCTTCTGCCCGCGTGGCGAGGCCGCGACCTCGGCCCCTCGCCGCGCCAGCCGGAAGCCGCCGGGGCGAGCCTCTGCCGTCAGCGCCGGGCCACGCCCCAGATACCGCTTGACGTCCGCGGGCAGCAGCGCGCCGAGTTCGGCGCGCCACCAGTCGACCGCGGCGACGATCGTCCGCCACGCCTCCGCCACCGTGCCGTCCGCCAGCGTCATGACCGGCCCCGGCACTTGCCGGTGTTGGTGTCGAGGACGCACGTCGTGTCGACCGTCGTTGCCGGGCGGACGATCATTTCAGGCCACCGCCGCCGGTCACCGGGCGCGAAGGTCACGTCGATGCGGATGGCTTCGGGCGCGGTCGGACGCGCGCTCCAGTCGTCGGTCCAGTGCGGGACACCGGTGGCGTCGGGTCCGAAATAGGCCAGTCGCAGGTCCGCCACACCCGAAAGCAGCGCCGCCTGCCCGTCACCGAGGACGAGGCCGCCGTTCTCATCGATTTCGAGATGGAAACGGCGTTGCGGCGACGGCCGTTCGGAGATCGGCGGCAAAGCGACAAAGGTCATCGATGCCGGGCCGCCCTCGAAGTCGGCAGCGAGCGCGGCTCCGTCGAAGCGCGTCGCCGGGCGCAGCCGCTCGATCCGATCGCGCAACCCCGACTGCGCCGCCGCGACCGTCTCGCCCGCCACCGTCCGCGCCTCGTTCGACCGCGTCAGCCGCGTCGCCGAAGCGAACCCCGTCGCCATCATCGTCGCCGCCAGCCCGAGCAGCGCAAGGCTGACGAGCATCTCGACCAGCGTGAAACCGCGCTCACTCTTGGTCACCGGACCGTCGCGAGGCGCAGGGTGTCGAGCCGCGCGCGGTCGGCCCGCCCGTCGATGTCGCGAACCCGCGCCGAGACGCGGAGCAAATTGCCCGACGTGCTTGCGGCAGCAGGCTCGGCATCGATCGTGACGGTCCACGCAAATGCGCCGTCGGTGCCGTCGGTCTCGCCCGGTGCGAGCGGGATATCGCTGCCGACCGCCGCCAGCCGCGACTGCGCAATCATGGTCGCGGTGCGCGCGAAATCCGCCGCGCGGAGGCGCAGCGCATTCTCGCCAAGGCTGCGATAGGTGACGCCAAGCACCGCCGCGATGATCGCGACCGCGACCATCGCCTCGATCAATACCGAGCCATCGTCATGGGAGCGGGCACGGTTCACGAGGCGGTGGCGATACCGGCAGCGTCGACCCGCACCGACGCACGCCGGGTCGCGCTCGCGACCGCCAGCGCTCCGCCGGTCGACGAGCCGTCGCCGTAGAACACCACCGACGGGTCGCCGCCGATACGCACCCGCAGCGGCAGGACAACCGGAACGCCGTTCCACGAATAGCCGCGCCCGTCGTCGCTCAGCGACAGCGACACCGGCACGCCACCGCGGACCGCGACCGCGCGTGCCCGGCGCAGGTCGTCGAACAGCGCGCTGCGGCTGCGATCGAATTCGGCGCGCCGGAGCGGCGCGATCATCGCGGGAAACATCAATCCGACGACCAGCCCGAGGATGCCGACGACGACGAGCATCTCGAGCAATGTCTGCCCCGATTCGCCCTCGCCGATAACCGGACTACCAGTTGCCAACATCGCGCGCTTCGCCGGTGCCGCCGGGCGCATTGTCCGACCCGAGCGTCCAGACGTCGGTGTCGCCGTGCTTGCCGGGGACCGCGAACAGATATTTGTGGCCCCACGGATCGACCAGCGCGCTCGGCTTTTTGAGGTATGGCCCGTTCCAGTTCGGCGCGGTCGCGGGCGCGGTCATCAGCGCGTCGAGTCCCTCCTCGGCGGTCGGATAGCGCCCGACGTCGAGCTGGAAATGGTCGAGCGAGGCGGTAATGTTCTCGATCTGGATCTTGGCCGCCTGCGTCCGCGAGCTGCCGAGATAACGGAGCACCTGCGGCCCGACGATCGCCGCGAGCAGCCCCATGATCGCCAGCACGACGAGCAGTTCGAGGAGAGTGAAGCCGCTGTCGGCCCGCCGTGTGCGTGATTTCATGAAGTCAGTGCCAGATCGTTGAAGCCAAGGATCGCCGTCATGATCGACGCGATCACGGTGGCGACGATGGCCCCCATGACGACGGTAATCAACGGCGTAAGAATGGCGATGAGGCGTTCGAGCCGCGCGCGGACCTCGCGGTCGAGGACATCGGCGAGCCGCGCGAGCATCGGGCCGAGCCGCGCGGTCTCCTCGCCGGTGCGGACGAAGCTCAGCGACGCGCGCGGAAATTGCGGCTCGGAAGCGAGCAACGCGGTCAGCCCCCCGCCCTGCTTGAGCCCGAGCGCGACCCGCCCGACCATCGCCGCGAGCGTCGAGTTGGCGACCGAGCGGCGGGAGATCGCCAGCGCCTCGGGCAGCGGTACCCCGCCGTCGACGAGGCTGCCGAGGACGCGGGCGAAGCGCCCGATCTCGACCGACGTCACCAGCCGCCCGATCACCGGTAGCGTCAGAACGACGCGGTCGAGTGCGGCGCGGCTCGCCGGGCGGCGGAGCCAGACCGACACCAGCCACGCGGCGATGACGAGCGCCGCGACGATCGCAAGGCCGTCGTCGCGGACGACATGGCTGATCCCGACCACTACCCGGGTCGTCGGCGGCAAGGCGGCCCCGGCATCGCCGAACAGCCCCTCGAACTGCGGCACGACGAACAGCAGCATCATCAGGATGACCCCGATGGCGATGACGAGGAGCAGCGCCGGGTAGATCATCGCCGCACTCACCGTCCGCCGCAGCGCCTCGGCCCGTTCGAGCGTGTCCCCTAGCTTGGCCAGCGCCTCGTCGAGGCGGCCGTTCGACTCCCCCGCCTCGGCCATCGCTGCCGCCATCGGCGGGAACAGCCGCCCGCTGTCGGCCATCGCGCGCGACAGCGGCACGCCCTCCTTGACCCGGCGATACAGCGCGGCGAACGCCGCCTTCTCCGCCGGGCGCTCGATATTATCGACGCACACCGCGAGCGCGCGGTCGAGCGTCAGCCCCGCACCGAGCAGCACCGCGAGTTCGCCGACTGCGGTGGCGACGGCGCTGCGCGATGCTGCGCTGCTCCGCACCCGCGCTGCCACAGGGGGCGTCCGTACCGCGACGAGTTCGATCGGCGCGAGGCCCGTGCGGCGAAGCTGGTCGATCCCGGCGGCGTGCGAGAGCGCCTCGACTGAGCCCGTCTGGAGCTCACCCCCCGCCGTCGCCGCGCGGTAGCGGAAGCTCGTCATTCTCCGTTCTCGCGGGTGACGCGAAGCACCTCCTCGATCGTCGTCAGCCCGGCGCGCGCCTTGGCAATACCATCGGCGTACATCGACGTCGCAGCGCTCGCGGCGGCGATGTCGCGCGCCTCGGCGCGGGCGAGGACGAGCTTGGCGATGACCGGGTCGATGACGAGAAACTCGACCAGCGCGATTCGCCCGCGATAGCCGGTATGGTCGCACTCGCCGCAGCCGACCGCGCGGTACAGCGTCGTCACATCGCCGACCGGGACCGGCGGATCATACGCTTCGCGACACACCGGGCACAGGCGGCGGACGAGGCGCTGCGCCAGCACAGCGCTCAGCGTCGACGCGATCAGGAACGGCTCGACCCCCATGTCGAGCAGCCGCGTCACCGCGCTCGCGGCGGTATTGGTGTGGAGCGTCGACAGGATCATGTGCCCGGTCAGCGCCGCCTGCACCGCGACCTGCGCGGTCTCGATGTCGCGGATTTCGCCGACCATGATGACGTCGGGGTCCTGCCGCAGAAACGATCGCAGCGCGGTGGCGAAGTCGAGCCCGATCGTCGGGTTAACCTGCATCTGGTTGATCCCCGCGAGCCGGTATTCGATCGGGTCCTCGATCGTCAGGATCTTGCGGCTCGGCGCGTTGAGCTCGCTCAGCGCGGCGTACAGCGTCGTCGTCTTGCCGCTGCCGGTCGGCCCGGTCGACAGGACGATCCCGTTGGGCAGCGCCAAGGTGTCGCGTAACTTGACCAGCACCGCCGGATCGAAGCCGAGCGCCGCGAAATCGAGCGTCAGGTTCGATCGGTCGAGCAGCCGCAGCACCGCGCTCTCGCCGTTGATCGTCGGAGATGTGGCAACGCGCAGGTCGATGTCGTGGCCGCGGACCGCCAGCCGCAGCCGCCCGTCCTGCGGCAACCGCCGCTCGGCGATGTTGAGCCCGGCCATCACCTTGATCCGCGATACCAGTGGCGCGCGCATTGCCGCCGGGAGGGTCTCGACCGTCCGCATCTCGCCGTCGATGCGGAAGCGCACGACGATGCCGTCCTCGGTCGCCTCGAGATGGATGTCCGACGAGCGCTGCTCGACCGCGCCGGTAATCAGCCGGTTGATCGCCCGGATCGCCGGGGCGTCGCTGGCGAGGTCCTTGAGGCGTTCGAGGTCGGCCTCGTCGGCGGCATCGTCGACCGCCGCGGCGGCTGCCGTCGCCGGGCCATAGGCGCGGTCGATCGCCGACTCGATGTCGCTGCTTCGCCCGATAGAGACGCGCACCCGGAGGCCGAGCGCGAGTGCGATCGCCGACACCGGATACGGGTCGAACGGGTCGACGACCGCCACGTTGCAAACGCCGTCGTCGACGCGCAGCACAGCTGCCTTGAACTCACGCAGAAAGCGTTCGGAGACGCGGTCGACAGCGACCGGGAGCCCGGTAAAATCGACCGCGGCGGCGAGCGGCAGCCCGGTTGCCTGTGCCGCAGCCGATGCGAGCGCCGCCTCGGAGACCAGCCCCAACCGGGTCAGGATCGCTGCGAAGCGCTCGCCAGTCTCGGCCTGGACGAGGCGCGCGCGAACCAGCGTCTCGCCGGTAACCAGCCCATGCTGCTCGACCAGCTCGTCGAGCGACATCGGTGCGACCACGGGCGCAGCGAGAACGGCTGAATCGGCGGATGTTTGCAGGGCGGTCGCTGTCATTTGCCGATCGTACCAGCCCCAAAACCTGCGGCCGTTAACCGAAACGACCAGCGCATCATACCAGCGGCCCCATCGGGACGCGACGGATATTGCCCAAAATAATGCATGCGGCAAGATTCCGCTTGCCAGCATAATTAATCATGGGTCATCTCCCATCACCGCGCGGAAAAACGATTAAAGTCGCGACGGGGGTAGATTTCAATTGGAGGGTGTCGATGACCGTTAAACTCGTAACCGCCTGCGGCGCTTTGGCAATGGCAGCGATTTTGGCGGCGACGCCCGCGGCAGCAGCGACGACGTTTGTACTGAACAATACCAATGGCGGCGACGGTTATGTCACCGGTGACTCGACGAATTTCGATCTCTTCGGCTCAGACAATAAGACCGGAGGCAACATCACCGGCTACACCGGACTTGCAACGGCGACGCAGGGCTATAAGGCGACATATACCTACACGACGAACGACCTTGCCGGCTCGTTCTACGATCCCGCCGGATATTACATCAACGGCGCATTTAAGCAGCTCTCGCCAGAGAAGGCCCCGAACGGCACTTCGGTAAGCGGCGTCCTTCGCTTCCGGGTGCACGCAGGTGATACCTACGGCTTCTACGTCGCCTCCGACGGTGAATTTGGTCGCGCCAATATCGCTACGGCGATTGCGTCCGATGTTCCGGAAGCCTCGACGTGGGTCATGCTGGTTGCTGGGTTCGGTATCGTGGGCGCCACGCTCCGCCGCCGTAATGGCGCTGCGCTAACGGCCGCCGCATAAGCGATTACTTGGCGGGGCCAGCGCGTTCGGAAAAGTCTGGCCACGCGACGACAAAGCATCGATAGATCGGCCGGTTCTTCGCCAACGAAGAGCCGGCCGATCGTGTATCGAGCACCACCCTTTGCTAACCGGCGCGTCGCCTGAGCATTGGTCGTCGCGCGTTACATCGATCTTTGCTTTCGCAGCGTGAACAGTTCAGCCGAAGCTCCGCCTGCCCGCCGCGCTGCCGGGCGTCATCGACCTGCGCGGGTCAGCGGTCCTTGGGAAATGCGATCAGTTGCGTCAGCAGACCGGCGCATGCAAAGGCTGCACCGATTACCGAAACAGCGGTCCAACCGCCCCGCTGCCACGCCAGCGTCGCTGCCGCCGATCCAGCGGCTCCACCAACGAACATCGCCCCCATGAAAATCGTGTTTATCCGCGCCCGCGCCTCAGGACGAAGCGCGTAGATGATGTGCTGGTTCGACACGAGCGCGCTCTGCACCCCGAAATCGAGAACGACGACGCCGGCGATCATACCCGCAATCGATGCCCAAAAGCCGAAGATCGCCCAGCCGGTCAGTGTCAGCGCGGCGCCGAGCAGGATCACCGGGCGCGGGCCGCGCCGGTCGGCGATGCGCCCCGCGATCGGGGCAGCCAGCACGCCGACCGCGCCGACGACACCGAACAGCCCGGCGACCTGCGCACCGAGGCCGAAGGGCGGCTGTTGCAACCGCAGCGCGAGGATCGTCCAAAACGCGCTGAACGCGGCGAACAGGCAGCCTTGCGTGATCGCCGCGCGGCGCAGCGAGCCGAACTCGCGCCACAACCCGCCGAGCGAGCGAATCAGCCCGGCGTAGCTGAGGCCGCCGTCGGGCTCGCTCCGCGGCAGCAGCAGCGCCATCATCGCCGCCGCCCCGAGCGCCAGCGGCACGCCGAGCCAGAACATCACCCGCCATCCCGCATGGTCCGCAACGAAGCCCGCGAGCGTCCGGCTGAGCAGGATGCCGCACAACAGCCCCGCCATCACCGTGCCGACCGTCGCGCCGCGACGTTCGGGCGGCGACAGATGCGCGGCGAGCGGCACGATCTGCTGCGCCACTGTCGCCGCGATGCCGACGAAGATCGACGCGATCACGACCGAAGCAGCATTGGGCGCGATCGCCGTCAGCGCCAGCGCGACCGCGAGCGCGATGAACTGGAGCACGATTAGCCGCTTGCGCTCGATCAGGTCACCAAGCGGCACCAGCAGGAACAGGCCAAGGGCATAGCCGATCTGCGTTGCGGTCGGGACGAAGGTGATCGCCGCCCCCGGCAGATCGCGCTCGATCACTCCCAGCATCGGCTGGTTGTAATAGATATTCGCGACCGCCAGACCCGCCGCCGCCGCCATGCCGAAGGTCAAGGCGCGACCGAGCGGCGCGACCGGTGATCGCGAAACCTCGCTCGGTGCAACGGTCTGGACCGTCATACGACTTCGTCGACGCGGCTTTGACTGCGGTTCTCAGTCGGCGTGAGCGACGGCAGGTTCGCGAGGAAATTGCTTAGCTCAGTCCGTCGCAGCTTCTCCTCGGCAAGCTGCGCGTCGACCCCCAGCATCCAGCGCAGCGAGCGACGACCCGGATCGCGGTGAAGCGCGGTCAGTTGGTCGGCGCGCAGATTCACATCGTCGGCATTGTCAGCCAGCCCCGCCTCGACGAGGCTGTCAACTTGACGGCGCAGCGCCACGGCGATCTCGCCGAGCGCGAGTTCGGGATGATATTGGACGCCCCAGAACACACCGCCGTCGTGGCGGATCTCGGCAGCCTGGACGCGTGTGACGCCATTGCTCGCGAGCAGGACCGCGCCTTCCGGCAAGGCCTCGACCTCGTCGCCGTGGATCGCCGCTGCATCCCAGCTCGCTGCCCGGCCCTTGAGCAGCGGGTGATCTCGGCCCGCCTCGGTTGCCGTGATCCGCCGCGCAATTCCCGCCTCCATCCGCTCCGGCATTTCGCGAACCTTGCCCCCGGCGGCCACGACCGCAAGCTGGAGCCCGGCGCACGATCCGAACGACGGCGTTCCCGAGGCGAACACCGACCGCATGAACGCAATTTGGCGGCGCACCTCCGGCGTGTCGTCGTAGACATGGATCGGCGACCCCGTGACAAAAACGGCGTCGAACGTCCGAAGGTCGCTCGCGTCATACTCGACGGCATCGGCATCGGCGGGCGCGACGATCGCGATCGAGCACCCGGGCTGGATCTGCTCGAGCGTGGCGGCGTAGGTTTCACCCGCGCTCTTTCCGGCCGCGCGCCGGCGCTCATCGCGCTCCTCACGGGTCTCGCTCTCGGCGACGAGAAAATTCTGCACGACTGATCCTTGGATTTGGCGCGGCGTGAACGCGTCGAACGCAATTTGGCCCCGCCGCCGAGCGTATGAACGCTCGAGCGCCTGCGACGCAACCGCCCGAATGTCGCAAGTCGCAGCGGCAATTGCAGGTCATCTGTTGTCCCGCACGACGGACTCGCGTCTAATTGGGGCTTAATCGTGTGGAGCCAGACAGATGCGATCGACGGTGATAACCGGACTAGTGGCGGCGATGCTCGCGACGAGTGCCATGGCGGTCCCGCCGGCGCACCCGCAGGCCGAGACACAGGCGCTCGACCTCGCCAAGTCGGCGATCTCGCTCCGCTCGGTGCGCGGGCCGGGTAACAAGACCAACGAGGTCGCCGCGCTCTACAAGAAAGCGCTCGTCGCCGGCGGCTTTCGCGATAGCGACGTCGAGATCACTCCGGTCGATGACACCAGCTACCTGATCGCGACGTGGCCGGGTTCCGACCCCAAGCTCAAGCCGCTCGTCATCTCGGGGCACATGGACGTCGTCGAGGCGATCCCCGCCGACTGGAAGCGCGACCCGTTCACCCCCGTCGTCGAGAACGGCTACCTCTACGGCCGCGGCGCGAGCGACATGAAGCTCGACGGCACCATTGCTATCGCGTCGCTGATCGAACTGCGCCGCGAAGGCTATCGCCCGCGCCGGACGATCGTCATCGAATTCTCCGGCGACGAGGAAACGGTGATGAAGACCTCGGGCATCATCGCCGAGAAACTGTCGAACGCCGACCTCGTCCTCAACATCGACGGCGGCGGTGGCGCGCTCGACGAGACGACCGGCAAACCGCTCTACTGGACGTGGAATGGAGCCGAGAAGACCTATGCTGACTTCGAGCTGACCGTGACCAACCCCGGCGGTCACTCGTCGACGCCCCGCCCCGACAATGCGATCGTCCAGCTATCACAGGCGCTTGTCCGCATCGGTGCGTATCATTTCAAGCCCGAGGTCAGCGACCTGACCCGCGCCTATTTCGTCGAGGCGGCGAAGTACGCGGCCCCGGCGACCGGCGCGGCGATGCGCGCGTTCGCCGCCAATCCTGCCGACCCCGCCGCGATCGCGACGCTGACCGCCGACCCCGAGACCGTCGGCTCGATCGGAACGACGTGCGTCGCGACGATGATCAATGGCGGCCACGCGCTCAACGCACTGCCACAGCGCGCCACGGCGAACATCAACTGCCGCATCTTCCCCGGCCATAAGCCCGCCGACATCATGGCGGAGTTGTCGCGGGTCGCCGCCGAGCCCGTCGTCCAGTTCAAGGACGTCAGCGAGGGGTCGGTCGCCAGCGCCGCCTCGCCGATGCGCGCCGACTTCATCGGCGCGGTGACGCGCGGTCTCAACACGGTCTATCCGGGCGTGCCCGTCTTCCCGAGCCAGGCATCGGGAGCAAGCGACAGCATGTGGTTCCGCTATCACCACGTCGACAGCTACGGTGCTAGTCCATTATTTCTCAAGGGCTCGGACGACTTTGCTCATGGTCTGAACGAGCGCGAGCCGGTCGCGAACATCGCGCCGGCGATCACGTATTATTTGTCGGTGTTCAAGGACCTGTCGAAATGATGCGGCTTGGCTGACGGGCGATGAAGAGCTGCCTCGCCCTCCGCCACCTCGATTTCGAGGACCTCGGCGTGCTCGCCGCCCCGATCGAGGCGCGGGGTTACACGATCCGCTATGTCGACGTGCCGATTGAAGGGCTTCGCCCCGAAGACGCGCTCGACACCGATTTGCTCGTCGTCCTCGGCGGCCCGATGAATGTCGATCAGGTCGATCTCTACCCGTGGCTGGCGAGCGAACGGGCGGCGATCACCCGGCGACTGGCGGCGGGACGCCCGGCCCTCGGTATCTGCCTCGGCGCGCAGCTGATCGCGCAGGCGCTCGGCGCGAGTGTCGGCCGCGCGCCGAAGTTCGAGATCGGTTGGATCCCGATGACGCTGAGCGATGCGGGCCGCGCCTCGCCGATCGCCGTCCTCGAAGGCCTGCCGGTGCTGCACTGGCACGGCTACGCCTTCGATCTTCCCGCCGGAGCCGTCAGCCTCGCATCGACCCCGCTGTGCCCGCAACAGGCGTTCACGATCAGCGACACCGTCCTCGCGCTCCAGTTCCATCCCGAGGTCGACCCGGTCGAGTTCGAGAATTGGCTGGAGGGCAATGCCGAGGACCTGCCGGGGCACGGGATCGGGCCCGAGGCACTGCGGCTCGAAACGGCGAAGCACGGTCCGCCAACTGCGGCGGCGGCACGGGTAATGATCGATACGTGGCTTGGGGGACTCGATAAGTCAGCGGTCTAGCTGATTATGTGATGCTCACGTTAAACCGTCATCCCCGCGAAGGCGGGGACCCATCACCCCAATCGTTCGTGGTGATGGGTCCCCGCCTTCGCGGGGATGACGGCTTATGCAATATCACTCCGCCTTCGCGGTCGCCGCTGAGGTCACCAGCGACATCGAGAATGGTCGCGCGGCGACGCCACTTCCCCACGACTTGTCAGGCACCGGCCCCATGACGAAGTGCAACTCACCCCCCGCCCGAACCTCGGCGTCGGTAATATAGCTCCGTGCCAGCGGCGCTCCATTCAAGGTCACGCTCGCGACGTAGCGGTTCGCCGCCGACACTCCATCGGCGCGGACGACGAAGCGCTTCCCGTCGGGCAGGGTCAGCGTCGCCGCATCGACGAACGGCCGCCCGATGACATATTGGTTCGATCCCGGCGCGACCGGGTAGAAGCCGAGCGCGGTGAACACCAGCCATGCCGACATCTGGCCGAGGTCGTCGTTGCCGGCGAGGCCATCGGGGGTCGGCTTGTATTGCGACGCGACGATCTGCGCGAGCCGCGCCTGCGTCCGCCACGGCGCGCCAGCAAAATCATACAGGTAGGCGACGTGGTGGCTCGGCTCGTTGCCGTGGATATACTGGCCGATCATCCCGGAGATGTCCTCCGAATGGCTATAGTCGACCTTCGAGGTGTCGAAGTCGAACATAGCGTCGAGCTTGGCGACCGCCTTGGCGTCGCCGCCTAGGACCGCGATCAGCCCCGCCTCGTCCTGCGGCACGAACCAGCTATATTGCCACGCATTGCCCTCGGTGTAATCCGAGCCATAGTCGATCGCCGCCGGATCGAACGGCGTGCGGAAGGCACCGGTCGACAGCCGGGCGCGGAGCCACCCGGTCTTGGCATCGAAGCTGTTCCGCCAGTTCGCGGCGCGCTTGTCGAAGCGGTCGGCAATGTCCAACCGCCCCATCGCACGCGCCATCCGCGCGATCGACCAGTCGTCATAGGCATATTCGACCGTCTTCGACGCCGCCTCGGGCTCCTTGTCGATCGGGACATATCCCCGCGCCATATATTCGCCGAGCCCGCCGTACGGCGCATAGGTCGCGCTCGCGACCATCGCATCGAGCGCGGCGTCGGCGTCGAAGCCGCGCAGGCCCTTGAGATAGGCGTCGGCGATCACCGGGGCGGCGTGATAGCCGATCATCGTCCACGTCTCGCGTCCGGCGAACTGCCAGATGGGCAGGATGCCGAACGGGCTAACCTCGCGGCTGGCGACAAGCGAATCAATGACATCGACGGTCGTGCTTGCAGGCTGGATCAGGGTCAGCAGCGGATGCTCGGCGCGGAACGTATCCCACAGCGAGAAGGTCGAGCGGAAGGTGAAGCCCGTCGCCTGGTGGACCTGATCGTCGGGCCCGCGATACCGCCCGTCGGCATCGCTCCACACGCTCGGCGCGAGCAGGGCGTGATACAGCGCGGTATACAGGCTCGTCCGCATCGGTGCCGGGGCATCGATCTGGACGGCACCGAGCGCGGTCGCCCATGCCGCCGTCGTCCGCGCACGGACCGCGTCGAAGTCGCCCGGTTCGGCGAGGTTCGCCACCGCCGCCGCCTCGTCGACCCCCGACAGCGCGACCTTGACCTCGAGCGGTTTCGCCAGCACGCCGAAGTCGAGCCGCGCCTCGAGCGCGCGCCCGAGCTTCTCGGCGACGTCGTCGCTCCCCCGCCCTGGCCCCTGAAAGCCCTTGTACGCGATACTGGCCTCGCGATCGACGAAGGCGTGGCCGGTCAGCGGAGCCGAAAAGCGCATCGCGAAATACAGCTTGCGACCGGGAGCCCAGCCGCGCGTCTCGCGGAACCCAGTCACCGTGCCGTCGGGTCGAAGGTGCAGCCCCGACCACAGGATCTTGCCCGGGTAATTATACAGCGACGATCGCAGGTCGATGACGAGGTGCGCGGGGACGGCGGGGAACGTGTAGCGATGGACGCCGATCCGCGTTCCCGCGGTCAGTTCGGCGCGGACCCCGCTGTCGGCCAGCGTCACCGCATAATAGCCGGGGTGCGCGACCTCCGTCGCGTGGCTGAAACGCGAACGATACCCCGAGTTGGGTTTCTTCGGGTCACCGGGGTCGAGCTTCACCGATGCTCCGACCTCCGGCATGACGAGGATATCGCCGAGGTCGGAATGCCCTGCGCCTGAGAAATGCGTGTGGCTGAACCCCTCGATCGTCGGATCCTCGTAGCGATAGCCGGCGGCGTGGCCGTAGCACGCTCGGATTTCACAACTCGTGTCGGTGTCGGGCGACAATTGGACCATGCCGAACGGCGCGGTCGCCCCGGGGAAGGTGTGGCCCTCGCCGCCGGTCCCGATCATCGGATCGACCGCATCGACTGGCGACGGGACGGGCTGTGCCGCCAGCGCGGCGGGGATCAGCGTCGTGAGAAGGAGCCAGCGCATTGCTCTTGATAGGCGGGCGGCAGGGCCGGGTGCAAAGCGTATCTCAGCCGTCGGGGAACAGCAGCCCGGGTGCCGGCGGCCCGCTCTCCGGTCCGATCAGTCCCGATAACGTCAGGCCCAGCAGCCGGATGCCGAGGTCGACCGGGAGCAGCGCACGCAGCAAATTCGTGCCCACGGCAGCAACCTCGGCGCGGTGAGTGAGCGGCGCTGTGCGGGTCTGTGTGCGGCTGACGATTTTGAAGTCGGCGAACTTGACCTTGAGCGTCAGCGACCGCCCCGTCGCGCCGCTGCGCTCGATCCGCCGCCACGCTGCATCGATCACCGGCTCGAGCGCGGCGATCAGGTCGGCGGCATCGATCAGGTCGCGGTCGAAGGTCCGCTCGGCCCCGACCGACTTCAGCGGGCGGTCGGGTCGCACTGGGCGATCATCCTCGCCATGAGCCGCACGGTGGAAGTAATTGGCGCTGCTGCCGAAATGGCGGGTCAAGGCGTCGAGCGCGAAGTCGCGCAGGTCGGCCCCGGAGACGATGCCGAGCGCCGCCATCTTTGCGGCCGTCACCGGACCGACGCCGTGGAAGCGGTTGACCGGGAGCGCGGCGACGAACGCCGGGCCCTGCGCTGGTTTGATCACGCACAGGCCGTCGGGCTTGTTCTGGTCCGAAGCGAGCTTGGCGATGAACTTGTTGTAGCTCACCCCCGCCGATGCGGTAAGCCCGGTAACCTCACGAATTCGCACACGAATCTCTGCGGCAATAGCGGTTGCCGAGCCGATTCCGCGGGCATCGTCGGTGACGTCGAGATACGCCTCGTCGAGCGACAGCGGTTCGATCAGGTCGGTATAATCGGCGAAGATCGCGCGGATCTGGTTCGACACCTCGCGATAGACGTCGGACCGCGGCAGCACGAAAATCAGCCCCGGACAGCGCCTTAGCGCGGTTACCGAAGCCATCGCCGAACGCACGCCGAAGGTCCGCGCTTCGTAGCTCGCCGCCGCGACGACGCCGCGCGCCTCGGCGCTGCCGACCGCGACCGGCTTCCCGCGCAGCGCCGGATCGTCGCGCTGTTCGACCGAGGCGTAGAACGCATCCATGTCGATGTGGATGATCTTGCGGGTGGTCATTGCCGATCGATGTGCGGTCTCGACTACGCCGGTCCGAGCAAACCAAGCGACGGCCCACTGCCCGCTAGCGCCACCAGCAGCAGCCCACCGACGATGCAGAAGTTCTTGAGAAACTGCCAGAAATGTTCGCGCGCCGGGCTGGCATCGTCGGGGCCGAACAGTCCCGGGAACGCCCAAAACGGGTGGTACATCACCGCCGTCACCGCGCAGAACGCCGCGAGCAGCAGCGCCGCCGGCCGGTCCCACGCATGGCCGACGATCATGATCGGGGTGACGAACTCGATTGCGATCGCCGCCACGACCATCCCCACCGCGACAATCGGCGGACCCGGGATGCGCGCCGACCGTGTCTGCGCCATGCACGCGCGCCAGCGTACGACCTTGTCGACCGCGCTCGGCGGGAACATGCTGACAAGACAGACGCGGGCGACGGTATCGACCACTGTCGCTGAGACAATCATGCACTCTCCGGATCGACGTGGCTGCGATAGCGTTCAACGCGCCGCGGGGCCATGGTTCCGGACCTAGAATGGGAATGCGCGATGAGCAACGACTGGGACGTCATCATCATCGGTTCGGGCCCCGGCGGCGGGACGATGGCGCTCGAACTCGCGGCGACCGGCAAGCGCATCCTGCTCCTCGAACGCGGCGATTATCTCAAGCGCGAGCGCGCCAACTGGTCGAGCCAGGCGGTTTTCGTCGACGGCAAATACCAGTGCCCCGACGTCTGGAGCGACCGCGCAGGGAACGAGTTCCATCCAGGGCTTCACTATGTCGTCGGCGGGAATTCAAAGGTTTACGGCGGTTCGCTCTACCGGCTTCGCGAGCGCGACTTCGGCGCGCTCCAGCATGAAGAGGGCGTTTCGCCCGCGTGGGAGGTCGGCTATGACGTGTTCGAGCCTTATTACACCCGCGCCGAGACGCTGTTCCACGTTCACGGCTTGCGCGGCGCCGACCCGACCGAGCCGTGGGCAAGCGCCCCCTACCCGCACCCGCCGGTCCGCCACGAACCGCGTATCCAGGAGCTCAACGACAGCCTGACGCGGATTGGCCACCATCCCTACCCCCAGCCGTTGGCGATCCTGCTCGACGAGGACGAGCATGGCGCCAAGCCGTACAGCCCGTGCATTCGCTGCGATGCTTTCGACGGCTTTCCGTGCCTGACCAACGGCAAGGCCGACGCGCAGGTCATCGCCGTCGACCCCGCGATCGCCCACGCCAACGTCACGATGCTGACGGGAGCCTATGTCGAGCGCCTCGAAACCGACGCCGCGGGCCGGACCGTTACCGCGGTCCATGTCACCCGCGCCGGCGTGGCAGAAGTGTACCGCGCCGACCTGATCGTCGTGGCCTGCGGGGCTTTGTCGTCGGCGCTGCTGATGCTGCGGTCGGCGTCCGATACCCACCCGAATGGTCTCGCCAACGGCAGCGGCCTCGTCGGGCGCAACTACATGCGTCACAATAATTCGGCGTTCATGGCGGTCAGCCTCGCGCCGAACGACACCGTCTTCCAGAAGACGCTGGCGCTGTCGGACTTCTATTTCGGGGCCGACGACTACGAGTTTCCGCTCGGCGAGATCCAGATGATCGGCAAAAGTCACGGCGATCAGGTCAAGGCCGAAGCGCTGCCCGCGCTGCTGTCGTGGTTCCCCGACCGCCCGTTCGAGGAGCTCGCGCGCCACAGCCTCGACTTCTGGGTGATGACCGAGGACCTGCCGCGCCCCGAGAACCGCATTGCCTACCGCGACGGCAAGGTCGTGCTCGACGTCGTCCCGACCGGTGACAAGCCGCACCGGATGTTGCGCCACAAGCTCGAAGGGCTGTTGTCGAAGATCGATGCGCACCCGCACCTGCTCCCCCGTTCTCTATACCTCGGCAAGGACGTCGCGATCGGCGGGACCGCGCATCAGGCCGGGACGATGGTGTTCGGGTCGGACCCGGCGACGTCGGTGCTCGACCTCGACTGCCGGGCGCACGAGGTCGACAATCTGTATTGTGTCGATGCGGGCTTCTTCCCGTCGATCGGAGCGGTCAACCCGACGCTGACGATCATCGCCAACGCGATGCGCGTGGCGGATCATCTCAAGGCGCGGCTGGGGTAAGATGGACGAGCTTCGCATCGCCGGCATCGGCCTTAACGTCGCTAGCGTCGAGCGCGCGACGGCGTTCTATGCTGCGCTCGGCTTCACGGAGGTCGGCCCAGGCGAAATGGTCTTTGGCCACGCGCGTCTCGAATTAGCGACGGCCACCGGCGCGGCCTACCCCGAACCCCGCGCGGCGAACGATCCGTGGTTCCAGCATTTCGCCGTCGCGGTCGCCGACATCGAGGCTGCCGCCGCTGCGGTCCTCGCCGCCGGAGCGACGCCGATCTCGCGCGGCGGGCCGCAGTTGCTGCCGCCGAACACCGGCTCGGTCACTGCCTACAAGTTTCGCGACCCCGACGGGCATGCGCTCGAACTGTCGTTGATCCCGGGCAGCGGGTGGCTGCGTGACGCCAAGCCGGGCGCAATGTTCCTTGGCGTCGACCACACTGCGATCGCGGTCGCCGACCTCGTCGCAAGCCAGAGCTGGTACGAAGCGCGTGGCTTTCGCGAGACCGGCCGGTCGCGGAATACCGGTCCGGAACAGGACCGGCTTGATGGCCTCGACGGCGTTGTCGTCGACATCGTCGCCCTCGCGCCGGAGCGAAGCGGACCGCATCTCGAACTCTTGTGCTATCAAACGCCGAAACCCGCTCCGCCGCAAAGCATCGGAGATCATGACGTTGCGGCGACCAAAACCATTGCTGCAGGTGGAAAGTCCGAGATCGACCCTGACGGACATCGGATCGTATCGGAGTCGTAATTTACGCGGCGCGGCTCAAGGCCTTAGCGCGGCCTCGATTTGCGCCGCAAGCGATCCAGCGTCGGGCCCGGCGATCACATGCCACGTTAGCGGGCGGGTCAAGACGAGCATCCGCGCGACGAGCGCAGCAGTGGTGGCATCGACCCGCTGATCGTCGCGCACGACGACGACCAGTCTGCTCGATACCGCCTTCACCGTGGCAATATTGGTCGCGCCGCCCAGTGCAGCGATCAATGCGTCGGCCTCTGGGCTTGGCCTGGGCACCGGCGCGTGAGGTTCAACTAGCTTAGGCATGGGCAACAGCGGCCCGGCGTCGACATGCTCGCGCATCTCGCGCGCGAGGCTATCGGCGATCGGGCCGACGACGACCTGAAGGGCGTCCGCCGATGGCCTGATTACGCCGCGTGCGCCGAGCCGCCTGAGCGCTGCCTCGTCGACCGTCGCTTGGTCGCGGACGACCAGCCGCAGCCGCGTCGTGCAGGCATCGATGCTGACGAGATTGCCCTGCCCCCCGAGCGCGGCGAGCATCTGCGCGGCGCGGTCACCCGCAATCGGTGCGGCCATCGGCGCGGCGTCGACCGTGTCGCGGCCGGGCGTCTTGAGGTCGAAGCGGACGATGACCCAGCGGAACAGGGCGTAATAGACCGCCGCGTAGACCAGCCCTACGGGCACGAGGAGCAACGGCCGTGTCGCCTTGCCGAAATTGAGGACATAGTCGAGCAACCCCGCCGAAAAGCCAAAGCCGAGTTTCACCCCAAGCGCGTCCATCACCACCATCGCGACGCCGGTCAGCACCGCGTGGATCACGAACAGCGCGGGGGCGAGGAACATGAAGGTGAATTCGATCGGCTCGGTGACGCCGGTCAGCATCGCGGTCAGCGCGAGCGACAGCAGCAGCCCGCCGACCCCGGCGCGGCGCGCGGGCGAGGCGGCGTGGTACATCGCGAGGCACGCGGCGGGGAGGCCGAAGATCATCACCGGGAAGAAGCCCGCCATGAACGACCCCGCCGCCGGGTCGCCCGCGAAGAAGCGGTTGAGGTCGCCCGTCGCGCCGTGGAAATTGCCGAGGATGAACCAGACGATGTTGTTGAGGATGTGGTGCAGCCCCGTCACCAGCAGCAGCCGGTTGAGCAGGCCGTAGGCGAACAGTCCGGCGGGACCGGCAGCGGCGACGCCGTAGCTCAGCGCGTCGATCGCGTGGTCGAGCAGCGAGAAGCCCGCGCCGAAGATGAGCGCCAGCACGATCCCCGCCAGCCCGCTGACGATCGGCACGAAGCGCCGCCCGCCGAAAAACGCGAGATATTCCGGCAGCTTGATCGCGCCGAAGCGGTTGTAGAACTGCCCGCCGATGACCCCCGACAGGATGCCGAGCGGGACGCTGAGCTTGGCGATCGCGCCCACCCGGAACGCGGCCTCGGCGAGCGGGCGCGCTTTATCGGCCATCCCGGCAACGGCGTCGGGCGGCACCGCAATTAGCGCCTCGGCGCCGTTGGTCGCGACGAGGAAGCAGACGACTCCGGCCAGCCCGGCCGCGCCGTTGCCGTCGCGGGCGAAGCCGACCGCGACGCCGATTGCGAACAACAGCCCGAGGTTCTTGAAGATCGCGTCGCCCGCCGCGGCGACGAAACCGATATCGAGCAGTTCGGGCTGGCCGAGACGCAGCAGGATACCCGCTATCGGCAGCACCGCGATCGGCAGCATCAGCGCGCGGCCGAGCTTCTGGAGCCCGGCGGCGGAAAAGCGCGGGAGTTTCATCGCGACGCCGCGACGAGGGCGCGAACCGCCGCCGCCGAGTCGCACGCCAACGCCGCATGCGCGAGCGCGGTGCATGCTTCACGAGTCAGCGTTCGCACCATCGCCTTGACCTCGGGGACCATCGCCGGGACCGCCGACAACTCGGTAACGCCGAACCCGATCAGGATCGCCGACGCGGCGAGGTCGGAAGCGAGGCCGCCGCACACTCCCACCGGGCGGGCGTGGCGCGCGGCACCCTCGCAGGTCTGCGCGATCAGGCGGAGGATCGCGGGGTGCAGCGCGTCGATGCCGCTCGCGACCGCCGGATTGCCGCGGTCCATCGCCAGGGTATATTGCGCGAGATCGTTGGTGCCGATCGCGAAGAAGTCGGCGTAAGTCGCGAGAAGATCAGCGGTTACTGCTGCCGCTGGAGTCTCGATCATCACGCCGAGCTCGACGCGCCCGAGTCCTCGCTCTGTGGCGAGTGCGTCGACGATGGCACGGACGGCGATGAGCTCGGCGACGCTGGCGATCATCGGCAGCAGGATGCGCGGCTGCGGCCGCACCGCGAGGATCGCGCGCAACTGGTCTTCGAGCATTTGCGGGCGCGCTAACCCGACACGAATGCCGCGCAGGCCGAGCGCGGGGTTCTCCTCGGGCGGCAGCGCGAGATACGGCGCGGGCTTGTCGCCGCCGATGTCGAGGGTGCGGACAATCAGCGGGCGATCGCCGAGCGCATCGACGATGCACTGGTAATGGCGGGTCTGCTCGGCGACGTCGGGCGGCGTCGCGCGGTCGAGGAACAGCAGTTCGGTGCGGAGCAGGCCGCACCCCTCGGCCCCGGCGGCGACCGCGGCATGGGCATCGGCGAGGCTGCCGAGGTTGGCGAACACCTCGATGCGCGCGCCGTCGGCCATGCGGCAATCGTCGGCCGAGGCGGCGCGGGCGCGCGTGCGGGCATCGGCGCGTTGCTCGACGCGGGCGGCGGCGGCGGCGAGCGCCGCTTCCGAAGGGTCGATCGCGAGGCTCGCGGCGTCGGCATCGAGGATCATGCGCGTGCCATCCGCGATGCCGAGGACGCCTTCCCCCGCCGCGACGATCATTGGAATGTTCAAGGACGCGGCGATGATCGCGACATGCGAGGTCGGGCCGCCGTTCGGCAATACGATCCCGGCGAGCCGCGCCGGATCGAGCGCCATCAGTTGCGACGGGAGCAAGTCGACCGCGCACACGATCGCGTTCTCGGGCAGTTCGGGCGGCTTCGCGTCGGCCCCTCTCAGCGCGGCGACGACCTGCGCCTCGAGGTCGCGGAGGTCGTCGGCGCGTCCGGCGATCCGCGCATCGGCGACTCCGCCGAGCGCCGCGATCGCCGGGGCGAGCGCGGCGCGCCACGCTGCCGCAGCGGAGGCCCCCCGGGCGAGCGCGGCACCGGCAGCGGTCGAGACCGCAGGGTCGTCGAGCAGGTCGAGGTGAGCAACCGCGATCGTCGCGATCGTCCCGCCGCCCGCCGCGTGGCTGGTCAGGTTCGCGCGGACGGTGGCGATGGCGTCGGCGAGGCGCTCGGTCTCGACCGCAACCCCCTTGCCGGGCGCGTCGGCGACGATCGCCGCCGACGCCAACCGAAAGGCGACACCGATCGCCAGCCCCGGTGCAGCGCGCACACCGCGGAGCGTGCCGTCCTTGACCGGGACCGGCGCAACGGGAACCGGTACGCGCCGCTCAGGAGCAGCTGCCCCCTCCCCGCGCTCGATCAGCGCTGAGATCGCGGCAACGGCCGCTTCGGCATCGACCCCGGTCGCGCTGATGTCGACCGCCGCGCCGTGAACCAGCCCGAGAGTCATCACCGCGACGCTGCTCCGCGCATCGGCGCGGCGATCGGCGATGCTCAGTTCGGTCGTCGCGGCAAAACCTCGCGCCGCCGTCGCAATCGCCGCTGCCGGGCGCGCGTGGATGCCGTGCGCTGCCGCGACGAGGGCGCGCCGCATTGCCGTCGGGCCGTCGGCGAGGACGGCGACGGACGCGTCGCCGCAGGGGGTGAGGTCCATCAGCCACGCGCCGACCGCGACGGCGCCCGCCTCGCGTCGCGCGCTGATCGTGAACGCGTCGCCGTTGGTGACGACGATCGGCGACAACAGGCTCGTCGCGCGGGCGGCGAGCACGTCGAGGTCGAAGCCGAGCAGGACGTCGCCCGCCGCGACGCGCGCACCATCGGCGACATGGACGGTGAACCCCGCGCCGCCGAGCGCGACGGTGTCGATGCCGACGTGGAGGAGCAGTTCGGCCCCGGCGTCGGTGCGCAGCGTCACCGCATGGCGGGTCGGGGACACCGCGATGATCGTGCCCGCGCACGGCGCGTGGAGCGTCGTCGCGGTCGGGTCGATCGCGACGCCGTCACCGATCAGGCGGTCGGCGAAGACCGCGTCGGGGGCCTCGTCCAGCGGGCCGAGCCAGCCCGCGAGCGGGGCGACGAGCGCGAAGGCGGTCACGTCGGCGGTCATTGGGCCGCCTCGAGCCGCACCCAGCCGAGCACATGCAACGGGTCTGGCGCTCGCCCGGTCATCGCGAAGCACAGGTCGTGAGTTCCCTTCGCTGCGAGCGGAGCGGTCATTGGCGTCACGATCCCCGCGCGAACACTCGCGAGCGGCAGCGTCGCCACCACCGGTCCGGTGCACGAATCGAGCCGAACGACGAGCTCACCGGAAGGCGTCGCTGCCGGCCGCAACGTCACCGTCTTGATGTCGTCGCCGAGCTGGAAATTGAACGGGAGCACCGCGACCCCAGCCGAAATCGCCGTCACCCCGTCGAGATCGGCCGCCGGCCACAGCCAGCACGTGTCCATGATGTCGGCGAGGAACGGGCCGCCGGGGCCGACGAGATTGATGACGACCCGGTCGGTACACGGCCGAAGTTCCTGGCTGATGCGATAGCGGAGCGCCGCCGCCGCCGTGAAGCTGCGCTCTGCGACGCTCGATACGCGCAGCGCGCCTGCATAGGTCGCAGCGCGGACCGTGGTCCCCATCGGCACCGCGATCGGCTCGGCGGCGACGGTCGATGTGGCGGTCGGCTCGCTGCCGTCGGCCGTATAGCGAATGGTGCCGAGCCCGGTCTGGCTGCTCAGCCGCACCCGGACGCTATCGCCGTCGCGCCGTCCGCGGATCGCGACCCCGATCGCGCCCTCGTCGGCGTCGAGCCCCAGTGCGCGGTAGCGAGCGAATTGCGCAGGCAGGCGCGACTCGAAGTTCGCCCAGTCGCGCAACGGCGCGGCGGTCCAGCCGCTCTCCGCGACCGCCGCCGCGCGGGGCAGCGCCATCCGCTCGACGTTCGCTTCGGTCGCCATGTGCTCGGTCCAGATGTTCGCCTGGAGGCCGATGATGTGCGCGCGCTCGGCGTCGGTCAGCGGCACCGTCGCCGACCCCTTCGGCAGCGTCGGATCGCCGGGGTCGTAGGCATAGACGTCGGCGAGCGAGATGACCGTGCCGCGGCCGATCGGATGCGACGTCAACGCGCTCTGGCGGTTGTCAAAATAGAGCGTCGGCGCGGTCGCCATGACGACGTCGTGCCCCGCTCTCGCCGCATTGAGAGCGCCGTCGGCGCCGTGCCACGACAGGACCGTGTCATCGACCGGCAGGCCGCCGCCGTCGAGGATCTCGTCCCAGCCACTCAGTCGCCGCCCGCGCGCATTGAGATACGTGCCGATGCGGCGGACAAACCACGCCTGCAACGCGGTCTCGTCGGCAAGGCCCAATGCGTGCATCCGCGCCTCTGTCGCGGGGTCGGCGTGCCACTGCGTCTTGACCGCCTCGTCGCCGCCGATCGCGATGACCTTGCTCGGGAACAGGTCGACGACCTCGCCGAGGATCGTTGTCAGGAAGGCGAAGGTCGCGTCGTCGGTCCGATAGATCGACGGGAAAACGCCCCAGTCGCCCTGCGCCGCGGCGTCGACCCCGGCGAAACCGACCTTCGGATAGGCGCGGATCGCGGCGAGGGGGTGGCCCGGCATCTCGATCTCGGGGACGATCGTGACGTTGCGCTCGGCGGCATAGGCGACGATCGCGCGGACCTCGGCCTGAGTGTAGAAGCCGCCGTAATGCTTGCCGTCGCGCCCGACGCGATACCCGCCGACTGCAGTCAGCCGGGGGTAATGCTTGATCTCGAGCCGCCAACCCTGATCGTCGGTCAGGTGCCACTGGAGCGTGTTGAGCTTGTGCAGCGCCATCCAGTCGATCATGCGCCGGATGAACGCGGGCGACTGGTAATGCCGCGCACTGTCGAGCAGCAGCCCGCGCCAGGCGAAGCGCGGGGCGTCGACGATCGTCAGCGGCGCGAGGTCGACCGGCCCGGTCGCAAATTGGTTGGCGGCGGTGGCGAGCTGCCACAGGGTGATCGCGCCGTACAACAGCCCGGCATCGGATGCGCCTGTGATCGTCGCGCGATGATCGGCAATGGTCAGGCGGTACGCCTCGCTGCCGCCGGTGACGTCGCCGCGAACGAAGACGATGCTGTCATGTCCGCCCACTGTCGCAGTCTTGCCGCGTCGGGCTTCAAGCAGGGTCGTTAGCCGCGCCGCCGCGCGGGACGCACCGGCGTCGCCCGGGGAGACGACGATTGCGGTCACGGGGTCGATCCGGACCCCGGCACCGGTTCCGGCGACGACCGAAAGCGGGCGCGGAATGACGTCGACTGTCGTTGCGGCGAGCGGCGTCGCCAGCAGCGCGACCAGCGCGGCGGCGGCGCGGCTAAGCATTGGCGACTCCGCCGATCCACGTTTCGAGGACGTTGAGACCATCGTCGAGCAGGACGAAATCGGCGCGCAGCCCGGGCGCGATCCGCCCGGTGTCCTCGTCGAGGCCAAGGAACGCCGCCGGGTTGGCGCTCGCCATGCGCGACGCGTCGCGGAGGTCGAGCCCGAGCAGGTCGACGCAATTCCGCACCGCGGTCGCCATGTCGAGGTCGGACCCCGCGAGCCTTCCCTCGGCGTCGAAACACGCGCCGTCGCGGACCTCGATCGTCTTGCCCTGGAGGTCGAACGCGACGCGGTTGCCGCCGACGCACGGCATCGCGTCGGTGACGAGCATGAAGCGGTCGAGCGGGCGGCTGCGCAGCGCGACCTTGAGGACCGCCGGGTGGACGTGCTTGCCGTCGACGATGATCCCGCAATACGCTCCGCTCAGCAGCGCCGCGCCGACCACGCCCGGAGCGCGGCTCGTCATCGGCGACATCGCGTTGAACAGATGGGTGATGCCGGTGACGCCGGCGCTCAGCGCGGCCTCCATCTCGGCGAAGGTGGCGTTGGTATGCCCCGCGGCGAGCGTCAGCCCCGCGGTGACCAGCGCGCCGATCGCGGCGGTGCCGGCCATTTCAGGGGCGAGCGTGACGAGGACGCGGCCCGCGCCGGGCGCTGTCAGGACGTCGAAGCCGGCGGCATCGAGGCGGCGGAAGTGATCGGCGTCGTGGATGCCGCTACGTTCGTCGCTGAGGAACGGCCCCTCGATGTGCGCGCCGAGGACGCCCGGGACCCCCGCCGCGATCGCCGCGCGCATCGCCGTGAGTGCTTCGGCGACGATGCTGAGGTCGTCGCTGATCAGCGTCGGCAGGAAGCCGGTCGTGCCGGTCCGGCGGTGGGCCGCGCCGATTCGCGCGATCGTCGCGACGCTCGGGTCGGCGTTGAACAGTGCGTCGCCGCCGCCGTTGACCTGCGTGTCGATGAAGCCGGGCAGCAGCATGTTGCCGCCGAGGTCGACCCGCGCGGCGGTGGAGTCGATCTCCCCCGGGCGGCCGATGGCGACGATCCGCCCGCCCTCCACGAGCACTTCGCCGTCGCCGAGCCCGGCGTCGGTCATGATCCGGCCGTTGGTGAAAAGCTGTTCGGTCACAGGGTCTTGGTGACCTTCGCGAGGAAATCGGGGCGGTCGGCGTCGAAGCCGCGGCGGCGCGCGAGGTTGTCGACGAGGCGGTACAGGCTCTGCGCCTGGATGATCGGGCGGAGCAGCGGATGGCAGTCGACGACGGGCAGCGCGATCGTGCCCCGAAGGTCGGCTCCCCCCGCGACGATGACCGGCGCCCCTTGCGCGACGAACGCCGTGACCGCCGCCTCGACCCCGGCGCGACCGGCGTCGTCGGGCATCAGCGCGAACACTGGAAACCCCGGTCCGGCGAGCGTCATCGGGCCGTGGCGCACCTCGGCCGAACTGAAAGCCTCGGCGTGGAGGCCGCAGGTTTCCTTGAATTTGAGCGCCGCCTCTTGCGCGACGCCGAGCGCGGGCCCGCGTGAGACGACATAGAGGTGTTCGGCGGATTCGAGCACCGGCAACGCCGCGCTCCAGTCGCTCGCCCACGCCGCGTCGAGGCGCGCCGGGAGCGTCGCCACCGCATCGGCCAGCGCCGCATCTTCCGCCCATGCGGCAACGAGTTGCGCCATGACCGCGAGCGTCCCAATGAAGGATTTTGTCGCGGCGACGCTGGTTTCGAGACCCGCCGCGACGGGGATAACCACCGCCGCCTGCTTCGCCAGAGGTGACGCCTCGTCGTTGACGATCGCGACGACGAGCGCGCCCGCGGCTTCGGCGGCGGCAGCGGCGGCGAGCAGGTCGGGACTATGCCCCGACTGCGAGACGACGAGGCACAAGGTATCGGCCATCGCCGGACGCGCGCGATAGACCGACGCAATCGACGGCGGCATCGATGCGGTCAGGATTTCGAGCCGCGTTTCGATCAAATAGCGCGCGTAGGTTGCCGCGTTGTCCGAACTCCCCCGCGCGATCGTGACGACCGCACGCGGCGGCGAGGCGCGGAGGCGAGCAGCGAGCGCGGCGACGACGGGTGCATTGCGCTCCAAGGCAGCCGCGACCCACGCAGCGGCCTCAGCCGCTTCGCGGAACATCGCCGTCGTCTTCGTCAAGGTCGGTGCGGACGTCACGGTCATGGCATGCCGATGTTGAGTTCGGCGACGAAGTCGTAGCTGTCGCCGCGGTAATAGGACTGGGTGATTTCGACCGTGATGCCGTCGGCGCGAAACCCGCGGCGCTCGATCAGCAGCCCGGGAGCGCCCGCGTCGAGCGTCAGCAGCCCCGCCTGCTCGGGCGTGAAGAGCACCGCGCGCAGACGCTGCAACGCCCGCACCGGACAATTGCCGGTCGCCTCGAGCGCTTCGTATAGCGACGTCCCGACAGCCTCGACCGATGTCAGGCAGAACGCCGGGACGGTCGATACCTCGAGCGCCATCGGTGCGTCGTCGGCGTAGCGGATGCGGTTGAAGCGATAGACCGGGCTGCCCGGGCCGAGGCCGAGCGTCATCGACTCCTCGGGGGTGACGGTACCTTCGGCGCGCGCCAGCCAGACGCTGCGCGGGATGCGGCCGCGCGAGACCATGTCCTCCGAGAAGGACGAGAGCTTCGAAAAGCTTTTCTCGATCCGCGCCGCGATGAAGGTCCCCGCTCCCTGCCGCCGCGTGACGAGGCCTTCCTCGACCAGCGCGTCGATCGCCTTGCGCACGGTGATCCGCGAGATGCCGAAATCCTGCGCGATGTCGCGCTCGGCGGGCAGCGCCTCGTCGGTCCGCAGGCGCTTGTCGGCGATTGCATCGCGCAGCGCCCGGTGCAGCCGCTGATACAGCGGGCCGTTGGTCTGCCGATCCAGCCTGCCGATAACGTCCATCAGCCCCACGCAATCGTCCCCAAAATCAAAGCCTGCCCCGGTTATGCACACCCGGCCGGACAGTGCATACCACCGAATAATTGGTATTAGAAAGATATGATTTTGGACTTGCGTTTAGTGACAGGATTATGTCAACTTCAGATCAACACTCGGCGAATGGGCAAGGTCCCGGGCATAGACCCGACCAAAGGACCGGCAATGGTTCTACGAATGTATTGAGCGGGCAGACTTTCAAGGGGACACATCATGAGATTGCACCGGCATATTCTGGTCGGCTCGGCGAGCAGCCTGGCGATCATCCTCGGCACCGCGCCGGCGCTTGCCGCCGACGCGCCGATGCCCGACGAGATCGTCGTCACCGGCGTCCGCGCCAGTCTTGAGCGCGCGATCGACCTCAAGCGGACGAGCGACAATCATGTCGAAGCAATCTCAGCCGAAGACATCGGCAAGCTGCCCGACAAGAACGTCGCCGATGCGCTCCAGCGTCTTCCGGGCCTGAACACATCGTCGGCATCAAGCGGCGAAGGCGGCTTCGACGAGAACAACCGCGTCTCGATCCGCGGTACTTCCCCCAGCCTGACGCAGGTCACGATCGATGGTCACTCGGTTGCGACCGGCGACTGGTTCGTCCTCGACCAGTTCTCGACCGTCGGCCGTTCGACCAGCTTCGACCTGCTCCCGTCGGAGATCGTATCGGCGGTCATCGTCAGCAAGACCCAGGACGCGTCGCTGCTCGAAGGCGGCGTCGCCGGGTCGATCGACCTGCGCCTGCGCAGCGGGCTCGACCTCAAGAGCACGTGGACCGTCGAGGCATCGGCGCAGGGGGCGTACAATACCCAGAGCCACGAGACCAAGCCGCAGGTCAACGCGCTGATCGGCTGGCACAACGACGACAACACCCTCGGCGTCATCGTCCAAGGCTTCTACGAGGAGCGCAGCCTGCGCCGCTATGGGCAGGAGACGCTCGGTTATGGCGCGATCACCGCAAGCAACGCGACCGGCGCGGCGATCCCGTCGCTCGTCGGCGTCCAGGCCCCGACGCTGATCGGATCGACGCTGTTCACCCAGCAGCGGCGGCGCGAAGGCGGCGTGGCGACGGTCGACTGGAAGGCGACCGACAAGCTCGAATTCAAGGCGAGCGGATTTTACTCGTACCTCAACGCGAGCAACGTCAACGACAACTACCTCTACTGGGGATCGCGCGAACTCGATCGCAATGTCCCCACCAGCTACACCGTCAAGAACAACACGCTCGTCGCCGCGAGCTTCCCGCTTGTCGCGACCTCGGGTCCGTTCACGGGCCAGCCGATCGAGGGCATCGTCGCCGACAATATCGTCCGGCCAGACGCCAATGCCGCGAGCTGGTTCGCCAATCTCGACGCGACGTACAAGGCGTCCGACCGCCTGACGATCAAGGGCCAGGTCGGCTACACCCGCGGCACCGGCCGCACCCCGTCGTCGCCGTTCTTCGAGGTCGATGCCCCGACCGGCGTATCGTACGGACCATCGGGCAACGGTTTTGCCGTCACCACGGCGAACATCAACCCGGGCAGCCCGGTCGGCGTGTCGAACGACTTCGCAATCAACGAGACGTTCACCTCGACCGACCAGGAAGCCTACGGCAAGCTCGACGCCAATTACGACATCAGCAGCGGCGCATTCCGCTCGATCGATGCCGGGGTTCGCATCGCCGAGCACAAGCGCCAGACCGTCGGCTGGGATCGTGGCTGCACGCTGGGCGCCGACGGCCAATGCTATAGCGCCGGGCTGTTCAACTTCGCCGGGGTCAACCCGACGCTCTACCCGGGCGGGTTCAACGCCAACGCGCTCGGCATTCCCGGACTGCTGATCCCGCTCGCGGGTGACCCGGCGACGATCACCAAGGTCATCAACAACATCGCCGGCGGCGTTCGCGGACCGATCTCGGCGATCGTCCAGCCGCAGAACGAATACTGGCCCGGCGAATTCAAGGTCAAGGAGACCGACGTCGAGGGCTATATCCTGGCCCACATCGGCGGTGAGGGCTGGCGTGGCAACGTCGGCCTCCGCGTCGCCAGCACCAGCGAACGCGCCTTCGTCAACGTCCCCGTGTCGTGCGCCCCGGCGACGGCGACGGTGCCGACGACGTGCGCAGCCAACGTCATCACGACGTCGGCGTACGGCCCGTTCTACATCAACGAGGTCAAGCACAATTACGTCGACTTCCTGCCGAGCATCAACCTGACCTTCGACATCTCGCAGAAAGTCCTGCTCCGCCTCGCCGCCGCCGAGACGATGTCGCGTCCCGACTTCAGCGCGCTCGGCGGGACTGTGTCGCTGACCGATACCAACTTCACCGGCAGCGGCGGCAACCCCAACCTCCGCCCGATCAAGGCAACGGTGTTCGACGGCTCGCTCGAATATTATTACGCCCCCGCGGCGCTCGCGGCGATCAGCGTCTTCCACGACGACCTGCAGTCGTACGTCACCTTCGGCACGAGCGTCGGCAATTACTTCACCCAGCTCGACAACAAGTTCCACGACTATACGATCTCGTCGCCGACCAACACCAGCGGCCAGCTTTCGGGCGTCGAGCTTCAGCTCCAGCAGCCGATCGCGTACGGCTTCGGCTTCCAGGCGAACGGAACCTACGTCAACGGCCACGAGAGCTCGGGCGCGCCGCTCGTCGGCACGTCGAAGTTCACCTACAACGTCGTCGGCTACTACGATAAGGGCCCGCTCAACGTCCGGCTCGCCTACACCTACCGGTCGCATTACTTCGTCGGGCTCGATCGCAGCTCGGCCGAGAACCAGAGCAATTACGGCACGCTCGACGGCTCGGCCAATTTCGCGATTACCAAGAACCTGACGCTGACGGTCGATGCGCTCAACATCACCAACGCCAAGCTGAAGTATTACGCCCAGACCACCGACCAGCCGCGCGCGGTATACGCCAACGGCACGCAGGTGTTCTTCGGCGTCCGCGCGAAGTTCTAAGCGGGCGGATAGCCGAACGCCGCGACCCAGCGGTCGAGGCGCGGCAGCACCGGGGCGAGATCGGCGGAATAGGCCCGCCACCGCCCGACCCCGCGCCGGTTGATCCCGGCGCGGACCTGCCGCGCGCTCGGTGTGCGGACATCGCGGCGGGCGGCGGTCCCGACGAAATCCACCATCGCGGCATGGGCTGCGAGCCCGATAAACGCCGCCACCCGCGCGACCTCGGCGGCGAGATCATCGACGAGCGCTTCGTGCCGAACCTCGAACAGCGGCAGCGACGAGCGTGACCGGTACGCGGCCGCCATCGCCATGACCGCGTCGTAGCACTCGGCGGTCGCATCGAGCGACGTGAAAGCATAGGTCATCGCGTTCATCTGGAAGGCGTTGCGGAAGCAGCTCAGGACGACGTCGCGCGGATCGCGCAACGCGAACAGGATCCTCGCCTCCGGAAATAGCCGCGCGATCAGCGGCAAGGTCAGTGTCCCAGCCGGTGCCTTGTCGACGAAGCTCTTGCCGCGGACATCGACGTCCTCGGCCACGGTCGCCCAGTACCGCGCGCGCCAGCGGTCGGCCTCGACGCCGCTCAGCGCTGCCAGCCGCGAGCAGCCTGCGTCGTCGGCGAGGAATTCGGCATAGTGATCTGCCAGCGTCGGCGCTTCCTCGAGCGCGACGACGTCGGGGTGCCCCGCCAATATCTGTTCGAGCAGCGTCGTCCCCGAGCGCGGGAAGCCGATGAGGAAGACATGCGCGGCGGCCTCGCCCGGGATCGCGGCCACACGCGGCGCGCCGGTCCACGCCGCCGTGGGGGCCGCCCCCCACCACGCGCCGAGCCGCGCCGACTTGGCCGCCTCGCTCTCGCGGCTCGCGGCAAGTTCGGCGTACAGGCGGCGGGCGAGCGCCTTGCCCTCCGCCGCCGCCGCGAACGCCGCCGCAGGATCGTCGAGACCGTCGAGGATCTCACCGAGCAGGAGGAGCGCCTCCGACCGTTGGGCGTCGTTGAGGCCGGGGGTCTCCGCCAGCGCCGCCGCATCGTCGCGCGCCGCCGCGAGATCGCCGGCCGCGAGCGCGAGCCGCGCCGCCGTCCATTGCACATCGAGGCGTGCGCGATCAGGGCCGGTGATCGTCGCCAGCACGGCGGCGGCTTCGGCACTCTCCCCCGCGTCGACGTACAGCGCGATACGGCCGAGCGCAGCGGCGATGCAGCCGGGGTCGAGGCGCAGCGCTTTGTCGTACAACGCCGCCGCAGCGTCGGGTTGGGCGAGACTGCGGTGGACGGCGGCCTTGCCACACAGCAATTCGGCCGACCCCGGCGCGCGCGCGATAGCCTTGTCCCAACTCGTCAGCGCCGCGTCGGGCTGCCGCGCCGCGACCTCGCATTGCGCCAGCCCCTCATAGGCTTCGTAGCGCTCGGGCCGTGCCGCAATGGCGCGGCGAAAGCCGGTGATCGCGGCAGCGAACTGGCCTTGCTGCCCAGCTTGCGAGGCGGCGACTAGCAACGCCAGATACGCTTGATCGCCCGCGTCGCTCATCTGTCCCCTCGAACCACGACGCTTCTCGCGCGAAACCGGTGCCGTGGCAAAGCCTCAGCCGGTCGCCAGGCTCGCAGTGATCGCCTCGCGCTCGGCGTCCGATGCGATCCACCGCTTGGCGAAGCGCCCATGCTCGCCGAACAGCGCGCCGACCACCCCCGCGCGCCCGGCGCTTTGCCAACACGCGGCGAGTGCCCCCGCATCGGGGTCGTCGACCGTGTGCCCCTCGCCGCGGACGTAATCGACCCACGCCGCCAGCGCGCGCAGGATCGATGGACACTCGCCGCCAGCCGCCCGACGCGCCGCGAGCGTCTCGAGCCAACGCTGCGGGATCTTCTGCGACCCATCCATCGCGATCTGCGCGAGGCGATGATTGAGCGCGGGGTTGGCGAAGCGCGCCATCAGCGCGGTCGCATAGCGGCCGAGGTCCTGCCCCGGCGCGGGGACGAAGCTGCCCGCCGCCTCGTCGCGCATCAGCCGCTCGACGAGCGTCGCGATCGCCGGGTCGGCGACCGCCTCGTGGACGAAAACATGACCGCGTGCGAGGCCGAGATAGGCGAGCGCCGAGTGTGCGCCGTTGAGCATCCGCAGCTTGGCGATCTCATACGGCGCGACATCGGTGACGAACTCGGCACCCCCGGCCTCCCAGCGCGGCCGGTCGCCGGCGAAACGGTCCGCGATGATCCATTGGCGGAACGGCTCGGCGATGACGGCGGCTTCGTCGCGGACGCCGAGGCGCGCGGCGATCGCGGTGCGGTCGGCCTCGGTCGGTGCGGGGACGATGCGGTCGACCATCGTCGACGGGCAGGTGCAATTCTCCGCGACCCACTCGGCGAGCGCCGGGTCGCGCGCGGTCAACACGGTCTGCAGCAGGCGTTCGAGCTGCCGCCCATTGCCCGCGAGATTGTCGCACGAGATGAGGGTCAGCCCCCCTGCCCCGGCGTCGCGGCGGCGCGCGAGCCCGTCGGCGAGAAACCCGAAGATGCTGATCGGTTTTCCGCCCGCGAGGTCGGGCAGCGCCGGGTCGAGGCTGCCATCGGACGCGCGCCAATAGCCCTTCTCGGTCACCGTCAGGCTGACGATGCGGGTCGCGGGCGCGGCGATTGCGGCGACCACCGCGCCGGGGTCTTCAGCGGCGACGAGGACACGGCGGACCGCGCCGATCAGGCGGGTGATATCGCCACCGCCGTCGCGCTCGGTGACTGTATAGAGTCCGTCCTGCGGTGCGAGCGCGTCGCGCATCTCGGGCGACCGCAGCGAGACGCCGGTGATCGCCCAGTCGCGGTCGCCCGCGTCCATTGCGTCGTCGGTGTAGACCGCCTGGTGCGCGCGGTGGAACGCGCCGATGCCGAGATGGACGATGCCGCTTTCCTGCGCATCGCGGTCATAGGCCGGGCGCTGGACGTCGGCGGGGAGCACGACTCCCCGGCCCAGCCTCATAATTTATACGCTCGCTTGGCGAGGGTGTAGCTGAGGTCGACCGCAAGTTCGGCTGCCTCCCAGTCCTCGAGCCGGTGCTCGGCGACGAGGCCCGCAAGGAACCCGCAATCGATCCGCCGGGCGACGTCGTGGCGCGCCGGGATCGACATGAAGGCGCGGGTGTCGTCGTTGAAGCCGACGGTGTTGTAGAAGCCCGCGGTCTCGGTGACCTGCTGGCGGAAGCGGCGCATCCCCTCGGGGCTGTCGTGGAACCACCACGCCGGACCGAGCCGCAATGCCGGATAATGCCCGGCAAGCGGGGCAAGTTCGCGCGAATACGACGTCTCGTCGAGGGTGAAGAGGATCAGCGTGAGCCGGGGGTCGTTGCCGTAGCGCGCGAGCAGCGGTCGCAGACCGTGGACATAATCGGTCGCCATCGGAATATCGGCGCCCTTGTCGCGGCCGAACCGCGCGAACAGCGACGGGTTGTGGTTGCGGAACGACCCCGGGTGGAGCTGCATGACGAGGCCGTCGTCGACGCTCATCCCCGCCATAACCGTCAGCATGTGCGCGCGGAACAGCTCGGCGTCGGCGCGGCTGACGGTGTCGGCGGTGACACGGGCGAACAGAGCCGCGGCGTCGGCGGGTGATAGGTCGGCGGTCGCGGCGGTCGGATGACCGTGATCGGTCGACGTCGCTCCCATCGACGCGAAAAACGCTCGCCGCTGGCGGTGCGCAGCGAGATAGCCGTCGTAGCCGAACGCATCCTCGCGGGTCAGGTCGGACAGGCGCGCGAGGTTGGCGCGGAAGCCCTCGAACTCGGGGTCGACGACGGCATCGGGGCGGTAGGCGGTGACGACCCGTCCGCTCCAGCCGCTCTCCTGGATCGCGCGATGGTGGTCGAGGCTGTCGAGCGGCGATTCGGTCGTGGCGATGACCTCGATGCCGAAGCGGTCGAACAAGGCGCGCGGGCGGAAGGCGGGGGTCGCGAGCGCCGCGCCGATCGTGTCGTAATAATGGTCGGCAGTCGCCGCTTCGAACTGGACGTCGAGGCCGAACGCCTCGGCGAAGACCCAGTCGAGCCACAGCCGCGTCGGCGTGCCGCGGAACAGGTGATAGTTCGCCGCGAAGATCGCCCATGCCGCGCACGGATCGACCGACCCGCCGCCGATGCCAAGCGATTCGAGCGCGACGCCCTGGCTGTAAAGCATGCGGAAAACATAGTGATCGGGCTTGAGCAGCAGCTCGGTGGCGTTCTCGAACGCCGCATCGGTGGCGAACCACGCCGGGTCGGTATGGCCGTGCGGGCTGATGATCGGCAAATGCGCGACCTGATCGTAGAGCGCGCGTGCGATTCCGCGCGTTGCCGGGTCGGCGGGCAGCAGGCGATCGGGGTGAAGGATAAGCGGGCGCGTCATTTTAGGATTCCGTCACGGCATAGCGCGCGCGCTTGGTTTCCGCCGCCTGGCGCGCTTCGGCGATCGCACGCTCCTCGGTAGCAAACAACAGGCTGTCGAGCACCGCGCTGAGATGCGCGCGCATCGCCGCCCGCGCCGCCGCGGGATCGTGTGCACGCAGGGCATCGAGCACGGCGGTGTGTTCGTCGACGACCGGCTTGACGTTGGCGGTCCGCGCCTTGGCGTGGAGCAATGCGCTTTCGGGAGAAGTCGAACGTAGCCGCCACAACTCCTCGACGGTGTTGAGGACTGCGGTGTTGCGTGTCGCCCGGGCGATTGCGATGTGAAAGGCACGGTCGGCCTGTTCAGTGCCGCCGGCGCGGCGATTCTCGTCGGCGATCTCGTCGACCAGCGCCTCGAGTTCAGCGATTTCGGCGTCGGTGATCTGCGTTGCGGCGAGCGCCGCCGATTCGCCCTCGAACAGCAGCCGGGCCTCGGTGAGTTCGAACGCGGTGATGTTAAAGCCGGGAATGTCGTCCGCCCCGGGGAGCCGCCGGACATAGGCGCCCGAGCCGACGCGGACTTCGACGAGGCCCTGGACCTCGAGTGCGATGATCGCCTCGCGCACCGTCGGGCGGCTGACGGCATAATCGGCGGCAAGCTCGCGCTCGGCAGGGAGCCGGTCACCGACCTTGTAGGCACCCGATGCCAGCGACGCGAGCAGCTTGCGCGCCAGCTCGCGGTAGAGCCGGTCCGGCTCAGATGTGGCGGGTTGCCGCCCGCGCTTGTCGAGGGTCACGAGAGCCATTAAACAGGCCTTACCAATTTGTCCGAACTTGACAGGCCACACTCGGCACGTCAAGTTCCTGGATAATTACTTGAATGGTCGGCCGGGGGCAATCGAGCGCATGAAGATCACCGACGCCAGGGTCATCGTTACATGCCCGGGGCGCAACTTCGTCACACTCAAGATCGAGACCGATCAGGGCGTCTACGGCATCGGCGACGCCACGCTCAACGGGCGCGAACTCGCCGTGGTGTCGTACCTCCGCGACCATCTTGCGCCGTGCCTCATCGGACGTGATCCGCGGCGGATCGAGGACATCTGGCAATATGGCTATCGCGGTGCCTATTGGCGGCGCGGCCCGGTGACGATGGCGGCGATCGCGGCGGTCGACACGGCGTTGTGGGACATCAAGGCGAAGATGGCGGGGATGCCGCTGTACGACCTGCTCGGCGGCAAAAGTCGCGACGGGGTCATGGTCTACGGCCACGCCAACGGTGCCGATCTCGAGCAGACCGTCGACGAGGTCGGGCGCTACATCGGGATGGGCTACAAGGCGATCCGCGCGCAGTCGGGCGTGCCGGGATTGAAAGATGCGTACGGCGTCGGGCGCGGCACGATGTACTACGAACCCGCCGACGCCGCGCTGCCGACCGAGACGGTCTGGGACACGCGCAAGTCGTTGAATTTCGTCCCCAAGCTGTTCGAGAAATTGCGCGCGACGTACGGCTTCGACCATCACCTGCTCCACGATGGCCACCACCGCTACACGCCGATGGAGGCCGCCAACCTCGGCAAGGCGCTCGAGCCGTACCAGCTGTTCTGGCTCGAAGACTGCACCCCCGCTGAGAATCAGGAGGCGTTCAAGCTGGTCCGCCAGCACACGACGACACCGCTCGCGGTCGGCGAGATCTTCAACACCATCTGGGACTGCAAGGACCTCATCCAGAACCAGCTGATCGATTATATCCGCTGCACCGTTGTCCGCGCCGGCGGCATCACCCACCTGCGCCGCATCGCCGACTTCGCCGCGCTATACCAGGTCCGCACCGGCAGCCACGGCGCGACCGACCTGTCGCCGGTGACGATGGGCGCGGCGCTCCATTTCGACACATGGGTGCCGAACTTTGGCATCCAGGAATACATGCGCCACACGCCCGAGACCGACGAGGTCTTCCCGCACGCCTATTCGTTCGCCGACGGATATCTCCACCCCGGCGATGCAATTGGACACGGCGTTGACATTGATGAAACCATAGCAGCACGCTATCCGTATAAGCCCGCATATCTCCCCGTCGCTCGTCTCGAAGACGGAACACTTTGGAACTGGTAGATGCGAATCTGCGTCGCTGGCGAAGGCATGATCGAAGTCGCGCGGGGCGCGGGCGGCGCGGCGCAGATCGGCTATGGCGGGGACACGCTCAACACCGCGATCCATCTTGCGCGTTGCGGGCGTGACGTCGCTTACGTCACTGCGCTCGGCAGCGACCGTGAAAGCCTCGATCTGCGGCGAGAGTGGAAGAGCGAAGGCCTCGACACCACGCTGATCGCGACAGACCCGGTGCGCGGTCCGGGCCTCTACATGATCCGCACCGACAGCGGCGAGCGCAGCTTCACCTATTGGCGCGAACATAGCGCGGCGCGACAGATGTTCGACCTGCCCGCAAGTGCGGCGATGCTGGCCGCCGCCGAGCGGGCCGACTGGTTCGTCTACTCGCTGATTACGCTCGCGATCCTGCCCAAGCTCGCGCGCGGCCGCCTGTTCGATGTCTGCCGCCGGGTCCGGGCCAACGGCGGCCGCGTGGTGTTCGACGGCAACTACCGCCCGCGACTGTGGCCCGATGTCGCAACCGCGGTGGCGGCGCGCGATGCTGCGCTCGAATGCTGCGATATCGGCCTGCCGACGCTCGACGACGAGCGCGCGCTCGGGGCGCGCGATGCGGCAGATGTCGCGCGTCACTGGATCGCGCGCGGCTGCCGCGAGGTTGTCGTCAAACTTGGTAGCGAAGGCTGTCGCCTCGGTGACGGCAGGATCGTCGCCCCGCCGGTGGTGCTTTCGCCGATCGATACCAGTGGCGCGGGCGACGCCTTCAACGCTGCGTATATCGACGCGCGCATCGACGGCGCCGACCCAACGACCGCAGCGCTGGCAGGGCATCGCCTCGCGGGCTGGATCGTCCTGCAGTCGGGCGCAATCCCGGCACGAACGTCGATAGCGCCGTATCCCGAGAGTCGGATCGGACTGGCTCCGCAATTGGCGTCATTCCGGCAGCCAGCCGGGATGACCAGCTAAGCAGCTACCGCGGCATCACGTCGATCGCCGCGACGACCGCCGGGCCGCCGACGCCGGCAAAATCGAGCGTGAGGTGGCCGTCGCGCACCGTCACCGGGATCGACAGCGCCGCCGCCTTGAGCACTCCCCCCGCCGCCTTCGACGGATTGTAGCCAGTGACGCCCTTGCCGCCGCTCGTCGTGACGGTGAAGCTGCGCGAACCGGCCAGCGCCTCGTTGGGTTCGAAGGTCGCCACCGTCACCGTCCAGCGGCCGTTCGGGATCGGCAGGTCGTAGCCGAACGATCCTTCGCGGTAATAGTCGTACGCCGTCAGGTCGCCCGCGCCGGTGACCACTTTCTTTACCTGTTTGCGAGTGTCGCCGAAGCCGGCACGGACATTCAACTGCTTCGCGGTGCCGCCCGTGAAGAAGGTGTCCGATCCATGACGGACGCCGTCGGGCCCGAGCCGGGCGGCGAGGTCGCCCGCGTCGAGGTGAAAGCCCTTGGCGAGATCGGGTCCGTTCCATGTCACGCTGTCGGTCCGCATCGCCCCGCCGATCTCGGCGGAGACCATGACGGCGTTCGCGCCCGGCTTGAGCGCGACGTTCGGCCAGACGCAGATCCGATCCGGGCACGGCTGCGATCCAATCGCGACGCCATTGACCGTCAACGCGACCTTGTCGGCGTTGCTGTAGACGCGGACGTTCGTCACCGGATAGGCGCGATCGACGTAGCGGCTGCTGGTGATGTGGAGCGTTGGCTCGGACGACCAGTTGGCGCGATAGAAGTAGAACGCGTCCTTCTTGATCTTGCGGTCATAGGTGACCAGCCCCTTGTCGTTGAGGTCGATCGCGTCGCCCTCCTGTCGCAGGTCCGACGAGAAATCGAACAGGTTCCACACCCAGTCGGCGAACAGATATTTGCGGTCCTTGAGCGCTTTCCACGATTCCTCGTGGTACCAGCTCTCGAACTCCTCGGGGTGCGGGCGGCCGAAGGTGCTGACCGGGCCGCCGAGCGGATTGTCGCTGTGCTGCGACAACGCCCCGCCCGCGCCATACTCGCTGACCGACATCGGCACCGTCGGGTGCTTCGCGTGGAAATGGTCGAGCTTCGGACCGAATTCAGCGGGCTTGCCGTAATACCAGCCGTAATAGCGGTTGTAGCCCATCAGGTCGGTCGCCCCGGCGAGCATCTGCTGGCCGGGGGGCGAGCGGTCGCCGCTTTCCTCGCAGCAATCGGCAAAGGTCGTCGGCCGCGACGGATCCTCCGCCTTCGCCAGCGCAGCGAGGTCCTTGAGGAGCCCGAGCGACTGCGGCGCCTTGCTGCTGCGCCCGAAGTTCGCGCCGATATCGACTTCGTTACCAACCGACCACATCATGATCGACGGGTGATTATAGTTCTGCCGGATCAGCTCGGTGAGCTGCTCGCGCGCGTTCGCGGTCAGCGCCGCCGATGCCGCCTCGCCGTCGCCGAACGACACGCCGTTGACGAAGGGGATTTCGGCCCATGCGACCATGCCGGTCTTGTCCGCCGCATCGTCCCATTCCTGCGCGTGCTGGTAATGCGCCATGCGGACGGTGTTCGCCCCCATGTCGGCCATGATCGCCATGTCCTCGGCATGGTCGGCCGGCGACAGCGCCCAGCCCTTGACCGGGCGATCCTGGTGCCGCGCCGCGCCGACGAGCTGCAGATATTTGCCGTTGAGCGAAAAGCCGTCGTTGACGTCGACGTGGAAGGTGCGGATGCCGAGCGGCTGGACGACCTTGTCGATCACCGCCGCGCCGTCGCGCAGTTCGACCCCGACTGTGTACATGTACGGGTCGGCGCGGCCGTTCCACAGGTGCGGCTTGGGCACGTTCAACGACTGGCGCGCATCGCCGGTCGCGGCGAGCGTGACGGGCATCGTCGTCGTCGCGACAGTCGCGCCCGAGGCATCGGCGATCGTCGTGACGACGCTCAGCTTTTGTGCGCGGCCGGCGTTGCGGAGGCGGGTGACGACCTCGACCTCGGCGCGGTCGGGGGTAACCGACGTCGCCTTGGCATAGACGCCCGGCCCGCCGTGATCGAGCAGGTCGATGCTCGCAGGCCCGGCGCTGATCAGCGCGACCTTGCGATACAGCCCGCCGAAGATGAAGAAGTCGCCGCCCAACGGGATAACGTTTTCGGTCGAGCTGCCCGGTGCGGGCTTCGAATTGTCGGCCTTGACGACGATCAGGTTCGGCGCACCCGGCTTGAGCAGCGACGTGACGTCGAAGCGGAAGCGCGAGAACGCGCCCTTGTGCTCGCCCGCGCGGGTGCCGTTGACCCAGACCTCGGCGATGTTGCCGACGCCGTCGAACTGGAGATATTGCCGCCGCCCGGGAGCAGCTGCGGGGGCGGTAAAGCCGAGCCGGTACCAGCCGATACCCTGCGAATTGTTCGTTTCGGGCGAGCGGACGGTGGCGTACTCACCGAGCCGGTTCCACGTGTGCGGCAGGTCGACCGACTGCCATTTGTTGTCGTCGAAGCCGGGAGCAGTGATTCCGGTCGCATCGCCGCCGAAGCGGAAGCGCCAGCCGTGGGCGAGGTCGACCGCCTCGCGGCCCTCGGTCGATACGGCGGTCGCCGCCATGGAAGGCGTTGACAACGGGGCCGTTCCGGCCAGCAATGCAGCCACGACAAGCTGCCGGTAAATCCTCATCGAACGTGCCTTCCCCAAGACTGGTCAGGCCAATATAGACAGGCGATCGAGACTGGTCTACCGCTTCGTTCAGCCTGGGGAGGCGTGATTGATCGCAACGCCGACACCATGACCGTCCGTCGCATCGCGCACCTCCGCTGGTGGATCGTCGCGCTGATCTGCCTCGGCACGATCATCAATTACCTCGCGCGGAACTCGCTCGGCGTCCTCGCGCCGCAGCTCAAGGCCGATTTCGGCTTCACCACGCAGCAATACAGCTACGTCGTCGGCGCGTTCCAGCTCGCCTACACCGTCATGCAGCCGGTGTGCGGCTACATCATCGACCTCGTCGGGCTGCGCCTCGGCTTCGCGCTGTTCGCGGTGGTGTGGTCGGTGTCGAACATGCTCCACGCCTTCGCCGGCGGCTGGCAGAGCCTCGCGGCATTCCGCGGGCTGCTGGGCTTGAGCGAAGCAGCGGCGATCCCGTCGGGGATTAAGGCGATTGCCGAGTGGTTCCCGGCACGGGAGCGATCGGTCGCGGTCGGCTGGTTCAACGCCGGGACGTCGCTCGGCGCGTTGCTCGCCCCGCCGGTCGTCATCGGCATCAGTTATTATTACAACTGGCAGGCGGCGTTCGTCGTTACCGGCGCGCTCGGCCTCGCTTGGGCAGGATTGTGGTACGCCTTCTACCGCTCGCCTGCCGATCATTTCGCCATCACCCCCGACGAACTGACGCTGATCGAGGCCGACCGCCCCCCGGTTGTCGCCCACGCCAAGGTCTCGCCCGCCGCGATCCTGTCGACCGCGCGCTTCTGGGCGATCGCCATCCCGCGCTTCCTCGCCGAACCGGCGTGGCAGACCTTCAGCTTCTGGATCCCGCTCTACCTCGCCACCGAGCGCCATATGGATCTGAAGTCGATCGCGCTGTTCGCGTGGCTGCCGTTCCTCGCCGCCGACATGGGCGGGGTGTTCGGCGGCTATCTGTCGCCGATCCTGATGCGCCGCGGGCTCAAGTTGATCCCGTCGCGCGTCGCAGGCGTCGCGATCGGCGCGGTGCTGATGATCGCGCCGGGGTGCATCGGGTGGGCCACCGGGCCGTATCTCGCGATCGCCTTGTTCTGCGTCGGCGGCTTCGCGCACCAGATGATCTCGGTGATGATCAACACGCTGTCGGCCGACGTCTTCACCCCCGCCGAGGTCGCGACCGCGAACGGCTTCGTTGGCATGGCGGGGTGGACCGGCGGGCTGATCTTCTCGCTGGCGATCGGCCAACTCGCCGATACACTGGGCTATGGTCCGTTGTTCGCCTGCCTCGCCGTGTTCGACATCATCGGCGCGATCGTATTGGTGGTGATGATGAAGCGCCTGACCCTGCCGGTGGCCGCATGAGGCGCGCCACCCTCTCCGCCCCGCCGGAGTTCGTCGTCACCGATTTCGGTCCGGGCCGGATTACGCTGAGTAGCGACACCACGGCGGTCGCGCATATCTTCGTCCTTAAGGACGACATCGTCCGGTTGCTCATGCTCCCCGACGGCGCGGTCAAGAGTGCCCCGAGCTGGGCGATCGCGCCCGGAGCCGACGACATCGCCGAGCCGGGGCGCGACCGGATGGACGTGGGCGGCTTCACGCTGCCGCCGTTCACCGTCGACGAGGACGCCGACACGATTACCGTCGCCACCGCCCAGATCCGCCTGACGATCCAGCGCATCGGGCTGCTGTGCCGCTGGGAGCAGCGCAGCGGCGACGGCTGGCGGACGATGGCGGTCGACCGCCCGACGCAGGCGTACGACTTCGGCTGGTGGGACGGCCGCGTCCACCATTATGCGATGCGCCTCAAGGGCGAGCGCTATTACGGCCTCGGCGAGCGGTCGGGGGCGATGGACCGCGCCGGACGCCGCTTCCGCCTGACCAACATCGACCCGATGGGCTATGACGCGCGCGCCTCGGACCCGCTGTACAAATCGATCGCCTATCTCCTGACGGCGCAGGCCGACGGCGCGTGCCACGGCAGCTTCTACGACAATGTCGCGCGGTCGGAGATCGACCTCGGCGCCGAGCTCGACAATTACCACGGCCCCTACCGGCATTTCGCGGCGGCGGGGGGCGACCTCGACCTGTACATGATCGCCGGGCCCGACCCGCTTGGCGTGACCCGCCGCTTCACCTGGCTGACCGGGCGTCCGGCAATGCCGCCGCGCTGGTCGCTCGGCTATTCGGGGTCGACGATGACCTATACCGACGCGCCCGACGCCGACACGCGGATGATGGAGTTCGTCGACGGGCTCGAGCGCCACGACATCGGCTGCACGTCGTTCCATTTCTCGTCGGGCTACACCTCGATCGGCGACAAGCGCTACGTCTTCCACTGGAACCGCACCAAGTTCCCCGACCCCGCCGGGTTCGCCGCCGCCTATGCCGCCGCTGGCCTGCGCCTCGTCGCCAACATCAAGCCCGCCCTCCTCCGCGACCACCCGAAGTTCGCCGAGGTCGCGGCGGCGGGGCTGCTGGTCTCAGACGCCGACGGCGCGCCGGTCGAGGCGCAGTTCTGGGACGAGGTCGGCAGCTACATCGACTTCACCAACCCCGCCGCCGCCGCATGGTGGCGCGGGCAGGTGACGACGTCGCTCCTCGACAACGGCATCGCCGCGACGTGGAACGACAATAACGAATACGAGCTTTGGGACGACCGCGCGCGCTTCGCCGGCTTCGGCACTCCCTACCCCGCCGCCGCTGCGCTGCCGGTGCAACCGCTGCTGATGACCCGCGCCTCGCGCGCGGCGCAGGTCGCCCACGCCCCCGTCGAGCGCCCCTACGTCGTCATCCGCTCTGGGATGGCCGGGCTTCACCGCTATGCCCAGACATGGTCGGGCGACAACCGCACCAACTGGTCTAGCTTGCGCTACAACATCAAGATGGGACTGGGCCTCGCGCTGTCGGGAGTGTCGAACAGCGGCCACGACATCGGCGGTTTCGCCGGCCCCGCCCCCGACGCCGAGCTGCTGACGCGCTGGGTCCAGGCGGGCGTGCTGATGCCACGCTTCAGCATCCATAGCTGGAACGACGACCGCAGCGTCAACGAGCCGTGGATGCACGCGCAAGCGATCCCCGCGATCGCCCGGCTGATGCGGCTGCGGCAGACCTTGGTCCCGTTCTTCTACGACCTGCTCCACCGCTACCATGCCGACTATGAGCCGATCGTCCGCCCCCTGTGGCTCGATCATCCCGGCGACGCCGGCGCATGGTTCGATGGCGACGACCAGCTCCTCGGCCGCGACGTCCTCGCCGCGCTCGTCGTCGATCCGGGAGCATCGGCCCGCCGCGTCCGCCCGCCGGGGAGCGACGCATGGCTCGACGTCTGGACCGGCGCGGTCCTGCCCGGCGGGGTCGAGACCGAGGTCGCAGCGCCGCTTGACGGCCCGCCCCCGCTGTTCGCCCGTGCCGGATCGGCGATGCTCGTCGACCTCGCCGACGGCGGGTTCCGCCCCGGCCCCCGCGACCTCGGCGTCTGGCTGTTCCCCCCGGTCGGCGACGGCGACTTCGCGTGGTCGGGCTTCGACGACGACGGCTCGAGCTACGCCTATCTCGATGGCGATTGCGACCGCTGGACGATCACCGGCACCGCGACCGGCGACGCGCTCCATCTGTCGGTCACGCGCGGCGGACCCCACCGCGCCGAGCCGCCGGGCTTGACGATCCTGCTCCCCCCCGGCGAAATGCGAACCCTCCACAGCGACGGTCACGTCACGCCCGCCGACCGCGATGGCCGTCGCGGCCTCCGCGTCGTCCCCCGCCAATGAACGAGGCAGCGCCCTTGAACCGCACCCAGCCGACCGAGCGATCCCCCGTCGCCGGGCACGTCCGCTGGACGATCGCGGCGCTCCTCTTCTTTGCGACGACGATCAATTATCTCGACCGGCAGGTGCTGGGCGTCCTCAAGCCGACGCTGACGACCGAACTCCATTGGTCCGAGACCGACTATGCCGACATCGTCTTCTGGTTCCAGGCGGCGTACGCGATCGGCCTGCTCGGCTTTGGCCGGATCATCGACCGGATCGGCACGCGGCGCGGCTATGCCGTCGCGATTGGCGTGTGGAGCGTCGCCGCGATCCTCCACGCCGGGGTCCGCAGCGCCGTCGGCTTCGCCGTCGTCCGCTTCACCCTCGGTCTCGGCGAGGCGGGCAACTTCCCCGCCGGGATCAAGACGATCGCCGAATGGTTCCCCAAGCGCGAGCGCGCGCTCGCCGCCGGGCTGATGAACGCCGGGTCGAACGTCGGCGCGGTCATCACGCCGCTGCTCGTGCCGGTCCTCGTCCTCGCCTTCGGCTGGCGGTCGGCGTTCATCGTCACCGGCGCGATCGGCTTCATCTGGCTCGCCGCGTGGCTGATGATCTACCGCGTGCCCCGCGCGTATAAACGCCTCGGCGCCGCCGAACTCGCGCTGATCGAGAGCGATCCGCCCGAACCCACCGCCCCGGTCCGCTGGAGCGCGCTGTTCCGGCTGCGCGCTACATGGGCGTTCGTCGTCGCCAAATTCCTGACCGATCCGATCTGGTATTTGTTCCTGTTCTGGCTGCCCGACTTCTTCGCCAAGACGTACCACCTCGACCTGACGACCTTCGGGCCGCCGCTCGTGGTCATCTTCGTCCTCGCCGATGTCGGCAGCATCGGCGGCGGCTGGCTGTCGGCAACGCTGATCAAGCGCGGCTTCAGCGTCAACGACGGGCGCAAGATCGCGCTGCTGGTGTCGGCGGTGCTCGTCATCCCCGTCGCCTTCGCCAGCGGCGTCAGCAACCTGTGGCTCGCGGTCGCCATCCTCGGGCTCGCCGCCGCGGCGCATCAGGGCTGGTCGTCGAACCTGTACGCCCTCGTCACCGACACCGTTCCCAAGAGCGCGGTCGCCTCGGTCATCGGCATCGGCAGCGCGGCGGGCGCGATCGGCGGCATGATCATGGCGAAGTCGGTCGGCGCGATCCTCGACAGCATCGGCAGCTATCAACCGATCTTCATCTGGGCGAGTTCGATCTACTTGGTCGCGCTGCTGATCGTCCATCTGCTGCTGCCGCGGCTGCGGGTGGTCGCGCCGGATTAACGCGGGAGGTAGCACCGTTGAGCGTCTGCTATGGGGTATAGCGGTCTAACCGCTTTTAGCGCGGGCTGCGTAAGCAAACATTGCGTCTTTTGATCATCGACACGCAGGCACGGCCTACCCCGATCACGGAAACCCGATTTTGGCGAGCCACGCGGCGAACCGCGGGTCGGCGTGCAGCGGGGCGAGCAGCAGGTCGGTTCTGAAGTCGACCAGGCCGGGATCGGCGAGCGTCCACGCACGGTTGATTGCAGCGAACGCCAGGTCGGGCTCGCCGCGCTGGGCGCGGATTTCGGCGATCTGATACTGCGAATCGTCGCTGTAACGGCGGACCAACTCGGCGAGTGCCCGGTCAGACGCTACGGGGTCACCGAGCCGCGCCGCAGCGATGGCATCGAAGGTCAGGCGATACTGATCACCGTCGGGAAGCGTCGCGGCAACAGCGCGCGCTTCGGCATACCCGCCCTTGGCAATCAGGGCCAGCGCGAGCGACAATTTGGCAGCGGCATTGTCGGGCAATCGCGCGCGGGCTTGGCGCAGCGCTGCGATCGCCTCGTCGACACGCCCAGCGCGGAGCAAGATACTCCCAAACCAGGCTTGTGCATTGGGCCGCAACGGATCGAGCGCGAGGGCACGGCCGAAGAGCGCGGTCGCCTCGTCCCCGCGACCTATCAAAGACTGAAAATCGGCGAAGAGACGCAACACCCCCGCATCGCCCGGCGTGGCGCGGTAAGCGGAAGCATAGGCGGCGGCGGCACCACGCAGATCAAGGCGGTTTTCGAGGACGAAGCCAAGCATCGCGAGCGGCACGCCGAGGCCGGGAGCGAGCGCGATTGCGCGGCGCGCGTCCGCCTCGGCCTCGGCCAGTGTCACGCGCAGCGCGGCACCGCCGAGCGTAGTGCCGGCGATAATCGTCGTTGCTTGCGCATGTGCGGCCCGTGCGAGCGCGTAATTGGGGTCGGCGGCGATCGCGGCATCAAACTCCTTTAGCGACGCCTCAGTCTGCTGCTTGGCTCCATGCGCCTGCCCGCGCAGAAAGGCATCGCGCGCTGCCGGGTTGGTGGTGCCGCCGAGCGTCAGCAGCAGCTTTTCTTCGCGGCCCAGCGCAATCTGCAGCGCGTTCGCCACACTCTCGGCGATGCCAGTCTCGATCGCCAGCGCGTCGCCGATGGCGCGGTCGTACATTTGCGACCATCTGCTGATCCCGGTGGTGCCATCGACCAGATCGGCCTTGACCCGGATCGTGTTCCCGCCACGACGAACGCTGCCCGTGAGAATATTGGCAACGCCGAGTTTGTGTGCCGCGGTCTGCGCGTCATCGCTCCGAACCAGTTCTGACGAGGTTCGCGCCGCGACCTTGAGCCGCACAATTGTCGTCAGTGCGCTGCGCAGTTCCTCGGCTATCCCGTCCGAGAAATACGCTTGCGCCGGATCACCCGACAGGTTGGCGAACGGCAGCACGGCGACGCTGTCCTGCGCCGCGCCCGCTCCGCGGTGGAGCGCCCACCAGCCACTGCCGCCCGCCGCCGCTGCCGCGACCGCCACCCCGCCGCCGATGACGAGCCGCCGGTCGACGCCGGATTTGGCCGCGGCCATCGGCACCGCCGCCGGCCGCGGGCGTGGCGTCCCCGCGATCACCGCCCGCGCCGCCGTTAGCAACGCGACATAGCGCGGGTCGGCGCGGTCGCCCCGCCACCCGATCAGCGGTAGCGCTTGCGTCTCGCCGAAGCCAAGCGGCGGTCGCACATCGTCGAACTTGACCGGTAGATAAGCCCCGCGTTCGAGCGCGCGCGTCGCCTCGTCGCGGACGAACGTCCCCTCTGGCCCAGTCGAACGCGTGCTCCACACCACCAGCACGCACTGCGCGGCGTTAAGCTCGGCCTCGATCGTATCGCGCCACGCAGCGCCCCCGCCGAGATGCGCATCCCACCACAGGCCGACGCCATCGGCCTCGAGTGCCGCGACCAACGGTGCAACGCGCTCCCTGTCCTCCGATTTGTACGACACGAACAGATCAGCCAACGCGCACCTCTGCGACTTCGTTACGGCTGCACCGTAGCGGGCCGTCACGGCGCGGCAAGTGACATTGGTGTGCACGCGGGGCTGGGCGAGCCCATAAGCCAAATCGTCGACCGGTATCGGGAACCCCTGGCGGGGTGATGGCTGTCGGAGCAGCCATAGATTCATAGCCTGAGGCCCAGTCGATTGGAACGGCGGCTGCTTATTCGCTGTCCTACATGGGAAATAGGGGGCTACGCTGACGGGTTCGAGTCGGGCTTCGTCAGCGCCGAGCCGTGTTCTTTCTCATTGTCAGCCGCGACCTTTCTCCTCGCCTCCCCTTTAGGGGAGGAGCCGGGGGTGGGGCAGTCGCCACGAGCACTGAGCTTGTGGCGACTGCCCCACCCCCGGGCCACGCCAAGGGGCGTGCCTCTCGCCCCTCCCCTGAAGGGGAGGGGAGGCGAGCGAACTGCCTCGTTCGTGTGGACTTAGTGGACTTCCGAACCGCTGGCGGGTCGACTTCCAACTGCGAAGCCTGGTGCCCCACACGAAATCGTCGTCATCCCTGCCTCCGCGGGGATGACGGACGTAATTTGGGGATCACGATATCGAGCACCAAATCCCGCCGCCGAGGCGCAAAACCCAGTCGTTGTGTGGACTTGTGTAACCTTTGGCACCCGGACCTGCGACTCAAATACGCAACTCGCTGCCGTGTGGACTTCCCCGCAAACAGCGACTCGCTGGCGTGCAGACTTCCGCCGCAAAGCACTGCGCCCGATGCATACTCGTATCCCGGCCTGCGCGAGGATGACGAGATCTGGTGGGAGCGCCGGTGACCTAGCCGGAAATCCGGTCATTCGAGGCCGAAAACCCGGTCGTTGTGTGGACTTGTGTAACTTTACGACCGCAAAGCCCGCGCAAAACCCGGTCGTTCCGTGGACTTGTGTAACCTTCCACGGCCGCGCGACGTCGCCCGCATCACCCCGCCCGGCCCGGCAATTCAGCCGGACCGGGCGTAACGCATCAGTACGAGTAGGACGCCCGGATGCCGCCGTAGCGGCTGAAGTCGCGCGGGACGAGCGACTGGGTGGCCTGCTGGTTGTTGAAGTTGCCCAGGCTGTTGAACAGGTTCGCGGCATAATGCTTGTCGAACGCGTTGTTAACAAAGGCGAAAACCTCGAGCTGCTTCTTCATCGTGCGGAAGCCGACCGAGAAGTTGGCGATGCCGAAGGCGCGCTGGAGCGTCTGCGGATCCTGGTTGATCGAGTAGTTGACCGCGCTCTGGTAGACGTAATTGCCCTGGATGACGGGACGAACCGGCAGCCCGGCGATCTCGGGCGAATAGTCGAACGTCGCCGTCCCCTTCCACAGTGGCGCCTGTGCCGGGCGGAAGCCGGCGAGGTTCTGCCGCGCCGGAGCGCCGGTGCAGCCCTGCGCAACCGTCTGGCCCGGGTAGCATTGCGCGCCTGGGAAGCTGCGGATCTTGGCGTCGTCGTAGGTGACCGAACCGCTCAGGCTGAGGTCGTCCCAGACCCGCGCCGCGACCTCGACTTCGACACCGCGCGTCCTCACCTTGCCGACGTTGGTCAGGCGGAAGTTCTGCGTTCCATCTGCAAGGAACTCGATGCCCTGCGCCTGGAAGTCGTTGTACGTCGTCGTGAAGACCGTCGCGTTGAAGGTCAGGCGGCGGTCGAAGAACTGGCCGCGGAAGCCCGCCTCGATGCTGTCCGACGTCTCAGGACGGATCGGACCGGCCGCTGCGCGGTTGGCGTTGAAACCGGTCGATAGGTCGAAGGTCTCGCCCTTATGCCCGGTCGTGTAGCTGCCGTAGACCGAGACGTCGCTGGTGAGCTGCTGCTTGACGCCGGCCTTGTAAGTCCACGAGTCGTCGCGTGCACTACCGAGGAAGGTGGCGTTGCCGTTCTGGATGTCGATGAAGCTGTAGTGGATCGTCTCGCGCTGGAAACGCCCGCCGCCGGTGATCGTCGTCCCGGGCAGGATGTCCCAGTCGACCTGGCCGAACGCCGCGAGCTGCTCCGACTTCGACGTCGCCCGCCAGTTGGCCAGCGAGAACAACGGCCCGCGGAAGAAGTTACGCGCGAGGTCGTTGTCGGCATAGAACAGGCCGAGCGTATAACGGAACTTGGCGGAGTTGGGCGCGAGCAGCCGCACTTCCTGCGTAACCTGCTTGGCGACGAACTGCCCGACCTGGCGATTGTCGTAGACCGTCGACGAGGTGTCGTCCTGGTCGAGGTTGTCACGTAGCTTGTAATAGTCGTTCGACGTGATCGACAACAGGCTCTGCCCGCCCGGCAGGGTGTAGCCGATCTTCAGGGCTTCACCCGCACCGTAATATTTGTTCACCGGCAGGAAGTTGAGGTCGACGTTAGTGTTGCTCGGGGTTGCCGTGACACCCGGAAGCACGACCGAGACCGGCTGCGCCGGGTTGCCGCGCAGCAGCGCACCGGGGGCGAGGGCGATGAAGGGCCGCCCGACGGTGGTCGAGCCATCCTCGTAATTGCCGCTGAGCGTGACGTCGACGCCGCTCGGCGAGTTCCACACCAGCTTGCCGCGCAGCGTGAACACCGTCCGCCCGTTGACGTCGGTGCCGTTGGCGAGGTTACGAACGTTGCCGGCGAAGTCGGTGTAGCTGCCGGTGACGCGGTAGCCGGCATCGGGGCTGATCGGGCCCGAGACGCTTGCCCCGCCGCCGAATTCGGAGTCCGACGTCGCGATCGCGTGGGCGTCGAGCGTCAGTTCCTTGGTCGGAGCGCGCGTGACGATATTGATGAGACCGGCGGACGCCGACTTGCCGTACAGGGTCGACTGCGGACCGCGCAGGACTTCGATACGCTCGATGTCGGACAAGTCGGAGAAGGCGCGTGCCTGGATCGAGATCGGCACGTCGTCGACAACGACCGCGACGCTCGGCTCGACACCGATGCCGAAGGCGTAGGTGCCGACGCCGCGGATCGACACCGACGAATTCTGCGGCTGCTCGGCGGGGCGGACGACGAGCGACGGCGCGACGCGGGTCAGGTCGTCGAAGGCGCGAACCGACTGGGCGGCAAGTTGGTTGCCCGACAGCACCTGGACCGCAAGCGGCACGCGCTGGACGTTCTCGGCGCGCTTGTTGGCGGTGACGATGATCTCGCCTTGGGCGGCACCGCCTTCGTCGATCGCTGCAGCCGACCCGGCCTCGGCGGTCTGGGCGACCGCCTGCGGCTCAGCAGGCTGAGCCTGTGCCAGTACAGCGACCGGCATCGCGAGGCTGGCGGCAACGAGTGCGACGCGAGCTGTATCCAAAAGCAGATGCTTCATCCGTTCCCCCAAATATTCCACGGCGCCGGATTATCCGCGCTCGATATTCTTGGGAGGGCTGATACCAACTGGCCTTACCGATTGCAAGAGTTGGTTTGTCAACCACGATGATGGTCTATCTGGCGCTGCCGGGAGCAGGGCGCGGGACCGGCCCGGCGAAGGTAACGAGGCTCTCGGCCCCACTTGCCGACAGCGCCGCGACCCCGAAGAAATGGTCGTCGATGTTGACGTGCGGGAGGACGAGGCTGGTTGTGGCGGCCGGGACATCCTTCGCCTCGGTCCAGGCAAAGCCGTCGGCGCGGCGCCAGCGGATGCGGTAGCCGCTTGCCCCGGGGGACGCTGCCCAGTTGACCGTCGTGTCGTCGCTGACCGCACCCGCGATCGTCGCGGTTGCCGGAGCGGCGGGCGCAGTGGCGAGCTCGCGTAGGGTGGCGACATTGAGCGCCGCGACCTTGGCGAGGTAGGGGAAGTCGACCCCGTCGATCACATCGCCGTACTTGCGGCCGTTCTCGACCCGGATGTCCTGATGCTGGCGGTCATAATTCTCGGTCGCCTCGGTGATGCGGACCGCGGGGTAGCCCGCCTCCATGAACGGCAGCTGGTCGCCGCCACGCCCAAAGCGGTCGGACCGGCGGACGGCGAAGACCCTGAGGCTGCCGGGGTGCGCGGCGGCGACCCGGGCAATCGCCTTGGCCAGCGAGCGCGACGGCGAGTCGTCCTCGGCCCCGATCGCCCGCATCGCCTTGGCAGCGTCGAGGTCGGCAGCGGCGCTCAGCCCCTCGCTGAAGACGCGGACGGTGTCATCGACATGCTCGCCGCCGATGCCGTGGGTGTTGCCGACGATGTCGTTGTTGAGGACCCCGGCGACTTTCCAGCCGCGCGCCTTCGCGGTCCGGGCGAGCAACTGCCCGCCCCATAGGCCCTGCTCCTCGCCCGACAGCACGGCATAGACGATCGTTGCCGCGAACTTCTCCTTGCTGAGGAGCCGCGCCGCCTCGACGACGACCGCGACCCCGCTGGCGTCGTCGTTCGCGCCCGGGGCGTCGCCGGTGGCGTTGGCGCTGTCGCTGATCCGGCTGTCGATATGCCCCTGAACAATGACGACGCGGCCGGGGTCGCTCGTCCCCTTCTGCACCGCGAAGACGTCCTCGACCCTGACCCCGGCAGGGGCCCGCGCGCCGGTGAAGGTGTCGCCGACGGTCTCGACCGCGAGGCAGCCGCCGCAATCCTTGCCGATCGCATCGAGGCGCCCGCGCGCCCAGCGCCGCGCCGCGCCGATGCCGCGCACCGGGTCGGTCGTCGTCGACAGCGTGTGCCGGGTGCCGAAGCCGACGAGCGTCGTGATCGTCGACCGCATCGCTGCCGGATCGGAGGCCAGCGGCGCGGCGCCGAGGGGGACTGCGGCGGCAGTCAGGGCGAGGGCGGCGGTGGCGCGGAGGATGACTTTCATAACCCGCAGCGTGACGTGCGCCGCCCGATTTCGCAATCCCCTGCGGGCGTGTAGACTTGGCCGATGAACGACGAATCGATGATCATCGACCAGCCCGAAGAACCTGCTGCCGACCAGCGGCACCGTGTCGCGCGGATCGTCATGACCTTGGCGTTCCTTGGCTTCGGGCTGTGGATCGCGTCGGGCTTTCTGCGCGCGATCCTGTGGGGCGGGATCATCGCGATTGCCATCGCGCCGCTTTATGCCCGGGCCGAGGCGCGCTGGCCCGGCGGGCGGCGGACGTGGCTGCCCGCGCTGGTGACGCTGGCGATCGCGGTGCTCGTCCTCGCGCCGCTGACGCTCGGCGTGATCCAGGCGACCCACGAGGCGCATCAGGTCGCCGACTGGCTGGCGAAGGCGCGGCACGACGGCATCCCGCAGCCCGCGTGGGTCGCGCGGCTGCCGTTCGGCGCGCAGGCGGTAGCCGACTGGTGGCAGGCGACGTTGTCGACTCCCGACGCTGCGGCGGGGACGCTCGACAAGGTCAACGCCGTCGCCATGCGGCATTCGCGACTGTTCGGGGTCGACGTCCTGCGGCGGACGACGTCGTTCGCCTTCGCGCTACTGACCCTGTTCTTCCTCCTCCGCGACCGCGTCACCGTCGCGGTGCAGGCGATCACCGCCGGGCACCGGCTGTTCGGCGCGTCGGGCGAGCGCGTCGCCGAGCAGATCCTCCGCTCGGTCCGCGGCACGATCAACGGGCTTGTGCTCGTCGGCATCGGCGAGGGCGTGGTGATGGGAGTGGCGTATCTCGTCGCAGGGGTCCCGCACCCCCTCCTGCTCGGGGCGCTGACCGGGGTCGCGGCGGCAATCCCGATGGGCGCGGCGGTCGTCATCATCATTGCCGGGCTGCTGACGATGGCGATCGGCAGCACCGTCGCGGCGATCATTGTCACCGCGGTGGGGCTCGTGTTCGTCCTGATCGTCGATCACACGCTGCGCCCGGCCTTGATCGGCAACACCACCCGCCTGCCCTTCCTGTGGGTGCTGGTCGGGATCCTCGGCGGAGTCGAAAGCCTTGGAATGCTTGGGCTTTTCGTCGGGCCGGCGGTGATGGCGGTGCTGGTGATGCTGTGGCGTGAGTTCGTCGCCCGGGGTCCGGCGCTGCCGGGTCCGCGCCAACCGGACTGAAGGTCAACGGCCAAAGGTCACACGAAGTTCACGGTTTTGGACATCGTTTTGCTGCTTCCCCTCGCCTCTAGGGGAGAGACGGATCGCGTACGCCGGCCCGGGGTTGCGAAAGCCCGAGTCTGAGGAGCTTTTGGCAACTACCCCACCCCCGACCCCTCCCCTGAAGGGGAGGGGAGCAGGAAGGTTGGGCGAGCGCGTTGAAACATCGGCGGCCAACAATGAGAAAGAGCGCGGTGTCGGACCAGCGTGGCTCGACTCGAAGCGCGGACAGTATGCCTTTGATCCGCCTGTAGGACAGCGGGAATTACCCCGATCGTCGAACGCTACCTTCATCAGCAGAATAGTCCGTCATCCCCGCGAAGGCGGGGACCCATCACCCCAAATGTCGTGGTGATGGGTCCCCGCCTTCGCGGGGATGACGTCGGAGTGCGGGACGACGTGGAGTGCAGGATGACGTGGAGTGCGTGATGACGTCGGAGTGCGTGACGACGGCAGAGTGCGTGATGACGGTTCGACCGGAGCAGACGTGAAACGGTTACGCTTCACACAGTAACCGCCCGCCCCAACCCCGCTCAGCCGCCGCGATGCTCGGTTTTCACCCACCGCACCGTCCCCGACGAGGCGCGCATCACCACGCTCTCGGTCGTCACCGTCCCATCACGCAGCGTCTTGACCCCCGCCAGCAGCGAGCCGTCGGTGACCCCCGTCGCGGCGAAGATCACGTCGCCCTTGGCGAGGTCCTCGAGCTTGTAGATCCGGTCGAGGTCGGCGATGCCCCACTTGCGGGCGCGCGCCTTCTCGTCGTCGTTGCGGAAGACCAGCCGCCCCTGGAACTGGCCGCCGACGCAGCGCAGAGCCGCCGCGGCGAGGACGCCTTCGGGCGCGCCGCCGCTGCCGACGTAGATGTCGATGCCGGTGTCGGGGTTGGTCGTCGCGATCACCCCGGCAACGTCGCCGTCGCCGATCAGCATGATGCCGCAGCCGATCGCGCGAAGTTCCTTGATCAGCGCCTCGTGGCGCGGACGGTCGAGGACGCACGCGGTGATGTCGGCGGGCGCGACGCCCTTTGCCGCCGCAAGCGATTCGATGTTCGCCGTCACCGACCGGGCGAGGTCGATCGTGCCGTCGGCGTAGCCCGGGCCGATCGCGATCTTGTCCATGTAGACGTCGGGGGCGTTGAGCAGCCCGCCTTCCTCGGCGATGGCGAGCACCGCGAGCGAGTTCGGGCCGTTCTTGGCGCAGATCGTCGTGCCTTCGAGCGGGTCGAGCGCGATGTCGATCTTGGGGCCATGGCCCTGCGAACGGCCGACCTTCTCGCCGATGAACAGCATCGGGGCTTCGTCGCGCTCGCCCTCGCCGATGACGATCGTGCCGTCGAAGGCGAGTTCGTTCAACCCGTCGCGCATCGCCTCGACCGCGGCGGCGTCGGCGGCGTGCTCGTCGCCGCGCCCGATCTGCGGCAGGCAGGCGATCGCCGCCTTCTCGGTCACCCGGACCATTTCGAGGACGAGGACGCGGTCGAGAACCGAACTGCTGTTAACCGTGGGCATGGAGGCTCCTGAAGGTCGTGCGCCGGGTGGGTAGCCCAATCGGCCTGCGGTGGAAAGCGGGAGGCCAATCCACCGCTAAGTTCAAAATAAGTTCACACTAAAGCACGTGTTTATTCGCATACCTGACTTGCTAGAAATCAAGGATGTGCATCATCATCGGCGGCGCGGTGACGCTGTTCGACGTCGCCATCCGGTCGAGCGCTGCCGCTATTGCCGATTGCCGGACCGCGTGGGTGACCATGACAACGTGGACTTCGCCGCCGGATGGTCCACGCTGAATCAGGCTTTCGATCGACACACCCGCATCGCGCAACGCTGCGGTCAGTTCGGCGAGGACGCCCGGCCGGTCGGCGACCATCACGCGCAGGTAGAAGCGTCCGACGTGTGCGGCTGTGTCGGCGGGGGCGAGCGCCGCGAGGCGTGCGGTCGGCATCGCGAACGCCGGGCCGACCTCGCCGCGCGCGACGTCGATCAGGTCGGCGACGACCGCGCTCGCGGTCGGCCCCTCCCCTGCGCCGCGCCCGGAGAAGAACAGCCGCCCGACGAAATCGCCTTCGGCGACGACGGCATTGAGCGACCCGTCGACGTGCGCGAGCGGGTGGGCGAGCGGGACGAGGCACGGGTGGACGCGCTGGAACAGCTCGCCGTCGACTTCGGTCGCGAGGCCGACGAGCTTGATGCGGAAGCCGAGCGTCGCGGCGTGGTCGATGTCGACCGCGGCGACATGGCGGATGCCCTCGACCGCGACGTGCGCGAAGTCGATCCGTGCGCCGAAGGCGATCGCCGCGAGGATCGATAATTTGTGCGCGGCGTCGATCCCGTCGATGTCGAACGACGGGTCGGCCTCGGCGAAACCGAGCCGCTGCGCGTCGGCGAGGACCGCGGCGAACGACAGTTTCTCCGCCTCCATCCGGCTGAGGATGTAATTGCAGGTGCCGTTGAGGATGCCGTAGACGCGCTCGATCCGGTTCGCCGCAGCCCCCTCGCGCAGGCCCTTGATGACCGGGATACCGCCCGCGACCGCCGCCTCGTACTTGAGCGCCGCGCCGGTATTTTCCGCAAGCTGCGCCAGATCGAGGCCGTGGTGCGCGAGCATCGCCTTGTTCGCGGTGACGAACGCTTTGCCCGCTTTGAGCGTTTCGCGCGCGAGCACCAATGCCGGGCCGTCGCTGCCGCCGATCAACTCGACGACGACGTCGACGTCGTCGCGCTCCGCAAGTTCAGTGGCGTCGTCTACCCACGCGAAGCGCGCGAGATCGACCCCGCGCTCACGGCTGCGGTCACGCGCCGAGACCGCAGTGACGATGATCGGCCGGTTGGCGCGCCGCTCGATCAGCCCGGCGTTGGCATCGAGCAGCTTGACCACCCCCGCCCCGACGGTGCCGAGACCCGCAAGGCCGATGTGCAGCGGCGAAGTCATCGCGACGCCCCCGGCGATACTATGGGCGGATAAGTTGACAGAGTTGACGCTTTCGGCGTGCGAAAAACACACCCGTCGCCGATCCCTGCGGGTCCGTTGCGATCATCCAGATGGCGTATCTCGTTCATCGGGCGACGCTACCCCGCGTCCCGCCCTGTAGGACAGCAAAATCACGCGACAGCGAGACGAAAGGGCGACCCGCGCAACCGCCGCTTTTGCCCGTTCAGGCGGAAAGCGCGACCAGGCGACGGCGTCGCGCAACGATCCCGACCAGACCGAAACCGGCAACGAACAACGCCCAGCTCGCCGGCTCGGGGACAGCTTCGGTCGAGAAGCTGATCGTGTCGAGTTCGTTGACGTTGGTGAAGGTCGCGGTGATCGGACTCGAATCGATAAAACCGATGAAGGTCGTCGAGGCTGGTGCGGCGATAACGAGCGTGCTGCCAACCCCGTTGACCGTATATTCAGTGGCCTGGACCCCGAAAAATGACCCGAGGTGAAGGCCGAGCGCCTTTGTGTTCGATGAGATCGTCAGCAACACGCCATAGCTGGCAGGATACGGCACGGTTTCCGAGGGCGCGCCATAGGCGTCGTGGTAGCTCTGCAACTCGTCCGATGCGAAGGTCACCGGACCGAGCGCATAGGTCGTTCCGCTAAATTCGTTACCGGCGAACCCGAAGACGTAGGTCGCCGTCCTCCCGAGCGCGGCGTCGAACGCGGCCTCGTCGGTATAGATGGTCGGCACCGCCGCGGCAGCGGTCGCGAAAGACAGCGCCGCGCAGACCATCGCAGTTTTGATCGTCATCGAAATCCCCCCTGGCATCCGGATTCCGCATCGCGCCACGATACGGATGTCGTCGCTGCCTTGCGCAGCGACATCGCGGAAAAGGCTATGCAGAGATCGTGCCACTGGCGAAACGACTTATAAGGTCTTGCGATTACTGCGCGGACCAGATGGTGCAATTATGGGATGTAAGAAATTCCGACACTCTCGGCGTAGTTTCGGGGACGTTCGGGGCACGGCGTCTTTGGCTTCTGCCCGCCTGCACCCGCTAGATTGTCGCACCGGCGCGATTACGTCCTTGTGACGCAACTCGCCGACTTTGCACGGGTTTTCGCTCCGCCTTTGGAGACGCTGCGATGACCGACCACGACCCCGTCCGCCGCAACCTGATGCTCGGCGCCGCCGCCGTCGGCGTGGCCGCTGCCACCAGCGCCGCCGCGCAGCGGACCGATACCGACCCGCACGTCCTCAACGGCCAGCCGGTCCCCGAGCCGTCCGCCGAACAGAGCGCGGGTCCGGTCAAGCCGGGACGTGGTTCGGCGCTGGCGGGCAAGGTCGCGGTCGTCACCGGCGCGGCGCGCGGCATCGGGCGCGCGATCGCGGTCGAGTTCGCCGCCAACGGGGCCGACGTTATCGCGGTCGACATCGCCGGTCCGGTATCGAGCGCGTCGAACGCGGTCCCCGCAACCCCGGCCGAACTCGACGAGACGGTGCGGATGATCAAGGCCTATGGCCGGCGCGGCGAAGGCATCCGTGCTGATATCCGCGACATCGCCGCGCTTCGCCGCATCGCCGACAAGGTCGAGCGTGACCACGGCAAGATCGACATCGTCGTCGCCAACGCCGCAATCCAGCGCTGGGTGCCGCTGATGGAGATGCAGGACGCCGACTGGCGCGACGTCATCGACAACAACCTCAACGGTACCGCCAACACGATCCGTGCCTTCGCGCCGAAGATGATCCCCCGCCGCAAGGGCCGGATCATCGTGCTGTCTTCGCTGCAGGGCAAGCACGGGACCAAGGATGCGGCGAGCTATTCAGCATCGAAGTGGGGCATCATCGGGCTGATGAAGTCGGCGGCGCTCGAGCTTGGCGAGTACGGGATCACCGTCAACGCGATCCTGCCCGGCCTCGTCGACACCGCGCTGACGCGCTACGACAAAAGGCTGAGCGAGACGATCGGTGAGACCGGGCGCAAGGCTCCCGACCATCCGTCGCCGCAAGAGGCGTGGGACATTCGCGCGCCGACGGTGCCATTGAAGGTCGGCTGGCTCCAGCCCGACGACATCTCGCCGATGGCGGTATTCCTCGCGTCGGACGCGGCGGCGATGGCGACGGGGGCGAACTTCGAGGTCACCGGCGGCGACAGCGCGAAGGTCGACTAGGGCCTGGTCCCGGCGGGCGCGATGATGCGGAACTCACCGCCCGCGTGCATCAGGCTCATCAGATAGACGATCCCGTCGAAATAGCGTTGCTCGCCCGACGGGATTGGCATCGTCCATAATTGCTCGAGGAACTTGTGCGACACCGGCCCCGGGGTCGCGGCGAGGCTGCCGACGGCGGTCGCAGCGACCATTCCGGGCGAGTGGCGAGTCGACAGCGGCGTCCCGTCGAGCGTGTAGCGGTCGGCGAAACGGTCGATCCCCTGCCCGTCGAGGAATCCCTGGATGCGGTCGCTGAGCACCGGCTCGCGCGGGTCCTTGTGCCACCAGCCGTAGTCGACCGACCAGTTGCTCACCGTCCGCCAGCTATCGTAGCCGAACTGCGCGGGCTTGCCGTCCCAATTGTCGATCGAGCCGCCGTCGAACGCGCTGCGGTCGGGGGCGAGGCCGGTGCGCGGGCCCGTCACGCGGACGAACAGATCGCGGCTGACGTCGGCCGCACGCGCCCAGAAGGCGCGGTCCTCGACCGGACCCCAGCGCGCCCACAGTTCATAGAATGCAGGCAGGTGGTACGACGCGTCGGTGCCGCCGACGTTGGTCTCGGCGACGAAGCGGACCATCGCGCTCGCCTCGTCGACCATCGGCCCGACCGTCACCGGGCGTGGCGGGCGCGCCACCCGTACCGTTAGCGGCGTGCCCGCCGCCGCCGCTTCGGCCGCCTCGCGCCGATTGTTCGGGCTCGGCCACGGCTGGGCGGGCTCGACGAACGGCGGATCGTCGGGGTGGATGCGGAACGGCGGGGTCGCGGTCAGCAGCGGATGGTGGCGCATCCCGCGCAGAATGCGGTCGGCCTCGGCGCGATAGTCGTAGATGCCGGTGCCATTGCCCCAGCGATTGGCGGCGAAATACAGCGCCATCGCGTAATATTCCTCGCCGTCGGGGGCGGCCCCGGTCGAGCGCGGCGAGCCGTCGGTCCCCATCGACCATGCGAAATAGCCGACCGACGGGTTCGCCGGGTCGGTGATCTGCATGTACGTCTTCGACCAGTTCCACAGCGCATCAAACTCGCGCTTATGGTCGAGCTGGACGGCGATCATCATGCCGTAGCTCATCCCCTCGGTACGCGCGTCGTTGTTCGCCCAGTCGGTGATGTAGGCGAGCGGCCCGTTCGCGTTCGCCCCGGTCTCGAAATAGAGCCGCTGCTCCTGCCCGTCGCCGTGGAACAGTTGCGCGAACACACGGTCGATCTTGGCGCGGCTTTCGCCCGGCCGCTTGCCGAGTTGCTCGACGAACAGGTCGCGGGCGCGTCCGGTCGCATAGGCTCCGGCGCCATCGCCCGGAAAGTGCTCGATCGCCGCCGTCGCACGCCCCTGCACCGCGAGCAGCAGCGCTGCCGCGATTAATCCCCGAAATTGCCCAGACAACACCTTCTCTCCGCACCCGTCGCCGGCTCAGCCGGCTTTCGCCGCCGTGTTGACACCCATCGACTGGAGATACCGCTTCACCCCGCGCGCCGCCTGGCGGATGCGGTGCTCGTTCTCGACCAGCGCGATGCGAACGAAGCCTTCGCCCTCCTCGCCGAAGCCGGTGCCGGGGGCGACCGCGACCTGCGCGTGCGTCAGGAGCTGCTTGGTGAATTCGAGGCTGCCGAGATGGCGCAGCGCGGGCGGGATCGGGGTCCAGGCGAACATGCTCGCGCGCGGCACCGGGATGTCCCACCCGGCGCGCCCGAAGCTTTCGATCAGCACGTCGCGGCGGCGGCGATACAGCTCGCGATGCTCGGCGATACAGTCCTGCGGACCGTTGAGCGCCGCGACCGCCGCCGCCTGGATCGGCGTGAACGCCCCGTAATCGAGGTACGACTTGACCCGCGTCAGCGCCGCGATCAGCGTCTTGTTGCCGACCGCAAAGCCGATCCGCCACCCCGCCATCGAATAGGTCTTCGACATCGAGGTGAACTCGACCGCAACGTCCTTCCCCCCCGGCACCTGGAGGATCGACGGCGTCGGCGGCCCATCGAAGTAGATTTCGGCGTAAGCGAGGTCGCTGATCACCCAGATGTTGTGCGCCTTCGCAAACGCGACGACCTGTTCGTAGAAGGCGAGGTCGACCGTCTCGGCGGTCGGGTTCGACGGATAGCCCATCACCAGCACCGTCGGCTTGGGCACGGTGTAGGCCATGGCATGCTCGAGCTTGACGAAGAAATCAGGGCCGGGTGACGCCGGAATACTGCGGATCGTGCAGCCGGCGATGATGAAGCCGAACATGTGGATCGGGTACGACGGGTTCGGCGCGAGGATGACGTCGCCCGGCGCGGTGATCGCCTGCGCGAGGTTCGCCAGTCCCTCCTTCGAGCCGAGTGTGACGACGACCTCGGTCTCGGGGTCGACCTCGACGCCGAAGCGGCGCGCGTAATAGGCCGCTTGTGCCTTGCGCAGTCCGGGGATGCCCTTCGACGCCGAGTAACCATGCGCGTCGGGCTTGGCCGCAACCTCGGCGAGCTTGGCGATGACATGCGCGGGCGGCGGTGAGTCGGGGTTGCCCATGCCGAGGTCGACGATGTCCTCGCCCCGCGCTCGCGCCGCTGCCTTCATCGCGTTGACTTCGGCGAAGACGTACGGCGGCAGGCGGCGGATGCGGTAGAACTCGTCGGTCATGGTCGTCTCCCGGCCCGGCCGTAACCGGGCCGGGGATGAGGGGTTACTTGGGCGTGGCGTCGCTCGCGGGTGCGTCGCTCGTCGTCGTCGTGGTCGTCGTCTTCTTCATCATGTGATGCTTCTTGTGGTGCATCATCGGCTTGTGAGCCATCGGCATCGACTTGGCCGAACCGTCGTCGGCACGGTCACCGACGCCGCCCGACTTCATCGCCTGCTCGGCCGACATCGCCTTGGGATTGTTGGCACCCTGGTCGCACGAGTCGCGAACCGTCGCCGAACACTTGGGCAGCGCGCCTGCCGCCATCTGTGCTGCTGCGGGAGCCGCAACCGCCAGCGTCAAGGCACCGAAAGCGAGTATCGTCTTGATCATAAACATTGCTCCCTCAGCTCCCGGCGTCAGTGTCGCGGAGCAAGCGTTGCTATATACTCGTGAATCGAGCGCGCAAAGCGGCTTGGCAGACAGCCCGCGACGCGCAATCTGGGGAGTGACCATGACGATCGACCAGACCGACCCCCGCCACCTCGCCCGGTGGACTGACGCCCTGACACGCGGCCAGGCGATGATGCAGGCATTCGTCGCGGCGCAGGCGGGCAAGCCGCTCGCCGCCGAGGACCCGCTCGGGCTGGCGGCGACATGGACCGCGATGGCGACCGCCGCTGCCGCCGATCCGGCGAAGCTGATGACGGCGCAGGTGAAGTTCATGACCGACAGCATGGCGCTGTGGACCGCGTTCCTCACCGGTACGCCTGCGGACAGCCCGGTCGCCAAGGTGGCCGACAAGCGCTTCGCCGCCCCGGCGTGGCACGAGCAGCCGGTGTTCGATTTCATCCGCCAGTCGTACCTGCTCGCGTCGGACTTCGTGATGAATGCCACCGGCGACCTCGACGGGCTCGACCCGCACGCCAAGGCAAAGGCGCTGTTCCACACCCGCCAGATCGTCGACGCGATGAGCCCGGCGAACTTCCCGCTGACCAACCCCGAGGTGCTCGCCGCGACCGAGGCGAGCGGCGGCGACAATTTGCTCAAGGGGTTGGAGCATATGCTCGACGACATGCAGCGCGGGCGGATGCGGATGACCGACGAGACGGCGTTCGCGGTCGGGCGCGACGTTGCCGCGACCCCGGGCAAGGTCGTATTCGAGAACCGGTTGTTCCAGCTGATCCAGTACGCCCCGACGACCGCGACGGTGTTCGCGACGCCGCTGGTGGTCTTCCCGCCGTGGATCAACAAGTTCTACATCCTCGACCTGACCCCCGAGAAAAGCTTCATCCGCTGGTCGGTCGAGCAGGGGCTGACGGTGTTCGTCGTGTCGTGGAAGAATGCCGACGCGACCACCGCCGACGTCACGCTCGATTCGTACGTCGCCGAGGGACAGTTGACCGCGATCGCCCGCGTGCTCGACGCAACGGGCGCGGAGAGCGTCAACGTCATCGGCTATTGCGTCGCGGGGACGGTGCTCGCGGCGACGCTGGCGCTGCTCGAGGCGAAGGGCGAGGCGGCGAAGGTGGCGAGCGCGACCTTCTTCACCGCGCAGATCGACTTCGCCGACGCGGGCGACCTCAGCATCTTCGTCGACGAGGCGTCGCTGGCGACAGTCGAGAAGAACAGCGCCGCGACCGGCTATACCGATGGCCGGGCGATGGCGACGACGTTCAACATGCTCCGCTCGAACGACCTGATCTGGGGCTATGTCGTCAACAACTACCTGCTCGGGAAGGACTATTTCCCGTTCGACCTGCTCTACTGGAACAGCGACGCGACCAACGTCCCCGCGTGCTGGCACCTGAGCTATCTCAAGGACATGTACCGCGATAACCTGCTGGTCAAACCCGGCGGGATCAAGGTCGCAGGCGTCCCGATCGACCTGTCGACGGTCACGACGCCGAGCTACATCCAGTCGGGCCGCGACGACCACATCGCCCCGGCGAAGTCGGTCTACAAGATGACGCAGGTCTTCGCCGGCCCGAAGCGCTTCATCCTCGCCGGATCGGGCCACATCGCCGGGGTGGTCAACCCGCCGTCGCTCAAGAAATACCAGTATTGGACCAACGACATGTTGCCGCCGACGCTCGCGGAGTTCGTCGAAGGCGCGGTCGAGACGAAGGGCAGCTGGTGGCCTGATTGGCTGGCGTGGCTGACGCCGAAGTCGGGGGCGCAGGTCGCTGCGCGGGTGCCGGGGGATGGGGCGCTCAAGGTGATCGAGGATGCGCCGGGGCGGTATGTGAAGGAGCGGATCTGAGGGGCGGCGGATCAGGTAGCTGAGGGGGGGGGGCGCAACGCTCCCTCCCTCGTCACCCCGGCGCAGGCCGGGGCCATGTGCGTGCAAGCACCGAAACTCGCGTTGCGCGGATAGGTGGGCCCCGGCCTACTCCGGGGTGACGCGTGGGGCGTTGGCGACCAAGTCTCCACTGGCCCTGCGCCTAAAGCTCGGTCTCAGCCGGCGTCCGCTAGCGCTTACGCTCGCTGTCCGCGAGAAGGCGGCGCAAGCTCCCGACCCCGGCTGAACTGACATCGTCGACACGCCACCCGGCTGTTGTCTTGATCAAGGTCAAATCGACGACTCGCTCAGTCGCACTGATACGAAACTTGCTGACCACATTAGCATTTTTACCGAACACGTGTTTGGTGGTGACCGATAATAATCTCAGCCCGTCAGCATCCTGACAGGCACAGATGGGGTCGAAGTCGAGCTTACCGACCTCGCCGTTGGGGGCTCTTGCGGCCCGGACCAATGCAAGGAGCGACGGCGAGAAAACCTTCCCCGCGCCCCGGCCCAGAGGGTCGGCATCCGGCTTGTCGTAGGCGTGATAGAGCGCCGTGACGAAGGTTGTCGGCGTTGCTTCCGCCGCAAGGACGGGAGCTGCGAGCAACATCGTGGCGGCTAGTAGCGCACGGATCATTGGCGGTAGACCTGCAGCGCGGGACGATGAATTCGATATCCCGGGCCGGCCCAAATATCGTGTTGCTTGAAATCCGAGACCCATTGGGTCCCGTCGTACATAGCGATGTGTCCCGCAGGATCCGTCGTCGAGTAAGACTGTATGACGACGACATCACCCTTGGCTGCTTTATAGCCACTCGCAGCAACCGCCGTCAGGCCCGCTTTCAAGAGATATGGTCCGTAGTCCTTCGCGTATAGCGGATGAGGATCTATCGACAGGCCGCCGGCCACTATTGCGCGACGAACGTAAGCCGCACACTTCCCTTTCGATGCGAGGCCGGCGCTTTTGTCGAGGTGAGCAACGGCTTTATCGATATCCATCACACTCTCCGCAGGGTCATACCAGCGTTACGCTACGCCTTACCGTCTTGGACCCATCCCCGGCATAACCGGAGGGGGCGGGCGCGAGCGGTCGCGGCGCGGCAGCTGCGCCTGGTACGCGATCGCGCAATGTTCGGTGCAATACGGGAAACTTGCCTGCGAGGGCTTGCCGCAGAAGTGGAAGTCGGTTTCGCCCGGGTGGCCGATCGGCCACTTGCAGACCTTCTCGCTCAGGTCGAGCAGGGTCGTCTTCGCCGGCTTGGCCGGGGCGACCGGACGCGCGGGGCGCTTCGGCGCGGCGCGCGGGGCGACGACCGCGGCGATCGCGTCACCGGCGGCGCTCATCACGCCCTCGACTGCCGCGACGACACCGTCGACGAGGTCCTCGACGATCTCACCGGCCTTGACCGGCGACGGGCGCGCTTCCAGCCCGAGGCGGTGCGCCTTGCCGATGACGGCGTTGCGGGTGACGCCCTCGCCGAGCGCCTCGGCGATCTGGCTCGCGGTCATCCCCGATTCCCAGCTGGTGCGGAGCAAAGCGATGCGTTCGTCGGTCCATGACATGGGGCGATTTATTCCTTCCTTGCCCGCGCGAAACGCGGGTGAGCAGTCGGTCCACCTTGCAGCGGATAGGGCCCGCGCGCTAAAGCGAGCCATGCTCGATAAAACCACCTTGCCGGGAGTCGCCCGCGAACCCGGCGTGACCGTAATTCCGGGAGTCAACTGGCAGGGCCTGCAGACCCTCTATCTGAAGGAAGTCCGCCGGTTTTTCAAGGTCCAGCTCCAGACGGTGTGGGCTCCGGCGATCACGACGCTGCTTTTCCTCGTCATTTTCGCGCTCGCACTCGGCCGGGGGCGGACCAATGTGATGGGTGTGCCGTACGCCGACTTCCTCGGCCCCGGGCTGATCGTCATGGGGATGATCCAGAACAGCTTCGCCAACACGTCGTCGTCGCTGCTGATCGCCAAGATCCAGGGGACGATCGTCGACGTTCTGATGCCGCCTTTGTCGTCGAGCGAGCTGCTCGTCGCGTGGGTCGGCGGGGCGGTGACGCGGGCGTGGCTGGTCGGGAGTGCGATCTATGTGATCATGCTCATCGCGCCGGGCGTCGACGTGCCGATCAACAACATTTTCGTCGTGCTCTACTTCGGGACGATGGGCGCGGTGATGCTCGCGCTGCTCGGGATCCTCACCGGCATCTGGGCCGACAAGTTCGACCATGCCGCGGCGGTGACCAACTTCGTCGTCCAGCCGCTGACATTGCTGTCGGGAACATTCTACGCCATCGACCGGGTGTCGCCGGTGATGCGGACGCTGAGCCACGCCAACCCGTTCTTCTACATCATCGACGGCTTCCGCTACGGCTTCCTCGGCGTGTCCGACGGGCTTGCCGCGCAGGGTGCGGTGGTATTGCTGGTGGTCGACGTCGCGCTGTGGATTCTCGCCTTCCGCCTGCTCAAGTCGGGCTGGCGGCTCAAGAACTAACGCAGCAGCGGGCACGGCGGGAGCTGGGCGCGGAAGGCGGTCGGCGCGCTCGGCGGCGGAGCGCCGACGGTGAACGCCCCCGGTACGCCGCCAAACGCCAGCCGCACCGGGTTGCGCAGCCGCTGCTCGACGGGTGCGCGGCTCGCGGCGAAGGCGGCGGCGACGCTCGCCGGGCAGACCGTCGTGATCGTGCCGGTCAGGCGAATCGTCCCCTCCGCCGGAACCCCGCTCGCAGTCATCGCCAGCACCTCACCGCTCGCATCGGCGAGCGTCAGTGAATGCACCTCGACCGTGCCCCCCGCCGCCCAGCCCGCATAATCGCGCAGCCGCGACGTCGCGGTGACCCCGAAGTCGGCGGCAAGCGTCAGCGGTGCCCCCTGCCCGATCCGCACGCCGGTCCCGGAGAGCACGACCTGCGCCTGCTGCGGCGGGGTCGGCGACCAGGCCTCGTTCGACCGTGCACGGGTCTCGCGGAGGTGGACCTCGAAATGATCGGCGGTGACCGGCGCGGCGAACAGCGCGGTGGTAGCCTTCAGACCCTTGAACACGGTCGACAGCCGCGCGATGCCAGTCCCGTTGAGGTGGATGCTCGAAACACTCTGAGTTGCAGAGCCGTGGACATCCGCTCCCACGAGTCCAGTGACGCCCGCGACAAAGAGCGGATGACCAGCGCGAACGATGGTCAGGTCGCGCTGCCAAGGGTTGCGATTAAGCAACGCGCGCTTGGCGCTGAGCACCAGCCCGACGGGACCATCGTCCGGCCGCCGTTCGTCATGCGCGCCGCCAAGCTCGTAAAAGGGGTTCGTGACTTCGGCCTCGAGCCGATACGGAAAACCTCCGATCGCCTGAACGTGATATGGAGAACGACCAAAGCCGGTCACGCCGTCAGGCATGACCGTTGCGATGTCCGTCCGGAATTGATCTTTCCACCCCGACCAATAATGCCAATAAACCGCGCCGCCGAGCGCGAGCGGGACGATCGTCAGCCAAAGGGGAACACGTCTCATGCGCGGTTCAACGCGTTGATCGCAGTGTGGACCCGCGCCTCGATCGCAGGGCGGTCGAGCCCGGCGGGGATCGGGTCGCCGACGACGAAGGTGACGACCCCGGCGTGCTTGACGAAGCCCTTCGGCCAGCAGCGCCCCGAATCACACGCGATCGGGACCAGCGGCAGCTTGAGCGCGCGATAAAGCCCCGCAAGCCCGGCGCGGAGTTCGGGCGCGGTGCCGACCGCGGTCCGCGTGCCCTCGGGGAAGATCAGTACCGGGCGATCGGCCGCCTTCGCCGCGTTCCCGGCCTTTAGCATCGCCCGCAGTGCAGTTGCTGCCCCGGCGCGGTCGACCGGAATAACGCCGTGCGCGCGCGCCGCCGCGCCCCACGCCGGGATGCCGAGAAGCTCGGCTTTGAGTACCACTGCGGGTCGCTTGAACAACCAGAGGATCATGATCGTCTCGTAGTTCGACTGATGCTTGAGCGCGACGAGCGCCGCGTGGTTGGGCACTGTGCCGACGATCCGCCAGCGGATGCCGAGCAGCCAGCGCGTCGTCAGCGCGAACCAGCCCGCCCAGATGCGCGCCACGGTGATCACTGCGGCAGGGGCAATGAAGCCGACGAGCATGGCGGTCACGACGATCGGCACCGAGCCGATGTAGAAAACCAACGCGAAGACGGCGGACCGGAGGACCGCGATCATGCCGCCCCCAGCGCGAGCGCGGCGCGGCGCAGGAGGTATTTGTTGAACTCGCGGGCGATGCCGACCGGACTGCCGCCGGCGACGCCGTCCTCGACGATCCGCACCGACGACGGCAGGTTGAGCGCGAGTTCGAGCCGCGCCCGCCGCATATGCGCCGACGACGTCACCAGCCGCAGCGAGCGAAAGCCGTGGCGCCCGACCCACGCCGTCGTCTCGACCGCATTCGACCTTGTATCGACTGCCTGGTAGCCGAGGTCGACGAGGCCCGCGAAGCGCTTCGCCGGCGCGTCGACCGAGGCCGCGAGCGCCGCACGGCTGACGCCCTCGCCAACGCCTGAAACAAGCATCCGCTTGGCGCTGCCCGCGGCGAGCACCGCTGCCCCGCGCGCCAACCGCCCCGGGCCGCCGGTGAGGACGACGACGGCGTCGGTCGGCTCGTCGATCGGGGCAAGACCGGGGCGCGTCGCGACGAACCAGACGAAGCCGCCGAAGTAGAGCAGCAGGCCAAAGCCGGCGACGCGCGCGACTCCCCCCGCGATCCGCCTCGCCGGGGAGCGGACCGGCGCGGATCGCTTCCGCGGCGTACCGGGGCGTGGCGCGCCCGGCCGCGGCTTGCGGCGCGTCTGGCTCACATCTCGCCGCGCGCGCGGCGGATCGCGAACCACTTGGCGACGTTGCCGTTCTGCTCGGCGAGCGTCGTCGCGAAGACATGCCCGCCCTTGCCGTCGGCGACGAAGTACAGCGCCTTGGTCGGGGCCGGATCGAGCACGGCGGCGATCGACGCGCGCCCGGGGTTGGCGATCGGCCCCTTCGGCAGGCCGGGCTTGAGATAGGTGTTGTAGCCGGTGTCGCGGTTGAGCTCGGACCGCAGGATCCGCCGCCCGAGCGGCTTGCCCTGCGTGATCGGGTAGATCACCGTCGGGTCGGCATCGAGCTTCATTCCCGTCCGCAACCGGTTCGAATAAACCCCGGCGACGAGCCGCCGCTCGGCGGGCACCCCGGTCTCCTTCTCGACGATCGACGCGAGGGTGATCGCCTCGGCGGGTGTCTTGACCACAGTCGCCGGGGTCCGCGCCTTCCACAAGGTCGCCAGTTCGGTCGCCATCGCCGTCTGCATATGCGTGACCGCGGCGGCGCGGGTCGAGCCAACTTGGAAGTCGTAGGTATCGGGCAGGATCGACCCCTCGACTGGAATCTCGACCGGGCCGGTGAGCTTGGCGTTCGCCAGCAGGCGGTCGCGGACCAGCACCGATGGCATCCCCTCGGGGATCGTCACGCGCAGCGCGATGACGTCGCCGCGCTGCATCTGGCGCAGATAATCGCCCCAGCCGATCCCCTCGACGAAGCGATAGGTCCCGGCGCGGATCGGCTCGGGCTTGCCGAACATTCGCGCCAGCAGGCGGAACTGCCCCTCCGACGTGATCACGTCGGCGTCGGTCAGCCGCGAAGCCGCCCCGGTAAGGGTCGTGCCGGCAGGGATGACGACGTCGCGGGTGGTTGTCCCGTGCTTGCCCCAGCTCCACCACGGCGCGACGAACAGCGGCAGTCCGATGACGAGCAGCAGGACCACGAAGGCCTGCGCCGCACGTGTTCCCCGGCTGCTCACCGCGTCATACCGAGCGGAGAACGAGCGTCGCGTTGGTCCCGCCGAAGCCAAAGCTGTTGTTGAGGACCGCGCGGATCCGTCGCGGCTTGGCGACGTGCGGGACGAGGTCGAATCCCTCGCAGCCCGGCGATGGATTGTCGAGGTTGAGCGTCGGCGGCGCAATCTGGTCGCGCATTGCCAGCGCGCAGAAGATGCTTTCGACCGCCCCGGCCCCGCCGAGCAGATGGCCGATCGCCGACTTGGTCGACGAGATGCTGACCGTCTCGATCGCACTGCCGAACGCGCGGCGCACCGCGCCGAGCTCAATCTCGTCGGCCATCGTCGAGGTGCCGTGGGCGTTGATATAGTCGATGTCCGACGGGTTGAGCCCGGCCCGTTTGAGCGCCATCTGCATCGACCGGAACGCCCCCGACCCTTCGGGCTGCGGCGCGGTGACGTGGAACGCGTCGCCGGTCAGGCCGTAGCCGATGACCTCGGCATAGATCGTCGCGCCACGCGCCTTCGCCCGCTCGTATTCCTCGAGGCAGACGATGCCCGCGCCCTCGCCCATGACGAAGCCGTCGCGGTCGATGTCGTACGGGCGGCTGGCGCGGGTCGGCTCGTCGTTGAAGTGGGTCGCCAGCGCCTTCGCCTGGCTGAACCCGGCGATGCCGAGCGGGCAGATCGCCCCCTCCGACCCGCCCGCGAGCATGACGTCGGCGTCGTCGAGCGCGATCAGCCGCGCCGCGTCGCCGATCGCATGCGCGCCGGTCGAGCAGGCCGTGACGACGGCATGGTTCGGGCCCATCAGCCCGTATTTGATGCTGACCTGCCCCGAGATCAGGTTGATCAACCGCCCGTGGACGAAGTGCGGCGAGACCCGGCGCGGGCCCTTCTCGTGGAGGACGATCGATTCCTTCTCGATCCCGGGAAGCCCGCCGATGCCCGAGCCGATCATGCAGCCCGCGCGATAGCGCTCCTCCTCGGTCATGTCGGTCAGCCCGGCATCCTCGAGCGCCTGGCCGGCGGCGTCGATGCCGAAGATGATGAACGGATCGACCTGGCGGAGGACCTTGTGGTCGATCCGCTTGGTCTGGTCGAAGGTATCGCCGGTACCGTCGCCGTGCTTGACCTCCATCGCGATCTGGCACGCGTAGTCTGTCGCGTCGAAGCGCGTGATGCGCCCCGCGCCCGACTTCGACGCGAGGATATTCGCCCAGACGGTCTCTACGTTGGCCCCGAGCGGGGTAACCATGCCGACGCCGGTAATCACGACACGACGCATCGTGTTCCTCCCCAAACTAATATGCCCCTCGTGCTGATCGGCATTCCCGGGGCCTCTACGCAAAACGGCCCTCCGCCACTGCGGAGAGCCGTCGCGCGGGCCACTCTCGGCCTGATCAACCGGTCCTCACGCCTTGGCATGCGTCTCGATGAAGCCGATCGCATCCTTGACGGTCAGGATCTTCTCGGCGGCGTCATCGGGGATCTCAACGCCGAATTCCTCCTCGAACGCCATGACGAGTTCGACCGTGTCGAGGCTGTCGGCCCCGAGATCGTCGATGAAGCTGGCATCCTCGGTAACCTTGTCGGCCTCGACACCAAGATGCTCGACGACGATCTTCTTAACGCGGTCGGCAACATCGGTCATGGGATACCCTCTCCAATTGGCGTGGCGTTCAGCCTTGGCGATTGCGATAGCCGCGCAAGAGCGGGCTGACAAGACTTCCATCACGCGCGTCCGACTTCCCTCTCCCGCTTGCGGGAGAGGGCGAGAGACGCGCCTTCAGGCGCGGCCCGGGGTGAGGGTGTCCATCCAAACGAACACATCGGCCGAGTGAGCCGCCGCCTGACGGTGCCGCCGCTGGCCCGATCGCCGTCATGCAGCTAACGTCCCCCCATGTCCCGCGTCCGTCGCACCATCAGCCCCCACGCTGCGTCACTTCGTGCCGCGTCGACCGACGCCGAAGCCGCCCTTTGGACCGAACTCCGCGACCGCCGTTTCATTGGCTGGAAGTTCCGGCGGCAACACAGCATCGGGCCGTACATCGCCGACTTCGCCTGCATCGCCGCCCGGCTCGTGATCGAACTTGACGGCAGCCAGCATGCCAGTGCGGTGGCGTACGACGAGCAGCGAACGGCGTTGCTCACGGCTGAAGGATGGCATGTCGTTCGCTTCTGGAACGCCGAGGTGTTTACCAAGCTCGATCATGTGCTGGCGACGGTCGAGCACGAGTTGCGCGCCCGGGGCTAGAGACACCCTCACCCCGGGCCGCGCCTACGGGCGCGTCTCTCGCCCTCTCCCGCAAGCGGGAGAGGGAAGTGGGTCAGAGCATTGCCATGCCGCCGTTGACGTGGAGGGTTGCCCCCGTGACGTAGGCGGCTTCGCGGGATGCGAGATACGCGACCGCCGCCGCGACATCGGCCCCAGCCCCCAGCCGCCCGGCCGGAATTCGCGTGGTTAGCGCCGCAGTCTGTGCCTCGCTCAGCGCCTCGGTCATCGGCGACGCGATAAACCCCGGGGCGACGCAATTTACGGTGATGCCGCGGCTCGCAACCTCCTGCGCCAGCGCCTTCGACATCGCGGTCAGCGCGCCCTTCGACGCGGCATAGTTCATCTGTCCAGGGTTGCCGGTGTGGCCGACGACCGATGTGATCGTGACGATGCGGCCGAAGCGCGCTTTCATCATCGGGCGGCAGGAGGCGCGGCACAGGCGGAACGCGGCCTCGACGTTGACCCGCATCACCGTGTCCCACTCGTCGTCTTTCATCCGCATCGCGAGATTGTCGCGGGTGACGCCGGCGTTGTTGACGAGGATGTCGAGCGAGCCCAGTGCCTTGACCGCGTCGGGCACCAGCGCGTCGACCGCCGCCGCGTCGCCGAGGTCGCACGGCAGGACGACCGCGCCGGTGAGCTCGGCAGCGAGCGCCTCGAGCGGCCCGACGCGCGTTCCCGACAGCGCCAGTCGCGCCCCCTGCGCCGCCAAAGCGCGGGCGATCGCCGAGCCGATGCCGCCGCTCGCGCCGGTCACCAGCGCCGTCATGCCCGTAAGGTCGAACATTATGCTTCCCCTAAATGTACCAGATGGGCCACATTGGTGCCGTCCCAGATCGCTGGCCCAAAATCGGAAGTCCACACGAAACGGGGGTCGTTTCGATCCCCCGATCCAAGCACCGCCAACAACTTGCCCGATCGGAAGTCCACACCCCCGTTTTGCCGGACAGGTTAAAGTTTCGAAGCGACCAATTCTATACCCGCCATGTCGGCCGCGCTTTCGGCGGTGGCATCGGGGGTGATCCGCTTGACCATCGGCGTGAGAACCTTCGCGCCGAGCTCGACGAAGTTGGACACGCCCGCAGCCGTCATCATCAAGATGCTCTCGCGCCACCGCACCCGCCCAGTGACCTGCGCGACAAGGCCGCTGCGCACGCTGTCGGGAGCCGCGACGACATCGGCGGTGACGTTCGACACGAGCGGGACGAACGGCGCCGAAAGAGCGACATCGGCGAGCGCGACGCGCATTGCCTCGGCAGCGGGGGCCATCAGCGAGCAGTGGAACGGCGCCGATACCGGCAGCAGGACCGAGTGCCGCGACCCCATCGTCTTGGCGATCGTGATCGCCCGCGCCACCGCCTCGGTGTGTCCCGAGACGACGACCTGCCCGGGAGCATTGTCGTTCGCGACCTCGCAGACCTCGCCTTGGGCGGCTTGGGCTGCGGCTTCGATGCACTTGTCGAGATCGAGCCCGATCAGCACCGCCATCGCACCGACCCCGACCGGCACCGCCGCCTGCATCGCCTGCCCGCGCAACCGCAGCAGCCGCGCGGTGTCGGCGAGGGTAAGTGCACCGGCAGCGCAGAGCGCGCTATATTCGCCGAGGCTGTGCCCGGCGACGAACGCGGCCTTGTCGGCGACGCTTATCCCGCCTTCGGCTTCGAGGACGCGCAACACCGCGATCGACAGCGCCATGATCGCCGGCTGGGCGTTCTCGGTCAGCGTCAATTCGGTCAGCGAACCGTCGAACATCAGCCGCGACAGATGCTGCCCGAGCGCCGAATCGACCTCCTCGAACACCGCCCGCGCGGCCGGACTCGCGGCGGCAAGCGCCTTGCCCATGCCCGCCGACTGGCTCCCCTGCCCCGGAAAAACGAATGCACGCGTCAACGATATTTCCTTTTTTGCGCGGAAGACGGTGCGATTAGGCGGTTGCGGGGGCGGGCGCAATTCCGCGCCATTAGCCTTTGCGCCTTGCGCATGATTGGATAAGGTCGCCCTGCCCGGCACGGGTGGCGATGTTCATCGCCCGTCTACGCGACCGGGTTCAGATTCACGACATAGCGCCGAACCATGAGGGAATGACATGAAGTTGCTGAAACTTTTTTCGACCGTCGCCGCGCTCGCGCTGATGCCAGTGGTTGCCGCCCCCGCGATGGCGGCGGTGTCGAAGGCGGTCGGGACCGCGCTCAACCAGGCGGCGAAGTCGAGCGGCGCGGCTGCGATCAACGCGATCAACACCGCCAAGGCCGCCGCCAAGACCCCCGAGGAGCGTACTAAGGTCGCGCAGATGGCAGCGTACGTTTACACCAAGGCCGGGCAGTACGGTAAGGCCGCCGACGAGCTCCAGGCTGGTGGCGCTGCGACGCCGAAGCAGCTCGCTTCGCTCTATTATAATGCCGGGAATTACACGAAGGCGGTGACCTACGCCAAGCAGGCGGGCGGCGACGACATGCAGGTGCTCATGGCGCAGGCGGCGATCAAGCAGGGTCATTATGCCGAGGCCGTGACGTCGTACAACAAGCTGATCGCGTCGAACGGGCCGAAGCCGCTGTACCTCGAGAACCTCGCCGGCGCGCAGTATAAGTCGGGCGACAAGAAGGGCTATCTCGCGACGACCGAGAAGCTCGTCCGCAGCGATCCGAGCCCCGCGCGGTGGAAGACTCTCCTCGTCGAGCAGCAGAAGAACCAGATGCAGCCCGAGGCGAAGCTCGCGCTGTTCGAGCTGATGGACGCCACCGGCAACCTGACGCGTCCCGAGGATATCCAGGAATACGCCAAGCTCGCGATCGTCAACAACCAGCCCGGCGTCGCGCAGGCGGTCCTGACCAAGGCCGGCGGCACCCTCGGCTCCGACCCGATGACCGCAAAGCTCGCCCAGGCCGCGGCGCAGCGCGCGCAGGCCGCTGGCGCAAACGCCGCCAAGCTCGCCGCCGACCCGGCGACCGCGAACGTCGCGGGCGGCGCATACTTCGGTCTCGGCCAGTATCCGGCGGCGGCGGCAGCCTATGCCAAGTCGGCGGCGGCGGGTGGCCCCTATGTCGACCGCGCTAAGGTCTTCCAGGGAATCTCGCAGCTCAAGGCGGGCAACGCCGCAGCGGCGAAAGCGACCTTCGCCAGCGTCGGCGAGGGCGGCATGAAGGATATCGCCGACCTGTGGAAGCTGTACGCGTCGACAAAGGGCTGACGCGCTTGCGTTTTGCGTGACAGTCCGTCATACGGCGTCACCGACGTGCGGCCGGGGGCAACCCCGGCCGTTCGCCGTTTCAGCAGCCAGCCGGAGAGGCGTCGCACAGCGCGGCGTCGACGATCGGCCATAGGAGAACACCAACACATGCCGATGTACGAGCATGTCTTCCTCGCGCGTCAGGACCTGGCCAATGCCCAGGTCGATGCGATGAGCGAAGCCTTCACCAAGATCATCACCGATCACGACGGTCGCGTTGCGAAGAACGAATATTGGGGCCTCCGCTCCCTCGCCTACCGGATCAAGAAGAACCGCAAGGCGCATTATGTCATGTTCAACATCGACGCCCCCGCGGCGGCGATCACCGAGCTCGAGCGCCAGGTCGGACTGAGCGAGGACATCCTCCGCTTCATGACCGTCCGCGTCGACGAGATGGAAGAAGGCCCGTCGGCGATGATGCGCCGCAACGAGAGCCGCGAGCGCGACCGCGAGAGCCGTGACGGCGACCGTCCGCGCGGCGACCGGCCCGATCGCGGCGATCGCGGCGACCGTCCGCGCAGCGGCGGTTTCGGCGGTGAGCGCAGCGGCGGCGGCGGCTTCGGCGGTGGCGGTGGCGGCGGCGGCGGCGATCGTGGCGGCGGCTTCCGCCCGCGCGCGGCTTAAAGGGAGTATCACACTATGGGTCGTCCCTTTTTCCGCCGTCGCAAGTCGTGCCCCTTCTCGGGTCCGAATGCTCCCGTCATCGATTACAAGGACGTGCGCCTGTTGCAGGGCTTCGTCTCCGAGCGTGGCAAGATCGTGCCGAGCCGGATCACCGCCGTCAGCGGCAAGAAGCAGCGCGAGCTGGCCCAGGCGATCAAGCGCGCCCGCCACATCGGCCTGCTGCCGTTCCTCGTGAAGTAGGGATCAGATACTCATGGATGTGATCCTTCTCGAGCGCGTCGAAAAGCTCGGCAACATCGGCGACGTCGTCAATGTGAAGCCCGGTTTCGCCCGCAACTTCCTTCTCCCCAACAACAAGGCGCTCCGTGCGTCAGAAGCGAACAAGAAGCGCTTCGAGGCGAACCGCGCGCACATTGAGGCCGAGAACGCCGGCCGTCGCGACATCGCGATGGAGGAATCGAAGTCGATCGACGGCAAGTCGATCATCCTCATCCGCCAGGCGTCGAACACCGGCCAGCTTTACGGTTCGGTCGCCACCCGCGACCTCGCCGAAGCACTGACCGCCGATGGCGCGCACGTCACGCGCAACCAGGTCATCCTCGACAAGCCGATCAAGGCGCTCGGCGTCTATTCGGTCAAGATCTCGCTTCACCCCGAGGTTTCGGTCACGGTCACGGTCAACATCGCCCGCTCGCCCGAAGAGGCCGAACTCCAGGCGAAGGGCGTCAACGTCTCGGCCGACATGTTCGAGCGCGACAACGCCGGCTTCACCGAAGCCTTCGACCCGAACGCCGAACCGGGCACCCTGCCGACCGACATGGCGGATGCCCCGGCTGAGGCTCCCACCGAAGACTGATCGGGCAACCGACGACATGAAAAGGCCGCGTTGCCCAACAGCAGCGCGGCCTTTTTTGTAGGTTGCAGATCAGGTCGCTACAGGTCGGTTATACCGTATCAGCCACAGGCCCGCGCTCACTGATGACAAGACTGCGAAGCCGAGCGTGAACCCATCGATCGGCTTGCCCGATGCCAACAGCGCAAACCCCGCCAGCGTCGCCACGATGACGGCGGCCATGACGACCGACAACACTCCCCTGATCAACATTTTGATCGATTGCGACACGCTGGCTACGAATATCAGACGCGCACTAAACCCTAATATTGCGGCAATCACCAAAGCGTAGATCGCCGAGCCGTCTAGACTATCTGTTGCGTCACGTCCCATCGAAGCCAGACGATACGAGTCGAAGAAGATGGTGACGAAGACAAGGCCGACGAGGCCAAAACCAAGACTTGTCGCGTAGGCCTTGTTCACCGGCGATGTCCTCCATTGCCATGGACTGAAACAATCACTTGTGTACCGCGACGCAGGTCACCTGCAAGCGATGGACAAGTTGATGCATCAGAGACTCGTTGTTCAGAATCTCCTCCCGGAAGAACAGTCCAACGCCGGCCATCGCCGCAGGTCGAGGACGCAGCTCAAGGCGGAGCATAGCGGTCAACTGCTCACTGCGGATCTGAGCCTTGAGATTTGCTCGCTCGACAATCTGCATATAACGTTCGGCGCGCTGGGCGTTGGCCGTGCGCCGTGCCAAATTACCAGCAGCGGTACTCGTCGCACGATCGGTCGCAGCCAGCTCGTTGATCTCGCGCATTTCCTTGATGACCTTATACCCGCCGTAGAACAGGTCGGGCAAGGTAACGAGCGTCGCGACGAAACGCAGAGTCTCCGTCTTTTTCTTGTATCTCTCTGCCCCTTCGTTGTCGCCGCCCATCTCCATGGCGAACGCCTTACCGTCGGTGTACAAAAGAACACTGCCTCCAATGGCCCCCGCAACGGCGATCTCGGAAACGCCGCTCGGTATAAGCAAAATAAAGACCGCAATGCCAATGATGTCGATGGCGACACCCGCCGCATCGTCCGCATGATGACGAAGTAAGGTGTTCACACCCTGCGAAATCGCGTTGCCGAGCGCAAGGTTTGCCTGGGTTTCGGCCATGCTTGCCTGATATTGGGCCTCGAAATACTCGTGGAGCCAAGAGCGTAAGGTGGCGCGCCAGCCGGACGGCGGCTTGGGCGGCGGCGGCGGGGACGGAACCCATTCGAACATGGCAACGACGCCGATCCCGTCGCCATCGCGCCGTGGCGCGCGCAAGGGATGAAGCGAACCGCGCGCCGCCCAAGCGATACCAACGCCGTTACCACAAGCCCGGTCGACTAATAAGCCAAGCGATGCTGCCGCATCTTGCGGCCCATTATACGGCCCCCAATCTTCGCTCAGCATCGCCGTCATCATTCATGCCCCAGAACGCCTCGATGCCTCAACTCAGGACGGCACCGAATAGTTTCGGCGCAGCTGAGGAACGAACGACAGCGGCGACGAGTGGCGGCCTCTGGAGCCTACTCCTCGACTTCGTCCATCTCTTCCGCATCCTCGTCGAGATGCGCGTCGATCGCCTCGACGAGCAAATCGAGCTGGTCGTACGTCGCGGTGATCTCGATCGTCTCGCCAGCCTCGTCCTCGATGTGGAGGAGGTAATCGTCGCCCGATTCGGTGATCGTGAAATGCGCCAGAGTGCGTGCCATGCGATGGTCCTTCCGTTGATCCGCAGCACCAAACGAGCCGATCATGTCCCGGGATGCGTGACAAATTGACTGGTGGCGGGCACAGTCCGTCGCGCGCCTGTCATCCCAAGCGGTTACAGCGACGCCAAGGCTGGATGGGGAACAGCAGATGCCACGCGAACATTCCGCCGCCTCGCCGTCGGGGATCAACATCAGCGGCACGATCGGCAACGCGCTGCTGATGCACGCCCGCGAACGTGCGGTGCACTTCTTCATGTTCGTCTTCGCGCTCGATGCGCTGTGCCGCCGCGTCGCGGTGCTCAACCCGGGGGTCACGATCGCCGCGGCCGACGCCTTCAGGGTCGCGGCAACACACCAGGTCGACAGCGGCTTCCGTTCGAAGGACCCGGTCCACTGGGGCTTCGACGAGGATGATCCCCAGGTCGTGCTCAACAGTTCGACGTCGTGCCGCAACACCGACGCCGCGCATTTCTGCAATCTCGGCCTCGAAGCGGTCGCATGGGCGCGGCTCGCGGCGGGGCACGGCGGCGACATCCACGCCTTCGACCTGATCGAGATGGTCAAACGGCTTGCGGGCAATACCAAGCAGATGCCGCAGCGGATCAACATCGGCCCTGATCGGGTGATCGACGTCCTCCACGGCGAGCTTGCGGGAGTGTTCCTCGGCGCCGGAAAGCCGGTGGTGTCGCGCGCCAACCTCAACGCCTATCTGGCCGCGGCGACCGCCGCGATGTCGGACTACAAGGCCGAGCAGCTTCGCCTCAAGCGCCTCGGGTTGGCCGCGTGTTGCGACGTCTATCTCGACGTCTACGCAAATGGCGGCGACGATATCTGGATGACGCTGACCGGCTATGTCTGGGCCGAATGCGGTGCCCGCCGCGACGCGCTTGCCGTCGCCGATTATCTCGACTGGTAGTCGCCGCCGAGGCCTGCCGCCGCTATATCCCGTCGATGGACCTGTTCGCCGCCGACCCTCCCGCCGCTGCACCGGTTGCCGCCGGAGCCAGCCCGCTCGCCGAGCGGCTGCGCCCGCGGACACTCGCCGACGTCGTCGGACAGGAGCATTTGACCGGCCCCGCCGGGGCGATCGGGCGGATGGTCACGGCGGGGAAGCTTGCCTCGCTCGTCCTGTGGGGTCCCCCCGGGACCGGCAAGACGACGATCGCGCGGCTGCTCGCCGACGCGGTCGGCATGCGCTTCGTCGGGATTTCAGCGGTCTTCGCCGGGGTCGCCGACCTCAAGAAATTGTTCGCCGAGGCCAAGACCGCCGCGCGCGCCGGGCAGCAGACCTTGTTGTTCGTCGACGAGATCCACCGTTTCAATCGCTCGCAGCAGGACGGCTTCCTGCCCTATGTCGAGGACGGCACCGTCGTCCTCGTCGGCGCGACGACCGAGAACCCGAGTTTCGAATTGAACGCGGCATTGCTCAGCCGCGCACAGGTGCTGATCGTCCGCCGCCTCGACACCGCCGCGCTCGACACGCTGCTCGCGCGCGCCGAGGCGATCGAGGACAAGGCACTGCCGCTGACCGCCGAGGCGCGTGAGGCGCTGGTCGCGTCGGCCGACGGCGACGGGCGCTTCTTGCTCAACCAGGCCGAGACGTTGTTTTCGATCCACGTCGACGCCCCGCTCGCGCCCGAGGGGTTGCGCGACCTGCTCCACCGCCGCGTCGCGGTCTACGACAAGGATCGCGACGGGCATTATAATTTGATCTCGGCGCTGCATAAGGCGCTGCGCGGGTCCGACCCCGACGCCGCGCTTTATTATCTGTCGCGGATGCTGACCGCGGGCGAGGAGCCGTTGTACCTCCTCCGCCGCATGGTCCGCTTCGCCAGCGAGGACATCGGGCTCGCAGATTCGAACGCGCTGGTCGTGACGCTAGCGGCAAAGGACAGCTACGACTTCCTAGGGAGCCCCGAGGGGGAACTGGCGATCGCGCACGCCTGCCTCTACCTCGCGACCGCGCCGAAATCGAACGCGGCGTATGTCGCGCACAAGGCGGCGATCCGCAGCGCGAAGGAGACCGGGTCTCTCGTGCCGCCGGCGAATATCCTCAACGCGCCGACCAAGCTGATGAAAAACCTCGGTTACGGCAAGGATTATGCCTACGACCACGACGCCGAGGGCGGGTTTTCGGGGTCGAACTATTGGCCCGACGAGATGCGCCCGCAGCGCTTCTACCGCCCGACCGACCGCGGCCACGAAAAGCGCATCGCCGAGCGCCTCGATCACTGGGCGACGCTTCGCCGCGCGCAACCGGCGGCAGCTCCGGGGGTTGACGAGCCAAACGACTGAAAGGCTTGCCCGTGCTCGAGAATGTCCCCGCCGCGATCGGCCATCTGCTTGAGGGCGTCCGCCCCGGGCTCGACAAGACCGTCTATTACGATGCGCGGCTGACGCGGGTCGAACACGCGATCGCGGTCACCAGCCCGGCGTTCGCAGATCATGGCCCCCTCCCCGCGCGCTTCACCGCCGACGGCGAGGGCGTGTCGCCACCGCTGGCGTGGAGCGACGTTCCGGCGGGCGCGGCGGCGGTTCTGATCATCGTCGAAGACGCCGACTCGCCGACCCCCGCTCCGCTCGTCCACATGATCGTGCATCACCTGCCCGGCAGCGACGGCACGCTCGCCGAGGGCGCGGTGTCGAGCGAGCCGCCGTCCGTCGCGACGGGGCGCAATTCGTACCTCAAGACCGGCTGGCTGCCGTGCGACCCGCCGACCGGCCACGGCGAGCACCGCTACGTCTTCCAGGTCTTCGCGCTAGACACCGTTCCCGACCTCGGCGAGCACCCGGGGCGCAGCGCGATCGAGGATGCGCTCGTCGATCACACCATCGCCAAGGGCGTGTTGATCGGGACGTACGAGCGCGCGTGAGTGGCGGGTGCGGGGTGGTTGCGCTATATCAAGGCGCATGAACCCGCGCATCACCTCCAATCCGAACGTGCGCGATGGCAAGCCGTGCATAGCGGGAACGCGCTTTCGGGTCATCGATGCACTTGAATATATGGCCGGAGGCGACTCGATCGACACGCTCGTCGCGGAGTTCTCGTTCTGACGCGCGAGGACTTCGAAGCCGCCGTCGCTTACGCCGCCGAGCATAATATGAAGGCAGAGTACCCATTCCGCGTCGCGGCTATCACAGCGCGGGTAACGAACAACCTGAGCCATATCGAAGCCGAGATTGCTAGCGGCGCACGGCTCGTCGTCGTCGATTGACCTTCGACCGCTTCGTCGCAATCGACTGGACCGGCGCGGTCGGCGAGCGGCACCGGGCAATCGCGGTTGCCATCGCCGACACCGGTACCGCCGCGCCGAAACTGCTCACCCGCGACCGGGCATGGTCGCGCGCCGAGGTGTTCGACCTCATCGCCGGGTTCAGCGCGCGCGACGAGCGCACTCTCATCGGCATCGACGCCTCGTTCGCCCTTCCCTTCACCGACTCCGCCGCCTTCTTCCCCGGCGACCCCTCCCCGCCCGACGCGCGGTCGCTGTGGGCGGAGGTCGCCGCGATCGCCGCTGACGATCCGTTTCACGCCGCGCACGCCTATGTCGCGCACCGCCGCCGCCATTTCTGGACCGGTGTTGCCGACGGCCCGCGCGCCGACCGCGCCCGGCTGCGCGTCGTCGAGCGGCGCAAGGGATCGCCAGCGTCGTGCTTCGTCCTGCTCGGCGCGTCGCAATGCGGCAAGGCGAGCCTGTCGGCGATGCGGCTGCTCGCTAAAACGCCGGTGCCGGTGTGGCCGTTCGACCCGCTCCCCGCGACCGGACCGGTCCTCGCCGAAATCTATTGTGCAGTGTTCGCCGCCGCCGCGGGGGTGCGCGGCAAGATCCGCGACCGGGCGACACTCGACGCCGCGCTCGCCCGGCTCGGCAGCGCACCGACGCAAGACCTTCCCTACACCTTCGCCGACCATATCGGCGACGCTCTCATCTCCGCTGCGGGCATGCGTGCCGCCGCCGTCGACCCCGCAGTCTGGCACCCTGCCGGGCTCGACCAAGTCTGCCACACCGAGGGCTGGACATTCGGCGTGGCGTGAAAGCGCGTGACGCTCTAAAGACGGCGGCAGTATGAACGCGCTCCTTGCCCTGCCCCCGCTCGTCCTCGTCATGTCGGGAGGCGCGATCGGTGCCGCCCTGCGCTACCTCGTCGGCCTCTGGGCGTACCAGAACCTCGGCGCGGGGCTGCCGTTCGGCACCTGGGCGGTCAACATCATCGGCGGGCTGGCGATGGGGCTGCTCGCCGGAAGCTTGAGCCGGACGAACAGCGGCGAGCCGCTGCGGCTACTCCTCGGCGTCGGCGTCCTCGGCGGCTTCACCACCTTCTCGGCGTTCAGCCTCGAAACGTTCAACATGATCGTCCGCGGCGACGGGCTGCTCGCGGCGGCGTACGCCGTATCGTCGGTCGCGGGGAGCGTAGTCGCGCTCTATGCCGGCGTCATGCTGGCACGGGCATGAGCGCCGATCGTAACTTCATCGTCGAACCCGACGACGCCGATATCCGCCTCGACCGCTGGTTCAAGCGGCACATGGCCGATGTCAGCTTCAACGTCGTCTCGCGCTGGGCGCGGACCGGCGTGCTCAAGCTCGACGGCAAGAAGGCCGACCCGGGCGACCGCATCGCCGCTGGGCAGACGATCACGATGCCGCCGCCCGAAGCGGTGCCGGTGTCGACCGCTCCCGGCGAGACCCCGCGCCGTCCGCTGAGTCAGGCCGAGATCGAATACGCGCAGAGCCTCGTCATCCACCGCGACAAGGCGGCGATCGTCATCAACAAGCCCCCGGGGCTGGCGACGCAGGGCGGGACGGGCACGACGACCCACGTCGACGGGCTGCTCGATGCACTGAGCTTCGGCTTTCCCAATCGTCCGAAGCTGGTCCACCGGCTCGACAAGGACACCAGCGGCGTGCTCCTGCTCGCGCGGACGGCGCGCGCAGCGGCATTCTTCTCGAAGGCGTTTTCGGGGCGGACCGCGCGCAAGGTCTATTGGGCGCTCAACATCGGCCTGCCCGAGCCCGATGCGGGCGAGATCGACGCGGCATTGTCGAAGCAGCCCGGCAGCGGCGGCGAGAAGATGCACGTCGACCCCGACGCCGGGCAGAACGCCAAGACGCGCTACCGCGTCCTCGACCACGCCGCGAACCAGGCCGCATGGATCGAATTCCAGCCGCTGACCGGCCGTACCCATCAGATCCGCGTCCACGCCACCGCGATTGGCCACCCGATCGTCGGCGACGCCAAATACGGCGGCAAGGACGCGTTCCTGACCGGCGGCATCAGCCGCAAGATGCACCTCCACGCGCGGCGACTAATCGTCGAGCATCCCGACGGCGGCACCCTCGACATCGCCGCCGACCTGCCGCCGCACATGGTCGACAGCTTTGCGATGCTCGGCTTCGACATGGAGCTCGGCGACGTCCCGCTCGACGAGGTCCGCTATGTCGACACGCCCGAAGGCAAGGCCAAGGCCGACGCCGCCGCCGCCAAGTCACGCCGCAAGGCGCGTAAGGGCGAGCGGCAACGCGGCGGCGAACGGCGCTCGCGCGGCACTTAGCGTGACCCGCCTCGCCGTATTCGACTGCGACGGGACGCTCGTCGACAGTCAGGTCAACATCATCCGGGCGATGACCGAGAGCTTCGCGCGTGTCGGGGTGGCCGCACCCGATCCGCACCGCATCCGCCAGGTCGTCGGGCTCAGCCTGTTCGAGACGATGGCGACGCTGCTCCCCGACGCCGAAGTCGACCTGCAGACCCGCCTCGCCGACGAGTATCGCAACGCCTACCACCGGCTCCGTGCCGAAGGCTCGCTCGTCGTCGAGCCGCTGTATCCCGGCATCCGCGACGGGCTCGTCGAACTCGCCGACCGCGGCTGGCTGCTCGGCGTCGCCACCGGTAAATCGGATCGCGGGCTCGCGCTGATCCTCGCGCACCACGATATCGCGCACCATTTCGTCACCCTCCAGACCGCCGACCGCCACCCGTCGAAGCCGCATCCGGCGATGCTCGAGCTGGCGATGGCGCAGGCCGGAGCCGAGCCTGCCGACACGGTGATGATCGGCGACACCAGCTTCGACATGCTCATGGGGATCGCCGCCGGGGCGCGCGCGATCGGCGTCGACTGGGGCTATCATGCCCCCGATGAACTCACCGCCGCCGGGGCCGAGACCGTCGTCGGCGACATGCCCGCGCTGCTCGCGCTGCTGGCATGAAGCGCTTCTACAAGACCGCGGGCGTGGCGCAGGCCGACGGCGGCTGGACCGTCGCGCTCGATGGCCGTGCGATCCGTACCCCGGCGAAGGCCGCATTCGTCGTGCCGACCCCTGCGCTTGCCGTCGCCGCCGCCGCTGAATGGGCCGCGCAGGGCGAGGTGCTCGACCCGCGCCAGATGCCGCTGACCGGCTTCGCTTATGCCGCGATCGACCGCGTTGCCCCCGACCGCGCCGCCTTCGCCGCCGACCTCGCGCGCTTCGCCGAGACCGAATTGCTCTGCTACCGCGCCGACGAACCGCCGCCGCTCGTCGCGCGGCAGGCGGCGGTTTGGGACCCGCTGCTCGCGTGGGCGGCGGCGCGTTACGACGTCGGCTTCACCGTGACGTCGGGAATCATCCACACCCTCCAGCCGCCCGCGACGATGGCGCGGATCGGTGCCGCGTTCGACGCGCTCGACGCGTTTCGACTCGCGGCGCTGCATCCGATCGTGACGATCTGCGGGTCGGCGCTAATCGGGCTTGCGGTCAGCGAGCACCACCTCACCGCCGCCGAAGCCTTCGCCGCCGGGCAGCTCGACGAGCTGTGGCAGGCCGAAAAATGGGGCATTGACCCGCTCGCCGCCGCGAGCCTTGCGGCGCGGCGTGCGGCGGTCGACACTGCGGTCGATTTTCTTGACCTGATCGAACAGCCGGTGACCATGCAAGAGGGAGCAACATGCTGAAAGCCCTGGTCGAACTCGAACGGCGGCGCGATGCGGCGCGCGCGGGCGGCGGTCCGGCGCGGGTCGCGGCGCAGCACGCCAAGGGCCGCCTGACCGCGCGCGAACGGCTCGACATCCTGCTCGACCCCGGCAGCTTCGAGGAGCTCGACATGTACGTCGAGCACAATTCGACCGATTTCGGCATGGAGAAGCAGAAGATCCCCGGCGACGGCGTCGTCACCGGCAGCGGCACGATCAGCGGGCGGCTGGTGTTCGTCTTCAGCCAAGACTTCACCGTCTTCGGCGGCTCGCTATCCGAACGGCACGCCCAAAAGATCTGCAAGATCATGGACATGGCGATGAAGGTCGGAGCGCCGGTCATCGGCCTCAACGACAGCGGCGGCGCGCGCATCCAGGAGGGCGTCGCCAGCCTCGGCGGCTATGCCGAGGTGTTCCAGCGCAACGTCCTCGCCAGCGGCGTCATCCCGCAGATCAGCCTGATCATGGGGCCATGCGCGGGCGGCGCGGTTTATTCGCCCGCGATGACCGACTTCATCTTCATGGTGAAGGACTCGAGCTACATGTTCGTTACCGGGCCCGACGTGGTCAAGACGGTGACCAACGAAGTCGTGACGCAGGAGGAACTCGGCGGCGCGGTGACGCACACGACGCGCTCGGGGGTCGCCGATCTCGCGCTCGAGGACGACGTCGAGGCGCTGCTGCGCACCCGGACGTTCTTCGACTATCTGCCGCTCGACAATCGCAGCGGCGTGCCGTTCCGCCCGTCGGCCGACGATCCCGACCGGATCGAGCCGAGTCTCGACACGCTCGTCCCGGCGTCCGCCGCGCAGCCGTACGACATGCACGAGCTGATCCGGAAGGTCGCCGACGAAGGCGAGTTCTTCGAGCTCCAGCCCGCGCACGCCGCCAACATCATCATCGGCCTCGCCCGGATCGAGGGGTCGACCGTCGGCATCGTCGCCAACCAGCCGACCGTCCTCGCGGGCTGCCTCGACATCGCGGCGTCGAAGAAGGCGGGACGCTTCGTCCGCTTCTGCGACGCGTTCAACATCCCGCTGGTCACCTTCGTCGACGTCCCCGGCTTCCTCCCCGGCGTCGCGCAGGAGCATAACGGCATCATCAAGAACGGCGCCAAATTGCTGTTCGCTTATGCCGAAGCGACCGTTCCCAAGATCACCGTCATCACCCGCAAGGCGTATGGCGGCGCGTATGACGTGATGGCGTCGAAGCACCTGCGCGGCGACCTCAACTACGCGTGGCCGACCGCCGAGATCGCCGTCATGGGGGCCAAGGGCGCGGTCGAGATCATCTTCCGCGGCAAGTCGAAGGACGAGATCGCCGAGCGCACCGCCGAATATGAAGCGCGCTTCGCCAACCCCTTCGTCGCGGCGAGCATGGGCTTCATCGACGAGGTCATCATGCCGCATTCGACGCGGCGCCGGATCGCGCTGGGGTTGCGCAAGCTGAAGACGAAGAAGCTCGAAAACCCGTGGAAGAAGCACGATAATATTCCACTGTAGAGCGCAGTGGCAGGCAACAGATCGCGCTCATCCCAGCGAAGCATCGAGGCAACGACCGGTGTTGATCGAGCTTTTGCGGGGTCTCGAGTTTGACCTTCGGATTTCCACCTTCACGACGCGCGGAGTCCAGCACTATGCGGCTCCGCAGACTGGTTGCGACTGGGACGGGACGGCGCGTCGCACCTCTCCATCGTTCACCAAGCTGACTGCTATTTGTGAAGCTCGCCGGGACGGCGCGCTACGGCGTGAGGAAGATATACGCCGCCCCGCCGCCGTCCTTCCGCCCGGGAAGAGAAAGCGTAAACAACACGATCTTTCGGTGAAGCGACTTCACCAGCCCGGCGCGGACGGCTTCGGCAGTGTGGCTATCGTTCAGGTAATGCGCACCCCACGCCACGACCCGGCACGACGGATTTAGGACGGCACGCCCGGCGATCGCATCTTTGAGGTAGAGCGGGACGAGGCCGACATCTTGGAGGTAATAGCCATACTCAAAGGCGCCGTGACGCTCGGCCTCGACGGGGCTATTATAGACGCCGTCGGTAATGACATACGCGATCGCCTGGCCCCGGCAGCCGGGTTGCGAGTCGATCCAGCGCGCGCTTTCGCGAAACGGTGTGCGAACCGGCACGAAGCGCGCGCTGACGCCCCCGATCGAGACGAGGGCGAGGACTGCGACCACGATCGATGCCGCGACGCGGCCGACGGTGCCAAGCCGCGCGACGCCGAGGTCGAACAAGAACGCTTCCGCTCCCCAGATGAATGGCGAGCAGACGAGCAGATTACGCGAGGTGAAGTTCGGTGTCAGGATCATCGAACTCGAAATTCCAGCGATGACGACCAAGGGGACCACCAGCAGGCACAGGGATCGCCCGTCGATCGTCACGGGCTGACGCCGGGAACGATCGCGCATGATGACGGCCGCGGCGCTGGCGACGCAGACGAGCACGATCGCAATCATCGGCTTGTTCGAAAGCGAGGCCTGCCAGCTCGTCCGCAATTCGTCCCGGTACCAGCCCGTGGTGTTGCCGATCCAGCTGTGTTCGAGTGAGAACACCGTATGCGCACGAATGACGAAGTGGATATAGGCAAACCAAGCAGCCGTGATCGACCCGCCGATCAGGACGAACACCCAGCGCAGCCGGGGACACAGCACGAATAATGAAGCGAGCGTCGCGAGGGCGACGAACAACATATACGGGTGAACGCAAGACCCTAACGCCATCGACAGCACCAATGCCGCCAGCGTCCAGCCGACGGGCCGACCGTCGCGCTCGCGCGCCGCGAGAGCGAGTGCTGCACCGTAAACCGCAGTGGCAATCAACAGGCAGAGGCCGTACGACCGCGCATTCTGGGTCTGGTTGACCCAGAACCACGACGACACCGCTATCGTCATCGCGACCAGTCGCGCAGGTATCGAGTATGTCTTCCGGGTAACATAATAGAATAAGGGAACCGCGGCGACGCCGAGTATTGCGCTGAATGCCCGAAGGACAACCGGCGAGCGCCCGAATGTCTCGGTGACCAAAAACGCGCTCATGTAATAGAGCGGCGGATGGATGTCGCTTTGGGCGCGGGCGAGTGCTGCGGCGGCGCTGTGGTCGTTGCCGACAACCCAGAACGTAAACAGCTCATCGGCCCACAGGCTGCTCACGTTCAAGCCGATAAACGCGCCGGCCAGACCAACCGCGACGGCGGCAGCGAGCGCGGCGCTCAGGAAGTATTCCGGCCCCGGTATCTTCCCCATCGCCCCGCCCATCAATTATCGCCAAGACAACAGATAGTATTAACAATATCCTAATGCAGACGATGGAAGCGAGTCAAAGGCGTAATGAGTCGCTTGCGCGCTGTTTGCGCCTCAAGCGGGCGCTTGCCCGCCCGCGGCTCGCAGGAGCGCAACGACGCAATTCCTTGACGTCGCCCCCCGTCCCCGGTTGAACAAGATCAACAGGGAGCTCGCTTGGTGTTCAAGAAAATCCTCATCGCCAATCGCGGCGAGATCGCGTGCCGTGTCATCAGGTCGTGCCGCAAGATGGGGATCGCGACGGTCGCGGTGTACTCGGACGCCGACGCGGGGGCGCTCCATGTCGAGATGGCCGACGAAGCAGTGCGGTTGGGGCCGCCGCCTGCCGCCGAAAGCTACCTGCTCGGCGACAAGATCATCGCCGCATGCCTCGCGACCGGGGCCGAGGCGGTCCACCCGGGCTACGGCTTCCTGTCCGAACGCGCGAGCTTCCGCGAGGCGTGCGACGCCGCCGGGGTCGTCTTCATCGGCCCGCCCGCCAAGGCGATCGCGGCGATGGGCGACAAGATCGAATCGAAAAAGCTCGCCAAGGCGGCGGGCGTCTCGGTCGTGCCGGGCTTCGTCGGCGAGATCGACGATACCGACCACGCCGTGCGGATCGCGTCGGAAATCGGCTATCCGGTGATGATGAAGGCGAGTGCCGGCGGCGGCGGCAAGGGCATGCGGCTGGCGTGGAGCGAGACCGACGTCCGCGACGGCTTCGAGGCGACCAAGCGCGAAGGGCTGGCGAGCTTTGGCGACGACCGCGTCTTCATCGAGAAATTCATCGAGCAGCCGCGCCACATCGAAATTCAGCTGCTCGGCGATAGCCAAGGTAATATCGTCTATTTGAACGAGCGCGACTGCTCGATCCAGCGCCGCCACCAGAAGGTCGTCGAGGAGGCTCCCTCCCCGTTCGTCACCCCTGAAATGCGCAAGGCGATGGGCGAGCAGGCGGTCGCGCTGGCGCAGGGCGTCGGCTACACCAGCGCTGGGACGGTCGAATTTATCGCCGGGGCCGATCGCAGCTTCTACTTCCTCGAGATGAACACCCGGCTCCAGGTCGAGCATCCGGTGACCGAGGCGATCACCGGGGTCGACCTCGTCGAGGCGATGATCCGCGTCGCGGCGGGCGAACCGCTCGGCTTCACGCAAGGAGACGTCCGCCTCGACGGCTGGGCGATCGAGACGCGGATCTATGCCGAGGACCCGTACCGCGGCTTCCTGCCGTCGATCGGGCGGCTGGCGACGTACGTGCCGCCCGAGACGTTCGGCGTCCGCGTAGATACGGGCGTCGTCGAGGGCAGTGAGATCAGCCGCTTCTACGACCCGATGATCGCCAAGTTGATTACCCACGGCAAGACCCGCGCCGACGCCATTGCGAAACAAGGCGAAGCCCTCGACCGTTACCTGATCCGCGGGATCGGTCACAATATTGACTTCCTCGCGGCGGTCATGGCGCACCCGCGCTTCCAGGCGGGCGAGGCGGTGACGACCGCATTCATCGCCGAGGAATATCCCGACGGCTTCCACGGCAGCCCGGTAAGCGAAGCGGGAACGACGACGATGATCGCCGCTGCGGCGGTGATGAACGCGGTCCTGACCGAGCGCGCGCAGTTGATCGACGGGCAGTTGAGCGGCCACGGCGCGGTGTTCGGCGAGGACTGGATCGTCGAGTTGGACGGCGAGCGCGTCGCGGTCGGGGTGCTCGCGACCGGCGATGCGTACGAACTGCTGATCGGCACCGGCGACGACGCGCGCGAGATTCGCATCACCACCGACTGGCGCGTCGGCGAACCGCTGTTCGTCGCGCAGGTTCAAGATAGCGACGGCTCGGGCAGGGCGAGGGAGGTGTCGGTCGCAGTCGATCGCCGCCCGGTCGGTTTCCGCCTGACCACCGGCGGCCGCGCTGCAAATGTCCGCGTCCTCACCCCGCGCGCCGCCGAGCTCGCCGCGCACATGCTGGTCAAGGTGCCGCCCGACCTGTCACGCTTCCTGCTGTGCCCGATGCCGGGGCTGGTTGTCTCGCTGACCGTCGCGCCGGGCGACCGGGTCGAGGCGGGCCAGGCGGTCGCGACGATCGAGGCGATGAAGATGGAAAACATCCTCCGCGCGGAGAAGAGCGCGGTGGTCAAGGAGGTGCTGGCGAAAGTCGGGGAGAGCCTTGCGGTCGACGCGGTAATCGTCGAATTCGACGTCTAATTTCCCTCTCCTTTCAGAGGGCAAGTAAAGGCGGATCTTGACTCGCCTCCCGTCTTGCACAATCCTCTAGGCACGCATTGGGGGGTGCCACATGGATTATCTCGAACTGATTCCGAAGCCGGCGGCGGGTGGGGTCAACCAAGGTATTCACGCGCCGTCGGCGGGGTTCCTCGAGCAGTTGCTCGGCATGCCGCGCGACAGTTTCACCGGCGACTGCCAGCCGCCGAACAACCCGACGTTCAAGAAATTGATTGCGACCAAGAACGTCGGGCCGTTCAAGGCGACCGGGCTGATCCCCGCGCTCGACAGCCTCACTGCGGTGTTCACCGACGTCAAGGCGGCCGTCCCTGACCTGTACGCGCTACTGACGAGCAACGGCATGCTGTGCTGCCGCTTCCGCCATATCGGCGGCAAGAACGTGCCGCCGCCGTCGAGTCATAGCTGGGGCACCGCGATCGACTTCCTGCTCGACGGCAAGATCGACATTCAGGGCGACAACAAGGTCTTCCGTGGCCTCGGCATCCTCGCCAAGTTCTTCAACGCGCATCAGTGGATCTGGGGCGCGGCGTTCCCGACCGAGGATTCGATGCACTTCGAGGTATCGCAGGAACTGCTGCTGAAATGGAAGGACAGCGGCACGTTCAGCCCGTGATCGCGCCTTCGTGCTTTAATAGCCATTCCTTGCGCGCAACGCCCCCGGCATAGCCGGTCAACGCGCCGTTCGCGCCGATGACGCGGTGACACGGTACGACGATGCCGATCGGGTTCGCGCCGTTTGCCAGCCCGACCGCGCGCGCTGCCCCGGGCTTGCCTAGCACCGCCGCAAGTGAGCCATAGCCGGTCGTCGTCCCCGCCGGGATCGCGCGCAGCGCCGCCCACACCGACCGCTGGAATTCGCTTCCGCCGGTCGCCACCGGCAGCGCATCGAGTGCGGTTGCGTCCCCGGCGAAATAGGCATCGAGCGCGGCGGTGACGGTGGCGGGGGCATCGCCTTCGACAAGGGCTACCGCGCCGTAGTGGCGGCTCAGCAGCGTCATCATCCGAGCCTCGTAATCGGCGAAGTCGAGCGCGCGGAGGGTGCTGCCTTCAGTGACCAGCAGGATTTCGCCCACCGGTGAGGCGTAGCGCGACAGGGTCAGGTGCATGGCGGTTCCTTTGTGGCGGGCGCGGTATGCGGCGGGGGATTCGCCATGGACGGCGCGGTAGAGTTCGTTGAAGCGGCGGACGCTGCCGAAGCCCGCCGCGAGCGCGACCTGCGCCAGCGGCAGCGGCCCGGCGATCAACTCGTTCGCGGCGGCGAGGCGCTTAGCCTGCGCAACCGCGACCGGCGGCGCGCCGAGGTGCTTGCCGAACAGCCGCCGCACCTGCCGCTCGCCGAGCCCGAGCCGATTACCAAGGACGTCGACTTTTGTCTCGTCGAGCCCACCCGCATCGATTAGCGCGAGCGCACGGCGGACGCTCGCGGCGGTGCCGTCCCATGCCGCGCTGCCGGGAGCAGCGTCGGGACGGCAGCGCTTGCATGCGCGATATCCCGCCGCAACCGCTTCCGCCGTAGTGCGGACGAAGGTCACATTTTTGGGCAACGGGGTGCGGGCCGGGCAGACCGGGCGGCAGAAGATCCCGGTTGTCTCCACGCAGGTGAAAAAGTGCCCGTCGGCAGCGGCATCCCGCGCCACGATCGCAGCGTAACAGGCTTTCATGTCGAGGGCGGCGGCGGTCGTCATCCCCGCTGATTTACGCGCGTTGCCGGGCAAAGTCTGGCGGTTTTCGGACGTGACTACTGTGCCACTCGCGGTTGCGCGGTGGCGGAAACGGTGTCAGCCTGTCTCCAGCACGGGGAACTTCAGTAATGGCCGAAATCGACCAGTTCAGCGCGACGGCGATCACCGGAGAACCGGTGTCGCTCGGCGCCTATGCCGGGCAGGTCCGGCTGATCGTCAATACCGCGAGCAAGTGCGGTTTTACCCCGCAATACACCGGGCTCGAGGCGCTCCACGAGGAGTTCGGGCCGCGCGGTCTCGCCGTCCTCGGCTTCCCGTGCAACCAGTTCGGCGGGCAGGAGCCGGGCGACGCCGCCGAGATCGCCAATTTCTGCGCGCTGACCTACGACGTCGCCTTCCCGATGTTCGCCAAGGTCGAGGTCAACGGTCCCGGCACCCACCCGCTGTTCGCCTATCTCAAGCACGCGGCGAAGGGATTGCTTGGCAGCGAGGCGATCAAGTGGAACTTCACCAAGTTCCTCGTCGACCGCAGTGGCGCAGTCGTCGCCCGCTTCGCCCCGACGACGAAACCCGAGGCACTCCGCGCCGACATCGAGCGATTACTGCAGGCACGCTAAATTTCGCTTGGGGGATACGCCGCAATCGTGTCGTAAGGCCGTCGTGCAAGTGCGTTGGGCAACATTTCTGGCAGCGGTCGCGGCAGCGGGACCAGTCGCCACCGTCGCACTCGGCCAGGAAGTGCCCGCCGAAGACCCCGACATCGTCGTCACGGCATCGCGCAACCAGCCCGGTGCGGTGCTCGGCGACATCAAGCCCGAGATCCAGCTCAGCCCGGCGGACATCCGCAGCTACGGCGTGTCGTCGATCTCCGACCTGCTCGACGAGCTCTCGCCGCAGACGCGGTCGGACCGCGGATCGGGCGGCGCGCCGCTCGTCCTGCTCAACGGGCGGCGCATATCGGGGTTCAACGAGATCAAGGACATCCCGACCGAGGCGATTGCTCGAGTCGATATCCTGCCCGAGGAGGTCGCGCTCAAATACGGCTATCCGGCCGACCAGCGCGTGGTCAACATCGTCCTCCGTCAGCGCTTTCGCGCCAAGACGATCGAGGCCGGCGGCGGCGCGGCGACCGAGGGCGGCGCGGCGAACGAACGCGGATCGGCCGACTATCTGCGCATCCAGAAGAACGGACGCCTCAACGTCGACCTCAAATACAATCACAGCGACGCGCTGACCGAGGCCGATCGCGGCATCGTTGCGGCCACCAGCGGTCCAATCGCGCCGTCGCCGCCGGTTCCCGATCTGACCCAGTTTCGTACGCTGACGCAGGCGAGCAACACCGGCTCGCTCAACGCGGTCTACAATCATGTCTTCGAAGGCGGCATCTCGGCGACTGCCAACTTCCGCGCCGAGCTCGACGACAACAAGGGCCAGAACGGCCTCGCGAGCGTCCTGCTGACGGTGCCGCCCGAGAGCATCTTCGCTGCCGCCGACGGCTCGCAGGTGCTGCGTTACGCGACCGGCCTTGGCGCGCTGGCGGGCGAGACGAAGACGTCGCAGCTCCATGCCGGCGGGACGGTCAACGGCGACGGCACGAGCTGGCACTGGTCGGTCGTCGGCAACTTCGACCGCACCGACACGCGGACGAACACGATCCGCGGCGCCGATAGCAGCGCCTTCCAGGCCGCGGTCACCGGCGGCGGCGACCCGCTCGCTCCATTCGGCGGGCTCGTGTTCCTCCGCGGCGCCGACATCGCGCGCAGCCTCGCGACGAGCGGCAATATCGACGCGCTCGCCTCGGGACCGCTGATCGACCTGCCCGCGGGCAAGGCGACAGTCTCGGTCAAGGTGCTGGGGAGCGCGAGCGGGTTCGACAGCACGTCGGATCGCTCGTCGACGGTGACGACGACGCACTTCAAGCGCGACATCGGCAGTGGGCAGGTCAGCCTCGACGTGCCGGTGACGAGCCGCAAGGAAGGCTTCGGCGACTTCATCGGCGACCTGACGCTCAACGGCAATTTTGCCGCACAATATCTGTCGGACTTCGGCACGCTGACGACGGTCGGCTACGGCCTCAACTGGGAGCCGATCGACGCGCTGACGGTCATCGCCAGCCACACCACCGACCACGCCGCGCCGTCGGCGCAGCAGCTCCAGGGGCCGGTCGTCACCACCCCCAACGTCACGATATTCGATCCCGCGACCGGCACGACCGCGTTCGTCACCCAAATTACCGGCGGCACAGCGGCGCTGCGCTCGAGCCAGCGGCAGGTGACCAAGCTCGAGTCGAATCTCAAGCCGCTGAAAAAGCCCGACCTGACGCTGACCGCAAATTATGTCCGGACGCGGGTCGACAATGCGATCGCGGGCTTCCCGGCGACGAGCGCGGCGATCGAGACGGCGTTTCCCGATCGCTTCATCCGCGATGCCAGCGGCGATCTCGTCCAGATCGACGCGCGCCCGGTGAACTTCGCCAACGAGGCGACCGACACGATGCGGCTCGGTTTCAACCTGTCGATCCCGCTCAAGTCGACGCGGGTCAACCCGTTCGCCGGGCTGCGCCGCGGCGGCGACGGCCCGGGGGGCGGACCGCCGGGCGGCGGGACTCCGGGCGAGCGCGGACCCGGCGGCGGTGGTCGTGGCGGCGGCGGCGGTGGCGGCGGGCGCGGCGGTGGCTTCGGCGGGGCCAACGGCGGACGGCTCCAGTTCGCAGTCTATTACAGCCGGTATTTCCGCGACGACATCGTTATTCGCCCCGGCGTGCCGGTGCTCGACCTGCTCAACGGCGGCGCATTGGGGACGAGCGGCGGGCAGGCCCGCAACGACGTCGATATCCAGGCGGGCTATTCGAAGGACGGGCTCGGCGCGCGGCTATCGGGGAACTGGCATTCGGGAACGCGGGTCGATGCGAGCGCGATCGACCCGAACGGCGGGCTGACCTTCTCGCCGATCGCAACCGCCAACCTCCGTCTGTTCGCGAACATCGGGCAGATGCAAGGGGTGGTTAAGGATCACCCGTGGTTGCGCGGCACGCGGCTGACCTTTGCGGTGACCAACATCTCCGACGCGCGGGTGCGGGTCCGTGATGCAACGGGCGCGACCCCGCTCGCGTATCAGCCGGCGTATCTCGACCCGGTCGGGCGCGCGTTCACGATCAGCTTCCGCAAGCTGTTCTTCACGCCGCCACCGAGACGGGTCCCGCCGCCCGGTTGAGGCGGCGGGACTATTATCAGGCGGTGACTGCGGTCGTGCGGCGGCGCGCGGCGAAGCCGACCATGCCGAAGCCGGTGATCATCAGCACCCAGCTGGCGGGCTCGGGTACCGAAGCGCTGAAGCCGACGCCCGTCGCGTCGAAGAAATACTGGCCGTCGTTGCCGACAAACACGCCGACCTGCTGGCCGGCGGTGAGCAGCGCCTTACCCGATATCGACAGGCTCGGGTTCGACGGCGACAAGGTCGTGACCGTGTATGTCGACGTGCCCGAAACCAGCCCGACAGTCTGCGTGCGGGCGTCGACGTCGGCCTGATACGCGGCCAGCTTGATCGTGTAGATAGCGGTCTTCGGCGCGGTGAACATAATGACCGACAGCTGGTCGGCGGCGCCGGGATGAAGCACGAGGCCCGTCGCCGGGATCAGTGCGGTGCCGGACTGGTGCGCAGCACCATCGCTCGATTGGTAGACGCCGAGATAGTCGCCCGCGGTCAGGCACGTCGTGTTCGCGAACAGGCAGGTGCCGCCGGTCGGATAGGCGGTGAAGACACCCCCGCTGAAGCTGCCGAAGGTGAACGGCCCCGTGGTCGCCGACGTTGCCGTAAACGACGCATTGGCGTCGTAGGTTACGGCGTTGGCGGGGAGTGCCGCAAAGCCGGCAAGGGCAGAAATGACGGCGGTCAGGATAAGCTTCACTCGAATGTCCTCAGATGATTGATACCACCTTCTCAGCACGATCCATGCCAACTCATCGACAGTAGATATTACCAATGACTTAACTGGAAGCATCAGGACGAACGTTACGAAAGTGTAAAGACTACCGACAGTATTTTGGTTAACAATTTCAGCGCTTACGGTGCGCGGCCGCGGCAGCACGGTTGAGTGAAACCGCACGGCGGCCTAAGACCCGCCCATGTCGCATGTCTTCAACGTCACCGCCTCGGTCCTCGGACAGCCGTGGCAGTGGCGTGGCGGAATTGCGCCGGGCAGCGGTGCGGCAGGCGGGATCGACGACCTCATCGAGCAGCTGTTTCGCGCACGCGGCGCGGCGGCGGTCGACCTCGACCGGCTCCGCTCGGCGAAACTGCGCGACTGGCTGCCCGACCCGTCGATCTTCCGCGACATGGACGCCGCCGCCGCGCGCATCGCCGCCGCAATCCGCGCCGCCGAACCGGTCGTGGTCTTCGGCGATTACGACGTCGACGGCGCGACGAGCGCAGCGCTGCTGATCCGGTTGATCCGCGACTGCGGCGGCATCGCCAGCGCCTACATCCCCGACCGGCTGCTCGAAGGTTACGGCCCCTCCCCCGCCGCGATGGTCGCGCTGGCAGGAACTGGCGCGACGCTGATCGTCACCGTCGATTGTGGGACGCAGGGGTTTGACGCGCTCGCTGCCGCCAAAGCCGCCGGGGTCGAGGTGATCGTCGTCGACCACCATCAGGCGTCGACCGCGCTGCCCCCCGCCGTCGCCGTGGTCAACCCGAACCGCCTCGACGAGACCGAGGGCGCGGCGTTTGGCCATCTCGCGGCGGTCGGCATGGCGTTCATCGTCGCGGTCGCGGTGGTGCGGACGTTGCGCGCCGACGGTTGGTTCATCGACCGCACCGCACCCAACCTGCTCGACCTGCTCGATCTCGTCGCGCTCGGCACTGTCGCCGACGTCGTCCCGCTGACCGGACTCAACCGCGCTTTCGTCGCGCAGGGGTTGAAGGTCATGGCCGCGCGGCGCAATCTTGGCCTCGCCGCGCTGTCGGCAGTCGCCGGGATCGAGCGTGCCCCCCTCGCCCGCGATCTCGGCTTTGCGCTCGGGCCGCGGATCAATGCCGGGGGGCGGGTCGGCAAGTCCGACCTCGGCGTCCGGCTGCTGACGACGCTCGACCCCGACGAAGCCGCCACCCTCGCCGCCGAACTCGACCGCCTTAATGTCGAACGCCGCGCGATCGAAGCGACGGTGACCGACGAGGCGGCGCTGCTCACCGACCGCACCGGCAACGCCGCGGTCGCGGTGATCGCCAGCGGCGGCTGGCACCCCGGCGTCATCGGCATCGTCGCCAGTCGCCTCAAGGACAAACTCAAGCGCCCCGTAATCGTCATCGCCCTCGAGGCCGGGCCCGACGGGGGCATGATCGGCAAGGGATCGGGGCGGTCGGTACCCGGGGTCGACCTCGGCGGCGCAATCCTCGCAGCGAAGGACATGGGGCTGCTGATCGCGGGCGGCGGCCACGCGATGGCGGCGGGGCTGACGATCGACGCGAGCCGGATCGACGAGCTGGCGGTATTCCTCGACGAGAGATTGGGCGGCGACGTCGGGCGATCGAGCGGAGGCCGAGCGCTCTTCGTCGACGCCGCGCTCAGCCCGCGTGGGGTGTGCATCGAATTGACCGAAGTCCTCGATGTTGGCGGACCGTACGGCCAGGGCTGGCCTGCACCCCGCGTCGCCAGCGGCCCGTGGCGCGTCGCCAAGGTCGACATCGTCGGCGACAACCACGTCCGCGCGATCCTGACCGGCGGCGACGGCGCGCGGATCAAGGCGATGGCGTTCCGCTCGGGCGACACCCCGCTCGGCCTGGCCCTCGCGAGCGCCGCCGGACGCTGGTGCTTCGTCTCCGGCCGCGTCCAGCGCGACGACTGGGGCCGCACCCCCGCGGCCGAACTCCACCTTGACGATCTGGCATGGGTTGACTAGGCGATACCCCCGCTAACGGCCCCTTCGTCTAGCGGTTAGGACGCGGCCCTTTCACGGCTGAAGCACGGGTTCGATTCCCGTAGGGGTCACCATCTCTGCCCTCGGGCACGGATTTGCAGAAGCTTAGAACGCAAATTCGGCTTTCTTGACGCGCGGTGATCCAGAAGGTTGGGTCTGATGAGGTTGCGCGCGGCGGCGATCTGGCAGTACCGCGATCGAAATACTACTGGTTCTGCATGGCGGTGCCTGAACGGTTGCGCGGACGCATCGGCAGGACCAGTTGAAGTATTCACTCGAGACCACCGATCTGGACGTTGCCGGACAGCGTCACGAGGCCATACCCTATCGCGAGCGAGTAAGCCGGGACGGGTTGGTGCCCGGCCATCAACGACCATAAGGCAATGGCGAATGGGAGGAACAGCAACGTTTCCGGAGCACGGAGAGCCCATTCGATCTTCGAAACCTTAAAGGAACCCAAAGTCATATCGCGAGAGTGGCCATTAAATCCGTTCTAGCTTTCTCTTGAAAATATCGCGCCGCATCCAAAATTTCTAAAAGTGCGCCGCGCCTTCCAAGCTGCTCGTCTGGGCCGAACGAGAAGTCGCAGGCAGGCGCACCGTTCTAACCCAGCCGAGCTCGATCACCGCCGCCGGGCAGAGCGTCGAACCGAGACGTTCAGCCTCGTCTCTGGAAAGTGCCACATTGCGGTCAGGGCGATTATCAATGCCACAAGCATGTAATATGCAGGCGTGAGGGGATCGCCGGTCAGCCGGATGAGGCCGGCGACGGCGAACTGGGTAGACCCGCCGAACGCGGAGATCGCGACGGCGTATATCAACGCAAAGCCGCCGGCCCGGCGCGCACGCGGCAATGCCTCCGCCACCGCGACGAGAATCGTGCCCGTCGAGAGGTCGAGCACGCATGCAAGCACTGTGCTCGCCGCATAAAGCGAGTGTGGCGACGGATGATGCGCCACCCACCAAAAGGCGGGTAGCACGATCAGCGCCAAGGTCGCCGCGGGGATGATCATCACCGGCCGCCGGCCGAACCGGTCGGACAGCCACCCGCTCAGGGGATCGCACAGAACGCCACCCAGCCCGACCAGCATGACAGACGCGAACGCTGAGCGCTGGACGATACCGAGCGTCGAGGAGGCCCATGTGCCGAGATAGACGAGCACGTAGTTTGCGACCGTAGCGCCGGCGAGCATCAGGAGGCCGAGAACGACGACGCGGCGCGTGCCGGCCATTGCGATCGAGGGCGCCAGCGCTTCCTCCATCACCAGCGTCTCGACCAGAGTACGCCTCGCGGCGAGTGCGAACGGCAGGATGGTGAGCCCAATCAACAGTGCCAGCCGCCATCCCCATGCATCGACCGCCGCCGGATCGAGTGTGGTCGACAGGATGACACCGACGAAGCCGGCAACCATGACGGCACCGTCGGAACTCATCGCCTGCAGCGAGACAAAGAGGCCACGGCGGTGGATTGGAGCGCTCTCCAGCAGCAACGCTGTGCTCGGACCAACCTCGCCGCCGAGCGCGAAGCCCTGGAGAAGACGAAACGTGACAGCAAGCACGGGCGCCGCGATTCCGATCGTCGCGTATCCCGGTGTCAGCGCAAGACCACCAACGGAGACGCCGATGAGCGAGAACGACAGCAGCATGGCAGGCTTGCGCCCCACCCGATCTGCCATGCGGCCAATGACAAACGCGCCGAGCGGACGGGTGGCGAAACCGACACCGAACGTGGCCAACGATGCAAGCAGGCTGATGCCAGGACGGTCGAAAGGGAAAAAGGCGCGGCCGATCTGTGCAGCGAAGATCGCGTAAACGACGAAGTCGTAGAACTCGAGCGCGTTACCGGCGCAGATCGCGGCGATCTGCCGGCGGGACAGCCGAAACGTAAAGGTGCCGACAGTCGCGACACCGTCCTTGGTCACTGCCCCTCCTCACTCGAGTTGCGCATGGCCACATCGCTCCTGATAAACGCCATTCGTCGATCAGGCGGCGATCTCCATGCTGGCCGCCGTAGGCGCTCCACGCAAGCGCGGATTGTCGTACGTTGTGGGCAAATCAGGACGCAGATAAAAAAGATTGATGGGAACGGGGGTCGGGCTGGCGATCTAAGACAGCGCCCACCGGCGCTAAATGAACCAAACCCCAATTCATCGCTAAATCGTAATTTGCCTCGGGTGGTGATTAACAATGCGCCCCAACCGCCCGACCAGGAACCTTGCTGCTGTACATGGTCAGATTTCGAGGTGGATTGTGCCGAGTGCGAACCGGCAGCTTTTTGGGCATTCGCCAGAACGGTCTGCAATTTGCTGGAGCGCTAATACTATGGTGTCTTATTAGTCCAAAGGCGGCATGGGCTCTCAGGCGACACGTGCTTTTGTCAACTCACCGCGCTGGATGCGCCGTCACGCTGCGGCAATCCCGATATTTTATCGGTCGGCTACAGAGCAGACTAGGCGTGCCCCGCCTCGGCAGGCTAGCTATTGCTCGTGAACATTTTTTCCCGACTTTCACGGCCTACTGCAACGGCATCCCATCGTGCTCGCTCAAAGGCTCCCGTCCCCGCGTGGGAGGAGCCGATTCCGATCCGCGCCGAGTTGTTCGGGCTCGAACGCCTCGAGGATCACGCGCGCTCATTGGCTCGGGCCCAGCAGACCGAGCCCGGATGGCCACGCCCGCGGCAGCTGCTCGCCCGACTCGAAAACAACGCTACTGTTCTGCAGCGGATCTACGGCGAAACGGTCGACGCGCTCAAGCTAGACCGGCCGATTGCGCCCGCGGCCGAGTGGCTGATCGACAATTATCACACGGTCGAGAAGCAAATCCGCAAGATCCGCGACGATCTTCCGCCCGACTATTATCGGCAGCTGCCGAAATTGGCCGGCGGTCCGCTGGAGGGGCTGCCGCGCGTCTTCGGCATCGCCTGGGCCTATATCGCGCACAGCGACAGCCTGTTCGAAGAAGCGCGGCTCAAACATTTCGTGCAGGCCTATCAAAGGGTCGATGGGCTCACGATCGGCGAGCTATGGGCCCTGGCAATCTCGCTCCAGCTGGTGCTCGTCGAAAATCTTCGCCGGCTTGCCGAGCAGGCCATCGCCGGTGAGCAGGACCGCGTGCGTGCCGATGCCTTCGCCGACACGCTATTCGCCGCGCCGAGCGACGCGATCGCGCTGGGCAGCCTAGTCACGATCGACGGCGCGCAATCTCCGGCGTTCGTCAGCCAGCTCGCGCTGCGCCTGCGCGACATCGACGAGCGCAGCGAACTGGCGCGGCGTTGGCTGACCGCGCGAACTGTTGCCGACGGCTTCAGTCTCGCCGAGATCGACACCATCGCCCAGCACGAATTGATCGCGTCGACCGCATCGATCCGCAATGTGATCATGGCGATGCGTGCCATCGCCGAGACCGACTGGGGCGACCTGGTCGAGGAGCTCAGCCTTGCCGACCGGGTCTTGCGCGAGGGAAGCACCTTCGCGGCGATGGATTTCCCGTCGCGCAATCTCTACCGCAACGCGCTCGAGGAATTGTCGCGCGGCTCGGCCTATTCCGAAGACGCCGTAGCCACCCGGGCCCTGGCGCTCGCCGCGGCGCAGGCCGGCGATAATGCTGCCGACAAGGATCCCGGCTTTTATCTGATCGGTCCGGGACGACCGAAACTCGAGGACGACATCGCCTTCGTCCCGCCGGTCAATACCCGGCTCGCGCGACAGGTGCGGGCCGGTGGCATCAACCTGTACATCGCCATGATCATCGTGCTGGCAGGCATACTCGCCTCGGTGCCGTTGGCGGGTGCCGCGAATTCCTCACCGTGGTGGCTGACGGTACCGTTGGCGTCGGCACTTATGATTCTGTCGCTCGAGACGGCGACCGCCGTCATCAACCGTTACATGGCCGGGTTGCTGCCGCCACGCATCATTCCGTCGCTCGAGCTCGAGCACGGCGTGCCCGCGGCGTTGCGGACGCTGATCGTCGTGCCGATGCTCTCCACCTCGTCAAACCAGGTCACCGCCGCGATCGCCGGGCTGGAGATCCACCATCTGACGACGCGCGAGGACGCGGTATCGTACGCCGTGCTGTCGGACTTTGCCGACGCTGCCACCGCGATGCAGGCCGGTGAAGACGACTCACTCGCCGCCGCTTATAACGCGATCGCGGTGCTTAATGCCCGCTACCCGGTCGCCACCGGCGATCCTAAGTTCATGTTTCTGCATCGCCGCCGGCAGTTCAATCCGGCGGAAGGATGCTGGATGGGCTGGGAGCGGAAGCGCGGTAAGCTACACGAGCTCAATCGCCTGCTCCGTGGTGCGACCGACACATCATATTACGGTCCCGATGGCGGATCACCGAAGTTACCGCTCGACATCCGCTATGTGATCACGCTCGACTCCGATACCCAACTGCCGCTCGGCACGGCGCGCCGCATGATCGGCAAGATGGCGCACCCGCTCAATCGTCCCCGTTTCGACATGACCCTGCGACGAGTGATCGCGGGCTACGGCATCATGCAGCCGCGCGTGACGGTGGCGCTTCCCACCCACCGTGGCCAATCCCGCTTCGAGGCGCTCGCCGGCGGTCCCGCGGGTATCGATCCATACGCTGCGGCTGCGTCGGACCTCTATCAGGATCTCCTTGGCGAGGGGTCGTTCACGGGTAAGGGCATCTACGAGATCGATACATTCATGGCATCGCTCGCCGGCCGGGTGCCGCCAAACGCAATGCTCAGCCACGACCTGTTCGAAGGCATTTATTCCCGCGCCGGGCTGATTTCAGACGTCGAAGTCGTCGAGGATTTCCCCATCCGCTACGATGCTGCGGTCCGCCGCCAGCACCGTTGGGTGCGCGGCGACTGGCAGCTGCTGCCATGGATCTTCGCGCGGGGACGTCCGGCGGCCGATAGCCTGCCGAGTAATGGCCGGGCCAAGATGCTCGACAATTTACGACGCTCGCTGGTCGCTCCGGCAATCGTTGTCGCGCTGATTGGCGGCTGGTTCATGCCAACCGCAGCGGCGATCCGCTGGAGCTTGAGCATCCTGCTGCTGATGGCGCTCCCCCCTCTCCTGCCGCTTCCTTCGCTGCTCATCGCCCCAAGGCGCCGTGACGTGCCGCTGCGGGCGCACATCGAAACATTGGCCAGTGATATCGGCACTGCGTTTGCGCACTTCCTGCTGCAAGTCGTGACCGTCGCCGAACAAGCAGTACGCATGCTTGATGCCATAATCCGCACGCTGATCAGGTTGTTCATTACCCGTCGCCTGTTGCTGGAATGGACCACGGCGGCCAGCGCGAGTGCCTCCCCCGACCCGACCATTGCGCAGATGTATGTTTTCATGCGTCGGTCGCTGCTGCTGACAATCATCTCCTCTGCCGCTGCGATATATGTCCAACCGGCGATCTGGCCGCTGACAGCGGCGCTGGCGTTGGCATGGCTTGCAGCCCCTGCGATCGCCTGGGCGCTGAGCCAGCCCCGCCCGGTGGCGACCGAGCCGCACCTCGACGCAGCGCAGCGCGAGCGGCTCGAAGACATCGCCCGGCAAACGTGGCGCTTCTTCACCACGCTGGTCACGGCCGAGCACCATCATCTGCCGCCCGACAACGTCCAGGAGACGCCGGTGCGCGTTGTCGCCGGGCGCACCTCGCCGACCAATATCGGACTCTATCTGCTCGTCGTGGCGACCGCGCATGACCGCGGCTGGTGCGAGACTGGCGCAGCGCTCGACCGGCTCGACGCGACCTTCTCAACCCTCGGACAGATGGCGCGTTTTCGCGGCCATTTCTACAACTGGTACGACACGCGCGACCTGCGGGTGCTCGAGCCGGCGTATGTTTCGGCGGTCGACAGCGGCAACTTCGCCGGCCACCTGATTGCGCTCGCCAACCTGCTTGCGGGCTGGAAAGATCCGCGCGCCGACCGCCTCGCCGGCGAAGCCCGGGCGATGGCGCTCGCGATGGATTTCGCCTTTCTCGTCGACCCGGACCGCTTGCTGTTGTCGATCGGTTACTCGGTCGCTGACAACCGCCGCGACGAAAGCTGCTACGACTTGCTCGCTTCGGAAGCGCGATTGGCGAGCTTGTTCGCTATTGCAAAGGGCGACATTCCCGCGCGGCACTGGTTCCGGCTCGGTCGCAGCGCCACTCCGGTGGGGGCCGCCTCGGTCCTGATTTCCTGGTCGGGATCGATGTTCGAATACCTGATGCCGTCGCTTCTGCTTCGCGCACCCGACGGCAGCTTGCTCGAAACGTCGAACCGCCTCGTTGTCGAGCGCCAGCGCGACTACGCCCGCAATGCCGGCACGCCGTGGGGCATATCCGAATCCGCCTACAACGCGCGCGACCGCGAGATGACCTATCAATATTCGAACTTCGGCGTGCCGGGGCTTGGGCTAAAGCGCGGACTGTCAGAGAATCTCGTGATTGCGCCGTACGCCACCGGCCTCGCGACGATGGTCGATGCGGCGGCGGCACTCGACAATCTCGCAACGATCGAGGCGCTCGGCGGTCGCGGTGAGCTCGGGTTCTACGAAGCGATCGACTTCACCCCCGAACGCGTTCCGACTGGCGAACGTTTCGCCATAGTCCGCAACTACATGGCGCATCATCAGGGAATGGCGCTGCTGGCGATCGTCAACGTACTCGACGGCGGCAGGCTGCGCGACGCGTTCCATGCCGAGCCGATGATACAAGCGACCGCGCTGCTCCTGTCCGAGCGCCCTCCACGCGGCGTCGGCACCTTTAATGCACGTCCTGAGGAAGCGCGGCTCGCGGCAACCGATCATCCCGTGGAGGCTGGCGCGATACGGACCTACGGCGCGGTAACGGCGGCGCCCCCGGCGGTACACCTGATGACCAATGGCCGTTATTCGGTGATGCTAACCAGTGGCGGCGCAGGTTACAGCCGCTGGCAGGGCCTTTCCATCACCCGCTGGCGCGAGGATCCAGTCGTCGCCAGCCACGGCTCGTGGCTTTATCTCACCGATCGACTTAGCGGCGAGATCTGGTCGGCGACGCTCGCGCCCCGCGGCGGCTCTCCAACCGGCTACACCGCTACATTCGGCGAGGGCCGAGCCGAGTTCCGCCGTCGGGACGGGTCGCTTGCCACGACAACAGAAGTTCTGATCTCGCCCGAGGATGACGCCGAGGTCCGCCGGGTGTCGGTCGTCAATCGTGGCACCCAAACCCGGCATATCGACCTGACCTCGCTGATCGAGCTGACCTTGGGCGAGCAGGCGACCGATCTGGCGCATCCCGCCTTCGCCCGCATGTTCATCGAGACCGAGCAACTCGACGGCCCGGTTCTGATCGCCCACCGCCGTCCGCGCGGAGCCGGCGATCCGGCGATATGGGTCGCACACCTTGCCGTCGTCGGCGGTAACGCGGCCGGACCAGTGACGTGGGAAACCGATCGGGCGGCTTTCGTGGGCCGCGGCCAATCCTCGGTCGATCCGGTCGGCCTGACCCGGCCGCTTGCCGGCCACGCCGGCACGGTCCTCGACCCCGTCCTGGCGCTGCGGTGCCCAATCGTTGTCCCGCCCGGTGAAACGGTCGCTGTCGCGTTCTGGACGATTGCCGCGGCGTCGCGCGAGGCGCTGCTCGACGTGGTCGACCGCCAGCGCGGTGCGAGCGCCTTCGACCGGGCCCAGGTCGGCGCCTGGACGCAGGCGCAGATCGAACGGCGCTTTCTCAAGCTCGACCCGGGAGCCGCCGCCGATTTCCAGCGCCTCGCCGCACATATCGTCAACGCCGGCACGGTCCACGCTCCGCCGCCCGCGCTCGTCGCCGCCGCTGCCGGTCCGCAATCGGCGCTGTGGGTCCACGGCATCTCCGGCGACCGGCCGATCGTCATCATCCGCATCGACGACCCGCGCGACATCGGTTTCGTCGCCGACATGCTGCTCGCCTTCGAATTTCTCCGCGCGCGTGCCCTCTCCTTCGATCTCGTCATCCTCAACGAACGCAAGGCGTCGTACATTCAAGATCTACAGACGGCGATCGACGACGCCGTTCGTGCGGTCCGGTCGCGCTCGGCCCCCGTCATCGGCGGCGGCGAAATCTATACGCTGCGCACCGATCTCATGCTCGAGGCGCAGGTCGCGACATTGCGCGCCCTCGCGCGAGCCGAGTTCGTTGCCTCGCGCGGGTCGCTGCGCCGGCAACTCCAGCGCACCGAACTCGCCTCGGTTACCGCACGGCTCGAGGGCTCGCTGCCCCCGCCGCGCGCACAGCGACCCGGTCGGCCGCGCGATGCGGCGCTACCGCGCGCCGAGACCGTAGAGTTCTGGAACGGTTTCGGCGGTTTTCATGCCGACGGACGCGAATATACGACGATCCTTGCCGACCGGACGACGACCCCCGCGCCGTGGATCAACGTCCTCGCCAACCCGGACTTCGGCTGCCAGGTTTCAGCGGACGGGCTTGGCGCCATCTGGTCGGGAAATGCCCGGGAAAACCAGCTGACGCCGTGGTCGAATGACACTGTCGCCGATCCGCCTGGCGACATGCTCTACCTGCGCGACCTCGACAGCGGTCACCTCTGGTCGCCGACCTTCGCTCCTGCCGGACCCGGCGGCACCCGCATCACCCGCCATGGCTTCGGCTTTTCGCGTTTCCATGCCAACGGCCACGGCATCGAAAGCGACCTGTTGATCCATGTCCCGGTCGACGCGCCGCTGCGCCTCGCCCGACTGACGCTGCACAATCGATCGGGCGAACCGCGCGCACTGTCGGTAACCGGCTATGCTGAATGGGTCCTCGGCGGCGCTCGGTCGAAGACGGCAGCGCACATCGTCACCGAGTTCGATGCGGCCACCGGGGCGCTGTTCGCCCGCAACCCGTTCGATCCCGACACCGGGTCGCGCATCGCCTTCGCCGATCTCGGCGGGTGTCAGACCGGCTGGACCTGCGATCGCGCCGCCTTCATCGGCCGCGGCGGCAGTCTTGCCGCGCCGGATGCGCTGTCGCATGACCGGCCGTTGACGCCCGCATGCGGGGCCGGGCTCGATCCCTGCGCCGTTTTGACGACCGAGGTCACACTACCGCCCGGCGGCTCCTGCGAGGTCGTCTGGACGATCGGCCAAGCCGCCAATCGCGACGCTGCCCGGGAGTTGGTGACGGCATGGCGCGATACCGATCTCGATGGCGAGCTCGAACGAACGACCGAGCAGTGGCGGACGACGCTCGGGACGATCGAGCTTCACAGCCCCGACCGGGCGATGGACATCATGCTCAACGGCTGGCTGCTCTATCAGGTGCTCGGTTGCCGCGTCTGGGGGCGTGCTGGTTTCTACCAGGCAAGCGGGGCCTATGGATTCCGCGATCAGCTTCAGGATGGCGGCGCGCTGCTACTCGCGCGGCCCGAACTCGTGCGGCCCCACCTGCTCCGCGCCGCCGGGCGGCAATTTCGCGAAGGCGACGTACAGCATTGGTGGCTTCCCGAAAGCGGCCGCGGCGTCCGGACCACGATCTCCGACGACCGCGGCTGGTTGGCGATTTCCGTTGCAGACTATGTCGAGACGACCGGCGACAGTGCGGTGCTCGACACCCAGATCCCTTTCCTCACGGGTCGCAAACTTAATCCCGGTGAACACGACGCGTTCTACCTGCCCGAGACCAGCCTCGACCGCGCCTCGCTCTACACGCATTGCGCGCTGGCTCTCGATCAATCCTGCGCCTTGACCGGCGACCTAGGCTTGCCGCTGATGGGCGGCGGCGACTGGAATGACGGGATGAACCGTGTCGGCGAAGGCGGCCGCGGCATGAGCGTCTGGCTCGGCTGGCACTTGATCCACGCGATCCGTCGCTTCGCGCCCTTTGCCGATGCACGCGAACCCGAGCGCGCGGCGCGCTGGCGGGCACATGCAGAAACGGTGCGCGCGGCAATCGAGAGCGTCGCGTGGGACGGCGAATGGTATCGCCGCGCTACCTACGACGACGGCACCTGGCTCGGGTCCGCCGATAGCGACGAATGCACGATCGATTCGATCGCACAGACGTGGTCGGTGATCAGCGAGGCCGGTGAACCGGCACGTTCACAGCAGGCGATGGCCTCGGTCGGACGGCATCTCGTCGATCGCGAAGCGCGGCTGGTCAAGCTGTTCACACCGCCATTCGAACATACGGCGCACGACCCCGGCTATATCCGCAGCTACCCACCCGGTCTGCGCGAGAACGGCGGCCAATATAGTCACGCCGCAATGTGGACGATTCTGGCGATGGCTAGGCTCGGCGACGGGCGAGGCGCAGTCGACCTGTTTAATCTGCTCAACCCGATCAATCACGCGCTGACTGTTGGGCAGGCCGAACGCTACCGGGTCGAGCCGTACGTCGTCGCCGCCGACATTTACTCGGTGGCACCGCACGTCGGGCGCGGCGGCTGGACGTGGTACACAGGCGCCGCGGGTTGGATGTTCCGTGCCGGCGTAGAGGGCATCCTCGGGTTACGCCGACGTGGAACCATGGTCCGACTGAAGCCATGCTTGCCAACCGACTGGGCGAACCTGACTCTCACGGTCCGCCTCGACGACGCCATCTACGAAATCGAGATCGTCCGCGTAGATTCTGGGCAAACGCCGTCATGCAACCTCGACGATTTACCCGTGAGTGTGAAAGATGGATCAATAGACTTGATCATTTCACCAGGTCGCCACGTGGTTTATTGGCTTATTGTTTGAAGCAACGCACCAGCGAATTGTCGCAGAGCCAAGCGATGCACCACCAATGGTCAATTTACTAGTCGCTGCACTGTATTGGTGCTGATAGCCGCTTGGTCGCTATCGGATGCCGTTACCGGAATAACTGTCGTTCGCTGCACAATATACTGCGGCAGTGACAGCCTCAGTTTTCATCCCGGATGCGGTGACGCGTGATTGTGGCCATGATGACGGTGCGGCGCTGGCTCTGCGTGATGATCATTGGTCTCGACGCCGACGATGTTGACCGCGCCGAACCGAACTCCGCGCTCAGCAGTAACCCGGTCGGCGAAGGCCTCAACCTCGGTTGTCAGCCCGCGCAAGAGCACTGTTTCAAGGCTTGAATCGTGATCGAGTACGACGTGTGTGACGGCGATCACCAATGTATGATGGGCATGCTGCAGGTCGAGCAGGCGTGCCGCAAGCGCGCGAGTTCGGTGATCATAGACATAGTTGAGGCTTGCCACACAGGTGCCTGCCGACGTTCGCCGAACATCATCGACCGCACGACGCACTAGATCGCGGACCGCCTCGGACCGGCTTGCGTACGCCCGGTCCCGTACTGCCGCATCGAACCGCGCTGCCAGGTCGTCGTCGATCGAGATCGTTACGCGCTGCATCGTCATCCTTCCCGACGGCTGAGCCGTAATAGCCGGTCGCCTCGCCGCGCACCGATATTAGGGTGTTGGTGCGTCGCCCGAAAGGACGCCTGCGTACATGCTCAACGTATTCACGTTCGAGCAAAACTGCATACGGGGGCGATGATGAACCGCTGGTTGAGTACGACGGCGTTGATGGCAATAGCGATTTCGGGTGCTGCAGCTGCCGAGACGGCATCGAGCGCCGACACTCCGGCAGCCGAGATCATTGTTACCGGTCGCGCGGCAAACCTCATTGGGATCGCCGAGTCATCGTCTGAAGGTACCATCGGCAAAGTCGATCTTGAGGATCGCCCGATTCAGCGGATCGGCGAGTTGCTCGAAGTCATCCCCGGTTTCATCGCCACCCAGCATTCCGGCGGCGGCAAGGCCAACCAGTACTTCCTGCGCGGCTTCAACCTCGACCACGGCACCGACTTCGCTCAGTTTAGTGACGGCGTGCCGGTCAACATGCGGACCCACGCCCATGGCCAGGGCTTCACCGACATCAACTTCATCATCCCCGAGTTCGTCGACGCAATCGACTACGCTAAGGGACCGTACCGCGCCGACGTCGGCGACTTCCTCACCGCCGGCTCCGCGAAGTTCAAGACGATCGACACCGCGGCTCCGTTCGTCACTGGCACAGGCAGTATCGACGGCGATTACCTGCGCCTGCTTGCCGGCGGCTCTGGCAAACTGGGCGTCGGCGATCTCTTCATTGGTGGCGAGTTTCGCTACGACAACGGCCCCTATGACATTCCCGGCAACCTCAAGGCGTTCAACATCCTGACGAAGTGGACCGGGCCGCTCGGAGGCGGCGTGCTACGCGCGAGCTTCGACGCCTACCACGTCGACTTCCGCTCGGCCGAGCAGGTACCCGAACGCGCGATCGATTCTGGTTTGATCGGGCGGCTCGGCTATCTTGACCCTTATCTAGGCGGCAAAACCACCCGCATCGGCGCAAACGTAAACTGGATCCAAGATGGCGCGACGCCGATCACAGCCGTCGCCTACGCGCATTATTATAAGTTTAAGCTGATCTCGAACTTCACCTATTTTCTCGACGATCCCATCCACGGTGACGAGTTCGAGCAGCGGGACAGCCGCTTTGTTCTCGGTGGAAAGGTGGATAAGCGCTTCGCCTTCGATGCCATCGTCCCGGTGGAACTGCTGGTCGGTGCGGACACCCGCAACGACCTGATAGCCCCGGTCGGGCTGTATCATACGGAATTTGGACAGATCCGTTCAACCGTGCGGCAAGACCGCGTCGACGAGGAATCGCTCGGTGCGTTCGCCGAAGCGACGATCCACCCGCTGCCGACCGTTCGCGTCATACTTGGCCTGCGCGGCGACGGCTATGCATTCCAGGTCAATTCGAGCATCGCGGCGAACTCGGGGCACGCGACCGCAGGGATCGTCAGCCCCAAAGCGGCGATCGCCTGGACGCCGATAAAGCAGCTAGAATTCTACGCCAACTACGGAGAGGGTTTTCATTCTAACGATGGCCGCGGCACGACGATCACCATCAATCCGCAGGACGGCTCGCCCGCCGGCAAGGTCGATGCGCTGGTCAAGGCGCGCGGCTACGAAGCCGGCGTCCGCGCTCGCCCGGTCGACGGCCTGACGTTGACCGCAACCTACTGGTCGCTCCACCTCAATTCGGAACTGCAATATGACGGCGATCAGGGCGAAACCAGTCCCAATGGCCCCTCGCAGCGACACGGTTACGAGCTGAGCGCGTTCTACAAGCCCGCCGATTGGCTGACCGTCGATGGCCAGTATACCCGGTCATACGCCCGCTCGACTGACTTGCCGCCGGGTCAGGATCACATCGTCAACGCGCTTGAAAGCGTGATTTCGGCCGGCGTGGTCGGTCATTATCGGAAAGCGTCGGCGGCAATCCGCCTGCGCCACTTCGGGCCGTATCCGATCATCGAAGACAACAGCGTCCGCGCCCGGCCGCTGACAGTAGTCAACGCGCGGCTGGGCTACGACCTGGGGCGGATCACGCTTGCCGCCGACCTGATCAATGCACTCGACGCGCATGACTATGAGATCGAATATTATTACGTCTCACGCCTTATGGGCGAGCCCTTGGCGGGATTCGCCGACCGTCACGTCAAGCCAATCGAGCCGCGTCAGCTGCGCCTGTCGGCGACAGTGCGTTTCTAATCTCGCCATGCATGATTTATTGGGTCGGGGCCGCTAGGTGCCTGACCGCTACTGGGCGACCGGTTGCTGTAAGCGCACCTTTATTCAGTCCCATTCGTCCGCCAAAAAGCCCCAGCATCGGACGCAGCGCGCTGAAACGGCCTCTCAAAGCGGTCGCTTTTCATATTCTCACTCTCGGGTTGGCGGGTCGCTGTGCATGAACAGCTTCAGACCCGATAGCGCAGTGCTAACAGCGAGCCGTTGCGTAACGACAAGGCCGCCTGTTGGTCGGTCGGGGAACACGATGACAGCGGCGACCGGCTGCGCTACTGGCCGCTTGTGTTCGTCATCCGCCGCTGCCTCACACGACGCTACATCGCCGGGTTGATTCTCGCCGTGACGCTGCTGACCAAGCTGTTGGTACCGTCGGGCTACATGATCGCAAGCGACCAAGGTCGGATCACGATCACGATCTGCTCGGGTGTCGCTTCGCAGACGATGACTATGGATATGCCGGTGATGCACGCCAACGTGCCAGGCCACGGCAAGCCGGATCACGGGAAGGCCGAGATGCCGTGCGCCTTCTCGGGCCTGTCCGCTCATGCGCTCGGCGCGGTCGATCCCATCCTGATCGTTGCGCTTATCGCCTTTATCATGGCGATCGGGCTCGCCCCTACCCTTCTGCCGGCACTGTCCAACCACACCTATCTGCGGCCGCCGCCGACAGGACCACCGGCCACTCTTTGACCGACTGACGCGTCCCGATCCCGGGGCACCCAAATCAGCGGCCAGACGCCGAAGCGTCATGGCCGGTCAAAGGTATTGTCATGGTCCGTTACACCCTGCTGGCAGGGGCCGTCATGCCCTGCCTCGTGTTTTCTGCGTCGGTCGCCGCCGACGAGGCAGCGCTGTCGACCTCCGATATCGTGGTCACGGCCACCCGATCCCAAGTCCTGCTCGCTGACGTCCCGGCCAGCGTGAGCATCGTCACCAGCGACCAGATCGAGGGCACGCCGGCGCAAACGATCGACGACGTGCTGCGACGCATCCCCTCGGTCGACCTGCCGATCGCCAGCACCAACGAACAGCATCCGACGAACACCATCGTCTCGATGCGCGGCTTGAGCAGTATTCGTTCGCTCGTCCTGCTCGACGGCATGCCGCTCAACGATGCTTTCTTCGGCTACGTCCAGTGGACCGAGGTGCCGCTGGAGACGATCGACCGCGTGGAGGTCGTCCGCGGCGGCGGTGCCACGCTGTGGGGCAACTACGCCATGGGGGGAGTCATAAACATTCTGACCAAGCCGATCGACAAGACCGAACTCGAGGTGGACGCGGTCGGCGGCAGCCGCGGAACCTACCGGTTGGACGGGCACGCCGCCTATACGGGCAACGGCTTTGGCATCGGCATCGACGCCGGCATCAATCACAGCGATGGCCATGTCGAACAGGTGGAAAGCGCTCGCGGGGCCATCACCGTGCCAACCTCGTTTACGGCGCACACTCTTGCCGCATCGGGAAACGCGGACCTGACACTGAACCTCAGCGCCCGGGCACGGGTCAGCTATTACGAGAACGACCAGAATTTCCTCACCCACCTCAACACCAACGAACAGCGGAACTGGCGCTACACCGGTACGCTAAGCTGGCAGCCAGCAGACATGGGTTCGGTCGACCTGACCGTCTTCCACATCAACGAGCGGTTCGTCACGAACAACACCGGCACGCCCGACGGCGCCGGGCCGAACGACGCGGAATATATCCAGAACAGCCATCACACCCGTGCCAACGACTGGGGTGCGTCGCTTATCTGGACCGAAACTTTTACCGGCTGGCTGCGCTCGCTGTCGGCAGGCGCGGATTATCACGGCATCCGAGGCAGCGACGACGCCGGCATCTTCGACGCCGCCGGCGCGCGCATCCGCACCGACTCTGGCTCAGGCGACCAGCGCTTTCTCGGCGGCTTCGTCCAGGCCGACGTGCGGCCATTCGACCGACTGCAACTGCTTTTCAGCCTTCGCTACCAGGATTTTTACAGTTATCATGGCGTCGATGACACGCCGGGGGGGCTTGGCGGCAATCTCGGCGGGCGCCACGACAGTGATGTCGATCCTCGCTTGTCGATCCGTTACGAACTGCCAGCCGGCTTTGCCTTGCGGGGCGCCGCCTACCGGGCCTTTCGCGCGCCGACCCTCGACAATCTGTACCGGGGCGCGTCCGTTCCGGGCTACATCCTGTACAGCAATGCCGCGTTGAAGCCCGAGACGCTCGAGGGCGCCGAAGCCGGCTTCGACTTCAACCACGGTTCGATCCGCTTCCAGGCAACGGCGTACATCAGCCGCATCTCCGATTTCATCACCTATCGCTATCTCGATCCCGCCACGCTGCCGGCCGGGTTCGACATCGGTGCCCGGCTCATCAACGCCGGCACGGCGCGCAGCCGCGGCGTCGAGGCGGAACTGACGTGGCGTCCCGCGCCGGCGATCGAAGCGACGCTCGCCTATACCTACGCGGACTCGGTCGTCACCCGGAACACCGAGGATCAGGCCAACATCGGCGTCCAGCAGCCAGGGATACCAAAACATCGGATTAGCGTCGGCGTCGACTGGACCGGCCCCTGTGGCATCAAGGTCTCTCCGCGCGTGCACTATGTGTCGCGCACCAACGGCGATCCCGACGCGATCTACCGGACCGACGCGCACTTCGTCGCCGACCTTACCGCCAGCGTCACGCTGAGGCGGGGCCTTGACGGGTTCGTCCAGGTCGAGAACCTGTTCGACAGGCGCTACATCGGCACCAATGACGGCTTCACGGCCGCGCTCTACGGCAAGCCTCTGACGGCGGCGGGCGGCTTCCGGCTCAAGCTCGACTGACCCGACTGATGCCGCCAGCAACAGCAAGCGTCCCGGTCCCGGAGTTTTCAACCCCATCGGTATCGTGGCGCACGAGCGGAGCAGCAGTTTTATCGACTTCGTCCGTCGCAACAAGACAGTCGTCTATGGCGGTCTCACTTCGATATCGCCCCGGGGCTCACCGCTTATCTCCGGTGCGGCTCCGAGCAGACGGAAAAACCCATTTTACCGCCGAAAGTGGTTATGTTGCAGACGTCCAAATACGCATTCTGCGGCAACCCTGCGATCGGCACCGTCGGGTCATAGCGCGCGTTATAAGGGGATGTTTAGCGAGGGTATGACGGGATGAACGACTTCACGGATCAGCCAATTCGAGCTGGATGCGGACCGGTGCATGTCAACCGATTTCGGATTGCTTTTCGTCCACATGCGTTGGGCCCAGGCGCTTCGCCTGGCGCGGGATTGCTCAAAGCACTGCCTAATTACCTCAATCCAGCAAGCGCGACTACGGAATTGGATGAACGGCATCAGTGGAAGGGTCAGCCCACCCTGTGCTTTCACGGCCGCGCCAAGATCCGTGTCCTCGATCGGCCCTTCATTAAGCTTAGCTTGCCCTTCGGGAAGACAGTAACTTTCGCCGTTCCGCCAATGCTGCGACACCTGGAGCTGCCACCAGTTCACGTCGACTATGTAGGCGCCGAGCAAGAAGATGCCACGGGAGTAACGGTCCAGACGCTGACGCGACACTTTCCAAAGTGGCTGGACGCCGCCGCCGCGCTGCTCATGGAGATAGGGATCAAGGCGTTGTCAGAAGCCGAGTTGGCGGCGGGCATCGTCGGCGACGCGATGATGCCCATTCATGGGTCGGTAGCAGGCTTCGGGGTAGCAGCCTCCGAAATTACTGAATTGCTCGCGCCCGCGCTGATCGCCTACGGCACATGGATAAACTGGCATCACTTTTTGGCTGGGCGGCGCTCATTCCGAATCGCGCCTGCTAAGTATTTCAATCATACCGCCGGGCAGGGCATCTGGATCTTCGAGACGGCGGCGGTTGAACGTTATGATCGGCCTGAGTTTCAGATGGCAACTGATTACCTATTGGGGGGAGACAAGGCGGCTCTCGGCCCAATCTGGAAGGATATGTGCCGCAAGATCGCTCCCGCTTTCGGCACAGTGATGCCGATCAATCCGTCGCAGACGTCGGAGGGTCCCGGATACTGGCAACAGCCCGACGGTAATGTAATGGTCAGACAACATGACAGTGACGACCTTGCGAAGGCATCTGCTGATATCCGAAGCGTACTGCCGTTCCATCCGTCGTTATTCGTTTAAGCCAACACACCTGCAGAGCAATCCGAGACGTAGCGCCTCGCTATCGAGATCATAGCGACGTTGGCGACTGTAAAGTGCACCTGCGCTGACCACCTCCTCCGCAAGCTCTAGATTACCGACAATCTCATCGGCAGGACTGGGTACGTGAGTTCGCCACCGAGCCGAAAACCTGATTTGGCTGGGACGGGGCTGGTTGGAGCCTGGCGCCAATACACGCGTGAAGGGGCAGCCGATACGTTGGCCGCCCCCTCGTTTCGCAAAAGCGTTTGATTGCGCGGGTTACGCGGTGGTGGCAACCAATCGCCGGCGCAGGACGCCGCCGACGAGACCGAAGCCGCTGACCATCAGCGCCCAGGTCGCCGGCTCGGGAACCGACGCCGTCAGCGATACACCGTCGAGAAACGAGATCGGCGGAGCACCGCCGGGCGTGCCGACCGCGAGGAACGACAAAAGCTCGTTGGTCGAGCCCGCAACAAAGGTCATCGTCTGCTTCTGCCAGCCGCCCACTGCGCCCTGCGGCAGCGAGTATAGGCTCGACAATTGCGTCGACTCACCCAGCGACACTGACCATTGCTCGGTCGTCGGCCCGGTAAAGCCGACCTGTTGTCCTGCTGCCTGATAGAAGCTGACGGTGTACGATTTGCCCGCGGTCAGACCAGAGATCGACTGGGAGATCACACCCGAATAACTCGGGTCGCCGTCGGCCTCGACGAAATTTCCGCCGACCGGGCTGGTCGTCGGGAACGGGCCGTAGACGCTGAGGTAGCTGCCGTCGTCGGCTGTGCCGGGAAAATCGACGAAGGTCAGGTTGCTGCCGCCGGACCAGCCGGTGACGTGTGACGCGAAATAGCTCTTGCCGCTGACGTCGGTGGACTCGAACGAGCCGTTGACCACGAGATTGGCGGCCGACGCGGTCCCGGCGGCGGCAAGCAGTGTTGTTGCAACGAGTGTATGAGCCAAACGCATTTGTTTCGTATCCCCTGTTAGACGGGCTCTCATGCCCACATTGCCATCAGCAAAAGCCGTGCCAATTTCCTGATAACGGATACAAACGGAATCTTAACGACTTATGAAACAGCGTCCGTCCCGGGACCCGGAATCCACATCCAATCCGAACAGCTAACTGTCGGAATATCTTACAGTCAGGTAAATTATTATCCGGAAAATACGACACGAACTCTGCTATCGAGGTTCTTCGCTTCTCGAAATGCTGGCGGTCAACCTCGTGTCGATCGAATTCGCACCAGCGTGTTTTCATCCGACGCAATCGCGTCCCGTCTCAAGCCTTTTCAGTCGCGCCTCGATCTGATCCGGCTTGAAAACTTAAGTCGTGCCGCCACTGCGTCGCTTGCCGAGATTGGAAGCGATACGTGGGCAGGGCGACCGATGTTGCTCGTCTCAGAGGCGACCAAGACAGAGATACACGTTCCACGGCGCCTTCCTATGGGTTGCCTGTAGCCAGCTAGTAACAGCCTAAACGCCTCCCATTTGCCCTGTAAAAGTCATTGCTATCGGCGCAGCATAAATCTATCGAGGTATGATATACCGTCTCATTGGAGCTTGCTTTATGGATCTTGTTGCGCTGAAGGCCTCCCTGCTGGCTGCTTCGCTGGTGTTGCCAACAATCGCCGCTGCCGAAGATATTGCAGCGGTCGACGGGTCTTCGACAGGTGATATCGTCATCACGGCCAAGCGGCTCGACAACGCACGCGATGCGATCCTACCGAGCCTGGGCGCGAGCAAGTACACGTTCGACCGCGCAGCCATCGTTACGCAGCCGCAGGGACAGGATCGCAGCCTGACTAGTCTGCTTCTCCAGGCACCCGGCGTCGTGCAGGATAGTTACGGCCAGCTGCACGTTCGCAACGAACACGCTAACGTCCAATACCGCATCAACGGCGTCATCGTTCCCGAGAGCATCACCGGCTTCGGCCAGACGATCGATATCAGGCTCGCCGATTCGATCTCGCTGCTGACTGGCACTTTGCCGGCACAATATGGCTATCGGACGTCGGGCGTGATCAATATTACGACGCAGACCGGCGCTTTCGACAATGGCGGTGATGTGGGCTTCTATGGCGGTAGCCGCGGCACGATCGAGCCGAGCGCTTCAATCAAGGGGTCGAGCGGGGGCTTTAATTATTTCGCCAGCGCCAGCTATCTCAAGAACGACCTCGGAATCGAGAACCCGACCTCGACTCGCGACGCGATCCACGATCGCACCGACCAGTTCCGCGGCTTTGCCTATGTCTCTCAGATCCTGTCGGAGACCAGTCGATTGAGCGCCTTTGGTGGTGCCGCGACCAGCCGCTTCCAGATCCCCAACAACCCGGGGCAGGACCCCGCCTTCACGGTCAATCGCGTATCGGACTTCAATTCGTCGTTGCTGAACCAGAACCAGCACGAATATACCTATTACGGCGTGCTGGCGTATCAGTACTCGGCTGACGCCTTATCAGTTCAGGTCGCGCCGTTCGCGCGCTATTCGAGGACAACCTTCACCCCCGATCCATCGAACGGCGACATCATCTTCAATGGTTTCTCCGACCGCTCGCGGCTGTCGAGCCTTGCCTATGGTGTCCAAACCGACGCCAGCTACAAGCTGTCCGACCGTCACACGCTACGCGGCGGCTTCTTTTTCCAGAACGAGCGCACGCGGTCGAGCGTCACGTCCCTGGTGCTATCGACCGATGGCGACGGCAATCAGACGAGCGACGTGCCCTTCCCAGTCACCGTGCCGGATCGGAAGACTGGTCAGCTTTACGGAGTCTACCTCCAGGACGAATGGTCGATCACTCCTCAGCTCACGCTCAATGTCGGGGCGCGATTCGACGCGGTCCACGCCTTCACCACCGAAAACCAGCTCAGCCCGCGGATCAACCTCGTCTATGAGCCGAGCAAGGGAACGACATTCCACGCCGGTTACGCACGAGATTTTACGCCCCCGCCACAGGAACTGATCGGGACATCGACTGTCGCGATCTTCAACGGCACGACCAAACAATCCGAGATCCAGACCGCCGACGCCGTCAAAGCCGAGCGCGAGCACTACTTCGATGCCGGCGTCGTCCACACCGTCCTGCCGGGCCTGACGGTCGGATTGGACGGCTACTACAAGATCAAGCGCAACCTGCTCGACGAAGGGCAGTTTGGCGAAGCGGTCGTGTTGTCGCCATTCAACTACGAGCGCGGCTGGGCATGGGGCATCGAGCTGACGACGGCGTACAAAAATGGACCGCTCTCGCTCTACGGCAATGCCACCCGCGGGCAGGAGAAGGGTCGCAAAATCGTCTCGAGCCAGTTCTTCTTCGCGCCCGACGAGCTGGCCTTTATCGCTACCTATCCGATCAACACCGATCATTCGCAACGATGGACGGCGTCTGGGGGCGCTTCGTACGCGTTTGACGACGGCATCGGTCATCTTACGCCGACCGCCGACTTCATTTATGGAGACGGCCTGCGCGCCGACGACCCGGCGGGCATAGTGCCGAACGGCGGGAAGCTGCCTTCGTACGTCCAGGTCAATTTGGGCATTGAGCAGGTGATCGACGGTCCAGGCGTGCTCAAGGGCCTGTCTGTCCGGTTCGATGTCATCAATGTCGGCGACAAGAGCTACGCGATCCGCGACGGCTCGGGCGTCGGCGTCGGTGCTCCCCAGTTCGGTCAGCGCCGAGGCTTCTTTGGCGGCATTCGCAAGACATTTTGAACAGTCTGGACGATGACGGAGGTGTAGTGGCAATGGCATTACAGTCTCGCCGCCTCCAGTCTTCAAGTGACTGAATTATTGAAGCCGTCGCGATCTCTGATTGCCAGCACCCAATGTCGAGCCCTTTTCTCTCCCACATCTTGGAACCTTCTCAAACAGGGCACGCAATTCGACATCCGCGAGTGTTAAAGCGCTTCCTAAGATTGGACATTCATGCATGCGCTTGTTTCTGGCCAGAATGGTACCGGAAGCGGCCTGGCAGCTTCGGTCGCTAACAGGGCCCACCGGTCGTTCGTCACTCAGCAGAAGTGCGCCTATAAGCGGCGCGAGCGGTTAGAACACCGCTTGTAAATGCCCTGCAAAGACGGCTGCGTCGGGTCGATTGGAGAAGCCCCCGGGACGGATGACATACTGGATGCCGGGGCGAACCAGCAGCCATGACGTCGTCTGGACACCGTAGTTAAATTCCCACATCTGTTCATTCGATTGCACCGCGCTTCCGGCGATCGCTTCAGCACCGGCGCCTGTCGCAACCGGCTCGCATCTCACCATCGAAATGATCGTTTGCCCGGAGTCCTGCCGACGCCCATGGCTGCTCAAGTGGAAGTGGGAACAGCATGATCGACCGCCGAACATTCGTGGCCATCGGCATCGCTGGATTAGCCGAACCCGCTCTCTCCCATCCGCGGGCCAACACTGCGGACCTTTATAACAGGGCGGTCGTGATCGACGGTAATCTCGTGCCGCCGATCGAAGGGGTCGGCGCGCTATCAGCCGAAGCCGTGATCGCCATCCAGAGTTCGGGACTTACCGCCGTGAAGGCGGATGTCGACGGGTCGGACACCTTCGACGGCGCTAACGAGATGATCCGCGACTTCAGATCGGCGATCGCCAGCAATGGTGCGCTTCTAGCACAGATTCAGGAAGTGGCGGACATCCGTCGCTGCAAGGAGTTGGGCAAGCTCGGCATCATCTTCTCCTTCGAAAACGTCGGACAGCTTGATGGCAAGGTCGCCAGCATCGACCATTTCCGCGCGCTTGGCGTGCGGGTCATGCAGCTGAGCTACAATCAGGCGTCGGTATTTGCCTCGGGCGCGATGACGCCGGCAGTCTCCAGCACCGGGCTGACCGAGCTCGGTCGCAGCGCGGTCGATCGGATGAACAAGCTGGGCGTCACGATCGACCTGAGCCATTCTGATGCCAGGACGACGATGGATGTTCTCGCGGCTTCGCGGTCATCTCCGATTATATCGCATGCCGGCTGCGCCGCGGTTAATCCTCATCCACGCAACAAGCCCGACGAACTTTTGCGCGGCGTTGCCGAAAAAGGTGGCGTCGTTGGCATCTATGACCTGCCCTTTCTGGCACCACTCGACCGTCAGCCAACGGTTACCGACTATATCGTCCACCTGCTTCACGCGCTGAATGTGTGCGGCGAGGATCACGTTGGTATCGGTAGCGATGCAATGTTCGCGGGCTTCGACACCTCACCTGAAAATATGCGCGGCTATCTGCATGTCGTCGCCGATCGTAAGGCGCGCGGTATCGGTGCTCCCGGGGAGGAGCGTCCGCCCTTTGTTATCGGGATGAACACGTCGCGTCGTGCGGAGGTGATCGCAGACGCGCTCACAGCTAAGGGTATATCGGCTCGCGTGATCGAAAAGATCTTGGGGAGTAACTGGGTGGCCGCGTTCGAACGGAGCTGGATGCCAGCCTGATGATTGTCCAGGCGCGCTTCATGCCTCTACGGGGATTTAGATGCCTGATCATTTTCGGGAGACCGGACGCGGTAAGCAGAGCTTTGTTCGACTATACGTAGATGCCCAGAGATCCACACTTAACCATCCCACCGCCCTTACCTTTTTCGCCACTTCAGCTATTTGTTAATCTGGTTGGAAGACAGCGTGGGGCGGCCGCATCCGCCGTCGGCAGACTTAAGATACGAGTAAGCCGCCAGCTTGCAGTGCGCAGATGCGTTAGAAAAAGCGTTAATTACAATGACGCCAGCAATGATCAGGCCCATTCCAATTAAAGTAGCAGCATCGAGCTTCTGACCATGAAATATCCATGCAGCGACAGAAATCAGGACGATGCCGACGCCTGATCAGATAGCGTATGCAGTCCCGGTTGGAATCGTCCTAAGTGTCAGCGACAAGAAGTAGAAGGCAATACCATAGCCGATAACAGTGATAAATACCCACGGCATACGAGTGAAACTATACGACTGCTTCATAGCAGTCGTAGCGCAAACTTCCGCGAAAATAGCAATTGCCAGCATGAAATAGTTCATGCACGAACCACTATCACACCAAATGCGGCGGATTTGCGACGATTAATGCGTGAAGCAGAGACTTTCTATTAGGCAAATTGAGCCGCGGCTTTCGGCAGCAGAAGCCCGTAACCTGACACTCAGGGCGCCCTTTCCACCTCCGTCGCGGACAATCTAACGGCCAGTGCCGCAACATTCTTATCGTGCTGGAAACCTGGCCGTCCGCTCCTCACTCCGTCGTCGCTCCCGCGGCTCCCTCCCGGCGACAGCGAGGGGGCCGTAAGCGGTTCATCCGCTTTCGGGCGTCCAACGCAATTAAGCGGACCTTTGTTTAGCCACCTCTGTGCGGCGAGAAGACCTAATTCGAACCATTCAGATGGCTCAAACCGCTACTCGTAGCAGTTCCCTCTTCATCTTCATCTCGCGATGATTGCTATGAGCTTTTCGACTGCCTCCAGTGGTTTCGTCAGGCGGCTACACGCCCGCCCGCCGACACAAGGTACGCAATGGCTCGTCGAAGCAGAAATCCGGCGGACGAGCATGGTGCCAGTACGCGACAAGTCCGACGTCCCGCATCAGATCAAGAAATCCTGGCTGGGGCGCTAAAGAAATGGCGGGTGACAAAAATAGGGTTGCAGTCGGCACCTCCGTGTTTGCCGGCAAACCAATATACGGGATGACCGTCCGGCGCGGATTGGCCAGGAGCCGGTGTGTCAATAAGCTCCGCGCCACGGCGAGCGCGAGATCCGGTCGACCCAACGCGGCGGCTGCTCGAATCGCGCGCTCGGCCTCAGCCTGCCCGTGCGGGGCAAAAGTTACGAGGGTCTGCAACAGACGAGCCGTGTCGTCGCCGCGCCTCTGTAATGCCTTCGCGGTCTTCACCGCGAGCTCGATTTCGTCGGCACTCGTCTGCTTCGGCCAGCCCGACCGGTCAGCCGCCAGCGCCAGCGCCTTTTCGGGTTGCCCATTGAACATCGCGAGGTCGAACCGCGTGAACCAGATCAGTCGATCCCGTGGCCAGATCCGACCTGCCTCCTCTGCAGCCCGATCGGCATCCTCCAGCCGACCGTTTGCAGCGACAAGGTCGATGTATGCAGCCCGCACCCACGGAACCAGTGGCGATGTTGCAATGATCGGACGCATCGCCGCAAGCGCCGCGCGGTTCTGGCCGGTTGCCATCAGAAACTGTACCCGTTGATAGGCAAGCGGACCGAAGTCGGGATATGCTCGTGATCCAGCAGCGCCAAGCGCCGCGTCCTTCGCCGACCATTGGCCAAATGTCGGCTGAACACTCACCAGCGCCGCCGCCGACCGAGCTTCACGCGGATCGAGCCCGAGAGCACGATTCGCGGCGCTCCGCACCCTTGCGACGACCGCGGCGCGCTCCTCTGGAGGTGCCCAGCCGAGGCTGAGGACGTAGCTCATCGCCAGCGACCCCCAGACCGGTGCCGCGCGTGGTGCAAGCACCGTCGCCTGGCGCAGGTAGTCGACGCCCTCTGCCGTCCGATCGGGCGCGTTCTCGAACATCGATGCGAGGCCGCGCGTCTCGAGGTCGGTGACCGCGGCGGGCAGACCCTGATGGACGACAGCTGCGGCTGGTTTGGGGCGATCGGCGTAAAACCACGCGAACGTGCAAACCACCAGGAGCACTGCGGCGCCCATCACCGGCAGCCTTATCCGGCGCCGATGCGCAGCGGGATGTGCCTTTGCGACGGCCTCGGGTATTTTTTGCTGCTCGCAGATCAGGCGGTGGCCGGTGCGGGCGACGGTTTCGATCCTGAAGGCTCCGCCGGCGACCTCCTCCGCGACGCGGCGCAGCTTGCCGATGACGCGATTGACCGCGTCGTCCCCCACGATGCGGCCATCCCAGCAGCTATTGACGAGGTCGTCACGTGGCACGACGCGGCCCTCGGCTTGAGATAGTGCGACCAACACCCGCATCACCTTCGGCTCGACCATGACCGCGCCGGCAGCTCCTACTAGCTCACGCGACGACGGTCGCACCGCGATCGGGCCGAGCGCGAAATCAGCAGAGCGGGCCAGATCGATCATCGCCGTCGGCTTCTCCCTGATGGTCGGCAAAAAGTCGGCAAAAAGTCGCCAAGGCGTCCTATCGCCTCGGCCACCGTCGAGGCAACCGAGAAGCGCGGGCAGCTGCCCCGTGTCACCGGAGAACCCATCGTGAAGATTCCTGTCCTTCTCGCAACCGTAGCCGTGGCGATTGCATCGCCGCTGTCGGCGGGCACCCTGATGTTCAGCGGCAGCTTCGCCAACACGAATGCGCCGGCCGCACCCGGTGGCCGCTGTCCCTCGCTGACGGTCACTATCGGCAACCACAGTCCCTTCTATGCGACCGGCTTGTCGACCCTCGGCGCCTTCACCTCAATCCAGTCCCACTGTCTCGATAGCGGTCCTCCGATCGCTGTGGGCGCAGCCGACACGCCCTACTACGATGGCCGTTTTACCTACAGCTTCACCGGCGGCGGTTCGTTGTTCGGGACCTATTCCGGGGTCCTGTCGAACTCGGGCGTCGCCAGCGTAATCGAGAACGTGCAGAGCTTCCTTGTCACTGGAGGAAGCGGAAAGTTCGCCCACGCGAGGGGGACATTCGTTGGCACGGGCGACATACGTTTCCTGGGCGGCCCACCGACCGCGTCACTCACCATCGGCGAGAGCGTGCTCGCCGTTCCCGAGCCCGCCACTTGGGGAATGTTGATCATTGGTTTCACCGCCACTGGCCTTGCGATCCGCGCCCGGCGTTCGCACGTTCCGTTGCAATCGGCGACTTAAATGCCGGTGCTGCGGGCGGCGTGAGGCACGCCGCCCGCAGAGACTTACAATGAGAGGACTGAAAGTTGGACGCTCGGCGAGTCGCGGCCGCTTTTCAGAAACAGCCGTTCGTTCACCCGTTCCGCATTTCGGATTGAGGTTGATTGCAGACTGGTGGCTTATACACGACCAGATAGCGAAAGTGGACCTCGTCAAAGCTGAAGCTTCGTCGCGAAGATCCAAAGTCCGGCTTTCAATAGGCAATCCATGCGCTGGCGGCGAACTTGGTTCGCCCCACCGGACCGCTGGACGGAAGTGAGACCTAAATGCGGCCACTCATGTAACCCTTGCCGCTTCGCGAAACCGGTCGCTCACTCATATTCCGTTTCGGCTGTCTGCCATGGCCCTCTCACGCATTGGGAGAAGCATCAGGTCCGCCGCTTGCTCGGCGTCCTTCAGGAGCATTTCGCGCAGCGTGCCCAAATGCGCACGCATCGTCAGACCGCGGCCAAGGTCGAGAACTTGGATCGCGCGCGCGGCAACGGGAAGGTCAGGCGGGACTTCTCCTGCGTCGATCGCGTCGCAGAAACGGCGCTCCACGAGCGCTGTTGCAGCGGCCACGGGGGTCCTGCACGAACCGGCGAGCCTCCAAATCGTCCACGAGCGGTGCAATCTTGGCCACAACCTCATCTTCGTTGTCCACGATTGGGGCTCGGCGCTCGCCTTCGACTATGCGAGCAAGCAGTCCGACCGAGTGCAGGGCATCGCCTATATGGAGTCGATCGTGATGCCGCTCGATTGGAGCGACTTCAACGAATCCATGCGGCCTGCGTTCGAGGCAATGCGGTCGTCCGCTGGCGACACGATGGTCCTGCAGCAAAATGCCTTTGTCGAGCAGGTTCTTTTCGGAAGCATTGAGCGTCCGCTGTCCGACGCGGTCAAAGCGGAGTATCGCCGCCCCTTCCTGATCCCGGGCGAGAACCGGCGGCCGAAGTTGAGCTAGCCGCGCCAGTTTCCCATTTCAGGCGAACCGGCGGACGTGGTGGAGGCGGTCATGGCTTATTCGCGATGGTTGGCTAAAAGCCCGGTGCCCAAGCTTGATTTTAATGCAGCGCCCGGCATCCTCGATAGCAATCCGGACCAAGTCGCTTTTTGCTGGACCTTCGCCAACCAGGAGGAAATTCCGGTGGCCGGAACCATTATATTCCTGAGGAGGCCCCGGAGGTCATCGCTCCGGGCGTGGCCGACTTTGTCCGCCGACTTCGCGGTATCGCATAAACATCCCGCCGGCGTTGAGGCCCAGCAGAGTTTGTCATCTGCTGGGCCGGGTCGTGTTCCTAACTACAAAGCCGCGCCTAGTGGCTCGTCGCGTCGGGTCGCACATAGATTACTGCGCCAGCAAGATCGGGCCGTCCGGCGGGCTGGGATATATCTACCCAAGCCTTGCCCTGGTCCACCAACGTCATCCGCCCATCGCCTTCGGGCTTTCCATTTCTGACTAAGTGATAAATGAGGACGCGAGGACCTTGTGCCGAAACCGCCAGGGTTAGAGTTGTTGGCTTGAGACGCCGAATAGCCATAGCCTGTCCATCCATCCGGCCCTCCACCACCTCGTGAAGGGATGGGATTTCCCAGCGGATGCGACCGTCCGGCTGTAGGTGAAAGCGGTAGCCGTCCGCTGCGGCCTCCTTGATCTCCGGGGTATTGCGCGTCGGGCTGAGGATCCAGTCGCCGTTCCAGGGACTCTCGGTCAATACTGGAGGCGGTGGCAGCTCCCGCCCCATAGCCACACCGGCGATTGACGCGATCAAGATCGCGCAGACGGCAAGACGAGAGATCATAAAAGTCCTTTGCAGCGATGTCGGCAGTTTCTCAGTTATAATTCAGAGATGGCGAACTTCCACTGGATGTCTTTCCAAGGAATTTTGCTCTTGAAGATGAGCGGTCGGCGTCTCCGTTACGCCAAACCGCCCAAGTTGTTCGAGATTTGGTAAATCAAGAGCCGACGTACGGCATTACTTGTGTGCGACCACCTGCAGGCGACTAATTTTGGCCTTTAAAAACAGCTCGCCCGCCTTGTCGACGAACTCCTGTCCGGCTTCACCGTTCAGATGGGCTTCGCGGGCAGTTTCGTCTCCGAACGTGTCGAATACCCGATAGACCCCCGGTTCGCCTTCGATCTTTGCGGCGTGCCAAGTCAGGGTGCCAGGCTCGCCTTTCACCAGCGACGCCTCCTTTGCGAGAAATGCCTCGACCTCGGCTTCTTTTCCTGGCTTGGCCTTCATCTCAACGAGTAACGCAAACTTGGCCATTTCATTATTCCTTTTGTTGGGCGTGCGTACGCAATCGTGCGCGCAGTACTAAGTTGGCTTGACATCACCAGCTGAGTTCCTTGGCGTAGCCAACCTCTGGTGCTCCAAGGCACCGAAGTAGAGGCTGAGCAACGGTAAAGAGGCGTCAGGCGGCCCGCTTACGCGCCAGCTGTTCCAGGACCGGAAAGACCGCCGATGGCTCGGGGCGCCGCGTGTAATCGGCGTTCACTTCTGCGTAGACGATCGTTCCGTCCTGCGCGATGACGTATCGCGCAGGCATCGGCAGGGTCCAGCTGTCCTCGCCGTTGAACTGCGCCAGGTCGGCGCCGAGCGTCTTGTGCGCGACACGCGCATAGTCAGGCAATGTCCAGCGAACGTTGAACCTTGCGGCGACCTCACCGCCATGATCGCCCAGAATCGGGAAGCCGAGCCCGTTCTGGCGCTGCGATTTGCGGCTATTGGGCGCCGTCTGCTGCGAAATTGCGACGAGGCTGGCACCACGCGCCTCGATCTCCAAGCGACTTTCTTCAAGCGCGGTCAGGTCATAGTTGCAGAACGGACACCAAATGCCGCGATAGAAGGTGACCACCAGCGGCCCGCTGGCCAAGAGGCTTTTGGAAGAGACCGGGTTGCCGTCCGGGTCAGGGAGGCTGAACTCCGGTGCGACGTCGCCGACCTTCAGTGCGCGAATCGGCGCACCGGACGCGATCAGTTCATCGACTGAGCGATGCAAGGCTTCGACTACCGCCGGGGGTGCGAGGCGAGTATCGAATTCGACCTCGAACGCGTCGAGCTTGCCTTGCAGCGGCAAGCCGGATCGCGCGATCATCGCAAAAGTTTCCTGAAAGTTCATTGAGCTTCTCCCTGCCGGTTCAGCACCATCGCTGGCGTGACGTCCAATTGGGCTATTCTAGATAATTGCAGTAGAGCGCTAAGGGCAATATGATCTATTCCGATATAGAATAGGCGGCGCGGCGATGGATCGATTGCATGCGATGGAAGTATTTGTCCGTGTCGTTGAAACCGGTTCCTTCTCAGCCGCCGCGCGCGACCTGCAGATCGGTCAGCCCAATGTGTCGAAATTAATTGCCGCACTGGAAGATCGTCTCCAGGTGCGGCTTCTGGTCCGTTCGACGCGCCAACTTCACACAACCGAAGCTGGCCAGGCTTTCTACGAACGGGCGCGACGCACTCTCGCGGAAGCCGATGAGGCTGAGACCGCCGCCCGCGGACTAGGCAAGGGGCTCGACGGCCGGCTGCGCGTCAGTGCGCCCGTCACCTTCGCGAGACTGCATGTCATTCCAAAGATCGGCGGTTTCCTCGACGCGCATCCAGATCTTCGGGTCGATTTCGTCCTAGACGATCGCTTTGTTGATTTGATGGGGGAGAACATCGACGTGGCGCTGCGTGGGGGAGAGCTAATGGATTCGAGCCTGACCGCGCGAAAATTGGCCACGTGCGAGCGATTGGTCGTCGCGAGCCCTGCGTACCTCGCGCGGATGGGCACTCCCTCGACGCCAGCTGACCTGCGTGACCACGCCGCGCTGGTCTACACTCGCGGGCTGATCGCGGAGGAATGGCGCTTTCGTCGTGCAGGTGAGGATACGTCAGTGCGTGTACCCACCCGGCTTTCATTCAGTGCGGCCGAGGGTGTTCGGGAGGCAGTAATTGCCGGCTTTGGCCTCGCGATCAGCTCGCGATGGGTGATGCAACCAGAGCTTGCGAACGGGAGCGTGATTCCGGTGCTACCCGATTGGGAGCTTCCCAACGCAGACTTGTGGGCCCTCTTTCCGACTGGGAGACTGCCGACCGCCAAGGCCCGCGCTTTCGTCAGCTGGTTTGAAGCGACCTTCTCGGCGAATTGAGCAGCTTTCACGGTTGAAGAGCTAAGCCTTCTGGTTGCTCGAAGCGAGCCATTCCGGCCCAACCATAAGGCGTTGGCTTGATCGGCCCGGTCGAGGTTCGCCACGCGTTATCGATGGCGAGGACAAGCTCGTTCGTGCCTTTGTGCAGCACCAGTTTTACCTTGGCGTTGTCGGGAGCGAACCGGCCTTCCGGTGTCAGTCTCTTTCCTTCCGGATAATAGAGATTTTCGCCGGCATAGACCTGCCTTCCGTTGAGGAAGAGCCATGCACGAGTGGAAAAACCTAGATCCATGACCCTCTCTCCAGCCGTAGCGGCGTTGATCGTCAGCTTCAGCCAAGCCAGCGTCAGGGCCGGTGTCGCATCGTGGGGCATCGCACGACTGATATTGGCCATGCCATTGGCCTCCGTCTCGAGCGGTCGCCAACCGCTTGATGGAGCGTCCGCTAGGGTGGGAGCACGATCGGCCGGCGCCAAGGTAGGGGGAGCCAGAAGCCAGTGACGGACAAGGCCATGCTGATCGCCTTGAAGCGGTGGCACGGTAGGTTCGCCCCGATCGCCTGGCCGAATGATTAAATTGGCGAACACCGCGGGCCCTTTGACAGCGATGCCGCCGGTCCCGGCCAATCCCTGAAGTCGAGGCACATCGATCGATGGCTCGTTTTCGCGATTGACGAAAAGACGCAAGCGCTCGCCGGTCACTACGATCCGCAAATGATTCCATCCCTTCTCGGAGATCGGCGCACTGCTCTGATACTGTGGATAAATGTTCCATTGCATGCGGCCGTGCGTAATCGGCGCGTACTGGACGCAATCATTCGCCGCGGGACAATCGGGGTCTGCACGCAGGTAAATGAATTCCGCCGTGTCCGCGTCCTGGCGATGAATCTGAATACCCGTATCGGCGAATGCCAGTGGCTTCATGTCGAACTCGACCGTGCCTTCGGAGAACACGGCATCCTTCAGCGTCGCAAACCCGTCGAGGACAGTCATCCGCCCGTTCGGAAACCCCTCCGCACCTTCGAATGTAAACTTTTCGCCCTGCCACAGCTCTGATGTCATGGCGTACGACGTCCGCGATGCCTGCCCCGATACGGCACCTGCCGGTAGCGATGCGGTCAAACATAGAGCGAAGATCAAGCCACTAAGGCTGTCGCGCGACCGCATCATTACCAAACTCCTTTTTACCGTATCTCGGCAGTGGCACGGTAATCTTCGCCAAGACGGACGATTGCAGACATGCGTCGGTGTGCGAGCAACCCCAACCACGATCGCTTCGACCCGTCGTCGCTACCGCTGGCCCTTCACATCTTCAGTTCGGTTTCCTTGACGTCGGCGATCGGTCCGAGGATCGCCGGATCGAAGTCGTTGAGGACGGCCCGATCGGATAGGCGCCTGGGCAGGTCGGGATTCGCCAGAGCACCCCGGCCTATGGTGATGATATCGGCACCTTCGTTCATCGCGGCCGCCGCCCGCGCGATGTCGTGCAGACTGCCGTTGGCAAGGATCACCGCTTTGGGTGCATAGTGCTTGGCGAGCCGCATCAGGGAGGGGCCGTCCTCGGCGAACGCAGGCTGCCATGCCTCGAACTCGGTAACATGGATGAAATCGGCGCCAGCATCGGCGAGGCTGCCGAAGATGATCTCGGCATCGCGCTCGCCGCCCGCCCATTTTTGGTGATAGTCGTTCACCTTGCCCTGAGACAGGCGGACGCCGACCGGCACTCTGGCACCGACCCTTGCACGCACCGCCTTCAACGTTTCGAGGATCAATCGCACACGGTTTTCCGTGCTGCCGCCCCACCGATCGGTCCGGCTGTTAATGTAGTCGGTCAAAAACTGGTCGAGAAGGTATCCGTTGGCGCCATGGATTTCGATCGCCTCAAAGCCAGCTACTTCAATCGCGCGCGCCGCTGACTCGGCAAAGCCGTCGATGGCGTCGGCGATCTGCGCCTCCGTCATCGCGGCCGGCAGACTGTAGCGGTCCTTGCCGTGATAGAACGTCATCTGTTCTCCCTTCGGCTGGACGGATGACGGACCCACGGTGCTGCCGCAAAAGCGGTTGCTTTGGCTGATAGCGCCGGCATGCATAAGTTGGGCGACGGCGAGCGTACCGTGTGCCTTGAGGCCGCTGACGACCGGCTTCCAGGCATTGGCCTGCGCCTCGTTGGTTATGCCGGGCTGATTGACGTAGCCCTGCGAGAATGCCTGATCGGTGTAAATGCCTTCGGTGATGACCGTCCCGAAGCCACCCCGGGCAAAACGCTCGTAGTAGCGCGTCATCCTTTCGGTCGCCCGGCCTTCCTCGGTCGCCGAGATGCGCGTCATCGGCGCGACCGAGAAGCGGTTTGCCACGGTGTGACCTTTTATAACGATCGGCGCAAAAAGCGCGCTAGTGTCAACGTTCATAGTTCAGACCTTCAAATCCGGCGCCTACATCTCGAAAGCTAAGGATCGCTTATGTGTTGAGCTAAGATTTAGCCTTTGCGGTAGGCCATCAAAAGATGTGCTGGGTGATAAGCATTATATCGATTATCGTTATGATGTGGATCTCGAAGACGTAGCTCTTTTTCGCGCGATTGCGGCGGTCGGCAGCCTATCGGCGGCGGCTCGACAGCTGGGCATGACGCCGATGTTCGTCAGCCGCAGGTTGGCCGGCCTTGAAGCCCGGTTGGGCGCGCGACTGTTCCACCGCACGACGCGATCCCTCTCGCTGACGTCCGAAGGAGAGGCCTTCCTGCCTCACGCCGTCACCCTTATCGAGGCTCGGGATCGAGCGCTCGACTCGGTCTCGTCTGGTGCCTTCGGTCTCTTAGGCGTGTTGAAGATTACCGCGCCAAATGTCATCGGCCACTCCCTCGTTTTGCCTGTCGTTGCCGAACTTATCGCCGACAACCCTGCGCTACGCGTCGACCTCACTCTCAGCGATGGCGTCATTGATATTGCCACAGCAGGACTAGACGTGGCCGTTCGCGTGGCGGAGATGAGGCCGTCGGAAATGATCGCGACAAGGGTCGCCGACAATCCGTTCACTCTGGTCGCGTCGCCTAGCTATGTTGCACGCTACGGCCAACCCTCCACGATTGAAGATCTGGCGGGGCATCCCTGCATCAAACTTCACGCGATGGATACGTGGCCATTCACGTGGGACGGTGAGATGCACCGCGTTCGAATTAGCGGCCCATTGTCGGCCAGCACAGTCGACGCGGTACGAGCAGCCTGCATTGCCGGCGTCGGCATCGCCATGCTGACCTACTGGGACGTGCACAAGCAAATCGCGTGCGGAGAATTGCAGCCTATTCACCTCGCCGACGTCGAGCCGCAGGAGGTGGGGATATGGGCCGTTTTCCCGAGCCGCTCGCACATGCCTGCGCGGGTTCGAGCCTTTATCGATGCGTTGCGGGGATCGCTGCTCGCCGAATCGCCCACTCGTTAGGCCACGAGGGTAGTCCTAGATGGGTGACAAGTACCTGCCATAGCTGTTAATCGCCGGTATGACCTTGTTGGTCAGGCAGGTCAGCTACATGCCCGATGCAACAGATTCTCGCATTGTCGCTCTGCTGGCTCGAAAGCCGGTACGCGTCGCGACCATGCCGATCGCGGACAAGACCGCGCGGATCGTCTCGGCGATCATGGTGCGGGAAGAGATGTACCGGGCCGATCACGCCCAGCACTTGCTGCACGGAATAGGGCTGACTTCGACTACGGAAATGAGATCAGTTCCAGGATATTGTGAGAGCGATGCAATATGAAGCCAAACTGGTCAGACCGGGAACCGGGACACCCCACCGCCTGACGAAGGCGTCAAAGCCTGAAAAATAGATCGGCACCCAGTTCAAGGACCCCATCATGGCCGGCAGTTCAACCGACTGCACCAACGGACCGGGCAGAAGACAGCACCCGACCAACGCCAAAATTGCGATTTAGCGCTTGCAACGTGGGAGCCATCCACAGAGGTCGGGCAGCCTTCTCCCCTCTGTGAGAGGAAGTTTACTAATACGGCTGGAAGGCATCTGGCTCGTGGCCCCTGCTCTCTGACTCATTGGCCAGTTGTCGGTGCACAAACAGAAAAACGGCTACGACGCATTGAATCCTTTAAAGAATTTGGTTTGACGGCTGGAGCACGGGTTCGATGCTCATAGGATCACCAGATATCATTCTAGAGTCTGCCGGCGATGAACCGCAATCTCGGGCTTTCACCCTAATTAATCGTCGGAACCGATCGAATTTTCATTGCCAGCCGCCGCCGAGGGCGCGGAACAGGTCGACCTGCCGGTCGATGACGAGGGCGTCGGAAGCGGCGAGGTTTGCTTCGGCCGTGCTCAGCGCGGTCTGGGCGGTCAGCAGCGCGAGAAAATCGGTGCGGCCGAAGCGGTAGAGCCGATTCGCCTGGTCGGCGGCGGTCGCGGCGTCGGCCTCGGCACGCCCGAGCGCGACGCGGCGGTCGCGTTCGCGCGCATAGGCCGACAGCGCGGTCTCGGTCTGGCGTAGCGATTCGAGGACGGTACCGTCGAATTGCGCGAGTTGGGCGTCGGCGGCGGCTCCCGCCTGCGCGATCTGGCTGCGGACGATGCGGCGATTGGGGAAGGTCCAGCTGACCAGCGGCCCGAGGCTGAGTGTGAAGGCATTGCCGACCGAGCCGATCGACCCGACCGGCCCGGCGAGGCCGACCGATCCGCCGAGGCTGACCTGCGGATACAGGTCGGCGGTGACGACGCCGACCTGCGCAGTCGCCGCCGCGAGCGACCGCTCGGCGGCGCGGATATCGGGGCGGCGGCGGAGCAGCGCGGTGCCGTCGCCGATCGGCAGCGGCCGCGTCAGGCTTGGCGGGGTCGTGCACGCCTCGACGTCGCGGGGGTAATCGGCGGGCGCGCGGCCCATCAGCGTCGCCAACCGGTAGAGTGCCGCGGTCCGCGTCGCGAGGATCGACGGGATCGCCGCCTCGCTCTGGTCGGCGGCGGTGCGGGCGCGGGTGACGTCGAACGCGGTGCCACGGCCGCCGCGCTGCAGGCGCCGGACGACGTCGAGGGTCCGGCGCTGGACCGCAAGAACGCGCTGGTTTGCGGCGAGCGTTAGGTTCGCCGAGCACGCGGCGGCGTAGCTGCGCGCGACCTCGGCAGCGACGGTTACCCGGACATTGTCGCGCGCGGCGGTGACCGCCTCGGCATCGTCACGCGAGGCTTCGATCGCCCGGCGGATCTTGCCGGCGAGGTCGAGCGGGTACGCGAGGCTGATCGCGGTATCGTAGAACGCGGTCCCCGGGAGCGAGCCATTGACCCCCGTCGGCGGCGACGCGCGGATCAGCGACGTGCCGCCGCCGACGCTCGTCGCGATACCACGCCCGGCGGTGACTTCGCGGACGACTTCGTCGGCGCGGCGCAAGTTGGCGTCGGCGGCACGCAGGTCGGTGTTGGCGGCCAATGCCTCGGCGACAAAGCCGTCGAGCCGCGCATCGCCATACAGCCGCCACCAATGGTCGGGCAGGTCGGCCTGCGCGAACGCCTTGTCGTGGCCGCTGGCAAACGCGCCATTCGCCGCAGGCCGGTTGATCGCGGCACCTTCGGGGACGGCGTAATTGGGCCCGGTGGTGCAGGCCGGCGCGGCGAGCAGCGCCAGCACCGCGGCGGCACGCCACCTCACCGCGGCGGACCCTGGACGATCGTCACCGTCGCCGTCCGCCCGGCGATCAGCGCCACCCCTGCGGGCACGTCGATCAGCTTGACCCGCACCGGGATGCGCTGGGCGAGGCGTACCCAGTTGAAGGTTGGGTTGACGTCGGGGAGCTGGTTGCTCGTGCTCGTCCGCTGCCCGTCGTTGACACCGGCGGCGATGCTGTCGACGCGGCCGTGGAGCTCGGTCGGGTCGCCCATCAGCCGGACGACGACGGCGTCGCCGATGTGGATGTGGCGCAGCTTGGTCTCCTCGAAATAGCCTTCGACGCGCAACGAGTCGGTGTCGACCAACGCCATCGCCTGCTGGCCGACGCCGATATAGTCGCCCGGATGGAGATCGAGATTGGTCACGGTGCCATGGACCGTCGCCCGGATCGAGGTGCGGTCGAGGTTGAGCTGCGCCGCGACGCGCGCCGATTGCTGCTGGAGCAGGGCGGCGCTTGCGGTCGCAACCCGTGCGACATTCTGTTCGTGGGTTTCGGCGGCGACGAGATCGCCGAGAGCCAGATCGCGCTTCGTCTCGCGCTTCGCCTGGTTGAGCGTCGCGCGCGCGCTCGCGATCGCGGCATCGACCTGCGCCAGCGCGATCGCGAAGCGCGGTCGGTCGACGACGAACAACAGGTCGCCGGGCTTGACGATCTGGTTGTCGTGGACCGCGACCTGCGTCACGAGGCCGGCGACGTCGGGGGTGACGCGGACGACGTCGGCGCGGATATGGCCGTCGCGCGTCCACGGATCGCTCTCGTAGCGCTGCCACAGCCAGATGCCGACGAAGATGGCGAGCGCGACGATGGCGATGGTTGCGGCGAAGCGCGCGATGACGGCGAGCGAGGGTCTCATGTTAGCTTCCCGGTCGGCCGGTCAGGAGCGACAACAGGCCAAGGATCAGAACGAAAATCGCAAGATCGACGATCGGCCGATAGACGATGGCGCGGTAGGCGCTGACGAGGGTCAGCAGCCGCGTCGCAATCCCGGTCAGGACGGTGGCGACGATCGCCAGCACGAGCAGCGCGGGCAGATAGACGCCGGAGATCGAGATTTCGCCGATCATGCCGCCACCGCGACGAACGGGGCCGCGATGAACGGCGCCGCCGACGGGAACAGGTTGCGCCGGAGGCTGGTCATCGCCAGCACCCCGGCGCGGCGGGTCGCGGGCACCGGGTTCGCCGCCAGCCCGGCCAGGCCGCGATCGATGTCGTCGAGCAGCCCGGCTTCGGGGGCCACGGGCATTGCCACGTCGAGGCCGGCGAAATGCGCTCCGACCCCCTTGAGGACCTGCGTGATCAGCCGGGCGTCGCCGTCGCTGCCGTCGATCCGCAATTGCCGCAGGTCGCCGATCGATACCCCGATGCGCAGGTCGACGAGCGTGTCGCGCAGCGGCCGCCCGGGATCGTCGGCGAGCGTCGCGAGGCGCGGCAGCAGCAGTCCGATCCGGTCGAGCATCCGGCTGACCCACACCGCGGCGTCGGGCGCACCTGCGGCGGTGCTCGCCCGGGCGAGCTCGCGCCAGCTCGCCCGGATCAGGCGGCGCGCGCTCGTGTCGGCGCTAATCGTCTGGAACAGGCCGACGGTGACGACGGCGAATAGCGTGCCGGCCAATTGCGCGATCCCGCCATTGAGGAATGAGTCGAAGCTGCCCGAGTAATGATCGTTTAGCCCGACCGTATTGAGAAAGCCAAGAAGCGCGCCGAGCATTAGCAGGCTCGTCGCCGGGCGCGCCAGCAATGTCCCGGCAACCAGCAACGGCGGGGCGAGCACTGCGACGAGGGTGACGAAGTCGGTAACGCGCGGGAATACGCCGAACGCATAAATCGCCGCGGCGACGAGCCCGATCAGCGAGCCGATGAAGAAGATCATGATCACCGGGGCCGGGTTGTCGACGTTGCCGAATAGCGCGCAGCACACCCCCGCGATCAGCACCGCGCCGGCCCCGTCGGCCCAGCCGGTGCCGATCCAGAAGGCGCAGCCGAGCATGATCGTCGCGACGGTGCCCCCTGCCGCCCGTAGCGCCATGCCGCGATCGCGGTGCAACGCGCGGCCCCCGGCGCGGCGCATCAGCTCGGCGAGCGCCGGTGTCACCAGCCGCCGGGTCGGCGCGCGGATCTGGTCGCGCAGGTCGCGGCAGTTGCGGTGGGCGACGATGAGGTCCGACAGGCGGGCAAGGACGCTGAGCCGGAGCGCATCGTGCCACAACAGCGGCTCGGTGATGCCGGGTTCGAGCGCTTTCGCGCGCTCCAGCAGCGCGGCGGCGGTCTCGGCGCGGCGGGCGGCGTCGGGCGGATCGGCCAGCCACGCGCGGACATCCGCGATGAGGTGGACCGCTGCGGGGCGCGGGGCCTTGCCGACGCGGCCGAGCTCGGCGATGCGGTCGTCGACCGCGCTCGCGAGCGGGAGCAGCATCGACAGCTGGTCCTGCAGCGCGCGCAGCGTCCGCACGCGCGGCAGCAGGCGGGCGGTGTCGAACGGCAAATGGATCGCCAGCATGTCGAGCTCGGCAATGTCGATCGCGAGGCGGCGGCGGTCGTGATCGAGCGCAACATTCTCGACGTCGTTCGCGAGGGCATCGCGCGACCAGCGCTCGGCATCGGCGAGGATTTCGTCGATCCGCACGAGCAGGCGCGCGGTTACCGTCTGCGGATAGACGAATCCGTGGACGAGGCTGCTGCACAGGATGCCGAGCGTGATCTCCTGCACCCGCAACGACGCCGTCGTGAAGATCACCACCGGCGCCAGCACCGACGGGAAACCGATGATGCTCGCGGTGTAACCGGCGAGCAGGAACAGATAGGCGCGCGGGGTGCGGTCGAGGAGCGAGATGTAGAGGCAAAGCCCGAGCCACAGCGCCAGCGCCAGCGACAGCAATACCGGCGTATCGACGAGGGTCGGGACGAGCACGACGGCGGCGATCGCCCCCAGCACGGTGCCGACGACGCGAAACAGCGCCTTCGATAGCACTGCCCCGGCGAGCGGTTGCGCGACGATGTACGATGTCGTCACAGCCCAATACGGGTGCGTCAGGCCGATCCGAAGTGCAAGATAATAAGCGAGCATCGCCGCGAAAAAGCATTTGACCGAGAACAGCGCCTCGCCGACGCCGAAGCGTTGCATCAGGTGCCTCCGCGCGGACGGCCGACGATGTTCTCGACATGGCGGGCAACGGTCAGCGCGTTCGCCAATTCGACGTCGGACAGGCCCGCGAGAATGTTGTGGCGCAGGTCGGCCAGCACGCCCTCGATCGTCGTCAACAAGGAGGCCCCTGCGTCGGTCAGCCGGACCCGGCTGACGCGGCGATCGGCAGCGTCGGCGATACGCTCGATCATCCGGGCGGCCGCGAGTTGATCCAAAAGGCGAACGAGTGACGGCCCGGTGATGTCGAGCTCGCGGGCAAGGTCGGTCTGCCGAATATTGTCGCCCAACCGGCCAAGCTGGACGAGGGCCCAGCCACAAGCCGCCGAGACGTCGAGGTTCGCCAAGGCGCGATCCGCCGCCTGTCGCCAACTCCGCCCGAGGGGCAACAACGTCCGCGCATACGCCCCTTCGAGATCGGACCGCTCACCCATAGGTAGCTAACTAATATTATCGCGGCACGTTGCAAGTGGCTTTCGTCCGGACCCTCTCCCCACGATGAGCGTGACGGTCCGGCTGGTGCGTTGAGCGGTCAGCGCACGCCCCGTGCGGCGTGACAAGGCACATCATGCAAACGTACGCTGCAATCGTACGGCGGTGGATGCCGCTTTCTCATGGACGCTGGCGGCTGCGTATGCGCCGCAGCACGCCGCACACGGAATAGTCTGCGAGGTCGTGCACCCTTTCGAGACAAAAGCGTCGCTAGCAGCTCGTCGTCTGCCGCTCGCGGCGTCGCGACGAGGCGACCCGAAGGTAAATACAGCTCGCTACTGCTGCTCAACAACCTCCGGCGCTCGTTCAGATACCGCCGCGAGGGCGGACCGGCGCTCACGAAATTTCATGCGCCGTCCAACGCGTGCTCAGTGGTCGGTTGAATGGATCTCCGCGATATAGCCGCCCGGAAAGCGAACCATCGTCGACACCCGACCGGCCTCGCGGTGCGGTGGGACGAGCGTTTCGACCCCGGCTCTGGTCGCCTTGGCCAACGTCGCCGGCAAATCCGCCACGGCGTAGCCTGTCATGTCGCGGCCAAACGGCCAAGGCAGCGCTCCGTCGGTAACGAGCACCGTAAGATCGCCGAACCCAGACCGTAGGTTGATCCGGCGATAGTGCCCCTCGGGCCTCCCGATCTCGCTGCCCGGGGCCGCCGCGTCATCCGACAAGATGACCGCGTGCGCGAACGCCTGCCAGCGCGTGACGAACAGATCGGCGGCGTCCGCGGTCAGGTATATGCGGTTTTCCGGGATTGTCGCCAGCGGCGCGTAATTTGGCTTCACCGTGTGCCAGTAGAATTGCATCGTGACTCCGCCCGGCCATTGCAGCACGACGTCGCGGCCGATCGGATCGGGAAAGGTCTCGACCAGACGCACCGCCCCGGCGTCGCGGGCGGCGGCTACCGCGGCGTCGATGTCGGTGACAAGATAGCCGGTACGTTCCGCGCCGAACGGATAGGGGATCGGCGTCTTGAAGCCGAAGGCCGAGACTAGGCCGACAGGCGTCATCGCGACTTGCGAGATCGTCTGGCTAGCGGTCGGTGTGACCTGGGATACGCCCTGCTTGCTGGTGGTGCCACCAAAGGTTGCGATGAAACTCGCCATGAAGCGGTCGAAGTCCGCCGGCGCGACATAGACGTGCGTCGAATCATATTGCGGGCCCACCGCGAAATCGGGGCTGGCCGCCGCAGTCCGGGCGGGCGCGGTCATCGAGACAGCGAGTATCGCAGCGGCGATCAGCAGGCGAAGTGCTTTCATCGACTTTCTCCAATAGGAACGTCGGGTGGAACAGCGGCCCCACCCGACGCCGCGTTCAGCCCTGAACGAACGCCAGCAAGTCCGCGTTGATCTGCTCACCGTGCGTGGTCGGCATCCCATGCGGATAGCCGGGATACGTCTTGTACGTCTCGCCCGGCACGAGCTTGGCCGACAAGGCGCCCGAGATTGCGATCGGCACGATCTGATCGTCCTCGCCGTGCAGCACGAGCGTCGGAACGGCGATCGCCTTGAGATCGTCTGTGAAATCGGTTTCGGAGAATGCCGCGATACCATTCACATGGGCGAGGACGCTGCCCATCATCCCTTGCCGCCACCAGTTGCGGCGCACGCCCTCCTTCACCTCGGCGCCTTCGCGGTTGTAGCCATAGAAGGGTATGGTGAAGTCCCAATAATACTGGGCACGGCTGGCTGCGGTTTGGGCGCGAATGTCGTCGAACACCGCCATCGGCACGCCGTTCGGGTTGGTCGGCGTCTGCACCATCTGCGGCGGTACCGCGCTGATCAGTACCGCCTTGGCGACGCGGCCGGGCTTGGCGTGCGCGACATAGCGCGCGACTTCGCCGCCGCCGGTCGAATGGCCGATGTGGATCGCGTTCTTTAGGTCGAGCGCGTCAGTCAGCGCGACGACATCGGCGACATACGTGTCCATGTCGTTGCCACTGGCGGTCTGGGTCGAGCGACCGTGGCCGCGCCGGTCATGCGCGATGACGCGATAGCCCTTGTCGAGGAAGAACATCATCTGCCCGTCCCAATCGTCGCCGCTGAGCGGCCAGCCGTGGTGGAACATGATCGGCTGGGCATCGCGCGGACCCCAATCCTTGTAGAAAATCTCGGTGCCGTCGCTGGTGGTGATCGCGGTCATGGTCGGACTCCTTGGGTCGGGGGTACGCGGTCGGAACTGAGGTCAGGCGGCGTCGACGAGGACAATCTCGGCATCCTCGATCGCGGTGACACGCAGCACGGCTTCGTCGGAAATCGCCGCGCCATCGCGGGCTTCGAGGCGGACGCCGTTGATTTCGACGATGCCGGTGGCCGGAACGAGATAGCCCTGGCGCTCGGAACCCAGTGAATACTCGGCGGTCTCGCCAGCCTTGAGTGTCGCGCCGACGATGCGTGCGTCGGTGCGGATCTTCAATGCATCGTCGTCGCCAGCAATGCCGCTGGCGAGCGTGACGAACTGCCCAGAGCGCTCACCCTTGGGAAAGGGCTTGGCACCCCACGACGGTGCTTCGCCGCGCGTTGCGGGCTCGATCCAGATCTGGAAGATCTTGGTCGTCCCGGGCTCGCGGTTATATTCGGAATGGCGGACGCCCGAGCCGGCGCTCATTACCTGGACGTCGCCCGCCTCGGTGCGGCCGACGTTGCCGAGGCTGTCCTGGTGGGTGATCGCGCCTTCGCGGACATAGGTGACGATCTCCATGTCGGCATGGGCGTGCGGCGGAAAGCCGGTGCCCGGCGCGATCGTGTCGTCGTTCCACACGCGGATCGGGCCCCAGCCCATCCGCTTCGGGTCGTAATAATTGGCGAACGAGAAGTGATGCTTGGCGTCGAGCCAGCCGTGATTGGCGGCACCAAGTTCGGCGAAGGGGCGGCGGTCGATCATTATGCGGTCCTTGTCTAGCGAGAGCCTTGCTGCTCGATAGATGCTAGATGCGCCGCTGCGCCACTTGACGAAACAGCAACGTTTGCATCACACCGTTGCCAATAATGACAAGACGCCTTCCTGACTTCGAAGCATGGGCAATCTTCGCCAAGGTCGCCGAGTGCGGCTCGTTCTCCGGGGCGGCGCACGAACTCGGCCTCGCCAACCCGACCGTGTCAAAGGCGATCGGCCGGCTCGAGGCGCAGCTCGGACTGGCGTTGCTTGCACGAACTTCGCGGCGTTTGTCGCTGACCGAGGCGGGGCGCGGCGCGCTCGAACGGGCATCGCGCATCTTGCGCGAAGGCGAAGCCTTGGAGGACGAAGCGGCCGATCAGGCACATGTCCCGCGTGGACGCGTGCGGATCAGCGCGCCGCTGTCATTCGGCACGGCTTTTCTCGGCGGAATATTGCCCGACTTTCTTGCCGCCTACCCCGAAATCACGCTCGAGTTCGCGCTCAGCGACCGGCGCGTCGATCTCGTCGCGGAAGGGTTCGACGTCGCGCTGCGGATCGCCGCATTGGATGATTCCTCGCTGCTTGCCCGCAGTCTATGTGAGGTGCGGATCCTGCTGGTCGGCGCGCCTTCATATTTCGTGGCGCGCGGGCACCCTACACATCCGCGCGAACTGCAGCATCACGACGCGCTCGCCTATAGCGGCAGCGCGCAGCGCGGCGTGTGGCGTTTCCGTAATCCGCTGTTTGGCGAAGAGACGGTCGAGCCGCCGGTCCGCCTGTGGAGCGACAATGCCGACCTGTTGAACCCGGTGCTGGTCGGCGGACGGGGCATCGCGCTGCAGCCTGAATTTCTAGTCTGGCGCGAGCTTCGCGACGGACAGCTCGAGATCGGCATGCCGGACTGGTCGGCACCCGCCCTCGGACTCCATCTGGTGATGCCACCGAACCCGTTGCGTCCGCAGCGGGTGCAGCTGCTGATCGACTATCTCGCCAAGGCGTTGGCGCACCCGCCATGGGACTCGCAGCCTAAGAGAAGGCTAACCGCGAAGTTTCGAGCATGATTCACATGCCGGTCGTTTACGGTCGGTTTGCCGAACCGGTCATTTGTTCATCTTAGGTGACTGATCGGAAGCCAAACAGGAGTCGATACTGGCTGTCGTGAAATCGAGAAACGACGTTGGCACTGCTGCGACGGAAAGCGTCGGGTGCACCGTTGAAGGAGCAGTAACCAGGAGATTGAAATGACGAAGTTACCTTATGCCGCCGTCCTGACGGCAGCCCTCGCATTGTCCGGCGCGGTGCAGGCCCAGAGCGTCAACCAGCGTGAGGGGCGCCAGCAGGAACGCATCGATCAGGGTGTGGCGAGCGGGCGCCTGACCGCCGGTGAAGCCGTGCGGGATGAGCGCCAGCAGGGACGCATCGATGCGACAGAAGCGCGAATGCGCGGTAACAACGATGGTCACCTCAACGGCAAACAGCGTGCGCGACTGGAGAGCCGTCAGAACCGGGCCAGCACCCACATCTACAACAGCAAGCACAATGGACGGCATTACTGACACAGGTCCGTCGGGGGCCGCTTCGCTGCTCAAGCAAGCAGCAAGCGGCCCTAGCCCGGCCTTTCAAAGCGACTGAGTTGCCCATTTTTCGAAATAATGCGGGTCCAGCGGGCGCGCCTTGATGTACGGCCCAGTATTAGGACACAGTATCGGGTACGCTGTCCTCGACAAGGCTACCTGTCATATAAAGTTCGTTTATCTAAAAACGAGAGTTTATGCGGTACATTTTGGTTGCACGGTAACCCGCGTCAGCCCGCGAGGTAGGGCTTGCGCGGCAACCCCGCGGGAATTGTGACGTCTGGCACCGTATGCGCTGCCGCCTTGGCGAGCCATTCGCTACCGCCGTCACGGCTTCGCGTCGACCAGTCGCCACGTGACGTCACCCGGCCATAGATTGGGCGGTCGCGATCGCCCTGCCCGCCACCGAACATCGCGGCGATGTTGCCGTACGTCGCGGCATCCCGGCCATCGAGGCTCAGCCGGTCATTCAGGTAGCAAGCTGTCGCCCAGGCAGTCTCCGGGTCCGGCGTCATCGTGATGATCCGCTTCGCCCAATACATCCGCAGGTTGTTGTGCATCCAGCCAAAGCGGAGAAACTGGCGCTGGCAGGCATTCCAGCTCTCGTCCCGCGTCTCGCCCCGCAGCATCGCTCCCAGGCTCTCTAAGTCCGGTCGCGGATCGCCAGCGTGTTCAGCAAGCGAAGCGCGCGCCCATCCGGCAACACGGTCATATCGCTCGGGGGCCGCCAGGGCACGCGCTTGGTAATGGAACCACTCGCGCCAGCCGAGCAGCTCGTCGGCGAACTTGGCCTTGTCGCGGGCGCTGGCCTTAGACCGATTGACTGCCCGCATCACTTCCCGCGGGCCCAGCACCCCGAAATGGAGATACGGCGATAGGCCACTTGCGCCGTCCCGCCGCGTCGCATCGTTGCGGGTCGTGGCATAGCCCGGCAGCACGTCCTGCATCAGTCGCTGCAGGCGTGCCTCGGCGGCCGGCCTGCCCGCGGGAAATGCAGTACTCGCGGGAAGGCTGTGGTCGATGTCCAGCCCGGCGACGAACACGCCAATGTTGATATCGTCGAGCATGTCCGGCACGAACGGAAGCGGCCCGTCGAACGGCGCCACCTCTGCGAGCTCGTCACGCGCCTCCTGCCAGACCAGACGTTCCGGTTCGTGACGGCGCAAGAAACTCGACCGGCCGCCAATTCCCTCCCCCACCACTGCGGGCGGAACCAGGCAGGCCGCATCGACGGCATAGACTGGCACGGCGATCCGCGCTGCTACTTGCTTAGCCTGCCAGCGTGCCACGAAGACCGGCTGATCCTCCGCGACCACGGCAACGGCCTCGGCCGCTAACCGGTATACGAGGCCCTTTTCACGATGATCGGCACGGTCAAGGTACTGGACGCAGGCAAGCCCGCGCTCGCGACAGCCGATCGCGAGATCACGGCTGGAACCCAGAATGAAATGGTGCAACCGATCGGAGGCGTACGGGTAATTTTCGCGCACGCCATGATAAACGAGCACCGGCAGACCGTGCGCGTTGCCCAGCCTGATCGCCGCATCGATCGCCGGATTGTCGCGCGCCCGAAGCGCCTGCTGAATCCAGCACAAGATGAAATGTCCGTCGGGAGCGAGCCGGCGATCGTTCAAGGCGCGGACGCGTGGTGCCTCATGCCAGTCAGCGAGGCACGGAGGTAGCATGATCGTCACTGCCTCGAACTATCCGAAACGCCCTTTTGGCGACACCGCCTTCATGGTCGCAGGAGACCTGCTTGTGGACGCTCTCGCTCGCCACCCCCCTCCCCGCTCCTGACGCTAGTTCAGCTTCCAGGCCTCGCAGTCTGGCGCGGTTTTGGCCATTCAAGAGGTGACTGTCTTGAGCTGGCAGGAACCGCTTTGTGAGAGGGCGGCGAGGGCTCGACACGCCCCCGCCACCAATACTCCTCAGACGATGTTTGGCGCCCATGGCTCGATATCTTGACCCCCGAAGATTCGGGCGCGGGGCAAGTCAAAGATAAAGTACGGATTGAGCATCGGCGGTGCGCCCGCTGCGTCGAGACGCGTCTGCTGATCCGCGCTGAAGGCGATGTCGAGAGCAGCAATGTTCACGAGCAGCTGCTCCGGCCGGCTTGCGCCGACGAGGACCGATGCGACGCCGCGACGCGCTGCGACCCAGGCTAGCGCGACCTGCGCCATTGGACGGCCGATCTCCGAGGCAACCGATCGCAAAGCGTCCACCACGTCGAAATTCTTTTTGGTGAACAGCATGCCGCCATAGGGGTTGTCGCCGTTCAGGCGTCCGTCGCTGCCGCCATTGATCGTCGCAACGCCGGCGCGGTTGGGCAGACTGCCGGCCGGTCCGGCATCGGCGATCTTCTCGCGCCCGTATTTGCCGGTCAGCATCCCTGCCCCCAGCGGACTCCAAGCAACCACTCCCAAGCCAAGCGCCTGTCCGGCCGGGATCACGTCGAGTTCGACCCCGCGATCGATCAGCGAATAGGAATATTGGAGGCCGATCGGCTCGGGCAACCCATGTGCCCGGGCTAGCGTCGCGATCTGCGCGGCATACCACGCCGGTGCATTGGAGAAGCCGTAATACAGGATGTCGCCGCGCCGCGCCGCATCGGTCAGCGCGCGCAGCACCTCCTCGGGCGGGGTGGTCCGATCCCAGACATGCGTCCAGTACATGTCGATGAAATCGGTACCTAGTCGGCGCAGCGACCCTTCTATCCCGTCGCGAATATTGCGCGCAGAGTTGCCGCCGGCGAGCGGTGTTCCTTCGGCGCGCGGAAATCCCGACTTGGTCGCGATCACCATCCGGTCGCGATTCCCGCGCTCGGCGATGAAGCGGCCGAGCATCTCCTCGCTCTGTCCGCCCGAATAGACGTCTGCGGTGTCCGCGAAGTTGCCGCCCGCCTCGACATACGCATCGAAGATGCTGCGCGAAGTTGCTTCGTCGGCGCCCCAGCGTCCGGCGCCAAAGGTCATCGTGCCGAGCGCAAGCGGGCTGACCGCTAGGCCCGAGCGTCCGAGCGTCCGATAGGTGGTCAGGATCATTGCTGTAGCTCCGTTGAAAATCCAACCCGAAATATGCGCTTGTCGACGTCAAGATTAGCCATCATCGGCGGCAAGGGCTTGTGAAGGACATGCAGCAATGCGGCGCGGCGACCTCGACGATCTGGCGGCCTTTGCAGCGGTCGCCCGGGCGCGCAGTTTTACCCGCGCCGCGGCAGAGCTCAGCCTGTCGCCGTCAGCGCTCAGCCATGCGATGCGGAGCCTCGAGGCGCGGCTGGGCGTGCGCTTGCTTGCGCGGACCACACGCAGCGTCGCTCCGACTGCTGCCGGCGAGCGCCTGCTGCGCTCGCTCGATCCGGCCTTGGCCGAGGTCGCGCGCGGGCTCTCGGCATTGGCCGATTGGCGCGGCGCGCCGTCGGGCGCGGTGCGGCTGACGACTTTCGGCTATGCGGCGCGCACAGTGCTGGCGCCAGCATTGCCGGGATTCCTGCGCGAGCATGCCGACATTTCGGTCGAGGTGATCGTCGAGGACCGGCTGGTCGACCTCGTGACCGGCGGTTTCGACGCCGGCATCCGGCTGGGCGAGACGGTCGCCAAGGATATGGCGGCGGTCCCGGTCGGCCCGGCCTTGCGCACGCTGGTGGTCGGGACGCCCGATTATTTCGCGACCCGCCCCATCCCCGCGGCGCCCGCCGATCTGGAAGGCCATAATTGCATAAACTATCGGCTTCTCGGCGGTGGCGGACTGCTACCATGGGAGTTCGAACATAATGGCCGTGACGTCAGGTTTCGCCCCGGCGGACAGCTCGTCGTGAACGACGAATTGCTGGCTGCCGCTGCAGTCCGCGCCGGCGCGGGTTTAGGATATATGCTGGAACACGATGTTGCCGATGAGATCGCCGACGGTCGACTGATCCAGGTGCTCGACCCGTGGTGCCCGACATTCCCCGGCTGCTACCTCTATTATCCGAGCCGGCACGTTACCCCGGCGTTGCGCGCGCTAATCGATAAGCTCCGCTGGACGCCTGTCGGCACCTCGTGACTTGGCGACGGGTTCGACCAGAGCCGATCGTTCAGCGCGTCTGCGACGGCTTCCCGACTGCGGACGCCTATTCAGGGATTTAACGACTGATTTGCCGGAATAGTGACAGCGGCGGCATTCGCGTCTCGGCCCTGTCGTTCGCAACCAATGACCGCCCCAACGTTTGGATCAACCATGACCCTGCCCCGTCCCTTGCCCGAGCCCCGCAGCCGGGCCCCCGATATCGTGCGGGTGGCGAGCGGCAATTTCCTCGAGATGTACGACTTCATGGTGTTCGGCTATTTTGCTGCCGCCATCGGTGCGGCGTATTTCCCGAGCGACGATCCGCTTGGCACGCTGCTCAAGTCGCTCGCGACGTTCGGCGTCGGCTTTCTGATGCGGCCCCTCGGGGCGGTCATCCTGGGATCGTTCACCGATCGCTATGGCCGGCGCAAGGGCCTGCTGCTGACGCTGGCGTTGATGAGCATCGGCATCGTCACACTTGCCGTGACCCCGGCGTACGCCACGATCGGCGTGCTTGCCCCCGTCCTGATCCTGTTCGGTCGCTTGCTGCAGGGCTTTTCGGCGGGTGCCGAGCTTGGCAACGTATCGGTCTATCTCGCGGAGATCGCGCCGCCGGGCCACAAGGGCTTTTATGTCTCATGGCAATCAGCGTCGCAGCAGGTCGCCGTCGTTGTCGCGGCGCTGGTCGGGGTTGCGCTGTCGTCGGTATTGGATGCCGCGCAGCTTGCCGCCTGGGGATGGCGCATCCCGCTGGTCCTCGGCTGCGCGGTCGTCCCGTTCATCTTCTTGCTGCGCCGGCATCTGCGCGAGAGTGACGAGTTCGAGCGGCGCGGGGAGAGGCTTACGTCGCGCGAGATCGCCCGGTCGCTGTGGGCCGGACGGGGGGCCGTGCTCGGCGGCGTCGCGCTGGTGCTGATGACGACGGTGAGCTTTTACATGATCACGGCGTATACGCCGACGTTCGGCAAGCTGTTGCATCTGCCGGAGCGCGCCAATCTGTGGGTGACGGCAGGCGTGGGGCTGTCGAACCTCATCTGGCTGCCGCTGATGGGCGCGCTGTCCGACCGGATCGGACGCCGGCCCATCCTTATCGCCTGCACCGTGCTTGCGGTTCTAACCGCCTATCCGGCGATGGCGTGGCTCGTCGATGAGCCCAGCATCGGCAAGTTGATCGCTGTCGAGCTTTGGCTCTCGGCCATCTATGCGAGCTATAATTCGGCGATGGTTGTCTATCTGACCGAGGTCGTACCGGCGTCGGTGCGGGCGTCGGGCTTCAGCCTGGCGTATAGTCTGGCGACGGCGGTCGGCGGGTTTACCCCCTTCATCGTCACGTGGCTGATCGGCCGCACCGGCAACCTCGCCATTCCCGGCGCCTGGTTGACCGGAGCCGCGCTAATCAGCCTGGCGGCCGTGTTGTTTGCGCATCGTCAGCCAATCGTGCCGTCGGCCGACGGGCTTGGAACAAAGGGGCCGGCAGCCAGCTGACTGGCCCGCAATGCAACTCCATCTTCCCACCAATCTCGATCCTCGCCAGCTGCTGCGACCGCGGCGTCGCGGCATCGCCTCGGTCAACAGCGAGATGCGCGATGGCATCGTCCCCGCCGGCAACGGCATCGCGCAGACCGCCGATCACGACGGCGGCGCGCCGCCGGGCGCGAACTATCGCACCGTCGCGCTGATCATCGCGTGCGCGATGTTCATGGAAAACCTCGATGCGACCGTGCTGGCCACGGCCTTGCCCGCGATGGCGCGGGATTTCCACGTCCGCGCCCCCGAGATGAGCATCGCGCTCACCTCCTACCTGCTGGCGCTGGCCGTCTTCATCCCGGCTTCGGGCACGGTCGCCGATCGATACGGCGCAAAGCGCGTGTTCCGTGCCGCAATCGGCCTCTTCATCGCCGGCTCGCTTGCCTGCGGGCTGGCACCGACTCTGCCGCTGCTCGTCGCGGCGCGCTTAGCCCAGGGGATCGGCGGGGCGATGATGCTGCCCGTTGGCCGGCTGGTTCTGCTCCGCTCGGTCGCCAAACGCGACATGGTGTCGGCGATGTCGTGGCTGATCATGCCCGCGCTCATCGGCCCGATCGTCGGCCCGCCGGTCGGCGGCCTGATCGTCACCTATCTCGACTGGCGCTGGATCTTCTGGCTCAACCTGCCCATCGGCATTCTGGGAATTGTGCTTGCCGGCCGGTTCATCGCCGATATCAGCGAGACCGCCCCGCACGGCTTCGACTGGCTCGGCTTCGTCCTGTCGTCGCTGGCGCTCGGGTGTTTGCTGTTCGGTTTCGAGATGGCGAGCCGCTCGGGCGCGGCGGGTCTGGCCGTCCTCATGGTCCTGACGGGCGCCGTCGCGGGCATCCTCTATCTGCTCCACGCGCGACGGACTATCCATCCCATTCTCGACGTGTCGCTCATGCGCGTGCCGACCTTCAGCTTGTCGTTGATCGCCGGCTCGCTGGCCCGGATCACACAGGGCGCGCAGCCCTTCCTGCTGCCGCTGATGATGCAGCTCGCCTTCGGGCTATCGCCCGCGCAGAGCGGTATGATGACGCTGGCCACCGCTATCGGCTCGTTCGGGATGAAGGGGCTGGCCCGTCGCCTCCTGCACCGCTTCGGCTTTCGGTCGAGCCTGATGGCAATGAGCTTTCTGGGAACCGTCGCCTACGCGGCATGCGGCCTGTTCCGGCCCGATTGGCCGTTGCCCGCGGTGTTCGCCGTGCTGGTGGTCTCGGGTTTCCTAATGTCTTTCCAGTTCACCGCCTACAACACGATTGCCTATGACGAGATCGGCAAGGAGCGGATGAGCGCGGCAACAAGCTTCTACGCCACCTTCCAGCAGTTGATGCTTTCACTCGGCATATGCACCGCCGGCACGGCGCTGCACGCCTCGATGGTGTGGCACGCCCGCGCCGCGCCTGGTTTCGCCGATTTCTCCGCAGCCTTCTGGACCGTCACGGCAATTTCGCTGTTGTCGGTCTTCGTCAACGCCCGCTTCGATCGCAGCGCCGGTGCCGAGATGAGTGGTCGTACAACAGCCTGACAGCCGACAGCGGGATGATGGCTTCGTGCCGAGGCATTGCCGCATCTTCACTCAGCGTTGCTGCCCCGGAATCGACCATTCGCGACGGTATTGGCGATCCCCAACGCCAGACATCGATTTATGTACTGCCCCTGCTAAAACGGGGTCGGTAAATGTCTGGTAGCTTTTGGGCGTGGAACGCAGAGCTGCCGTCCGGAAAGTTGTAGATCCGAGGGCTTCCGTCGGCGCTCTGTAGCTTCTGAAAACCCGCCGTTCGTTCATCTCGCACTGGCGTAGACCGAATAACTCATTTGGGACTAACGGTCATCGTCGTCACCGTTGGAGGACCGCTTCGATCCGGAGCCGTCACTACAGGATGGATCGTTTCTCAGCGTCAAAATCGCGTTTTTGGATCGGTCATTTCGGCCGCAAGTGTCTGCCGCATTCGATCGAACCCGATCGACCGGGCCCACGATCGTGAATTTTACGCATCCAGTGTTTTGAATCGTTACGGCTATTGTTTCCGGTCCACTTTGGCGGCACAGCTTTTACGAATTCGGGGAAGGCGACGCAGTCACCATGGTCGATCTGTTCGTTTCCTACAAATCGCAGGATCGCGCACGATTGAAGCCGTTGGTCGATGCGCTCGAGGCCGACGGCATCGCGATCTGGTGGGACGCGCATATCGGTGGCGGCGACGCATGGCGCGAGGCGATCGAGCAGAATCTCAATGCCGCGCGCTGCGTGCTGGTCGTGTGGAGCAAGGGCTCGACCGGTGCCGAGGGCCATTTCGTGCGCGACGAGGCAACGCGGGCGCAGCGCCGCAATGCTTATCTGCCGGTGCTGATCGATCCCGTCGAGCCGCCGCTGGGCTTCGGGGAAATCCAAGCGCTGTCGCTCATCGGCTGGAAAGGCGACCGCGCCGATCCGCAGTACCACGCCTTGCTGACGGCGGTGCGCGCGATCCTCGATGGCAAACGCCTACCAGCATCGGTGAAGCTTGGCGGACGGCCGCGTGCGGGCATGGATCGCAGGCTGGCGCTTGCCGGCGGCGGTTTAGCCGCGCTTCTCGCAGCGGGCGCTGGCGGCTGGGCGCTGTGGCCGCGTGCCGAGGCGAAGGATGCGAGCATCGCGGTGATGCCGTTCGCCAATCTCTCGGGCGACCCCACCCAGGCCTATTTCGCCGACGGCATCGCCGAGGAACTGCGCAGCGCGCTCACGCGCATCCCGCAATTCACCGTGATCGGGCGGAACTCGTCCGAGGCGGCGCGTAATGAGGATACGCGAACGGCGGCGGCCAAGCTGGGGGTCGCCAGCATCCTGACCGGCAGCGTGCGTCGCTCGCCGAGCATGATCCGGATTTCCGCGCAGCTCGTCAGCGGCAAGGACGGCGTGGAACATTGGTCGGAAAGCTATGATCGCGCCCCCGGCGACTCGCTGGAGATTCAGTCGGCGATCGCGCAGAGCGTAGCGCAGGCCTTGCAGATACGACTGCTGCCGCAGGAAAAGGATCTGCTGTCGGTCGGCGGTACGCGCAACGCTAAGGCGCACGATCTCCTCCTTCGGGCTTTCGATGCGACCCGCTCCGACGACACTGACGAAAGCTATACCCGCGCGCTCGCGCTGGTCGACTCCGCGCTCCAGTTGGATGCACATTACGGAGAAGCTCTGGCCCATCGCGCGCGCATGATTGGATTATTGGCACAAAATGCTCCGACTGCGGAAGAGGTCCAGCAAGGCATGCAACGCGCCATAGAAGCAGGACGGATCGCGGTATCGGAGGCACCCAAACTCGCTTCAGCTTACAGTGGCTTGGCCCAAGGATTGAAAGGCGCGCTCGATCTGCGGGAGGCGCGGCGGACCTACGAACAAGGTGTGGCAGTGGGCGGGGGTTCGGAGTCCCTACGCGGGCAGGCGCAACTTTTGAGCGGGGTCGGCGAATTCGACGCTGCGCTTCGCGCCATCGAGCTCGCCACCAAGCTCGATCCTCTCTTCAGGACGAACCTTACAATCCAGGCGAGTGTGCTGTACTACGGCAGGCGATATGCCGAAGCATTGGATGCGGGATTAAAATCCACCGTCCTGTTTCCGAAGATGTTCTACGGAAAGACTGTTGCTGGAGATTCCCTCAACATGCTTGGCCGCTATCGTGAGGCGCTGGTGCAGTACGGACGCTTGCCGAACTTGCACTTCTCTCGGCTGACGGGTGAAGCCATCGCTTTGGCGAAATTGGGAGACTTGCCGGGGTCTGATGCGAGACTTAAGTCGTTGGACGATACCTATAAAGACTCCATTATTTATCAGTTCGCCCAAATCCGTTCGCAACGCGGGGTAGTGGACCTTGCTTGCACCATGCTCGAAAAAGCGTTGGCATTGCGCGATGCGGGCCTGACAGTGATTTTTGCCGATCCCTATTTGGACCCGATCCGCAGGGAGGCCCGCTTCCAGGCTGTCGTAAAGGCACTGGGCCCGACCCGTTGAACGCTGAGTTCCTAATGGTGGGTGATCGCCGTTACAATCCGTCTGACAGGATTTAAGGGTTCGCTTGGTGCATTTACGTCATCCTCCGCGTCCCATGCTCAACCTGTCCGTCGGCATTACCGGTCATCGTCCTCCGCAGTTGGATGCCGCAGCGGTTGCTCACGTCGAGGCGCGACTGGCAGATGTGCTTGGCCAATTGTCAAAAGTGGCGGCCGGTGTCGGAGAGCGACACGCCGACGCGTTCGAACCGGCGCCCTTTATCCCGCGCCTCCTGTCGCCGCTCGCGGAAGGAGCAGACCAGATCGCCGCGCAAACGGCGCTGGAGGCGGGGTATGCCCTCGACGCGATCCTGCCGCTGCCGCACGCGGAGTATCGGAAGGATTTCGCTTGCGAAGCCCTCGTGCAATTCGACCTGTTACTGGAACAGGCTCAGCGCGTACTCGAACTGCCCGCGCAATCTGGCGCGCGTGAAGAAGGGTATGCGCTGGCGGGGCAAGCCACGGTCGCCCATAGCGATCTCGTCATCGCGATATGGGATGGCAGCCCGGCGCGAGGGCGCGGGGGCACTGCCGAGATCGTCGAACTCGCGCTCGAGCGCGGCATTCCGGTCATTCAGATTCCGATCGATCCGAACCAACCGTCCCGCATCTTGTGGGCCGGCTACTCCAGCTTCGTGCATCAATGGGGAACCGCGGCGACACCCAGCCGATCTGCCGATGCGTCGGAAATCGCTTCGCTCGTTAACGAGATCCTCAGGCCGCCCGCCGATCGTGTCGAGGATCGGCACTTCCAGACCTATCTCGCAGAGCCGGAGCGGCGGTTTCGATCGCGCGCGGAATATCCGCTCCTGCTCGCGCTGTTGGGGATCAAGCGGCTACGACGCACCGTATTCCTCAACCCGCGGCATGATGTGGCGGCGCGTGCCGAGTGGAGCGCCTTTTATGCGGCGTGCGGGGAGCGGCAACACGGCATCGGAGTATCGCTCGACGTGATCGAAAGCCGGTTTGGCTGGGCCGATCATCTGGCGCAGCATTTCGCGCAAAGCTACCGGTCCGGGCATGTCCTGAATTTCGTGCTGAGCGCGCTGGCGGTGCTGATCGCGCTGACCGGGCTGGTCTTTCCGAACCTCGAATTCTGGGCGGCCCTGTGCGAGCCGCTCGCCATCATCGGGTTCGTCATCAACACGAGCGTCGGTGCGCGGCGACAATGGCATCGGCGTTGGTTGGAATATCGCCAGCTCGCCGAACGCATCCGTCTGATGCGCAGCCTGAAGCTGCTCGGGGTCGCGGCGCCCCCGCGACTGGGCAAGGAATCCGGCTCCGATCGAAGGTGGATCGAGTGGTATGCAGCAGCGGTCTGGCGCGACTCAGGCTGTCCATCGGGGACAATGACAGACGCGGGTGCGCTCGTGAAAAGCTTGGTCGCAGTCGAGTTTCAGCCCCAGGTCGATTACCACAGCAACACTGCCACCCAGATGCACCGGCTCGACCATCGGCTGCACCAGGTCGGCATCGTGCTGTTCGCGACCTCGCTGCTGAGCTGTCTGTCGGCAGCAATCTGCAACGTGTTCGCGCGCGAGTTTGCCGAGGGCCATGCGCACCTGTTCATCGCCTTTTCGGCCGGCCTCCCGGCTGTGGGTGCCGCCATTTTCGGTATCCGGATGCAAGGCGATTTCGATGCCAGTGCGGAACGGTCGCTCATCACGGCCAAGACGTTGCGGCGCATCATGGACGCCCTCGACAAGCCGCTTTCGGGATTGAGCGTGCAAGCCGATTTGGTCGAGGCGGGAGCGACCGCGATGTATTCCGATCTTGGCGACTGGCACCGGGCCTATGAGCAGCGGCGGCTCGAGTTGCCGTAGGATCGCGCTTAGATTTGACCCCGAGTAGCGTGTCTCTGTGGTCACGAGATAACGCATCGCAACGGCGAACGTCATCCGCTCACTTTGATGCGCGTACCCGCATGGCCGTGCTTAATTCCGGCGATTTACCACCTTTCAATTTTGGTGATGAAACGGAAATGTTTATTGTCTATTCTTAGCGTTGGGCACTTGGTGGTTGGGTTATAAAATGTTGAGGGCAAAACTAATCGCGATGTGCGTATGCCCGGCGGTGCTTGCACCCCCGGCAATTCTCGCGGTGCATCGCCCCGCGCGTCACGCTGTATCGAACTTCCTCCAACACACTGCGCATCGTCTGGACGATCGCATTCCGGCGACGATTCCGACGCCTGCACCGGTCGCGCAGTTTGCGAGCATCCCGTGCGCACCCACACTCGCCGCCGCCGACGCCGGTCCGGTAATTGGAGGCGTAAGCTTGGCCAACCTGTCCCCTTCAGATCCAGCGATCTTCAACGGTGTATCCCGCTCCGATGACCGAGCGACCGGCACGGTCATCATCAACGGGGCGTGAGGCGATGATCGTCGCCGCGTCGTTGCTGCAGACCGACGGACGCAGCAAAGGCGGCTTCAAAGCCAGTGTCGTAAAAGCCATTTATCCTTAATGGCCCTGCAGTCTCAAACTCGCACGGCGAAAGCTATCCACACCCTGCTTATCCGGTAACCAAATACAGCGTCTGCTTGGCCGGACCTAGCTTGACACTGTGCCCCCAGTCGAAAGCCAGAAAATCTTGCTCGATGCCGTCGGCAAAGATCACGCCGCCGTCGTTCATCCGCGAGGTCACCTCGAGCGGCACGCGCTCCAGCTTTCCAGCGCGCAGGGTGGTGCCGGTGGCAATGCTAGGGAACGGCTCGCGGACGAAGAACGCGACGGCGGCTTCTTCAGGGGTCAGCGCCACGACTTCGTGCGTCGCCCCCATGATCGACCGCGCCCAGCCGGTCGCTCCCGTACCCGAGGCGACGATCAAACCGCTCGAGGATTGGTTTTCGGCGCCGTCGGGGGTTGCGATGCGATAGCGCGCCGACTGGTGGCTGTGGTGACCGACGAAGACCTCGTTCAGTGCCAGCAGCCGTTCGCCGGTGTCGAGCCGTGCCTCGACCATTGTCCGCCGCTCGACTGGCGCGGCACCCGCGATGCTGGCGGGCAACAACGCCCCGAGACGTGGCAACGAGATGCGAACGAGCACGCCGTCGTACAGGTCTGGCGCGGGATTCAGCCCAAGCACCGGCTGGCCGTCGAGATACTTGGCGACGTTGGCCACCAGCCCATCCTGTCCGACGACGATGACAACGTCCTCAGGCCCGAACAGGAAGCGGTCGAGGTCACCGCGCTGCACCAGCGCCTGGCGCCAGTTGCCAGGAACGAGCTTGCGGCCCGACTGGAGCACGTCGTGAAACTGGCGATGCCGGTCCTCGAGCAGGTCGATGTCCTGACCGCGCGTGTCGAGGAAAAACTTCGCCTGGCCCCGCGTTGCGTGGCGCGCGAGCAACAGCTCGTAATCGGTCTCACGGGTGACAAAGACTGCGCGCGGGCTGTTGGTCGACATACCGCTGCCTCAGCTTGCCGTTAGCGTCGGCTTATCACGGCGAAATTCACCGAGCACCGTCGCGAGCAGGTCGGGCGTGACATTGAGATGCTCGATCTTGTCGAGCTTGCCCGCCAGTTCGCGCGCCGCAAGGCCGAGCATCACCGACGGCGGGAGGTCGCGGTAGATCGTCATCCGTGCCTGCTCGGCCTCGGCCTGCGCACTCTCGACGGTGCGGATGCGCTCGGCCTCGGCAGCAGCTTCGACCTGCTGTGCCTCGGCGACGCCGGTGGCACGGTTGCGAGCGTTTTCGGCCTCCTGGGTGATCAGCAGCATCTCGCGACGCGCAAGTTCGGTCTTGTTCGCGAGTTCGTTCTCGGCGATGCCGCGCTCCTTCTCAACCGCCATCGCGCGACGCTCGAAGGTCGCCTGGTCGGCCTTTTGCTGGAGAGCCTCGAAGGTCGGAGTTTGCAGCGCGCGTTCAAGCTCGCTCGACGGCGCAAGGTTGGTCAGGCGGACTGCAGTGACCGCGATGCCGATCTCGTTTAGCGCAGGATCAGTGGCAAGCGCCGCCTCGAGCTGGTTACGCAGCGGCTCGGGCCCGGCGTCGAGAAGTGCGCGGACCGGATTCTGCGCCAGATATTGCAACGCCGCCTGGTTGACGAGGCCAGCGAGGCGCGTTTCGATCCGCTGGATCGGCTCGCTCTTGAACGACCCTGTCAGCAATCCGAGGCTGAAGTCGACACGCGCCGCCAGCAGCTCGGGATCGACGATACGCCACGTCAGCGTGCCCTGGATGGCGACCGACTGGAAGTCCTGGCTGCGGCCCTTGACGAACAGCGCCATCTCGCGGTCGTCCATCGGCAGCTCGGCAATGCTCGCGGTCTCGGGGCGGAACCAAAAGACCAGCCCGCGTCCGCTCTGCCGGATCCGGCCATTGCGGTAGCGGATGACGTGGTTGCTGGCGTCGCTGCGCAGCTGGGCGATGAACCCGAGGCTTTTTATCGATGCCATGATTGTCTCCTCGATCGGTCTGGAATCAGTCGGCGACGCGGTGGCGGTACAGCTCGGCGGGACGGAACGAAGCGCCGGTTTCGCGCTCGCCAGTGGCCTGCAGCCAGCCGCGGTCGAGCATGCGGCGGCGAAAGGCGGGCTTGTTCAGCCGGGTGCCGAGGATCGCTTCGTGGACGTCCTGCAGGGCTCGCAACGTGAAGCGCTCGGGCAGTAACGCGAAGGCAACTGCCGAGTAATTGAGTTTGCCACGCAGGCGGAGCATCGCGACGCCGAGCATGTCGGCGTGGTCGTGCACCAGCGACAGGGCCATGCCGTCGGGCGACCGTGCCTCGACGACGCCGCCTTTCTCGCCGGGCCACGGCACGTGCAGCGTCGCCAGCCGCACGTCGGACGCGTCCTTCAGGGCTGCTGCGAACCGCGCTGGCGCGAGCAGTGCGAAATATGCGACGCTAATGATGCGGGTACGCGGATCGCGGTCGACTTCGCCGAAGGTGTACAACTGCTCGACATAGGCGTCGTCCATGCGAGCCTCGTTGGCGAGCAACCGATGCGCCGCCGCGTCGAGGCTCTCGTCGATGCCGACGAAGCCGCCGGGCAGCGCCCAGTCACCCTCGGGCCGTCGCGTCAGTAGCGCCGCGGGAATGCCGTCGACGACGCTCATCAGGATCAGGTCCACGGCAACCGCCGGACGCTCGTACCGCGCCGCCCCAGATTGATCGAAGAACTTGCTTCCGCTCACACACCAGCCATATATCCGTTCCGCATATTACTTATATTTCGAACAGATATATGTCAAGTCTTGGCGATTGGTATGGCGTCGACGTCGATTTGACGGAGAAGCTCGCCTGCATGAATTACTGACGTCTCGGTGAATTTGGGACCGGGTGGAATGCGTATCTCCCCATGGCGACATGCTGTCGTCCCGCCCCTACCGAGACGCTCAATAACGCATTACGAACGGCGTCAACGTCTCCGACCACGGGCGCGCGGCGACTTGGTCAGACCATCAGCCAAGGTCATCCAGCGCCGCCACCGCCTCGTCTGAAAGCGCAAGCGATGCCGCTGCCAGATTCTCACGGAGATGCGTGAGCGACGACGTGCCCGGGATCAGCAGAATGTTGGGCGAGCGCCGCAGCAGCCACGCGAGCGCCACCTGCATCGGCGTCGCGCCCAGACTTGCAGCCACGTCGGACAGCGTCTGTGACTGAAGCGGGCTGAAGCCCCCAAGCGGGAAGAACGGAACGTAAGCGATGCCGTCCGCCGCCAGCGCGTCGATCATGGCATCGTCATCTCGGTGGGCGACGTTATACTGGTTCTGCACGCAGACGATCTCGACGATACCACGCGCCTGCTCGATCTGGTTGGACGTCGCGTTGCTCAAACCGATGTGCTTGATGAGTCCCTGCGCCTGCAGGCTCGCGAGCGCGGCTAGTTGCGGCTCGACTGATCCTTCCTCCGGACCATGCCCGCTCCCCCCACCCATGAGGCGCATGTTGACGACCTCCAATACGTCCAAGCTGAGGTTTCGCAAATTGTCGTGCACGGCCGCCGTAAGCGCCGATGCGTCCTGCGCCGGGTTCCACGAGCCATCAGCGCCACGCACCGCGCCGACCTTCGTCACGATCGTGAGAGCGTCGTTCATAAGGGTGGAGTGCCTCGCGGATAATCTGATTGGTGACGTGCGGGCCATAGAAGTCGCTGGTGTCGATGTGATCGACCCCGTTCGCGACCGCTTCGCGCAGGACCGCGACCGCCGCATCGCGGTCGCGCGGCGGGCCGAATACGCCAGGACCGGCAAGTTGCATGGCACCGTAGCCAAGCCGGTTCACGTCGCGGTTGCCGAGGCGAAAACGCCCTGCCTGATTGATAGTCTGCATCTGTGTCTCCTCTTCCTCCATTGATTAGCTGCTGGTCGATCGTGCGATAATCCATCATCATCCGCACGAGCCGTACGGATGTCCGCACAATGGATGCAGATCTAGGAGATTTGAGCGCATTCCTCGCAGTTTCGACAGCGCGTGGCTTTCGCGACGCGGCGCGGACGAGCGGGATCGGCGCCTCGACGTTGAGCGAGGCCGTTCGACGGCTGGAGACGCGGCTCGGCCTGCGCCTGCTCCACCGCAGCACTCGGAGCGTAACCCTGACCGAAGCGGGCGCGCGGCTGTTCGAGCGGCTGGCGCCGGCGCTGGGAGAGGTCGCTGCGGCGCTCGATGACCTTCGAGGCCTCCGCGACGGATCGACCGGAGTGCTCCGTCTCAACGTGCCCGTCAGCGCAGCGCGTCTGGTGTTGCCGGCGATCCTGCCGGGGTTTCTCGCCGCCCATCCACGCATCAACCTCGAGATCGTCGCGGAGGAAAGCTTCGTCGATGTGCTTGCCGCCGGCTGCGACGCCGGCATTCGCTACGACGAGCGGCTTGAGCAGGACATGATCGCAGTCCCGATTGGTCCACGCGTCCAGCGGATCGCTACCGCCGCCGCTCCCGCATACCTCGATCGCCATGGCCGCCCTGAGCATCCACGTGATCTGCTCGCGCACGCCTGCGTCCTTGGACGGTTCGCGAGCGGCGCTTTGACGGCACCATGGGAATTCGAGCGTGCCGGTGAGATCGTCCGTATCGAGCCGCGCGGGCAGTTGATCGTACAGGTCGGTGGCGCGACCGATCTCGCCGTCGACGCCGCCGTCGCAGGGGTCGGGGTCATATCGGTGTTCGAGGATTGGCTGCGCCCGCATTTCGACAGCGGTGCCTTGGAACCGGTTCTGCCGGACTGGTGGCAGCCGTTCTCGGGCCCGTTCCTCTATTACTCAGGCCGCCGGTTGGTGCCGCCCCCACTGCGGGCGTTCATCGACTTCATCAAGGCATCGCCTGCCTGAGTGTGCTTAGGCTGAATTGGCCGGGCTGGCTGAACAATCGACCCGAATTGGACCGCGCCAGACCATGAATGCGCCAGCCCTGGGGTCCGGCCAGTGGGCGGCGGAAATCCTGAACCAGTGGTCGGAGCCAAGCCGATTGCCCGCCGATTGCGTCATGGGCTAACCAGACTCGACAAGGATGGGGACATATGAAAACGACCGGCTTGAGCGTCCTCTGTTTGGCGGTGCTTGTGGCCGCGTGCGGGCATGAGCCCGAAGCGGACAACACGTCGGCAACGCCCAATTCAACGGTCGCGCAAACCCCGACTGTTGCGTCCGCTCCTGTGGCAACACCGGCACCCGCACCGGCCGATTTCTCGATCGATAACGTGCCGGTCTCGAACGCGCCGCTCGGCAAGTTCCCGTTCTTTGGCTGGCCGGATGATTACGTTCCGCAGAACAAGCCGCAGACGAACGACTTTGCTCACTTCCTGTTCTGGACGGGAAAGAGCTTCAAGGATGTCGAAGGCCAGACCTTCATGGTCACGCTTGTCGCTGCCCAGAACAAACGATTCTCCACTTATGAGCTTAAGAAAAACATGGAGGCGCTTTTCCAGCAGGCCGGAGCCGTCAAGCTATACGAGGACAAGATCCCGACCGCTGCGCTCAAGGCGATACCCGATGCCACGAGGATGGAATTGCTGATGGGTCTTGGCGACGTATGGAACTACCGTTCAGAAACATGGGTTATTCATCGACCGCACGACGCGATCTGGATCCATTATACGACAAACACGTCGGAAGCCTCGATCGCCGTCGTCCAGACCAAGCCGTTCGTCCCAACCGCGGCAATGCTGCCCGCCGATCAGCTCAAAAGCGACCTCGACAAGACCGGCAAGGCCGCCATCCACGTCAACTTCGCGACCGACCAGACGCAAATCCTACCGACCTCGGCGGCGCAGATCTGTGCCGTGGTCGTCCTGCTCAAGGCTGATCCTTCGCTGAAGTTGGCGATCAACGGCTATACCGACGATACCGGCACCGACGAGCACAATGTCACGCTATCGGACGGTCGCGCTAAAGCGGTACAGGCGACGCTGGTCGCCGCGGGTATCACGCCCGATCGGCTCCAGGCGAAGGGGTATGGGCGCATGAGTCCGGTCTCCGGCAATACTGACGAGGCGGGCAAGGCCACCAACCGCCGGCTCGAACTCGTCAAACTGTGATCATCTGATCCAGCCCGGATCGCCGCCAATCACCGACCAATCCATTAAGCAGGGCGTAATTCCGTTCTGGCTTCGGCCGACCTTGGTCTGCGCCAGACAAGACTGGCCATTCGTCGAGCCGACATTAAAAAGTGTTAGCCTACAATTTGGTACCGACTATTTTTGGAACGCTTGTTACCGGAAATCCGATTAACATATTTTCACCACGTTCCAGAACAATCTTAGACCGTGACAGCAAGCGCGCCTACTTAAGCAGAGAATTCAATGACACCACAGCTAACATTCGGACTGTCTTGCCGGATAGACGTCGCTTTTCCCGATTTATCCATATGAATGCTGGCCCTATCGTGCGATTGGGTTTAGCCTGATTACTTGTGGCAGGTTTTAAGGAACGTCCGATGACAGGTCGATACTGCGTCGATGCCGTTCGCCGGGCGTAGTCGGCGGATATGAGAACGGTGCGTTTTGCTTGAACAACGTGAGGCGCACGGACAGTCGAATTCCTGTTCGGCCGACGCAAAGCGTCATATGAGTTCGCTTACGACCGAAGACAGCGGCCGGGCGCTTGCCGCGATATCGCGACCGCTGATCGTCACGAGTGCCGATCTCCCCGACAACCCGATCGTCTATGTCAATTCTGCCTTCACCGACCTGTGCGGGTACACGATGGAGGAGGTTGTCGGGCGCAATTGCCGGTTTCTCAACGGCCCCGACTCCGATCCTGCGGTGCGCGCCGACATCGGTGCGGCGCTCGCGGCGGGCCGAAGCATCCGCCGCGAAATCCTCAATTACCGCAAGGACGGCACGACGTTCTGGAACGACGTCACGATCGATCCCATCCGCGATTCCGCAGGAAAGATCACCGGATACATCGGGATCCAGCAACTAGCGGACGCCGCGCGGCGTGCCTCCGAGGATAAGGCGGACGCCGAGGCGCGGCTCGCCAGTATCGCCGACCGGCTGACGGGATACATCTACCGGCGCGTGATGCGGACCGATGGGTCGATCGAAATCGTCTATTGCAGCCCCTCGATCTACAACGTGCTCGGTATCGAAGGCGGTGAGGCTGCACGCACCTTCTACGATCACGTCCATCCCGACGACCTCGACGCGCTGGTTGCGGCGGTCCGCGACTCGGCCGCACGGATGACGATCTTCCGCGAGGAGTTCAGGCTGATCGCGGCCGACGGTGCCGTCCACTGGCTGCGGAGCGACGCACCGCCGCGGCGCATGGCCAACGGCGATATCATCTGGGATGGCCTTGCCATGGAAATCAGCGCCGAAAAGCGCTGGGAGTCGGAGATCGCCAACCATGCGCTGCGTGATCCGCTGACGGGGCTGCTGACGCGAAATGCGTGGCGGCAGGCGCTTGCCCGGCAGCTCGACAACGATGGCAACCGGCCGAAGCGATGCGCGGTTCTTTGCGTCGGCATCGAAGCCTTTGGCGACATCAGCGACGCGCTCGGACAACATATGGGCGACGAGATCCTGTGCGAGACCGCGCGACGCGTCGCCGAAATCGCGGAAACCGTCGCCGGGGTTACGACCCGCCTCGCGGGCGACGAGTTTGCAATCATGGTGCCTGAATGCATCGACGAGGCGTCGCTGTCGTCGCTCGCCATTTCCGCGACCGAGGCCCTCGCCCGCCCGTTCTACGTCGGCGCGCATCAGATGACGATCGAGACCGGGCTCGGCGCGGCGTTGAGCCCGGACGCCGAACCCGGCGCGCCGGCGGCTGACGACCTCGCCAGCGAATTGATCATGCGCGCCGAACTTGCCCTGCGCTGGTCGAGGCAGGAAGGCCGCAACGCCCATACTCTCTACACGCGGGAACGCGACGACCGCTTCCAGAACCGCGCGCTCCTTGCCCAATCGCTCGAGCAGGCGATCGCCAAGGATGAACTCGAACTGCATTACCAGCCGCTCGTCGATCTCAGGTCGGGTCGGATCGTCTCGGCGGAGGCGCTGGTGCGGTGGAATCATCCGGTTCTCGGCGTCCAGCGCCCCGACCTGTTCATTCCACTCGCCGAGGCGTCGGGGCTGATGATGCCGCTGGGCCGCTGGGTGATCGAGCAGGCGATGCGACAGCGACAGCGGTGGCAGGCCGAAGGTTTGACGACGCCGCCGATCGCGATCAACGTCTCGGGCTCGCAGTTGCTCGACCCCGACTTCATCTCGATCGTCAAAAGCGCGTTACGTTCGACGGGTGCAAACGCGGCCGATTTCGAAATCGAGATGACCGAGGGGCTGCTTATCGAGCCGTCGCCCCTCGTCGTTGCGGCGTTGACCGCGCTGAGAAAGATGGGCTTCACGATCGCCATCGACGACTTCGGCAGTGGCCACGCGACCTTCCGCTATCTGCGTGATTTCAAGGTCGACAAGCTTAAGATCGATCAGATGTTCGTCCGCAAGCTCGTCCTTGGGTCGACCGATGCGCTGATCATCCGGGCGGTCATCTCGCTCGCACGAAGCATGGGAATCGGTTTCGTCACCGAAGGGATCGAAACCGAGACCCAGCGCGCGTTCCTCGCGCGCGAAGGCTGCGAGATCGGACAAGGCTATTTATTCAGCATTCCGCTTGTCGCCGAGGATTTTGCGTGGTTGCTGATGAATGAAGCACGCCTGCCGCTGCGTGCGCCCGATCGTCATCCAACCGCCCAACACACGGGAACGCATCGTCGATGAAAGTTCCGGCATCCACCACCAATGCGCCGCCGGCATCGCACGGCATTGCGATCTCGAAAGCGCCCACCGGCATCGAGGGCTTCGACCAGATCAGTCGCGGCGGCCTGCCGCGGGGCCGGTTGACCGCGATCGTCGGCGCCCCGGGAGCCGGAAAGACCGTGTTTGCGATCCAGACGATGGTCAATCGACTGACCGAGCTTGGCGAGCCGTGCATCTTCGTGACGTTCGAGGAGCCGATCGCGCAGATCAGGGCGAATGTCGCATCGTTCGAGTGGGCCGCCAATCCGCTCGCCGAGCCGCCTGAAACAACGCGGTTTCACCTCGTCGACGCCCGGGTGCCAGAAGATGCGGTGATGACGGGAGCGTTCGACCTCAAGGGGCTGCTTGCGGTTCTGACGGCGCTCACGGAGGAGACCGGGGCGCGCAACATCGTCTTCGACGGCATCGATATGCTGCTCAGCAGCCTGCATGACGAGCAACTCGAGCGGACCGAACTCCTCCGTCTCGACGCGTGGATCCGGAAGATGGAGATTTCCGCCATCGTGACTGTGAAGACCTTCGGCACGCGCGATCGCGAGCAGGTCCGCGCCGATTTTCTGCAATATATGACCGACTGCCTGATCATTCTTGCCGAGATGGTGACCGCGACCGGATCGTCGCGGACGATCCGCATCGGCAAATATCGCGGATCGGGCTTCGCTGCCAATCCCGTGCCGATCGTGATCGGCGCTTCGGGCATCAACGTCATCGCGATCAAGAGCGAGCGCATCGGTTACCCGACGTTTGCCGATCGGGTTTCGACCGGCATCGCGCGGCTCGATGCGCTGTTGAACGGCGGTTACCTGCGCGGCAACAGCGTCTTGATATCGGGCTCGCCCGGAACATCGAAGACCAGTCTTGGCGTCAGCTTCGCCGCTGCGGCGTGTGGGCGTGGCGACCGCGTCCTGCTGGTGAGCTTCGACGAGGGCGCCGAGCAGATCGTCGCCAACATGGTTTCGATCGGCATCGATCTGGCTCCGTTCGTCGATGCCGGCCTGCTCACCGTTGCATCGTTCGTGTCAGCCGGGGTCAGCCCTGAAGAACATCTTATCCAGATCCGCGACATGATGGATGCAGGACGACCTGACTGCCTCGTGATCGACCCGATTTCCGCGTTGATGAAGGCCGACTATCCGTTCTCGGCGATGATCTGCGAAGACTTGCTCAACATGGCCAAGTCGCGCGGAACGACCGTCGTCTGCACCTCGCTGCTCGACCAGGTCAGCGGCAACGTCGAGCTGTCGGCGAGCACGATATCGACGATCGCCGACACGTGGCTGCACGTGTCGTATGTGGCGCGCGACGGCGAGCGCAACCGCGCGGTGACGATCATCAAGTCACGCGGCACCGGTCACTCGAATCAGGTCCGCGAGCTTGTCCTTGGAGCGTCGGGGATCGACCTGGTCGACGTCTATGTCGCCGAGGGCGAGGTGCTGATGGGGAGCGCCCGCGCCCAAAAGGAGGCCGAAGTCGAGCGGCTCCATGTCCTCGACGAGATTGCCGCGGGCCGGCTGCACGTGACGCTCGAACGCGAATTGTCCGAAGCGCGGTCCAAGGTCGAAGCAGCGACGCTCGAACTTGGCTGGAAACAGCGTGAGGCCGACCTGTCGAATGTCGACGAGGCGAGCCGGCTCGAGGTCGGCCGCGCCGCCACACGCGACCGGCTCGACCTCAGGCGCGTCAAGGACGACATTCCGACCGCCGAAGAGATTTTGGGGTCCGCTTCCAGTGGGAACGGCTGAGGTGGACCTCGTCGAAACTCCGTCGAGTGGGGCGGTCCTGCGCTTGCGGCTCTATGTCGCGCGATCGACGCCCAATTCGGTCCGTGCGGAGCATAATCTGTCACTCATCCTCGATGGCCTCGACCTCGGCACCACCCCGCCCGAACTCGAGATTATCGATGTCTTCTCGCAGCCCAGACGGGCAATTACCGACGGCATCATCGTCACCCCGACCTTGATCTGCCAGGCCGCCGACAAGCGACTGTTCCTGATGGGCGACCTGACCGATCACGCGCAGGTCCGACGCGTGCTCATGGATTTGATGACCGCATAGGGACTCGTCGCGGGCGGCAGCGGATACATGGGGTGCATCGCGGGTTGTGCGGGCGCATCACCCCGACAATGCGGCGCCCCATTGGCGTCGGCTGCGCGCAATCGACCCGACAGGAGAGACATGATGGACACCCGCAAGCTCGGCCGCCAGGGCCTTGAAGTCTCCGCGCTCGGCCTAGGATGCATGGGCATGTCCGACTTCTACGGAAGCCGCGACGAGGCGGAGTCGGTGGCGACGATCAACCGCGCGCTCGACCTTGGCGTGACCTTCCTCGACACCGCCGACATGTACGGCGTCGGGGCGAATGAGGAACTCATCGGCCGCGTCGTTCGCCAACGCCGCGAGTGGGTCGTCGTCGCCACCAAGTTCGGCAACGTGCGCGGTGCGGACGGGAGCTTTCGTGGTGTGAATGGAAGTGCGGACTATGTGCGGCAGGCGTGCGATGCCAGTCTCAAGCGCCTCGGTCTCGACGTCATCGACCTGTACTACCAGCACCGCGTCGACCCCAATGTCCCGATCGAGGAGACGGTCGGCGCGATGGCCGACCTCGTAACTGCCGGAAAAGTCCGGTATCTCGGCCTGTCCGAAGCCTCCCCCGCCACGATCCGTCGCGCCCACGCGGTCCACCCGATCACCGCGCTCCAGACCGAATACTCGCTGTGGACGCGCGATCCGGAGGACGACATCCTCCCCACGGTGCGCGAACTCGGTATCGGCTTCGTGCCGTACAGCCCGCTCGGACGCGGCTTCCTCACCGGCCAATTCACCAGCCCCGACGACCTCGCGGCGGACGATAGCCGCCGCAATCATCCGCGGTTTCAGGGCGACGCCTTTGCCAAGAATCTCGATCTCGTCACTGCAGTCGAGGCGATCGCCGCCGACAAGGCCTGCACCCCGGCACAGCTTGCGCTGGCGTGGGTGCTGGCGCAGGGCGACGATATCGTCCCGATCCCCGGCACCAAGCGGCGCACCTATCTCGAGGATAATCTCGGCGCGCTTGAGGTAAAGCTCGACGCTGCCGACCTCCGCCGGATCGACGCGGTGCTGCCTCCCGGCATGGCGACGGGGACGCGTTATCCCGCCGCGTCGATGGCGGCGATCGACCAGTGAGCGCGCCCTCGTTCGCAGCAATCGCGCCGGGTAGTCTCGCGGTCGTCACCGGGGCTGCCAGCGGAATTGGGCTTGCGGCGGCGAAGGCGTTCGCCGCGGCGGGAATGCGCGTCGCGCTGCTCGACCGCGCTGGCGAGACGCTCGACAATGCGACCGCGTCGATCGACGGCGCGGTTGCATTCGCCACCGACGTCGCCGACCGCTCCGCCATCGCCGATCTCGCGCGGACGATCGTCGAGCGTCACGGCCCGGTGTCGGTGCTGATGAACAACGCCGGGGTCGGATCGGGCGGCGATGTCTTTGCCGACCCTGCGGCGTGGGACGAGGTGATCGGGGTCAACCTGATGGGCGTGGTCCACGGCGTCCAGGCGTTCGTGCCGGAGATGCTGGGTCACGGTGGCCCGGGGCTAGTCATCAACACCGGGTCGAAGCAGGGCATCACCCAGCCGCCCGGCAACACCGCGTATAACGTCAGCAAGGCAAGCGTGAAGGCGCTGACCGAGGGGCTCGCGCATTCGCTCCGCGAGCGCGCCGGCGACCGTGTCACGGCGCACCTGTTGATCCCGGGCTTCACCCACACCGGGATGACCCGCGGCCGTCCGGTCGAGAGGCCGGCGGGGGCATGGTCGCCCGAGCAGGTCGTCGACCTAATGCTCGAGCGCGTCGCACGCGGCGACTTCTATATCGTCTGCCCCGACAACGAGACGACGCCGGAGCAGGACGCGAAGCGTATCGCCTGGGCGGCAGGCGACATCATCGAGAACCGCCCTGCCCTGTCGCGCTGGCACCCGGCCTGGAAGGAGCAGTTCGCGGCGTTCCTGAACGACTGAACGCGCGGAGTCCGCTCGTTCTTGCGGGTCAAAGGTCACACGAAGTTCACGGTTTTGAACATCGATTTCGCCTGACTTCCGCCCCGCCTGCGCGCCGCTTTCGTTTGCGCAGGTCGACGGGGCCCAATCCCGGGCTGCGTGACGGCGACCAACAATGAGAAAGAGCGCAGTGCCGGGGCCCGGCGGCCCCGACTCGTAGCGTTAAACTTACTCCCTCCCCGCCCCTGTAGGACAGCGGATTTGCCGGGACGACCTCCCCTAGAACTTATACCCCAGCTCGATCCCGAAGCGGCGGCGCGCGCCCGGCGAGATGAAGGCGCCCCCGAACTCGATCGCCGGGATGACTTCGGCGAGGTACTTCTTGTCGAGCACGTTGTCGGAAAACAGGATCGCCTTCCAGCGGCCGCCCTGGATGCCGGCGCGGACGTCGAACACGCCGAACGCATCGCGGCGTGACCGGACGAAGTTGGCGTTGCCGACGAAGGCGGGCAGCGCCAGCGCTGAGATCGGCAGCAGCCCGCTGAACAAGGTCGGCTCGACCTGGTTCTGGACGGTCGAGAACCACGTCGGCCCGGTCAGGCGGTAGTCGAGGCGGAACAGGCCGTCGATCTTGTCGGTCAGCGGCTCGAGAACCTGCGTCCCCGCATTGATCGTGTACTTCGCGGTGTACGGCGACTCGTTGCCGACGGTGTCGGGCCGCGAGCTGTTCTTCTTGATCTTCGAGTCGGTGTAGTTGAACGCGCCGTCGAGCGTCCAGCCCTTGACGATCGTGACGTTCGCGCTTCCTTCGACTCCGGTCAGGTCAACACGGTCGATGTTCGAGACGACGCGGAGCAAGCCGAACGAGCCGACGAAGAACTCGAAGAACTGCATGTCGTGGACCTGGGTGTAATAACCCGCGAGGTTGTAGGTGAATGGGCCGACGCGGCCCTTGATGCCGGCCTCGAACGCGTCCGACTTTTCCTTGCGATACTGGTCGTCTATCTTGACGTTCGCCCCAAGCGCCTGGACGAAGTTCTGTTGGACGATCGCCGCCGAGCCGGCGTTGTTGAACCCACCCGATTTAAAGCCGACGCCGTAGTTCGCGTACAGGTTTGTCCGTGGCAGGATTTCGTAACGCACGCTGACCTTCGGCTCGAACTGGCGAAAGGTCTTCTGCTGGTCGGGGATCGCGCCGTTGGTCTGGCCGGGATTGATCGGGCTGCCGGTGAACGGATCGGTCGCCAGCGGCACGAGGTTGTGGTCGTGCCGCTCCTCGATATCGTAGCGCAGCGCGACGCTGAGGTCGAAGCGCGGGGTCGGCTTGTAATCGACCGAGCCGAACGCGGCGTAGACGTTGGTCCGCAACTTGTCGTCGAACAGCTGCGACGTCGGATTGGCCGACCCCGGCGCGTTGTACAACTGCTGGATGATCCCGGCCCCGGTATCGCCGCCGAGGCTGACCCCGACATGGCGGTCGACGTGGAGGTAATACGCCCCGGCCTGCCAGCTGAGCGGACCGTCACCCGTCGAGGCAAGACGGATTTCGGTCGAATAATCGGTCTGGTCGCGCCGCTGGAATTGCGTCCCGTCGCACGTCGTCGGCGAATACGCGCCGAAGGTCGAGCCGGTCGCCGGTGCGAAGATGAACGGCACCGGGATCTTGCCGATCGAATCCGGCTGGTTGACGGTGTAGCCGGTCAGCGCCGCAGTCGAGGCGAAGCAGGCGTTGACCGTCGCATTACCCGCGGGCTGCGCCGCCGAGATATAGCGCGCGAAATCGGCCGACGTGCCATCGGCAGTGAGCTTGTTGCTGATGTCGCTGAACTGGCCCCAGACGGTCAGCGCCATGCCGCCGAAATCATGGTCGAGCTTGAGCGATGCCTCGACCGTCTGCTGGTCGTTCGTCGGCCGGATGTTGCTGTAATAGTTGAACGGATGCTTGTTGACGTCCTCATAGAATGCCGCATTCGACGCGGCGAAATTCGGCAGGAGGAAGTCCGAGTTGAAATTGATCGACGCACCGTGGAGCTCGCCGTAACGCGCTTTCGCGTCGAGCGTCGTGCTGTCACCGATCTTGGCGATGACGCGCCCGTCGATCCCGAAGCTGCGCTGGTCGTCGACGGTTTTGCTCTTAAGCAGCGTGTTCGTATAAAATCCATCGGTTGTCGCATACGAGCCCGACAGCACGACGCCGATCTTGTCAGATACCGGTCCCGCGACATAGGCGTTGGCGGTGTAGGTGTTGTCGTTGGCGATGCTCGTCCGCGCTTCGCCTTCGAAGCTGTCGCCGGGCTTGACCGTCTGGATGATGATCGCGCCGGCGGCGGCGTTGCGCCCGTAAAGCGCGCCCTGCGGGCCCTTGAGCACCTCGATCTGGCGCAGCGTCCCGAAATTCTGGTTGAGACCGGCGGTGTTCGTCTTGAGGATGCCATCGACGACGAGCGCGACCGAGCTTTCGGCGTCGCGCGCACCGTTGATGCCGCGAATGTTGATCTGGGTGTCGCCCGCATCGCCGGTCGACGTGACGATCGTCACGCCGGGGGTCAGCTTGACGAAATCGGCGGCGCGCTGGATGTCCTTGGTGGCAATCGTTGCGGCGGAGAACGCGGTGATCGACGCCGGGACGTTGCCGAGCGACTCGTTGACCCGGCGCGCGGTGACGATGATGTCGCCGCCGTCGGCGAGCGCCGTGGTATCGGCGGCGGCAGGCGTCCCGGCGACGACCGACTGCGCTCCTGCCGGGACCGCGAGCAGCGATGCCGTTCCAACCAACAATAAATAGCGGCGCTTGCCCATGTCTCGACCCCTGTTGCGGTGGCAAATGCCGCCGGCTGCCGGCCGCCCGCCGTATCAGCGGTGTCGTGCCGTTTATTCCCTGAAGCAAAGCTATTGTATACATTACGGCAGCGTCAAGCCCCTTGTCATGGCTTTGTCACGGCGCGAAAGAGGGTCATGTCCAAGGCTTCCGAAAATGCCTACCGCTTCATCCGCGGCGAAATCCTGTCGGGCGCGCTCGAACCCGGCGCGCAACTCCGCGAGGAGGCGCTGGCCGCGGCGAGCGGCGTGTCACGGACACCCGTGCGCGAGGCGTTGCAGCGGCTCGAAAGCGAGCGCTTCATCCTCCGCTCGGGGACGCAGCGCAGTTTCGTCGCGACGCTGTCCGAAGACGATATCGCCGAAGGCTTTGCGCTGCGGACGATGCTCGAGGGTCATGCCGCCGAGCGCGCAGCGACGCGGATTACCCCGGCCGAACTCGACGCTCTCGCCCTGCATAACGGCGCAATCGTCGGAACGCTGAGCGGCCAGGCGGTCGATGCCGCGGCGTTCGTCGAACATAACCGCGCGTTCCACGACGTCGTCATCGCCGCCGCCGGATCCGATCGCCTCGCGGCGATGCTGGCGACCGTCGTCGAGCAGCCGATCGTCCTGCGCACCGCCCGGCAATACGACCGCGAGGCGGTCGAGCGATCGCACGCCGAGCATGATGAACTGATCGTCGCCTTCCGCCGCGCCGACGGCGAATGGGCAAAGGCGGTGATGACCGCGCATATCCGCCGGGCTTTCCACACTTATCACGATGCGTTCCGTCGTGGACGCTTGACCCCGCCCGCGTCATCAACATAGGAATGTATACAAACTGGGATAAATCATATGGCTTATCGGCTCGGCATCGACGTCGGCGGCACCTTCACCGACCTGCTGTTGCTCGATGAAGTGACGGGCGCCTTCTGGCGTCACAAGACGCCGTCGACCCCCGCCGATAGCTCGATCGGCATCCTGATCGGGGTGCACGCGATCTGCGCCGAGGCTGGTATCGCCCCCGCTGACGTCGCCACGCTGTTCCACGGCACGACCGTCGCGACCAACGCGGTCCTCGAAGGCAAAGGCGCGCGGGTCGGGCTGGTCGTCACGCGCGGCTACCGCCAGGTGATGCAGATCGCGCGCAGCTTCGTCCCCGGTGGCCTCGCCGGGTGGATCATCTGGCCGAAGCCGGTCCCGCTCGCGGCGCTCGAGGATACCGTCGAAGTCGGCGGCCGCATCGATGGCCGCGGCCGCGAGGTCGAGCCGATGAACGACGCCGAGGTCCGCGCCGAGCTCGAAACGCTGCGCGGTCGTGGCGTCGAGGCGGTGACGGTGTCGCTGATGAACGCGTATCTCGACGGCAGCCACGAAGACCGGATCGGCGCGCTCGCCGCCGAGATTTTGCCCGACACGCCGGTGTCGCTGAGCCACGTCGTTCTCCCCGAGATGCAGGAATACGAGCGCACGCTGACCACCGTCGCCAACGCTGCGGTTCGCCCGGTCGTCGGCCGCTACGTCCGTGCCCTCCGCGCCAAGCTCCGCGATGCGGGCATGACCGGACGCATCGCGCTGCTCCGTTCCGACGGCGGGCTGATGAGTTCGGAAAAGGCTGAGGAGCATCCAGTATCGCTGTTGATGTCGGGCCCGGCGGGGGGCGTCGCCGGGGCGCTGTGGGTCGGGCGCAACGCTGGCTTGAGCAACATCCTGACGCTCGACGTCGGCGGCACCTCGACCGATGTCGCGCTGATCGAGAACCTCGAGCCACGGCGGACGCGCACCACCGAGGTCGGGCATCTGTCGGTCCGCGCCTCGTCGCTCGACGTCAAGACGGTCGGCGCGGGCGGCGGCTCGATCGCCAGCGTCCCCGAACTCACCCGCGCGCTCCGCGTCGGCCCGCAGTCGGCGGGGGCGGTGCCCGGGCCAGCGGCATACGGCAAGGGCGGCGTGTTGCCGACGGTGACCGACGCCAATGTCGTCCTCGGCTACCTCCCCGAGGATCTGCTCGGCGGCAGCTTCCGCCTCGACCGCGCCGCAGCGACGGCGGCGGTGCAGACGGTCGCCGACGCGATGGGCATCGACCTGATGGCCGCCGCGCGCGGGATCATCGACATCGTCAACGAGAATATGTTCGGCGCGCTGCGGATGATCTCGGTCCAGCAGGGCTACGATCCGCGCGACTTCGCGCTGATGGGCTTCGGCGGCGCGGGGCCATTGCATATCAACGCAATCGCCCGGCTGATGGGCAGCTGGCCTGCGGTGTCGCCGGTGTCGCCCGGGGTGCTGTGCGCGCTCGGCGATGCGACGACCCTGATGCGGACCGAATCGGCGCGGTCGTTCGCCCGTCTCGCCCGTGACACCAGCGAGGCCGAACTGATCGCCGCGCTCGACGGGATGGCGACGGCGACGGTCGCCGAACTCGTCGCCGAACTCGTCCCGGCCGACGAGATCACCTCGCTGTACGAGATCGACGTGCGCTATGAGGGCCAGGCGTTCGAGGTGCCGATGACGATCACCCCCGACGTCCTCCGCGCCGACGGCATCGCCGGGCTGCTCGCGCGGTTCGACGAGGAACACCGCCGCCTGTTCACCTTCAACATGGCGAGCCCGCACGAAATCGTGAACCTCCGCGCGGTCGCGCTCGGACGCCCGCTCGACCTGCCGGCGGCGCGGCTGCCGGTCGGCGACGGCTCCCCGGCGGCAGCGAAGGTCCGCGATCACGAGCTGTGGATGGACGGGCGGATGCAGCCCGCGGCGATCTACGACCGCTCCCGACTCCGCGCCGGTGACATCGTCGCCGGTCCCGCGGTCGTCGTCGAGATGGACTCGACGACGCTGATCGAGGCCGGTCACGACGGCACCGTCGACCCCGTCGGCAATATCCTCATCCGCCCGCGCGAAGGGAAATTCTGATGCCCGCGACGATCATCGAGACCAATTCCGCGTCGTTCGCGCCGGTCAAGATCGACCCCGTGACGCTCGACATCGTCGAGAACGCGTTGCGCAACGCGCGTGTCGAGATGGACGCGACACTCGTCCGAACCGCGATGTCGCCCGGCATCCGCGAGCAGGGCGACAGCTTCCCGCTGATCGCCGACCGCGCCGGGCGGATGATCGTCGGCCAATTCGGCAGCTTCATCGGCGGCTTCCTCGACGGCTATGCGGGGACGGTCGAGGACGGCGACATGTTCTTCCTGTCCGACCCGTATTCGGTCGAGGGCGCGATCAGCCACAGCAACGACTGGCTCGTCCTGCTGCCAGTCTACAAGACCGGGCGAATGATCGGCTGGACGGCGATGTTCGGCCACCAGAGCGACATCGGCGGCAAGGTCGCGGGGTCGATGCCGATCGACGCGCATTCGATCTTCGAGGAAGGCGTCCGCATCCCGCCGGTCAAGATCTGGCGCAAGGGCGTCTATAACGAGGACCTGATCACGCTGGTCATGCACCAGACGCGCAAGCCCGACTGGTGCCGCGCCGACCTCAACGCGCTGATCGCCTCGTGCCGGGTCGCGGCGCGGCGAGTGCTCGAACTCAGCGATCGCTTCGGCGACGACCTGTATGTTGCGGCGACCGAGGAACTGCTGGCGCGCAACCACCGCGCGATGAAGGCGCTGATCGCGTCGTCGATCGGTGAGGAGCCGGTCAGCTTCGAGGATTATATCTGCGACGACGGCATGGGTTTCGGTCCGTACCGGATCAAGTGCACGATGCGCCGCGCCGGCGACAAGGTCGTGCTCGACTTCGCCGGAACCGACCCGCAGTCGGATGCGTCGATCAACTTCTATCTCAACGAGAACATGTTCAAGATGTTCTTCGGCATCTACATGATCATGGTCTTCGACCCCGCGATCCTGTTCAACGACGGGTTCTATGACCTGATCGAGGTTCGGATTCCCGAAGGCTCGCTGCTCAAGCCGAAATTCCCGGCGGCGCTGTCGGGGCGGACCCACGCGCTCGGGCGCATCTTCGACATCCTCGGCGGGCTGCTCGGCCAGCGCACCCCCGAATTCCTCAACGCCGCCGGATTCTCGTCATCGCCGCACCTGTTCTATTCGGGCGTCGACGCCGCCGGCGACTGGTTCCAGCTGTTCCAGATCGGCTTCGGCGGCATCCCCGGGCGACCGATGGGCGACGGCCCCGACGGCCATTCGCTGTGGCCGGGCTTCACCAACGTCCCCAACGAGTTCCTCGAGCGCTATTTCCCGCTGCTGATCGACCGCTACGAGACCGAGGCCGACAGTGGCGGCCCGGGGCTTCACCGCGGCGGCAACGGCATCCGCATGACGTACCGCTTCCTCGAGCCCGGCGTCGTCGCGATTCACGACGACCGCTGGTTCGTCCCGCCATGGGGCGTTAACGGCGGGCTGCCGGGGGCACGTGCCCGCAAGATCCTCGAACGCGCCGACGGGACAGAGACCATCGTCGGCAACAAGCTCGAAGACCTGCGCGTCGGTGCGGGTGACCGGCTGCACTTCATCACCTGGGGCGGCGGCGGCTGGGGTGACCCGCTGCTGCGCGACCCAGCGTTGGTCGAGAAGGAGGTCCGTGAGGGCCTCGTTACGATCAACGGCGCGCGCGCTTACGGTGTCGTCATCGGCGATGCGGCGGCGACCGAGGCACTTCGCGCCGAGATGCGCGCCGCCCGCCCCGCCGAGCAGCCGTTGTTCGACCGCGGACCCGACATCGAGACGTTGCGCGCGACGTGCCTTGCCGAGACCGGCCTCCCCGCGCCGCGTGCACCGGTCTGGCGGCCGAGCCGGGCGGCGGCATGACCGCGCCAGCCAACACCGGGGCGCTCGCAGGACTGCGCGTCGTCGAGCTCGGCCAGCTCATCGCCGGGCCGTTCTGCGGGCAATTGCTCGGCGACATGGGCGCCGAGGTTATCAAGGTCGAGCCGCCCGGAGTCGACGGCAAGCGCGGCGGCGACCCGATGCGCGACTGGGGCCGCGGCGACGCCAAATTGTGGTGGGAGGTCGTCAGCCGCAACAAGAAGTCGGTCAGCGCCAACCTGCGCGTCCCCGAGGGGCAGCACCTCGTCCGCCGCCTCGCCGCGACCGCCGACATTTTGATCGAGAACTTCAAGCCCGGCACGCTCGAGAAATGGGGGATCGGCCCCGACGTGCTGATGGCCGACAACCCGCGCCTGATCATCGTCCGCGTCTCGGGCTACGGCCAGACCGGGCCGTACGCCGAACGCGCGGGTTTCGGCGGCATCGGCGAGGCGATGGGCGGGTGGCGCGCGATCGTCGGCGATGCCGACCGCCCGCCGTCGCGAATGGGGGTGTCGATCGGCGACAGCCTCGCCGCGACCTACGGCTGCATGGGCGCGCTCGCCGCGCTCCACGCGCGCGAACGCACCGGCAAGGGCCAGATCGTCGACTCCGCGCTCTACGAAGCAGTGCTCCAAGTCATGGAGAGCCTGATCCCCGAATATCAGGTCGCGGGCACGATCCGCGAGCGGTCGGGGTCGGTCCTGCCGGGCATCGCACCATCGAACGTCTATCCGTGCAAGGACGGCGAATATCTGATCGGCGCCAACCAGGACGCGGTCTTCGCCCGGCTGTGCGCGGCGATGGGCCAGCCCGAGCTCGCCACCGACCCGCGCTTCGTCGATCACGTCGCGCGCGGCAGCCGCCAGGTTGAGCTCGACACGATCATCGCCGAGTGGACGAAAACCCGGACTGTCGCCGAGGTCGAGGCGGCGATGCTCAGGTACAGCGTCCCCGCCGGCACGATCTACCATGCGCCCGACATGCTCGCCGACCCGCACTTCGCGGCGCGCGGTGCGCTGGTCGAGGTCGAGACCGAACGCTGGGGCAAGATCACGATGCAGAACAGCTTCCCCAAGCTCAGCGGGACGCCGTCGACGGTGCGCACGCCCGCCCCGACCCGCGTCGGCGAGAGCAATGCCGAGGTCTATGGCGAGCTCGGGCTGACCGATGGCGACCTCGCCGCGCTCACCGCATCGGGCGCGATCTGATGGCAGACGACTCGCTCAGCGCGTCGTACGCCGCGACGTTCGAGCATCATCTGCCGTTCGGCGCGAAACCCGCGCTCGTCGTCATCGACGTCGCCGTCGCATATCTCGACCCGGCGTCGCCGCTGTACGACGCCGCGTTCGTCGCGGCAGTGCCGGTAATCGCCCGGCTGATCGCAGCGGCGCGCGCGGCGGCGGTGCCGGTGATCTTCACCCGCGTCGTCCACGGTCCGGGCGTGCGCGACGGCGGGCTGTTCTACCGCAAACTCCCCGTGCTGCGGGTCTTCGACCCCGAAACGCCGTGGGGCCAGTTCGCGCCTGACGCCGCGCCGCAGCCCGACGACCTCGTCATCACCAAGCAATATGCCTCGGCGTTCTTCGGCACGTCGCTCGCCTCGACGCTGACCGGCATGGGCATCGACACGCTGTTGATCGCGGGCTTCTCGACGTCGGGGTGCATCCGCGCCTCGGCGCTCGACGCGCTCCAGCACGGCTTCGCCCCGTTCGTCGTCAGCGAGGCGTGTGCCGATCGCCACCCCGGCCCGCACACCGCCAACCTGTTCGATCTCCAGGCGAAATACGCTGAGGTGATCGACTGCGACGCTGCCGTGGCGCTGCTCGCTTAGGCCGCAGCCCGGGCGACGCGCGACGGCAGTTCACGCCCGAGAATACCGGCGAACCAGCGGTTGACCCCGATCATCGCGGACAGGTCGACGCCGGTGCTCACACCGCTGTTGTCGAGCATGTAGAGCAAATCCTCGGTCGCGATGTTGCCGGTCGCCTTGGGTGCGAACGGGCAGCCACCGATGCCGCCGACGCTCGCATCGAGGACGTGCACCCCAGCATTGTACGCCGCCCAGGCGTTGGCGATGCCTGTTCCGCGCGTGTCGTGGAAATGCGCGCGCAGCCGGATCCCCGGGACCGCCGCGGCGACCGCGCCGAACAGGTCGCTGACCTGCGCCGGCACCCCGACCCCGATCGTATCGGCGAGCGCGATCTCGACCGCACCGGCTTCCGCCATCGCTTTCGCGAGGTCGACGATGCGCTGCGCCGGGACATCGCCCTCGAACGGGCAGCCGAACGCCGCCGAGATCGTCACCTGCGGCACCAGACCGGCGCGCTTGGCGGCTGCGAGCATGTCGCGATTGGCGGCGATGCCTTCGACGATCGTCTGCCCCTGGTTGCGGATCCCGAAGGTATCGCTGGCGACGAGGACGCAGCCCGCTTCGTCGACGCCGCGCGCGCCGCCGTCACGCGACGCGATCGCCCGCTCGACGCCGCGCAGGTTGAGGCACAGGCCGATGTAGCTGACATCCTTGCGGTCGGGCAGCGCGGCGATCACCGCGTCGCCGTCGGCCATCTGCGGAACCCGGCGCGGATTGACGAACGACGCGACCTCGATGCGGCGCGCCCCGGCGTCTATTACGCGGTTGATCAGCGCGATCTTGGCGGGGGTGTCGATGACCTCGCGCTCGTTCTGCAGTCCGTCACGAGGGCCGACCTCAACGACCTGAACTGTCGATTTCATTTTATCATCCCGTTATTTGGCGGCTTGGCCGGGGCGCCCGGAGGCGCAGCCATTGCCTATGGTCCAGTGCGTATCGACTGGTGCCACGGCGTGCAACACTCATGCTGCACCGGCACGCAGAACGGCACGGCGGGCAAGGTCCGCGCCGCCCAGCACTTGCGCGCTATGGATCAAGCGCTCCAGCCGCCGTCGATGTTGTATGTCGAGCCGGTCACGAACGCGGCGTCGGGCGAAGCGAGGTATGCGACCAGCGCCGCAACCTCCGCGGGCGTCCCATGACGCCGGATAGCGAGTGGGCTTCGGCTTGCTTCTGCGTTCGGGCCGGCCGCAGGATTGCGTTCGGTATCGATCGGACCGGGCTGGACGAGATTGGCGGTTATCCCGCGTTCGCCAAGGTCACGCGCCAAGCCGCGGGTCATCCCGCCGAGGGCGGATTTGCTCGCGGCGTACAGCGTCCCGCCGGCACCGGGCATACGATCGGCGACGATGCTGCCGATGGTGATGATCCGTCCCCCGGCCGTCATCATCGCTGCGGCTTTCTTGGCGGCGAGGAACGGCGCGCGGACGTTGATCGCGAACGTGCGATCGAAGACGTCGTCGGCATAGGCATCGAGCGGGCCGACAATCGCCGTTCCGGCAACGCTCACGAGGATGTCGAGGCGGCCGAACTCGGCAAACGCCGCATCCATGGCGTCGTTCAGCGACACCGGATCGCTCGCGTCGGCCTGGATCAGCAGGACCGCGCCACCGTGCGCGCGAAGCTCGCTTGCCAGCGCTTCGGCCTCGTCGGCCCGGCTCAGATAGATGATGGCGACCGACGCTCCGTCGGCAACCATCCGGCGGCTGACACCCGCCCCGATGCCCCTCGCCCCGCCGACGACCACGGCGACTTTATCGATTAGCGATGCCATCTAATCTTCCCTTTGGAGCAGGCGGTTTGTCGCCGTGCGCGAAAGCGCGAGGCCGAGACGTTTGACTGGTAAATTACCGCGGACGAGGCGACGGCAGGCAGCTTTGGCCGAATGCAGGCTTATCGTACAGCGGCGACTGCGGGCCCGTCGTCATGCCGATGCGCCCGATCGGCATGCGTGCGTGGCGCGAAGGCGTTCCTCAGGTCCAGTAGAGTATGCGCGCCGCAGGCAGCCGGGCCGGGATCTCGGCCTCGAAGAAGCCGCGCAGCTCGCGCATCGTCGCGGTGTCGTAGACGTGCTTGATCCCGCCGAACTTGGTGCGTTTCTCGGCGCGCCCCGCGGTCCCCATGTCGAGTGCCGAGCCGGGGTACCAGCTGTCGAGGACTGCCTTCGAACCCGCCGTATAGCGATGCGTGATCAGCTCGACGGTCAGGTCCAGCCCCGGCACGCCGTTCAGCGCGGCAGCGATATCGGCGATCAGGTCGCCGTATGCCGCACGCCAGCCGTCGGCGGCGATGATCGGGGCGATGGTCAGACCGACCTTGTAGCCGGCCTCCCCCATCCGCCGCAGCGCCGCGATCCTTGCCCTGACCGTGCTGGTGCCACCCTCGAAGCGCGCATAGCTGGCGGGGTTGAGCGATGCGCGCATCCGGGTCCGGCCGTTGTGCTCGATCGCAAGCAGGGGCTCTACCGCATCGAACTTGCTGGTGAAGCGAAGCTGGACGTCGGCATCCCAAGCGCCGAAATGCGCGACCAGCGCCGACAGCGCGCCCGTCAGATGCTCGATCGCGAGCGGGTCGGTATAGCAGGATGCTTCGTAGGTCGTGCCCTCGTGCGCCCGGGTCCGTGACCGTGATGTCACCTTGCCCTGCCCGAGATAGGCCGGCAGTGCCGCAAAGATCTCAGGCAGGTTCGCATAGGTGCGCGTGATCGGCGGCCCCTTGAGCGAGCCGGCAAGGTAGCAATAGCTGCAATGCGCCGGGCAACCCTCGGCGAGGTCGACCCGCCAGTCGGCCGACGGCGCGATCGGCTGTAGACGCAGTTTCCCGTGCGGCGCGACGACCACTGCGAGAGTGGACTTGGCGGCCGCATAGCTGTCGTCGGCGGGGAGCATCAGGCGGTCGCCGGTGAGCTCGACGATCGGCAGACCGAGGCTGTCGGCGCGTTCGGCGATCGATCGGCCGTGGTCCCACGCCAGCGCACTTCGGGTGATCAGGACACGCTTTGGCCGCCACAGCCGCGGCGTCGGCGCAAGGTCGGGGTCTGAAGCATCGGCCACACCGGTTCAACCTTCGCCGACGCGCGTCGGCCCGCGCCCACAACGTCGCACGCGTGTAGCGATGCCCCGACGGCAATATGACGTGACGTGACCGCGCCTGGTCAACCGACTTTCTTGAACTTGAGCACGAAACTGTCGGCTTCGCCGATCGCCTGGTATTTGGCGCGGTCCTTGTCGCCAAGCGCGTAGGTGGGGGGCAGCGTCCAGACACCGTGCGGGTAATCCGCCGTGTCCCTCGGGTTCGCGCCAATCTCCGAGGTGCCAACGAGACGGAAACCGGCTTTTTCGACCAGCGCGATCGCATAGTCCTGCCGGAGATAGCCAGTGCGCGCCTGGGGGTCTTGCGGCAGCTTGGCGTTTCCGCGGTGATCCTCGATTCCGAGAATGCCGCCCGGCTTGAGCGTGCGGTGGATCGACCGCAGCATCTGCTGCACGTCGAGGTTCATCGACGGATTGATCCAGTTATGAAGGTTCCGGAAGGTCAGCACCACGTCGGCGGTGCCCGGCGACGCGAGCTCGATATGCTTCTGGCCGAACAAAGCATATTCGACCCGGCCATAGGCGGCGGGATTGGCGTCGAGCCGCCCGGCGAACTTCAGGCCGAGCGCGAAGTTCTGCCCCTCAGGCTCGCCATTGGGGACATCTACGGCGAGGGTCAGCTTGCCGTAGTCGTGCAGATACGGCGCCAGCATTTCAGTCCAGTAGCCGCCGCCTGGCCAGATCTCGATGACCGAGGAACTGGGCGTGACGCCGAAAAAGCGCAACTCCTCGACCGGATGGCGGGCACTGTCGCGCGCGACAAAGTCGGGTGATCGGTTGGCGACCCTCGTGGCCTGCTCGAGCGTCATGTTCTCGGCGAGAACCGGCGCGGCAAGAAGCCCGGCCATGGCTGCAGACATGGCGACCCGAGCCAGCCGCCGCCGGACGCTGCGCCTGCTGGGCGTGACCGCTCGCGGAAATGCGGGCGCTTCGATGACGGGGTTTGCAGACATTCAGACGGCTCCTTGTGGCTGGGACGTGACGGACGGACCGGTCCGGCGTTGGCACCGGGAGGGCGAATTGACGACCGACCTCGACAGCACCGCGATAACCGACGCGGACAGCGCGTGAAGGGTCGCAGGACCAGGTCGGGGCCGGATCAAGGAGGCTCGACTGCCCAGCGTCGCAGACACTGCATACGATCGGTCGACGAAGACCGGATTCCGCTCGACCAACCTCGGCTCGCTGGCTGGGGTTCAGGCGGCGTTGCACCTATGTTGGCACGGATGATTGCAGTACCGAACGCATCCAGCGAAGAACCTTCGCGCCGCTGGTCGAGCGCAGTCTTTGCGCTGTCGACCGCGTCCGGTGCGTGGCTGCTCTATCTCGCCGTCGTGATCCTGCGGTGCATCGTCTACGGCTTCAAACATCCGACGATGCTGATCGAACGGCACGCGCTGACCGCGCTCGTCGCGATTGGCATGGCGGCGCTGCTGTACCTTTTGCTCAGCCGGATCGAGAACGCGCCCATGCGACGACGTCTGGCCGCCGCGTTGCTCGGGGCGGCACCGCCCGCGCTCTTACTGTCCTTCATTAACTACAACGTCATGTACGTCTTCGTCCCCCAGGCATTCCGCGACGCCATGGGCGTCGACGTGCATCTCAGCCTGTTGGGTGAAGTGCTGTCGTCCGCGATCGAGAATTACTTCGTCTTCGCTGCCTGGGCCGCGCTTTACACTGCCGTATCGCATGCGGTGCAGACGCAGGACCTGCTGCGCCGCGCGGCGACATCCGAGGCGGCGGCGCGATCCGCCGAACTGCGCGCCCTGCGCTACCAGCTCGACCCGCATTTCCTGTTCAATGCGCTCAACACGGTCTCGGGCCTGATGCTGAGCGGGGACGTGCCGGGCGCGGATCGGACGATCGAGGCCCTGTCCTCGTTCCTGCGCGCGACGCTCGCGATGGACGCCTCGGCGGATATCAGCCTGACCGAGGAGCTCCAGTTGCAGCGGCTTTACCTACAGATCGAGCAGGTGCGCTTTGGTGACCGTCTGGCCGTCGAGGTGTCGGTGCCCGAACTGCTCGGCAACGCGATGGTGCCCGCCCTGCTGTTGCAGCCGATCGTCGAGAACAGCATCCGCCACGCCGTTGCCCGCTCGACCAAGCCCGTCCACATTGCCGTGGCCGCGCAGGTGAACGGCGAAACGCTTGTCATCACCGTTGCAAATGACGGCCCCGACGGACGGGCGACAGGAGGGCATGGCCTCGGTCTCGCCAACGTGGCGTCCCGCCTGGCGCTCCGCTACGACGGCAAGGCCAGGTGTGAGTATCGCCAGTCCAGCGACGGCGGCTTCGTGACGCGGATCACGCTGCCGCTGCGTTTCGGCCAGCCGAGCCGGGCGCTCGCCGCGTGAGCGACGCCGTCCTGCGCACCTTGATCGTCGATGACGAGGCGGTGGCGCGCGAACGGATGAAGCTGCAATGCGCCGGGGTCGACGGGGTCGAGGTGGTGGGCACGGCCGGTGACGGCCACGCCGCGCTCGAGGCCATCGCCGCCCTGTCACCCGACCTCGTGCTGCTCGATATCGCCATGCCGGGCCTGGACGGAATCGCGGTCGCCGAAGCGATCGGCCATTTGGCGAATCGTCCCGCGATCGTGTTCTGCACTGCCTATGATCGACACGCGCTCGAAGCGTTCGAGGTCTCCGCAATCGACTATTTATTGAAGCCGGTCTCGCGCGACCGTCTCAGCCGTGCGGTCGACAAGGCGCGGCTGTTTCGCTCCGGTCCCGCGACGGTCATCGAGCGGCGATGGCTCGATGAGCTGTGGGTGCCGCATCGCGGCGCGATGATCCGGATCGCGACCGACGATCTCGACCGGATCGAGGCCGAGCGCGATTACGTTCGACTTTGGATCGGGGCGGTCAGCTACCTGCTGCTTGATGCCATCACCCGCATCGAGGGCAGGCTGAACCCGGAGACATTCATCCGGCTGCGTCGATCGGTGATCGTTCGCCGCGATTTCATCGCGAGCATTCGCCACGAAGGCGCGGGCGTCTGGAGTGCGCAGTTGGTCAACGGCGCCGCGGTCAGGGTCGGGCCGACCTACCTCGCCGAGCTGAAAGCATCGCTCAAGGCATAGTCGACGCGCCGCGAACGATCGCCGCGGCGCGCCGGAGTGACGTCAGGATGCAGCGGCTTCGGGACTGCGGGGCTCGGCATTGGCCGCAGCGATCAGGCAGTCGGCCTGGGCACGGCCGTGCTTTCGCGCCTTGGCCATTGCGATTTTCGCGCCATTCAAGGGCGTGTAGATTTGATCGCGCGTGCCACCGCTCAGCCTGTTGATCGTAGCGTCGATCCGGCTGCGCAGCGTCGCTGCGCCCAGCGGGTCGCTCAGATTGAGATCACCGTAATGCACGATCGCCTGCGGTGCTTCGACGGCCGCCGAAGGTAGACCGGCGATCGCACCGGACGCGGGGACGACGGCGAGAAAGAGGGCAAGTATAGTCTTCATGCTTCGGCTCCAATCGGGATCACTCGAAAGACGCCAATCAGCATCTCCGTCGCCGGCCTGGGCTTTCTCGTTCGGAGGCGCAGCATCACATCGACGAACCCTTTATTCCGATCTTCCAACCGGTTGATCTGCGGCGTGTCGGCGTCGGCTATAGCAAGGCATTCCCCGTCAGCGGGAAACGTCACTGGTGGCGTAATCGCGCATCGGTCCGGCACACGTCGCAACCGCTCGCCGTACCTTCCGGTCTCCCTGTCGGCTTCACCGGTGACTTTGCGCTGGCTGTTCATCTGGCAGCAAGTTTGGCGAGACCAACCCTAGGGGCGCTGTGCCGTTGGGGTCCTCGTGTCCGCTGCGGCGCATGGCGTGAAGCGACGCAGGACGGGCCGATGTTTCGGGTCGTATCGGCGGGGAGGCGTGGGGGGATTTCATGACCGGTTGTTTAGCCCTTTTCACCGCGCCGAAGTCGCAGGACGTCAGCGCAGGACGAACCGTTTTTGCTGAAGGAGATGCTTGATGAGCGCCATTTCAAAGAGTTCCAGTGTCCTTTTTCTACTGACCGCGTTCACCGCCGCGGTACCGGCGACTTCCATTGCCCAGCAGACCGCGCCAGCGGCTGACCTCGCGGTGAAGATGACAACCTCGCCGCCGTCGAGGGGCCCCGACCTCAAGGGCATCATCTCCGCGCGCAGTGGTGACCAAATCCAGATCTCGGCCGCCGACGGGACCAAGACGGTCGTCGGTATCAACGCTGACACCAAGGTCAAGGCCAGCAAGGGCTTTCTCAGTCTCGGGCGCAGCACGCTTGCCGCGAATTCCCTGCTCAACGGCTTGCCGGTCACGGTCAGAACGATGCATGCCGGCGATGCGCTCGTCGCGGACCAGATCAATCTGCGAAACAACGACTACAAGATCGCCAGCATGATCCGCAACGGCACCGACCAGGGCTTCGACGAGCAGACGGCGTCAACCGGGGCATTACGCGGGCGCGTCGCCGATATCGGCCAGTACAATATCAAGGGCACGACGAACGTGAACTTCGACACCGGCAAGACGGTGCTGTCGGCACAGGGCCGCGCCGATCTTTGTGCCGCCGCCGCCAAGGCGGACAGCATGAAGAACGCCTTCATCCTTGTCGTCGGTTATACGGATTCGACGGGAGGCGAGGATTATAACCAGCGCCTGAGCGAGAAGCGGGCAAACCGCGTCGTCAATTATGTTCAGCAGGCCTGCGGCTGGAAACCATATCGCATGCTAACCCCCACCGGAATGGCGAAGGCCGACCCGCTGGCGAGCAACGACAGCGTCGAAGGCAAGGCACAGAACCGCCGCGTTGCCGTGAACATCCTCGTCAGCAAAGGTCTCGATGGGCTGTAAGCGGCTCGGGGCAGGTCCGCCTGCCCCGTGCCCGTCGGCATAGGGTCGCTGGCCGAGCAGCCGTCGCTTGAGCGTCGGCTTCCACGGTGGCCTATCCGGTCAGTCCCGCGGTGCCCCGCCGGGCGCGAGCGGGCGTTCCTGTGTGCGGAAGAAGTCGAACTTCCGGCTATCTGGCCACGCCGCGACGCCAGCAGTCGTGCCGAGTTCGGCAAGCATCGGCTTGGCCGGATCATAGCGCGGCCATTCGAGCGCCGGGGTCGTCGGGATGCCCGAGCGCGCGAACGCGACCAGCGACGCCGTCATCGCGTGGCTAAAGGCACGGTCGGCTGCCGTCCAGTCGCGGGTGTGGCGGAAGCGGTTGAAGCTATCGAGCGTGCCGAGCCAGAACGGCACCTCCGACGTGTGATACGCCCCCGCCGTCGCCGGATCGAGATCGGAGAAGCTCACCCCCGCCGCGTAGGAATGGCTCCGGGAAAATTCGTAACTGAAGACGGGGCTGTGTCCGTGCGTCGCCTGTGCGGCGGCCCACGCGCCCATGCTCGACGCCATCGTGCTGTCGCGATCGGCGGTCCGCGCGGCGGCGCGCGCCTGTTCGTCGGTCGTTGCCGGATAAAGCGCGAGGAAGTCATCGGCATGCGCGCCAAAGCGCGCCGCTGCCTTCGCCCGATAGTCGGCGAGATCCTTGACCGGCCCGATGCCGCCAAACGATTCGTCGTGGGTGAAGCCAAGGATCAACGGCACGTCATTCTGCGCCGACTTGGCAAAGATATGCTCGATCGTGTCGGGCAGGACATAGCCGTCCTGGTTCGGCCCGACACCCGGCCCGCCGGGGACGCGCGGAACGACGATCCGGTCGGCAGGCATGGCGCGCAAGTCGGCGAGGCTGGCGCCCTTGAGGACGTGCTCGAGCTTGACCCCCTCCTGCTCGGCGGCGGCGAGCGTCGGCATCGGGATGACCCCGCCGATCTGGGCCCCGCTCATGCCGACGGCGCGCTGGAACAGACCCTTGGCAAGCGGGCTCGCCTGGAGGGTCAGGACCGACATCGATCCCGCCGACTGGCCGGCGATGGTGACGTTGTCGGGGTCGCCGCCGAACGCCGCGATGTTGCGCTTGACCCATTTCAACGCGGCGATCTGGTCAAGGAAGCCGTAGTCTCCCGATGTCTTGTGTGGCGATTCAGCCGACAATTCGGGAAGCGCCATGAAGCCCAGCGGGCCGACGCGGTAATTGAAATTGACGAAGACGGCGCCGGCCTCCGCGACCGCTTCGCCGCCGTACAACGCCATGCTCGACGAGCCGATGTAAAACCCGCCGCCGTAGATGAAGACGATCACGGGTGCTTTTTTCAGACCGGGTTTCGCCCAGACGTTCAAGTACAGGCAGTCTTCGCTCGTCACCTCGGCCCCGGAATACTGGTTCGCTTGCAGCCCGCGCTGCTGCTGCATGCACTGCGGCGCGAGGCGATCGGCGTGATAGACCCCGGTCCATGGCGTAACCGGCTGCGGGTCGCGCCAGCGCAGGTCGCGAACCGGCGGTGCCGCATAAGGAATGCCGCTGAAGGCGCGCACGCCCGATGGCAGCTGGGTGCCCTCGATGCGACCGGCGGCAACCGCGACGGTCGGATCAGCCGGACCTGCCGCCCCGGCCGCGGTGACGAGGCTTAGGCACGCCGTGGCAAGCAAGAGTGAAACGCGCATGGCATCCTCCATCGGCCCCGGCGGTCCGCCCGGGGCTGCGGTCGGCGCGGCGTGGTTCAGAGCGCGAAGCGGATACCGCCCTTGAAGGTGCGCCCGAGCAGATCGTAATAGGCACTTCCGGTCGCCGGCAGCGGCGGGTCGCGATCGAACAGGTTGTCGATGTTGAAATAGACGACGATGTTCTTCGACGTCGGCAGCTTGTAGCGCAGCCCGATGTCGAGATAGGCGGCGGCATGGATATGATTGTCGGTAATGCTCGTCGCCAGCGCGGGGTTGTATCCGGCCTGGTCGGGTCCGAACAATCCGTTGTTCTGGTACGACGGCGAGACGTAGCGGACGTTGCCGTTGAACCCGAGCGCGCCGACTTCGTAATCGAGGGTCAGGTTGAGCAGCCACTTCGGCAGCCCCGCCGGTCCGCCGAACGCAGCACCGGTTTGGCCGGCGCGATCGATGCCGTTCGGGAACAGTGTCGAGACGTCAGTCGACGACTTGAAGGTGAGAACATGGGTCGCGAGAAGGTTGAGGTTGACGACCCCGGGCAGTCCCACCTCGGCGAGCGGCTGGCGATAGCTTGCCTGGAGATCGAGGCCGGTCGTCTTGAACTCGGCAACATTCGCCGTCACGCCCTGGACGCCGGTCATCTGCCCGCTGACATTATTATTATTGGCAAAACTGATCAGCGAACAGAATGAATTGCCCGAGTAGACCCCGCCGATGAAGCAGTTGTTGACGACGCCCTGCGTGCTGGTCGACGTGATCGCGTCGCTGATCCGGATGTTATAGTAATCGACCGAGAAATGGACCTTGTTGAAGAAGCTCGGCTGATACGTTGCGCCGATCGTCTGGGTGATCGACTTTTCGGGCTTGAGGTTGGGATTGCCGCCGGTGAAGAAGCCGGCCACATTTGTCGGGCGCGCAACCCCCGGTCGCGGATCGGTCGGCAGCGGCAGCGACGGGGTCTGCGGCGTGTACAGCTCGATCAGGTTCGGCGCGCGGATGTCGCGTGACCGGGTCGTGCGGAACAACAGGCCGCCGACGACTTCCCATGTCAGCCCGGCTTTCCACGTCACGACGCTGCCCGACGTACTGTAATTGGTGAACCGCGCTGCGCCGTTGAAATCTATCTTGCGCGCGAACCACGTATCGCGGGCGAGCGGCACGATCGTCTCGGCATACCCTTCGACGATGTTCTGGCTGACCGTCGGCAGCGCCAGCCCGGCAGTGGTCAGCCATGCCCCGGACTGCGACAGCGGGTCGGACACTAGCCGGACCGACTCCCGGCGATATTCGACACCGCCACCGACCGAAACCGGACCTGCCCAAGTCGAAAACGGTTCGCCCTGAAGGTTCGCCGCGACATCGTGCATGACGGTCTTGCCCGATCCGGTGGCGGTGCCGAGAATGTAGCTGGCGGCGGACGAGGACACGTTCGGGGTGCCAAGGATATTGATCGGGACGCATCCCGCGGCACCGCTGCGGCAGACGATCTGGCCGTTGACCCGCACCGCATCGAGCGCATTACGGAAGTTCGTGTTGTTGAAATCGTTGAAGATCGACACGTGCGACGTGTTCTGGCCGAACAGATACGACGCATCCCATTTCCATGATCCGCCGAAATTCCCCTGCACTCCGGTCTGGACGCGGATGAGCTCGTCGTTGATCTGGCGGACGTTGGGGCCGAACCCCTGCCCCGAATAACCGACCGACAGACCCGCTGCCGGGACCTGCGCAAGCTGGGCGGGGGTCAGCGCCTGCGCGAGATACGGATTGTCCTTGGCGATCGTCAGCGCCGGCCCTGCCCCGGCACCGTCGCGGCGGATCAGGATGATGCACGTCGTCGTCACGTTCGAGTAAAGCGGCGTGACATAAACGGTGACGCGGTCACTCAGGTCGTACGACAGCTTGCCCATCGCGTTGTACCGCGTCTGCGCCGGGTGAAGTTGTTGCGGATTTAGGTTGTTGATGCCCGCCGCAGTATTGGCCGCGAGCGCTGCCGGGGTGAAAAAGTCGAGGCTGGAGGTCAGGTTGCTCAGGCCGGGCGCGAACGCGGTCGTCGTGACGCCGCCGCTTGCGGTCGGCACGAAGGCGAGGCCTTTGAGAGCGCCGTTCGACAGGATCAGCCCGCCGCTCGTCGCCGTGCCGAAGTAATTGCCGTTCGGCCCGAGGACCGTGCTCGGCGTGCCGGTCGGGCGGTTGGTGATGACGACGCCGTTATACTGCGTCCGCCCCCAGTCGCGCACGGTGTTGTAATAACCGGTGCCGCCGTCGTCGTTGTATTCGAAGCCGGCGACGACATGCCCGCGACCGTTGGCGAAGGTCGTACCCGCAGCGAGTGTGACGAACCTGTCCTTGGCGTCGCCGTAGCGGGTTGCGCCGTACTGAGCCGAACCCTTGAGGCCCTCGAAGTGATCGTCGAGCTGGAAGTTGATGACGCCGGCGACGGCATCGGAGCCGTAGGCGGCTGATGCACCGCCGGTGACGACGTCCGAATTACGGATCAGCACGGTCGGAATGACGTTGAGGTCGGTCGACCCTGCCGACGTCGCGAGACCCGGGACGATCGTCTGCGGCAACCGCGCACGATCGAGCAGCACCAGCGTTCGCGTCGGCCCGAGGCCGCGAAGGTCGGCAAGGAACGCGCCCGAATTGCCGAGGCCGCCGGCGTTGGGCGACACGGCCGCGCGGAAAGACGGCACCTTGTTCAGTGCATCGCCGATACTGGTCAGCGCGCGGTCCTGGACGAATTCCTGGCTGACCACCGTCGTCGGCGTCGGCGACGTGAACCCGTCGCGCGAAAGGCGCGACGACGTGATGACAATGTCCTGCGGCTCGGTCGCCGTGTCCGCCGGTGTCGCGGTCGATGCCGACGCGGGGGTCGCGCTGGCGACCGTCGCTTGCTGAGCCGACGCGGAACTGGCGATGAAGATGCCGGACACGGTCAGGAGAAGTGCCGAGTGCAACGACAGTCGCGCCGACGGCATCGCCAAGTCGCGGATGCATGACGTCAATCGTTTTTCGAACATCGGAAATCTCCCCCAAGAGCCGCTTACCGCAGTCAAATTTGGTCTGACCAATCGTTAAACCGATCGCTTAGGGGATGACCAATTGATTTTACCATTGTTCGAGCATCAATTTCATTGATGCAACGTCACGTCGATAACGACTTTGGGAGATTGGATCTTGAACCGCGACGGTTAGCTCTCGCGTAAACGGTTTGCCGGGGTGATGCTAAGGCAGCGAAGGCGGCCTGTGTGCCTAAGTCGGTTGCGCAGTGGCCTGTTCGATCCGGATGATCAGGAACTCCGCCGGCCGGGTTGGGGCGACGCCGACGACGATCCTGACGATACCTTGTTGCACGTCGGCCTGCGAGGTCGTCGTTGCGTCGCACTGGACGAAGAAGGCAGCTCCCGGGGTCGCGCCGCTGAACGCGCCGGCGACGAAGAGGCCCTGCAGGACTACGTTGATCTCCATCCGGATCCGGCTCCATAGCGCGGCATCGTTGGGTTCGAAGACGACCCATTTTAGGCTTTGAGACAGCGACCGCTCGATGAGGTCGACGAGCCGGCGGACGCTGATGTACTTCCAATCACTGCCGAATTCGTCGGCCCCGGCCATTGTCCGCGCCCCCCAGCACAGCGGCCGGTGATTGGGAAAATTGCGCAGGACGTTGATGCCGGCGCTATTCAGCAGGCCATTGGCGGCGTCGTCGACCTTTAGGGAAATTTGAACGCCGGCCAGGGTGGCCTCGATCCCCGCGGGGGCTTTCCAGACCCCGATCGCAGCGTCCGTGCGTGCGATGACCCCGGCGATCGTTCCCGACGGACCGACGATGCGGCTGCGCCCGCCGTCGAGCGGATCCAGCAGTTGCAAGGTCGGCGCGTAGGTCGCACTGCCGAAGCTGCTTCCCGACGAGAAGCCGGCGGCTTTCATCGCGGCTGGCAGATCGCGCAGCTGAACGAGCGTGGTCATCATCGCTGCCGGAATGTCGAACAGGTAGATCGCATGCGAGCAATGCAGAACGCATTCGCGGCGTCGAACACGATCTTGGCGGCGTCGGCCGGCAGATCGATCGTGTCGGGAATGCACAGCAAGTCGAAATCGTCGGACGCGATGGCCGTCAACTGGTCCAGCCAGCCGGGCTCGCGCGCGGCGGGGGTGGCGGAGGGGTCGAGGTCGGCGATCGTCGGCAGCGCACCGTCGACACCGCCGGTCAGCGCGACCCAAATCTCCAAGGGTGTCGACGCCGCATCGCCGCCGGTCGCAGCCGGATACGCCCCCGCGGCGATAGGCGATCCTGCCACGGAGAGCGATATGAGCGACGACCGTCCGTTGACCACTTCGAGGGCGTTGCCGACCGCGCCCGGCGTCAGCGTCAGCCCGCGATAGTCTTCGCGGGTCAATGACACCGTTGTGCCCCCCGCGTCGGCGGTCTCGCTGACGGCGAGGCTGAAGGTTCCGCCCGGATCAATCGCGATGAAGACGCGAAGCGCGTTGCCCGAGCCGCCGGGGTTTGCCGCGGTGACGATCAATTTCGCGTCGGTGTCGCCTTCGACGTTGGCGACAGCCGGTCGCCCGGCATGATCCGGGGCATCGATCGTCTGGGGTGCGGTCATGCCATCCGAGGGCGGATGTATTGGAATTGCCGTCGCGGCAAGTTGGGCATCGGTGACCAGGCGGACGATCCAGGCATCTGCGCCGCCGTTCGCGAAGAATTGATGGACGGCATAGGCCGCCTCGCTCTCCCGGTGCAGGCCGCCGAATTCGGCCTCGAATTGGGCCAAGCCGTCGATCCGGGTGGCGCGCCCCACCGGACCGCGCGGAAACCAGCCGACGAACGCCGCCGTCGATGTCGGCACAGCCGTGACACCGGCCGCGCTGCTCGGCACCTCGGATACATAGACCCCCGGGTATGTGACGGTGACCGGCACGACAGTTCCCCTTGCAGACGTCTGGCATGTCCGACGGGCATGCGGGAGCCGCATCTAACGCCAAGGTGGCGGCTTCTGACCAGACCCTATGGACCGTCCAGCGCGAGGTGGAGCCGCTCGGACGGGGAGAACGTGGCCGAACGCAATCACCGCCGTGCGTGCTCGCAACAGTACGCCATCAGACAATCGGTGCAATTCTAAACAATCTTGAGACAAGATTAATTATCTGTTAATTAGCCCTCGAATCAGCAGCTTGCATCGTGTGAAGCTAGCTTGAAGGGGGATCGTTCCGATGAAGACTTATCTAACTCTGGCACTTGCCGGTAGCATCGTCTCGGCGACCGCCGCCCAGGCGACCAACGTCGTTCACGTCACCCCGGCGAACATGCAGGGCTGGAGCGACGTCACGAGCGAAAGCGGCGGTGGCGGCAACGCCGAAATCACCGGCGACGCATACGACGGCAATGGCTCGGTCGCTGCCCACGGCGACCGTGACCGCTTTGTCCTCGGCGGCGAGTTCGGCCTGTACGGCAATCCGAATACCGACGGTGGCGTGAATAATCTCGGCACGTTGTCGAACTTCACCAACTTGAGCTTCAGCTACAAGGTCGATTCAATGTCGACGAGCTCGATCAATCCGCTTTACGGTCCGGCGCTTCGCATCGTGTTCTGGCAGGGCAATGTCAAAGACGAACTCGTCTTCGAGCAGGCCTATCAGGCCGGCGGTTACGGCGCGGCGGCCGCGAAAGGCACGTGGAACGTCACCAGCGCTGACTCCACCTTCTATCTGAAAAGCACCGGCAACGAGAACAACGAGAAGACGCTGGCGCAATGGGTGTCGAGCAACAATCTCGGCACCGCGACCGTCGGCGGCGTCTATGTCGGTGTCGGCAGCGGCGCCGGATCGGGCGTGTTCGTCCACTACGACGACATCATCGCCGGTGCGAACGAGTATAAGTTCGACCTGTCCGCCGCAGCCGCTGCGGTTCCCGAGCCGGCGACCTGGGCGATGATGATCGGCGGTTTCGGCTTCGTCGGCGCCAGCATGCGCCGCCGCTCGGGCCGCCCTGCCCGCGCTGCCTGACGCGCAGCACCCGCAATGCCGTCGAGCAAGACGGCGTTGCGGGTGGTCGCTGCAGCGCTGACCTGCCGGAGCCGCGGTCTGAGGGCTTTCAGGACAAGGCTTCAGTCAGCTGCCGCTAGCGACGGCCCCGAAACGATGCGCACTCAGCAATCGCGCTAATTGCATCGGGATATCGACGTTCTACCGGGTCAGAATACCGTTTCGCGATCGTGCCAAGCCCGGTCGAACGTTTGCCGGGCCTCGGCAATCTCCTTGGGTCCAGGAAGCACCGTGCCGTCAAAGGCAATGAATCGCGCGTCATCGGCAAAGGTCGCGGCGAACCAGTCGGCATCGCCTGCCTGCCACGCGTCAGTCAGTTCCCCGAACAGCTTTGCGACATCACGCTCGACCGACGAGCCCTCGCGATCGGCTCCATCTTGCTCGGCTAATCGATGCTGTCGAGGGCAAGTCGGATTTTGATCGGGTGGAAACTCGGTCTTCACCGGCTCGGCAACGGCTTGATGTTCACGCAGCTTGCTCGGTGTCGTCCCGAATGCTTTTCGAAAGCTGCGTAACAGGGCGGCCTGATCACGAAAGCCGTAGCGCGCGGCGACTTCGACCAGAGTGCTCTTGTTGAGCGGGTTGCACATCGCGCGATGCACCGCGAGGCGGTCGTCGACCAGGCGGGTCGAGCGACAGAGACCAGCCGCATGACCCAGAATCCCGGTGAGCTACGCCAGACGTCCCATATGTGCGGTTTAGCGCCGAAATCGACATTTATGGCCATTTGGTAAGCTGGCGATTCGTCGCCGGCCTATATATGGCCATTCCAGAGGGCAGTTGAGAGCTGGTTCGAATAAATCGGCTCAAGGGTAGGTTGCAGAATTCCTTTCGTGACGGGGTTCTAAGATTTTCATAGAAATAACGAGGGTTGATGATGACGAGGCGGAGTCTAATCGTAGCGACGTGCGCATGTGTGTTCGGCCTAGGGGCGCCTCAGGCCGTGGACGCAAGCACGGTGCTGACGTTCCAGGTGAACGTAACGTAAGCGATGTGCCGAGGCCCTTCAGGCTTGGAAGTTCCACGGCATGAGCTGATTGAGGTTCTGGCTGGAGTGTCCGCGGGCAAGGCGCTCGAGGGTGTCGGTGAGCCAGGCGAGTGGATCGACGGCGTTGAGCTTGGCGGTCTCGATGAGGCTGGCGATGACGGCCCAGTTGTCGCCGCCGTCGTCGGAGCCGGCGAACAGGGCGTTCTTGCGGTTAAGGGCAATGGGCCTGATGGTCCGCTCGACGGTGTTGCTGTCCATCTCAACGCGGCCGTCTTCGACGAACAGCGTCAGGCCGGTCCGTCGCGAGGTAGCGTAGCGGATCGCTTCGGCCAGCTTGCTCTTGGCGCTGACCAGGGGGAGCCGGGCGGTGAGCAGTCGGAACAGCGCGTCGACGATCGGCTTGCTCTTCTCTTGCCGCAAAGCGCGACGGGCTTCGGCGTCCTTCCCGCGGATCTCGTCCTCGATGGCGTAGAGCGCCTTGATCAGCTGTAGTGCCTCGGTGGCCGTTGGTGAGGCGTCGGCCCTGGCGAGCTCGAAGAACTTGCGGCGCGCATGGGCCCAGCAGAACGCGAGCGCCACGTCATTGCGGCGGCCGAGCTTGTTGTAACCGGCATAGCCATCGACCTGCAGGATGCCGCTGAACCCGGCGAGATGTGCCAGTGGCCGCTCGGACTTGCGGTCGGGCGCGTAGATGAAGGCCACCGCCGGCGGATCGGTGCCGCCCCATGGTCGATCATCGCGGGCATAGGCCCAGATCTGCCCGGTCTTGGTGCGTCGTCGTCCTGGATCGAGCACCGGTGCCGTCGTCTCGTCGGCGAACAGCCTTGGTCCCCGCTTCAGGACAGCAAGCAGGTGATCCCGCAGCGGCGTCAGCCACCAGGCGGCGCGGCCGGTCCAGTCTGCCAATGTCGAACGGTCAAGGTTGACGCCCTGACGGGCGTAGATCTGGGCCTGGCGGTAGAGCGGCAGATGATCGGCGTACTTGGAGACCAGCACCTGCGCGACCAGCGCGTCGGTCGGCAGCCCGCCTTCGACGATCCGCGGCGGTGCCGGCGCCTGCACGACCTGGCCGTCGCAGGCACGGCACGCATAACGCGGACGGCGGGTCACCAGCACCCGGAAAGCTGCCGGCACCACGTCGAGGCGTTCGGCCACATCCTCGCCGATGGCATGGAGATCACCGCCGCAGCAGGCACACTGCTTGCTGTCGACGTCGATCAGTTGCTCGACGCGTTCAAGATGCGCCGGCAGCTGGCCGCGGTTGGTACAGCGCTGCTTCTCGGCGCGCGCGTTGGGTGAACTGATCGTATCCAGCTTCGCTTCCACCTTGGCGAGGGCGATGCCGAGATCCTCGAGCACCAGCTCGAGCTGGTCGTCGTCAAGCTTCTCCGAGCGGGGACCGAACCGGTGACGCATGAAGGCGGCAATGATGCTGTTCAGCCGAGCGATCTCGGCATCGGCTTCAGCCTGGACGACGGCGTTCTGCTCAGCTTCGGCGCTAATGCGCGCGACCTCCGCCGTCGCGTGCTCCACCTTCGCCATGAGCCGCGCCGTCTCGGCGTGGGCGGCGACGATCATGGCGCGGAGCACCTTGGGATCGTCGGGAAGATCAGCTACGGCGAGCATGATAGCGGTAGTGAATCACGCGCGCGCACGCGCGTCGAGGGCTACCGCCGATATGAGTCAATCTACCGCAGGCACAGTGGCTTAGCCGGCGATCTGCGGCACTCTCGTGCGTCTGGCCTGATGCACCCGGCGCCAGTCCAGACCTTCCACGAGTGCGGCGAGCTGGGCGGCGGACAACCGCATCACGCCGTCATGAACAGACGGCCAGCTAAAGGCGCCGGCTTCCAGCTTCTTGGCCATCAGGCACAGGCCGGTGCCGTCCCACCAAACCAGCTTGACCCGGTCGGCCTTCTTGGCCCGAAACACATAGACGACGCCGGAGAAGGGATCGCCGCCGAGCTGGGCCGTCACCAGCGCCGCCAGGCCGTCCATCCCCTTGCGGAAATCTACCGGCCGCGTGGCGACCAGCACGCGGGTGGCACCGCTTGGCCCCGGCGCCGTCAACGGCTGCCCTTCAGCGCATCCAGTACCGCCGCGATCAGGGTCGCATCGGCACCGCGGCCGATCCGCACCGAAATGCCGTCCATGCTCACCTCGATCGGGGCTGGGATACTGCCGCGACGGGCAGACCGACGTCGTCGCGGAGATCTGGCCGCCGATGTTGCGGGTAGCGGCGATGGAACCTCTTCAGGCTCGACGATCGCCGGCACGAACAATGGCGCTTCGGCGGGCTCCACCGGGCGGCGCAGCTGCCGCCGCCACGTGAACAGCTGGCTGGGGCAGATGTCGTTCCGACGCGCCACGTCACAGACGGTGATGCCGTTGCCGGCATAGCTCTCGGCAACGATCTGCGCCTTCTCATCATCGGACCATGGCCGACGCCGCCTCGTGCCGGTGAAAACCTCGATCCGCGCCGCACGACCGCCCATCGAGCCAGCATCGTCACATGACATCATCATAGCATCAGCACCGCCAGCCCCTGGGACAAGCAGGACTCGCGGGTTACGCCGTCATGAGCAAGGCGGGGTCAGCACAGCGCTTACAACGTAACTCGCATCTCGGATTTTGATCGGCACCTCCAGCAGGACGGCACGTATCAAACGAACTCGTCGCAATCCGACTATTTTACCAGCTTCACCCAGCAGATCGTGGTTGCTGATTTCGCTTTCAGGTACAATCAATTCGAGATTCCCGACTTTCTGATCTCCGAAGGTCAGTCCGCCAGCCCGCTGATTTCCATGCTTGGCAATCCCGTCCGCGATAGTCTGCTCCAGGGCATCACCAACCCGCAGAATGGTAGCTTCGCCGAGGCCAGTTTTGGATCGTCGGACAGTCAGTTCGCCTTTAGTCCCACCGGCAGCCACCACGATGGTGCCGACTTTACCTCGGTAGAGCAGTGGACGGTGTCGAACAGTTTCGATCAATCCCAGTCGGGTGCCGAGCAGAAGCTCCAGACCTACTTCAGTTATGGCAATGACTACGACAAAGTCTTGGGCGTGCCGCCTTTCGTCGTCCGTACCCCGGCGCAGTTTCTGACGTCCTTGGCGGGCTTGCAGTTCTCGTTCTCGACCGAATTCACCAGCGACAGCTATCAGTCAGTATTGAACGAGGAGGGTTATTTTACGATCCTCTACGACAACACCTATCAGCACGGGCTGTCAGGCTCGGCGACGCTCGTTTCGATCGCGGCGGCCGTGCCCGAGCCGGCCAGCTGGGCGCTGATGATCGCCGGCTTCGGCCTTGTCGGCGGGGCAATGCGCGCCCGCGCCACCGGCGTCCGCTACACGACCGCCTAGCCTTCGGATCGGCGAGCCGCGGGTTCCCACCTGCGGCTCACCACTGGCCCAACGAACCGAGAGGAGGGCGGTTATCAGGAATTCGCCCCCCCAAGTGGAATAGCCGACTTTGGGGGGGAAGCAGCCGCCACGCGCCTCGACACAAACCGCTGTCCTACACCCCGTCCACTGGACTAGCCTGCCCCCGTCGCCACGGGCGGCGCTTGTTCTTTCTCATTACTGGCCCACGGCAAGTCGACACGTTCACGGAAGAGGTGAAGACGGTTTCAACCGTCCGAAAACGTCAACTCTGTCAACTTAAGCAATGCGGGGCCCCCTGTGTCACGGACGCCCCGGAGCGCGGTTTCGCAACGACAGAAACGTCAACTCTGTCAACTTAACGCCCCAGCGCCCGGTCCAAGCACGAGCCGATCACTATGACGGAAGCCGAGCGGCGCCGCGGTCGTGGGGAACATGGTGCACGTTCCCGCTCAGCGCTGAGTGGCGACGCCACCGCGGCGCGGCCAGGGCTCAAGGCCGCCGTCGGCACGACGCTGAGATCGGCCTTCCGCAGCCCGACTTCGGTTGCTCGTTTATCCCTCGCTTTTGCTTCTCGGAAATCTCGGGCATGCCTCGACGGGGCAAGGCACGAGGCGAGATATGCGACAGCTGATCTGGGCGATGACGGTTACCGCACTCGCGTCGGCAACCTGCTCGCAAGCAGCTCCGGCGCAATCCCCCGTTGCCGCCCAAGCGGACGCTGGGCACGCCGACCTCGTGACGCTCTTCACCGACTGGCGCGCCTTCGTACAACCCGACATTCGCGCCGGCGTCCCCGATTACAGTGCTCCGGCGATGGCGCGGAAGGCTGCAGACCTGCCCCGGTTCCGCGCTCGCCTGAACGCGATCGCGACCACCGGCTGGCCTGCCGCCGACACCAATGATTGGCGGTTGATCGAGGCCGAGATGAACGGCTTCGATTTCTATTTGCGTGTGCTGCAGCCATGGGCGCGCGATCCCGGCTTCTACCAGACCGTGTTCGGTGAGGAGAGCGACGTTCCCGCACACGAAGGGCCGTCAGCCAGCCCGGCGATCGACCTGTTCAAGTTCACTTATCCGCTGTCGCGCGCGGACGATCGCAAGCTGACCGAACTGCTCGGCGGCGTGGCGGCGACGCTGACGGCCGCGCGCGTCAACCTCGCCGCCAGCAACGCCGCCGATCTGTGGCGCTACGGCGACCGCGCCTTCCGCGAGCAGAGCGAGGTGCTCGCCGCGCTCGATCGCGGCGATCTCAAGATGCGGACCTTTTCGGGCGAGCAAGCCGCGTCGCTCGCCGGTGCCAGCCCGGCACTGCGCAAGGCGGTGCGCGACGCGAAGGCCGCCACCGACAGCTTCGCCGACTGGATCGCCGCCGAGGCACCGAAGAAGACCGGCCCCTCCGGCGTCGGCAAGGCGAATTACGACTGGTACGTCGCGCACGTCGATCTATCGCTCAACACCTGGGACCAGCAGGTGACGCTCCTCCAGCGCGAACTCGATCGCGCTCTGACCTCGCTGCGGCTCGAGGAGGTGCGCAACCGCAACCTGCCGCCGATTACGCCGATCGACGACGCGGCAGCCTTCCGCCGGATGGCCGAGGCCAAGACCGCTAAATTCAACGACTTTCTCGTCGCGACCGGCCTCGTCCCGGACCAGCCGTATTTCCGCAAGGCGATGGCAGCGCAGACGAGTAGCTATGCTGCCCCCGGCCCCGACCGCAACTTTTTCGCGAATGTGACTGCGCTCGATCCGTTGCCGCTGCTGTCACATTCGACGCACTGGATCGAGCTGGCCCGCCTGCGCTTCGAGCCGCGCGCGAGCAGGATCCGGCAGACGCCGCCGCTGTTCAATATCTTCTCCGATCGCTCCGAAGGCTTTGCGACCGCGATGGAGGAGATCGTCATGCAGGCGGGGCTGTACGACGACATCCCGCACGGCCGCGAACTCGTCTGGATCATGCTCGCCAATCGCGCCGCGCGCGGGCTCGCCTCGCTGCATGTGCAGGCCAATGAAATCGACCTTGCCGGCGCCGGGCGCTTCCACGCCGAGTGGACACCGCGCCATTGGTCGAACCCGCAGAGCAAGCTCGTCGGTTTCGAGCAGCTCCTCTACCTGCGCCAGCCCGGCTACGGCCCGAGCTACGTCATCGGCAAGATCCAGCTGGATCATCTCTTGGCGCGCGCCTCGCATGAGGCCGAGGTGGAGGGTAAGCCGTTCGTACTGAAGGACGTTTTCGCCCGTATAATGGCAGCTGGCATCCTGCCGCCGACACTTATCGAAGACGAGATGTACGCCCCAATCGAGAAGTAGGTCTGGCGCTCAATCGAACGGCTACTCGGACGGCTTCGTGGCAGCCCAAAGATGGGCCTTCGGTAAGGTGACAGGTCAACCAGAAGCCTGCAACCGGACGATCTGCGGCGATGCCAACTCGGTTCGACCACTTTCGGTCACCGATGACGCGATTTCCATTCGATCGCGACCGAGCCGCTTGGCTTTGAACAGAGCCCGGTCGGCCTCCAGCACCAACGTGCTCATCGGCCTGTCTCCGCCCGCCGACCACGTGTCGATGCCAAACGACATTGTCACGGGGCCAAGCTTGGAGCCCTGATGAAGGACCGTCAGCTCGCGGACGGCCATGCGGAGCGCCTCCACACGTTCCTGGACGAGCGTGGAAGACGCGCCCGGGGCAATTACGGTGAACTCCTCTCCGCCGTAACGGCAGACGATGTCACCCGTCCGAAAGTGCGACTGGATAAGGCCAGCAACTGCGGCCAGCAGGATATCTCCGGCCTCATGGCCATGACCGTCGTTGAACCGTTTGAAATGATCGACGTCGCACATGACGATCGACAGCGGCGCGCCGTTTCGCTCCGCGCGGCCCGATTCAAGCGCCAAGGCTTCTTCCATGTAGCGCCGATTGAACAGCTTGGTCAGCGGATCGCGGATCGATTGCTCGCGCAAGCGTGAGCGCAAATTGTCGTTGACCAGCGCCAGCGCGACACTTTCCATAAGCGCATCCAGACGGAAGCGCTGCTCGCCTTCGATCCGCCCCTCGATATAAATCAGCCCCAACACTTCGCCGCCGGCGAGAATTGGTTCGCAACGGCGCTCGGCCGCACAATACGCGACGTGAGCGCAGACGATGTCTGCGCCCGGATCCTCGATCAGGTGCGTCTTTCCACGCCGCAGCCCCCAGCAATCGCCCGGAGGAAACATCTCCGGCGAGGATTGCAGATCGCCCCAACTCGATATTCGAAAAAGCATATTGCGTGAGTGGTTGTGCACATAGAGAGCCCCAGCAACGCCGGGCAGCAATCGCGGCATAAACGTGCCGAGGACCACGGAAAGTTCGCCGTCAGCCTGGATTGCTTGAAGCCTCTGTGCCATTTCGCTCAGCATCTCGACGGATTGCTGACGCGCTTCCTGCGTGTCGATTGCATTCACCAGCCGAGCCGCCATGTCGTTGTAGGCCGAGGCTAACCGCCTAAACTCGACACTTCGGACGATCGTGGACGCGCGAGCACTCCGGTCGCCCGCGCCAAAGCGCGTCACCACGTCGAGCAAGTTTGCCAGCGGCCGTGATATCCCGGTGCGGATGAGCCATGCGACGCCGCCGATCAGCAGCACCAGAATTGGGAAGCCATAGACGAGCAGCGCCCTCGCCTGTTGAACTTCGTTCCTGGCATTGTACGTTCGAACAGAGAGAAGTCGGCGTTCTTCGTTCCGCATCGCCGCAATCTGCTGGACGATTGTCGACATCAACGCTTTGGCACGGAGGCGGGCGCCGACGTCGGTATTCGTGCCCAGCGGATTCGCCCGCGTCCGTTGCGCCGCGCGCGCCATGAGGTCGACCTTCTCGCCGGCGGCACGCGCGAGTTGGATCGCGCGTTCCTCCTGAACCTAATTATCGCGGACGAGTGAGATCAGCGCGGCAGTCGATGCGCTCACGTCTGCTAATTCGACATCGAAACCCGCGAGATAGCCTGAGTCGCGGGTCAACAGAAATCCGCGCAGACCTGACTCCGCCTTGCTTAGCCGGAGTTCGATGCCGTCGAGGCTCGTGATAACCTCTTGAGTGTGCCCGACCCAGTCGAAGGCATCCTGAGACCGCGAACTGCTTTGCAGGAGAGTAACACCGAAGAACAGCGCTGTGCAAGCTGCTAAAGCAGCAACACCGTAGATGCGCACTCTGAGTGAGCCAAATATGCTCACGCTCACATCTTGCCATCAGACTGGAGAGCATGCCGTCCGGTAGGTTCAATAGTGATCATACTTACCAACAACTTTACGCAACACCCTCAACTCAATAGCACGTGTATGTGTAACAGATTAAGATTGCGGCACATGCTCGCGGAAAGATCCGCGTTAACTCCTTTTCTTTCGGGGGTCGGCTTTTGGATGGAGCCAAGCCGCTCTTCCCGTGCGCTCGAGCGGTTTTCGACCGGCAGACTCATCTAGGCAAAGATCGCGAGCAGCCGTCATTCGCATGGTGCGATTTCTAAGCGGATATTCATCCACAGAGGCGACGGGTGACCCATCACCCACGGCAAGCGAGAAGCTAGCTCCGGCGAATCGATCGCGCTACCGGTAGTCAAACAGGCGCAAAGCCACTTCCATTAGAGTTCTGGGGACCGATCATGAACGACCTGTTGAGCCATGATGCGCTGGGTCAGGCCGAGCTCATCGCTAACGGCAAAACCAGCCCCGCTGAGCTCCTCGAAGCGGTCATCGCGCGGGCCGAGGCGACCAATCCGGCGCTCAACTTCATTGCGCAGCCGTTGTTCGATCGAGCGCGGCACGCCGCTACCGGATCGTTCAGCGGCCCATTCGCTGGCGTGCCGTTCCTCGTCAAGGACCTGCATATGCATATCGCAGGCGAACGCTCGGGCGAGGGCAGCCGGCTGTGGAGCGACTATCGGCCGACTTATTCGTCGACCTTGTACGAGCGCTTCGTCGCGGCGGGCCTGAACACGTTCGGCAAGACCACTACGCCCGAGCTCGGCTTGACCGTGACCACTGAGTCCAGGGCTACCGGGCTGACGCGCAATCCCTGGAATCATGCCCACAGCGCCGGCGGCTCGAGCGGCGGCGCGGCGGTGGCAGTCGCGGCGGGGGTGGTCCCGATTGCGCATGCGTCGGATGGCGGGGGTTCGATCCGCTGCCCCGCATCGGCATGCGGTGTGTTCGGGTTGAAGCCGTCACGCGGCCGCGTGCCCGTCGGTCCGCGCCTTACCGAAAGCTGGCTCGGCATGACGGTCAACCACGCGGTCAGCCGTACCGTTCGCGACAGCGCGGCATTACTCGACGCCGTCCACGGCATGGAGGCTGGCAGCCGTTATACCGCCCCGGAACCCGAGGGCGGCTTCCTCAACAATGTCACGCGTGAGCCCGGCCGATTGCGCATCGCACTGATGCTCGAGCCGCTGTCGGGCAGCCCGGTCGATCCGGACGTTCTCGCGGCAACGCTCGATGCGGCAAAGCTGCTCGAAAGCCTCGGCCATCAGGTCGAGGAGGCCGCGCCGACGCTGTCGAATGACGAGCTCGGCGCCGCGATGACCGCAGTCGTTGGTGCATGCACCGCTGCCGACATTGCCGCCCGCCTGCACGCGTTGGGACGCGATGATGCGGGCGATGACATCGAGACGATCCCGCAAATGTGGGTGCACATCGGCAAGCAGACCACTGCCCTTCAGCTTATTGCGGCAAACGAAGCCTATCAGCGCGCCGCGATCGTCATGGCCGAATTCCAGACCACCTACGACATCATCCTGTCGCCGGTATTCGCGCAGCCGCCGATCGAACTCGGCCGCATAGACTTGTCGCCGCCCGATCTGGCCGAATGGACGCGCACTTTGCTCGGCTATAGCCCGTTCACTGCGCTGGCGAACCAGACCGGTCAGCCAGCGATGTCGCTGCCGCTGAGCATGAGCCGGAGCGGGTTGCCGATCGGGGTTATGGCGACGGCACGGTATGGGGACGAGGCGCTGCTATTTCGCCTTGCCGGCCAGATCGAGCGCGCAGCTCCCTGGGCCGGAAAGCGGCCACCGCTGCCGTGACCTGACGGGCCGTGTCGTGACCGACCGCTTCCCGGACCCGCTTGACCGATCGGTGCCTGCCCCGCGGCAAATCTGGCGGCACCGTCTTCACGGTCGCCACGGCACGGCTCCCCTCCGGCATCGCCAAAATCCGCTGGATCGAGCTCCTGCAGAATTGCGGCACTACCACCGGAGTAACTCCGCCTGTGACCCGACTCGAACCGACGCTAGCGCATGGCCCTGGGTAAGACAGCGCCTATCCGCAGACCTTCCAAATCGGTCGCGCTGAGGCTGAGGGCGCGGCGCTTACGCTAGCGCGCTCGGCCTTCACCGCGGCGTTAGAAGTGCTGCCAGTCCGTCCGGACGTTCGGTAATTCGCTCCAGGCGCGGGTATCGCAGCCCGGCGCGATAATCGATCGTCCGCGTCACTAAGCGTCCATCCTGCTCCCAGGTCAGTGCCAGCGCCGTCGTCAGTGTGTTCCGGACCGCGTTGTCGAGCGCGCCGCGCGTGAATGGTGCACCCCCGATCGCTTTGATCCGAACCCCCGGAGCCATGCCTACCCGAAATGCCGGCCCATTCCACGCAACCGCGCGGACCCTGCCGTCGTCCGCGACCGTCAGTCCGACCGAATAGGACAGGTCCGACCCGCCGATTTCCTGCTCGTTTTGCTGGAATGTCAGCGTCGGCTGGGCGGTATAGGCGAGACGCCACCCAAGCCGCTCTAGTCCTTCGGATGTGTTCACCTCGGCATGCCCGTCGACCCAGCGCTGCAGGAACCCGCCCCAATCGAACGGTGTGACCCGATTCAAGGCGGCGCTGACATCGCCAAGGGTGTAGGTACGGGCTGGCGTTCCCGGCCCGGCACCGGCGAAGAAGTCGTGCGCGAAGTCGTCGATGCCGCGCCGCCCGCCGGTCTGCGCGCGCAGCATGGCATCGACGTCGAGCCACAGCATGACGCCTTCGAGGTAATAATCCTTGCGCCGCTGCCAATCGCGCCACGGAACCGGCTGCCGGAGCATGAACGACGGGTAGTTCACATCGTCCGACAGGGGCCGCCATGCGCGTCCCGGGCGGTTGGCAACCTCGGCCGCGTCGAGCGCAAGCTTGTCGAGGGTCTCCTCGCGGCTTCGCAGACCGGCGCGCGCGGCGAGTACGCGCCCCCAGAATTCGGATTGGCCTTCGTAAACCCACAGCAGGCTACCGCCTTGTGGGACGTTGGGCGTCGGCGCCCACAAGTCGGCGGGGACGCGATAGAGCCCGTTCCACGCGTGGACGAATTCGTGCGCGATGATGTCACGGTTGTTGAGCTGCCCGGCCCAGTCGCGAAAATAGGCCGACGCCATACTGATCTCGGCCGAGGCGCGATGTTCGGTTCCGCCGGATGAGCCGTCGTCGCTCATTCGTGCCAGCACCTCGTATCGGTCGAACGGCGGCGCACCGAACACCGCGCGCGCCTGCGTTACCATGCGACGCAGATCGTCGACGCGCTCGGACGGGATCGCGAGATCGCCGACCCGTGGCGCGACCAGGTCGAAGCTTACTGCACCAGGGCCGTTTGGCCCGAGCGGTACCTGTACCGCGTGAACTCCCGCCAGAACCGGTGCATCGAGCAATTGCTCCAATGAGATTGGCCTGAAGTGGAGACTGTCTCCCTCCGCACGAACAGTGTCGAGCGATGTGAATGCCTTGAGACCAGTCGGCAACGTCACCGACGGCGCGACCATGACGTTTCGCGCGTACCATCCAGCCGAGTACAGCAGCAGGTGCTGCCACGACACCGCGACGACATCGGCAGACAGGCGATCGGCGTCCGCGACGATTTGAAAGCGCACGTCGATCGTCCGTACACCCGCAGGAATGTCGAGGTGAAAGGCGTGCGGCTCGACCTCGTCCCGATGCCACGCGAGCGGTCGCCCGTTCGCCGACACTTCCAGCCCGGCGAGCTCGGTGACGGTGAGGCTCGGGCCGTGGCTTGCCGCCTCCCAGCGCGGGTAGAGCAGCGTCATTGCGCCGGCGTGCTGCACCGGCACACCCTCGTAGACGACGAACACCCGGTGCGCCACGTCACGTGCATCGACGTCGAGCACGATTGCGCCGCGGAACATACGGTCTGCCGGAGGGTCAATCGGTGATCGCGCCAGCGTCTGTACCGGCAAATCCGTTCGTATAGTCGCTGGCGTCGCGCCCGCCGCCGCGGCGCACAGCGCGATGCCTGCGCTCGCCATTTTCCAGTTCGGCATTGTTTTAACTCGTCCTGTCACTTCCGGCCGCCGCCTTGTCATCGAGCCTCCACAGATGCACGAACGGTCGTCGGCACCCCGATCTCGAACGGGGTCACGGCGAAACCGAAGCGGCGAGCGAACTTGCCGCCGTCGACCACGTAGGGGCGGTCCCACGTGAAACTGACATCAGCCACCCCTTTGGCGAAGTGGTAGACTAAAGCCAGCAGACGCAGCAATGGCGCCGGTACCGCCCAGACCCGCAACGTGCGGCCGAGCGTGGCGGTGGACATTGCAAGAAGTCCGCGGGGCGTGCGGGTGGGGCGCATGTTCCAGACTTGACCGAAATCGCTAACGGACGCGTCGAGCAGGATCGCCGCCGCGCGCGCGATGTCGGACTACCGCCGTGGATCGTCATGCCCGAGGACCGTAAGACCAGTGTACTGCGTGCGTCGCAGTCTCTGCCTTTTGGACGGTGATGACCTGGTTGAACTGGGCGTTGGGCTCGCCGATCGACTATTACGGCGGCAGCGCGCGGCCGAACGGCGTTGGTCTTCGTGATCTCCACTGCTTTTTAGGGTGCGGCAAGGACCGGTCGTTGCTCACCGAAGCCGTCGTCGAAGTGCGCCAGGCGCGTTCGTGCAGTATCGATAAAGGCGCGGACATTTACCGAGGCTCGGCGGTTCGCCTGGTAGACAAGATGGACCGGCACTGCTGGCGGCGCGGCGCTATCGAGCAGCGTGACCAGGCGTCCCGAGGCAATCGCAGCCGTAGCCTGATACGAGAACACGCGCGCGATTCCGGCACCGTCGACTGCGGCGGCGATCGCTGCATCGGCGGTGTTCACGCTCAGCCGCGGCTCGATCCGAATCGCGGGCTTGCCCGCCTGTCCGAACCGCCATTCCTGGCCGCGGTCGAGTTCGGTGAAGGCGATCAGCGCATGATCGTGGAGTGCCGTGACGCTGTCCGGCGTGCCGTGCGCGGCAAGATAGGCCGGGCTAGCGACCAATATTCGCCGCACATCGGCGACTTTAAGCGCGTGGAGCACCGAGTCGGAAAGGTCGCCGACCCTGACGGCAACATCGATCCCCTCGTCGACCAGTCGCACCCGTCGGTCGATGAGCGTCAGTTCGACCTTGAGTGCTGGATGCGCGCGCAGCAACGCCGTCACGATCGGCAGGATGTGAAGCCGCCCGAAGGTCACGGGCGCAGTGAGCACCAGCGTCCCGCCCGGCGTCGCGGAACCGCCGCGCAGCGCGAGTGCCGCCTCGTCGAGATCCAGCAAGATTGCGCGGCAACGCTCCAGATAAAGCGCTCCTGATTCCGTCAACCTGACCGAGCGTGTCGTGCGGCTCAATAGTGCCGTCCCAAGGGTTTCCTCGAGCGTGGAAATTGCCCGGCTCGCAGCCGTCTGTGAGATGCGAAGACGTCGTGCCGCTTCGCTGAAGCTGGCCTCGTCGGCAACCGCTACAAACGTCCGGAGCACGTCGAGTTGGTCCATCGTTATCCCGTATTCCGCATGAGTAAGGTGCATATAGACCGGATTATCATCATACGCGCGATAGAGCATTTGAAGTGGGCAGGCCGCACTTGGCGACGCTGCCAAGGAGAAAACTCATGTCACGCCTGACCATCCCTGCCCGCGCCGATGCTCCCGCCAAGTCGCAGCCGCTCCTCGATGCCGTCGAGAAGACCCTCGGCGTCGTCCCCAACATGTTCCGCCTCATCGGCACCAGCCCGGCCGCGCTCGAAGGCTATCTCAGCCTCAACGGTGCGCTCGGCCACGCCCTCGATGCCAAGACCCGCGAGCGCATCGCACTTGCCGTCGCTCAGGCCAACGGTTGCGACTATTGCCTGTCGGCGCACACCTATCTCGGGCTGAACCTCGCCAAAATCGACGAAGTCGAGATCGCGCTGAACCGGGCCGGCCACTCGGGCGACGCCAAGGCCGACGCGGCTGTCGTGTTCGCTAGCAAGGTGCTCGAAGCGCGCGGTCGCGTCAGCGACGCGGACATTGCCGCCGTGCGTCTCGCGGGCTTCACCGAAGCGCAGGTCATCGAGATCGTCGCGAGCGTCGCGGTCAACGTGCTGACCAACTACGTCAACAACGTCGCCCACACCGACATCGACTTTCCCGTCGTCCACGCCGCAGAAGCTGCCTGACGGACTATGGTCGCGGACCTGAAATCGCGGCCTTGATGACTGAAAAATGTTCGAATTGGCCGCCGTCATTTTTACGGTGGCCAACGGACATCGACGCTGCTGCGGCAACCACAATCTAGGATGATGACGATGAGTCATAAGAAGATGGCCGATTATATTATGGCTATCGCATCAGTCAGACTGTGCACGCCGCGGCAGTGTCGACGTTGGCGGACCATGCCGCGCGCAGCACCGTTATACCTGAATGGTTGGCGCTCGACGAGGGGCTGGATCTCGTTTTTACCCGTCGTTTCTTACATGCCTGCGTATCGATCGACTTGCTGCCTCACGGTGCCGGGATGTTCGACGAAACGATGCATTTTACGACCTTGTCGTCGACAGCGGCGTAACGCGCAGTCTGACCCCGGAAGAGATCGCGGCGTACGACGCGCCGTTCCCCGATGAGCGCTTCAAAAAAGGCGCGCGACAACTTCCCACCCTGGTGCCAATAACTCCCGAGCATGCCTCGGTCGCCGAGAACATTGCCGCGTGGAAGGTGCTCCGCCGTTTAGAAAAACCGGTCCTGACCGCGTTCGGTGATAAGGATGCGGTCACCCGCGGCGGCGAGAAGGTCTTCATAGACCGCATTCCCGGCGCGCGCGGCCAAGCCCACTCAATCATCGCCGACGCCGGGCATTCCTCCACGAGGACGCGCCCGAGGAATTATGCGCGCTGATAGATACGCTGATCCGCAGCGACGTCGAGGTGACGGCATGACCTGCGGGCGTGACGGAGAACGGGCCGTCGAAACTTGGTCGACGGCCCTTGGGTCGCCCCGAGAAAAGGAGACTTCAGGCGAAGCTGAAGCCGGTCGCAACGGCACCCTTGCGGCGACGCATCTTCGAACCGACCAGACCGAAGCCGCCGATCATCATCGCCCACATCGAAGGTTCCGGAACCACACCTGCGGTCGGACCGCCATCGTCGGGGTTCGGAACGACGACGCCCTTGCTGGCAAACACTACGCCAGCCTCGATCTCGCGATTATAGACGAATACGCCTTCCAAACCCCAAATCGACGTTTCACCGGCGACCGAAGGGGTGACGAAATTGAGGCCAATACCGCGTCCTTGATCATACTCGTCGGGTACAACGAAATAGATTGAGGTAAACCCGTCGCCTGAAATGAGCTTCGCCCCCGCGGTATCCTTATTATAATTGAAAGCAGGAGCGTCCATTCTATCTAAATATAGTTCGGGGTCGGCCGAAAAGAAGCCCGATGACGTCGCGATATTGTAATCAATGACGCGCGTAGCCGCGTCGTCCGTCGTGAAACTTCCCGAGGCAGTTGCCCAATCCGAGAACATCACATCTTTCAGGGTGAAGGTGATCGCAGCCTGAGCCGAGCTCGCGAGCATACATCCGACTACCGATACGAAAAGTAAATTACGCATAAAAATCCCCTTTTACGTTGAACTTGGGGATGGTTTACTTATCATTAATCAGTGCGCAACAAGCAGCATATCCATTTTGGATCACACTCCGTTTCGTTATTGATGCCCATCGCCTATGGGAGACAACGCGTGTGATCTGGAGCGCCGGGCGAATTGGAAAGCCGTCTTGAACGATATTGCCGTCAGGAAACTCTCCCGGTTGGGCAACGAGCTTCATCTGAGTTCGTCGATCGCGACCGCCGAGCTGGTGCCGGGACATTTCGAGTCTGCCGTCGTCCTGATCCTGCTGCTGCGCCGATGTGGCGGTGACTGGATCGACGGCGAATGCTTTCGCCGTCCGCAGAAGATCGTTCAGTGCGCATCGATCAACGCGCTCGCAGCATCCCTGCACAAGCCTTACGCGACCACCCACCGCCACGTGATGCGCCTGATCGATCTCGGTTGGGTCGTGTCGGTGGACAGAGGGGTCGCTATCTCCATCGATCCCCGAATTGAGCACCAGATTATCGAACTGATGGTTTTCGCCCACGACAGTATCGTACGCCTGACCGAAGATCTGGGCCGGGACATGCCGTTCCGGTCCGCCAACCGAATCCCCGCACCCGATCTCAGATGGCGCATTATCGCTATGGCCCTCGATATTTGGTTGGTGCCGTTCGAATACGCGGCCGAGCCTGTCCCCGATTGGACGAGTAAACTCGTCTGGATCATCATCATCGTCGCCAATGTCCGGCATATTACCATCGATCCGGGGCTCACCGAGCGATATGCCAACAAGTTCACCCCGGACGAAGTTCGCCGGCCGATCACGGCACGCGCCATCGCCCGACTGTCGGGCTTGAGCTATGGAACGGTGTACCGGCATTGCCAGACGCTCGCGAAAAAAGACGTGATCCGCTACCAACGCGAAGGGTGGGTGCTGGCCAGTCGACAGATCGGAAGCGATCAGATCGATCGGGGTGTCCGTGCATTGCTCGACTATTTCAAGAAACGGATCGTCGAGCTGGTCAGCTATGGCTTCGATCCGACCAATGCTGCGACGTCCTATCTCGATCGGCGGCCCGAGTATGTGTCGCTTGCTCTATCCGACCTGCCGGAAAACGAATGTGGCACGGAACGTCCTAGGGATGCCCACGGATGGGCGCGTGCCCGTTCGGGAGGAGCAGGTTGACCTGGCTCATGGCAATCATGATTAGCGCTTCAAAGAGGCTCGTCGAGACCGGTGGCAGGCCAAGCGAATACAGGGGTCAAGACCGCAGCTGCATTTCACCTTAGCCCGCTCGATTTTCAAATTAAGTTGGTGGCGCGCCGCGGCCACGTCGTTGAGGAGCCTGCATGAATCGGCGTGAATTGCTGACCGGAATGTCGTTCTCAGCTGTGGGGCTGGTGACGAAGCCGACTTTCGCCGGGGACGCCTTGCCGACGGAATCGGACCTGCGCGACCTGTACGAGAACGATGGTGCCTGGACCGCAGCCTTGGATGCTGCCGAGGCACAGGTGGCACAGCTCGGCGCTTTTGAAACCGGGTTTGCCCGGAGCCCACACCTGTTCGGCTACGCGCTGACGGCAATTTCGCAGGCACACCGGCAGTCGATGCGGCTCTCGACGTACGCCCGGCTGTCGGCCAGCGCCGATCTGCGCGATGTTGCCGCCCAGCAACGGCGAACGCGCGCCGACACTCTTGCTGGCGAGTTGGTCGCATCGACGGCGTGGGTGGACCCGGCGATCCGAATGCTGGGCCGCGAGAAAATTGACGCGTGGTTGGCTGCCGACCCGGCGCTAGGGCCCTTCCGGCACCGTTTATACGACGTGCTTAGACTGGCCTCCCATGCACTGCCGGCGGGCGAGGTTGCCGCTTTGGCCTCGGGCAGTCAGCTGTTCGATGGTCCTCAAGCCACCTATAATCAGCTGCTGGGCTCGGACATGCCTCATCCGATGATCCGCTTGTCAATCGGGGAAGATGTTCGCCTCGACGACGCGGGCTATACGCGTGCACGGGCCATCGCCGACCGAACCGATCGCAAGCGCGTGTTCTACGCGTTCTGGAGCAGCTACGGCGCTTACGAAAACACCTTGGGGTCGATTTATGCGACGCAGGTGGCGGCCGACAACATGCTGGCCCGCCTCGGGCGCTACGACAGTGCACTCGACGCCGCACTTGCGGCTACGGCGACGCCGCGGGCGGTTTTCACAACGATGATTGCAGAGACGCGCGCCGGAATTCCGCTCCTGCAACGCTATCTTCGCCTGCGCCGGCGGGCGCTGAACCTTCCAGACCTCCATTATTATGACATCTATGCGCCGCTCGGTCGCACCACGCGTACGTTCTCCAGCGCGGCCGCTCGCGCTGCGATGATCGACAGCATCCGACCTCTCGGCACAGACTATGTCGCGAGGCTGGAGGCTGCGAGCGGCGCGCGTTGGGTCGATTTGAAACCGCGCCCGGGAAAATACGCTGGCAGCTTTATGAACTCCGACGCGTATGATGTTCATCCCTACATTCTGCTGAATTACAACGCCGACTATCAAGGTTTGACCAGTTACGTGCACGAATGGGGCCACGCTATGCACAGCGTGCTCGCAAATGCGAAGCAGCCATTCGAGACGGCGCATTATGAAACCTTCGTCGCGGAGATCGCGTCGACCTGCAACGAGCAACTGCTTGCTCAACACTTGATCGACACCGCCGTCGGAAAAGAGGAGAAGCTGTTTTATATCGGTCAGCTTCTCGAACTTCTTCGTCTGAATATCTTTCGCGAACCCATGCTTAGTGAATTCGAACACGCCGTCCACACTCAAGCCGCTGCTGGTGCGCCAATGTCCAGCAAGGTGATGTCCGAGACCTACCTCAAGCTTCTTGAGCAATACTACGCGCCAACCATGAACATCGATCAAGCCTATGCTATCGAGTGGTCATTCATTCCGCAATTCTACACCAGTTACTATTCGTTTCAGTATGCCACTGCCATCGCCGCGTCATCATATTTTGCGGAGGCGATCCGAGCTGGCCACGCGGGGGTTCGCGCGCAATACCTCATGATGTTAGCGGCCGGCGGCTCGGACTATGCCTACAACCTCGTTCGTGACGCCGGGGTAGATCTCGCGTCCCCCACGCCTTATCGTGCTGTGATGCGTCGCTTCGAAGCTTTGCTCGACGAACTCGAACAAGCGATCTGAAGATACTCGTCGGCAACACTGAGGAAACTGAGCGTCGGAGCGCAACGCCGTTACTCCGATGCGCTACCAAGTTACTCGACGATTGAACCGTTCTCTGCGTCCGTGGCTCCGCGCCTGCGACGCTACGGCCTGGCCTGTGCAGCCTTAAATTCCCGCCGCAGTCCATTCCGCCGCTTTTATCTCTGGAATGTTGAATTGCGCGTTAAGCGAACGTGTTTCTGGTAGAATATAGGCGACGCCTTTTTTGCGCCGAAAAGCGGGCTGGATAAAGCCATCGTAGAATGCAGTCGAAACGTTAATGCACCCCAACGAAATACGCCTCGCGGCGACGACCGGATTTGAGAGTAACGATGCCCGATTTTTTCGACCAGAATTCGAAGATCGGTCTGAGGCTCGATGAAGGGCGATTGCTGCGTCGTAATCAATCCACAAGATGTCCCGCCCCGCAAGGTCTTTGCCCGCCTCGACAACGAAGCGACCCGCCGGAGTGATGCGCTCGGCGGGCGTAATCGCCGACAATTTGCGCGTGCCAATTTCCGGCGGTGAGTCGTCGCCACGCGCGAGACCGAGCAACACAGGGGTCGTTGCGACCAAAGTGCCATCGGCATTGAACAGGAAAAGTCGAGACTCGATTTTGTCCACGATCATGAAAGACAGTGTGCCGTTATCCATTGTCGCTAGTACCCAATCTTTAGCCCGTTGCGCTTCGATCGATAACGCTATGTCAAGCGGTGCAGGATGGACCCGAGGAGACGCAACAGTCGGAGGTTTCAAGGCAGCAGCCAATGCTGGCTGTACACTGCAAAGCGCCAAGACCACCGACAGAGCCCTCAAGGCGAATATAGAGATAATAAGCACCGGAAATAGTTAACAAGTGTAAACCATGTATTCGCTGGCCACAAAAATCGAAAGTAAATAGAGGGTTAATGTTGGCTGAGATTTAGTCCAGAGGCTGATACCCTCGACCGGCCTCGCTCGTGGCGGGCGCCCAAAGGGGGCTCGCACTCGAGACTGCTCGATGCGTGCGTGCCATTGACGCGTCGTGACACCGCGACCCTCTCATCACGAGAGTATTCGTGCACCGACAAATTAATCGAGCAAATCTTTCCGCGCCGAGCTGATACGGAAGATGAAAGCGATATGCCCACGATATACTAGCTGCAGCCAAGGATATATGCAGACGGGCTTGCCGTCGTTCGAATGGTGCGAAAGGCATATTCGACAAATCTGTTCGCTTATTTTTCGGCACGTTCTACTACGATCGGAGCAATAAAATCGTCAAAATTGACTAGAATGACAGGCACGTTTATTGTTCGTCTCGGAAGAGCGTCGGCAACAGCAGATCGATCGGTGTTTTCGGGCTAACAGCGCCACCATCTAGATCACCGACCCATCCAATGTCGATTTTATTTTATTGAATACCTTGTTTGTTAGCGCCTTTTCTGCTGACGCTGAAAGCGTCACTGAGCATCTGAACGTGCATGGTTGCCTACACCGCTGTAACGACGTGCGCCTAATTGACAAATACAAAGCATGAGACACGCCCGGTCGCCTGCAAAAGCTTACGTACCCGAAGCGATGCATGAGGCGTCCGCCGAGCTACCGTGGCTGCTGCGTTCTGGTTTCAGGTGTGCTTCCTACAGGAACGCACGATCTAGGAAACCACCAGCGCACCCAAACTCGCGCCGCCGGCAAGCGGCAACATTTCAATGTATTACGAAATAACCTACGGCATTTCGCCATGGCCAAATCTTCCCCTGAAGGATCGCGAGAGCGCCCCGTGACAATGGCGGATTTGGCACGCGAGGCTGGCGTCTCGAAGATCACGATATCGCGAGCGCTTTCCGGCCATGCGCTCGTCAAGGACGCCACCCGCGAAAGTATAAGAAAGCTCGCAGAAGACCGCGGCTACCGGCTGAATATCGCCGCGAGAAACTTGCGTCAGCAGAGGACTGGGACGATCGCCGTGGTGATCGAAATGACGCCATCGCACGACCGATCGATGAGTGAGCCGTATCCGCTGTCGCTTCTTGGCGCGATCATGCAGGAACTTACCAGTCGCGACCACAATATGGTCCTGACAACGATGCAGATGTTTTGTTCGCTACCGCCCGCCGCCGACGGCGTCATCCTTCTGGGGCAGGGAATGCACGAAGACGCGGTCGAGATCGTCCAGCGGGCGGGACTTCCTTATGTAATTTGGGGTCCGGTCGATGGCAACGAGGCCCATGTCACCGTTGGATCGGACAATGTCCACGGCGGCCGCCTCGCCGCGGAGCATCTGCTTGCGCAGGGGCGCCGAAAGCTCATCTTTGTCGGCGACACGACCCACCTCGAGGTCGAGTACAGACTCCGCGGCTTTGGTGAGCGAATTGACGAGGGCGGTCATGGTCCAGTTCTTAGCATCGTGAGCCCATTCACCGAGGCTGGCGGAGAGCAGGCAATGCAGTCAGTTCTGGCCGACGGCGCGGGTCAGTTCGACGGGGTGTTTGCCGCCAGCGATGCAATAGCGATGGGGGTCATTTCCGCGATTACGCGGGCTGGACTTGCGGTTCCGGACGATGTCGCAGTGGTTGGCTTCGACGATGCTCCCGGCGCGTCACGGGTGGTCCCTCCGCTGACGTCGATCCGGCAGAACTGGGACCGCGGCGGAAAACTTCTCGCCAACAAGATTCTCCAGCTCGCCGCGGGGGGCAGCGCGCATTCAGAGTCGATGTCCGTCGAGATCGTTCGTCGCGCCACCTGACACCGCAAGCGCAGCCGCATCGACGGCCTAAAATGATATCGATAACTTGACATCGATAACTGTGACGCGTCTACACGACTGAAGGTGGCACAGTCGCAGAGCAGCACTATGCAAACTTTGGGGGGTAGACGCTCGTATGGGTGCCGCGAACGACGATCCGCAACAAATACTGCAGTCGTCAGCGATCGACCCGCGCGCCGAAACCTTCGCGTCTCTGTTTTCACTGGCCAATGGCTTGGTCGGAATCAGGGGATCGCTCGATGAATGCGCCGAGCACCCAGACACGATCTTTCCCGACGCCTATATCTCCCGGCCGATCGCATATCATGAATCGTTTCCCGGTTACACTCGCACGACCGACACGCGCATCCTGTGCCCGAGCCCGGTTCTCGTCCGACTGATCATCTCCGGCGAACCGGTCGATTTCGCGATCGCCACGATCACGCGCTTTTCGCGATCGCTCAATCTGGCGACGGGGCAGCAGCGACGCACGACCCGCTGGCGGCTAATCGATGGGCGCGAGATCGAGATCGATACGGCCCGGCTCGTGCCGATGGTCGGCACGGCGCTCGTTGCCTCACGCTTTCGGCTGACGGCGCTCGACTTTTCCGGCGAGATTGCCCTATTGCCGCGCTTCGGTATCAGCGCCGGTGCCGGTGCGGCGTCGGACGCCGACCCCCGCATCTCTGCTCGTCTCGCTCCGCCGTGGATGCAGGCGACCGCTGCGGACGGCAGCAGCCTGTTCACGTGTGGCGACGTTGCGCTGGCCTATCGCCAGTCGATTGTAGGGGATGCAGGCTCATGGACCGATGACACCGATGGCGGCGGGATCGTCGCTCACCTCGCGCCGGGCGATGCCGTGTCTTTCGACCGTGTCGTCGAACTGACCAGGGCGGCAGATAGGTCACTGCAGGCGCTGCCGGCGTACGACCTTCTGGCGGAGCAGCAGGAGACCGAGCTAGCGGAGTTTTGGGCCGGAGCCTATTGTGCGGTGGCCGACGACCCGCGTCTGAACGAGGCGCTCCGCTTCGGGCTTTTCGAGCTCTTTCAGTCGGCTTCGCGCCGTCCGGATCACGGGACGGCCGCCAAGGGCCTGACGAGCGACGGTTACGAAGGACATTATTTCTGGGATGCGGAGGCGTTCATGCTTCCGGTGCTCGCCTTCACCGCCCCGTCGCTGGCGCGCTCGGTCATCGAGTTTCGAATGGCGACCCTTGCCGCGGCGCGGGAGAACGCGCGGCAGATGGGGTTCATACGCGGCGCGCTTTATCCGTGGCGGACGATCGGCGGCGGCGAATGTTCGTCGCATTATCCGACTGGTGCCGCTCAGGTCCATCTGAATGGCGACATCGCTTACGCCATCAAATTCTACGTCGATGTTACCGGCGATAGCGTGTTGCGCCGCGAGGCTGCCGAAATGCTGTTCGAGACTGCGCGGATCTGGATAGATCTCGGCAGCTTCGATCCGCGGCGCGACAATGCCTTTTGCATTCGCGGCGTCACCGGGCCCGATGAATATACGATACTCGTCGACAACGACTTCTACACCAACGCCGTAGCGCGACTTCACCTGAGCTACGCCGCAGCCACCGCTGACTGGATGAAAGCCGAGCACGAGGCGGCGTACCTGTCGCTCGTGGCGAGTGTCGGTCTGACCGACGCTGAGGTCGCCGGGTGGGTCGCTGCCGCGCGGCACATGTGGCTCCCCGTCGATGCTCAGCAGAACGTCAACCCGCAGGACGACACGTTCCTCGACAAGCCAGTGCTTGCTGCATACCTGCTGAACCGGCCGCGGCGTCCGCTGCTGCTCGATCATCACCCGATGACCCTGTCGCGTCACAGGCTGTGCAAACAGGGGGATGTTATTCAGGCGCTGGCGATGGGCCTTATCGATCAACCCCTATCGCTGACTGCCCGTAACTACGCCTTTTACGAGCCCGTTACCTCGCACGATTCAACACTATCGGCACCGGCCTTCGGGATCATCGCCGCTCGGATCGGCGCGTTCGGCGAGGCGCGGCGGTTTCTTGAAGAGGCGGCGCTGGTCGACCTCGAAGACCGCCACGGTAACACCGGTGATGGCTTGCACCTCGCGGCACTAGCGGGGGGATGGCTCATCCTCGCGCAAGGTTGGGGCGGGCTCGCGGTTCGCGGCGGTGAACTCCATTTTGCTCCCCGATCCGCGCCGGAATTCGCGGCGTACAACTTCACATTGTCGTGGCAGGGTAGCCGGTTGCAGGTCGCCGTCGATCCCGATGGCGCAACCTATTCAGTGATGGCCGGCGGAACTGTCACGATTGTCGAACACGGCCGACGCGACGTCGTCGGTGCACTGCCGGTCCGCTTTACGCGACCCAAGGTCAGGGCGGTCATCTTCGATCTCGATGGGGTGCTGACCGATACGGCAGAGCATCATTTTCTCGCTTGGTCGGCGCTCGCCGAGCGGCATGGGCTCGCGTTCGACCGCACCTTCAACAAGCGCCTGAAGGGCGTCGATCGCGCCTCCTCCCTGCGCCTGATCCTCGATCGATCGGGCCGCAGTTTCGGCGACAGCGAATTCGAGACGCTGCTGGCCGAGAAGAATGCGATCTACCAAGGCTTCATCGCCGACTATTCGCCGAGCGACCTGTTCGACGGTGTGCGCGACTTGCTCGCCGCGTGCCGCTCCGCCGGCATCATGACCGCAGTGGCATCGGCGAGCCGCAACGCGGCATTGGTCATCGCGCGCCTTGGCATCGGCGCCGAGTTCGACTTCATCGCCGACGCCGCCGCGGTGGCGAACCCTAAGCCCGCACCCGACATTTTTCTCGCCTGCGCCGCGGCGCTCGGAGTGTCGCCCGGTCAGTGCGTCGGCGTGGAGGACGCGCAAGCCGGCATCGACGCGATCCGCGCCGCTGGAATGGTCGCGGTTGGCATCGACGCAGAGGGCGCACTGAGCGGAGCCGCGGTCATCCTGCCGGACATCGCGCGCCTCGACGTGGCGACGATCGGGTCGCTGCTTTGAGTTCGACAAAACTAAAATAAACTTGGGAGAGATCAAGATGTTACTCAGAAACCGGCTGAAAATCACCGCAGCGGCAGTCCTCGTCGCGACGCAGGCACAGGCGCAGGTCGCGCCGGATGCACCGGCGCAGATTGCGCCGGGGGCGACACCCGATACGCCTGCGCCGAGCGTCGATGAACAACCCGACATCGTCGTCACCGGGCGGGCGGCCGGTAGCGGCATTCGCAAGCTCGAGGCTGGCTACTCGATAACGTCGTTGTCGGCCGACGACCTCCTGATTCAGAATCCCAAGAGCGCTGGCGACGCCTTGAAATCGATTCCCGGCATCTTTGTCGAGAGCTCGGGCGGAGTCGGCACGGCCAACGTTTTCGTCCGCGGTATTCCGAGCACCGGCGATGCGCCGTTCGTTACCTTCCAATTCAACGGCGTTCCGGTTTACGGCGCGTCGAGCCCGTCGTTCATGGACCAGAGCGCGCTCGTTCGGTTCGACGAGACGGTGGCGACGGTCGAAGCGGTCAATGGCGGCCCGGCCTCGCTGTTCTCCGACGGCCAACCGGGTCTGACGGCCAACCTTCTGCTCCGCGAGGGCCACGAGGAAACCGAGGGTTCGGTCAAGGTGTCATCGACCGAGTATGGCGCGCGTCGCGTCGACGGCGTCTTGAGCGGCAAGATCGCCGACGATCTTTTTTATGTCGTCGGCGGCTATGTCTCTTCCGGAGATTCGGTCCGTACCGCCGGCTTCGACACCGAGAAGGGTGGCCAGGTATCGGTCAACATCACGAAAAAGTTCGACACCGGTAAATTCAACGTTTTCGCGCGCTACACCGATGACCACGGCGAGTGGTTTCTGCCTTTCGCGGCCGACGTCCCGGGTTTGAACCTCGGCACCTATAACCAGCTCAATAACAACACGCGTTACCAGACGATCATCGTCCCGGGGAGCGCCGGAAGTGGCGCGACGCAGCGGTTCGACTTCGGCTCCGGGCGCGGTTGGAAGGGAGTGATCGCGGGCGGCAATCTGACGAACGACTTCGGCTCGGGCATCACCTTCGCCGATCATTTCGGCTATACCAAGGGGACCCTGCAAACGGCCGGTCTCGTCCCTGCGGGTGCCGGGGCAATCACGGTGGCGACCGCGCTGGCGTCGCCGGGCAATCTCCTGACGCCGGGTCAGACGACGGTGCAGACGCTCCACACCGGCCAAACGCTCGCGTCCACCGACTATGTCCAGCAGTTCGGCGGCTGGGTGGTGCTCAAGGACTTGAGCTATATCAGCAACGAGGCGACGCTGACCTATGCCACCGGCGGCAACCGGCTGACCGTCGGCTATTACTTCAGCCACTTCAGTTCGAACGACGCGTGGAGCCTCGGCAACAACACATGGCAACAGGTTGGCGGCTCGGTCGACACGGTCAACCTTAACAACGGTCCGATCAGTTCGTTTGCGATCGCCGACTTCGGCTCCGCCGACGAAAACGCGATCTACCTTGCTGATTCCTACAACATCACCGACGCGCTGCGGGTCGACGCCGGCGTTCGCTACCAGAGCGAAAAGATCAACTTTCACATCGAGGGCAACGGCCAGCCGTCGACGCTCAACGAGGAGCGTCATTCGGTGCCGTGGACGGTCGGCGTCAATTACCGGATTCTGTCGACGCTCGACGTCTATGGGCGCGTCTCGCAGGGCTATCATATCCCCAGCTTCGACGATGTCCGCTCGCAGCTCGGCAACACCAGCGCGCCAACCGACCAGAACTGGAGTATACGCTCCTATGAGATCGGTACGAAGTACCGTGATCACGCCTTCGACGTGTCCCTGAGCGGGTTCTACGACAAGGTGGTCGGCGCGGTGTACAACGATGTCGGCGTCCCAGCCGTCGTCGCCGGCTCGAAGACCTACGGCCTCGAGGTTGACGCGCGCTGGACAAGTTCGTTCGGCCTCAGCATCGCGACAAACGATGTCCTCGAGGATGCCAAGACCGACGACCCCCTGCAGCCCGGCATCAACGGCAAGCGCGCCGAGCGCATCCCGTCGTATCAGGCGCGGATCACGCCTGCATATGAATTCAAGCTGCCGGGACTTCGGACGACTATCTACGGCACGTATGAAGCGGTCGGTAAGCGCTACAGCGACCTCGCCAACATCCAGCCGTTGCCAGCCTATGCGACGTTCAGCGCGGGAATTCTTGCGACACGCGGGCCGGTCACCATTCAGGTTGCAGCCGACAACCTAACCAACTCGCACGGCCTGACCGAGGGCAACCCGCGCTTCCTTGCCGGGCCGGGCACGGCCCTGCCCGTCGTGCGGCCGATCTTCGGACGCTCGTTCCGCTTCACCGGCGGGTTTAAGTTCTAAGAATACTGTTACTCCGCTGTGGGTTGCGGCCGGACTCGGCTGCGACCCACCGCTTATCGAGGCACCGGCTATGCAACGATCACGGCTGATCGCCGCCCTCGTCGTGACCTATTTCACTTATGGCATGGTCCTCAACACGGTTGGGACGGTGATCCTCCAGTCGGCTGCGACGCTCGGCGTGACGAAGGCGCAGGCGGGCTGGTTCGACGGCTTCAAGGACATCACCATCGCCGTCGTCTCGTTCCTGCTGGCGAGCTATCTGCCGCGGATCGGGTTGAAGCGCGCGATGATGGCGGGGCTCGCCGTCACTGGTTTGGCCTGCGTGCTGATGCCCCTCGTGCCGGGTTATCTCACGATCTGCCTCCATTACGCTGTGATCGGCTTCGCCTTCGCGTGCGTGAAGATCGGGCTTTACGCGATGATCGGGCTGGCGACGTCGACCAGCCGCCAGCACGCCAGCCTGACTGCAATCATCGAAGGCGCGTTCATGCTGGGGGTGCTGTCGATCGCGGTACTGTTCAGCCACTTCATCGGCGGCGGACGGCTGGCGAGCAATCGCGACTGGCTCGACGCCTATTGGCCGCTCGCCGCCTTGTGCGTCGTGGCTTTTGTTCTGCTCGCCTCGGTCGTGATCGACGAGAGCGCCGATCAACCGGAACCCGGAACGGCTTCGATCGCCGCCATGCTCGCGCTGGTGCGACTGCCGCTCGTGCTAATTTTTATCGCCTGCGCCTTCACCTATGTGTTCATCGAGCAGGGGATCGGCACCTGGCTGCCGACGTTCAACAACGAGGTCCTGGGCCTTTCGCAGGCGACCAGCGTCATTGCGGGCAGCGTCTATGCTGCGTCGATTGCAGCCGGGCGCCTCGTCAGCGGGGTTCTGCTGCGCCGCGTCAACTGGTACCCGATCCTGATCATCTGCCTTGTGGTGGTGGCGGGTGCGGTATTGGCAATCGGTGCATTGAGCAGCGTCAGCGCAGCGACAACGCCGATCACCGATTGGACGAAAGCGCCGCTCGCCGCATATCTTTTCCTCGTGGTCGGCTTCTGCCTCGCGCCGGTTTACCCGACGATCGTCTCGGTCCTGCTGTCCGCCAGCCCAAAATCGCGGCATACCGAGTTGCTGGGCTTGGTGGTGATGTTTTCGGCGTTGGGTGGAACCGCAGGCTCGCGGCTCACCGCCATATTATTCGCGAGCACCAGCGGCGCCATCGCCTTTTCGCTCATGGCGATCCCGGCCGGATTGTTATTGGCTGGCCTCACGCTTCTACGACGACAGTGGGTCCGCGCGCGCGTGCCGGAATGATCCCGACAAGCGCGGAACGGTCGTCCGGGTCGAGCCCCCTGCCCGGCGTCGATGGCACCGCCGCCAGTTTGCGCCAGGCCACCCTGCCAGAGCGGCGCTCGTACCATTTTGGGAAGAAGCGCCACGATGCCAATGATCTCGATCTCGATCATTCAGAGTCCTCCGGTGTTTCTCAATCTTCCAGCCAGTATCGTGTGCGCTGAACGGCTGATCCGGGAGGCGGCAGGCAATGGGGCCGACGTCATCGTTTTTCCGGAAGCATGGCTCCCCGGCTATCCAGTCTGGCTCGATGACGCCCCCGGGTCGGCGCTTTTTGGCCACAAGCCCGCCGAGGCACTATTTCGCGTCCTGTTGCACAATTGTCCCGAGCTCGAGGGACGTGAAATCGCGCGTCTGGCCGCCCTCTCCGCTGAACTTTCGGTCGAGATCGTGATGGGCATTCAAGAGCGGCGCGGCTCGAGCATATTCAACACCGTCGTGCGCCTGACCCCGGGGAGGCGCGACATCCACCGCAAGATGATGCCGACCCACAACGAGCGGCTGATCTGGGCCGCAGCGGACGGCAGCACCCTCGGACCCTGGCCGGGAAAATATGGTCCTGTCGGCGCCCTCATCTGCTGGGAGCACTGGATGCCGCTCGCTCGCGCAGCGCGGCACCAACATGGTCAAGTTCTTCACTTCGCGCTCTGGCCTGCCGTCACCGAGCTTCACCTCCTCGCCAGCCGGCACTATGCCTTCGAAGGCCAGTGCTTCGTCGCTGCTGCCGGCACCGTCCTTACTCGATCGCAGGTGTTTGATGGCTTCGACAGCCTCGAAACCGATGAGCCCGCCGCTCGCGCTATGCTCGAAGCAATCCCAGCCGAGCGCGAGCTGCTCAAATCGGGCGGAAGCGCGATCGTTGGTCCCGACGCGACGATCATTGCTGCCGCCGGACAACACGACACGCTGACCCTTAATGCCGTCATCGGTACCGATATCGTCGCTGAGGGTCGGCTTTATCTCGACACCGTCGGCCACTATTCGCGTCCTGATATATTCGAGCTCCAGATCGACATGCGAGAGCGGCCGGGACTACGGACGCTTATCTGAACGCCACCAAGACGCGGCGATCGCAGAACTTTGCCGCATTCTTCGACCCACAACTTGCCATGCCGACGTGATTGTCCGCTTTCGGAAGCTGCCAGGCGTTCACGTTCCAAACGACATCGAGACGACGAGGTCCAGGCCCGTCAACCTGGATCAACGACATGGTGAACCACATGTACGTCTCATAACGACATAAAGATATCTTTATATGCCTGTTGACACGGTATGGCCATTGGGTGTGTAACCGACGTGTCGAGGTTCCCCGTTTCCGACTCAGAGATGAGCCGGGCGACGGGGCTAAGACGGGAAGCCGGTGGCGCTCGTAGAGCGGAATCCGGCGCTGCCCCCGCAACTGTAAGCGGCGAGTGGCGGTTCCATTTCGTGTCACTGGCACCCGCAAGGGTGCTGGGAAGGCCGGGACCGTCGCATTGACCCGTAAGTCAGTAGACCTGCCTCCGACGCGATACGTTCCTCGGACGGGGGTTCCTCCGGTGGATCGCGCTTGACTCATGGGCTGGGGCTTCGGCGCCGGCTTGCCGGTCCTGTGCGCTCTTCCTTCGGCCCTCTCGCCCGGCAAAAGCAGGTGACCGGTCGATGCCTACAGTCTTTGCCTTTTCGATAAATCGCATCGCGTTCGACGAGAATTACCGTCCCGCCGACAATACGCGCATCACGACCAACTTCGCCAATCTGGCAAGGGGCGTGAGCCGGCGGGAAAATTTGCGCAATACCCTGCGCATGATCGACAATCGCTTCAATTCACTCGCGCACTGGGACAATCCGAGGGGCGATCGTTACACGGTCGAGCTCGAGATTGTCTCGGTCGAGTTGCGTATCGATGCCGAAGGACGTGACGATGTCTTCCCGCTAATCGAAATCCTTCAGACGAAGATCGTTGATCGAAAGACGGAGGAGCGGATCGACGGCATCGTCGGCAATAACTTTTCATCCTATGTGCGCGATTATGACTTCAATGTTCTACTGTCGGAGCACCAGAAGACGCATCCCGGATCTGGCGATCCGCAAGGTTTCGGCGACCTGCATGGCAATTTGTTCAAGCATTTTTTGAATTCGAGCGACTATCGGGAATGTTTCTGCAAGCCGCCAGTCATCTGCCTGAGCGTGTCGAGCAGCAAGACCTATCACCGGACCACGAACAAGCACCCCATACTGGGTTTCGAATATCGTAACGACGAATTTTCCGCCACCGACGCATATTTCGCCAAGATGGGGATGAAAGTTCGCTATTTCATGCCCCCGAACAGCGTCGCGCCGTTCGCCTTTTACCATCTCGGCGATTTGATCGGTGACTATACCAATCTCGAGCTGGTCAGCACTGTTAGCGTGATGGAGACTTTCCAGAAAATCTATCGGCCTGAAATCTACAACGCCAACTCAGCAGCCGCTGAGCGCTATCAACCAAGTCTGAAGTACCAGGACTTTTCACTGACCCGCATCGTCTACGATCGCGAGGAACGCAGCAGACTGGCTGTCGAGCAGGGCAAGTTCACCGAGGAACGCCTGATCAAGCCCTATCAAACCGCACTCGAGCAATGGTCCGCAAGTCTCGCGCTCTGATTCATCAAGACATAAGGCCGCTACCATGAACACATTGCTACCTACTTCGACTGCCGGCAGCTTGCCCAAGCCCGTCTGGCTTGCGCAACCCGGGACGCTTTGGTCGCCGTGGAAATTAGAAGGCGAGGATCTGGTCGATGGCAAACAAGACGCTTTGCGTCTGTCATTGGACGATCAACGGCAGGCCGGCATCGATATCGTCAGTGACGGCGAACAGACACGTCAGCATTTCGTCACGACGTTTATCGAGCATCTCAGCGGTGTCGATTTCGAGACGCAGAAGACCGTCAGGATCCGCGATCGCTACGACGCCAGCGTGCCGACGGTCGTCGGCGCTGTCGAACGCCAAAATCCGGTCTTTATCGAAGATGCTAAATTTCTGCGCCGGCAGACCAAGCAGCCAATCAAATGGGCATTGCCCGGGCCAATGACGATGATCGATACGCTCTACGACGACCATTATAAGAACCGCGAGAAGCTGGCTTGGGAGTTCGCCAAGATCCTCAATCAAGAAGCCAGGGAACTCGAGGCCGCTGGCGTGGATATCATCCAGTTCGACGAACCGGCATTCAACGTCTTCTTCGACGAAGTGAATGACTGGGGCGTTGCGACCCTGGAAAGGGCGGCCGAGGGGCTCAAGTGCGAGACGGCCGTTCACATCTGCTACGGCTACGGGATCAAGGCCAACACCGACTGGAAGAAGACTTTAGGATCCGAGTGGCGGCAATATGAGAAGGCTTTTCCCAAGCTGAAGGAATCCAGCATCGATATCATCTCGCTGGAATGCCAGAATTCGCACGTTCCGATGGACCTGATCGAACTCATTCGCGGCAAGAAGGTGATGGTCGGCGCTATCGATGTAGCGACCGACACCATCGAAACGCCTGAGCAAGTGGCCGATACGCTGCGCAGGGCCCTACAGTTTGTTGATGCCGACAAGCTCTATCCATCGACGAACTGCGGCATGGCGCCGTTGTCTCGCCGCGTAGCGCGAGGCAAATTGGCCGCTTTGAGCGCAGGCGCGAGCATCGTTCGGAGAGAGCTCACGGCCTAGCGTCCAAGCCCAATCAGTAGCCTGATGCCGACGCAGAGTATTGTTTCGGGGAGTCTCCGGTTTGTTGGAGGGCTTGGCTGTTGCGGGAGCGTTGTGCTGGTTATCGGATGCGGCCTGGGCGACGATCGTTACGTCAAGGCGCACCGTCGTTCCGGCGGCGCAAAGGGCCCAAGCCGTGGCCATTAAGGTCTTCGACAGCGGTCGGACGATGAAGATCCACGCCCTCGCTGATCTACTTGGCGAGCCGCGGACCGACATCGCTTGCCGAATGGCGGCAGGCGAGCGGATGAAGTTCGATGACGCGAAAGTCGAACGGTCGATAGGCGTCAATTATTCTTGACGATCGCATCGAATCGCTGGGAGATTGACGCCGGTTCGTGGCAAGCGTGTCCGCAGCAGCGCGGTGCGATTCGCGCATATCTGACGAGGCCTCGATGCTGATCCGCGCCGGCTACGAACTTATCCTCGGGGTCAATGTCCCGACGGCAATGACGGCAATGCTCAAGGTTCATCCGTCGCGCGCCGCCGACCTGCGGACGCCGCAGGCGGTTGTGACCAGCCCGGCGCTGCCGACGCGCGACTATATCGACCAGTTCGGCAACATCTGCACGCGGATGGTGCTCCCGCCGGGCGACACCGTGCTGAGTTGCGACGTCGTGGTCGAGGACAGCGGCATGCCCGATCCGCAATATCTCGATGCCATTCAGCATCCAGTCGACGACGTTCCCGACGACGCGCTGATCTATCTGCTCGGCAGCCGCTATTGCGAGACCGACCGGATGTCGGCGCTGGCGTGGAGCTTGTTCGGGCATGTCGAACCGGGTTGGGGCCGCGTCCAGGCGATCGTCGAATACGCGCACCACCGGCTCGAATACGGCTACGAGCATGCCGATGCGACACGGACCGCAAACGAGGGCCATGAGCACCGCGTCGGGGTGTGCCGCGACTTCGCGCATCTCGCGATCGCGCTGTGCCGCTGCATGAATATCCCGGCGCGCTACTGCACCGGCTATCTAGGCGACATCGGGGTGCCGCCGGCGGCGACCGCGATGGATTTCCACGCGTGGTTCGACGTCTATCTCGGCGGCGGCTGGCATGTCTTCGACGCAAGGCACAACCACCCGCGGATCGGCCGCATCCTGATGGCGCATGGCCGCGACGCCACCGACACCGCGCTGACGACGACGTTCGGGCCGGTCTGGCTCAACGGCTTCAAGGTCCATACCGACGAGGTCTACTCGGTCGAATTGACGCCAGCCTAGATCTTCGCGGCGAGCGTTGCCGATGACCGGGGTGCCCGCTATGCTGACCTCCCCTCGCCAAATCCGGTAAATGCCCTGTCGATCATTGCCGCCCTCAATCACGTCACCCGCTACCGCTACGACGAACCGGTCACGCTCGGTCCGCACGTGGTGCGGCTTCGCCCGGCCCCGCACACAAGGACGCGGATCCCGAGTTACTCGATGAAGGTGACCCCGGCGGCGCACTTCATCAACTGGCAGCAGGACCCGCACGGCAACTGGCTCGCGCGCATCGTCTTTCCCGAGCCGACCACCGAGTTCAGCATCGTCGTCGACCTGACCGCCAAAATGGTCGTGATCAATCCCTTCGACTTCTTCGTCGAGCCCTACGCGACGACGCTGCCGTTCAGCTATCCCGAGCAACTCGCGCAGGACCTGTCGCCGTATCTCGCGGTCGATGACGACGGCCCGCGGCTCGAAGCGATGTTCGACGGCCTCGACCTCGACGGCAAGGGCACGGTCGACTTCGTCGTCGGCGTCAACGCGCAGATCGCGCGCGCCGTCGAATATACCGTGCGGATGGAGGCGGGGGTGCAAACCCCCGACGAGACGCTTGCGCTGGCGCTCGGGTCGTGCCGCGACAGCGCGTGGCTGCTCGTCCAGCTGCTCCGCCGGATGGGTCTCGCGGCGCGGTTCGTCTCGGGGTATCTGATCCAGCTCAAGGCCGACATCGACCCGGTTTCGGGGGCGCAGGGGACCCGCACCGACTTCACCGACCTGCACGCCTGGGCCGAGGTCTACATCCCCGGTGCAGGCTGGATCGGCTTCGACGCGACGTCGGGATTGCTTTGCGGCGAGGGCCACATCCCGCTCGCGGCATCGCCCCACTACCGCTCGGCCGCGGCGATCACCGGTGGTGCGAGCCGCCCCGCCGACGACTTCGAATTCTCGATGACGGTGTCGCGGCTGGTCGAGCCGATCCGGATCACGCGCCCGTTCGAGGATGTCGACTGGGACGCGCTCGACGCGGTCGGCGAGCAGGTCGAGGCCGAACTGCAGAAGCAGGATGTCCGGCTGACGATGGGCGGCGAGCCTACCTTCGTTTCCATCGACGACTTTGAGGCCGATGAATGGAATATCGACGCGTCGGGACCGACCAAGCCGATCATCGCCGAGGCCTTGCTCCACCGCTTGAAGGACCGCTTCGGCACGGGCGGGTTGCTGCATTACGGCCAGGGCAAATGGTACCCCGGCGAACCGCTGCCGCGCTGGGCACTCGGGTTGTACTGGCGCAAGGACGGCCTGCCGATCTGGCCCGAAGTGACGCTCGATCCGCTGCGCGTCGAGGCGGGTGTCACCACTGCCGATGCCGAGGCGCTGATCACGCGGCTGGCGACGCGGCTCGGCGTCGATCCGGCGATGGTCATTCCGGCGCGCGAAGACGCGCTGCACTTCATCAAGACCGAGGGCGACCTCCCCGATAATCTCGACCTCGACACGGCGGCGATCGACGAGCCGCTTGCGCGCGCACGGCTGCGCCGGGCGATGCAGGGCGGCCTCTCGAAAACGGTTGGATACGTCCTGCCGCTGCGCCGGTCGTTCGGCAAGTCCGAGGGCAAGGGCTGGCTGAGCGAAGCGTGGACGTTCACTCGCGAGGGGCTGTTCGTCATTCCCGGCGATTCGCCGCTCGGTTTGCGACTCCCGCTCGACACACTGCCGGCGCTCGACGACAAGGATTATCCGCACATCGTCCCGCTCGACCCATATGTCGAACGCAAGACGTTGCCCGATTTCAGCACGGTCGAGCCTGCCGCTGCGCCCAAGGCTGCGAAGCACAAGCATGCGTCGCGCAAACCGCCAGCAGTTCGGACCGCGATCAACGTCGAGGCGCGCGACGGAGTGCTGTACGTCTTCATGCCGCCGATCTCTCGGCTTGAGGATTATCTCGAACTGATCGCCCAGCTTGCAGCGGCCGCCGAGGGCCTGCCGATCCGCATCGAAGGCTATCCGCCGCCCGCCGACCTGCGGATGGGCGTCCTCAAGGTGACTCCCGACCCCGGGGTGATTGAGGTCAACGTCCAGCCCGCCGCGAGCTGGCGCGAGGCGGTCGACATCACCAACGGCGTCTATGACGATGCGCGCGTCACTCGCCTCGGTGCCGACAAGTTCATGATTGACGGGCGCCATACCGGCACCGGCGGCGGCGCGCATGTCGTCGTTGGCGGCGTCAGCCCGGCGGACTCGCCGTTCCTGCGGCGGCCCGACGTGCTGAAAAGCCTGCTGATCTATTGGCAGCGGCATCCGGCGCTGTCGTATCTGTTCGCCGGCATGTTCGTCGGGCCGACGAGCCAGGCCCCGCGGATCGATGAGGCGCGCCACGACGCGCTGTACGAACTCGAGATTGCGCTGAACATGATCCCCGGGCCGAAGGCCAAGCGTCCGGCACCGTGGCTCGTCGATCGGCTGCTGCGCAACCTGCTGACCGACGTCAGCGGCAATACCCACCGCACCGAGATCTGCATCGACAAACTCTACTCGCCCGACGGCCCGACCGGCCGCCTCGGGCTGCTCGAGTTCCGCAGCTTCGAGATGCCGCCTGACGCCCGGATGAGCCTGTCGCAGCAGTTGCTGATCCGCGCGCTGATCGCATGGTTCTGGCGCAAACCGCAGGACGGCGCGCTGGTACGCTGGGGAACCGGGCTCCACGATCGCTTCATGCTGCCGCATTTTGTCTGGGAGGATTTCAAGGAGGTCCTCGCCGACCTCAACAACGCCGGCTACGCCTTCGACAGCCAGTGGTACGAGGCACAACGCGCGTTCCGCTTCCCGGTCCACGGCCGGGTCCAGTACGGCCCGGTCTCGCTCGAACTGCGCCACGCGCTGGAGCCGTGGCACGTCATGGGCGAGGAGGGGTCGAATTCGGGCACCGTGCGCTTCGTCGATTCCTCGGTCGAGCGGCTGCAGGTGCTCGTCGAGGGCTTCAACCCCGAGCGCCACGTCATCACCTGCAACGGCCGGGCGCTGCCGATGACCGCCACGGGCAACTCGATGGAGGCGGTCGCCGGGGTCCGCTACAAGGCGTGGAAGCTGCGCAGCGGCCTCCACCCGACCCACGACGTCGACGCGCCGCTGACCTTCGACATCATCGACCGGGCGCACAACCGCTCGATCGGCGGCTGCGTCTATCACGTCGTCCATCCCGGCGGGCGCAACTACGAGACCTTCCCAGTCAATTTCTACGAGGCGCAGGCACGTCGCAAAGCGCGCTTCGACGAGAACGGTCATACGCCCGGCATCATCAAACCGCCGATGCTCAAGTCGACACCCGAGTTTCCGCTGACGCTCGACCTTCGACGCTTCCGTGGCCGCTGAAGCGTCGATCGCACCGCGCGAGCCGCAAGACCTCGACCCGGCATCGGCGGCGCGGCTGTCGTCGTGGCTGCGGAATTACCGGACGCTGCCCGGCGTACCCGACGAGCTGTTCGACGTCATGCGCCGCCCGCGGCCGGACTGGCTGCGGTTCCTCGCCGGGTTCGCCGAATACAACCACGACGAGGCGCGCAACCGCTTCGCCCTCGCAACGCGGCATATCCGCGATACCGGGGTGTCGTACCGGATCTACGGCGAGGAAAATGAGCGCAGCTGGCCGCTGAACCCGCTCCCGCTCATCCTCGGCCATCGCGAATGGGCGCAGATCGCCGAGGGCGTCGAGCAGCGCGCCAACCTCATCGAGATGATCCTGCAGGACGTCTATGGCGCGGGCCGGCTGGTCGACAGCGGCGCGCTGCCTGCCGCCGCGCTGAGCGGCAGCCCCGACTTCATCCGGGCGCTGCGCGGGGTCAGGCCGCCGGGCGGCCGCCAGATGCAGATTTATGCCGCCGATCTCGGTCGCGGGCCGGACGGCCGCTGGTGGGTCCTCGATGATCGGACGCAGGCTCCGTCGGGTGGCGGTTATGCGCTCGAGAATCGCCTCGTCCTGTCGCGCGCCTATCCGGCGCTGTATAACGCAATGAACGTCCAGCGCCTCGCACCGTTTTTCGACGGCATGCGACAGGGGCTCGCCGCCAGCGCCAGCCGCAGCGATCCGCGCATCTGCCTGCTGACGCCGGGGCCATTCAGCGAGACGTATTTTGAACAGGCGCATCTCGCGCGCTACCTCGGCTTCCTGCTCGTCGAAGGCGCCGATCTCGTCGCCCGCGACGGCAAGGTCTATGTCCGCACCATTGCTGGGCTCAAGCGCGCCGACGTCATCCTGCGTCGCGTCGACGCCGACTTCCTCGACCCGCTCGAACTCAATGGCGCGTCGCGGCTCGGCACGCCGGGGATTCTCGAAGCAATTCGCGCGGGCGGCGTCGCGATGGTCAACATGCCCGGCACCGGGGTGATGGAATCGAAGGCGTTGCTCGGCTTCCTGCCCAAGCTGTGTCGGCAGGTCCTCGGCGAAGGGCTCAAGCTGCCCAATATCGCGACGTGGTGGTGCGGCCAAGCAGCCGAGGCCGACCGCGTCCACCATAATCTCGAGTCGCTGGTGATTGGTCCGGCGTTCAACGGAGTTGGCGACGGAAGCCCGCCAAAGGCGCGCCTTTTTGCCGATCTCTCGTCGGCCGAGCGCGATGATCTGCGCGCGCGCCTCCGCGATCGTCCGGGCGACTTCGTCGGTCAGGAGGTCGTCCGCCTCTCGACGATGCCGGTCCTGCGCGACAACCTCCTCAAGGCCGCGCCTTTCGTCCTCCGCGTTTACGCAGCGTGGACCGCCGATGGCTTCAAGATCATGCCGGGCGGATTCTGCCGGACGTCGGACCGCACCGATGCACGGGCGATCTCGATGGGCGACGAAGCGTGCACCGCCGATGTCTGGGTGATCGACGACCAGCCGGTCGAACGCGTGACGCTGCTCGCCGCCAAGGACGAGGTCGCCGTCCGCCGCAAGCTCGGCCACTTGCCGAGCCGTGCCGCCGACAATCTGTATTGGCTCGGTCGCTACGTCGAGCGCGCCGAGGCGACGCTGCGCCTCGCGCGGAGCTTGTGCACCAGCCTGATGGCATCGGAGTCGGCGACCCACACCAGCGGTGAGACGCTGGCCGGCCTGCAGAAATTGCTGATCGACTGGGGCGCGCTCGACGAGACCGCGCTGGGCCGCGGGTCGCTCGAAGCGGCCTGCGATACGCTGCGCGACCAGAAGGCGTATGGCTCGGTCATCTATCTGGTCCGGGCCGCACGGCGCACCGCCGCAAGCATGCGCGAGCGTCTGTCCGCCGATTTCTGGGCGTTGCTGCTCAACCTCGAGACCGAGTTGGCGGAAACCGACCGGACGCCGAATTCGGAGGCAGAGGCGCTCCAGCAGATCGAGAGCGCGCTGCAGATCCTCGCGGCGCTGTCGGGGCTGGCGCAGGAGAACATGATCCGCGTCGCGGGATGGCGGTTCCTCGACATGGGCCGCCGGATCGAACGCGGCATCAATGCCTGCCGGATGGCGCGGACCTTCGCGACCGAGACGTCGACGACCGACGATCTCGACCTGCTCCTCGACCTCGTCGACAGCCAGATCACCTATCGCTCGCGCTACCTCGTGGGATTGGCGCTGGTCCCGGTGCGCGACATGGTCGTGCTCGATAGCTTCAATACCCGCTCGCTGGCGTTCCAGGTGGAGGCGCTCAAGGATCATCTCGACGCGCTGCCCGCGCTGCTCGACGACGGCATGCTCGAAGAACCCGATCGCATCCTGCTGCCGCTCGCGACCGAGGTCGAGACCAGCGACGCCGTGCATCTCGACGACGCGAAGATACTCGAATTCGAGCGGACCCTGATGCGATTGTCGGGGGCCATCGCCGATCGCTATTTCCTGCAGGGAGCGAGCGCGGTGCCGACGATCAAGCTCGCCAGCATGGGATGATCTACACGATCAACCACCGGACGACCTATGTCTATGAAAAGCCTGTCGGTTTTGCCCGCTGCGTGCTCCGCCTGACGCCGGCGACCACCGCGACGCAGACCTTGCTCGACAGCGTTGTCACGGTGACGCCGGAACCATCGACGATCGTGACGCGGGATGGCCCGTTCGGCGAGCGCACCCAGACGATCGTCATCGACAAGGCGCACAGCGAACTGGTCATCACCGGGCATTCGCGCGTCGACGTCGGCGCTGGCAAGGACCACGACCGGGACAACAGCGCGCCATGGGAAGCCGTGCGTGCGCAGGCGTTCGGCACCCGTGTGCTCGGCACCGAAGGACCGGCGGCGTATCTCTATCCGACCCGTCGCACCCCGGTTGTCACCGCCATCACCGACTATGCCCGGATCAGCTTTTCTCCCGGGCGGCCGGTCATTGCCGCTGCCGCTGACCTGATGGAGCGGATGTACGCCGACTTCAAATACGACCCCGAGACAACGACGGTCTCGACCCCGGCGGCGCTCGCGTTCGAAGCGCGCAGCGGCGTGTGCCAGGATTTCGCGCATATCATGATCTCGGGGTTGCACGGCCTTGGGCTGTCGGCAGCGTACGTCAGCGGCTATCTGCGAACCAACCCGCCGCCCGGCCGGCCGCGCCTCGCCGGCGCCGATGCGACGCACGCGTGGGTCTCGGTGTGGTGCGGCGAAACCGACGGCTGGATCGGCTTCGATCCGACCAACGCCGTGCTGACCCGGCAGGATCACATCGTCCTCGCCGTCGGCCGCGACTATTCCGACGTCGCCCCGATCGACGGCATCGTCCTCAGCCCGGGGAGCCAGACGCTCAAGGTCGAGGTCGACGTCGTGCCGGAGTCGGAGATGGACGCCGACGGTGAACGCTATGCCATTCCGGTTCGCGCAAGTGTCAGGCAAACTGGACAAAGTTGACGAACCTGACGCCACGTCACCCTCGCATCTCGCGTGCACTGTACCGTTCCGGTTGTTTAACGCGGCAGCGCGGTACGTAAAGGTCAAGTGAGACTCGTTCATCAGCGCAATTTATGCAGGCGCGCGGGGTGTAGGACAGCGGTTTCTGATCGACAGGCATATGTCGCGTGACGACATTGCTCGAGCGGATTGTCTAGCAGGCGCACCCGGGATGGCGACAGCGGCCGAGGTGTGATCCGCCGCGCGGATTAGCGATAACCAGCCGCCTGCAACTCGAACAACTCGGCATAGCGGCCGCCGGCGGCGAGCAGCGCGGCATGCGTGCCCGATGCTTCCACGCGGCCGTCACTGAGCACGAGGATGCGGTCGGCCATGCGCACGCTGGAGAAGCGGTGCGAGATCAGCACGGCCGAACGACCGGCGCTGAGTTCGCGGAACCGCTGGAACACCTCGTATTCGGCGCGCGCGTCGAGCGCGGCGGTGGGCTCGTCGAGGATCAGCACCTCGCCGTCGCGCATGTATGCGCGGGCGATTGCTATCTTCTGCCACTCGCCGCCCGACAGGTCGACGCCGTTGCGGAAGCGCTTGCCGATCATCTGATCGTAGCCGTCGGGTAGCTTGGCGACCACGTCGTCTGCCAGCGCGGCGACGGCGGCGGCCTCGATCCGCTCGCGGTCGCCGCGCGCCTCGATCCGGCCCACCGCGATGTTGTCGGCGGCGGGCAAATTGTAGCGCACGAAGTCCTGGAAGATCACGCCGATCGCAGCCCGCAAGCCGCCGAGATCGTAGTCGCGCAAGTCTCGCCCGTCGAGCAGCACACGGCCCTCGACCGGATCGTAAAGACGGGCCAACAGCTTCACGAGCGTCGTCTTGCCCGCGCCGTTTTCACCAACCAGCGCAAGGACTTCGCCCGGCGCCAGGGTAAATGACAGGTGACGCACCGCCCAGCGGTCCGCGCCTGGATAGCGGAACCCCACGTCCTCGAAGATGAAGCCCTCTCGTATGGGATGCGGAAAGGGCAATGCGTCCGCGGGCGAGCTGATCCCGGGTACTGTCCGGAAAAACGAGAATAAGTCGTCGATGTAGAGCGCCTGCCCCGCGGTCGACGAAAAGCCCGTCAGCAGCCCTTCGAGCAAGCCGCGCAGCCGCAGGAACGAGGCGGCGAGAAAGGTAAGATCGCCGATCGACAGCGAGCCGGTCACCGCGCGCCACGCGATGTAAGCATATGCGGCGTAATAGGCGATGGTGCCGAGGGCGGCAAAGCCAGAGCCCCACACTGCCCGGCGCAGCGCGAGCCGCCGGCTTGCAGCATAGGTGTCGCGCGAGATGGTGCGATAGCGATCGATCAGGAACGGGCTGAGGCCGAAGATCTTGACCTCCTTGGCCGTGTCCGCGCTCGCCGCGACCTGACGGACGTAATCGAGTTCGCGCCGCTGCGGCGTGCGGATGTAGCTGAGTGCGTAGCTGAGTGCGTTGAAGTGCGCCTCGCCGAGGAATGACGGCACGAGGGCGACGGCGAGCAGCACCATCAGCCAGGGCGCGTAAACCACCAGGCCGGCAGCGAAGCTCGCGACGGTGATGACATCCTGCGCCTGCCCGAATAATTGTCCCATCAGCGACATGCGTCCGCTCGCCTGCATCCGCGCGCGATCCATGCGATCCTGAAACGCCGCGTCCTCGAAGTCGGCAAGGTCGAGCGTGGCGGCGTGCTCCATGAGACGGACGCTGGCATCGTTGCTCACTCGGTCGGAGAGCAGGCCGTCGATCAGCGACACCAGCCGGCCGAGGAGGTCGGACGCGACCGCCAATACGAATTCGGCGAGCAGCAACACCTCCAGACGCCCAAGTAGTCCGGAATGGAGCCACTCGGTGAGGTCCGCTGGGCGGGTAACGAGACGATCGAGGTGAACGACCTCATCGATGATGAGCTTGCCCACGAAGAGCGTCGCGATCGGCAGCAGCGCGCGCAGCAGCCGCACGCCAAGCGTGGTCGCGGTGAGCAAGCGGCTGGTGCGCCACACCATCGCCAGGAAGGGCGGCAGGTTCCGCAGCGCGCCCATCCGCTCGCGCCATGTGGTCGGCGGCGGCGGCACGCCGCCGCGGCTGGGTCGGTCAGCGACCGCCATCTAGCGACGTGCCGGCGTCGACCGGCCCTGCCCTACTTTGCGCGTCGAAGGTAAGGTCGGCATCATGGTCCTGCCATTAACTCGCGTCGGTAGTCGCGCGTTAGAAGTTTCGCCCGGACACCCGCACAATCCTTTCCTTGCGCTCCCTTGGCCCGTGCAGCCTTGCCGGGGCCGTGCATCAGCTCCGCAGTCATAGTACCGAATTCTCAGGCGCGACCCACGACCGCGATGAGCGGATCGCCCTGCGAGCCGTCAGAAAGGATGGACGCCTCGACATCGGTGAAACCGGCGCGTTCCAAGTAGAGGCTGATGAGCGACGCCTGTTGGCGCATGTCGAGCGATCGCCAAATCGCCACCGCCTTGGTCGGGAAGCAGCGATTGGCGTAGCTGACGATGAACCGGGCGCCAGGTGACAGAACACGCCGAACGTCGGTGAAGACCTCGAAAGGACGCTGGAGATATTGAACGCCGACACAGCATAATGCCGCTTCGAAAGCGCCGTCGCTGAGCGGCAACGCGGGGTCGGCATTGAGATCCTGTACGAACCAGCGGCTCAGGCGCGAGTTAGCGGCAAGCTCCGCTGCGTTCATGCCGTGGCCGACCACCGCGTAGCGCCGATCCTCGGGAAGGTGGCTGATCCAGCTCGACATCAGGTCGAGGATGCGGCCGTCATTCGGCAGCAACTTGCGGTAGAAAGCGGTCAGGGCCGCGACCGCAACCTCGTCGATATGGGTAACCAAGCGCGGCGGCGCGTAGAACGCGAGGTCGTCGCCACTGTCGACCTTGTCGAATGACCCTGAAGGAAGAAGGTCGAAGCCGGTCACGATGCGAGCACCGCATTGGCGTACCATTCTGCGTAGCCGGTATTGCGGGCCATGCGGCGGGTCAGATCAGGCGCGCCGTCCGCCCACCAAACAGGTCCCCGCTCGCCGAGCGCGACTTTGGCCGCATCGACCCCGGCGCGCGCCTCAGAGAGCGCCGCATGGTCGGATCGGAGCGCTCGACCGACTGCGCGACGCGCGGTCATGAGGTCATCGACCAGCGCCTGATGACGGTCGCTCAAGAGGCTCGGGTCGGAACGCCGCCACAGCCGGCCACGCACGACGATGTAGCGACCGTCAGGCGTGACAAGCTGCTCGGTCACCAGAACCGGCTTCCAGGCACGCCCTTGAACGGCCCCGCGACCGCCGAAGTGATCCAACCGCCATAGAAACCACCGGGCTGTGCGACAACCTGTTCGCCGTCGACGAAGCAGGCGTCCATTGCGGCCGCATAGAAGGCGACATGGTCGCGCAATATCGCGAAGGGCGGCGTCGGGTCGGGGTACGACCACGCCGCCCGCTCCCGACGCTCGCGGTCCGCGATCACGTCGAAATATCGGGCGTGTCCCTTCCACTCGCAGAAGCTTGAGCCCTCCGCCGGCACCAAGGTGCCCGGCACGATATCCTCGAGCGGGATATAGTAGCTTGGCGGATGGCTGGTCTCGAGGGTGCGCATCGCGCGGCGGGTGTCTGCGACGATCACCGCTCCGACCCGGATCACGATGTGCACCGAAGCGGGCTCGACGATCGCCGGACGCGGAAAATCCCAGACGCTTTCCTGACCGGGACGGGTGGGTTCGGGACGGATCGGATGCATAGCGGGATAATGCCCGACGCTGCTCCGCGACCCATCGTGCATGTCGTCGCAGCGCATAAACGCGCAATTTGCCGTCTTCTCGCGACCTGATCGTCGGCGGCGAGACCAAGTCGTCCGACAAGCATCATTGAACCGCGGTTCATATCCTTGCAGACACGGACCGAGGAAGTCGGTCGACCCCTGCGGACCGCAAACTTCCGGTTCGTACGATCTCGGAGATGGCATGGCCAAAAGCAGCATCAAGGCGATAACCCGGCTCCGCGAGGCCGCCAGCCTCGATCATCTGCAGAGCATCATCGCGAACCTCGACGAGGGCATCGTCCTCCTCGCACCCGACGAGACGATCCTGTGGGCGAACGATGCCGCGCTGGCGATGCACGGCGCGCAAACGCTTGGCGATCTCGGGTCGAGCGTCAGCGATTTTCGCAAGCGGTATGTGCTCAGCAAGCGTGGCCATGCTCCGCTGGCGCATGGAAAATATCCGATCGACCGGGCGATGGCGGGCGAGGCCTTCGACGGGGTGACCGTCGAGGTCACGCGCGCGGGCAAGGTCGGTCCCGAATGGGTGCATCGGATCCGTAGCCTCGTCCTGACCGATGGCGAAGGCCACGCCGAATGCCTTGCGCTGATCATCCGCAACGATACCGCGCAGATGGTCGCCGAGCGCGATTTCGAGCAGGCGTTCAACGCCAACCCGGCCCCGGCGCTAATCTGCCGCCTGAGCGACCTGCGGTTCCTCCGCGCCAATCAGGGGTTCCTCGAGATGACGGGGTTCAACGAAGACGCGATCGTCGGGCGCTCGCTTTACGAGTTCGATATCTTCAAGCACGCCGCCGACCGCGATAGCGCCAAGCAGCGGTTGGCCAAAAGCGAAACGATTCCGCAGATGGAGGCCGAGCTCGACCTGCCCGACGGCAGCGTCAAGCTTGTCATCATCGCCGGGCAGACGATCGTCCTCCGCGACGAACCATGCATGCTGTTCACCTTCGCCGACCTCGAACCGCGGCGGCAGGCGGAGCGGGCGCTGCGGCACAGCGAGGAGCGGTTCTCGGGCGCGTTCCAGCTTGCGCCGGTGGCGATGGTCGTCGCCTCGCTCCGCGACCACCGCCTGCTCAACGCCAACGCCGCGTTCCACGAGATGACCGGACACGACGAAAGCCGCGTCATCGGGCAGACGCCGAGCGACCTGACGCTGTGGGACACCGCCGCGACCCGCCGCCGCCTCGAAAGCGACCTGCTGGCGAGCGGACGGCTGAGCCGCGTCGACGCGCGCGTCAGCACCAAGGACGGCACCTTGCTCGACTGCCTGGTCTCGGCCGCGCCGATCTCGGTCGGCGACGATCCGTGCGTGTTGTGGGTCCTCCAGGATATCACCGAGCGCCGCCATTCGGAGCTCGAGCTCGTCGCCGCGCTTGATGCGGTGATGCAGGACGCGACCTGGTTCAGCCGGAACGTCGTCGAAAAGCTGGCGACGTTGCGCGCGCCAAAGCGGACGTTGTCGGACGATACCGACACCGAGTTGACCAAGCGCGAACGCCAGGTCCTCGAGCTCGTCTGCCGCGGGCTCGACGACGACGCCATTGCGTCTGACCTCAGCCTGTCGCGGAACACCGTGCGCAATCACGTCGCGCGCATCTACGGCAAGATCGGGGTCAACAAGCGCGGTGCAGCGATCGTGTGGGCGCGCGAGCGCGGCCTGGCACACAACGCAGCGTCGCGGTAACGAGTCGTCGGGTTGGCTGCGGCGGTCGACCGCGCCCAAAATTACCGAAAAGAATTCGATAATGGTGCAAATGCACTAATCAAACTGGTTAACCTGCATCTTTGGGCGCTCGCCGCGCAGCCCTATCTCGCCTTCAAGCAAACTGGAGGCTCAACATGATATCACTACTCGTCTGGCTCATCATCGGCGGCGTCGTCGGCTGGCTCGCCGGCCTGATCATGCACGACAATAATGGTGTGATCGTCAACATCATCGTCGGCATCGTCGGGTCGTTCCTCGGCGGCCTGATCCTCGACCGTGGCGAGATCAACAACTCGCCGCTGACGCTCGGCACGTTCGCCGTGTCGCTCCTCGGCGCGGTGATCCTGCTCGGGATCGTCAACCTCGTGCGCCGGGGTTCGCTGCGCAACTAGTCGATCATGCAAACAGACGCCGGCATCGCTGGCGTCTGTTTCGCGCAAAGGGGTGCACGTCGTGGCGGAAGATCGAAGAGCATATTTCACCAGGCGCGCGGGCGAAGCGCGGACGCTTGCCGGGCAGGCTCCCGACGACCGGGTGCGCGCCATCCATCTGGAAATGGCGATCCGCTACGAATTGCAGGCGAAATCGCTGCCCGACGACCCGACCGTGATCGTCGGCCCCAGCGACGATCGGGCGCAGTAACATTTTCTGCCAGCGGTGCGTCCGCAATCCACACCGTGTCGTTCAACCAGTCCACTAACGGAGGATATAATGCGTCGTCATTTCATCATCTTCGGCGTCGTCGCGCTCGCTGCGGGACCGGCGCTTGCGCAAGCCACCAACAACGTCGGCAATCCGGCGATCAAGGACAGCGCGCCGCACACCACGACGTCGGCGACCAAGGGCCGCAACTCGTTCACCGAGAAGCAGGCGATCCACCGCCTCGCCAAGGCCGGCTATTCGGCGTCGAGCCTGACGAAGGATGCCGACGGCGTCTGGACCGGTCCGGCGACCAAGGCGGGCAAGAGCGTTACCGTCGGACTCGATTTCAAAGGCAACATCACCGAGCGCTAAGCGCCGTTTCCTGGGAGAGAACACATGACCAAGACCCTCACGCGCCTGTTCGACAATTATAGCGACGCCGAAAGCGCGGTGCGCGACCTCGAAGCAATGGGCGTACCGCATAGCGACATCAGCATCGTCGCCAACGACGCAACCGGCACGCACGGCGGCACCATCCGCGGCCACAACGACGTCGGCACGACGGCCGCCGTCGCTGGCCACGAGACCGCGACTGCGGTGGCCCATGCCGATGATACGGGCGACGTCAGCCGCGGCGCGACCACGGGCGCGCTGCTCGGCGGCGCTGGCGGACTGCTCGCCGGTCTCGGCCTGTTGGCGATCCCGGGGCTTGGCCCAGTCGTCGCGGCGGGCTGGCTGCTGGCAACCGCGACGGGTGCCGGGATCGGCGCGGCGGGCGGTGCAGCGACCGGCGGTATCGTCGGCGCGCTGAAGAACTCAGGCCACACCGACGAGGAGGCGCACGTCTACTCCGAAGGTGTCCGCCGCGGCAGCACGCTGGTCAGCGCCAAGGTGCCCGACGCGATGGCCGACAGCGCGGTCACGATGTTTAGCCGTTACAACGCCGTGGATGCGGTTTCCCGCGGCTCAGCGTATCGCGAAAACGGCTGGTCGGGCTTCGACGACAAGGCTCCTGCCTACTCGGCTGATGAAGTCGCTGCCGAAAGGTCGCGCTACACGCGCCCCATGTAATCCTACCGCACCACAGCAAAACGGCCCCGGTGCTCCTGCGCCGGGGCCGTTTTCATTTGCTGCCGCTATCGGTGCTGGCGATAGGCACTGATCGAGATGGGACCATCGGTTGGGTGGTAATCCGACGACGAATTCAAATCTGGCCATCACCAGCGTTTCGCTCCACGAACAGTGCTGCTAAAGTTTTCTTCAAGTTGTCTGGCCTTTGAACCGTGAGCTACGCGCATGATGTCGGCGAGCGATCTGACTGATCTGCAGGTATTCATCGAGTTAGTGCCGAGTCCGGTTATCGTAAAAAATCGTGATCATCGCTTGATTATGGTTAACAATCTTGCTTGTGAACTTTTCCAGCGCTCTCGTGAAGTTCTGATCGCGCGATTTGCCGAAGATCTTTTCACCCCTGACGAAGTCCAGGCTTTTCATGAAGCCGACGACAGGGTTTTTTCGACTGGAGCGATCGACGAAAGCGAAGAGCCTTTGACCGACGCATATGGAAATGTCCGTTATCTGATCACACGCAAGCAACGGATAAATGTCAACGATATCGATTATCTGATCGCAGTGCTCACCGACGTGACGGCCTATCGCGAAGCCGAAGAACATGCTCGAAACCTGTCTCTGCACGATCCGCTAACAGGCTTGCCAAATAGAATATTGTTCTGGAATCGTATCGAAGACGCTGTGTTGAGAAGCTCTGGCAGCAATGCCCTCATGCTGATCGATCTGGATAACTTCAAAGCGATCAATGACAATTATGGGCACGCTACCGGCGATAATCTTATCATCGACTTCAGCGATCGATTGTTGGCCTTGACTCGTCCCACCGATACGGTCGCCCGGATTGGTGGCGACGAATTCGCGATATTGCTGACCGATATTTCAGACAACTCGGTCGTCGGGTCGATATGCGAGCAGATAATACACGAGGCGTCGGACCTGCCATCGCTGATGGGCAAAGATGCCCACATCGGCGCCTCGATCGGTGTCGTGCCTCCGGGATGCGGGCTCGTCGACCAAGCCGAAATGCTCCGACGAGCGGATGTGGCTCTCTACCAAGCCAAGCGCGACGGTCGTGGGTGCTGGCGCGCCTACACCGAGGAATTCGATCATGCGCTGTTGAATCATCGCTCGGAAAGCGCCGCGACGATCTTGGCCGGCGAATAGCAAGCGCCGCGCGAAACGTGGCGGCGTGGCTTCGCGCTTGAATCGCTGCGGCGATTGGAGGAGTTGGCAACGTGGCCGCTTCCTATCGCCCCCGCTTTATATTGCGCCTCGCAGGCGCGACGCTGCTGATCGCTGCGTTCGGCCTGACCGCGCTGTGGATAGGCCGAGCGCCGGTAACCGATGCCGCCGTCCTCCAATATCTCGCGGCGAAAGGCGTCGATGCCGCAGCCAAGACGATAACTGTCGAGCGCAACAGGCTGGTCTTCGACAACGTCCGGCTGGGTCCCGGAGCATCGCCTGATCTTACGGCGCGTCGGATTGTAATCGATTTCAAATGGTCTGCCTTTCGCCCGTTGATCGCTGGGGTTCGCCTCGACGGTGCGATGCTCAAGGTTCACGCGGATGGCGGCGGCGTCAGCTTCGGTAGTCTCGATCGGCTGATCCCGCCCGATCGTTCGACGCGATTTCCCGCGTTTCGGCTCGACGCCGCCGATGCGGCAGTTACGCTGCTGACACCGGCAGGAACGATCGACGCCCGGGTCGACGCAGCTGGCCAACTCGATCGTGATTTCCGGGCGACGGCGCGGACGGCGACCGTCACCTTGCAATGGGCCAACTGCAGCGCGACGGTTCCAGAGGCACACTTCACCATAACCACTGCCGCGCGGGACTTTGCGGTTGCCGGCCAAGGCCATCTGGTGCGGTCGTTGTGTCGCGGAGCGACCGTGCCAACTGCGGCGTGGACGCTGACGGTCGCCGCGCCGCTCCCCCTCAACAGCCTGAGTGCGCATGCCAGCGTTACGGCCCCTACGGTGCAAGCAGCGGGTACGACGCTTTCAGGGCTCGCGATCGACGCCGCGCTTGAAGGGCCGCCCGCCGGACTGCACGGCAGCTGGACCGCCGGCCTCGCGGGTCTCATTCATGGCTCCGACCGGGCCGGCCCGACGAAGGCAGGTGGATCGTTGAAACTCGCCCCCGGCGGCACGGTGCACATCGACGCGACTGTCGCAGCACACGCCGTACAACCCGCGACACTCATCGCGCTATTGCCGTCGCGGGTAGGACTGCCAACGCTTGCCGCCAAGCTCGTCACTCGCGCCGGTGCCGCCTTGCGGCGGATCGACGTCCTCGCTCACGTCGACGGGGATGTTGCACCCGGGGTGCGCGTTCGCATTTCCGACCTCAAGGCAGACGGCGCGGGTAACGCGGAATTGCGCTTTACCGGCCGCGATATCGAATGGACGCGTGACACGATCACCCTCGACGGTCGGGTCACCGTTAAGGGGGGCGGCCTCCCCACTATCGACATCGCTGGCGCGGGTAGCGCCAACGGCGGCCATGGTCTCGTCGCCATCGGACCGTGGCGCGACGGTGGCGATGCAATCGAGCTGACCGGCGGTCGCTTCGACGTGACAGCGGGGCACGCGACCACAGGCGGAACGCTGCGTGTGTCGAGCGGTTTCGACGGCGGGCGCGTCGATGGCCTGGCGCTGCCGCTCGATGTGGCGTTCGATCGACAGACCGGCGTGGCGATCGGTACCGGCTGCGTTCCAATCGGCTTCGATCGTGCCAGCATCGCGACGACGCAGCTGGGCGCAACCGCCGCAATGCTTTGCTCGTCCCGCCGCGGACCGCTTGCCACGCTGCATGGCACTCATGTCGCGGCAGCGATGACGGTCGACGGTCTGGGCACGCGCGGTACCGCAGGCGGGCGGGCGTTCGCGGCGAGCGCAGGGCGATTTGGCCTCCGTATCGGTGGCACCCTCGCCGCTCCCGAAATCGCCGTGTCGAACGTCGATCTTACCGTCGTGTCCGACCCGTGGCGCGGTGGCGCGCGTCTCAACGCTCGCGCAGAGCGGACCTTGTCCGGGTGGACGGGAACGGGTGCGATATCGGCGCTGCGGGCCGTCGGCCCCTTCGGGGTCGCGAGCAACGGTCGCGGGCGCTGGCAGCTGGCGAACGGCGTCCTGACGCTCGACGATGCCGACGTCGCGTTCGCCGATCCGCGCCCGGCCCCGGCGTTCAATCCCCTTCACCTGACCGGCATCAAAGGTCGTCTGGCGAGCCAGGCTCTGACTGGTCGCGCAACCGTCGAGCTGGCCAATGGCGCGAGACTGGCGACGGTCATGGGCTTCTACGATCTCGCCGGAAGCATCGGTCGCGTAGCGCTGTTATCCGCGCTGACCTTCGCGCCTACCCTCCAACCCGTCGACATCAGCGGCCTTGCGCGCGGACTCGCGGCGAACGTCGTGGGAGGGGTAAGCACCATCGCAACGCTGGAGATCGCCGGCAACAAGGTGACCGGGGCCGGGACGGTGCAACTGGCGGGCGTTGGGCTGGCCACCGCGGCGCTCGGCCCGGTGACGGGCATCGATGGCATCATCGCCTTCGACGACTTGCCGTCGCTGCACACCCCGCCCCACCAGACGTTGCATATCGCCTCGCTCGATCCAGGCGTGGCCGTCGACGACGTGTCGGTCCGTTTTCAGCTTCTCGATCGCAACTCGGTGGCGATCGAGCGGCTTGCCTGGCCGTTTACCGGGGGTACGATGACCGTCGAGCCGACCGTGCTCCGAGCCGACGTGCCCCGCCGGACGTTTACGGTCGACGTCGACGGTCTTGATGCTGAACAATTCCTGCAGCGCTTTCAAATCAAGAACCTGAGCGCCACCGGCAAATTCGACGGGGTCTTGCCGCTCGTCTTCGAGCGCTCGGCAGGACGAATTGCTGGTGGCGTTCTCACCGCTCGCGACGGCGGCGGCCTTCTCCAATATGTCGGCGAGGTCGGCCAAGCGAGCATGGGCGCGGCCGGGCGGCTTGCCTTCGACGCGCTCCGACGGTTGCGTTACCGGACGCTGACGCTGCGGCTCGATGGCGACCTCGACGCGGAGATCGTGACGGCGATCGATTTCACCGGCACCAACGAAGCCCCCCTTCAGACAGGAAGCCGACTTCCGGTGCGCGCGACGGGGCTGCCGTTCAAGTTTGGCGTGACGGTGCGAGCACCTTTTCGATTGCTGTTGGGCACGGCCGCCTCGTTCAGCGACGCACGTGCGGTGATCCGCTCCGCAAAGCCCGTCGAATAGCGGTTCAGGCCGGATAAATTGGCGGTGCGATAGCCCGCGTCACATGATAGAAGGTTCCATGCAAATGAGCCGCGCTGGATTTCTGTTCGTTTTAATCGTGCCGCTCGCCGGCTGTATTCAGCTCCGCGCTCCGGACAAGCCGATCGAGATTACGCTCAACGTCAATATCCGTCAGGAAGTGGTCGTCCGGCTTGAGAAAGACGTGCAGGACCTGATCAAGAAAAACCCGGGAATTTTTTGATGGCCTGCGTGCGAACCGCCATTTTGCTCGCGACGCTGCTCGGCATCGGCGCGCCGGCACTTGCCCAGGCCGCTGATCCCGTGGTCGAGGCCGCGCGCGATGCGGGCACCGTCGGGGAACAAGCGGACGGCTATCTCGGTGTCCGCGGCGGAAGCCCCGACCTGGCCAAGCACGTCGGGCAGATCAACATCCAGCGACGCGCGGTCTACACCGACGCGGCCGCCGCCAAGACCGGGGTCACAGTCGTCGACGTGGCCGCCGCCGCGGGCTGCCAGCTCCTCGCCAACCGCGTCGCGCCAGGCCAGTATTACCGCACGACGACCGGTGAGTGGCGCCAGCGCGCGGGCTCGGCGACCGTTATGTTGCCCGCGTATTGCGGCCGGTGACGCGGAGATTTTTGAAGGTTTGCCGGTCACGGTTGAAAGTCCGAGTTGCGACAGAACCGATTTTCCCAGCCATGTCATGATCGCAGGCCCGCGTCCGTTAGGCATCCTTTCGAGCGCAAGATTTGATCGCTCAGCGCGACGCCCTGCGGGCGAGTTCCTTGTATTGGGATGGGCGACATCACGAGCACAGGGCGCACTACAGGCCGCTTGAGCGACGTATGAGGGATTGGCTGGGGCGGCAGGATTCGAACCTGCGGATGCCGGTACCAAAAACCGGTGCCTTACCACTTGGCGACGCCCCAACATGCGTGCGCGCCGCTTCTACCCTGTCGCCTCGCGATGGCAAGCTGCGCGGATCACGCGAGCTTTGGAGATGGACGATGTGCGAGGCCGAGAATGACGGTGTACGCGATTGACGTCACGCCAAGCCAAAGGCCTGCGGTCCCCGGGAACAACGTTGCTGCTGCATTTGGGACGATAACCAGCGTGATGTAGACCCCGAGCCCGTACGGCCAACCCACTCGCGCATAGAGGTAATGGTGCAGATGATCGCGGCCGCCATGAAAGGGCGATCGCCGCTGCCAGACCCTAAAGACCAGCAAACGGACAGTGTCGAGCACCGGCACCGCGAACAGCAGAATGATATCGTCGGCACCGATGTCGTTGAAGTGATGGTTGTACGCATAGATCGCCAGCAGGCCGAACAGTGCCGACAACGCATAGCTGCCACCGTCGCCAAGAAACAAACGACTGCGCATGTTGAACCACAACAGGATCGCCAGCGCACCGGCGGTTGCGGCCATAACCGGCGCCATCACCGGGGGCAACCATCGCAACAGCATCGCCGACCAGACAAGCCCGAGACTAATCACAATGCCGTTTTTGCCGTCGGCCATGTTGACCGCATTGAGCAAGCCAACAAGGCACAACAGGGTGAACGGGATCGACGTTAGCCCGAGGATGCGTACCACCGGCTGGTGAGAGAATCGGACGAACGAGATTGCAAAATCCGGGGCTGTGACGATCACCAACAGAAGTACCATCGCCCCGACCCCGAGCCGCGAGCGGACGCTGAGTTCGAAACGGTCGTCGGCAACTCCGATCACGAACATTGCCGCGACCGCGATACCGAGCCACGCGACATGACGCTCGACCGTCGGCCCCAAGTCGGCTGGCAACGTCAAAATCGCGATGATCGCGCCGAGACTTATCCCAGCTATCACCAACCCGCCAACGAGCGGCGTGACCCGCGCATGCTGCTTGCGGCCGCCGGCATCGTCGGGAAAGTCGAGCAACCCCAGTGACGTCCCGAGTGGCAGCGCAAAGGAGCAAGCGACAAACGTCGCAAGCGCGGCAAGCAGCGCGCTGATCAGCTCGGCCAGCACTCCCGCTACCTCGCCAGCAGAGCGATCGTCGCGACCGACGTGATCAGGGTGCCGAGAATACCCGAGACGTCGCGGACGATATCGAGCGTGAAGAGCGGGTCGATGTCCTTCGGCACAATGATCGTACTCCCCGGCGGCACGATGATGTTTTCAGCACGCTTGGTAACATTGCGCAGCGGCTGGGCGGTACCGTTCGGCAGGACAAGGAATATTCGGCGCTTGTCGGCGGTCTTGGCCGTCCCACCGGTCTCGCCCAGATATTCACGCGCGGACTTGCCCGCGACGAACTGGAGAGCACCAGGATTGCTGACGTCGCCGAGCGCGAGGACAAAGTTCGGTCGCTTCGGCACATAGATCGTATCGCCCGATTCAAGCACGGTATCGAGATCCGGACGCAGCGCCAGGGCCCGCGGATCCGCCTCGATCACGACGCGGCCAGGTGCCTCGACCGACGAGAGCTGCTCGATCAGCCGCGCTGCCGACGCCGTCGAATCGGTAGCGCCGCTACCCGTTTTGCGCGCTGATACCGCCAGCAACGCATTGGTCAGTTCGCGCCCTGTCCGGCGGATGCCCTCCTGCTGGGCCTCCTTGACACTTCGCCGAGTGAAGATCGTGCCGTACGGATACGCCAGCGTGCTCATCCCACCAGCCCGCGCGATCAGTTCCGACAGCTTCTCACCCTTGCGGATCGTGTACAGGCCGGGACGCTCGAATTCGCCGGTCAAAAGGACACCGCCCGACTCGAACTGGGGCTGGGCACCATTGAACCGCAAATCGTCGCCCGACCGGATCGTCACGCCAGTCAGCGCGATAGTGTCTGCCACCGGAATACGCTGCTCGCCACGCGCGGTGGTCAGGTCGAGCGTCAACGCATCGACATTTGGGATCAGGCCTTGAGCGATCGCGGCGACGTCGCGCGCGCTGATCGAGCCAGCGACGGGATATGCGCCGGGACTGCGGACCGCACCGCCGACACCGATCGCGTTCTCGATCAGCACCGGCAAAAGATCGGGCTCCTCCTCGAACACCGCCGGGCAGCGCGAAGCGGGGCGGCGGTCGCTCGCCGCAATAGAGCCATCGTCGGTGAAGTCGGTCGGCAACGCACGATCACTCGACGCACGATTGCTCGCCATTGCGATCGGTTGCTGGTCGTTTTGGCCATACTGCGACTGGTTCGACTGGAGCTGACCTGCCTGAGCCTGGCCAGCCTGAGCCTGACCCGCCTGCTGGCCGGCAACCGCCTGTGCCGCAAGGGCATCGCCGCCGGTGCGGAACGCCTCATCACCGCGACGACCGCTCTGGAGGTTGCCGCCGACCGCGACGTCGCTCTGGCCGTTGCGCTCGACGATCAGCGCACCGCGCGTCACGACATCGAAGCGCGGTGACTTGGTATCGCTGACCAGCGCCTCGAGCCGCGCGAGCGACCGGCACTCCGGATATGGGTTCGCCTGCCTCAAAACGACGCGGCGGACCGGGGTCTGGTTAAGAAACGCGATGTCGGTCCGGCTGAAGACATACAACCGGTCGTCGCTGCGCAGCGCAACGGGCGGCCGCGATCGCAACGCGTCGATCAGGTTGACCGGCTGGAACTCGCGCGAAGCGGTGATCGGGTCACGCCGGATCAGGACCGCCATCGGCAGATAGGTATCGAAGCGAAGGTCGGCGACATCGCCGACGAGGTCGCGCACCATCGGCACAGCGACCAGCGGGCGCGGCCCGGGGTTCTGTACATAGCCACGCAGGACGACGCGTCCGGTCGCGCCGCCAGCGCTGCCGCCGACAAGCTGGATTGCGTCGCCTGGCTGAATGTTGCTCGCGAGGCTCGCCGCCTTGACGAAGACTTCGGCGCCGCCCGCATCGATGCGGCTGATAGCGATCGTGTTGCCGCGTGGCCGAAGGGCGCCGCCCGCATAGTCGAGCACCGCACCGACGCTCGTCCCGCGCCGGACTTCATAGATGCCGGGTCGCGCAACCGCGCCAGCCACCGCGACGGTGTCGCCGATGACAGGTACGATGATCCGGTCGCCGTCCTGCAGACGGGTCGCGGGCGGCGTGCCGATGCCAAGCAGCCCGTAAAGATCGACCGAGATGGCGCCGCCGGCGCGAACAATGCGCACATTCCGGAGCGATCCCGACCGTCGGATACCACCGGCGAGCGCGAGCGCGCTGCCGACGTCGGAGAGCGACGTGAGATTGAACTGACCGGGCCGGTCGACCTCGCCGCCAACGAAAACAGTGATCGCGTGGACCGAGCCAAGCGAGACATACACCTCGGTACCAAGCAGGGTACGCTTGGTCTGGGCGGCAATATCGCGCCGGACCGACCCGATCGTGCGCCCGGCAGCCGGGATCGGAGCAAGCGCGCCGACGACCAACCGCCCTTCGCGATCGACCCGCACAGTCCGGCTTTCGTTGGTCGCGCCCTGAAACTGGACGACAAGTTCGTCACCGATCCCAACGACATAGGAATCGCTGACCGAGCCGGTCAGGGCGCCCGGACTGGTGCGCGCGTCCGACTGGAACAGGTCATAGCCGAACTGGCGCAGTGTCGGATCGGCGAGCCGGCTACGAAACTCGCGCTCAATCGGCGACGGCGTGTATAGCCGGTCAAGCTGCGCGCGCGATTGCTGGCGGCGAAGCTCCTGCTCCTCAATCGTGTCGAGGCGTCCGGTCGCCGGTTGCTGGTCGACGGTGCTATTATTGTCGGCACGCGCGCGGTCGAGCGGACTGACCGAAGACGTGTTCAACGACCCTGAAGACGATGCACCAAGTTGCCCCTGCAGCTGCTGTAATACCCGCGGATCGACACTCTGGGCGGAAGCGGACGTGCCGACGATAGTGGCGAAAAGCGCCGTTACGGCTCGCCAACGGCGCATCACCATATTTGTCCCTACCCGCGGAAATCGCTTGACGGCGCGGTGTACGCACCGTCGGACGCCGCGTCAATTCGGCGTCAATTAAGGGTATAGCTGACCTTGTCGCCGGGTCTCAGCCCGATCCGCGCAGCCTCTCCGGCGTTCAATTCGAGAACGGCGGACACCGGCCCGCCTGAAGTAATCTCGGCGCGGCTGAACGGAACTGCGTTTGCCGCGATCCGCCGAACCGTCCGGTCGGGCGCGATGAACACGATATCGAGCGGAAGGTACGTGCCCTCCATCCAGAAGTCGGCCTCGCGCGCGACGGCGAGCGGGAAGATCATGCCGTGGTCGCGGGCCATCGTCTTGCGGAGCATGAGGCCGCGGGCCTGCTCGGTCGTCGTACGTGCAACCTCGACGGTGTATTTATGGTTTTCACCACCCGCGACGAGCGTCAGTGGAACCGTCGCCAACGTCGGGTTGGCAACAAGAGGCGTTTCTTGCGCAAACGCAGGGGCCGAAAAGGCTGGAAACAGACAAAGCAGCGAAAGCGCTGCAGCGCACGACAGTCGCAACATTAAACAAACCTCTACGAGCCGGGCGTGTCCGCCAATTCGGCGGTATTCGTATCACCTTCGAGTACGACGGCAAGTGGTCCCTTCTGGCCTTCGGCAATCCGCGCGCGAAGAGGCTGTCCAGGTTCGAGCTCGGTCAGACCGGCACGACGTACCGTCTCCATATGCACGAAGATATCCTGCTCGCTATCGGGGCGAACGACGAAGCCATAGCCCTTCAGGCGATTGAACCATTTGACTGCAACACGCTCGAATGGACCGGCGTTTTCGACGAGACGCTCGTGATCGGGTCGCGCCGACGCGCGCAAAACCGCAGTTTCCGGATCGGGGCCTGTCGCGGTTGTCAGATCGAGCTCGAGGATCGCCCGCACTTGCCGCCCGCGCTGACGGCTGACCGTATCGCAGACCAGCCGCGCACCTTCGGGAAGCGTCCGCCGGGCGACGTCGCGCAGAACCGAGAAGTGAATCAGTATATCGCTGCCCCCATCGTCGGGAACGATGAAGCCATAGCCACGAACGACATCGAACCATTTGACCGCACCACCGACGCGGACTCCCGCCTCGACCATATGATCGCCCAATCCGACGCTCTTCGAGTCCAGCGAGACCGCAGGCTCGAGCATGCGGTACCCCCACGCAAAGTCTCAATCAACTCGTCCTGTAACATGACCGGGCCAGATGTGAAATGACTTGTTCGCAGTTTGGTTAAGACGATTAGAATGTCGCAGTCAGCGGTGCGATGCTATCCCGCAGTTTCCGCGCGGCTCAGAGGGATCGAAAGTTCATGGAATTAAAGGGCGAGAGCTTGATTGCCGCCCCTCGCGAGCGGGTATGGACCGCGCTCAACAATCCAGTGATCCTTGCGCGATGCATTGAAGGGGTCGAATCGCTTGTAGAATCGACTGGAGACGACGGCGCGACTCGTCTCGATGGCAAGATGAATGCGCGGGTTGGACCGGTCCGTGCGACTTTCGTGGGTGGCGTCACCCTGACCGAGGTCGACGCACCGAACCGTTACGTCCTTGTCGGCGAGGGCAAAGGCGGGGTCGCCGGATTCGCCAAAGGGTCGGCTGAGGTCAGATTGAGTGACGCCGATGTCGCCGGTGTCACCGGTACACGTCTAGATTATGCCGTCACGTCGAGCGTCGGCGGCAAGCTCGCCCAGCTCGGGGCTCGGCTGATTGAGGGAACCGCGCGCGGCTATGCCGAGACCTTCTTCACGCGCTTCAAGGCCGAGGTCGAGACGCCGGACGCGAACACCCCGGTTGGCGATGCTTCTGCCGGCGACGCCCCGGCGGTCGAAATGCCGGTGACATCTCCGCAGATTGAAGCGACTGCAACGACCCCGAGCAGCGAGGTGCAGAGCTTGCATGGCACGCGCGCGCGCACCGGCTTGACCCCGCTCATTTGGGGAACCGTCCTGATCCTGATCGTTATCGTCGTGCTGATCTGGGAGATGAGATGACCGCTGGCGACGATCTCGATCGTGTTCTGACCGCCGCGCGCGACTGGCGCGCCGCCGGGCATGGCGTTGCGCTGGCGACGGTGATCGATACGTGGGGATCGGCCCCGCGCCGGGTCGGCAGCCATCTCGCCGTGCGCGACGATGGGCTGTTCGAAGGGTCGGTCAGCGGCGGCTGCGTCGAGGGCGACGTCATCACCGAGGCAATCGACCTAATCGCGAGCGGCGGGTTTAAGCGGCTCGACTATGGGGTTGCCGACGCGACCGCGTGGGAAGTCGGCCTCGCGTGCGGCGGCAAGATATCAGTTCTTTTGCAGGCGGTCGCCGATGCGCGGTTTGCTCCCGACCTGATCGAGCGCCTGATCGAAGCTCGGGCGGCTGGAACCGCGGTAACGCTGGTGACCGACCTTGCTTCAGGGACCACTGTCGAGATTGAGCGCGGAGACGAGAGCGCCGCCGAGACTTTCGCCTACGCCTATGCCCCACCGCTGCGTCTCGCGGTGATCGGAGCAGTCCATATCGCGCAGACGCTGGTGCCGATTGCCCGGCTGCTCGGCTACGCGCCGCTGGTGGTCGACCCGCGCGGACTCTTCGCCAAGGACGCCCGTTTCGACGGCATCACGCTCGACGACGGCTGGCCTGACGAGGCGCTCGCGCGGTGGCGCCCGAATGCGGCAAGCGCGGTGGTCGCGCTCAGTCACGACCCGAAGCTCGACGATGTCGCACTTGCGGCGGCTCTCCGGTCGGAGGCGTTTTACATCGCCGCCTTGGGGTCGCGGAAGAACCACGCCAGCCGGCTTGAGCGGCTCGCGGCTCAAGGTTTTGGTGAAGCGACGCTGGCGCGTGTCCGCGGTCCCGCTGGGCTCGACATCGGCGCGGCCAACCCCGCCGAGATCGCGCTGTCGATAGCGGCGCAGATGACGGCGGCGTGGCGCGGCCGATTGCCGCTGGCGGCACCGGTGCCGGGCATTTGATCTTCGGCCCGGTCGCGACCATCGACGCAGCCGGCACGGTTCTCGCCCATGCACTGCTGGTCGACGGCGACCGCTGGCCGAAGGGACGGCTGCTCAGTGACGCCGATATCGCAGCTGCGTCGGAGGCAGGCATCGCGACGATCGTCGTCGCCCGGATCGGAACCGATGATGTCGCCGAAGACGCCGCTGCGGCCAAGCTTGCTGCCACGTTGGCCGGCCCGGGTGTCATCGCAACCGCTGCCGCGCATGGCCGGACCAACCTGATCGCCACCGCAAACGGCCTTTTGCTCCTCGATCGGGCAGCGATCGATCGGGTCAACGCGGTCGACGAGAGCATCACCGTTGGCACGCTCGCGCCGATGACCCGTGTCGCTGCTGGCGACGTCATCGCGACGGTCAAGCTTATTCCGTTCGCGGTGCCGGTCAGCGCGCTCGACGCCACCGTCGCCACCGCCACGCCGATCGTTGTCGCGGGGTTTCGCCCGCGCCGCTTCCGCCTGCTTCAGACGCGCCTTCCAGCAACCTCGGAAAAGATGCTGGCACGGACCGATGCGGTCACACGCGCCCGCATCATTGCCCTCGACAGCGCCCTCGATTCCGGCTGGGACGAGTGCGACCATGAAGCGGACGCCCTCGCTGGGTGGCTCACCGCACAACCCGCCAATGCGATCCTGCTTATCGCTGGAGCTTCGGCGACTGCCGACCGGCGCGACGTGATTCCCACCGCGATCGTTGCCGCTGGCGGCGCTGTCGAGCGGCTCGGGATGCCGGTCGATCCCGGCAACCTGCTGTGTCTCGGCGTGCTCGGCGGCCGCGCGGTGATCGGGCTGCCGGGGTGTGCCCGCAGCCCGAAGCGCAACGGCTTCGACTGGGTTCTCGAACGCCTCGCCGCAGGAATCGCTGTGACCAGTGGCGACATCGCTGCAATGGGGGTCGGCGGGCTGCTCCCCGAGGCCGAGCGCCCGCAACCCCGCGCCGCCCGCGCCCAGACCGTCACCGTCGGAGTCATCGTCCTCGCCGCCGGCCGATCGACGCGGATGGGCGCGGCGAACAAGCTGATCGCCGATCTAGACGGCAAGCCGGTCGTCGCGCATGTCGTCGATGCGATCGCCGCCGCCGGCCTGCCGCCGCCGATCGTCGTCGTCGGGCACATGGCGGCAGCGGTCCGCGCCGCGCTCGGCGATCGCCCCGCGACCTATGTCACCGCGCCCGACTTCGCCGAGGGGATGAGTCGATCGCTCCGTACCGGCCTCGCGGCGGCTCCTCTCGATTGGCGCGCGGCGATCATCGCGCTCGGCGACATGCCGTCGGTCGACGCGGAAACCTATGCCGCCCTCGCGGCGGCGGCGATCGACCGTGTCCCGGTGGTTATCCCGACATGGCATGGCAAGCGCGGCAACCCGCTTGCCTGGAGCCGCGCGCACTGGACCGAGCTTTCCGGAGTAACTGGCGATGGCGGCGGCAAGGTCCTCCTCGCGGCGCTCAGCGACCGTCTCGTCGAACTCCCGGTCGACGATCCTGGCATCCTCGCCGACGTCGACACGCCCGAAGCACTCGCAGCGCTGCGCCTGGGCGTCAGCCCGGGATGAGCGCCGGTTCGTGCGGCTCGACGACGCTGGTATCGCGCACCCAGCCTTCGTTCTGCAAGACCAGCGTCTGGATCGCGACCGTCTCGCCGTCGCTGTCGAGGTCGGGCAAGGCAACGTATTCGGACGGCCAACAGCGGAACAGCTTGTAAGCGAGCACCAACTGACCCGCCTCGTTCAGCAATTGGATGACGATGTCCTTGCGGAAGTCACGCAGCGAGACCTCGTTCCCCAGGCCTGCACCGAAATTGACGACCTTGTTGGCCCATTCCTCGAAAGCCGTGTCGTGCGTCACGCCGCGTTCGAGCGTGACCGGCGCATACTCGGTCTGCCCCGGTGACTTGCGCGACGACGATGGATCGCCCCCTTCGCGATGCTCGACGACCGCCGTCGTTCGCCTTAGGCCGCTGACCCGCGAGATCCCGGCGACGATATGGCCGTCCCATTTCACGCGGAACTTGAACGTCTTGTACGGGTCAAACCGCTGCGCGTTGACGGTGAATTGGGTCATTGGTGCCTCCGGTCTGACGAAATCGGGTACGCGCTCAAGCCACCTTCACTCCTCCATCTCTCCCGCGAGCACCCGCCGTGTCTCCGCGACGCCGTGGCCAGCGCGCATCATCGCGGCGAACTGTTTGCGGCGGCGGTCGGGATCGGGGGCGGCAGTGTCGTACGGACCGAGGCGGCGGCGGCGGGCGAAGGCGACTGCCGCCGCCATTGGGTCGCCGGTCGCCGCGACCTCCGCAGCGAGATCGCGGTCGATCCCCGCCGCGCCGAGATCGGCCGACACCCGCCGCGCGCCGAAGCCGCGCCCGGTCAGGCCGCGCCCGCGCGCCTCGGCGAAGACCCGGTCGTCGACGTAGCCGAGGTCGGCGAGCCGAGCGACGACGCTGTCGACCGGGGGACTCCCCTCCCCTTCCCAGCCGCGCTCCCACAGCTTGCGCGCGAGATAGCGGCGCAACTTCGCCTCGCTCGTCGCGTACTTACCGACGTAATGCAAAGCCAGATCGCGCAAATGCGCTGCGTCGAGCGGCTTTGGAGCCGGGCGTCCGGCCGGCCGCCGGGACGTGCCGGCAGCGGTGCGCGAGGGACGTCCGGGACCCATTTCGTTAACGCCACGTTCCTGCCACAGTCGCGTCCGATTTTGAACGCGCCGGAAAGCTACTCCGACCGGCGAGATTGGACCAGCTTCGCGCGTATCAGGGCAGGCGCACGCGAAAGGTGGCGGGGGATTGCAAGGAGGATCGCGGTTGCCGCAGTTGTCGATTGAGCCGGGTGCGTCGATTGAGCAAGGTGCGACCCGATCGGTCGTGCCGACGCCGACCATCGACCCGTTGCCGCGCCGCATTGCTGATTTCGCGACTCTTGGCGATGCCCTCGACTATGCCGCGCAGGGGAGCCGCGGGCTAAACTTCTTCGATGCGCGCGCTGAGCTCGTCCGGGCGTATCCGTTCGCCGAACTCCGCACCGACGCGCGCACCGACGCCGCACGGCTGATCGCCGCAGGTGCTCGTCCGGGCGATCGCGTCGCCCTCATCGCCGAGACCTCGGCCGAATTCGTCCGGCTGTTTTTCGGCGCGATCTATGCCGGGGCGCTGCCGACGCCGCTGCCGCTGCCGACCTCGTTCGGCGGGCGCGATGCCTACGTCGAGCAGATCCGCACGCAGTTGCTGAGCTGCGATCCCCTGCTCGTGCTGTCGCCGCCGGGGCTGTTCGCGCTTGTCGCCGAGGCCGCCGCGCCGCTCGACGGCTGCACCGCACACGACTGGGCAGCGTTCCACGACGCTGCCGCCGACGGCGTCGAGCTGCCGAGCGCGACCGCAGACGACATCGCCTATCTCCAATATTCAAGCGGCAGCACGCGTTTCCCGCACGGCGTCGCGGTGACCCACCGCGCGCTGCTGGCCAACCTCGCCGGGCACGCGACTTGCACACGGGTGCGCGAGACCGACCGCGTCATTTCGTGGCTGCCGTTCTACCACGACATGGGGCTTGTCGGCTGCCTGTTGTCGCCTCTCGCGAACCAGATGTCGGCCGACTATATCGCCACCGAGGACTTCGCTCGCCGTCCGCTGTCGTGGCTGACCCTCGTCAGCCGTAACGAGGGCACCACCCTCTCCTATTCGCCGACCTTCGGCTATGACATCTGCGCGCGCCGGATCAGCACCTCGATAGACGTCCGCGAGCGCTTCGACCTGTCGCGCTGGCGGGTCGCGGGCAACGGCGCCGATATGATTCGCCCCGAAGTGATGCAGCATTTCGTCGACGTGTTCGACGCCGCCGGCTTCCGCGCCGACGCCTTCCTGCCGAGCTACGGTCTTGCCGAGGCGACTCTCGCGGTGAGCATGATGCCGGTCGGCGAGGGCATCGTCACCGATCTCGTCGACGAGCGCGTCCTGTCGGGCGAAGGCTTTGCTGGCGTCGGTGCCGGGGCTAGCGCCGACGCCGCGATCGGTCGCCCGACGCGATACCGTGCCATCGTCAACTGCGGCCGCGCTCTACCGGGCCTGACGATCGAGATTCGCGACGAGACCGGCGCGCCGCTCGCCGATCGTCACATCGGGCGGCTGTTCGTCGCTGGCGAGGGCGTGATGGCGGGCTATTTCCGCGATGACGCGGCGACCGCGGCGTGCCTGTCGGACGGCTGGCTCGACACCGGCGACATGGGCTATCTCGCCGACGGCTACGTCTACATCGTCGGGCGCGCCAAGGACATGATCATCATCAACGGCAAGAACCATTGGCCGCAAGACATCGAATGGGCGATCGAACAACTTCCGGGCTTCAAGGCGGGCGACATCGCCGCCTTCGCGATCACCACCCCGGGCGGCGAGGAAGCCCCCGCCGTGCTCGTCCAGTGCCGCACGTCGGACCTCGCGGAACGGACGCATTTGCGCGAGGCGATCCGCACCAAGGTTCGTGCGATCACCGGGATGAGCTGCGTCGTCGAACTGGTGCCCCCGCGCACACTGCCGCGGACGTCGAGCGGCAAGCTGTCGCGGAGCAAGGCGCGGAGCCAGTATTTGTCGGGCGAGATCCAGCCGTTCGAGATCGCCGCCTGATCTCTCCCTCTCCCCTCGAGCAAGAGGGATGGTTGCGCCCTTCGCGCAACCAGGGTGAGGGTGAGGACGCCGCCACGCGCCTCACCTCCCCTTCGGAGCGACACTCACCCTCACCCTGGTCGCGAAGGCGCGACCGTCCCTCTCCCTCGAGGGGAGAGGGAAAACAGTCGTGATCGTCGCCGTCACCGGCGGCACCGGCTTCGTCGGCGGGCACCTCCTCGCCGCCGCGACCGCGCACGGCCACACCGTCCGCGCGCTGGCCCGCCGCCCGCAGCCCCCCCTCCCCAAGGTCGAATGGATCACCGGCGACCTCGCCAATCCCGGTGCCCTTTGCGACGGAGCCGACGCCGTCATCCACATCGCCGGCACCATCACAGCCACGTCCCGCGCCGAGTTCGACGCCGGCAACGTCGCCGGCACCGCAAGTATCATCGCCGCCACCCGCGCCGCCGGGGTCCGCCGCTTTGTCCATGTCTCGTCGCTCGCCGCGCGCGAACCCGGCCTGTCCGACTATGGCGCGAGCAAAGCAGCCGCCGAGGCGCTCGTCGCCGCATCCGGGCTCGACTGGGCGATCGTCCGCCCACCGGGAGTCTACGGCCCCGGCGACCGCGAGACGCTGCCGGTGTTCCAGATGGTCGCGCGCGGTATCGCAGTCCTCCCCGGCGACGGGCGCTTCTCGCTGATCGAGGTCGGCGACCTGTCGGCGGCGTTGCTCGCGCTGGCAGCCAGTGACGCCGGCGGCATCGCCGAGATCGACGACGGCCACGAAGCGTACTCGCACGCCGACCTTGCCCGCGCGATCGGTATGGCAGTGGGACGCTTTCCGATCCGGCTTCGCCTGCCGCTCGCCGTCCTCCGAGCGACAGCCACGATCGAGACTACCCTCGCCCGCATCCAGAAGCGCGGGCCGAGGATGACCCACGACCGCGCACGCTACCTCGCGCACCCCGATTGGGTCGCCGCGACGGCACGCGGACTCCCCGCGACACTGTGGCAGCCGAAGGTCCCTCTCGCCGAGGGACTCGCTCGTGCAGTCGCCTGGTATCGTGCGAACGGCTGGCTCGCCGCGGCCCGACTTTGACCATATTATCTTGGCAACTGGACGCTCAGCCGTCAGGAACACGCCATGCCCGCTCGCGAGACCATCTACGCCCGCATCGTCGACCTGATCGGCCCGCTCAATAAAAAGGCGGTGCCGTTGACCGAAGATACGAGCTTTTCCAACGATCTCGAGATGGATAGCCTGACGGTCATGGACCTCGTCGCCAACATCGAGGACGAGTGGGACATCGTGTTGCCGCTCAATATGCTGCCTGAGCTCGAGACGATCGGCCAGGTTGCCGACGCCGTCGCGAAGCTGGCGAAATAGGGGCCGCCGAGATGATCGACCTCCTCGACAAGTTCGACGCGATCGCCGGCGAGCGGCAGGCATATCTCGACGCGGGCGGACGCGACCCGGTCGGCGTGGTCATGTCCAAAGTCCTGTCGCCGACGCGCGCCATCATCAACGGTCGCGAGACGATCCTGATGGGCACCTATAATTATATGGGAATGACCTTCGACCCCGACGTCATCGCCGCTAGCGAAGCGGCGGTGCGCGACTTCGGCGCGGGCACCACCGGCAGCCGCTCGTTGAACGGTACCTACACCAGCCATCGCGAATGCGAGAACGCGCTCAAGGATTTCTACGGCACCAAGCACGCGATGGTCTTTTCGACCGGCTATCAGGCGAACTTGGGCGTCGTGTCCACGCTCGCCGGGCGCGGCGACTATGTCATCCTCGATGCCGACAGCCATGCGTCGATCTACGACGGCTGCGCGATGGGCAACGCCGACATCGTCCGCTTCCGCCACAACTCGGTCGAGGACCTCGACAAGCGCCTCGGCCGCCTGCCGCCAGAGGCCGGCAAGCTCGTCGTCCTCGAAGGCGTCTATTCGATGCTCGGTGACATCGCGCCGCTGGCCGAGATGGTCGCGGTGGCGAAGCGCCACGGCGCGATGGTCCTCGTCGACGAGGCGCACGCGATGGGCTTCTTTGGCGAGCACGGCCGCGGCGTTACCGAGGCGGCAGGGGTCGAGGACCAGGTCGACTTCATCATCGGCACCTTCTCTAAATCGGTCGGCACCGTCGGCGGCTTCTGCGTGTCGAACCATCCGAAATTCGAAGCACTGCGCCTCGTCTGCCGCCCGTACGTCTTCACCGCGTCGCTGCCGCCGTCGATCGTCGCCTCGTCGGCCGTGTCGATCCGCAAGCTGATGCACAACAGCGCCAAGCGCGCGCGGCTGTGGGAGAGCACTCGCGCGATGCACGCCGGGCTCAAGGCGCGCGGCTTCACGCTCGGCACTGCTACGGCCGAAAGCGCGATCCTCGCGGTGATCATGCCCGACCAGATGACGACGCTGGCGATGTGGCAATCGCTGCTCGAGCACGGCGTCTACGTTAATTTCGCGCGCCCCCCGGCGACGCCCACCGGCACCTACCTCCTCCGCTGCTCGCTGTGCGCCGAACACACGCCCGAACAGATCGCCGAAATCCTGCGCCAGTTCGACGCGGCGGCGACGGCGGTCGGATTGAGGTTGCCCGCAGCGGCTTAGCGCCGCACAGGTCCCGCCGAATGAAGTAACGCCGGATCGTCGCCTGAAATCGCGGGTCGCGACGTCGGTAACTGCCGGATCGCAAACGGTGCAAACTAGAAGTTAGGGTTGGCACCGTCTCCGGGACAATGCCCGGTCGGGCTATCCGCGCCCGGCAGCGCCCACCGGTCGGGCTGGTGCCGCGGGCGATCGGGCTTTGGGCACGGGACGTACCCGCGTTGCCGGGCAAGCGAGTCGACGACTTGATACTGCACCACCGGCGCGATCATCGCGGCGACGATACTGACCGCCACGAAGATCATGTAGCGACTGCTCCACTTCATCGTCCGCGCCGACGCGTTCTTCATGTCCTCGGACGTCGCCTGCTTGCCGACGAGCAGAACGAGCCCGACGCTGAACGTCATCGGAGCGAGCAACAAGCTCGCGACGGTATATTGCGCCGAGGTAATGACCTCGTGATGGTTAGAAAACCCGCTCAGCAGGTATAGAAAATCCTGCCCGACCAGAATGACAATCAAACCCGCGATAATGAAGCAGATTGCCGCGACGCCGACGGCCTTCAAGCGCCATGCTGTCGGCGCAATCATATCAATGACTGCAACATGTAACGCGCACTTTCGCCCCCTCCGATCCTCTGACTGAAATCATTGAACCTCTTCTCGATGCTGCGACGGTACTACTGCTGATAAATAGTTGCCAGCCTACATACGCCTGGGTGCCGACTTCCCGCCACCGACATTGAAGTTTGTCCAGTGAGCGTTTGTAGGTGGCGGTCACCTTTTCGATAAGTGATTGCCGCTGCGTATGTCACGATCGGCCGAGACCCGTGTCGCGATGTTTTGGCGGGTGACCGCGACCCTCGTGCCGGTTATATCCCGACTTCGAGGTCGACCGCCCCCGGTCCGACACGAGATTGAGGCACAAGCGGCTTTGCGTTTCCTTACCGGCTTCGACCGCTACCTCGCCCGGCTGATCCTCGTGCCGCTGCTCGCTTGCCTGACGATTGCGGCGATGCTGCTGCTGCTCGACAAGATGCTGAAATTGTTCGACTTCGTGATGAACGAAGGCGGGCCCGTGTCGGTCGTGTGGAAGATGCTCGGCAATCTCGTTCCCGAATATCTGTCGCTCGGCATCCCGATCGGGGTGATGCTCGGCATCCTGCTCGCGTTCCGCAACCTCGCTTTGTCGAGCGAGCTCGATGCGTTGCGCGCTGCGGGGGTGTCGTACAACCGGTTGATGCGCGTGCCGATCCTGCTCGCGATCGTATTCGCCGGCGTTAACTTTGTCATCGTCGGCTTCCTCGAGCCCTATTCGCGCTATGCTTATGAAGGGTTACAATTCGAATTGCGCTCAGGCGCGCTCGGCGCATCGATCAAGGTCGGCGAGTTCGCCAAGCTCGCCAAGAACACGACGCTGCGAGTCGAGGAGAGCCACGCCAAGGGCAGCGACCTGCGCGGGCTGTTCGTGCGAACCGAGGGCAAGAACGGCCAGTCGGTCGCGGTCACCGCCGAGCGCGGCACATTCCTGTCGACCGACGATCCCGACGTCATCCTGCTCCGCCTGACGAACGGGACGATGGTCCACACCGCGTCGAATTTCGTCGTGCCGCGCGTGCTGACGTTCAAGCAGCAGGACCTGCCGGTCAACCTGCCGTCGATCGGTAGTTTTCGCGCCCGTGGCGACGAGAACGCCGAGCTGACGCTCCCCGAACTCGCCCGCGCCGGCAAGGCCGATGTCGCACGTATTCTGCATCAGCAGAGCATCGCCGCGTTGAATCGGCGGCTGGTGCTCGTTCTGGTGATGCTCGTCCTCCCGTTCCTCGCGGTCGCGCTCGCTGTACCGCCAAAGCGGTCGACCTCGGCACTCGGCGTGTTCCTGTCGATCATCCTGCTGGTAACTTTCCACAAGACCAGCCAGTATGGCGAGGCGATGGGCGGTGCCGGGCGGGTCGATCCGGTGCTCGCGCAATGGGTACCGTTCGCCGGCTTCTCGGCATTGTCATTCTGGCTGTACTACGTCCTCGCCTATGTCCCCGGCGGCCAGCCGATCGGCGCGCTCGACCGCTGGTTCGGCAAGCTCGCCAGCATCGTCGCCGGGATGATCAAGCGCCCTGCGCCGTGGCATGAGAGCAAAGCTCCCGCAGCCGCCGCGGGCAGTGAAGTTCCCGCCGAATGACGTTGTTCCCGTCGCGAACGATCGCGCTCTACACCGCCCGGCTGCTGCTGACGCGCACGTTTGCCTTTCTCGGCGGGCTGGTCGTCATCTTGATGACGCTCGACCTGCTGGGTGAATCGAGCAAGATTCTCATCGTCCCGGGCAACACCGACGCCGACCTCTGGCATTACGTTGCGCTGCGAGTACCGCAGATCATCGCACTGTTCCTGCCGTTCGCGGTGTTGCTCGGCACGCTCGTGACGCTAACGACGCTCAACGCCAATTCGGAGGTGGTAATCTTCAAGTCAGCGGGGATTTCGGCGCACCAGATTCTGGCGCCACTGATCGTCGCGGCGCTCGGCATTGCCGCGATCAACTTCGTCTTCAACGAGAGCGTCGTGGTCAAGGCGAACAAGTCGCTCGCCGCGTGGCAGGCGGTCGAATACGGCAAGCTCGCGCCGATCACCACCGCCGCGACCGATGCCTGGGTCAAGGGCGGCGACGACCTGTTCCACGCCGGCTCGGTCAGCGGCGGCGGCGACCAGACCGTGCTTCACGACGTCACGATTTACGACCGGACCAAGGATCGCCTCGTTTCGGTCGTCCGCGCCGCGACCGCGCGGCCGATGCGCGGCGGCTGGGCATTGCGCGACGTTGCCACGTTCGATGTCGCCAAGGGCACCGAGGCGAAGTCGCCGAGCGCCGATTTCCCCAGCCCGGTCATGCCGGCGCAATTCACGACGACCGTCGTCACCGCCGCGTTCACGCCGTTCTGGGACTTGCTCCCCGAGATCAGCCAGCAGCGCGCGGCGGGCAAGCGAGTGACCTCGCTCGTCGCGGCGGCTAACCACAAGATTTCTGGGCCATTGTCGGCAATTCTGATGCCGCTGCTCGGCGCGGTCGCGGCGTTCGGGCTGGCCCGGTCGGGGCGGCTGTTCGTCCGCGCCGTGATCGGCATGTTCCTTGGCTTCGCCTTTTTCGTCGCCGATAACTTCGTCGTCGCGATGGGCAATTTCGGCACGGTGCCGCCGTTGCTAGCGGCATGGTCGGCTTTCCTGCTGTTTTTCCTGATCGGCGAGGCGGTCCTGTTCCGCTCCGAAGAGTGACGCCGCGACATTCAGGCTTGCCCATGCGTCCTAAAAGCGCCGCATTGCGTTCCTACATCGCTTGGCCAAGCATGGAGCACGACCAGTGAAAGCTGTCGCCGATACATCGACCGCAATCTGGAGCCGGTCGCATTACCTCAACAAGATGACGTTGCGCGAGCTCGTCGTTGCCTACTTTCAATATTATACGATCCGCACTTACCTCGTTATCGCCGCGCTCGCGATTGGCGTGGCGCTGTTGCAGCCGACGACGCTGGTCCGCGGTGCTGCCGCCGCCGGGTTCGTCATGCTGGTCTACCCGCTCGTCTGGTATTGCCTCCACCGCTGGGTGCTGCATAGCCAGTGGATGTGGAAGGTGCCGTTCCTCGCGTCAACGTGGAAGCGGATCCATTACGATCACCACCAGGATCCCAACCACCTCGAAATCCTGTTCGGCACGCTCAAGAGCGAGCTGCCGCCGGTGTTCATCATGACGCTGCCGTTCGGTTATGCGATCGGCGGGGTCGGCGGTGCTGCGGTCGCGCTCGCGACCGGAGTGCTAACGACATGCTTCTACGAATTCTGCCACTGCATCCAGCACTTGTCGTACAAGCCGAAGAGCAAGATGCTCGTGGCAATGAAGGCGCGTCACATGGCGCATCACTTCCACGACGAGACCGGCAATTTTGGCATCACCAACTTCGCGTGGGACCGGCTGTTTGGCACGTTCTACGAGCGTATCGAGCGCCCGACGCGCAGCGCGACGGTATTCAACCTCGGATATACCGGGGACGTCGCAGCAGTATATCCGTGGGTCGCCGACCTGTCGGGCGGAGTTGCCGCAGGCCATCCGCGCCAGCGCGATCGCGTCACCACCAAAGAACCGGAGCGTAAAGCAGCATGAGCAAGTCGGGGGGCGAGCTCAAGATCGTCGAAGCAATCACCGCCGCAGATCGCGGCAAGTTCATCGACCTGATTTATACGCTCTACAAGAGCGACCCGAATTGGGTCCCCCCGCTGCGTGGCGAAGCACTCGAACTGATTACCGGTATCGAGAAGAATCCGTGGTTCGGGCACGGCTACGCCAAGTTCTGGATGGCGATGCAGGACGGCAAGATCGTCGGCCGGATTTCGGCGCAGGTCGATAGCCTTGTGCTTGAACACATGGGCAAGGGCATCGGCCATTGGGGCATGTTCGAGTCGATCGACGACCAGCGCGTCGCCGACCTGCTGCTGAACACCGCCGAGACTTGGCTGCGCGGCGAGGGCATGACCAGTGCGATGGGGCCGTTCAGCATCTCGATCTGGGATGAGCCCGGCTTGCTTGTCGACGGCTTCGACCGCCCGCCGACGGTGATGATGGGGCACCATCTCAACTATTACGCCAAGCTGATCGAGGCGCACGGCTATGCCGGGATCAAGGATCTCCACACTTACGAGCTCCAGATCGACAAGCCCTTCCCCGACATCGTCCAGCGGATCGTCGCGGCGAGCGAGAAGAGCGGCAAGATCAAGACCCGCATGGTCGAAAAGTCGAAGTTCGCCGAGGAAGCGGCGATCATCATGGACATTCTTAACGACGCGTGGTCGGCGAATTGGGGCTTCGTGCCGCTGACGCCGCTTGAGGTCGCGCACGTCGGGGTTAAGCTCAAGCCGATCGTCTACAACGACATGATCCGTATCGCCGAGATCGACGGCGAACCGGTGGGCTTCTTGATTTCGCTCCCCGACCTCAACGAATTCACGGCCGACCTTGGCGGCAAGCTGTTCCCGTTCAACTGGGCCAAGCTGCTGTGGCGGCTGCGCAAGCCTAAGGTCCGTCGCATCCGCGTGCCGCTGATGGGGGTCCGCAAGTCGCTTCAGGGCAGCCGGCTGGCGTCGATCATGGTCTTCCAGATGATCGAATATATCCGCCGCACCGCAGTCGAGAATTACGGCGCCAAGCGCGGCGAGATCGGCTGGATTCTCGAGGACAACGGCCCGATGCGCAGCATTGCCGACGTCATTGAGGCCGAGGTGACGAAGACCTACCGGATCTTCGAGCGCTCGCTGGTTTAAGCCGGAAGTCCACGAAGTCCACACGATGTGAGGGTGGTTTTCCTCTCCCATTTGAGGAGGGGAAGTCGGCGAAAGTCTAAGAAGTCCACACGATGTGGGGGTCGTTCAGCCCCGCAATTCGACCCATGCCGGCACGTGGTCCGATGCGCGCTCGCCGCCGCGGACCGCGCGGTCGATGCCCGCGTTGACCAGCCGGTCGGCGGCAGACGGCGAGAGCAACAGGTGGTCAATGCGCAGGCCGCTGTCGCGCGGCCATGCCCCTGCCTGATAGTCCCAGAAGGTATAGGCGCGGCCCGTCGGCTGGACACTGCGGATCGCGTCGGTCCAGCCAGCGTGACACAGCGTGCGGAACGCGGCGCGAGTTTCGGGCTGGGTCAGCGCGTCGTGCGACATCGCGACCTCACTGAAGACATCCTCGGCGGTCGGGATGACGTTGTAGTCGCCCGCGAGCACGACCGGCCGCTCGAGCGCGCTCAACGCCCGCGCACGCTCCGACAGCCGCGCGAACCATGCGAGCTTGTAATCGAATTTCGGACCCGGTTGCGGATTGCCGTTGGGGAGGTAGATCGACGCGATGCGGACACCCTCGACTTCGGCTTCGAGGTAGCGCGAATGGTCGTCGGCGGGGTCGCCGTCGAGGCCGCGCTTGGTCTCGACCGCCTCGGCGCGCGACAGGATCGCAACGCCGTTGAAGCCCTTCTGGCCGTGGACCAATGAGCGGTAGCCCGCAGCGGCAATCTCGGCGACAGGAAATTTCTCGTCGACGGTCTTGATCTCCTGGAGACAGACGACGTCTGGGGTCGCCTCGGCGAGCCAGTCGAGCAGACGCGGCAAGCGAGCGCCAATGCCGTTGATGTTGAAGGTCGCGATCTTCATGCGGGATCGCCTCGCAGTTTCACGAACGGGTTAGACCGAAAACGACGACCCGCAGCCGCAGCCGCTCGCCGCGTTCGGGTTGGTCACCTTGAACGCCGCCGCGCCCATCGTCTCGACATAGTCGACTTGCGCCCCGTCGAGGAACGGCAGGCTGATGGGGTCGACAAGCATCGCGATCCCATCGGTCTCGACGACGAGATCGTCGTCCGCCGCAACGCTTTCGAGACCGAACTTATATTGGAAACCGGCACATCCGCCGCCGTCGACCGCGAGGCGCAGCTTCAACCCGGGCTTGCCCTGCTTCGCGGCGATCGCGGCAACACGGGCGGCGGCGGCGGACGAGAGGAGAACAGTGCTCATCTAGTCGATGTAGGACGTCGCGGCCGCCGGCACAACGCTATCAGAGCGCGGAGGTCACCATCGGTCCGACGGCGACGTTGGTGCCTGCCCCGTGCTGCGCCGCGAGGACATACTCCGACGCGTCGAGATACGGGCGCGGGTTGACTGCGCGGCCGTCGATGCGAACCTCGAAATGAAGGTGGGTACCGGTCGATCGCCCGGTCGAACCCATCCGCGCGATGACCTCGCCCTGCTTCACGACTTCGCCTGGATGGACGAGAATCGCGGACAAGTGGCCGTAGCGGGTGGCCAGGCCCTTGCCGTGGCTGACTTCAACGCAATTTCCGTACGCGCCCGACCGGCCGGCGGTGGTCACCGTCCCGGCGGCGGCGGCGTAGATCGGCTCGCCCATCGATCCCGCCATGTCGAGCCCGGCGTGCATCGCGCTCATGCCGGTGAACGGGTCGTAGCGGACGCCGAAGCCAGACGAATAGCTGTAGCTTTTCACCGGCACGAACGACGGGATCACCGTCAGTGCGGCCTCGAGCGACTGGAGCTTCTTCCAGCTGAGGAACAGGCCCTTGAAGCGCGGCTCGGCATCGACCGGCGCGTGGACCGGAATGTACGGACCGCCCATGCCGCCGATCGCGCTCCCGCCGAAGCCCGCGGGCGCGGCGTCGAATGCCGACGCCGACATCAAGCGGTCGGGATCGAGCCCGAGGCGGCGAATTAACGACTGGGTATCGCGCAACCGCGCGTCGGCGGCGGTGGTCGCCTTGTCGACGAAGGCGAGCTGTTCGGACTCGAGCTTGCGGAACGGCTCGATCACCGCCGCGGCGGGGGCGGCGAGCAGGTCGCTCGCGGTGGCGATATCGCCCGACCGCGGCAGCATCGCGGCGAGCTTGGTCAGGTCGTGGTTCGGCAGGAGCAGCGCGGCGAGGAACGCCTGGCGCTTCTCGATCGCAGCGGCACGGTCAGCGACGACGCCCTTTAGGTTCGAACTGTCCGACTTCATCGCCACCAGCCGCGCCTGCATCCGCGCAAGTTCAGCCGATTTCGCGGCGATTTCGCCGGATTGTCCCGACATCATGTTCATCGTCGCCATGCCGAGCCAGGTCGCCACAAGTGCCGTGCCACCGATTGCCATAAGCTGCGCTGTCGTCCCTACCCGGATGTTGGAGACCCCGCTGGTGCGGTGCCAGACGATGAAATGCTCGGGTAACCAGCGTTGTACGGTCGACACTACCGTGCTGCGGACAGCGTCGAGTCGATTCATGACGGTGGCAACCCCCGAGCTTTTCGCGATTATTCCGGACAAGCACCGCGTCCCCGTGTCCCCCGGTGGCCGCGATCCCGTCCGCTTTGTCCCCAAGGCGGGTTTGACCACCCGGCGCAGCGGCTGCCAAGCGAACGGAACGAGACTCTGGGCCAAGCGGGCTTAAGGCGCGGCGAACCGATCGCCGAAGCGATGAACGACGGCTTAACTTATGTCGGTCGAGCCGTCAGCGCGGCCAGATGCGAACCGAAACCGAATCAGGGGCGCCGGTGTCGCCACCCTCGCAGCGGTCAGGACGGCCAGCGAGAGTGAGGCAGACGCGCACCTCGGTAAGCCACTGATTCTTATCGGTCGCGACGAACAGCGCCTGACGCGGCATCGCCGGATTGGCGGCGACAAACGCATCGCGGATCGAGCCCGCAGTCGCTTCCTTGCCCGGTGCATCGATTTCGGGGAGCGAGATTTTGGCGGCGATACTCCGCGCCTGGGCGAAATATGCGGACGACGTCGCCCAGTTGCAGGTGCCGTGTTTCGCCCATTCGTGCTGGAGCAGCGACGCCGACGGTGTCAGGCAATAGTTGCGCTTGACCTCGAGCAGGTCGAGCGGGGTCGGCGCGCGGCAGAATTGCGGATAGGTCTTGCCCGCGCCGTCGGGCCACAGGCCGTGGACGCGAAACCCGAAGCCGCTCGCGCACCCCTGCGTGCCGGTTGCCTCACCGCGGCGGCATTCCTGCGGCCACCAGTAAAATGCGAGGACGAGCTTGGTCACCGGGACGATCCGGCTCTCCTCCTGCGGCTGCGCCGGAGCGGGGGTAAGGTCGGCGGGGACCGAGCACGCGGTGGTCGCGGCGAGCGCAAGGCTCAGGAACAGGTCAAGCATAGTCGAGCCCTATGTCCGCCGCCGGGGCCGACTGGGTCAGCCGTCCGACCGAAATGAAGGTGACCCCGGTCTGGGCGATCGCGCGGATCGTGTCGAGCCGGACGCCCCCGCTCGCCTCGGTGGGCACGCGTCCGGCGATCAAGGCGACTGCCTCGCGCAGCGTCGGCACGTCCATATTGTCGAGCAGCAGCCTGTCGGCCCCGGCGGCGAGCGCGGGCTCGATCTGGTCGATCCGGTCGACCTCGACGACGATGCCGACGTTATCTGGGCCGACGCTCGCCGGATCGGACGTCCGTCCGAGGCCAGCTGCTTTGGCCGCCGCGACGGCGGGAGTGATGCCCCCGGCAATAGCGACATGGTTGTCCTTGATCATCACGCCATCGTCGAGCCCCAGCCGATGGTTTGTCGCCCCGCCCATCCGCGTCGCGTATTTCTCGAGGAGCCGCAGCCCGGGCAGCGTCTTGCGCGTGTCGAGCAGGATCGCGCCTGTCCCCTCGATCACGTCGACATAGGTCCGCGTCATCGTCGCGATCCCGGTCAGGTGCTGGACGGTGTTGAGCGCCGACCGCTCGGCGGCAAGGAGCGCGCGGGCATTGCCGGTCAGACGCAGCAACGCGGTGCCTGCGGCAACGCGGTCGCCGTCGGCCGCGAGATGCTCGACGACGACGCCCGAATCCAGTGCACGGAAGAATGCCTCAGCGAGCGGCAGCCCGGCGACGACGACCGCGTCGCGGCTCGCCATGATCGCGGTGAGGCGCGCGTCGGCCGGGATGACGGCGGCGGAGGTAATATCACCCCCCTGCCCCAAATCCTCGGCAAGCGTCGCGCGGATGAAGGAGTCGAGGTCGAATTTGGGGAGGGAAAAAGCCACGGCGTTGGCTTAGCGCCTTCCGATTTCACGGCAAGTGGGCATGACACGGCTCAGTGAAGAAACCTGAAGTCTCGATGTACGCGCGGAGCTGCTGGCGCAGGTCGGCTAATCGCCACCTGCTGGCACGGGCTTTGTCCGGCTTGACGTCTTACTGTCGAGCCCATCGAGCCACCGAACTTCGGCAATTCCGGCTGCAGGCGCATAGGCCAAGCCGTGACCTACGCCCGCGAACACCAAGAGAAAGGTCTTGCTCGCCAATGCCAGGCGTTGGCCGTGCGCTATCGGGATGACCTGATCATCGTCGGCATGAAGGACTACGATTGGTATGGTCGATCCGGTCAGCTTCGCAGCGTTGTCGTATTTGTCCCAAATAAGCGGCGCGATCGGCAACCCCGTTGCATCCGCAGCGGCCGCGGGCAGGCTGGTGAAGCCGGAGACGATCATCAGGCCGCCGAGCTTCTCACCGGTTGCGACCTCGGTCGCCGGACCCGAGCCGAGCGAGTTGCCGATGGCGACGATGTCGCCCGAGGCGACGCCCCGCCGGCGAAGGAACGCGGTCGCCGCTCGCGCATCGGCGTAAAGGCCGCTTTCTCTCGGTGACCCCGGATTACCGCCGTAGCCGCGATATTCGGGCACCAGGATGCCATAGCCGGCAGCGGCGATCGCCTGTGTCGCGACTATCGATCCACGCAGACTGTCGCCGTTTCCGTGAAAGAACACGACAGTCCGGCGTCGGTGGCCGGGCCGATATAGTGCGCCGAGGTCGAGGCTATCCGCCGTGTGCAGGACGACCCGGCTAAACCCGGGGGCTGAAATTTCTCCGGTCGCTCTCGGCGCCGGGTAAATGAAGCGACGTTGTGCGACGACTGCGACGACGAGGAACGCGACGGCTAGTCCGACGACCACCGCGCCGATCGCAATCGCGATCCTCAATCCCCCGTCACCGGTACCGGTGTCACTGCGCTCGCCATCTCGAGCATCCGGTCCAGCGGCAGCTTTGCGCGGACCCGGATCGCCTCGGGGACCTCGATCACCGGGGTCAGGTCGCGGAGGCAGAGGTATAATTTCTCGAGCGTGTTCATCGCCATGAACGGACACATGTTGCAGCCGCAGTTACCGTCCGCTCCGGGCGCACCGATGAAGGTCTTGTGCGGCGCGCGGAGTTGCATCTGGTGGATGATGTTCGGCTCGGTGGCGACGATCAGCGTCGGCTCGGGCGACTTGAGCGCGTAATCGAGAATGCCGCTCGTCGCGCCGACATAGTCGGCGAGGTCGAGGATCGCCGCCGGGCATTCGGGATGCGCGAGGACCGGCGCGGCGGGGTTGAGCGCCTTTAATTTGAGCAGCTCGGTCACCGAGAATCGCTCGTGGACGATGCACGTCCCGTCCCACAGCAGCATGTCGCGCCCGGTCTTGCGGTTGAGCCATGCGCCCAAATGCTTGTCCGGGGCGAACAGGATCTTCTGGTCGCGGGGAAGCTGGTTGATGATCTTTTCGGCCGACGACGACGTCACGATGATGTCGCTGTACGCCTTCACTGCCGCCGAGCAATTGATGTACGTCAGGCTGATGTGATCGGGGTGCGCCGCGCGGAACGCGCCGAACTCGTCGGGCGGGCACGAATCCTCGAGGCTGCACCCGGCCTTGAGGTCAGGGAGAACGACGGTTTTCTGCGGCGACAATATCTTCGCCACTTCGGCCATGAACTTGACCCCGCAAAACGCGATGACGTCGGCGTCGGTCGCGGCAGCCTTGCGGCTGAGGTCGAGGCTGTCGCCGACGAAATCGGCGAGATCCTGGAGCACGGGGTCCTGATAATAATGCGCGAGGATGACCGCGTTGCGCTCCTTCCGCAGCCGCGCGATCTCGGCGTGGAGGTCGATGCTTGCGGGGACCGACTGGCTGAACAGGTTGAGGCGGGCGTCCATGCGCGGACTCCTTAGGGGAAACGAACGACGACGGCGGCGTCGAGACCGGCGGCAGCGAGCGGCAGCTTGAAGGTGCGCTCCACGGCAGCGCGCGTCGCATCGCTCGCCATCTGGACGAGTAGCGGGGCCTTCGCTTCTTCGAGCAAAGCCGACTGGACGCGCGCGCGATTCGCGGTGTCGAGCGCCGCCTCGGCATCAGTCAGCGCAAGCAGCAGCGCGCCGTCCTTGAACTCGCGGATACGGGTCAGGTCGATCTCGGGACCGGCGATCGCCGGGCGCGGGATAGTCACCGTCAGCGTCTTGGTCGCGGCGTTCCAGTCGAGGTCGCGGCGCGTCACCCGCTTCCAGTCGAGCTCGTAGCGGACGGTTCCGGGAACGATCAGCGTCTTAGTCGCGTGGAACAGCCCGAGCCGCGTCTGCTGCGAGGTCACCGCGACAGTGAAGCGCGCGGCGAAGGCGGTCAGCTTGTTCTGCGCCTGGACTGCGTTCAACGACACATCGGCGATCGACACCGGGTCGGGACCGCGGAGGAGCATCGCGACGAGCGGCGCGCGGAAGACGCCGACCAGCGCGGCGCTAAACAACAGCCCGGCGATCAGGCCCCACAGGACGGCGTAGCGCTTCACGCGACCAGCGCCCACGCGTCGCCGTCGTTGGCGACGATCCCGCGGGCGCGCAGGTCGATAAGGTGCGCCGTGACCGACAGGCCTGCCGCCGGATGGAGGCGCGGATCGACGCTCGCGTACATCGTCGCGACCATGTCGGGAACCGACTTCGGCCCGTCGCCAAGGCTTTTGACGATCTGGTTCTCGCGCTGCTTGCGGTGGGTGATGAGGCCGCGGACCAGCCGCTGCGGTTCGGTCACCGGCGCGCCGTGGGTCGGGTAATAGACCGCGTCGTCGCGGTCGAGCAGCAGGCGGAGGCTCGCCATGTACGCCGCCATATCACCGTCGGGCGGCGAAACGACGGTCGTCGACCAGCCCATGACGTGGTCGCCGCTAAATAGCGCGCGCGCCTCGGGCAGCGCAAAGCACAGGTGATTCGACGTGTGGCCGGGGGTGTGGAGCGCGGTCAGCGTCCAGCCCGGGCCGCTCACGCTGTCGCCGTCGGCGAGGACCGTGTCGGGATCATAGGTCCGGTCGAACCCGGCATCGGCGCGCGGCCCGGCATCGTCGAGCACCAGCCGCGCGCAGCCGACGACGATCGCCCCGGTCGCGGCTTTGACGGCAGGCGCGGCGGGGGAATGATCGCGGTGGGTGTGGGTGATGACAATGTGGCTGACCGTCTCGCCCGCGACTGCGTCGAGCAATGCGGCGATATGATCGGCGTCGTCGGGGCCGGGATCGATGATCGCGACGGTCCCGGTGCCGACGATGTACGTCCCTGTGCCGGTGTACGTGAACGGCGACGGATTGCGCGCGAGAACCCGGCGCACGAGCGGCGCGAGGGTTTCGACCCGCCCGTAGGGAGCCGCGGCGACTAGTTCGGCGGGATCGCTCATTATTGCTCATGTGGCAGCGCGGTGCGGCGATGTGAAGGGGGCGACGCGCGACCGCCGATCCCGTAGCGTACCGCAAAACCGGTTTGGGGGATGGCAAGATGCTGCGCCAATTGATCTATATCTCGCAGCCGTTCGGCTATGATGCGGCGACGCTCGCGAACATCCTCGTTGCCGCGCGGCGCAACAACAGCCGCGACGGGGTGACCGGCGCGCTGATCTGCCGCCACGATATCTATCTGCAGTTGCTCGAGGGGCCGACCGACGCGGTTGTCGCCGCTTTCGAGCGGATCGTCGCCGACGACCGCCACCTCGATATCACGGCCTTACGGACGACCGACGTCGCGACGCGCATGTTTCCGCGGTGGGACATGCTCGACGATCCGGCGCGGTCGTGGCTATGGTCCCCCGCAGCGGTTGCCGCAGGCGCAGTCGCAGAAGCGGGCGCCGACGGCGTCGCCGCGGTGTTCGCGCGCGTCGCCGCCGAACTCGGGAGTGCGACCACGGCTTGCCCGGACGGCCCGAACGCCTAGACTGGCTCGCGAAGCTCTGGGGAGGGCTCGCATCATGGCCGATAATTTCGACTTCATCATCGTCGGCGCGGGATCGGCGGGGTGCGTTCTCGCCAACCGGCTGTCGGCTGATCCAGCGACACGCGTCCTGCTGCTCGAGGCGGGCGGGCGCGACAATGGGACGATGATCAACATGCCCGGCGGGATCGCGCAGATTATTCCGCCCGACAAGGACAGCCCGCACGACTGGGGCTTCTGGACCGTCCCACAGGCCGAACTCAACGACCGCAGGCTCTACTGGCCGCGCGGCCGTGTGCTCGGTGGGTCGTCGTCGATCAACGGCATGGTCTATATCCGCGGGCATGCGAGCGACTACGATCGCTGGGCGCAGCTCGGCCTGACCGGCTGGGGGTGGAGCGACGTCCTCCCCTATTTCCGCCGCTCCGAGCATAGCGAGCGCGGCGGCGACGATTTCCACGGTGAAGGCGGCCCGCTCCACACGAGCACGCGCTGCCTGCCGCACGTCTTGAACGACGCCTTCATCGATGCGGCAGTCGAGGCGGGCTATCCGCGCACCGACGACTTCAACGGACCTCAGTTCGAGGGCGCCGGGCGCTACGATTGCACAATCAAGAACGGCAGCCGCTGGTCGGCAGCGCGCGCGTATTTGACCCCGGTGATGAAGCGCCCAAATCTCGAGGTCCGTACCGGCGTCCAGGTCGAGCGCGTCACTTTTGCCGGCACCCGCGCGACTGGCATCGCCTATGTCCGCGACGGCAAGGCGCAATCGGTCACGGCACGCGAGGTGATCCTCTGCGGCGGTACGGTCAACTCGCCGCAATTGCTGATGCTGTCGGGGGTCGGTCCAGCCGAGCATCTGCGCGCGACCGGGATCGAGGTCGTCGCGGACCGCGCCGACGTCGGCGGCAATCTCCAGGACCATCTCGACCTTATCGTGCAATGGGCGTGCACCCAGCCGGTCACGCTCAATGCTAATGCGGCAACCTTCAACAAGGTCAAGGCGCTGGCGTCGTGGCTGTTCGCGAAATCGGGACCGGGAAGCTACATCCCGACCCCGACCGGCGCGTTCGTTTCGACCCGCCAGGGGCTGGCCGCGCCCGACATCCAGATCCATTTCATGCCGTTGCGCGGCAATGCCCATGGCCGCGGGACGATGTCGCCCGAGCACGGCTATCAGATGCACGTCTGCCAGCTCCGCCCCGAAAGCCGTGGGACGATCCGCCTCGCCGGTCCCGACCCGCTCGCACCGCCGCTGATCGATCCGCGCTACCTGACCGCGCATGAGGATATCAACACGCTCGTCGCCGGGGTCGCGATCGCCCGCAAGATCGGCGCGGCACCGGCGTTCGATGCGTTTCGCGGCGCCGAGACGTGGCCCGGCGCTTCGCTGCAATCGCGCGATGCGCTCGTCGCGGCAATGCGTGACTGGGGCGAGACGATCTACCACCCAGTCGGCACCTGCCGGATGGGAGCCGACGACGCCTCGGTCGTCGATGGATCTCTGCGCGTGCGCGGAGTCGAGGGGTTGCGCGTCGTCGACGCGTCGGTGATGCCGTATCTCGTCTCGGGCAACACCAACGCGCCGACGATCATGATCGCCGAAAAGGCCGCCGATTTGATCGCCGCGACGGCAAAGCAAAGGCTCGCAGCATGAGCACGATCGAGCCGTTCACGATCCCGGTCAATGCCGACGAAGTGGCGTGGATTCGCGACCGCGTCGCCGGCTACCGCTTCTTCGAGGAGCCCACCGATGCCAAGTGGGATTACGGAGCGAACCGCGCGTACATGGCTCGGCTGCGCGACTATTGGCTCGACGATTTCGACTGGGCGGCAGCGGTTGCCGGGCTCAACCGCCACCCGCATTTCCGCGTCGAAGTCGAGCCCGGGCTAAAGCTTCACTGTATTCACCGCCGGTCGACGCGCCCGAACGCGCGGCCGTTGCTGATCGCGCACGGCTGGCCGGGGTCGATCGTCGAGTTCGACGCGATCGTCGATCGCCTTGCCGAACCTGAGGTGGAGGATGGGCCTGCCTTCCATGTGATCGCTCCTTCGCTGGCGGGGTATGCGTGGTCGGACAAGCCAGCGTCACCGATCGGGCCGCGCGCGATGGCGAGGCTCTACGACCGGCTGATGGCGGTGCTTGGTTACGACGGGTATCTGTATCAGGGCGGCGACTGGGGCTGCGTCATCGGCGGCTGGATCGGGCTCGACAGCACGACAGTCGAGGCGATCCACCTCAGCGGCTACGGGCTGCGCTCGGCCGACATGCACCCCGATACGCCCGCCGAGGTTGCGTGGCTGATGAAGGCGCAGAAGGTGCGTGACCGCGAGACCGCCTATCTCCAGCTCCAGGGAACCAAGCCGCAGAGCCTCGGCTTCGCGATGATGGATTCGCCGATGGGGGTCGCAGCGTGGTTCGCCGAAAAGTTCGTCGGCTGGTCCGACACCGGCGACGGGCGCGACGGTTATGTCGACCCGCCGTTCAGCCTCGACCAGATGCTGACCAACATCATGATCTACCTGACGACGCGCAGCTTCAACACCGCAACATGGATATACAAGGGCATGTTCGAGGAGGGCGGCGCGGCGATCCCGCAAGGGCGGCGGATCGAAGTGCCGACCGCGGTCGCGGCATTCCCCAAGGACCTGCTCGCCTTCCCGCCGCGCGCGATGGTCGAGCGCGGCTATAATGTCGTGCGCTACACCGAGATGCCGCGCGGCGGCCATTTCGCCAGCCTCGAGGAGCCCGAACTGTTCCTCGCCGACGTTCGCGCGTTCGCGGCGTCGCTGTGAGCAAGGCTTGACCGACACCATCGAATGGCGCGTCGAACCGGGGCTGCTCGATTACGCCAAGGCGGTCGCGGTGATGGAGGACCGCGTCGCGGCGATCCGGGCGGGCAACGCGCGTGAATTGATCTGGCTCGTCGAGCATCCGCCGCTCTATACTGCGGGGACCAGTGCCGATGCCGCCGACGTCCTCGATGCGCGCTTCCCGGTTCACGCGACCGGGCGCGGCGGGCGACACACCTATCATGGCCCCGGGCAACGCGTCGTGTATGTCATGCTCGATCTCAACGCGCGCGGGCGCGACGTCCGTCGCTTCATCACCGCACTCGAGGCGTGGGTGATCGACGCACTTGCCCGCGAGGGGGTAGCGGCTTTCACCGATCCGGCGCGTGTGGGCGTTTGGGTTCACACAGATAATCACGACGCCAAGATCGCGGCGATCGGCGTTCGCATCCGCCGTTGGGTTACGTTCCACGGGGTTGCGATCAATATCTCTCCAAATCTCGCGCATTTTGACGGAATCGTGCCGTGCGGCCTCGCGGAATCGGCGGTAACGAGCCTCTTGGCACTGGGCCAACCTTCGACGATGGAAACAATCGATGCTGCGCTGCACACGGAACTGTCGCGGTTCATCGGTCGTTTAACCGTTACGGAGATGCGCAATGACGCTTGAGGGGGAAGAAGTTTCTGTCTAATGTCCACCACGGTTAGGGGATAAGGGCTGAACCGAAACCGCCGCTATCATGCTCGCAAACGATGAACAGGAGTCCAAAGATGGGTGATCTCATGACGAAGATTAAGACGGTTACGCTCGTCGCCGGCCTCGCGCTGGCAGTCGTCGCTTGCGGCGAAAAGAAGGCCGACACGACGTCGACCACGACCACCACCGACACCACGACGCCTGCTTCGGCGCCGATGGCAACCGACACCACGACGATGGCCCCCGCTTCGGGCGCTGCCGACGCGATGGCGACCGCTCCCGCCGCTGGCGATGCGATGGCACCGGCTTCGGGCGGCACCAGCACGACGACGACGGATTCGACGAGCACCACCAAGCCGTAATAGCTTCGGTCGTCACGATCTCGGAAGGGCCGCCAGTCAAATGGCGGCCCTTCTTTTATGGCCGATCGGTTTGCGTGAACTTAGTTCATCGCAGAATGTTCGGTCCGGGCGACACCACGTAATCCGCTGGGGAGAACATCAATGAGCCTTGAACAGATTACCGAGGGCATGCGCACGCGCGTCGGTGCGAGCGCGGGTCTCAAGAAGTCGGTCAAATTCGATTTCGGCGACAATGGTGTCGTCAGGATTGACGATACCGCGACGCCGGCTGTCGTCGACAATCAGAACGTCCCGACCGATTGCACGGTCAAGGTTTCGATGGCCGATTTCATGGACATGGCGAGCGGCAAGCAGAACCCGCAGATGGCGTTCATGATGGGCAAGCTGAAGGTCGATGGCGACATGTCGGTCGCGTTGCAGCTCGGCAGCCTGCTCGGCTAACGACATCTGTCCAGATCGATCACCGTGTGACGGCCCATCCGACGTTATATTACAACAGGATGGTGCCGCACCGCGGTAAGCTGCAGCATTGCGGAAACAGACTCTAGCGGCGCGCGATGTGCGGCGGTAAGGCTGTCGGGCGCCGAGTTCTGCGCCGGAGACAGTCGCAATATGCTAAGACAGGCCTTCATCTCGCTCTCCGTTTTGGGCGTTTGCGGTGTTCCCATCGCAAACGCGGCCGCAGCTCCAGCGAAAAAGCCGGTTCGTGCGCGACCGAAGACCGTAGATGCAGCACCCGCAGCAACTCTGCCTGGCGAGGAAGTCTTTACACGATCGGCAGACGGGATGATGACGCCGAACGCCGTCAAGCTGCGGCCGACAACGCCGGCGGAAGCCGAGGCTAACGCGGTGTGGAGTGTCCGCGCCGCACTCAACATCGCTGCTCTGCAATGTCAGTTCTCGCCGTTCCTTGCGACGGTGCGAAACTATAACGATGTGCTCCGCCAGCATTCGGACGAGCTCGATCGTGCCCGAGCGACGATGGTCGCGCACTTCCGCCGCTATGACGGGGCGCAGGCGCAGAACAGCTTCGATCGCTATACGACGCAGACCTACAACAGCTATTCGACGCTCGATGCTCAATACTCGTTTTGCGAGCGGGCAGCGGTCGCTGGTCGCGCGGCGCTGACGCTACGCAAGGGCGACCTGGGCAAGCGCGCTGCCGCATTACGCGATGATGTTCGTGCCGGGCTAACGCCGGTCTCGCACAAGGCGTTGCTCACCCCGATCGAAGTGACAGGGGTCGACCTCCCGCCTCTTTGACGTCCGGCTGAGATCAGCCGCGACCGGATGATCTTTCATCCCGGCACCAGCGACGCACTTTTTTGAAATATCGTCACCGTCACGTCCGGTTTCTTTCCAGGCCAGGACGACGTGCGCGATCTCGCAAGATGATAAGGACGATCGCGCGCATCGGCGCAAACTGCCTCGGTCTGACAGTCGAACTCATCGCAATCGCGCAAAAAAAGGCCGCCCTTTCGGGCGGCCTTTCCTTTTTCGTGATCCGCTTACTGCGGGGTGCAGGGACCCGCGGAAGCCGGAGCCGGAGCACCACCGAAGGTGATCTCGACGCGGCGGTTCTGCGGTTCGCGAACACCGTCGGCCGTATCGACCAGCGGACGGCTCTCACCGAACGCTTCGGTTGTGATGACGCCAGCGGCGACACCCTTGCCGGTCATGTAAGCCTTGACCGCGTCAGCGCGGCGCTGCGACAGCGCGACGTTGTAGTCCGGCTTACCCGACTTGTCGGCGTGACCGGCGAGCGTGACGCTGGTCTGACCCGTCGAGGCATACTGGTCGGCGGCACGATCGAGGATCGCGGCGGCTTCCGGCGTGATGACCGAACGATCCCAATCGAAGAAGACAAGGAACGGCCCGGGGGTGACAGCAGCCGGCGGGCACGGCGGCAGCGGAGCCGGCGGCGGGGGAGGAACCGGGATCGGAGCCGGCGGCGGCGGCGGCGGAGCCTCGCCACCGAAGTTGTACGTCAGACCAACGAGCAAGCTGTGCGAACGAACGCGGGTGTTTGCCTGGTTCCCGGTGAAGGTCAGCGTGTTGACGTTATCGACGTTGAAGTAACGATACTTCAACGAAACGTCGACGTGGTCGGTCAGCGGCTTGTAAACGCCGGCGAGAAGCTGCCAAGCAACATGCGTGTCGCTATCGTCGAGATACGGAGCACCGCCGGCAGCGAAGCCGTAGCCCTGCTGCTTGACGCGCGCGACGCCGACGCCGCCACCGAGGTAGCCGCCAACGTCACGACCCTTGCCGCCGAAATCGACGAGACCGTTGACCATGAACGACAGGATGTTCTGGTTGCCGGGAGCATTGTTGTAGTTGCCGGTCGCGGGAACACCGGCAACGCCGTTCGCGAGAGTCAGCGGCGGGGTAACGCCGTTGACCTGAACGTAATCGACGTTGTTGCGCTTGTAGCCAACCTCGAACTCGGTACGGAACATACCGAAGTCGTAGCCGAGGATTCCGTCGATGTCGTAGCCGACGTTATAGCTGTTGCGCAGCGGTGCCTTGTAGGCGACGCCAGCGGTCGTCCGCAGGTCGAACGACGAGGCCTGCGAGATGATCCCGCCACCCTCGATGCCGACATAGAACGAGTCGTCTTTCGCCAGCGCCGGGCCGGCAAGCGCGGTCGAACCCAACGCTATTGCTACGGCAAATTTCCGCATCATTATTCCCTTCACGGTTTCGATAGTCCACTGAACTGCTCGAACGCTCTAACGCAGCAGTTATACCAGCGCAAGTCGAGATTCAGATGGTGTGTTGCATAGAAACAACAGCTTTCCATGAAGTAACGTTCGGCATTCGCTACGCAACCGCAACGAGTCCCATGGCACGCATCGCGCTGGTTAGCGCCGCCAATTCCGCCCGCGCTTCGGTGTCGATTATCGTGCCGCCAGCCGCTCCGGCAAGCGCGATCGGCGTCACGGCGAGCATCGTTCGCCCGTTAACCGAAAGTGCCCGCACCGGCCATGCGGCACCGTTCCAGACGCCGCCGACACACACAGCATAGACGCCTTCGTCGCGCACGTAGGCGAGGCAGCCATCGCGCGGCACGACGAACGACCAGCCGCCGGCATCGAGAATGGCGATCTGGCCTGCGCGACCAGACCATGCGCCGGTCGCAACACTGCAGACGATCCAGCTTGCCGGTGACGTCGCTCCTGCGGGCGGTGCCGCAAGGGTCCGGCTTTCGACGGCGAGATGGAGCAGCGCATCGATTGCCGCGATCGCGCTGTTGTGGGTGATTTCCTTCTGCGCCTGCCCGCTTTGGAGCAGCGCAAACGCGTAGCGTGCCGATACCTCAGCCATGATCGTCCTTCCAAAAATGTGAGTTAATGCAAAGTTATATCGCGCATGTCGCTGCACTGCCGGGGCCGACGGCGGCCCCGAGTTGAGCGACGGCGGCGGTTAGCGACCCGGCGGTGTCGCCACCGTCGGCCACGAACGATGCAGCCGGGTAGGTCCACGACGTTCCACCGACCTCGACCGTGCGAACGACAGCTCCGCCGAACGCGATCGTAACCCGATACCGCTCGGCTTCCTCTCCCAGCGGTGCATCTGCCCGGTCGATCCACGCGAACCCTGCCCGGCTGCGGCGGATCCAGCTGATCAGCCGATCGCCATTGGCGAGCGTCGTGACCGTCAGGGCGACCGGCGACAACGGACAGAGCGCAACCCCCACGGGAACGACGGCGATGCCGGGAACCGTGACGATGTCTTCTCCGGGGCCGAACGCCTTGAAGATCAGCGGCGACCCGATCGCGTCGATCGGCGGATCGAACGCCGTGACGCTGCCGGCATCGAGCATGACGAAGCGTTCGCCTGCGGCATGGGTAGCAATCGCCGCCTCGGTTCCGCGCCGTCCTCGCAGAAGTACGCTGAGGCGATAACGCCCGGGCGCGACGGCTTCGGCGCGGGTGAATTGGAACACCTCGTCGCCGGCGAGCGCGAGGTTCGCCCCGGCGAGGACTGCCGCCTCGCTTGCGCTCTCGAGCGTCATCGCGTCTTCGAGCAGGTCGACGTCAATCGTCGATAGCCGGTCCCAGCAGTCGGTCGTTCCGCCCGCGAGCATGCTCGCGGCGACCCCGAGTGTCGCAGCGCCGGCAACCGTCGCGACCGTCGCATAGCTCGCGCCGCCGTCACGGCTGACGACGACGTCGGCGCGCCGCCAGCCGCTGCTTGGTCCTGCCGCGGCGAGCAGCAAGCGAGGCGTCGTCGCGACGCCGTCGAGCGACGGCAGGTCGAGGACGTGGAGGACAGTCGGGCCGTTCGGCACGTCGCCGGGGTCGTAGACGCGCCCCGGATCGACGGTCGGCAACGGAGTTCCAGCTGCGGAGGCGACGCGTTCGACCTCGCACTCTATTACTGCGCCGGTGATCGTCGTCCGGCGGATCCGCCACGGGTCGGAGTCTCCATCGACCATGACGGTGTCGCCCGGACGCAGCGCTGCATAGCGCCACGACATCGCCAGCACCGCAGTCGAGCGCTTGGCGATCGCGCGGCGGAGGAGGCTTTCGGCGAGCTGCTTCGCCGTGGCGGCGGTCACGGCGACGGGGAGATCATGCGCTTCGCTCCGCAGCACCGGGCTGCGCCGGACCGCACGCTGCTGCCCCGGCTGGAAGTCGCGCGCGGAATCGCTGAAACCGAGGACGAGCACGTCGGGGATGCTGTCGCCGGCCTCGCGGCTCGCATGCCATGCCGGAGCCGCCCCTGCTTCACTCGCGCCGAGGGTATCGGCCGGGATCGTCGTCGACGTGCCCGGCCCGAGGACGAGCCCGGCGTCGCCGTCGCGGACGACGAGGTCGCCGATCTCGGCAAGCTGGGTCATCGTCGCGCGGATGCTGCCTGCGCGCGCGGCGGCAAAGCCGAGCAGCAGCGGACCGGCAGTGTCGCCGCCGAGGCCGGGACCGGCAATGTCGCGGGCGATCGCGTCGACCGCAACGCCGGCGTCGTCGGCGACGACCTCGAAGGTCAGGTTCGGGATGCGGTTGCCATAGTCGGCGAGCGGCAGGTCCTCGAACACGACGTGCGCGCGGTCGCGGTAGGCGGGCGCGGCGCCGATCCCCTCGGCGGCGGCGATCAGCGGGTCGACGCCCTGCCCTTCGCCCCCGGTGTACGCGCGGATCGTTGCCGGATAGATCAAAGTGCCGTCGGTCGCGCGGAGCAGCTTGCCGTCGGCTCATATGCGCTCGACGCGGACGATCGCGCGCGCCGCGACGATCACCGCGAACGATGCCGAATAGCTATAGCTGCTCGTCGCCGTGCCGCGCTTGCCGCCGCCCGACGTCGACCGGCTCTCGACGATGCCCGCGGTCCAGACGAGCGCCCCGGCGACGCGCATCCGGCCGTAGATGCGCGGGAGCGGCTCGCCGTACGCCGCGCTCTGGACCGCGAGGTTGGCGACGCGCGGCCCTTCGCGGGTCGAGCCGCTGCCGAAGATGCCGCGGTCGAGCGTGCTGCCGATGACGGTCCCGACGAGGCCGCCGAGCGGGCCGCCGAGCGCACGCCCGACGGTGCCCAAGATCAATGTCGCCATCGGCTCACTCCTGTTCGGGCAGCCGCCACGCGGCGACGATGGTCCAGCCGGGGTCGAGCGGCCCTTCGACGACGCGCCCGAGCCCGGCGTGGGCGTGGACGATGCCGCCCCCGGTGACGACGGCAAGGTGGCGACGGCCGGGCGAGGGCGCGACGGCGAGCAGGTCGCCCGGCGCGGCGACGACGACGCGGCGGCACCCGGCGGCAGCGATCAGGCCATCGAGCGCGGCTTCATGGTCGCCGCCGAGCGCATAGGCGGGCGGCACGAGCGCCACCCCGGCGGCGGCGGCGGCGATGAGCGCGACCCCGACGCAGTCGAGGCCGATCCCGGTCACCCTGCCCTGCGCGCGGAACCGCGTGCCGACGCAGGCGCGCGCGGCGGCGACGATCGCGGCGCTGTGGCGATGCGCGGTCATACGCCGGGGAACCGGGTGAGGACGTCGCCGCCAGGGACGTGCGGCTCGCCGCGAAAGTTGATCGCGTTGGCGAAGCGCGCGCTGCACGTCGCCAGCGTCTTGTCGCAGCCCTCGCGGAGCTCGACCCGCGTTCCCGCCGCGACCGCGAACGGCAGCGCCTCGAACAACAGCAGCGCGTCGCCGTCGACTCCCGCGATCCGCGCGTCGAGCCCGGCGTTCGGCCCCTCGAGCGGGCGCACCCGCCCCTCGGCGAAGCGCTCGATCGCGATCACCGCAACCCCGATCCGGTCGCGCGTCGAGGCGTTGGTGCGCGCGATGGCCGTCAGCGGCGCGAGGTCGACGCGGCAGCGCCGGTCCCCAAGTTCGGCGCGGCAGTCGGGCGAGCAGGTCTCGATCGCGATGGCCTCGAACGCCGCGGTCGGCCCGCGCACCGTCGCGGTGAAGCTGCCGCCGCCCGGCCCGGTGCGCTGCTCGATCGCGCCGATCGTACCGCCCGCCAGCCGCAGCGTGCCCGCCGCCGGATCGTCCCAGTCGGCCATGAACACCGTCAGCGCGGCGGCGTCGTAGCGCCCCGCCGCGAGGTCTTCGCCGGTGATCGCCGCCGCCGACAATGCCCCGGCGAACTCCATCGTATCGACCTCGAGCCCATCGCCGAGGCTGATTGCCGACGGCGTCATCCCCGGGGCGGCGGCATAGCGCAGCCCGCCGATGTCGAGCGGGCGGTCGTGCGTGGTGAAGCCGAGGACGACGCCGTCACTCCGGGCGACGCGCCAGCACAAGGCGATCGTCGTCAGGTCGCGGGCAAGACTGTCGGAGAACGCCATCTAAGCCTCGCGGATTTCGATGAGCGGGACCGACGCGGCGTCGCCCGACCGCCAGCCACCGGGCGAGACGTCGAGCCGGTCGTCAGCGAAACGCACGGGCACGTCGAAGGCGAAGCCCGCAGTGACGATCGCCCCGGCGGGCGGGGGCGCGGCGAGATCGACGACGCCGCCTTCGGCCAGCTGCCAGCCGGTGACGGCGGTCCCGGCGACCGCGACGACGACGCTGCCCGCGACCGGGCGCGTGATCCGGCGGTCGTGCGGATCGTCGGCGGTGCCGTAGCGCTTGGTCAAAGCAAAGCGCGTCGCGATCCCGTCGCCGATGCCGATCGGCTGGTCGAGCGCGGTAATCGTGTCGCCGTCGCCCGAAGAATGGTCGAGCGGGTCGGTGAAGCGGAAGCCGCTCGCCTGCCCGCGCCGCGCGCGGAAGAACGCGAGAAGCAGCCGCAGGTCGGCTTCGGAGCGGACCCCGACCCCGGCGTCGTAGTGGAGCCGCGCCTCGGCCCAGCTGCTGTTGCGCTGTTCATACCCCGAGCTCGACGTCGAGATCTGCGTCGAGAATTCGGGGCCGCCGCTCGCGTGCAGGCCGATCGCGAGCGGAAAGCAGACGTCGTCGAATGCGGCCACGGCCTCGTCTCCCATGATGTCGAATGCGACGAAGCCGTCGCGTGCCACTTCGGGCCATGCCCAGACGAAGACCTCGGCGACGCCGCGATCCTGCGCGGCGGCGGCGGCCTCGGCGATGCGCGGCCATTCCCCGCGATCCTCGGCCCGCTCGACGAACCCGGCGAAATAATGCTGGGCGGCGGGTGGATAGCCGAGTCGGCTCGCGACCACCGCGCGCGCCGCCGCCTGCGCGGCGAAGTTGCCGCTCGTGACGAACTCGTAATCCTCGAGCTGGAGGACATCGAATGCGGGGTACGCCCATGCCGCCGGCAGGTTGGCGCGAACCAGTTCTGGCGAGGCTGAGCGAACCACCTGCGGAGCGTAGAACAACAGGTATGTCGTCACGGTGGGAGCGATCCCGCGTACCGCGTCGCGCAGCACCATCGTCGCCGCGCCGAGCTTTACGCCGAGCCAGTCGGCGAAGGCGCGGTTCGGCGCATCGAACGTCCCGCGCGCATCGAGCACCAGCGGCGGTGGTCCCCCGCCCTCGCTGTGATACGCCGCAGTCGTCGCCGCGTCGTAGAAGCACGGGCGGTGGTCGGGCCCGACCCACCACCACGGCTCGCCGATCTGGAAATGCGGCGCGTGACCGGCCGCGACGGTGATCGCGACGAACGCCCGCGCGACCGCCTGGAGCCACGCCATCGCCGGGGCGCTGCATGGCGACAACACGGTCGACGGCGGCGTGTAACCGGTCAGCGCGGGTGCCCCCGTCGCGTCGCGCTGGTTCCACGTTGCGGGGGCGTGCTGGGCGAGCAGCTCGAACGACTGCGACACGATCAGCGTCAGCCCTGCCACGTTCGCCCGCTCGGCGAAGTCGCGGTGCCACGCCGCCGCCGGGGCGCACAACGGCCGGGAGGGGTCGACCTCGTAGCGCGCCGACGCCGGGTTCCACGCCACCTGGAAGAAGTGGCTCATCCCGACATAATGGTTGAGCCACGTCGTATAGCCGGTCGCGACGATGCCGCGCAGCAGCCGCTCGGGCGTCAGGTTGTAGCTGTCGTCGTAGCCGGTCGCCATCCGCAGCCGGTGCGCGGGAACGACGGTATCGCCGATCGCGATCGTCGAATGCGGCCCGTCGCAGGCAATCTCCGACAGCGTCACCGACGCGTCGACCGCATTCGGCAGCGGCGCATCGACTCCGGTGTAGGCAGCCGGGGCGAGCGAGACGAACAGCCGGTCGATGTCCCCGGCGAACACCGGGTCGGCCTCGCCGGGGAGGAGAAACCCGCTGCTCAGCGCATCGAAGTCGAGCATGACGACCGCGTCGGTCGGACTGCCGACGGCGTAGTTCCACAGCCGGACGTACCAGCCGCGAAAGTTGCCCGCCGCGTCGCGCCCCTCGATCGTCAGCGTCGGGCCGTTGACCGCGTCGAGCGGCATCGTCCCGCTCGACTGCCAGCGGAAGCTGAGCACCAGCCCGCGATAGTCGCGGTCGGTGGCGTAGCTGAGCAACGGGTGGTCGAAGCGATCGGCCGACTCCCAGATCAGCCCGGCGAGGTCGTTGCTCCGCAGGAAATTGAGGTCGACCCGGATCGATCGCGGTGCGGGGGTCGTCGCGGCGGCCATCATCGGACGCGGGAAATCGACCGTCCAGAAGCGCGCGTCGAAGCGCTTGAGCCAGTCGCGGCGCTGCTGGTCGGCGGGGGTGGCGAGCCAGTGGCGCATCATCCGTCGGCCCGATCGAGCGCTTGGCGTACCGCGCGCGCGACCTGCGCCCCGGTCCGCTGCATCATCGCGGGCGCGGCGTCGCGCGGGGCGGCGACATTGACGGTGATGCTGACCGGGCCGCCCTGCCCGCCCCCCGTCCCGATGCGCCCGGCGGTGGTGGGGACGAACAATTCGGGGCCGCGCTCGCCGACGAGATACGCGCTGCCTCCCGTCACCGGGCCGCCGGTCGCGCGCCCGGGGGCACCGCCGAACAGCGACCCCGCCGCGCTGGCGAGCGACGACAGGATGCCCCCTCCGCCGCTTGACGAGCCGCCGAACAGGCCGGTGAGGTCGGTCTTGATCGCACTCGCGGCGATCTCGGCGAGGGTCGACAGCGCAACCTTGCGCAGATCGTCGAAGCCGAGGCTACCGGTCTTGACCGCCCTGGCGAGCGCGGATTCGATCGCCTTGCCGGCGTGGTCGGCCCCGCTGGCGAGCGGGCCGTCGAGCTGGCCCTTGATGTCGGCGACGTCACGGGCGAAGCCGCTGGTGTCGGCGCGGATGCCGATGACGAGACTATCGAGCTGTTGGTCCATCGGGGAAGGTCTCCATCAAGCGGGCGAGATCGGGAGCGGCGGCGGCAGTCGGGGCAAGATCGAGGCCGAGCGCGGCGCGAAGGTCGGCGGGGGTCGCCGCCCAGAACGTCGCCGGGCTCCAGCCGAGCACCGCCGCGACCCGCGCCGCCGTGGTGGCAGCTGAAGCGAAGGTCATCGCCCCTGCAGGACTTGCGTCAGCAGCGTCTTGAGGACCGGCGTGACCGCCGCCAGCCCGATCTCGACGATCGCATCGGCGAACTTTTCGCGCGTCAGCGGCCCGCTGTCGGGGCTGAGCGTGTGCCACAATAAGGCGACCAACTCGTCGAGCTTGAGGTGCCCGGCTGCGGCGCGTTCGACCGCGGCGAACAGCGGCCCGATCTCGCCCTCGGCGGCGACCAACGCGGCGAACGTCGGGCGGAAGATGCGCTCGACCCCGCCCAAAACGAGCGAGGCTTCGCCGCGCAACACATTGGCGACGCTCATGCCGTCACCACGTTGCCCGAGGACTCGAGCGCGACGGTGTAGCTGCGCTCGCCGTTGAAATCGCCGGCATAGTCGAGCCGGGTGACGAGGAATTTCCCAGTCATCCGCTCGCCGCTCTCGAAGCGGACCTGATAGTCGTCGAGGACGCCGCCGAGCGCGTTCGCCTTGATCCGCGCCTCGGCGGCCGAGCCGTTGAATACGCCTGCGCCCGACAGCGAGACCGAGCGGAAGCCCGCGCCCGACAGCAGTTCGCGCCAACCGCCCGAGCCCTTGTTGGTGATGACGACGGTGTCGGAGTTGATCGTCAGCTGCGTCGTCCGCATGCCGGCGATCGTCGTGAAGACCGGCGCGCTCGCGCCGTCGCCGACCTTCAACAGGAATGCGCTGCCCTTTTCGGCGGCCATGATGTGTCTCCTTAAAGTTGTTCGGTGCGGATGCGGAAGTCGATCGCCGCCTGCGTCCAGCCACCGGGGTCCTTGACGAAAACGGTGCGGACGAAGGCGACGCCGGCGATGCGGGTGGCGTCGCGGCTGCCCGCCAGCGCGCGGACCGCGGTTTCGGCGGCGGCGGCGAGCACCTTGACCCGCGCGGTGCCGGGGCGGTCGTCCCACAAGGCGAGGCGAACCGCATGCTCGTGCCCAGTGCCGGTCTGGTGGCTCCAGTCGGCCATGCTGTCGGCGCCGACGGTGAGGTACGGCGCGATCGCATCGGGGGCGACGCCGTCGAACACCCCGGTGAGCGTCGCAAGGCCCGGTGCGCCCCGCAAAGCGGCGACGATCAGCGACTGGACGGCAAGGCTCGCGCTCATCGCGTCCTCCGGGTGAACAGCGCCAGCCACGGGTCGCGCGCGGCGTGGCGGCTGCCCCACGCGCGGGCGAACAGATGCGGCGCGGTCAGGCGGATGCCGTTCGGGTCGATCGAGGCGACGACGCCGGGAAGTTCGGTGACGGCGCGGTCGAGCAGGATCGCGCGGACCTGCGCCTCGGCGATTGCGGCGAGCTGGTCGAGCAGGGTCGCGGCGATCATGTCCGGTCCTCGACGAGCAGCGTCAGCCGGTCGGGGGTGCGCGGATCGGGCTCGACGCGGAGGACGACGAGGATGCGATCGCGCCAGCGGAAGCGGCTCGTCACCCCGGCGCCCGAACCGACGCGCAGCGTGAGGCGGTAGCGCGAGCGGGTGATCCGGCGCTCGCCGACGATGCTGCTGGTGGCGACGACGTCGGTCGGCACGAGCGCGGCCCATGCTGAGCCGGCGGAGCTCCACGCCCCCGCGTCGCCGCCGCTGTCGTCGGGCGCGGGGGTCCAATGCTCGATCGCGACGCTGTCGCGGAGCGAGCCGGTGAATTCGGCGATCATGTCTTTCTCCTCAGCCGAGCCGGAGGCGGCGCCACGGCCGCCACAAGGCAGCGACGGCGGCGGGTGGTCCGCCCGCGTCGGGGGCGTCGCGGTGCGCGTGGAAGTGCGAGACGAGGCGGACGATCCCCAGCCGCAACGGCTCGGGGATGCCGTTCCAGTCGGCGGCGAGCCCCGCCCGGTAGCGGACGGTGACGCGCAATGCGCCGCGCGGGTCGATGACGCGGATCCAGCCGTTGCCCGACAGGTCGATATCGCTCTCGTACGCCGGGCCGGTGGTTGCCCCGCCGACCGCGTCGACGCCGGTGATCGCGACGCACGGCGCGGTCTTGAGGCGTTGCCACGTCGGGGTGATCAATGCGGTCTCGGCGACGTCGCGGACGATCAGCGCCTGGCCGGTGAACGCCTCGGCGAGTCCGCTCGCGGCGCGGATGAAGCCGGCGATCAGCGCGTCCTCGCTCGACCCGTCGACGCGGAGAAACGCCTTCGCTTCCTCGATCGCGACCGGAGCGACGACGGGCGGCAGGATGTCGCCCATCACCGGACCTCGATGCGGACGGCGAGCGCGCGTTCGTCGGCGCGGCCGTCGGTCAGGACGATGCGGTTGGCGATGCGGTAGACGTGCCCCGGCACCCCGCCGTCGAGCGTCGCGCCGGTGCGGGTGGGCGCGGTGACGGTGCTACCGACGGCGACGCCGCCCGGCTCGTCGGGAGTGACGTGCCAGTCGCTCGCCGCGATCGTCGCGCCGTTGAGAACGTTGATCGACCAGTCGACGGCATAGTCGAGCCGCGCGGCCGGATCCTTCAGGAAGATCCCCACGGTCATGTCTCCATCGATGAGAGGCTTCCCTCCCCGACGGGGAGGGAAGAAGCAGGATCAGACCGGCTGGTTGATCTCGATCTGCCAGCTGGCGAGGCTCACCGTGCCGCCCGCAACGAGTGCCTGCGCCGGGCAGGTCGTGACGTAGAGCAACGTCGCACTGACCGGATCGAGCAGCGCGATATGGTCGGCGGTGCCGGGCGCGATGACCGACAGGCCCGACTTGGCGGCGATCGTCACCTTGCGCCCGGAGATATCGCCGGCGGCGAGGGTGAAGTCGGCGGTGGTCAGCGCGGCTTCGGACAGGCGGCCGGTATCGGCGGCGGCGTAGGTCGCGGGCTGGCCGCTGACCGCGATCATGCGGGTGGCGGTGCGGACGACGGCGAGCGCGCCGTCGAGAACCTGGGTGCTCGAGAACTTCATGCGGATATCCTTTTGGCGAAGTGGTGGAGAACTCAGTCGGCGGTGACGATCTCGAGCCGGAAGTCGCCGGAGACGATCAGCGTCCGCTCGGACGGCGCGGCGCTGCCGGGCAACATTATCGGCAGCGTGCGGTCGGTGACGGCGTTGCGGCAGTTGCCGGGGGCGAGCGCGGCGGGCGCGATGACGCCGATGACGACAACACTCGCGGCGGTGACGGACCGGGCGTTGCCGGGAGCGAGGGGCCCGGCCCAGGCGGCGACGCTGCTTATGGCGCGTGTCATCATCGTCACCGACGCGGCGGCCAGAACTGCCGCCCAGCCAGTTGCCGACGGACTCGCGCGCGTCGTCACCGCGGTCGACACCGGGACGACCGCGATCGCGATCCCCAGCGCGGTCACCGACGCGAGGCTGGCCTCGCGCGCAGCGGCGGGGACGAGCGCGACGGCGACCGTGACGTCGTTCTGTACCGCGCCGGTGGCGAACAAGAGCGGGCGGGCAACGCCGCGTTGGTCGACGTCGATGTTTGCCGACAACAACGTCCGGCCGATCAGCGGCGAACCGGCGAGCGGCTTGTAATCGCCACCGCCGGTGTTCGCCGGGTCGTAGCGCGCTCCCGCGATGTCGGTGCCCGACTTGTCGAGCGTGTATTTCGGGTCGGCTGCGACACCGGTGTCGATGGTATAGTTGGGCGTGTTGAGACCCTCGAACTCGTGGAGGAACTCGGGGTTGATGTTGCCGCGCAGGATGACGTTGTCGGTCATGCCGACGCCGTACAGCGCCGACCAGCCGCGGATCGCGTTCGGCCGATAGCCGTGCTGGCGGACCTCGGTCGCGAACCACGCCCAGTGGACGGTGCCGTCGGTGATGTCGGCCGCGGTCCCACTCGGCCCGCTCGTCGTCGCGGTCGTCCCCGCGGTGATGCAGTGGTAGACGTTGCCGCCGGTCGTCAGTTCGGCGCCGACGCCCTTCGCCTTGTTGCGCGAGGTCGCAAGGTCGAAACCATAAAGCGAGGTCCCGCCACGCTGCGAGGCGACATAACCGTCGTTGTAGAAGTCGCATTTAATCGCGTGCTGGTCGTAGGCGTTGTTCGCGACCCGATTGCAGAACATGATGTTGCTGTCGGTGTCGTTCGCCGCGATCGTGCCGAGGTTGAGGTCGTCGTACAGCCAGTTGACCCGGTCCCCGGCGAGCGTATTTCCCTCGACGATCGAATAGGTCGCGACGACGGTGTTATTCTCGCCGGCAACGGTGAACATCGCCGCCGATGCGCCTTAACTCTCGCAGACATTATTGGCGAAGACTTGTCGATTGAACACGCTGTAGGTCGTTCCGAGCGCGGTCGCGCCGGCATTGGCATTGACGGTGAATCCGATCGCCCAGACCGGCGCGCTTTTGACGTAGCGGAAGTCGTTGCCCGCGATGATGATGTCCTGGGTCGCGCCGAGCGGGTCGACGGTCGACCCCGGTGCCGCCGTTCCGCCGCCGCTCGATCCCGGCAGCCGGGCGCAGTTGAGCACGGTGATCCCGGCGATGCCGCTGACGACTTCCGCGTTTCGGCAGAGTTGACCTGAGAAATAGCTGCCGAGCTTCCAAAACCGCAGGTTCGTCCAGAAAGCGTTCGTCGCGTTACCGAAAATCTGGACGGTGTTGGACTCGAAACCGACCGCGCCGCGGACCTCGACATTGTCGAGCCAGCCGTACGTAGTCGCGTTGAACGGAACCGCCGCGGTCGCGCCGACGACGGTCATGTTGCGAAACTGGCATCGCGTCGACCGCGTGCTGCCCCCCGCCCCCTGTGCGACGACGACGTTGACGCGCGGGTTGGCGTCGGCGGGGTCGCCTTCGACGATCTCCCACGTATAGTTCGTCGTGATGCCGCTGGCGACGGCGGTCGCGCCGAGACCGGCGTAGCTGCCCGCCTTGACGCGGATGACCATGCCGTCGGTCGCGCCGATCGCACTCGCCACCTGGCCGTTGCGCGCGGCGACGATGCGGTTCTGGATTTTGAGTGCGTTGCGCGCGGTGGTGTATGCATCGGCGCAGGTGCCGTTCGCGGCGGTCAGGGCGTTGGCGCTGACGGTGACGATGTTGTTGTTCGAGGTGCCGCCGCCCTGAAGCGCGATCGTCGCCACGGCGGCGGTGGTCGAGACGGCCCATGTCGACCCGCTGCCGGAGATCACGGTGCAGCCCGCGGTAACGCCGACGCCGCTGATCTTGGTGCCGATCGCGACCGCGCCCGAGGTCGTCGTCGCAACCGTCAGGACATTCGACGCGATCGAGCCGGTCCCGACCCAGGTGTTCGGCTGGACATAGACGTAGAGGACCGGCAGCCACGTCCCGTTCGGATCATAGGCGATAACGAACGGGGTCTGCGCCGCGGGGGCCATCCCAGCGGTCGTCAGGCTCGCCATCGACAGGGTACCGGTCGACGCCACCGCCGCGAACGCGGTGTCGGTCGTATCGCTCGCGCGCGCTGTGCCGATCCACGGGAAGGCCTTGAAATCGCAGCGAATCAGCCCCTCGGTCAGCGCCGCCGGGGTCGCGGTGCCGCCGTCGATCGTGACGCGGTAGACGCGGGCCGGAACCCCTGTGCCGCCCGCCCCGTATTTCGGCGAGGACGTCAGCGAGGTCGCCCAGCCGGTCGCGGTGTTGATGCCGTCGGTGGCGGTGAACTTGACTCCAGCGATCGGCGCGAAGCCCTTGGGATGGTGCGAGAAAGCGACGACCTCGAGGTCGATCGCGCGGCTGTTCGAGATATGCTGGTACGGCACGTCTGCCCAGCGCACGATCGGCGACGGCGCGGCGATCGTCGAGTTGTTGGTCACGGCAATTGTCGCCGCCGCTTCTCCCGTCCGCCAGCCCGCCAGCGCGGTCAGCGTCAGCCCGGTATCGGTCGCGTAGACGTGCTGCGACAGCGCGATGCGGATCCTAATTTGGCCGCCGCCGAGACTGGCCTCGTCGGGGGTCTTGGCCGATCGCGCGCCTGCCGCGGTCGCTTGGACCGGTAACCGCAGCGGCTTGGTCGCGATCAGACTGCGCGTGGCCGAGACGGCGATTGCGACGCCGCCGCTCAGCGCAAAGCCCGGGGCGGTGGTCGTCACGACGAGCCGCGGCGTGCCGTTCGGATCGAGCAGATATTGCGAGAAGTCACCCGCGGCGCTCGGGCCACCGGTTAGCGTCACGAGCAGCACCCAGCCGTTCGCCTCGATCGAGGCGGAAATGATCGCCATCGGCACGGCTCCTTGTAAATGTCCTGAAACAAAGGCGCCGCACGGAGGGATCGAACCCCCGCGCGGCGCGGTCGCGGCTCAGCCTGGCTGGAGCGTCAGGCGGCGGCGAACTTGAGCAGCTTGATCGCCTCCGAGTTGATCACCGCCCCGCCGACGCGGCGGCTGGCGTAGAATTGGACGTAGGGCTTGTTGCTGTACGGATCGCGGAGCAGGCCCGTCGTATTGCGCTCGGTGATCAGATAGCCCGCCTTGAAGTTGCCGAAGGCGATCGACAGACTGTCGGCGGCGATGTCGGGCATCGCCTCCGCGTCGATCACCGGATAGCCGAGGAGCGTCGCCGGCTGTTCGGCCGACAGCGACGGCTGCCAGATGAACGCCCCGGTGTTGTCCTTCATCTTGCGGACGCGGGCGAGCGTCGTCGAATTCATCACGAAGACCGCGCCCTGGCGATACGGCGGGCGCAGCGCGTGGACGAGGTCGATGATCCGGTCCTGCGGGTTGGTCGCGGCGAAATTGCCCGCGACGCCGGTCGGCAGATACTGGAGCGTCGCGAACGGCCGCGTCGTGTCGTCGGCGGCGGTGGCGGGGTAGCTGAGATAGCCCTTGGGCTGCGCGACGCCGGACCCGGTGACGAAGGCGACGCTCTCGGCGCGGGCGAACTCGGTCGAGATTTCGCTCGCGAGCCACGTCTCGACGTCGAACATCGCGTCGTCGAGCATCGCCTGGCTCGCCGACGGGTTGGCGTACAGCTCGCCCATCGGCGGCACGACTTCGACGAAGTTCGGGGTCCCCGTCGACGGCCGTGCCGCGACCTCGCCCGCCCAGCCCGAGGCGACGCCGCCGACCGCGATCAGCTTGCGGTAGTTCGCCGAGCCGACCTGGACGACCGAGGCGATTCCGCGGATCGGCGAGATCGTCTTCAACGTATCGTCGATGACGGTGTCGATCTCGTTCGGCACCGCGACTCCGCCGTCACCGGGGACGCCGATCGACAGCGACTTCAATTCGGGTGCGCCGGCGTCGAGGCCCTTGCGGAGGTAGCGATCGGTGAACGCGGCGCGCGCGGGATCGGCCTTGGTGCCGGTCAGTGCGCTGCTGAGTGCGGGCCGGGTGAGGCGCGCGCTGAGTTTGTCGATGTCGCTGCGCAGCGCGGCGATTTCGGGATCGGGCACGACCGCGGCGACGGCAGTGAAGCTCGCGTCGAGCGGATCGGCCTTGGTCTCGTAGCTGGTTGTGAAGGTCATGCGAGGTTCTCCTGGTTGGAAAGCGTGCCGGTGCGCGCGGCGGGGGAAATTGCGTGCACACGCGCAAGGCGCTGCATCGGGAAGGTGACGAGGCTGACCTCGATCAGCTCGAGGTCGGTGAGGATGCGGCCGCCGCGCGTCGGGCGGCTGGCGCGGACGCGGTAGCCGAACGACAGGCCGGTCAGTGCGCGAGCGGCCAGCAGCGCGAGCGCATCGCGCCCGGTTCGCGTGTCCTCGACGCTGGCGATGATCCGCAGGCCCCGCGCATCCTCGGCAATGCGGTCGACAAGGCCGATCGGGGTGTTCGCATCGTGCTGCCACAGCAATGGCACGCTCGACCCGATCGCCCGGGCAAACGCACCGCGCTCGACGACGTCCCCCCCGGCATCGGGCACGCCGAAGACACTCGCGTATCCAGCGAGGCGGGTCAGCGGGGCGCTCACCGGAACATCATCCCCGTCATCCCGAGCTTCGCCGCGATCCCCACGAGCAGTGCTGCGACCAGTGCGCGTGCCGCCCATGTCACCACCGCCGACACTGCCGAGCGCTTGGCGTCGCGCCAGCCTTGGATCAGCTGGCGGAGTTCGACGATGTCGGCGACGGCGCGGTCGTCGTGGAGGCAGATGCTCGCCAGCGCGCGCGCCGCCCCGGCCTCGCTGGCCTCCTCGATCAGCGCGCGCAGGGTGACGAGGTCGGCCCCCTGCCCTTCGGCTTGTGCGATCAGTCCAGCGAGCATCGTCATGGCCGTGCCTCCAATCCCAGAAGTGAACGTTTCTCGTCGTCGGTGAGGAAATTCGCCGCCGACACCTGGCTCCACAGCCGCTCGCGGTCGGCCGACAGCGCCGGGATCGCGTCGCGGTCGACGGTCAGGCCCAGCCCCGGCCACCAGTCGCCGAGGTAGGTCGCGATCGAGCCGAGGATGCGCGACGTCAGCGGCAGCAGCGTCAGCCGCCACAGCGCGATGTTCGCCTCGCGGTAATTGGCGAAGGCGTTGTCGCCCGACAGGCCGAGCAGCATCGGCGGCACCCCGAACGCCAGCGCGATCTCGCGGCTGGCGGTGTCGCGGGTGCGAGCGAAGTCCATCTCGGCGGGGGTCATCGACAGGGCCTGCCATTTGAGCCCGCCGTCGAGCAGCATCGGCCGCCCGGCGTTCATCGCCCCGGCGAACCCCGCCTCCATCTCGGCCTTCAACCGGTCGAACTGCTCCGCCGACAGCGTCGCGCCGTCGCCGGGATCGTAGACCAGCGCTCCCGACGGCCGCGCGGCATTGTCGAGCAGCGCCTTGTTCCACGTGCTCGCGGCGTTGTGCGTCTCGACCGCCGCCGCCGACGCGCCGAGGCAGCCGAGGCCGTAATGGTCGTCGAGCGGATGGAAGCTGCGAATATGGAGCAGCCCCGGCCGCCCCTCCTGCGACCCCGCGCCGACCGTCACCGCCGGGAAGCGCTGGAGCGTCGTGCCCGCGCGGTACAGGTAGCCGACCGGCCAGCCGCTCGCGTCGGGCTCGACCGTGACCCGCTCGGGGCGCAGCGAATACAGCGCGACCGGCAGCCCCTTCGCGCCGAGCCCGACCTCGATATACGCATTGCCGTGGAGCAGCAGGTTCGCCGCGACGGTCTCGATCAGGTGCGGCCCCGGCTCGCCACCGTCGAGCAGCGCGATCGCCGGATGCCCGGGCGGTGAGCTCAGCACGGGAGCCCCCGCCGCGCCCTCGGCGACGATCCGCACCGCGCGCTGGGCGATCGGGTTGCGGACATAGGCGTCGCGGGCGAGCGCCTCGTACGACCGCGTCGCGCCGAGATTGGTGCCCCAGCTCGCCCGCGACAGTTCGGGGAAGATTCCCGGCGGGCGTGCGGGGGCCGGACGCGACTGGGCGGACCGCGACTTGCGGCCGAAGGGATTGAGATTCATATGGTTCTCCCTTTTTGCTTCCCTCCCCTTCAGGGGAGGGGTCGGGGGTGGGGCAGTCGCCGCGAGCACCGAGCGTGTGGCTGCCCCACCCCCGGGCCGGCGCAAGCGCGCCGTCTCTCGCCCCTCCCCTGAAGGGGAGGGGCGGTAAGTCAGAGGCTGCGCACGCTCGGCATCCTCGGAGATTTGCCGAGCAGCAGCTCGCTCACCGCCCACACCAATGCATCCGCCCGGTCGGGCGAGCGCCCCGGCCCCGCATAACCGCCGCCGGTCATCAACCCGCACAATTCGTCCTCGAGCTCGGGAAATGCGCCTGCGTGGTGGACCTTGCCCTGGACGTACAGCACCGACACCGGCTCGGCGCGGGCGACCTTGCCGCGCGCGGCGTGGACCGGCTTGATCGGCAGCGTCTTGTCGACCATCCGCAGCACCGATGCGACCATCTCGCCGCCGTTGTTGACCTCGGCGACGATCAGGTCGGCGGTGAAATCGTCCGCCGCCGCGACGACCGCGCGCGCCCACACCTCGGGCGCCGCATGCTCGACCGAGCGGTCGGCAATCACATAGCCGTGGCCGTCCGCCCCCAAAGCGACGACGACGATGCCGCACGCGTCGCCGGTCTGCGACGCCGGCGGGTCGACCGCGATCACCGTCCGCGTCAGCCGCGGCACGATCCCGACACGGCACGCCTCGATCCCGCCGCGCGTCCATAGCGCGCCGTCGAGGTCGTCGATGATCTCGCCCTGCAGTTCCTGCCGCCCGAGCCGCGTCCCGCCATAGTCGCGCATCACTCCGTCAAGGAACGACGGCGCGAGGTTGGCGCGGTTGTCGACCGTCCGCCCGCGCGTCACGACGACCCCGGGGGTCCCCGCAGCCATCGTCTTGAGCCACGGCAGCGGGCGCGGCGTCGTCGTCAGCAGCAGCCGCGGCGACGCTCCCAGCCGCAGCGCCAGCCGGAGATTGCTCAGCGCATCGGCGGCACGGTCCCACTTCGCCGCCTCGTCGCCCCATGCGAAGTGGAACGACGGCCCGCGCAGCGAGTCGGGCTCGGCCGCGCCGAACAACGATGCGGTCGATCCGTTCTTCCACGTCAGCAGCCGCCGCGCCGGCTCGAACTTCGGCCGCCGCCGTGCCACTGCGAGCACCCCGGCATCGCCCTCGACCATTACGGCGCGCGCATCGTTGAGCGTCGCCCCGACCAATGCGATCCGCGCGCCCTTGACCGAGCGTGCGCAGGCGTCGACCCACGCCGCCCCCGCCCATGTCTTGCCGAAGCCGCGCCCGGCGAGGATCAGCCATGTCGTCCAGTCACCGCCGGGCGGCAGCTGCCCCGAGTGGGCGATAAGATGCGGTGCCGAACCCAGCGCGACGAGCTGCTCGATCGGGAGGCGCTCGATCGACTTGGCGGCGTCGACGGGGTCCTGTTCGATAAACTGCCGCCACGGCGATCGGAGATCGTCGGTCATTCCGCGCTCCTTTCAGGATTGGATGCGCCGGTGCCGCTGCGGCGAAACCGGCAGAACAAGTCGTGTCGCTCGCGCGTTGTGTGGAGCATGAAACAGCCGATTGCCGTTGCCGCGCCACTCGCCGCCTCCCTGCTCGGAGCCGCGTTGCTCGGCGCTTCGATGCCGGCCGATGCCGCGTCGGTCGCGGCACTTCGCGACCAGCGCCGCGTTCTCATTGTCGCCGCGCCTGCCGATAGTGATCCGCAACTCGCGCTACAGCGCCGCGCGCTCGCTGGTTGGCAGCAGGGCGCGGTCGATCGCGATATCAGCGTGGTCGAGGTGGTTGGGACGTCGGTGACCGGAGCCGACGACACCGCGAGTGCGCTCGAGCGACGCTATGCGCTGCCGTCCGGGCGGTTCGCGGTGGTGCTGATCGGGAAGGATGGGCATGTCGCGATGCGATCGGCCAAGCCGGTGCCTGCGGCGATGCTCGAAGCGACGATCGACGCGATGCCGATGCGCCGTGCGGGGCAGCGGTAAACGCTAAGCTCTGAGTGGTAAGTTCTGAATGGTGAACGGTGAGGTTGGTGAGCGCGGACCGTCATTCCATCACCGTCGTCCCCGTTAGGCAACTACCCCCTGCCCCCGCATGCGCATCGCGCCCCCGACAAACCCGAAGCCCGCCACCAACAGCACCCACGCCGCCGGTTCCGGCACGCCTCCCGCAACCGCGGTATTGCCGAACCCGGCCTCGGGGGTGATCGTGAAATCGGCCGCCGTCAGTCCGAAGCTCGCCAGCGTGTCGGCGTCGAGTGAAATCGTCGGGTCGATCAGCAGCGAGGCGTGCGCCCCGGCCCCGGCGTTGAGGCTGAAGACTGACTCCATCGTGTAACTGAGTGTGATCGGCGTCCCGAACGGCACAGCGCCGCACGGCCCGGTGGTGCAGATGTACGGATTGAACTGCGCAAGGTCGGTAAACAGCGACGTGTGATATGCGGTCCGCCCGCACTGTGCCCCGACGCCACTGTCGCAATTCACCTCGAAGACGCTTCCGCCGCGGCCTTGCGCGACGGATGCATCTAGATTCGAGCCAAACACCTTCGACGCCGCGAGCGTGATATGCCCGGTCGCCTCGCCGATTTTGACGTGCGACGGGTGGAGCCCGAGGTTGACGAAGAACGCCTGCGCCGCCGCCGTCGTCGGCTGGATCGCGACGTCGAACTGATAAAGATCCTCGATGAAGAAGCCGATCGGGCCACCTTGGACCGCGGTGATCGACAGCGACGGCGACGGCGTGACGCCAAAGCCGAGCGTGACGACGCTGCCGTCGGTGTACGTCTCGACATGCGTGCCGAGCGCCTGGTTGACCGTCCGCGTGTATGCCTGCGGATAATGCTGGACCTCGTAGCGCGTCGAATACGCCGCCGCCGGGGCGCTTGCGCCGAGTATCGCCGCGAGCGCGACGATCGATTTCACTGCAAGGCCCATATAGCGCTCCCGTTGCGAACCCCCAGTGTCCGCATGGGCGTCGTGGCGGGTCGAGGGCGCGGCGTCGATTGCCTATAGAGGCAGGTCTGGGAGAGGGGTTGGGTTGCAGCAACGTGGCATTCGTTGCGCCTTCCCCCTTACTCTCGTGATCCCCGCGCAGGCGGGGATCACGAAAAGAGAGTGGCCGCCTTTAAGCCGCACCCTGCTCCAGTGTATTCTGCTCCAACGCACCCTGCTCGATCGCACGCTGTCTGATCGCGCCCTGCTCGACCGCGCTTTGCTCGATCGTCCGCGGCCGGATCGCGATCGCTGCGAGGAACGCCTCGCGGGTCATCAGCTCGATCGGCTCGGGCGCGTCGGCGGCGTGCCCGGCATATTTCTCCCACAGCAGCGCCACGAGGAATTTGAACGCGAGTGGATCGTTGAAGACGCGGTAGATGTCGACGACCTTGCCCTGGTAGATCGTCCGCCGTTTGACCCCGTTCAGCAGCCGCTTGAACAACGCCTTCTCGAGCTTGACCGGGTCGACCGCGAGCGCGGGCACGCGACCGAGCGCGGTGTCCCACGCGACGGCGAAATCGGGGTGGTGATCGCGCGCCCGGCGGAAGGCGAAGCGCGACGCCCCGGCACGGTCGGCCGCGACGCTGACTGCGCCGCAATCGCGCAACGCGGCGATGAAAAGGTCGCGCCGGTCGGCGTCGATCACCGGGCCGACGCGGCGCGCGACCGGGGTCTCCCGCGCTGTATCTTGCGAGCTTATTACCGGCTGCTTCATCGATCTTCCCTTCGGGTAAAACGCAAAACGCCCACCGGGTTGCCGGTGGGCGGAGTTTTGCAGCATTCCTGAAGACTACACTTCAGCGGTTCGCTTGTCAAGATGTTTTTACCTGTAGGGTTTGTTTCCTACAACCTGTAGGGTTTGTTTCCTACAGGTTGTAGGACTGTTGCGGCGCTATCTTCGTGCGACTGCTGCCTTTCTGCCCCCCGCTACCCTCTCAGCGTCGCCGGGCGAGACGGAGCGGACACTGCCATCACCGCAGCTGATAATGATCCCCCAGCCGGTCGAGTGCGAGGAGGAGTACGACCTTCCCCGCGCGCGCCGGCCAGCCGAGCGCCTTCTCGACCGTCTCGAGCCCGTCGCCGCTGCACACCACCCGCCACAACACGTCGGACAGCCCCCCGCCGACAGCGGTCACCGCCGACTCGAAGCGCGCCTTCGCCGCGATCTGCGCGCTCGACGCGTCGAGCATGTCGGGCGCGCCGCGCGCGCCGCGCGACGATGCCCCGGCGTCCCAGCTCATCGTCGTCCGCGGCGCGAGGCTCGCGCGCATGAAGTCGCCGCGCAGTTTTTCGCCCGCCTCGAACTGGCGCGCGGTGACCATGCCGCGGCGGACGAGCCAGCCGAGCGGCGATTCGGCGAGGTTGACGGTCACCCGCGCGCGGTCGACGATCGCCGACGGCGGTAATCGCGCTTCGGCGAACAGGCGGTTCGGGCCGGGCGCAGGAAGCTGCGACATCGTCCCCAAAGCCTTGGGAGGACGAACCGGCTTGGCGACTTGGCGGCGGGCGGGCTTCGGCATGACATTCTCCCTGCAGCGAGTACGGCGACTCGGGCGAATCAGTCTTGCCATAGCCGTTCATCTGTAGGACAGAGGCAAACCCTACAGGTTCAGGAGATACTCGTGATCACCCGTATCCGCGAGGTCCGCAAAGCCAAGCGCATGACCCTCCACGAAGTCGCCGCCGCGTGCGAGCCGCCGACGACGGCGCAGACGATCGGCCGCCTCGAAACCGGCATGCGAACCGTATCGGTCGGCTGGCTCAACCGTATCGCCGCCGCGCTTGGGGTTGCAGCCGCCGATCTGGTCACGTTGCCCGACCGCGTCGACGTCCCCGTCACCGCCGTCCTCACCGCCGAGGGCGCGATCCCGCCGCGCCGCGCGACCGCGCTGCTGCCCCCCGCGCCGCAGGGCGATTACGTCGGGATGATCGTCGAGATCGCGCAGGGCGATTACCGCAACGGCGATTCGGTCTGGCTCGAAAAGCTCGCGGCGAAGGATTTCGCGTCCGCGCTCAACCGCGACATCCTCGTGCCGCGCGCCGCCGGGCGCTTCGCCTTCGGGCGGCTGGTTGGGACCGAGGGCAAGAAGCTCCAGCTCCTCCCGCTCGAGCCCGGCGCGCGCCAGCTCGTCGTCGGTGATGCGGCATGGATCGGCGTCGTGCGGATACTCGTGCGCGCGCTGTAATCGCGCAGCAGACTGGACTTAACCCTAACCCAAGCCCACTTGGTGCGGATGCTCCCGCTGATCGACCCCTTCGGCCGAACCGTCGACTATCTCCGCATCTCGGTCACCGACCGCTGCGACTTCCGCTGCGTCTATTGCATGTCTGAAAACATGACGTTTTTGCCGAAAAGCGAGGTGCTCAGCCTCGAGGAAATCGACCGGATCGCCACCGCATTCGTCCGTCGCGGCACCCGCAAACTGCGCCTCACCGGCGGCGAGCCGCTCGTCCGCCGCGGTGTCGTCGACCTCATCGCGAGGCTGTCTCGCCACGTCGCCAGCGGTGACCTCGACGAGATCACGCTAACCACCAACGGCTCACAATTACGCAAGTTCGCCAGCGACTTGTTCGCCGCCGGGGTGCGCCGGATCAACGTCAGCCTCGACACATTGGACCCCGCGAAATTCGCCCGGATCACTCGCTGGGGACGCCTTGAGCAGGTCCTCGACGGCATCGCCGCGGCGAAGGAAGCGGGGCTCCACGTCAAGATCAACATGGTCGCGCTGAAGGGTTTGAACGACGACGAAATCGACACGATGTTGGCATGGACCGCCGCCAACGGGCACGACCTCGTCCTCATCGAGACGATGCCGCTCGGTGCGATCGACGAGGACCGCGCCGACCGGTACCTGCCCTTGAAGGCGGTCCGCCGCGACCTCGAAACCCGCCACACGCTGATCGACCTGATCGACCAGACCGGCGGCCCGGCTCGCTACGTCCGCATCGTCGAGACCGGGCAACGCCTTGGTTTCATTACCCCGCTGACGCATAATTTCTGCGAGGGCTGCAACCGCGTCCGCCTCACCGCGACCGGGCAACTGTTCCTTTGCCTCGGTCAGGACGACGCCGCCGACCTTCGCGCGGTGTTGCGGGCGACCGAAGATAACACCGTCCTCGACGCCGCGCTCGACGAGGCGATCTCGCGCAAGCCGAAGGGCCATGATTTCGTCATCGACCGCACCGCCCGCGCCCCCGCCGTCGCCCGCCACATGAGCGTCACCGGCGGATGATCTCGCGGATGGCGCTGCTGGTCTCGCCGACCGCGCAGGCGCACGCCGCGGAAGCGCTGCTCCGCCCGCTGTACGACTGGACTGCGATCCGCGATGCCGAGGTCGTCGTGGCATTGGGCGGCGACGGGTTCCTCCTCCAGGTTCTCCACGCCGCGCTCAACGCCCGCCAGCCGCGCCCGGTGTTCGGCATGAACCTTGGCTCGGTCGGCTTCCTGATGAACGAGTTCCGCGTCGACGACCTGCCGCGTCGCCTGACCGACGCACGCGCCTTCGCGCTGCACCCGCTGTCAATGGAGGCGCGAACCGTCGGCGGCGCGATGACGATCTCGCCTGCGATCAACGAGGTGTCGCTGCTCCGCGAGACGCGGCAGGCGGCCAAACTCGAGATCAGCGTCGACGGCAAAGTGCGGATGCCCGAATTGTCGTGCGACGGCGTCCTTGTCGCGACCCCGGCAGGGTCGACCGCGTACAACCTGTCGGCGAACGGCCCGATCCTCCCGCTTCAGGCCGATTTGCTCGCGCTGACCCCGATCAGCCCGTTCCGCCCGCGGCGCTGGCGCGGCGCGCTGCTGCCGCAAGCATCGCTCATCGAGATCCGCATTCTCGAGAGCGAGAAACGCCCGGTCAGCGCGGTCGCCGACCAGCTCGAGGTCCGCGACGTCGCCTCGGTCCGGATCGTCAGCGACCGCAGCGTCACGCTCGACCTGCTGTTCGACCCCGGCCACGCCCTCGACGACCGCATCTTTACCGAGCAGTTCGAAAACTAACCGCTACCATCGTCCGGCGAAGCGCCGACAGGGGTTGTTACGCCGAACCGGCATCGCTATAGCCGCTGCTCCGTTCCCTGGTAGCTCAGCGGTAGAGCGTTCGACTGTTAATCGAAATGTCGTAGGTTCGAATCCTACCCGGGGAGCCAGTTTCTTCACTGCCGATGTTGGGATCGACCCAATAAGCCTCCGTTCGCGCGGGGGCTTTTGTCGTTTTGGGACGATGCGCACTTCTCCTCCCCTCCCCTTTAGGGGAACGGCCGGGGGTGGGCAGTAACCGCGATCACTGAGCTTGTGAGAGCCCCACCCCCGGCCACGCCAAGCGGCGTGTCTCTCGCCCCTCCCCTGAGGGGGAGGGGATGCAGGGCGCTCGCTACTTCAGATCCAGCATCACCACCGATTTCGGCGGCAGCGTCACGCGCAGCCCATCTCCCGCCAGCGCGGCCCCGGTGAACGCCGCCGGCTTGACCGCGTCCGGGCGGTCGAAGGTGTTGATCGCGGTCATCTCCGGCGCGGTCAGGATGCGCCCGCCGACCGTCGTTGCGGCGAGCCCCGGCAGCCGCACGCTCACCGTCGTTGCGCGATTGGGGTCGAGGTTGGCGAGCCCGACATGGACGACGCCGCTGGTGTCGCGCACCGCCGAAGCGCTGACCGCGGGCATCGTCCAGCGGTCCTTGGCGTACCACGGCGACTTCAACTCGAGCGGCAGCACCGTCGCGCCCATGTACGCCTTGTACATCGCGAAGACATGGTACGTCGGCGTCAGGACCATCTTGTCGTCCTTCGTCATGATCATCGTCTGGAGGACGTTGACCATCTGCGCGATCGCGGTCAGCCGAACGCGGTCGGCATGCTTGGCGAAAATATTGAAGTTGACCGCGGCGACGAGCGCATCACGCAGCGAGTTCTGCTGCTGGAGGAACCCCGGGTTCGTGCCCGGCTCGGGCGCGTACCACGTCCCCCATTCATCGACCGCGAGCCACGTCTTCTTCGCCGGATCGGTCTTGTCCATCTCGGCGCTATGTTTGGTGATCAGCTCGTCCATCCGCCCGGTGTCGGACAGCGTCTCGGCCCAGCCGGCCTCGTCGAATTTGGTCGCCGAGGCCTTCGGCGGCCAGCCGCAGCAGCCGGGGACGGTATAATAATGCAGCGACACCGCATCGACCTGCTTCGCCGCCTCGCGCATCATCACCCCGGTCCACGCATAGTCGTCGGTGTTCGCGCCGCTGGCGATCTTCTGGATCGTCGTGCCGGCAGGGGTCTTGATATACGTCGCGTAGCGCCGGGTGACGTCGGCGGCGTATTCGGGGCGCATGTTGCCGCCGCAGCCCCACAGTTCGTTGCCGATCCCGAAATACGCGACCTTCCACGGGGCCTTGTGGCCGTTGCGCGCGCGTTCGTCGGCGAGGCTGCCGGCGGGCGAGGTCATATATTCGACCCACTCGGCCATTTCCTGCGGCGAGCCGCTGCCGACATTGCCCGAGATATAGACGTCGGCGCCGATCTGTTCGGCGAGGTCCATGAATTCATGCGTGCCGACCGCGTTCGGCTCGGTAACGCCGCCCCAGTTGGTGTTGATCTTGACCGGGCGCTTGGCGCTCGGGCCGACGCCCTCCCGCCAGTGATATTCGTCGGCGAAGCACCCGCCGGGCCAGCGGACGACCGGCACCGCGAGGTCGCGCAGCGCGCCGACGACGTCGTTGCGGAAGCCGCGGGTGTTCTTGATCTTCGACTTCGGCCCGACCCAGAGCCCGCCGTATATGCCGGTGCCGAGATGCTCGGCGAACTGCGAGAAGATCTGGCGGCTGAATACCGGGCCGGGCTGGTCGGCGTGGATCGTCAGCTCGGCGGTCGGCGGCACTGGCTCGGCGGTCTGGGCATGGAAGACCGGCGCGGACGCCGTCGCCAGCATCCCAGCCAATACGCGTAGGATCAGTGCCTTAGTCATCGAATGCCTCGACAATCTGTTGTCTGCCACGAAGGAATGCGTCGGCGACGAGCTGGAGCGGGCGCGTGTCTACCTCCCTGCGGCAGTCGCGGATCAGGTCGACGAAGCGCGCGTATAGCCCGGGATATTCGCGCTCGTCATGTGCGACGATCGCGTCGGGCAGGTGCAGCACCGCGCCGCCCGACGACAAGGTCAGCGTGCCGCCGTCGGTATCGACGGTGATGTCCCAGCTTTGCGGACCGGTCTGGCGGAAATCGAGGTCCATCGTGATCGCGGTGCCGGCGGTGTCGCGGAACACCAGGTCGGCGGCGATCGGCGCGGCGCGATTCGCCGGGATCGACAGCGTCGCGGCGGTCAGGAAGAAGGCGTGCGGCAGGATATGCGTCGCGATCGACAGCGCGTTGATCCCCGGATCGAACACACCGAGACCGCCGGGCTCCCAGATCCACGCCTGTCCCGGATGCCAGACGCGGACATCCTCGCGCCAGACGATCGCAACGCGGTCGAGCCGCTTTCCCGACAGCCATTCGCGCGCCGGCTCGACCCCAGGCGCGAAGCGCGAATGCCAGCCGGCGAACAGCGTCACCCCCGACGCCTGCGCCTGATTGGACAGTGCCGCGACCTCGGCGACCGTCGCGCCGGGAGGCTTTTCGAGGAAGACGTGGAGCCCCCGCGCCAGCGCCTGCGCCGCGAGATCGTAGCGCACCTGCGGCGGGATGCAGATGACGACCGCGTCGATCGCCGGTCCGTCCGCGAGCAGGTCGCCGAGGCTCGCGAAATGCGGCGTCGTGGCGACGCCGCCGTGATGTGGGCTGACCGTCGCCGCGAGGTCGAGCGAGGAATTGGCGGCAATCGCGGGGAGGTGCTGGTCGTGCGCGATCTTGCCGAGGCCGACGACGGCGAGGCGGATCGGCGCACCGGTCACAGCACGTAGACGGCAGTGTCGGCGGCAGTGTCGGCGACCGCAAGGCGGTTACGCAGCGGAAGGGTGAATGGCGGTGCCTCGATCTCGAATGTGTCGCCCGCCTGCGTCCGCATCCCGTCGGCGAACGACAGCGTCGCGGTGCCGAAGAAGTGGACGTGGACGTCGCCAGGGCGGCGGAACAGTGGGTATTTGAAGTGGTGCGCTTCGAGGTTGGCGATGCTGTGCGACATGTTCGCTTCGCCGCTGAGGAACGGCTTTTCCCACAGCACCGCGCCATCGCGGACGATCCGGCTGGTTCCCGCGACGCTGGCGGGGGGTGGGCCGACGAGAAGTTCGGGGCCGAGCGCCGCCGGGCGCAGCTTCGAATGTGCCAGCCACAGGTAATTGTGCCGCTCGGTAACATGGTCGCTGAACTCGTTCGCCAGCGCGATGCCGAGGCGGAACGGGGTGCCGTCGGGGCCGATCAAATAGATCCCCGCAAGCTCGGGCTCCTCGCTGCCGTCCTGCGCGAACGACGGCGAGGTCAGGTCCCCGCCCGGTCCGACGAGGGTCGTGCCGTCGCCCTTGAAGAACCATTCGGGCTGTTGCCCGGTCTCGCCGGGCGCGGGCTTGCCGCCCTCGACGCCTTCGAGGAACATCCGCATAGAATCGGTCTGGGTCGTCGCTGCCGCCGCCGCGCGGTGCATCTGGTCGCGCCCCTCGGCCGAACCGAGATGCGTCAGCCCGGTCCCGGTCATCAGCAGATGCGCCGGGTCGTCATGGTCGATCGGCGCGAGCAACTCGCCAGCCGCGAGCGCCGCAACGATATCGACCGCCGCGCCGGTGCCGCACGTCGCGACCATCGCGGCGAGGTCGACCCCGGCGGCAATCGCCCTCGTCGCCAGCGCGCGCACCGTGTCGACGCCGGTGACGAACGCGGCACCGGCGTCGGTCGCGGCGATCACCGACCGGGTGCCGTTGGCGCTGCGATGCTGGAGGAGGCGCAACGTCATGCGTCTATGCCGCAACGCCGTCGATCAAGCGCGGAAACGCCGCCGCGCCGTCGTCGCGCAACACCGCCGGAAGCAGCTCGGCGGCGAGGTTCTGGTAGCACACCGGGCGGAGGAAGCGGTCGATCGCGAGGCTGCCGACCGAGGTCGTGCGCCCGTCCGACGTCGCCGGGAACGGCCCGCCGTGGACCATCGCGTGGGCAACTTCGACCCCGGTCGGCCAGCCATTGGCGAGGATTCGGCCTGCCTTGCGCTCCAAAACGGGCAAAAGGCGCGCGGCCATCGGCACGTCGTCGGCGTCCATCTGCAGCGTCGCGGTGAGCTGGCCCTCGGTCGTCGCGAGAACCTTCGCGAGTTCAGCCTCGTCGGCGCAGCGGACGACGAGTGATGCTGCGCCGAAGACCTCGTGGCCAAGGCTTTCGTCGCTCAGGAAGTCGGGCGCACCCGTGGCGAACAGCGCCGCACGGCCACGGCTCGCGCCCTCACCCAACGCGCCCTGCGCGAGCGTCTCGACATTGTCGTGGGCGAGCAGGTGCGCGACGCCCTGCTCGTACGCGGCGTGGATGCCGGGGGTGAGCATCGTCGCCGCGCTCGCCGCCGCCATCGCGGTCCGCGCCGCCGCCTCGAACGCGTCTAGGCCGGGTCCGGGGATCGCCAGCACGAGGCCGGGGTTGGTGCAGAACTGCCCCGCGCCCATCGTCAGCGAACCGACGAACGCGGTGCCGAGCGCCGCGCCGCGCGCCGCCAGCGCCGCGGGGAACAGCACGACCGGATTGACGCTGCTCATCTCGGCATAGACCGGGATCGGTACGGTGCGGGCCTGTGCGAGACGGACGAGCGCGAGGCCGCCGGTGCGCGAGCCGGTGAAGCCGACCGCGGCGATGCGCGGGTCCTGGACGAGCGCCGTCCCGAGCGCGGTGCCGGGCCCCTGGAGGTGCGAGAACACGCCCTCGGGCAGGCCGCACGCGGCGACCGCGGCAGCGATCGCGCCCGCGACCATCGCGCCGGTGCCCGGGTGCGCCGGGTGGCCCTTGACGACGACGGTGCAGCCGCTTGCGAGTGCCGACGCGGTGTCGCCGCCCGCGGTTGAGAAGGCGAGCGGGAAGTTGCTCGCGCCGAACACCGCGACGGGGCCGACCGGGATCATGCGGAGGCGTAGGTCGGGGCGCGGCAGCGGCGCGCGGTCGGGGAGCGCGGGGTCGATCCGCAACCCGAGCCAACCGCCGCGCTCGACGACACCGGCGAACAGGCGGAGCTGGCCGACGGTGCGCCCGCGCTCACCCTCGAGCCGGGGACGCGGCAGGCCGCTTTCGAGCATCGCCTGGACGATCAGCGCGTCGCCGAGGCCCTCGATCTCGGTCGCGATGCGGCGGAGGAAGGTGGCGCGCTCGGCGGTGCCGGTCTCGCGGTAGGCGTCGAACGCGGCGTCGGCGACGGCGCACGCGGCGGCGACTTCTGCGGGACCGTCGACGTGATATTCGGGGCCGACGGGCTCACCACTATCGGCGGCGATCGAGCGAAAGGATGCCGAAGCCATATTGTCACCTGACGGATTGAGATTTAATAGTCCGACAATAAGGTCCGCGGCCCGCGAAGGCAAGATTTCTCGCCGCACGGTCGCATCGAAACCTGCCAGCCCGAGCGAAGGGAGCCGATCCGTGGCCAAGCCGCCCGCCGATCTCGCCAGCGACGGCCCTGCCCGCAATGCCCCCGTCAGCACAGTCCCCGCCGACGCGGTCAACGCCGGCACCGACAGCGCGCAGGACCTCAGCATCGGTGATGCTTCGACCAACCTGACCACCGATGATGCTGTCGTCGGAACCGATTTGGCGAGCCCGACTGCCGCCGACGACGCGGTCCGCAGCCCGCGCGGCACCGGGCGCCGCCTGCACGGCGCGATCGCGCACAAGCTCGGCGTCGCCATCGTCTCGGGCCATTACGCCCCCGGCGACCGCCTTCCGGGCGAAGTCGCGTTCTCGGGCGAGCTCGACGTCTCGCGCAGCGCATACCGCGAGGCGGTGCAGGTCCTCACCGCCAAGGGGCTCGTCGAAAGCCGCCCCAAGGCCGGGACGAGCGTCTTGCCGCGCAACCGCTGGAACCTGCTCGACCCCGACGTGCTGGCATGGGCGTTCACCGGCGATCCCGACATGCGCTTCATCCGCAACCTGTTCGAACTCCGCGCGATCGTCGAGCCCGCCGCCGCCGCCCTTGCCGCCGAGCGCCGCGACCGGGGCGACCTCAAGTTGATCAAGGAGGCGCTTGCCGCCATGTCGCGCCACACGCTCGCGAGCGACCTCGGCCGCGCCGCCGACCGCGACTTCCACACCGCCATCCTCGCCGCGACGAAGAACGACGCGCTGATCGTGTTGAGCTCGAGCATCGGCGCGGCGGTCAACTGGACCACGGTCTTCAAACAACGCGCCCGCGCGCTGCCGCGAAACCCGATCCCCGACCACCGCCGGGTGTATGAGGCAATCGCCGCGGGGGATGCGGGCGACGCGAGCAGGGCGATGCGGGTGCTGGTGGATCTGGCGCTCGACGATATCAGCCGGCTGGGGGACGAGGGCTAGCTGCTTCCCCTCCCCTTCAAGGGAGGAGCGAGAGACGCGCCGCTTGGCGTGGCCCGGGGGTGAGGAAGTTACGGCCTGTGGTGTTTGGGGTGACTCCCCCACCCCCGGCCCCTCCCCTGAAGGGGAGGGGAGGATAAGGAGGCTAAACCCCCACCACCGGCTCCGGCAGCGCGGCCGTCACCCGCGCCCCCCACACCGCATAGAACAGCACATACAACTCGCACGCCGCCGTCAGCAGGAACGAGTTCTGCAATCCATATGTATCCGCCAGCCACCCCTGCACGATAACCAGCGCGCCGCCCGCGATCGCCATGATCAGCAGGCCCGAGCCCTCCTCGGTCAGTGGGCCGAGGCCGCGGATGCCGAGGGTGAAGATCGTCGGGAACATGATCGAGTGGAACAGCCCGACCGAGATCAGCGCCCACATCGCGACATGGCCGGTCGTGAAGGTCGCGACGATCATCACGACGAACGCCCCGGTGCTGGCGAAGGCGAGGACCTTTTCGGCGGGGATGGTGCGCATCACCGCGCTGCCGACGAGCCGCCCGACCATCATCCCGCCCCACAGCAGGAACAGGTAGTGCGACGCCTGCTCGTGGGTCAGGTTGCCGATCTCGGGCTGGCTGACGAAGTTGATGAACAGGTTGGCGACGCCGATCTCAGCAATCAGGTAGATGAAGATCGCCGGGATGCCGAAGACGAGGTTGCGGTGCGCCCAGAGCGACTGGCCGCGCCGCGCCTCCTTGCCCGAGCGCTGGGTCGCGGTGCCCATCGCGGGGAGCGGGAAGCGCGCAATAACGACCGCGAGGACGACGAGAATGCCCGCGACGATGAGATACGGCAGCACCACCGCATGCGCATCGGCGATCCGCTCGGCCTGGGTCAGGACCGCGGTGCTCCCCGCCGCGGCGGTGCCCGAAGTCGAGCGCCCGAGGATCAGGTAGCCGCCGAACAACGGGGCGAGCGTCGCCCCCGCCGAGTTGAACGCCTGCACCAGATTAAGCCGCGACGACGCGGTTTCGGGCGGGCCGACGACCGCGACGTACGGGTTCGCCGCGACCTGGAGCAGCGTAATGCCGCTGGCGATGACGAACAGCGCGAACAGCGTCACGCCGTACGAGGGAATCCGCGCGGCGGGGACCATGACGAGTGCGCCCGCCGCCATCATGCCGAGGCCGATGACCATCGCGCGCTGATAGCCGACGCGCTCGATCAGCTTGGCCGACGGGATCGAGGCGAAGAAATAGGCGATGAACCAGACGCTCTCGATCAACGTCGTCTGGGTGTAATTGAGGTCGAACACGGCGCGCAGGTGCGGCAGCAGCGTATTGTTGATGACGGTGATGAAGCCCCACATGAAGAACAGGCTGGCAAGCAATGTCAGGATCGGGCGCGGATTGATCGTCGCGCCGCTCGATGTCGTCATGCCTGACGCCGCGTCGCTCGTCGCGGTTGCGCCCGCCGTGGTGACCGGAAGCGCCATGTCTTTCCCCTCCAAGTTTGCGGGCCTGCGACCTTCTCCGGGTCGATCTTGCCGCTGATCCAATTGTCCGACTATATAGCGTCGGCCAGAGCGTCAACGCCGAACGCTCGCGCCGCGCGGGAGATGATATGCGGAATTTGCAAGCGAAGCACGCCCTCTCGTTTGGGGCCATCGCCGCCGCGCTCTCCCTGTCAGTCGCCGCTGGGGCGGTCGAGGCGCAGCGCGCGCCCGCGGGCACGCTCGCCGACGGCACGCCGATCGAGCTGATCATGCTGACCAATGCCAAGGGCGTCAGCGCGCGGGTGCTGACCTATGGCGCGACGCTCCAGGGGCTGCTCGCGCCAGATCGCAACGGCAAGCTCGCCGACATCGTCCTCGGCTATGACGCGCTCGCATCGTACGTCGACCACCCGAATTACTTCGCGGTGACGGTCGGGCGCTACGCCAACCGGATCGCGGGAGGGCGCTTCGTCCTCGACGGCAAGACGTACCAACTCCCGCTCAACGACAAGACCAACTCGCTCCACGGCGGCGGCAAGGGCTTCGACAAGGTCGCGTGGCACGTCGCAAAGATCACCAGCGGCACAGTCGCGAGCGTCGTCCTGACCCACCGCAGCCCCGACGGTGAGTCGGGATACCCGGGCAACCTCGACGTCACGACGACGTACGCGCTCGACGAGGCGGGGGCGCTGACGATCACCTTCGCCGCGACGACCGACAAGCCAACGATCGTCAACATGACCAACCACGGCATCTTCAACCTTGCGGGCGAAGGCGCGCCGCAGGGAACGTCGCAGCATGTCCTGACGATCCCGGCGTCGGCGATCACTCCGGTCAACGCGAGCCTGATCCCGACCGGCGCACTGATGCCCGTCGCGGGAACGGTGTTCGACTTCCGCAAGCCGCGCCTGATCGCCGAAGGACTGCGCGACGGACGCGACCAGCAGATGCGCTTCGGCCAGGGCTATGACCATAATTTTGCGATCGATGCCGGGCTGACCGCCGAGCCCAAGCTGCTGGCGCGGCTCCACGATCCGGCGTCGGGGCGGACGCTCGACATGCTGAGTACCGAGCCCGGGGTGCAATTCTACACCGGCAATTTCCTCGATGGCACCTATGTCGGCAAGCACGGTCATCTGTACCGGATGGGCGACGGCATCGCGCTCGAGCCGCAGAAGTTTCCCGACGCGCCAAACCAGCCGAAGTTCGTCTCGGCGCGGGTCGATCCGGCTCACCCGTACCGGCACGTCATGGTCTACCGGGTGTCGGTCGACCGCTGAGTTCGCGCCGCCTGCGACGATTTTGCGCTTGGCAGGCGGGCATTGCCGCATGACGATCGCCGCCGTCAGGGGGGCAGGCAATGGGCATGCGCGCGGCGCTCCTCACGGCAAGACGAAGCCTTGGGAGATGTCGATGAACCTGCGCGCACTCATTGCCGGCGGCGTAATGCTCGCCGCCGCCCTGCCCGCCGCGGCGTATGATGTCACCGAGAAGTCGGTCGTCCAGATCGAGGCCGATCTTGCCGCGGGCAAGGTGACGTCGGTCGAGCTGGTGCGGCTGTACCGTGCGCGGATCGTGGCGCTCAATCCCAAGCTGCACGCCGTCATCGCGCTCAACCCGCTCGCCGCGAGCCAGGCACAGGCCGCCGACGCGGCGCGGCGGGCGGGCAAGCCGCAGGGCGCGCTCGCCGGGGTGCCGATCCTGATCAAGGACAACATCGAGAGCGCCGACCCGATGCCGACGACGGCGGGGTCGCTCGCGCTGGCGAAGAACATGCCCGGCCGCGACGCGCCGCTGGTGGCGAAACTGCGCGCGAGCGGGGCGATCATCCTCGGCAAGACCAACCTGTCCGAATGGGCGAACATCCGGTCGACGCACTCGATCAGCGGCTGGAGCGCGGTCGGCGGGCAAGCGCGCAACCCGTATGCGTTCGACCGCAACACCTGCGGGTCGAGCGCGGGATCGGGGGCCGCCGCCGCCGCGAGCCTCGCCGCCGCCGCGGTCGGGACCGAGACCGACGGCTCGGTCACGTGCCCGGCGGCGATCAACGGGCTGGTTGGGTTAAAGCCGACCGTCGGCGCGATCTCGCGGACCTATGTCGTGCCGATCAGCCACAGCCAGGACACGCCCGGTCCGATGGCGCGCAGCGTTACCGACGCGGCGCTGCTGTTCGGCGCGATGGCGGGACGCGACCCCGCCGACCCCGCGACCGCGCGCGCCGACGCGATCGGCACCGACTTCGCAAGCCGCCTGCGCCCCGATGCGCTCAAGGGCGTCCGCGTCGGCGTCCTGCGCTACGCGGCCGGCTTCCACGCGGCGACCGACGTCGCGTTCGACGCAGCGCTGGCGAAGTTGCGCCAAGCGGGTGCGGTCCTCGTCGAAATCACCAAGCCGCTGCACGACAACGACGCGGAAATCGGCCATCTCGAACAGATCGTGCTGATGACCGAATTGAAGGCCGACATGGCGAGCTACCTCGCGTCGACTAAGGCCACCGACGTGCCGAGCCGGGCGCTCGCCGACCTGATCGCATTCAATACCGCGCACGCCGTCGTCGAAATGCCGCTGTTCGGGCAGGAATTGTTCGAGGAGGCGGAGAAGACCAAGGGCCTCGCCGACCCAGAGTACCGCAAGGCCGAGGCCGACGCGCACCGCCTCGCCGGGCCTGAGGGGATCGACAAATTACTCGCCGACAACAAGGTTTCGGTCCTCGTCGCGCCGACGCTCGGGCCGTCATGGCTGATCGACCCGGTGCTCGGCGACCATTTCGCCGGCGGCGGCGCGGGGTCGCCCCCGGCGGTCGCGGGCTATCCGCATCTGACCGTGCCGATGGGGCTGGCGAACGGCCTGCCCGTCGGGCTGTCGTTCATCGGCGCGGCGTGGAGCGACGCGGCGCTGCTCCGCTACGGCTATGCCTATGAGCAGGCTGCGCAGGCACGCCGCCCGCCGCGCTATCTCTCGACAATCGATTACGGCATCAAGGCGCTCAAGTGAGCGGCGATCGAGGGATGATCCAGATGATGTGGCGAAGCCTGGCGGCGCTGTTGCTCGCCGGAACCGCAACCGCCTCGGGCGCGGCGACCTTCACCCTCGATGCGACCCCGCAGACCGTTGCGTGGGGCAATTACGATGCCGCCGCCAAGCCGGTGCTGCGGATCAAGTCGGGCGATACCGTCGTGTTCAAGACACTGCTCACGAGCAGCCCGACCGCGCTCGAAAAGGCCGGGGTCGCCCCCGACGCGGTCGAGCCGAGCCTTCGCAAGGTGTTCGACGAGGTCAAGGACCGCGGCCCCGGCGGCCACATCCTCACCGGCCCGGTCGCGATCGAGGGGGCCGAGCCGGGCGACACGCTCGAAATCCGCATCGACAAGGTCGAGCTCGCGATCCCCTACGCGTACAACGCCTTCCGCTACGGCGCAGGGTTCCTTACGGACGACTTCCCTTACTCGCGGATCAAGATCATCGCGCTCGACAAAAAGCGGATGGTGGCGAACTTCGGCCCCGGCATCGAGGTCCCGCTCCACCCGTTCTTCGGCAGCATGGGCGTCGCCCCGCCGCCCGCGTTCGGCCGCTACGACAGCGCCCCGCCGACGATCAACGGCGGCAACATGGACGACCGTTCGCTCGTCGCGGGGACGACGCTCTACCTCCCGGTCCACGCCAAGGGGGCGCTGTTCGAGATCGGCGACGGCCACGCCGGGCAGGGCAACGGCGAGGTCGACATCACCGCGCTCGAAACCTCGCTCGTCGGCACGCTGACCTTCGTCCTCCACAAGCACGAGCTGTCGCCCTACCCGCGCGCCGAAACGCCGACGCACTACATCGCAATGGGCTTCGACGACGACCTGTCGAACGCGACGCGCAAGGCGCTGCGCAACATGATCGATTTCCTCGTGAGCGCGCGCCACATGAGCCGCGACGATGCGTACATGCTGATCAGCGTCGCGGGCGATGTCGAGGTCACCGAGTTGGTCGACCACAACAAGGGGGTGCATGTCACGCTAGCGAAGGCGTTGTTTACGGGGAAGCCGTAGTGCGGCTGGGGTTGGGAAGCGCATCCGCCCTCAAGAATTCGTCATCCCCGCGAAGGCGGGGACCCATCACCCCAACGTTTAGTGGTGATGGGTCCCCGCCTTCGCGGGGATGACGCATGTGTGCGGAATGGCCGTCCCGATCTGACCTACGGCTCGAACGACCGCAGCCGCGCGACCTCAGCCGCATCGAGCTTCCCGATTACCCCGACGACCAGCGTCACCATCCGATCGAAATCCCCCCGGTCGATAATCCCGTTATGCGCGTGGGTGTAGCGCGCGACGACGACGAGGTTGACCGTCGGCACACCCCCGTTCGTCGCCTGGATCGCCGCCGAATCGTCGCCGTAGCCCTGCACCAGATCGTGCTGGAGCGGGATGTTCGCCTCCGCCGCGACGCGGTCGACCAGCGCCACCAGCCTGCGGTTGGGGATCGTGCTCGAATCATACAGGAACATCCCCGGGCCGCCGCCGAGTACCGCCTGCGTCTCCTCGGGGTTGCGGCCGATGCTGTCGCCGGTGATGCCGCCCTCGATCGCGATGCCGATGTCGGGCTTGATCAGGTCGGCCGCGGTCCGTGCGCCGCGCAAGCCTACCTCCTCCTGCACCGTCGCCGCGACGAACAATTGGTTCGGGTGGCCCTGCGCGCGGAGCCGCCGCAGCGCCTCGATCACCACCGCGCAGCCGACGCGGTCGTCCCACGCCTTGCCGAGATAGCGGTCGCCGCCCGCCATCACCTCGAACGGCGCGTCGGGGACGACGGGGTCGCCGGGGCCGATGCCGAGCGCCGCGACCTCGGCGGCGTTGCGCGCGCCGACGTCGAGGTACAGGCTTTCGCGCGGGAACACCTTGCCGCGTTCGTCGGCGGGGACGACGTGGATATCGCGGATGCCGGTGACCGCCTTGACCGGCCCCTTGCTGCCGATGATCACCCAGCGCTGGTCGACGAGCGCCTGGTCGAGCCAGCCGCCGAGCATCTGCATCGACAGAAAGCCGCCGGGCGTCGCCCGCCGGACGACCCCGCCGAGCTCGTCCATATGCGCGTCGAGCATGATCTTCGGGCCGCTGCTGCCCTGCCTGGCGATGACCGAGCCGATCCCGTCATAGGTGATCGTGTCGCTCAGCGGACGCAGTTCGCGGACCATCACCGCGCGTACCGCCTCCTCGAACCCCGACGGCCCGGGGGCGTCGGCGAGTTCGCCGAGCAGGTGCCCGACGCGGTCGGTCGCGGGCTTCGCGACGGCGGGTCCGGCGATGAGGAGCGCGGCGGTCATAGCCGAGATCAGTCGTTGCATTACCGGCGCGCCTTGTTCGATTACGCGGTCAAAGTTGCAGGTAAGCCGTTGGGCGACAAGGCCGAAAGCGCTCCGTCCCCTCCCCCCTTTTGGGGGGTCACGCCCTCCCTCCTCCCCTCCCCTTCAGGGGAGGGGCGAGAGACGGCGCTCTTGCGCCGGCCCGGGGGTGGGGCTTTTTCGGAAGTACGGCTCGTGGCTACTCCCCCACCCCCGGCCCCTCCCCTGAAGGGGAGGGGAGGAGAAAGCGGCGCCCGTTCACCCCTTCGCTTACAGCCGTTCAAGCAGCGCCTTCGCCGCCGCCGGGGCACGGACCTTCCCGCCGTGGATGAAGTAGACGAACGCGTCGCGCCCGCCCTCACCCCAGTGCCGGGCCTGCTCGGCCCAGCCGTCGAGCGCGGCGTCGGGGTAGCCGAGGGGTTCGTCGTCCTCGCCGTTCTGGAGCCGCGCATAGGTGAAGTCGGCGGTCGCCTCGTCGAACATCGGGTAGGCGTGCGCGTCGGCGAAGACGACCGCCACTCCGGCATCGCGCGCCATCGCAAAGAACGCCGGATCGCGGAAGCTTTCATGGCGCGGTTCGAGCACGTGGCGAAGGCGGCGCGACCCGAGCTTGGCGGGTAACAGCTTGACGAACGCGGCGAAGTCTTCGGCTTCGAAGCGCTTGGTCGCAGCGAACTGCCACAGGATCGGGCCGAGCTTGTCGCCGAGCTCGTCGACCCCGGTGGTGAAGAAGCGCTCGATCGATTCGCCCGCCCCGGCGAGCTCGCGGCGGTTGACCGCGAAGCGCGGGGCCTTGAGAGAAAAGACGAAGTTATCGGGGGTTTCGGCGTGCCACTTGGCGTAGGTCGCGGGCGACATCGAGCCGTAGAAGGTGCCGTTGACCTCGATCGTCGTCAGCGCGCGGCTGGCGAATTCGAGTTCGCGCGAATGCGGCAACCCCTTGGGATAGAACACCCCGCGCCACGGCTCGAAGGTCCAGCCGCCGACTCCCGCGCGGATCGTCATCGCGCTACAGCACCGCGATCAGGATCAGCGCGAGACCCGCGACGCTGACCAGCCAGACCAGCGAACGGACCACCGGCACCCCGAAGGCGTAGAGCGGCAGATAGATCACCCGTCCCCAGAAATAAAGCTCGGCCCCGAGAACGGTCCGCGACGTATGGATTCCGGCGGCGTGCGCGATCAGCACCGCGCCGATGAACAACGGCAATGTTTCGAACAGGTTCGCCTGAGCGCGACCGAGGCGCTCGGCGACCGGGGACAGCGGCGGCATCGCCGCGTCGCGCGGCCCCATATTCCATTTCGTGCCGTACTGACCGGTGCGGACGACGTCGAACGCGATGATGTAAACGACCGCGAGAACGATCGTCCACGCGAGCAGCGTCAGTTCGGTCGTCATGTCGTCATCCCCCCGGTTCGTTCGCCGTTAGCGCAGCGCCGCTTCGACTTCAGCCCATAATTTGTTGAAACCGCGCGCGGCGAGCCCGTTCGGCGCGGTCGCCGCGACTGGGGCCTGGTGGACCGCCATCGCCTCGATCTCGACCGCGTACGGGATCGCGACGCGGTCGGGGAACGCATCGACCGTCGCCTTGTGGAGCGCGCGCCGCCGGTCGACCATCGTCCACACCGGAACCAGCGCGGGCCCCTTGCGGTGATGCTTGCCGAGATGCGCGACGAGCTGGTCGTACGCGCGTTCGGACAACGGCGATGGCAGCAGCGGCACGACGAGCAGGTCGGCGGCGCGGAACGCCTGCTCGGCAAGCTCGGTCAGCCCCGGCGGGCAGTCGAGGATGACGCGGTCGTAATCGCGATCGAAGCTTTTCAACATCTTCTTGAGGCTGCGTGCACCGTCCTCGGCGATCAGCCGGTCGAGGTGGCGCAGCGACTTGTCGGCGGGGAGCACGTCGAGGTTCGGGTACGCGCTTGGTTGGATCAGCGCGTCGAGCTCGGCGTCGGCAGCGAACAGCTTGCGCGCCGAGGTCCCGGGCTTCGCCGCGAGCCGCAGCGTGAAAGTCGCAGCCCCCTGTCCGTCGAGGTCCCACAACAATGTCCGCCGCGCTGATTGCGTCGCGGCGGCATAGGCGAGATTGACCGCACACGCAGTCTTGCCAACTCCGCCCTTGACCGAGAAGACCGCGATGGTTTTCACGAAAACGTCCCCTCCCCTTCAGGGGAGGGGAGGGGAAAGTGTGTGATCAAAGTGCGCGCGCTTCGGCGAGCGCCGCTGCAAGCCGGGCGCGGATCGCAACGAGCAGGCTCGCGTCGCGGGGTTTGCTGGTATCGGAAACCGGTGTCGGAGCTAGCGGCACCGCTACCCGCCGCGCCGCAACCTTCGGTGCCGCGCCCGCATCCGCCACGGGTGCCGCGCCATCGTCGAGCAGCTTCTGCACGCCCTTGATGGTATAGCCGTCGGTATGCAGCAGGCGGTTGATCCGCGTCAGCAGCGCGATGTCCTGCGGGCGATAGTACCGCCGGTTGCCGCCGCGCTTGAGCGGCTGGATCTGCGGGAATCGCGTCTCCCAGAACCGAAGCACGTGTTGCGGGACGCCGATCTGTTCGGCGACCTCGCTGATCGTCCGGTATGCGGGTTCGCTCGACGCCATTAGTCGGCGGGTTCGGCGTCGTCGGCCTCGGGACCCGGATCGACGCCGCCGTTGATCCGCGCGCGGAGGAGTTGACTTGGGCGGAAGGTCAGGACGGTGCGCGGCTCGATCGGCACTTCCTCGCCGGTCTTGGGGTTGCGCCCGATCCGCTGACCTTTGTTCCGCAGCACGAAGCTGCCGAACGACGACACCTTGACGTTGGTCCCGTCGATAAGCGTCTTGCAGATTTGGTCGAGCACCTGTTCGACGAGATCGGACGATTCACTCCGCGCAAGACCGAGCTCGCGGTGAACCGCTTCGCATAGGTCGGCACGGGTAACGCTGCCCGCTGTCGACTTGGCGCGCGCCGCGCCGCGGACCCGGACGCTGGTTTCGCTCGCCGTACTCATCTCCATCATCCCCCTCATGCCCCTGTCACCAACGAACCGCAGCCGCACCCCACGTAAAGCCACCACCCATCGCTTCAAGTATCAGTAAATCACCGCGTTTAATCCGTCCATCACGAACGGCGGCGTCGAGTGCGAGCGGAACCGATGCCGCCGATGTATTTGCATGCCCGTCGACGGTGACGATGACGCGCTCGATCGGCAATCCGAGCTTCTTCGCGGTGCCTTCGAGGATGCGAAGATTGGCCTGGTGCGGGACGACCCACGCGACGTCGGTCGCGGCAAGGCCGGCGGCGGCGAGCGTCTCGGTCATCACGCTGGCGAGATTGGTGACGGCGTGGCGGAAGACCTCGCGCCCCTTCATTCGCAACTTGCCGACGGTGCCAGTCGATCCGGGGCCGCCGTCGACGTAGAGCAGGTCGTTGTAGCGTCCGTCCGAATGGAGCTTCGACGCGAGGATGCCGCGGTCGGCGCTCGTGCCTGGAGCGTTCTCGGCGCGCAGGACGACCGCGCCGGCGCCGTCGCCGAACAGGACGCAGGTGCCGCGGTCCGACCAGTCGAGCAGCCGTGAAAACGTCTCCGCGCCGATGACCAGCGCGGTGTTCGCCGCCCCGGTGACGAGCATCGCGTCGGCGACGCTCAAGGCATACAGGAACCCCGAGCACACCGCAGCGACGTCGAAGGCGACGCCGCGGACCATGCCGAGCTTGTGCTGGATGACCGTCGCGCACGACGGGAAGGTCTGGTCGGGGGTGGCGGTTGCGACGACGATCAGGTCGACGTCGTCGGCAGTCAGCCCGGCGGCGGCAAGGGCGCGGCGGGCGGCGGCGGCGCCGAGATCGGAGGTCAGTTCACCATCGGCGGCGATGTGGCGCTGGCGGATGCCGGTGCGCTCGACGATCCATTCGTCGGTGGTGTCGACGCTCGCAGCGAGGTCGGAGTTGGTCAGGATTCGGTCGGGCAGGTAGCTGCCGGTGCCGAGGATGACCGAGCGACGGATCATCGCGCGAATAGTCCCAACTGCTTGGTCGTCATTCCCGCGAAGGCGGGAACCCATTTTCCAGAGGCTGCCCAGCGTTGCTGCGGGTAGTTGGACGCGCTGAGTTTCACTTCAACCGCCTCCGGAAAATGGGTTCCCGCCTTCGCGGGAATGAAGGCAAGAAAGTAAGACCCAACCCCATCACGCGACCGACGCGTCATGGCCGTCGTTCGCGGCGACGACCGGGCGGTGCGAGCGGAAATTGTCGAGGTCGCTCGCGATACGACGGGTGATATCGCCCGCGACGAGGTCGTGCGCGACGCCGATGGCGTGCGCCATACCGCGAACCGTGGCACTGCCATGGCTTTTGACGACGAGTCCATTGAGGCCGAGAAACACCGCACCATTGTGCGCGTTGGGATCGAGATGCCGCGCGAGCGCCCGAAGGGCTCCACGGGACAGCAGGTAACCGAGCTGGGTCAGCCACGACGTGCGGAAAGATTGCGCGAGCAGCCCGGTGACGAGCCGCCCGGTGCCTTCGGCGGTTTTCAACGCGACATTGCCGGTGAAGCCGTCGGTGACGATGACGTCGACGTCACCCGCGCCGATCTTGTCGCCCTCGACGAAGCCGGTGAAGGTCATCGGCAGGTCGGCGGCGCGGAGCAAGGCGGCAGCCATCTTGAGCTCCTCGGTGCCCTTCAATTCCTCCTCGCCGATGTTGAGCAGCGCGACGCGCGGGCGCTCGACGCCGAGGACGGTACGCGCGAACGCGGCCCCCATCACGGCGAATTGGACGAGGTTTTCGGTATCGCACTCAACGTTCGCGCCGAGGTCGAGGACGACCGAATCGTTCTTGAGCGTCGGCAGCAGCGCGGCGAGCGCGGGGCGGTCGATGCCCTCCATCGTCCGCAGCGTCAGCTTGGCCATTGCCATCAGCGCGCCGGTGTTGCCGGCCGAAACCATCGCCTGCGCCTCGCCTGCCTTGATCGCAGCGATCGCCATGCCCATCGACGTCGTCCGCTGGCGGCGGACCGCTGCCGACGGCTTGTCGGTGCCGAGAATCACGTCAGCACTGTGAACAACGACCGCGTTCGCCGCGACGCGCGGATTGCGCTTGAGCTGGTCGCGGATCGCCTCTTCACCGCCGTACAAGCGGTAAAGCAGTTTCGGATAGCGCTCCTGCGCGATTTCAGCAGCAGCGATCACGACTGCAGGCCCGCCGTCACCACCCATGACGTCGAGCGCGATAACGGGGCGGTCGGTCATTTCCGTCCGATCGGACGACAGGTCAGGGCTGCATCTCGAGGACAGCGCGGTCCTTGTAGAAGCCACACGACGGGCAGAGGTTGTGCGGAAGCTTGAGCTCGCCGCAGTTCGGGCACTCCTGGCTCACCACCGCGGTCAGCGCATGGTGGCTGCGACGCATGTTGCGGCGCGAGGGCGAAGTTTTGCGTTTCGGAACGGCCATCGAGGCACCTGTCTTCTTATGCGAGTCGCGGATATCACCGAACCGCACGCGCGGTCCGAGAAAACCGCCAAGGTTTCAGTCGAGGCGCGGACCATAGAGATTTGTGGCGCAGACGCAATCTCAAATCCGTAACGGATCGCACGCGCCCAGCCGACACGAAAACGGCCGCCCCCTGCGAAGGGGACGGCCGCGTAACGCAACTTGTTAAGGCTTAGGCGTCGCCGCGGATCGCGTCCTTGGCTCCGCCGACCGTGTTCTGCACGGTACCTTCGGCCTTCTTAGCCTTGCCTTCGGCTTCCATCTTGGTGTCGCCGATGAGCTTACCAGCGGCTTCCTTGATGCTGCCGCCCATCTTCTTGAGGGCGCCATCGATGCGGTCTTCGTCCATGTCTAGCTCCTTCGGTTGTCGTGGAGTCTCAACAATGTAAGAAGATTTTGGTTGCACGCCAAAAAGAGCGGTAACGGACACAAAGGGGAAATCACGCTAATGATGATCACACTCGTCACCGCCGGGTTTTGCGGCTTGCTGTATTTCGTTTTGACCCTGCGCGTCGGCCAGTTGCGCCAGTCGGAAAAGGTCATGCTCGGCGACGGCGGCAACGACGTCCTGCTCGGGCGTATCCGCGCGCACGCCAACTTCGCCGAATTCGTCCCGATCATTCTAATCCTAATGGGCGCGATCGAGGCCAGCATCGGCGCGGGCAACGAATTGCTCGCCTCGACCGGCATCCTGCTGTTCCTGCTCCGCATTTCGCACGCGTTCGGCATGACCCGCCCCGCGCCGAACCCGTTCCGCCTCGCCGGAGCGGTGGGAACGTGGATCGTTCTCGTCGGGCTGAGCATCTGGGCGATCGTGCTCGCGTACGGACACGCGGGGTAGCGCCCACTCCTTGTCATCCCCGCGTAGGCGGGGATGACAAAATATTTGGAACGATCGCGCGTATTAAGGCACAATGCCGAGTAATCGAGATCAATCGCGCCGGGTTACGTCCCGGCGACTGAGATCGACCGCGCCCAATCAGGCTCCCGCCAGCACCGTATCCGCGACGTACGGATTCGACCGGCGCTCGGCCGCGAAGGTCGACATCGCGCCGTGTCCCGGGATGAACGCGGTCGCGCCGCCCATCGGCCACAGCCGCGTCGTGATCGCGGCGATCAGGTCGGCGTGATTGCCCTTGGGGAAGTCGGTCCGCCCGATCGATCCCTGGAAGATGACGTCGCCGACGATCGCGAGGTCCGACGCCTTGTGGTGGAACACGACATGCCCTGGCGTGTGCCCCGGGCAGTGGTGGACCTCGAACACCAGTTCGCCGACCGTCACGGTATCGCCCTCCCCGAGCCAGCGGTCGGGCGTAAACGGCGCGGCGAGCGGGACACCATATTGCGGCCCCGACACGGCGTGCATGTCGATCCAGAACTTGTCGTCGGGATGCGGCCCCTCGATCGGCACGCCAAGCCGCTCGCGCAGCACCCCGGTCTCGCCGCAATGATCGATATGGCCGTGCGTCACGAGCAGCTTCTCGATCGTCACATTGTGCTGTTCCGCGACCGTCATCAGCCGGTCGAGATCGCCGCCCGGATCGACGAACGCGCCAAGCATCGTGCGCGTGCACCACAGCAGCGTGCAGTTCTGCTGGAGCGGGGTTACGGGGATTATCACGGCTTGCAGCGGGGGCATCGACATTTCGTGGAGATGAGGGGCCTGCCGGACCGAGTCAACCGCGCCCGAACGGCTCGACGATCTGCTGCGCAGTCGCTTCGGCAATGAGGTCGCCGTCATCGCGGCGGAACTCGACGCGGACCGTGATCAGGCGCTTAGTCACCGCGACGACCCGTGCCTCAATCATCAACGGTGCCGCGCGCCCGATGCGGACGAAGTTGACCGAGAGGTTGATCGTGCGGAACAGGCTGTCGCCCGGCACGACCGTCATCGCTGCGAACGCGAGCATCTGGTCGGCAAGTGCGGCGACATAGCCACCGAACAGCGAACCATCGCTGTTGAGCAGGTCGGGCTTCGGGATCCACGTCTTGCGGACCCATTTTGCGCCCCATTCATCGAGACCGCCGAGTTGCAGCGTCGCGACGACCGGCGGGACTGATACCCCAGCCTTGATCGCATCGAGCCGATCGGTCGCCCACGTCATGCCGCCTCTCCCGCTTTGCGCGATATTAAAGCGCCGCATCGCCGACAACGCCAGCCTGTGCGATGAGCACGATGATGCCCGAGTTCGACCCCGCCCGCCCCTTCGTCCTCCTCGACGACGCCAGTCGCGACGGCAGCGCACGGATTTTCACCGGGCTGCGTGGCGAGATCATTGCAACGACGCCCGCCGATGTCCGCCCCGCGCTCGAGCAGTTGCGTGGGCCCGGCACGTACGCCGGGTTCATCGGCTTCGAGTCGGGCTATGCGCTCGAACCCGTCCTCACCCCGCTCGCGCGAACAGGAGACGACGGGCTGCCTTTGCTGTGGTTCGGCGACTTCGCCGAGTCGGCGGAGGTCGATGCGGCGGCACTGCTTGGCGACGGCGCGGCGCGGATCGGCGCGCTCGCCCCCGCGATCGCCGAGGCCGACTATGCAGCGATGCTCGGCCAAGCCGCCGCGCTGATCGCCGCCGGGGACATCTACCAAGCGAATTTGACTTTCGCCGCGCGGGTCGGGGTCACGGGGCACCCGCTCGCGATCTACCGCCGCCTCCGCGCCGCCGCCGCCGCGCCGTACGCCGCGCTCGTCCACACTGGGCGCGCGTGGCTGCTCAGCCTGTCGCCCGAACTGTTCTTCGCGCTCGACAAGGGCACGCTGACCGCGCGGCCGATGAAGGGGACCGCGCCGCGCGGCGCGACCCGCGCCGCCGACGATGCCGCCGCCGCCGCCCTCGCCGCCGACCCGAAGAACCGCGCCGAAAACCTGATGATCGTCGACCTGTTGCGCAACGACCTGTCGCGCGTCGCCGCGCCGGGTTCGGTCGCGGTGCCGGCGCTGTTCGCGGTCGAGCGTTACCCAACGCTCCTCCAGATGACCTCGACGATCACCGCGACGACGCCGGCACACCCGGTCGACGTGCTGAGCGCGCTGTTCCCGTGCGGCTCGATCACAGGTGCCCCGAAGATCCGCGCGATGCAGATCATCGCCGACCTCGAAGCCGGGCCGCGAGGCCTCTACACCGGCAGCATCGGGCATATCTCAGGCGACAGCGCAGCGTTCAACGTCGCAATCCGCACTTTGGTAATGACTGGCGACGGCACCGCACGGATCGGCCTCGGCGCGGGGATCGTCGCCGACAGCGTCGCCGCCGACGAGTGGCGCGAATGCCTCGCCAAGGGCGCCTTCCTCCACCGCCGCGCCCCGCCCGACATCATCGAGACGATGCGCTGCGACGGCGGCACTGTCGCGCTGCTCGACCGCCACCTCGCGCGTGCCGCGGCGACGGCGGACTATCTCGGCTATGATTTCGACCCGGCCGCCGTCCGTCGCGCGGTGATCGCAGCGGCCGACGGCATCATCGGACGGCTGCGGCTGCTGGTGTCGCCGCGTGGTGCGTTTGCGATCCAGCTGTCGCCGTTCCCCCCTGCCCCCGCCGAGCCGGTAACGGTCGCCCTCGTGCCGCTGCCAGTTGCGCCGACCGATTGGCGGCTGCGGCATAAGACCACCGATCGCGGCTTTTACGATGATGCCCGCATGGCGAGCGGTGTGTTCGAGGTGGTCTTCGCCACGCGAGGCGGCCACCTCACCGAGGGCAGCTTCACCAATGTTTTCGTCGAGCGCGACGGGGTGCTGCTGACCCCGCCGCTTGCCGAGGGGCTCCTCGGCGGCATCCTCCGCGCCGAGCTGATCGCAACCGGCCGCGCGGTCGAGGCTCCCCTCACCCCCGCCGATCTCGCCGGGGAATTCCTCATCGGCAATTCGCTGCGGGGGTTGATCGCGGCACGCCTTCCCTGAGGAACGGGCCAGCCTGAACGAAAGCGGACGGCCCCTGAGGACCGCCCGCTAAGTCGTCGATCGTTCCGAATTGAGCGGCGGAGTGTCCCGCGGGAGTGACCGTGCTCGAGCCCGCTCTATCCCACGATTGCTTGCGCGTCGGCGGGCGGCGCTCGATCAGTGGGCAAAACCGCGCGGGCGGCCCCGCAGGCCGATGCCGACCAAGCCGAAGCCGCCGATCATCATCACCCATGTCGCGGTCTCGGAGACCATCGCGACCGAGTGGCCGGCCGCACTGGCGGCGGCGATGTGGTGCTCGGCGCTGCGGCAGCTCGGGTTGGCAGCGGTCGACTCGCGGGTCGCCGTCGAGCTGTGGTTCGCGTTGCCGATCCAGACATCGCCGGGGAATGCCGCGAAACCGCAGTCGGCGCGATCGTTCGTTGCGACCATCATCGTACCGGCGGATGCGCTCGCGGCGATCGTAGCCAACGCCAGCAATCCGGCAGGAATTACGAACATGGTAAATAAACGCATAATATTTTACCCGGTTACAACTAGACACAACTTACACACGAGCAATAAGTTCATTACGGTTACACAATGAACTGCAATAAATCACACAGCGTTCGCGTCAATTTCTTAAACTAGTTGTTAAGCAATAACTAGGTCTCAAGAATCTAATGCGCTCATTCAATTGGCTCTACAACTTTAATCGGTCGAATTCTACGATTTCACTGGCGAGTTTACTTCGCGCACATCTCGATTGGTCTCAAATAACATCGGCCGTGCCAGCTGTTTTCTTGCACGGTCGAAACGATTGAGCCGCGCGGACGCATGCCCTATCGGTGCGCTGTCTTTCCGGAGCCCGACCATGCCCTTCTTCTCCATCGCCATCGACCGCATCCAGCCTTCGCCGACGCTCGCCGTCACGCGCCGCGCGCTTGAGCTCAAGGCGGCGGGGCACGACGTCATCGGGCTGGGCGCGGGCGAGCCCGACTTCGACACCCCCGACTTCGTCAAGGAGGCGGCGATCGCGGCGATCCGCGCCGGGCAGACCAAGTACACCGCGGTCGACGGCACCCCCGAACTGAAGGACGCGATCCGCGCCAAGTTCCTGCGCGACAACGGCCTGACCTATGGCGCCGACCAGATCACGGTCAATTCGGGCGGCAAGCACACGATCTTCAACGCGATGATCGCGACGCTCGACCCCGGCGACGAGGTCGTCATCCCCGCGCCGTACTGGGTCAGCTATCCCGACATCGTCCTCCTCGCGGGGGCGACTCCGGTGATCGTGCCGTGCGGCAGCGAGGCGGCGTACAAGATGACGCCCGAACAGCTCGACGCCGCGATCACGCCGCAGACCAAGTGGCTGATCTTCAACTCGCCGTCGAATCCGACCGGGGCGGCGTACACCCGCGCCGAACTCCGCGCGATCGCCGACGTTCTCGTCCGCCACCCGCACGTCTGGATCCTCGCCGACGACATGTACGAGCACATCGTCTACGACGGCTTCGAATTCGCCACGCTCGCGCAGGTCGAACCGGCGCTGTACGAGCGCACGCTGACGGTCAACGGCGCGTCGAAGGCGTATGCGATGACCGGCTGGCGGATCGGCTTCGCGGGCGGCCCCGCCCCACTGATCAAGGCGATCGCCAAGATCCAGTCGCAGTCGACGTCGAACCCGTGCTCGATCTCGATGGCGGCGACGGTCGCGGCGCTCAACGGCGACCAGTCGTTCCTGATCGAACGCAACGCCGCGTTCAAGGTCCGCCGCGACCTCGTCGTCGCCGGGCTGAACGCGATTCCCGGGCTCCACTGCCCGACGCCCGAAGGCGCGTTCTACGTCTACCCCGACTGCGCCGGGCTGATCGGGCGCAAGACCCCCGAGGGCAAGGTCCTGACCGACGACGAGGCGGTCACCGCCTACCTCCTCGACAGCGAGGGCGTCGCGGTCGTCCAGGGCGCAGCGTTCGGCGGCTCCCCCGCCTTCCGCATCAGCTACGCTACGAGCGACGCGCTGCTGACCGAGGCGTGCAAGCGGATCGCGCGCGCGGTCGACCGGCTTGGGTAGGTTACGGGATTGTTTCGTCAGACCGGGTTGACTGGAACGGTCGCTTCCGCCCCCCCAGTGGACAGTTTAGTCTGACGGACGACCGCCTGACCGAAGTCCTGGTTTCCTGACTGCCGCCTGCCAGCCGAACCACGTCACGCTAAATCCCGCTAACCGAGCAATAGCTTGCGTTTCGGACGTGGAACGTTAACCGTCGTCGGGACGGGGGCTGCGGACCATGCTCGTCTGGTCACAATCAAAACGATGGCAGACCCGATGTTGCGGTGCCTCTGCCCGCGTGCGCGATCGATGAAACAGACAAGCGCACCTGTGCGCAACGGAGCACGATCATGGCAGTCTTTGGACAGAGCACCAGCACGCCGGTCGATACAGGGCGCATGCGCCGTGCAGCGCGCACCGGCATCATGGTCGGTATCGCGATGTTTGCGACGTCATCGAGTGATGCCGCGACACTGACGACATTGGTCAGCTTCAACGGCGCCAACGGCTCGGGTTCCCGAGCCGCCCTGATCGCCGATGCGGCGGGCGATTTCTATGGCACGACCAGCTCGGGGGGCGCTTCGTCCAAGGGCACTGTGTTCGAGCTGTCGGCCAGCGGCGCGCTGACGACGCTGGCAAGCTTCGACGGCACCAACGGCAGAGCTCCCTATGCCGGTCTGACCGCCGACGCGGCCGGCAACCTCTATGGCACGACCTTCATAGGCGGCGCTGCCAGCTTTGGCGGCACCGTGTTCAAGCTGTCGGCCAGTGGGTCACTAACGACGCTGGCAAATTTCGGCGGTAGCAACGGCCTACGTCCCCAAGCCGGCCTGATCGCCGACGCGGCCGGCAATCTGTATGGCACGACCTCCCAAGGTGGCGCCTCGGGCTATGGCACGGTGTTCAAAATGTCGAACACCGGCGCGCTGACGACGCTAGTCGACTTCGACGGCACGAACGGCTCGGCATCCCAAGCCAGCCTGATCGCTGACGCGGCCGGCAATCTCTATGGCACGACCAATAGCGGCGGCGCTTTTGGTGCAGGCAACGTGTTCAAGCTGTCGGCCAGCGGCACGCTGACGACGCTCGTTAGCTTCGACGACGACTCCAGCGGCGGCTATCCCCTCGCCGGCCTGGTCGCCGATGCGGCGGGCAATCTCTATGGCACGACCAGCGACGCCGGCCCGTCGGGTTACGGCACCGTGTTCAAACTGTCGGCCAGTGGCACGCTGACGACGCTGGCAAGCTTTGACGACGCCGCCAACGGCGCGTTTGCCCAAGGCGGCCTGATCGCCGACGCGGCCGGCAATCTCTATGGCACGACCTCCCAAGGTGGCGCCTCGGGCTGGGGCACCGTGTTCAAGGTGTCGGCCGGCGGCGTGCTGACGACGCTGGTCAGCTTCGACGGCACCAACGGCAAAAGTTCCTTTAGCGGCCTGATCGCCGACGCGGCCGGCAATCTCTATGGCACGACCTACACGGGCGGCGATTCGGACAAAGGCACCGTGTTCAAATTGTCGGACGCCGGCTTTGTCGTGAATGTCGGCGGCGTGCCCGAGCCCGCCTTCTGGGCGATGATGATCGCTGGCTTCGGCCTCGTCGGTACCGCCGCCCGGCGTCGGCGGCTGCCCGTCGCCGCCTGACAGTTTCGGTTGCGCGCTGGCGACGCGGCGGTCGCGCCCGGTCGTAGGACCGGGCGCGGCGGCGTTACCCGTGCATCGCGTTGACCGCTGCGAAGGTCGCCGCATACGCGCCCTTCGCCTCGGCATCGCGCAAGGGGCGGCAGCGGTCGACGACGACCTCGCCGGTCGCGCCGCCGGTGATGATCTTTATCGTCTCGGCGATGAACTCGGGCAGCGGCATCGCCATCGGATCGGTCGCCTGCTGCGCGCCGCCGAGCTCGGTCTGGACATACGGCGGGGCGATCTCGAGCACCTCGATCGACGTCGCCTTGAGCTGTTCGCGCAGCGATTCGGTGTACGAATGGAGCGCCGCCTTGCTCGCGCTGTACGTCGGCGACGACGCGAGCGGCACGAACGCCAGCCCCGACGTCACGGTGAGGATCGTCGCCGACGGCTGGGCGAGCAGGTGCGGCAGCAGCGCTGCAGTGAGCCGGATCGGCCCGAGGACGTTCGTCGCGATCGTCGCCTCGGCATCGGCAACGTCGCCATCGACGACCTTCTCAACCTTCGCGATCCCGGCATTGTGGATCACCGCGTCGAGCGCGGGGAAGTCGCGCAGCAGGGCGGGAACGACCGCCGCGATCGACGCCAGGTCGGCGACGTCGAGCTCGATCGCGGTGATGTTCGGGTTCGCTGCGACGACGTTGTCGAGCGCGCTCCGCCGTCGCCCGGCAACGATGACGGTGTTGCCGTTGGCGGCGAACGCCTCGGCGAGGCCGCGCCCAATACCGCTGCCGCCGCCGGTGATGAGAATGGTGTTGCCGCTGGTCTTCATGGGGACGTTCTCCTTGTCCCGTCCCAGATAGGCACCCACTTGCGAAAGGAAAGAAGGCACCCGAACGCGCCATACTAACCCGAGGGATACCATGACCGAACCCGCCGCCGGCCTCACCGCCAACACCGCCGACAAGTTGATCGGCACCGACCCCGAACTCGACGCGCTGGTCACCGCGATCATCGGGCGCGTCGCCGACAAATGGACGATGCTCGTCATCGAGACGCTCGACGTGAACGGGCGGATGCGCTTCACCCGACTGAGCGACGCGATCGGCGGGATCAGCCAGAAGATGCTGACCAAGACGCTGCGCGCGATGGAGGCCGACGGGCTGGTGACGCGCACCGTCCACCCCGTCGTCCCGCCGCGCGTCGACTACGAACTGACCGAACTCGGGCGCAGCCTGGGGGAAGCGTTTTGCGGGGTGTGGCAATGGGCGGAGGCGAACCGCGCGAAGATCATCGCCGCGCGCGAGGCGTTTTACCGCGAAAACGGGCGACTGAGCGCCGGGCGGAGCGACGCCTAGACGAGCACCTCGACCGCGTGGATCGCAAGCCCGATCAGGCCGCCGATGACGGTGCCGTTGATGCGGATATACTGGAGGTCGCGGCCGACCGCCTGTTCGAGCTTGTCGGTCACCGTGCCCGCGTCCCACGACCGGATCGTGTCGCTGACCAGCCGGACGACGCTTGCGCCATAGGTCGCGACGACGCTGACGACGGCGCGGCGGGCGAGCGTGTTTAGCGCGTCGGCGAGGACCGGGTTGGCGGTGATCACCCCGCCCAGCTCGGCGGCGAAGCGCGAGGTCGTTTCGGCGCGGCGATCACTACCAGGACGCGCACCGTCGGCGAGGAAGCCCTTGATCGTGTCCCACAGTGACGCGAACAGGCCGGCGGTCGCTGGCGAATCGAGCAGGTCGAGCTTCGCCGCCTCGACCTTGCCCGCGACGCTGCTGCCTGAGTTTTGCAGGTCGGTCGACAGCCGCGTCAGCCAGCCCGTGATCGCGATCCGGTCGGGATGCTCGCGGCCGAGCCCGCCGTTCGGCGGCGGCGCAGGGAGCGCGACCGCCTGCGCGCCGAGCCGTGCCGGAGCTTCAATTGCCGCGCGGCGCTCGCGGAAGTCGGACATCACCGCCTCGCGGTCGCGCCGTGCGTGAACCGTCGCGGCGTCGGACATCGCCAGCAGCCGCGCGCGGACCGCGTCGATGATGCCGGTCGAGATCTTCTCGTCGACCCACGCCGGGACCCATTTGCCCGAGCGTTCGGCGACGGCGGCGTGAATATCGGCTTCGTGGGTGTCGAGCAGGTCGAGCCCGGCGATGACGACGCGCTCGATCACCGCTTCGTGGCGGCCATCGGCAACGAGGCTGCCGAGGAAGCGCCCGATCCCGGGAGCGACCGCAGTCGTGCGCAGCTGGTCGGTGACGGTGACCGCGAGCAACTGCGCGACGACCTCGTCGTCGAGCGCGCCGACGAAGCGCGCGACGAGCCCGGTCAGCGCACGCCGCAGCCGCCCGGTCGGGCCGCCCGCCGCGCCGCTCGACGGCGTCGACAGCCAGCGCGCAAACCCGGCAGCGATGTCGAACCCCTCCATCCGCCGCGCCATGACCGCGGGGGTCAGGAAATTATCCTTGAGGAAAGCGGCGAGGCTGTCGCCGATCCGGTCCTTATTGGTCGGGATGATCGCGGTGTGCGGGATCGGCAGCCCCAGCGGGTGGCGGAAGAGCGCAGTCACCGCGAACCAGTCAGCGAGCCCGCCGACGAGCGATGCCTCGGCAAAGGCGCGGAGATAGCCGAGCCCGGCGACGTCGGGATACGCCCCGCGCGCCCAGGTTGCGAAGGCGAAGACCGCCGCCATCGCGACGAGCAACAGCGTCGCCAGCAACCGCATGCGGTGGAACGGCGTCGACGGGAGGACGAACGGCGTGAAGGCCATCCGTCCCCAACTCACTCGGCGGGCTGCGGTGCCACGGGACCGGGTCGAACATGCGGGGCCGCCGGCTCATCGGCGGTGTTGAACACCCCGCCCATCCGCCGCCCCATCCACTTTTCCAAGTCGTCGGCGATGGTGAAGGCGGCCGGCACGATGATCAGCGTCAGGATCGTCGACAGCGTAATGCCGCCGATCACTGCGACGCCCATCGGCTGGCGGAACGAGCCGTCGGTGCCGATCGACAGCGCGACGGGCAGCATGCCGGCGACCATCGCGACCGATGTCATGACGATCGGCTGGGCGCGCTTGCGGCCCGCGTCGAGGATCGCCTCGACGCGGTCGATCCCCATCCGCATCTCCTCGATCGCGAAATCGATCAGCAGGATCGAGTTCTTGGCGACGACGCCGAGAAGCATCAGCAGCCCGATGCAGACCGGCAGCGAGAACGCCATGCCGGTGATCAGCAGCGCGATCACCGCACCGAGCGGGGCGAGGAACAGCGACGCCATGTTGACGAACGGCGGCAGGATGCGGCGATAGAGCAGGATCAGCACCGCGAACACCAGAAGCACCCCGGCGACGAGCGCGGTGATGAAGTTGATGAACAGCTCGCCGATCCACTCCTGGTCGCCGACTGCGACCTGCTTGACGCCCTGCGGCAGGTTCTTGAACGCGGGCAGCGCGTAAATCGCGTTCATCGCGTCGCCGCTCTGGGCACCTGGCGCGAGGCTCGCGACAAGCGCGATGCGGCGCCCTTGGTTGTAGCGGCGGATCTTCACCGCGCCCTCGCCGAAGTCGATATCGGCGAGTACCTTCAACGGCACCGACGGCCCGGTCAGCTGCGCCACCGATGTCGGCACCGGCAGGTTGCGGATCGTCTCGAGATCATTGCGCGCATTGTCGGGGAGCTGGACGCGGATCGGGATCTGCCGGTCGCTCAACGAGAATTTGGCGAGGTTCTGCGGCACGTCGCCGATCGTCGCGATGCGGATCGTCTGGCTGAGCGCCTGGACCGACACGCCCATCTGCGCGGCGAGGTCGAAGTGCGGCTTGATGACGATCTCGGGGCGCTGGAGGTCGGCGTCGATGTGCGAGTCACGCAGCGACGGCAGACGCTTCATCCCCGAGACGACCGACTCCGCCGCCTTGTGGAGCGTGATCGGGTCATCGCCGACGAGCATGACGGTGATGTCGTAACCGCCGAAGCCGCCGGTTTGCGACTGGAAGTTGACCCGCGCGTCGGGCAGCGCGCGTAGAGCCGGGGCCATGTCGCGTTCGAAGCCGACGGTCGACAGCTTGCGCTTGTCACGCGGGACGAGGGTGACCTGGAGGCTGGAGAAGCGAACCTCGTCGCTCTGTCCGACCGATTCGAGAACATCCTGAACCTCGGGCCGCGCGCGGAGCAATCTGGTTGCCTCGCCCGAGACACGCTTGACGTCTTCGAGCCGGACGCCCGGCGCCATCTCGATCGTTACGGTCGACTGGCCGCTATCGCGCGGCGGCTGGAATGCGACCGGCAGCTGCATCCCGAGATAGATCGTCAGGCCGAAGGCGAAGACACCGCCGAGCACGGTCAGCCAGCGATGCCGGATCGACCAGCGCAGGAACGAGATATAGCGGAGCATGATCGGCCCCCGCCCATGCGGCTGTTCACCGTGCGGGCGCAGGAAGTACGCGGCGCACAGCGGCGTAATCAGCCGCGCGACGAGCAGCGACATCAGCACCGCGATGACGACCGTCAGGCCGAACTGCTTGAAATACTGGCCCGAAATGCCGGGCATCAGCGCGACGGGCAGGAACACCGCGACGATCGCCATCGTCGTCGCCACGACCGCGAGGCCGATCTCGTCGGCGGCGTCCATCGATGCCTGCCACGGCGTCTTGCCCATCCGCATGTGCCGGACGATGTTCTCGATCTCGACGATCGCATCGTCGACGAGGATGCCCGCGACGAGGCTCAGGGCGAGCAGGCTGATGCCGTTCAGCGTAAAGCCGAGCGCGTTCATGAAAAAGAACGCCGGGATGCACGACAGCGGGATCGCGATCGCCGAGATCAGCGTCGCGCGCCAGTCGCGCAGGAAGAAGAACACGACGACGACCGCGAGGAACGCGCCTTCGAATAGCGAGCGCATCGCGGCGCGATAGCCTTCGCGGGTGTGCTTGACCTCGTCGTCGACGAGCGTGATGTGCGCCTTGGGGTTTTCCTCGGCGATCTTGGCGATCTCCGCCTCGACCTTGTCCATCGTCTGAACTTCGGAGGCCTGCAGCGCCTTCTGGACGGTGAACAGCGTCGTCTCGCGGCCGTTGTTGCGCGTCAGTGTCCGCTGTTCGGCATTGCCGTCGCGTACCGTCGCGACATCGCCGAGGCGGACGGTGCGGTTGGCCGAGATCGTGATCTGAGTGTTCGCCAGCGACAGCGCGGTCTGCGCGCCGCCGAGGACACGGACCGCCTGCTCGGCGCCGGCAACTTCGGTGCGACCGCCGGTTGCATCGATGTTGAGCGAGCGCAGCGTGCTGTTGATCTGCGCCGCGGTGACGCCGTACGCCTGGAGCTTGACCGGATCGAGGTCGACGCGGATTTCGCGATCGACGCCGCCCGAACGGTTGACACCGCCGACCCCGGGGATCGACAGCAAGCGCTTGGTGACGACGTTGTCGACGAACCAGCTCAACTGCTCGAGCGTCATGTCGGTCGTCGTCACCGACCACGTGCCGTACGGCCCGTTGAACACCTGCCGCTGGACCTGCGGCTCGAGGATGCCGTCGGGCAGGTCGGAGCGGATCTTGGCGACCGCATCGCGGACGTCGTTGACCGCGCGGTCGACCGGCGTGCCGATGGCGAATTCGATGTTAGTGCCGGAAATGCCTTCGACCGCGTACGAGGTGATGTGCTCGGCCCCGGCGACCGAGGCGACCGCGCCCTCGATCTTCTGGGTGATCTGCTTTTCCATCTCGGTCGGCGCCGCGCCGGGCTGGCTGACGGTGACCGAGACGAGCGGAAAGGTGATGTCGGGCTGGTCGTTGATCGCCATGCCGTTGAAGCTGACGACGCCGAGGAACGTCAGGATCAGGAACAGCACGATCGGGAACGTCGGGTTCCGGATCGCCCAGCTTGAGATATTCCGCATCTCAGTTCGCTCCGGTATCCGACGCCACGACCGGCTTGACCTTTTCGCCGGGCTGGAGGAACGCCCCCGCGCTCTCGACGACACGTTCGGTGCCGTTCAGCCCGGACGTGATGCTCATGCCCTCGATCGTCACGCTGCCGACCTTGACCGGCCGCTTCACGACGACGCCGTCGGCCCCGATGACATAGACGAAGCTGCCGGTGTCGTCGACCATCACCGCCGACTGCGGCAGGACGGGACGCGTTGCCGCACCCGCCGCGACCGAGGCATTGGCGAACGCGCCGACGCGGAGGCCCGGCGCGTACGCGAGCGCGATCCGCGCGACGCCCTGGCGGCTGCCGGCGTCGATCACCGGGTCGAGCAGCCAGATGCGGCCGTGATAATCGGTCGACGAGCCGACCGGGCGGACCGTCGCCGGCAACCCGACCTTCAACCGGCCCATGTCCTGTTCGGCGACGAGCGCGCGCATTTCGAGGATGCCGTCCTCGGCGATGCGGAACAGGTTATTCGACCCCGACCCGACGATCTGCCCGGTTTCGACGTTGCGCATCAGTACCAGCCCGGCGGCGGGGGCGCGAACATCGAGCCGCGCCATCCGCGCCTGCATCTCGCCCGCCTGCGCCTCGGCGACACGGACCTTGGCGTTCATGCCGTCGCGCGTCGCAGTCTTCAGATCGATGTCGGCCTTGGAGATGAAGCCCTTATCGACAAGCTTCGCCGCACGGTCGAGGTTCGATTGGGCGAGCGCGGCGTCGGCCTTCGCCGAGCGGACGCCCGCCGTCATCGACGCGACCTGCTGCGCCTGGACCGACGAATCGATCCGCGCGAGGACTTGCCCCTTCCGGACGGTCTGCCCGGCGTCGACGAGCACTGCGGTGACGAGCCCGCCCTCGCCGTTGACCCCGACAACCGAATCATGGCGCGCGGCGATGCTGCCGGTCGCGGTGATCTGGTCGGCGACCGCGCGCTGCCCCGGAATGACGACGGTGACGGTCGGCAGGACGGCGGCGGCGGGTGCGGCGTCGGGCTTCTTGCCGCGTCCCAGCAGCGCCCAGGCGATGCCCGCGACGACGAGGATGGCGACGACGATCAGCAGCGGCCGCAGCCAGCGACGGCGCGGCGAAACGGCATCGTCGAACGACACCGCCATCGTCGTTTCGTCGATCGGCCTGTGCATGTTCATGCCCGTCATCGTCCCCGCCCGGCTAGTGTCACTGTATTACATTTGTATAGCACCTGCGTGCCGCGTCAACCGCCATAGTCGCATTCGGTGTCGTTGCGAAGCCGTCGCGAAATCGCTATCGCGCGGTCATCTTTGGAGAACCACATGCCCGAACATGGCTTTATCGGCTGGATCGTCGTCGGCCTCATCGTCGGTGCGATCGCCAAGATCTTCACCCCGGGACCGTCGGGGTGCATCGCGACGATCCTGATCGGCATAGCCGGATCGCTGTTCGCCGGCTGGGCCGGATCGCACTGGTTTCACCTCTATCGCGACGGCAGCGCACCGGGGTTGATCGCGTCGGTCCTAGGCGCGGTCGTCCTGCTCGCGGTCGCGCGACTGGTGACGGGGCGCAACTGATCGTTGCGGCGGCGTTCATGTTGCCCAGCCTACACCTCGTCGAAATTGAGGACTGACACATGATCCGCCACCTGCTTACCGCCGCCGCCCTGCTCGCCGCCGTTCCCGCGCTGGCCGACGACGGCCCCAAGGTGCCGACGCTGACGGTCAGCGCCGAGGGTCACACCGACCGCGCGCCCGATGTCGCCGACCTGTCGGGCGGGGTCGTCACCACCGCGGCGACTGCGGCAAGCGCGATGGCGGCGAACGCGACGCAGATGAGCGCAGTCGTCGCCGCCGTCCGCAAGGCCGGGATCGCCGAGCGCGACATCCAGACGAGCGGGCTCAGCCTCGCGCCGCAGTACAAGTATCAGGACAACCAGCCCCCCGTGCTGACGGGGTATCAAGCGACCAATTCGGTGTCGCTGCGGGTTCGCAAGCTGAACGACGCCGGGCGACTGGTCGATGCCCTCGTCGCGGCGGGAGCGAACCAGATCAGCGGGCCGAATTTCCGCGTCGACGCCGCCAATGCCGCGCTCGACGAGGCGCGGGTTGCCGCCGTCGTCACCGCCCGCGCCCGCGCCGACCTCTACGCCAAGGCGGCGGGGCTCCACGTCAAGCGCATCGTCTCGATCTCCGAAAGCGGTGGCGAAGGCCCGGTGATCCGCCCGATGGCGATGATGCTGCGCGCGAAGGCGGCGGACTCGACCCCGGTGGTGCCGGGCGAGGTGTCGCTCGCGATCACGGTCAACATCGTGTTCGAGCTCGAATAGCGCTTCGGACACGGGGGCCGGGCTTGCGGCATTAGCGCACTGGCCCCTGCCGGCATGCTTCGGCACTATACCCAGATAACTGGGAAGGCCTGACATGACGGTTGCATCGATCCTGCGCGATAAGGGCAACACCATCATCTCGGTCCATCCGGAGACGCCGTTGATGGAGCTGGTGGCGACCATCGCCTCGCGGCGGATCGGGGCCGTGCTCGTGCTCGACGGCGCGGGCGATCTCGCCGGGATCGTCAGCGAGCGCGACGTCGTCAAGGCGCTCGCGAGCCGGGGACCCGAGCTGCACAAGGTCAACGCCGGCGACGTGATGACCAGCAATGTCACCACCGTCACCCCGGCGACGACGATCAACGAGGCGATGGAGCTGATGGATCACGGCTATTTCCGCCATCTGCCGGTGCTCGACGACGGCGCGCTGGTCGGAATCGTCAGCGTCCGCGACGTCGTGCGCGCCCGCATCGACCATCATGTCGAGGAAAATCAAACGCTGGTGTCGTACATCAACACCCGGGTGTGACGACCGCCGGATGATCCCCGCCGCCCGCGTCGATCGCTACTGGATCAACAGTCCCGGCGGCGGAATGCGCGCGATGAAGTGCCCCAGCACGCCCTTCGGCCATAGGTTGAACGGCACCTCGCCATCGGCGGTCGCGGCATAAGCGGCGGCGAAGGCGAGGATGTCGGGCGCGTCGGCGGCGGCGAATCCGCCCATGACGTAGCCGATCTTGCCGGGCGCGCGGAGCTGGACCGAAGCCCCCGCGCCGCAGCTCCACAGGCACGCCATCCTGTCGACCGCAACGGTGCCATCGAGGTCACGCCCCAGCTCGCGCAACGCCTTGAGTAACGCTGCACCGCCGCCGGTCGCGCCGTCGGGGCCGCGGCAGGTCGAGCAGACGATCAGCGCGGGGCCGGAGGATGCGGGTTTCAGCACCCTGCCCCAATGCCCCAATCGTCGGCCGCGCGAAAGCGGTGCGACCGCGAGGTCAGCCCGCCTTGAGCCGCGCGACTTCCGCTTCGAGCGCGACGATCTTCATCGCCTGCGACACGATGATCTCCTGCAGCGCTGACTTCTGCGCGGCGTCGGGGGTGTCGTGGGTCGGCGGCGTCGGCGTCGACGGGGTGTTCGGGGTGACGTCGATCGGACGGTCGCGGAACAGCCCGGACGCCTTGGCGCGCTCGAACAACGGTGCGGCCCCGGCGAGGAGTGCCATCAGCGCCTCGGAAATCGGCGGGTCTTTACGGTCGGCCATGTCGGGCTCCTGAAGTCATGCGTGTCTTATATGGATAAGACAGTTGGCAGTTCAAGATCCGAGCGCCCTACTCAAACTGTCATCCCCGCGAAAGCGGGGATGACAGTGATAAGACTCGCCCCTTATTCCGCCGCCTCCAGCACCCGCGCATCGACCAGCGGATGCGCCAGCCGCGTCAGCATCTCCTTCGGGCAAACCTGCCAGAAATCCCCGCGGGCACGCTCCCAGTCGAGCAGCAGCTCCGCCGCCCACTTCGACCCGGTCTCGGCCTCATGCTCCTCGATCAGGCCGCGCAGCACGCCGTCCCAATGCGCGCTGGCGATGCGGTTGACGACGATGCTGTCGGGGTTGATCTTCCGCGCGAAATCGCCCGCGCCGTCGTGGACGAACGCCATGCCGCCGGTCATCCCTGCGCCGAAATTCTCGCCCGCCTTGCCGAGGATCACCGCGACCCCGCCGGTCATATATTCGCAGCCGTTCGCGCCGCAGCCCTCGACGACGACGGTCGCGCCCGAGTTTCGCACCGCAAAGCGCTCGCCCGCACGTCCCGCCGCGAACAGCCGCCCCGACGTCGCGCCGTACAGCACGGTGTTGCCGATGATCGTGTTGTCGCGCGCGACGAGCGTCGACGACACCATCGGGCGGACGACGATCGTCGCCCCCGACAGGCCCTTGCCGACATAGTCGTTCGCCTCGCCGAAGACCTCGAGCTTCAACCCCTGGACGCCGAACGCGCCGAGGCTCTGCCCCGCCGACCCGCGCAGCCGGACGTGGAGATGCCCCGGGGCGAGCCCCGTCATGCCGTACTTGCGGACGATCGCCGACGATGCGCGCGTGCCGACGGCGCGGTGGGTGTTGCGGACGGTGTAGGTCAGCTGCATCTTTTCGCCGCGGTCGAATAGAGCCGCGCCGTCGCGCAGGATGTCGAGGTCGAGGCTGTCGGGCACCTCGTTGCGGTGGTTGGCGATGCCGAAGCGGCGCGATTCGTCGGGGGCGTCGACCTTGACGAGGATCGGGTTCAAGTCGAGGTCGTCGAGATGTTCCGCGCCGCGGCTGACCTGCCGCAGCAGTTCGGTCCGGCCGATGACCTCGTTTAATGACTTCGCGCCCAGCTTGGCGAGGATGTCGCGGACTTCCTCGGCGATGAAGCTCATCAAATTGATGACCTTCTCGGGCGTCCCGGTGAACTTGGCGCGCATCGCCTCGTCCTGGCTGCAGATGCCGACCGGGCAGGTGTTCGAGTGGCACTGGCGGACCATGATGCAGCCCATCGCGACAAGCCCCAGCGTACCGATGCCGTATTCCTCGGCGCCGAGGATCGCGGCGATGACGATGTCGCGCCCGGTCTTCAAGCCGCCGTCGGTGCGCAGCTTGACGCGGTGGCGCAGGCCGTTGAGCGTCAGCACCTGGTTGACCTCCGACAGGCCCATTTCCCACGGCGTCCCCGCGTATTTGATCGACGATTGCGGCGACGCGGCGGTGCCGCCGACGTGGCCCGAGATCAGGATGACGTCGGCGTGCGCCTTCGCCACGCCCGCGGCGACGGTGCCGATGCCCGCCGAACTGACCAGCTTGACGCAGACCCGCGCGAACGGATTGATCTGCTTGAGGTCGTAGATCAGCTGCGCGAGGTCCTCGATCGAATAGATATCGTGGTGCGGCGGCGGCGAGATCAGCATCACGCCCGGCGTCGAATGCCGCAGCCGCGCGATCAGCTCGGTGACCTTGAAGCCCGGAAGCTGCCCGCCCTCGCCCGGCTTCGCCCCCTGCGCGACCTTGATCTCGATCTCGCTGCACGCGTTGAGATATTCCGCGGTGACGCCGAAGCGCCCCGACGCGATCTGCTTGACCGCCGAATTGGCGTTGTCGCCGTTGGCGTAGGGGGTGAAGCGCTTGCGGTCCTCGCCGCCCTCGCCGCTGACCGCCTTCGCGCCGATCCGGTTCATCGCGATCGCCAGCGTCTCGTGCGCCTCGGGACCGAGCGCGCCCAATGACATGCCGGGGGTGACGAAGCGCTTGCGGATTTCGGTAATCGATTCGACCGTGTCGATCCGCGCCGGGGTCCTCGCGAAATTGAATTCGAGCAGGTCGCGGAGGTAGATCGGCGGCAGTTCGGCGATGCCGCGGGTGAAGCGGACATAGTCGGAATAGCTGTCGTTGGTCACTGCGGTCTGGAGCAGGTGGATCAGATTCGCCTGATACGCATGGTCCTCAGCCCCGGCGCGGTAGCGGTACAGCCCGCCGACCGGGAGCGCGGCGACGTCCTCGTCCCACGCGCGCTCGTGGCGGAGCTGCGCGTTCAAGTGGATCGAGGCGAAGCCCTCGCCCGAGATCTTCGCGGGCATCCCCGGGAAGAAGTCGTTGACCAGCGCCCGGCTCAGCCCGACCGCCTCGAAGTTATAGCCGCCGCGATACGACGAGATCACGGCGATGCCCATCTTGCCCATGATCTTGAGCAAGCCGTCCTCGACCGCCTTCTTATAGCGCGCGACACACTCGTCGTAGCTCCGCGCGCCGAACAGCCCGCGGGCGTGGCGGTCGGCGATCGCCTCCTGCGCCAGATAGGCGTTGACCGTCGTCGCGCCGACCCCGACCAGCACCGCGAAATAATGCGTGTCGAGGCATTCCGACGACCGCACGTTGATGCTCGAAAACGCCCGCAGCCCGCGCGCAACGAGGTGGGTGTGGACCCCGGCGGCGGCGAGGATCATCGTGATCCCGGCACGGTCGGCCGACTGGTTCTCGTCGGTCAGGAACAGTTGCGACTTGCCCGAGCGGACCGCATGCTCGGCCTCGGCACGGACCCGCGCGATCGCCGCGCGCAGGCCGTCGGGACCGCCGCTGACTTCGAAGGTGCAATCGATCATCGCCGCCTGTGCCGCATAATGCCGCCCGAGCAGGTCCCAGCCGAGGTTCGTCAGGACCGGCGAGTCGAGGACCATCACCCCCTCCTGCCGCGCGTCGTGATCGAGGATGTTGGCGAAGTTCGAGAAGCGCGTCTTGAGCGACATTACCCGCGTCTCGCGCAGCGAATCGATCGGCGGGTTCGTCACTTGGCTGAAATTCTGGCGGAAAAAGTGGCTGAGGCAGCGCGCGCGCGACGATATCACCGCGAGCGGGGTGTCGTCGCCCATACTGCCGACCGCTTCCTTGGCGTCCTCGACCATCGGGCTGAGCAGCAGCTCCATATCCTCCATCGTCAGCCCCGCCGCGACCTGCCGCTGGCGGAGTTCGCTCCGGGTGAAGGCGGGGGCGGGCTGTGCGCCGTCGTGCCCGGGGATGTCGGTGAAGTTGCGGAAATGCTCGACCCAGTCGGCGTACGGCTGCGCGCCGGCGATGCGGTCCTTGATCGCGCGGTCGGAATAGAAGCGCGGTCCCTCCCCCGGCTCGCCGTCGAGGTCGACCGCGATCATCTCGCCCGGACCGAGCGCGCCCTTGGCGGTGATCGACGTCTCGGGAACGACGACCATCCCCGCCTCCGACCCCGTGACGAGCAGCCCGTCGTTGGTCAGCAGATAGCGCATGGGGCGCAGCGCGCTGCGATCGACACCCGCGAGCACCCAGCGCCCGTCGGTCATCGCCAGCGCCGCCGGACCGTCCCACGCCTCCATCACGCTGGCGAAAAACGCGTACATCGCGCGGTGCGCGTCGGGGAGCGTGTCGTCCTTTTGCCACGCCTCGGGGATCATCATCAGCTTCGCGGTCGGCGCGTCGCGGCCCGACCGGACGAACGCCTCGAATACCGCGTCTAACGCGGCGGTGTCGCTCGCGCCGGCGGGGATCAGCGGCTTGATGTCCTCCGAATGCTCGCCGAACGCCGAAGCCGCCATCTTGATCTCGTGGCTTTTCATCCAGTTCTTGTTGCCGCGAACGGTGTTAATCTCGCCGTTGTGCGCAAGGCAGCGGAACGGCTGCGCCAGCCACCATTGCGGGAAGGTGTTGGTCGAATAGCGCTGGTGGTAGATCGCGAAGCGCGACACGAAGCGCTCGTCCATCAGGTCGGGGTAGAAAACGGACAGCTCCTCGGCGAGGAACAGCCCCTTGTAGATGATCGACCGCGCCGACAGCGAGCAGACGTAGAACCCCTGGATTTGCGCCGCGATCACCGCGCGCTCGATCCGGCGGCGGATGAGGTAGAGGTCCTTCTCGAACGCCTCGATCGCCGCCGACCGCCCGGCCGCGTCGCCCGCCGCGGTCGGGAGCGGCCCGGCGATCATGATCTGCTCGATCTCAGGGCGCGACGCCATCGCCTTGGTGCCGATCACGCTGACGTCGACGGGAACCTGCCGCCAGCCGTAGATCGTGTAGCCGAAGCCGATGATCTCGCTCTCGACGATCGTCCGGCACGTCTCCTGCGCGGCAAGGTCGGTGCGGGGGAGGAAGATCTGCCCGACCGCGAGCAGGTTCGGCTTCGGCGCATGCCCGGCGCGGCCGATATGTTCGATGAAGAAATCGCGCGGCAGCTCGACGTGGATGCCAGCTCCGTCGCCGGTCTTACCATCGGCATCGACCGCACCGCGATGCCACACCGCCTTGAGCGCGTCGATCGCCGCGGTGACGACCCGGCGGGAGGGCCTGCCGTCGGTCGCGGCGATGAGCCCAACCCCGCACGCATCGGACTCGAGGTCGGGGCGATACATGCCGAATTCGGCAACACGGGCGCGTTCTTCGGGGGAGGCGGTGGTGGTGGTCATGCGAGCCATCCTCTCTGCTTGAGATAGCCAAGCGCATTGTCAGCGGTTGTCTTGATGAAGTCCGCGGCGTCGTCCGCCTCGATCAGGCGAGCCAGCCGCGACGCGCTGGTCAACGGATAGTCGTGGACCAACTTGTTGCGCAGGCGAACGAGCGACGACCAACGCTCGACGTCATCGACGATTTCGAGCTTGTCCATCATGTCGGCGATATCACGCGCAAAAAGTCCGGTGAGGTCGACGTCGTTGACGACGAGGATCGTGCGGAACAGCCGGGCGAGTTGGTCTTCCAGCTGCTCGATCGTCTTGATGTAGCCCGATGCGACGAGCTTCTTTAACGGCGGCAGACTGGTCAGCGCGTCGCCGTCGACAGGAAGTGGTCGAACCGCCTCCACGCCGGCATCAAGGCTGACCAGCAGGTCGCGCAGCCGCGTCACGATGTCGTCGATGATCTGGCGATCGGCGTCGGTCACAGCACGATCCCGTCGCGATAGGCGATGCGCTCGAACCCGCGTGGCGTCCCACCGCGCTGGCTGACGATCAAGTCGACCTTGCGCGGTTCGATGCGCTCAAACAGTCGATCCTCGAAGCGGCCTTTTGCGCGCCACTCGTCGGGCAAGGGGTCGGACTCGACGTGGAGGTCGACGTCGCCCCCCCGCAGACTGTCGTCGATCCGGCTGCCGAACAGGCGCACGACGGCGGTCTCGCCGAACGCTTCGCGCGCGGCCGCCTTGATCGCGGCGACTTCGTGGTCGGTTAGCCTCACTTCAACGCCCCCGGATGAAGTTCGGGGAGCGCACGGAGTTCCGCATCCATCGCCTGCGTCTCGGTCTGCGCCAAAACTGTCGCATTTGCGAGGATTGCTTGTTGCGCCTCCACCACCTGCGAATTCATAATCATATCGGCCACCAATTTTCCGGTCGGCGTCTGGAAAAAGGTCTTGAGCGTGGCGAGTTCGGTCAGCGTGAACTGCCGTTCATATGCTTTGCCAATTGTATCGTAGAATATGACCATCTGCGCCTGTGCAAAAGTCCTCGCCGTCGCTTGTGCACTGAAGATATAGTTATCGAAAATCCGATCAGCACGTGGGTCTCCGTGCCAATGTCCCGCAAGTTCGGTGCTAGCAACACGTGCACGACTAAGAGCAGCGTCGATCACCCAAATTGCCGGCAGGATCGAACGCTTATCTTGAGGAAACGCTACATCAATTAACTCGCGTGCCGCCGCGAGCCGTGCTGGGTCAGGCACATAAGTCGGCGGCACCGGGCTGATAGCCTGAGCGGGCGCCGAATTCATAGCCAGCGCTAGCACGAGACCGAGAACCATTCGCGCCGTCACGCCGCCACCCGCTCCACCGCAACCTTCGCGCGGAGATACGCGTGCATCGACGTCGCGACATCGCGCCCGTCGCGGATCGCCCAGACGACCAGCGATGCGCCGCGGACGATGTCGCCCGCCGCGAACACCCCGTCGAGGCTCGTGCTCATCGTCTTGCCGTCGCAGCGGAGCGTGCCCCAGCGGGTGACACGGAGGTCGGGGGCGCCGAACATCGCGGGGAGGTCCTCGGCGTCGAAACCGAGTGCCTTAATGACGAGGTCGGCGGGGACGCGGAAGTCGCCGCCGGGGTCGACCTCGGGGGCGCGCCGCCCGCTGCCGTCGGCGGTGCCGAGGCGCATCGCGTTGGCGCGGACGTGGGTGACGGTGTCGCCTTCAAACGCCGCGGGAGCCGAGAGCCAGACGAATTCGACCCCCTCTTCCTCGGCGTTGGCGACTTCGCGGGGGGACCCCGGCATGTTGGTGCGGTCGCGCCTGTACAGGCACTTGACCGACGCCGCGCCTTGGCGGACGGCGGTGCGGACGCAGTCCATCGCGGTGTCGCCGCCGCCGATGACGACGACGTGCTTGCCGCTCGCGTCGAGCGCCTCAGCTCCCGGCACGTCATCGCCGAAGCCGCGCCGGTTGCTCGCGAACAGATAGTCGAGCGCGGGGACGATGCCGTCGACGCCGACTCCCGGGGCCGAGATATCGCGCGCGGCATAGACGCCGGTGGCGATCAGCACCGCGTCGTGGCGGCTCCGCAGGTCGTCGAGAGTGGCGTCGCGCCCGACCTCGAACTCGCGGTGGAAGACGATCCCCGCCTCCTCGAGCCGCGCGACGCGGCGCATCACGACCTCCTTCTCGAGCTTGAAGCCGGGGATGCCGTAGGTCAGCAGCCCGCCCGCGCGGTCGTGGCGGTCATAGATATGGACGTCATAGCCCTTGATCCGCAGCATCTCGGCGGCGGTCAGCCCGGCGGGCCCGGCGCCGATGATCCCGACCGATTGCGAACTGCGGTCGGCGACAATCCGCACCGGGCGGACCCAGCCCATCTCCCACGCGGTGTCGGTGATGAACTTCTCGACCGAGCCGATGGTGACCGACCCGAACCCCGGCTCGATCACGCAATTGCCCTCGCACAATTTGTCCTGCGGGCAGATCCGGCCGCAGATCTCGGGCATCGACGACGTCGCCGACGACGCCTCATACGCTTCCTCGAGCCGCCCCTCGGCGGTCAGGCGGAGCCAGTCGGGGATATTGTTGTGGAGCGGGCAGTGGACCTGGCAGAACGGCACCCCGCACTGCGAACACCGCGACGCCTGCTCCTCGGCCTTGGCGAGAATGTACGGCCGCGCGATCTCGAGGAAATCGTCGGCGCGATCGGCGGCCATCCGCTTCGCCGGATACGCCTGATCGACGCCGATAAAGCGCAGCATCGTTTCGCCCATGACTCGATTCCCTTCAGGCGATGCTTTAGGAGCGTTAAGGGCGGCTGTCGAGCAAGTTTTGTTTGATAGGTCAGGCTTGCTGACCTACCCTGGCGTTTGGCTATGTGAGCAGTCGGCAAATCGTGCTATCAGACCTATTGTAGTACCGTTGCGAGACTACTCGTTTCGACCACGAAAATTTAAGCGTTTGTTTCAATGCTTGGCGGGATCAGCGTCGCGGAATGGCGATGTTAGACGGTGTCTCGTCGCTGGCATCACGCCGCTGCCTGCGAGCAGAACGTCGCCGGACGCCTTTGCCGCCACAACCGCCGCCGACGGGGACGCACCCGATCGTCGACCCCAAGACACCGACCGTCCCGCCGCTCGACGGTACGACCGCAGACGGGAGCGATCACCCTCGTTCAGTCGAGCTCCCACATGATGCCGGGCGTGCTGACGCTGTTCTTGGGGAGGTATTTCGCCCACAGCCCCGAATCCAATTGCCACGGCGGAATGCAGCATACTCCCGCCAGCCAGAACTGGACATGCTCGCGGACCTGCGGAAACACCTTGTTGCGATAGAGCCAGCGCAGTTCGGAATGGGTGATCGTCCGCGTCTTGGCTGTGGCATCCGTGCCATGCGGCGTGTCTTGCCCATGAACCGGGCCGGAGGTGTGGGTCTTGTCGACCACCTCCTTCATATCGATGCCATCAAGCAGGAAATGGACGTGTTTCTTGACGTCCATCGTCGCCCAGTAAAGCGACCCCTTCGACTTGATGCGCCACTCGCGGTTGTTCTTGACCGGCCCGGGCTTGAGTCCGGCGAGCGACGTCGCCCGGATATCCATGTCCGAATCGCTGACGATGCCACCATATTTCGGATGCTTTTCAAGCGAGGCAAGGAACGATCGCTTGTCGGCGTCCTTGCCTTTTCCGTCGAGCGCTTGCGCGCGATCCGTCGCCAGCTCCTGGATCTTGTCCTTGTCCGATGCCCCCTCGTCCTTATGGGCGAGCGCGAACTCGGTGATCACATTGGCGTAGCCGAAGATATAATCGCCGGGAACGAATGCGGTCCGCCAAGGCTGATCCATGGGCATGCGAGACACCTTTCGGCGAGAGAATCAGGAAACTTTGCCAACCGAGCCGTCAACGCTACTTGCTCGCACGTCACACAAAAGCAACTAATCACGCCCGGCAGCACAGTTGACGGACGCCGATCCAAGTCTAGCGAAGTTATTTTTCTGACGCCAGCGAAACAACTTTCCTACACGACGTAAATTTTACATAGACTCGTCGATGAAACACACCCCTCCCCCCTTCGCCCCCGCCACCCTCCGCCCCCGCGACGACGGCTGGACCCCCGATCGTCAGCGCATCTTCATTGAGCGGCTCGGCGATACGGGCAGCGTCAAGAGCGCGTGTCGTTCGGCGGGCATGGACGCATCGAGCGCGTACCGCCTCCGCCAGCACCCGAGCGCATGGGCGTTCGCCGATGCGTGGGAGGCAGCGCGGTCGGCGGGAATGGCGCAGATCACCGATATTGCGATCGAGCGCGCGATGTATGGCCAGAAGCAGGAGGTCTATCAGGGCGGCGGCCTCGTCGGCATGCGGACTATCTACGACAACCGGCTGCTGATGTTCCTGATGCTCAACCGCGGCCGCCTCGCCGACAACCGCTTTCACCAGCCGTTGTATGCCATAAGCGACAGCGACAGCGACGACGACACGACCGAGAGCGCCGACGACGCCTATGCCGAGGCGCTCGTTGCACTCGATGTGGAGCTCGAGGCGGAAGAAGCTGCGCTCGCGGCGGAGGAAGCCGCGCTCGCCGCGGATGAGGCCGCGCGTGATGCCGAAGCAGCGGCGGCGGCCGAAGCAGCGCTCGTTGCGGCCCGCGCAACGACCCCCGCTTCGTGTGGACTTCGTGGACTTCCGGCAGCACCGGACGCCGCTCCCTCACCCGCGGCGGGTCACTCAATCGATAACCGTCATCCCGGCGAAGGCCGGGACCCATTTTCCAGAGACGGTTGTGCTGAGGCAACGCCCGTTGAACAGCCGGGAACAATGCCCGATGGCCTCTGGGAAATGGGTTCCGGCCTTCGCGGGAACGACGGGGTTAGTGCGGGCTGCAACACCGCTCGTGACGACGTGAGCGCGGGTGGCAGCGGCGCGATGGTCGATTTATGCGGCGCAGTCGGAACGCCCGTTTCGTGTGGACTTCGTGGACTTCCGCAAACCGAAGACCGTGCCGCGTCAGCCCGCGTAGATCCAGACCAGCGCGGCGATCCCCGCCACGATCCGGTACCACGCGAACGGGGCGAAGCCGTAGCGGCTAATCACCGCGACGAAGGCGCGGACGACGATCACGGCGACGATGAACGCGACGACGAAGCCGATCGCGATGTCGTGGATTTCGCCCGCGTTGATCAGCGCGCGGTTGCTGACGAGTTCGAGGACGGTCGCGCCGAGCATCGTCGGGATCGCGAGGAAAAAGCTGAACTCGGCGGCGGTGCGGCGCTCGACGCCCATCGTCAGCGCCCCCATGATGGTGGCGCCCGACCGGCTGACCCCGGGGATCATCGCGAGGCACTGGGCGAGGCCGATGCCGAGCGCGGTCCGCACCGGGATCTCGGACACGCCGTTGACCGTGACGCGCTTCGCCATCCGCTCGATGATCAGGATCGCGATGCCGCCGACGATCAGCGCGACCGCGACGACCTCGGCGTGGCCGAGCAGCGCCTCGATCTTCTTGTGGAGGATGAAGCCGATCACCGCGGCGGGGATGAACGCGAGGAGGACGTTGCGGACGAAGCGCAGCGATACGGGATCACGCGAAAGGACGCCGCGGATCACCGTCATGAAGGTCCGCCAGTACAGCACGACGATAGCGAGGATCGCGCCGAACTGGATGACGATGTTGAACAATTTCCAGCTGTCGGGGTCGTAGCCGAGCAATTTCCCCGCGAGGATCAGGTGCCCGGTCGACGACACGGGGAGGAATTCGGTCACGCCCTCGACGATGCCGAGGATGATGATGTCGGTGAGGCTGTGGCCGGTGCCGCTGGCGGCAGCACTTGCGATCTGGACGCTGCTGGCGGCGGCGGCGATCAGGGACAGGGTCAAGCTTGTGTCTCCGGGTCGCGGTGAAAGCGGCCGGCGGTGCGATAGCGTTCGAGATACGCGGGCGCAACAGCCTCGAGCGGGGTCGGCGTGATGCCGATCGCATCGAGCCCCTGCACGCGCGCGACATTGTCCGACTGGAGCATTTCGAACTGCCCCGACGTCATCGGCACGAGCGGGACGATGTCCCCGGCGCGGCCCATCAGCTTCGCCGCGAAAGCGGGAACCTCGGCCATCGACTTGGTGCTGCGGATCTCGCGCATGATCCACGCTATGATGTCGCGGAAGGCATAAACCTTCGGCCCGCCGAGCTCGAAGGTCTTCCCGCCATACGCCGCCGGGTCGGCGAGCGTGGCGACGATCGCCTTCGCCACGTCGACGACGAACACCGGCTGGAAACGGGTATCGCCCGCAACGATCGGCACGACCGGGAGCGGGCCGCTCGCCATCGTGGCGAAGCGGTTGATGAACTGGTCCTCGGGACCGAAGACGATCGACGGGCGGACGATCGTCGCGTGCGGCAGCGCGGCAGTGACCGCCGCCTCGCCCGCGGCCTTGGTCGAGGCGTATTCGGCCTTGCTGCCGGCGTCGGCGCCGATCGCCGAGACCTGGACGAAGGCTGTGACGTTGGCGGCAGCGGCGGCGCGCGCGACGCTCGCGGCACCCTCGGCCTGGACGCCTGCGAACTTCTGCCCGCTGCGCTCGTCGAGGATGCCGACGAGGTTGACCCCGGCGTCGGCGTGGGTGAATGCCGCGGTCATGCTCGCGGCGTTGGTGACGTTCCCGCCGACGATCTCGATCTGGCCGAGCCCGCCCAACGGCTTGAGGAAGTTGGCGTTCTCGGGCGTCCGCACGACGACGCGGACCCGCGCGCCGGTCTTGACCAGCTCCTGGACGAGATACCGCCCAACGAAGCCCGACCCGCCGACGACGACGACGAGCCGGTCGATCAATGCAGAATTATTCCCGGCCATCGTCAGGCGATTCCCCGCTTGCTGCACAGTGGCGGGTCATGGCGCATCGTCCGCGCGTTTACAACGCCGGTGCGCGCGCGGGCCGCGCCGGGGTCGGGCGTTGCCCGCTTGGGCGTTCCGCCGTTGACAAGCCCCGCCCCCCTCTCTACGCCGCGCCACTCGGCTCACCGTGCCCTGGTGGCGGAATTGGTAGACGCGCCAGCTTCAGGTGCTGGTATTGGTAACGATGTGATGGTTCGAGTCCATTCCAGGGCACCAGTGACCCCCCTCCCCCGGGGTCGCGCGCACGCTACCGGCGGCGCGAACGAGGGTCGCTCCGATAGATCGCCAGCTTCCGCCGCGACCGGTCGCCCAACAGCTGCATCGCAACTGCCCATAAGGACAGTTTGAGTATCAGGCCCGGTGCATGCCGCTCGCGTAGCAAAGAACTGGCGTAGCGCAAGACGAGAGGTACACCAGGGCGATGACCGCCGCTGGCTTTCGCCAGTATTTCACGCGTGTGGACGTAGGAGTGGTGGTCGGGGTCGGTAATATTGGGGATGGGTAGGCCGTTCTCCGCCGCGATCGTCTTCAGGTGATGCAGCCTCTCCTTGTGCCGTTGGGCTTCGAGGGCGAATCTGACGGGGTTGAGCTTGCCGTGGTCGGAGAAGTTGGTCGCGTGATAGCGATAGCAGCCAAGCGCCCGGGTGATCTGGCGGACCTCCCCGAGCAACGGCGCGACGAGATAGGGGACGCCGTCGATGCTGTTCTCATAGTCGATGTCGCCGATGTAATCGAAGATGTCGGCACGGTGGACGTTGCCCGTGTTCGGCGGGGCGGCATAGGTCCCCTGCCGCTCGATCAGCTGGAGCAGGTCGGCGCGCGACTGGTCGCCCATCGCCGGCCACGGTTTGCCGACCGGCTCACCCTCCGGCCCAACGGGCAAGAGCTGGAACTGGACCTTGGCGACCCCGGGGGCGCAAACGGCAGCGACCGCGGTCAGGGCTCCGGGGAGGAGGTAGTCGTCGGAGTCGAGGAACAGGATGTAGTCCCCCGTCGTATGGGCGACCGCCCGCAGGCAGGTCCGCGCCTGGCCGAGGTTCTCGTGGAAGACCGGGGTGATCGCGGCCCCATACGATCGGATGATCTCGGGGGAGGCATCGGTCGACCCGTCGTCGACGACGATGACCTCCTTGTCGGCATAGTCCTGCTGCAGCGCGCTATCGATCGCCTGCCCGAGATACGCGGCATAGTTGTACGAGTTGACGATGACCGTCAGTCGTGGGGCCGACGTGCCCCGGTCGGCGACACCCGGCACGTCAGGCGCCGAATGAGTTTAGCGGTCGGGGTCCGGCAGTCAGGCGGCGGGTCAGCGCAAGCTCCTCAGTCTTCATCGGCATCCCGGTCCAGCGTCGCATCGATCAACCAACGCGACACTTCGCAAAACGCGCCACTCGACTGAACCCCCTTAAGACAGGGCCAGCCCCGGCGGCGGCGCTGTTAAGTATGATACTTGCGGCTCCGGCTCGAAACGGGCGTGAATCGTGTTGCCACCTTGCCGGTAACTTGTAGGTAATGGTTGTGAAACGAGTGTTAGCGTGCGTGAGCGAGGATCGTGATGGACATTCCCCTGATTCGCCCCAATCCGCCGAAACTGTCGACGATGGTCGACCGGGTCCGCGAGATCGAAGACTCGGGCATCTATAGTAATTCCGGACCGGTCGTTCAGCGCTTCGAGCAGGCGATCACCCAGCAGCTGTTCGGCGGCCGCGGCGCCTGCCTCGCGGTCAATAACGCGACCCTGGGGCTGATGATTGCCATCAAGAGCCAGACCTACCGCATGGACCCCGCGCGCCGCCTCGCGCTGCTGCCGGCCTTCACCTTCGCCGCGACCGGGCACGCCGCGCATTGGGCCGGATTGACGCCGCTGCTGGTCGACTGCGACGAGGACGAGTGGACGTTGTGCGAGAAGGCCGAGCAGCGGCTGCTGTCGGAGCATCGCGGGCGGATCGCGGCGATCGTCCCGTACGCCACCTTCGGCACCTCGATCGACCTCGAGCGCTACGCCTGGATCGCCCGCCGCCACGACATCGCGGTCGTAATCGATGCCGCCGCCTCGCTCGGTACCCTCGACGAGTCCGGGCGCGGTTTCGGCACCGACTGCCAGTTCCCCGTGGTCTTCTCGATGCACGCAACCAAGACCTTCGCGACGTCGGAGGGCGGGCTGATCTATTGCGCGGCCCCTGCCAAGATCGAGACGATGCGGGCGATGTCGAACTTCGGCTTCGAGTCGGGCCGATCGGCGACGCTGCCCGGGATCAATGCCAAGCTCGCCGAGATCCCTGCCCTTTTGGCCGAGGCGAAGCTGGCCGAGATCGAGGACATCGCCGCGCATCGCTATGCCCTCGCCCAGCGCTATCGGCGCCAGCTGAGCAACTTCGCCTTCCAGCGCGCGCGCGGTCATCGCCAGGCCCCCCAGTTCATGCCGCTGCTCCTGCCCGCGTCGCTCGCCAAGCATCGCGCCGCGATCATCGCCAGCCTGAGCGAATCCGGGATCGGCGCCGGGACGTACTTCAGCCCGCATCTCGGCGAGCAGCCGTGGTTCCGCGAGATCGCGGTCATCGACCCGCTCCCCGTCACCGCCGACATCTCGACCCGCATCCTGTCGCTGCCCATCACCGATTCGATGACCGAAGCCGACGTCGACCGCGTCGCCGAAACGCTGGTCGCGATCTGCGCCCGGCTTCCGCGGTCGATCCCCGCGACGGCGTTGCCCCGCGACCGGGTGCTAAGCACGGTCATCATCGGCGGCGGGCCGGCCGGGACGGCAATCCTGTGCGCGGCGGCACGGTCGGGCAAGCTCGAACAGATGGCGGCGGATGGCATCGCCGTCATCGACCGCAGCGTGGCGATCGGCTCGGGGATGCTCGGGCATTATGCCATCACCTCCGACAGCACCGCCGAGACCTTCCTTAGCGCCAATGCGGCGCTACCCAAGGGAGCCGGGCGCGAGATTGGAGACGCCAGCCGCGCGCTCGAAGACCACAAGGGCGCGTTGGGCGTGCCGCTGACGAAGGTCGGCACCTACCTCGAGAAGTTCGGCGACATTCTGACACGGCGGATGGTGTCGCTCGGCGGCGAGGTCCTGCGCGGGCACGAGGTGATCTCCGCCCAGCGCACCTGCGACGGCCTTTGGTCGGTCCGGGCGCGGTGCATCGCCGACGGCAAGTCGATCGTCCTGACCGCGAGGAACCTCGTCCTTGCCACCGGCGGGCACCAGCCGGCGCGGGTCATCGCCGAGGAGAAGGTTGCCGGGCGAACGCTCGTCGAACGCTGCGGCGACCGGCTGATCCAGTCGGATACCATCCTGAGCGTCGGCGGGCTCGAGCGGGTCGCCGAACTGCTGCCGAAGAACCGCCCGGCGCGAATCGTGATCGTCGGCGGCTCGACCAGCGCCGCGACCTCGGCCGCGCTGATGCTGCGCGACCGGGCAGACAAGCACTTCCAGGTCGAGCGGGTCATGGTCATGTCGCGGCGGCCGTTCCGCCTGTTCTATCCCTCGGCAGATGCCGCGCGCGCCGATGGCTATAGCGACTTCGACGAGGACGATATCTGTCCCCTGTCGGGTTTCGTCTACCGCCTTGCCGGACTGCGCCTCGAAGCGCGTGAGCTGATCATCCATGCGCTTGGCATCGGCGGGCGATCGGGCGATCCGCGGCTACGCCTCCACCGGTTGGCCGGGGCGAGTGATCCCGCTGCCGAAGCGGCGCTCGACACGGCCGATCTCGTCATCGCAGCATTCGGCTACCGCCCCAACGCGCTGCCGCTGTTCGACGAGAATGGCCGCGACATTCGCCTACGGAGCGATGGCCTCGCTGCCGGATCGATGGTTGACGATAGCTGCCGCGTCGTCGACTCAGCCGAGCTGCCGCTCGATGGGGTCTATGGCGTCGGACTGGCCTCGGGGTTCGTCCCCGCCGGCCGCTTCGGCGGGGAGCGGAGCTTCCAAGGTCAGGCGAATGGCCTGTGGACGTGGCAGAATCCCGTAGGCGAGATGATCGTTGATCAGCTCACGGCCTTGCGCGTCGACGAGGTGCCGGGGCTTCGGATCACTGCCTGATCCGCTGTGTCGAACGTCACCGTCGCCACCAGCCCGCCGGTCTCCGCGTTCCGCAGGCTAACGGTGCAGCCGATACGGCGGGCGAGCAGCCGGGCAATCGTCAGCCCTAGTCCCGATCCCTGACCGCTCGACCGCGCCGTATCGAGGCGGCGAAACGGATCGAACACGCGGTCGAGGTCGGCGAACGGGATGCCAGGACCGCGATCGGCGACGTGGATGCTGGTGCCGCGGTCCGCGACGTCGACCCAGATTTCGGCGCTGCCGCCGTAAAGCAGCGCGTTGTCGATCAGGTTGGCGACGATCCGGCGCAAGGCATCGGGCTGCGTCCGCGCGATGATCCGCGACGGCGTCCGTAATGAGACCGGCTGCCCGACGTCCTGCGCGTCCTCGCACAGGCTCGCCACCAGCGCGCCGATGTCGACCGGGACCAGCGCGGCCTCACTGCCGCGCGACAGCCTCGCCAGCTCCAGCCCTTCCTCGATCAGCGCCGTCATCGCCTGTGCGTCGCCAATGAGCTTGTCGCGCAGGACCACATCCTCGATGCCGTCGAGACGCAGCCGCATCCGGGTCAACGGACTGCGCAGGTCGTGCGAGATCGCGGCGAGCATGTACGTCCGCTCTTCCACCGTCCGGCGCAGCTGAACCTGCATGTCGTTGAACGCGATGATCGCCCGTCGAACGTCGCCGGGACCGGTCGCCGCTACCGGCGCGGCATCGAGGTCGGCGGCGATGGCCTGCGCGGCAGCCCCAAGCCGTGCGATCGGCCGCGCCGCCATCCGGGCGACGACCAGCGCGAGCGCCACCACGGCAAGCCCAAGCGCAACAAGGAACGAGGCACTCGCAACCGGCTCGGTCGGCCCCGGGCGGGGCGGCGCATCGACGGCGAGGACAATCGGCCGGCCCGTCCCGAGCGCGAGGCGGACCGCATAACAGATTGGGCGCGGCGGGCGCGGCGGATGGGGGGCGTCAACCGATGGCAAGGACGGGCGCGGCGCGGCGCGGCAGGCCGCCGCCTCGACGATGTTGACGGTGACGTCGTGCGCGTCGGCAACACGCTGGATGATCCGCTGCGCGATCGCGGGTGCCGCTTCGCCAATGGGGAGCCGATCGAGGCGGCGGGTGCCGGGCGGCGGCGGACCTTCGTCGAGGGCCGCGACGATCCGGTCGACGACGCGGTCGGCGCGTTCGGCCGACACTTCGGCGCGACGCTCGAAGACCGCCAGCAGCGACGCGACCAACGCCGCAGCGGCGATGCCGATGATCAGCACCATGAAGATCCGCCCGGCCATCGAATCGACGAAGTGGCGGAGCGTGCTCAGCACTGCTCGACTGCCTCGCTGAAGACATAGCCGCGCCCGCGCACCGTCTTGATGATCGGCGAGCCGTCGAGATCGTCGCCCAGCTTGCCGCGCAGCCGGCTGATCCGCAGGTCGATCGAGCGATCGAGCGCGGCATCGTCCGTGCCGCCGGTCAGGCGGTGGAGAACCTCGCGCGGCAACACCTTGCCGCGGTGTGCGATCAGCGTCGCGAGCAGCCGGTATTCACTGCCCGACAGCGGAACGATCAAGCCGTCCGCCGCGACCAGATGCCGACGGCGGTGGTCGAGCCGCCATATGCCGAAGCGAACCTCGGCGGGTTCGCTCTCGGGCACCGGCTCGCCGAGCGGGATCGCCGCGGTCCGGCGCAGGACGCTGCGGATGCGGGCGAGTAGCTCCCGCGGCTCGAACGGCTTGGCGAGATAGTCGTCGGCACCGATCTCCAGCCCGATCACCCGGTCGATCGGGTCGCCCCGCGCAGTGAGCATGATGATCGGCACGTTGCCGGTCCGGCGCAGCCAGCGGCACACGTCGAGCCCGCCCTCGCCGGGCAGATTGAGGTCGAGGACGACCAGCGCGACGTCGCCGTGCCGGCCGAGCAGCGTCCGCAGCGCCGTGCCGTTCGATGCCTCCGACACGTGATAGCCGTTCGCCCGGAGCATCGCTGCGACCAGCGCGGCAATCTCGCGGTCGTCCTCGACGACGATGATGTGCGGTTCGTCCTGCATCGTTCGCCTCTGCCTTAAATGCCAGATCGGGTCTCCGGCAAATGGTGTCGAACCGCCGTCGCTTCGGCCGACGGGTACACTTCGACGCGCGATTTGCCCGGCTCGATACACTGCGACACGCTTTGCCCGGATCGGGCCGCAGTCTGGCCGGATAGCCCGATCACGCCCTGTCGGCTGATCGGCCAGAGCGGCGCGTCCGGTTCGTTTCCCGCCGCGTACTCATCATCGGGCGCGCACGATGATCGTGTTCCTGCAGCTATCTCACGGCCTTGGGGTCCATCTTCGGGGCTGTGGACCGGGCAATAACTGGCGAGGCAAAACGGATGGCAACAGGGGCAATGGCACAATCTCGTCCGGGAGATGATGCGAGCGAGGTCAAGCGCGCGAAGACTGCGCTTCAGGCGCTCAATTTCTTCATGGCCGACCTGCAGGCGGGGATCGGGCCGTTCCTCGGCGTCTTCCTCCAGCAGCGCGGCTGGGCGACCGGACCGATCGGCACGGTGATGACCGTCGGCGGGATCGCCGGAATGATCATGACCGTGCCGGCCGGTGCGTTCATCGATCACACCGAGAAGAAGCGGCTGGTGGTGATCGTCACCGGCATCTGCACCGTGATGGCGTCGTTCCTGATCCTGCTGTCGCAGTCGGGCTGGGTCGTGACGGTGAGCCAGGTCGCGACCGCGATCGCCGGAGCCGCGATCGGCCCGGCGGTCACGGGCATGACGCTCGGTGTCGTCCGGCAGAACGGCTTCAACGCCCAGAACGGCCGCAACCAGGCGTGGAACCACGCGGGCAACATGGTTGGCGCCGGCCTGTCGGGCTGGCTCGGCTGGAAGTTCGGCATGCCGGCGATCTTCTATCTTGCGGCAGTGTTCGGCGTGCTCGCGATCATCACCGTGATGATGATCCCGGAGGCGGCGATCGATCACCAGGCGGCGCGAGGGCTGGAAAACGAGGGCGGCGGCGAGGACGATGCGGAGGATGGAAAAGCCGAGGGCTTCCGGGCACTGCTCAAGAACAAGCCGATGCTGATCCTCGCGGCGGCGCTGGCGTGCTTCCATCTCGGCAACGGCGCCATGCTGCCGCTCTACGGTCTTGCCGTCGTCGGAGCCGGCAAAGGCAACCCCGCGCTGTTCACCGCGACGACGGTCGTCGTTGCGCAGGCGGTGATGATCGTCGCGTCGCTTGTCGCGATGCGGATGTCCGCCGGAAAGGGATACTGGCTGGTGCTGTTGATCTCGTTCGCGGCCTTGCCGCTACGCGGCTTTCTCGCGGGCACCTTCATCGAGAATTGGGGCGTCTGGCCGGTCCAGGCGCTCGATGGTATCGGCGCCGGACTGCAGAGCGTCGCGGTGCCCGGGCTTGTTGCGTGTCTTCTCGCGGGCACCGGCCGGGTCAACGTCGGCCAGGGCGCGGTGATGACGGTCCAGGGCCTCGGCGCATCGCTGAGCCCGGCGATCGGCGGCTGGATCGCACAGGGACTCGGCTATCACATCGCCTTCTACATCCTCGGCAGCTTCGCGCTGGCCAGCCTCGCGCTGTGGATCGTGTTCGCACGCACCATCGAGGGAGCCTGCGAGAGCGCCGCCAACCCAGACAACGGTGACCCCCAGTCGGCCTGAGTGGCAACAGCATGTCGCCAAAGCGAGAGAGATTTACCCTGATCGCGGGTGACGATCTACGATAAGGGGCGTGGCAGATCGCGCAAATGAGGGTGCAAAATGGTCGAGCCTGCTGACGCCAAGGAAATGATCGACGAGGCGATCGAGCGCGCCGAAACCGAACGGTCGTCGGTCGATTCGGTCGAGCGTGCCAACGAGCGCCGCTTCCGCGACCGGGTCTCGCTCCTCGTCGGCGTCCTCGCGGTATCGCTGGCGATCGTCCACATGGCGGCAGCCGGCGCGGCGCGCAAAAGCCTGCTGAGCGGCATCGCGGCCTCGGATACCTTCAACTACATGCAAGCGAAAATCATCCGCGAGACCGTCGTCAAAGCCGCCGCGAAATCGACCGCGGCGAGCGATGCCGACCGGCAAGCGTGGGTTGCCGAGGCCGCGCGGCTGCGCGGCCCGGACAAGGCCGGGCATGGGATCAACCAACTCGAAGCCACCGGCCAGCGCGAACGGCAGGCAGGTGAACAGGCCGCGACCGCCGGTGAAGGCTACGAACTCGGCGAGACGGCACTGCAGATGGCCATCGTCCTGCTGTCGATTGCGCTGGTCGCGCGCTCGCGGCCGATCGTCGGGGGCGCGGTCATCCTCGCGATTGCCGGCATCGCCCTCGCCGTCATGACCGCTGCGGGCGTGACTATCCTGTAGTCGAGGGAACACCGTCGCCGGTCAGCCCGGCGGATGTTCAGGCTTCCTGTCCTTCTGCTCGGGTTCAGCCTTCGCATGGGCAGGATCGGCCTTCGGCCGCTCCATCGGCCGCGGCTTTGCTGCGGCGTCTTGCTTGCGTTGGGCGTCAGAGGCAGCTCGCGTTCTCCCTGCGGCCGCGGCCTCCTGGCGCTGCGCGTCGACGGCCTGCGCTCTGGCCGCCGCCTGGGCGTGCTGCGAGTCGGCCATCGCGCGAGACTTGTCGCGTTCCGCAGCGGCCGTCTGTTGGCGTTGGGCGGCCGCCTGCTGGTGTCGTACTTCAGCTGCAGCGCGGGCGTTGGACGCTTGCTGATGCTGCGCGTCGGCTGCGGCGCGCGCCTGATCGCGTTCTGCTGCCACCGCCTGCTGACGCTGCGCCGCCGCGGCTTCGGCCAACTGTTTGCGCTGTGCCGCCTGTTGGCTCTGCGCAGCCTGCTGGCGTTGAGCATCGGCAGCGCGTTGTTCGTCGCGGCTAGCGTGCTGGCGTTGGACCTCCGCAGCGCGCTGCTGGCTCTGCAGCGCCTGCTGGCGCTGGACCTCGGCGGCACGTTGCTCGTCGCGGTTGGCCTGCTGAGTGCGCGCAGCTGCTAACCGTGCTTCGGCTTCATCGTGCGCGGCCCCCGCGGCGGAAGCTCGCGCCGCATCGCCCTCGCGGCGCGCCTCGGCCTGACTTCGCGCTGCTCCCGCTGCTGCTGCTGCCGCCTGAGCGCGAGCCGCATCGGCAGCGCGCGCGTCGCCGCCATTACCGGGCCCCGGCTGAAAAGTTGCCGGTCCGCGCGGTGAACCGGGATTATACCCGCCGTTGCCGCCGCCGAAGCGCGTATCGTCGCGGCGGTTATCGCGCTCGCGGGTTATTGCCACCGTGGCGACGGCAACGCCGGCACCGATGGCTGCGGCATAGGCCGTGCGGCGGTTGGCCTCGTCCTGCCAGCGGCGCCGCTCCTCATCCTGATGGGCATCGTGCCATGCCTGCCAGTCGGCGTCGCGGGCGCGCGCATCGTCATACGCCTGCTGCCGCGCGGCGAAGTCGGCGCGACGCTCCTGCCACTCGGCGGCATAAGCGGCCTGGCGCTGATCATACTGCGCGGCGTGATAAAGCGCTCGCGCCCGCGACAGATAGGCGGCTGCCTGCGCCGCGCGCTGCTCGGCATAAAGATCGGCGAGCGGAGCACCATCGGGGCCGTAGACCGCGACCAGCGCGCCGTCCTCATACGCATAGCCGCCCTGCGGATCGGCGACGTAGAACGGCTGCTCCGCACCGGCCTGATAGTAATAATAGCGTTCGCCCTGAGGCAGTTGCTCGGCGACGCGATACGCCCCGTCGTTCGCCCTCCAGACCCAAGGCCGGGTGCCCTGATAGTCGACGGTATAGTCGGGCGGCGTGCTGCCGAACGCTTTGTTGTATTGAACCGCGCGATCGACGTAGCGGTACCGCTCGGCGGGCCGCACAGCCACGCGCACTTTTGTTGCACTCGGCGGCAACACAGCGGGCGCTGCAGCGATCGGCGCGGGCGGCGTTGCGGTCGCCAGCGGCAGCGCGGCAATCGGCGCGGCGGTCGCCGGCTGGGTGCCGCTTGCCGGAGTTGCCGGGGATTGGTTGCAGGCGGCGAGCGCCAGCGAGGCAGCGACGGTCGCGAGTGCAAGGCGCGAAGCGGTAAACCGGGCAGATGTCATCACGTGTCCCCATCAACAACTGCCGTGACGATGGACGGCGCGCGCTGAACGCGGGACGAACAAACCCGTTTCAGCCTGCCATATGGGGGGAGCCGCCAGGTGCGGCGGCTCCCCGCCCAGTCACGCGACCTTTGGCAGGCGGTCGATGAACTTGTCGAGGGTGATCGGGTAGTCGCGAACGCGGACCCCGGTGGCGTTGTAGACCGCGTTGGCGATCGCCGCGCCGACGCCGCAGAGGCCAAGCTCGCCGACACCCTTGGCCTTCATCGGCGACGACAGCACGTCGACTTCATCGAGGAAGACGACCTCCTGATGCGGGATGTCGGCGTGGACCGGCACCTCGTACGTGGCGAGGTCATGATTGACGAAGTAGCCGAAGCGCTTGTCGACCGCGAGTTCCTCCATCAACGCTGCGCCGACGCCCATCGTCATCGCGCCGATGACCTGGCTGCGCGCCGACTTCGGGTTGATGATCCGACCTGCGGCACAGACCGCGAGCATACGCCGGACGCGGGTTTCGCCGGTGTAGGCGTTGACGCCGACCTCGACGAAATGCCCGGCGAAAGTCGACTGCTGGAAGCGCTTATCGAGGTCGCCATATTCGATATGGTCCTCGACGGTCAGGTCGCCGTCCTTCGCCGCGTCGCCGATCGCGACGCTGCGATTGCCCGCGCGGACCTTGCCGCCGCTGAATTCAGCGTCGGCGGAGTTGAAGCCGAGCTTCTGCGCGACTGCCTCGCGAAGCTTGGTACACGCGGCATAAACCCCCGAGGTCGAGTTGTTCGCGCCCCACTGCCCGCCCGATCCAGCCGATGCCGGGAAGTCGGAATCACCGAGCATCACGACGACCTTGTCGAGCGGCAGGCCCATCATCTCGGCCGCAGTCTGCGCGATGATCGTGTAGGTGCCGGTGCCGATATCGGTCATGTCGGTCCGGACGGTGACGACGCCGTGGCGGTCGAGGCTGACCTTCGCACCCGACTTGGTCAGCATATTGTTGCGGAAGCCGGCGGCCATGCCCATGCCGACCAGCCACTGCCCATCGCGCACCTGCCCGGGCTTGGCGTTACGCTCGCTCCAGCCGAAGCGCTCGGCCCCGAGGTGCATGCACTCGACCAACTGGCGCTGCGAGAATTTGCGCTCGGGCTTTTCCGGATCGACCTGCGTGTCGTTCTTGGCGCGGAAGTCGATCGGATCCATGCCGAGCTTCTCGGCCATCTCGTCCATAGCGATCTCGAGCGCCATCAGACCGGGAGCCTCGCCGGGCGCGCGCATCGCGTTCCCCTCGGGCAGGTCCATCACGGCAAGCCGCATCAGTGTCATGCGATTGGCCCCGGCATACAGCAGCTTGGTCTGCGACACCGCAGTCTCGGGCTTGCCGTCGGGCAGGTTGCCCGACGTGCTCTCGTGCGCGATCGCGGTGATCGTGCCATCGCGGTCCGCGCCGATGCGAATGCGCTGGATCGTCGCCGCCCGATGGGTCGAATTGTTGAACATCATCGGCCGCTGCATCGTGACCTTGACCGGCCGCCCCGCCGCCTTGGCCCCGAGCGCCGCCAGCGGAGCATCGGCGCGAACGAACAGCTTCCCGCCAAAACCGCCGCCGATATACGGCGAGTCGATGCGCAGGTTGGCCTCCGGGATGCTCAGCGTCTTGGCGAGGTCCTTCTTGCCCCAGGTGATCATCTGGTTCGATGTCCAGATCGTCAGCTTATCGCCGTTCCACGCGGCGATGCTGGCGAACGGCTCCATCATCGCATGGCTTTCATCGGGCGTCGTGTAGATCGCGTCGAGCTTGACCGGGGCCGAGGTAAACGCGCCTTCGAAATTGCCGACACGGTCGATCTTGGGGGCGCTGCTGCCCTCGCCGCTGCCACCGCCTTCAAGCGGCGCGCTCGGCGCCAGTTCAGCGAGATCGAACCTGCCCTTGCCCCTCGCGTAAGTCACCCGCACGAGATTGGCGGCGGCCCGCGCCTGCTCGAACGTCTCGGCGACGACGAGTGCGATCGCCTGATGATAATGCGCGACATCGGCACCGCCAAACAGGTGAGCGACATTATGCTCCGCCAGCGGCAGCTTCGGCATGTCGAGTGTCGACACGATGGCGATCACGCCCGGAGCGGCCTTTGCCTCAACGAGGTCCATCGCCGTGATGCGTCCCGTGGCGATCGCCGAGCCGACGATATAGCCGTACGCCTGATTGGGTGCGACGTCGTGGCGTTCGTACGCGTACGGCGCAGTGCCGGTCGTCTTGAACTTGCCGTCGATTCGATCGGTGGGCTTGCCGACGAGCTTGAGCTGGTCGATCGGGTTCTGACCCGCGGGAGTGTCGAACTTCATGCTGCCCTCGCTTCGGCCATGACCGCGCCGAGCGTTCGCTCGACGAGTGGCACCTTGAATGCATTATCGTGGGTCGGCTTCGCGTCGGCGAGCAACCGCGTCGCGACCGCATGGGCCCCTTCCGGCAATGCGGCGTCCGCTGCCGCAACCCGCCACGGCTTGGGCGCGATCCCGCCGATTGCGACGCGGCCGCTACCGTCTCGCTGGACGATCGCCGCGACGGAGACGAGTGCGTACGCATAAGACGCGCGGTCGCGGACCTTGTGGTAGATGTGCGTCCCGCCAAGCGGACGCGGCAAAGTCACCGCCGTGATGAGTTCGCCGTGCGCCAACGCGTTGTCGATCTGCGGGGTCTTACCGGGCAGCACGTGGAAGTCGCTGATCGCGATGTTACGCTTCGCACCGTCGGGGCGGATCGTTTCCACCGTCGCGTCGAGCAGCCGCATCGCGACCGCCATGTCGCCCGGGTAGGTGGCGATGCAGGCGTCGCTCGTCCCGATGATCGCGAGCTGGCGGCTGCAACCACCGATCGCGGCGCAACCCGATCCCGGGCGGCGCTTGTTGCACGCCTGGTTGGTGTCGTAAAAATACGGGCATCGCGTGCGCTGGAGCAGGTTGCCGGCGGTCGTCGCCTTGTTGCGCAACTGGCCCGACGCACCCGCGACGATCGCTCGCGTAAGCACGCCGTAATCTCGACGGACCCTGTGGTCGGCGGACAGGTCGGTATTGCTTACAAGGGCACCAATGCGGAGGCCGCCTTCAGCAGTTGCCTCGATGGTGTCGAGCTTGAGCCCGTTGACGTCGACGATGTGCGTGGGTGTTTCAATCTCGAGCTTCATCAGGTCGAGCAGGTTGGTGCCGCCGGCGATGAACTTCGCGTCCGGCTGACGGGCGACTGCCGCAGCGGCTTCGGCCGGGCTCGTGGCCCGCTCATAGGTAAAGGCCTTCATGCCCGCGCTCCCGCGACTTCGGTCATCGCTTCGAGGATGTTGGAATAGGCACCGCAGCGACAGATGTTGCCGCTCATCCGCTCACGCATTTCGTCGTTGGTTACGACTGGCTTCTCGGTCAGGCTTCCGGTGACATGGCTCGGAACACCGGCCGCAATCTCGGCAAGCACGGATACGGCCGAGCAGATCTGGCCCGGGGTGCAATAACCGCACTGATAGCCGTCGTGCTTGATGAATGACGCCTGCATCGGATGCAGATGCTCGGGCGTCCCGATCCCCTCGATCGTCGTGATCTTGTCGCCCTCGTGCATGACCGCAAGGCTCAAGCACGAATTGATCCGCTTGCCGTCGACGATCACGGTGCACGCCCCGCACTGGCCGTGATCGCAGCCTTTCTTGGTCCCGGTGAGCTGAAGATGCTCGCGGAGCGCATCGAGCAGGGTGGTGCGCGTATCGAGCTTGAGGTCGCGACGCGTGCCGTTAACGACGAACGAGACGCCCATCACCGTCGGCGGACTCGACGGCACGACGCCCTGCGCCTCGGCACCCGACACTTGCGTCAGCGCCGCCGTCGCAGCACCCGCCGCGAGGACGCTGCGACGTGAAATTTCGAGGTCGATCGTGGGGGTCATAGAAATCCGATCCGGCAAGCGCGCCAGTGAGTGTACGCGCTTAACGGCCGGAAAGCTGGTTCCGCTCCCATGACCCCGACCAAAAAGACGTCAGGGGCATCAAACCGCACGTGGTCGACCGAGATTAGCGCCGTTCGGAACGGGCCGAGGTGGCGGCTACCGAGAGGTCGGCGGTAACGTTTGTGACGGTGTAGAAGATGTCGGGGATGACATCGACCGCGAGGAACAGCGGCAGCAGGTCGATCGGCAGGTTCGCCGCGAGCAGCGCCGGGGCATAGGCCGCGAAAAAGGTCGTCTGGTTCGGCAGCCCGGCGATGATCAGCGTGCCGAGGATCGATAGCCCGCCGACCGTCGCGAGCGTGGCGGCGGTAAGATGCGCGCCTGTGAGATGCGCGGTCGCGAGCGTCACGATAACAATCGAGGCGGGCGCGGCGAGCCTGAACAGCGCGACCGCTAGCGGGAGAATGGCGGCGGGCGCGCTCGCCGATCCCGCCGGGGTCAACCGGCCGGCGGCGGCAAGCATCGCGGGGAGCGCGGCGAGCGACGATTGGGTGCTCGCGGCGACCGCCTGCGGCTCGAGCGCCGCCCGGGCGAACGACACCACCGGCACGCGCCCGGCCAGCGCCGCGAGCGCATACATCGCGACGCCGAGGACGACGGTGACCGTGATCTGCGTGCCGACGTAGCTCGCAAGCGCTGACCCTGCGCCCAGCCCAAGCCGTGCGCCGAGGGCGAAGCCAAGCGCGGCGACACCGATCGGCGCAAGTGCGAGTACCCAACCAACGATCACAAGGATGATCTCCGCCGCCTGCGCCAGGGCATCGAGGATCGTCCGCGTCCGCTCAGGTGGCAGGCGTGCCGCCGCGACGCCGAACAGCAGAGCGAAGATCGCAAGTGGCGGGATCGCGCCTTCGGCCGCGGCGGCAACGAGGTTTGGGGAAACGAGGCCGAGCAGCGCATCGCCCGATCCGGCAAAGTGCCCCGGGACCGGCGTCCCTGCCCCGCGCAGCGCCGCGAGCGACGCCGGATCCGGCGCCCACGCCGACAGCAACGGCGGCCCGAGCAACATCGCGGCGGCGGCGGAGACGACCAGCAGGAACAGGCCGAGCACCGCCGCACGGCGGATCACGGCGCCGCCGCTCGCCGCCGCGATCGCCCGCGCGGTGCCGGTCGCGGTCAGCGTGACGACGAGCGGCAGGACGGTCATCCGCAGCGCATCGAGCCACAGGGTTCCGACGAGGTTCGCCGCTGCCAGCGCATCGGTCGCGGGCCAGCCGCGGGCAATCGTCAGCGCTCCCGCCGCGATCCCGATAATCAGTCCGGCGAGCGTCGCGAGGGTACGGTTCACGCGGCGTGGCGGAGGTTCGCCGGGATAACCTGCGCGGAGAAGCGCTCCATCTCCTCGATCTGCGGGCTCATCTGGAGAAGGAGGAGATCGAGCCCGGCGGCCTCGAACTCCTCGATCCGCGCGGCAACGTGCTCGGGGGTGCCGACGAGGCCAGGACGGAGGCCGCGGTTGCTCACCGAATACTCGCGGATCTTGAGCTCGCGTTCGAGCTGGGTGCCCGACAACCACTGGTCGAAGTTGTCGAACCCCGGCGGCGGAGTGTCGCCCATATCGGTGATGCGCGCGACCTCGGCGTCGGCTTCGCGCGAGCTGTCGCGGACGATGGCATACGCGGCCATGCCGTAGATCATCGGCTTGAGGCCAAGCCGCTCGCGCCGCGCGCGCATGTCGGCGATCTTGGCGGCAATGATCGTGGGCTCGTCGCCGTGCATCACATAGGCGTCGCACTGCCCGGCGATCAGCGCCTTGGCAGCCTCGGACTCACCGCCCGCATAGCGGATCGGCTTGGCGACCGGCTTGGGCGCGAGGATGGCGTCCTCGGTCCGGTAGATCTTCCCGTCGAAGCTGAAGCGCGGCTCGCTCCAAAGCCCGTCGACGACGCGCAGCCATTCCGACGTCCGCGCATATCGGTCGTCGTGGGCGTCGAACTGGAGGCCGTATTGGCGCGCTTCCTCGGCCCACCACGACGACACGACGTTGAGGCTCAACCGCCCGCCGCTGATGTTCTGAATGTTCGCGGCTTGCTTTGCGAACAGCGCCGGCTGGTGGAAGTTGGGCCGGACCGCGACCATCAATTCGAGCCGCTTGGTCACCGCCGCGAGCGCCGCCGCCGTCGACCAGGCGTCGAGCGCGGGGGCATCGATCCCCTTGATGTCGTTTAGATTGAGCTCGGCAACGAGAGTCAGGTCATAACCGATCTGCTCGGCGCGGACGCAGAGGTCGCGGGTGTATTCCCAGCTCGCCGACATCCGCTCGTCGGCGACGTTGCGCAGCCAGCCGCCGAAGACCGGAGCCCAAAACCCGTAGCGCATGATCAGGTCCTTTTCGCAGCGATGGCCGCTTCGAGATAGTCGACCAGCTGCTCATGCGGGTCCCAGCCGAGGACGTCGAGCGGCTTGGCGACGAAGTTCGACAGCGCGTTGACATCGTAAAACTTCGCGGTGCCGTCGCGGTCGTCGATCATCACCTCAATACCGCCGACGTCGAGCCTTGCGGCACGTGCGATCCGCTCGGCAGCATCGATCAGTTTAGGCGCAGGATCGGCCCGCGTCATCCCGATCGCGCCCGGTCCGCGTCCGATCTCGCAGGCATCGGCGGGGCACAGGTCGAAGCTGTCGGCGGGGCTCTCGATGTCGATCGCGTAGAGGAACTTGCCGTCGAGCGTCTCGATCCGCGTCACGATCCCGTCGCGGGCCGGGATGTACTCCTGCACCAGCAGCACGCGGTCGACGCTTTCGGGGGTCGTCTTATCGGCGATCGACTGGGCTAGCTCGTCGGCGCTCTGATAGCGAACGATGCCCGCGCCCGACCCGCCGATGTTCGCCTTGACGATGAGCGGGAAACCGATCTCCCGCGCCGCGGCGGGCAGGTCGGCCGCCCGGTGGACGATGCGCGTCCGCGGGATACCGAGCCCAAGCCCGGCGATCAGCGACAACTGCCGGGCCTTCGACCGGTCAACTGCAATGACCTCCGCCCCATTGATCACCCGGGCACCGCACGCGGACCAATGCGCGAACAGCGCCTCGGCATAGAATATCGCATGATCGGCCTCGCGCAGGAAACTCGACATCGCGACGCGGCTGAGCACGACGGGGGACGGCGGCTTTGGATCGGCGGGATCGAAGCGGTGGTCGGACAGGTGCAACGCCTCGTAGCGCACCCCTCGCCGGTCGAGCGCGGCGAATAACGGCACGAACCACGCGGGATGCTCGTACAGGATTGTGAGATCGGTTGTCATCGATCACAGATAGCATTCGCAGGCCCGGTGTCATCAGTGATGGTATCGCTATCATGATACTGTCGATCGATCGTTGCCGCGACGGAACCTTCACGCCGCCCGAATGTCCTACTCGGCACACGCATAGGGAACGGCCATGACCGAATTTACTCCGCCGACGACACGGCGGTTGTTCCCGCTTTTCCGCTCGGTATTCGGCTTTGCCTCCGCCTGCTTCGCCGGCGCGCTGGTCACCGACATCGTCTACGCCGACAATGCTGACATGCAGTGGTCGAATTTCTCGATGTGGCTGATCACCGCCGGGCTCATCGTCGCCGCGCTGGCTGCGATTGTCGGCCTCGTGGAACTCGCGACCAGCCGTCCCGGGCATTGGTTTCGGACCGGTTGGGCGCTGCCAGTCGGATCCGCCGCCGCGAGTATCGTCTCGGTGTTCAACGCTTTCGTCCACAGTCGCGACGCCTATGAGTCGGTCGTTCCAACCGGTCTGACGCTCTCGATCGTGGTCGTCGTGATCCTGTTGCTCATTCCCTTCTTTGAGCGCGGCGCGCGCGCCGCCCGTTTCGCATGAAAGCTTATCGCATGACCGCTCTCCGCCCGCTGCTCGTCGGTGCCGGCCTGCTCGCGCTCGCCGCGTGCGGCGACAAGTCGACGATCGATCCGAAAACTCAGATCGGGGCGAACCCGGTTCTTCCCGAGCCGCAGGCGTATCTCCTGCCGCCGATGGATGTGCCGAAAGCGGTCGGGTGGAGCGGCACCCAAACGCCGGTCGTCCCGGCAGGGCTGCATATCGAGGCGCTCGCGACCGGGCTGCTTCATCCTCGGACGATGACCGTCCTGCCCAACGGCGACGTCCTGATCGTCGAAACCAACGGCCCCAAAGCCCCGATCTATCGCCCGAAGGACAAGATCGCGGGCATGATCAAGGCCGAGGGCGGGGCGAGCGCGAAGGGCGGCAACCGCATCACGCTCGTCCGCTACGGCGCCGACGGCAAGCCGACGCTGCGGACGATTTTCCTGTCGGGTCTCCATTCGCCGTACGGTGTCGTACTGGTCGGCAGCGACCTTTACGTCGCCAACACCGATGCGGTCCTGCGCTTCCCGTACCACGACGGCGACACCCAGATCACCACGCCCGGCGTGAAGCTGACCGACCTCCCCGGTGGGCCGATCGACCATCACTGGACCAAGTCGATGGTCGCGAGCGCCGACGGGTCGAAGCTGTATGTCGGCGTCGGGTCGAACAGCAATATCACCGAGAACGGCATGGCCGCCGAGATCGGCCGTGCTGCGGTATGGGAGATCGACCGCGCGACCGGTGCGTCGCGGCTGTACGCGACCGGGCTGCGCAACCCGACCAACCTGACGCTCGCGCCGAGCGGTCAGCTGTGGGCGGTGGTCAACGAGCGCGACGAGCTCGGCCCCGATCTCGTCCCCGACTATATGACGAGCGTCAAGGAAGGCGCGTTCTACGGTTGGCCGTACAGCTATTACGGTCAGCACCTCGATCCGCGCGTCAAGCCGCAGCGCCCTGCACTCGTCGCCACCGCGATAAAGCCCGACTATGCGCTGAGTTCGCACGTCGCCCCGCTCGGCATCACATGGTACGATGCGGCGAGCCTGCCTGCTGCCTATCGCGGCGGGATGTTCGTCGGGGAACACGGCAGCTGGGACCGCAGCCCGGTCAGCGGCTACAAGGTCGTCTTCATCCCGTTCAAGGACGGCAAGCCCGCCGGCATGGCGCAGGACGTCATCACCGGCTTCCTCGGCGACGGCAACACGACACACGGCCGCCCGGTCGGCCTCGCAGTCGACAAGTCGGGGGCGCTGCTCGTTGCCGATGACGTCGGCAATACCGTCTGGCGCGTGACCGGCACAGCGACGCAGACGGCGATGAACGACACGCGGCGCTAACGAGCGGCGGCGTGCTGCGCTAGGGTCGGTGAGCCAACCCGACCGGAGAGCGCGATGTCCGATTACGACCTGTATTACTGGCCGGTGCCGTTCCGCGGCCAGTTCGTCCGCGCGGTCCTCGCTTACGCAGGTAAGACGTGGACCGAAGCTGATGCCGACGCGATCGGCGAGCTGATGAGCGGCGCGGTCTCGGCGATGCCGGTCCCGTTCATGGGGCCGCCGCTGCTGGTTGATAAGGCCGCCGACTTCGCGATCGCCGAGATGCCGGCGATCATCCTGTATCTTGGCGAGACGCTCGACCTGCTACCGTCGACCCCTGCCCTCCGCGCCACGACGATCAAGACCGTCGCCGATGCCAACGATGTGATCGACGAGCTGACCATCGACGGCGGCAAGCAGATGTGGACTCCCGCGCGCTGGGCGGCGCTCGTCCCGCGCCTGAACAAGTGGATGTCGCTGTGGGAGGAAACCGGACACCGCCATGGGCTGGCGGCCGATAGCGGCTTTGTCCTTGGCGGGGCGAAGCCGGGGATCGCCGACGTCGTCACCGCGACCTTGTGGACGACGATGGGCGACCGCTTCCCGACGCTTGCTGCGATGCTCGACGAGACGGCACCGATGACCGCCGCTTTATCGCGCCGCGTCTCCGCGCTGCCACCGCTGGCTAAGCTCGCAACGAAAGCGAGGGAGGACTACGACGACGCATATTGCGGCGGCGAGATCGAGGCGTCGTTGCGTAAGGTGCTCGGCAGCTAACTCGGCAGCCAATACCGACCGTCATCAAAAGCTGTCTGACCTTCGCGTCCTGCTCTTGGGGAGGCGATCGGGCGAAAGTCGTGTATGGTACCGATCGACCGAGGTGCGGCGCGGAGTCGCGGCCGCTCCGGAGCGCGTCGGAGGAAGCCACGATGACCATAGCCTCGCCTTGCTGAGACGCGTCATCATCGGCGTCGCGGTTGTCGGCCTGCTGGTCGTCATCGGCCTCGCCGCTTTGTCGTGGCGGCCCGCGATCGCTGCGATCGACCGCCCGGTGGCGGCGAGCTTCCCGGCGACACAGGTCGCGCAGGGCGCGGTCCTCGCGAGCGCCGGATACTGCTCCGCCTGCCATACCGCCAAGGGCGGCAAGGCGTTCGCTGGGGGTTATCCGATGGCGACCGGCTTCGGCACGGTCTATTCGACCAACATCACGCCCGACGTCGCCACCGGCATCGGCGGCTGGTCCGAGGCTGCCTTCCGCCGGGCGATGCACGAGGGCGTGAGCCGCGACGGCGCGCACCTGTTTCCGGCGTTCCCCTACGATCACTTCACCAAGCTGACCGACGCCGATGTCGCCGCGCTCTACGCCTATTTCATGACCCGCGAGCCGGTCCGGCAGGAGGCGCAGGCCAACACCATCCCCTTCCCGCTCAGCCTGCGCCCGCTCCAGGCTGGGTGGAAGCTGCTGTTCTTCACCCCTGGTCGCTACGTCGCGCAAGCGGCGCACGACGCTGCGTGGAACCGGGGCGCGTACCTCGTCGGGGGCATCAGCCACTGCGGCGCGTGCCATACGCCGCGCAACGCACTGGGGGCCGAGAAGCACGACCGGATGTACGCCGGTGCGCCGGTCGACCATTGGATCGCGCCCCCGCTCGACGCGACCAACCCCGCGCCGCTGGCTTGGGGCCACGACGAGCTCGTCGCGTATCTCGGCACCGGGATCAGCCGCTTTCACGGCACCGCCGCCGGGCCGATGGCCGAGGTTCCGCGCGGCCTTGCCAAGCTGCCCGCCGAGGATGTCGCGGCGATCGCGACCTACCTCGTCAGCCTCAACGGCTCCGCCGCGCGCGCCGCCGAGGGACCGGCGGTGGTGCAGAAGGCGCTCGCCGCCGACCGGATCGGGGTCGGCCTGCAATACGACCCGGCGGTGCGGCTATACGCCGGCGCGTGCGCGTCGTGCCACTATAACGGCCGCGGGCAGGTCAACCCGCTGCGCCCCGACCTCGCACTCAACAGCGCGGTGACGATGAACGACCCGACCAACCTGATCCGCGCCATCCTGTACGGGATCGATGCCAGGGACGGCGCACCCGGCGTGGTCATGCCGGGGTTCGCCCGCGGCTTCACCGACGCCGACGTCGCGCGCCTCGCCGCCTATCTCCGCGCGACGCGGACGACCAAGGCGGCGTGGCCGAGCCTCCAGAACACCGTCGCCAGCATCCGCGCGCAGGGCCAGGGCCAATGACCAGCTTCACGATCAACGGGCGCGCGGTGACCACCGACATCGCCGACGACACGCCTTTGTTGTGGGTAATCCGCGACGGCGTCGGGCTGACCGGCACCAAGTTCGGCTGCGGCATCGGCATGTGCGGGGCGTGCACGGTCCACGTCGGCGGGCGCGCGACGCGGTCGTGCATCACCCCGCTGGCATCGGTCGCGGGGGCCGACATCACCACGATCGAGGGCCTCGACCCTTCTTCGAACCACCCGTTGCAAGCGGCGTGGCGCGCGCTGCAGGTCCCGCAATGCGGCTACTGCCAGTCGGGGCAGATCATGCAGGCGGCGGCGCTGCTCCAGGATTTCCCGTCGCCGAGCGACGAGGAGATCGACGCGGTGATGACCGGCAACCTGTGCCGCTGCATGACCTATGTCCGCATCCGCGACGCGATCAAGCAGGCCGCCGGCAAGACGGGGACCCCGGCATGAGCCGCCTCGCCGCCGCCGCAACGTCGCCTTTGTCCCGCCGCGGCTTCCTCGTCGCCAGCGCGGCGACCGGCATCGTCTTCGGCTTTTCGCGCGTCGTCGCTGCGATTGACCCAGCAGTCCCCGGCAGCATCCCTGCGCCGACCACCGGCCCGTCGTTCGACCCGACGATCTGGTTCGGCATCGACGGCGACGGCCTCGTCACGGTCAACATCATCCGCGCCGAGATGGGCCAGCACGTCGGCACCGCCCTCGCCCGCATCCTCGCCGACGAGCTCGAAGCCGACTGGGACAAGGTCCGCATCGTCCACGTCGACAGCGACCCGAAATGGGGCCTGATGGTCACCGGCGGCAGCTGGTCGGTGTGGCAGACCTTCCCGGTGTTCAGCCAGGCAGGAGCCGCCGGACGCATCGCGCTGATCGAGGCGGGGGCGAAACTGATGGGCACCAGCCCCGCAGCTTGCACCGCCCGCAACGGCGCGGTCCATGCCGGGGGGCGGTCGGTATCGTACGGCGACATCGCCAGGAGCGGCGCGGTCGCGCGCCAGTTCACCGCCGACGAGCTGGGCAAGCTGCCGGTCAAGCCGATCGCCGAGCGCCGCCTGATCGGCAAGCCGGTCCACGGCCTCGACATCGATGCCAAGACCAACGGCACCGCGCTCTACGGCATCGACGCCAAGGTCCCCGGGATGGTCTATGCCCGGCCCAAGCTGCCGCCGACGCGCAACGGATCGAAGGTCGTGTCGGTCGACGACAGCGCGGCGAAGAAAATCCCCGGCTACCTCCGCTTCCTGATCCTCGACGATCCGTCGAACACCATCCCCGGCTGGGTCATGGTCATCGCCACGAGCACCTATGCCGCGATCAAGGCGACCGACGCGCTGAACGTCGTCTGGTCGGGCGGCACCGGCATCGACGTGTCGGAGGCGATGCTCCAAGACCATGCGAGGGCGCTCGTCGCCAAGCCCGACGGCGGCATCGAGCTCGACATCGTCAATGCCACTTCCGCCCCCGCGTTCGATGCCGCCGCCGCGACGACGATCGAGCAGGTCTACACCACCGGCACCGTCCTCCATTTCCAGCTTGAGCCGCTCAACGCGCTGGCGTTCGAGAAGGACGGGGTGTTCGAGATCCACACCGGCAACCAGTGGCAAAGCCTGATCCTGCCGACGCTGGCGAAGGCGCTCGGCGTCCCCGAGACCAAGGTCGTCCTCCGCACCTATCTGCTCGGCGGCGGCTTCGGACGGCGGCTCAACGGCGACTATACGATCCCCGCGGCGCTCGCGACCAAGGCGCTGGGCAAGCCGGTCAAGATGATCCTGACGCGCGAGGACGACGCGCGCTTCGACTCGGTCCGCTCGCCGTCGGTCCAGCGGCTGCGGATGGAGTTCGACGGCAGCGGCACGATCCGGGCGATGGAGCACCACGCCTGCGCCGGCTGGCCGACGCAGGTCATCGCCGGACCGACGCTGCTGGCGAAGACCAAGGCGGGCGGGCAGTACGACCCGTTTGCGATCTCGGGCGCCGACCATTGGTACGACGTCGGCCACCAGAAGGTCCGCGCGGTGGCGAACGACCTGGCCAACGCCACCTTCCGCCCCGGCTGGCTGCGCTCGGTCGGCCCCGGCTGGACCAACTGGGCGCTCGAAAGCTTCATCGACGAGGCGGCGCATCACTCGAAGCAGGACCCCGTCGCCTTCCGCCTCAAGCTGCTGACCGGCGCGGGGCGCAACGCCGGGTCCGCGCCCAACGCGATCGGCGGCGCGCTGCGCCAGGCCGAGGTCGTCCGGCGCGCGGCGGCAAAGGCGGGCTGGGGCGCGACGCTGTCGCCCGGCACTGGAATGGGCATTGCGACGAGCTTTGGGCAGGAGCGCGACATGCCGACATGGGTCGCCTGCGTCGCGCGGGTCGCCGTCGACCGCAAGACCGGGATCGTGACGGTCGAAAAGCTGACGATCGTCACCGACGCCGGGACGATTGTCGATCCCGACTCAGCGCTGGCGCAGGTGCAGGGCGGGGCGCTGTGGGGCCTGAGCATGGCGCTCCACGAAGGCACCGAGTTCGTCGCCGGGCAGGTCAGGGACACCAACCTCGACACCTATACCCCGGTGCGGATCGCCGACGTTCCGGTGATGGACATCAGCTTCGTCGAGAGCGCCTACGTCCCCGTCGGCATCGGCGAGCCCGCGACGACGGTCGTCGGCCCGGCGATCGGCAACGCCATCTTCGCCGCGACCGGCGCGCGCCTCCGCCACATCCCGATCACCCCGGCGGCAGTGCTGGCGGCATTGGGCGGGGGCGACAGGGCCGGGTCGCAACCAGCCGGCTGATCGCGTCGCCGAGTGGCCAAAGGTTACACAAGTCCACTAAACGACCAGCTTTTCGCCATTCGGACGCGCTGCGGTCGCCAGGTTGTCGCGGCGTTTTGGTTATTGGCCAGACGCCGCCCGCCGGTGAAAGGTTACACAAGTCCACCGAACGACCAGCTTTCACGGTTTCGGGCAGCGATCGCGTGGCGAGATTTTACGAATTCGGACTTCGGCCACCGCCTGTCGTGCGCATCATGCCAGCAATGAGAAAGAGCGCGGCGTCGGCAGATTACACGCCGACTCGGACTCCGGACTCTATGCCATTCGCGGTCGTGTAGGACAGGGCTAAGCACGCCTAGCGGCTGAAGCGCAGCCCGACCGTCAGCGTCCGCGGTGTCCCCCGGTCGATGATCCCCGTCGTCGACTCGCCCGACTGGATCAGCGCGTCGGTCAGGTTCTCCCCGCGCAGCGTCACGACGATGCCGCGCGCCACCGGCACGTCGATCACCGCGTCGAGCGTGGCGGCATCGGACAGGCGGCGCGTGCCGAGGTCGTCCTCGTTCTGCGCCCCCGAATAGCGCCCGGTGAGCGCGACCAAGGCATTTGGCCACGGCACCCAGCCGACCGTCGCGCTCGCCTGATGCGACGGAGTCAGCGCGGGTGGTAGCCCGTTGAGCGCCGCCGCGAGCCCCGATCCGCGGACGCGCGCATGGGTGTAGGCGTACGACGCATCGAGCCGCCACGCGCCCTCGGTCAGGTGCGCCTCCGCCTCGATCCCCTGCGCGACGATCGCGTCGAGGTTGCGGCGGACGCGGTATATGCCCCCGGCGGCGACGAAGCCGACCTCGGGATAGGTGCCGGGGCCGACCCCGGCGGTGACGTTGCCGATCGCGCCCTCGAGGCGGTTGGTGAAGGCGGTGATGCCGAGGCGGACCGTCGACGAGGGGTGAAAGTCGGCCCCGACTTCGGCCCCCTTGAGGCGTTCGAGCCCGAGCGCGCTGTTGCTCGCGGTGGCATCGGCGCCGACGCGGAACGGCCGGTACAGCTCGTTCAACGTCGGCAGGCGATAGCCGAGATACGCCGCCGCGCGGAGCTTGAGGCCTGCGACCGCGTCCCATGCGATCCCGCCCCGCCCGGTCGGCTCCCAGCCGTCGCGGTCGGCGGGTCGCTCGTCGATCGTCGTCGCGAAGGTCTGCGCGTCGATCTCGTGGAGGAAGCCGCCGGCGATCCGCCAATGGTCGATCCGCCCGCCTGCAGTCAGCGTAATGTCCTCGAGCGGGGTCACCGACACCTCGGCATAGCCGCCCGCGACCTGGTTGTGGCCGCCGCCCTCACGCAGCCGCGTGTACCGCCCGAGCAGGTAGCGCGAGCGTTCCTCGGTCTGGCCGGTGTCGTCGCGCAGGTCGACGCCGAGGCGCAGTTCGATGCCGTCGCCTATCGGCGGGCGAAGTTCGAGCTTGCCGCCAAACCCGGTTGCGGGCGTGTTGTATTGGTCGAGCGACGGGATCGCGACCGCGCGCGCGGCGTCGAGCGCGACGACGTCGTTGGCGAAGGTCTGCGCCTGCAGATAGGCGAGCGCCTGCCATTGCCAGCGCCCCGTGCCGAGAAGGCGGATGCTGGTGTCGACGCCGCGGACCGCGCTGGTGTTGCCGTCGATGCCGCGGACGCGGTGGTCCTCGAAGCCGAGCGCATCGACGAGCAATTTGGTCTCGTCGCCGACCGGGATGCTCGCGTCGAAGCCGAGGCTGCCCTGCGCATAGCGCGCCGGGATGTCGGCGGGGCCGGCCTGGTTGGCGGGGATGATGACATATCCGTCGCCACGGTCATAGCGGCCGAACAGCGATACCGCGCCGGTGCCGAGCGTGGTGCTGCCGACCGCGCTCGCGGTGAGCGAATTGCGGCTGCCAAAGTCGAGTTCGGCCTGCATCCCGGGCAAAGTTGCGGAGTCGGCGCTGCTAAGCTCGATCGTCCCCGCGAGCGCACCGCTGCCGAATGCCCCCGCTCCCGCGCCGCGCGTGACGCGGACATTGCCCAAGCGTTCGGGGGCGAGCGCGAACCACGGGATGTAGCCGGCGAACGGGTCGGCGACCGGCGCACCGTCGAGCGTCACCAGCGCGCGCGACGAGGCATTGCCGCCGAGCGAGCGCAACGTCGCGCCTTGGCTCGTCGGGTTGGCGGTCCGGCTGTCGGTGCGCCGGTACTGCTGAAAGCCGGCGACGTCGCGCAGCACGTCCTCGATCCGGTTCGACGCGCTCGTGGCCAGTTGGTCGTGGCCGAGGCTGACGATGTCGTAGGCGGTGTCGCCCTTCGCGATCGGGAGTCCGGTGACGACGATTTCGGGTGCGGTATCGGGCGCTGCCGCGTCCGCAAGCAACGGCGACGCAATCGACGCGCTCGCGGTCAGGGTTAGCAGCAAACGCATCGGATACGACTTTCGGTTACGGACGCACGCGTTGGCAGCCCGCAAGCGCGTTGTCGACCGCAACCGCTAGCCGTCGACCCGGTCAGTGCGCGGCGTAGAGCGCGTCGAGGGTCGACGGTCCCTTGCCGGTCCGTTCGAGCCGCGGGTAACGCAGCCCGCCGGTCCAGTCGACGACGACATCGCGGAAGGCGTCGTTCGACTTGACCAGCAGGCGGATCGGCGTGGTCGTGCCCTTGGCGCTCGTCACCGCTTCCTTGAGGCGGTCGTCGGAATAGGCGTCGCCGTCGACCGCGACGATCGTCGTCCCGACCGTCAGCCCGGCCTTGAACGCCGGTCCGTCCCACTCGACCTTGCCAAGGACGGCATCCTTGTCGACGACCATGCCAAGCGAATACGTCAGGTCGACGATCTTCTTTTCGCCCTCGCCCGCCTTCCAATAATGGGTGGGGGTGTCGGTGAAGGCGAGGCGGTAGCCGCCGCGCTCGATCCCGCCGAGCGGCGCGACCGGGGCCACGGCATCGACCCGGGCGTGGAGGAACCCCGCCCAGTCGTACGGCACGACCCCGTTCAAGGTTTTGGAGACGTCGTCGAAGGTGTAGGTGAGCTCGCCCCAGTCGCGGTCGCGGATGCCAAAGAATGCCTTGGCGAAATCGTCCATCGACTTGCGGCCGTGCGACTGCTCGCGGATGATCGCATCGACTTCGAGCCAGATCAGCTGCCCCTCCGAATAATAATCCTCGGTCCGCTGCCAGCTCGCCCAGCCGACCGGGCGGCGCTGCGAGACGATCTCCTCGTTGGTCGTATCGACGAGCGGACGCCACTTACGGCCCGGCAGCGTCGAGTAGCGTGCCGCGACCTCGGCCAGCGCCCCCATCGCATCGTCGTGGTCGACCAGCCCCGACCGCTCTGCAAGGATATTGCCCCAGAACTGCGTCTGGCCTTCGTAGACCCACAACAGGCTGTTGCGCATCGGCGTACGGAATTCCGGCGTCCACAGGTCGGCGGGGCGACGGAACTTGCCGTTCCAGCTGTGGGTGTATTCGTGCGGAAGCAGGTCGTGTTCGCCGACGGTGTCGCTCCACTTCATGAAGTAATCGCCGGCAACGCCGTCCTCCGACGACCGATGATGCTCGAGCCCGACGCCGCCAAGCCGGTCGCTGATCGCGAGCAGGAAGTTATAATGGTCGTAGTGCTGCGCGCCGTAGAGCTTGTTCGCCTGGACGACGAGGTTGCGGTGCGCGGCGATTTCTTCCGGGGTCGCGACCAATTGCGACGGGCGGTCGGCGAACAGGTTGAGCGTGACGTCGGGCGACAGCTGCTCGATCCGCGCATAGCGCCCGGCATAAACCGGGGAATCGACGAGCGTATCAAGGTCGACGGTCGGATATTGGATCGCGCCGGTCGCCACCGCGGTCGTCCGCAGCGCGGTCGCCGAGGTCCAGCCCGCGGGATAGGTCGCGCCCGCGTCGACCATGATCCGGCGCGCGAAATAGCCCGCCGGATACAGGATGACACTGTTCCATTCGAGGTTGAGCAGGTCGGGGGTCATCACGACCCGCCCCTGCGCTTCGGCGGTCGCCGACAGGAACTGGAAGCTGATATCGATCGACGCGACGCCGGGCGGCACCACGAGGTGAAAGGCCGAGACGTCGACGTGGTCGCGAACCCACGGAATGGACTTGCCGCCGGCAGTGATCGTCAATCCGGCAAGCTTGTCGATCGTCCCCTCCGGCGCGTGATCGCCGGGCAGCCATTCGGGGTAGAGCAAGACAAGCGGCCCGGCGGTGACCGGTATCGTCTCGTGGACGCGAAAGATGCCGCGCGCCGTGTCGCTGGCGTCGACGTCGAGCTTGATCGTGCCTGGAAAGGCAATGTCGCGCGAGTCCGGGATCGTATCGACGATCGGCGCCGGCTGGGGGGCGCTGTTGGCGGCCCACGCGGCAGGCGCGGTGGCTAGGGCGATGACGGCGGCGAGTGTCGCGCGATAGGTCATGGGCTATGGTTCCGCTGCTCAGCACACCGGCGGCGTGCTGTCGCCAATGCAGTAATACCGCAAAACCAATCGCGTTGTATTATTTCGCTTTCGTTACCATTGCTGACGCGTGTTGCAATAATATCACGTATCTAAAGCTTGTACCGAGGTGCGGCGGATTGTCACTTCCCGGCTTTTAACCAACCCCATAATCCTCGGCCCGTATCGCAGGGGGCTCGATAGTCGATGGTCAAATAGCAAGTTCAATTTTCGACGGGAGTGTTCAAATGGTGCTTGGTCGCGTTGTGGTACGCCCGTCATTGTTGTTCAGTTCGGCCATTCGAAGTTCCCTATTCGCAGTCATTGCCGCCGTCTCCGTCACGCCAATGTCTGCTTTCGCTCAAACGACACCCCTGGCGGCTCAGGCAGCGACTGCTGCCACGCCTGACGCGACGACGACCGCTGCCGCATCGAGCGCCGACATGCCCGACATTGTCGTCACCGGCAGCGTCTTCCGTCGCGCCAACAGCGAGACCCCGTCGCCGGTCACCGTGCTGACCACCGAACACCTGCAGAACGCCGGCATCACGACGATCTCGGACGCGGTCCGGTCGATTTCGGCGGACAGCAGCGGCTCGGTCCCGACTTCGTTCACCGCCGGCTTCGGCCAGGGTTCGTCGGGCGTCTCGTTGCGCGGCCTGTCGGTCAATTCGACGCTGGTGCTGATCGACGGACTGCGGACCGCGAACTACCCGCTCGCCGACGACGGCCAGCGCGGGTTTGTCGATCTCAACAGCATTCCGCAAAGCATCGTCGACCGGGTCGAGGTCCTCAAGGACGGCGCATCGTCGAACTACGGTGCCGACGCGATCGGTGGTGTCGTCAACATCATCCTGAAGAAGCAGATCGTTGGCGTCGAGGCGACCGCCGAGGCGGGGACGTCGAGCCGTTTCGACGGCGGCAACCGGCGCATCGCGCTGTCGGTCGGCCACGGCGACCTCGATAGGGACGGCTACAACGCCTACCTCAATTTCGAATATCAGTCCGACGAGGCGATCTACGCCAACCAGCGCGGGTTTCCGTACAACACCAACGACCTGACCTCGATCGGCGGATTCAACAACAATCCCGGCGCGAATGGTCCCGGTGCCACGACGAGCGCGGTCGTCCGCCCGGCGACATACGGCACTCCCGGCAATATCCTGTCCGGCGTTGCCGATCCGACCCAGCCGTACCGCGTGCTCAACCCCGCCGGCTGCGGCACGGGCACGATCGCCTACGTCAACGCGCCCTCGGCGACGACCGCGGGCGGCGCTTATTGCGAGCAGAACACTGCCGGCCAGTATCTGACCGACCAGCCGTCGCAGCGCCGCCTCGGCGCCACCGCGCACATCACCGCTCGCGTCGGCAGCGATGCCGAAGCCTATGCCACCGCGACCTACTACGAGAGCAAGGTCGACAGCACGAACACGCCGCAGTCGGTGCGGTCGGCGAACCCGATCAACACCCAGACGATCGCTCTGCCCGCGCTGCTGAGCAACGGCACGCTCAACCCGAACAATCCGTATGCCGCGACGGGCCAGTCGGCGCTGCTGTATTACACCTTCGGCGACATCCCCGGCGGGTCGACGACGTACAGTCACGTCGTCCGCGGGTCTGCCGGCATTCACGGCACCTTCGGCACCGGCTGGACGTACAGCGCCGATGCGACCGCGGCGCATAGCTGGCTCGACCTGACCCAACGCGGCTATCTCAACATTGCCGCGCTGACCGACGCGATCAACACCGGCAGCTACAATTTCGTCAATCCGGGCCTAAACTCGAACGCCATTCGCGCGGCGCTGTCGCCGAACGTCGGCATTCGCGCGACAAGCGATCTCGACCAGCTTCAGGGCGTCGTCACCAAGGAGCTGTTCCAGCTTCCCGGCGGCGCGGTCCAGCTCGGCGTCGGCGGCGCGTTCCGTTACGAGGCAGTCAACGATCCGAACGCCAACCCCGACCTGACGACGATCAACCTCAATCAATATTCGGCGAAGGGCCACCACACCGTCGAGTCGGCGTACTTCGAGCTCAACGCCCCGATCCTGACCAAGCTCGAAGTCAACGTCTCGGGCCGCTACGAGCATTATTCGGAGGGTTACAACAACTTCTCGCCGAAGGTCGGGGCGAAGTTCACCCCGTTCCGCCAGCTTGCGATCCGCGGCACCTATTCGAAGGGCTTCCGCGCCCCGAGCTTCGCCGAAGGCGCCCAGGGGTCGGTGATCGGCTTCACCACGACTGCCCCGCCGCAGAGCGTGATCGACGAGCATGGCAATAACGCCTACGTCCAGCGCTACTCGATCGGCTTCAACACCGTGTCGAACCCGAACATCAAGCCCGAAAAGTCGGAAAGCTTCACCGCCGGCGCGGTCTTCCAGCCGACCCCGTGGCTCAGCGTGACCGCCGATTACTACAACATCCGCAAGACCGGGGTCATCACCGGCGGCCCGAACGCAAACGACGCGATCAACGCCTATTACGCCGGAACGCCGATCCCGGCGGGCTACAAGGTCATCCAGGACGCGCCCGATCCCGACCTGCCCGGCGCGACGCGTCGCGTCATCGAGGTCGACTCGCCGTTCGTCAACGCGGCGTCTCTCAAGACGTCGGGCATCGACCTCGCCGCGACCGCAAACTTCAAGTTCAACAACGGCGTCCGCTTCACCAGCCAGGTCGAAGTCACCGACATCTTCAAGTTCGACTTCTCGCCGGGCGACGGCACGACGCTCCATTATGTCGGCACTCAGGCGCCGTACATCCTGTCGTCGGGCGCGGGGACGCCGAAGTGGCGCGGCAACTGGCAGAACACTGTCGAGGCCGGGCCGGTGACGGTGTCGGCGACGGTCTATTACGTCGACGGCTACAAGTCGGTCGCCGAGGATCAGAATGGCGCGGGCGCAACGACGTGCGACGACGCGCTGTATTCGCCTGACTTCTGCACGACGAAGAGCTTCGTCGACGTCGACCTCGTCGGCAGCTTCAAGGTCAACGAGCAGTTCACCTTCTACGCCAACGTGCTCAACGTCGGCGACCGCAAGCCGCCGCTCAACCCGGCAAACTATGCCGGGATCAACTATAACCCGACGTGGACCCAGCAGGGCATTGTCGGCCGCTTCTACAAGATCGGCGCACGGGTGAAGTTCTAGCCCGGATCGGCCCGCTGGGGCGCTAGGGCGTCCCGGCGGGCAGGTTGACGCCAAGGAAATCGACCGTGGCCTTGAGCATCGCGGTGCGCGTCTCGCTGTGGGACAGCCAGTGATCCTCGCCCTTGAGCGTGACGACTTCGGTCGGGCGGCCGGCGCGGGTGAGCGCCGCCGCCATCGTCTTGCTCTGCGCGAACAGAACGACCGTGTCGTCGATGCCGTGGATCAGCAGGACCGGGACGGTGACCTTCGCCGCCTGCTTTGCCGGTGAGATCAGGTCGAGCGCGGGATCGTTGCGCGACGAGGCACCCATGAAGCGCTGCCAGAAGCGCAGCGAAATGCCGACGCCGCCGCCGGCCGCCTGCTCGGTCGCCAGCATCGGCCGAAGGTCGGACGGCCCCGCGAGCGACACCGCGCAGGCGTAGACCCCCGACTGCAGCGTCACCCCGGCCAGCGCGGCATAGCCGCCATAGCTCGCTCCGACAATGCATGCCCGCGCCGGGTCGATCGTCCCGGCGGCGGCGAGGAACTTCACCCCGTCCGATAAGTCGGTCTGCATCTTGCGGCCCCATTCGCCGTAGCCCGCGGCATGGAAATGCTCGCCGAAACCGGTCGAACCGCGGAACTCGGGCTGGAGCACGGCATAGCCACGCGACGCGAGCGCCTGCGACCACCAGTCGAACCCCGCCTCGTCGCGCGCACCCGGACCGCCGTGGGCAAGGACGATGAGCGGCAGTTTGGCCCCCGCGTGCGCCGCGGGCAGCGTCAGATAGGCGGGGATGGGGAGTCCGTCGGCGGCGGGGTAGCTGATCAGCTTTCGTTCGAAGATGTCGTCGCCGGATATCTCGCGATATTCGTCGGCGAGCCATGCGGCGTGGTGCGTCGCCGTGTCGAGCAGGAAGAAGGCAGCGCCAAATTTGCCGCCCTCGACCTTGAGGACGATCTTATGGTGATCGTCCGACCACGACGCGAGTTCGACGACCGCATTCGGGAAGGCCTTCGTCACCTGTGTCCATAACCGGGCATCCTCGGGCGCGAAGAACGAATAGCTCACCCCGAGGCCAGTGGTGTGCCGGACCCCGATCACCACGCCGGTCCGCGAATCGTGCACCGGATCGCCATCATCGAGAACTTCGATGGGCTCGGACGGGTGATCGCCGCCGAGCGCCACCTCGCGATGCCGCTCGATCTCGTCGCCCGGAAAACCAACGAGAATCGTGTTGGCGTCGCGCCCGAAGCCGCGCACCGCCGGAACATCGATCGGGTAGGTGCCGCGCATCGAGCGCACGAGATGTCCGTCGTGGCCGGTCGACAGCGTCCACTCGCCGGGCTTGTCGTCGTAATCGACCCGCGCCACGATCTGGCCTGCCTGGTCGAGCACCCAGCCGCGGGTGGTGACCGTGCCCAGCGCAATTTCGCGCGCGTTCGCGGTTTCGAGATCGTCGCGGATCAAGGTCAGCACGCCGGCCCGGTCGGGAAACGAAATGCCTTCGACGAAGGCGATCGGCTTGCCGCCGATCATCCGCACCGTCGGCAATGCGGCGGCGGTGTTGAGCAGCCGCGAGACCCCGGTCACGACGCCATTGAGCACCTCTCGCGGCTTGTGCTTCGCAAGGTCGAAGTCGACGATCTGGAGATATTCGCGCTTGTTGCCGCTGAGATTATAGACCCACGCCGTCGTCGAGGTCGTGATCAGCAGATGATTTTCGCCCGCCCACATCAGGGCACGGACCTTCGTGTCTCCCGCCTTCGCCCCGAGCAACACCTTCATGTCAGCGGTACTGCGGACCTGTATCTGGCGGTTGTGTTCATCACCGACGAAGAGCGCGAGCTTGCTGCCGTCGGGAGAAATCTCGATCATGTCGACGCTCGGCAGGTGGCCGTAGGCTTCGATCGGCGGGACGGCGGCCGCCGAAAACGCGGCACCGAGCGCGGCAAGGCCGAGCCACACTGAAAACCGTATCATCTGGCCCCCCGACCCCAAGCCCCTCACTCTCGTCCCGGGCGGTCCCGCAGGTCAACCCTATCTTCAGGATAATATGCCGCTGGCGTTCAGGACAGCTTAACGGCCAGTAGCGCAATGCAGCCATTCGATGGAGATGTGGCGATGCGCGACCACTTGCTTTTACCTTGGACGATGCTGGCGGTGCTGCTTGCGACCGCCGCTCCCGTCGCGGCGGCTCCCGCGCGCATTACACCGTCGCAGGCGGCGCTGCTCGACCGGTTGACGTGGGGCACGGATGCGAGCGACGCCGAGGCGATCGCGCATGACGGCACCGCGCGCTGGCTCGATCATCAGCTCCACCCGGCGCGGACGACGGCGCTGCCCGCCGAAGTCGCTGCGCGGATCGCCGCGCTGCCGGTGACCAAGACGCCGATGGCCGACGCTGTCCGGCAGGCGGAAGACCTCAACCGCGTCGCGAACGCGATGGCCGATCCCGATGCGAAGGCGGCGGCGAAGAAGGTTTATAACGATGCGCTCGGCGCGGCGGGGCATCAGGCAGCGACCCGGTCGATCCTGCTCGCGCTTTACTCCCCCGACCAGCTGCAGGAGGTGATGACGTGGTTCTGGTTCAACCACTTCAACGTCCACCTGGGGAAGAACAACATCCGGCTGATGATCGGCGACTATGAGCAGGCCGCGATCCGGCCGCACGCGCTCGGGCGCTTCCGCGACCTGCTCGAAGCGACGGTGCGCCATCCGGCGATGCTCAGCTATCTCGACAATGCGCAGAACGCCAACGGCCACATCAACGAGAATTATGCCCGCGAGATCATGGAGCTCCACACGATGGGGGTCGGGTCGGGGTATAGCCAGAAGGACGTCCAGGAGCTCGCGCGCATCCTCACCGGGGTCGGCATCGATGCCAAGCCCGATGATCCGAAGATCGGCCCGCAGCACGCAGGCGACCTGGTTCGGCAGGGGCTGTTCGAGTTCAATCCGAACCGCCACGATTACGGCGACAAGGACTTCCTCGGCCACCACATCGCCGGGCGCGGGTTCGCCGAGGTCGAGGAGGCGCTCGATATTCTCAGCGAGCAGCCCGCGACCGCGCACCATGTCTCGATGGCGCTCGCCCGCCAGTTCGTCGGCGACGTGCCGCCGCCGCGCCTCGTCGACCGGATGGCGGCGACCTTCGTGCGGACCCACGGCGAGATCGCACCGGTGATGGCGATGATGATCGGCTCGCCCGAGTTCAAGGCTTCGCTCGGGACGAAGTTCAAGGATCCGGCGCACTACGTCCTGTCGGCGGTGCGGCTTGCGTACGACGACCGGATCGTCGTCAACACCCAGCCAGTCGAAGGCTGGCTCAACCGGCTCGCCGAGGGGCTGTACAACCACCAGACCCCCGACGGCTATCCGCCCGATGCGGCGGCATGGAATGGCCCCGGGCAGATGTCGGTGCGTTTCGAGATTGCACGCCAGATCGGCGGCGGAGCACCCGCGCTGTTCAAGCCCGAGGGCGCGCCGCCCCCGCCCCCGCCGGTACCGGGCGTACCCCCGACGCCGCAGCCGCCGGTGCCGGTTTCCGACATGCGGAGCACCGTTGCGGCGCTATTCCCTGCTCCCGACGCCGCGACGACCGGCGCGCTGGCGCAGGCCAAATCGCCCGCCGAGTTCTACACATTGTTCCTGTCGTCCCCCCGCTTCATGCGCCGCTAGGAGGCCATCATGGACCGCCGTTCGCTCCTCAAGTTCGCCGCCGCCGGGTTGCCGCTGGCCTTCTCCGGCAAGCTGTTCGCCGCCCCTGCCGCGGGTGGCACGCGGTTGCTCGTCGTCTTCCTCCGCGGGGCGTACGACGCCGCTAACGTCACGATCCCGCTCGGCGACTTCTACACAAGGTCGCGGCCGACGATCGGCATCGCCCACCCCGACCCGGCGAACCCGCTCGCGGCGCTCCCGCTCGACGCGAACTGGGGGCTCCACCCGGCGCTCAAGGACTCGCTCTACCCGCTGTGGGCGAAGCGGCAGATCGCCTTCGTGCCGTTCGCCGGGACCGACGACATGACGCGGAGCCACTTCGAGACGCAGGACACGATCGAGCTCGGCCAGCCGATCGGCGCGAGCCGCAACTACGCCTCGGGGTTCATGGCGCGGCTCGCAGCGACGCTGTCGGCGGGGACGGCCGCGCCCTCCCCGATCGCCTTCACCGACCAGGTCCCGCTCAGCTTCCGCGGTGACACCCCGATCCCCAACATCGCGCTCGGCGGCGTCGGCAAGCCCGGCATCGACGATCGCCAAGCGAAGCTGATCTCGGCGATGTACGCGGCCGACCCGATGGGCAAATCGGTCAGCCAGGGCTTCACCATCCGGAACGAGGTGTATCAGAGCCTCGCGGGTCAGGAGGTTGCCGCCAATCGTGGCGCGGTCAGCCCGAAGGGCTTCGAGTTGTCGGCGCGGCGGATGGGGCGGCTGATGGCGACCGACTTCAACCTCGGTTTCGTCGACGTCGGCGGATGGGACACCCACGTCAACCAAGGCGGCGCGACCGGCTATCTCGCGGGCCGCCTGACCGAACTCGGCACCGGGCTGGCGGGGTTCGTCGAGGAAATCGGACCGGCGGCGTGGTCGAACACCGTCGTCGTCGTCGTCTCCGAATTCGGCCGCACGTTCCACGAGAACGGCGACAAGGGCACCGACCACGGCCACGGCAGCAGCTATTGGGTGATGGGCGGCGGCGTGAAGGGCGGGCGCATGGCCGGGCCGCAGGTCGCGCTGACCGAGGCAAGCCTGAATCAGGCCCGCGACCTGCCGGTGCTGACCGATTACCGCGCGCTGATGGGCGGGCTGTTCGCGCGGATGTACGGGCTGCGTAGCGACCGCCTGGGGAGCGTATTCCCCGGCGCAGCGGCGAGCGAGCTGGGGCTGGTCTGAGTCGGCGCTAGCCCGCGGTGGCGGTCGGAACTTGCGCGCGGTCGCACGTCGAGTGCTGCCCGGTGATCGTGCAGCGGTTGACCTCGTGCCCGTCGATAGCGTGGACGATTGCGCGCCACGTCTCCGCGCCGGTGCGTTCGAGCGTCATATAGCCGAAGCCGTCGATCCACGACGAGAAGCGCGTGGGCGTCGCCCCCGGCGCAGGCTCGGCTCCGGGCGGCAAAGTCGCGGGGAGTGGCACGATGTCCTCGAGCGTGCCCGAGAAGCCGGTGATGAACTGGCTCGGCTGGTCGGTCGAGAAACTGACCTGCTCCCACGCATGATAATGCCCCGACAGCAGCACCGCGACGCCGGGCGGAAGCTGGCGCGGGCCGTGCGCGCCGAACACCGACTGGATCGACGGATTGCCGGGGCTGAGCGTCGCGACGCCCGATTTGGCGGTGGCGGCGAAGCCGAGGATCGGGTGGTGGTCGACCGCGAAAGTATAGCGCTCTTTCGCCGCCAGTGCCGCGAGCGACTGGTAGCTCGCCTCGAATGCCGGCCGTCGCCAGTCATCGGGCGCGAGCGCCTTGCCGCTTGCCGCCGCGAGGTCAAGCATGACGAGCTGCGCGCCGTGGCCGAGCGGCACCGCATAGGGCTCGCTCCAGTCGCCAGCCTGGTCGTTCGCCGGATCGTCGCAGTCGCGCCCTGCCGCACGCGGTCGCCCGTCGAGGAAGCGCCACCAGCCCTGCCCTGCGCGGTTGCACGTCTCGTGATTGCCGCGGGCGGGCGCAATCGGGGCGGCGGCGAGGAGTGCTGCGGCGGGGCCGAAGAAATCGGCGCGCCATGTATCCCAGCCATAGCCCCACGGGCTGCCGGTGCAGCCGCTCTCCGACGCGGGGCACGGATTTTCGCGATACTGATAGTCGCCGACATGGACGATCAGGTCGGGCTTCCACTTTGCGGCAGACGCGGCGATCCGGGCGAAGGGGTACTGTGCCGGGTCGTTGCACGGCTGGTACGCCTTGTCCGACGCCTTCAACCGGCAGCCGGTGTCGCCGATGACGACGATGCGGCGGATGTCGCGCTTCGGCACCGGCAGGCGGCCGCCGTCGACGGCGGCGCGCTTTGCTCCGACGGACAGCCTCGCCTCGCACACCGTCACCGGGAACGCCGAGGGCTTCGCATTCTCGGGCGTCGACGCGGTCGGGCGCTGCGGCACCGTCGCGGCGGCGAAGCGCATTGTCATCGCGACATCGCGCCCGTCGACCCGCAGTACCGGACACGTCGCGTCGGCCGTCACCACCCGCGCGATCGCCCCGCCGTCACCCATCACGACGTAGGCGGCGTCGGGGGCCGCGGTCACGGGGGCGGCGGCCAACACGGCGAGGAGCGCGATCAGGCGACGCATAACTATTCCATCCCGCGTAATTGTCAGAAGCGAACGCGCGCCTGTGCTTCGTAGCTGCGCCCGGGCTGGAAGAAGTACAGCGCCTGCCCGGCATTGGTCGGCGTGCCGATGCTCGTCGTCGAGCGATCGTCGAACAGGTTATACGCCGTGATGCCGAACGTGAAGTTGCCGACCGTGTAGCCCAGCGCCGCGATGCCGTTGCTGTACGCGCTGATCCGCACCAGCTGGTTGGTGTCGGCGTACTGGTGACCGATGAACTTGTGGAGATAGCTGACGCTGATCCGGTCGTGGGAGTAGATCGCCCCGAGCAGCGCGGTGTAGTTCGGCGCCTGCGCGAGCCACAGGTTGGTGACGTCGGCCTTCGACGTGTTGAGCGAGCCGTTGGCGATCGCGGTCAGCCCGCGGACAACGGCATAGCTGACCTGCCCTTCGATGCCCTTGTATGTCGCGCTGCTCGCGCTCTGGGTGGCGATGCCCGACGACGGATCGACGAAGGTCGAGTTGCTCGACTTGATGTAATAAATGTCGAAGTCGACGTTGAGCTGGTTGCCGGCATAGACCGTGCCCGCCTGATAATTGGTCGTCTTGGTTGGCTGGAGCAGCGCGCCGCCGATCGTGCCGCTAGCAGTCGGGGTCGCCAGCTCGAGGCTGTTGCTCAGCGAGGGGACGAGGAAGCCCTTGGCGAACTGGCCGTAAACCGAGAAGTTCGGCTGGATCAGGAAGTTGATCGACGCATACGGCAGGGTCGGCTTGTACGACGTCTGGGCGACGATGCCGACGCGCGAGGACTGGGCAGCGATCGGCGTGTCGATGCGGCGCGTAAAGTCCTGGACCTTGACGCCGGGCGTGATCGTCAGCCGGTCGTCGAGCAGTTTGAACGCGAACTCGCCAAAGCCCTGGATCTGGTCCCAGCTCGTGTGCTCGTCGTAGTTGATGTAGAGTGGGACCGGCTGGCCGTTAAGCTGGACGTTCGCCGCCTTGTCGGTCTGGCGCAAATTGTAGAACTTCGACATCGCGGCGAAGTCGAAGTCACCCGACGGGGTGAACGCCCCCGCGGCAAACGCCTGCGTGATGTCGTAGTCGTAGCGATAGCGGTGCGAGACCGAATGCTCGTACCACGCGCCGACCTTGGCGGTCCCGAACGACGTCTCGTAGTTAACCTGCGCGATATCGCCCGAGGTCCGGTACTGGTTGACCTTGGTATAGCCGGCGATGTTGCCGATGTTCTTCACCGCAACCCCGGCGGCGTTCAGCGTCGTCGTCTGGCCGACGACGTTGGTCGGGGCGGCGACGGTGCACGTCGTCGTCGTCGCGGTCAGGCAGTAGGTCGAGGTGTTCTCGGCCGAAAACGTAAAGTTCTTGTAGAAATACGTATAGGCCTTGTTGTCGAAGGTCAGCTTGTCGGTGATCTTGCCCTGGAAGCGGACGATTTCGAAGTCGGTCGCCTTGTGCGTCCAGTTCCAGTCCTGGTTGGCCGGTGAATAATGCGTGCCGCCAAGCTTCGAATTGTCGATCAGCGCAAAGCTCTTGCCGAACTGGCCGATCTGCGAGGCGGGATCGCACGTCGCCTGCGAGACTTCGCCCGGTGCCGGTGTCGTCAGCTTACTCGCGTTCGGCCCGTCGAAGCAGCCCGAGCCATTATTGTCCGACTGGCGGTAGAAGTCCTGGTTGTAGCTGCCGAGGACGCTGATCTTGCCCCATGATCCCAGCGGCTTCTCGACCTTGCCGAAGCCGTTGACGAACCACGCGCCCGAGCCCGTAAGCGCGCCGTTGGTCGCCTTATATTCGCCGACGACGACCGCCTTGAGGCCACCGAGCTTCTCGCTCGCGCCGGTCTGGATCGTGCCGCGGCCGAGGAAGGTGTTGTAGCTGCCGTAGACGCCTTCCGCCTCGATCAGCCGGGTGTCGGTGACCTCGCGCGAGATGATGTGGATGTTGCCGCCGTAGCTCGCCTGGCCGAGGTCGGTCGCCGAACCCGGGCCGCGGTCGACGATGATCCGCTCGTAGGTGCCGCTCGGGAAATAGGCGGTCGAGTGGTGGGTCGGGTCGTTCGAGTCGCCGAAGGGCACGCCGTCGTAGGTGATGTTGAACTGGCCGTCCTTGAAGCCGCGCAGCACGGTCTTCGACTCGCTCAGGCCGGGACCGTTGCCGTTGCTCGTCCCCGATGCGCCCGGCGTCAGCAAGATGACGTCGGAAAAGTCGGCGGTCGGCGACACCGCCTTGTCGATGATCGAGCGGCTGATGATCGACTGCGGCTCGAAGGTGAACACCGACGACGTGATCGGCGTCTCCTTGTTGACCCGGGTCGCGGTGACGACGATGTCGTCGGTGTTGCGGATACCCGTCGAGTCGGCGGCGCTGTCGGCTGGCACTGCCGCTGCAACGTCCGCCGCCTGCGCCATCGTCGCGATCAGCAATACGCCCATCGCGGCGCCCGCGCGCAACCCGGTCCTGATCGTCATGTCGCCGTCCCTTTAGCCGCCGGCGGTCGCTGCCGATCGTCGTGCAGCGCGGGTTAGGAGCGCTCCGTGACAGCTTTGTTACGGTTCGATGCGTCCTCGATGACAGAATATAACTGTCGTTAACTGTGGCAGAATTACCCGAAGTTGTGTCCGGTTGCGTACTGCCCAAGTCGCGCAGTCGCCGCGAAAAACCCTGCGATCGTATCGTCGATGATCGCCTTGACCGGCTCGACGCTGTCGATCAGCCCCGCGGTCTGCCCGGCGAGCCCGACCGATGCCTCCATGTCGCCGCCGAAATACAGGTCGAGGATGCGCGCGAAGGTGTCGGGCGGCATCAGCCCGGTCTCGGCCATCGCCGCGGTGCGGGCGGTCTTGAGCGCGCGGATACACGGCGACGCGCGCTTGTTGAGGACGTGGGTGCCGGTCTCCTTCGCCGCGACGATCGCCGCCTTGTAGTTGGCGTGGACCGGGCTTTCGGCGGCGCTGACGAAGCGCGTGCCCATCTGCACCGCCTCGGCCCCGAGTGCGAACGCCGCCGCCATCCCGGCCCCGTCCATGATTCCCCCCGCCGCGATCAACGGCACGTCGACCGCGCGGCGGATCGCCTGGAGGAGGACGAGCGTCGACACTTCCTCGGGGTTCTTGAAGCCGCCGCCCTCGGCCCCCTCGACGACGAGTCCGTCGATCCCGGCGGCGACGCATTTCAATGCGGCGTCGAGCGTCGGCACCGCATGATAGACGACGATCCCCGCCGCCTTGAGCGGGCCGATGAATTTCGCCGGCGACCCCGCCGAGGTGGTGACGAACTTGACCCCGGACTCGCAGATGAAGCGGACCATCGCGTCGTCCTTGAGGAACAGGATCGGCAAATTGACCCCGAACGGCGCGGTCGTCAGGTCGCGCATCTTGAGGATCTCGGCCTTGCAGTTCTCGGTCTCGCCCGACGACGTCTCGATGATGCCGAGCCCGCCCGCATTGCACACAGCGCTCGCAAGCTGCGACCGCGCGATCCACCCCATCGGCGCCTGGACGATCGGATAACGCGCGCCGGTATGCGCGAGGACTCGGTTCATCGGTATCTCCCCAAAGGGCCAATGTCCCTCACGGGGACCGACGGCCTCCCCTTCCCTTTAGGGGAGCGGCCGGGGGCGGGGAAGCCGCCGCGAGCGACCCGCCCGTGGCCGCCCCATCCCCGGGCCGACGCCATCGCGTCGTCTTTCGGCCCTGCCCTAAGCCACACGTCCGAAGTTCAATCGGAGCGGAAACGTACTGCAACTGTAACTGGAACGCATCGTTAACGCGGACCATGTGGATGTCGCGCACCCTCCCCGCCACCCCGGACCTGCCCCCCGCCCCTCCCCGCGCGGTGGCGATTGCGGTCCCGGCGCATAACGAGGACGAGTCGATCGGGGCTTGTCTCGGCGCGCTCGACCTCGCCGCGACGACAGCCTCGGGTCCGGTTTTCACCGTCGTTCTGGTTAACAACAGCCGCGACAAGACCGCGCAGATCGCCCGGCAGTTTCGCGCGCTGGCCATGACCGTCGTCGTTGCCGAGGTCGAGCTTCCGGCCGATCGCGCGCACGCTGGCGGGGCCCGCCGCACCGCGCTCGACTGGGCCGCCGCACTTCTCCCCGCCGACGGCGTCCTCATGACCACCGATGCGGATTCGGTCGTCGACCGCGGCTGGATCGCCGCCAACCTCGCCGAGCTGATTACCGCCGATGCCGTCGCCGGGGTCGTCGCGTTCGACGAGGCGACGCAGGCCGCTCTGCCGCCGCTGCCGTTGCGCGCTCTCGAATGGCGGCTCGCCGACCACCACGCGCGGCTCGCCAGCCTGATCGACCCGCGCCCGCACGATCCGTGGCCGAACCATGTCTGGGCGTGGGGCGCGAGCCTTGCGCTGACGTTGGCGGCGTACCGGCGTATCGGCGGGCTGCCGATCGTCGCGCTTGCCGAGGACCGCGCGATGGCGGCGGCAATCGAGGCACACGACCTGCGCTTGCGTCACAGCCATGCGCCGGTGGTGTACACCTCGGCGCGGCTCCATGGTCGCGCGCCGGGAGGTTTCGCCGACCTGTTGCGGACCTATGCAGCCGACGATACCGCATTGTGCGACGCCGTGCTCGAGCCGACCGAGTTGCTTGTCCAGCGGCTGAAGTGGCGCGCCACGCTCCGCCAGCGGTTCGAGCGACAGAATGCGACCGGTTTCGGCGCGCAGTGGCAGGACATCGAGGCGACGGTATCGGGCCTCGCGCGGCAGCGACTAGCGCCGGCGGATCTCGCTTATGAAGTCGCGCTCGCCGAGCGGCTGATCAGCCGGCTGGAAAGCGCAGCACGTCGAGGCGATACTCGGGCGTTCGATCCTGCGCGACCATTGTCGCTCCACGCGCACCCGCTGTCGCCGCATCCAGAAATGCCGTCACCGCCGTCTCACCATCGAGCGGATAATCCGGGGTCGGCCCGAGCCAGTGGACCAGCATGACATCGGCCCCAGCGCGCGCCATTCCGGCCACCGCCCGCGCCATCGCCGCGACACCATCGCGATCGAAATAATAGATGATCTCCGACAGCATGATCAGGTCGAACGTCCCCGGCGGCGGGGTCGCGGGAAGGGTCGATAGCGCGAATTCGACGTGGGGCAGCGCGGCGCAGCGCTTCGCCGCCGCATCGAGCGCCGCCTGCGCGACATCGAGCCCGAGGAGATGGTCGCAGCGTGCCGCGAGCCGCTCGGTCAACACCCCGATCGAGCAGCCAATCTCGACCGCGCTGGCGTAGCGTTTACGCAGCAGGGCGGCGAGCGTCGCTGAGTATTTGGCGTCCTCATACGCGCTGGTGGTGAATTTCCACGGGTCGGGATCGCCCGCGTAGAGCTTATCGAAATAGCCTGCTTCCAACGACTTCGCCATCAGATGCGTCCTTCATGTGCGAGAAGCCATGTCGCCGCGTGATCGCGCGAGCTGTCGACGAACGGCTGGCGGAGGTAGGTTTCGAGGTCGCGCAGCACCCGGTCGAGCGGGTCGGGGGCGATGAAGGTACTTAGGCCGACGTTGCGCCGGGCGGCGTCGATGCAACCGAGCGCGAGGTCCTCGAAGATCGCGCGGGCGAGGTCGACGTAGGCGTCGATCGCCGCCGGGTCGCCGCCCGCCTCGGCCTGGGTCGCGGCTTCGGCGACGAGCAGCCGCGCTACTTCGGCGCTTCCTGCCGCCCGAGCGAAGCGGGCGCGGAAGACCGGGTCGGTGCCGCGCCCGCTCGCATTCAATCGCCCGGTATGGAGGTGCATCACCCTCTCCACCCCGCCGAGCTGGACCGCGAGGACACGCCACGCCCCGCCCGAGAACAGTGGCGAGCGGTAGTAATCGCCCGGTCCCCCGACCGCCGCCGCGTCGGGAACGAACACCCCGGCGAAGTCGACTGTCCCCGTCGCGGTCCCGCGCATCCCCGCTGCGCGCCAGGCGGTGAGGTCGATGCTGACGGCGGGGCTGGTCAGGTCGGGGAGGAATAGCCGGACCGCGTCGTCCTTATCGCGCGCGGTGACGAGCGGTCGCCAGATCGACCCCGCTCCCGAACAATGGATCTTGCGCCCGTCGAGCCGCCAGCCGCCATCGACCTTCGCGGCGCGGAGGCCGGGGCCGCGCTCGGCGTTCCATACGCCCGAGATGCGCCCGGCAGCGGCTTCGGCGGCGATGACCGCGCTCGGCCCGCCGTAGCGGTCGACGAGCTTGGCGGCGTTGACGTGGCCCTCGAACAGCCGCCCGACCGTGAGGCTGGCGCGCCCGACCGCGCTAAGTAATGTCCGCAATTCGGCGACGTTGCCGGTCAGCCCGACCCCGCCGCCACCGACCGACATCGGGAGCGGAGCGGCGAGCAGCCCCGCCGCCGCAAGCGCCGCAATGTCGACGCCGGGGAACGCCGCCGCCTCGTCGACCGCCGTCGCTCGCGCGAAGATCTCCGCCTCAAGGCCCGCGTCGAGCGCGTCGGACACGAACGGAACATCGGCGAGGGCGGGAGCATTGCGCATGCGTGACGAACCGTTGGCCCCCGCGCGTGTTCCCGCTCGATGCTGCGGCGATTATCCGCGCCACCGGCGGTCGGAGACTGGTGATCGTCGCGCCGCATCCCGACGACGAGACGCTCGGCTGCGGACTGCTGATCGCCGCTGCGGTCCGCGCCGGGATCAGCGTCGCGGTGATCGCGCTGACCGACGGGCAGGCGTCGCATCCAGGGTCGCGCCGCTGGCCTCCCGCGGTGCTCGGCCGGTTGCGCCGGGCGGAGTTGCGGCGGGCAATGGCGCGGCTTGGGGCGGGCAGCGCGGCGGTACGGTTCATGGGGTGGCACGACGGCAATGTCGCCAGCGAAGGCCATGCGCTTGCACTCCGGCGGGTGCTGACCGAACTCGGAGCCGGGGTCGTCGTCGTCGCCTCGCCGCGCGATCATCATCCCGACCATCAGGCTGGGTGGCGGCTGAGTGTCGTGGCAACGCGGGGCAGCGACGTCGCGCTCGTCAGCTATGCAGTCTGGTCACGGGTCGACGCGGGCGGTCCGCGCGCACACGGTCCTATCGCCGCGAAGCGCTGGGCGGCGCGGGCGCACCGCTCGCAGGTCGGCGGCTACATCGCCGACGCCGCCGAGGGCTTCCGCCTCACCGCCGGGCACCTCGCCAGCTTCACCGGCGAGGTCGAGGTCTTTACCGCCGCGCGACGAGGACGAGAAAAAGCGCGATCCCGGCCATCGCCGCCCCCGCAACCGCGACCCATTCGTACGCCAGCCCGAGCGCGATAACCCCGCCCCCCAGCGCCGCTCCGGCCGCGTTGCCGAGGTTGAACGCGCCGATGTTGAGCGACGAGGCGAGGTTCGGCGCATCGTGCGCCACCGCCATCACCCGCGACTGGAGCGGCGGCACCAGCGCGAAGGTCGCCACTCCCCACGCGAAGATCGTCGCCAGCGCCGGGATCGTCGCGTGCATCGTCCCCGCAAACACCAGCAGCAGCACCGCGAGCGCGACGAGCACGACGATCAGCGTCGGCGTCAGCGCGCGGTCGGCGAAGCGTCCGCCGAGCCAGTTGCCGAGCGTCAGCCCGACGCCGTAGACGACGAGCGCCACCGTCACCAGCGTCGGCGAGACGTGGGTCACGTCGCGCAGGATCGGGACGATATAGGTGAAGACGGTGAACATCGCCGCCGACCCGAACGCCGTCGTCAGCAACGCCAGCACCACCGGCCATCGCGCCGCAACACGGAGCTCGGCGCCGATATCGGTCTCGGCGTCGGCAGGGAGTGGCGGCAGCGCGACCGCCAGCGCCGCGATCGCGATCAGGCCGAGCCCGGCGATCCCGGCGAACGCGGTCCGCCAGCCGATCGTCGCGCCGACCCAGGCCGCGAGCGGGACGCCGCCGATGTTGGCGATCGTCAGCCCCGCGAACATCGCCGCGATCGCCCCGGCGGCCTTGCCCTTGCCAGCGAGCTTCGCCGCGACGATCGACCCGACCCCGAAATACGCGCCGTGGCACAGCGACGTCACGACCCGCGCCGCGAGCAGGCTGGCGTACCCCGGCGCGATCGCCGACAGCGCGTTGCCGAGTGTGAACAGCGCCATCAGCCCGATCAGCAGCGTCTTACGGTCGACCCTGCCGGTCGGCAGCGTCAGCAGCGGCGCGCCCGCGACGACGCCGAGCGCATAGCCGGTGACGAGCAGCCCCGCCTTCGGCACCGACACCGACAGCCCCGCCGCGATCACCGGCAGCATCCCCATCGGCGCGAACTCGGTCGTGCCGATGCCGAACGCTCCCACGGCCAAAGCGACGATCGGCCAGTTCGACTTCATGGCGGTCCTTTGCGGGCTGAGTGCGGGCGTGTGCGGGTGCTTGTGCGGACGGCAACGATTGCCGGTAGCGGTCGGCTTCACCGTGTTGCATGAAATGCGGATGACCGCAGCATTGTCCCGACTCGCCCTCGCCGCCGCCACGGTCCTCGCGACCGCCGCCGCCGCTCCCGCACCGCAGACCGAGGGCGGGGCGTACACCCGCTACGAGCTGCTCGCCCCCGACAGTCACAAGTTCCGCATCGTCTACGAGATCACCGCGACGACCCCGGGCGCGACGGCGTACTACAACCCGGTCCGCCCCGGCAGCATCGCCAGCGACGAGCACGTCACCGACCGCGCGACCGGCAAGCCATTGATCTTCAACGAGGTCGACGGCGCGGTCGCGAAAGCCGGGGGTGTCGCCGACGCCGCGCCGGGGAGCCGCTACATCGCCGTCACCCTCGCGCATCCGGTCCCGGATAACGGCGGCGGCGGACGCATCCTGATCGACAAGACCTACGAGGACGCCAAGAGCTATCACCGCGACGGCGATGCGATCGTCTTCGACCGCCCGCTCGGGATCAAGCGCAACACCGTCGTCCTCCCCGCCGGCTACCGGCTGGCGGCGTGCAACGTCCCGTCGCAGGTCCTTCAGCAGCCCGACGGGCGGATCGCGATATCGTTCGTCAACACCTCCCCCAGCCAGGCCCCGCTGATCCTCCGCGCCACCCCCGGCGCGGTCCCCGCCGGACCGTCTAGCCTCGCAAAGAAGCTCGACGACCGCGCCGCGCAGAGCCGCGAGATCGTCTATTACCTGCGCCAGCCTGAGACCCACGCCTTCGACCTGACCCACGACTATACCGAGACCAAGCCGGGGGTCGCCGCCTACGTCAACATCGTTCGCACCGGCAGCACCGCAAGCAACCCGTCGGCGCGCGACCTCGACACCGGCGCGACGATGCCCCCGGAAATTATCAAGGGTGCCGCGATCACGGCGCTCGAACCCGACGCGACCGACGTCACGCCCGACACGGCAGCGGTCGTCTTCCGCTTTCCCGCGATCGAGCCCGGCACGAGCCGCCGCCTGCGGATCGCCGAGACCTACACCGACCGCGACCGCTACGGCCTGAGCGGCGACGAGCTCGTCTGGCACCGCAGCTTCGGTCGCCCGGCCAACGCGATCGTCCTCCCCGCAGGCTGGCTGCTGACCAATTCGTCGGTCCCGGCGAGCATCACGACGACCCCCGACGGGCGCATCCGCCTCGACTTCATCAACCCCCGCACCGACGAGATCGACACCGTCGTTACCGCAAGGCGTGCCCGATGACCTTCCCGATCGACGCCGTCCGCGCGCAATTCCCCGCCCTCGCCGCGACCGACGGCGGGCGCAGCCGCGTCTATTTCGACGCCCCCGGCGGCACCCAGATCTGCGCCCCCGCGATCGCCGCGATGGTCGCGCACCTCGAAGGGGGGACCGCCAACTCCGGAGGCGCCTTCACCAGTTCGGTCGACACCGACCGGACGAGCGCGGCGGCGCACACTGCGATGGCCGACCTGATCGGGGCCGATCCGGGCGAGATCGCCTTCGGGCCGAACATGACGTCGCTGACCTTTGCGGTGTCGCGGGCGCTCGCGCAGGACTGGCAGGCGGGCGACGAGTTGGTCGTCACCCGGCTCGACCATGACGCCAACGTCTCGCCGTGGCTCCGCGTCGCCGCCGATTGCGGCATGACGGTGCGCTGGATCGACTTCGACCCGGCGACGGGGGTCCTCGACCTCGCCGCGCTCCCCGGATTGCTCGGGGAGAAGACCCGCCTCGTCGCGGTCGGCGGTGCGAGCAATGCGCTCGGCACGCTCAACGATATCGCCGAGATCGTCCGCATCGTTCGCGCGCATTCGGCGGCGCTGATCTTCGTCGACGCGGTCCAGCTCGTCCCGCACGTCGCGACCGACGTCGCCGCACTCGGCGCCGACCTGCTCGTCTGCTCGCCATACAAGTTCTTCGGCCCACACCAGGGCGTGCTGTGGGGCCGCGCGGCGGTGCTCGAGACGATCGCGGCGTACAAGGTCCGCCCGGCGAAATCGCTCCCCGCGGCGTCGCGCTTCGAGACCGGGACGCCGTCGTTCGAGGGGCAGGCGGCAGTCGCGGGGACGATCGACTATCTCGATTGGCTCGGCGGCGAGATCGGCGACCGGAGCAACGACCGGCGGTCGCGCCTCCGCGCGGCGATGGCGGCAATCGCGGCGTACGAGGCCAGCCTCGGCGAGCGCTTCCTCGCCGGACTCGCGACGATCGAAGGCCTGCGGCTGTACGGCCCGCCGACGATGGCCGGGCGCGTCCCGACCTTCGCCTTCACCATCGACGGCATCGCGCCCGACGCGATCGCCGCGCACCTCGCCGCCGAGGGCATCTGCGGCTGGTCGGGCGATTTCTACGCAGTCGAAGTCATCGCGCGTCTCGGTCTGGCGCAGAGCGGCGGCCTCGTCCGCCTTGGGTTAGCACATTATTCGACCGTCGAGGAAGTCGACCGGACGATTGCGGCGCTGTCGGGACTGCGGCGCTAAAGCACGACCGTTTGCTGCAATCATCCCGCGAAGGCGGGGATCCATCACCCCAACTGTCCGTGGTGATGGGTCCCCGCCTTCGCGGGGATGACGCTCGTTGTATAAATAGGCGCTCGATGCCCGGGCACGCGAGGCAGCGGTTCTTGCAGCAGCGGCCGGTGCAAACACTGCTGTCCTACAGGGGCGTCAAAGCGATATAATTGGAGCTTCGAGTCGAGCCGCGTTGGTTCGGCATCGCGCTCTTTCTCATTGTTGGTCGGGACGAGTGACCCAACTGCGCTGCCTTTCCTGCTCGCCTCCTCTTTAGGGGAGGTGTCGGGGGTGGGGCAGTCGCCGCAAACTATCCCTCCGAGAACTCCCCACCTCCGGGCCGTCGCAAGCGCGACGTCTCTCGCCCCTCCCCTGAAGGGAAGGGGAAGCAGCGCGCGAGCATAAAGCTCGCACGTGCGGATCAACGTTCAATACCGTGAACTTCGTGTGACCTTTCAACCCGCAACGAGGGTCGCCACCTTCAATTAACAGCTCAATCGTAATCGCGGCTCGGCTCAAAAAGCGCCAGTCCGGTTCAGCCTAACCACCTCACGTCTGGTTCGGAAAGCACGCATTTGTCACCAGGACCGGGTTTGCGCCGAGCGATGTTAGCAACTTCGGCACCGCGGTGCGAAAGGTCAGCGTCAGCGTGACGAGAGCGAAGCCGGTCTGGCCGCCGCAGGTTCCGCTCGCAGTCACGGCAACGCCCGCCGCCGGGATCGCGACGCTCAAGCCGAGCGCGTTGGTCTGGGCAAAAGTCACGGCCTTGGTCACGTTGGGAACGCCGCCGGTCGCACATTGGCTCTGGTGAACCCCGAGGCACCGCGCGGTGGCGACGGCAGTCTGCTGCATCGCATTGCGCGTCCACAGCAGCCGCCCGAACTCGATCCCGCCGAAGAGCAGCATCATCAGCGGCACAAGAACGAGCGCGAACTCGACCGCACTCGACCCCGACCGGACACCGCGCGATCGACGGGCCGCAGCAGCAGGCGACGACATTCGCGTCATCCGGTCTGGACCAGCGTGCTGACGCTGACCGTCCCGCTCTTGACGATGCCATAGCCCGAGAACAGCGGCGTGTGCGCCCGCGACGCCTGGATCTGGACGAACTTACCGGCGCGCAGACCGCTCGGACAGGCGTTACCGCAGGTGACAGGCGACCCCCAGACGAGCGTCGGCGTCGCTGTCGGGCAATAGCATTGGTCGGCGTTGCTCGCGGTGCCGGACGGTGCCAGCGCGACGCCGAGTACCACCTTTTGGCTCGGGCCGTCGTTCACCACCACCGCCGAATCGGCATACTGCGTCGTGCCCGATCCCGAGACGATGCTGGCCAGCGCGGTCGCCAGCGCCGCGCCCTTGGCGCTCGAGACGTTCGCCTGGCTGACCAGCGCATAGTTGGCCGCCGCCGACAGCGTGTTGTCGAGCTGGAACCGCTTGAGCAGGACCGCGCCGATGTCGAGCGTCCCGGCAAACAGCAGGGCGAATACCGGCGCAATAATCGCGAATTCGACCGCGCTGGCCCCGCGCCGATCGCCAATGACGGAGCGCCGTCTCACTGGACCAGCACGACCGAGCCGCCGCCGCTCGAGTTCCCCGCAATGCAGGTCGACGCCAGCGTCGAGCCGCCGTTGAGCAGCACTTCCTTGCCGATCAGCTGCAGGCACTGCCCGGTGGCGTTGCCGACGCTCGCCGCGCCGTCGAGGCGGACGCTGCCGACCGGGAAATAGACCAGTCCGCTCAGCGTCGTGCCGCTCGATCCCTCGGTAAAAAAGGCGCCTCCGGTCAGCGAAGCCGGGCCGATGATCGCCATCTTGGCGGTTGCCCCGGTAGTCGGGGCCGACAGGATGACGTTGGCATAACCCGCCGCGACACAAAAGGATTGGCCGGCACAGGTCCCCGTTAGTGCCGCGCCGTTCCCGCCGACGATGAGGCTGACATTGTTGGCGAGCAGCCCGGTCGTCGCGCCGTTGCAGGTGACGTCGCCGCCGCCGTTCGCGCCGATCCCGACCGAGCCGTAGACGGTATACACCCCTGCGCCGAGGACCGTTGCACCGGCGGTCAGCAGGCTGCCCTTGATGTCGTGCTGCGCCGCCGCGGAGACGACGGTGCAGCTCCCGCCGCCGCTGGCGATGTTGAAGCTGCCGCCAATCTCGAACACGCTGTTCGTGCCCGTGGCATCGCCCATCTTGAAGGTCGAGCCGCCGCCGACGAGGATGGCATTGCTGTAGACCGGGCCTGAACCGACGTACGACGGCCCGATCCGGAAGCTGTTGTCGGTCCCGGCATTGCCGAGGATCAGGGTCGACCCGCCTTTGACGTCGAGCCCCGAGTTGAGCGCGAAACTGCTCGGTCCACCGAAGATCGTCGAAGCCGCACCGCTGTAGAAACTATATTGCGCGCCGTCGTTCGCCGCTGTCATCCGCCCTATGCTGAACGACCCGGCGGCAAAGGTGACGACTGCGCTGCCCGCGGTCTGAAGGCCCCCGGTGAGCGTCGCGCTCAGTGGTGCCGAGCTGCTGCCGAAGGTCATCGTCCCATAGGTGCCGACGTTGAGCAGCCCCCCGACCTTGAGCGAGGTCAGCGCGTTCAACGTGATGCTGGTGCTGACGGTGAAGTCCCCGGTCACCGCGATCGTCGACTGGGCGCCCGTCACTGCCGCCGTTGTCGCCAGCGTCCCGATGACGTTGAGCGTCCCGCTGCCGAAGCTCGCCCCGCCGTAGCCGATCGTCAGCCCCTGCATGAAGGTGAAGGTGCCCGGGCCGAAGTTCATCGACGCCCCGGTGGTCACCGGTTGGGCAAAATTATACGTCGTCCCCGTCGATCCGGCGAAGGTCACCGAGAGCCCGCCGCCAACGGTGAAGGCGTTGAAATTATGCGGTCCCGACGGACACGTCAGCGTCCATGTCGACCCCGACTGGCTCGCGGTACAGCCCAGCGCGATCGCCTGCGTCTGGGTCGACGAAGGGTTGTAAGCAAGGTCGATGTCCTTGAACGTTCCCGTTGGCGTGGCAACAACCGGTGCGGCCGGACTGGCCGGTGCCGCCAGCGCCCCGGCCGTCGTCAGCCGTCCTCGCGCCGCCGCGGTCTCGGCATCACTGGCAAGCGGATCGGGCGTGCTCTTCTTGGCAATCACCACCGTCGCCGCAGTGCCGTCGGGGCCGATAACACCACCCGGACAGCCCTGGGTGAACGTCGTATTGTAGCTGACCCCGGCGCTCTTGATCCCGGTCCCGCACGGCACCGAAACCGTGGCATCCGACGCGATCACGCACCCTGTCGCGGTCACCTTCGTCCCGCCGGTCAGCGAAACCCCGCCCGCGCTCGGCGACAGCGCGAGGATGCACGAGCCGACCGACGGGCGGAGCTCGGCATACGCCTGCGCCGGCACCGCGAGCGTCGCCGACGATCCGACCAGTCGCGCAAAGATCAGGGGCACGCTCGTCGTGACCGTCACTCGAACCGCATTGGTGTTCGCGGTGCCCGTCGGTGACGGCACGATCGCAGCCGTCACCTTTGCCGCAGGAATGCCGTTGAGAACCGCGACCGCCTGCGCCGCACTGGTCATCGCGGTCGTCGCGGTCGAGGTCGACGTCGCCGCATTATAGGCGACGGCACCGGCGTAAGCACTCAAGTCGGCAACGCGCTGGTTCTCGACCTTCTCCAGAACGCCGTGCCCATATTCGACCACAAGACCTGCGGTACCGATGAGGCAGGGCAGCGTTAGCGCGGCCAGTAGGCTAACAGCACCCCGGCGCTGGGCAAACAGCCCGGCCAAAAACTCGACAAAACGCATACAACTCCTGCTGCAGGCGTATCGGCAATTTGTTACTATACAGTTATGCCTCGAATCACTGTCTTAAGTAGCGTGTGCTTTGTACGAAATCATACAAACTATGCATGGTGATTCGCGATAATGAAGCTATCATTAGGCCGGTGAACGATCGGTATATTCCAGTCGCATCAGTCATTTCCTCAATGAACTGATACCGATGTGACGATTTTTTAGTTAACACCATCGCTGGCAAACTGATCCGCATTGGTCGCTTCTCGTTGGTAGAAATTGAGGAACGCGCATTAACTATTTAATCTGGTTAATTTGTAGCAATAAAAAAACTGTTGCGGCCTCTATCGCTTTCAGCCGAGTTGGCAGTGGGTAACAGGGAATTCTCACGATCCTCGGTGTTGCAGAACAGAACGCTTTGAATCGACTGGCCTGCAACATAGGATTCTCGCCGACCCGCGTCGCTTGCACCAATTCCGGTGCGGGCATTGTAACACGCTGCCAAACAGTGTGCTGTAGCGAGGCGTACATTATGATGAAGCTCCTGAAGCGGGTTCGTGTCAGCAAGTCCGGTGCATCGGCAGCCGAATATGCTTTGATCCTGGCGGTCATCGGTGGCGGTATCGTGGTCGCCGCTATCGCCCTGAAGGGTTCGATCTCGGGCTCCATGAACAAGACCGCCACTCTGATCTCGACCAATACGCCCACCTGACACGGATCATGAGAATTGGACGTGGCAATCTCCCGCTACGTGCATGCAGTCGAACCAACCCTCTTTCATCAATATCGAAAGAGGCTCGTCGGGCAGACTCTCGTCGTTTCAACGAGGGATTATAGTATGCGCTGGAAACAGCGTCAGTAGAGGGGCGTAATAGTATGATGAAACTTTTGAAGCGGGTACGAGTCAGCAAGTCCGGCGCATCAGCCGCGGAATATGCGCTGATACTTGCGGTCATCGGCGGCGGCATCGTCGTTGCCGCGATTGCCCTCAGGGGGTCGATCTCCGGGGCCATGAACGGCACGTCGAACGTGATCACGACCAACACTCCGACGTAATCGACAGACTTCGGTCCGCGCGCACAGGTCGAAACTGCGCTTGGGCTGTCGAAGACCATCGCCCTACCCTGTCGCAAGGGCAGGTGATGGATGTAGTGCGTAGTTGCTTACTGTTGCTTAACCACAGGAATTGCCAGTAGTGCCGCAACGGTCGCTTTTCATGCTTATTGGCGCGATCGTTCTCGGTCTTCTTGCTGTCCTGCTCATGCGTACCTACATCGGAACGGGGGGTAGTTCCGGCGTCGCGACAGCCGCGATTGCTCCCCGTTCTACCCCGGTGGTCGTCGCCTCGAGTGACCTCCCGCCCGCGGCTGCGATCGACAAAACCAAGCTCAAGCTGATCGACTGGCCTGCCGACAGTGTTCCTGCCGGTAGTTTCCGGTCGCTCGCCGCAATCCCTGCAGACCGCGGGTTAATGCTGCCGATGGTCGCTGGCGAGCCATTGCTTGCCGGCCGGATGACCGGCGGCACCGCGCGTCCCGGCATCGCTCCCAGGATCGCCGATGGCATGCGTGCCGCCACGGTGCGCGTCACCGACGTCACCGGCACCGGCGGCTTCATCCTGCCCGGAGCGCGCGTCGACGTTCTCATCACCCAGGCGGCGACGCAGAGCAACACGCCGTTCAACGACGTCCTGTTCGAGAATGTACGGGTGATCGCGGTCAACCAGGACGCCAACGAAGCCAAGGACAAGCCCGAGGTCGCACAGACCGTGACGATCGAAATCACTCCGGTCCAATCGCAAAAGCTCGCACTCGCCCAGACCGTCGGCACGGTCAGCCTCGTCCTGCGCAATCCGGCAAACGCCGCTTCTGGGCCGATCACAACGGTCCATGTCAGCGATCTGCGTGCAAGCCCCGCAACCTCGTCAGCCGACCATGCTCCGCGCCGGATTCTCCACGTGAGCCGCCGCGAACCTGTCGCTACCGCAAGGACAAGCGTCGAAATCGTGCGCGGCGTCGACCGTGCCACCTACCAGATCGCGCGGAGCCAATAATGCCGGTTACATGTTCACCGGCCCGACGGAGCCTGCTCGCGTCCGCGCGGCGCCAGCACAAAGCGGGATGTATGGCGCTAATTGTTGCCGCCGTATTCGCCTCGATTAGGCCGTCGTCGGCGACGGCACAGGTCGCCAGCCTTGCTGGGCTGGCGGGTCAGCAGTTGGCCGTCGTCCAGGGCAAGAGCCAGCTGCTCCGAATTGGCCGCCCGTTCGCTCAGGTGCTCATCGGCGACCCGGCGGTCGCCGACATCCTGCCGATGAATGGCGACACGATCTACGTCTTGGGTAAGAAAATCGGGACTACCAACCTCACCGTCTACGACCGCAGCCATACACTTGTTGCGGTGATCGACCTCGCCGTCGGTCCGGATGCGGCGGGACTGCGGACGCAGCTCGCGGCGTTGCTGCCGGATGAAAAGATCGGCGTTCGTCCGACCAGCGACTCACTCCTGCTGGAAGGGACCGTATCGAACGCCGTCGTTGCCGAACGCGCGATGCATCTCGCTGAAGTGTTCGCGCCGGGAAAGGCGATCAACTTCCTCGCTCTTGGCGCACCTCAACAGGTCCTCCTCGAAGTCCGTTTCTCGGAAATGCAGCGGAGCACGGCGCGCTCGCTCGGGATTCGCACATTGGCGCTTTCGAACAGCGGCAACTTCTCCTCGCAGACCGGCAGCACGAGCACCGATTCGACGGCGACGATCGGCGGCAGCTTCGGTATCGGCGCGGTCAACATCAATGTTGCCCTCGATGCGCTCGAGCAGAAGGGCTTGGTTACGACCCTCGCACAACCCAACCTCGTCGCGCTTTCAGGAGAGACCGCATCGTTCCTCGCAGGCGGCGAGTTTCCCGTACCCATCGCATCGTCGCCTGCAACCGCCGGAGCGATCGCGACGATCACCGTCGCCCCCAAAGAGTTCGGCGTCAGCCTAGGCTTTACCCCCACGGTGCTCGCCGACGGCATGATCAACCTTGTCGTTGCTCCCGAAGTCAGCGCGATCGATCCCGCGGCGTCGATCACGCTCAACAGCATCGTCATCCCGGGGCTGCGCACCCGGCGGGCGAAGACCACGCTCGAACTGCGTGACGGCGAGAGCTTCGCAATCGCCGGGCTGATCGGTGCCGATTTCGCCGACACGATCCGGCAGGTTCCGCTGCTCGGCAGCCTACCGATCATTGGCGCGCTGTTCCGCTCGACACGCTTCGACCGCAGCGAAACCGAGCTCGTCATCACCGTCACCCCGCACCTTGTCCACCCGGTGAAACCCGAGGCGCTCCACTTGCCGACCGAGCAATTCCGCGCGCCCGACGAAGCCAGCCAGTTCCTGCTCGGCGCCCGCCAGGCGCCCCATGAGGTCAAGCCATGATCCTGATCATCGCCGCCGCCAGCTTCCTGGCGACGCCGCTCGCGGCATTCAATGCCGATCCGCATCTCGGCGACGCGACGCGCGCCAATCTGGAGGCGATGATCGTCCCGCCCGGCCCTCGCGGCCCGGCAATCGAAGGCGGGAACGGCGTTCTGGCCGTCGGCGCAATCCGGCGATTGGAAAGCGATAAGGTCAAGGCCCCCGCCCGTGCGACGACGTCGACGGTCGGAGCGTCCGGTGGATAGCCGGGCAGCACTCAGATGAGCGCGCTGCCCATTGGCATGCCCGAAGCGGCCAGCGACCGGCTGCGGACGTTGCGTGTCGCCGTCGTGGTCGATCCCGCGACGACGTCGCCAATTCCGGCAGTCGCGCTCGCGTCGGCCAATCTTCATCTTCACCTCGTTCCGCTCACCGAACTCGACCCGGCGCTGCCGTTTATGCGTCAGGCCGACGTCGTCATCGTCGAGGTGAGGCTCGATCGGCCGGGTGAAATCGAGACCTTCGCCCGCGTCGTCGCCGAGCAGCCGCGTCCGGTGATCGCCGCGGCCCGTGCCCTCGACGCGTCGGCCGTGCGGTCGCTGATGCGGGCGGGTGCGGTCGATGCGGTGGCGCTCCCGCTCGATGTCCGCGACCTCCACGAGGCACTCGACGCCGCGCGGCGGACGCTCTCCACTCGCCCGCAGGCGGCGGCAAAGGGCCGGATCATCAGTTTCCTCCGCGCGGTCGGTGGCGCTGGCGCTACCGCGATAGCAACCCAGATCGGCTGCTTGTGGAGCGTCCGCCAGACGACCTGCCTGATCGACTTCGACCTGCAGTTCGGGGCGGTTGCGCTATACCTCGACATGCAGCCGCAACTCGGCATGCTCGACCTGATCGAGGCGCGCGACCGGCTCGATCATACGCTGTTCGCGACGATCACTGCGCAGCACAGTTCGGGCCTGACGATCATCGCGGCCCCGCGCGACATCGCCCCGCTCGAATCGCTGACCCCGGCGATCGTCGCACAAATCCTGACCCTCGCGGCGCAGACGTTCGAGGTCGTGCTGGTCGACCTGCCCGCGGCGTGGACGCCGTGGTCGCTTGCAGCGCTGGCGCATTCCGATGCCGCGTGCCTCGTCACCAACCTGAGCGTGCCGGGACTGCGCCAGGCGCGGCGGCAGCTCGATCTGATCGAGGCCAACGGTGTCTCGGCGCCGCTCAAGATCGTGCTCAATCGCGTTCCCAAAACGCTGTTCCGCACCATCGACATGGGCGACAGCGAGCGCGTCCTGCGGCGGCGGGTCGACTACACGATCGCCAACGATTTCGCGACGATGACGAGCGCGATCGACCAGGGGCGGCCGATCGGCAGCATCCGGAGCCGCTCGCCGCTCGAAGCGGACCTCATCGGCCTGATCACGGGCCTGACCACGGTGCTTGCAGCATGATATGGCCGACCCGCAAATCGTCGCTCGTGCCCCCGCTCGTCGTCCAGCCGCGCCCGGCGGCGCCAGCGAGCATGCCGGCCAAAGCCGCGGCTTCCGCCATCGTCGCGCCGCAACGCGAGCGGCGGACCGATCTCAAGGTCGACCTTCACCAGCGGCTGATCGAGCGGATCAACCTGTCGGCGCTCGACACGATGAGCCGCGAGCAGATCGCGGTCGAGGTCAGCGACATCGTCCAAGACATGCTCGTCGAGCAGAACCATGCGCTAAACCTCGCCGAACGCGGCGAACTGATCGAGGACATTCTCGACGAGCTGCTGGGCCTCGGGCCGCTCGAGCCGTTGCTCAAGGACCCGACGATCACCGACATCATGGTCAACACTTGCAATGTCGTCTTCGTCGAGCGGAAAGGCCGCATCGAAGAAGTCAAGACGCGCTTCAAGGACGACCGCCACCTGCTCCGGATCATCCAGAAGATCGTCGGCGCGGTCGGACGCCGGGTCGATGAAAGCTCGCCGATGGTCGACGCGCGACTGGCCGACGGCAGCAGGTTGAACGCGATCATCCCGCCGCTCGCGGTCGACGGACCTTTGCTCTCGATCCGAAAATTCTCGAAAACGCCGATCGATATGTCGAAGCTCGTCGGCTATGGCGCGCTGCCGCAGGAGGCGGCCGACGTGCTACTCGGCGTCGTCGAGGCCCGGCGCAACGTCATCATCTCGGGCGGGACCGGATCGGGCAAGACGACGATGCTCAATGCACTGTCGGCAGCGATCGACGGCACCGAACGCATCCTGACGATCGAGGATTCGGCCGAGCTCCAGCTCCAGCAACGCCACGTCGTCCGCCTCGAAACCCGGCCGGCGAACATCGAGGGACGCGGCGAGATCAACCAGCGCGAGCTCGTCAAGAATGCGCTGCGGATGCGGCCCGACCGCATCGTCCTCGGCGAGATCCGCGCCGGTGAGGCCTTCGACATGCTCCAGGCGATGAACACCGGGCACGACGGGTCGATGACGACGGTCCACGCCAACACGCCACGCGACGCACTCAGCCGCATCGAGCAGATGATCGGCATGAGCGGGATCGACATCAGCCCGAAATCCGCGCGCAGCCAGATCGCGGCGGCAATTCACGTCGTCCTGCAGCTTGCCCGGCTGAGCGACGGCTCGCGCCGCGTGATGTCGATCAGCGAAGTAACCGGCATGGAAGGCGAGACCGTGCTGATGCAGGAAATCTTCCGCTACAAGCGCACCGGCATGGGCGACGACGGCAAGGTCATCGGCCATTTCGAGGCGACCGGCATCCGCCCGAAGTTCATCGAGCATCTGATCGCGCGCGGCATCCATCTGCCACCGCATCTGTTCGATCCGAGCCATAAGATGGGGACCTGAGGTGGCCGCCGCGATGCCCAACTGGGCGACTCTGACGGCATACGCCCTCGTCTTCTGTGCGACCCTATTGTTCGCCGACTTCGCCATGGGGACGATCAGCGCGCGCCGGTCAAAGCAGGCGGTCAACCGCCGCCTCGGCCTGATCGCCGCCGGCAAGTCGCGCGTCGAGGTCATGCAGCTTCTGCGCCCGCAACGTCGCGGCGCGACGCGTGGATCGCTGCTTGGACCCGTCGTCCGCTGGATCGAACCCAAGCTGACCCAGGCGGGAATGCGGATCAGCGCGCAGCGGATGCTGGCGATGATGGCGATAGCCAGTGCATCGATCGGCGTCGCTTTCCCGCTCGCCGCACAACTGACGACGCAGTTCAATTCGTTGTCGACACTGCTGCTTCTGGCGATCTTTGCGATCGGCGTCGGCTTCGCGATGCCGATCTTCTACCTCAACATGCGGGCGGCGAAGCGGATCAAGGAATTCGACCGGCAGTTCCCCGTCGCGCTCGATATCTTCGTCCGCGGCCTTCGCGCCGGCCACCCGGTGTCGGCGGCGCTCGACCTGCTGACGACCGAGATGGCGGACCCGTCCGGATCCGAGTTCGGCATCGTGATCGACGAGGTCAATTACGGGCTCGACCTGCGCGAGGCGCTGACCAATTTGAGCAACCGGATCGGCAGCCAGGACGTCCAGATGTTCGTGGTTTGCGTCGCGATCCAGAACGAGACCGGCGGCAATCTCGCGGAGATCCTCGAAGGGCTGACCAAGGTCATCCGCGAGCGGATGGGCATGGTGATGAAGGTCAAGGCGCTGGCGAGCGAGGGTAAGATGATCGGCACGATGCTGTCGATCCTGCCGCTGTTCACCTTCACCGTCGTCTTCACGAGCTCCCCGGAATTCTATCTCGATGTCGCCGGTGATCCGTGGTTCATGCCCGGCGTCGGCATCATCCTCAGCCTCTACACCCTCGGCATCCTGACAATCCGCAAACTGGTGGACCTCAAAGTATGATCGCACCGATCGTCGCGCAGGGACTGTTGATTGCAGTGGTGTTTGCCGCAGGATGCCTGTTGTTTCTCGGTCTTGCGCCGCTCTTCGCCAACAAGGTCGACCTGCGTCACCGCCTCGCAGGGACGACCGCGCCGACCGCCGCCCCGCGGGCGAGCCTGCGCGTCGACCAGGGCCCGTCGCTGGGATCGCGGTTGGTGCGCAGCATTGAAAAGCGCGGCGTCTCACTGGCCGACAGCAAGCCGGGGGTTCATTCCGAAAAGCTGGTCCAGGCGGGCTTCACCCAGCCGCATGCGGCGCGTCTGTTCATGCTCGTTCGCACAATCCTGACCCTCGTGCTGCCTGCCGTTGGCGCGACGATCGTCCTGCTTACCTCCGACCCCAAGCCGGTGAAGCTGTATATGATCGTTGCCGGGCTCGCCTTCGCCGGACTCTACCTGCCGGGCTTCTACGTCGGCAGCCGGGCTGCATCGCGCGGCAAGGCGATCCTCAACGGCTTTCCCGACACGCTCGACCTGATGCTCGTCTGCGTCGAGGCGGGGCTCGGCATCGACGCCTGTTTCACCCGCGTCGGGCAGGAAGTCCGCCGGTCGCATCCGCTGCTCGCCAACGAGTTTGCCGTCGTCGCGCTCGAGCTCCGCGCCGGTCGCAGCCGGGAGGACGCGCTGAAGGGGCTGGTCCGCCGCACCGGGGTTGCCGAGATCGGCTCGTTCGTGACGCTGATCATCCAGTCGGACAAGCTCGGGTCGAGCATCGCGCAGGCGCTCAAATGCTATGCGATCGAAATGCGCGAGGCGCGCAAGATGCGCGCCGAGGAAAAGGCGCACCGCCTGCCGGTGCTGATCTCGATCCCGCTCGTTGCCTTCATGCTGCCGACGATGATCGCGGTGCTGATCCTGCCCGGCGCGATCCTCGTCAAGCGCGACCTGCTTCCGAGCTTCGCCAACGCGGGCAAATAATCGTGTTCGGTCAAGTCGCAGCCGCGGCGGCCCTCGCCTGCGTCGCCGGCGCGGCCTACGCCGACATCCGCCATTTCGAGATTCCGGACGGTTGGTCGATCGCAGTTGCTGCGCTGTTTGCCGTCTTCGCGGTCACTGCGACGACGATCGAACCATGGTGGGAACATGCTGCGGCGGGGGCGATCGTTTTCTTCATCGGCGCATTGCTGTTCGATCGCGGCTGGCTGGGCGGCGGGGACGTCAAACTGCTCGCTGCGTGCGCATTGTGGGCGGGCTTTTCGGGCTTGCCGTTACTCTTGCTTGGAACCGTGTTCGCCGGGGGGGCCATGGCGGTGATCGCAGTCGTCGGCCGCAAGCTGGCAAGGCCGGGGGCGACCTACCCCGCGTTCCAGTACAATGGACCGCTCCCTTATGCAGTCGCGATCCTTGGCGGCGCGATCCTCCTCGCGAGCGTGCCGCCGCTATTATCGCCGGCGCAGGCTCAGACGATCGCCAGATAGAGCGCGCCGCACCCGAAGACCGCCCCGAGCTGCAGTCCGAAAATCAGCAGCAGCATATCGGCGAACGGCTGCTTGCGCGTCTTGTGGCGGATGACACGTTGCGCCAGCAGTGCGCCGATCGAACCGCCGGCAGCCGCGAACATCAACATCCGGAATTCTGGAATGCGGTACAGTCCCGCCGCCGATCGCGCCTTGTCTTCTGCAAAGAGGAAGAACGCACCGGCGTTGATCAACAGAAAAAACCCGACGTACGCCATCACACAATCGCCTTAACCGAACGACGGTATTTTATCGCAGCCCAGCGCGCTTTCAAGCTGAAAGGAAATAATTAAGCAGCTTTCGTAAGTCTTTAGACCACTATAAGGTAGAGTTACCGGAATGTTTACTGCGCCTGGCTGGCGGTAGAAATGAGATGTTTACGATGTCGAAAAGGGCGTGGTGGTTGACCGGAGCGGTGGCGGCCGCCTTCGTCCTGCTGACGCTCGGCGACATTCTGTCGACCTTGGCGTCATTACGAAATGGCACCGGCGTCGAACTCAATCCCAACGCCGCGCGGGCCGACGGCGGCATCCGCATCGGCTTTCTCGTGCTGAGCAACGCGCTTCTGTTAATCCCCCTGCTGGGCGCATTTGTCCTCGGCATCGGTCGCGCGGCGACGGTGCCGACGGCGGTCCTGACCTATTGGTGGCGGCACGTGTTCGACATCTTCTTCATCAAACCGCTCGACCATCGCGCGCGGACCCGGTCGCCTTTGCGGCTCGTTACCGCGACGATGACCTTGCTCAACCTCAAGGTCGTAATCCTTGCCAACAACCTGCTTGCGGCACATGGCATCGTCGGGCCGGTGTCGCTGCTCGCGTCCGCCTGCACGTCGATCGGGCTGACTGGCGGCACTCGCTATTGGACAGCGTACCTCCTCCTGATCCTGCCGTGCTACGTCGCGGCGGTCGGCATCGGCGCGCGCCTGCTCGCGTTCGCCGCGGCACCGGGCCGGGCTTCACTCCAGCCCTCTGTAATCTTCGGCACGCCGCCCGGTCCGCTCAAAGCAAGCCGCGGGCGCGGGCGCGGCTAGCCGCATCGGTCCGGTTTTTCGCTCCCAGGATCGTTTGCACATGGGCGAGGTGGGTCTTGACCGTCGCCGGCGACAGGGCGAGCGATTGCGCGACTTCCTTGTTCGACAGGCCATTCGCGACCAGCCGCAGGACCGCGATCTGACGGTCGGTCAAGCCTGGGCGGTCAGCAGGTAGAGCAGACTTCGCCGACGGACCGGTGTCGAGACGCGACGCGGCGATCTCGGCAAGACGAGGCGGCAGATAGCGGCCGCCGGCAGCGATCAAGCGGAGCGCCGCTTCGATGATCTGACCATTCGAAGTCTTCCCCGCGAAACCGGCAATTCCGAGATCGAGCAGGTCGAGCAGCAGGCGGTCGTCTTCGGTCCCGGTCACGATGAGGATCGCAGTTTCCGGCGATGCCTCGCGAATTCCGCGAACCCCGACAAGCGGCGACGCGCCGGGCATCATCAGGTCGACGATCGCAACGTCGGGCTGGCCCGCAGCGGCGGCGGCCCATGCGCTCGTGAAGTCGCCGACCTCGGTCACGGCAACATCGGGCCACGCCATGCGAACGGTCCCTGCGAGCGCCTCACGCATCAGGACATGGTCGTCGGCGATGAGGCACGCCTTCATGCCGCAAGTTCTCCGTGCCGCCTGGCAGACGACGCGACCGACGCAGCGCCGAATTCGAGATAGAACGCCGCGCCCCGTCGCCAGCGAGCATCGAGTCCGGCGCTGCCCGCCATCACGATCGCCAGCCGGCGCGCCGATGACAGGCCGAGACCGAAGCCGTTGCGTTGCGCCGCGCCGCCGGTATCGGCCTGGTAGTAATCGTCGAAGATGTGCCGGGCATCGATCGGCGCGACGCCGACACCGTCGTCGATGACCCACAAGCGAACGATGTCGCCCTGCCGCCGTGCCCCCAGCAATATTCGTCGCCCCCGGCTATGCTGGATCGCGTTGTCGATGAGGTTGCCGAGCGCGCGTTCGATTAGAGGCGGATCGAGCAGGAGCGACAGCCGTGCGCCAGTGGTGCGCAGGGCGATTCCCGCCGCCGCCGCAGCCGGCGCATACTGTGCAGCAACCCGGGCGAGGAGCGGACCGACCGCGACCTGCGATCGGTGCGGCTCGACCGCGTCCGCCTCGAGCCGAAGGTGGCCGAGCATGTGCGACAGCAGTTGATCGGCGGAGGCGAAGGCGCGGCGGACGCCTTCGATCGCCTTCGCCCGCGCGAGGTCGTCGGTCGTCCGTAGGCTTTGGTCGAAAAACAATGCAGCCGCTGCAAGGGGTTGGCCGAGATCGTGCGACGCTGCGGCGATGAATTTGGTCTTGGCATCGCGCTCGGCCGCCACCTCCGAAAGCAGCCGGTCGAGCTTGCGCGCGGCAGCATCGCTCGCCAGCCGGGCAGCGACGGTGGCGCGGACCGTCCCCGCGACCCGGTCGCCCAAAATGAGCATGATGATCGCGAAGCCGAAGATATACAGCGCGGCGAAGGTCGTGAATTCGGTCCCGCGCGTCGCGAAGAAGGCACCAAGCGAGCCGATCACCCCGACGGCACCGCTGCGATTGGCCAGGCTATTTTCTGGGCTGCAGATCAGCTGCACCGGAACGCATCCGATCAGCGGGATTGCCAGCAAAAGCTGACCGTCGAGGCGGAGGAAAGGCATCACCCCCCAGATCAGGCCGAAGCACGCCAGGTGGCTGCCAAGAATGATGAAGATCGCGAGACGGCTCCACACGCGGACGCGCTCGGCGTGGCCGGCACGACGCGCGACCATGACCACCAGTCCCGCAACCCATAAGAGGACGAACGCCGCGGTATAGATCAGGAGCGGCATCGTCAGCGGCGGCGGTGACGCCCGGATGGTCGCATAGCTCAGGACCGACGAGAGCACGAATAGCCCGAGCGACAGGATACCGGCGGTAAGCATCGGGCGCAGCGGATGCGTCACCGCATAGTCACGGTCGGCTTGTTCAAGACCCGGGCTGACCGCGTCGCGCAGGATATTCGGCATGGATCGCGCCATGCGGCGACCTTCGCCGGGAGCCCGCAAAAGGTCAAACCACCGTTCGGCCATCGGCCATCCGGCTCCACCATCCGGCCGATACCGGCGGCGCAGAGTGGGCGGTACGAGTGTTCCAGAAACTGAATAGTTAACGTCCGTACATCCGGAAGCAGCCCTTGACCGTCGATAGGAGACTTAGAATGATCCGCCCAATACGCCGCGCAACCCTTGCGTTTGCCGGCACCGCAAGCCTGATCATAGGCATGGCCCCGGCCCACGCCGGCTATTCGGTCAGCACCTTCGCCAACACTGGACGCAGCTATAATCGCGGCTGTGCAGCGCTATATAACTCAGGCCGGACGGGTGCAGGCTTCATCAACAATGATGGTGGCGGCAGCGATTGCGACCCGAGCTCATACAGCTCGTTTCAGACCGTCACGGTTAGCGGCACGACCGACACCACCGGCACGCTGACGCGGGCGAACGATTATTCGAGCGTGGTCAGCGTCACCGGCTTGCCGGATACGGCGGTCGCCACATCTTCAGCCGACCTCGCAACGGGCAAGATCTACCTCACCGCTTCCGCCGCCGGCCCCCTCGCCGGCGCGAACGCGAGCGCGCAACTCGCCGACACGCTGCATTTCACGATTGCCGGCGCGAACGCGAGCACGATCACCTACATCCCGGTCAGCTTTGCCTTTTCCGGCACGGTCGCCACCACCGACTATGATCACGCCAGCGCCGAGCTCGGCTACGGTTTCTATTTCGGCGGTGCCTCGGCGTATGAATTCGGCGATTACGGCGCTGGCTATTACGGCGGCAATTACCGCTCACCGACATTTGTCTATGCCTCCGATCCGCGGGTCGGCGGCTGGGTCTCCTCGTCGTTCGCCAGTTACACCCCGACCGATACGCGCTTCTCCGGCATTTATGCGATCACCGGCGCGACCGCCGACATTCCCATCAGCTTCAATCTCAGCCTTAACACCTACAATTCGACGCTCGATTATTCGCACGGCGGCGGCATCAAGATCGGCCATGTCGACGGTGTCTCGTACACGTCGGACTCGGGCGTATTTCTGACGAGCGTCGCCGGCGCGGTTCCCGAGCCAGCGAGCTGGGCAATGCTCGTCGCCGGTTTCGGCATCGTCGGCGGGGCAGCCCGCCGTCGCCGGATCGCGGTCGCCGCTTGAGGCTTCGGCGCGCGTCGCCACTGCGCGCCTGAGCGGGGGAGCGCGGCGCGGTCATCGTCTTATCGGTTTGCTGTCACGGCAAATCGAGTCACAAAGCCCTGGGCCGCGGAGCGACTCCCGCGGCCGGGGGACGACGATGACCGACGCCGCGCTGACCGTCTCGAAGCTGCGTAAATCGTTTTCGCGCGTCGCCGTCGACGACCTCGATCTCGTCGTCCGCGCCGGCGAACTCTACGCCTTGTTGGGCCCAAATGGCGCGGGGAAGACGACGACGCTTCGGATGGTCGCGGGGCTGCTCTCACCCGACTCGGGCGGCATCGATATTTTCGGGATCGACGCGCTTAGCGATCCGATCGCGGCGAAGCGCAGGGTCGCGTGGCTGCCCGACGATCCATTACTCTACGACAAGCTGAGCCCGCTCGAATATCTCGAGTTCGTCGCCGGATTATGGGGCATCGACCCCGGCCCTGCGGCGGTGAAAGCGGAGGAATTGCTCCGTTGGCTCGATCTGTGGAACCAGCGCGACGCACGCTGCGAAACCTTCTCGCGCGGGATGAAGCAGAAGACCGCGCTCGCCGGGGCATTGATCCACGATCCCGCGCTGCTCATCCTCGACGAGCCGTTGACCGGGCTCGACGCGGGCGCGGCGCGGCAGGTCAAGGACCTGCTCGTCGCGCGGGTCTCCGCCGGCGGCACGGTGATCCTGACGACGCACATCCTCGAGGTCGCCGAGCGGCTCGCCGACCGGATCGGCATCATCCGCGCAGGCCGCCTCGTCGCCGAAGGGACGCTCGAGGAGCTTCGCAGCCGCCGCGGCGACACCGGAGCCAGCCTCGAGGAAATGTTCATCGCGCTGGCGGGCGAATGAGGCCGGCGCCGGGCGGGTTTACGCGGCTCCTCAGCCATGAATTGCGCCTTGCGTTGCGCGGTACGGGAACGCGAACGAGCTGGTTCGCGCGTAACGTCCCGACGATCCTGCTCGCGACCGTGCCGACGATCGGCGGCGTGCTTCTCGCGTGGTCGCTGAGCGACGTCGGCCCGGTCTCCGAGCATATGCGCGTCGCGGTCCTCGGCTACCTCGGCGCGGCGGTGGTCGGACTCCTCATCTTGATGATGTCGACGGCGTCGATCGCAGTCTTGCGGACGTTCCACGAGCGCCAGGATCTCGACCTGCTGCTGTCGGCGCCGCTGCCGCCGGCCCGCGTGCTCGCGGTCAAGGCGATCGGCGTCATTTTCACCGTCGCCGCGCCGTTCCTGCTGTTCACCGCGCCATTCCTGATTACTTCTGCGATCCTCGGCCATCCGCGCTGGCTCGGCGGCCTCGTTATGATCGCGGTCGACGCGACAGTCGCGACGGCGATTTCGATCGGTTTGATCGGAGTGCTTTACGATGCCATCGGCGCGCGGCGGGCGCGGACGGTAGCGCAGCTGGGTGCGGCGGTGATGGGCGGGGCGATCTTCCTGCTCGCCATGCTCCAAAATGTCTCGCCGGCGCTGTCGCACAATCTTTCGCGCCTCGTCACGGCACCATGGCCGGCCCCGCTCGACTGGCCGGCGCGTGCCGTACTCGGCGAAAGCGGACCGTTGCTGGCGATGGCTGCGATCGCGCTGGGCGCGACGTGGATTGCGACACGGTCGGGCGCGCGGCATCTTGCGGCATCGAGCGACACCGGGGCTCGACACGTAGTCGCGCGCGACCGTCGTGTCCGCTTCGGCACCGGTCTCGCGCGGATCATCGTGACGAAGGAATTGCGGCTGATCGCGCGCGATCCCGAACTCATCACGCAGATCGCGCTGCGGCTAATCTACATGATCCCGCTGGCCGCGCTGGTCCTGCGCGACAAGCATGGCCTCGATGCGCCAGGGATCGCCGCTGCCGCGACCGCGTGCGCCGGGCTGCTCGCATCGTCGCTCGCGTGGATCATCGTCTGCGCCGAGGACGCGCCCGATCTTCTCGCTGCGGCACCGGTGGCACGCGCCGCGATCGAGCGCGCCAAGCTCGCTGCCGCCTGCCTGATACCGGCCGGAGTCGCGATCGTCGCCGCGCTCGCCATCGTGCAGGCTGCGCCATGGGCCGCGCTCGTCGTGCTCGTCATGGGTAGTGTCGCGGCGCTGACCGCCGCCTTGCTTCAGGCGTGGTTCGGCCGCCCCCAGCCACGTTCAGCCTTCCGTCGCCGCCAATCCGGGTCGTTCGTCGTCGGCCTCGGCGAGGTCGCCCTGGCGGGCGCGTGGGCCGGTACCGCCGCACTCGCCGCACGCGGATCGCTGTGGGCAATCGCCCCGGCGTTGCTCGGCGCAATGATCATGGCTGGGGCGGTCGAGGCACGGAGCGACCAACCTGCGTCATGACCCGCGATGTGCTTCGGCACGACCAGCAAAGATGCCGTTAAACAGGAACTTGAAGGTGGCGTAGGGCTGTCCGCGCTGCGTGACCTCGCCGCCGATCAGATAGACCCGGCCGCGACCGAGCGTGGCATCGACGATGCTCGCGTTGCCGTTCAACAACTTCTGGCCCCACGCCCAGCCCGACACGAGCGGGTCGTCGTTGTAATATCCGGCAACCTGCCGCGCCGTCGTCGCGCCGGACGTCAGGCTGAACACCGGATTGTTATTGTAGAACATGTTGACGGTTTCGGGGACGCCGTAGGCAAGCGGGTCGGCGACATCGACCTTTACCGTCACGATCGAGCCGGGAACGTAGAACTTGCTCGACGAAATCGGCTTGTCCTTGCCGTCGCCCCCGGCGGTGACGAGGATGTTCTTCACTGGCACGCCGAGCGCCGGGCCGATCCGCGACGCGTCGCCGACTGCGATCACCGTGCCCCCGGCCTTGGCGAAGCTGGCGATCGCCGGATAGGTACGCTCGGCGCTGATCCGGCCGAGCATTGCGCGGTACTCGACTGGGATATCTTCGGCCTTGGGCTGTTCGCGACCGCCGCCCTCCTCGCGTCCGAGGATGTCGCTCTGGAGGATCAGGACGTCATACTTACGGTCGAGGCGGCCTTTGTCGAGCTCCTGCGGGTAGACCCGGGTGTATGGAAATTCGAACTGGTCGAATAGCCAGCGGGTCCAGCCCGATGCCATCGACCCGCCATAGATATCGACCAGTCCGATCCGCGCGGGCTTGACCGCGATGGTGTCGCCCGCAGGCTTTGCAGCGACCGCGTAGGCGTCGATGCCGAGCGGGCCGACGCTCTGAGCTACGATCGCTTTCGCCCTCGCCGATGCCGGGATCCACAGCGCACCCGGCGCGAGGGTCGCGCCAGCAACGATCGTCGGCGACTTAAGCCAGAACACCGGCAGTCGCGCCTTGAGCAGCCGGTTGGACAAAGTGAAGCTGTTGTTCGTCGCATGGCTGACGACGAAGCCCGCAAGCCCCTCCCCGACAATGTGACCCGCGGGCGGTGCGTCGATCACGTCGGCGACAGCCGGAAACTTTGGCGCGAAGGTATCTAGAACGCGGTCGAAGCGGACGTTCATCTGCAGCGCCAGCGTGTAACCGGTGACGTCGTACGGCTTGATCGGCGGCCCGCCGGGATAGGCGAAGTCCTGCGGATGGTCCTGCGGCTCGAACATGTCGAGGACATGCGGCCGGAACGCCTGATCGGTCCGCACGACGAACGACCCGGCGGGATAGGTCACCCCGGCAAAGGTGAACGGCGCATCGGCGCGCTCGACCTCGATCCCGGTCTTGATCAACGCGTTGAGGAACTTGATCGTTGTCGGCATATCCGGCTGGCGGTCGCCCGGGATGATGTATGCCCGGGGCGCGCGCATCGCCGGGTCCTGCAGCACCGTCTGATACAAGCTCGCGGGAACGATATCGCGGCTGTTATACCCCGTCAGTCCATCGAGCGGGGTGCCCTTGTGCTCGGTCTTGATCGCCGCCGCCGCGGTCTTGAGCGCCTCGATCCGCTTCGGTGTCACGATCCAGCTATCGCTGCTGCCCTTCGCGATCTGGTTGCGGCCCATGACGTAGCGGTTGAACAGGACGGTCTCGCGATACCGCGACGCATAGTCGAGGATCGCGCGGTCCATTTCCTTCATGTAATCGAGCGACTGCTGGAAATGCCACTTTTGCGGCGCGATCGGCATCACCTCGTCCTCGCGCGCGAGCTGGTTCGCCGGCACAAGCGGCAGGTCGAACGGGGTCGGGTTGCCGATGATCTCGGTGAGGATGCCGATCTGGTTGTGGAAATAGCCGATCGTCCGGACGCCGCCGTTGAACCACGTCGAATATGGCGCGCCCGACCGCATCACCGACCCGCCCTTGCCCTGCGCGACGAGGCGCGCATGCATCATCTCGCCGACGATATCGGTCTGGTTGATCACCAGTGGCTCGTTGTTGAAATTATACGGATCGCGGAACGGCGGGATGAAGACGACGGCACCGAGCGGTCCAGTCTGGTGCTGATTGTAGAGGATCTGCGGAAACCAGTCGCGGTACGCCGCGCGGTTCATATTGGTCGTCTCGGGCTGGGTCGAGGCGAAGCTGTCGCGGTTGTCGTCGTGGCCGATGTACTTCTGGTACAGGATCGGGATCGTATCGCTGACCCGCTTCGCCTTATCGGCTGGGCGCATGTACCAGTTCGACACGAGCTCAAGCCCGTCGGGATTGGCGAAGACGAACAGCATGATGTCGTCGCCGAGCAGGCGCAGCGTCTCGGGATCGTTGCGAGTCAGCATCTCGTGGATGATCTCGATGTGCGACTGCGCGGGGACGACCTCGGTCGCGTGCAGCCCGGCGTCCATCCAGACGACCGAGCGTCCCTCGGCCGCCAATTTGTGCGCCTCGTCGTCGGTCATACCCTTGGCGAGCGCGAGCCGCCGCGAGATTTCGCGAAGCCGGTCCAAATTGCGGATGTTTTCGGGCGACGAGACGATCGCCATATATTGGTCGCGGCCCTCGGCGGTCTTGCCGATGCTGATGAGCTTGATGCGGTCGCTCTCGCCCGCGATCTGATGAAGCCACGCGCTGATCTGGGTGTAGTTGGCGAGGACATAGTCGGCGCCGGGCTCGAACTTCAGCAGTGCCGCGGGATTGGTGATCGTCGTCGCCGGAGCGTCGCTGGCATCGCCGGGAATGGCGATGATTGCTGCCAGTACCGCCGCAAAAAAACTGCCGCCCCGAAACCGCCGCATAAAACCCCTTCCCCACGCTTCGCTGTATCGAGTGAGCAGCGCAGCATTAGAGTGCGCGATTAGCGGCGCGATAGACAGTGTTTCGTTAACCTTCCGCAATCGCGGGAGAAATGCGCCAGCTCAGAGACCAGCGCTGATCATCTGGGCGACGACGGCGACCTGAGTCCGATTGCGGACGTTGAGCTTGCGCATCAGGATCGTCATGTGCGCCTTAACAGTGGCTTCGGCGACCCCGAGATCGAACGCGATCTGCTTGTTGAGCCGCCCTGAATGAACGCCGTCGAGAACCTTGCGCTGGGTCGGCGTCAGGTGAACACGGCCCGGCACGTCGCTATCGCGGGTCGCGCCAGAAGACGCCGCGCCGTCGGTCTGGATAGCTATCAAGTCGACTCTCCCCTCTTCGCGCGATCATCGACCACGCTCCATTTGTCGTCGGTTTGCACCGATCTCATTGCGTCGACATGAGTCGCGCCGTGCAGCAAGCGTAACTGAACTTGTTGGACAGACTCAAGCGGCAAACCCGTTTTCGGCGCAATAATCGCCACATTTTCCAGTTTTCGGTAGCGACCGTGGCAATGCTGTCATACTAGTCTAGCGAAACGATGGTGCGGCGCCAGTCTGTCTGGTGACAACGCGACACAGTCAGGGGGAGAGCTGAGTTGGGCATCGAAGCACATCGGTCGAGCCATTCGCGCGCCATTTCAAGCAGGCCGCGTCGTCTGAAGGTATCGGCGCCCGTGCGATGATCGTCGCCGACGCGCGGCTGATCGCTGCAGCCGTCACTGGCATCGCCTTGTCGGTGATCCTCGTCGTCCGGGGCCGGCTCCATCCATTCATCGCCTTGTTATGCGGCGCGTTTGCCGTCGGCCTGTTGTCGGGCATGCCGATCGCGGTAACCTCGAAGGCCGTGCAAAAGGGCGTCGGCGACATTCTTGGCGGGACCGGGCTGGTCGTCGCGCTCGGCCTCGCGCTCGGCGCGATGTTGCAGTTGTCGGACGGCGCCGGTGGCCTCGCCCGCGCCGCGCTCAAGGCGTCGGGGGTCGCCGGGGCACCGTTCGCCGCACTGATCGCCGGGCTCGTCATCGGGCTGCCGCTTTTCTTCGAAACCGGGCTGGTATTGCTGCTCCCGATCGTCGCCACTGCCGCCGCCGCGCTGCCCGCGAAGGGCCGGGGCGACGAAGCCAAGCTCTCGTTGATGCTGTGCGCAATCGCCGGTCTCGCGGTCGTCCACGCGCTGGTACCGCCGCATCCCGGTCCGCTGCTCGCGGTCGACGCGCTCCATGCGAACCTCGCGCGGACGATCGGCTACGGCCTGCTCGTCGGCATCCCGACCGCGATCATCGCCGGCCCGCTCCTGTCCAAGTTCACCGCACGCGGCGTCTCGATCGCGCCGCCGGTCCTTGCGGCGGCCAAGCTCGACGTTCCCGACCCCGGGGTCGGCCGCGCCTTGATCGTTATTCTGATGCCGGTGGTGTTGATCGCCGCGGGTCAGGTCGAGGCGCTGCTGCCGAAGTCGGTCGCCCCGAATTTCGCTTGGCTCAGTGTCGCCAGCAATCCCGTCCTCGCCTTGCTGATCGCCTGCCTCGCCGCACTCCCGCTGCTGTTCGGCCGCCGCCTGTTCGAGCGCGGGGTGCAGGACGCTGTGTGGGCGGAGGCGATGGTGCCGGCGGGGACGATCCTGCTCGCAATCGGTGCGGGCGGCGCGCTGAAGCAGGTGCTCGTCCAGGCGGGCATTTCAGACCTGCTCGCGCGCGTCGCCAGCCACGGCGCGCTGTCGCCGCTGCTCGTCGCATGGCTTGTCGCGGCGGCGATCCGGCTGTCGATCGGCTCGGCCACCGTCGCGACGATCACCACCGCCGGGATCATGCCGGCGCTGGTCATCAGCTCGGGGGTCTCGCCCGAATGGACCGTGCTCGCGATCGGCGCGGGGTCGGTCTTCTTCAGCCATGTCAACGACCCCGGCTTCTGGCTGGTGAAAAGCTACCTCGGCACCGACATGCCGGGGACGTTCCGCACGTGGTCACTGCTGGAAACCGCGGTGTCGGTCGTCGGACTGGTGTTCATCCTGGTTGCCAGTAGGTTCCTCTAGGCCGTGACGACAGACGGGAACCGGACATGACCGTGCAGCGGCTCGCCGACAAAGCCTATTCGGGGATCGTCGAGATCATCAAGGCAGACAGCCTCGATGTCGGCGACCGCCTGCCGTCGGAAGCGCGCCTTGCCGAGCTGTTCGGCATTTCGCGGACGATGGTCCGCGAGGCGCTGGTGCGGCTGGCTTCGGATGGTATCACCGAAGCGCGGCGCGGTGCCGGATCGTTCGTCAAGAGCCGCCCGTCGGACCGGCTGATGACGTACCTGCCGATGTCCGAACTGTCTTCGACGCTCGGCAGCTATGAGGTTCGCTTCGTCCTCGAGGCGGAGGCGGCACGGCTCGCGGCGGCGCGCCGGTCGACCGAGGAGATGGCGGAGATCCAGTTTGCCCTCGACCGATTACGCGAGGCGATGCTGTCGAACGAGCCCGCCGACGCCGAGGACATGGAATTGCACCGCCGCATCGTCGCCGCGACCGCCAATCCCGCGTTCGGCCTCGCCTTCGACGCGCTGACCGGCGACATCGAACGCGTCATGCGCGCCGGGGTCGACATTTCGCGCTCGCGCCCGCCGCACGTCCTCGGCGCGATGCTGCGCGAGCATGAGATGATCGTCGAGGCGATCCGGGCGCAGGATTGCGACGGGGCCGCGCTGGCGATGCGCTGGCACCTCTCGGAGGGGCGCAAGCGCCTGATGCCGAGCGAGCTTTAGTAATTGCCGGGGGCTGGCTTCGCCCCTCCACCGGGGCGAAGCCAGCCCCCGTCCGACAGCCAGTCGGCAAGCCGGTCGGGCCAATGCGCGACCCCGAGCCGTTCCGAATGCATCCCGACGTTGAACGCGTGATCGGTGTCGGCGAACAGGTGCAACTCGACCGACACGCCCGCCGTGCGAAGCTGCTGATACAGGGTCAGCACCGGCACCGCGCAGCATTGGTCGAGCGTCCCCGCGACGAGGAACGCGGGCGGCGCACCGACAGCGGCGGTCGCGGGAATGCCGAGCGGTCCGGGATAGACCAGCACCTGGAAATCGGGTCGGGCACTGAGGCGATCGATCGTGTCGGCATTCGCCGGTGTCGGCGGTGCGGGTGCGTCGGCGACCATCGACACCAGTTCACCGCCCGCCGAAAACCCCATCAGCCCGACCCGGTGGGGATCGACGCCGTACTCCGCGGCATGGGCGCGGACCCAGCGAACTGCACGGCGCGCATCGGCGGCGGCATCGCGCGCAATGTCGTAATTCGACCCGGCTTCGCGGGCGAGGCGATACGTGAGCACGAACGCGGTGACGCCGAAGCGATTGAGCATCCGCGCCGGCATCACGCCCTCGTTGACCCAGACGAGCATTCGGTGCCCGCCGCCCGGAACGACGATAACCGCCGCACCATTGGCGTGTGCGGGATCGGCGCGGAACACCGTCAGCGACGGCTGGTGGACGTTGCGGACGTAAGTGTTCTCGACGATCTCGGGTTCGGCGCGGCGCTCCTCCGAACCCGGCGCGCCTTGCGGCCACAGCGCGACGGTCGGCGGCCCCGGCGGAGTCTGCGCTTCGGTCCGTCCGGCAACCGCGAGCAGAACCGCGATCAAGATGCATTTGATCGTCATCGACGGGTTCCGTTCGGGGGCATGGCAAGCGGGCGCTCGAGCCAGTCGAGCGCGGTTCGTGCGAGCAGGTCCGGCGGCGTGCCGGTGTCGAGGGTCAGCGCCGCCTCGTCCGCTCCCGGTCGTTCGAGCGTGGCGAGCTGGCTCGCAAGCAGGCTCGGCGGCATGTAGTGACCCGCGCGTTCGGTCAGCCGTTCACGCAGTGTGTCGGCGTCGGCATCGAGCAGCACGAACCGCGTCGGCACCGTGACGCATCCCGCGAGCCGGTCGCGATAGACGCGCTTGAGCGCCGAGCATGCGACGACGACGACGCCGATCGCCGATACCTCGCGCGCCAGCGCTGCGCCGACGCGATCGAGCCACGGCCAGCGCTCGCGGTCGCCGAGCGGTTGCCCCGACCGCATCATCGCGATCGCCGCAGCGTCGTGGAAGGTGTCGCCCTCGACGAACCGGCACCCCAGCCGCGCGGCGAGCATCGCCCCCAAGGTCGACTTGCCGCTCCCGCTGACGCCCATGACAACGATCGCCATCGACGCAATACCGTTGCGCTCGACCGACGGCAGTACGCTGCTCCCCCCGGTTCCGGCCAGACGCTGTCGATCAACCTCACCCATAACGGGGCGAGCCTATCGGCTGCGGCGAGCGCGACGGGAACTACGACCTTGGTCGCGGATGCCGATAGTTGAATTATTCCCTAATCGAGCCGGATCGACGCTTTCCGGCAAGACGGCAGCGACGGGGGGATTGCATGAAGGCAGCGTGGTTGGCGATGACAGCGGTGCTTCTGGGTTCGCCCCAGATCGCCGGGGCCGCGTCTGCCAAATCGACGTTCGCCACGATGCCCGCCGATCCGCGCGCGGTCACCGTTCACGGCGTTGGCAATGGCCGCGCCGATGACACCGACGCCGTGCAATCCGCGCTCGACGCCGCGCCCGACAAGACCGGACACGGCATCGTCTTCCTGCCCTCGGGCCGCTACCGGCTGAGCCGCACGCTGCTTGTTCCCGCCGGTGTGCGCATCTTCGGCGTCGGCAAGACCCGCCCAGTCCTGCTGCTCGGCGACAACACCCCCGGCTTCCAGTCGGGCCTTGCGATGATGATTGTCTTCACCGGGAGCGACCAATATCAGGTCGGCAAGATCCCGGTGCCGGTCCCCAATGTCGTTCCCTCGGGCAAGCTCGTCCGCGATGCCAATTCGGGCACCTTTTATTCGGCGATGAGCAACGTCGACATCGAGCTCGGGCAAGGCAATCCCGCCGCTGCGGCGATCCGCTTCCGCCTCGCCCAGCACGGCTTCCTCAGCCACATGGACTTCCGCCTCGGGTCGGGGTTTGCCGGGGTATACCAGGCCGGCAACGAGATGGAGGACATCCATTTCCACGGCGGCCGCTACGGCATCGTCAGCGAGAAGACCTCGCCCGCGTGGCAGTTCACGCTGATCGATTCGAGCTTCGATGGCCAGCGCGACGCCGCGATCCGCGAGCATGAAGTCGACCTGACGCTGGTAAACGTCGCGATCCGCAACACGCCGGTCGGCATCGACATCGACGAAGGCTATAGCGATTCCCTGTGGGGTAAGGACGTCCGCTTCGAGAACGTCTCGCGCGCCGCCGTCATCATCTCGAGCGAGCAAAGTCCGTTCACCCAGATCGGCTTCGACAACGCCGTCGCCCACAACACCCCCGTCTTCGCGCGCTTCCGCGAGAGCGGGCGGACGGTGGCGGGGGCTGGTCCAGCCTACCGCGTCGCCAGCTTCAATCATGGCTTTGCGGTTCCGGGCCTCGGCCAGGTCGGCGTCCCCGCAACGACGAGCACGATCACCCCGCTGGCGAAGCTGCCCGCCCTACGCACCTCCGCAATCCGCTCGCTGCCGCCCGTCGCCGAGTGGACCGACGTCCGCTCGCTCGGAGTGAAGGGCGACGGCCTCACCGATGACACCGCCACGCTCCAGCGCGCGATCGACGGCCACCGCGTCCTGTATTTCCCAGTGGGCTTCTACATGGTGACCGGAACGCTCAACCTGCGCCCCGATACCGTCCTACTCGGGCTCCACCCGGCGATTACCCAGCTCGTCATTCCCGACAACGACCCGGGTCACGCCGGGATCGGGACGGTCGTGCCGATCCTCGCCGCACCGTCGGGCGGGCGGAACATCGTCTCGGGGCTCGGCCTGTTCACCGGGCGGGTCAACCCACGCGCCAATGCGATCGTGTGGAAAGCGGGCGCCGACTCGCTGATCGACGACGTCAAGATCATGGGCGGCGGCGGCACCCCGACCGCCGACGGCAAGCCGCTCGGGACACTTAGCGCGCAAAGCGGCGATCCGGTCGCCGACAGTCGCTTCGACGCACAGTATCCGAGTATCTGGGTCGCCGACGGCGGCGGCGGCACCTTCGCCGCAATCTGGTCGCCAAACACCTTCGCGACGGCGGGTTTCTACGTAACCAACACCAAGACGCCGAGCCACGTCTACGAGCTGTCGAATGAGCACCACGTTCGCAACGAGATCGTCCTCGACGGCGTCGAAAATTGGGAGTTCCTGGCGCCGCAGACCGAGCAGGAAGTCCCCGAGGGCATGGACGCGGTCTCCTTCGAGATTCGCAACTCGCACAACATCCTGCTCGCCAATTACCACGCCTACCGCGTCACGCGCACCTTCCACCCCGCCGTCACTGCGGTGAAGCTGTTGAATTCGAGCGGTATTCGCTTCCGCAATGTCCACATCAACGCCGAGAGCGGCTTTTCGACGTGCGATGACATCGGCTGCGGCACCTATGCCCGCGCGAGTAAATTCCCGTTCGAGAATGCGATCGAGGACAAGACGCATCACCTCGAGATGCGCGAGCGTGAGTTCGCCACGCTCGACATCCCCGCCGACCCCGCCGCGGTCGTTCCGGCGACGCTCCCGGGCGCGGGGCCGGTTCAAAAGCTCGAGGGCGGCTTCTGGTCGATCTCGGGCGGCGCGGTCGATGCGAGCGGCGCGCTGTACTTCGTCGAACATCGCTTCCAGCGCATCTACCGCTGGACCAGCGCCCGTGGTCTCGAAGTCGTGCGCGACAATGCGCTCGATCCGGTCAACCTCGCGGTCGACCGCTCGGGGCATCTGCTCGTGCAATCGTCGTTCGGGCCGCAGGGCACCGTCTACAGCTTCGATCCTGCCGCGCCGAAGCAGGAGCTGACGTTGATCCCGGCGACACCGATCGCACCATCCGACGGGGCAACGACGCTGCTTCCGGTCAACTGGTGGAACAACGGCGAGTTTCGCGACCAGTTCGATCCCGCGACCGGCCACTTCACCACGCTCGCCGAGATGTTTGCGCGCGATGCCGGGACCGCCAAACCGCTCGAATATCGCTCGCCCGACGGCAGCCTCGCCCTCCCCGCTTTCCGCGTCTGGCAGCAAGGCTCCCCCGATCACGTCGGCTGGCGCTTCTCCGACACGCTCGACGCCTATGGCTTCGCGCGCGGACGCGTCGGTGACCGCGTCCTCGTCAGCAACGAATCCGAGGCGCGAACCTATTCCGCCGCGGTCGGCGCAGGCGGTGCGCTCAGCGACCTCAAGGTCTTCGCCGAACGCGGCGGCGAGAGCGTGACGACCGACGGCGCGGGCCGGGTGCTCATCGCGAACGGCCAGGTGTTCGCCTACGACGCCGTGGGCAAGCCGCTCGGCCGGATCGACGTGCCCGAACGCCCGCTCCAGCTTCTGCTCGGCGGCCCGGACAAGCGCACGCTGTTCATCCTGACGCATCACACACTCTACGCGGCACAACTGTAACAAAACAAACGGGGAGACTAAAATGGGCGGACTTCACACGGCACATCGGGCGCGGCTGCTGGCATCGGTCGGGGCGGCGTTCGCGGTCGGTCTCGCGCTTCCGGCGCAGGCGCAGCAGGCACCCGCGCCTGCCGCCGTCGCTCCGGCGACCCCCGATGACGCGACGACCAACGCCGGCGACATCGTCGTCACCGGCTCGCGCATCACCACCAGCGGCTTCACCGCACCGACCCCGACCACAGTCATCGGGGCGGCCGAAATCGCGCGCAATGCCGAGCCGAACATCTTCACGACGATCGCGCAATTGCCCTCGCTGCAGGGGTCGAGCGGCGTCACCACCGGGACCAACAGCACCTCGAGCGGCCAGCAGGGCCTCAGCTCGTTCTCGCTGCGCGGCCTTGGCACAATCCGCACGCTGACGCTGCTCGACGGCCAGCGCGTCGTCGGCGCGAACGTCACCGGAGTCCCCGACATCAGCCTGTTCCCGCAGCTTCTGATCAAGCGCGTCGACGTCGTCACCGGCGGTGCCTCGGCGTCGTACGGATCGGACGCGGTCGGCGGCGTCGTCAACTTCATCACCGACAAACATTTCGAAGGCTTCAAGGCCAACGTCCAGGGCGGCATCACGACCTATGGCGACAACAAGCAGGGGCTGATTCAGGCCGCCGCCGGGCGTTCGTTCTTCGACAATCGCCTCCATGTCGAGGTCAGCGGCGAGTACGACCATGAGGACGGCGTCGCGGCGGGGGGCTTTGGCGAACAGCTCGCGGCAGGCCGCACGTGGTATCGCACGACGACCTTCGTCAATCGCGGGATCACCAACGACGGCTCGCCGCAATATCTCGTCCGCGACCACGCGCAGGCGTATCAATACACCAAATTCGGCCTGATCAGTTCGGGGCCGCTGCAGGGCACCGCGTTCGACGTCAACGGAAAGCCTTTCACCTTCAACTACGGCTCGGGTGGCGTGCCGTCCCAGACCGGCCCCGTTTCGGGCTGCTACACCTCGGGCGGCTTCTGCGTCGGCGGCGACCTGTCGGGCAACGTCGGCATCGGTACGACGCTCCAGTCGCGGCTCGACCGCTACAATGGCTATGGCCGCGTCGGCTTCGACCTCGACCCCGACAACGAGGTCTATGCGACGGTCAACGTCGCGCAGGTCGACACGATGAACCAGCCCAACCCCGGCGCGACCAAGTCGGGGCTGACGCTGCAATGTTCGAACCCCTTCGTTCCCGCGTCGATCCTGGCGGCGTGCGCGACCGCAGGGATCACGCAGTTCCAGTTCGGCACCAGCAACGGTGAGCTGCCGAAGAACATCACCGTCTATCCGACCCGCAAGCAGTACCGCGGCGTGCTCGGTGCCGACGGCAAGGTGCAAGTCTTCGGCACGAGCTGGACCTACGACGCCTCGTTCGAGCACGGCGAGAATATCACCGACATCAACGTCAAGAACATCACGCTGACACCCCGCTACAACGCCGCGATCCAGGCGATCACGCTCAACGGCCAGATCGTCTGCGCCGACCCCGTCGCGCGGGCCAACGGCTGCGTCCCGATCGACATCATCGGCGGCACCGCCCCGAGCGCCGCAGCGCTCCAGTATATCGAGCCCGGCAACGGCCCGTTCCAGCACACCCGCCAGACGCAGGACGCGGCGAGCTTCAGCTTCAGCGGCTCTCCGCTCAGCCTCTGGGCGGGTCCGGTGTCGATTGCCGCCGGTGCCGAATACCGCAACGAATATTACAAGGTCATCGGCGATCCCTACGGCAACGGCGTCGCTCCGCAGAGCCAGTATAGCGCCAATTACCCCGCCGATCCGTTGCTCTCGACCAACGGTGCCAACTGGTATGCCGGCAATTACCACAACGGCACCGGCAGCTATCACGTCGCCGAGGGCTTCGTTGAGGTCAATTTGCCGTTCCTCAAGTCGGACAAGCTCGGCAGCGCCAACCTCGACGTCGCCGGTCGCGTGACGAACTACAGCACCTCCGGAACGGTCTATACGTGGAAGGTCGGCGGCACGTGGGACACGCCGATCGAGGGCATCCGCCTGCGCGCAGTCACCTCGCGCGACGTCCGCGCGCCGAACCTGTCGGAACTGTTCGCCGCCCCGATCACGACGACGCTGCCGAACTTCACCAACCCCGACCCCAACCGCCCCGCCGGCGTCCCCGCGACGCTAACGGTCCTGCAGAACGCGATCGGCAATACCGCGCTCAAGCCAGAAATCGCGCGTAACACGACCGCGGGCATCGTGCTGTCGCGGCCAAGCTGGCTGCCGGGGTTCAGCGCATCGTTCGATTACTACAGGATCAAGGTCAACGGCGTCATCTCGACCCTCGGCGCGCAGCAGGAGGTCAACCTCTGCTACAGCGGCATCACCTCGCTGTGCGGTGCCTTCAACCTCGCGCCGACGAGCGGCACGCCGTTCGTCAACCTCCAGGCGTTCAACCTCGCCTCGATCTTCACCGACGGCTTCGACATCGAGGCGAGCTACCAGTTCCACGCCGACAAAATCGGCGTACCGGGAGACTTCGTCCTGCGCGGGCTGGCGACCAACGTGAAGAACTTCATCACCGATCCGGGCGTGCCCGGGACGATCCCGATCCAGAGCGCCGGGGTCAACGCCGGCAACACGCCGTCGTGGAAGGTGCTGCTGACCGAAGGCTGGAGCACCGACCGCTTCAGCTTCAACCTCCAGCAGCGCTGGTTCAGCGACGGCGTCTATGCGCAGGAATATGTCGTGTGCAGCGCGGGCACCTGCCCGGTCGGCCGGACCGCGCTGCAGAACACGCAGCATCCGACGATCGACAACAACTTCATGCCCGGCGCTTTCTATCTCGACGTCGGCGGATCGTACAACCTGACCAAGAAGTTCACCGCCTACTTCAAGATCGACAACGTGCTCGACCGCGACCCGACGCCGTCGCCGCAGACCAACACCGGCATCGATATCAATCAGGCGCTCTACGACACGCTCGGGCGGCTGTTTCGCGTCGGGGTACGGTACAATTTCTAACGGCGTGCGCTTTGTGTGCGGGTACGCGTGCGGCGACTTTTTCCCTGAAGACTCCGTCCCGGCCGCAAGGCCGGGACGCCTTTTTTCCGGCCGTCGCCGCAAGGAACGCCCTGCATGATCAAGACCGCGCTTGTCCTCGCCCTCGCCGCCGCCCCGACAGCGGCGATCGCCGGGCCGTCGGTGTTCCAGACCGCCCCCGACGATGCGCGTGCGGTCACCGTCGCCGGTCGCGGGGACGGGCGTGCGGATGACGGCGCGGCGCTCCAGAGCGCGATCGACAGCGCCGCGGCGAAGGGCGGTGGCGGGATCGTCTTCGTGCCCTCGGGCCGGTATCGCATCACTCGCACGATCTTCCTGTGGCCCGGCGTTCGCGTGTTCGGCGTCGGCGCGACACGGCCGGTGATTGTCCTCGGAGACAAAACGCCGGGATTCCAGCGCGGTATCGCCAACATGCTATTCTTCGCCGGTGCGCGGCGCGGCGAGGTCAAGCGCGTCGCCTTCCCGCCCCCCGGCAGCGTCCCGTTCGATCCCGGCATCGCCGACGCGACCCCAAGCACCTTCTATTCGGCGCTGAGCAACGTCGATTTCGCGATCGGCAAGGGCAATACGGCGGCGACCGCGATCCGCTTCCACGCCGCACAGCACGCGTATCTCAGCCACATCGACTTCGATCTCGGCTCGGGCCTCGCCGGCATCTACCAGGTCGCCAACCTCGCCAGCGATCTCCATTTTCGCGGCGGGCGCTACGGCATCCTGACCGAGAACACCTCGCCCGCGTGGCAGTTCACCCTGCTCGACTCGACGTTCGATGGCCAGCGCGACGCGGCGATCCGCGAGCATCAGGCGGGGCTGACTTTGGTCAACGTCGCGATCCGCAACGTGCCGGTCGGGATCGACATCGACGCCGGCTACAACGACTGGCTGTGGGGCAAGAACGTCCGCTTCGACCGCATCGCCCGCGCCGGTGTCGTCATTTCGAACGAGGCGAGCGCGTACACCCAGATCGGCATCGAGAACGCCGTCGCCACCGCCACGCCGGTGTTCGCAAGCTTCCGCGACAGCGGCAAGACCGTGCCCGGGAAAGGCGCGAGCTACCGCGTCGCCGCGTTCAACCACGGTCTCGCGGTACCGAGCCTCGGGGAGATGGGCAAGATCGCGACGGTGATGACCGCCGACCCGCTGGCCTCAGCGCCGCCAGCGGTGCCCCCCGCCCTGCCCTCGCTACCGGCGACCGGCGAGTGGACCAACGTCCGCACGCTCGGGGCGAAGGGCGATAATGCGACCGACGACACCGCCGCGCTCCAGAAGGCGATCGACAGCCACCGCGTGCTGTATTTCCCGGCGGGCCGCTATGTCGTCAGCGAGACGCTGCGGCTCAAGCCCGACACCGTGCTGATCGGCCTTCATCCCAGCCTGACCCAGATCGTGCTGCCCGACCATACCCCGGCGTATCAGGGAGTCGGCGCGGCGAAAGCGGTGATCGCTTCGGCCGCTGGCGGCAACGCGATCGTCTCAGGGCTCGGCATCGCCACCGGGGGCATCAATGCGCGCGCGACCGGACTGCTCTGGACCGCAGGAGCGGGATCGCTGGTCGAGGACGTCAAGTTCCAGGGCGGCCACGGCACCGACCTGCCCGACGGCACCCGCGCCGATCCGTACAACGCCAACCACAGCGGCGACCCCGACCCCATGAAGCGCTGGGACGCGCAATATCCGAGCCTGTGGGTGACGCGCGGCGGCGGCGGGACCTTCTCGAACATCTGGTCGCCCAACACCTACGCGCAGTCGGGCATGTACGTGTCCGACACGACGACGCCGGGTCATGTCTACGAGCTGTCGAGCGAGCATCACGTCCGCACCGAGATCGTTCTCGACCGCGTCGCCAATTGGGAATTGCTCGCCCCGCAGACCGAGGAGGAGTCGGGCGAGGGGCAGGATACGGTATCGCTCGAGATCCAGGACTCGCACGATATCCTCGTCGCGAACTACCACGCCTATCGCGTCACGCGGACGGTCAAGCCCGCGGCGAGCGCGGTGAAGCTCTACAACTCCGCCGCCGTCCACTTCCGCAATGTCCATGTGAACGCCGAGAGCGGGATCGGCCTGTGCGACGACGAAGGCTGCGCGACCTATCTCCGCGCGAGCAAATTCCCGTACAGCGATGCGATTCAAGACGTGACCCACGGCCTTGGGGTGCGCGAGCGCGAGTTCGCCACTCTCGACGTCCCCGCCGCGCCAGCCGCGGTGACGCCGTCGATCTACCCGGCCGGCGCGAAGCTCGATAAGCTCGCCGATGGCTTCTACTCGATTTCGGGAGCCGCCGCCGCGCCCGACGGGACGCTCTACTTCGTCGATCACCGCCAGCAGCGCATCTACGGCTGGTCGGACGCGCGCAAGCTGACGATCGTCCAGCAGAGCCCGCTCGATCCGGTCAATCTTGCCGTCGCGCGCTCGGGCGACCTGCTGGTGCTGTCGTCGGACGGGCACGCGGGGAGCGTCTACAGCTTCAAGCCCGGCGGGCCGGACGGGGCGATCACGGTCATCGCAGCGAGCGACGCGACCGTTCCGGCGGGGGCGCGAACGCTGCTCCCGGTCAACACGTGGACCAACGGCGAGTTCAAGGACCAGATCGACCCGCAAACCCTGCGCTTCCCGACGCTCGCCGCGATGTTCACGCGCGACATGGCCGTGGCCAAGCTGCGCCACTACGTCTCGCCCGATGGCAGCCTGATGCTCCCGGCGTATCGCGCGATCCGTCAGGGACCCGACGATTTCCGCGGCTGGCGCTTCTCGGATTCGCTCGACACTTACGGCTTCGCCGCCGAGCCGGGGGCCCGTGTCTTCGTCACGAACGGATCGGAGGACCGGACCTATAGCGCCACGGTGGGGCAAAACGGGGTCGTGACCAACCTCCGCCCCTTCGCCGACCGGGGCGGCGAGAGCGTCGTCGCGGGCAAGGATGGGCGCGTCTACGTCGCCAACGGGCAGGTGTTCGTCTACGACAGCGACGGCCGCGAGATCGGGCGGATCGACGTCCCCGACCGCCCGCTCCAGCTCGTCTTCGGCGGCAAGGACAATGCGACGCTGTTCATCCTGACCCACCACGCGCTCTACGGCCTCCGCCCGGCAGCGCCGTGACCGGGGCGATTACCGAGCGGCCGTGCTCGCGGGCAGCGCGAAGCTCATCAGCGTGTTGCCCGCGGCGATCGCAACGAACTGCTCGCCACCGACCGCATAGCTGATCGGCGATGCGCTGATCGGGCCGCCGGTCTGCACCTTCCACAATGGCTTGCCAGTCGCGGCGTCGAGCGCGATGAACCAGTCCTCGGCGGTCGCCGCGAACACCAGGCCGCCGCGCGTGCCAAGAACCCCCGCCGACAGCGACGTGCGCGTCAGGGGAAAGGTCCAGCGCTTCTCACCGGTGACGGTATCGAGCGCCATGATGCCCTGCACCGGCTCGACGCGCGGTTCGGGCGAGGCGACCTTCCCGCCCGCCCGATACTGCTTGCCGGGCTCGTATTTCTCGTCGCCGTAGCTGGCGAAGCCCTCGGCATCCTGGAAGGCGAGGTAGAGCAGCCCGCTCGCGGCGTCGTACGACGGGGCCTGGAAATTGGTCCCGCCGACCGCCGGGAAAACGCGCTGGCCGCTCCGGGTGGCGACCGAGTCAGCGCGGACCTGCGGGCGGCCGTTGGCGTCGAAGCCGGCGTTCCACGTCTGCCTGACGAAATTCTTGCCCGAGACGAACGCGCCGTCGGTCCGGTCGAGGGTGTAGAAAAAGCCGTTGCGATCGGCGTGCAGCAGCAGCTTGCGCGGGCGGCCGTCGACGACACGGTCGGCGAGGACGAGGCCGGCGACAGCATCCCAGTCGTGACTATCGTTCGGCGTAAACTGGTAATGCCATTTGAGCCGCCCGGTCTTCGCGTCAAGCGCGATGACCGAGTCGGTGTATAAATTGTCGCCGCGGCGTACGACGGGGTTGAAGTCGGGCCCCGGGTTTCCGACCGTCCAGTAGACGAGGTCGAGGTCGGCGTCGTAGCTGCCGGTCAGCCACGTCGCGCCGCCGCCGGTCTTCCAGCTGTCGCCGGTCCAGGTTTCGTGACCGGGAACGCCCGGGCCGGGGATCGTGTCGAAGCGCCACAATTGCGCGCCGGTCGCCGGCTCGAACGCCGAGAGGAAGCCGCTGACCCCCTCCTCGCCCCCCGCCATGCCGACGACGATCCGGTCGCCGAGCGCGAGCGGTGCGCCGGTCATCGTGTAGCCGCGCATCGTGTCGGCGAGGCGATGCTCCCACAGTTCGCGCCCTGACCGCGCATCGAGCGCGATGAGGTTGTCGTCGAGCGTGTTGAAGAACACCCGCGATCCGAGCACGGCAACGCCGCGGTTCGACGGGTTGATCTGGTACGGATTGCGGACGTCCTGTGCCCGGCTGAACTTCCACAATTGCTGACCGGTCCGCGCATCGAGCGCATAGACATCGCCCGGAGGCCCGCTCGTATAGACGATGCCGTCGACGACCAGCGGAGTCGTTTGCAACGGGCTCTCACCGGGAAGCGATGCGGTCCAGCGCAGCTGCAGTGTCGCGACGTTGGCGGTCGAAACCTGCGTCAGCGGCGAGAAATGCTGGCCCCGGTAGTCCCCCCAATAGGTCAGCCAGTTGTGCGGTTCGTCCGCCGCGGCGATGCGCCTGGCGGGAAGGCCCGCGGGAAGCTTCGCCATGATCGTCTGCGTGAAATCGCGCCGCTTCTGCTGCGCCAGATACGCGACCAGCGCATCGACACCGCTGGCCCCGAGCCGTTCGCCGGTATCGCGCGGGCCGCCGGTCGCCGTCACCTTCACCGCGCGTACCCGCGCGTTGTCGAGCAGGATGAACGCGCCGTCGGACTGCTGCAGCTGCAGCGTGAAGGTGTCGCGGCGCTTGATCACGCCGTTCACGGTCGAGCCGTCCATCAGGGTCACGTCGGCGACGCTGAACGGATCGCGCGGCGGTCGTGACGGCGGCTCGTGCAGCACTTCGCTGCGGATCGCCGCAATCGGCTTGCGCCCGATGTCGGAGAGATCGCTGGCGACGACGGCGCCGCGGCCATTGATCTCGTGGCAGCCACCGCAGCCGCCCGCCGCGAAGAACAGCCGCGCACCGGCGGCGGCATCGCCCGCGGGTCGCGCCGCGACGGCGGCGGACGCGACGGGCTTCGACCCGAGGCTCTGGATGTAGGTGACGAGCTTCCAGATCTCGTTCGCCGGCAGCGCCGAAAAGCTTGGCATCGCCGCGCCGCGCACGCCGTCGTGGATCGTCCGGAAGATGTCGTACGCCTCGTCGCCGTGCGCGAGCGAGCCGTTCAGCGCCGGTGCCCGCGCACTCCGTGCCCCGCCTTCGCCATGACAGGCGGCACACGTTTGCGCGAACAGCGTGGCGCCGGCGGCGGCCATCGCGCGGTTGCCAGCGTAGGGGTTGGTCGGCGTATCGGCGCGTCCCTGCGCTCGTCCCGAATCCGGCACCACTGCGAGGCTCAACGCGACCAACCCGATCGCCGCCTTGCCGATGACCCGTCCGCGCAATCCCGAATCTGTCGCCTGCACTTCAGCCTCGCCGCACCGACCGACTGTATACAGATGCCCAAGACAGGCGATCGCATCAAGCCGTTTGCGCGACCATCGCGCGTCACACCCGCCCAAACCGGCAGGCGGTTATTGGTAATCCCCGACGCCCGGCCGTCTACCCCCGACCTTGCGCTGCCTTGACAAGCAAGAGGCGTCTCCTGAATACAGCGGTTCGACCAGACCGGGCTGCGAACCACCGCGGCGGGGACGGGGAGCAGTCGATGGTTCGGGTCCCAATTCTCGCAGCGGTCGTTGCCGTGCTTGCCGCCACGCCCGGATATGCCGTCTCGGCAAGCCGCGCGCCCTTCGGGACATCGGCGAACGGCGAGGCAGTCGAGGTCATCACGCTGCGCAACGATACCGGCACCACCGTCCGCGTCTCGACGCGCGGCGGCGCGATCCTGTCGATCGAAACACCCGACCGCACCGGCCGGATCGATAATGTCGTCCTTGGCCAACCCGACTTTGCCGCATGGGACGCGGCCGGGACGTTCAACAGCGTCGTCGGGCGTTACGCCAATCGCATCGCCCGCGGCGGCTTCACCCTCGACGGCAAATTCTACAAGATCGACGGCGCGGACGCGGTGACCAGGGTCGTGCTCCACAGCGGCCCTACTGGCTTCGCAAGCCGCCTGTGGCAGGCAACGACCTACGAACGCACAGGGGTTGCCGGGACCGAGCTGACCTATGTCGCCGCCGATGGCGAGGGCGGATTCCCCGGCGAGCTAACCGTCCACATAACCTACGCGCTCGACAACGACGGCGATTTGCGGATCGATTATCGCGCGACGACGACCAAGCCGACCGTCATCAACCTGACCAACCACAGCTATTTCAACATCGGTGGCGCGGCCTCCGGGCCGATCTACAACCAAATCCTGCAAGTTCACGCGAGCCGCTATACGCCGACCGATGCCACGCAGGTCCCGACCGGCGAACTTGCCCCGGTCGCGGGCACGCCGTTCGATTTCCGCAAGCCGGGGCGGATCGGCGAGCGAGTCTATTCGACGCATCCGCAGATGATGCTGGGGCGCGGCCTCGATCATAATTTCGTGCTCGATAGCGAGCCCGGTGCCGCGGTGCCGCTCGCTGTCAGGCTCTACGATCCGAAAAGCGGACGCCGCCTCGAGGTCCGCACCACCGAACCCGGCGTGCAAATCTACACCGCCAATCATTTCAGCGGCGGCACCCCCGGCGCGAATGGACGAACCCTGCGGCAGGGCGATGCGATCGCCTTTGAAACCCAGCACTTCCCCGACAGTCCGAACCGCCCCGAATTTCCGACGACCGTCCTCCGCCCCGGCGCAGTGTTCCATTCGGTCACCGACTATGTGTTCTCGACCGACAAGAAGGACCGATGATGAAGCATGCCATCCTGATCGGCGCGGCGGCATTGGCGCTCGGCGGCGCCGCGCCGCGCGACACGCTGCGGATGGTCCTCGTCGACGTCGAGGGCGGCTCGGCGACGCTTTATGTCACGCCCGAGGGACATTCTTTGCTCGTCGATACGGGTTGGCCGAAGGGCATGGGCGGCCCGGCGGTCGCTGCCGGTGCGATGCCGCCACCGGCGACGAGCAGCGCCGAGCGCATCGTCCGCGCGGCGAAGGCGCTCGGGCTCAGCCGGATCGATTATGTCCTCGTCACGCATTATCACGTCGACCATGTCGGCGGGGTGCAGGACCTTCTCGCGCTGATCCCAGTCGGGACATTCGTCGACCACGGTCCGAACCGCGAGGTGCCGCCATCGGGCGCGACGGCGGAGCAGCTGACGACGGCGACCGCGACCCTCTACCCAAAATATCTCGCCGCGATCGCTGGGCGGAAGCACATCGTCATGCAGCCGGGAGCAACGCTGAAAATCGACGGGCTTGTCCTGAATGCGGTCGATGCCGACGGGCAAGTAATCGCCCACCCGCTGGCGCAAGGCGGCAAGCCCGGCGTCGGCTGCGATCGGGCGACGGCCAAGGATGCCAACGGCGGCGAGGAGAACCCGCGCTCGATCGGCTTCCTCGCGACATGGGGCAAGGCGCGCATCCTGTCGCTCGGCGACACGACGTGGAATCTGGAAAACCGGCTCGTCTGCCCGGTCGACCTGATCGGGCCAATCGACCTGATGGTGGCAACCCACCACGGCAGCGATCTCAGCAACAGCCCGGCGCTGCTCGACACCGTCGCACCGCGCTTCATCGTCGTCGCCAACGGCCCGACCAAGGGTGGTGACGCCGCGACATTCGACACGGCGATGGCGTCGCCGCGTCTCAAGGAGCTTTGGCAACTCCATTATGCGACGCGGAGCGGGCCGGAGAAGAACGCGCCGCGCAACCGCATCGCCAACCTGCCCGGCGCACCGGATATGGCTAATGCGCTCGCCATAACGGTCGATCGGTCGGGTGCAGTCGCTGTTGCCGTTCAGCGAGGCGATATGCTGGCCGCTGGCGAGGCGCAGGCGCGGTAACGCCGCGCCGATTGCAGGCTGGGCGGAAGCCGCCGGGAACCTGCCATTTTCCCCTGTCCTACACCCCTCGAAGCGCGCTAGCGCTTCAGGTCGCCAACGGGGGGTGCGTGTTCTTTCTCATTGCTGGTTTTTCAGGCATTCTGTGGGGAAGGCGAAACGCAAAACACACGTTTAGTGTGAACTTATTTTGAACTTAGCCTGCGTGACGGTCGTCGGCACAGCGCGGAGACCAGGCATTGCGGATCGTCGAACTATTATTTTGTCTATTGCGATCAATTAGTTAGCGTCGGTTCTGCGTCATCGCGGGCACGGCAAACCGACAACCCACCGATGAAAGCGACCTCTCATGCCCCAGCCGCCGTATATCCTGGCGATCGACCAAGGCACGACGTCGACCCGCTGTATCCTGTTCGATTCGACCGCGACCCCGGTCGCGACCGCGCAACGCGAGTTCGCCCAGCATTACCCTCAAGGCGGCTGGGTCGAGCATGATCCGGAGGATATCTGGCACGATACGGTCTCGGTTCTGCGCCAAGCCGTCGCGAGCGCCGGGATCGACATCGCCGACATTGCCGCCATCGGCATCACCAACCAGCGCGAGACCGTCGTCGTCTGGGACCGCGCGACCGGGCGCCCGATCCACAATGCCATCGTCTGGCAGGATCGCCGGACCGCCGACGTCTGCGCGCAGCTCAAGGTCGACGGTGCAGAAGAACTGGTCTCGGCCAAGACCGGGCTCCTCCTGGACCCGTATTTCTCGGCGACCAAGCTGGCGTGGATCCTCGACAACGTATCGGGGGCGCGGGAGAGCGCGGCGCGGGGCGACATCGCCTTCGGCACGATCGACTGCTTCCTGCTGTCGCGGCTGACCCGCGGCAAGGTCCACGCGACCGATCCGACCAACGCCGGCCGCACCTTGTTGTTCGACATCGTCCGGCAGGAGTGGGACGACGAGCTCCTCCGTCTCTTCGACATTCCGGCGTCGATCCTGCCGAGCGTCGAGGATAACGCGCACATCTTCGGCCATAGCGACCCCGACATTCTCGGCCGCGCCATCCCGATCGCCGGGATGGCAGGCGACCAGCAGGCGGCGTTGTTCGGCCAGTGCTGCTTCCGCACCGGGATGACCAAGTCGACCTACGGCACCGGCTGCTTCCTGCTGATGAACGTCGGCGAAAAGCCGGTTCGATCCAACAATCGCATGCTCACCACCCCGGCCTACCGGCTGAAGGGCAAGACCACCTACGCGCTCGAGGGCTCGATCTTCGTCGCCGGTGCCGGGGTCAAGTGGTTGCGCGACGGGCTCAAGATCATCACCCGTGCCTCCGAAACGCACGATATGGCGACGCGCGTGCCGAACAGTCACGGCGTCTATATGGTACCCGCCTTCGTCGGTCTCGGCGCGCCGTACTGGAACCCTGGCGCGCGCGGATTGATCTGCGGCCTGACGCTCGATTCGACCGACGCGCACCTTGCCCGGGCAGCGCTCGAGTCGGTCGCATATCAGACGAAGGACTTGATCGACGCGATGGTGGCGGATGCCGGGCCGTCGGCCTCGGCGCTGCGCGTGGACGGCGGAATGGCGGTCAACGACTGGCTGTGCCAGTTCCTCGCAGACATTCTCGACGCGCCGGTCGAGCGGCCTTCGATCGTCGAGACGACGGCGATGGGTGCAGCCTTTCTGGCAGGGCTGGCGACCGGGGTATGGGAGGATCTCGCGTCGATCGAACGTATCTGGCACCGCGACCGGCGCTTCGATCCGGTGATGGAGCAGGACGAGCGCACGCGCCTGGTCGAAGGCTGGCGAAGCGCGGTTCGCCGGACCTTGCTCCCGGCTTGAGGAGCAGCGAACGCGAAACTAGTCGCCGATCAGCTTGAGCCAACGCAGCAACGGCGTCATCGTCAGCCCCTGGACGACGATCGAGAAGGCGACCACCGCGAACGCCACGGTGACGATCTGCCCGCGCCCCGGCAGATCGAGCGGCAGCCCGAAGACGAGCCCGAGGGCGAGGGCTCCGCGCAATCCGCCCCAGACGAGGACGTGCTGGTGACGAAGTTCGACGCGCTGGCGGCTCCACGCGAATAGCGCCGACAGGCCGTAAATCGCGACGGCGCGGCCGACGAGGACGACGACGATGGCGATCGCCGCCGGGCCGATGACGTCGGTGAACGGCTGGCGGGCTATTTGCGCGCCGATCAGCAGGAAGATCAGCGAGTTGGCGAGGAAGGCGACATACGCCCAGTAGTTGATCAACGAGGCGCGGCTGGTCGCCGAGATCGCGCCGAGAGTCCCCGAATTGCCGACGATGATCCCTGCGGACAGCGCCGCGAGCACACCCGACATGCCACCGGCGTCGGCGAGGAGAAACGAGCCGTACGCGATCAACGTCGTCAGCGTCAGTTCGACGAGGACGTCCTTGGTCCGCCCCGCGAGCAGCAGCAGGCCGAACGCGACCGCAACGCCGCACGCAATCCCGCCGGCGACCATCCGCAGCACGAGCCAGCCGATCGCATCCGGTTCAGCGTGCTGCCCGGCGACAACGGCGAGGACAACGGCGAAAGCGACCGCGGCGGTCCCGTCGTTGAGCAGGCTCTCGCCCTCGACGAGCAAATGGAGACGCGGATCGATCGTCACGTTCTTGAAGGTCGCGATCACCGACACCGGATCGGTCGCCGCGATCAACGCGCCGAACAACGCCGCCGCCGCCCAGCTCCAGTCGGCGAGGAAGTGCATCCCCGCCGCGACGACGATCGCCGCGACGATAACCCCGGCGCTCGCGAACACCGCGAGCAGCGGCGCGTTGCGACGAAGGTCGTGCCAGTGAAGGTTGAGCGCCGCCTCGAACACGATCGGCGGCAAGAAGATCGAGAAGATCAACTCCCGCGACAACTTGAGGTCGAGGCTGATCGGTGCCACCGCAAGCCCGATGCCCGCCGCGACGAGGCCGACACTGTACGGCAGGCGAAAGCGCTGGGTCGCGATCGCGACCACCGCCGCGACAAACAGCAACAGCCCGACTTGTTCGAGATCGTCGAGAACCATCATCGGCGACCTAAGCCCGGGCTATCTGGCGCAGGCAAGCACGATCGGCAATCTATACGCCGTTCTTATGCGCGGCCCGGCTTCCCGCATGGCAAACCAGTGCCCGACCGGCCCATATCGGTCTGGTCGCTGCGTGTTTGGCGACGGTCAACGGAGGCCTTCGCGTGGCCAAGCGGAAACCTACCCAACCTGTGGACGGCGCTCGCGACCGGCCATGCCTGATCGATCGATGCGCCGCCTCGGCGTCGCTGACGATCCTCGGCGCGGCGGCACTGATGGTCCCCGTTGTCGCCGTCATCGACGCGCTGCGCGGCTGACCCGAGCGCCCAAGGAGATTTGCCATGATCGATCCCGAACGCTCGTCGCCTTTCGCGATGCCGCGCGACGCGGTCTTCCGCAGCGACCTCGCCGATCGTGCCGGCTCGGCGGCGACGTTCATCAGCATCTATCTCGTCGTCATCGTCGGCTTCGGCACGGTCATGGCAGCGCTCATCCGCGCCGCCGGAGGCTGAGGGCTGGCGCGGCATCGCGCCCCGCAGCCTTAGGCAAAGCAGCGCGTTCTCCAGCCCGCACCATGCGACGGAGAGCGACATGATCTACATCGTCCAGAACGGCTGGCAGATTATCGTCGCGACGCTCATCGGCCTCGCGGTCGGCGCGGCGTATCACGCGGCGGCGGGGCGGCGCGGACGGATCGCACTCGGCCTGACGATTACCAACTTCATCGCCGAAGCTTGGCTGACCGCGATCTTCGCCGGGGCCCTGATCCTCGCGCCGCCCAAGGCCGGGGCGTGGGTCATGGCGATCGGCAGCGCGGTCGTCATCTGGATCGGCTTCGTCGTTCCCGCTGCCGTCGTCAGCCTCCACTCACGCGGCAGTGCGGCTGGGGCGGTCGCCGCGGAATGCGGCTATTGGCTGGCTGTGATGATCGCCGAAGCGGTCGTCCTCCACGCGGTCGGGCTGGTTGCGCCGTACTAGGCATCGAAGCCGCTGAGCTTGACGCGCAGCTTGTCGAGCGCTGCCTTCTTGATCTGGCAGACCCGCGCCGCGCCGACATCGAGCACCTGCCCGATCTCCTCGAGGTTCATTTCCTCGACGTAATAAAGCTGGAGAACCAGCGCCTCGCGCTCGGGGAGGTTGCCGACCGCGGTGCTGATCGCGCGCTTTAGATCGCCACGCGCCAACGCGTCGAACGCGCTCGGCGTATCGTCGGCGAACCACTCGCTGTGATCCGAATAGACGTCGTCGATCGATTCGTAGCGCACCGCATGCGTCGCGTTCGCCGCGGTCCGATACGCCTCGATCGTCATCTCGACGCGCTCGGCCATCTCCTCGTCGGTCGCGGGACGCCCGAGCAGCCCTTCGAGCGAGGCCCGCGCGATGCCGAACTCGCGCCGCCGCCGGATCGCCGAGCGGACCAAAGTCGCCGACTTGCGCAACTGGTCGATCATCGACCCGCGCACCCGGACGGTGGCGTAGGTGGCGAAGGCGGCGTGTCCCCGATCCTCGAACCCGCGCGCCGCTTCGATCAGCGCGATCATGCCGATCTGGATCAAGTCCTCGACCTCGATCGCGCTCGAAACCCGCGCATGCACGTGCCACGCGATCTTGCGGACGAGGCCGAGGTGGCTCTGCACCAGCCGTTCGGGGTCGGTGCGGACCAGCCGCGCGGGGCCGTAGACGCCAATTTCGAGCCCGAGGCGTGCGTCCATGTTCAGGCTCCTGTTGAGGGACCGCCAACGACGGCGGTGACGTCGACGGTCTTGGCGTCGGGGATTTCGTGGATCGACAGCACCGCGCAGCCTTCGGGGAGGTGCCCCTTGAGCAGGCCGTAGACCGGCCGACGGAGCAGTGGCGTGGTGACGACGGCGAAGCGCGCGGCGGTGGCGGCGAGCGGCGCGTCGGCATCGCGCACCGCCGCGACGACGCGCGCCGCAAGCGCCGGTTCGAACGGGTAGAGCGATCCCGGGCCGGCCCGCACCGCCGCCGCGAGCAGGTCCTCGAGCGCGGAATCGAAGGTGATCGCGAGCAACGGTTCGCGGAGACCGCAGAGGGTTTGGACAATCGCGCCGCCCAACCCGGTTCGAACAAGTTCAGCGAGTTCGCCGGGGTCGCTCGTCCGCGAAGCGACCGCGGCGAGGCTACCGATCGTCCGCCGCACATCGCGGATTGGGACCCCCTCCTCGAGCAACCGCTGCAACACCGCGGTCACCGTCGCGAGCGGCAGCAGCTTCGGCACCAGCCCGGCGACGAGCTGCGGGTGCGCCTCGCCGAGCGTGTCGAGCAGCTTCTGCGTCTCGTCCTGCCCGAGCAGCAGATGCGCCTGCACCGTCAGGATATGGTTGAGGTGCGTGCCGATGACGGTCGACGGATCGACGACGGTATAGCCCGCGCCGGTCGCGAGATCGCGCTCGGCGGGGTCGATCCAGCGCGCGTCGAGCCCGAAGCTCGGGTCCTTGCACACCCGCCCGGCGACGGGCACGTCGATCGGCCCGGCTTCGAGCGCGAGCAGGTCGTCGGGGAAGACCTCGTCCTCGGCCATGACGACGCCGTCGATCAGGATGCGGTAGGTGAACGGCCCGAGCGCGATGCTGTCGCGGACGCGGACCAGCGGCACGACGAAGCCGAGCGCCTTCGACAATTGGCGGCGGATGCCGGTGATCCGCGCCATCAGCGGCCCGGTCTTCTCGTCGACCATGCCGATCAGGCCGTAGCCGAGATCGAGCCCGATCGTCGCGGTGTCGGCGACGTCGCTCCAGTCGATCGCCGCGTCGGCGCTCCGCGGTGCCTCGACCGGCACGACGACCGGCTTTGGCCGCGACAATTTCCACGCCAGCGTCCCGGCGATCGCCGTCGCGGCGAGCAGGATCAGGTGCGGCATCCCCGGGAGCAGCGTCAGCAGCCCCATGATCCCCGCGATCGGGGTCCACGCGCGGGCGCTGGCGAACTGGCTAGTGACCTGACCGGCGAGATCGAGGCTCGACGAAACGCGCGTCACGATCATCGCCGCCGCGATCGATAGCAACAGCGCCGGGATTTGCGCGACCAGCCCGTCACCGATCGCGAGGAGCAGGTAGATCGATGCCGCATCGCCGATCGACAGACCGTGGCGGAACATGCCGAGGATCAGCCCGCCGGCGATGTTGATGCCGAGGATCAGCAACCCCGCGACGGCATCGCCCTTCACGAACTTCGACGCGCCGTCCATCGAGCCGTAGAAATCGGCCTCGGTCGCGACCTCGGCGCGGCGGGTGCGCGCCTCGTCGGCGGTGAGCAGCCCGGCGTTGAGGTCGGCGTCGATCGCCATCTGCTTGCCCGGCATCGCGTCGAGGGTGAAGCGCGCCGACACCTCCGACACCCGCCCCGCCCCCTTGGTGACGACGACGAGATTGATGATCAGCAGGATCGCGAAGACGAACAGCCCGACGACATAATCGCCGCCGATGAGGAACTTGCCGAACGCCTCGATGACCTGCCCTGCCGCCGCCGTACCCTTGTGGCCGTTGACGAGGACGACGCGGGTCGACGCGACGTTGAGCGCCAGCCGGAGCAAGGTCGCGAACAGCAACACACTGGGAAATGACGAGAAATCGAGCGGACGCTGGGCGTTGATCGCAACCATCAGCACCGCGAGCGCGACGATGAAGTTGGCGACGAAGAAGATGTCGAGCAGCACCGGCGGGATCGGCACGACCATCAGCATGACGAGCGACAGGATCGCGACCGGCAGCAGCGCGGCGCGGGGGTTGACGCTGCCGAGCGCTGGAAGAGCGAATGCCGCCATTATGCCGACAGCTCGGCGAGTTGAAGGTAGATCATGCGCGCGGCGTCGGGGGCGGCGGCAAACTGGACAGTGGGCTGGCGCGCGACCGGCAGAGCGGTGCCGGTCGGCGGCACCGGTCTGCCGAAGATCGCGGCGAAATGGTGGTAGACTTGGCTGACCGATCGCGCGCTGCCGTCGGCGGCGAAGAAGATGCGCGGATTGGTGCGGGCAGCGGCGGGGAGGATCGCCGACGCTGCTCCGGCGGGATCGGCCTTGAGGAAGCGCAGGGCTCCGGCGGCGCCGAGAAAATGGGCGAAGGAGAGGTCGGTGGCGGTCGCGGGTCGATCGAGCCCGGCGGATAGTTTTGTGGCGTTATCAGCAGCATAGGCTGCCGCCATGTCGGCTGACGCCAGCGGATCGCGGCGGAGATCGAGGATTGCAGTTCGCGTCGCCGGATCGATCGCGGCGCCGTCGTCGAGGACCGCCGCCGCCGCGCCGAGGCCGTGCTCGCGGCCGTGTTTGCGGATCGTTTCGAGCCACGTTCCGGCGGTGAACTGGAACAGGCCGCGGGCGCTGCTTGTCGGCGCGGCGGCATTGGGGTCGAGGCCGCTTTCGGTTTTCGCCTGAGTAAACAGGTAGTTGAAGTCGATCCCCTGCCGCGCGCTGGCAAGGCGGATGGCGGCGATGGCCGTGCTGGCGGAGGAGACGGCTTGCGGGGTCATGCTTTCGGTGGAGCAAGGACCGTGCCAGTCACCGCGCGGCGCTCGTTCGCCCGTCGCGGCCGTAGCAGATCGCGCCGCCGCGCCCGGCGGCGGCGGTCAGCGCGGCGAGGCGGCGATCGACCCCGGCGAGGAGCATGTTGTTCCGGGTGGCGGCCAAGGCATTGAGCGCGCGGGCTTCGTGGAGGCGGGCAACCGGGATCGCGCCTCCTGACCGGGCGGCGCTAAGGGCGTTAAGCTTGGCCGCGGTGGCGCTTTCGATCTCGCTCGCGTCGCCGGTGTCGAGGGCGGCGAGTTCGTCGCGCATTGCCGTGAGCAGGTCGCCGAACGCGTCAGGCACGGAGGTCGGTCGCGATCATCCGCTCGGCGATCGCTTCGGGGGCGACCTTGTAACTCCCTGCGGCGATTGCGTTTTTAACGCGGTCGACCTTGGCGGTATCGACCGGCGGCGCCGAGGCCATGTCGCGAACGGCGGAGGCGAGCGCCGAGATGTCGGGCGCTGCCGATGTTACTTTCGTCGTCGCAGCGACCGGGTTCGTCGTTGGCGCCGAGCGCGCTGCGATCGGCGGCAGGCGCCCGCCAAGTCCTTGAATCATCGTGTCTCTCCAACGCGTTACCCCCGCAAGCTGCGGGCCTTGGAGACAATAACGGCCGGGTTACGGAAGGTTATAGCCGGCTGCGGTGAGGCTGCCATCGGGGCGGACGACGGCGCTCAGGTGCCCGCCGCTGCGGTCCCTGACGCGGATCGAGGTGCCGGGGGCGGCGTCGGCTTCGGCGATGCCGTCGATGGTGACGTCGAAATGCGCACCGCTGGCGGTCACCGAGACGGGATCGCCGCGGTGGATGATCGGCGCAACCATTTGTAACGGCACGACTATCCGCCAGATGGGGAGCGAACAGGCGATGCCAAGGCCACCCCTCACCGGGGTCATCGCCGGAGGCGCGTTGCACTGCGCGAGGTGGATGCGCCGGTCGATCGCGACCGTGCCCCCCGCGACGGCGCTTGCCTCGACCTCAAGTGCTGCGAGGTCCTGCAGGGCAACGATCGCAACGGCATAGAGCAACATCTTCGGTCTCCCTCGGCGGAGGTCCAGCAAGGATCGCGCCAGTTCGCCGGGCCGAGGAACCCGCCTCGTCGACCGGCAATCCGGTGCCGGTCGACGGCGCGAAGCTGCCGGGCGCACCCGGTCCGCACATGCCCGCACACCGCCGGCACATGCGTGATCCCCGGTTGGCACAATCGTTGCACCGGCGAGACCGGTAGCAACACGGAACCCCGCGATGGACCTGATCGACCGAAGCTTCGGCATCCACGGCAAGGCGCTCGAAGTCCGTGGACAGCGGCTCGACCTGCTCGCGTCGAACATCGCCAACGCGGCGACCCCCGGCTACAAGGCGCGCGACCTCGACTTCCGCGCCGCGCTCGACGGGCAGGCCGCGGTCAAGTTCCGCGTGCCGCTGACGAGCAGCCTCGACGGCAACACCGTCGAACTCAGCGTCGAGCAGACCCAGTTCGCGCAGAACGCCGTCCAGTACCGGACGACGCTCGGCTTCCTCAACGGCCGCATCGCCGGCGTCATGCAGGCGCTCAAGGGCGAATGATCGGCACCGCCCAGCCGCTGTCGGTCTTCGACATCGCCGGCCGCGCGATGGCGGCGCAGCTCGTGCGGCTCAACACCACCGCGTCGAACCTCGCCAACGCCGGCAGCATCGCCGGGTCGGCGGCGGAGGCGTACCAGCCGCGCAAGCCGGTCTTCGCCACGACCTTCGACGGGGCCAGCCGCGCGACGGTCGACGTTGCCGAAATCGCCACCGGCACCGCGCAACCCGAACGCCGCCACGACCCCGGTCACCCGCTCGCCAACGCCGACGGCGATGTCTTCGTCGCCGCGGTCGACGTCAACCAGGAGCTGATCGAGATGATGGAGACGTCGCGCCAGTACCAGAACAACGTCGAGGTGCTGTCGACCGCGAAGACGCTCCTGCTCGACACGCTCAAGCTCGGCAAATGACCGCCCGCCGCCTCAGGAGACTGCCATGACCGATCCAATCGCCGGGGTCCGGAGCGCCGTGACCGGGACCGTCCCCGCCAACCGGACGACGCTCGGCCAGTCCGATTTCCTCGCGCTGATGACCGCGCAGCTGAAGAACCAGGACCCGACCAAGCCGGTCGACAATAGCGAATACGTGACGCAGCTCGCGCAGCTGTCGACGGTCACGGGGATCTCGGAGACGAATGTCGATCTGACGAGCATCGCGACGAAACTCGATACGCTGATCGCGGCGGGGATGGCGAAGGGCGCGACGGCGTGACGGCGCGGCGACGTAACGACGACGGCGTGACCGCGTGAGCCAAACAGCTTTGTCATCCCCGCGCAGGCGGGGACCCAAAGTCACCGCGCTCAGTGACCTTGGGTCCCCGCCTACGCGGGGATGACAGATAATTGAGCGTAATTCCCGCATTCGCGTGGATGACAGGAAGATCAAGCACAGCCGCAAGACGAGCACAGCCCGCAAGACAAGAGCAGCCGAAGGAGAAGACCATGTCGTTCTACACCGCCCTCACCGGCCTCAACGGCGCGCAGACCGAGCTGTCGACGATCGCCAACAACATCGCCAACGCCTCGACCAACGGCTTCAAGAAAAGCCGCGTCGAGTTCGGCGACATCATCGCCTCGACCCCGTTGCAGGACCCGGCGCGGATCATCGGGTCGGGCACGGCGGTCCGCGGCGTCACCCAGCAGATGAGCCAGGGAGCGATCGCGACGAGCGACTCCGCGCTCGACATGGCGATCAGCGGGCAGGGCTTCTTCACCGTCAAGAGCGCGAACGGCGGCGCGCAGACCTCGTTCACCCGCAACGGCGCGTTCGCGGTCGACGCCGACCGCTTCGTCGTCGACACCGACGGGCGGCGGCTCCAGGTCTTCCCGACGACCGCCGACGGCAGCGTCACCTCGACCGCGCTCGCGTCGACGACCAGCCTGCAACTGCCGCTGACCTCGGGATCGCCGAAGGCGACGACGGCGATCAAGCTTGCGGTCAACCTGCCGGCGAGCGCGGGGGTGACGACCGCGCCATTCGACCCGGCGAATTCGGCGACCTACGCCAGTTCGACGTCGCTGACGCTGTACGATTCGCTCGGCAACCCGCTCGCGGCGACGGTCTATTACACCAAGACCGCGACGCCGACGGTGGCCGACCCGCTCCACCATTGGACCGCGCACGTCGTCGTCGGCACGACCGAGCTGACCAGCGGCGGGACCGCGGGGGTGCCGATGAGCTTCGATTCGAGCGGCGTGCTGACGAGCCCGACAACCCCCGCCGCGTTCGACGCCTTCACCCCGGCAAGCGGCGGCACCGCGGTCAGCCTGTCGCTCGACGCCGGGGTGGCGACGACGCAGCAGTCGGGGCCGTTCACCGTCGTCGCCTCGTCACAGGACGGCTTCGCCACGGGCAAGCTCCAGTCGGTCGCGGTCGACGCGAGCGGGATGGTCAAAGCGAGCTTCACCAACGGTGAGGTGCAGGTGCTCGGCAAGGTCGCAGTGGCGATGTTCAGCGACCCCGAGGGCCTCAAGCAGACCGGCGACGCGAGCTATGTCACCAGCCCCGAATCCGGGTCGCCGATCTCGGGCGAGGCGGGACAGAACGGGCTCGGCACGATCCTGTCGGGGAGCCTCGAACGGTCGAACGTCGACCTGACCGACGAACTCGTCGGGCTGATCACCGCACAGCGCAGCTTCCAGGCGAACGCCAAGACGATCGAGACCGCGTCGTCGCTGCTGACGACGATCATCCAGATTCATTGATGATGGTGGGGATGATGACGACGATGGCCGCGATGACGCTGACGACAGACACGCTGTTGTTCCTGTCATCCCCGCGTAGGCGGGGACCCAAGGTCACCACCTTCGTGACCTTGGGTCCCCGCCTACGCGGGGATGACAAGCAATTGGGGGGTCCCCGCGTTCGCGGGGATAACAAGAGACTGCCGGGATTTCGTCAACGCGGCGATGACAGGAAAGCGGCGGCATCGTGGACCGCCTGATCTACACCGCCCTCACCGGCATGCGCGCGCGCCTCGCGGCGCAGGGCGTGACCGCGAACAACCTCGCCAATGCCGGCGTCACCGGCTTCCGCCGCGAGATGTCGTCGCTCGCGAGCCGCTACCTCGGCGGGCCCGAGGGGGCGACGCGGGTCCAGGCCGACGATGCGGTGACGAGCGCGAGCATCGACCCGGGGCACATCACCCCGACCGGCCAGCCGCTCGACGTCGCGGTGTCGGGGCCCGGGTGGATCGCGGTGCAAGCGAGCGGCGGGGCGGAGGCATACACGCGCCGCGGCGACCTGCGCATCGCGCCGACCGGCGTTCTCGAAACCGGCGACGGGCATCCGGTGATCGGCAACGCCGGGGTCATCACCCTCCCCGCGGGCGAGGCGTCGATCGCCGCCGATGGGTCGGTCAGCGTGCGGCTGGCGGGAGCGCTGGCCCCCGCGGTAGTCGATCGGATCAAGCTCGTCGATCCGCCGCCGGGCGACCTCCACAAGGATAGCGCCGGGCTGTTCCGCAGCGCCGATGCCGTCGACGCCGCGCCGGACGTCCGCCTCCAGACCGGCGCGCTCGAAGGGGCGAACGTCGACTCGGCGCGCGGGCTGGTCGAGCTGATCGAGCAATCGCGCGGCTTCGACGTCAGCACGAAATTGCTCAGCGCGACGCGCGAGATCGACGAGGCGGGGGCGAAGCTGATGCGGCTCGACCAATGACGGTCACCTCCCCGTCACCCCGGCGCAGGCCGGGGCCCAACTCACCCCGCAACGCGAACTTTGGTGCTTGCACGACTATGGGCCCCGGCCTTCGCCGGGGTGACGGAGGAATTGAACGATGACATCCGCCCTGCAGATCGCGCGATCGGGACTCGATGCGCTCGACCAGAAGATGAAGGCGATCTCGAACAACCTCGCCAACGTCAACACCACCGCGTTCAAGAAGGACCGCGCGAGCTTCGAGACGCTGATGTACCAGCAGGGCCGCTCGCCCGGCGACCCGGCGGGGGCGAATTCGGACTATGCCGTCGGGCTCGGTACCGGCACCGGGGTCCGCGTTGCCGGGACCGAGCGCATCCACACGCAGGGCGGGCTGACCCAGACCGACAACGCGCTCGACATGGCGATCGAAGGCAGCGGCTTCTTCGCGGTGACGCAGGCCGACGGCACCACCGCCTACACCCGCGACGGCTCGTTCAAGTTGAACGCCGAGGGGCAGCTGGTCATGGGCAATGGCGACAAATTGAACCCGCAGATCGCGATTCCCGACGGCGCGCAGCAGATCGTCATCGCCACCGACGGCACGGTCTCGGCGACGCTGCAGGGGGCGACGACGGCGACGCAGATCGGCCAGGTCCAGGTCGCGCGCTTCCTCAACCCCGCCGGGCTCCAGCCGGTCGGGGGCAACCTGTACACCGCGACGACCGCGAGCGGCGCGGCGCAGGTCGGGACGGCGGGAGCCGACGGCAGCGGGGTGATCCGCCAGGGTTCGCTCGAGGCGTCGAACGTCAGCACGGTGCAGGAGCTCGTCGACATGATCGAGACCCAGCGCGCGTACGAGGTCAACGCCAAGGTGATCAATTCGGCGGACGAAATGGCGAAATATGTCACGCAGAATATGTGAGGTGCGGGATGGCCTCCCCCTCCCTGTCCCCCTCCCTCGCCGTCATCCCCGCGTAGGCGGGGACCCATCACCCCAACCGTCCGTGGTGATGGGTTCCCGCCTTCGCGGGAATGACGTAGCTATTTTGGCCCTCCTCGCCCTCGCCCTCACCGGCTGCGCCGACACCGCCTTCCGCACCGTCGCGCCGATTGCGCCAGCGTACGCCGCCGCCCCCCTCCCCGCCCCCGAAGCCTCGGCCAGCCTGTACCGCGCCGACCGCTTCATCGCGCTCGCGAGCGACAACCGCGCGCGGCGGGTCGGCGACCTGCTGACGATCCGGCTGACCGAGCGGATGACTGCGCGCAAGTCTGCAACGGCGGACTCGAAACGCGATGGCTCGGCGGCGCTGACCCTGCCGACCGCCGCGCCGTTTTCCTTCATCCCGAAAGGTTTGCTGTCGGGGGGCAGCACGTCGACCTTCAAGGGGTCGGGAACCGCGACGCAGGACAACCTCCTGTCGGGCGAGATCAGCGTGACGATCGCGCGTATCCTGCCGAACGGGGTCTACCTCGTTGCGGGGGACAAGCGCGTCACGCTCAACCGCGGCGAGGAGCAGGTGCAGCTGACCGGCATGGTGAGGGCCGACGACATCGGCCCCGACAACGCCGTCGCCTCGACCCGGGTCGCCGATGCACGGATTCGCTATTCGGGGAGCGGGGAGCTGGCCGACGCGACGCGGCAGGGGTGGCTGGCGCGGTTCTTCGCCAAGGTGTCGCCGTTGTGAGGGGGATCGCACCACAGGCTGTCATCCCCGCGCACGCGGGGACCCAAGGTCACCGATTGCGACATTGGGTCCCCGCTTTCGCGGGGATGACAGCTATTTTTTTTGGCACCCCCGCGCACGCCGACCGCGTCAAGGACATCGCCCGCTTCGAAGGCCTGCGCGCTAATGCGATCACCGGCTACGGCCTCGTCGTCGGGCTGAGCGGGACCGGCGACGACAATCTCGATTACACCGTCCAGAGCATGAAGAGCACCGCCGCACGGCTCGGCGTCGCGCTCCCGGAAGGCGTCGCGCCGGGGCTCAAGAACGCCGCCGCCGTCATGCTCACCGCCGAGCTTCCCGCCTTCGCCAAGCCGGGGCAGCGGTTGGACGTCACCGTCTCGGCGCTCGGCAAGGCGAAGTCGTTGCGCGGGGGGACGCTGTTGATGGCGCCGATGCAGGGGGCCGACGGCGAGGTCTATGCGCTGGCGCAAGGCAGCCTCGCGGTCGGCGGCTTCGGCGTCGAGGGGCGCGACGGGTCGAAGCTGGTGGTCAACACGCCGTCGTCGGGGCGTATCCCGAGCGGGGCGACGGTCGAGCGCGCGGTCGCCAACCCGTTCGGCGGCGGCGCGGCGATGCTGCTCGACTTGAACGACGCCGACTTCAGCACCGCGAAGGCGCTCGCGGCGGCGATCGACACCGCGATCGGGCCGGGTACGGCGACCGCGGTCGACGCGGTGACGGTCGCGATCAAGGTCGGCGCGGGCATGGCCGAGCGGATCGACCTCGCCAGCCGGATCGAGAACCTCGACATCGCCGCCGCCGCCCCGCCCGCGCGCGTCGTCATCAACGCGCGCACCGGGACCGTCGTCATCGGCGCGAAAGTCCGCATCCTGCCGACCGCGATCGCGCACGGCAACCTGACGATCCGGGTGACCGAGGATGCGCAGGTCAGCGAGCCGGCGCCGCTGTCGAACGGCAAAACAACGGTCACGCCGCACAGCAGTGTTTCCGCCGACGTGCCGGTGGCGCGAGTCGCCTTGTTCGCTCCGGGGGCGTCGCTGGCGGAGCTGGTCAAGGCGATCAACGCGCTCGGGGTGGCTCCGGGGGATTTGGTGGCGATCCTCGAGGCGCTGAAGCAAGCGGGCGCGCTCCGGGCCGAGCTGGTGGTGATATGATTGTTGCAGCCGTCGCTAATCCAGCTGTCATTCCCGCGAAAGCGGGGACCCAAAGTCACGGCAGTGCGACCTTGGGTCCCCGCTTTCGCGGGGATGACAATAGGAGTGGGAGCGGCGGCAAACAGATCGACCCCGCAACCGCCAAGGTCGCGCGCCAGTTCGAATCCCTCTTCGTCGCGCAGATGCTCAAATCAGCGCGCGCGGCGTCGCTCGGCGACGACCTCACCGGCAAGGGCGGGGCGACGTTCAGCGATCTCGCCGACCAGCTTCGCGCCGAGGCGCTGGCCGCGCAGGCCCCGCTCGGCGTCGCCCGGATGCTGGCGAAATGAGCGACCTGCTCGGCATCGGCGCGTCGGGGATCGCGGCGTACCAGACCGCGCTGTCGGTCGTCGGCGATAATGTCGCCAACGCCGACACTCCCGGCTATGTCCGTCGCACCGTCGTGATGAAGACCGCCGCCGCCGGGGGAGCGGGGGCACCGGCGATGCGCGATGTCGGGAGCGGCAACGGCGTCACCGTCGGCGAGATCGGGCGCGCGTCGGATGCGCTCAAGGCGGGAGCGGCGCGCGACGCCGACAGCGATCTCAGCCGGATCACGACCCGCGCCGACTGGCTGACGCGGCTGCAATCGGCGCTCGGGACCGGCGACGCGAGCCTGACCAAGCGCATCGGCGGCTTCTTCGACGCGGCGCAGGACCTCAGCGTATCCCCCGCCTCGACCGCCGCGCGGACGATCTTCCTCGACCGCGCCGACCAGACCGCAGCGGCGTTCCGCTCGACCGCGAGCGCACTCGCCGGGATCGGCAGCGACATCGCCAGCGCGACCGCAACGCAGGTCGCGCAGGTCAACCAGCTGACCGCCAGCCTCGCCCAGATCAACGCCGCCGTCATCCGGAGCGGCGGGACCGGCGAGGCGGGGGCGGTGCTGCTCGACCAGCGCGACGCGGCGCTCGCGAGCCTTGCAACCTTCGTCCGGATCGGAGTCACCGATACCGGGCGCGGGACGGTCGAGGTCCGCCTCGGCGACGGTGCGAATGCCCCGCTGCTCGTCAGCGGGACGTCGACGACGCCGATCGGGGTCAGCGCCGCCGGCGACGTCGTCCTCCACCCGGCGCACGACCCGATCGTTGTCCGCCTCCCGGCGAGCGGCAGCCTCGCCGGGCTCGTCGAGGCGGCGCGCAAAGTCGGCGCGGCGGCAACCGCGATCGATGCGCTGGCGACGCGCTTCGCCACGGTGGCGAACGCCCAGAACATGGCGGGGGTCGACGCCGCAGGGACCGACGGCACCGCGCTGTTCGCGACGACGACGCTCGACGTCGTCCCCAGTAAGGCGAACGGCGGCGCGGCGGCGATCGACGTCGCGGTCGGCGATGCCGCGACGATTGCACCATCGGGCTATGTCCTCGGCTTCGACGGAACGGCATGGACCCTCGCGCGGGGCGACGGCAGCGGCGCGGTGAGCGGGACCGGCGCACTGCACCTCGACGGCGTTACGGTCACGCCAGGAGGCACGGCGAATGCGGGCGACAGCTTCGTCCTTGCCCCAACCGGCGGCGCAGCGGGTATCGCCCTACGACCGCTCGACCCGTCGCAGGTCGCCGCCGCCAGCCGCTGGCTCGCCGATGCCGCCGGCGCAAACAGCGGCAGCGGGACGCTGGCGGTGAACATCGACCCGGCGGCAGCGGGGCTCCCCGCCCTCCCCGCGTACCGGATCGTCGTCACCGGCGCCGCGACCGCCGACATCGTCGATCCCGCGACATCGGCGGTGATCAGGACCGCAGTGATCGACGGCTCGAGCATCGCCGGGGCAGGATTCCGCTTCACCATCGGCGGCCAGCCCGCGGTCGGCGACAGCTTCCGCATTACCCGCAACACCGACGGCGCGGGCGACAACGGCAACATCCGCGCGCTCGTCGCCCAGCGCACGGCGGGCGGCACCGGCAATACGATCGAGGCCAGCCTCGACGCCACTGTCACCGGGGTCGCGAGCACCCTGTCCGAAACCAAGGCGCTCGCCACCAGCGCGACCGCGGTCCGCGACGACGCCCAGCGCGCGAGCGACGCGGTCGGCGGCGTCGATATCGATACCGAGGCCGCCGAGCTGACCCGGCTGCAGGCGGCGTACAAGGCGAATGCGCAGGTCATCGCGACCGCGCGCGCATTGTTCGACACGCTGCTGCAGGCGGTTCAAGCGTGATTTCCGTCCGCTCTTCAGCTGTTATCCCCGCGCAAGCGGGGACCCAAGGTCGCAATGTTGTGACCTTGGGTCCCCGCTTACGCGGGGATGACAGGGATGAGTAATAATGCAGGTCAACACCCGCGTCACCCACGACGCCGCGACCGCGCGGATGACCGACCTGTCGGCGCAGGTCGATGCGATGGCGGCGGCGATCGCGACGGGCCAGCGGATCACGACCCCCGACGTCGATCCGGGCGGTGCGGCGCGGCTGCTGACGATCGCGCGCGGGCTCGCCATCAATGTCAGCCAGCAGACCGGGATCGACCGCGCGACGAGCCGCCTCAACGCGACCGACGCGACGCTCGGCGGGATCGCGACGGTCCTTCAGCGCGCCAAGGAGATCGCGCTCCAGGGCAACACCGCGACGCTCAACGCCGCCGACCGGGTCACGCTCGCCGCCGAGGTCGCCCAGCTCGGCGACCAGCTCGCGGGCTATGCCAACGCGCGCGACAGCGACGGCACCAGCCTGTTCGGCGGCGCGCGGACCGGCGCGGCCTACGCCCCCGACGCGACAGGCGCGATGGCGTGGCAGGGGGCGGGAAGCGCGGCGGTGCTGGTGCTCGATGATGCCGCGATCTCGACCGGCGTCGATGGGCCGCGGGTGTTCGCCGGGCTGCCGGGAGCGCCCGATGCGACCGGCGCGCCGACCTCGACCGACGCCTTCGCGATGCTCGCGGCGCTCGGCGCGGCGCTCGTCGAGCCCGATGCGACGAAGCGGCTGGCGGGGGTGGCGACGGCGCAGACCTCGCTCGACGCGGCGATCTCGCGCAATGCAGATACGCGCGCGACGGTCGGGACGCGGCTGGCGCGGCTCGATACCGAGGGCAAGCGGCTCGACGCCGCGACGGTCGCGCTGACGAGCGACAAGACGACGACCGGGAGCCTCGACATGGCCACCGCGATCGCCCGCCTCCAGCGGCTGACGACGGTGCTGCAGGCGGCGCAGTTGAGCTTCGTCAAGGTGTCGGCGCTAAGCCTGTGGGATTATATTCACTGAATGAGAATGGGGTTTCGCGATGAAAAGCTCCGTCATCCCCGCGAAGGCGGGGACCCATCATCCCAACCGTCCGTGGTGATGGGTCCCCGCCTTCGCGGGGATGACGGCTAGGGGAGTGATTGAACCAGTTAACGCATCTCAACCATAAGTCTCCGCCGATCCGCGCCGTAAAACCACCCGACGACGACACGGTGTATGCGTCTTTGGGAGCGGCCAATCATGGTCTCGGTCATCGGGCTGGTCGTGTTGTTCGTCATGGTGTTCGGTGGATTTGCGTTGACCGGCGGCAATATCATGGTGGTGCTCGAGGCCCTTCCGCACGAGATGCTCATCATCGGGGGTGCTGCCGCCGGTTCGACGCTGATCGCGACCGACATCGCGGGCATGAAGGCAATCGGCGGAGGCTTCGGTGCGATCTTTCGCGGCCCCCGCTACAAGCGTGCCGATTATTCGGCGGCGATCTTCCTGACGACGCGGTTGATGAAGATGCTAAAAACCGACGGCGCGATCGCGGTCGAGCCGCACATCGAGGACCCGAAATCGTCGTCGATCTTCGCCGACTATCCGCAGTTCCTCAAGGACCCGGTGTTCCTCCATCTGCTCACCGACAGCCTGCGGCTGCTCGTCGTCTCGACCGGCGGAATCAGCCCGATGGCGGTCGAGGACATCATCGATTCGGCGATCGAGACGCACCACAGCGCGGCCTCGAAGCCGGTCGTCTCGCTGACGACATTGTCGGAGGCGCTGCCCGCGCTCGGGATCGTCGCGGCGGTGCTCGGCGTGGTCAAGACGATGTCGTCGATCGACAAGCCGCCGGCGATCCTTGGCGCGATGATCGGCTCGGCTCTCGTTGGCACCTTCCTCGGCGTCCTGCTCAGCTATGGCATTGTCGGGCCGTGCGCGGCGCGGCTGCGGTCGGTGCTCGACGCCGATGCCGAGATCTACCTCGTCGTCCGCCGCGTGATCGTCGCCAGCCTCAAGGGCCAGCCGCAGCCGATGGTGATCGAGGCCGCGCGCACCGCGATCCAGCCGGTCAACCAGCCGAGCTTCTCCGAAGTATTCGACGGGATGCGGGCGAAGTGACGTGAAACCCGAACCGCACGGCCAGTTCACCGAGCCCGTCATCCGCTACCGCAAGGTCAAGGGCCATGCCGCGGCGCACGGCGGGGCGTGGAAGATCGCCTACGCCGACTTCGTCACCGCGATGATGGCATTCTTCATGCTGATGTGGATCCTCGGCGCGACCAACGAGGACCAGCGCAAGGGCATCGCCGATTACTTCACCCCGACCGTTATCCAGATGCAGAACTCGGGCGGGTCGAACGGCATCGGCGGCAAGCGCGCGCTCCGCACCGACGACGGCGTCGCGCCGCACGCGTCGGTGCGCGGCCAGCGCCCGACCCCGGTCCAGGGCGGCGGCGGTGGGGGTCCGCTCGAGGCGAAGGTCAACAGCCACGACAAGGCGACCAACCCGGGCAACAGCCGCGCCGCGGATGAGGAACGCTTCAAAATGGTCGAGCGGATCGTCAACGCGCGCATCGCCGGAGACCCGACGCTCAAGGGGTTGAAGGGGCAGATCCGCTTCGTCCGCACCCACGACGGCCTGCGGATCGACCTCGTCGAGCGCGCCGATTTCAGCATGTTCGCCAGCGGGACGAGCGTTTTGACCAGCGCGGCGGCGGCGCTGGTCCGGACGGTGGCGACGGCGCTCGCGGGGGTGCCGAACAGCCTGACGGTCCGCGGCCACACCGACGGCGTCGCTTATGCGCGCGGCGGGGTCAATAACTGGACGCTGTCGACCGCGCGTGCCGATGCGACCCGCCGCGCACTCGCCGGCGCGGGAACCGCCGACGGACGCTTCCGCCGGATCGAAGGCGTCGCCGACACCGATCCGTACAACCCGAAGGACGCGAACGATCCGCGCAACCGCCGGATCAGCGTGACGTTGATGTACAAAGACGGCGGCGCACCGATCTAGCTCGACACTTTCTGGCTCCCCTCCCCTTCAGGGGAGGGGCTGGGGGTGGGGCAGTCCTACGATCTGAAGACCGAGCGCGCGGCGCATTCCCCACCCCCGACCCCTCCCCTAAAGGGGAGGGGGGCACTATTCGCGCTGGAGATACCCGCTCGCGAACAACCCCTGCTGGCGCGCGAGTTCATCCGCCAGCGGCTTGAACACCTTGCGCGGCTCGCCGTTGCCGAACGCCTCGATCATGCCGTTGGGGCAGCGGCGGAAGTCGTCCCAGCCGAGGTGGCTGAGCACGGGGTACAGGCAGATGCCCTCGACCGGCACGCCGGCGGTCATCGCCGCGGCGACCTCGTCGGCGACATGGTGGAGCCACGGTGCGCGACCGGTGCCCTCGGTCCCGGTCTCGGCGATGAACACCTTGCGCTCGGTCCGGGCGTGGGCGAGCGCGATCAATTCGCGCAGCGGCTTGTTCGACGGATCGCCGAGGTAGACCGTCGGGCCGTGGTCGATCCACTGGTTGTTGAAATAGCAATTGAGCCCGACGAGATCGAGATATTGCGGGCCGCCGCCAAGTTCGGGCGAGCGCTTGCCGGCAAGGAAATCGACCGCCTCGAACTGCGCGTCCATGTAGTCGGCGGCGGCGCGGACATGCTCGGGCGACGGCGACTGCGGCAGGATGTTGATCAGCGGCTCCGCAACCGAGAAGCGCGCGCGGCTGTCGACGTCGCGGATCGCCTCGATCGCGGCGATCGTCGAGCGGACGAGGATCGCCTTCAACTCGCCGCCGCGCCCGCGCGCGAACGGATTGAGGTACGCGACGTCACCCGCGCCCCATGAGAAAAAGCTGATCTCGTTGATCGGGATGTAGAACGGAACGGTGTCGGTTTCGTCTTTGATGACCTGCGCGACCGCCTTGGCGAACGCGGCGAAGCGCTCGACGAAGCGTGGGGCCCAGACGTCGACGCCGTTCGGCATACCATAGTGGAACAGGTCCCAGATCACCTGGGTCCCGGCGTCGCGCGCGGCGCGGACCTGCGGCAGCAGCGATGAGAAGTCGTAATCCCCGCGCCGCCGCTCGATCAGGTGCCAGCGCGCGGCGTCACGGACTGTGCGGATGCCGTGCGCTGCCATCAGCGCGTAATCCTCGGCGGCGCGGATATCGTGCTCAGTCGAGGCGATCAGGTCGAGGCGGACCCCGTCACGACGGCGCTGCGTCGACGATTCGAAGCCGCCGAGGAAGAAGGATTGGAAGGTATCGGGCATTTGAACTCCTCCCCTCCCCTTCAGGGGAGGGGTCGGTGGGGCAGTCGTTCGGGACGGCCGTTGAGTGTTCGGCGTACTCCCCCACGCCCAGCCCCTCCCCTTAAGGGGAGGGGAGCAGAAGCGAGTTTACTCCGCCGCGACGAACCGCGGTTCGGTGATGACGTTGCTCTTGACCCCGTCGAGCGGCAGCGCCTCCTGGATCCGGCGGAAGGTCGCAAGCGCCTGCCCGGTGACCTGATCCATGTTGTAATAGCGATACGTCGCCAGCCGCCCGACGAACCACACGTTCGGCGTCGCCATCGCGAGCTTCTCGTACTTCTTGTACAGCTCGGCATTCTCCGGGCGCGGGATCGGGTAATACGGATCACCCTCGGCGCTCGGATATTCGTAGGTGATCGCGGTCTTCGGGTGCACCTGCCCGGTCATGTACTTATATTCGCTGACACGGGTGTATGCCTCGGTCTGCGGATAATTGACCGTGCCGGTCGGCAGCATGACCTCGATGTCGTGGGTCTCGTGCTGGAACTTGAGCGAGCGATACGGCAGCTTGCCGAAGCGGAAGTCGAAATACTCGTCGACCGGGCCGCTGTAGATCAGACGCTTGAACGACACTTCGTTCTGGATGTCGCGGAAATCGGTCTGCGTCATCACGCTGATGTTCGGATGATCGAGCATCTTCTCGAACATCCGCGTGTAGCCGTGCTTCGGCATCGCCTGGAATTCGTCGGTAAAGTAGCGGTCGTCCTGGTTGGTCCGTGTCGGGACGCGCGCGGTGACCGACTTGTCGAGCTCGGATGGGTCCATGCCCCACTGCTTGCGGGTATAGCCCTGGAAAAACTTCTCGTAGAGTTCACGCCCGACGACTGAGACAACAACGTCCTCCGACGTGCGGATCGGGTCGACCTTCTCGGCGCGCGCGGCGAACCACGCGGGCAGTTCCTCGCTCGTCAGGTTGAGGTTGTACAGCTTGTTGACGGTGTCGAGGTTGATCGGGATCGGCACGAGCTGGTTGTCGACCATGCCGAGGACGCGATGCTCGTATGGCCGCCACTCGGTGAACATCGACAGATGCTCGAAGATCGCTGCCGAATTGGTGTGGAAGATGTGCGGGCCGTATTCGTGGATCAGCAGGCCGTCGTCGTTGTAGCGGTCGTACGCGTTGCCGCCGATGTGCGGGCGGCGATCGACGACGAGCACCTTCTCGTTACGCTGCGTCGCGATACGTTCGGCAAGCGTTGCCCCGGCGAAGCCCGCGCCGACGATAAGCCAATCAAACACGGGCGGTCTCCTTGATGTTGGTGGTGGACGGGTTCGCGGCGAGCATCAATGCGTGCATGTCGGACCAGACCTGATCCCACGAGCCTTTGGCGAGCTGCGCGTCGACCTTGGCAAACCACGGGTTGCGATCGCGCGCCATGACGTGTTCGATCGCGGCGACGGTTTCGGGCGCGGTGGTCGCGATCTCGACGAGCCCGAGGTCGCCATAGGGCGCGATCACGTCGGCGATCGCGGTCGACACCACCGGCAGGCCGGCGGCGAGAAATTCAGGGGTCTTGGTCGGCGAGATGAACTTCGTCGCGTCGTTGATCGCGAACGGCATGAACCCGACATCCCAGTTGGCGAGATACGGCGGCAGGTCGGCGTAGCTTTTGCCCCCGAGCCAGTGAAGGTTGGCGGCTTGCGGCAGATGCGCCGGGTCGATCTTCGCGGTCGGGCCGATCATGACGATCTGCCAATCGGGACGCAGCGCAGCAACCTCGCCCACGAGTGCAACGTCCATCCGCTCGTCGATCACGCCAAAAAACCCGATGCGCGGGTGGGCGATCGCAGCCTGATCGGCCGGGTCGGGCAGGCCACCGCGCGCCGCACCGAAATGCGCGGTATCGATGCTCGACGGGAAACAATGGATATTGGCGTGGCGATGCGCCGAGGCCTTGTGCATTGCCGCGCCGCCAGTGAACACGACATCGGCGCGCTCGAGCAGCTCGGCTTCGAGCGCGAGGAGCAGCGGCGGCGGATTGGCGAATGCCGACAGCTCGTCCATCTTGTCGAAAACGGTGACATCGGCATCGATGTGGCGGCTGAACGGCAGCGCCATCGGCGTATAATACCAGAGCGTCAGCGACCCTTTGATATTTGCGACAAGGCCGTCGAGAACGCGGCGCTGATGATCAAGCGAGTCGGCGGGCGATGTGCCGTGCGGCAGGATCGGTTGAACGACGCGGATGCCATGCTCGCGGTCGAGAAATTCCACCCCGGGAGCGGCAGCGTCGGTCCAGATTGGTTCTTCGACGACGATGACGTCATAGTCGGTCGCGGCGCGGGTCAGAAGGTGCTGGGGACGTTGGAAAACAAAATCCCAGCGCAGATGCGATAATGCGATCAGCGTCGGACGCACAGCATTTGGCACTGCGAGGACCATTGGACTCCCGGTAACAAAAAATTAACGATTTGAATGGCCGAGCATGGGCCGATGCCGACGCTGGCACAACGACATAACGACGTCAAAACGACTTAGTTCCGGAAGCCGTCAGGCAGGGTTAATGCCGTCGCGGCGCGTCAGCCGCGCGCCGCGATTGCCTCGGCTGCACGCAAAACCCTCTGCGCGGCGGCGACATGGAGGCCCTCAACCAGCTTGCCCGCGTAGGTCGTGACCCCACGGTCGCCGGCGCGCGCGGCCTTATGTGCGGCAATAAGTCCATGAGCGTACACAAGTTCCTCGGCGCTTGGCGAGAAAACGCGATTGACCACGTCGATTTGGCCGGGATGGATCAGCGTCTTGCCGTCGAAGCCAAAGTCACGGCCTTGGGTCGCCTCCGCCGCGAGACCCGCTGCATCGCCGAGGTCGATGAACACCCCGTCAAACGCGGCGATCCGTGCTGCCCGCGCGGCGACGACGATCCGGCTGAGGCTGTACATCATCGGCGATCGGTCGGGGCGCGGACGCGCATGCAAGTCGGCGGCGAGGTCGGTCGTCCCGGCGACGAGCGCAGTGATCCCCGGCGTCGCGGCGATGTCGTCGGCCGCCTGAACCCCGGCCGGAGTCTCGACCATCGCCCAGATCGGCAACTCGCCGCCGCGCTCGACCGCGATGGCGGCGTCAGCGGCATCCGCGACCTTGGGCACCACGATCCCGGCCAGTCCCAGAAGTCCGGCGATCGCGGCGAAGTCGTCCGCCGACCATGTTGTGCCGAGTGCGTTGACGCGGATCAGCAACGCGCGATGTCCCCAGCCGCCTTCGCGGACCGCCGCCACCGCCGCGTCGCGTGCCGCCGGTTTCGCAGCAGGCGCGACCGCATCCTCGAGGTCAAGGACGACCGCGTCGCAGTCGAGAGTCCGCGCTTTGACGATCGCGCGCGGGTTGGCGGCGGGAAGGAACAGGACCGACCGGAGCAGCGTGATTTCGTCCATCGTCCACCTCGCAAAATAACCCCTTCGATGCCATCTATCGGGGGGCGAGGCAAAGCGTCTCGCGTTGCAGGAGTGCACCGATGACGGCGGGGATTTTCGTTCTTGTGCTGCTGGTCGTGGCGGTTTTCGCGCTCGCGCAGGCGGTCGTCGTCGTCAAGCAGGGGTTTGAATATACGCTCGAGCGCTTCGGCCGCTTTACCACGACATTGCGCCCCGGCTTCAGCCTGATCACCCCGTTCGTCGATCGGATCGGGCGCAAGATCAATATGATGGAGCAGGTCCTCGATATTCCGGGGCAGGAGATCATCACCAAGGACAACGCGATCGTCGCGGTCGACGGCGTCGTGTTCTACCAGGTGCTCGACGCGGCGAAGGCGGCGTACGAGGTCAGCGACCTGTATTCGGCGATCGTCAACCTGACGACGACCAACCTGCGTACCGTCATGGGGTCGATGGACCTCGACGAGACGCTGTCGAAGCGCGACGCGATCAACGCCAAGCTGCTCATCGTCGTCGACCAAGCGACCCACCCGTGGGGCATCAAGATCACCCGCGTCGAACTGAAGGACATCCGCCCGCCCGCCGACATCGTCAATGCGATGGGCCGCCAGATGAAGGCCGAGCGCGAAAAGCGCGCGAACATCCTCGAGGCCGAAGGCTCGCGGGCGAGCGCGATCCTCCGCGCCGAGGGCGCCAAGCAGGGCCAGATCCTCGAGGCCGAAGGGCGGCGCGAGGCGGCGTTCCGCGACGCCGAGGCGCGCGAGCGCGCGGCGCAGGCCGAGGCGACCGCGACCGAACTCGTCTCGGCGGCGATCGCCAACGGCAACCCGCAGGCGCTCAACTATTTCGTCGCGCAGAAGTACGTCGAGGCGATGACCGCGTTCGCGACCTCGCCGAACGCCAAGACGATCTTCATGCCGATCGAGGCGTCGGCGCTGGTCGGGTCGCTCGGGGGGATCGGCGAGCTGGTCAAGGCGGTCCGGCCGCAGGGCGATGCGCCTGCCGCGCCGGCACCGAAGGGGTCGGGCACGCCGCAGGTCGGCCAGCAGCGCCGCATCGGCCCGTTCGAGTGAAGGGGCGCGCTTCTTCCTCGTCCTTTCTGGCTCCCCTCCCCTTCAGGGGAGGGGCCGGGGGTGGGGCAGTCGCTGCGCGCCGCATCGCTCGTCGAAGTCCCCACCCCCGGGCCATCGCAAGGGCAATGTCTCTCGCCCCTCCCCTGAAGGGGAGGGGTAGGACATGAACCCTGCCTCCCTCCCCTGGTACTGGGCGACCGCCGCGCTCGTCCTTGCCGCGCTCGAACTCCATGCGCCCGGAGCGTATTTCATCTGGCTCGCCGGCGCAGCCGCGGTGACCGCCGGGCTGGCATTCGCGATCGATACCGGGTGGGAGTGGCAGATCGTCCACTTCGTCCTGCTCGGCATCATCGCGGTCCTGCTCGGACGGCAGGTCTTCGGGCACCGCATCGTCCGCCGCGCCCCCGGCAAGCTCAACCGCCGCGCCGAGGCGATGATCGGCACCACCGTCACCGTCGTCGACCCGATTGCCGGGGGCGTCGGGCGCGTCCAGGTCGGCGACTCGCCGTGGCCTGCTGCCGGACCCGACATGGCGGTCGGGACGCTGGCGCGGATCGTCCGCGTCGACGGCACGACGCTGGTGGTCGATCAGGCGTAGCGTCAGCGCTCCGCCGTGACCGTCTGCGTCGCCCCGTTCTTGTCGCGCGCGACGACCGCGTCGGGGGCCTTCCCCTCCTCGGCCCATTGTTCGAGCGTCGCGAACCAGTCGACCCGCGTCGGCGCATCGCCGCCCGCGCAGTGGAGCATGCCGGGGACCATGAACAGCCGGTAGAAATCGGTGCTCGGCCCCATCTTCGCCTGCACCTGCTTGTAATAGTCGAGGCTGTATCCCGGCGCGATCGCGGGGTCGTTCCAGCCGTGGTACTGGATTAGCTTGCCGCCGCGCGCCTTGAACGCGCTGAGGTCGGGCGAGGCCGCGTCGAGGATCGGGCCAAGCTCGCGGTCGCCCTGAACGATGTCGGCATCGGTCAGGTTCGCCAGTTTGAAGTTCGGGTCCTTTTTGACCAGAAAAGCGAAGTGGTTCCGCGGATAGTCGTGCGACGGGTCGACCCGTCCGGGGGTCGTCGAAATGCCCCAGTCCTTCCAGCTATGGTCGAGCGCCTCGGCCCCCGGCTTGAGGCCGGGCAGCAGCTTGCCGCCGTCGGGATCGCGCGTCCCGCCGTAGATCAGCTTGACCGTCTTGAGCTCTCCCGGGGTCAGGCACGAGTCGGTGTCGGCTCCCTTGCACGCGATCGTCGCCGGGTCGAAGCGGCAACTGCGCTGGTCGGCGATGTAGGTCTTGCCACCGCCGCATGCTTTCAACGCCGCCTCCTGGAGCGCGATCAGCTTGCCGGTCGGCAGCGCGCGTCCGGGCAGCGTGCTGTCGCGAAGCAGCGTTCCGGCGCTGCCCTGAAGCCGCGTCCACCACCACGCCGGGGCGCCCGCGATGATGCCGTCGAAGTCGGCCGGGTTGCGCTGCGCGGTCATCAGCGCCTCGCGCCCGCCGTCGGAGCAGCCGAAGAAATACGCCTTTTTCGGCACCGCGCCGTACGCCGCGAGGATCGCCTTCGCCGCGTCGGTCGTCGTCTTGACCGCGCGGCTGCCGAAATCGACTACCTTCTCAGGGTGGCCGAGCGCCCAGCTCGCGTCGGGGTTGACCGTCGTCTGGTGGCCGTCGTCGGTTCCGGCGACGGCATAGCCCTTGGCAAGGCCGAGGAGCATCGTCCCATACGGAATCTGCCCGGCAAAACCGCCGTTGCCGACCTGGAGGAAGCGCCCGTTCCAGCCCGCGCCCTCGGGGATCAGCACCTCGAAGCGGATGTCCGAATCGCTCGTCGGGTGCGCCGCGCCCTCGACGCGGCACAGTGCAAAGGGGAGCTTGGCACCCTGCGCGAACGGCAGCGCGGTCCCGGCGGCGATCGTCGTCGCGTGGATCTCGGTCTTGTCGGGGTGGTAGGCAGCGAGCCCGTCGCATCCGGCGGCGGCAGCGGGGACGGCGGCAAGCGCCAGCGGCACGGCGAGCAGGTATTTCGAGCGCATGGCGGTCCCCATCGAGTTTGGACCCGCATGGCGGAGAGATGCGGCGGGGGGAAGAAGTTTCGTTGAGGGATTTGTGACGCGGCGGCGCTGAGGGCGTCGCGGGAAAGCCGCGCCGTCAGACGGGTTCGGCGGATAAGCCCGCCGCCCCGCCGGCCGCGCTGGGGCGATTCGAGGCGCGGCGCGCGCTTTCGCCGCCCTGCGCGTGGCCAGAGGATCTGTAAGCCGGGTTCTGTCCGGGGTGTCGCCACCCGTGGACGGTCATTCCTCTAGGACCGCCATTACTGACGGCCTCAAGCAACCAACCCGGACGACTGGGCCGGTTCCTGCCCTGTGGCCGAAGCCACGCGCCGTCCCTATTCGGTCTTGCTCCCGGTGGGGTTTACCTTGCCGCTCACGTTGCCGCTCGCGCGGTGCGCTCTTACCGCACCCTTTCAGCCTTGCCGGACCGAAGCCCGGCGGTCTCCTCTCTGTGGCACTGTCCCTGGGGTCGCCCCCGCCGGGGGTTACCCGGCACCGTCGTTCCGTGGAGCCCGGACTTTCCTCCCCTCCCCTGCGGGAGCGGCGACCGTCCAATCCTCTGGCCTGTTCTGGGGCTTAGCGGTCAACCCCCGGCTTGCCAAGCCACGCCCCCCGGTTCAGAGGGACGCCATCGTTTGCGGAGGTCTAATGCGTCGCGCCGTCATCATCGTGCTGGTCGTAGCACTCGCGGGCTGCACCACCGTCCGCAAGGGCCTCGGCGCGTACCAGAAGGAAGCCGACAAGGGCGTCACGCTCGGGGACAGCGGCCGCCCGGGCGGAACCGCGCCGCCGAACTCGGCGGGCGAGAATACCGACACGAGCACCAAGCCCGCAGGCGGCAAGGACAAGAAGACCAAGGCGGCGGTCCTCCCCGGCGGTCTCGGCGGCGACAAGGAGCACCGGGCTTATACCGGCGACGCACCGCCGCTCATCCCCCCGCGTTAAAGGTAGGGGCGGAGCAGCCCGAACAGGATCGCGCGGCACTCGGCGTCGATCGCGCCGCCGATGTCGCCGGGGCGGAAGTGGCGCTGGAAGGCGACCACCGCCGGCTGCATCTCGGTGACGTCGTAACCGTACCGCCCTAGTGCCGTCATGAACCCAGCGTCGCTCCAGTTCGGGTCGGTCCGCGCCGCGGGGATGCGGTCGGCGAGGCCAGCGCGGGCGAGGCGCGGCCAGTCGAACAGCTCTCCCGGGTCGTCCTTGCGCGCCGGAGCGACGTCACTGTGGCCGACGGTCATCGCGGGGGCGACGCGCCAGCGCCCGGCGATGTCGCGGACCAATGCCTCGACCGCGTCCATCTGCGGCGCGGGGAACGGGCGATAGCCGAATTCGTGCCCGGGATTGACGATCTCGATGCCGACGCTCGCGCTGTTGACGTCGACGATCCCGCGCCACCAGCTCTTGCCCGCGTGCCACGCGCGGTTCGCCTCGTCGACCATGCGGACGACGACCCCGTCCTCGGCGACGACATAATGCGCCGAGACCTTGGCGACCGGGTCGGCGAGCCGGTCGAGCGCGGCGGCGGCGCTCTGCATGCCGGTATAGTGCAGCACGATCATCGAGATCGGCAGCGTCCGCGCGTCGAAATTCGGACTCGCCCGCTCGATCACGCCGCGCCCGGAGCCTCGGCGGGAGCCGCGCCGCGCCGGGCGACCTCGGCATATGCTGCGTTGATCGCCGCCATCCGTGCCTCGGCGACGCGGAGGAATTCGGGCGGGGTGCCCGCCGCCATGTGCCGGTCGGGGTGGTACGTCTTGACCAGCCCGCGATACGCCGCACGGATTTCGGCCAGCGAGGCCCCCGGTGCGATGCCGAGGACGACGAAAGGGTCGTCTTTCGCCGGGGCGATGTGGCGCGCGCGGATGCGGGCATAAGCGGCGGGGTCGAAGCCGAGCCGGTCGGCGACGACGCGAAGATATTCGAGCTCGTCGGGGTGGACCCCGTCGGTCACCGCGATCAGCAGCAGCGCCTCGAGCAAATCCTCGAGCACCGGCGTCCCGGGCCCGAGCAGCTTCGCGGCCTGTGACGCGTACGCCTCGAACCCCGCGGTCGACCCCTGCGCCATGCGGTAGAAGCGCGTCGCGTTGGCGCGCTCGCCGTCGGGAACGCGGAACAACCGTTCGAAGGTCGCGAATTCGGTCGCCGTCGCCTCACCGTCGGCGCGCGCCATCTTCGCTGCGAGCGCGATCGCAGCGATGGTGAAGGCGACCTGCCGCCGCTCGGCGGTCGGCGCGCGCAGGTTGGCGAGATTGGCGGTGGTGCCCGCAGCACCCCCGGCCAGCAACCCGAGCGGGCCACCGAGCAACAGCCCGACGCTCGTCCCAAGGAGCTTACGCCAGATCGTCATGCCGCTCCCTGCTTCACCGAGTCGCCGTCCATCGAGTTGACGTCACCTCCTGATAGGCGATTAATCGCGCCAGCGTGAGCGGGATATTGCCGCATTGCAGCAGGAGTTCGAGTCAATGCCGAGCGTCGTCATCGTCGGAGCCAGCCGCGGCATCGGCCGCGAGTTCGTCCGCCAGTATCTCAGCGACGGCTGGACCGTCGTCGCCACCGCGCGGTCGCCCGAGCAGGTCGCCGAACTCGCCGCCGCCGGGGCGAGCGCATTCCACGCCGACACCACCGACGAGGCGTCGCTGACCGCGCTCGCCGCCGCTGCGCCGGGTCCGCACGACCTGCTCATCCTTAACGCCGGGATCGGTGCGCGCGACGGCGCGCTCGCCAACATCGACGCGACGAAATGGGCCGAGGTGATGGCGGTCAACGCGCTCGGCCCGTTGGTCGCGGCGCGCGCGCTGGCACCGACTGTCCGCGACGGCGGGACGATCGCGGCGCTGTCGTCGACGCTCGGCTCGATCGGCGCGAACACCGGCGGCGGGCTGTACACCTACCGGATGTCGAAGGCGGCGCTCAATGCCGGGCTCAAGACGATGGCGATCGAGCTTAAGCCCCGCGCGATCGCGGTCGCCGCTCTCCATCCCGGCTGGGTCAAGACCGACATGGGTGGTGCCGGGGCCGAGGTCGCGGTCGATGCGTCGGTTACCGGGCTGCGGCAGGTCATCGCCGGACTGACCCCCGACAAGTCCGGCGTGTTCCTCGATTACCGCGGCAACGCGCTACCGTGGTAGGCTGAAGCGAAGGCCATCGGCAGTCTGAACGAGTTCGACCGGCCCCGCGACGGCGACGATCACCCCGGCGAGCGCGCCGCGCGAGGCGGTCACCGCATCTCCCGCGAACGCAGCCGCGACCGCGTCGTCGAGCCGGACCTTCGCCCCGCTCAGCGTGACGCCGCCGTCGTCGACCGCGATCCGCCCGCCGGCGGGTGCAGCTTCGGCAGCGCACATCGCGAGACCGAGGAGCTGCGCGGCGTGCGCGGCGTCGCGCGGATCGGCGGCCCAGTCGAGCGTCGTCGCGTCGCGGGTCTTGAGCCACGCCGCGAGCAACCCCTGTGCCGGCGTCGCATCCTCCGGCGGCGCAAGGACGAAGCGGTGGAGGCGGAGCGATGCAACCGCCGACGCGGCCCCATCGGCGATCAGCGCGCGCAGTTCGGGGTCGCCGTCGTCGAGCAAATCGATCCCGGTCGAGATCGCGCCGATCGGTCCGGCAAGATCGTGCGTCAGGCGCATCGCCACGAGGGCGGCAAGTGTCGTCATCGCTGAATTACTCCGGTTACGACTGCCGCGACGGCAAACGCCCCGAGCGCGATCGCGGTGCCCTTGTTGAGCTTCTTGAGGTGGCCGTCATTGATCCGCCCGCGCAACCGCCGCGCGACGCTCGTCACCGCGAGCCACCACAGCATCGACCCGGTGAAGGTCCCCGCGACGACCATCGCCGCGTTGATCAGATGCTCGGGCGAATCGTGGCCGATATCGGTGAAGCCGACCGCGCCGAATGCGCCGATGAAGAACAGGATCGTCGCCGGGTTGGTCAGCGTCAGGGTCAACGTCGCCAGCGCCATCCGCACCGCCGAAACCTGGTCCTCGTCGCCGCGCAGCTTCGGCGCCGACCGCCAGATGAAGACCGCGAAGACGAGCATGATCAGCCCGCCGCCGAGCCGGATCGCAAGCGCGTGTTCAGCGAGCAGTTGGGTCACTGCGCTGACGCCGAACGCGGCGGCCGCCGCGAACAGCGAATCGCCGACCGCCCCGCCCGCACCGAGCAGCAGTGCGCCCGCGGTATGCGCGGTCAACGTCCGCTGGATGACGAGCAGATTGACCGGGCCGACCGGCGCGGCGGACGCGATGCCGATCAGCGCGCCCATCGGGAAATACAGTGTCGACAGGATACTCATCGCAACTCACTCATCGCGTTAGCTCACTGGGTTTCGATCGCGCGGAGCCCGAGCGCAATCAGCCGCCCGTCGGTCGTCTGGGTGAGTTCGAACTCGAGGCGCTGCCCCGCCTCGATCATGCCGAACGGCGAGCGCGCGACCGCCGACAGATGGACGAAGACATCGCGCGGCCCGGCATCGGGGCGGATGAAGCCGAACCCCTTGCGTGGGTCGAACCACTTGACCTCGCCGGTCGCCATTCAGGCGGCGACCAGGTCGATCGGGGCGAAGCGGCCGTGCACCGGGCCATCGGCGACGACGCGCCACGCGGCGACGGTGCCGCCCGCCGCGATCAGCCACAGCCTGCCATCCTCGACCGCGCGCGCGGCGTCGGTCCGCGACGGCTCGGTCGAGCCGTTCGGATGCGAATGATACCAGCCGAGCACCTTGCGCCCCGCCGCTCGGGCACTGCGATGCGCGCGGAGCAATGCCGCCGGGTCGATCTCGAAGGCGCGTTCGGGATGCGCCGCCACGTTGGTCGCGGCCTCGGCAGCGTCGATCGCGGCGTCGCCGAAGACGATGCCGCACGCTTCGGCAGGTGTGGCGCGGCGAGCATGGTCGAGGATCGAAACCAGCGCGGTGCTTGCAATCGCCATCTTCATCCCGACATCGGCTAAGCGATGGGGGAAGAAATGTCGACAGCAGTGGCGGTTACCGTCACGCCCGAAATGGCGGGGTGGCGGATCGACCGCGCGCTTGCCGTGCTGATCCCGACGATGTCGCGTGAGCGGTTGAAGGCGCTGATCGGCGCGGGGCAGGTGACCGGCGCGAACGGTGCGCACCAGCGCGATCCGGCGCGCAAGGTCGCTCCGGGCGATGCGCTGACCGTCGTCGTGCCGCCCGCGACCACGCCCGACGCGGTGGCGCAGGACATCCCGCTGACGATCGTCTTCGAGGACGATCACCTGCTCGTCGTCGACAAGCCCGCCGGTCTCGTCGTCCACCCGGCGGCGGGCAATCTCGACGGGACGATGGTCAACGCGCTCCTCCACCACTGCGCCGGGCGGCTGTCGGGGATCGGTGGGGTCGCGCGCCCCGGCATCGTCCACCGCATCGACAAGGACACGTCGGGACTGCTCGTCGTCGCCAAGACCGACCCGGCGCACGAAGCGCTGTCGCGTCAGTTCGCCGCGCATACCATCGAGCGGGTCTATGTCGCGATCGTCGGCGGCCAGCCTGTCCCCGCCGCCGGGACAGTGACCGGTTCGCTCGCGCGGTCGTCGGCCAATCGCCAGAAAATGGCGATCGTCGCTGAAGGTCGGGGCAAGCATGCCGTGACACACTATCGCACTGTAACGCCGCTGGCCGACGCAGCGAAGATCGAGTGCCGGCTGGAAACCGGCAGGACGCATCAGATCAGGGTTCACATGGCATCGATCGGTCATCCGCTCATCGGCGACCCGGCTTACGGACGGACCCTGAAGCCGCATCGGGCCGTTCTGTCGGAGCTTGGTTTCGCCCGCCAGGCGCTCCACGCGGCGACGCTAGGGTTCGTTCATCCTGTCACCCAAGAAAAACTTTCGTTCCATTCCGACCTGCCGCGCGATATAGTGGACTTAATCGGTCGTCTTTCATTGTGAACGACCGGCAAGGGAGCCTTATGGCCACGACGAAGAATCTTCCCGCCAAGACCTCGATCCCGACGATGGGGGGCGAGGCCGGACTCAATCGCTATCTGTCCGAAATCCGTAAGTTTCCGCTGCTCGCCCCCGAGCAGGAATATATGCTCGCCAAGCGCTGGGCCGAGCATCAGGACCCCGACGCCGCCGCCAAGCTGGTGACGAGCCACCTGCGCCTCGTCGCCAAGATCGCGATGGGCTACCGCGGCTATGGCCTGCCGGTCGCCGAGCTGATCTCCGAAGGCAACATCGGGCTGATGCAGGGCGTCAAGAAGTTCGACGCCGAACGCGGCTTCCGCCTTGCGACCTATGCGATGTGGTGGATCCGCGCCTCGATCCAGGAATTCATCCTGCGGTCGTGGAGCCTCGTCAAGATCGGCACCACCGCCAACCAGAAGAAGCTGTTCTTCAACCTCCGCCGGATGAAGGGCAAGATTAACGCGATGGAGGACGGCGACATGAAGCCGGCCGACGTCACCAAGATCGCGACGACGTTGGGTGTCACCGAGACCGAAGTCATCTCGATGAACCGCCGTATGGCGATGGGCGGCGACACCAGTCTCAACGCGCCGCTGCGCGAGGAGGGCGAGGGCGAGTGGCAGGACTGGCTGACCGACACCGGCCCGATCCAGGACGAGATCGTCGCCAACGAGCAGGAAAAGACCCAGCGGCATGAGCTGTTGGTCGACGCGATGAGCGACTTGAATGACCGCGAGAAGCACATCCTGACGCAGCGCCGCCTGATCGACGACCCCGAGACGCTCGAGGAACTGTCGCAGCAATACGGCATCAGCCGCGAGCGCGTCCGCCAGATCGAGGTCCGTGCCTTCGACAAGCTCCAGCGCGCGATGCGGACGCTGGCGGGCGAGCGGCGGCTGCTGCCCGAGCCGGCGTAACATCGCCTTCGACGCGGTCATCGTCGGCGCAGGCGCCGCCGGCCTCGCCGCCGCCCGGCGGCTGGCCGACGGCGGCGCGAGCGTCGTCGTCCTTGAAGCCGGCGATCGGGTCGGCGGGCGCGCGCATACCGTCATCCGTGAGGGCTACGCGCTCGATCTCGGCTGCGGCTGGCTGCATTCCGGCGAGCGCAATCCATGGACTGCGGTGGCCGAGGCGGCAGGGCTGACCGTCGACCGCTCGCCCGCGCGCTGGGACACGCAATGGCGCGATCTCGGCTTTCCGCCTGCCGACCAGGCGGCGTTCGGCGCGGCGTTTGCTGCGTTCGACGAGCAGGTCGAGCGGCGGGCCACCTTGCCCGACGTGCCGCTCGCCGATGCCCTTCCCGCTGCTGGCGACTGGGCGGGTGCAGTCGACGCCGTCGTCGGCTACCTCGACGGCGTCGCGGCGAGGGCGGTTTCGCTCCACGACCATGCCGCCTTCGATGCCGCCGCCTCGGACAATAATTGGCGCGTCCGCGAGGGGCTTGGAACCGCCGTCGCGACATTGGCCGTCGGGCTCGATATCCGGCGGAACACGGCAGTGACAGCGATCGCGGTCGGCAGCGATGCGGTCCGCGTGACGACGTCCGCCGGGGTCGTCGAGGCAGCGACGGCGATCGTCACCGTCTCAACCGCCGTCCTCACCCGGATCGCTTTCACCCCCGAACTGCCCGGCCACCTCGCCGCCGCCGGCGACCTGCCGCTCGGCGACGTCGGCAAGGTCTTCCTCCACATCGACGGGCCGACCGACTTCCCTGTCGACGGCCACCTTCGCGGGCATCCGCGCGCATTATGCTCGGCCAGCCACCGGCTTCGCCCGTTCGGCTGGCCCGTGATCGAAAGCTATTTCGGCGGTCCCTACGCCGCCGACCTCGCCGCCGCTGGCCCGGCGGCGGCGATCGACGCGATGATCACCGAGTTGTGCGGGTTGCTCGGGTCGGACTGGCGCCCACGCCTGCGCCCGCTCGCCGTCAGCGGCTGGCGCGCCGAACCGTTCGTCGCCGGCGCATGGAGCCACGCCCGCCCCGGCCGTCGTGACGCGCGCCGCGCCATTGTCGAGCCGGTCGCGGGCCGTTTGTTCTTTGCCGGAGAAGCGGGCGAACACGACGACGTCGGCACCGCGCACGGCGCGCACGCCACCGGAATTGCTGCAGCAACCGCCGCGCTCGCCGTCTTGGCGCAACCCGCCTTGACGCCACCCGAGGCTGTCGCCCAATAGCCCCGCGTAGTTAGGGGAGCCGAGTTGTGCGAACGGTCGGCTGGCTCCTCGGCAAGCTCGTCACCGTGGCTATCGTCGCCGTGCTGTTCGCGGTCGCGTGGGCGCTCGCCTACCGCTGGATCGACCCGCCGTTCACCGTGCCGATGATCCGCGACGCGCTCGCCGGGCAGCATGTCGAGCGCCGCTGGGCGCGGCTCGACCAGATCGCGCCCGCGATGCCGCGCGCGGTGATCGGGGCCGAGGATTCGACCTTCTGCTCGCACCACGGCTTCGATTTCGGCGCGATCGAGCACGCCGCCGAAAAGAATGCGACGTCGCGCAAGGTCATCGGCGGGTCGACGATCTCGCAGCAGACCGCGAAGAACGCCTTCCTCTGGCCGGGCCGCTCGTACCTCCGCAAGGGGCTCGAGGCATATTTCACCGTCCTGATCGAGGCGATGTGGGGCAAGCCGCGGATCATGGAGGTCTATCTCAACATCGCCGAACTCGGCCCCGGCATCTACGGCGTCGAGGCCGCGGCACAGCATTATTTCGGGGTCAGCGCCGCCCGGCTGAGCCCGGCGCAAGCCTCGCGCATCGCCGCGATCCTGCCGCAGCCGATCAAGCGCGACGCCGCCGCCCTCCACGGCGCGGTCAAGCGCCACGCCCGCGCGATCGAGCGGCGGATCGGGGTCGTGCGGCGCGACGCGATCGACGGGTGCCTGGCGGGTTAGCGAACAGTCCCAGCAAGTGCAAGTAAGTCGACGCCTGAATAACGCAAAACTACTACGAGACCGATAAGGATCAGCGTGTAGAGAAACGCTGAAAAGATGTTAATTCCAATCGTCCGCCCTAAAGATCCTCTTAACGCCGTCTCTACGATCGTGGGCCGCGCTGCGTCGACCAGCGAGCGGCCGTAGTCATCGAGAATAGCATCGGCCTGCGTCTGCTTTCCCGCAATCATTGCGGGTGTCCAAGTCGAAGTGTAGGCGACGACATCCGAACGTTCGGGCGCAACCCCTTTGTTCTCGTAAAACGTCTCGGTCCACTCGCGCTTGGCAATCTTGTACAGCCCGTAAGCAACGAGTCCGCGAACCTCGTCAGGTTCACCATCATAGAATTGCTTGAAGACAACGCCGAAACGCGGATCAGCCATGGCTAGCTGTCAAGCCTTGGTTTTTATGAACGTAGCAAGGCGCGCATTTGCGGCAGCTTTGCCGCGTGCGAATGCCTCGTCCGATATGCCTTCCTTCTTTGGGGAAACCACAACGAACTTGCCGGTCTTACCATCGCGTACCACTGATGGTCCCGAATCCCGCATCCGTTCTGAGATATTGTAACGCATGAAAGCAATGTGCGGCTGTGATGCGCTTTCCGCAACTCAAATCGGCAGCTTGAACCCCGGCGGCAGCGGCAGGCCGGCGGTCATCTTCTGCATCTCGGCGTGTCCGACGGCATCGGCCTTGCCCTTGGCGTCGTTGAACGCAGCGACGATCAGGTCTTCGAGCATGTCCTTGTCGGCGGTGTTGAGCAGCGACGGGTCGATGTCGACGCCGATGATGCGGCCTTTCGCGGTCGCGCGGACCTTGACCAGACCGCCGCCCGCCGCGCCCTCGACCTCGATCCCGTCGAGGCTCGCCTGCGCCTTGGCCATGTCGGCCTGCAGGCCCTGCGCCATCTTCATGATGTCGTCCATGTTAGGCATCGGCTGAATTCCTGTGCGGTAAATCGTCGGGGTCGGCGGCATCGATACCAAGCAAAGTCGCATCGGGGAATGCCGCGAGGATCTGCCGCACGAGCGGGTCGGCCATCGCCGCGTCGCGCGTCGCCTGGATCCGCGCCTCGGCCTGTTCGTGGAGCGTCGGCGCGCCGCCGTCGCGCGCCAGTGTCACCGTCCAGCGCGTGCCTCCCGTCGCCTTGCCGAGCGCGAGCATGAGTTGCTGCGCGAAGCCGGGGCCGAGGTCGGACGGCGCGACGATCGTCAGGGTCGGCGGAGCGTAATCGACCAGCCGGACGACGTCGTGGAGGACGTGCGCGAGGCGCGGTTCGCGCGACTCCTCCATCAACGCGACGAGACCGGGATAGTCGGTGGGGAGCGTGGGGAATGGCGCAGGCGGTGCACTTGCCGCTGGCGGCGCAATTGGCGATCGAGCGGACGATCCCTCCCCCCTTTCGTCATCCCGGCGCAGGCCGGGACCCATATCTCCGCGAGCCGTGCCGGTGGCGAGATGGGTCCCGGCCTGCGCCGGGATGACGGCTGAAAGTGCGGAAATACCCTGAGCAGCGGGCGCGGCGTGTGGAAGGGCGGGCGCGGCATGCCCATCCTCCCCACGCTCGGTCAGCTTGCGGACGAGCTCCCCCGGATCGGGCAGCGAGCTCGCATGAATGATCCGAAGCAGCGCCATCTCGGCCGCCTGCACCGGCACCGGCGCGGCGTGAACCTCGGCCAGCCCCTTGAGCAGCAGCTGCCACAAGCGGTGGAGGTTGGGGAACGACAGCCGCGTCGCCCAGTCACGGACGACCGCGCGCTCCTCGGCGCTCATCGCCGCGTCGTCGGCGTCGGCGACCTTGAAGCGGGTGATCGTGTGGACGAGTTCGAGCAGCTCCTGGACGACCTGCGCCGGGTCGGTGCCGAGGTCGTAGCTGTCCTTGAACGCCGACAGCGCCGACGCCGCCTCGCCCGCGAGCAGCAGCGCCATCAGCGAGCGAACCGCCCCCCGGTCGGACAGGCCGAGCATGTCGCGGACCGCGACCGCGGTGATCGCTCCGGCACCATGCGCGATCGCCTGGTCGAGGATTGACAGCCCGTCGCGGACCGACCCCTCCGCCGCGCGCGCGATCAGCGCCAGCGCCTCGGGCTCGGCGGTCGCATCCTCAAGCGCGACGATCCGCGCGAAATGGTCGGCGAGCATCTCGCTCGGGATGCGGCGCAGGTCGAAGCGCTGGCAGCGCGACAGGACGGTGACCGGCAGCTTGCCGACCTCGGTCGTCGCGAAGATGAACTTGACGTGCGGCGGCGGCTCCTCGAGCGTCTTCAACAGCGCGTTGAACGCGTTCTTCGACAGCATATGGACTTCGTCGACGATGTAGATCTTGTAGCGCGCCGAGACGCTGGCATAGCGCACCGCCTCGATGATCTCGCGGACGTCGTCGACCCCGGTGTTCGACGCGGCGTCCATCTCGATGACGTCGATGTGGCGCCCGGCGGCGATCGCGACGCACGGCTCGCACACACCACACGGCGCGATCGTCGGCCCGCCGGTGCCGTCGGGGCCGATGCAGTTCAAGGCCTTGGCGATGATCCGCGCGGTCGAGGTCTTGCCGACCCCGCGGACGCCGGTCAGCAGCCACGCCTGCGCCAGCTGCCCGCGCGCGATGGCATTGCCGAGCGTCCGCACCATCGCCTCCTGCCCAAGCAGCGATGCGAAGTCACCGGGGCGGTACTTGCGGGCAAGGACGCGATATTCGACCGCCGGGGGAGCGGCGGGGGCTTCGGCGGCGGCGGCGAACAGCTCACTCATGGCGCAGTGGTGAAGCCTTCGGCAGTCGGTTGCAACGGCGTTGGGTGGGAGCCGGGAACGACCCAGAGCGGATTCGTTACGGCTGCTTCCTTCCGGACCTGACCGGGTTGGCGATAACTCTGCCCGCCCGACTCCCGCGACCGATATGGGCGAGGCGGCGGCGCGACGCAAGCTTCGGCTGCACCCGGCCGGGGACCAGCGGTGCCTAGCGCCCGGTCATGTCGTGGCTCGCGGCGGGCATCTTGACCTCGAGCGTGGCGAGGTCGTCGGTCAGCCAGATCTGGCACGCCAGCCGCGAGGTTCGCGACGCCCCGTAAGCGAAGTCGAGCATGTCCTCCTCCTCGGCAGTCGCTTTCGGCAGCCGGTCGAAATCTTCCGGTTTGATCAGCACGTGGCACGTCGAGCACGCCATCGCCCCCTCGCACGCGCCCTCGAGCGGCTGATCGTTGTTCTGCGCGAGGTCGAGCAGGCGGGTGCCTGCCGGAGCCTCGGCCTCGACGACACGCTTGCCGTCGGCGGAGACGAAGCGGACGAGCGTCATTGCGCGAGGTCTTTGGTGGGTCTCATGCGGCGCGGCTATGGAGGCGGCGCGCGGCGGCGGTCAAGACGGTAGCGGCAGTGTCGATCTCGGCGTCGGTGGTGAAGCGCCCCCAGCCGATCCGCAGCCCGGGGACCGAGCCGACCATCGCCGCGAGGACATGGCTCGGGCGGCCGTTCGCGCTCGCGCACGCCGACCCGGTCGAGACGGCGAGGTCGCGGACGGCGGCGAAACGCCGTGCCGGGTCGACTCCGGGGAACCCGAGGTTGAGCGTGCCGAACCAGCGGTCGGTGAGCGAGCCGTTGACGCGGTACGCGACGTCGAGACCGCCGAGCAGCCGGTCCCACAAAGCGCGGGCATGCGCGGCGTCGATGGCGATGCGCTCGCCCGCGATGGCCGCCGCGGTGCCGAGCCCGACGCACAGCGCAGGCGACAAGGTGCCCGACCGCCCATCCTCCTGCCCGCCGCCGTGGAGCAGCGGGGTCAGCGCGACGCCCGCCCGCCGGTATAGCGCGCCCACGCCCTTCGGGCCGTAGATCTTATGCGCGGTCAGGCTGAGCAGGTCGACGCCGATCGCGGTGCAGTCGACCTTGCCGAACCCCTGCGCCGCGTCGCAGTGCATCAGCGCACCAGCAGAGTGGGCAATGTCGGCAATTGCCGCAACCGGCTGGATCACCCCTGTCTCGTTGTTGACCAGCATCGCCGAGACCAGCGCAACGTCGTCGCCCATCGCCGCGTCGAGTGCCGCCAAATCGACGATCCCGTCGGGCCGCACCCCGACGATCGTCAGCGCGCAGCCGATGCTTTCGAGCCAGCGCGCGGTCTCCAGTACGCAGCTATGTTCGGTCGCGAGCGTCACCAGCCGCCGCCGCGCCTGACCCGGCGCGGTCATCATCCCCTTGAGCGCCCAGTTGACCGATTCGGTCGCCCCGCCGGTGAACGACACCGTCTCCACCGCAGCGCCGAGCAGCGCCGCGACCTGCCCGCGCGCCACCTCGATCGCCGCGTCGGCCTCATAGCCCCACAGATGCGGCGAATGCGGATTGCCGAACCTGTCCGCAAGCCACGGCTGCATCGCCGCGAGCACCGCCGGATCGAGCGGCGTCGTCGCGGCATAATCGAGGTAGATCGGGCGGGTCATGCCGCGCGCCGCCCCAGCCGGTCGGCCATCGCGCGCCACGCCGCGGCGAAGGCGTCGACGTCCGCCGCGGTCGTCGTCCAGCCGAGACTGACGCGGATCGCCTCCCCCGCCGCGCTCGCGCCAACGCCCATCGCGCCGAGAACGTGGCTCGTCTTGACCTTGCCCGACGAGCACGCTGCCCCGGCGCTGACCGCGAAGCCGGCGAGGTCGAGCGCCATCAGCTGCGTCATCGCCGCGACCCCGGGGAGGCCGATGCACGCGATCGTCCCAAGGCGCGCTGTTCCCGCGCCGTGGATCACCGCCCCCGGCAGTTGCGCTTCGAGGCGGTCGCGGAGTTCGGTGGCCCGGTCGACCCACATGGGATCGGTCGCGCGAGCGGTGAGCGCGGCGGCGAACCCGGCGATCCCCGGCAGGTTCTCGGTTCCCGCACGCTGCCCCCGCTCCTGGCCGCCGCCTTTTGCGATCGCCGCCACATGATCGCGGACGATCAGCGCGCCGACTCCCGGCGGCCCGCCGAGCTTGTGCGCCGACACCGCGACGTAATCGGCTTGCGGCAACGGCAGCTTCCCCGCCGACTGGACCGCGTCGACGAGCAGCGTGCCGCCGCGCGCTGCGACCATCTCGGCGACCTCGGCGACCGGCTGGATCACACCGGTCTCGTTATTGACGTGCATCACCGCGACAAGCGGGCGATCGACGGTCGCCAGCATCGCATCGAGCGCGGCAAGGTCGACCACCCCGTTTGCATCGACCGGGATCACCCCAGCGCCCGGAGCCTGCGCCCGCACCGCATCGTGCTCGACCGCCGAAATCAGCCGCTGCGGCGACTGCGCCAGCGCCAGCCCGAGCGCCTCGGTCCCGCCGCCGGTAAACACGATCGACCGTGCCGGGCACCCCAGCGCCGCCGCAACATCCCCCCTCGCCGCTTCGAGCAGACCATGCGCCCGCCGGCCCGCGCGATGGACCGACGACGGGTTCGCCCAAACGCGCGCGGCATCGGCCATCGCGTCGATCGCGGCGGGGTCGATCGGCGCGGTTGCGGCCCAGTCGAGATAGATTGGCGTCAAGCGGGCTCCGGAACGGGTTTACGTTTGCGACTTTACGGCGCGTCCATATATAGGAAATGTCCGCGCCTACGCGCACCCATTTCAAATTCCGCAGGTTCCGCCAGTGCCCGAAGTCATTTTCCCCGGTCCCGAGGGCCGTCTCGAAGGCCGTTACCAGCCCGCCAGCCGCGCCCGCGCGCCGGTTGCAATCATCCTCCAGCCGCATCCGCAGCAGGGGACGATGAACCATCCGATCGCGATGGCGCTGTACAACACCTTCGTCCGCCGCGGTTTCGCGACGCTGCGCTTCAACTTCCGCGGCGTCGGCCGCAGCCAGGGCGTGTTCGACAATGGCATCGGTGAGCTGAGCGACGCCGCATCCGCGCTCGACTGGATGCAGCAGTTCAACCCCGAGGCGTCGACGACATGGGTTGGAGGCTTCAGCTTCGGCGCGTGGATCGGCATGCAGCTGTTGATGCGCCGCCCCGAGATCAAGGGCTTCATCTCGATCGCCCCGCCGGCGAACATGTACGACTTTACCTTCCTCGCGCCGTGCCCGTCGTCGGGGATCATCGTCGACGGCGAGGCCGACGAGGTCGTCACCGGCGCCAGCGTCCAGAAGCTCGTCGACAAGCTCAAGACCCAGCGCCACATCACGATCGACCACGAGACGATCCCCAAGGCGAACCATTTCTTCGAACACGAGATGCCAGATTTGATGGGGGTCGTGGACGCGTATCTCGACAAAAGGCTGAGCGCGGACCGCTAGCTCCTTCCCCTCCCCTTCAGGGGAGGGGCGAGAGACGGCGCGCTTGCGCCGGCCCGGGGGTGGGGCAGTTCCGCGCCTGGGGTTTAGATTAGCGGTGTCTCCAACACTAAGTCCGGTGCGACACCCCCACCCCCGGCCCCTCCCCTAAAGGGGAGGGGGAGGAGAGTTGGCCGCCCCCCGTCGCCACCGGCACCCCCGTCGTCTCGGGCCAGCTCGTCGGCAGACCCTGCAACACCCGCACCGCGAGATAGGCGAACGCCTCCGCCTCGAGCGCGTCGCCGTCCCACCCAACCGCTTCGACCGGCGCGACCGGCAGCCCGGTCCGCTCCGCCAGCATCGCCATCAACGCCGGATTATGCCGCCCGCCCCCCGTCACCAGCAGCCGCGCCGGGCGGTCGGCGACGTGGCGGAGCGCCTGCGCTACCGTCGCCGCGGTGAAGGCGGTCAGCGTCGCGGCGCCGTCGGCGAGGCTCAGTCCGCGCACCGCGCCGAGGCCGAAGTCGGCGCGGTCGAGCGACTTCGGCCCCGGCAGGTCGAACCAGTCGAGGTCGAGCATCGCATCGACGACCTGCTCGTGGACTTGGCCGCTGCTGGCGAGCGCGCCTCCCGCATCGTGACTCGAGCCGTTGCCCGCGCGGACCCAGTCGTCGATCAGCGCATTGCCCGGCCCGGTGTCGAAGCTGCCCCACGCCTTCGCGGCGTCACCCCTGCCCGCTCCGAACCACGTGATATTCCCGACCCCGCCGAGATTGAGCACCGCGACCGGCTCCGACCCCAGCCCGGCGACGAGCGCGCGGTGATACGCGGGAGCGAGCGGCGCGCCGTGCCCGCCCGCGGCAACGTCGGCCGAGCGGAAGTCGCTGACGACCTTGATCCCGGTCAGCCGGGCGAGGAGCGCGCCGTCGCCGATCTGCCACGTCCAGCGGCGGTCGGGGCGGTGCGCGATCGTCTGGCCGTGAAAGCCGACGACGTCGACGGTGCCTGCCTCGACCCCCGCTTCGTCGAGCAACGCCGTCACCGCCGCCGCATGCCGCTCGGTCAGTTCGCGGGCGACGCTGTCGATTTCGGCGTGCGGCCCGGGAGCGGCCATCGCCAGCGCAGCCGTCATTGCGCCGCGCAACCGGGCGCGGAAGGCTTCGTCATACGCCTCGGTCGAGAACGCGATCCGGCGGACCGCGTCGACCCCGTCGGTCTCGATCAACGCCGCATCGATCCCGTCCATCGACGTTCCCGACATGAGTCCGACTGCGAGCATCACCCACTTCTTTCGATCGCCGTCACCGCGGCTTTCGCAGGGATGACGAATGTTTGCGGATGCTTTAGGCCAATTTCACCATGACCCACGCCTCCACCTTTCTCCGCACCTTGGACGAACGCGGCTTCGTCCACCAGATCACCGATGCCGCCGCGCTGGACGCCGCCGCGCTCGCGGGGCCGGTGACCGCTTACGTCGGCTACGACTGCACCGCGCCGTCGCTTCATGTCGGCAATCTCGTCTCGATCATGATGCTCCGCCACCTCCAGCAATCTGGCCACAAGCCGGTCGTGCTGATGGGCGGGGGGACGACCAAGGTCGGCGATCCGTCGGGCAAGGACGAGGGGCGGCAGCTGCTCGACGATGCGCGGATCGCCGCCAACATGGCGAGCATCCGCCGTATCTTCGAGCGTTTCCTCGACTTCGAGGGCCCGAACGCGGCGGTGATGCTGAACAACGCCGACTGGCTCGACGGACTCGCGTACATCCCGTTCCTCCGCGACATCGGGCGGCATTTCAGCGTCAACCGGATGCTGACCTTCGATTCGGTCAAACTCCGCCTCGACCGCGAGCAGCCGCTGAGCTTCCTCGAATTCAACTACATGATCCTCCAGGCGTACGACTTCCTCGAGCTGTCGCGCCGCACCGGCTGCTCGCTCCAGATGGGCGGGTCCGACCAGTGGGGGAATATCGTCAACGGCACCGACCTGATCCGCCGCGTCGACGCCAAGCCCGCGTTCGGGCTGACGACGCCGCTGATCACCACCGCCGACGGCGCGAAGATGGGCAAGACCGCGGCGGGGGCGGTGTGGCTCCACGAGGATTCGCTTCCCGCGTACGACTATTGGCAGTTCTGGCGGAACACCCACGACGCCGACGTCGGGCGCTTCCTGCGGCTGTTCACCGACCTGCCGCTCGACGAGATCGAGGCGTTCGAGGCGCTGCCGGGCGCGGAGATCAACGCCGCGAAGATCGCGCTCGCCAACGCCGCGACTGCGCTGTGCCGGGGCGAGGCGGCGGCGGTTGCGGCGGCGGAGACCGCGCGCGCGACATTCGCCGGGGATGCGGGCAACGACCTGCCGAGCTTTGCGATCGCGGGCGAGGTCTCGCTGCTCGACGCGCTGATCGGGCTCGGTTTCGCCGCGTCGAAGGGCGACGCGCGGCGGCTGGTCCGTGGCGGCGGCGCGCGGGTCGACGGGGTCGCGGTGACCGATGAGGCGATGCTGGTCAGCGCCCCGGCGAAGGTGTCGGCGGGGAAGAAGCGGCATGGGGTGTTGGTCGAGGGCTGAGAAGCCACTCGACTTGCTGTCATCACCGCAAAAGCGGGGAGCTCTACAACGACTCATTGGTCCGGCGATCCTGAATCTGACCAGCATCATAGCCTTATTGGCAGCGTAACAACCGTTCTGGTGTGACGTAGGTCAGTCCAAAAGCCGCAGCTATAGTTGCGATCAAGCGGGGTTGGGGTCCGCAAGTCGAAACATCAGGACTGTCCCCGCGCGCCGGGTCACCGCGCGGGGACACCGGTGCCGCTAAGCCGCGACGATCGCGGCTCCCCGGTTGCGTCGCGCCATTGCGCCGACGAAGCCAAATCCGGCCAGCAACATCGCCCAGACCGTCGGTTCCGGGACGGCGGCGAAGCTGATGTTGGTGACTTCGAAGCTCGCAGTCGCCGTCTTCAGCGAGCACGTCAGGAAGCATGTCTGCCGGTAGAAGGCGAAGCTTCCCGTCCCGGTCGCGGTGCCGTGGGTAAAGCCGTAACGCGGCGTGGGGAGCGCCCCGGGCAGGATCGTGTCGGTCGAGAAGAACCCCGGCGGCAGTGCGGCGGTGAAGGCAAAGCTGCTGCTGCGGTAATCGCTGTAGACGTTGCCCGAATACGTCAGGTTGGTGAAGCTGCCGGTGAGCCCGTCGGGAGCGCCGTCGATTACGCCGAGCATTGCGGTAGCGGCGTTGATGAATGTGCCCGGGACGATATCGATGAAGTCGCGAGGTATTCCGCCGACGGTGACGACCGGCGACAGCGCATAGGCCCAATTGCCGTTCGGGTCGTCGAAAACCCCGCCCGTCGGGACGGGCAAAACGGGGCTACCGGTATCGTAGAGCAAGCGAAATACGACCGATTTGCCGCCGAGCGCGCCCGACGTGCCGAAGAAATTTCCGGGACCGAACGACTCGACGAAGACATTGTTGATCACCTGCGCGCCGAGGAAGTCGGTCCCGCTGTCGTCACCCGTGGTAATATTGCCGGTGACAGTGAACTGGACGATGCGCGCCGCGGCTGGAACGGCCAGCGCGGCGGTGATCGACAATGCCGTGCCGAACGCGACAAGAAGACGAAGTGTCATGGAAGTCCCCCGCGGCAACAAGGGTGTCACCTGCGATGCGGGCGTTAGGCCTTCGGGCCCCTTGCAATAAGATGCAGCACCGCGCGCACCGGCAAACAACTCGCGTGCAACTTTGTGCATTGCAGTGCGAGACCTTGTGCGAAGCCAGTTGCGAGCATCCGTTGCATCTGCGAAACGAGGCGAATGGCGACGGTGTTCTCCGATGGACTCGAACTGGTGCTCAAGGCGTTGTCGATCAGTCGCGGGCAATTTGCTGCGGACGTCGGCGTCGACAAGTCGCTGGTCAGCCGCTGGTGTTCGGGAAGCGTCACACCGTCGGCGCACAACCTAGCGCGGCTGACCACGCGCATCGCCGAACGTCACCGAGGCTTCACGCTCCACGACTGGGATGCCGGGGTCGTCGGGCTGGCCGCCAAGTTTGGCGTCGTCGCAGCACCGGCGGCATCGTCTGCGCGCGGTTTCGCCGACTGGGTGCCGCTGCCGATGCTCGCGGAGTCGGCGGCGATCCGGGCGCACGGCGCGAGCTACGAGGGCTTTTGGCGGACGACCCGCCCCTCGTCCGAAGCCCCCGGCCAGTTCATCCACGATCACATCGTCCTGCGCTGCTCGGACGACGGGCGGATGAGTTTCCGCCTCGGGGTGATGGACATCCGCTACGTCGGGTGGGCGATGCCGCTGCAGAATAAATTGTTCGGCGTCGCGACCGACGTCACCACCGGCACTTTCGTCTTCAGCATCTTTAACGGTGTCGTTCGTCAGCGCGCGGAGGTCGTCGACGGGCTGATCATGACGTGCATGCGTGACGCGAGCGGCACTCCGATCGCGAGCAAGTGCCTTCTCGAGCGGGTTGGCGACCTGACCGGCGACGTCGCCGACGACGATGCCCAGCTCGACCTGCTCGCCGCCGCCTATCCGTTGACCCCGGCAGCCGCGATTCCCGGATATTTGCGCAACCACTTGTGGGACGATGTCGGGCCGACGGCGCTGGCGGCGGGTGGCGACACGATCCTGATGATGTCGCTCGCGCGGTCGATGTCGCGCGGCGCGGCCTACGAGCATCGCGGAACGATCACCGTCGAAATCCCGTGATCGCGCGCGGCTGAGATCGGCAGACCGGCGATGGGAGGTTGCGAGCCTGCCCCGCCGCAATCGGCGCGCAATACATCATTCCTGAACCGTTATGTCACCGAACCGTCATCTATTGCTGCCAGATGGTAACCGAGCCACTGCTGGTTCAGGAAATTTTGAGGGTTTCGCATGACCGCCCGATTCACGCGCGCCGCGCTTCTGCTGGCCAGCGCCGTCATCAGCACCACCGCATTCGCCGCCGACATCACCGGCGCGGGCGGCACTTTTCCCGCTCCGCTGTATGCCAAGTGGGGCTCGGCGTATAAGGCCGCCACCGGCAACGCACTCAACTACCAGGCGATCGGTTCGGGCGGCGGGCAGACGCAGATCAAGGCGCGCACGGTCGATTTCGGCGCTTCGGACGACCCGATGAAGGCCGAGGACATCAGCTCGAACGGGCTGGTCCAGTTTCCCGCGGTGATCGGTTCGGCGGTGATGATCGTCAACCTCCCCGGCGTCGCCAGCGGCCAGCTCAAGCTGACACCCGACGTCATCGGCGCGATCTACGAAGGCAAGATCACTAAGTGGAACGATCCCGCGATCGTCGCGCTCAACAAGGGCGTGACGCTGCGCCCGATGCCGATCACGCCGGTCTACCGCTCCGACTCGAGCGGCACGACCGCGATCTTCTCGAACTACATGACCAAGGCCGCCAAGGGCTGGTCGCTCGGCGCGGGCAAGACCCTCAGCTGGCCCGCCGGTTCGGGAGGCAAGGGCAATGACGGCGTTGCCGGCACGGTCAAGAACACCGTCGGCGGCGTCGGCTATGTCGAATATAACTACGCCTTCGCCAACAAGCTGACGATGACCAAGCTGTCGAACGCCGCCGGCAAGTTCATCGACCCGACCCCGGCGTCGTTCACTGCCGCCGCGAGCCAGGCCGACTGGGCGCACGCGCCGAACGGCGTCGCCAACATGCTCGCCCTGCCCGGTGCGAACACGTGGCCGATCGTCAGCGCGACGTACATCCTCGTCCCCGCCAAGCCGACCGACCCGAAGAAGACGAGCGCCGCGCTCGCCTTCTTCGACTGGAGCTTCAAGAACGGCGCGAAGACCGCCGTCGAGCTCGGCTACGTGCCGCTGCCGCCGGTCGCGCTTCAGGAAGTTCGCGCCGCCTGGAAGGGCGTCGCCGGCGCGTCGCTGCCCAAGTAAACCCGTCTGGCTGATCGGGGTGCGGCCACGGCCGCACCCCCCTGGAGTATCGATGCCCGACGCTGTGGCCACCAGTCCGACGACCAGCCGCGACCCCGTTGTCGCGCGCATGCCGATGTCGCGCGTTCCCGAGCGCCTGTTCTCGGTGACGGTGATCGGCAGCGGGATGATCGTCCTGCTGCTGCTTGGCGCAATCATCCTCATGCTCGCGACCGGCGCGTGGCCCGCGCTCAAGGCGTTCGGCATCGGCTTCTTCTGGTCGCCGGTGTGGGATTCGGTGAACGAGAAGTTCGGCGCCGGGGTGATGATCTACGGCACCCTCGTCAGTTCGATCCTTGCGCTCGTTATCGCCGTCCCGCTGTCGACCGGGGTCGCTTACTTCCTCACCGAAATCCTTCCGGTTCCGCTCCGTCGCGCGATCGGCGTCGCCATCCAGCTGCTCGCGGCGATCCCGTCGATCATCTACGGCATGTGGGGGTTCTTCATCCTCGCGCCGTGGCTCGCGGCGCACTTCGTCCTCGACGTCGCCGACCTCGCCGCGCCGGTGCCCGGCCTCAACAAGGTCCTCGATTACGGCGGCGGCAACAGCATCTTCACCGCAGGGCTCGTGCTCGCGATCATGATCCTGCCGCTGATCACCGCGATGTTCGTCGAGATCCTCGGCGCGACCCCGGTGGTGCTCAAGGAGTCGGCATACGGCCTCGGCTGCACGCGTTTCGAGGTCGTCCGCAGCGTCGCCGTCCCTTACGGCCGTCGCGCGATGATCGGCGCGATCATGCTCGGCCTCGGCCGCGCGCTCGGCGAGACGATGGCGGTGACCTTCGTCATCGGCAACGCGACGCGCCTCTCGCCCAACCTGTTCGCGCAGGGGTCGACGATCGCCAGCACGATCGCCAATGAATTCAACGAGGCGGGAGCCGGAACGATGAAGCTCGCCGCGCTGCTCGGCCTCGGCCTGACGCTGTTCATCATCTCGTTCATCGTGCTGGCGGCATCGCGCGCGCTCGTCGCGCCCCGGGCGGTGAGCTGATGAGCGCGCGGACCTCTGCCCGCAAGGCGACCAACGTCGTCATCGCCGCGCTCGCCACCGGAGCGGCACTGCTGTCGCTCGCGGTGCTCGCCTCGATCCTGTGGACGCTGATCGTGCGCGGCGCACCGGCGCTCCGCTGGAGCGTGTTGACGACGTCGATGGCCCCGACCGGCGAAAACGGCGGGCTCGCGAACGCGATCGTGGGCAGCCTGATCCAGGTCGGCATCGGCATGCTGATCGCGACACCGATCGGCGTTCTGGCCGGCACCTATCTGTCCGAATATGCCAAGGGCTCGAAGCTCGGCGACGTCACGCGCTTCGTCAGCGACATCCTGCTGTCGGCCCCCTCGATCCTGATCGGCCTGTTCGTCTACGTTCTCCTCGTCGCGACGACGAAGACCTATTCGGGGTTCGCCGGCGGCGTCGCGCTTGCCGTTATCGCGATCCCGATCATCATCCGCACGACCGAGGACATGCTGTCGCTCGTCCCGGTCGCACTACGCGAAGCCGCGGCGGCACTTGGCGCGCCGAAGTGGAAGGTCGTGACACAGATCGCTTGGCGTGCGGCGGGTTCGGGCATGCTCACCGGTATCCTGCTCGCGCTCGCGCGCTCGGCGGGCGAGACCGCGCCGCTGCTATTCACCTCGCTCGGCAACCTCAACTGGTCGACCTCGCTCGGCAAGCCGATGGCGAGCCTGCCGGTCGCGATCTATCAGTTCGCGTCGAGCCCGTATGAAGACCTCGTCCAGCTTGCCTGGGCCGGGGCGCTGTTGATCACGCTCGGCGTGCTGGCGATCAACATCATCGCACAATTGACCGTCGGCCGCCGGCGCTAGGAGATTATCATGGCCGAGACGCCCGAAATGTCGAGCCTCGCCGGGGCAGTCGGCCGCCATGACACCCTTGCGGGGACGGCGCCGTTCATCAAGACGCGAAATCTCGACTTCTATTACGGTGACAATCACGCGCTGAAGTCGGTCAACCTCGACTTTCCCGAAAAGCGCGTCACCGCATTGATCGGCCCGTCGGGGTGCGGAAAGTCGACGCTGCTCCGCGTGATCAACCGGATGTACAGCCTTTACCCCGGCCAGCGCGCGACCGGCGAAGTGCTGATGCAGGGCGAGAACTTGATCGACGCCAAGGTCGACCCGACTGATCTGCGCGCGCGGATCGGCATGGTCTTCCAGAAGCCGACGCCGTTCCCGATGACGATCTACGAGAACATCGCCTTCGGCGTTCGCCTCCACGAGCGGCTCGGCAAGAGCGCGATGGACGAGCGGGTCGAGTGGAGCCTGAAAAAGGCGGCGATTTGGGACGAGGCGAAGGACCGGCTGCACACCTCGGCGCTCGGCATGTCGGGCGGCCAGCAACAGCGGCTGTGCATCGCGCGGACGATCGCGGTGAAGCCCGAGGTGCTGCTGTTCGACGAGCCGACCTCGGCGCTCGATCCGATCTCGACCGCCAAGGTCGAGGAGCTGATCGCCGAACTGCGCGCCGATTTCACCATCGTCATCGTCACCCATTCGATGCAGCAGGCGGCGCGCTGCTCGGACCAGACCGCGTTCATGTACATCGGCGAGGTCGTCGAAGTTGGGTCGACCGCCGACATCTTCACTAAGCCGCGCGAGCAGCGCACCCGCGAATATGTCACCGGGCGCTTCGGCTGACGCCGTATCGACGATAGGTGATCGCACGCATCGGCGATAAGCTGCGCCGAACCCTGGGGGGATTGCGACCATGACCGAGCTCGTCTTCTACACTAATCCACGATCGCGCGGACGGATGGTGCGGTGGATGCTCGAGGAGGTCGGGACCCCGTATCGGACCGAAATCCTCGACTACGCGACGTCGATGAAGGCCGATGCCTTCCGGAAGCTCAATCCGATATTAAAGGTCCCCGTGATCACGCACGGCGACGTCGTCGTCAGCGAAGTCGCGGCGATCTGCGCCTATCTTGCCGACGCCTTTCCCGACGCCGGGCTCGCCCCCGCGCCGAGCGATCGCGGCGCCTATTACCGCTGGCTGTTCTTTGCCGCCGGATGTGTCGAGCCGGCGATGACCAACGCATCGCTCGGCTTCGTGCCGCCGCCCGAACGGCGCGCGATGGTCGGCTATGCGAGCACCCCCGAAACGCTCGATGCGCTCGAAACCGCGGTCGACGGGCGCGAATTCATCGCCGGCAACCGATTTTCCGCCACCGACCTCTACGTCACCTGGCAGATCGGCTTCGGGCTCGCCTTTGGCATGATCACGGATCGGCCAACGCTCGCGACTTATGCGGCCCGGCATCGCGACCGCCCCGCTGCGATCCGCGCGCGCGAGATCGACGACGCGTTGCTCCCGCCGGAGATGCGCGGCAAGATGTAGCCACTGCTCGTTGATGCTATGCAACTCGAGACCGTCCGCGACAGGAAAATCCGATGACCCCGCCGAAAATCACCCAGGCGATGATCGACCTCTACGATCATTTCACCCATGAGGGCCTCGACCGTCGCGCGCTGATGACGGGGCTGGCGCGTCTCGCGGGCGGGACCGCGGCGGCGGCGGCGATCCTGCCGCTGATCGAGTCCTCCCCGGCAGCCGCGTCGATCGTCGCCGCCGACGACAAGCGCGTCATCGCCAAGACGGTCGAATGGCCCGGCGGCACCGTCCATCGCCTGAGCGGCTATCTCGTCCGCCCGGCAGTCAGCAACAAGCTCACGCTCGGCGCAGTGATGGTGATCCACGAAAATCGCGGGCTGACCGAGCACATCCGCGACGTCGCGCGACGGCTCGCACTCGAAGGGTTCATCGTCCTCGCTCCCGACTTTCTCTCGCCCGACGGCGGCACTCCCGCCGACGAGGACAAGGCGCGCGCGATGATCGGCGCACTCGGCCGCGACGCGACGGTCGCCGATGGCGTCGCGACGCTCGACTATATGGCGAAGATCCGGGGCGCGAACGCCCGGGTCGGGACAGTCGGCTTCTGCTGGGGCGGCGGCATGGTCAACGCGGTCGCCTGCGCCGCCGGTGCGCGCCTGCGCGCGGCAGTCGCGTATTACGGCCCGCAGCCGCCGGTCGCGCTGGTTCCCGCGATCAAGGCGCGGATGCTGCTCCACTACGGCGGCCTCGACCAGCGGATCGACGCGGGCATCCCGGCGTACGAAGCCGCGCTCAAGGCGGCGAACGTCAAGTATGAGATCTTCGTCTATCCCGACGCCAACCACGCCTTCAACAACGACACCTCCGCCGAGCGCTACAACAAGGCGGCGGCCGATCTGGCGTGGAGCCGAACGACGGCGATGTTGCACGACTCACTCGGATAGCTTGCGATGCAGCCGCCAGCACAAGCCGTGACCGACGTCGCTCGCGCCCCGCTGCCCATCGAAGCCGTCCGTGCCATGACCGGGCTCGAATTGATGCGCGGGATGATCGACGGGTCGCTCCCTGGGGCACCGATCGGGGGGCTGATGAATATGCGCGGGGTCGAAGCCGGCCCCGGCTACATCGTCTTCGAGGGCATGCCGGGCCCCGAGCATTACAATCCGATCGGCAGTGTCCACGGCGGCTATGCGGCGACGCTGCTCGACAGTTGCATGGGCTGCGCGGTTCATACCGTGCTCGGCGCCGGGATCGGCTACACCTCGATCGATATCAACATCACCTTCGTCCGCGCGATCACCCACGCGACCGGACCGGTCACCGCGCGCGGCGAGGTCATCAACGTCGGGCGGCGCGTCGGGACGGTACGCGGGACGCTAACCGACGCTGCGGGCAAGGTGCTCGCACACGGCACGTCGTCGTGTCTGATCTTCGAGATAAAGTAGGAGTTGACTGGCTCTCTCGTCGAGCCCCTGCCCCACTCTTGCTGGAGCGGGGCGACACAAAAAAGGGCCCCGCGGTTTCCCGCGAGGCCTTCGAGATCGCCGCGAACTGCCTAGTTGCGGTTGCCGCCCATGAAGCGGAGGAGGAACAGGAACAGGTTGATGAAGTCGAGATAGAGCGTCAGCGCGCCCATAACGATCGACTTACCGCGGAAGTCGCTGTTGCCGACGACGTCGTACATGTTCTTGATCTTCTGCGTGTCATAGACCGTCAACGCCGCGAACAACAGCACGCCGACCGCCGAGATCATCAACGACGCGGTGTTTGACGGGAAGAACGCGTTGAGCAGCATCGCGACGACGAGGCCAACGAGGCCCATCATCAGGAACTTGCCCATCGCGCCAAGATCGCGCTTGGTCGTGTAGCCGTACAGGCTGAGCGCGGCGAATGACGCCGAGGTAGCGAAGAACGTCACTGCGATCGAGCTGCCGGTGTAGCGCAGGAAGATCGTCGACAGCGACACGCCCATGATCGCGGCGTAGCCCCAGAACAGCGCCTTGACGCTGAATTCGGACAGGCGGTTGATGCCGAAGCTCATCGTCAGGACGACGCCGAGCGGAGCGATCATCGCGACCCAGCCGAGCAGCGACGGGCGGCCAGCCTCGTTGAACAGCGAGTAGACCAGACCCGACTGAGCGAACAGCAGCGCGACGACGCCGGTGAGCAGGACGCCCGACGCCATGTAATTGTAAACGGACAGCATATACGTGCGCAGCCCGGCGTCGAACGTCACGCCGTCCGCGACCGGCCCGGTCGCGCGCGGGTAGGCGGCGCGGGGATCGAACTGGTTGGCCATCATGGTCTCCATTGGATCGGCAATATGCCGAACAACACTGATATCGGCGCTTGAGAGCAAGTTTTCAAGCAGGCGGCCGTGCCGCCTCGACCCTATCCCGAAGATGTTAATCGTAACGCTTCCGTGATAGATCGCTGCCAAATCCAAGGGGGAAAGTCGATGCCGTCGATCCAGATATTGTCCGAGGCCGACCATAAGATCCGGGCCGACACGCTGATGAATTCGCTGGCGCACGACGCCGTCTCCGACATCATCACCGTCGTCCCAGCCGTCGTGGCGGGGCTGACGACATTGGTGTTATGGGGACACGGCAACGACACCGCGCTTTGCGGCAGGAACGCGCAGGCGATGATCGCGCTTATCAAGGCGTGGCGTGACATCAACCCAGGTCTACGAAACGTCGAGATCATCACCTGCAACTCACGCCACTTCGTCGATCATCCAGGCGGCGTCGCGCCCGCAACATTCTGGCGTAGCCAACTTGCGCACCCGTTCTCGCGCATCAACAATTCGATGGCCAAACAAATCAAGCGCGGCCTCAAGTATAGCTCTAGCACCGCGCTAAAGGCAATCAAGCTAAAGTCGATGCCCGAATCGACCAGTGGCAGTTTCGGAACATATTCGATCCTGTACTGGCAACAGATAAGTTCGACCTGGTGTTATTGCATCGGCGATACCGAGCCCGGGATGTTCAAGCTCGGTGCCTATGTGGCATACCAAAAGAAGATCCCGATCGATCTGGTCAATCCGCATGGTGCGGTCCGCGCCGGAGATTTCGTCGCGAAGCTCGCTGCGGCGAAGATCGATTATCCGGCTGTCAACTTCGGCAACGTCAGCGCCGGCATCCTTACCGCCCTGCGCGGTATCCTGGTCGATATCAACTGACCGCTAAAGCGTCCGCAACACCGTGTTCGGCCGCGCCGACAGCGCCGCCCACGACCCCGCCAGCCCAAGCAGGACAGTGACCACCGCGCCGACGCCCACCGTCGCGACGACTGGCCCCCACGCCGGGGCCCATTCCAGCTGCAGCGTCCGCGTGACGACGTACCACCCCGCCCCCGCCCCGAGCAGCAGCGCGAGGCCCGCGACGACGGCAGCGAGCAAGGTGTACTCGAGCAGCGTCGCAACAACGATCTGGCCGCGGGTCGCGCCGAGGACCTTGAGCAGCACCGCGTCATAGATCCGCGCCTGTCGGCTCGCGGCGAGCGCGCCGATCAGGACCGCGATGCCGGCGGCGACGGTCACCGACGCCGCCGCGCGAACCGCCGCCGACAACTGCCCGAAGACGCTCGCGACCTGCCCGATGATGTCCTTGACCCGCACCAGCGACGTCGTCGGCAAGTCGTGGGTGACGGCGGCGGCGAAGGCTTTCTCGTCGGCCGGCGGCATCGCGACGGTCGCCATCCAGCTGTGCGGCGCGCCCTCAAGCGTTCCCGGCGCAAACAGGATCGCGAAGTTGAAGCCGAACGAGCGCCAGTCGATCTTGCGGAAGCTGGCAATCCGCGCGGTGACGTCGACGCCGAGCACCGCGATCGTCAGCGTGTCGCCGATCTTGAGCCCGAGCGCGGTCGCGGCGTCCTGGTCGATCGAGACGAGCGGCGGCCCGGCGTAATCGGCGGGCCACCACTTGCCCGCGGTCAGGACATTATGTTCGGGGAAGGCGGCGGCGTAGCTCAGGCCGCGGTCGCCGCGCAGGATCCATGCATCCTCGGGCACTTTGAACTTCGCTACAGGGACGCCGTTGACCGCGGTCACCGGGCCGCGCAGCGACGGCACCGTCCGCAGCGTGGCGCCGGGGGCGGTGCGCGCGACAAGGGCGCGGAAGGTGTCGATGCCGTCGGTCGGAATGTCGATCGCGAAGAAACTCGGCGCGCGCGTCGGGATCGACTTGTCGAGCTGTCCGGCAAGGTTGGTCTCGATCACGCTGAGCGTGGCGAACAGCGTCAGGCCGAGGCCGAGCGCGACGACAAGCTGGCGGGTCAGCGCCCCCGGACGGTGGAGATTGGCGAGCGCGAGGCGGGCGAGGACGCCGCGTGGTCGCGACGCGCGGGCGGCGAGCCAGCGGATCAGCGCCGCGAGCGCGGTCAGCAGCGCGAGCAGGCCGAGCGCGGCGGCGACGAAGATCGCGGCGAATTCGGGGTTGTCGGACTGGCCGACCGCGAGCCCGGCGATCCCCGCTCCCGCCAGCGCGATCAGCACCGCTGGACCCCAGCCCGGCCAGCGCGCCGCCTCGCCGGTATCGCGCAGCAGGCGTGCCGCAGGCAGGTCGCGCGCGCGGGCGAGCGGGGCGACGGCAAAGGCGGCGGCGATCAGCAGGCCGTAGGCGGCGGCGGTGAGCAGCGGCCCGGCGTAGATGCCGAGCGCGGGCGGCACCGGTAGCGCGTCGCCTGCAGCCTGCACGATCACCCACGGCACCGCTGCGCCGATGCCCGCGCCGACGACGACGGCGACGAGCGCGACGAAGCCGATCTGGAATAGGTAGCTCTGGAAGATCAGCCGCGACCCCGCGCCCATCGCCTTCAACGCTGCGATCGTCGTGCTCTTGCCCGCGAGGTACGCGGTGACGCCGTTGCCGACGCCGACGCCGGCGACGACGAGCGCGGTCAGCCCGACGAGGGTGAGGAACTGGCCAAGCCGCTCGACGAACTGGCTGGTGCCCGCCGCGCCGTTCGACCGGTCGGTCAGCGTCCAGCCGGTGTCGGGGAGCGCTGCCTTGAGGCTCGCGGCGGCGGACTTCGGGGCGACGCTGGCGGGCAGGCGAACCCGGTAGCTGGCGCGGAACAGGCTGCCCGGCTCGAGCAGCGCGGTCGCGGCGAGATCGTCCGTCTGCATCAGCACGCGCGGGCCGAAGGCGAAGCCGTCGCCGGTCGCGTCGGGCTCGTCGGCGACGACCCCGGCGACGCTGAAGGTTGCGGACCCGATCGCGATCCGGTCGCCGGCGTGGAGGGCATAGCGGTCGGCGAGCACAGGGGCGACCGCTACGCTGCCGGGGACCAGCGCCATGCCGTTCGCTAGGCGCAGCGCGCCATAGAGCGGATACGCCGCGTCGACCGCCTTGACCTCGGCAAGCGTGCGGTCGTCCGACCCCGCCCGCCCGGTCATCGCGCGCAGCTTGACCACCTCCGAAACAGGTCCGAGCTTCGCCAGCGCCGCGCGCTCGGCGTCGGTCGCGCGGCGCTGGGTCAGTTGCGCCGCGATGTCGCCGCCGAGGATCGACTGGCCGCGATCGCTCAGCCCGGTGGTGATCGCGCGGCTCAGGCTGCCGACACCGGCGAGTGCGGCGACGCCGAGGACGAGGCAGACGCCAAGCAGCCGCAGCCCGGCGAGGCCGCCGCGAAGTTCACGCAAGGCGAGGCGGAGGGCGATCATACGATCCGCCCATCCTTCATCTCGATCACCCGGCTGCACCGCGCCGCGAGCGACACATCGTGGGTGATGAGAACCAGCGTCGCCCCGGTTTCCGCGGCTTGAGCGAACAACAGGTCGACGATCGCCGCACCTGTCGTCGCGTCGAGGTTGCCGGTCGGCTCGTCGGCGAACAGCAGGACCGGGCGGCATGCGGTGGCGCGCGCGATGCCGACGCGCTGCTGCTCGCCACCCGAAAGCTGCGTAGGGTAATGCGACAGACGGTGGCCGAGGCCGACGCCGGTCAGCTCGGCCCGCGCGCGCCCGAACGGGTCGGCGATGCCCGCGAGTTCGAGCGGCACCGCGACATTCTCGAGCGCGGTCATTGTTGGGATCAGATGGAACGCCTGCAGGACGATGCCGATGCGCCCGCGCCGCGCCCGGGCCAGCCCGTCCTCGTCGAGCGCGGAGAAATCAGCTCCGGCGACTCGGACAGACCCCGAGGTCGCGCGTTCGAGCCCGCTCAGCACCGCCATCAGCGACGACTTGCCCGATCCCGACGCGCCGAGGATCGCCAGCCGGTCACCCTGCACAACTTCGAGGTCGATCCCGCGCAGCACCTCGACCGCGGCACCGCCGCTCCCGAGCCGCAGGGTGACATCGCGCGCGGCGATGACGATATGGTCGGTCATGCAATTCCCGGGAAACGATAGATGCGGACTGGCACGACACGATATGGCGCGTGGCGCGCGTTTTGCTACCTGTGCGTCGCCGCTATGCTGGCGATGACCGGCGCGGCGGCGAGCGCGGCCCCGGCCAAGTTGATCCTCGCGTTCGGCGATTCGCTGACTGCGGGCTACCAGCTCAAGCCCGGCGAAGGTTTCGCGCCGCAGCTCGAGGCGGCGTTGCGCGCGAAGGGGCACGACGTCCGCGTCCATAATGCCGGGGTGTCGGGCGATACGACAACGCAGGGACGCGCACGGCTCAACTGGGTTCTGACGGGGCTCAAGGCAAAACCCGACCTCGTCGTCCTCGAGCTCGGCGCGAACGACATGCTGCGCGGGGAGCCGGTGGCGACGGCGAAGGCCAATCTCGATGCGATGCTTACCGAGTTCGCGCGCCGCGGCATCCCGGTCGTCCTCGCCGGAATGCGCGCGTCGCCGAATCTTGGGCGCGATTATGTCCGCGCGTTCGATGCGATGTACCCGGCGCTCGCGACGGCGCATCGGGTTCCCCTGTATCCGTTCTTCATGGACGGGGTCGCCGGGGTGCGCGGGATGCAGCTCGGCGACGGACTGCATCCGACTCCGGGCGGGGTCGCGGTGATCGTCCGGGGTATCTCTCCGATTGTGGTGACTGCGCTAACCGCCACCCGCTGACCTCTGACATGGGACGGTTTGTCGCAATCGGCAGAGCGTCGGGTTAATAAATACCCTGTTTGGTTGCGCTACCACAACGGAATTTCGGCCCGCAGCGCTTGCACGGCGTAATAATATATGTTCAAAATGCTCGATAAGAGAACTAAATTACCATAGTCCCTCATAAACGAACCATACCGTACAATTCTAGCGAGGCGTGATGATCGAGCTTGCCGACCCCGTAGCCTCGCCCGCGACTATCGTCGCGCAGCGCCCGGTCAGCAATCCGGTCCGCACCCGCGCCGACTGGGAGGCGATGCGCGCCGCGGTACTCGCCGACCCGGGCAAGTTCCACGGCGACATGGCGCGCGAGACGCTCCACTGGTTCGTCCCCTCCGTCAACGCATGGCTCAACTACGCCGACGGCGTATGGAGCGGCTGGGACGCGGTCACCGCCGCCCCCGTCACCGTCGACCTGCCCGCCGACTTCGCGCCGTGGACGACCGCGTTCGACGCGAGCGACGCGCCGTTCTTCAAATGGTTTTCGGGAGGGCTGACGAACGCCTGCTTCGCCGAGGTCGACCGCCACGTGCTGGCCGGCCATGGCGACGAGGCGGCGCTGATCTTCGAGGGAGACCGCTGGGATATGGCGGCGGACAATGGCCGCGGCGCGCCGGTCGACTGCTATTCCGTGTCGCGGAAAAAACTGCTGCTCGAAACCGCGAAGTGCGCGCTCGCGCTGCAGGAACTCGGGCTCAAGCCCGGCGATCGCATCGCACTCAACATGCCGTCGATCCCGGCGCAGATCTATTGGACCGAAGCTGCCAAGCGCCTCGGCATCCTCTACACGCCGGTGTTCGGCGGGTTCAGCGACAAGACGCTGAGCGACCGCATCCATGACGCCGGTGCGCGCGTCGTCATTACCGCCGACGGCGGCTACCGCAACGCGCAGGTCATCCCGTTCAAGACGGCCTATACCGACCCCGCACTCGACAATTACACGCCGGTCGCGGCGGCGAAGACAATCGTGTCCGAACGCCTCGCTTCGCTCGACCTCGACGCCGATGACACCGCGACGATCGACGCGGCCGTCGCCGACACGCTCAAGGGCGAGGTCACCGTCGAGCGCAGCGACGTCATGCGCGGCGTCGGGCGCGCGCTCGCCGACTTGGGCAAGGCGGGGAAGCTCGACGCCGCCGCCGCCGCCCGGGTCCGCATCGCCGTCGCCGAGGCGCTCGTCGCCACCCCGCCGCGCGTCGACCGCGTCGTCGTCGTCCGCCACAGTGCGCAACCCGACCTCGTCTGGCGCGCGGAACGCGACGTCTGGAGCCATGCATTGACCGACCCGGCGGCGGCGAAGCTGTTCGCCGCGGCAGGCGTCGCGACCGAGGCCGAAATGCTCGCGCTTCCGGCACAGGACTTTGTCGCCGCGATCTGGAGCCTCGCGCCGGTCACGCCGCTCGACGCCGAATTCCCGATGTTCTTCATCTATACCAGCGGTTCGACCGGCAAGCCGAAGGGCGTCGTCCACGTCCACGGCGGCTATACCGCCGGGATCGCCGCGACGATGCCGGTCGCGTTCGACGCACGCCCCGGCGACGTCATCTACGTCGTCGCCGACCCCGGCTGGATCACCGGGCAAAGCTATCTGATCTCGGCGGCGCTGACGATGCGGGTGACGACGGTGATCTGCGAGGGTGCGCCGGTCTTCCCGCACGCCGGGCGCTTCGCCGCATCGATCGAGCGCCACAAGGTGACGATCTTCAAGGCGGGGGTCACCTTCCTCAAGTTCGTCATGTCCGACGCGCAGAATCTGAACGACATCCTTGCCTACGATATGGGCTCACTCCGGGTCGCGACCTTCTGCGCCGAGCCGACCAGCCCTGCGGTCCAGGCGTTCGGCATGGCGAATGTCACGCCGCAGTATATCAATTCCTATTGGACGACCGAGCACGGCGGGATCGCGTGGACGCATTTCTACGGCAACCCCGACTTCCCGCTCCGCCCCGACGCGCACACTTACCCCCTGCCGTGGATTGTCGGCGACGTCTGGGTCGAGGGTGAGTCCAACTCTGCTGTCCCGTTCCCGCGCTCGACCCCCGGTGGCGCGGCGCACCGCTCCGCTGAATTCGGCGAAAAGGGCGAGGTCGTCATCGCCGCCCCCTACCCATATCTCGCGCGCACCGTCTGGAGTTCGGACGGCTTCGACGTAGCCGACAACCAGGTCGCCCCCAACTGGCGCGGCGATGCCGACCGCTGGGAGAACGGCTACTGGACCCGCTGGGCGGGGGCGTGGGCGTACACCCAGGGCGACTTCGCGATGCGCCACGCCGACGGGTCGTTCTCGCTCCACGGGCGGTCGGACGACGTCATCAACGTCAGCGGCCACCGCATGGGGACCGAGGAGATCGAGGGTGCGATCCTCCGCGATAAGGCGCTCGACCCCGACTCGCCCGTCGGCAACGTCCTCGTCGTCGGCGCGCCGCACCGCGAGAAGGGGCTGACCCCGATCGCCTTCGTCGTGCCGTCGCCGGGGCGCAAGATCACGCAGGACGACCGCCGCCGCCTGACCGACCTCGTCCGCACCGAGAAGGGCGCGGTCGCGGTGCCGCAGGATTTCCTCGAGGTCGCCGAATTCCCCGAGACGCGCTCGGGCAAATACGTCCGCCGGATGGTCCGCGCGCTCGTCGAAGGGACCGACGTCGGCGACACCTCGACGCTCAAGAACCCCGACAGCCTGATCGCGCTGAAGGCGACGATCGACGCGTGGCAACGCAAGCAGAAGCTGTCCGAGGACCAGCAGCTGTTCGAGCGCTACCGCTACTTCCGCATCCAGTACAATGCGGTGGCGCCCGGCAAGAAGGTGGCGACGGTGTTCGTCGCCAACCCCCCGGTCAACGCGCTCAACGAACGCGCGATCGACGAGCTGAACATCGTCGTCGAACATCTATCTCGGCGCGACGATGTCGTCGCGGTCGTCTTCACCGGCGACGGCACCGCGAGCTTCGTCGCCGGGGCCGACATCCGCCAGTTCCTCGACGAGATCCACACCGTCGAGGAAGCGCGCGTCCTGCCGAACAACGCCCAGCTCGCGTTCAACAAGATCGAGGCGATGACCAAGCCGTGCATCGCCGCGATCCAGGGTGTCGCATTGGGCGGCGGCATGGAGTTCGCGCTCGCTTGCCATTACCGCATCGCCGAGCCGACCGCGCGGTTCGGGCAGCCGGAGATACGCCTGCGGCTGATCCCGGGGTACGGCGGGACACAGCGGCTGCCGCGGTTGCTCGGCGACAAGCGCGGGACCGAGGGGCTGCGCGACGCGCTCGACCTGATCCTCGGCGGGCGGAGTGTCGATGCCGAGGCGGCACTGGCGATCGGGGCGATCGACGAGGTTACCGACGGCAGCGATAGCGCGCTCAGCCGGGCGCACGCGCTGGTGCGGGAGTTCGTGCAGGGTAGCGGCGGCGCGGTCGCGGAGGCTCACGCCACGCGGATCGAGGCCCGCGCTGCTTGGGCCAAGCCGTCGGACCTCGACCTCGACACCGCCCTCGCCGACCCCTTCGTCGAGCGCATCGCTCGCCAACTCGACTGGGCCGGGCGCGGCGCGGCGCGTGACGCAGCGATCCACGCGATCCGCACCGGGCTGACGCACGGCATCGCCGCCGGGCTCGCCGCCGAGCGCGACGCTTTCGCCACCGCGGTCGTCGACCCGGACGGCGGCAAGACCGGAATCCGCGAATTCCTCGAGAAGAAATCGCCGCCCCTCCCGATCCGCCGCGACGGCGTCTTCGTCGACGGCGAGCATATGGGCCGTGGCAGCGCGCTCGAGGCGATGAACCAGTTGCTCCCCGTCGGCGCGGCGTTCTTCCCCGGGGTGCAGGCAATCCCGAGCCACCAATACGCCTTCGGCATCGCCCGCGACGCCGACACCGGCGCACCGCGCTTCGGCCACCCCGCGAGCCATGAGCGCGAACTCATCGTCCCGGTCGACCGCCCCGCCCCCAACGACGCGCTCGTCTACATGCTGAGCTCGGAGGTCAATTTCAACGATATCTGGGCGTTGACCGGCATTCCGGTGTCGCCGTTCGAGGGGCATGAGAACGACTACCAGACCACCGGATCGGGCGGCGTCGGGCTCGTCGCGGCGCTCGGCTCCGAGGCGCGCGCCGAGGGGCGGTTGAAGGTTGGCGACCTCGTCGCGGTCTATTCGGGGACCAACGACCTGCTCAGCCCCCAGGTCGGGCGCGATCCGATGTTCGCCGACTTCGCGATCCAAGGGTACGAGACGCCGACCGGGAGCCATGCGCAGTTCCTCACGGTGCAGGCACCGCAGCTCCACTCCGTCCCCGGCGACCTGACGCTCGAACAGGCGGGGTCGTACATCCTCAACCTCGGCACGGTGTATCGCGCGCTGTTCACGACGCTCGATATCGCGCCGGGCAAGACCTTGTTCGTCGAGGGCGCGGCGACCGGGACCGGGCACGACGCGATGAAGACCGCAGTCAAGTCGGGGCTGGCGGTGACCGGCCTCGTCTCGTCCGAGGCCCGCGCTGATTACGTCCGCAGCGCGGGCGCGACCGCCGCGCTTAACCGCACCGACCCGCGCTTCGCCGCGCTTTACACGATGGTGCCGGAGGACGACCCCGTCGCGTGGGAGGCCGCCGGCCAGCCGCTGGTCGACGAGTATCGCGCGCAGAACGACGGCAAGCTCGCCGATTACGTCGTCAGCCACGCCGGCGAAACCGCCTTCCCGCGCTCGTTCCAGCTCCTCGCCGAGGGCGGCGTACTCGCATTCTACGGCGCGTCGTCGGGCTACCATTTCAGCTTCGTCGGCAAGTCGGGCAGCATCGCTCCTGAGGCGGCGTTGCACCGCGCGAAGATCCGCGCGGGCGAGGCGGTGCTGCTGTTCTACGGCCCGCGCTCGACCGCCTTGCTCGACGAGGTCGGGCTCGAGATGATCGAGGCGGCTCGGACGGTGCAGGCGCGCACCGTCGTCGTCACCACCACCGACGGCCAGCGCGAATTCATCCAGTCGTTGGGCTTCGAGGATGCACTCGCCGGAGTCGTCAGCCTCGAAGACATCAAGCGGCGCGAGGGCGGCAATTTCGCGTGGCCCGAGGCGATGCCGCGCCTGCCGCAGGCGCGTGACGACATCGAGGCGTTCCGCTCGGCCGTCCGCGATTATCAGGACAAGACTCTCAAGCCCTTTGGCTCGGCGGTCGGCAAGCTGTTGCGCTCGCCCGACAATCCGCGCGGTGCCCCCGACCTCGTCATGGAGCGCAGCGGTCAGGATACGCTCGGGGTGACGACCGCGCTGGTCAAGCCGTTCACCGGGCGCATCGTCTATGCCGAGGACATGGCGCACCGACGCTACACCTTCTACGCGCCGCAGGTGTGGACGCGGCAGCGGCGAATCGTCATGCCGAGCGCCGAGATCCGCGGCACGCATTTGTGCAACGCCTATGAAGTGACCCGGATGAACGACATGATTGCCGCCGGGCTGCTCGACGTCACCGAGCCGACGATGGTGCCGTGGGAGGGGCTGCCCGCCGCGCACCAGGCGATGTGGGACAATAAGCACAGCGGCGCGACCTACGTCGTCAACCACGCACTGCCCGAGGCGGGGCTGCGCGGGAAGGATGCGCTGCTCGAGGCGTGGGCGGCGCGGATGGCTGCCGACCCGCACTAGCCGTCATCCCCGCGAAGGCGGGAACCCGTCACCACGAATGGTTGGGGTGATGGGTCCCCGCCTTCGCGGGGATGACGAACGAAGTTTGGAGGATTCTCGATGGCGACTACGATCAAGACCGCTCCTGCCGACACCGCCCCGCTCCGCGTCGGCCGCCTTGCGGGCAAGGTCGCGCTCGTTACCGGTGCCGCGGGTAATCTCGGCGGGGAGATCGCGCGGCATTACCTCAACGAGGGCGCGACGGTGGTCTTCACCGGGCGGACGCAGGTGCGGATCGACGCCGCCGCCGCCGCCGCGCGTGCCGACACCGGGGCCGACGAGACCGCGACCTCGACGATCGTCATGGACGGCGCCGACGCTGCGTCGTGCCGCGCCGGCATCGCCAAAATCCTCGAGCGCCACGGCCGGATCGACATCCTCGTCAACAACGCCGGGTCGGCCGGGCCGAAGCAGCCGCTCGAACGCCTGCCGCTGAGCCGTGCCGACCTCGAAGCGCTCCAGGCCGAGGGCTCGACCGACACCGAGACCGTCGGCGACGCCGCGCGCAACATCCTCGGCGTCGCGTGGAACATGGTCCGCGCCGCCGCCGGGGCGATGGCCGAGGGCGGGTCGATCATCAACGTCTCGACGATCTTCAGCCGGACGCATTATTACGGACGCACCGCGTACACCGTGCCCAAGGCGGCGCTCAACGCGCTATCGCGCGAGCTCAGCCTCGAACTCGGGCCGCGCGGTATTCGCGTCAACCTGGTCTTCCCCGGGCCGATCGCGAGCGAACGCATCCGCACCGTCTTCGCCGCGATGGACACGATGCGCGGCGACGATGCCGGCACCACCGCGAGCCAGTTCTTCGACCTGATGAGCTTCGAGCGCAGTGTCGAGGGGGCCCCGCGCGCCAAGACCTTCCCGACCCCGCGCGACATCGCGATGACGTGCGTCTTCCTCGGCTCCGACGAGAGCGCGGCGTTCAACGGCCATGACTTCGAGGTCACCCACGGGATGACCGTCCGCAAGGAATCGCGCTCGACGTACCTGTCACGCCCGACGATGCGCTCCATCGACGGCGGCGGCTTGGGCGTCGTCGTCACGGCCGGAACGCAGGTCGCCGAGGCGGTCGCGGTCGCGCGCGTCCACGCCGATTGCGGCGCCGACGTCCTGCTCGGCTTCATCCGCGAAGTCGAGGCGATCGAGGCGCGGCGGATGCTCGGCGATGCGGCGAAGATCACCGTCGTCCAGTTTGACCGCGCCGACCACGACATGATGGACCGTGAACTCGACGCCTTCACCGACCGTTGCTGCGCGATCACCGGGGCGATCGTTCTCCCGGCGTACGGAGCCGATCACTTCACCGGCACCCTCGCCGACGCCAGCGACGCGGCGGTCGACGCGTTCGTCGATGACGAACTGGTCGGGTCGATCGCGGTGGCGCGGACGCTGAGCCGGTACTGGAAGCGCCACGACAGCCTCGTCCACGATCCGCGCTTCATTTTCATGGGCAACGGCAGCGACGGCGCGGGCGACATCTGGACCAATTTCCACCGCGCGATGATCGAGCAGCTGGTCCGCGTCTGGCGCGACGAGAGCGAGGTCGACGTCAGCCACGGGCGCCGCCGCCAGCTCGAATGGGGCAACCAGATCGTCCGCTTCGGCAACACCGAACCCGAGAACCTGCCGTTCGCGGCAGGCCAGGCGGCGCGGACCCTGCTCAAGGAGCGCAAGATCCATTCGGTCAACCTGTACCTGCCGCCGTCGATCGGCGACGCGACCGGCGCGCGCAAGGCGATGGTCGGGTTCAGCGAGAACATCACGGGCTTGCACCTCGGCAAGGTCGCGCTGATCACCGGCGGGTCGGCCGGCATCGGCGGGCAGGTCGCGCGGCTCCTCGCGCTGGCGGGAGCGAAGGTGATGATCGTCGCGCGGCGCGAGAGCGAGCTCGCAACCACCCGTGCGCGCATAGTCGGCGAGCTCGAGGACGTCGGTTTCTCGGGCGTCGAACGCCGGGTGCGGACGCTCAGCGGGATCGATGTCGGCGATCTCAAGACGCTGCAGCGCGCGGTCGACGAGACGATTAAGGCGTTCGGGCGGATCGACTACCTCATCAACAACGCCGGGGTGTCGGGGGCCGAGGAGATGGTCGTCGACATGAGCGTCGATGCGTGGCGCTACACATTGAACGCCAACCTCATCTCGAACTATGCGCTGATGCACATGGTCGTGCCCGGCATGAAGGCGCAGGGCAACGGCTATATCCTCAACGTCTCGAGCTACTTCGGCGGCGAGAAGTACCTCGCGGTCGCCTATCCCAACCGCGCAGACTACGCCGTGTCGAAGTCGGGGCAGCGCGCGATGGCCGAGACGATGGGGCGCTTCCTCGGCCCCGAGGTCCAGATCAACGCGATCGCTCCCGGGCCGGTCGACGGCGACCGCCTCGCCGGGGTCGGCGGACGCCCGGGCCTGTTCGACCGGCGCGGCAAATTGATCCTCGAGAACAAGCGCCTGAATTCGGTCCACGCCGCCACCGTCAAGGCGATCCGCCGCGGCGTCCGGGTCGAGGCGGTGCTGTCGCGCCTCGCGCGCAACGACATCGCGCAGATGGCGCACGACACGAACAACCCGCGCGAACTCCGTGATCTCGCGCTCGACTGCGCCCGCGCCGGGACCGACGACTGCACGTGGGGCCGCTTCCTGATGACCGAGAGCATGGCGAAGCGCCTCGTCGCGCGGCTCCGACTCGGCGGGCATTTCCTCGACTCGCCGTTGCTCGCGGGCAAGCCCGACGACGGCTGGCTGCTCCGCGTACCCCCCGACGATATTGCCTTCCTGCCGCCCAAGCAGATCGCGGTCGAGGCGGCGAAGGTCGGCAACGGCGTGCTGTCGCTCCTCCACCTCGGCAAGATGCCGACCGAGTCAGAAGTCGCGCAGGCGACGGTGTTCTTCCTCGCCGACCGCGCGGTCAGCGGCGAGACCTTCATGCCGTCGGGGGGACTCAACGTCGAACGCTCGAACACCGAGCGCGAATTGTTCGGCTCGCCGAAGCAGGAACGCCTCGACCAGATGCGCGGGCGGACGGTGTGGCTGATCGGCGAGCATCTCGTCGACTATCTCGCCGAGACCGCGCGCGCCTTCGTCGAGCAATGCGGCGTCGCCAAGGTCGTGCTCGTGACGCGGACGGCGGGGGGCGCGGCGGCGATCACGGCACACCTCGCCGACCTGCCGCAGGGGTCGATCGTCAGCCAAATCTGCGACGGCGAGATCGAGGTGTGCCTCGACGACGCGCGGACGGTGTGGGGCGCGCCGACGACGATCGTCTCGACCCCGTTTGCCGGGCTGCCCGACTATCTTTTCGAGCTCGGCAATTCATTGCCTCCCGAAGCCTTTTCCGAACTGGTTGAGGGCAATCTGACCCATCACTTCCGCGTCGCGCGCAAGGCGTCGCTGATCGACCACGCCCAGCTCGTCCTCGTCTCTCCCGACGTGCCGATGGAGCAGAAGGGGCCGGCGTTCGCGCTCGCCAATTTCTTCAAGACGACGCTCCACGCGTTCACGGCCACCTTGGCCGTGGAGAACGAGCGGCTGGTCCACGACGTGCCGGTCAACCAGATCAACCTCACCCGCCGCGTGCGGTCGGAGGAGCCGCGCAACCTTGAGGAGCATCTCGAGGAGGTCCGGCGCTTCGCCCGCGCGGTGCTGCTCGCTGGGGCTCCTCTGCCCGACGCCGAGGACAGCCGCTACCGTGCGCGAATTTACCGCGGGACCTCGATTACCGTGTGACATTTGGCAGTGGCCAAACGGCAGTAGCTCCGGCATTAACCAAGACAATCATAATCTTGGGGAGTCGCCTGATGTCGCTACGCCATGCTTTGCTTGCTGCCGCCATGCTTGCCGGAGCCGCCGGGCCGGCGATCGCCACGCAGCAGCCCGACAAGATATTTGTCTTCGGCGACAGCCTTGTCGATGCCGGCAACATCTCATTCCTGACCAACGGGGCGTATGATCCGCCGTCGAAGGGTTACTTCCCGGGTCGCTTCACCAACGGCCCCGACTACACCGACCTGCTGAGCCAGCGGCTTTACGGCAGCCTGTCGAAGCCGTCGCTGCGCGGTGGCACCAATTATGCGTTCGGCGGCGCGCGCATCGTCAACGACGGCGACGCGATTCCCGACCTGGCCTTGCAGGTCGGCGGCTATCTCGCGGCCGCTGGGCATGTTGCCGATCCGAATGCGCTCTACATCATCAACGATGGCGGCAACGACGTCTATGGCATCGAGGCGGGCAACATCGGCGGCTATGCCAACGTCACCGACTACACCAATGCGCTGCTCGATACGCTCGCGGGGAGCATCGCGACGCTCAGCGCGACGGGCGCGACGCACATCCTCGTCACCGGGATCCCGAACGACGACGCGACCGCCTTCGCCCTCGACGCCCTCGTCCAGGCGCGTCTCGACGCGATCGAGCCGAGCCTGACCGGCACGACGCTCGAACGCTTCAGCTACAATAGCTTCTTCACGCAGCTTCAGGCCGATCCGCAGAAGTTCGGTGTCGCGCCGTTCACGCACCTCCCGACCGATGGCTGCTTCAACCACCTGTCGCCGCCCGCAACCCAGGACTGCAGCGGGTATTTCTCGGTCGACGGCATCCATCCGATTGCGCCGATCCAGGCGGCGATCTTCCGCGAGGTCGCGCACATCACCGGCATCGGCACTGTCCCCGAGCCCGCGAGCTGGGCGCTGATGATCGTCGGCTTTGGGCTGGTCGGCACCGCGCTCCGCCGCCGTCCGGCAACTTCGACGATGGCCGCAGCGTGATCGCCGCCGTCGTTCTCGTCGCCGCTGCGAGCGCCGCAGTCACCCTTCCCGGCGGCACCGTCGCGACCGACGTCAAGGTCGGGACCGGCGCGCTCGCGGTGCCGGGCAAGACCGTCACCGTCCATTACACCGGCTGGCTCGACGTCGCCGGCAAGCGCGGCAAGAAGTTCGATTCGTCGCGCGACCACGGCCAGCCGTTCAGTTTTCCCCTGGGTGGCGGGCAGGTCATTCCCGGCTGGGACGCAGGCGTCGCGGGGATGAAGGTCGGCGGCAAGCGCGTTCTCGTCATCCCGGCAGCCCAGGGCTACGGCGAGCGCGGCGCGGGCGACGACATCCCGCCGGGCGCGACCCTGATCTTCGACGTCGAGCTGCTCGGGGTCGAGTAGCCTAGATCCTCCCCGGCTCGGGGGAGGATCAACCCTTCCCGTCTGGCCCCACCCCTGCTAGCCAAGGGCAACGCCGCGACGACGGCGGTCCTCGGGGAGAGACGAATGCCGGAATCCGCACGGATCGCCGATCGCACCGAGCGCGTCGGCGGACCCTATGCTTGGTACGTCCTCATCGTTTTGATGGTCGTCTACGTCTTCAACTTCATCGACCGCTCGATTCTGACGATCCTCGGGCCGTACATCCAGAAGGACCTCGGGCTCAGCGATGGCCAGATCGGGCTGTTGTCGGGGACGGTGTTCGCGCTGTTCTATGGGCTATTCGGCCTCGCGCTCGGGCGGCTGGCGGATACGTGGGTGCGAACGTGGACGATTGCGCTCGGCCTTTCGATCTGGTCGGGGATGACCGCGTTGTCGGGCTTCGCGACGAGCTTCGGCGCGCTCGCGGCCGCCCGCGTCGGGGTCGGGGTCGGCGAGGCGAGCGCATCGCCCGCAGCCTACTCACTGATTGGCGACTGGTTTCCGCGGGAGAAACGCGCCACCGCGCTGTCGATCTATTCGAGCGGCATCTTCATCGGCGCCGGCTTGAGCTTCGCGATCAGCGGCGTCGTCGTCGCCGGATGGAACAAGGCGTATGCCGGTGGGGCCGCCCCGCTCGGCCTGTCGGGGTGGCAGGCGGCGTTCCTCATCATAGGGATCCCCGGGCTGCTCCTCGCCGCGCTGGTGATGACGCTGCGAGAGCCGCCGCGCGGGCTTGCCGACGGCATCCTGACCAAGGGCCCGCGCGAGCCGCACCCGTTCCTCAAGATGTTCGCCGAACTCGGCACGATCCTGCCGCCGTTCACGCTGTTCACGCTCCGCCGCGACGGGGCGACGGGCCGCGTCGTCGGTGCCAACTTCCTCGCCATCGTCTTCGCCATCGCGGCGGCGATCATCCTGACGCGCTGGACCGACAGCCTCGTTCCCGCCGCCAAGCTCAAGATCTTGTTCAGCGTCGGCAGGACCGCGATCACCTCGAACGCGGTCCAGTGGGCGGCGATGGCGCTCGGCGTCTACGGCGTCTTCGCTTGGTCGCAGTCGCTCAGCGTGCGCGACAAGCCGCTCTACACGCTCGTCTGGAAGACGCCGACCTTACTGCTGGCCGCGCTCGCGGGGACGCTGATCTCGTTCGGCAGCTATGCGATCGGGGCATGGGTCTACATCTACGCCTTCCGCATGCTCCACGCGACCCCGGCGGCGGCAGGCATCGCGCTCGGCCTCGGCGGGGCGCTCGGCGGGCTGATCGGGACGTCGATGGGCGGGATCGTTGGCGACGCGTGGCGCAAGCGCGATCCCGCAGGCCGGCTCAAGGTGTCGCTGCTCGCCTCGATCGTGCCGCTGCCGATCGTCGCCTACGCCTTTTTCACGACGTCGCTGCCGGTGTTCTACGTCTGCTACGCGCTCTACGGGCTGATCGGGACCTTCTGGCTCGGTGGAATCACGACGACGATGCAGGACCTCGTCCTGCCGCGGATGCGCGGGACGGCGGGAGCGATGTTCTTCATGGGCACGACGCTGCTCGGGCTCGGCAACGGCCCGTACATGGTCGGCCTGATCAGCGACGCGACCGGCGACCTGCGCTTCGCCATCTTATGTTCGCTTGGCGGCGCGCCGATCGTCTGGCTGTGCATCGTACTCGCGATCCGCTGGCTTCCTGCTGCCGAGGCAAGCCGCGTCGAACGCGCGCGCGCCGCTGGCGAAAAGATTTAAAGGACCCAAGACCATGAAGATCGCAGACCTGTTCTCCGTCGCCGGCAAGGTCGTCGTCATCACCGGCGGCAGCCGTGGCATCGGCGAGATGATCGCCCGCGCCTATGTCGAGAACGGTGCCAAGGTCTACATCACCGCGCGCAACGCGGCGGTGTGCGACGGGCTCGCCGCCGAGCTGTCGAAGTCGGGCGAGTGCATCTCGATCCCCGCCGACCTATCGAAGATGGACGAGATCGAGCGCTTCGCCACCGCGCTCGAAGCCCGCGAAAGCAAGATCGACGTGCTGTTCAACAATGCCGGGGCGAGCTGGGGCGCGCCGTTCGATTCGTTTCCCGAAAGCGGCTGGGACAAGATCGTCGACCTGAACGTCAAGTCGCTGTTCTTCTTCACCCAGCGCCTCGTCAAACTGCTTGAAGCCGCCGGGAGCGTCGACGACTTCGCCCGCGTCATCAACATCGGCTCGATCGACGGGATGCACGTCAGCAATATCGAGACGTACAGCTATGCCGCGTCGAAGGCCGCCGTCCTCCATCTGACCAAGATGATGGCGAAGAATCTCGCGAGCCGCCACATCGCCGTGAATGCGATCGCCCCGGGCTATTTCCCGTCGAAGATGACCGCCGCGATCCCCGAGGAGTGGGCCGCCGCCTCGGTCGCCGCGACCCCGATGAAGCGGATCGGCAATCCCGCCGACATGGCCGGCGTTGCGCTCTACCTCGGCTCGAAGGCGAGTGGCTTCGTCTGCGGCAGCGTTATTGCGGTCGACGGTGGGTACGCGACGACGGTCTGATCGATCGTCCCCGGCTTCGGCGATCATAAGCCCGAAAATCAGGCACATGCCGCCGCGTTAGGCATGATATCGCGCTGAAAAATCGTGCTGCACCCGCGAAATCCCCCGTTCACCGGCTGGCACGGCCTGTGCTAGGCTATGGTAAAGGGTGGACCCGCACGCGTGAAAAAAATCGAAGCCGTCATCAAGCCATTCAAGCTCGACGAGGTTAAGGAGGCGCTCCACGAGGTCGGCGTCAGCGGCATTACCGTCACCGAAGCCAAGGGTTTCGGCCGCCAGAAGGGCCATACCGAGCTCTATCGCGGTGCCGAATATGTCGTCGACTTCCTGCCGAAGGTCCGCCTCGAAGTCGTCGTCGACGACGACCAGGCCGACCGCGTCGTCGAAGCGATCGCCAACGCCGCGCGCACCGGGCGCATCGGCGACGGCAAGATCTTCGTCTCGACAATCGACGCCGCCGTTCGCATCCGCACCGGAGAGCGCGACTCCGACGCGATCTAATCTTTCATCCGTCAAACACCACACCTGAGCGAGGGAACACCATGGCCGAAACCGCAGCATCAGTCCTCGACATGATCAAGGAAAAGGAGATCGAGTGGGTCGATCTTCGCTTCACTGACCCCAAGGGCAAGTGGCAGCACCTGACGATGGTCGCGGGCGTCGTCGACGAGGACATGCTGTCGGACGGCTTCATGTTCGACGGCTCGTCGATCGACGGCTGGAAGGCCATCAACGAGTCGGACATGATCCTCATGCCCGACCTCGACGCGACGTACATCGACCCGTTCTCCGCCACCCCGATGCTCATCCTGATCTGTGACATCGTCGAGCCGTCGACCGGCCAGCTGTACGGCCGCGACCCGCGCTCGACCGCCAAGCGCGGCGAGGCGTATCTCAAGTCGACCGGCATCGGCGACACGATCTATATCGGGCCCGAAGCCGAATTCTTCGTCTTCGACGATGTCCGCTGGAAGCTCGGCTACAACGTCGGCAGCTACGAGCTCGACGACATCGAACTGCCGACCAACACCGGCACCAAGTATGACGAAGGCAACATGGGCCACCGCCCGCGCGTCAAGGGCGGCTATTTCCCCGTCGCGCCGGTCGACAGCGCGGTAGACCTTCGCGCCGAGATGGTCTCGACGATGCTCGAAATGGGCCTGCCGTGCGACAAGCACCACCACGAGGTCGCCGCCGCGCAGCACGAACTCGGCCTGACCTTCGGCACGCTGACGACGACCGCCGACCGCATGCAGGTTTACAAGTACGTCGTCCACCAGGTCGCGCACGCCTATGGCAAGACCGCGACATTCATGCCCAAGCCGATCAAGGACGACAACGGCAGCGGCATGCACACCCATCTGTCGATCTGGAACGGCAAGACCCCATTGTTCGCTGGCGACGGCTATGCCGGCCTGTCGGAGATGGCGCTGTACTTCATCGGCGGCATCATCAAGCACGCCAAGGCGTGCAATGCCTTCACCAACCCGTCGACCAACAGCTACAAGCGGCTGGTCCCGGGCTTCGAAGCGCCGGTTCTGCTCGCTTACTCGAGCCGCAACCGCTCGGCGTCGTGCCGCATCCCGTACGGCACCGGCGGCAAGTCGAAGCGCGTCGAAGTCCGCTTCCCCGACGCAATGGCGAACCCGTACCTCTGCTACACCGCGCTGCTGATGGCGGGCCTCGACGGGATCGAGAACAAGATTCACCCCGGCCAGCCGATGGACAAAAACCTGTACGACCTGCCCCCGCGCGAACTGAAGAAGGTCCCTACAGTCTGCGCGTCGCTGCGTGAAGCTTTGGGTGCCTTGGACCGTTCACGCGCGATTTTCACCAAGGGCGGGGTATTCACCGACGACCAGATCGATTCGTATATCGAGCTGAAAATGCACGACGTGATGCGCTGGGAGATGACCCCGAGCGCGGTCGAGTTCGATATGTATTACAGCTCGTAAGCGGCCTGCGCCCAACCGGTGATTGCCCTTCGCAATCGCCGGTTGGGCGCGGACTCGCGTCGAGCCAGGCCGGCGGGGTGGCGGCATAGGCCGCTGAACCCGTCCGACGACAGCGGCGGCTTTGCCGACCGCCTTCCTGCCGCCGCCTTGTGCACCTACCTCGCCCCGGAAAACTCTGGCCCATCGAGATAAACCGACACGTTCGCCGTCACGGTAATCAACCCGCGCCCGCTCTGGTCGATCGTCCAGCCATAGCTTTTCCCGTCCCCGGTTCGAAGCGTGCCCGCCGCCGAACACTGGGTCCAGTCGAGCGCCTCGCGCCAACGGTGCTCATCGACCTCGCGCGCCTTCACGAAATAACGCAACGCCGCACGGTCGGACAGGTGAAACCGCGCGCATTGCGCCGGTGTCTGCCCGTTCGCGGGCTCGGCGCTGAAGACGCCGGTGTGGACGACGTGGGCCGAGACGACGCGGAACGATACCGGCATCGCCACCGCCCCAGCGGCGACGGTGAGCGCGACGGCGGCGAGCGCGATCCGGACTACCATACTGCCGTCTCCGCCTCATGGTTGTCCTTGCGCGAGACGACGGGGTGGCGAAACACCTCGGTCGTCGGCACGTGGAGGTTCTCCTCGAGCTGCCCGACGAGCCAATGAAGCGAGACGTTCTGCGCCGCCGACACCGCTTCGTACGGCGCCGCCCCGGTCAAGCCGAGCGCGGCACCGACGAGTTCGATGCCGATCGAATCGCTATTATCGGGGAAGCGATCGGGCACCGACTTCGTGGATTCGTGGGTGTTCATCGCCGTCGGCCCCATCTTCGCCAGCGCCTTCGCCTCGACCGGCGTGCACGTCTTTTCGAGCAGGCACCGCGCCTTGATCTTGCCGACGTGATACTGCCGCCAGAAGATCGACCCGGTCTGGTAGATCGTGCCGTCCTTGTCGATCAGAAAATGTGCGCCGTTGGCCCCCGTGGCGAGGTAGCTGTTGAGCGTCGAACTCGCCGTGCCCGCCCCGGTCTGGTGAACAATGATGCCATGAACCGTCTTCATCGCACCGTGCTGCAGCAGGGGACGCCGCATGATCTCCACCTTCTTGTCGACGACCCACCCGTCCTTGTCGATCAGTAGCATGATCCGCGTCCTCCGCCCGTCATTGCTCCTGTACGCCAACGCACGGAGCAGTGGATCGACCCGTGACTGTCTTGACCTTCGCACCGGATCGGGCTCAGCAGCCCCCACCCCCTCAGATCAGCCCCGCCAGCGGCGAACTCGGATCCGCATACCGCCGCCGCCCCATCCGCCCTGCGCCATACGCCAGCCGCCCCGCCTCGACCGCGAGCTTCATCGCGCGCGCCATCGCGACCGGGTCCTTCGCCTCGGCGATCGCGGTGTTCATCAGGACGCCGTCACAGCCGAGCTCCATCGCGATCGCGGCGTCGGACGCGGTGCCAACCCCGGCGTCGACGAGGACCGGGACCTTCGCGCCCTCGACGATCAACCGGATCATCACCGGGTTCTGCAAGCCTAGCCCCGAGCCGATCGGCGCGCCCAGCGGCATGATCGCGCACGCGCCGAGGTCCTCGAGCTTCTTCGCCGCGATCGGGTCGTCGGCGCAGTAGACCATGACGTCGAAGCCCTCCTTGACCAAGGTCGCGGTCGCGATGAGCGTCTCGGCCATGTCGGGATAGAGCGTCCGCGCCTCCCCCAGCACCTCGAGCTTGACGAGGTTCCAGCCGCCCGCCTCGCGCGCCAGCCGCAGCGTCCGCACCGCCTCGTCGCCGGTGAAGCAGCCTGCGGTGTTGGGCAGATACGTCACCTTCTTCGGGTCGATGAAGTCGGTCAGCATCGGCTTGCCGCGGTCGGTGACGTTGACCCGGCGGACCGCGACGGTGACGATCTCCGCCCCCGACGCGGCGACGGCGGCGGCGTTCTGGGCATAGTCCTTGTACTTGCCGGTGCCGACGATCAGCCGCGAGGTGAAGCGGCGGCCCGCGACCGTCCAGCCATCGTCGGGTTCGCCGCCATCCGAGCCGCCGCCGACAAAGTGGACGACTTCGAGCTTGTCCCCGGCCCCGAGCGCTTGGCTCGTGAACGTCGAGCGCGGGACGATGACGAGGTTGCGCTCGACTGCGACCTTGGCAGCGTCGAGCGATAGGTCGGCGAGCAGCCCCGCGATTGTCGTGCCGGGGGCGACGTGGCGGGGGTCGCCGTTGAGGGTGATGTCGATCATCGGTGTCACTCGCTGATCGTCATCCCCGCGACGGCGGTGACCCACCCACATAGCCGGGGTGATGGGTCCCCGCCGTCGCGGGGATGACGGGTTGAATGGGAGGTCATATAGTCCCGGGCATGACCGATGCCAGCACCCTCGTCTACGTTCTCAACGGCCCGAACCTCAACCTGCTCGGCACCCGCGAGCCCGAGGTATACGGCCACGACACGCTCGACGACATCGCGATGATGCTCGAGGACCGTGCAGCGACGCTTGGTCTCACCATCGACCTGCGCCAGTCGAACCACGAGGGGCATCTGATCGACTGGCTCCACGAGGCAGGGAGCCGCGAAATTCGTGCGGTGATCCTTAACGCGGGCGCGCTGACGCACACCTCGATCGCGCTCCACGATGCGATAAAGGGTGTGCCGGTACCGGTGATCGAGGTCCATCTGTCGAACCCGCACGCGCGCGAGGAATTCCGGCACAAAAGCTGGATCGCCCCGGTTGCGCGCGCGACGATCGCCGGGCTTGGGCCGCTCGGTTATGTGCTTGCGCTGGACGCGGCGGCGACGTTCTGACACTTAAGCCTTCGGGGTAGACCGAGGGTAACCATGACCGATTCCACCGGACCGATGCAGGTCGACACCAAGCTGGTTCGCGAGCTCGCCGAATTACTCGACTCGACGCGGCTCACCGAGATCGAGGTCCAGGACGGCGAACGCAAGATTCGCGTCGCCCGCACCCCCGCGCCGGTCGCGGCCGCGCCGATGTATGCCCAGGCTCCGGCAGCAACCGCCGCCGCTCCTGCCGCAGCCGTGTCCGCCGCACCCGAAGCCCCTGCGGTCGATGATGTCCGCAAGCATCCCGGCCTCGTCCGCTCGCCGATCGTCGGCACCGCTTACCTCACCCCCGACCCCGCCAGCCCGCCGTACGTCACCGTCGGCGCGACCGTGAAGGCGGGCCAGACGCTCCTGATCATCGAGGCGATGAAGGTGATGAACCCGATCACCGCGCCCAAGGCCGGGACCGTCGCGCGCATCCTCATCACCAACGAACAGCCGGTCGAATACGACGAACCGCTGATCGTGATCGAGTAACCGCGGTGTTCAAGAAGATCCTGATCGCCAACCGCGGCGAAATCGCACTCCGCGTCCACCGCGCGGCGCACGACATGGGCATCAAGACCGTCGCGGTCCATTCGACCGCCGACGCCGACGCGATGCACGTCCGCCTCGCCGACGAGGCGATCTGCATCGGACCGCCATCGGCGACCGACAGCTACCTCAACATCCCCAACATCATCTCGGCCGCCGAAGTCGCGCAGGCCGACGCGATCCACCCCGGCTACGGTTTCCTCAGCGAGAACGCGCGCTTTGCCGGGATCGTCGAGGAGCACAACATCGTCTGGATCGGGCCGTCGCCCGACCATATCCGCCAGATGGGCGACAAGGTCGAGGCGAAGCGCACCGCCGCCGCGATCGGCCTGCCGCTGGTTCCCGGCTCCGACGGCGCGGTCGCCGACGCCGCCGAGGGCATCGCGGTGGCGAACAAGATCGGCTACCCGGTGCTGGTCAAGGCGGCGAGCGGCGGCGGCGGACGCGGCATGAAGGTCGTCCCCGATGCCGCCTCGCTCGGCAGCTTGATGGCGCAGGCCAAGGCCGAAGCGAAGGCCGCGTTCGGCGACGACACCGTCTACATCGAGAAATACCTCAGCGAGCCGCGCCACATCGAATTCCAGGTGTTCGGCGATGAGCTGGGCGGCGCGATCCACCTCGGCGAGCGCGACTGCTCGCTCCAGCGCCGCCACCAGAAGATGCTCGAGGAGGCCCCCTCCCCCGCACTCACCCCGACGCAGCGCGCCGAGATGGGCGAGGTCGTCCGCGCCGCCGTTGCCAAGCTTAAGTACCGCGGCGCGGGGACGATGGAGTTCCTGTACGAGGATGGGAAATTCTACTTCATCGAGATGAATACCCGCCTGCAGGTCGAGCATCCGGTGACCGAGGCGATCACGGGCATCGACCTCGTTCGCGAGCAGATCCGCGTCGCGGCGGGCATGCCGCTCTCGGTGACGCAGGACCAGATCCGCTTTGCCGGGCATGCGATCGAATGCCGGATCAACGCCGAGGACCCCGCGACCTTCGCGCCGTCGCCGGGCCGGGTGATCGACTATCACGCCCCCGGCGGCCCGGGCGTCCGGGTCGATAGCGCGCTTTACGCCGGCTACCGCATCCCGCCGCACTACGACAGTTTGATCGCCAAGCTGATCGTCTTCGGCGACGACCGCGAGCAGTGCCGGATGCGGCTCAAGCGCGCGCTCGAGGAGTATGTCATCACCGGGGTCAAGACGACGATCCCGCTCCACCAGGCATTGCTCGACGACCCCGACTTCATCGCCGGGGATTATTCGATCAAGTGGCTCGAACGCTGGCTGGCGAAGCGCGCCGAGGGGTAGGGAACGCCCGCGCCCGGCTGTCGGTTACCGCTCGGCATCTCACCGCAGGATACGGCACATGGACGTCGGGTTTATCGGCCTCGGGCAAATGGGCTCGGGCATGGCGCGGTCGCTAATCGCGGCGGGGCATGCGGTGACGGTGTGGAACCGCGACTCCGCTAAGGCCGAGGCGATCGCGGGCGCGACCGTCGCCGCGACTCCTGCCGAAGCGGCGAAGCCCGGGATCGTCGTGTCGATGCTCGCCGACGACGCGGCGGTCGAGGCGGTCACCTTCGGCGCGGACGGCATCCTCAGCGCGGGAGCCGACGTCTTTCACATCTCGTGCAGCACCGTCAGCGTCGCGCTGACCGACCGGCTCGACGCGGCGCACCGCGAGGCGGGGCAGCGCTTCGTCTCGGCGCAGGTTCTCGGGCGACCCGACGCGGCGGCGGCGGGGAAGCTTGTCGTCTTCGCGGCAGGATCTGACGCCGATATCGACGCGGCACGCCCGGTGTTCGAAGCGCTCGGGCCGAAGCTGCTGATCATGGGCGCCGAGCCCGGCATGGCGGCGGCGGCGAAGCTCGCGGCGAACTTCGGCATTGCCGCGCTGACCGAGCTGGTCACCGAGGCGATGGCGATCGCAGGCGCGCGCGGGGTCAAGCGCGATGCGATGCTCGAACTGTTCAACGAGACCAACTTCGGCAGCCGGATCATCGGGGCCTACGGTGCGATGATCGCCGCGCAGCAGTTCGAGCCGGTCGGCTTCGCGATGCGCCTCGGCCGCAAGGACGTCGCGTTCGGGATTGCCGCCGCCCCCGACGCCGAACTGCCGCTCGCGCGGATGTTGCTCGCGCGGATGGACGCGATCATCGCCGACGGCGGCGGGGATCTCGACTGGGCTTCGCTCGGAGGACCACTGGCATGATGCGTTTCGCTTTGGCGTTGGCGTTGCTCTCAACTCCCGCCCTGGCCGCGACCACACCCGATACGACAACCGTCCGTATCACGACGAGCGACGGCGCGATCGTCGTCGAGCTCGACCGCAAGGCGGCACCGCTGACGACGGCGAACTTCCTCCGCTACGTCGACCAGAAGCGCTTCGACGGCACGACCTTCTACCGCGCGACCAAGGTCGCCCCGGGCATCGGGCTCGTCCAGGGCGGAGTGCGCGGCGACCCCAAGCGCGTCCTGCCACCGGTCGCGCATGAGCCGACGTCGACGACCGGGCTCGCGCACGGCGAGGGGACAATATCGATGGCGCGGACGAGGCCGGGGTCGGCGCGCGGCGACTTCTTCATCACGACCGGACCACTGTCGTCGCTCGATGCGCACCCGCAGGATACCGGTGACAACGCCGGCTTCGCCGCGTTCGGCCACGTCACTGAAGGCATGGATGTTGTTCGCCAGATCCTCGACGCCCCGGTCGGCGATACCGGCACCGGGGTGATGCGCGGCCAGATGCTGGTCAAGCCGGTCAAGATCGTCAGCGTCCGGCGCGAGTAAGCCTACCTCGTCCCCTCGACGAACCCCGCGACCGCGTCGAGCAGCCCTGGCGCGAGCGGCAGCGACGGGTCGCTGTACGTCGCGACATTGGCGGCGCGGTCGATCGGCGCGGTCTTGAGGACGTGGTTCATGCCCGGCACGATCACGAGCTTCGCATCGGGTTTCGCCGCCGCGAGCAAACCGGCATCGCGTTTGCTGATCTGGAGGTCGGTCGCGCCCTGGACGATCAGCACCGGGATCTTCAATTTCGCCAGTTCCGCCGCCGGATCGAGCGGGAGCCACGACATCAGGTACGGCTGGACGCTCGGGCGGAACAGGACGAGCAGTTCGGGCGGCGGCTCGGCGACGAGCTTGCCCGCCGCGAGGCTGTCGAGCGTCGCTTCGGCGGGGGCAATCAACGCCGGGGGCATCGCGCCCGAATGAAACTGGCGGCGCAGCACCGCCGCCGCGGGCTCGCCCGCGCCCGCGACCGACACGACCCCGGCGACCCGCATCGTTTCCGCTGCCATCGTCGCGACCAGCGCCCCTTCGCTATGCCCGATGAGGACGACGCGGCTGATGCGCTGATCGGCGGCGAGGAGCGCGGTCCACTTCGCGGCATCGGCGACAAAGGTCCCGAAACGCAGCGTCGACTCGTCGAGGCCGACGACCTTGCTCTCGGCAATCCCGCGCTTGTCGTAGCGCAGCGAGGCGATGCCGCGCGTCGCGAGCCCCTCGGCGAGCAATTTGAGGCTGTCGTTGTGGAGCGTCTCGCCGCGGATATGGCTGTTGCCGTCGCGGTCGGTCGGCCCCGACCCGGCGATGAGGACGACACCGGGCACCTTCGCCTCGCCGTCGGGCAGCAGGATCGTGCCATGGAGCGTGACCGCCCCGTCGACGATCGTCACCTCGTGCGGCGTTGCGGCGCTGGCCGACGCGGCGAACAGGGCAGCCAATACGATCGCCCCGGCAAATCTGCGCATACCCGCTCCCCGTCTCGATGCGGGATTCTAGCAGCTCGCCGGGAGGCAGCAAACTTTTCGCTGCGGCTGGTCAGCAGCATGACAAACTTCGCAGCCGCCCCTCCTCGCGTGAGGAGGGGCGGCGCGAGCGCGGGGTGGCTATTCGTGGCGGGCTTTTTCGGCCTTCTTGTAGCTGGCGATCTCGGTCTTCGTCGCCGGGCGGCCGTCCTTCATGTATTTGCCGCCCTCCTTGGTGACGCCGTCGAACGCGGCCGCGGTCGTCGTGGTCGCGGCATCGGCGGCAACAGGAGCGGGAGCCTGCGACGTGGGTTCGGCAGGGACCGCGGTCACGCTCGGCGGTGGTGCCTGGTCGGCGGGTGCGACAGCGGTGGTCGGTGCAGTCGACTGAGCGTGGGCGACCGAGCCGCCAGCAATCAAAATACTCGCAAGAATAAGATTAGCGTTCATCGTCAAACTCCTCGAAATGAACACCGCGACCAAAAGGATATTTCTACCAGAATTGCGTCGCGGCGCACTGGATTAGGTATGATCAAATGATCTCCCCCGGCAGTGCCTCATAATACATGATTGGCGCCCCCGTAGGAGCGCCAATATATTCCGGTTACCGTGTTTCGGGTCCGGTTCGTCCTAACATCGCGTAATTATGTTACCGGCGGCGAGGGATCTTGCGATCGCACGCGCCGCCGACGACTCAGGTCGTGCTCAGGCGTCGAACAACGTCTTGAAGCGCGCCGGTTGCGACCGCAGGTACTGGGGGGCGGCGTGGACCTTCGCGCCGAGATGCGCCGCCGCGTGCCACGGCCAGCGCGGGTCGAACAGGATGCCGCGGGCGAGCGCGATCGCATCGGCGTCACCAGTTGCAACGATTGCCTCGGCCTGCTCGGGCTCGGTGATCATCCCGACCGCGATCACCGGCATCGCCACCGCCGCCTTGATCGCGCGCGCGAATGGCACCTGATAGCCCGGGCCCGCGGTGATCTTCTGGACCGACGTCAGCCCGGCGCTCGAGACGTGGATATAATCGCAGCCGCGCGCCTCGATCGCCTTGGCGAAGGCGATCGTCTGCTCGACGTCCCATCCGCCGGGAGCCCAGTCGGTCGCCGAGACGCGGATGCCGACGGGCTTGTGCGCCGAGAACACGGCGCGGGCCGCGTCGAACACCTCGAGCGGGAACCGCATCCGGTTTTCGAGGCTGCCGCCATACTCATCCTCGCGAATATTCGACAGCGGCGACAAGAACTGGTGGAGCAGGTAACCGTGCGCGCCGTGGAGCTCGATCAGGTCGATCCCGAGCCGATCGGCCCGCCGCGCCGCTTCGACAAATCCGTCCTTGACCCGCGCCAGCCCGGCGGCGTCGAGCGCGACCGGCGGGTGCTCGGTCGGCGAATAGGTCAGCGCCGACGGCGCGACGGTCTGCCAGCCGTCGGGCTCGCGCGGGGTGAGCTGCGCGCCGCCCTGCCACGGCAATTTGGTCGACGCCTTGCGTCCGGCATGGGCAAGCTGGATGCCGACCGGCATCGGCGACCAGCGGCGGATCGCTGCGAGTACCGGAACAAGGGCGGCCTCGTTGGCGTCGGACCATAGGCCGAGGTCGTCGGGGCTGATCCGCCCTTCGGGAACCACCGCGCTCGCTTCGAGGATCAGCAGCCCTGCGCCCGATTGCGCGAGGCTGCCGAGATGCGTCGTGTGCCAGTCGGTCGCGCTGCCCTCGCCGTCGGCAGAATACTGGCACATCGGCGCGATGACGATGCGGTTGGGCAGCGTCAGGCCGCCGAGGTTCAGCGGGGCGAACAGGCGGGAGTCGGGCATCGATAGGTCCTTCGCGATTGGCGGGCACCAAGCGTCACGCACGGCGATAGGTTGCACGGCGCGGGTGGTCTATTAGTCTGGAGGCGGGAGGACCAGCATGACAACGGTCACACGACGGCGCTTTCTCGAAGCGGGAGCGGTGCTCGCCGCGCTCGCGCCGCTGACCGGCGTCGAGGGCAAGCGCAAGCCGCCACGCGATGCGGTCGGCGCGGCGTCGGCGCTCGACCGCGGGCGGACGACGCCAGCTGCGCTGACCGAGGCGGCGATCGTCCGGCTCGATCGCGCCAACCCGCTGATCAATGCGGTGTCGCATCCGAACTATGACCGCGCCCGCGCCGCCGCGGCCAAGAACCCCGACGGGCCACTCGCGGGCATCCCGACGCTGATCAAGGACAATGTCGAGCAGGCGGGACTGCCGTGGACGAGCGGCTCCCGCGCGCTGCGCGACCGCATCGGAACCACCGACGCCCCCGGTGTCGTCGCGATCGCGCGCGCCGGGCTGGTCTCGATCGGGCGGTCGAACCTTCCCGAATTCGGCCTGCTGCCGACAACCGAGGCGCTGCTGACCGGACCGACCCGCAATCCGTGGCGGCTCGACCGGTCGGCGGGCGGATCATCGGGCGGGTCGGCGGCGGGGGTCGCGGCGGGGGTCGTCGCGGTCGCGCACGGCAACGACTGCGGCGGCTCGATCCGCATCCCGGCGTCGTGTTGCGGGCTCGTCGGATTGAAGCCGAGCCGCGCGCGGATGATCGGCGACACCGGGCGCGCCGTCACCGATTTTACCGTCCAGTCGTGCCTCAGCCGGACAGTCCGCGACACCGCGGCGTGGTTCGCGGCGATGGAGCGCCCCGCCGGTGACGCGGTCTACCCCCCGGTCGGGCTGGTCACCGGGTTCGAGGGCCGGCACCTTCGAATCGGGCTCCAGCGCGCATCGGCGACCGGACACGAGCCGCATCCCGATGTCGCCGCGGTGTTCGAGCTCGCCGTCCACGAGTTGAAGAAACGCGGCCACCGCATGGTCGATGCGCCGCCCGTTTACGACGGCGCGGCGGTGGCAGCGGCGTTCGAAACGCTGTGGAGCGCGGGAGCGGCCGGGCGGATCAAGGCCGCAGAAGCGTTCATCCACCGCAAGCCAACCGCGCGCGATATCGAGCCGCTGACCCTGAGCTGGGCGGCGGCGGGTGCGCGCTACGGCGAAGCAGATATCGCCCGCGCGACGGCGGCGCTGCAGCTGCTCGAACGCCAATATGCGGCGCAGTTTGCCAACTACGACGTGCTGCTGACCCCGGTCCTCGGGTCGCCACCGCTCGCGATCGGCGTGCTCGATCCGACCAAGCGTTACGCCGATCTCGCCGATACATTGCGGACGTACGTCGCGTATACGCCGATCGAAAATGCGGCGGGGGCGGCGGCGATCGCGCTGCCGATGGGTTTCTCGCGCGACGGGATGCCGATCGGGATGCAGTTCACCGCCGAGCCGGGGGGTGAGCGCAAGCTGCTCGAACTCGCCTACGAACTCGAACGCGAGATCGACTGGCACCACCGCCGTCCACCGATCTGGGTCGGCGGCGCGCTTTGACGGGGGGAACCCAGTGACACGACGGCTCGACCCCGACCTCCTGCTCCGCGCTTACGCCGCCGGGGTGTTCCCGATGGCCGACAACCGCAACGCCGCCGACGTCTTTTGGGTCGAGCCGCAAAAGCGCGGGGTACTGCCGCTCGATGGCTTCCATCTGCCCGCCCGGCTGGCGCGCGTGCTCAAGTCCGAACGCTTCGGCATCACCGCCGACCGCGCCTTCGCCGACGTCATGGCGGAGTGCGCCGCGCCGGTCCCCGGCCGCCCCGACACGTGGATCAACGCCGACATCGTCGCCGCGTATCGCGGCCTGTACGCGCGCGGCAACGCCCATTCGATCGAATGCTGGCAGGACGGCAAGCTCGTCGGCGGGCTGTACGGGGTCAAGCTCGGCGCAGCATTCTTTGGCGAGAGCATGTTCACCCGCGTCACCGACGCCTCAAAATGCGCGCTCGCGGCGCTGGTCGCTCGGCTGCGCGTGGGCGGCTTCCGCCTGCTCGACACCCAGTTCCTGACCGAACATCTCGCGCGCTTCGGCACCGTCGAGGTGCCGCGCGCCGCCTATAAGGTCTTGCTCGAAGGGGCTTTGGCGACATCCGGAGATTTCGCCGCCTTGGACTGGGACGTCACCGCGCGCCCGACGACCAAGGTATCCGGACCCGTATCGGGAAAACGCATCGTGCAGCTTTTGACCCAGACATCGTAGAGCGGGTGCTGGAGCGGGTTGAGCGACGGGCTTTCGGCGAACATCCAGCCTGAGAAGACGCGCTTGACCTTGACCGCGGTCGCTGTCCGCACCTGCGCCGGGGCATCATCGACCTGAAGATAAGCCGCAGTCTGCTTCGCTTCCCACGGCGGGGTCGTTTCACACGCGCGGACGCGGATCGTCAGCGTGGCAAACTTGAGCGTGTCGCCGGGGTGCGCGGTAAAGTCCTGCGTCGTGCCGTTGCGTTTGTTGAGCGCGGCGAGAACAACGACGCGCTCTGCCATCGGCGTGACGGCGGTGGCGGCCTCGGGCGCTTTCGCCGGGCGAGCCGCGGGTGCGGAAGGCTTTGGCACCGGAGCGACGGGCGACGCAGCCGCGACGACCGCCGCCGCAAGCGCAATCATCACTTCGCCGAAGCCGCGCTGTCTGCCGGGGCGGCGGCCGGAGCCGCCTTCGACGCATCGCCGCTGCGGTTGATGAACGACCCCATCAGGCCCATCAGGTCCTGCGCGCCTTGGGTATCGGTGATCTCGTCACCGGGCTTCAGCATCGTCGTGTCGCCGCCGGGGAGCAGAGAAATATAGCTGCCGCCGAGGATTCCCTCCGACGTGATCGCCGCGCTCGAATCGGTCGGGAACTTGACGTCGTTGGCGACGCGGAGCTGGAGCACCGCCTGGAACGTCTTGGGGTCGAGCCGCTGCGTCGCGACCGTCCCGATCTTGATCCCCGAAACGCGGACATCGGTGCCGACCGACACGCCGGTCGAGTTCGGGAAGCGCGCGGTGACGAGATAGCCCGAACCGCCGCCGCCCGACGTCCGCGCATAAGCGGTCGTGACAAACCAGATCGCCACAAGGACGACGACCAGCCCGACGATCGATTCGACGACGTTTTCCTTAAACAACGCGCGCATTAGTCGGGGCTCCACGCTTCGTAATCACCGGTCGTCTTCGCGCGCGTCGCGGCGACCGCGAGGCTGCCCGACGGGCGATGCGCCAGCGGGGTTCCGGTCGCGTTGGGGATCCACGGCTTCTCCCACACGCGCGCCTTGAGCGGCGCTTCGGCCGGCGTGGTCGCGACGGTCTTGTGCAGCCAGATGTGCCATTCGGGCGGGATCCGGCTTGCTTCGGGCATGCCGTTGTAGATCACCCAGCGGCGCTCGCGGCGGCCGGGCTTCGACATGTAATATATATTGCCCTGATCGTCGCGGCCGACCTCGATACCGGTGCGCCAGCCAACGAGCCGCGTCCCAAGTCCCGGACCGTGCCACCAGGTGAAGATCGACAGGATGCCCATGCGGCGGCGTTACAACCCAAAGCGCCGTGCGGCGCAACCCATATCGACCGCGCGGCAGCCAGCGACCGCGATGTGCGTGTCGTGCGGGCTAATAGCCCAGTGCCGTCTCGGTCGCCGAATCGGCAGCCTGCAGCGTGATACGGGCCGACTGGCGTGCGGTGTCGGTGTCAGCCACAGGATCGACGAGAACGGTATCGGGGTGGATAAACCGCTGGCCGATCGTGCCCATGCCCTGGGTTCCGACCGACGGAACGATCCACATCACCGCCGCAAGGCCGGCGATCGCTGCACTCGAAGACAGTCGTTGCTTCATGCGAATCCATCTAATTCGCAGCGGCCTCCCCCCGGCACCACTGCAACATTCGTAAACACTCATGCCAAAAAGATGTTGCAACCTAGTGAACACGCAAAAGAATAGTACCGCCGCGAGGCGCTCCGATCAACCCCGGCGTTCGGCGGCAATCGGCTGAACGACGCCGCGCTGCGCCGGACCGATGCCGCGAACATGGTCGCGGTAGTCCGCCGCGATGCCGCGGACCAGCGCCCCGACCTCGAAGCGCCATGGCCCGATTTCGGCGAGCGGCGTGACCTCGGCGGCGCTGCCGGTGAGGAACGCCTGTTCGAAACTCTCGAGTTCCTCGGGCCAGATCGCGCGCTCGACGACCTCGATTCCGCGCGCCCGCGCCAGCCCGATCACCGTCCGCCGGGTGATCCCGTCGAGGAAGCAATCGGGGGTCGGGGTGTGGAGGACGCCGTCGCGCAGGAAGAAGATGTTCGCCCCGGTCGCTTCCGCCACCTGCCCGCGCCAGTCGAGCATCAAGGCGTCGTCGTAGCCCGCGTCCGACGCGGCGTGCTTCGACATCGTGCAGATCATGTACAGCCCCGCCGCCTTGGCGTGAACCGGCGCGGTGTACGGCGCGGGCCGCCGCCACGGCGCGATGTTGAGCCGGAGGCCCTTGGTCAGCGCCTCGTCGCCGTAATAGGTGCCCCACTGCCACACCGCGACCGCCATGTGCGGCTTGGTCTTTTGCGCCGCGACGCCCATCTGCTCCGACCCGCGCCATGCGACCGGGCGGACGTAGCAATCGGTCAGGTTGTTCGCAGCAACAGTCTCGTTGACCGCCGCGTCGATCTCAGCGCGCGACCACGGCAGGTCGAAGCCGAGCATCTTCGCCGAGTCGATCAAACGCTGGCTGTGCTGCGACAGCGCGAAGACGTTACCATCGTAACAACGCGCGCCTTCGAACACCGAACTCGCATAGTGCAGCGCGTGGGTTAGGACATGAACCTTGGCGTCGCGCCACGGGACGAGCTTGCCGTCGAACCAGATCCAGCCGTCACGGTCATCGAAAGTAGGTTCAAGCATCGCGGATAACGCCTCCCCGGCGCATATTATTACAAATATTCGTTGTGGTGCGTAACATTCAGTGCCATATACGTCAACATGGCTGACGTAAACTTTGTTCGGGCAGCGCCGGTCGGGGCGTCCCCTTTGTTCCTGCGCGAGGCAGAAATCCGCCGCGGCATCGAGCTGCTCTACTTCGGCTACACCAACATGGTCAAAGGCGCCGATGCTCGGCTCGCCGAACTCGGCCTTGGCCGCGCACACCATCGCGCGCTTTATTTCATCGCCCGGCGCCCGGGGATGCCGGTCGGCGACCTGCTCGACCTGCTCAATATCACCAAGCAGTCGCTAAGCCGGGTTCTCGCCGACCTGCAAGCGCGCGAACTCGTCTCCCAGACCGTCGGCACGCGCGATCGTCGCCAGCGGATGCTGCGGCTGACCCCGGCCGGAATCGCGCTGGAAACCGAGCTGTTCGAATGCCTCCGCGACGGCGTAACGCGCGCGTACGGCCATGCTGGCCAGGCGGCGGTCAGCGGCTTCTGGACGGTGCTGACCGGGCTTATTCCGCCGGGCGATCGCCCATTGATCGAGGCGCTGCAAGTAGCGGAATAGCCGGTTCGCCGACAACCGCTGCGGCGCGATACGGCAGCCGCCGCGCCCATGTCTCCGCCTGCGCGAGCCGCGTATCGAGCTCTTTCATCGTCGCCGCGAGATCGTCACTGTCGTCGGCCAGCCAGACCCGCGCGACCGCGAGGTACAACGCCGTCAGCGCCTGGACGCGCAACGGCCCAAGCAGTCCGCCCGTCGCAACCCCGGCGGCATCGGCGATCCGCGCGATCGACACCGGGAGCGACAGCAGCATGAACGCGGCGAGGCCCGGGTCGCGCCGGGCGGCGTCGGCCAGCTCGATCGCACCCGCGCGCTGCGGCTGTGCCGCGTCGAAGCGCTCCATCAGCAGCGTGAACAGCCGGTCGCGGACGCTTGCCCCCGAATCGGCTCCGGCCTCGCCAAGCGCGGCGTTATCGAGGCCACGGCCGTAATGGCGCAGCGCCTCCCACCGATCGGCGGCGACTGCGGCGACCGCTCCGGTCGACACCCCGGCGGCGAGCGCGACCGCATTGATCCGCGCGCCCGTCCAGCCGTCGCGGGCGATTACCGTCATCCAGGCGTCGAGGATGTCCATGGAATCGGTCCTACACTTGATCATTACCGCTGCGAGTGCGGCGATCACGAACGCAACAGGTCAGCGTCCGCGCCAACCAGCGGCGTTACGCCTCGCCGACGGTGTCGAGCAGCGCCGCTTCGATCGCCTCGGCGGGGGACTTGCCCGCCCACAGGACGAACTGGAACACGGGGTAAAAGCGCTCGCACTCGTCGATCGCGGCGTCGACCAGCATCTCGGCCTGGCCGAGCGTCAGGTCGATATCCTCGTCATCCTCGAGACTGTCGAGCAGCGTCGCGTGCCGGAACAGCACGGTGCCGTCGGCCGCCCACATCTCGAAATGGCCGATCCACAGCTGCTCGTTGATCAGCCCGAGCGTCTCGTACATCACCGCGCGCTTGGCTTCGGGGACGCGGATGTCGGGCATCGCGATGAACTGAAGGACACGCTCGTCCTCGCGCCACAATGCCCGCAGCTGGAAATTAGCCCAGCTCGCGGCGACCGATGCAGTGATTTCCTCGTCACCGGTCCGCTCGAACGCCCAGCCGTGCGCGTTGAAATAATGTTCGAGCATGTCGATCGGCGCGGCCGGCGCGGATTCAAAGCTGACATCGAGTTGCGTCATGCGCCCCAGCTCCTGCTCACCGCCGTGCCGGCACGCTGGCGGGGCCCGCCACATGATGCAAGCAATGAATCGCGGCGACCCACCAAATGATGTGGGTAACTAGACAATCGGCGCGCTGCCCCCGGCAGGAGCGGCTGCGGGCGACGGGTTCGCCGACGCCATCGCGGCGCGAAGCTCGGCGAGTTCGGCCTTGAGCGCCTCGGCATCGGCGCGCGCGGTCGCCGCCATCGCCTTGACCGCTTCGAATTCGTCGCGGTCGACCATGTCGAAGCCGCCGACGAGTTCGCGCACACGACCACGGATCATCGTCTCGACCTCGCGGCCGACGCCCGCCATCGTTCCCATCGCCGAGGTGGCGACCTTCGACAGATCCTCGAAAACCCGGTTTTGCGACTGCATCTCGTCACTCCTCATTCGTCGGGTATTTGGGCGTCCGAGGTGCCATCGTCAACGTTGTGCGGTGCACGCTGCGCCGCGATGAGAAACTCGACGTTGCCCTCGGGCCCGGTGATCGGGCTCGGGACGATGCCATCGACGCGCCACCCCTGCCCCGCAACCCACGCCGCGACCTCGGCGCAGACCCGCTCGTGGATCGCGGGATCGCGGACCACCCCGCCCTTGCCGACCTCGCCGCGCCCCGCCTCAAACTGCGGCTTGATCAGCGCCATCAGCCGCGCGGCGGGAGCGGCGAAGGTCAGCGGTACGCCAAGCACCTTCGCCAGTCCGATGAAGCTCGCGTCGCAGACAATCAGGTCGACCGCCACCGGGATATGCGCCTCGGTCAGGATCCGCGCGCTGGTCTGTTCGAGCACGGTGACGCGCGCGTCGTCGCGCAGTTTCCACGCGAGCTGGTTGGTCCCGCTGTCGACCGCGAAGACGTGGTTTGCGCCGCGCGTCAGCAGCACATCGGTGAACCCCCCGGTCGACGAGCCGACGTCGATCGCGGTGGCCCCCGCGACGTCCCAGCCGAAATGGTCGAGCGCGTGTGCGAGCTTGACCCCGCCGCGCGACACCCAAGGATGATCGCGCCCCTTGACCGTCAGCAAGACGTTGTCGGCGACCACCTGCCCCGCCTTGTCGACCTTGCGGTCCCCGGCGAAGACCAGCCCGGCAAGGATCAGCGCCTGCGCGCGCGTCCGCGATTCGGCGAGGCCGAGGGTGACGAGCAACTGATCGGCGCGGGTCTTGGTCATCGCCGGCTCAACGCCGCGGCCGCGCCCAGAGATAAAGGCCGATCGCGGCGGCCAGCGCGACGACGACGAAGCCGCTGGCAAGGCCGAACGCGACGTGCGTCGCGACCATCATCGGCATCAAACGTCGCCGCTCAATATTTCGTCGCGGCGGGCACGGCGGAGAAGCGGACGCGAGTCGTCGTCGATGCCGCGCGCGAGACCGCGGACGATCGCAGCGGTGACCGCCGCGAAAACGGCAAAGCCGATCACGAGGGCCGCGACCTGCACCAGCGCGGCGCGCGGCAGATTTCCGGTCCCGGCGAAGGCGGCGATCATCGGAAGCACGAGCCCGACGCCAAGGACGCTCGCAGCCATCGCCCCAAGGATGCTCGAAATTTGTTCGAGCACGCCGAAGACGAACTTGCGGCGGCCGCGCTCGGCGGGGGTTTCGTGGGTCATGGACGTTTGATAGCCGGTCGGGGGTGGTTCTGCCAGCGATCGCACAGGGCTGTGCAGCGCCGAAAATCCTGCGCTACACTGCCGCCATGATCGCGAACCTCGCCACCGTCGCCGCTGCCGTTTCGGCCGCCGCATCGGCGACGGCGGCGTTCGGCGCGCTCGGCCAGGTCCGCAAGTCGGCGCAGGGCAGCGAGGCGAACGCGTATCTCCAGCTGATGGACCGCTATTCCGCACCCGAAATGCGTGAATCGATCGTCGCGCTGGCGAAGTTATGGCGCGTCGCGCAGGCGCGCAATGAGACCGTGCTGCGGACCTATCTGCACCTGCTCGACGCCGACAAGATCGTCGCCGACACGCTGTTCAGTCATTGCCGGCGGGTATCGTCGTATTTCATCGACACGACCCGGCTTTACACTGCCGGGCTGATCTCGAAGAAAGTCTTCGTCCTCGCCGTCGCTCATCCCGGCCTCAATACCTTCTACGAGGTCGCCGTCCCGCTCAACGAGCACAAGGCGGGCGGGCATAATTCGGTGTGGGCGCAGAAGGAATTGAAGAAGATCATGCCGGCGCACGGTGAGGGCATGTACTGAGTGGGCGACCCGGAAATAGCGGTTCGGGCCGGTCCAGTCAGACCGATCCCGAAATCGCCAGGTCGAAACACCCTGCCCGGCTAGCAGATACCCGACCGCGCGGGGTGCGGTATTGGACCGATCGCGACAATGAAGACGGTTATTTCTCGAAAGCTAAGCCGGCGGGGGACGGGCCGATCACAAATCCAGCAGTCCTTGCCGGTTTGATCCCGGCATTGCGGAGTCGTGTCTGGGCGGGGCTGATCCTCGCACTCGCATCATGCTTGCTGTCGATCGCGCTGCGACGCCTGCTCGACCGGATTTTCCCGGTCGGCTTTCCGTTCATGATGTTTTTCCCGTCGGTGATGGTCACGACATATTTTGCCGGCACCCTGCCGGGATTGGCGTGCACCGGGCTATGTACCGTCGCGGTCTGGTACCTGTTCACGCAACCGTACAATAGCTTCGCGCTCGACACCGGCACAGCGCTTGCGCTGGTGTTGTTCGTGCTGGTGGCGGGCCTCATCGTGCAGGTTATCAGCCACATGCGGGTCGTCAGCGAGCGCCTCGACACCGAGCGGCGAAAGTCGACGCAGCTTTATGAACGTGAACGCGTGCTGTTCCAGGAACTGCAGCATCGGGTCGCGAACAACATGCAATTCGTTGCCAGCCTGCTCCATCTTCAGCGGCAGCACATGCCGGACGATGCTACGGATGCCGCCCGAGCACTCGACGAGGCCTCGCGCCGTATCCAGGTTATGGCCCGTGTCCATCGCCGCCTCTACGACGCCACCGCCGCCGATACGCTGCTCGGCGCATATCTCGCCGAAGTTCTCGGCGAGGTCATCGACGCCTCAGGCGTTACGGGCATCACCTGCAAGTTCGATGTTTTTCCCGTCCGCTTCGATATCGATCGGCTGATGCTGTTGTCGCTGATCACCACCGAAGTCGTGACCAACTGTCTCAAGCACGCGTTCGGCGGCCGGAGCGATGGCACGATCTTGATCGAGCTGCATCGGCTCGGCGCGACCGAACTCGAGCTGACGATTACAGACGACGGCTGCGGGATCGCCGCTGGCGATCAGTCGCCCAAAGCCGGACTCGGCACGCGCATCCTCAAGGGGCTGGCGACGCAACTCGGCGGACAGATCAGCATGACCAGCAACGCCGGGACGATCACGCGGCTGAGGTTTCCGCTGCGCGATGCGCAGATCGCCAGCGACTAGCGACCGCGCACCAAGATGATCGCGATCCCGCTGCGCGACGTCGACCCTTAAGCCCGAACGCCCTCGACCACGCCGACGCTGTTGTGGCGCAACGCCGACAACACCGTGCTGACGATGTGCTCGGCATCGAGCCCCGCAGTCGCATACTGCGCCACCGGACCGTCCTGGTCCTGGAACACGTCGGGAAGGCGCATCGTGCGGATCTTGAGGTCGCCGTCGGTCAGGCCTTCGTCGCTGGCAAACGTCAGGACGTGCGCGCCGAAGCCGCCGATCGCGCCCTCCTCGATCGTGACGAGGACGTCGTGGCTCAGCGCGAGCTTGCGGATCAGTGCTTCGTCGAGCGGCTTGGCAAAGCGCATGTCGGCGACGGTGGTCGACAAGCCGCGCCCGTCGAGGTCGTCGGCGGCGGCCATCGCTTCCTGCAACCGGCAGCCGAGCGACAGGATCGCGACGGTCTTGCCCTCGCGGACGATCCGCCCCTTGCCGATCTCGAGTTCGACCGGCGGGTTGGGCAGCGCGACGCCGGTGCCCTCGCCGCGCGGATAACGCACCGCCGACGGGCCGCTGTCATGGCGCGCCATCGTGTGGACCATGTTGACGAGTTCGGCCTCGTCCGACGGCGCCATGACGACGAAATTCGGCAGCGTCGACAGATACGTCACGTCGAACGACCCGGCGTGGGTCGCGCCGTCGGCCCCGACCAAGCCGGCGCGGTCGATCGCGAAGCGGACCGGCAGGTTCTGGATCGCGACGTCGTGGACGACCTGATCGTACGCGCGCTGGAGGAAGGTCGAGTAGATCGCCGCGAACGGGCGCATCCCCTTCGCCGCCATGCCCGCGGCAAAGGTCACCGCGTGCTGTTCGGCGATGCCGACGTCGAAGGTCCGGTCGGGGAACTTCGCCTCGAACTTGTCGAGCCCGGTGCCCGACGGCATCGCCGCGGTGATCGCGACGATCATCGGGTCGACCTCGGCCTCGGCGATCAGCTGCTGGGCGAAGACATTCTGGTACTGCGGCGCCTTGGGCTTCGACTTGACCTGCGCGCCGGTGATGACGTCGAACTTCTGGACGCCGTGATACTTATCCGCCGCCGCCTCGGCCGGAGCATAGCCCTTGCCCTTCTGCGTCACGACATGGACGAGGATCGGCCCCTCGGCGGCGTCGCGGACATTCTCGAGCACCGGGATCAGATGGTCGAGGTTATGCCCGTCGATCGGCCCAACGTAATAGAAGCCGAGTTCCTCGAACAGCGATCCGCCGCTCGCGAGCGTGCGGACATATTCCTCGGCGCGCTTGGCGGTGCGCTGCATGTTCGGCCCGAGCGTGCGCTTGGCGAGCAGCTTGGCAAGGTCGCGGAGCTCTAGGAACGGGCGCGACGAATAGATCCGGGCGAGATACGCCGACAGCGCGCCGACCGGCGGCGCGATCGACATGTCGTTGTCGTTCAGGATGACGACGAGCCGGTTGCCCGCGGCTTCGGCGTTGTTCATCGCCTCATACGCCATGCCCGCCGACATAGCGCCGTCGCCGATCACCGCGATCGCCTTGCCCGGGCGATCGGCGAGCTTGTTCGCCACGGCGAAGCCGATCGCCGCCGAGATCGAGGTCGACGAATGCGCCGCGCCGAACGGGTCGTACTCGCTCTCCGATCGCTTGGTGAAGCCCGACAGGCCCTGCGGCGCGCGGAGCGTCCGGATACGGTCGCGGCGGCCGGTGAGGATCTTGTGCGGATACGCCTGGTGACCGACGTCCCAGATCAGCGTGTCCTCGGGCGTGTTGAAGACATAATGCAGCGCGACGGTAAGCTCGACGACGCCAAGACCGGCCCCGAGATGCCCGCCGGTGACGCTGACCGCGTCGACGAGTTCGGCCCGCAGTTCAGCGGCAAATTGAGTCAGGTCGGCGCTGTCGAGACGGCGAAGATCGGCAGGCGTGTCGACGGTATCGAGAAGCGGTGTAATTGGGCGTTGGCTCACGCGGGGCACCTGCGAAAAGGTCCAAGGTAATTTTCCGGGTAGCGCCTCGCGGCCGCAATGTCGAACCCGATCGGGTCGCGGCCCCGCGGTTTCACCGCGATCCGATGCGACTCAGCCACATGCAGCGCAAGTTCCGCGCACCTCGATGACTGGCCGCGTGGGCGTGAACCCCGCCGCCGACGCCGCGCCGCGAACCTGGTCGGCGGCGCGGTCGTCGTCGATGTGCGTCGTCCGGCCGCAGGTGTCGCAGACAAGGAAAATGCAGTCGTGGCGGCAATCGGGGTGGGCGTTGGCGAGGTAGGCGTTGCGGCTTTCGACCCGCCTCGCGACGTTGGTCGCGACGAAGAGATCGAGGATCCGGTAGACGCTGTTCGCCGCGATCCGCCGCCCGAGCGCGACCGAAACCGCATCGGCGATGTCGTATGCGCTCGCGGGCTGATCGAACCGCGCGAGAATTTCGAACACCGTCGCGCGCATGTCGGTCCATTGCTCGCCGCCCTTGATGACGGCGGCAGCGGCGGCGGCGGCGAGTTCCGGGCCGGCGTGGTCGTGATGAGCTTCGGCGGTGGTGACGGTCGTGAGCATGGCAGTATCCTGTTACCCACGATATCGGCCTTCCGCAGCGCTTCCGCAACTCACCCTCATGCCCAACCGCGACGCGGTGACGGCTTGGCGGCGCGCGGCGGCGGGGGCATAGGGCGCGCATGGCTACTGTTGCACTGCCCTTCTCCGCGACCGCACCCGCGACGCGCGCGCACCCGAAAGCCATTGCCGCATGGCTATTTGCGGTTGCCGCACTCGTGTTCGCGATGGTCGTCGTCGGCGGCATCACCCGCCTGACCGAGTCGGGACTTTCGATCGTCAAATGGAACCCGATCGGCGGCATGGTCCCGCCGCTGAGCCGCACAGAATGGGACGCGATGTTCGCGCTGTACAAGGCGAGCCCGCAGTATCAGCTGGTCAACAGCGGCATGACGCTGTCGGCGTTCAAGGGCATCTTCTTCTGGGAGTGGCTCCACCGGCTGCTCGGCATGTCGATCGGCATTGTCTTCGCCGTGCCGCTGGCGACCTTCGCCGCGCTGCGCTGGATCCCGCGCAGCTACGGCTGGCGGCTGGTCGCGCTGCTCGCGCTCGGCGGGCTACAGGGCGCAGTCGGCTGGTGGATGGTCGCGAGCGGGCTGGTCAACCGGCCGTCGGTCGCGCACGAGCGGCTGGCGGTGCACCTCGTCAACGCGCTGATCCTGATGTCGGGGTGTATCTGGACCGCGCTGAGCCTGCGGGAGAGCGTACTTGAGGTGCCCGTCAAACGGCACCCGGTTGCAGCCCGTCCAACCGTCTGGATCGTTCCCTTCCTCGCCCTCCTCACCATCCAGATCATCTGGGGCGCCTTCACCGCCGGCCTCCGTGCGGGACACGCCTCCGACACCTGGCCGCTGATGTTCGACCAGTGGGTGCCCCCCCTCGCGAGTATTATCGACGACCCCGTCTCGGTCCAGTTCGTCCACCGCACCCTCGCCTACGCCGTCGCGCTCGCCGCGCTCGCAGTCGCGACCGTCACCTTCCGCGCCGGGGCGGGGCGCCGCGCGGTGGCGATGGGTGTGCTCGTCATCCTGCAAGTCGCGCTCGGCATCGCGACGATCGTCCACGGCGTCCCGATCCCCCTCGCTGCCGCGCATCAGGCGTGCGCCGCGTTGCTACTCGCGAGCACGATCTGGACTGCTCACTGGTCGCTGCGCGGCGCGCACTGGTCGCTGCGGCGCGCGCGCCGATGACCGCGCGCAATGTTCTCGGTGGCCCGCTCGAGGTTTGCTCGACCGATCCGCTGACCGGGTGGAAGCGCGACGGCTGCTGCGACACCGACGCCGCCGACCGCGGGCTCCACGTCGTCTGCGCGGTCGTGACCAACGATTTCCTGTCGTTCTCGAAGGATGCGGGCAACGACCTGTCGACCCCGCGCCCCGAATATAATTTCGCCGGACTCCACGACGGCGACCGCTGGTGCCTGTGCGCGGCACGGTGGGAGGAGGCGCGCGTCGCCGGTTTCGCCCCCGGCGTGATCCTCGAAGCGACCCACGAACGCGCGCTCGAGGTCATCCTGCTCGGGCACCTCCAGGCGCATGCCGAACCTGCGGTATCATAATACCACCGGCTAAACGCGCCAATTTCCTTGCATTCCGGGGCCGTTTCACCGATAGACCGCGCACCTTAATTATCGGACACCCCCATGCTCTCCCGGATGACCGCCTCGGCGAAGCCCGCCGAAGTCGACAAGAAGTGGCTGCTGATCGACGCTGATGGCCTCGTCGTCGGCCGTCTCGCGTCGCTGATCGCCAACCGCCTGCGCGGCAAGCACAAGGCGAGCTTCACCCCGCACGTCGATTGTGGCGACAACATCATCGTCATCAACGCCGAGAAGGTCCGCTTCACCGGCAACAAGGCGAAGAAGAAGATCTATTACCGCCACACCGGCTATATCGGCGGCATCAAGGAAATTACCGCCGACAAGATTCTGGACGGCCGTTTCCCCGAGCGCGTCCTCGAAAAGGCCGTCGAGCGGATGGTCCCCCGCGGCCCGCTCGGGCGCCAGCAGATGCGTAACCTGCGCATCTTCAAGGGCTCGGAGCATCCGCACACCGCCCAGTCCCCCGAAGTCCTCGACGTCGCGGGCATGAACCTCAAGAACACCATCGGCCGGACCGGGTCCACGATGACCCCCGCCGCAACCAGCACCACGGGTGAAGCATGATCGACGACAACCGCCAGTCGCTCGCCGATTTGGGCAACCTCCAGGTCCACGACGCGACGACCGCTGCCGCCGCGCTGCATAACGATGGTGTCTCCGCCGCGCCGCTGCGCGAGCAGATCATCGACGCGCAGGGCCGCGCCTACGCCACCGGCAAGCGCAAGAACGCGATCGCGCGCGTCTGGATCAAGCCGGGTTCGGGCAAGATCCTCGTCAACGGCCGCGACCAGACCGAGTATTTCGCGCGTCCGACGCTCCGCCTCGTGATCAACCAGCCGTTCGACGTCGCCGAGCGCCGCGACCAGTACGACGTCACCTGCACCGTCAAGGGCGGCGGCCTGTCGGGCCAGGCCGGCGCGGTCAAGCACGGCATTTCGCAGGCGCTGACCCGCTTCGAACCCTCGCTCCGGTCGGTCGTCAAGCACGCCGGCTTCCTGACGCGCGACCCGCGCGTCGTCGAGCGGAAGAAGTACGGTAAGGCGAAGGCACGTAAGAGCTTCCAGTTCTCGAAGCGGTAAGCGCTGCCGCGGCGACGAAAAAAGGGCACGAACGCACCTCGCGTTCGTGCCCTTTTTCGTGACTCGCGGCGAGCCGGCCGGCGGGGCGGCGGGTCTCCCCCGCCGAACCCGTCCGACGAAGGGCGCGGCTTTGCCGCGACCCTCGCTATGCTTTCCAAACCTACCCCACGGCGGCCTTGCACCGTAAAGGGCAACAGTCAGGCAATGCAGCCTCTCGATTTATGTAAGCCTGGGTTTCACGAACACACTCTCCCGACGATTCACGGAAGGGCCTAACTGCTTGTGCCGGGTCAGCAATGGCTAACCCCGACCAAGAGCAGGCGCAATGTCCCTTATCCACACCCCAACCGTCAAAGATGCCCCTGCCGCCTCCCAATCGATGCTCGCAGAGACCGAAAAAGGGCTCCCCCGCTTCGTCGTCCAAACTGAAGTCGGATCGATGACGATAGCGTCCTACCGCGGAATGGATCGAGCTGCACTCGACACCGCCTATAACAATGTCAGGGCCGACCGGGACTACCAAGCGAGATTGGCCGACTTCAAGGAACGGAGCGACGCGCTTTATCGTGATGCGGCCGTGAGGCGCGACATTGCTTATGGCACCCAACCGCGCCAGCGCTTCGATTGGATGTCGTGCGGTAGAGCGGAGGCTCCAACCTTCGTCTTCATCCACGGCGGTTATTGGCAAAATTACGCAAAGGACGACTTGGCCTTCGTTGCCGCTGGTCCCCTGGCGAGCGGCTTCAATGTTGCGCTCGTCGAATATACGCTTGCACCAGAGGCATCGATGACTGGCATCGTCGGCGAGATCCGGTTGCTGCTCGACTTCCTCAGCGATGGCAAAGGCGACATCGGGTTTCGCGCAAAGCCGGTCTGCCTCTGCGGACATTCTGCCGGTGGCCAACTGGCTGCGCTTCACCGCGAGCATCCAGCGGTGACACGCACGCTTTCGATCAGCGGGTTATTCGAGCTGGAGCCGATCGCTCTTTCCTGGCTGAATGAAAAGCTGCGCCTTTCCCCGGCGGAAGTTGAGTCGTTCAGTCCGATGTATCAGATTGGCGCCGGGGCTAGCGCGATCGTGGCCGTCGGCGACGCCGAGCTCCCCGAGCTCAAACGCCAGTCGCGCGACTATGCAGATGCGCTTGGACTGCACGCGCAGGAGGCCATGTTCCTGAGTCTCGCGGGCCATTCCCACTTTTCGATACTTGATGATTTGTCAGACCCACGGGGAACGATCATGTCCGCAGTCGCTGGCCAATTTGCGCCGGACCTCGGCTCATCAACCGCGGTGCCACTACATGTGTAGCATGATGTGTAGCGTGCAATCGGTGCGTAACCCGCACCCCGTCCGCGACGAACCTCCCCTTGGCGCGACCCCTCCCCCACGCGCATAGGGTGTCGCCATGATCCGTTTCCTCAGCCTCCTCCTCGCGCTCCTCGCCCCCATCGCGGCGGTGGCCGATGTGCTTCCGAGCGGCGGCAACAATGTCCGCGTCGAGCTCATCGCCGAAAGCGCCGCGCCCGCGCCGGGCAAGCCGGTGACGCTCGCGATCGTGCTGACGCCGAAGCCCGGCTGGCACACCTATTGGTCGAACCCCGGCGAGGCGGGCTTTGCGCCCAAGGCGACGTGGACCGGGGCAAGCGCAGGCCCGCTGCGCTACCCAGTGCCGGTGACGTTGCTCGTGTCGGGGCTGATGAACTACGTCTACGAGGCCCCGGCGACGCTGCTCGTCGACGTCACCGGGGCGACCGGTCCGGTGAGCGTCAAGCTCAACTACCTCGTCTGCACGACCGAGATCTGCGTACCCGAGTCCGCCGAGGCGAGCGTCGCGCTCCATCCCGGCGACGGCGCGCCCGACCCTGCCGTCGCTGCGCGCTTCGCCGCCGCGCGCGCCGCGCTGCCGGTGCCGCACGCGGGCGCACATTATGCGCTCGACAAGGGGCGGTTCGCGCTCGGGGTGCCGGTCGCCGACCCTGCCGGGGTGACCGCCGCCTATTTCTTTCCCGCCGCCGACGGTGCGGTCGACTACTCCAGCCCGCAGGTCGTCAGCGTTGCGGGCAAGCTGCTGCGGATCGAGACCAAGGCCGACCCGAAGGCGCACGGCTCGATCGACGGCGTGCTGCGCATCGAGCGCGGCGGCAAGGCTGAGGGCTTCGCGCTGTCAGCTAGCCCCGGAACAGTTCCCGCTGCAGGCGCGGCCGGCAAACGCGACGGCACCGCGACGGTGTTCGCCACCGCGCTCCTCCTCGCGATCGCCGGCGGGGTCATCCTCAACATCATGCCGTGCGTCTTTCCCATCCTCAGTTTGAAGGCGCTGAGCCTCGCCAAGGGCGGAAGTTCGCCCGCCGACGCGCGGCGCGATGCGCTCGCCTACGCCGCCGGGGTGATCGTGGTCTGCACCGGGCTCGGCGCGCTGATCCTCGGGCTTCGTGCGGCGGGGACACAGGTCGGCTGGGCGTTCCAGTTGCAGGACCCGCGCGTCATCGCCGGGCTGCTGCTGCTGACGACGGCGATCGCACTCAACCTCGCCGGACTGTTCGAGCTCGGCAATTTCGGCGGCGGGCAGAGCCTCGCGTCGAAGCCCGGCGCGGCGGGGAGCTTCTGGACCGGCGCGCTCGCCGCGTTCGTTGCGACGCCGTGCACCGGGCCGTTCATGGCGGGAGCGCTCGGCGCGGCGCTGGTGCTGCCCCCGGCGGCGGGGCTGCTGGTGTTCGCCGGCCTCGGCCTCGGCCTGGCGCTGCCGTTCATCGCGATCGGCTTCATCCCGGCGCTGCGCCGCCGTCTGCCCAAGCCGGGCGCGTGGATGGCGACCTTCCGCTCGATCCTAAGCATCCCGATGTTCCTCACCGCGCTCGCACTGGCGTGGGTCCTTGGGCGGCAGGCGGGGGTTGCGGGCATGACGCTCGGAATCGGCGGCGCCATGCTGATCGGGCTGGCTTTATGGTGGTACGGCAGCCGCCAGCGCGCGTTCGCCACCGGCTGGCCGCCGCTGCTCGCCGCCGCGATCGCCGCGGTCGCCGCCGTCGCGCTTGTAGTGCCGGAGACCTCGACCGCGACGACGGTCGACGCGCCCGCAGGGCTTGCGGCGGCAAAGTTCAGCGAGCCCGCGCTCGCCGCGCTGACGGCCGCGCATACGCCGGCTTTCGTTTATTTCACCGCCGACTGGTGCCTGACGTGTAAGGTCAACGAGCGCGGCGCAATCGCCTCGTCCGATGTCGCGGCGGCGTTCAAGCGAGGGGGCGTAAAGACGCTGGTCGGCGACTGGACGAACGGCGATCCGGTGCTCGGGCGCTTCATCGAGGCGCACAACCGCGCCGGGGTGCCGCTGTATCTGTTCTACCACCGCGACGGGCGGGTCGAGGTTTTGCCACAGGTTCTGACGGTGGCGACGCTGACGGGGTTGGCGGTCTAAACTCTTTCTTTCGTCATCCCCGCGTAGGCGGGGACCCATCACCACTAACTGTCGGGGTGATGGGTCCCCGCCTACGCGGGGATGACGGAGAAGAGTGAGTTTTGAACGTCGACGCCTACGTCTTCGCCCGCGTCTCGGTGCCCTTGAACACCACCACTGCCCCCGCCTTGACCGACTTCGCGAGCTGCTGGATGTCCCAATTGGTCAGGCGGACACAGCCGTGCGACGCGCGCTTGCCGACGAGGCGCGGGTCGGGGGTGCCGTGGATGCCGTAGGTGTCCTTGGTCAGGTCGATCCACGTCGTCCCGACCGGGTTGTTCGGCCCCGGCTTGATCGTCAGCTTGCCCTCGGCCTTCTTGCCGAAGGTCAGCCGCTTCGGGTCGAAGGTATAGGTCGCCTTCATCGCAACGGTCCGCACCTTCCACGTTCCCGACGGCGCGGGGCGTTCTGTGCTGCCGACGGTCGCCGGATAGACCGCGAGCAATTTCCCCCCGGCTCCCATCGCGCGGACCGAATTGGCGCTCTTGTCGACCTCGATCCGCGTCACCACGCCGCCAAGTTTCTCGGCGGTGACCGAGGCGACGGTGATGACGGTCCCGGCCTTGGTGAAGTCGGCCCCCGGGTTGAGCGCCTTGAGCAGCGCGTCGTCCATGTGAAAGCGTTCGGCGAGTTCCTCGACCGGGTTGGCGTAGGCGGGCGAATCGAGCTTGGCGAGCTCGGCCATGTCGGTCGGCAGGTGCTCGACGAAAGGCCCGGCGACGTCGGTTTCGGTGATCGTATAATGCTCGACGGTCGGCTCGGCATCGGCGGCGGCGAGCTTGTCGGTCAGCGCAGCGGTGTCGGTGCCGCCGGCGTCGTTCGCCTTGCGGTAAGCCTCCTCGGCGAGCTTGAGGTTGCCGCCGTCCTTGCCGTCGATCACTCCGGGCGAGAAATGCGCGCGGTCGAGCAGGACCTGGAGGCGGATCAGCGCGCGCTGCGGGGCGGCGATTGCGGCGGGAATAACGATCGGCGCGGCCTCGCTCGCGGCAGCGGGTCCAGCGGGCGCGGCAGCTTCCGGGGCGGCGGCAGGAGCGGCGGCGGGAGCGGCGGCGGGCGGCGCGGCAGCGGGAGCAGCGGGCGCTGGCTTGACCGGGACGACGGCCACCGCCGCGCTCGCGGTCGATAGCAGGACGGCGAGAACGCAGCGTTGGAACATCGGAACCGCCTGTTATGTTGTGTCGAGCGCTCAAGGTTTCGGCAGGGTAATGGTTCCGATGGTCGTCGCGGTAATGCCCGAAAACTGCACAATATCGGCTCCCGCCGGAGCGCTGGCGGCGAACGTCGCCTCGCTCGGCACGATGGCGTGGGCCCCGTTCGGGCGGCCCGAAACTGGGTGGACGGTCTATTATCCGCGCGTCGCGGTCGACATCGGCACGACCTGCCCGGTGGCGAGCGAGGGCTTCGCGGCGAAGCTCGCGGGCTGGCAGGCGAGCCATCACCTCGCGCCGACGGGGGTGTTCGACCTGCTGACCTTCGCTGCGATGAAGGCGAAGTGGCAAGCGGCGCGGCCGTTCGCGCACATCAACGGCAAGACCAACTGCCCGCCGCCGCCGCCGCCCGACGCGCTCGCGACCGCCGCACCGCGCGAAAGCTTTGTCGGCAAGACGATCCAGCTCCGCACCGCCGCGCTCGCCGCATACCGGGCGATGGTCGCCGATGCCCGCCACGATCCCGCGATCGCCGCTGAGCGGAGATCGTTGACGATCTTCTCAGCCTACCGCGACCCCGACGCCGACGCTGCGCGGTGCACCGCCGAGGGCAATTGCAACGGCATCGTCCGCGCGACGTGCTCGGCGCACCGCACCGGGCTCGCGCTCGACATGTGGGTCGGGCAGGCCCCGGGCTACGGCCCCGATTCGACCGCCGACGCCAACCGCGCGGCGATGGTCGCCTCCCCGGCCTACCGGTGGCTGCTGGTCCACGCCAAGCAATACGGCTTCGTCAATTACGTCTTCGAGCCGTGGCACTGGGAGTGGACCGGGGAGGCGATCTGAGGGAGCTACGCAGCGGCGGCGGCGAGTCCGTAATCCATCGCGTGGAGGTCGGCCATCAGGCTCGGCCCGGTCGGCTTCCAGCCGAGCCGCTCGCGGGTCAATGCGCTCGACGCCGGCAGGTCCATTGCGGCAAACGCGGCGAACCCGCCGAAGTGCGCCGCCGCCTCGTCGGGGGTCAGCGACTTGACCGGGACGCCAAGCCCCGCGCCGATCGCCTGCGCGATTTCGTGGAGCGGCACACCCTCCTCGTCGACCGCATGCCAGCGCGCACCGGCGGTGTGGTGATCGAGGGCGAGCCGGTAGAGGCGGGCGACGTCGCTGATGTGCGCTGCCGACAAGCGGTTCGATCCGTCGCCGATATACGCCGACAAGCCCTTTTCGCGCGCGATCCCGATCGACCAGGTGATCAGGCCCTGCTTTACCGGGTCGTGGACCTGCGGCAGGCGGACGACCGCGACCGAGACTCCACGCGCCGCGACCGTCTCGCCGGCAACCTCGGTCAGCCGCGGATTGTGATGGTCGCGATTATAGACATCCTCGGTCGCAATCGCGCCGGGGTGGGGGCTGCCGAAGCCGACGCCCGAGGTGATGATGAAGGGCCGGTCGGAGCCCGCAAGGACGTCGCCGAGTGCCTCGATGACGCGCCGGTCCTTCTCGCAATTCTCGACGAAGTGCGCGAAGTCGTGGTCGAACGCGGTGTGGATGACGGCGTCGGCGTTTGCAGCGCCACTGGCGAGACCGGCCGGATCTTCGAGCGTGCCGAAATACGCCTCCGCGCCTGCCGCTTCGAGGACGCGGCCGCCCGCCTCCGAGCGGGTCAGGCCGACGACGTGATGCCCAGCATCGATCAGTTCGGGAATGACGTGCGAGCCGATGAAGCCGGTCGCGCCGGTGAGGAATACGCGCATGGGTCGATCTCCGTGTTGGTGTGAAACGAGCTATCGACGGGTTGATCTTGCTGTTAAAGTAGTGACCTTATCCCGGTATAACGATCAACAGGATGGGCATGGCTACCCTCGCCACTCAAGCACTCGCCAACAGCCTCGGCAGCTATCTCCGTGACCGCCGCGCGCGGCTCGATCCGGCGACGTTCGGCTTCGCGCCGGGCCGTCGCCGGACGCCGGGCCTGCGCCGTGAGGAGGTCGCCCAACGCTCGAACATCAGCGCGACGTGGTACACATGGCTCGAGCAGGGGCGCGGCGGCGCGCCGTCGGCCGACGTCCTCAACCGCATCGCCACCGGGCTGATGCTCACCGAGACCGAGCGCCAGCATCTGTTCATGCTCGGTCTCGGCCGCCCGCCCGAGGTCCATTACAAGCCGATCGACGGCGTCACCCCCCGCCTCCAGCGCGTCCTCGATGCGTTCGATGCCAGCCCGGCAATCATCAAGACCGCGACGTGGGACATCGTCGCGTGGAACGCCGCCGCCGCGATGCTGCTGACCGATTATTCGAAGCTGCCGCCGAACGGGCGCAACATCCTGCGGCTGATGTTCGGCAACTCGCACATCCGCGCCGCGCAGGAGGATTGGCAGACCGTCGCGCGCTATGTCGTCGGTGCGTTCCGGGCCGACGCGGCGCGCGCCGGGGCCAACGCCGAGATCACCGGGCTCGTCGAGGAACTATCGCGGACCAGCCCCGAGTTTGCGGCGATGTGGCGCGACAACCAGGTCGCCGAGCATGGCGAAGGGCGCAAACGCCTCCACCATCCGATCCTCGGGCTGATCGAACTCGAATTCTCCGCCTTCGCCGTCGACGGCCGCCCCGACCTCGGCATGATCGTCTACAACCCCGCGACCGACGAGGGGGCCGACCGCATTCGCCGCCATCTTGAGGAGATGCGGCAGCAGCCGGTTTAATCGTTGGTCTGGCCGAACTCGGCAAGCCCGAGGGAGGTCATGGCAGCGGATGAGGGCTGCGGTCCGACGGCCCGTCGCCTTGCGTCAGGCCATATTCTCGGGGACGCGCTCCATGCGGTCCAGCTTGGCGATCAGCGCCTCGTCGTGCTTCGCCGACGCCAGATCGAACGCGGCCTGCATCGCCAGCAGCATCCGTGCCGGATAGCCGAACACGCGCTCGATCTTAAGCGCCAGCTCAGGCGTCACCGCCCGCTTGCTGTTCAGCACATTGTTGAAACCGGGCCGCGCCACGTTCAGCCGTGCCGCCGCCTCGGTCACATTCAGCTTGTATCGCGGCAGCACTTCCTCGGCGAGAATCTCGCCGGGGTGCACCGGATATGCCATTTCGAAAGTCATTTGCCTGCCTCAAACTCAGGGGCCTCTGCCCCAAAACTAATGCGGATTGTCGAACCTGACGTCCGACACCTCCTTGCGGTCAGCATCCCAGTTCATCAGGAGCCGTGTTGCTCCGCCAACCTTGAACGACCAGATTCGCTCGTCGCCGTGATAGCGGTGGACGTCCCAACCCGGGTGATTATCGATCAGATCGACCATCGAATCTGCCGCCAAGATAGCTTGGAGCTGCTGACGGATTTTCTTCGCTTCGCTTGGCTGGAGACCCTTGATCGCCGTGCCGGGTCGCGCTGCCCTTAGCGCCTCAATCTGCTTACTTACCTTGCCGATCGTAATCGTCATTTGATGTCCTTGTGGTGATGGTTGCGTTCGTCATGCTTCGTCTCCCAATGCCCAGCGACTTGGCTGGTGTTGCCGATATAGACTGTACCGCCTCGCGGTACAAGTACCGGAAAGCGATACGGCATAATTCGGCTAGGTAGTGTCTGCTGACGGGCTGGAAAGCGATGCAGGGCTACGCTGACCGATGCCGGATTTCGGCGCTGTGAGGCGCTTGGCCGAATGTCCTTTGCCGCATGTGTGAGAGCCCATTAACGCCCTAAACGTTCGTCGCCGGGCGCGACGCCACGCAACGACCCCGATGGACCCGCTTGCCAATCTCGGGCACGATGCGCGTATGGGATGGGCAGAGGCGATGGCGGCGGCGCGGGCGGGTCTGCTGCGGCTGTCCGACCGCGAGATCGCGCTCGTCGGGCGCACCGCCGCCGCCGCGCGCCGCGCGCATCTCGAACGGATCGCGGTCGTCGTCAGCTGGCTCGGCAACGGGACGATTTATTTAATCCTCGCGCTGGCGCTCGTCGGGTTCGCCGGCGATGCGGCGTGGCGCGAGCTCGGGGTGGCGGCGCTGTGCGGTGCGATCAGCCACATCGTCTACCCGGCGATCAAGCGCGTCGCCGGCCGCCCGCGCCCGTTCGAACACCGCCCCGGCCTCGTCCCGCCATCGGCTCCGCTCGACGTCTTCAGCTTTCCAAGCGGGCATCTGATGACGCTGAGCGCGACGATGACCCCGGTGCTGTTCGCATGGCCGTCGTTGTGGCTCGTCGCGCTGGCGTTGTGGCTCGCTCTGGCGTGGTCGCGGGTGGCGACGGCGCATCATTATCCGAGCGATCTGCTCGGCGGGACGCTGCTCGGGGTCGGGATCGCGCTGCCGGTGACGTGGGCGCTGCGGTAGGGGTGCAGTTTCGGTGGCTGGGAGCGTGATGCGCTGGCGTCGATCGGACCAGTCTTATCAAGTTTGTCATTCCCGCGAAGGCGGGGACCCATCACCCCAACCGTCCGTGGTCATGGGTCCCCGCCTTCGCGGGGATGACGGCTTTGGAAACAAGAGTCGGAGCCGTTAGGCGTGTGCAGGCGCTGCAGCAGCAGCGACCAGAAACCGCTGTCCTACACCCTCGCGACCGGCCTAGCCTTTTCGGGCAATGACGACGACGCTGCCTTGTCCGACGCCCCGGTTCGCTATCTCGAACAGTTATCACCGATCCGGGATACGCTTCATTCCAGCGTGGCGTCAGGTTCATCAACTTCGTCAAGCCAGCCTGACACTCGGCGCAGATTCGACTCGGTCAGACCTCGGTGTCGATCTCGACCTCGATCAGCAGCGGCCCCGGTCCGGCGAGGCCGCGGGCGACCGCCGCGCGGAGGTCGGGCAGCGTCGACACCCGGATCGCGGGGACGCCCTGCGCCTCACTCAGCGCGACGAAGTCGATCGCCGGGTCGGTCAGGTCCATCCCGACATACGAACCGCTCGCCGCCGACGGGCCGCCGAGCGCGCGGGTCCGCTGCTTGAGGATGCGGTACGAGCGATTGTTGACGATGATCGCGACGATGCCGAGCCGGTAGTGCGCCGCGGTCCACAGCGCCTGGATCGAGTACATCGCGCTGCCGTCGCCGCTGAGCGCGATCACCGGGCGGTCGGGGTGCGCGAGCTTGATCCCGATCGCCTGCGGCAGTGCGACGCCGATGCCGCCGCCGCGCATCCCGAACCAGCTGTCGGGGCGCGTGGCGGGCATCAACTGGCGGACAGTGTTCATGCCGGTCGACAGCGTCTCCTCGATGACGATCGCGTCGTCGGGCAACAGCTGGGCGATCGCGTGCAGCACCGCGAGCGGGCGCAGCGGGAAGGTGTCGGCCTCGGCCTCGGCGCGCGCGATCAGCGCTGCCTGGAGTCCCGCGATGCTCGCCTCGGTCGCCGCGCGCCGCGCCGACGCGACCGGCATTCGGTGCAGGACCGCGGCGATCAGGTCGGGCAGCGTCGCCTTCGGGTCGCCGAGGATGGCAGCGGTCGCGGGGAAGTTCTTGCCGATCTCCCACGCGTCATCGTCGAGCTGGACCAGCGGCTTGCCCGGGGCGAGCGCCTCGACCCCTGCAGCCTGCGACTGGGTCAGCAGGTCGGCGCCGATCGAGATGACGAGGTCGTGGCCATCGGTCAGCGCGCGCACCGCCGGGGTCATCCGCGCGACCGATCCGGCGTAGAGCGGGTGGTTCGACGGGAAGGCGGCGGTGTTCGCCATGCCTTCGAGGTAGACCGGGGCGCCAATCGCCTCGGCCAGCGCGGCGAGTTCGGCGTATGCCCCGGACCGCGGCACCGCATCACCGGCGAAGATCACTGGGCTCGCCGACGCCGCGATGAGGTCCGCCGCCGCCGCGATCGCATCGAGATCGCCGCGCAGCCGCGGCCCGATCCGGGTCGGGGCCATCGCGTCGATCGCCTCGACCGTCGCGGTCAATACGTCGCCGGGGATCGACAGGAACACCGGGCCGGTCGGGGCGGTCAGCGCGACCTTGATCGCGCGGTGGACGGTGCGCGGCAGGTCGTCGATTCGCGTCACCTCGGTCGACCATTTGACCAGCGGGCGGGCGAGCGTCGCGAGGTCGGCCCACAGCAGCGGCTCGGTCAGCGCGATCGTCGTATCCTGCTGCCCGGCGGTGACGAGGATCGGCGCCCCCGCCTTCGCCGCATTGTACAGCATCCCCATCGCGTTCCCGAGGCCCGGCGCGGCGTGAAGATTGGCGACTGCGAGCCGCCCGGTCGCCTGCGCATAGCCGTCGGCCATGCCCATCACGACGACTTCGTTGAGCCCGAGGATATAGCGGATGCCGGTTTCGGCGGCGAAGGCGTCGACCAGCGGCAGCTCGGTCGTGCCCGGATTGCCGAAGACGAAGTCGACCCCGTTGGCACGCAGCAGGTCGAGGAACAGGGGGGCACCGGCGATCATGGCTGCGCGTCTAGCCGGGGAGCGGGTGGCGCACCAGCCAGTCGTGCGGCAGGCCGACGCGGACGCACGCCTGCGCTGACGGCGACGACGGCACCGCGATCCCGTCGAGCATCCTTGCCGCCGACCGCAGCAGCGCCGCCTCGCCGAAGCGCAATCCCCCGTGCCGGCCGAGCTGCAACCGCTCGCGCTCGGCGGCGGGGAGGAGGTCGACCGCGGCGCGGATCAGGCTGTGCTGGAGCGGGCGGAGCAGCGGCGGCAGGATCGGCGCGGCGCGGAGGATCGCGATCAGCTCGTCGAGCTCGGGCGAGGGTTCGAGGCGGGGGCGCATCGCGTCGAACAGCGCCGCGGTTGCAGCCTCCGAAGCCGGGGCCTCGACGACGCCGTACAGTCGCGACCCCGCCCCGCCCTCGGCATAATATCGCTCGCGGTCGGCGGGAGCGACCGGGCGGACGTAGATGCGATACGCTTCGAGGAAGGCGAAGGCGGCGGTACCGTGGACCCAGCGGAGCAGGTCGGGATCGTCGGCGCGGTACCCTTCCCCGCCGCGAGTCGTCCCCGCGACCCGCGCGTGCATTCCCCGCACCCGAGTCGCGAGCGCTTCGAAGCGGCTGCGCGCCCCGTAAACGGTGACCATCGCCGCGAGCCCGGTCCGGCGGAGCCGACGCGCGGGATCGGCGCGGAAGCTCGAGTGCGTCCAAACGCCGCTGCGGACCCGCGGCTCGCCAAGCTCGAGAAGCACCGCAGCGATGCCGCCGATGATCATCGTCAGCGGGTTGCGGAAGACCTGCCACGACACCGACTCGGGCGCGACGACCGCCGCTTCGCCCGGCGGGGTGGCAAAATCGATCAGCGCATCGCCCGCCTCCAGCCCCCGGACGAGGCTTTCGAGGCGCTTTTCAGTGAGGCGGGAGAGAATAGACACGGTCATGGTAGCGATAACGCTTGAACCGGTGCTGCAGCGCACTATTTGTAGTTTTGCCGGCGGCGTTCCCCCCCTTACGCCGCCGCGCTCCCTGAACTCTGGCCACGCCCACGGGCGTGGCCCTTTTTTTATTCGGCGGCGATCGCGAAGGGCCCAAGGTCCATCGTGCCCACCTCCGCCTTCAGGTGCGCGACCAGCCGGGTGAGCGCGGTCTCGATCCGGTCGAACTCGGTGTGCCGGACCAGCCGCGCCGGATCCATGTACAAGGCGCGGTCGATCTCGATCTGGACGGCATGGACGCCCTCGGCAGGCCGCCCATGCCGCGCCGTCGTGTACCCGCCAGCGTAGGGAGCATTGCGGGCGACCCGAAACCCCGCGGCGCGGAAATAGCGCTCGATCGCGCCGACCAGCGGCGAGGCGGCGGCGGCGCCGAACAGGTCGCCGATGACGATCTGCGGCGCGCCGCCCTGGACCGGCGGCGGGGTCGGCATCGAGTGGCAGTCGAGCAGTACCGCAAAGCCGTTCGCCGCGAAGGCATCGTCGAGCAGCGCCGACAGCGCCGCATGATACGGGCGATGGACCGCTTCGATTCGCGCTGCAGCATCGGCGCTGCGCACCCGGGCCGGATAGATCTCGAGCCCCGCTGCGGCGATTCGGGGAACGACCCCGAGCCCGGCGATAACGCGGTCGCTCGACTGCGCGGGATGCGACTCGAGCGGATCGACGAACATCGCGGGGTCGAGCTCGGCCTCGTCGCGGTTGAGGTCGAGCCATGCCCGCCCGTAGCGCGCCGCGATCAACGGCACTCCGAGCGCGGCGGCTCCGACCAGCATCTCGGCGACGAAGGCATCCTCCGCCCGCCGCAACTGCGCCAGTGTCAGCCGGGTCTGCGCGAGGAACGCCGCGGGATAATCGCGCCCGCTATGTGGCGAAGCCAGCACGATCGGCGGCGTCGGGCCGGTCGCGGGCGTGATCGTGAATCCGGGCAGCAGCGCATCGGCCATCGTCCGGCTTTATGGTGTCGTCCGGCAACCCGCCAGAGGATTTCGAGCGTCGCCGCCGGTGCCTCGCGTTCGGGCTTGCGCCGCGCCGCGCCCTCGCCTAACACGCTCCGACGTGGGCGCGTAGCTCAGTGGTAGAGCACTGTGTTGACATCGCAGGGGTCGCTGGTTCGATACCAGCCGTGCCCACCATTTGATCCAAAGTCTTAGACCGGGCCTTCCGGGGAGCTGCACAGCGCTCCCCGGTTCACTCGACCCTTGCCCGGCAGCACGCAGAAATACCCGCGGATTGATGGTGTCGGTTTCGCGCAAGAAACGTTAGCGTACATCCGGGGGGGCATGCAGGCTGGCGCGGGGCGCGCTGGCCACGGGAGGTACGCTGGAGATGATCGAGATCGACCCGCCCGCGCGCGCCCAGGTCGTGCCCGCCGAGGTTCCCGGCCTCGCTGCGCTGCTGTCGCTCGCGGTCGGGGTGGTGTCGGTTGCCGCGCTTTATCTCGCGCGCGACGTCCTCGTGCCGATCATGCTTGCGATCCTGCTGTCGTTCATCCTGTCGCCGGTGGTCGAACTGCTCCAGCGGCTGCGGCTGCCGCGCGTTCCGTCGGTCGTCCTCGCCGTCGTCATCGCGCTGAGCGTCGCCGGGGTCCTCGCAACCGTGATGGGGACGCAGGTTGCAAGCCTTGCGACCGATGCGCCGCGCTATGCGGTGACGATCCGCCACAAGGTCCGCGAGGCGCAATCGTCGACGATCGGCCAGCTGCCGGCGATGATCGGCGCGCTCGGGCGGCAATTCGATCGCGCCAGCGGCGGGCTTGCCAACCCGGTCCGCGTCGTCACCGGCCCGCGCGCGCTGCGGACTGCACCGCCGCCGCTGCCGGTCGAGGTGCGCACCCCGCCGTTGTCGCCGATCGCGCTGATGCGTGCGGTTCTCGCCCCGGTCATCGGGCCGCTCGAGACGACCGGCATCGTCGTCATCGTCGCGATCTTCATCCTGCTCCAGCGCGAGGATCTGCGCGACCGGTTGATCCGCATCTTCGGCGCGACCGACCTCCACAGGACGACGACGGCGATGGACGATGCCGCGTCGCGACTGAGCCGCTATTTCCTGACGCAGGTCGCGATCAATGCGCTGTTCGGCACGATCATCGGCAGCGGGCTGTATTTCATCGGCGTGCCCTCTCCCGCCTTGTGGGGAGTGCTCGCCGGGCTGCTCCGCTTCCTGCCGTACATTGGCCCGGTGCTCGCCGCGATCCCGCCGCTGATCCTCGCTGCCGCAGTCGGCCCCGACTGGGCGATGTCGTTCTGGGTTATCGGCTTGTTCCTCGTCGTCGAGCCGATCATGGGCTATGTCGTCGAGCCGATGGTCTATGGCCATTCGACCGGACTTTCGCCGGTCGCGGTGATCGTCTCGGCAATCTTTTGGACATGGTTGTGGGGCCCGATCGGGCTGATCCTGTCGACCCCGCTGACCTTGTGCCTCGTCGTTCTCGGGCGCCACGTCAAACGGCTCGAATTCCTCGACGTCATGCTCGGCGACCGCCCGGCGCTGACCCCGGTCGAGAGCTTCTACCAGCGGATGCTCGCCGGCGACCCCGACGAGGCGCTCGACCAGGCCGAGGCGCTGCTCCGCGACCGGTCGCTGTCGAGCTATTACGACGAGGTCGTGGTCAAGGGGCTGCAGATGGCTGCTGCTGATTGCCTGCGCGGCGTGCTCGACGACGCACGGCTCGACCGGGTGCGCCGTGCCGCGCGCGCGTTGATCGCCGACCTCGCCGGACACGACGACAGCAATCCGCCCCCGGCGCGCGGCACCGCGCCGAACGTCCGGACGCTCGCCGAAAAGGCCTTGCCCGCGACCGCGGCACCAATCGCCGCCGTGCATCCGTTGACCGCGGCATGGCAAGCCAATGGCGCAATCCTGTGCGTCGCGGGTCGCGGGCCGCTCGACGAGGTCGGGTCATCGATCCTCGCGCAGCTGCTCGACAAGCACGACCTCGGCTCGCGGACGGCAACCTACGCCGAGGTCTCACGCGACCGCATCGCCGAGCTCGACGTGTCGGGCGTCCTCGCCGTCGCGGTGACGTACCTCGATCTCGACGGCAACCCCGCGCACCTGCGGACGCTGCTCCGGCGGCTCCACGATCAGCTCCCCGGCGTACCGGTGACGGTCGGGCTGTGGCGGCGCGGCGAGAACGAGCAGGAGTCACCCGACGCCGATCAGGTTGCAGGCAATTTGCGCGAGATGGTCATTCACTGCCGCGACATTGCCGAAGCGGGTGGTGCCGCAGACCGCGATCTGATGGCGGCGTTCGCGTAGGCGGAGCCGGACGTTACCCTCCACGGCCTAGCCGCGCGTCACGCTGTCCTACACGGCCGTGAATGGGTTACTGTCCGACTTCGAGTCGGGTCACGTTGGCCAGACGCTGCGTCCCGTGCTCTTTCTCATTGTTGGCCGGTCTTTTTCCTCAGCTCGTTAAGATGCGAGGCGAAGCGATCTTTTCTTGGATTGTGTGCGTGATAGCAGCTGTGCGCGATCGTGATCTCGTGAGTTTACGGTCGTTGCTCTAACGGAAGGTCCCACGAAATTAGGGAGCGATCAAACGTCAAAACACATGCGTTTGTGTGAACTTATTTTGAACTTAGCATCTGCTATACGCCCAAGTCACTGAATTTGCTCATCCCCTCCCGTTCAGGGCAGCGGCCGGGGATAGGCGAGCCGCCGCGACACTTTTGCCCGGGAAGGCCCCCGAGCGGGCGCGAGCGCGCCGCAATTCTCCCCCTCCCCCTTCAGGGAGAGGGATCATCAACAGACAGGCGTGACGCGTGAGACCTTATGACTGCGCGGGTGCGATCGACATCACGATCCGCTGGCGTTCGAACAAATGCGTGATCTGCGACAGCGAGAACAGGTGCGCGTAGATCAGGCCCATCATCCCGTTCTGGATCATCTTGCGCGCCTGGTCGCCGCGCAGGGTCTGCAGCTTCTCCTCGGCGACCATGCGGAAACCACGGTAGACGCTCGGCTCGGGCATGTCGGGCTGCTGGATCGTGACTTCGCCGTCGGTCAGCAGGTTGAGCTTCTCAAGCTCCTCCATGAAGCCGCGGGTCCGGGCGACCGACTGCTCGAACTGCTCGCAGAACTCGAGGATGCGCTTGGTCGTCGCCGTCGGCTGGTCGCCGTCAAACAATTTGTCCTCGGCGTCGGGGCTGACGATGCCGGTGGTGTCGTCGAAGCAGAGCGACAATTCGGTGGCGTCAGGGCCGAGCTTGGCCAGCATGAACGGATAGCGGCGGACAAACGCCGGAAGATACGCGCCGTCCTCCCACTTGCCGTCGCGGTCGACGTACAGGTTGAGGCCGTCGGTCAGGCTGAGCAGTGCGAGCGGCGCGGGGTTCTCGCCCATGCCGAAGATGATCGGGAAGCTGCGCTGGGCGACCGAGAACTCGTCGACCGTCAGCGGAATCGCGTGGGTGATCGAGGTCCAGGCCAGGCTGGTCTGCACCGCGAGGCCATAGTCCTGATGGAACTGGGTCGAGACCGGCACGAGCGAATTGTAGAACAGCGGCAATTGCGACGCGGGCATGGAAGCCATGAACAAGACTTTCGCGAGGGACGGCGGCACCCCCCACGGGTCCGCGTAAGGACGCCGCTGTACGGAGCGACGCGCGCGGGTGCAAGCGCGGGCCGCGCCCTAGCCGACGATCTTGCCCGGGTTCATGATACCGAGCGGATCGAACGCCGCCTTGATCGCGCGCATCGCAGCGAGCTTGCCGGGGTCGCCGACACGCGCCAGTTCCGCCAGCTTGACACTGCCGATGCCGTGTTCGGCGGCGATCGACCCTTGGTGCGCCATGACGAGGTCGTTGACTGCTGCCGTGATCGCCGGGCCGTGCGCATCGGCCCATGCCGAGCTGTCGCTCCCTGCGGGCGCGCGAGCATTGAAGTGGACGTTGCCGTCGCCGAGATGACCGAAGGCGAGGACGCGGCTGCCGGGCCAGCGCGCCTCGATGATCGGCGTCGCCTCGACGATGAAGCCAGGCATCCGGGCGACCGGCACCGCGATGTCATGCTTGACCGCGACCCCGTCGCGCCGCTCGGCCTCGGGCAGGGTCTCGCGGAGCCGCCACAGGGCCGCGGCCTGAGCTTCGGACTGGGCAATGACCGCGTCGGCGACGCCCGCCTCAGCAAGGACGTCGGTCAACGCCGCCGCAAGTCCAGCGTCGGCGCGGACCGAGGTCAGCTCGATCAGCACCTGCCAGTCGTGCGCCCCGGTGAGCGGCGCGCGCAGGCCGTTCGCGACGAGCAGGTCGACTCCCGCCTGCGGGATCAGCTCGAAGCTTTCGACGACGTCGCCGAGACGGTCGCGCAGCATCTCAAGCAGCGCCAGCGCCGCCGCCGGGCTCGCGACCCCGGCCCACGCGACTGCGGTATCGCGCGGGGCCGGGACCAGCCGCAGGGCGATGCGGGTGACGATGCCGAGCGTCCCCTCCGCCCCGATCAGCAGCTGCTTGATGTCGTAGCCGCTGTTGTCCTTGACCAATGGATCGAGCTGGGCGAGCACCGTCCCCGACGGCAGCACCGCTTCGATTCCCGCGACGAGCGCGCGCATCGTCCCGTGACGCAGGACCTGCACTCCGCCCGCATTCGTCGCGACGAGCCCGCCGATCGTCGCGCTGCCCTTCGCGGCGATGCTCAGCGGGAAGACCAGCCCCGCGGCGCGCGCAGCGGCATGGACGTGCTCGAGGATCGCGCCGGCGCCGGTCACCATCGTCAACCCGGCGCGGTCGGGCGGGTCGATCGTATCCATCCGGGCAAGCGAGACGATGACGCTATCGCCGGTCGCGCGGGGAATTCCCCCGCCGACAAGCCCGGTATTCCCCCCCTGCGGGACGATCGCGATGCCGCCCGCCGCCGCCGCGCGGACGATCGCCGCGGTCGCCGCGGTCGTTCGCGGCCAGACGATCAGCCCGGCGGTGCCGTGGACGCGCCCCCGCCAGTCGACCAGGTGCGGGGCGAGCACCGCCGGATCGTCGCTCCACGCGCCGTCGCCCGCAGCCTGCTTGATCGCGTCGAACGGGTGAGACTGGTTTACCACACCAGAACCATAAGCCTGACGGTGCCGACGCGAAAGCATCGCTGGACATTGACCCTCCCGGGATCGATCGTCAGGTTGACACTGAGTTTAACGGAAACAGGCAACGCGCTGATTCGTGACAAGCTATGACCGTATCAGACTGATGTTCCTGCGTGTTCTGTACGTTACGCTGGGCGTTGCCGCGCTTGGCGTGAGCGCCGAGGCGAGCCAGCCGGCGCACGCCGCCCGCGCTCGCGCGCAAGCCGATCATGACAATGCCGCCGCGAAAGCCGCCGTGCGTGCTGCGAAAACGCGGTGCATCGGGGTCGACCACGTTGCCGGCGCCGTTGTCTTCGGCGACCGAGCCGTCGAGTTATCGATGAACGGCGGTACCCGCTGGCGCATGACCTTCGCCCAGGCCTGCCCGGCGCTAAGCTTCTACCAGGGTTTTTATTATCGTCGCGCGGTCGCCGGCCAATTGTGCGCCGGGCGCGACGCCGTCATCGCCCGGTCGGGCGGGGAATGCCCGATCGATACGATCGTTAAGGTCGCCGCAGCCCGCCGATAGGGCTCGACTGTGACAAATACGCCACGCCGAAATAGACTTGTCGGCCGGGCGCAGAAATCACCATCGCGGTGTGGACAAGCCGCGCTTCGCCTGTTCAGATGATCACCAACCCGCGCAGTCTTATGCCGTGGGGACGCTGATCGGCGGGAACAACCGCCGGCGGCGAAGGACGTAACTTTGGGGAGAAAATCATGCGCTCGATCGCTGTCGCGTCGCGGACCGTTTTGGTTTCCGGCGTATCGCTGCTGGCTTTGTTCAACGCGGGCGCGGGACTAGCCCAAAGCGCCGCAAGCGCCCCCGCCAATCCCGGACAAACTGCCACCGCGCCGACCAGTTCGGGCGGATACAACGCCATCGACGAGATCGTCGTCACCGCGCAGCGCACCTCGCAAAGCCTGCAGGATGTGCCGATTGCCGTGACCGCCTTCACCGCGCAAAGTCTCGCCGCCCAGCAGATCAACAACTCGTCGGATCTCCAGCTGACGCTGCCCAACATCACCTTCACTAAGGGCAACTTCACCACCGGCGTGTTCACCATCCGCGGCGTCGGCGACCTGTGCGTCGGCGTCACCTGCGATTCAGCGACTGCGATCCACGTCAACGACCTGCCGCTGTTCAACACGCGCATCTTCGAAACCGACTACTTCGACCTCGAGCGGGTAGAGGTGCTACGCGGCCCGCAGGGCACTTTGTACGGTCGCAACGCCACCGCCGGCGTCGTGAACTTCATTACCGTCAAGCCCGACTTGAAGGCGCTCCACGCCTCGGTCGAGGGTGAGTACGGGAATTACAACGACATCCGCATCAAGGGCATGATCAACGTCCCGCTGACCGACACGCTGGGTGTCCGCTTTGCCGGTACTTATCTCAAGCGCGACGGCTATACCCAGAACCTCTACAACAACACGGGCATCGACGGCCGCGACGAATATGCGCTGCGCGGCTCGGTCCGCTGGCGCCCCGAGCCGAACACCACGATCGACCTGATGGGCTATTACTTCCACGAGAACGATAGCCGCCTGCGCAACCAGAAGCAGCAGTGCCTGCGCGACCCGACCGGCGTCCTCGGCTGCTTGCCCGGCGGACTGACGACGGCTTCCGGACAGAACGGCGTGACCAACGCCAACGCGACGATCGCAAGCCTGTTCGTGTCGCAGCAGTTCCTCGGCTCGCCGGCGGTTTTCGGCGCGCTGGCACCCGCGCTCAAGCCGCTGGCGATCGCCAACCTCTATGGCCCCGATGCCTATGGCGCCGCGATAAACCCGCAGGATCCTCGGCAGGTCTATACCGCTTACCAGCCGAGCTATTTCTCCGACGAGATCAACGCGACAATCAAGATCGAGCACGATTTCGGCAAGGTTAAGCTCGACGTCTCGGGCCTCTACCAGCGCAACTCGGTCGATTCGAGCCAAGACTATGACCTCGCACTCAACAGCGGCACGCTGGCTGCGCAGGGCCTGACCGTTGCGTCGATCTACGGTGCCGGAGGTGCCGGCGCATTGTCGCCCGCGCTGGCCCCGTTTGCCGCTGCTTTGTCGCAGATCAAGCCCGCTCTGTCGGCGTTGATCCCGAACGGCGTCGGCGGGCCATATTGTACCTCGATCCCGTTCGATACGACCGGGACCGGCGCTTTCGGCGGCCATTCGGTCTGCGGCGCCGTCCCGCTCAACGCCGACCGCTCGGTACAGCGCGACGAGGGCTATACCGGCGAAGCGATCCTGACGACGCAGTTCGACGGCAAGCTCAACTTCCTGTTCGGCGGCATCTACAACAGCTTCAAGACGAGCGAGAACAGCTATTACGTCAACGCTTTCGGGCTCGACTACGGTTCCGCTGTCCTCGGCTTGGCGAATACAATTGGCAGGCAGTTGGCGGGGCAGACGACCTTCCCCAGCAGCTACGAAGCGTCGCCATATTATCGGAACAATACCAATTATTATAAGCTGACGTCGTACGGCCTCTTCGGTGAGGCGTATTTGCAGGCGACTGATCGCCTCAAGCTGACTGTCGGTTTGCGCTACAACAACGACCAGAAGACGGTCAGCGCGCGTACGACACTGTTCTCGGATTCGGCTGGGACCGCGGTCCTCGTGCCATACGGCTCCTCGAACATCACCCAGGCCTTCAACTACGGCAACCTGGACTATGATGCGGTCAACGCCGGCAACCAGCTGTTCCAGACAGCGAAGGTCGGCTTCTCCGAAGTCACCGGGCGCGCGGTCCTCGACTATAAGATCACCGACCAGAACCTGCTGTATGCGTCGTACTCGCGCGGCTACAAGTCGGGCGGCATCAACCCGCCGCTGTCGCCGGGGGCCGGGGTGCCGGTCGCCTTCAGCCCCGAGTTCATCGACTCGTTCGAGATCGGATCGAAGAACACCTTCCTCGACGGTACAGTTCGCCTGAACCTCGCGGCGTTCTACTACAAGTACAAGAACCTGCAGATCAGCCGCATCGTTCAGCGGACCGCGGTCAACGACAACATCAACGCCGACATCTACGGCGTCGAGGCCGACGCGATCATCGAGCCGATCCGTGCCTTCGCGGTCAACCTCGGCTTCAGCTACCTGAAGACCAAGGTCGTCGGCGACTCGTTCTTCGCCAATCCGCGCGACCCGTCGGGCGGTCGTGGCGACGCGGTGATCATCAAGGACATCACCACCGCCGCCAACTGCGCCGTCGTCCCGAAGGTCGCCGGCAACGCGGCTGGCGCACAGGGATATGTCACCGCGATCAACAGCGGGATCGGCCTCAACGGTCCGACACCGTTCCCGGTGGGCAGCGGTATCCAGGGCAACACCACCGGCGCGTTCGGCATCTGCAGTGCGCTTGCTGCAAACGCGGCGACGGTGGGCACGCTGTTCGGTGGCGTCAACGTCGCCAACGACGGTGTGCAGGTCAATGTTCGTGGCAACCAGCTGCCGCAGTCGCCGAAGTTCAAGGCTTCGGCAGGCGCGCAGTACACGATCGATCTCGGCACCGGCGGCATCAACGTGGTTCCGCGGTTCGATATCGCCCTCACCGGTGAAAGCACGGGAAGCATCTTCAACGACAACGCCGACCGCATCCCGTCGTACTACATCATGAACGCGCAGGTTCAGGTGAACGGCAAGGACGACCGCTGGTTCGTTCGTGGCTTCATCCAGAACATCGCCAACAACAATGCGACGACCGGCCTGTATGTGACCGACCAGTCGTCGGGCCTGTTCACCAACATCTTCACCCTCGAGCCGCGGCGCTACGGCATCGCCGGCGGTATCAAGTTCTAGTATCCAACGCGCCGGACGATAAAGGGCGGGGAGCAATCCCCGCCCTTTATTTTGCGCGCTCATCATCGCTTCCTGCCAGATTCGCGCGTCATTCATTGACTTTCGACGCAAAAGCGCGCCAAGCGCGAGGCGAAGCGTGGGCGATCGCGGTTGGACTGCCCCCTGGATCCCAAGGACCCGCATGAGTTTCGAAGCACTGGGCTTGTCGGAGGAGTTGCTCCGCGCGGTCGGCGATAGCGGGTATACGACCCCGTCGCCGATTCAGGCGAGCGCGATTCCGAGCGTGCTGATGGGGCGCGACATCATCGGTGTCGCCCAGACCGGTACCGGCAAGACCGCCTCGTTCGTTCTGCCGATGATCGATATTCTTGCGCAGGGCCGCGGCCGCGCGCGGATGCCAAGATCGCTGATCCTCGAGCCGACCCGCGAACTGGCGCAGCAGGTCAGCGAAAATTTCGTCAAATACGGCAAGTACCATAAGCTCAACATGGCGTTGCTGATCGGCGGCGTGTCGATGGGCGACCAGCTCGCCGCGCTCGAGAAGGGCGTCGACGTCCTGATCGCGACCCCGGGCCGCCTGATGGATCTGTTCGGCCGCGGCAAGATCATGCTCAACAACTGCGGTTTGCTCGTCATCGACGAGGCCGACCGGATGCTCGACATGGGGTTCATCCCCGACATCGAGGAAATCTGCACCAAGCTTCCCGCCGTGCGCCAGACGCTGTTGTTCTCGGCAACGATGCCGGGACCGATCAAGAAGCTCGCCGACCGCTTCATGTCGGACCCGAAGACGATCGAAGTCGCTCGCCCCGCATCGACCAATGCCTCGATCGCGCAGTTCGTCGTCGAGACGAGTTCGCGCGGCAAGCGCGCGGCGCTGCGCAAGCTGCTCAGCGACCCCGAGGTCAAGAACGCCATCGTCTTCTGCAACCGCAAGAAGGACGTCCGCGAGCTCGCCGACGTGCTCAAGAAGGCCGGGCTGTCGGCCGGACAGATCCACGGCGACATGGATCAGGGCGACCGCATCCGCGAGCTCGACCGCTTCAAGTCGGGCGCGATCCTTGTCCTCGTCGCTTCCGACGTCGCCGCGCGCGGGCTCGATGTGCCCGGCGTCAGCCACGTCATCAACTACGACGTGCCGCACCATGCCGAGGATTATGTCCACCGCATCGGGCGCACCGGACGCGCCGGGCTCACCGGCATCGCCTACACGCTCGCGACACCCGAGGAGGCCGACAACCTCCACGAGGTCGAGAAACTGATCGGGCACAAGGTCCCGCGTCATGCCGCCAACGCCGCCGTCCCCGACGAGGTCGAAGATGCCGCCGAGACGATCGCGGTGCCGGTCGACGCGCTCCCGGTCGCCGAGGCCGCCCACGACGTCGATAAGGCCGACCAAGAGGCCGAGGTGCCGAGCAGCAGCGACGCCCCGCGCCCGCGCCGCCGCCGTGGGGGGCGAGGCCGCAAGCCCGAGAACCAGCGCTCCGAGACCGCGGCAAGCGAGCCGACGAGCGCCGCACCAAAGGCCGCCGAGCCGCGCGCGAGCGAAGCCCGAAGCGCCGAACCCGCGCGCGCCGCCGAACCCGCTCGCGCCGCAGAACCCGCCCGCGCGACCGCACCCCGCGAGCAGCCGCACCAGTCTCGCGAACCCCGCCGCGACGACAAACGTCGCGATGAGGGCCGCCGCGACGAAGGCCGCCGCCACTCGAACGACGACGGCCCGAGCGAGATCGGCTTCGGCAACGACGTCCCGGCGTTCATGTTGGTCAAGGCGCGCGGCTGAGCAGCTAACCAAATAGGCCGCTTCGGTCGCTAAGTTCAAATTAAGTTCACACTAAAGTCGATGTTTTGCGACGTCGGCGATCCCGTAGAAAAGCTGCAGGTCCGCGCCGCCGCCCGGCGCGGCGAATGAGAGTAATTGGGCGGCGGTAAATTCATAACTCTCCTTCGGTCGACGTTCGGGGCGGGACGCTAGTCGCGTCCGCCCCCTGTAGGACAGCGGTTTCTCACGCGATGATTCGCGGCTAGGATCGCGACAAAATCACGGGGAGCGACCATGAATTACGAGCATATCCTGTTCACCGAAGCCGACGGCGTCGCGACGCTGACGCTCAACCGCCCCGCTGCGCTCAATGCGCTGACGACCGACCTGATCGCCGAGATGATCGACGCGGTCGACCGCGTCCGCGACGAGGGGACCGCGCGGGCGTTGCTGCTGACCGGCGCGGGCCGCGCGTTCTGCAGCGGCGCCGACCTCGCCACCGGCGGCGCAACCGGATCGGCGCAGGGGCGCGGCCCGATCGACGCCGGTCACCGCCTCGAAACTCATTTCAATCCGTTGCTCGAACGGCTGTTCGCGCTGCCGGTGCCGTTCGTCACCGCGATCAACGGCCCGGCGGCGGGGGCGGGCTGCTCGTTCGCGCTCGCGGGTGACATCGTCGTTGCCGGCGAGAGCGCGTATTTTCTCCAGGCCTTCGTCAACATCGGCCTCGTTCCCGACGTCGGCTCGACGTGGCTGCTGCCGCGGCTCGCGGGCAAGGCGCGCGCGCAGGGGATGATGATGCTCGGCGAGAAAATCCCGGCAGCGACCGCGCTCGACTGGGGGATGATCTGGCAGGTTGTTCCCGACGCCGAGCTGATGGCGACCGCGAACACGCTGGCGACGCGCCTCGCGGCGGGGCCGACGAAGACGTATGCGCTGATCCGGCAGGGCATCCGCGACAGCCTCGATGCATCGCTGACGGGGGCGCTGGCGATCGAGCGGCGTAACCAGCGGAGCGCGGGGCGGTCGGCCGATTTCGGCGAGGGGGTGGCGGCGTTTTTGCAGAAGCGGAAAGCGGTCTTCGGCGGGAAGTGACCTGTTCTCCCTCTCCCCTCGAGGGAGAGGGACGGTTGCACTCTTCGCGCAACCAGGGTGAGGGCGAAGTCTCCGTATTACGAGCCACTCACCCTCACCCTGGCGCAAGCGCGCCGTCCCTCTCCCTCAAGGGGAGAGGGAAGAGTAGCGCGCGAGAAACTTAGCGGCGAACACCTTCACCCGCCCCTCCCCGATCGCCCCCCGCAAATCCGCCATCAGCGTCTCGTAAAACCAAACATTATGCTCGGTCATCAGCATCGCCCCGAGTATCTCATCCGACCGCACCAGATGACTGAGATACGCCCGGCTCGCGGTCGCACACACCGGGCACGGACACTCGCCGTCGAGCGGCGCCTGATCCTCGACAAACTTCGCGTTCCGCAGGTTGATCGGCCCATCCCGCGTGAACGCCTGCCCCGTCCGCCCCGACCGTGTCGGCAGGACGCAGTCGAACATGTCGACCCCGCGTAGCACCGCGCCGACGATATCGTCGGGCTTGCCGACGCCCATCAGATAGCGCGGGCGGTCGGCGGGAAGTTGGGCGCAGGCGAAGTCGAGCACGCCGAGCATCGCCGCCTGCCCCTCCCCGACCGCGAGCCCGCCGATCGCATAGCCATCGAAGCCGATCTCGGTCAGCGCCGCCGCCGACTCGCCGCGCAGCGCCTCGTCGAGCCCGCCTTGCTGGATGCCGAAGATCGCCGATGCCTCGGCGTGCGCGCCGCCGCTGTCGAAGCCGTCGCGCGAACGTTTCGCCCAGCGCATCGACCGCCGCATCGCGCTCGCAACGGCCTCGTGCGTTCCCGGCAGCGCGACGAGCTCGTCGAACGCCATGACGATGTCGGAGCCGAGCAGCCGCTGGATCTCGATCGAGCGCTCGGGCGTAACGGCATGCTTCGATCCGTCGCGGTGCGAGGCGAAGGTCACCCCCTCCTCGGTAATCTTGGTCAGGCTCCCAAGGCTCATCACCTGATAGCCGCCGCTGTCGGTCAGGATCGGGTGCTCCCAGCCCATGAACTTGTGCAGCCCGCCGAGGCGCGCGATCCGCTCGGCGGTCGGGCGGAGCATCAGGTGATAGGTGTTGCCGAGGATGATGTCGGCCCCCGACGCGCGCACCTCCGCCGGCCGCATTGCCTTGACGGTGGCAGCGGTCCCGACCGGCATGAACGCGGGCGTCCGGATCGTGCCGCGGCGCAACGCGATCGTGCCGCGGCGCGCCGCGCCGTCGGTCGCAGCAATGGTGAAGGCGAAGCGAGGGGGAGTCATTGCGGGGAGATAGCGAGGTTGCGCGCGTCCGTCACTTTTTCTGCCCATCCGGCTCGGACAAGAACGAGAGTGCGGAAGCAATGGTTTCTTGCCCTATCGCCCGTCGCTACCTTAACACCCTCCGCGTGAACCCCTTCGCCATCCCCAACTTCCGCGCCTTCTTCGCCGCGCGGGTCGCCGCCAACGTCGCCAGCGCGATGCTCGTCATCGTCATCGGCTGGCAGGTCTACGACATCGCGCGGCTGACGATGTCGACCAAGGACGCGGCGTTCCTGCTCGGCATGATCGGGCTCGCGCAGTTCCTGCCGCTGTTCGCCTTGACGCTCGTCGTCGGCTATGTCGCCGACCGGGTAGACCGGCGCTACATTGCGCGTGCCGCGACCGCGCTGGTGTTGTTCTGCGCGGCGCTGCTCGGCGGGCTTGCACTCGCGCACGATGTCACGTTGACGGCGTTGTTCGTCGTCGCGGTCCTGCTCGGCGTCGGGCGCGCATTTATCGGCCCGGCGCTGTCGGCGCTCGCCCCCAATTTGGTCCCGCGCGAGATGCTGCCGACCGCAATCGCGTGGAATTCGATCGGCTGGCAGGGCGGCGGGGTCGTCGGGCCGCCGCTTGGCGCGTTCCTGTATGCGGCCTCCCCCGCCGCGCCATATCTTCTCGCCACGGTCCTGTTCGCGATCGCGCTCGTGGCGCTGTTCATGATCACCCCCGTCCCGCGCCCTGCGCGGTCGCTGCTGAGCCCGTGGCGCGCGACGCTCGAGGGGCTCGGCTATGTCCGCCATAACCAGATCGTCCTCGGCGCGATCAGCCTCGACCTGTTCGCGGTGCTGCTCGGCGGAGCGACCGCGATGCTGCCGGTCTATGCCCGCGACGTCCTCCATGTCGGTGTCGCCGGGCTGGGGCCGTTGCGCGCCGCCCCGGCGGCGGGCGCGGCGATCACCGCGCTGCTGCTGACGCGACTGCCGATCACGCGCCATGTCGGGGTCAAGATGTTCGCCTGCGTCGCGCTGTTCGGCGTCTCGACGATCGTCTTCGGCCTGTCGAAAGACCTGTATCTGTCGCTCGGCGCGCTCGCGGTGCTTGGTGCCGCCGACATGATCTCGGTTTATGTCCGGTCATCGCTGATCCAGCTCCACACCCCCGACGCGATGCGCGGGCGGGTGTCGGCGGTGTCGTCGGTGTTCATCTCGGCATCGAACGAGCTCGGCGAGTTCGAGAGCGGGCTGACCGCGGCGTGGCTCGGCCCGGTCGAGGCGGTCGTCGCCGGCGGCGTCGGTGCGGTCGTGGTGACGCTGATCTGGGCGTGGCAATTCCCGGGACTGCGCCGCGCCGACCGCTTCGTCGCCCCCGAAACGTCCTCGCCCGCGGCGATCGAAATTGCTATTGAAACCGAGCAAGCGGAGACAGCGCGATGAAAGCAGATTCGATCCTCGCCACGATCGGCAACACGCCGCACATCCGCATGGCGCGGCTGTTTCCCGACCACGAAGTCTGGATCAAGTCCGAGCGGTCGAACCCCGGCGGGTCGATCAAGGACCGCATCGCGCTGGCGATGGTCGAAGCGGCCGAGGCCGACGGCTCGCTTCAGCCCGGCGGGACGATCGTCGAGCCGACCAGCGGCAACACCGGCATCGGCCTCGCGCTCGTCGGCGCGATCAAGGGCTACAAGGTCATCCTCGTCATGCCCGATTCGATGTCGATCGAGCGGCGGCGGCTGATGCTGGCGTACGGCGCGACCTTCGACCTGACGCCGCGCGCGGGCGGTGTAAAGGCCGCGATCGAACGCGCGCACGAGATCGTCGCCTCGACCCCGAACAGCTGGATGCCGGGGCAGTTCGAGAACCCGGCGAACGTCGCGGTCCACGTCCGTACCACCGCGCGCGAGATCCTCGAGGATTTCGACGAGACGCCGATCGACGCGATGATCACCGGCGTCGGCACCGGCGGCCACATCACCGGCGTTGCCGAGGCACTCAAGCCGATCTGGCCGAAGCTCAAGGTGTTCGCGGTCGAGCCGACGACGTCACCGGTGATCTCGGGCGGCCAGCCGGGGCCGCACGCGATCCAGGGCATCGGCGCGGGCTTCATCCCCGAGAACCTTCACACGCAGATCCTCGACGGCGTCATCCAGGTCGACCCCAACGATGCCAAGGCGTGGGCGGTCCGGGCGGCGAAGGAAGAGGGCATGCTCGTCGGCATCTCGTCGGGGGCGACCTTGTGCGCGATCGCGCAGAAGCTGCCCGAACTGCCAGCGGGTTCGCGCATCCTCGGCTTCAATTACGATACCGGCGAGCGTTATCTGTCGGTCCCGGACTTCCTGCCGACCGAGTAGGGCGTCACCCGTGGAGGGTGATCAGGACGATCTCGGGGGGCACACCGAGGCGGATCGGCACGGTCGTCGTGCCGACGCCCGACGAGACGATCAGCGGCCGTCCGCCCTCGACGAATAGTCCGCGGCGGTGCTCCCGGCCGAATTCGGTCCCGATCCACGGCGCGCCGATCAATGGCCAGCTCATCTGGCCGCCGTGGGTGTGCCCGGCGAGCGTTAGCGCGACCGACGCCGGGACGCTGACGAAGGTGTCGGGCTCGTGCATCAGCAGGACGACCGGCTTGCCCGGCGGGATGCCCGCGAGCGCGGCGGCGACGTTCGGGCTGCCGGTCGTCAGGTCGTCGACACCTGCGATGATGATCGGACCGGCATCCGCCCAGCGGTTCTGGAGGTATGTCATCCGATAGCGCGGCAGGACGATCGGCGACCAGAAGGCGTCGTCATGATTGCCGCGCACCGCGAATGTCCCAAGCCGCGACCGCAGCGCGCGGAACGGCTTGACGACCTTGTCGAGGTTGGTCGGTGTACTGACGAACAGCTTCTCGCCCTGATAGTCGCCGGTCAGCACGATCAGGTCGGGCTTGAGCGCGTTCGCCTGCGCGATGATCGCATACAGCCGGTCGATCGGCATGTCGGGCAGCCCGGCGTGGGTGTCGCTGAGCTGAACGATGCGGAGCGGTGCTTGCCCAACCGGCCAGTTCGGAACCGCGACGTCGTAGCGGACGACGACCGGCACGCGCGTCGCCTCGCGCCATCCGGCAATGACGAACGCGGCAAGCAGCAGGACGGCGAGAAGGAGGCAGGCGAGGAGGCGGCGCACGCCACCTCCTCGCCGATCAGGTGCTACGCCGCAAGCTTCGCCGCTGCGCGTCCGTAGAATGTCTCGCCCTTCGCCGCCATATCGCGGAGCAATTGCGGCGGGGTGAAGCGGTCGCCGTGGCGCTGCGTCAGCCCGTCGAGGATCGCGACGACGGTCTTCAGCCCGAGCGTGTCCATGTGGCTGAACGGACCGCCGGTGAACGGCGCGAAGCCCCAGCCGAAGATCGCGCCGAGGTCGCCGTCCTCGGGCGTTTCGAGCACCCCCTCGGCGAAGCAGCGCGCGCACTCGACCATCTGGCGATACAACAGCCGCTCGCGGATCGCTTCGGGCGTCGCGTCGCTATGCTCGCCCGGCGTTGCGACGGTGGCCGACAGTTCGGGCCACAGATACTTCTTCGCCGGCGCTTCGGGGTAGACGTAGAAGCCCTTGCCGTTCTTGCGCCCGAAGCGGCCAAGCTCGTTCATCGTCGCGATTACCTCCTCGCTCGGGCTCGACTTATAGGCATCGCCAAGGTCGGCGCGGGTCTGCTTGGCGACCTTCAATGACAGGTCGAGCCCGACCTCGTCGTTGACCGCGAGGGGGCCGACCGGCATCCCCATGTGCTTGCCGACATTCTCGATCAGTGCCGGGCCGACGCCCTCCGCCAGCAATGCCAGCCCTTCCTGGACGTAAGTCCCGAAGCAGCGCGAGGTGTAGAACCCGCGGCTATCGTTGACGACGATCGGCGTCTTGCGGATTGCGGCGACGAAATCGAGCGCCTTGGCGATCGCATCAGGCCCGGTTTCCTTGCCGACGATGATCTCGACCAGCGGCATCTTCTCGACCGGCGAGAAAAAATGGATGCCGATGAAGTTCGCGGGCTTCGACCATGCCTCGGCGAGCCCGGTGATCGGCAGCGTCGAGGTGTTCGAGCCGAAGATGGTGTCGGCGCCGACGACGGCTTCGACGCGCTTCGTCACTTCTGCTTTGATTCCGCGATCCTCGAACACCGCCTCGATGATCAGGTCGCAGCCCGCGAGGTCGGCGTAATCGGCGGTCGGATGGATGCGCGCGAGCAATGCCTCCGCCTTGGCCGGATCAGTGCGCTTCTTCGCCAGCCGGTCGGCGGTGTACTGCTTGCCCTTCTCGGCAGCGGCCATATCGCGGTCGAGCAGGACGACGTCGATCCCGGCCTGCGCCGCGACCATCGCCACGCCCGCGCCCATCAGCCCGGCTCCGAGCATCGCGATCTTCTTCGGCGGCATCGGCGACACGTTCTTCGGACGACGCGCGCCCTTTTCAGCCGCCTGCTTCGAGACGAACAGCGAGCGGATCATGTTGCCCGCCTGCGGGTCGGAAACGACCTTCGCCATGTACTTGGACTCGACGCGAAGCGCGGTGTCCATCGGCAGCTGCGTGCCCTCGTACACCGCCGACAGCATCGCGATCGGGGCGTTCATATTGTGATTGGTCTGCTTGGCCACCATCGCATTGCCCGCCATGAAAGTCTTGGCGAAGTTCGGGTTCATCGCGCCGACGCCGCCGGGGAACTTGAAGCTCTTCTCGTCCCACGGCTGGGTGAACTTGGTCGGGTTCGCCATGACCCACGCCTTCGCGGTGGCAACCACGTCGGCAGCGGGGGCAAGGGCGTGGACCACACCGAAGCCGAGCGCCTCTTGGGGGCTCATCGACTTGCCCTGGAGCAAATACATCAACGCCGGCTGGACGCCCATCAAGCGCGGCAGCCGCTGGGTTCCGCCCGCGCCGGGGAACAGCCCGACGAGGACTTCGGGCAGGCCGAGCTGGACCTTAGGGTTGTCGCTGCAGACGCGGTAGTGGCACGCGAGCGTCAGTTCGAGCCCGCCGCCGAGCGCGAGACCGTTGATCGCCGCTGCGACCGGCTTGCCGCATGTTTCGAGGCTGCGGAACAGCTGGTTCAAGCGGAAGACAATGTCGAACAGCTTGGCCATCCGCGATTTGCCGCCGTCGGAACCGGCACCGCCGACAAGCCCGCCCATCCCCTTGAGGTCGGCTCCGGCCATGAAGCCCGATGCCTTGCCGCTGGTGATGACGACGCCCTTGATCGCCGCATCGGACTTGATCGTCTCGATCGCGGCGGCGAGGTCGGTGGTGAAATCAGCGTTGATGACGTTCATCGACTGGCCGGGCAGGTCGATCGTCAGGGTCAGGATGCCGTCGGCGTCGAGGTCGTGGTGGAGCGTGGTCATGGCGATAGTCCCCAAATTTCTGCTGTCAGCTCCGCGAAAGCGGAGACCCAAGATCACCGTCAGTGACTTTGGGTCCCCGCCTTCGCGGGGATGACACGCACCTAAATCAAATCCGCTCGATCACCGTCGCGGTGCCCATCCCGGCCCCGACGCACAGCGTCACCAGCGCGGTCGACTTGCCTGTCCGCTCAAGCTCGTCGAGCACCGTGCCGAGGATCATCGCACCGGTCGCGCCCAACGGGTGCCCCATCGCGATCGCCCCGCCATTCACGTTGATCTTGTCATGATCGATGTTGAGCGCCTGCATGTAGCGCAGGACGACGCTCGCGAACGCCTCGTTCAGCTCGAACAGGTCGATGTCGGCGACCGTCATGCCGAGGCGCTTGAGAAGTTTCTCGGTGACCGGCGTCGGGCCGGTGAGCATGATCGCGGGTTCGGAGCCGATCGACGCCATGCCGAGAATCTTCGCACGCGGCTTGATCCCGTACTTCGCCCCCATGTCGCGGTTGCCGACGAGGACCGCCGCCGCACCGTCGACGATGCCGCTCGAATTGCCGCCGTGGTGAACGTGGAAGATCTTCTCGACCTCGGGGTACTTCTGGAGCGCGATCGCGTCGAAGCCTGGCATGCCCTCGCCGATCGCCTCGAACGCCGGGTTGAGCCCGCCGAGCGACTGCATGTCGGTGCCGGGGCGCATATGCTCGTCGTGCGCGAGGACGATCTCGCCGATCACGTCCTTGACGCCGATCACCGAGTTCTTGAAGCGGCCTTCGCTCCATGCGCGGGCAGCGCGCTTCTGGCTTTCGACCGCATAGGCGTCGACGTCGGCGCGGCTGAAGCCATACTTCGTCGCGATCAGGTCGGCACCAATGCCCTGCGGCATAAAATAGGTCTTGTAGGCGACCGCCGGATCCATCGGCCATGCGCCGCCGTCGGCCCCCATCGGCACGCGCGACATGCTCTCGACGCCGCCGCCGATCGCGAACATAGCCTCGCCTGAGATGACCTTGGCGGCGGCCATGTTGACCGCTTCGAGGCCGCTTGCGCAGAAGCGGTTGATCTGGACCCCGGCGACCGACTCGGCATAATCGGCGTTGAGGACTGCGGCGCGCGCGATGTCGCTGCCCTGCTCGCCGACCGGCGCGACGCAACCGAGAACGACGTCGTCGACGTCGGCGGTGTCGATGCCGGTGCGGTCGCGGACGCTCTGGAGCACCTGCGTCGCGAGCTGGATCGGGGTAATCTCGTGGAGCTTGCCGTCCTTGCGGCCCTTGCCGCGCGGGGTACGGACCGCGTCGTAAATCAGTGCTTCGGCCATGGCTCGTCTCCCAAGGATTTTGTCGCAGCGTCTAGTGGGTCGATCAGAATGCTTCGGCGGGCAGCGCCATCAAGCTCTCCGCCCCCGCCTCGAGCTTGCGCCGCAGCGCGCCCGCGTCGGGGAAGAAGCGCTCGGCGAAGTAGCGCGCGGTGATCAGCTTGTTCTCGAAGAATGCGGCGTCGGTCGCGCCCGCATCGAGCGCGGCGTGGCTCGCCTTCGCCATCACCAGCCACATTTGGCCGAGCGCGACGATGCCCATCAGGTGAAGATACGCCGTCGCCGCCGCCCCGGCATTGTCGGGGTTGCTCAGCCCATTCTGCATCAGCCACATCGTCGAGGCCTGGAGCTCGCCGCTGGCCTTCTCGAGCCCGCCCGCGATTTTCCCCAGCCGCTCATCGCCCTTGGCGTCGGTGATGATCTCTGCCAGCAGGCCCAGATAAGTCCGCAGCGCCCGGCCGCCATTCATGCCGAGCTTGCGCCCGACGAGGTCCATCGCCTGGATACCGTTGGTGCCTTCGTAGATCTGGGCGATGCGCGCGTCGCGGACGAACTGCTCCATTCCCCATTCGGCGATATAGCCGTGGCCGCCATAGACCTGCTGCGACGCGGTCGCGATGTCGTAGCCCTTGTCGGTGCAATAGCCCTTGATCACCGGGGTCAGCAGCCCGATCAGGTCGTCGGCGGTCTGCCGCTCGTCGGGGGTCGCCGCTTTGTGCGCGAGGTCGACCTGGAGCGCCCCCCACAGGATCAGCGCACGCGCGCCCTCGTTGAACGCACGGCCGTCCATCAGCATCCGGCGGACGTCGGCGTGAACGATGATCGGGTCGGCCTTGCTCGCGACGACGACGGGGCCGGGAGCCGGTGCGACGGTGGCAGAACCGGCAACGGTCAGCGCCTTGCCCTGCACCCGGTCGCGGGCGTAGATCGCAGCGTTCTGGTACGCGACCTCGCCCTGCGCGAGCCCCTGCACGCCGACGCCCAATCGCGCCGCATTCATCATGATGAACATCGCGCGGAGACCCTTGTTCTCCTCGCCGATCAGATAGCCGGTCGCGCCGTCGTAGTTCATCACGCACGTCGAATTGGCATGGATGCCCATCTTGTGCTCGATCGAGCCGCATTTGACGCCGTTGCGCGCGCCGAGACCGCCGTCGTCGCCGACGATGAACTTGGGCACGATGAACAGGCTGATGCCCTTGACGTTGTCGGGCGCGCCGGTCGTCTTCGCCAGCACGAGGTGAATGATATTGTCCGACAGGTCGTGCTCGCCCGCCGAGATGAAGATCTTGGTCCCGGTCACGGCATAGCTGCCGTCGGCCTGCGGCGCGGCGCGGGTGCGGATCAGGCCAAGGTCGGTGCCGCACTGCGGCTCGGTCAGGTTCATCGTGCCGGTCCAGCGGCCTTCGACCATCTTCGGCAGATATTTGCGCTTCTGCTCGTCGGACCCGACCGCGGCGATCGCCGCCTGCGCGCCGTCGTTGAGTCCGGGGTACATCGAGAACGCCATGTTCGCGCTCGACAGATATTCGGCGATCGCGGTGCCGACGACATGCGGCAGCCCCTGCCCGCCGTATTCGGGCGAGGCGACCAATGTCCCCCACCCGGCCTCGACGAACTGGTCGTATGCCGCCTTGAACCCGGCGGGCGTCGTCACCGAACCGTCGGGATGCCGCGTGCAGCCTTTCTGATCACCACTGAGATTGAGCGGCTGGAGGACGCCCTCACAGAACTTTGCCCCTTCCTCGAGGATCGCCTGGACGACATCGGGGGTCGCGTCGGCAAAGCCCGGCAGGTTCGAGTATTTCTCGAGACCGACGACCGCGCTCAGCACGAACTGCGTGTCTTTGACCGGGGCGCGATAGCTGGGCATCAGTTATGGTTCTCGTTGTTGCCGAGCTCATGCTCGCCAGTGGGGTTCGCGAGCTGCTCTTCGACCAGCGCACAGAAGGATTGCAGTTCGTCGATCGTCGCGTCGATGTCTGCCTTTTGTTCGGCGAGCAGCGCGATCCGGTTACGGCATTTCTCGAGCGTCACGCGCCGCTGCTGCACCCGCCCGTCGCCGAGGTCGTACAGGTCGATCATCTCGCGGATTTCGGCGAGGCTGAAGCCGACGTTCTTGGCGCGCAGGATCCACGCCAGCCGGTTGCGGTCGCGCCGCGAATAGACGCGGTTCTGGCCATTCCGTGTCGGCGCGATCAGCCCCTGATCCTCGTAGAAGCGGATCGCCCGGGGCGTGACATTGAACCCCGTGCTGAGGTCGGTGATGGTAAACGTCTCCGCTCCGCACGGCGGCGGCGGCACGGCGACATGGGCGAAAACCGGCGGCTCGATCATGGCCTTGATGTAGTTGACGTGCGCGTCAACCGCAAGGCGATATCGTCATCGTCGAGTTGCGCTGCCGTGTCTTACGCGGATAGGCTGGCGGGCATGCCAACCGATGCTGATCTGCCCGACCTAATCGTTCCATCCGACCTGCGGCGTGTCATCCCGATCTGGTCGTGGGCGGTCCCGGCGATGGCTTGGCTTTGCCTCTCCCTCATCACGCCGGCCGCCTTCGCGGGCTGGGGGGTCGCGGTGCTTGGCGCGGTTCTTTTCGCAACGGTGTTCGCCGCGGTCCATCACGCCGAGGTCATCGCCCACCGGATCGGCGAGCCATTCGGCACCCTTGTCCTCGCGCTCGCGGTGACGGTGATCGAGGTCGCGCTGATCGTCTCGATCATGCTGTCGGCGAAAGGCGCGGAATCGAGCCTTGCGCGTGACACGGTGTTCGCGGCGGTCATGCTGGCGTGCAACGGGGTGCTCGGCATCTGCCTGCTCGTCGCGGGCATCCGCTTCGGTGAACCGCTGTTCCGCGCCCGCGCCGCGTCGTCGTATCTTGCGGTCCTCGCCGTTCTCGCAACCGCCGCGCTGGTTCTGCCGGAGTTCACCCACACCGCGCCGGGTCCGGTCTATTCACCCGCGCAATTGGTGTTCGTCGCGATTGTCGCGGTCGTCCTCTACGGCGTCTTCCTGTTCGTCCAGACCGTCCGCCACCGCGATTATTTCCTCCCCGTCGGCGGCAACGTCACCCCCGACGCGCACGCGCCGCCGCCATCGGGTGCCGCGACCGGCGTTGCCGCACTGCTCCTGGTCGTGGCGCTCGGCGCGGTCGTCCTCCTCGCGAAGAAACTGTCGCCCGAGCTCGAGGCGGCGATGCGCGCGGCGCATGTCGCCCAGCCCGCCGCAGCGGTCGGCGTCATCGTTGCCGCGCTCGTCCTGTTGCCCGAGGCGGTGTCGGCGATCCGCGCGGCGCGGATCAACCGGCTCCAGACAAGCGTCAATCTCGCGCTCGGCTCGGCGCTGGCATCGATCGCGCTGACGATCCCGGCGGTCGCCGCGGTCGCGCTGTGGACCGGGCAGCCGCTCGAGCTTGGGCTCGGCGACACCGGGCTGGTGTTCCTCGCGCTGACCTTCGTCGTGACGACGATGACGCTGAGCAGCGGCCGGGCAACGGTCCTGCAGGGCGCGGTCCACCTGACGATCCTTGCGCTGTTCCTGTTCCTCGTGATCGTCCCCTGACGCCTCAGTCGCGCGCCAGCGATCCATCACCAGCGATGGCGCGGTAGAAGCACGACCGCTCCCCGGTGTGGCACGCCGGTCCTGCCGGGGTCACGCGCAGCCACAAGGCGTCCTGGTCGCAGTCGATCCGCAGTTCGACGACGGCCTGCGTGTTTCCCGACGTCGCGCCCTTGTGCCAGATCTCCTGCCGCGACCGGCTCCAGTAATGCGCCTCGCCCGTCGCGAGCGTCGCGGCGAGCGCGGTCGCGTTCATATGCGCGACCATGAGCACCTCGCCCGTCGCGGCATCGGTCGTCACCGTCTGGACCAGCCCGCGATCGTCCCATCGCGGATCGAGAATGGTTCCGGTTTCACGGCTCGCATCGCTCAATTCATTGCTCCTGTGGCAGTTTAATGACGGTGAAGGGGAGACAGATGCGCCACTCGGTCCTATATGCGCCGCAAGTTGCCGCCCTGGGGAGTCCCGATGGACGACTTTACGACCGACCCTTTCGACGGTGACCATCTCCACGAGGAATGCGGGGTCATCGGTGTCTACGGCGCCGAAGGCGCGGCGGCGTTGTGCGCGCTCGGCCTCCACGCGCTCCAGCATCGCGGGCAGGAAGCCGCCGGCATAACGAGCTTCGACAGCAAGGACTTCCACACCCATCGCGCGATGGGGCATGTCGCCGGGAACTTCGACTCCGACGACGTCATTGCTCGGCTCAAGGGTGAGGTCGCGATCGGCCACAACCGTTATGCGACGACCGGCGAGACCGCGTTGCGAAACGTCCAGCCGCTGTTCGCCGAACTCGCCTCGGGCGGCTTTGCGATCTGCCACAACGGCAACATCTCGAACGCGGTCAAGCTGCGCAAGGACCTCGTCCGCCGCGGGTCGATCTTCCAGTCGACGAGCGATACCGAGGTCATCATCCACCTTGTCGCCACGAGCACCTACCGCACCCTGCTCGACAAGTTCATCGACGCGCTCAAGCAGGTCGAGGGCGCGTACAGCCTGTTGTGCCTGACCGGCGAGGGCATGATCGCGTGCCGCGACCCGCTCGGCGTCCGCCCGCTTGTCCTCGGGCGGCTCAACGACGCTTACATTCTCGCCTCGGAGACCGTCGCACTCGATGTCGTCGGCGCGACCTTCCTGCGCTCGGTCGAACCCGGCGAGCTGATCGTCATCACCGCGCGCGGCCTGCGTTCGCTGCGCCCGTTCGGTGTTACCCGCCCGCGCCCGTGCATTTTCGAGCACGTCTATTTCTCGCGCCCCGATTCGGTCGTCGACGGGCGCAGCGTCTATCAGGTCCGCAAGCAAATCGGCGTCGAACTCGCCAAGGAAAGTCCATGCGTCGCCGACATGGTGGTCCCCGTCCCCGATTCAGGCACCCCTGCCGCGATCGGCTTCGCGCAGGCCGCCGGAATCCCGTTCGAGCTCGGCATCATCCGCAGCCATTATGTCGGTCGGACCTTCATCCAGCCGGGCGACCAGATCCGCAACCTCGGCGTCAAGCTCAAGCATAATGCCAACCGCGCGCTGATCGACGGCAAGAAGATCGTCCTGATCGACGACTCGATCGTCCGCGGCACGACGAGCCTCAAGATCGTCCAGATGCTCCGCGACGCCGGGGCGGAGGAGGTCCATATGCGGATCGCCTCGCCGCCAACGCGGCACAGCTGCTATTACGGCGTCGACACGCCCGAACGCTCGAAGCTGCTCGCCGCCAACATGGACGTCGAGCGGATGCGCGAATACATCAAGGTCGACAGCCTCGCCTTCCTGTCGATCGACGGGCTTTACCGCGCGCTCGGCGAAGACATGCGCGACGACTCGGCCCCGCAGCATTGCGACGCGTGCTTCACCGGCGATTACCCGACCCGCCTTACCGACCAGGAGGACATCGAGGTGCCCGACCAGCTCTCGATGCTGGCGGAGCGGATGATCTAGTCTTCTTCGGCGCTGAACGGCCGTCGTGCCTTGAATGCTTGGTCGTCATCCCCGCGCAGGCGGGGACCCATCACCCCAGCCGTTCGTGCTGATGGGTCCCCGCCTGCGCGGGGATGACGTTTTGGATTGGACCCTATGACCACCCTCACCGGCAAACTCGCGCTTGTCACCGGCGCATCGCGCGGGATCGGCGCCGCCACCGCCGAGGCACTCGCCGCCGCGGGCGCGCATGTGATCCTGACCGCGCGGACCGAAGCTGGGTTGATCGAGGTCGACGACCGGATCCACGCGGCAGGCGGCAGCGCGACAATCGCCCCGTTCGACCTCACCGATGGCGATGCGGTCGACCGGCTCGCGGCGGCGCTCCACGCGCGGTGGGGCAAGCTCGATGTGCTGGTGCTCAACGCGGCGACGCTCGGCACGTTGACCCCGGTGCCGCATATTTCCCCCAAGGATTTCGATTTCGTCGTGGCGATCAACCTCACCGCGAACTGGCGGCTGATCCGGGCGTTCGACCCGTTGCTCCGCGCGAGCGATGCCGGGAGGCTGGTGACGTTGACCTCGTCGGTGGCGACGACTCCGCGCGCCTATTGGGGCACCTATGCCGCGACCAAGGCCGCGCTCGATAGCCTCGTGCTGACGTATGGCGAGGAAGTCAGCAACGTCAGCGCGGTGCGTGTCGCGATCGTCGACCCCGGCGCGACGGCGACGACGATGCGGGCGCGCGCCTTCCCGGGCGAGGACCAGACGACGCTCAAGCCGCCCTCAGCGGTCGCGGATATGCTCGTCGGGCTGCTCGCGACCGACTTCGCCACCGGCAGCCGCCACCGGGCGTAGGCAATCGCGGCTCAAGCCGCGATCTTGCCGCGCTTCGCCTTGGTCAGCTTCTTGACGATCATGTCGCGCTTGAGCTTCGACAGATGGTCGAAGAACAGGATGCCTTCGAGGTGATCCATCTCGTGCTGGAGGCACGTCGCCATCAGCCCGTCGAGTTCCTCCTCGTGCGCGACGCCGTCGTAATCGAGCCACTTCACGCGAACCTGCAGCGGACGCGCGACATCGCCGTACAGCTCGGGCACCGACAGGCAGCCCTCGTTGTACAGGCCGATCTCGTCTGACTCCCAGACGATCTCGGGATTGACGAAATATTGCGGGCTGCGGACGTCGGCAGGCTCGACACCCTCCTCGACGACTTCGCCGGGCCGCTGGAGGTCGATCACCAGCACGCGCTTCGGTACGCCGACCTGGATCGCGGCGAGCCCGATACCCGGCGCGTCGTACATCGTCTCGAGCATGTCATCCATCAACGCACGCAAGGCATCGTCGACGACGGCGACAGGTTCGGAGATGACGCGGAGGCGCGGGTCGGGAGCTTCGATGATCGGCATGATGGTCATGGCGCTGAAATAGGATCGAGCGGCCAGCCGGTCAAGAATCGCGCTATTGCACTGGACGCCGCGCCCGCAACGCCTGCGCCAGCGTCCCCTCGTCGAGATAGTCGAGCTCGCCGCCGACCGGCATGCCGTGCGCAAGTTGGGTCACGCGCACCGGCAAGCTGCTGAGCCTGTCGGCGATGAAGTGCATCGTCGTCTGCCCCTCGAGCGTGACGTTCATCGCCAGCACGACCTCGTCGATCCCGCCGCCGGCGACCCGCCCGACGAGCGCGTCGATGCTGAGGTCCTCGGGCCGCACTCCGTCGAGCGCCGACAGCCGCCCGCCGAGGACGTGATAGCGCCCGGGAAACAGCCGCGCGCGGTCGAGCGCCCACAGGTCGGCGACCTCCTCGACGACGCACAGGCTGGTCTGGTCGCGGCGCGGATCGGTGCAGACCGCGCACGGGTCGCGGGTGTCGACGTTGCCGCAGTTCGAGCACGTCGCCAGCCGCGCCTCGACCGTCGTCAGCGCGGCGATCAGCGGGACCAGCGCGGTTTCGCGGCGCTTGAGCAGGTGGAGCACCGCGCGCCGAGCCGAACGCGGGCCGAGCCCCGGCAGGCGGGCGAGCGCCTGGGTCAACGCGTCGATTTCGGGAGCGGCCATCGCTAACCGATATGGCGGGGGACGTGCGGTACGGCAACTCTCGACGTCGCGCCGCAGGTCGTTACGGTAGCATGATGCCGCTCCGCTGCCTCGACGATGCCGATCGCAGCCTCGATGCAGTGGCGTTGTCCACCGTGGAGTGGGCGGCGCTGACCGCGACCAACCGCCATGTTCGCCACCTGCGGATGCATTGCTGCGGGTCGCCGGTGGTGCTCAAGACGTCGCGTCTCGGCACGCGCTTCTTCGCACATTTCGCACTCGGCGGCTGCGCATCGGGGGACGAGTCGCCCGAGCACCTCCACCTCAAGGCGCTGGCGATCACCGCTGCGCGCGCTGCCGGCTGGACCGCTGAAGCCGAGGTTTCGGGAACCACTTCCGGCGGTGAGCCGTGGCGCGCCGACGTGCTGGCGACGCGGGGGAAGCATCGCGTCGCAGTCGAGGTCCAATGGTCGGGGCAGGCCGACGACGAGACCGCGCGACGACAGGCGCGCTACGCCGCGAGCGGGGTCCGCGCCTTGTGGCTGTTCCGGCGACCTGGCTTCGCGATCGACCCCGACGTCCCCGCGGTTCGGCTTCGCGGCACGCTGGCGGCGGGACTGACGGTACAGGGCTTGCCAGTTGCGGACTTCCTCGCGGCGGTGTTCGACCGGCGGCTACGCTTCGGCATTCCCGCTGGGACCACTGCGACGGTCACAATCGAGGGGGCGATCGCGACCTGCTGGGGCGGCGATTGCGGCGCGCTGACCCGGGTCGTGACTGGCGTCGCGATCGTCCACGGCGGCTCGGCGTGCGCGGTCGAACTCGCGGCCGTCGGCGCGCATCCGGTCGTCGTCGCCGCGCTCGCTCGGCTGCTCCCAGCCGACCCGGTACGCGGTCGTATCCGGGTCCGCCGCACGACCGGGACGGCGGTCACCGGCTGCTTCCGCTGTGACCGCCCAGTCGACGCGGCGGCGCGAGCGAGCCGGACGATACTAGCGACGGCGGCGGTCCCGATCACCTCCGAATGGGCCGCAATGATCGCCGGGCAGCCCGGCTACGCGCCCATCTGGAGCGTCGTGCCGGTTGCGCGCGCCCCCGCCATCGCCTAGCCCCACGCCGATGCGGATCGCCTTCATGGGAACCCCGGCATTCGCCGTGCCCGCGCTCGACGCGCTCGTTACGGCGGGGCACGACGTCGTTGCGGTCTATACCCAGCCGCCGCGCCCGGCGCAGCGCGGCAAGTTGGTGACGCGCTCGCCGGTCCACCTCCGCGCCGAGGCGCTCGGGATCGCGGTCCGGACCCCGGTCAACTTCAAGGACGATGCCGACCGCGCGGCGTTCGCAGGCCTCGATCTCGACCTCGCCGTGGTCGCCGCCTACGGGCTGATCCTGCCGAAGGCGATCCTCGATGCGCCTCGCCGGGGCTGTCTCAACATCCATGCATCGCTGCTGCCGCGCTGGCGGGGTGCCGCGCCGATCCAGCGCGCGATCCTCGCCGGTGACGAGGCGACCGGCGTGACGATCATGGGCATGGAGCGCGGGCTCGACACCGGGCCGATGCTCCTCGTCGAGGCGACCCCGGTTGGCCGCAAGACTGCCGGCGAACTGACCGCCGAGCTTGCCGAAATGGGCGCGCGGCTGATCGTCGACGCGCTCGCCCGGCTCGATGCGCTGACATCGGTCGTCCAGCCCAACGGCGCGACCTATGCCGCCAAGGTCGACAAGGCCGAGGCGCGGCTCGACCTAACGCTCCCCGCCGCCGCAGTCGAGCGCGCGATCCGGGCGTTCAACCCCTTCCCCGGCGCTTATGTCGAGATCGGCTGCGAGCGGCTCAAGCTCCTCGCGGCGGACGTGGTCGACGGCGACGGCCCTCCCGGCTCGATTCTCGACGACCGGCTAACGATCGCCAGCGGCACCGGCGCGATCCGCCCGACTCTTGTCCAACGCGCGGGCAAGCCGGCGATGGCGGCGGCAGCACTTCTCAACGGCTGGCCGGTCGCCGCCGGCACCCGGCTCGAATGACCCGCTTCCGGCTGACCGTCGAATATGACGGCGCGCCGTTCATGGGCTGGCAGCGCCAGCGCCACGGCCCGAGCGTCCAGGGCGCGATCGAAGCGGCAATCCTCAAGACGACGGGCGAGACCGTCGTCGTTACTGGCTGCGGCCGGACCGACGCCGGGGTCCATGCCGAGGGGCAGGTCGCGCATGTCGATGTCGAGCGGGCGATCGACGCCTTCCGGCTGATGGAGGCGGTCAACGCCCACCTCCGCCCGCTGCCCGTCGCGATCGTCGCCTGCGATATCGCCGACCCCGAATTCCACGCGCGCTTCGACTGCATCGGGCGCAGCTACCGTTACCGCATCGTCAATCGCCGCGCGCCGCTGGTGCTCGACCGCGGGAGGGCGTGGCAGGTCGCGGTCGCGCTCGACGCGGCGGCGATGCACGACGCGGCACAACTGCTCGTCGGGCGGCATGACTTCACCACCTTCCGCTCGGTCCGCTGCCAGGCGCGGTCACCGGTCAAGACGCTCGACCTGCTGATGGTCAAATGCGACGGACCGGTCATCACGATCGCGGCGGCGGCGCGGTCGTTCCTCCACCATCAGGTCCGGTCGATGGTCGGCTGCCTGCGGCTCGTTGGCGAAGGCCGCTGGTCGGCGGGCGACCTTGCTGCGGCATTGGCGGCACGCAACCGCCTCGCACTTGGGGTTAACGCGCCCCCCGATGGGCTAACTTTCGTCGCCGCCTCCTACGCCAAAGTGTCGGCTGACTTTACACCCGAGCGGTAAAGTTCGCACGCCGTTGCACGACTCCAGTGACTTACCCACCGGTCAACAACTGGCATGACCTTTGCTTGATGGTTAACGATGGAGCCGCTCCGCCGATGGGTCCATGTCCTTGGGAGACCCGTGTTGCATAACCGACCGAGCCGCGGTTTCGCCCGAATGAACCTCGTATGGGTTCTGGGGATCGCAGCGGGTGTCGTCGCCGGTGGGGTCGTCGCGTACGGCGTGATGAGCAGTAACGCCGAGGTCGCGTCCTCGCGCTAGATCAATCCGATTTCGCGAAGCCGCTGCCGCAGGAAAGCGTCGGCAGTGATCGGCTCAACCCCCTCCCCACCCGGCGGCTCGATCAGATAGTCGGGCCGGAAGTGCAGGAAGAACGGCGTCGAATAGCGCGCGACGCGGGCCCGGTCGGGGGCCGGATTGACCACCCGGTGCGTCGTCGACGGCAGCGCCCCGCCGGTCAGCCGGTCGAGCATGTCGCCGATGTTGCACACCAACGTCCCCGCGGGAGCCTCGATGTCGCGCCACACTCCCGAGCGGTCGAGCAGTTGCAGCCCAGCCTCTTCGGCTCCGAGCAGCAGTGTGATGACGTTGATATCCTCGTGCGCCCCAGCGCGGACCGCCGCCGGGGTGCCGGTCACCGGCGGGTAATGCAGCAGCCGCAGGATCGAATTGCCATCATGGGTCGGACCTTCGAAGAAGTCCGCCGCGAGCCCGAGGTGGAGCGCGATCGCGCGGAGGACGCGGCCGCCAGCGGTGTCGAGAGCGGCGAACAGCGCAGCGACGGCGGGGTGGAAGTCGGGGACCTCGCTCGGCCAGACGTTATCGGGCATCGTCGCCCGGAGCGGGTCGCCGGGGGGCAGGTCGCGCCCCATGTGCCAGAATTCCTTGAGATCCGAGGCGCTCGCGCCCTTGGCGGTCTCGATGCCGAACGGCGTCAGGCCGCGCTGCCCGCCGCCGCCGGGGATGTGGTAGCGCCGCTTGACCGGCTCGGGCAGTGCGAAGAATGCCTTGGTCGCGGCAAGCGCGCGGTCGATCAACGCGGCATCGATGCCGTGGTCGGACACGACCGCGAACCCGGTCCGCCCGAAGGCGTCGCCGAATGCCGCTGCGGCCGCTGCCAGGTCGGCCTCGACGAGGCTGAGCGGGATCGGCGCGATGTCGGCGGTCGTTCCAGGGGTCACGGCGGCGTTCCTGTCGGGCGGTAGCGGGAGAGGGACTTGAACCCCCGACCCCAGGATTATGATTCCCGTGCTCTAACCAGCTGAGCTACCCCGCCCGGCCCGACCCGACGTGCGGGAGGCGCGATATAGTCGCGAGAGCCCCTGCGGGTCAATGCCGGGTCGCGGAGCGCTAAGTTCAAAATAAGTTCACACAAAAGCATGTGTTTTCGCGTCGCCCTTTCTGCAGGACGCGAGACGATTATGCACCGATGAGAAAGAACAGGTGCCGCCCAGTGGCGACTCGGCAAACGTATCGTAAACCGCCGCCTGTAGGACAGCGAATACGTCGCCGATTGCCGCCGCCGGATGCAGCCGCTACCACCCTTGCCGATGTCCGCTGCTCCTCACTCCGACTGGTCGCTCGCAATCCACGGCGGGGCCGGCGGCATGAGCCGCGACAACCTGACATCCGAGGCTGATGCCGCCGCCCGCGCCGCGCTATCGGCCGCCCTCGACGCCGGGGCGGCGGTCCTCGCTGCCGGTGGCACGGCGCTCGATGCGGTCGCGGCGGCGGTCCAGTCGCTTGAGGATGCGCCCGAATTCAACGCCGGGCGCGGCGCGGTGTTCACCGCCGACGGCACGGTCGAGCTCGACGCCGCGATCATGGAGGGCACCACCCGCCACGCCGGGGCGGTGGCGCGGGTCACACGCACGCGCTCGCCGGTCGCTCTCGCCCGCGCGGTGATGGAGCAGACCCCGCACGTCATGCTTGCCGGGATCGGCGCCGACGCGTTCGCGCTGACCACCGGGCTCGAGCAGGTCGACCCTACGTGGTTCCGCACCCCCGAACGCGCGCGCCAGTTCGCCGAGGCCGGCACGACGTTCGACCGCGCGATGAAATACGGCACCGTCGGCGCGGTCGCCCGCGACATTCACGGCCACGTCGCCGCCGCAACCTCGACCGGCGGCGTCACCGGCAAGCGCTGGGGCCGCATCGGCGATTCGCCGCTGATCGGCGCGGGCACCTATGCCGACGACCGCGCCGCAGCGGTGTCGGCGACCGGATCGGGCGAGGACTTCATCCGCCTCGGCGTCGCGCACGAGCTTTGCGCCCGCGTCCGGCTGCTCGGCGAGAGCGTCGCCGACGCGGCGCGGACACTGATCGCCGAGGTCGGCGCGGTCGGCGGTGCGGGCGGGGTGATCGCGATGTCGCCCGGCGGCGACGCGACATGGTCGTTCAACACCAGCGGCATGTACCGCGGATCGGTCGCGTCGGCGGCCCCGCCGCGCGTCGCGATCTATGCCAACGAGGGCTGACGTTGGTCCACGATATCCTGATCGTCGGCGGCGGCCAGGCGGGGGCGCAGGCGGCGATCTCGCTTCGGCAGGGCGGCTTCACCGGCTCGATCACGATCGTCGGCGAGGAGATTGACCCGCCGTACGAGCGCCCGCCGCTGAGCAAGGACTATCTTTCGGGCGACAAGACCGTCGACCGGCTCGCGCTCCGCCCGGAGGCATTCTGGCGCGAGCGCAACGTCACCCTCCTCCCCGGCCAGCACGTCACCGCGGTCGACCCTGTTCGACATTGCGTGGCGACGGCGTCGGGCTCGACGATGGGCTACGGCAAACTCATCTGGGCCGCCGGAGGCCATGCCCGCGCGCTGCCGGTCCCGGGCGGCACGCTCGCGGGCGTGCACTCGATCCGAAGCCGCGCCGACGTCGACGCGCTGACCGCCGATCTCGCGCGGACCGACGACGTCGTCATCGTCGGCGGCGGCTATATCGGCCTCGAAGCCGCCGCGGTGCTGTCGAAGACGCGCAAGCGCGTGACGATCCTCGAGGCGCTCGACCGCGTCCTTGCGCGCGTCGCCGGCGAACCCGTGTCGCGCTTCTACGAGGCCGAGCACCGCGCCCACGGCGTCGACGTCCGCCTCGGCGCGGGGATCGAGGCGTTTGAGGGGACCGCGCACGTCACCGGGGTCCGCACGACCGGCGGCACGATTCCGGCCGGTGTCGTCATCGTCGGCATCGGCCTCGTCCCATCGGTCGCGGCGCTCGCTGCCGCCGGGGCGGTGACGCACAACGGCGTCGAGGTCGACGACCATAACCGCACCTCGCTGCCCGACATCTTCGCGATCGGCGACTGTGCCCATCACGCCAACGCCTTCGCCAACGGCGCTGGCATTCGGCTCGAATCGGTGCAGAACGCGATCGACCAGGCGAAGGTCGTTGCCGGGGTGATCCTTGGTACACCGCGCCCATATCATGCGGTGCCGTGGTTTTGGTCGAACCAGTATGACCTCAAGCTTCAGACCGTCGGGCTGAGCGCCGGCCACGACGCCACCGTTGTTCGCGGCACCCCCGAGTCGCGGTCGTGGAGCCTGATCTATCTCCGCGGCGGGCGGGTCATCGCGCTCGACTGCATCAACAGCGCGCGCGATTTCGTCCAGGGCAAGGCGCTCGTCGAGGCGGGGCTGGCTGCCGACCCGGCACGGCTGGCCGACAATACCGTGCCGCTCAAGTCGCTGCTGGCGGCCTGACGCGGACCGCTTGGAATGATCCGGCCGTCTCGGTTAGACGGCAGGCATGGCACGCCCAGACATGAGTCTCACCGTGGTCGGCGGCCTCCATCCCAACAAGGACGGAAGCAACCGCTTGTTCGAGATGGCCCTGTGCCTCCCAGGTGAGCCGGTGCAGCTTGTCCGCGAGCCGCGCAATCCGATCGATCCGTCCGCCGTCGCCGTGTTGAGTGCGCGCGGCATTCAGCTCGGCTATTTGTCGGCGGAGCGGTGTGGCTGGATTGGCGCCCGCCTGGCCCAAGGGGACGACATCCGCGCGGTGTTTCAATTTGCGAGCAGCGGTGTTGCCGTCATCCGCGTCAGCTTCGGTGGCGACCTACCGGCGCTGCCCGCTTCGTTGCCCACCCTTGCGAAGCCGACGATCGATGACAGCGGTTTCTATCCCGACGATCTCCCCGACGACGACTATTACGCCTGATGGCAGCGCCGCTAACGACGATCGTGACGCGAATATCATTGGCTACCGTGCCCGCCGACGAACCTGCCGCGCGCGATTGATATAACCGAGCAGCCGCGCCTCCGATCACTAAAGTCGAATAAATCGATTGGACGGCAATCGGCGCGGGGACGAGTATAAGTGCGAGATCTTGGGAAAGGACTGCTGACCATGGCTGACTATGAAGAGGGCGAATCCGCGGGCAAATGCCCGATGGGTGCACCGGGTGCCGCGCGCTCATTGCTCGGACGGACCAACAAGGATTGGTGGCCCGACAGCCTGCCGGTCGAAATTCTCCATCAGGGTGGCGCATCGCCGGACCCGATGGGCCCGGATTTCAACTATGCCGAGGCATTCTCCAAAATCGACTATGCCGGGCTGAAGGCCGACTTGACCGCGCTGATGACCGACAGCAAGTCGTGGTGGCCGGCGGATTACGGGCACTATGGGCCGTTCATGATCCGCATGGCATGGCACGCGGCGGGCACCTACCGTACGGCCGACGGTCGCGGCGGCTCGTCCTCGGGGCAGCAGCGTTTTGCGCCGTTGAACTCGTGGCCGGATAACGGCAACCTCGACAAGGCGCGTCGCCTGCTGTGGCCGATAAAGCAGAAGTACGGCTCGCAGCTGAGCTGGGCTGACCTGTTCATCCTCGCCGGCAACGTCGCGATCGAGTCGATGGGCGGCCCGATCTTCGGGTTCAGCGGCGGCCGCAAGGACGTCTATGAGGCCGAGCGCGACACCTATTGGGGTGCCGAGGAATTGTGGGTCAACCAGAACGTCGAGACGCGCATCCAGCCCGACAAGGGCATGGACCTCGAGATGCCGCTGGCAGCGATCCAGATGGGCCTGATCTACGTCAATCCCGAAGGTCGCGGCGGCAACATGGACCCGCTGCAGTCGGCGCACGACATGAAGGTGACGTTCGAGCGCATGGCGATGAACCATGAAGAGACCGTCGCGCTGACCGCCGGCGGCCATGCGTTCGGCAAGGCCCATGGTGCCAAGCCTGCCGACAACTTCGGCAATGGTCCCGAGGGCGAGGCGGTGCACATGCAGGGCCTCGGCTGGCTGACCGACTCCGAGGAGATCGACAAGGGCCACATCACGACCTCGGGCATCGAGGGCGCATGGTCGCCGAACCCGACCAAGTGGACCGGCGACTATTTCCGGCTGTTGTTCAAGTACGACTTCGAGATCGTCGAGAGCCCGGCTGGCGCTCGCCAGTGGCAGCCGATCAATCCCGATCCGGAGGACATGGCTCCCGACGCGCGCGACCCGAACAAGCGCGTGCCGACGATGATGACGACGGCGGACATGGCGTTGAAGATGGACCCCGAGTTCCGGGCCATCTCAGAGCGCTTCCGCGACGACCAGGCGGCACTAGACGATGCGTTCGCCCGCGCCTGGTTCAAGCTGACCCACCGCGACCTTGGGCCGAAGACCCGCTATATGGGGCCCGAGGTTCCGGCCGAAGACCTGATCTGGCAGGATCCGATTCCCGTCGGTGCAGCGCCGTCCGAGGCCGAAGTCTCGGCGTTCAAGGACAAGGTTTGTTCGAGCGGGCTGACCGTCGGCCAGCTGGTCAAGACCGCCTGGGCGTCGGCGTCGAGCTACCGCAAGTCGGACCACCGTGGCGGTGCCAATGGCGCGCGCATTGCGCTTGCGCCGCAGAAGGACTGGAAGGTCAACGAGCCCGAGCAGCTCAAGGTCGTACTGGCCAAGCTCGGCGAACTGCGCGGCAGCCTGTCGCTTGCCGACGCGATCGTGCTGGCCGGGTCGGTCGGCATCGAGAAGGCGGCGAAGGACGCCGGCGTCGACATCACCGTGCCGTTCACCGGCGGTCGTGGTGACGCGACGCAGGACTGGACCGACGTCGACAGCTTCGCCCCGATGGAGCCCAAGGCCGATGGTTTCCGCAACTATCTGGAGACCCGGCAGGCGATCAAGACCGAGGAGCTGCTGCTTGACAAGGCGCATTTGCTCGGTCTGTCGGCACCCGAACTGACGGTTCTCGTCGGCGGCCTGCGTGTCCTCGGCGTCAACCACGGCAGCATCCCCGAGGGTGTGCTGACGACGCGGCCGGGGCAGCTGACGCCGGACTTCTTCGTCAACCTGCTCGACATGGAAACCTTCTGGGAGCTCGTCGACCCGTCGAGCGACGAGGAGTTCATCGGCTACACCCGCGGCGGACGCGTCGAAAAGTGGCGCGCCACCCGCACCGACCTGGTCTTCGGCTCGAACTCGCAGCTACGGGCGACTGCCGAGGTCTATGCCGAGAACGGCCACGAGGAGAAGTTCGTCCGCGACTTCGTCGCCGCCTGGGTAAAGGTGATGAACGCCGACCGCTTCGACGTCACCAAGAAGCCGCTGTCGTCGGATCGCGCTTCGTAAGGAAAGTTCGGGGCGGGCACGTGAAAGCGTTGCCCGCCCCAACTGACATCGCACAGCCCCGTCTAATTTACGTCAGGTGCCGCATCGTCCGGGTGGCGATCGGCCTCCTCACGCCGCGCAGGTAGCTGATCGCTTAGCGCCGCTGTGAATGCCTTGAATTCCGGTCCAGGCTCCACCACGACCTTCTGACCACTCGAGCCATCGAAGCCGATCTTCGCCTCTCCGAGCGCGGCTATCACCGCAACATAGAGATCGCTGCGGACCCGCGGAATGACGCGCGGCGACGCGACGATGGCGAAGGCGACCAGATTTACCGAGCCGCTTGGCGTCAACGAGTCGACGAGCACGGTCGGACCCGGCTTCTTGATCACATCGACATTGGCATCCAGCGCCTCGCGCAGGATCGTGATTGCCCGTGTCGTGTCTGCCGCGCTGCCAATGGTAAGCTGGAGTTGGACGCGACCCCGCGGGTCACCGAGCGTCTTGTTCTGGACCGGCTTGGTGATGAGATCCGAATTGGGCACGATCAACGTCGTCCGGTCGGCCTGCATGATCTCTGTCGCACGGACGCGGATGTTGCGGATATCGCCCTCGACCCCGCCGACAGTGACGAGGTCGCCGACCTTGATCGGCCGCTCGATCAACAGGATGATGCCCGAGACGAAGTTCTGGACGATCTGCTGCAGACCGAAGCCGATCCCGACCGACAGAGCGCTGGCGATCAGGGCGATCTGGCCGAACCCAAGACCAGCCGCGGTCAGCGCCCAGAGCAAGACGAGCCCGACACCGAGATACCGGACGCCAGTGCTGACCGAATTCCGGACACCGACATCCCATTCGGTGACGGGAAGGAAACGCTGGTCGAGCCAGCGCTGGGTAAGGTGCACGATGCCGAGCCCGAGCAGCAGACACCCCACGCCGACAGCAAGCGAGCGCGGCGAAACCGCGAGCGAGCCGAGATGAATCGCGTGGCTGGTGCCGGCGAGGCTCGACGCCACGACATCGCCGTTCCGGCCGAATGGCGTCAGTGCAAGGCTGAGCGCACCGAGGACGATCAGCACCTGTACGACTGCTGACGTGATCACACCGAGCTGCTCGACGGTCGATGTCCTCAAATTGATGACATTGACCAGCAGCCGGGTAACCCACCCGCCGGGTTTGTAGAGTTCGGTGAGAGCGTCGTCGGTGAAGCGCAGGAGTAGGTAAGTCGTTGCAACCAGGACGCTTATCCAGAACGTCTGGCTCGCGACGAGTATCGCCAGCGTCGTATAGCCGGTCAGGACTGCACCAAGCGTGACGATGATCGCCAGTGTGAGCGTCAGGGCGACGAGTGTTATCGTGGCTCCCCGCGCCGGTGGCAGGTCACTTTCGGTGTCGTCGACCGCGGGCCGATCCTCGCTCAACGCGAGCAGGATCAGGCCGAACACCGCGGCGTAGGCGACCGCGCTGACGCAGTTCGCCGCAACCGTCGCGGCAAGACTGGCACCGACCACGCTATTGACCCGGGTGACGATAAAGCCCGCTCCGGTGATCAATGCGACCAGCCACGACAGCGGTTGGATGCGGCTGGCGAGCGCTGCCGAGGCTGTCAGCAGCCGATCATCTGCGCCCTTGCCCCCGGCTAGCTGGCGGCCGAGGTTGACGACGAGCGCCCCCCAGACCACCGCGACGACGACCGCCTGAGCGAGTGCTGTGGCCTTGCTGGACAGCACGCCACCCCATTGCAGGCCGAGGTTGAGAGCGACCGCTCCGACCCCGGGCAGCACGGTGCCGACCACGACTGCCACCAGCGCACGGGCTGAATGATGGAACCGCGCCGATTGGCCTGGCCTAACGGTCCAGCGGTAGATGAAGCGCATGGCGATGCGCCGCAGCGGCCACGCGAGGACGACCGCGATGACCAGCGACAGGATGATCGTGAGCCCCGCCGCCGGCTCGGCTGCTGCCAGCGCCGTCGCAACGGCTTCGTCGCCAAGCTCGCCGAGCCGCTGCGTGTCACCCGGTTGGGCTTTCGTCAGCGAACTCCAGAAGTCGGCTTCGAGCGGCGACGCGGTGCGGTCGAGGGTTCGCGCATCGAACGCGGTCCGTCGCCGCTGCGATACTTCGGTAAAGAGGCGGTTGGCGGCGACTGCGGCAGCGCGCGCCTGCGCCAGCTCGGCGACCAGAAGCGCACGGCGTTCCATCAGGAGATGCCGTTCGCGTTGATCGGCGGCGTCCAGTCGTCGTCGCGCCTTGCCGTTCGGCGTACCAAGCGCGCGGAGTTTGACGTCGATCTGCACGATCTCGCCTTGGCGAGCATGGGCAAAGCTGTCGGCGGCCGACTGGGCCGACGTCGTCTGCTCGCGAAGCCTCGCCATGCTCGCGTCGGTGCTCGCGCCGACGGCCTGGTTTTGCAGTAGTGCGACATTGCGGATCACCGTCGCAAGGTTCGCGCGATCGACATCAACCGTCGACGCCGGCACCGGCGCGACAAAGCCGGCCGGGACCACCGCCGGCAATCCGTTGCCCGCCGCGGTCGGCATTGGCGCCACGCCCACCGCTGCAACCGCAATGGTGTTGGGAGAAGTCGTGGCTATCGCCTCGCGCGGTGCGAGCGATCCCAACGCCACGAGCATTGCGACGACGATCGCCGTTAGTCGCGGACGCCAGCCATCGAACCGCGGATGTGCTCCGTCGTTACTCGCCACGCGCGTTGCCATAAAAATGAGGCTCACCGTACAATCGCCGACCTTTGTGCGTTGGGATAGCATTGACAACAGGATGGCCCAATGTCGACGAGCGCACCCCCGACCACCACTAAATTGCGCCTGACTGGCTGGGGCCGGACGCTGCTCCGCGTTTACAAGGAGTCGGACAAGGACAATCTTGGGCTGATCTCCGCTGGCGTCGCTTATTATGGTTTCCTGACGCTGATCCCGGCACTTGGCGCACTGGTCCTGACCTATGGCCTCGTTACCGATCCCGGCGAGGTCGCGACCCAGATGCGCGCGATCGTCCAGCATGTCCCGGCCGACGCCGCCAAATTGATCGACGAGCAGCTGACCGGAGTGGTCGCGAGTGCGACCGGCAAGAAGGGCCTCGGCCTCGCGCTGGCGCTCGTGCTGGCGCTGTACGGCGCGATGAAGGGGGCGGGAGCGGTCGTCATCGCGCTCAACGTCGCCTATGAAGCTCCCGAAAATCGCAGCTTTGTCCGCACGACGCTGGTCAACGCTGCGGTGACTATTGGCGCTGTGTTGGTCGCAGTCGTCGCGCTGGCGTCGGGATCGGTCTTTGCTGCGCTCGGCGCGTCGGCCGCGGGGCTGACCCCGCTCGCAACCGCCGTGATCAAAGGTGCGTCATGGCTGGCTACGGCGGCAATCGCCTTGACGGCGGTCGCGCTCCTATACCGCTACGCCCCCGCCCGACAACAGCCGCGCTGGCAATGGATTACGCCGGGATCGCTGTTGACGATGATCGGCTTCCTTGCGGTGACGTTCGGATTCGGCCTCTATGCCAAGAGCTTCGGTCATTACGGCGCGACCTACGGCTCGCTTGGCGCGGTCGTCGTGCTGCTGCTGTGGCTGTACCTGTCAGCCTACGTCTTGCTTCTCGGGGCCGAACTCAACGCCGCACTCGAGAAGGAAGCCAACTAAGCCCGTCATGGCCAGTTGCTTCGTGAACGGCTGACAGGGCGACACTCGACATGCCCGCCGTTCGCGAAATCGGACGCTGTAACTTGGTAGGGGCTAGCCGTTTGCCGGTTGGCGTCGGAGCGTCTCAAGCCTCTGGCGGCGACGCAACGCGTAGCCGACCACGCCCATCCCAACGATCATCAATACCCAAGTCGCGGGCTCCGGAACGGCTGCAGCGGTGATGGTCGCCGAGAAAGTCGCGTCCAGATAGCTGAGCGAGTTGAACACGGGGCCGTCGCCGAGAACGTTACCGATGACCAGCGTGCCGAGATTGGGGATCGAGTTCGAAGCGCACCCGACGAATGGAAGGCACGATCCGACCGTGGCCAGACCGGAGTTGCCGGTCAGCCCAAATGTGCTGAGGAAAGCGACATAGGTCTTCCCCTGAGTCAGCAACACACCCGTCGGGGCGAAGTCGAAAAGGCCCGCTGCGCCCGAGCGGACCGCGCTGCGATAAAGTTCTGTCGTGGGGCCGGTCCCGTCCCAGGCGAATACGATGCCGTAGACCGATTGCAGCGTAGACGTGTTCAGCGTGAACTGAAAATCGGTGAGGTTGCCGCTGATCGAGGCGGTGAAGGTTTCGCCGAAATATTGGGTCTGATTTCCTCCCGTGAGGCTGCCGGAAAGATAGGGCGAGCCGTAGCTGTTCGCTGGGTTGGCGATCGTGTCCGCAGACGCTGGCGCAGCGACGACCGCTCCGAAACAGGTGAGCGCGGCGAACGTCGCTTTGACGATGCGATTCATGATCTATCCTCTGCAGATGCAAGGAGGGCAGCGATAAGTGCGACCCCCGTCGAGGTTAACGATTGCAGATGAAGGTTACGGCTTGGTGACGATGTTCGCGTCGGCCACTGACGCGCGCTTGCTGCCTGGCCAGGGCCATCAAGGCTCGGTGCCGACCTTCGGCATCGTGCAGCGCCGCGCTAATAGCTATTGCGAGACATTATCACCATTGCTAAGCGCTCGCTTGAAAGCGGGAATCGATATGATGTTCAGGTTGAAGGCGGTGGGAACCGCGATGATTTTGGGACAAGTCGCGTTGGCTTATCCGGCGTGGGCCAGCGAGGTGGCGAGCGACGTGGCAACCGACATGTCCGACATCATCGTTACCGGGCGTCTGCCGCCAAACGATGCCTTCGCCGCAACCAAGACGCTGACGCCGCTCGCCGAAACACCGCAGTCGATCAGCGTCATTTCGAGCGAGCAGATCAACACGCTCGGTTTGCAGAATCTCGATCAGGCGCTCCGCTTCGTCGCCGGGGTCACGCCCGAACAGCGCGGCGCCTCTGCCGACGTCTACGACCTCTTCACTTTGCGCGGGTTCGCTGCGCCGGTGTTCCTTGATGGGCTATATTATGTCTATCAGACCGATGGTACCGGCTATGCTGCCGCGCAGGCCGACATCTCGCGGATCGACCGTGTCGAGGTGATCAAGGGACCGTCGTCGGCGCTGTACGGCCGATCGGGTCCGGGCGGCCTCGTCGTCCAGAACAGCAAGCTGCCGCTCGACTGTGATCTCTACGGAGCGATTTCCGGCACTTATGGCAGCTATGATCTTTACCGGGCCGACGCCGATCTCGGCGGGCGGTTTTCCGACACCGCGCTGTGGCGCGTCTATGGCAGCGTCAACGGCGGGCACGACCAGCAGCAATATGGCACGCGTGCGCGCCAGACGATCTCCGCCGCGACGACGCTCGGCGCAGGCACGGCGACCACCCTCACCCTGCTCGCCAATTATTCGCACGATCCGCGCAACGGCAATTACGGCGTCTTTCCGGCGGTCGGCACGCTGTTCTCCAACCCCGCGGCCGGCGGCAAGGGCATTTCGACGAATTTCTACAACGGCGAACCGAACGATTTCTTCAAACGTGACCAGCTCAGCGCCACGGCCCTGTTCAAGCACGACTTCGGCGCGAACTGGTCGTTCAAGGCGTCCGGCCGCTATCAGTATGTCAAAAGCCGCCTCGGCATCGTCTACATCTCGGGTGCCGCAATCGACCCGACCGTCGCGCCGTCGACGGTCTATTCACGCGGCTCGTATTCGACCGACGAGAGTAACAACGACTGGGTTTACGATACCCAGCTGGCAGGCAAGTTCACGACCGGTCCGTTTGAGCATGATGTTCTGATCGGCGCGGACCGGCAGGTTCTCCATTTCGACGAAAATGCCGCGTTCGGCACGGCGACGTCGATCGACGCCTACAACCCGGTCTACGGCACGATGCCGACGCCGCAGACACCCGACGAAGTGCCCGGCGGTTTTCCCTCCAGGACGGTAACTCACCAGCGCCAGCAGGGGGTTTACGTTCAGGACCAGATCTCGTGGCAGGGACTGCGGCTGACGCTGAGCGGACGGCAGGACTGGGCGCGTCAGGACGTCAACGGCACAGGTGCGCAGAATGACCAGAAGTTCACCTACCGCGTCGGCGCATTGTACAAGACCACGCTCGGCATCGCGCCGTACGTCACCTATTCGACGTCGTTCCAGCCGCAGGCGGCGACGCTGACCGACGGATCGCTCGCGAAGCCATCGCTCGGCCGGCAGATCGAAGGCGGCGTGAAATATCATGTGCCCGGCACCGACATCCTGCTCACCGGCGCGTATTTCGACATCGAACAGACCAATGTTCTGACCTACGATCCGGTGTCGTTCCTCGCCTACCAGTCGGGCAAGGTGCGGTCGCGCGGCGTCGAGATCGAAGCCAAGGCGCCGCTGCCACATGGTTTCTCCCTCGATGTCGCCTTCAGCCGGCAGGGCGTTCGGATCCTCGAGGATCAGGATCCCCAGAACGTCGGTCACGGCCCGCCGACCGTCGGCCGCGGCGGCACGTCGGCGGTCCTGAATTGGGCACCGGTGGCGGGACCGTTGAAGGGCTTGACGCTCGGCGGCGCAGTCCGTCACGTCGATCAAGTCTACGCCTATGGCGACAATAATTCGCCGTCTTACACACTGGTCGATGCATTGATGCGGTTCGACCTTGGCAGCTTCAAGGACCGCTTCAAGGGGATGACGGTCGCCGTCAACGCGACCAACCTGTTCGACAAACGCTATCTCACCGGTTGCTACGTCAATTATAATTGGTGCTGGTACGGCAATCGCCGCACGGTCCAGGGAACAGTCAGCTACAAGTTCTGACCGCGAAGCGGCGAGACCATGTCGGCTAACCGAACCACGACATCCGGTCGAACGTCCGTCGTGACAGCGCCGGTCGTCGCCGGGGGGTGGCTGCGCCAGGATGCACAGCGCTATGTGCCGACCGGCCGCCAGTTCTGGGTTGTCGCGCATCGCTGGGCTGGCTTGACGATCGCCCTATTCCTGATCGTCGCCGGAACGACGGGATCACTGCTGACGTTCCGTGAGGAGCTGACCCGCGCCACGAGCCGGGCGAGCGCCCGGGTTGCCCTGCATCGCCCCGGCGCGCCGATGCTCGATGGGACGATCATCGCCGAGCGGGTGGAGGCGGCGACCGGTGCCAAGGTGACGTTCGTGCCGCTCGACCGCGAGGCCGATCGGCCGCTCCAGCTTTTTGTCGGCGCACGTCCCGGCGCCCCCGCGCTCGACTACGACACGGTCTGGGCCAATCCTTATGACGGCAGCATCCAGTTCCGCGCGCGTGATGGCGTCCTCGCCGACGGGCCGGAGAACATCATGCCGTTCCTCTATAAGGTCCACCACAGCCTCGCGCTCGGCGAATGGGGCACGTTTGCGCTGGGGTGCGCTGCGTTGATCTGGACGCTCGATTGTTTCGTCGGCTTCTACCTGACGCTGCCCGCCCGGCGCCCTCGCTCCCCCACTCTCGGTCTGGGCAAGGGCTGGGGGAAGAAATGGAGCGCGGCATGGCGGATCAAGGGAGCATCGCGCGGCTACCGGTTCCATTTCGACCTGCACCGGGCCGGAGGATTGTGGCTTTGGCCGCTGCTCCTCGTGTTCGCGTGGTCGAGCGTCGGGTTCAACCTGCCGGCGGTCCATCGACCGGTCATGGCGGCACTCGGCGCGTCGCCCGACGTGGATCCCGCGCCGCTGGCGGCTCCGATTGCCGACCCGCCGATCGATCTCCGCGCCGCAGCGGCGCGCGGGCGCGCGCTGATCGCCGTCGAGTCTGCCGGCCACGGCTTCACCGTGCGCCGCGACGGGTTCCTTTATTATATCCCGGAATCAGCCACCTACCTCTATTCGGCATGGACCAGCCTCGACGTGTCGACGAAGGACGCATCGACCCAAGTCTGGTTCAGCGGCATCGACGGGCGGCTCATCCGCTTCGTGCCGCCGCTCGGCGCGACGACGGCGGACGCCGCGACGATCTGGTTCGGCATGATCCACCGCGCCGCGATCATCGGGCTGCCGTATCGCATCTTCGAGGCCGTGCTCGGCCTCGCCCTGGTCGCGCTCAGTGTCACCGGCATCCTGATCTGGATGAAGAAGCGGTCTGCGCGCGTGCTTCACTTCGGATGGCAGACGCGCCAGAGGCGACCGATCAACGCTGCTCGATCGACAGTTGAGTAACCTTGAGCCGCGTAGCATCAGGCGTCGGCTTGGCGCTCAAGGCCAACGCTAACCCGGGCATCGCAGGACGGAGTGCCGTGCCGCCCGAACAGACCCGAGGCGACTGCAGGTCTTGCTGGTCAACCGAGTTTGCGAAGACTGGCCACAGTGTTAACGCCTCACTTCATGACATCGCTTCAGCCAGCGCTTTGATGAAACTGCTGGCGCGAAGCCCCGCCAGACAGCGACCGCAGGACATCGCCATGGTCGTGTCGCGATGAGGCTCTCCGTGACGTGCCTCAAATTTTTCGCATCCGGCAGCCTGATCGCCGCCTCGGCACCGCTGCTGGCGCAGTCATCGCAGCCTGTGGCTGGTTTTGTCGCCGACATCATCGTCACCGCCCCCGGCGGCCGCGACTATAACGATGACGCATTGATGGTGACGTCGACCGACCTGGCGCGCGCCGGGCATGCCGACTTGCTCGGCGGATTGGCGCGATCGCTGCCGGGCTTGTCGCTGTCGGAGGCGCAGAGCAACCCGTACCAACCGAACCTCGTCTATCGCGGCTTCGTCGCCTCGCCGCTGCAGGGCAATGCGCAGGGCCTCGCGGTCTACCTCGACGGCGGGCGCTTCAACCAGCCGTTCGGCGATACCGTCAACTTTGACCTCCTCCCCGAAGTCGCGATCGACAGCGTGTCGATCCGCGATGCCAGCCCGGTCTATGGCCTGAACGCGCTCGGCGGCGCGATCGTCGTCGCCACGAAGACCGGGCGGACGGCACCCGGGTTCGCAATTTCAGCGGCGGGCGGGCTTTACGACCGTGCCACCGGCTCGGTCGAGGCCGGCTGGAGTGACGGACCGTACAGCGCCTATGTCGCGCTCGAAGGAAATCACGACGGCGGGTGGCGGCGGCACTCGCCCTCGACGCTATACAATGGCTACGCCGACCTCGGCTCCGACGGCGAGCACGCCGGCATCCACCTGAAGCTCGTCGGCGCCGACAGCGACCTGACCGGCAACGGGTCGGCCCCGGTCGAACTGCTCGCCGCCGACCGCCGTGCGGTGTTCACCTATCCCGATAACACCCGCAACCAATATGGCCGGGTGAGCCTGCATCCATGGGTAAAGCTGTCGTCGACGACCCGGATCGAGGCGAGCCTGTACCTCCAGCAACTGCGCCAGCGCACCGTCAACGGTGACGCCGCCGATGTCGAAGGCTGTGACGATGCGGCCGGGCAGCTGTGCCTCGAGGATGCCGCGGGCAACCAGAACCCGTTGATCGGCGCGAACGGTGCCGCGGTGGCCAACACCCTCGATGGTGCCTATGGCGTCCTCAATCGCAGCACGACCCGGACGACGTCTGCGGGTGCGCTGGTCCAGCTCGTCGACACGCGCGCTTTGCTCGGCGGCAACAACGAACTGACGATCGGCTTCAGCCACGACCGCAGCCGGACCAGCTTCGAGTCGGCGACCGAGCTCGGCGCGCTGACCCAGGACCGCAGCGTCGAGGGGCTCGGCACGATCATCGACCAGCCCGACGGCTCGATCGCTCCGGTCTCGTTACTGGCGCGAACGCGCTACACCGGGGTGTTCCTGTCCGACCGGCTGCCGCTGTTGCCGGGCCTTACTGCCGAGATCGGCGTGCGCTGGAACGTTGCCGAGGTCGCACTCGACGACCAGCTCGGCACGGCGCTGAACGGCCGGCACAGCTTCCACCGCGTCAATCCCGGCGTCGAGCTCGCGTACCAGATCGTGCCGGCGATCGCCGTGCGCGCCGGCTATGCCGAGACCAACCGCGCACCGACGCCGGCCGAGCTGTCATGCGCCGATCCCGCCTCGCCGTGCAGCCTGACCAACTTCTTCGTCGGCGACCCGCCGCTGAAGCAGGTCGTCGCCAAGACCTGGGAAGCCGGCGCGTCGGGCAAGTTCGATGCCGGCCCCTGGCAGCTGAGCTGGCTGGTGTCGACGTACCGCGGCGTCAATCATGACGACATCCAATTCATCGCAGCCGACACGCGCGGCCGGGCCTATTTCCAAAACATCGGGCAGACCCGGCGGCAGGGCGTCGACGCCAGCCTGACCGCGAAACAAGGTCCCTGGACCGTTCACGCCGGCTATGCCCTGACCGACGCGACCTTCCGCACCGCGCTGCTGCTCAACAGTCCCGACAACCCGTCGGCCGACGATGACGGACAGATTCAAGTTCGCCGCGGCGACCGCTTGCCCGGCATCCCGCGGCATCGCGGGCTCGTGTCGGTCGACTTTACCGGGCGCAAATTCACGCTTGGTGGCGATGTGCAGGCGCAAAGCGGTCAGTATCTGAGCGGCGATGATGCAAATCTCCAACCCACCACCGGAGCATTTGCGTTGCTCAACCTGCGCGGCAGCGTTGCCGTACTCGGACCCGTCTCGGTGTTCGGCGAGCTGAGCAACGTCTTCGACAAGCGCTACGCGAGCTTCGGGACCTTCTCCGAGACCAGCCAGGTCGCGCTCGCCGAGGCGCCCGGGGCGACCAACCCCCGCAGTCTCGGACCAGGCGCACCGCGCCGCTGGCTCGCCGGGATACGGACGCGCTTCTAGGGGCGCTACGGCCTGATCACGCGCCGCGCCGGCCCGGACACCCGGATGACTGGAGGGCAGCCGGTTCGACGACCTGATGGGCAAGACACCCCAGGCCGACGGCGTGACCTTACGAAGCGGCAACGGTCGGCAACATTCCTGGCTGGTGATGCCGGCCGGTTGACGCGGTGGGAGGCACCGCGATCCTCTATGGCGCGACGGCGGCTGGTTCTCACTCGATCTGATCGGTGACCTCCTGAGACATAGCCTCGACCGCTGACGGACGCTTCGACGACCGCCTGCCGGTCGAGATGACGGGTTTGCTAGCCCTCGACCTCGGACTCGGGGTCGGCGAGACGATCGCCGGTCGCGCTCTCGAGCGCGTGCAGGTTGCGCGCATCCTCGAGGTCGAGCTCGCGCTCGATGCGGCGGCGGGCGTCGTCGGTAATCGCATCGTCGCGGTAGGCGATGGCGATCGCGTCACGCTCGGCCTCGATCAGTCTGGCCTGAAGTCGTGCATCGACCGCGACCGGGCTGCCCTCGACCGCGTCGTCGGCGGTGCCGGCATATTCCTTGCGCCGGTCGCCGTGGCGGCGGCGTAGCGCCTCGATCGCGGCCGGGTCTTCGCCCATGGCATCGAGGTAATCGATCTCGGCGAGGACCGCATCGATCGCCGCCAGTCGCGCCGCGACCTCGGCCTTCTTGGCGTCGGCGGCCTCGCGCCTGCCCTCATCGGCCAGCCCTAAGGCTTTGATCACCGGCGGCAGCAGCGCACCCTGCCCGATCAGCGTCACCATGATCACGACAAAGGTCACGAACAGGATGAGGTCACGCTCGGGAAACGGCACGTCGCCGATCTGCCGAGGGATGGCGAGCGCGGCGGCGAGCGAGACGACGCCGCGGATGCCGGTGAAGCCGATCAGGAACGGCATTTGCCAGCGCGGTTGTGGATCGCGACGGCCGATGGCCGGGATCAACCGTGGCAGGTACGTCGCCGGGAAAACCCAGATGAAGCGGACGACCACCACCACCACCGTGACGACCACCGCCGCCTCGGCCAGCCGTTGCCATCCTCCGCCCGATAGCCCGCTCGCGAGCGCCTTGGCCTGCAGACCGATGAGCATGAAGAGCAGACCCTCGATCGCGTGGGTGACCAGTCCCCAGACGAAATAGCCCTGAAGTCGCGTTGCCGAGGCGATCAGCCGCGGGCCGTTCCAGCTGACGAACAGCCCGGCGGCGACCGCAGCGAGGACGCCCGATCCGCCGAGCGCGTGCGGCGGCCAAAAGGCGAGGAACGGCGTGAGCAGGGCGAGGATGATCTCCGACTGCGGGCTCTTCGCCCAGCGGCGGATGCGCAGCGTGGTCCAGGCGACGGCGAGCCCCCATGCGAGTTCGCCGACGACGATCGCGGCGAAGGAGGCCAAGGCCGTCGACACCGAAACGCCGCCGCTCGTCACCGCGCCGACCGCGAAGGCGAACAGGATCAGCGCGGTGGCGTCGTTGACCAGCCCTTCGCCCTCGAGAATCGTCAGCAGCCGCTGCGGCATGTGCAGCCGCCGCGCGATTGCCATCGGTGCGACCGCGTCGGGCGGGGCAACGACGGCACCGAGGACAAATCCGACCGCCCAGTTCATGCCGAGCAGGAAGTGACACGCCGCGGCGACGGCGGACGCGGTGAACAGGACGCAGCCAATGGCGAGAAGCAGGATCGGCCGGAGGTTATCGCGGAACCCGCGCCAGCTCATGCCGACCCCGGCGCTGTAGAGCAGCGGCGGCAGGAGCACGAGCATGACGAAGTCGGGCTTGATCGTGACCGGCTTCAGCCCCGGAATTATACTGATCGCCGCGCCGGTCAGCACGAGCACGATCGACTGCGGAACGCCAAGCCGCCCCGACCCGGCGTCGGCGAGCGCCGTCACCGCGAGCAGCACCGCTCCAAAGGCAAGGATGGACAGCATGGGTCGAGCGTGTGGGCGACCGTCGCGCGGGTCAAGGCAATGTACGCGTCGGTCGCTTTCTTGTGCGCCGATTCCGACAACGACGCACGATGAAGCTGTAACAATGAGAAAGAACGCGCGCCGCCCGGTGGCGACGAGGGAGCTTACCGCGATCCGGGGGGTGTAGGACAGCGACTTGAACGGCTGCTTCCGCCGTGGTGTTGCCGTTCCCGCAACCGCCTCGCGGGGCTTGCCCGCTACCCGGCATTACTGGCAGACAATACAGTAGCGCTCAAATCACCGCTGGCCGGGTAAGATAGAGTGGCTACAATCAACGCCGTCCCCGCGAAGGCGGGGATGACGGAACGTCAGACTGATTTCGCGCACCAGGAGCCCTCGCCGATGTCGATCCCCGCCGCCCTCAGCCGCCGCCTGTCGATCCCGGTGATCGCGTCGCCGCTATTCATCATCTCGAACCCCGACCTTGTCATCGCGCAGTGCAAGGCGGGCGTCATCGGCAGCTTCCCGAGCCTCAACGCGCGCCCGCTCGCGCAGTTCGAGGAATGGCTCGTCCGACTGAACGCCGAGCTCGGCCCCGACGACGCGCCGTATGCGGTCAACCTGATCGTCCACAAGTCGAACGACCGGCTGATGGACGACCTCGCTTTGTGCGTGAAGTACAAGGTCCCGGTGATCATCACCTCGCTCGGCGCGCGGGTCGACGTCAACGAGGCGATCCATTCGTACGGCGGCATCGTCATGCACGACGTCATCAACGACCGCTTCGCCCACAAGGCGATCGAGAAGGGCGCCGACGGCCTGATCGCGGTCGCCGCAGGGGCGGGCGGCCATGCCGGCACGACCTCGCCGTTCGCGCTCATCCAGGAAATCCGCAAGTGGTTCGACGGCCCGCTCGCGCTGTCGGGGTCGATCGCCAGCGGCGCGTCGGTCCTTGCGGCAACCGCGATGGGAGCCGACTTCGCCTATATCGGCTCGGCGTTCATCGCCACGACCGAGGCGCGCGCCGACGAGCGCTACAAGCAAATGATCGTCGACAGTTCGGCATCCGACATCGTCTATTCGAGCCTGTTCACCGGGGTCAGCGGCAACTACCTCAAGCCGTCGATCACGCTTGCCGGAATGGACCCCGACCACCTTCCCGAGGGCGACGTCTCGACGATGGACTTCGGCAGCGGCGCCGCGCCCAAGGCGTGGAAGGAAATCTGGGGCTGCGGCCAAGGGATCGGCGCGATCGATGCCGTTATGCCAGCGGCGGCGTTCATCGCGAAGCTGCGCCGCGAGTATGATAGCGCCCGCGGCCGGATCGGGATCGCGCCGTTGCGAGCGGTGGCGGCGTAGTTCAGACCGTCACGGCGGAGCGCGGAACCCCGATGCACCGGCGTCGTTGCGGTTCGACACAGGAGAGACGCCCATGGAACTGACTATCCCGCTCGAGACCGTCTGCCGCGTCATCCTGCGCGCCCGCGAGTTCGAAGCGCTGGTACCCGACACCGATCCCGACGACGGCTCGAACCCGACCGACGACGGCGCCGCCGACGAGATCGAGGACGACGGAGACAACCCGACCGAAGAGGAGCTGCGCGCGATCATCGACGACCTCGCCGACGACGAGAAGGCCGAGCTCGTTGCCCTCGCGCTGGTCGGGCGCGGGACGTACGACGCGAGCGAATGGTCCGACGCGATGGACGACGCCAGCGAGGAGGTCGACGACGCTGCGGACTTCCTGCTCGATCTGCCGATGCTGGCGGCGTATCTCGAAGGCGGTCTCGCCGCGTTCGACCTGTCGTGCGACGGGCTTGGTCAGGTCGTCTGACGCTCGGCTTAAGTTGACAGAGTTGGCAATTGCGACGCCGTGATCGCGTCCTGCGGTCACGGCATTAAGTTGACAGTGTTGACGTTTTCGGCGGCTTTGCGGGGCTTGTTCGCGGACTCGAATGGTAAAGTAGAAGCGCGGTTAGCAGGCGATTGATGATGAAGACCCGCTCGCCGACGATCGCCCCCTTGTACTTCACCGGCCGCGTCTCGCCCTCGGACACGCGTGCGGCTGCCTCGTCCGCGATATCGGCCATGTAGCGATCGAGCGCCGCATCCCACGCGCGGGCGAAGGCGGCATTGTGCGGTTGATCGCGAAACTTGTACGCGCTCGTCCGCGACAGGCCGATCCGCGCACAGACATCGCGGACGTTACCCGAGGTCGCGAGGTCGGTGACGAACCGACGCTGGCGCGCCGGGGTCCACCCGGTGCGACGACGACGGCGACGAGGCGGGGAAGTGACCATCCCCGCCCATAGCCTAATTGGTTCGCAATGTCAAGATTGCACCGCCAAATCCTACAAAAGGTAAGATCAGCGGCGTGCCCGCTCGACGTTGACCGACGGGCCGGTCTTCTTCGCCAGCGGCTCGATCTTCGGCTTGACGCCGAGCGCGATCAGCAGCGACGACGAAACGAAGATCGACGAATACGTGCCGACGACGATCCCGAGCAGCATCGCTGCGGTGAACCCGAAGATCACGTCGGGGCCGAGCAGCAGCATCGCGGTCAAGGCGGTGATCATCGCCAGCGACGTCATCACGGTGCGCGGCAGCGTCTCGTTGACGCTGAGGTCGATGATCGGGCCGATGTCCATCTGGCGGTACTTGCGCAGGTTTTCGCGAATCCGGTCGTCGATCACGACCTTGTCGTTGAGGCTGTAGCCGATGATTGTCAGGATCGCGGCGACGACGTTCAAGTCGAACTCGAGGTGTGTCAGCGCGAAGAAACCGAGCGTCACCGTGACGTCGTGGACGAGCGCGACGACGGTCGAGACGCCGAAATGCCATTCGAAGCGGAACCAGGTGAACAGCGCTACCGCCGCCATCGACAGCAGCACCGCGAGCGCACCCTTGTGGATCAGCTCCTGGCTGACCTTGCCGCTCACCGACTCGGTGCGGCGGAAGCTGACATTGCCGTATTTGCCCTTGAGGTCGCTCTGGACCTTGGCGACGACCTTCTGCACCGCGGTCTGGTCGCCCGGCGGCAGCGGCAGGCGGATCAGGATGTTCTTCGGCGAGCCGAATTCCTGCAGCGAGACATCGCCGACGCCGAGGCCGCGAACCTCGCCGCGCAGCCGGTCGAGCGGCGGTGCCACCGGGAAGGCGACCTCCATCGTCAACCCGCCGACGAAATCGACGCCGAGGTTGAGCCCGCGCGTCGCGAGCAGCCCGATCGAGCCGAGCGTCAGCAGCAGCGTCAGCGCGAACGCGAAGTAGCGCAGCTTGACGAAGCCGATGTTGGTGTTGTCGGGAACGATCTTCAACGGCATGTCGATGCCCTACCCTTATTGAGATCGCACATCATATCGTCAGCGCCTTCGGGCGGGCGCTCGTCAGCCAGCGCGAGACCATCAGGCGAACGACGGTGACGGCGGTAAAGACGCTTGTGGCGATGCCGATCGACAGCACCACCGCAAAGCCCTTGATCGGCCCCGAGCCGAACATGAACATGATGATCGCGACGATGATGTTGAGGCTGTTGGCATCCCAGATCGTCCGCGTCGCGTCGCGAAAGCCGACCTCGACCGAGGCGACGACGCCCCGGCCCTTGCGCTGCTCCTCGCGGATGCGCTCGTTGATCAGGACGTTCGCGTCGACCGCCGCGCCGATCGTCAGAACGAGCCCCGCGATCCCCGGTAGCGTCAGCGTCGCGCCGACGACCGACATCACGCCGATGATCAGGATCATGTTGAGGATCAGCGCGATCACCGAATAGACGCCGAAGCGACCGTAGGTGACGATCATCAGCAGCGCGACCGCGATCACCGCGGTACCCGCAGCGAGGCTGCCCGCGCGGATCGAGTCGGCACCGAGGTCGGGCCCGACGGTGCGTTCCTCGACGACCTTCAACTCGACCGGCAGCTTGCCCGACCGCAGCAGGATGGCGAACTGGTTCGCGCTCGCGGTGGTGTAGTTGCCGGTAATGATGCCCGACCCGCCGAGGATCGCGCCATTGATCCGTGGGGCGGAGATGACCTTGTTGTCGAGAATGATCGCGAATGGCTTGCCGACATTCTCCTGAGTCGCCTTGGCAAAGCGGCGGCCGCCGGTCGAATCGAAGCGGAAGGTGACCGCGGGCGAGCCATTGTCGTCCTGTCCGACCTGGCTGTCGACGAGCTGGTCGCCGGTGATCATCGCGCGGCGCTTTACCGCGACGGTGCCCGGCTGGTCGGCGTACGGCAAGATCTGGCTGCCGGCGGGGGCGTGACCCGCGGCGACTTCGGCAGGGTCGGCGTCGGTGTCGACAAGCTTGAATTCGAGCTTGGCGGTCTTGCCGAGCAATGCCTTCAATGCGCTCGGGTCCTGCAGCCCGGGAACCTGCACGACGATGCGGTTGTCGCCCTGGCGGACTATCGTCGGCTCGCGCGTGCCGAGCTCGTCGATCCGGCGGCGGATGACTTCGACCGCCTGCTCCATCGCGCTGTTGGTGGCCGACGTGATGCCGGCGTCGGTCGGGGTCATCGTCACGCGGTTGCCGTCGACGACGGCGACTTCGACATCGCGCTGCCCGGTGAGGTTGCCGACGGGGCGCGTTACCTTGCGCAGCGTTTCGACCGCACGGTCAAGCTGGGTCGGGTCGGTCACCGTCAGTGCGACGGCGCTGCCGGTGATGCCGAGGTCGCGATACTTGACCGCGCCGCCGTCGGCTCCAGCAAGTTCGCTACGGGCAGTTTCCTCGAGGCCGTCGAGCTTCTGCTTGCGGACGTCGTCGGTCGCGGCTTCGAGCATCATGTAGCTGCCGCCGCGCAGGTCGAGGCCGAGGTTGAGTGTACCGGTGGGCACGAACGACGGCAGCGACCTGAGCGTCGCCGCGGGGATGAAATTGGGGATCGCGAAGATCACGCCGAGGACCAGCGTGGCCAGAATCGTCCACACTTTCCAGTTTGGAAAGCCGAGCATGCTAGTTCTTCGTGTCGTTGGCGGCGGCGGGCAGCGGCTTGGTCCGGACTTCGGACAGCGTGCCCTTGACGACGCGCAGCTTGACGCCGGTCGCGACCTCGACCTCGAGCTCGGTGTCGGCGACCTTGGTCACCCGCCCGATGAGCCCGCCGCCGGTGACGACCTCGTCACCGCGCTTGACCGCGTCGATCGCGGCGCGATGCGCCTTGGCGCGCTGCTGCTGCGGGCGGATCATCAGGAAGTAGAAGATCGCGAAAATCGCCACATACGGCAGGAACAGGAGCAGGTTGCCCTGAAGGCCGGAGGCCGCTGCCGTCTGGGCATAGGCCGGGGATGAGAACATGAAAGTTTCTTCCGTGGGGTAGGTTTGCGCGGCTCTATAGCCGATGCGGGGTAGCGCGCAAATGGTCGCGGAGCTGCCGGCGATCCTGCCCCCTCCCCGTTGCGGGGTGGATCGGGTACATCGCGCCGATGACCGACCCCCTCATCCGCATCGCCGACGCGCTCGATCGCCTTGCGCCGCCGCTCCCCGTGCCCGCCGATCCCGCGGTTGGCGATGCCTTCGTCTTCGACGGCGGCATTCTGCGCGCGGTCGCCCCGCCGCCGGCCCAGCCGCTCGCTCGCTTCGCCGGCGTCGATGCCCAGCGCGATGCCCTGCTTGCCAACACCCGGCGCCACGCCGCCGGAGCCGCCGCGCACGACGTCCTGCTGTGGGGCGCGCGCGGGATGGGCAAAAGCTCGCTCGTTCGCGCGGTCCATGCGGCGGTAATTGCCGAGGCGACCGGGCCGGCGCTCGCGCTGATCCAGGTCGCGCGCGAGGACCTGACCGGCCTGCCCGGCCTGTTCCGCGTGCTCGGGCAAACCGCCCGCCGCTTCATCGTCTATGCCGACGACGTCTCGTTCGAGGCCGACGAGCGCCAGTACAAGGCGCTGCGATCGATCCTCGACGGCGGGATCGAGGCACGACCCGATAATGTCCGGCTTGCCGTCACGTCGAACCGGCGGCATCTCGTGGCGCGCGAGCACGCCGATACCGAGGCGGCGAGCGCGATCAACGCGCGCGACGTCCTCGACGACAGGCTCGCGCTCGCCGATCGCTTCGGGCTGAGCCTCGGCTTTCACAACTGCGACCAGATTACATATCTGGCGATCGTCGCGGGCTATGCAGCCGCGCACGATCTCGCCTTCACCGACGCCGAGGCGCTCGAATGGGCGGTCGGGCGCGGCCACCGTTCGGGCCGGGTCGCGTGGCAGTTCGTCATCGAACTGGCGGGGCGCGCCAATCGCGCTATCGCGATGTGATTTGGTCCGCTATCGCTCGGACGTGACGATTTCAGACCGAAATTTTCAGCGGCTGGTCCTCGCGGCGATGGCGAGCGGTCTCGTGCTGTTGCTGATCGCTGCGGGCGTAGTCGTCCTTGCGGCCGGCGAACGGCAGCGTAGCACCGCGCTCGTCGTCCATACCTATGAGGTCGAGCGCGCGCTCGACAAGTTCAGCATCCTGACCGAGCAGCTCGAAACAGCCCGGCGCGGATATCTGCTCCACCATCGCCAAGCGTCGCTCGACACGTATCGGCGGACGACCGCCGCGATCCCGCATCAACTCGATCGCCTGGAGTCTCTGACCCGCGACAACGCCTCGCAGCAGACGCGGATCGTCGGCCTGCGCGCCGAGGCGAAGCTTCATCTCGATTCGGCGCAGCAGACCTTCGCACGGCTGGCCGACCCAAACCCGGCGATGCAGGCGATGGCCGATTTCGCCGTCGACAGCAGCTTCGTCTCGATGGTCGCGCTGCGCAACATGACGTCGGTGATGGAGACCGAGGAGAAGCGGCTGCTGGCCATCCGCCGGGCGGCGCAGGACAAGGCGTCGTCCGACCTTAATATCATCCTCGGCGTGGTCGGCTTTCTGATCCTCGGGATCATGGGCGGCGCGTCGTGGATCGTGCTGCGCTATACCGCCGACCTAAATGTCGCGCAGGAGGCGTTGCGCAGCGTCAATTCGGGGCTCGAAGACGCGGTGACCGCGCGCACGGTCGAACTTAGCCGCGCCAACGACGAGATTCAGCGCTTCGCCTATATCGTCAGCCACGACCTGCGGTCGCCGCTGGTCAACATCATGGGTTTCACCGCCGAGCTCGAGGCGGCGATCGGTCCGTTGACCGGGCTCGCCGACCGGGTCGACCACAGCGCTCCCGACCTGATGCAGAGCGATGCCCGCGAAGCGCTCGCCGATCTGCCCGAAGCGATCGGCTTCATCCGCACCTCGACCAACAAGATGGACCGGCTGATCAACGCGATCCTGCGGCTGTCGCGCGAGGGACGGCGGACGCTGGCCCCGGCACGGGTCGATATCGCCGGGCTTGCCGAGTCGATCCGCGACAGCCTCCAGTTCCGGCTCAACGAACTAAAGGCCGAGATCGCGATCGCCCCCGCAATGCCGACGATCGTTACCGACCGGCTCGCGCTCGAGCAAATCCTGTCGAACCTCATTGAAAACGCGACGAAATATCTTCAGCCGGGACGTCCCGGGCGGATCGTCGTCAGCGCGCGGCGCGAAGGACAGCGTGTCATCATCGACGTCACCGACAACGGCCGCGGGGTCGCGATTGCCGACCATGAGCGGATTTTCGAGCTGTTCCGCCGCTCGGGGGTTCAGGACCAGCCCGGCGAAGGGCTGGGCCTCGCGCACGTTCGCGCCTTGTCGTATCGCCTGGGTGGCGTCATCACCTGTATCTCCGACCTTGGCGCTGGGGCGACCTTTCGGCTATCGCTGCCGCACGCGCTGAAGGCCGAACTGCGCGAGGAAAGTCCCGCATGAGCGAACATAGCGTCAACATCATCATGATCGAGGATGATGAGGGTCATGCCCGGCTGATCGAAAAGAATATCCGCCGCGCCGGCATCGCCAACGCGATCCGTCATTTCGTCGACGGCACGACCGCGCTCGACTATCTGTTCCACGCCCCCGACGGCCCGGCGAACAACGGCCCGGCGCTGATCCTGCTCGATCTCAACCTGCCCGACATGAGCGGCATCGACATCCTCGGCAAGATCAAGGCCGACTCGCGGCTCAAGCGGACGCCGGTCGTCGTGCTGACCACGACCGACGACAAGCAGGAAATCCAGCGCTGCTACGATCTCGGTGCGAACGTCTACATCACCAAGCCGGTCAACTACGAGAATTTCGCCCGAGCGATCCAGCAGCTCGGCTTGTTCCTGTCGGTCATCCAAGTGCCCGAGGTCGGCGACGACGCGTGACCGAGCGTCCGCGCATCCTGTATATCGACGACGACGAGGGACTTTGCCGGCTGGTATCGCGCGCGCTCGGCAAGCGCGGCTATGATGTCAGCGTCGCGACCAACGGCCTCGACGGGGTCGCGGAAGTCAAGAAGACCGTGTTCGACCTGATCGCGGTCGATCATTACATGCCCGGCTACGACGGTTTGAGCACGCTCGAAGCCCTTCGCGCCCTGCCCGACGTCCCGCCGATCATCTACGTCACCGGCTCCGAAGAGAGCCGGATTGCGGTCGCCGCGCTCAAGGCGGGCGCGATCGACTATGTCGTCAAGACGATCGGCGACGATTTCTTCGACCTGCTGACGAACGCTTTCGACACCGCGATGACCGCCGTCGCCCTGAAGGCGCAAAAGGTCGAGGCCGAGGTCGCGCTGCGCGCGTCGAATGCGCGGCTCGAGGCGCTGCTCCACGAGGTCAATCACCGCGTCGCGAACTCGCTCCAGCTCGTCTCGGCGTTCATTCACCTCCAGGCGAAGGCGCTGACCGATCCCGCCGCGAAGAGCGCGCTCGCCGATACGCAGGCGCGGATCACCGCGATCGCGCAGGTCCACAAGCGGCTGTACACGTCGGACGACGTCGAGGGCGTGGCGATGGACGACTATCTCGCCGCGCTGGTCCGCGAGCTCGAAAAAACGTGGTCGACCCCGGCCTCGCCGCGCGCGCTTCGCCTGATCGCCGCGCCGATCCGGCTGGCGACCGACCGTGCGGTGTCGCTCGGGGTGATCGTCAACGAACTCGTCAGCAACGCGTGCAAATACGCCTATCCGCAGGGCCAGCCCGGCGAGATCCGCATCGAACTGGCGCTCGACGGCGCGCGCGACTTCGTCCTCCGTGTCGAGGACGACGGCGCCGGGCTGCCCGCGTCGAAGTTGCCGACCGGCACCGGGATCGGCACGAAGCTGATCGGCGCGATGGCGGCGAGCTTGGGCTCGAACCTCGTCTACGACCCGGCCTATGTCGGCGTGCGCGCGACGCTTCGCGCGTCGGTCTAACTGCGGTTCGATCGCGCGTTAACTGTAGCATACTTGTCGCAGCGATCGGTTATGGTGCACCGCGTCATAATCCTAGGAGTCGCCGATGCGCTTGCCCTTGATCGCCCCCGCCGACCTGTCGCCCGAGCAGAAGCCGCTCTACGACGACATGCGCAAAGGTATCGCCAGCAACTTCAATGCGTTCAAGGTCGAACGCGAAGACGGCGCGCTGATGGGTCCATGGAACCCGTGGCTCCACGAACCCGTGATCGGCAAGGCGATCTGGGACCTGACGCTGGCGATGACCGCGCAGGCCGTGCTCCCCGACAACGTCCGCCAGATCGTCATCCTCGTCGTCGGCGCGCGATTCGACGCGGCGTACGAGCTTTACGCGCACATCGCGGTCGCCGAACGTGACGGCATGGCTGCCGAACGCCTTGCGACGATCACCGCCGACCTCAAGCCGACCGACCTGTCGCCCGAGGAGAGCATCGCTTTCGACCTCGCCTTCACGCTCGTTCGCGGCGGCACCCTGCCCGAGCCGATCTATGCGCTCGCGCTCAAGACCTTCGGCCAGCACGCGTTGAACGAGATGATCTATCTCGTCGGCCTCTACAGCCTCGTCTCGACGACGCTCAACGGCTTCAACGTCCCCGTCCCCGAGCGTGAATAGCCCCGTCGCGTCGCGCGACACAGCGCGTCCCAACGGCACGCCATTCGAGAGCGTCGCACTTCTCCTCCAGGGCGGCGGCGCGCTCGGTGCATATCAGGCCGGGGTGTATGAGGCGCTCGTCGGCCACGGTATACGCCCGACGTGGATCGCAGGCATCTCGATCGGCGCGATCAACTCGGCGATCATCGCCGGGAACGACGCCGCCGAGGGCATCGCCAAATTGCGTGGCTTTTGGGAATTCGTCAGCGATGCCGGGGACGGCGGCATAAGCCACTTCTGGTCGGGCCTGATGTCGGGCGATGTCGCGCGCGGGTTGGTCAACCAGATTGCGGCTGGCCAGATCATGACCAATGGCGTGCCGGGGTTCTTCAAGCCGCGCTTCCCGCCGCCGTACCTCTCCCCGAACGGATCGCTCGCCGCGACGAGCTGGTACGACACCGCCGCTCTACGATCGACGCTCGAGCGCTTCGTCGATTTCGACCGGATCAATGCGAAGGAAACGCGCTTCTCGGTCGGCGCGGTCAACGTCCGCACCGGCAACTTCGCCTATTTCGACAACGCGACCGATACGATTCGTCCCGAACACATCATGGCGTCGGGAGCGCTGCCGCCCGCCTTTCCGGCGATCGAGATCGACGGCGAGTTCTACTGGGACGGCGGCATGGTCTCGAACACCCCGCTCGACTGGGTGCTGTCATCGCGCTCCGACCTCGACACGCTCGTCCTCCAGGTCGACCTGTGGAGCGCGCGCGGCGACCTGCCGCGCGATCTCAGTGAAGTCGCGGTGCGTATGAAGGAAGTCCAGTTCTCGAGCCGCACCCGGGCCGCCACCGACTCGTTTCGCGCGGCGCAGAAACTCCGTGCAGTGTTCAACGAGCTACTCGCCAAGCTGCCGCCCGAACTGGCCGAAAGTGCCGAGGCGAAGATCCTGACCGGGGCGTCGGACCCCGCGGTGTTCAACATCGTGCAGCTGATCTACCGCTCGCCAACCTACGAGGGCCAGTCGAAGGACTATGAGTTCTCGCGGCGAACGATGGAGGAGCATTGGGCGGCGGGGCTGCGCGACGCCACGCACACCCTCGCCCACCCCGAGGTTCTGACCCCGCCGACCGACGCGCACGGCGTCGACGTCTATGATTTCACGAGCCACGATTGAAGAACAGGGAGTAAGCCCATGATGCTCACCGACAAGGTCGCCGTCATCACCGGAGCCGCCAGCGGCATCGGCAAGGACATCGCCAAGGTCTATCTCGCCGCCGGAGCCAAGGTCGCCATCGCCGACCTCAACATCGATGCCGCCAACGCCACCGCGCTCGAATTCGACCCGAGCGGCGAACGCGCGATGGGAGTGGCGATGGACGTGACGCAGGAGGATCAGGTCAACGCCGGGATCGAAGCGGTCGTCGCGAAGTTTGGCGGGATCGACATCCTCGTCTCGAACGCCGGTATCCAGATCGTCGCGCCCGTGGTCGACTACAGCTTCGCCAACTGGAAGAAGATGCTCGCGATCCACCTCGACGGCGCGTTCCTGACGACCAAGGCGTGCCTCAAGCACATGTATGCGCAGGGCCGCGGTGGCAGCGTCATCTACATGGGCTCGGTCCACAGCAAGGAAGCGTCGAAGCTCAAGTCGGCTTACGTCACCGCGAAGCACGGGCTGGTCGGCCTCGCCAAGGTCGTCGCCAAGGAGGGTGCCGAGCACGACGTCCGCGCAAACGTTATTTGCCCCGGCTTCGTCCGCACCCCGCTCGTCGAGAAGCAGATTCCCGAGCAGGCGAAGGAACTCGGCATCTCCGAGGATGACGTCGTGAAAAAGGTCATGCTCGCCGAAACGGTCGACGGCGAGTTCACCACCGTCGACGACGTCGCCCAGGTCGCGCTGTTCCTCGCCGGCTTCCCGTCGAACGCGCTGACCGGGCAGAGCATCGTCGTCAGCCACGGCTGGTTCATGCAATAGGCCGATGCGCGGCACCGGCCGATCCGGTGCCGCGCATGTCGTCAGGCTCGAACGCGATCAGGCGGGGTGATGCTTCTTCGCCTCGCCGCGTGCTTTGTCCGCCGCAAGACGTTGCGACCGCTCCGCCGGGGTCTCGGTTGCAGACCGCTTTGCGAGCGCGCGCGTCTCATCGGCCGCAAGACGCTGTCTGTCCCCGGCCGCATCGGCCGCCGTCGGCTTTTCGGCACGCTCGGCGGCCAGCCTTCGCGCCCTGTCGGCGGCGAGGCGGCTCGACCGCTGTGCGGGGGTTTCGTTGGCGTGTGCGGTCGAGTGGGCGCGATCGTTCGCGAGCCGCTGGCCGCGTTCAGTCGGCGTCTCGCCCGAATGCGGCAACGGTGCCACCGGCGGCGCCGTCTGCGCGGTCGCCGCCACGGCGATGAAAGCGGTCATCAGGATAATTGGAAGTTTCATCGACTAAGGCTCCAGGCTGATTGCGACATCCGCGATGCCGACCCGCTTGTACCCGTTCTCGAATTAACCACGAAGAACGAGTTGTTAAGCGCGGGTTTCGCGAAGATTATTTGGTCTTTGCCGCTACGGGCGACCGAGCGGCGTAGCTCCCGATCCGCTGCGTGCACCGCCGCGCGGCCACCATCTTCCGGTGGCCCGCGTAAGCGGCTTTTCGACAAGGAAGTGGAACGCTACACCGGCCAGCACCGTCAGGGCGACGACCAGCACAAACGCCAGTGCGACGGGCAGCGCGCGCACCGCGGCGATTGCGTGTGCCTTCGCGACAAATCCCAGAACCGGAAAATGAGTGAGATAGATCGAGTAGGACGCGGCCCCGAGGGTCAGCAGCACCGGCGACACTTTGATCGGCCGCCTGCCCTCCTGGGCCACGAGTGCGCCGATAATGAGGGCGCTCGCCGCGCCGAACAGCAGGTGCCGGGCGGCGTATGAAAAGACGGGCGCGAAGACGTTTTCCATTCCCAGCGCCAAAAATCCGGCTGTGCCGACCCACGCGAGCACGATCGGCAACGTCTGCGGATGGTGCTTGGACAACCACCATATGCCGACACCGAACAGGAAGAGCAGGTTGATCGAGTCCCCGAGATACGGCGGCAGGAACGGATAGCCGAGCGCCGACGCGAGGATACCGGCAACCCACGCACCGGCGACCACGATGCCGGCGCGCGGTGAGGCGATCGCGATCCCGAACGCGATATAGAAGGCGATTTCGTGGAACAGCGTCCATGCCACGGCAAGGACCGTCGGGGAATCGACCGGGCCGACGAGCACAAAGGCGCTGATGACCATCTGCGGTGTCAGATGGACACTCGAGTTCAGTCCGAACGGTAACAGGCTGAGCGCAATGACCCCGATCAGGATGAACCAATAGACCGGGTAGATCCGGAGCAGGCGACTGCGCACGAAGTTCGCCAGGCGGGCTGGCGCACCGATGTCCGCGGCATGGACGTGCGCAATGATGAAGCCGCTGAGAACAAAAAAGAAGTCGACCCCCGCATGGCCAAAGTTGAAAAATCCGCCAAGGATAGTGGTGTCCCAATAATCACTTTTGGCGAAGACCTTGGCACTAGCGTGGAACAGGACGACCAACAAAGCAGCGACGCCCCGGCCGGCCTGGATCGATCCGAAGGACTGTCGCTCGATCGCCACGATATCTTACCCCGCTGTTGCCATGCCCTGCCCTCGACGGACCATTTCAAATAATTTCGTAGTCCGGATCTATTACACGTGAACAGCTCGTTTCGACTGACACCACTGGTGCGCCCGGCTGGGTTCGAACCAGCGACCTCAGGATTAGAAGTCCCGTGCTCTATCCAGCTGAGCTACGGGCGCATGACGGTGAAAAGCGTTTTTAAAGCGTCGAAATCCGATCCAACTCGATACAATATTCTGCGACGGAGAGCATTGCTCCCCCGACGCTTGGCTTCGCACTAACGCTCGCCGCCAATGCTACGACGTCCTTACGATGTCCGCTGTGCAATCACAAAATCTGACCGTCCGCTCGACCAGTCCGGCTGAGGCGGCCCTTGAGGCGACGCCATCGTTGCCGCCTATCCGGCGGTCGACTGCGCCTTGTGCATAAACCGAAGACGGCGTCCGCGGGCATGCCCGCGGACGCCGCCTGCCCGCGATCCGCGGACTGCTGCCGTTATATTCCCCGGCATGAGCCGGTGCGGCGGGTCAGATACGCCGACCCGCCGCAACCATTCAGCGCAATGCGCGACGCGTCGCCGCGACTGCCCCGAAACCAGACGCCGCGGCACCTATCAGGAGCGCGAGCACGAGGACGAACGAGGTTCCCGCTGCAGCACCGGCGGCCGTGTCGGTCGCCGACTTCACCGTCGAAATCGTCTCGTTCTTCGTCTGCACGAACTGCTGCTTGGCGCGCGTCACCTGCGCCTGAGCCTCGGCGTGGCTGATCTTGCGCTGTGCAGCGACGATATCGACGATCCGGCTTTCGGCCTGCGCACCGGTGCTGCCGCCACGGGCGAGATCGGGGAGCTGTCGCGTGATTTCCTTCTGTGCCTGCTCGGACGTCATCTGGGCAGGGTCGCTCGGCGCGGGGGAGAGATATGCCGCAGCCTCGTTGCGGACATCGCCTTCATCAATGCCGGCGAGCGAAGCGGCCTTGGGCGCTGCCGCGCTGACCGTCGTCCCGGCTGCGCTGGCCAATGCACTCACCGTGCGGAATCCGCCGCCGATGATCCCGCCGACGGCCGAGGTCAGCAGGTATAGCGTCATGATGAGCGTGACGCCCCAGACGACAAGGCCGTGGACGAGCGCATCGAACCGCTCGTGGACGCCGGCGACCCGCGCGGCAGCATAGCCGCCAGCGCCGAGCGCCACGATCGTCGTGACGAGCCAGTAGATGCCCGCGCCGATGCCGAACCCGGCTGCGCCCGGCGTCGTGCCGTTGACCGGATCAACCATGGTCAGGCCGATGCCCGCACCAAGGATGCCAAGGACGAGCTGAACCGCGACGGCAATGACAACGCCGGCGAAGATCGCCCCCCATGACAGCCGGGTCGGGGTCTTGCCGTAAGCCTCGTCGAGGCCGGTATGTGCGTGGGTCGTCATGGGTGCTCCTGTTGAAATCGAATGTGTCGCCGCAGTCAGGACCGCGGGGATGTCTTGCGACCGGACGCATCAGCGGCACCGGCTTTCTTCTCTGCCGTGCCGCGCTCACGCACCGCGTCGTCGCCGATCAGTTTGCCGATCGCTTCGGTCACCGAGCCCGCGGCTGCACGTTTTACGGCGGCCTTCGCCTTGGCATCGGTTGGCGCGACGGGGTCCTTTGCTCGAGCGGTCATGCTGCCGTCTCCTGCTGGCTATTCTCGTGCCGGACGCCCTCACCGTCGAAACCGCGCGCACGTGCCCAGGCAACCGCGGCGATGCGCCGGTTGACGCCGATCTTGGCGTAGATCCGCGCGACGTGGTTGCGGACCGTGTTGCTGGCGACATCGAGCGTCCGCGCGATCGTCTTGTCGTCACAGCCCTGGCAAATCAGCGCCAGCACGTCGCGTTCGCGCCCGCTCAGATCATCGAGACCAGGACCGGCGACATCCGGCTGAGGCGCACGAAGCCGCGCGAGCTTGTCCATGATCGAGCGGCTGAACCAGCTTGTGTCCTTCATCACCGCTTCGATCGCCTCGACCAATTCGAGTTCGGTCGCCTTGCGCCGGGTGATGTCCTGGAATGCCCATAAGACGCACGCGTCGTCGCCAAGCCGGATCGCCTCGGTCGACACGATGCAGTCGATCGTCGCGCCATCACGCGCATGGATGCGGGCCTCGTGGCCGCGCAGATCGTGACCGGCCTCGATCGCCTCCTCGATCTCGTGCTGACTCTCTCTGCTGTCCCACAGCTCGACCTGTCCCAACGGACGGCCGATAATCTCGGTCGGACTGTAGCCGGTCATCTGGGTGAAACTGGCGTTGACCTCGCACAGCAGGTGCCCGTCGCGTGCCCCGATCGCCATGGGAATCGGCGCCATCTGAAACGTGCGGGTGAAACGCTGCTCGCTGTGACGCAACGCGTCTTCCGCCTTCCGGCGCGGTTCGAGATCGGCGAAGGTGAACAGCATGCACGGCTGATCGCCCATGTCGATCGGCTGCCCGGCAACAAGGACAAGCTTGACGCCGCCGCCGGGCAGTTCGAGCTCGGCTTCCATCTGCGGGATTGTCCGGCCTTCGGACAGACGCTCCTTGGCCAGGTCCCGCCGGTCCGCCTCGCGCAGCACGTCGATGTCGTACACGGTCTTGCACAGCACCTGATCGCGCTGGTGCCCGGTCATCTCGAGAAAGCCGACATTGACCTTCACGAAGCGCAAGTCGTTGAGGCGGCAGATCACCGCCGGCGCCGGGTTGGCATTGAAAGACTGCTCGAAACGATCCTCGGCCGCGTAGCGTGCGGATACGTCTTGGATGATCAGAACGAGGCACGCCGGCTCGGCCTCGTCGGCATCGTTGAGCACGAGACTGCGGACCTGATGGACCCAGCGCGGGCTGTCGTCGCCGGCAACGGTGACCTCGACGACGACCTCGGAGAAGGAATCACCGGCAACGACACGCTCGATCGGATAGTCGTCGGCTTCGACCCGGTGGTTGTTGCGGTAACGCAGCTGAAAGCGGCTGCGATACTCATCGACGGTCGCGCCGAGATCGGCGATATCTTCGACGCCGTGCATGGCCAAGGCGGCGTCGTTCGCCCAGAGCAGGCTCTGGTCGGGATCGATTAGGACCACGCCCTCGTCGAGACCGACGATGATCTGCCGCAAATGACGCAGACCCGCCGTCTCGCGCAGGGATTTGAACGACGCCTCGGCCATGACGCGCTTAGTCGCGACGTCCGTGGATCATCCGGGCCAGACCGTAGCCGACGGCTGCCGAGACGAGCGCGAGCAACACCGGCTGCTCCTGCACGGTCTGCGCGGCGACCCTCGCGCCGTTCTGTGCGGATTCGGCGAGACGTTCGCCAGCCGCCTTCAGGCGGTCGCGCGCCTCTGCCGCGAGTTCCGGGGCGTTATCGATCACGTTTTCGACGATCGACTTGGCGCGACCATAGCTGTGCTGGACGCCGCCCGCGACCTGATCGACAACGCCGTCGACCTTCCAGTCACGACTATCGACAACATCGCCGATGGCCTTTTCGACCTTGCCGCCGACATAACGCGCGCCGCCGTGGAATTCATCGTCGTTCATAATCGTTTCCTAAGAGAAATGAGCGGAAGCTACGGTTGTTAATCATGGAAGGATGCCGCAGACGGCCGCGGCTTTGCCGACGGCGACTGCGATAGCGGGATCCTTGAGCTCACTGGCGACGCGCAGGAGATCGCCAACGGTGAGCACACCGGGGGTGTCATCCTTGCGGTAGGCGGCTGCAGCACGTCCGAGCTGCTGGAGCTGGCCGAGCGACAGATCATGCTGCAGTCGCGTTCCGACACAATCTGCGCGCGGCGTGTCCAGCCCATAGCGCTGAAGACCAGTCGAAATCCGTGTGGCGGGCGTTGCACACGCGGCCAGCGCAAGCGCGCCCAGTAAAGATAAAGCCATAACTTTCATGTGCATCGCTCCCAGCCGGACACGCTGAGGCGCGGCCGATCGAGCGCATCAACCAATTGGAGGGAGGCGCGTTGCTGGTATTTTTGCGAGATTGGCTAGTCTGGAACTACCATTTTGCTCGTTCGTGCGCCTGCCTAGGGGCCTACGCGAGCATTGTCCCAAGGCTGGGCACTGGCGACTTTCATCAGCGCGCGCGTTCGGGCAATGCCGCCGATACCCGCTGCAAGGCCTCCGGCAGGCGGCCGGCCACGTCGGCGGAACGACGCCGTGCACTGTCGGACGGCCTCAGTCCGATCAGGAGATCCGGCACGATCCCGCGAACTTCGTTGGTGCCGTCTGCCCGCAGATAAACGCAGTCGGGGATCGCCAGCGTCGCGCCGGAATGGCGAAGCTTGATCGGTTCGCCGCCGTCGGTGTGCCCGCATCCCGCGCCGGCCGATACGGTTCCGATGATCAAAGCGGCGTGGTTGTCCTGAAGCACGGCGGCGAATTCTTCGGCAGACGATACGGTATCACCGTCGATGAGGACGATCAGGGGACCGCGCCATACACCTTCCTCGTACGGGTATTTCATGGGGATAAAGACATCTTCCGCCCACGGCTTGTCCTTCAGCGCTTTCGGATCCGCCGCGGCAAGCGGACCTGAGACGAAGAAGCCCGCTCCGAGCCACGTGCAGTTTGGCTTGTTGCCGAGTAACAGCGGCTCCGATCCGCACGGCGTCGCCGCGACCATCGCCTTGGCATGCGCCTGGTCCGCGAAACTCCTCAGCATCGTCCGGTCCGAACCGGTAGCGCCCTCCGCGTCGCGCCGGAGCGTCGCTTCGAGAGCGAGAAGATTCTTCGTCCACTGTGCGCCGCGAACGAACGCCATCCGTTCCGACACCAACCGCTTCGATGTCAGCATCCGCGCCGCGGCATCCGCCCACTCGTTGCCGCCGCCATTTCCTGCAATATCGACAAGCAGGGCGGTGGCACCCGCAGCCTTGACCGCCATGATCTGCGCGGCAAACGCCTCGGTGTAGCGCGCATTGGCCAGTCGATCGATGCGGTCCTGGCAACCATCGTCGCACGGACTGCCGGCAGCCAGATGGAGCGCGGCAACTGCCTGCCGGCACAATTCCGGCCGCGCACCGGCACCGATCAGCCCGATCGAAATCACGCCGACCGTGCGCCCGTCGATGGTCAACGTCCCCGCAGGAAAAATAGCCGACTGCGGTGTCTCCAGCGGTTTGTACCCGGGGGCGTTGACCATCAGCGGCGATGCCGCCTGCGAGGCGTTGAAATTCCGGCAGGGATCTGCGGCACCCGATCGCTCGGCAGCCGATGTTGCCGCCACGGGCCAGTCGAAGTGAACATGGCCGTCACCAAGCCGCTGCGTCAAACGATCGAAGGCCGCCCGGGCGTCGGCATCGCTTCCCGCGCGATCGATCCGAGCGCGGGTCTTGTCGAGGAGATCGGAAAGATGATTGGCGTTGTCGAACTGCGCCCATTCGAGGTTGGCGTATCGGGTCGCAAACGCCTGCCGGACCTGCGCAAGATCCTCGAGCCACGCGCTTTTGTCGAATGCCTCGGCGGCGGCCGGCGCGGCTGTACTTATGACGATGACGATGCCGCAGATGAACATCATGCAGAAACGGAACATGGCCTTGGTCACTCACAGTTCGCCACAATGGGTCGGCAGGCAAAGGCCAAAGTCCCGTCGACGTCGCGCCTTGCAGCGTTTCGGTCTATAACGACCGTATGAGCAAGATTGCACGCAACGACAACGAGGATGCCGTCGATCGCCGCAGCCGTATCCTCGACGGCGCGCGCGCAGCCTTCATGCGCTACGGCTTCGAGCGGTCGAGCATGGCCGATATCGCTGCCGGAGCTGGCGTCTCGCGGACGGCGCTCTATCACTATTTCCCGGGCAAGGAGGACGTCCTCCAGGCGGTCGTCGACGAGCTCCACGCGCGGCACCTGAATGCCGCGACCGAAGCGCTCGAACGCAGCGAGACGCTCGCTTCGGCGCTCGCCGCGCTTATCGACGCGAAGTTCGGACGTACGCTCGATCTGGTGACCGCAAGTCCCCATGGCGTCGAGCTGGTCGACGCCGGCCATCGCCTCACCGGGCCAACGATCCGCGACGCCGACGGGTCGTTTCACGCGCTCATGGTCAAGGCGCTCGAACATCATGGCCGGACGGAAGACGCGAACGCGGTGGCAGATACGCTGATCGCCGCAGCCAGGGGCCTGATGCGATCGGGCGATAGCTATGTCTCGAAGGAGAAGTTCGACGACCGCGTTCACCGCATAATCGCATGGACGTGCAAATGACGGATTGACACTTAGAGTTCATAACGTCAAAACGTCTCTCGTCAGTTGGACGAGGGTCAAGCAATATGTCGAACGTTCTCATCACCGGCGCGAACAGCGGCTTCGGCTTGTTGACAGCGCGCAAATTCGCCGAGGCCGGTCACACAGTTCACGCTGGCTATCGCGCGGAAAGCCGTGCCGGCGATCTCCGGGCATTGGCGCGTGAATTGCCCCTGGTCCGCCCCGTCCAACTCGACGTGACCGACCAGAGCCTGGTCGACTCTGCCGTCGCCGAAGCTTGCGCAGCCGGCCCGATCGACGTTCTCGTCAACAACGCGGGCTTCGAAGTCTCCTGCCCGGTCGACGCGCTCTCCGACGAGGTGTTGCAGCGGCAGTTCGATACCAATGTCTTCGGCGTCGTCCGCATGATCCGTGCCGTCGCGCCCGGAATGCGCGAACGCAAACAGGGTGCGATCATTAATCTCTCGTCGATCGTCGGCTGGCTCACCGTGCCTTACGGCGCCGCGTACGCCGCAACCAAGCACGCCGTAGAATCGCTGTCCGAAGGACTGTGGTACGAACTGGCCCCGTTCGGCATCCGCATCGCGGTGGTGGAGCCCGGCGTCTTCCCGACACCCTTCCACAGCAATGTCGTGACGGCTACCGAGTTTGACGAGAACTCGCCGCACTGGGCCAATGCCGAGCGGTATCGCGGCGCCATGCGGCCAACGATGGACGGGGTAAAATCTGATCCGCAGGAGGTCGCCGACCTCGTGTTCGAGGCGGCAACGACCGCCACGCCCAAGTTCCGCTACGCCGCCGGAGCCGACGCCCGCGCCTTCATCCCCGCCTATAAGAGCATGGAGTTCGAGGCCTTCAGCCAGGCGTTGCTGACCCGCGGGGGTCTAGCGGACTGGGCCGCCCCGGCCTGAAGCCAACGAATCGAATAGCTTCAGAAAAACAGCGCCTGCACTCGCGGAAGCAACGACAGCCCGCGCCACAAAGGGAACACCGCCATGTTTCGGAACCTGATAATCGCGGCACTCGCCGTGAACTGCCTCGTCATGCCCGCAGCCGCGCAGGCACCGCCGGCCCGCGTCGCCCTCAAGTTCGCGGACCTCGACCTGAGCCGCGCCCGCGACGTCCGGCGGCTCGATCTCAGAATCGCGCGAGCCGCCGCCGACGTCTGCCGTCCAGAATCGACGCTCGATCTGACCGGCACGATTGCCGGCGCCCGGTGTCGGCGGGACACAGTGTCGGCAACCAAAGTCCAGCGCGATCGCGCCGTTGCCAAGTTCGCAAAACAACCGGAAATCAGTTCGCGCTGATCGCGAGCGGTAAGAGCCGCATGCACGTCTTCATGCTCCCGATCAGCCCTCCGCCACGACCTGGTGACAGACGACGATCACGGTTCCGCGCAACCATCGATGGACCGGATCGGCGTCCATGCGCGGGTGCCACATCGCCAGCACGGCGATTTCCGGAGTTTGGACGGGAAGTTGAAACTGGCTGATGCCGTCGAGGCCCGGATCATTGCATTTGAAGCACGAGCCCGGCACCAGCGCGATCAGGTCTGACTGGCGGGCAATCCGCAGGGCGTCCGAAAAGCCCGGCACCACCACCGCCGTCTCCCGGTGGAGACCAAGCTCTGCAAGGGCGTCGTCGACCGGTCCGGTGAATACGCCGCGGCGCGACGCCGCGACATGCCGGCACGCCGCATAACTTTCCGGCGTGACGGTGTTCGCCAGCACTGGATGCCCATCCCGAGCCGCGCCGACAAACCGATCGCGGAAAATGAGCCGCGTGCGCATTTCGGGGGCGAATCCGCCGAGCACCCCGATCTCGAGATCGATCTGGCCCTCGCGCAGCGGCTCAGCATTCTTGTCGGGCTTCGGTGCAAAGCGCAGGCGCGCCCGCGGGGCGGACGCGAGGATCGCCGTCACCAGCGGGGCTGAGAACATCTCGACAAAGCCCTCACCTGCTCGGATCGTGAAGATTCGGTCGATCTGCGCAATATCGATCTCGCCGGCCTGAGGCGCCAGGGTGGCGCGGACATCACGCGCGAGACGATGCACGACGTCGCGCATCTCGATCGCTCTGGGTGTCGGAACAAGTCCGCGCCCCGCCCGGACGAGGAGCGGATCGCCCGTCGCAGTGCGGAGCCGCGTCAACGTTCGACTCATCGCGGAGGAGCTTAGACCGAGCTTTCGTGCCGCGCCGGTAACACTGCCGGCCGACAGCAATGCGTCGAGGGCACCGAGGAGGTTGAGGTCGAGATTGTCCATGGCCTCGATCATGGCCCGCATCGACGGCGGAATACAGGCGTTCGATGCAACGATGGTCTACATTTGCTGCGTCTGGCGCTTCGATCGCGGGCGAGACATGTCCGGCGGCGATGCCCGAACGGAGCTGTTGATGTGACTCAGTGTGTTTGCCCAACAGGCAGAGTACTCCGGCCCGCACTCCCAGCCGCAGGAGCGACCTCCATCAATGGTATGCCGACGCTCGCCGCGATAGGCTGTGCGCCTAGTGGGAGGGCAACGCGGCCATGCTGATCGATCGGCGGATGATACTGGCAAGCGCCGGCGCGCTCGTCGGCACGACAGCAGTAATTGCCGGCGTAACCGGCACCGACCCAAACTGGCGTGCGCTCGCGGAGGACGTGAAGGCGCAAATGGCGTGGTCGTGGGATCTTTACCGGCAGCATGCCTGGGGCAAGGACGAGATCAAGCCGATCACCGGCACCTTCTCCAGCTTTCCGCTCAAGACGCATCATCTCGGCCTCAGCCTGATCGAAGCGCTCGACACGCTGTGGGTGATGGGTCTCGACAGCCGCTTCGAGGATGGCGTCAACTGGGTGAAGACCCACTTCGACCCCAACGTCGACGGCGAGGTTTCGGTCTTCGAAACGTCGATACGTCTCGTTGGCGGACTGCTGTCGGCTCACCACGCGTGCGGCGATCCGGTGCTCCTCGCCAAGGCGCGGGATCTGGCGGACCGGCTGCTCCCTGCCTTCGCGACGCCGACCGGGATGCCGTATCGGTTCATCAACCTCAAGACCGGGGTGCCACGCGAAGCCATCTCCAGTCCCGCCGATATCGCCACGTATCTGCCCGAATGGGGGATGCTCAGCCGGCTGACCGGCGATCCGCGCTACGCTGCGGTCACGCGGAAGGCGATGGTCGCGGTGTTCGAACGCCGCTCGAAGCTCGACCTCGTGGCGACGAAGATCGACGTGCTGACCGGCGAATGGCGATCACGCCAGGCAACCGTCGGCTCATACTGCGACAGCTTCTTCGAGTATCTGTGGGACAGCTGGCAGCTGTTCGGCGATGCCGAGTGCAAGCGGATGTACGACGTCTGCACCACAGCGATCCTGAAGCACCAGCAGGTCTGGAAGAATGGCGACCTGTGGTTTGCCGACGTCGACTTCGAAACCGGCGCGATCGTCAGCACCGAGCAGGATGAACTCGCCTCTTTCTATGGCGGCCTGCTCGGGCAGGGCGGCGCGCTCAAGCAGGGCGCGGCCTACACCGAAAGCTGGGCCAAGGTGCAGGCACGCTACGGCGTCCTGCCCGAAGGCTATGACTATGCAACAGCCGCGCCGACCCAGCGCGGCAACGCGCTGCGCCCGGAACTGGCCGACTCGGCGTTCACATTATGGCTGCTCGATCGCGATCCGCGCTGGCGCGACATCGGCCGGGCACACTTCGAGGCGATGAAGCGCTGGAACAAGGCTCGATACGGCTATACCGACCTTGCCGACGTAACCACCGAGCCGAAGCGCCAAGCCGATCACTGCCCCGGTTACTGGTGGTCCGAGCAGATGAAATACTATTACCTGCTGTTTTCGGACACACCGCGTTTTGATTACACGAGCAATTACCTGTCGACCGAAGGCAACGTGCTGGTGGGGCTGCGGCGTCAAACTCCATGACACGAACTCGGCCGATCATGACTTGCCTGCGCGCACTCGGCGCCGCTGGTGGGATCCTGACCCTGCGACCATGCCGCGGTTCGATCGTGCTCGTCCTCGCCGTGCTGACGACGATCCCGCGCCCGTTACCGGCAGCGCCGGTTGCCACCTCCCGTGCCGCTCCGCCGATCCTGCGCCTGACGCAGCGGCGCGACCGGACGGTGGTATCGCTCATCCAGCCGACCGCGAGGCCGGTGGTCCTGCCGCCGGACGACGGCATCTACCCGAACAGTCTCGGACAGACCCGGATCGTCGCCGCTCGTCGAGGCGGGTTTGTCATCTTCACCACCGATTATGCGTCGCGGCCAAACGGCGGACGTCACCAGTGCGGCGCGGGCACGGAAACAATGCTGCGGGTCGTGGCCCTGCGGCCGGCCTTGCATCAGACGTTCGCGCTCCGGACCGCGAGTTGCTGGCGCACGATCGACGAGGGCGAGATCGGCTGGGACGACAAGGCAGGTCAGCTCGCGGTCGAGCGCACCACCTACGATCCTGAAACGCAGCATCAGCGGGTGCGATACCGGGTGTCGAACGATGGGAACGTAACGATCCTCGATTCGACCCCGCTGCAATGACGTGGCGCAGCTGGCGATCTTGGGCGAAGCGGCTGGCTCCGCTCGGGCAAAACGCGTCGCAAAGTGCGTCAACCGAAGCCACACCTGAGCAGCTCGCTGACGCGAGCCGGCATGCCGATGCCGAGGCATTGCTGGCCGCCTTGTCGTCCGTCGCCCAAGACGAGTTCCGCCGCCGCACCGGAAACAACGCCCCGCCCGCATCCGTCCCCGAACTGTTCGAAGCCGTGAGTTCCTGGTTGATCAGTGCCGGCATCGCCGAGGGGCGTGGCGGCTATCCCGGCGGCCGCGGCAAGCCCGATTGGACCGCTTATGTTGCCGATCAGCAGCGCAACATCGCGATATTCCTCGCATTGGTCGAGGCGTTCGGCGAACCGCCGGGCGACCGCATGGCAATGCTGCGAAGCTACCAACACGCGTTTCCGCCGGCCAAACGACTGATGGGCGACGGCTATGAGGCGCATGTCGATGACGAGGCCGGGCGCTTGATTTATTCCCTGCCGGTCGACTCGGGCTTTGTCAGTCTTTCCTTCGCCTACCCGATCCAACAGACCGATCTCGACGTTTTGCTCACTGACCCGTACCGCCGGGCCGTGCTCGAAGTGGTGGCACACACGGTGCTCCAGCGCTCAATGATCCGTGGCAATCCGGAGGTGAGCCAGCTCGACTTCGGCCGCTTGGTCGATCGCACGCTGCACGCATGTGCGGAAGCGGTGGCGGGGCTGGTCGCGGAGATCGACCGCGACCATCATATGAGCGTCGACCATTTCGTACGCGAGGCGATGCAGCGCCGCTCGACCGGCGCGGTCGATGGAAAACCGGCTTGAGCCTCAAACGGTGGTTGCAGTCGTTCGCCGCCGCGCGGCCGGCGATACACAACCGGCCAGGCCCCGTCCCAACGATGCTGCCGCCGATCGACGGCACGAATCCGATTCATCGCCTGCTGGACGAGAGCGGACTGCCGTGGCGCGAGCCGCGCCGCCTCGTCGAGGCCCGCGGCATCTCGAAAGACCCGGCCTACCAACGCGACGCCATGCTCTTCGCCGATGCCGCCCGGCCCGAGGGGTTCATGCAGCCTTGGTGGGCCAGGGTGTTCGAGCGCTACGCGCCCGACATGCCGATGGTCTGCTTCAACGGACTGGTCTGGTTCGCCGACGACGCCGCGATCAACATTCACCGGGCGGCCGACTTCTTCGCCGCCCGGCTCGGGCCAGCCGTCGTCGGACAGCAGTATAACACGCTCGTATGCCGCTGGCAGGCGGGAACGGCTTCGCTGCAACTCCAGTCGTGGCCGCCGGCATGGCAGTCCCCCGCGCTGACGAACGCAGCGTATGTGCGTGATCCGCGACTGGCGACCGCCTGCAGCGTGACACTTCTCACCGGTTTCAGATTGCCCCTGAGCCCCACGGAGGAGCGTTGGGTCGCCGACTTCCGGCCGATCGCCGAGATCCGACGGTTCGAGACAGCGATGTCTGGGGAGCTGCGGGAAACTGCTCCACGCGAGACCGAGGTCGAGTACGCCCGGGAGCCCGGTGACTATCTGGCAACGGTGCAAAACCAGGTCGGAGTTCCGCCGGATCGCGCGGCGCTGATCCTTTGTACGCACCAGCTGTTCGTGGTGCCCGTGGGCGACGTCGTGGGGTTCGAGGTCCTGCGCTCGCTCCCGGCCAAGGGCGGCGGCGGATCGACGCTGTGGGTGCATTGTCGGACGACTTGTCCCGGCGTCGCCTACAAAAGGCTCCACGTCGCGGAACACGACAAACCCGACGGGATCGGGCCGCTGGGGCAGAAACTCGCCGCAATATTCGGCAAGCCCTGCGAAATCAGCCCCTACTTCGACGACGTGTGACCGCGCGCAGGCACGTCAGGCGAGCGGGTGCGGCTTCGGCGTATAAGACGTGAAGCCGACCGCCCATTTGATCGCCTCCACGAACATCGTCTGCGCACGCACATCGTCCCAGATCGCGTCGGGATGGCCGAGGCACGAATAAAATACGCGGCCTGCGCCGTAGGGTTTGGTCCACGCGATCGGAAAGTCGCCATCGGTGCGGTGGACCATCGGCGCCTTGGGGTCGACCGAAGTCAGGTCGATGCGCGCGAGCACGTCGACGTCGTTGCGCGAGTACGGCACCGGCAGCATCTGGTAGAACTCGTCGCGAACGACATCGCCGGTCTTGAAGTCGCGCATGAACGGGCTCGCCGGCTCCTCGACGATGATCCTCGCGTCGGTGATCATCCACGGGTGATTGTCGAACACCCCGCCGACCATCTCGCCATATTCGGGCCAGTCGGTCGCTGTGACCGTCGCGGTGTGGACGCCGACGAAGCCCTTGCCGTCCTTGGCAACGAAATCGAGCAGGTCCTGCTTCTGGTCGGGTGTCATGTCGGTCGCGCCGTTGGTGTAGAACAGGACGGCATCGAAATAGTCGAGGTTGAGCCCGCGCGCGGCTCCCGGGCCGCCCTTGGCATAGCGGCCCTTGCCCCAGACTTCGCGCTTGGTGATCGCGTCGATGTCGGTCCGCAGGATCGCCTGGAATGCCCCGCTTTCACGCCCCAGCCGCTCGATCGTCGCCATCGCGTGGCTGAGCCCGAGGTGCGCGGTCATGTTGCCGGTGCGCGTATCGCCGACGACAAGCAGCTTCTTCTTGCCCGCGTACGGATCGCCGTAGCCGGGAGGCGGCTTGCGCGGCCCGCTCTGGGCGAGGACTCCGCCGGGCAGGAGCGCGGTCGCGGCCGCCGCGGCGAGCAGTTTGCGGCGGTCGATCATTGCGCGGCCTTCGGCAGGGCGAAGGCGACGATGCTGTCGCCGGTGACAGGGCTGTCGAGGTAGCTTCCCCCGGTTGCCGTGATCGCGACGAACTGTCGTCCGTCGCTGCCGCTGTAGGTGATCGGGGTCGCGTGCGCCGAAGCCTCGAGCTTGACCTCCAGCAGCTGCTTGCCGGACTTCGCATCGAAGGCGCGGAAGCGGCTGTCGTCGGTCGCCCCGATGAACACCACACCGCCGGCAGTAACGATCGACCCTCCGATGTTGGGTCGCCCGGTTCGCGCCACGGCGGGCGGAAGATTGTCGCTGATCCCAAGAACGCTCTGCCACGCGATCGTCCCACGATCGACGTCGTATGCGGTCAGCCGCCCCCACGGCGGGGCGTGGCACATCAGCTTGGTGTCGGGCTGCTGGAAGCGTGCGCTGAGGGTGCCGCGCTCATACGGCAACGGTGCGCCGTCGGCGGCCTTTACCAGCGACGTCACCTGACCGAGGTCGCTCGAGTTGACGAACAACAGCCGGTTGACCGGGTCGAACGAACTGCCGCTCCAGTTGCCGCCGCCCTGCAGGCCGGGGAAACTGATCGTCGTCCGATTGAACCTGACCGGCTGGTAGATCGACCCGGCGACCATCTTGTTGTCGGCGATCCACTTGCCGCACCATGCCGTCAGCTCGGGAGTTAGCTGGGCAGTGTCGGTCGCCGGGTCGAAGGCCTGCCGCGCAAAAGCTGGGAGCGACGAGAACGGCTGGGTCGGCGACGCGGCTTCGTCCGGAACGTCGCTCGGCGGGACCTTGCGCTCGGTGACCGGGTAGACCGGTTTGCCGGTGACGCGGTCGAAGATGAACAGCATCCCGCTTTTCGAGGTGATCGCGACCGCGGCGATGGTCTTGCCGCCGCGGTGGACGTCGAACAGGATGGGCGGCGCCTCGAGGTCGGCGTCCCAGATGTCGTGATGGACGATCTGCTTGTACCACAGCAGCTTGCCCGTCGCGGCGTCGAGCGCGACGAGGCTAGTGCCGTACAGATTGTCACCGTGGCGGTCGCCGCCGTAGCGGTCGAACGTCGGCGCGCCAAGCGGGATGTAAACGATCCCACGCGCGACGTCGGCGGTCATGAAGCCCCAGTTGTTGTTGCCCGACCGCTGCTCGGCGCTCCCCGGGGCCCACGTCGCATAGCCCGGCTCACCGCGACGCGGGACGGTGTGGAAGGTCCACGCTAGCGCGCCGGTGCGGACATTCCACGCGCGGATGTCGCCCGCCGCGCCGAGCGCAGGAAACTCCTGCGTCGCGGAGCCGGTGACGACGAGGTCGCGCCAGACGAGCGGCGGCGACGTCATCCCGTAATAGCTCGGCGGCAGGCCATTGAGGATTTCCGGCGTCTTCAAGTCGACGATGCCGTCGTTGCCGAAATCCTTGGCAAATGCTCCCGTTGCGGCGTCGAGCGCGATCAGCCGCCCGTCGCGCGTGCCGAAGACCAGCCGCGCCGGTGTCGACGCATCACCCGGCCAATACTCGACCCCGCGCAACGATGGCTGGCCGGGCCCCGGGATCTCACGAACCCAACGCTCGGCTCCCGTTGTCGCATCCAGCGCCACGACGCGCCCATATGGGGTCGATGCGTACATCGTTCCCGCAATCACCAGCGGCGTCGTCTGCGACCCGGTGAAGCGCGTCCGGGGACGCGGCCGCCCGACACCCTCGGCGGCCCGTTGCGCCGTATCGACCGGCGGTGCGGCGGATGCGGTCACGGCAGGTCGCATGTGATACGTCCATGCGGGAGTCAACTGGTTGACATTGGCGGGTGTGACGGCGTCGAGCGTCGAGTAGCGCATCCCGCCTTTGTCATGGCCATAGGTCGGCCACTCGCCATCGGACGGCGCAGCAGTGAGGGGCGTTGCGGCCATCAGCACCGCTGCGGCACAGATAATGCGCACGACGACTCCCCGGAAACTTTATGGTTTAACAAGTTCGTACAAAATAATTTGCATGGCAAGCGGGATCGGTTACGTGAGTGGAAGAGCCGCGCGTAAGACCGGCGAAGCGGGAGGCGCTGATGACCGGCTCGACTGTGTTCGTGCTCAACGGACCAAATCTCGACCACCTCGGGGTCCGCGAACCTGCGATTTATGGGCATGCCACCCTCGCCGACGTCGAGGCGTCGTGCCGGAGCGAAACCGACGCCGCCGGGCTGACGCTTCGTTTCCATCAGACCAACGCCGAGCACGAGATGATCGCGTGGGTCCACGAAGCGCGCATCGGTGCGGCGGGCATCGTGATCAACCCCGCTGCTTTCAGCTATGCCGGATATCCGCTGCTCGACGCGCTCAAGATGTGCGACTGCCCGATCGTCGAGGTCCACATCAGTAATATCCACCGCCGCGAAGCCGAATGGCGGTCGAAGTCGATCATGACGCAGGCGGTTACCGGAATCATCAGCGGCCTCGGCATCGACGGGTATCCGCTCGCGGTCCGCCACATCGTCAATCTCCGCGCCGCCGGGAAATGACCGCGGCGAGCATCGCCGCTGCCGCCCGCCCGAGCCGGGCGCGGCTGTTCATCCTTGCGCTGATGACGCTCGCGACGATGCTCAACTATCTCGACCGCGCGGTCATCGGGGTCGCAGCGCCGTCGATGAGCAAGGAGCTTGGATTGTCGGCGGTCGTCCTAGGCCTCGTCTTCTCGTCGTTCTCATGGACTTACGCTGCGGCGCAGATCCCCGGCGGGCTGGTTCTCGATCGGCTTGGAACGCGCCTCACATATGCGCTCTCGCTCGGCGTCTGGTCGCTCGTCACCCTGCTCCATGCCTTCGCCGCCAATCTCGGCATGTTGCTCGCGTTTCGCTTCGGCCTCGGAGTCGCCGAGGCACCGTGCTACCCGTGCAACAGCCGCATCCTCGCGACGTGGTTCCCGCAATCCGAGCGCGCCCGCGCGACCTCGGTCTATTCGGTCGGCCAGTATTTCGGCCTCGCCTTCATGACGCCGCTGCTGTTCTGGATCGTGGCGCACTGGGGCTGGCGGGCGCTTTTCCTCGTCGTCGGCGGGGTCGGCATCGCGTTCGGTTGGGGCTGGTATCTGCTCTACCGCGACCCGGCGCAAAGCCGGGCGATCAACGACGGTGAGCGTGCGCTGATCGCGGCGGGCGGCGGGGTCGATGCTCGTCCCGCGGCAACCGCTTTTTCATGGGCAAACGTCGGCCGGCTGTTGTCGAAGCGCCAGATTCTCGGAGCCTCGATCGGCCAGTTTGCGAGCAACTCGACCCTCGTGTTCTTTATCACGTGGTTCCCGACCTACCTCGCCACCGAGCGCCACATGGACTGGATCAAGTCGGGCGTGTTCGCGGTGCTGCCATATATCGCCGCCTCGGTCGGAGTGCTGATTGGCGGCGCGGTGTCGGACTGGCTGATCCGCCGCACCGGCTCGGCGAACATCGGGCGCAAGCTGCCGGTCGTCGCCGGGCTGTTGCTGACCTCGACGATCCTGCTGGCGAACTACGTCGACGACAACCGGCTGGTCATCCTCGTCATGTCGATCGCATTCTTCGGACAGGGCATCTGCAACCTCGGCTGGACGCTGATCTCCGACGTCGCACCGAAAGAGATGATCGGGCTGACCGGCGGGGTGTTCAACCTGTGCGCCAACCTCGCCGGGATCGTCACGCCGATCGTCATCGGCTTCGTCGTCGCCGCGACCGGATCGTTCTACGGCGCGCTCGCCTACATCGGGGCGGTCGCACTGCTCGGGGCGGGGTCGTACATCTTCATCGTCGGGGACGTGCACCGTGTCGAGCTTTGACGCCCCGCGGTTAGTCCGGCCGTCGCGCGTTTTCGTGCCCGAAGGTCAGTTCGATGCGGATGCCGTTGGGGTCGCGCAGGTTGAACTGGACGAGCCCCGGCACGCGCGTCTGGCGAACGTCATAGGTGACCCCTGCCCGGTCGAGCCGCTCGGCCATGCCGGCTTGATCCGAACAGTCGAAGGCGATGTGGTCGAGGCGTCCGGCCGCTCCGGCCGGGCGGTCGACCTCGCCGGGCAGCATCGCGTTGACGTGGATGATCGGGTGGCCGTCGGCGCTGTGCAGCCACGCGTTGCCCGTCTGGTCGCCCATCGTCGCCGCCGGGCCGCGGACCAGATCGAAGACCGTTTCGAAGAACGCCATCGTCGCCGCGAACTCCGGGGTCCGGATGTTGATGTGGCCGATGCGCTCGATCGCCATGCAGGTCGCTCCGGTTACCAATACCGGCGCGAGAATGCGGGATGACCAAGGGGAGAACAAGCGATGAAAGCTCGACGTAATCGGCTGGCGGGCGCGGTAGCGCTGCTTCTCGGCGCGACCACGCTCGGCGCGGCGATGCTGCCGATCGCGTCCGACCCGGTGATGACCGCGAGCGGCAAGGTTTCGGGAACGCGCCTTGCGGGCGTCCGCGCTTACCTCGGAATTCCCTACGCAGCGCCGCCGGTCGGCCAACTGCGCTGGGCCGCACCGCAGCCGATGCATTGGGACGGCATCTTCAACGCCGATCGCACGGGTGCCGAGTGCATCCAGGTGCTCCGCCCGCACGACATCAACCATTATTTCGGCGAGGAGCCGACCTCGGAAAACTGCCTTACCCTCAACCTGTGGACCCCGACGCGTGCGACCCCGGCATCGAAGCTGCCGGTCGTGGTGTTTATCTACGGCGGCGGCTTCACTGTCGGATCATCGGGAATGCCGAACTATGGCGGCGAGCCGATTGCGCGCGCCGGGGCGGTGTTCGTCAACTTCAACTATCGCGTCGGGGCGTTCGGCTTTCTCGCCCATCCGGCACTGACCGCAGAACAGGGCGGCCATTCGGGCAATTACGGCCTGATGGACCAGATCGCCGCATTGAAGTGGGTTCAGGCCAACATCGCGAAGTTCGGCGGTGACCCGTCGAAGGTCTTGATCGTCGGGCAGTCGGCAGGTGCTTCGTCGGTCGCCTCGCATCTCTTCAGCCCGTTGTCGAAAGGCCTGTTCCGCGCCGCGGCTATGTCGAGCGGGTGCAATTTCGCCAGCACCGGTCCGGTCGGTGCCGGCGAACTCAGGCTCGCCGATGCCGAAAAGACCGGGGTCCAGCTCCAAGAACGCCTCGGCGCTGCGGACCTCGCGGCGATGCGGCAGGTCCCTGCCGACCGGATCCTCGGGTTGCAGTCGGAATCGCAGCTGGGGGTCCACGTCGATGCGGTCCGCATCGGCGGCCCGATCATCGACGGCTATGTCCTGACCGCTCCGCGCGCCGAACTTCTCACCGCAGGCAGCATCGCGCGCGTGCCGATCATCGCCAGCTATAACGGCGACGACATCGACGTCGGGATGAGCCCGCTCGGCCGGGTCAAGACGCTCGCCGATTATCAGAAGACCGTGCGCGAGATGTGGGGTGCCGACGCCGATGCCGTCCTCGAGCGCTGGCCAGCAACCGACAGCAACGTCGTCGCGGTCGCCAAGCGTGCGGCAACGATGAACGGGCTCGAAAGCTCGTCGCGACGATGCGCGCGCGGCGTCGCTCCGCTCGGCGTCTCGGCGTCCATCGACGAGTTCACTCGCAAGCATCCGTACGTCCCGGGGGTCAGGATTGCCGACCAGGACATCGCGACGATCGGCGCGTACCACACCGCCGACATCCCCTACTGGTTCGGGACGCTCGACGCGTACAACAGTTTGCGCGCGACGCGCGACTGGACCGCATGGGACCGCTCGCTGTCGACACGGATGATGGGGGCGATGATCGCCTTCGCCGCGACCGGCTCGCCGTCGACCCCCGCAATGCAATGGCCGGCGTGGAAGGCTGGGGCCGAGACGAAGCTCGTTCTCGGCGACACTGTCACGGTCGAGCCACTCGATACGACGCGTCTCGACTGGCTGGCAGCGCATCCGGCGAAAGCAATCGCGAATCCTGCCGCGCAACGCGTGCGCGACTGAAGCTCAGCGAACCCTGTCGCAGTTCAAAACTGGGGCGGGGTGCGCAACCGGGCCTGCGCGGCGAGCCGAACCGGCGCGTTCGCCGCGCCGTAGCCGGAATAGTCGCGTCGCTCGACGACCTCGAAGAACAGCCGCTGCTTGAACGCGCGCGTGTACGCTTGGAGGTATAGCCCGTCGCCGACACGGTCGAACATCACCCCATGCGCCGCCAGCTGTTCGAGCAGTGCGTCGTCGAGCCCGAAGCGCGCACGAAGGTCGTCGTAATAATTCGGCGGGATCGTGAGCATCTCGACCCCGCCCGCGCGCATCGCGACGACGGTGGAGAAGATGTCGTCGGTGGTGAAGGCGATGTGCTGGACCCCAGCGCCGAAATAGCGGTCGACGAAGCGCGAGGCGAGCGTCTGCCCCGCCGCGCCGTTGAGCGTGATCCTCAGCGAGCCATCGGCGGACTCGATCGGCTGGCTCTGGACGATGCCGCGCGGATCGGCGACGTCGGCCGCAGCCGTCCGTTCAACTGCGAGCAGGCTCGTATAATACAGCTGCCACGAAAGGAATTCTTCGGGCGGCATCGACTGCGCGAGGTGATCGACATGGCGCAGGCCATGGCCCGCCCGCTCGCGGACGCCCGTCGCGACGAAATCGGTCGCCCAGAACGCCTCGTCGGGCTGGTCCGGGGTGAAATAGAGCAGGCTGCCGCCGACTGCGCGGAGCGACGGCACCGCAAGTTCGCCGGGTCCGCTGTTCTGGGCGAACGCCTCCATGCCGAGCCGCTTGGCGCGCGCCATTGTCCCCGCCGGGTCACCGACGCCGATGCCAAAGGCGCAGACCGACGCGCCGTGAAGCAAGTGGTGCGAATGGGCGAAGCCAGCCGGCTCCTCGTTGATCACGAAGTTGACCTCGCCCTGCCGCCAACGCGTGACGGCTTTTGTCCGATGGCGGCCGGCAGAGGCAAAGCCGAGTTGACCGAACCATGTCTCGAGATCGCGCGCCTCGTCACCTGCTGCCGCGAACTCGACGAAGGTAATGCCGCTCGGTTCGCCGCGATACGGGAGCGGCGGATCGAGCGCAGCTTCGGCCGTCAGTGCGCGAACATCGTCCTCGAGAACGACGAGCGAGCGGTAGCCGTCATCGGCGATCTGATCCGCCGCCCAGCCGCGGAACCGGTCGTTGAAGATCTCGAGCGACAGCGGCCCTTGATAGCCTTGGGCGACGACCGCCGCGACATAGTCGGTAACCGCGAAGTCGCCCTGCCCGGGAAAGCAGCGGAAATGTCGGCTCAAGTAGAGCGGGTCCATCGGCACGCCCGGCGCATCGGCGATCTGGAGGAGGAAGATGCGGTCGCCGGGAATGTCGACGATGCTTGCGATCGGAACGCTGCGGGCGAGCGAGTGGAAGCTGTCGAGGATCAGGCCGATCGACGGGTGATTGGCGCGGCGGACAATGTCCCACGCCTGGCGGTGATCGAAGACGTGCCGCCCCCACGCCAAGGCTTCATAGCCGACGCGGACCCCGCTGATCGCCGCGCGCTCGCCGAGTTCGGCAAAGTCCGCAGCGAGGCGTTCGGGGTCGCCGTCGGTGTCGGGGGCGACGCTGCTGCACACCAGCATCAATTCGGCACCGAGCTCGTGCATCAGTTCGAACTTGCGCTCGGCCCGGTCGAAAGCGCGCGCGCGGGCGGGGCCGCGCAGCCCCTCGAAATCACGGAACGGTTGGAAGCAGGTGCACACCAGCCCGGCGTCGGCGATCCGGGCGGCGATCTCGCGCGGACCGATGTCGGCGACGGTCAGATCGTTCTCAAAGATCTCGACCCCAGCGTAACCGGCCCGCGCGGTCGCCGCGATCTTGTCGACGAGAGCGCCGCTCAGGGCGACCGTGGCAATCGATTTGAGCAACGGTCTCTCCCGGCCCGATCAGAACGCGGTTCGTACGCCGATGGTCACGACGCGCCCGATCGGGTTGGCCTCGAACACATCATAGCCTGCCGCGATGTTGTAGAATGGCGGGTTGCGGTCGAACAGGTTGGTCGCGTCGACGAAGACCTGTGCCTTGTGCAGATATTTCTGCGGCAGGGTGTAGGCGACGTGGAGATCGACCGTGGTGTACGCCGCGACATGGTCGCCGCCGCCGGTCGGCACCCCGTTGGTCCGAATGATCGGGTTGAGCGTCGTGCCGCTATAGTTGCGATAGCCGCCGGTCTGATTGACGAAGACGTCGGCCGAGATGCCCGAGTATTCCCAGCCGAGATTGGCGCGGCCCTGGAAGATCACCGATGGGAAGGTCGTGTTGAACCCGGTGGTGTTGAGCACGCTGAAGGTCGGGCCATTGCCGATCTGCTGGTCGAACTGGAGTTCGTCGGTGAAGGCCACCCCGGCGGTGAAGCGTCCAATTCCGGTCTGCCGCGAGTAATTCACGTCGACATCGATGCCCGAGACCGTGAGGTTGAGGACGTTACGCTGCTGATAATTGTAGATGAAATACGCGGTCTGCGGCAGCGCGCTGACCTGTGGCTGTCCGGCGGTCGCAGCCGCGATTTGCGCCGGGGTTGCGCCGCCCGGATAGAGCGTGAGCAACGACGACAGGTCACTCGCACCGATCGCCAGCGCCGGCAGCGGTGCGGTGATGCCACCGCGAATCTCGTTGTGCCAATAGGTCACGCCGATCTTGAGGCCATCGACGAAATGCGGCGTGAAGTCGGCGCCGATCGAATAGGTCTTGCCCTTCTGCGGCTTGAGCGAGGCGTTGCCGCCCTGGAGGATGATCCCCGGCACAGTGCTTGTCCCGATCGCGCATGTGGTCGACGCAGCGGTGCATCCGGGCAGCGCCGCCGCTCCGGCGAAACTCGCGACCGGAACGTTGACCTGGCCGAGCGCGAACACGCCGTAGCCCGATTCCCCGGTAATCCCGGCGGCATTGCTGCCGCGGCTGGTCAGCGCCGGGGCGACGAACGAACGGGCGTAGTTCGCGCGCACCTTGAAGCCGTCGAAGACACCCCAGTTCGCCGCGATCTTCGGGTTCGTCGTCGACCCGAAGTCGCTGTAGTGGTCGTACCTGCCCGACAGGTTGACGTCGAACGACTGGATGCCGGGGATGCCCATCTCGGGGCCGATGACCGGGATCAGCGCTTCGATATAACCCGACTGCACCGATCGGGCGTAGGTCAGGTTAGCGGTTGCCGACCCGCTCGACGAGGGACCGATGTTGAGCGGGCGGGTGATGTCCTGTCGCAGCGTATAGTGGATCAGCTCGCCGCCGACGGCGACCTTCACGTCACCGGCGGGGAGGTGGAACAGGCTGCCGTCGATCTTGAGCGTGCCATCCTCGATCGTCTGGCGCGCGAGATAGGTCTGCGTCGAATCGACGAGGCTCGCGCGGACCGCCCCCGATGTCCGGTTGGTCGCCAGCGGGTTGAACACGTCGAGCGCGTTCGCTGCGGTCAGGGGAAGCTCGGTGACGATAAGCCCGGTCGCAGGGACCGACACCGCAGTCAGGCTGCCCGCGCCGTTGGTCGTTCCGTTCAGCGCGAGATAGGCGCAGCTCGTGCACAGCTGGCCGAGGTTCTGCGTCGCCGAGTTGTCGACGCCGAATACCCCGCCGAGGGTGATGCGGAAGTTGCCGTCGAGCTTGTACTCGGCGGTCCCGTGGACATAGAAATCTTCCGCCGAGCTATCGATGTGCGCGCCGGGCCCGAGCAGGTCGTCGGCATTGAAGCGGACGGTTTCCGACGTCGCGGCGCTTCCCGGAACGCCAACGTAGAATGGGTTGACCTGTCCCGCGTTCGTGGCGGTCCTGAAGATCGTCGCGGTAACTGCACCGCGGGTCACGTTCTGGCGGTCGCGGCGGTTCGAGTAGACGACGTCGCCAGTGACGGTCAGCTTGTCGGTGATATCCTGCGTGACTTTCACCATTCCGTTATGGCGAATTTCCTGAGGCAGAAGGTCGGTCAGTCCGGTGAAGTCGCAGAACGCGTTCGCCTGCGCATTCGATACGCCTGCACCGCTGTAGGGGTAGCCGTAGATAGTCGAGCTTCCGGTCGGCTGGATGCTCGCGGGCTGGCAAGCGAACGACGCGCTGTTGGTGCCGCCCTGCGCGATATGGTTGGCTGCGGTGAAGCTGCGGTTGGCGGCGCTGAGCGCGTCGCGTTTCGAATAGCTGTAGGCGAACAGGACCGACCCGCCCGCCCATGTCTTTCCCGCGAGAAGGCTGTCGTTGTACGTCTTGTACTGGTCGGCGAACCCGACCTGACCCGACGCCTCGATCCCGTCGAAATTGCGCCGGGTGATGAAGTTGATGACCCCGGCGACTGCGTCGGACCCATAGACCGCCGACGCGCCGTCGGGGAGGACTTCGACCCGTTCGAGTGCGACAGTCGGGACAATGTTCGGGTCGCCGAGCGCGTGGTTGATGCCGCTGAGCGCGAAACGGTGGCCGTCGATCAGGATTAACGTCGAATTCGATGCGCTTCCGCCGAGGCCGTGGATAGTCGGCGCGTTGGTCCCGGAGCCATCCGCCGAACCGAAAGCGCCCTGCCCCGCCGAACCCGAGCCGACGATCGCCGGCACCGATTTAAGGATTTGCTGGACCGACTGCGCCGGAGTTGCCTGAATCTGCGCCTGGCCGATGCTGATCAGATTCGACCCGACCGGCGGCGCGCCGCGGATACTGGTGCCAGTGACGACAATTTCTTCGGCCGGGGCCTGGCTGGTGTTCCCGGCACCGATCGCAGGTGTCGCAACCGGGGTTTCAGGGGTGCTCGCGGTCGCCTGAGCCGGAGTATGCGCAGTGCTGGATGAGATTTGCGCGACTGCCGAGCCGCTCCACCCGACAAGTGCAGCGACCGCCGTGCTCGATACGAGCAGACCTTTTAACCCCATGACGAATTCCCCAGGCAGACTTTTATATTTGTCCCCGAGGTAATGTACTAAACTGTTAGTGTCAACTTGCGGCGGGCGTAATGTGACGATCGTGCTACGGCCAGACGAGCACCCATTTCAGGATAATTTCGACGACGGTGGCGCGGCGCGCGTGCTGCACTTCGGGCAGCGTGAAGTCGCGGCTGAAAATCCTCGAGACAGTGTAGCTGTTGGAAATGTTGTAGAATGATAGCGCGCTGATGGTCAGGTGCAGGTCGATCGGGTCGATCCCAGCCCGGAATGCGCCGCGCTCGACCCCGCGCTCGAGCAAACGGCCAAGCACGCGGATGACGCTTTCCGCGCGGGTCGTGATCCCTGGAACGTCGCCGATATGGGCGCCGCGAAGCGTGTTCTCGACCATGACGATCCGGACGAAATCGGGGTTAAGGCGGTGCCAGTCGAAGGTCATCGCGACGAGCTGGGCGAGCGCTGCTTCGGGGTCGAGGGAATCGAGGTCGACCTCGGTCTCGAGCCGCCGGATTTCGTTGTACGACCGCGAGAGGACGGCCCGGTAAAGCCCTTCCTTGCTGCCGAAATAATAATACAGCATTCGCTTGCTGGTGTTGGTCTGCTCGGCGATTTCGTCGACCCGGCTCCCGCTCAACCCGTGGCTGGCGAAGTGTGCGGTGGCGACGTCCAGGATGTCGGTCTTGGTGCGTTCGGCGTCATTGGCGCGGATCGGGCCGCGGCCTGCGCGCTTGACTTCGGATGCGGGCACAAAGTCGTCCTTCAAATCAGATCGGTGACACCTGACGTATCGGCAACCCCGGCGCTTGCCCAGTCGGCGTCGTTCTGTCGCCGACCAACGACTGAAAACTGCGCATCATTCGCTCGATGTCCGGCTCGGCACCGGTGAAGATCCGGAACGCCTCGGCCGCCTGGAGCACGACCATTCCGACCCCGGTGACAGTGCTGCAGCCGAGCGCGCGCGCCCGGCGCACCAATACCGTATCGACGGGCACATAGATGATTTCGGCAACCCATAATCCGGCATGGAGATAGGCTGGATCGAATGGCATGCCAGGATATTTGAGCATGCCGATTGGCGTCGCCTGAACGAGCCCGTCGGCGACCGCCAACGTCTCAGCCAGCGAAGCCAGCGGCAAGGTTTCGACACGGACGCCCGAAGGCGCCAGCAAAACAACCAGAGCATTGGCCTTCTGGGCATCGTTATCGAAGATTGTCAGTCGGCTCGCGCCGAGCTTGGTGAGTGCGTAAGCCGCGGCGGCTCCCGCGCCTCCTGCACCGATCAGCACGACATGGCCGAGCGGGTTATTGCCCAATGTCCGGCGCAGATTTTCGGCAAAGCCCCACCAGTCGGTATTATGGCCTTCACGCGCGCCATCGGACGCGAACTTGACGGTGTTGACCGCGCCGATCGCCTCAGCTTCGGGACTGAGCCGGTCGAGTAACGGGATAACCGCCTGCTTGACCGGATATGTGATATTAGAGCCCGAGTACCCGTCGCGCTGCAGCCGATCCAACCACATCGGCAGCGCCCCGGTGCCACCATTATCGTCGAGGTCGATCAGGCGATAGCGATAATCCAGCCCAAGCGCTGCCCCTTCGGTTTCGTGCAACGCTGGCGAACTTGATTCATGGATGCCTCGCCCAATTAATGCGGTGCGGATTGCAGCGGGCATTGCTAATCTCTTATAGCCAGACGGCAGTATGTACCATCTAGTTAGACAACTCAATCTGCAGTGCAAGTAAGTGATGTTTGGATAGTAGCGGCGCTATCTCTGAAGACAAGCTGAGAGACGTCAGCGGCTAATGAACGCGCTCGAAGAAAGCCACCGAGATTATTCTGCAATTATAACATTTCACACGCGGGAGCAGCGATAAACAAGCGAGATAATCGGCAAGCCTCGGTATCGTTTTGCTAACCCCGTTTTTGCTCGCCCGCGCAAACGCTAGTGGTTAGGCCTGCTGAAGTGAGACAAAAATAGTACGCGGCGCTTTGCAGAGAGGGTGGCATGCGAGGCCTTTCCAACCGGCAATTGACGATTTCCTACGTCACGGCCCTTTCGATCATTGCGCTCCTGTCGATTGCCTCGCATTTGCTCCTCGAACGAATGCTCGCCGCGCATGCGGGCTCTGCAGCCGTCGTCAACATGAGCGGCCGGCAACGCATGCTGTCGCAACGGATTGCCGGACTCGCCGCGCAATATCGGTTGGGAGTACCCGACGCAAAGACCGACCTCGTCGCAGCGGTCGACGAGTTCGAGGTCAATCACCACGCGCTGATAGTCGGTGACGCAGCCCGCCACGTTCCGGCGGCGGACACGCCTGCCCTACAGAAGATTTATTTTGGCGGGCAGTATCCGCTCGATCCGATGGTCAAAGCCTATCTTGCTCACGCGCGGCGAGTTTTGACGATGACACAGGAGGATCCGGCTCTCCCGGCAGAAATTTCTGCGTTGGCGGCAGCGGCTCGCATCCGGTTGATCGACGGACTGAATGCGGTGGTGACGGAGCACGTCCATGAGAGCGAACGGCAATTAGCGAACCTCGAATTGTTGCAAAACTTGTTGCTGATCGTCGTTCTCTTGACGCTATTTTTTGAGGCGCTTGGCATTTTCAGACCGATGGTCACACGGATGACCCGCTATTCGAACGAGCTCTTTCAGCTGGCGAGTACCGACCCGCTGACCGGAGCACTGAATCGGCGCAGCTTCGACGAGCGTGCGGGCGCCGAACTGGCGCGGGCTTATCGGTACAAGGAGCCCGTTTCCATGCTCATGATCGACGCCGACAACTTTAAACGGGTCAACGACACGTACGGGCACAGTGGCGGCGATCAAGTTCTCGTTGCGCTGGCTGCCTACCTGAAAAATGCGGCTCGCCGAAACGATCTCGTGAGCCGGTTCGGCGGCGAGGAGTTCGGAATTTTGCTTCCCGTAACCGACATCTCAGCGGCTCTCATCTTAGCCGAACGCATCAGAAGCGGTGTCGAAGACCTGCGCGTACCGTTCAACGGCAGCGAAATCGCGTTTACGATAAGTGTCGGAGCAGCCGAAGTCGACGCCGCCGCGACATGTCTGCAGTTGACCCGTGATCGCGCCGACCAAGCCCTCTACGCGGCCAAAATGAGCGGCCGGAACCGCGTCAGCGCCGCGGCGCAGCCCGAGTTCGAGCTCCAGTGAGGCGGCGCGTCTACTTGAAGTTGTCGGCGTAAGCCTGCAGCTTGAGCGGGTTCGCGCCAAGGCGGACGACATCATAGTCGATCCCCTTCGCAGTCGCATACGCCACCGCGCTGTCGAGGTCGTCGAACGCCAGCCGGACCTGCGCCGAGGTGTCGCCAGAGCCCGCCCACCCAGTCAGCGGGTCGAGACGCTTTGCCTCGGCGGGCTCATAGTCGAGCAGCCACTGGCCGACCTTCGCCTTGCCTGACTGCATCGAGCTTTTTGGCCGCTGGTGGATGCGAGCTTTCATCATGCGGCGATGCGGTATCGCGCTCGCCGCGTCAATACACGCGCGAAGTCGCGGATTAATACGCGCGCGAGATTGCGAACTCGACCGCCTCGAGCAGCGCCGCCTTTGCCGGATTCGCCGGGAAGCCGGCGAGCGCATCGGCCGCCCGCGTGCCATAGTGACGTGCGCGCGCCAGCGTATCAGCAATCGCCCCGCTTGACGCGAGCAGCTGCCGCGCGTGGACAAGTTCCTCATCCCCCGCGGCACGGCCAAGCATCGCGTCACGCCAGAACCTACGCTCAGCGTCGTTCCCGCGCGCGAACGCGAGGATGACCGGCAGCGTTACCTTGCCGTCGCGGAAGTCGTCGCCGGCGTCCTTGCCCATCGTTGCCGCGTCGGAAACATAATCGATCGCGTCGTCGACCAGCTGGAAAGCGATGCCGAGGTTGCGCCCGTATGCCTCAAGCGCAGCTTCGACTGCAGGCGGGCGCTCGGCGACGACGGCGGCGATCTGACACGCGGCGGCGAACAGCACTGCGGTTTTGGCGGTGATGATCTCGAGGTAGCGATCCTCGCTCGTGTCGACGTTGCGCTGCGCGGTGAGCTGCGCGACCTCGCCCTCGGCGATCACCGCTGACGCACCGCTGAGGATCCGCAGCACACGGAGCGAGCCGTCCTCGACCATGAGTTCGAACGAGCGGCTGAACAGGAAGTCGCCGACGAGAACGCTCGCCGGGTTGCCCCAGATCGTATTTGCGGTCGACTTGCCGCGCCGTAAATCCGATCCGTCGACGACGTCATCGTGGAGCAGGGTCGCGGTGTGAATGAATTCGACCGACGCCGCGAGTCGGTGGTGGCGCTGTCCACCGTAGTCGAGCAAGCGCGCGCAGGCGAGCGTCAGCATCGGCCGCAGCCGCTTGCCGCCGCCTGCAATGAGATGTCCGGCCAGTTCGGGGATCAGCGCGACCGGCGACTGCATCCGGTCGAGAATCACGCGGTTGACCTCACCGAGATCGCCGCCACAAAGTTCGAGCATCGGCGTCAACGACGGACCAGCGTCATGACGCGGGCGTAAGGGCAGGATAGTCGCCGACATTCAGGCAGCTATACGGCGCTGCAGCATCGTGACAAGCCCGCCCTTGCCCGGGCGGCGATCCGCCGCGATGGTGGGAACCGGGAGAAACCAATGACCGACGACACGCTGCAGGGCTACCGCGAGAGCATCGACAACATCGATGCGGCGCTGGTGTTCATGCTCGCCGAACGCTTCAAGGTTACGCAGAAGGTGGGGGCGTACAAGGCGACGGCGGGGCTCGCCGCCGCCGACCCGGCACGCGAGGCGGCACAGATCGCACGCCTCCGCTCGCTTGCCGCGGACGCGCGGCTCGATCCCGAGTTCAGCGAGAAATTCCTCCGCTTCATCATCGATGAGGTCATCCGCCACCACGTCGCGGCGACGCGCTAGGTCAGCCCGCCGCTGGCAAAGTTAGTGTCACCGCCACGCCGCCGAGATCTTCGCTCGCGCCCAGCACCACCGTCCCGCCATAAATCTCGGCGACATCGCGGACGATGGCGAGACCAAGGCCGGTCCCGGGCTTGCCGGTGTCGAGTCGCGCGCCGCGCTCGAATAGCGCCTCGCGGTCGGCCTCAGCGATGCCGGGACCATCGTCCTCGATCGTCACGACGATCTTGCCCGGCTCGGCCGATGCGGTCACGAAAACCCGGCCGCCGCCATAGATCGCTGCATTGTCGAGCAGGTTGCCGAGCATTTCTTCCAAATCCTGACGCTCGCCGCAGAAAACGAGATCGCGGCGCCCGGCGAGGTCGATCACAACGCCCCGCGCGGCGTGGATCCGCGTCAGCGTCCGGACAAGCGCCTCGAGCGAGGGCCATAATTCAGCGCGCGACGCGCTCGCGGTCCGGCGGCCAGCCGCGCGCGCACGGGCGAGCTGATGATCGACATGCCGCTGCATGATCGCGGTCTGGCTCGCGACAAGCTGAGCCAGGTCGGGCGCGTTCTCGCGCGCTGCGCCAAGGAGGACGCTCATCGGCGTCTTGAGCGCATGCGCGAGATTGCCGGCGTGAAGCTTGGCCGCGTCGGCTTGCTTGGCATTGTCGTCGAGCAGGTCGTTGATCTCGGTGACCAGTGGCCGGATCTCAGGCGGGAAGGCATCGGGAACCCGCGTCGCGCTTCCCGACCTGATCGCCGCGATCGCCCGGCTGACCTTCCGCAACGGCCACAGACCATAGGTCGACTGAAGCGCGGCGAGGATCAGCAGCCCGAGCCCGAGAAGCGAAAGCGACCACCATAAGGTATCGCGCAACGCCGCAACCTGAAGATCGAGATCACGGCTGACCTGCGCGACCTGGAAGTGGAAGACCGTCTTTGCGCCCGGCAGCAGCGCATCGCGCTCGACCACACGGAGCGGCTCGTCCTTGAAACCTTCGCTGTTGTAGAAGCATCCGGCGCTGCAATCGTCGTGCGCCTTCCACGGCAGTGCCCGGTCCCACAGCGACCGCGAGCGAAACGGCTCCTCGCCCGCAACCGAAACCTGCCAGTACAAGCCCGAATAAGGTTCGAGAAAACGCTGGTCGGACAGAGCGCGGCTCGACCGCGCCTCACCGCCCGGGCCGATCTCGGCGGTCGCGATCAACGCCGTCGCGGCGTAGTTTAGCTGCTCGTCGAAGTTGCGCCGGATCGCCCCCGACAGGACCTCGTCGAGCGCAAACCCGCCGATCACCAGCAGCGGAATGATCCACGCCGCCGCGAGCCCGATCATCCGATAGGTCAGCGAACCGCGGGCGAAGACCCCGCTACGCGGGCGCTGCTCGCGCGATCTTTCGTGGCGGCTCGGCCGATCAGCCGGCACTATCTTCGAGACTGTATCCGAGGCCACGCGTCGTCGAGATCAGGTCGGCACCGAGCTTTTTGCGGATGCGGGTGATGAACACCTCGATCGTGTTCGAATCGCGGTCGAAATCCTGATCGTAGATGTGTTCGATCAACTCGGTGCGGCTGACCATCTTGCCCTTGTTGTGCATCAGATAGCTGAGCAGCTTGAATTCCTGCGCGGTCAGCTTGACCGGCTCGCCGTCGAGCGTGACGCGGCCCGATCGGGTGTCGAGGCGGACACCACCGGCGGTCAGTTCGGACGAGGCGTTGCCGCTGGCGCGCCGGATTAGCGCGCGCAGCCGGGCAATCAGTTCCTCGGTCTGGAATGGCTTCGCGAGATAGTCGTCGGCGCCGGCGTCGAGTCCGGCGACCTTGTCCGACCAGCTGTCGCGCGCGGTCAGGACGAGCACCGGCGTGACCTTCCCCTCCTTGCGCCAGCGGTCGAGGACGGTCAGGCCGTCGACCTCGGGCAGGCCGAGATCGAGGATCACCGCGTCGTAATTCTCGGTCGCGCCGAGATAATGCCCGTCCTCGCCATCGGACGCGCTATCGACCGCGTATCCGGCACCTTCGAGTGCGTTGCGCAACTGCTTCGCCAGCGTCGGCTCGTCCTCGACGATCAGAACCCGCATCAGAACGTCCTTCCCAGAATTCGCCCGGTCCGCGCATCGACATCGACGTTCTTGACCACCCCGCCGGTCATGTAGCGCAAGCGATACATGACATGTTCCGCGTCGAACTCGCTGCCGATGAACTTACCGCCGACGCGCGGGCTGACCTGCGCGAGAATCGTGCCGAGCTCGAGGATCTGTCCCTCCTTCGCCATCTTATAGGCGCTGTCCTGCTCGCGCTGCGCCACCGCTGGTCCGGCGGCGGCAAAGCTCAACGCGAGCGCGAGAAAGAGCGGTCGGAACATGATACGCCTCGTTACTATTACGATGCGGCGTAGGGCGAAAGCACTGAATAGAGAGTGAATGTTACGTCTCCGGGGATGACGCACCGCAACATCCGGGCTACATGCGCGGACATGGCAGCTCCAGTCGTCGCGCTCGAAAACATCGGTCTCGTCCAGGGGCCCGGCTGGCTGCTGCGTGGTCTAGACCTTGCGGTGGGAGAGCGCGACCGGCTCGCCCTCGTCGGACGTAACGGCGCGGGCAAGACGACCCTGCTCAAGATTCTCGCCGGGCGGACCGAGCTCGACGAGGGCCGCCGGACGATCCGCCCCGGCGCGCGCGTCATCCTGCTCGAACAGGACCCGCCGGTTGCCGCCCATGCGACGCTGCGCGACTTCGTCTTCCACGGCAACGACGCCCCCGAAACTTATGTCGCCGAGGGGATCGCCGACCAGCTCGGGATCGACCTCGACCGTCCCGGCGCGACCGCGAGCGGCGGTGAGAAGCGCCGCGCCGCGATCGCCCGCGCGCTGGCGCAGGACCCCGAGGTGCTGCTGCTCGACGAGCCGACCAACCACCTCGATATCGCCGCGATCGAATGGCTCGAGACCTACCTCCAGCGCTTCCGCGGCGCCTTCGTCGCGATCAGCCATGACCGTATGTTCCTATCGCGGCTGACGAAATCGTCGCTGTGGCTCGACCGCGGAACGATCCGCCGGGCGGAGATCGGCTTCGGCGGCTTCGAAGCGTGGACCGAGACCGTCGCCGCCGAGGAAGCCAAGACCGCCGACAAGCTCGACAACCAGCTCCGCGCCGAACTCCACTGGCTCCAGCGCGGCGTCACCGCACGCCGCAAGCGCAACCAGGGGCGTCTGTCGAAGCTCGGCGAGATGCGTGAATTGCGCAAGTCGATGACCGGCCCGGTCGGCGTCGCCAAGCTGGCGATGGTCACCGACGACGCTAAGACCAAGGTTGTGATCGATGCCGAGCACGTCACCAAGACTTTCGGCGAGCGGACGATCATCAACGACCTGTCGCTTCGGGTCCAACGCGGCGACCGGATCGGCGTGATCGGACCGAACGGTACCGGCAAGACCACCCTCCTCCGCCTGCTAACCGGCGAGATCACCCCCGACAGCGGGCGCATCCGACGCGCCAAATCGATTGAGGCGATCCTGATCGACCAGAAGCGCGCACGGCTGGTGCCCGGCCAGACCGTCCGCCAGATTATCGCCGACGGCGGCGATTGGGTCGACGTCGGCGGCGTTCGCAAGCATGTCGCGGGCTATCTCAAGGACTTCCTATTCGACCCCGGCGTTCTCGACGCGAAGATCGAGACGTTTTCCGGCGGCGAGCAATCGCGCTTGCTCTTGGCGCGCGAGTTCGCCCGCGTGTCGAACCTGCTCATCCTCGACGAGCCGACGAACGACCTCGACCTCGAAACGCTCGACCTGCTGCAGGAAGTCATCGCCGACTATGCCGGGACCGTCCTGATCGTCAGCCACGATCGTGACTTCCTCGACCGGACTGTGACCGCGGTCGTCGTGCTCGACGGGTCGGGCAAGGCCGATGTCGTCGCCGGCGGCTATTCCGACTGGGAGGCGAAGCGCGACGGCGTCGCCCTCCTTGCGCGATCACCCGCCGCGCAGGCGAAGGCCGCGGCGGCGAGCGGCCCGCGCAAATCGGTCAAATTGACGTACATCGAACAGCGCGAACTCGACGGGCTCCCGGCTGAGATCGAGACGATGACCAAGGCGATCGTTGCGGCCGAAGTCGCGCTCGCCGACCCGGCGCTTTATGCTCGCGATCCGAAGAAGTTCGACCGCATTAATACCGAGGCCGATGCCACGCGTAAGAAACAGGCGGCGGCCGAAGAGCGCTGGCTCGAACTCAGCGCCAAGGTTGAGGCGCTCGCCGGTTAGCCGCCGACTGGCTCTCGACCGTCCGGATAACGCCCTTCTGACGTTCGATCGTCGCCAAGCAGTAGGCGGTCCTCCCGTCGCAGTGGGCTTTTTCTTCACCGGCTCGCGCGATAATATGCGTATGACCCGGGCTGTGTCGGGAAATCGCCGCCACCAGCGTCGGAGGGAATGTCTATGAGCGAAGCTGTCGAGGCCTTGCGTGCGCTCTCCGTGGCGCAGGGGAACAGGGTCGATAACACCGCCCATGAGGCCGAGCCGAGAACGTATGCGATGCTGCAGCCGATGCCCGACGATGTGCGGACTGCCGGCGGGCACGCCACGTCGTTGTCCTATGCGCAGACAATGGGCGAGGAGCATCCCCGGGAGGGTTTCATCGACGAAGCCGACGAGACGCTGATCATGTTTCCGTTTCCACCCGGCGTGGTCGAGGCCGCGCGGCGGGAAGCGCGGCGCGGGACATCATGGCAGCGCGGGCTCGCGATAATCTGCGTTGCGGTGGGAGTGGGCGAGCTGCTTCGCGCCCTGACCCATCCTCCGATTAGCGTAACTCACTGTTCCGTCGCGTTGCTCTTTCTTATTGCGGCACCGCTGTTGTTTCGTCGCGGCAGAATGCGTGACGAGCGGGCGTAATCCAGGATGATGTGGTTTGCGACGCCAGAGTGGGGTCGCTTCATCGCGGCTACTTGAGAGAGCGTAAACTGGTGCCGTCGCGAAGCCGTCGCAATCGCGTAAATCTCAAACCAAATAGGCCGCCGAGAACTAGCGCGACGATGCCCACCAAGACGAACGGAAAATTGTCGAATGGGTCGGGGTCGGGACTTCGACCGTGTAGTTGCTGACGCGTCAGGACGATCACCCGCGGCGCCAGCACAAACCCGGCGCGGCGCAGTTGATCGGCTTTCCACGTGCCGAGGACGGCAGGCACACCCTCTCGCGCGCCGGGCGCATTGACCATGTTCCACACGGCCATGGCATCGTACTGCGGGCTTGTCTGGTCGCGTTCAACCAGCGCGACTGGCGCAGTCGCCGGCTGTCCGAGCGGCCGCAGCGGGTAATAGACATCGTGATGCGCGTCTTGGCGCACGGTAAAATCATACGCCCACTGTATAGAGCGATCGGCGACGACATCCTTGACTGTCGCCGCCTCGGGGAGCGACGTCGCTGGGTCGATCAGTGTGGCATAGCCGACGCTGGGCAACCGTGCATGTGGCGACCGGGCGTCGTGCACCCATTTGACCGTCGCGGCAGCGACGACGACGACACCAATCGCCATTACTCCAAAGGCAATTCGCTGCGCCGTCCGAAGCGTCGCCAAGCCCTTCTTCGGATCGCTCACGATCCGCGGGCCAAAGTCATTATCGAACGCCTGGCGCATCCCGAGCAGCATTGGGGTCGACCCGTTGATCCGTCCCGGCCGGGCGATGACAAGCGGTACGTAGATCAGTGGCGTCGACAGCATCGCGAGCAGGATGACGTTGTTCGAGCCGAAGACCTCGAGTTGCCACGTATCGATCGCGCCGAAGACACCCCACCGCGACATCAAGCCGATCCCGACCCAGACTGGCGTAAAGGCGAATAAAAGCGAGACGGTGATGTGCCCCACGCCCGCCGATTCAGCCAACGCCGGTCGATGCCATTGTCACCGAGCTGAAGCGTCGGACGCGTGCCCGAGAAGGCCGCTCCGAACCGGCGGTAGATCTTCGCGTCGGTCACCATAATTTGCTTGTCTCACCACCCGGCTCGCACGTCCGCGACGGCTTCAAGTACGCAGCAGTCGTATCCATCCGGCGAGGGCCGCCTTGTCGGATGGGCGAACGACCGGTCTTAAGAGCACTCGTATGAGCGCGCTTAGGAGTGGTCGATGGGCCAGATCACGGTGTTTTCGGGGCCGGAGCGACGGCGACGCTGGAGTGACGAGCAGCGGCTGCAGATCTTGACGGAGGCGTTCGCGCCAGGGGCTTGCGCCTCCGACGTAGCGCGGCGGCACGAGATTTCGACGGGTTTGCTCTACACCTGGCGCAAGAAGCTGGCAGCGCAGACGGCACCGTCTGCCGACGACCTGTCGGTTACCGGCTTTGCCGAAGCGATCGTGGTGGCGGACCCGGACGCGCCGCGATCGGGATCTGGTCCCGCGCTCGTTGTCGATCTCGGGCGCGGCCGGCGGATGACCATCTTTCCAGGCGCGTCGGCGGTCCTCGTGGCAGCAGCCCTGAGGGTGCTGCGGTGATCCCACCGGGCGCGCGGGTATGGATTGCGATGGGGCACACCGATATGCGCAAGGGCATGCAGGGTCTGGCGCTGATCGTGCAGCAGGCGTTGCGCCGCGATCCTTTCGCCGGCGACCCTGTACGTCTTTCGCGGACGCGCCGGATCATTGGTAAAGATTGTCTGGCACGACGGGATCGGGATGTCGCTCTATGCCAAGCGGCTCGAGAAGGGCCGCTTCATCTGGCCATCGGCAACCGACGGGATCGTGGCCCTGACCGCCTCGCAGCTGGCGTGCCTGCTCGACGGGATCGACTGGCGTAACCCGCAGTATAGTTGGCGGCCGCAGAGCGCTGGATAAGCCGTTCGCCCCTGCATTTTGCCCTTGCAGGAAGGCGTGCCGGGTGATTCACTCGGCCTCGTGGTCACCGCCATTTCTGCTTTGCCCAACGATATGGAAGCGCTGCTGGCGTTCGCTACGGCAGCCGTTTTGCGGGCCGACGAGGCCGAAGCGAAGCTCGCCAACGCCAACGCACGGGAGAGCGCCACTGCGGCGCTGATCGCGCATCTCAAGCTGCAGATCGCCAAGCTGAAGCGCGAGCAGTACGGCGCCAGCGCCGAACGGACGCGCCGGCTGCTCGACCAGATGGAGCTGCAACTCGAGGAGCTCGAAGCCGACGCCAGCGAGGATGCCCTCGTCGCTGTAGCCGCGGCCGAGAAGACCGCCAGCGTCCGCAGCTTCGAGCGCAAGCCGCTCGTCCGCAAGCCGTTTCCCGAGCACCTGCCGCGCGACCGTGTCGTCCTCGTCGCGCCCTGTTCGTGCCCGACCTGCGGCGGCAACCGGCTGTCGAAGCTCGGCGAGGATATCACCGAGACGCTCGAGGTGATTCCGCGCACGTGGAAGGTGATCCAGACCGTGCGCGAGAAGTTCGCCTGCCGGGACTGCGAGACGATCACGCAGCCGCCGGCGCCGTTCCACGTCGTGCCGCGTGGCTGGGCCGGACCCAGCTTCCTCGCCATGCTGCTGTTCGAGAAGTACGGCCAGCACCAGCCGCTCAACCGGCAGGCCGACCGGTTCGCCCGGGAAGGCGTACCTTTGAGTATATCGACCCTAGCGGACCAGGTCGGTGCCGCCACCTTCGCCCTGATGCCGGTCTACCGGCTGATCGAGGCCCATATCCTCGCCGCCGAGCGCCTGCACGGCGACGATACCACGGTGCCGGTGATGGCCAGAGGCAAGACCGACACCGCCCGATTATGGATTTACGTCCGCGACGACCGGCCGTTCGCCGGTCCGGCACCGCCGGCGGCGCTGTTCCACTACGCCCGCGACCGGCGCGCCGAACATCCGCGTGCCCATCTCGCCACCTGGTCGGGGCTCCTGCAGGCCGACGCCTATGCCGGCTACAATGAGCTTTACCGGCCGGGCCGGCTGCCCGGCCCCGTGGTTGAAGCGGGCTGTTTCGCCCACGCCCGGCGCAAGTTCTTCGAGCTTGCCGACGTCGAGGGCGCGGCGCGGAAGAAGAGCCGCGGCGAGCACGCCGGCTTGGTCTACCCGATCGCGCTGGAGGCCGTGCAGAAGCTCGACGCGCTGTTCGAGATCGAGCGCACTATCAACGGGCGTCCTCCGGTCGAGCGCCTCGCTGTCCGCATCGAACATAGCGCGCCGCTGATGGACGACCTCCACAGCTGGCTGACCACTCAACTGGCGAAGCTGTCGCGTAACCATGACCTCGCCAAAGCGATCAACTACATGCTGCGCCGGTGGCCGTCGTTCACCCGGTTCCTCGTCGACGGCCGGGTCTGCCTCAGCAACAACGCTGCCGAACGCGCGCTGCGCTGCGTGCCGCTCGGTCGCAAGGCCTGGTTGTTTTGCGGCTCCGATCGCGGCGGCGAGCGTACCGCCGTCCTCTACACGCTGATCCAGACCGCCCGGCTCAACAACGTCGACCCCCAAGCCTGGCTCGCCGACGTCCTCGCCCGCATCGCCGGCCACCCCGCGCAGCACCTCGACCAGCTGCTGCCGTGGCACTGGACGCCACCGATCGCGCTCGCAAAGGCCGCCTGATGGCCGCCCCATCAATGGTGTTCACCGCAAAGTTCGCGGCAAGCAGCTTTGGCGTCGATATCGAGGTCATCGAGGAGCTTGCCGAGCAGATGGAACCCGAAGATGGCCGCCTCAGCGTCATCGATAGCCTCGACGAAGCAGCCGAGTCCGTCACCGCGTTCACGCCCCGAGGCCTCGACTACCTCGGCGATCTCCTTGACGACCGCCGCATCGAGTTCATGAAAGACAGCTGACCCCGCCGCGGCCTTCGCCGGATGAATACCAGCAGTCGAACCGGTCAGATAATAGAAAAGCGGCGGCACTGGCCCGGACGCCCGCTCGCGTCGCTGGTTTCACGGCGGAATAGTGAACAGTCGTGTCTTGCCCTTTGCTGACGCCCGGCGACAGCGACCATCGGCGCAGACATACCGGGGTTTAGCGTGGCTCGCAGCGTGCACGGGAAGCGCAGCGTCCACAAGCTACGACGGGCGCGAGCCCCTTCGCTGCTCCCGCGAGTGAACGAGTATTTCGATACCCGCTATGTGACGCTGCGAGCTTTAGCGCCATCGCCAAAAAACAAATCCCCCGCCACGTAGTGGCAGGGGATTTGTGATGTAGTTGGTTGCGGGGACCCGCACCGAACGCAATCACAACTCCGCGGTCGTCATCGAAATATGATCGGTTGCGCGTTTGGCAGCGACCAGTAGCAAAGGCGAATTGCATTTCGTCGGCTACGGCTGCCCGACTGAATTTGAGCGGCCCTGCCCTCCAATGTCCGCTGGCGATACCCAAGCACACGGACGCCGTCACGCGCTTCTCTGAGAGAACCTGCAGTATAACCCGCCCTCTTCGCTGCCCCAGTTTTGCGTGTCATGTCCCTATGCGTCTGGAGATCCTTTCAGCCACCATGATCGTGGTCACGTTGGTCGGGACCGAAGGGATATCGGGCAGTATGGAGGCATCGACCACGCGAAGCCCGCTGAAACCCCGGACCCGCCCCCAAGGATCGACGACCGAATCGGGGTCCGTATCAGTCCCCATCGGAACGGTCGATGTCGGGTGCTGATAGGCCGCGACGCTCGCGACAATGTTGGCCCGCAGAGCGGCATCACTTGCGACCTTCGGTCCAGGAATCATCTCGTGATCGATCGTCGCCGCGAATGGTTCCGTCATGCCGATTTCACGAGAAAGTTTGACCGCCTCCACCATACGGTCGAGGTCGCCGGGATCTTCAAAGAAATTATAGTGGATCCGCGGCGCGATGCGGGGGTCGCGCGACACAAGCCTAAATGAGCCGACTGACTTCGGCAATGTGACTGCCGCTGCCAAGACAATCGCTCCACCCGTGGGACTAGCGTGCGGATCGAAGAAGTGCGTGGCCGAAAGCTGGAGGTCCAAGTCGCCAGAGGCGGCGCCTGCAGAACCCTTCCAGACCAGCGCTCCGGCGGCGGGCTGCATAGCCTTGTGCGACGCGTTCAGCGCATAGACGTTGTAGTAGAACGGATGGTCCTGCAGACGCGTACCGACAGCGAGATCGGCTAGCACGGGAATGCCAAGAGCGCGCAGGTGCGCGGCCGGGCCGATGCCTGATCGCATCAAGATCGCCGGACTGCCGAACGTGCCACCCGACAGGATCACCTCGCCGCCGGGCACGACCTCCCCCGTCACCAAGCGAACTCCAGACACTCGCTTGCCGTCGAACTCTAAGCAATCGACTTCGGCGCCGCCGCGGATTGTAAGGTTCTGTCGGGCGCGAACAGCCGCTGTCAGATATACCATGCCGGTGTTCATCCGCACCCCGTCGACGACATTCAGGGAATAGGTGCCGATCCCGTCCACAACGTCGCTATTGAAGTCGCGCACGTCCGCGAGACCGGTCGCCCGTCCCGCCAGAACGAAGGAAAGCAACGACGTTGTCAGCTCGTCAGTCGCACGCTGGCGGATCGGAAAAGGTCCGGTTCGGCCGTGCCAAGTAGTTTCGCCGGTCGGCGTGTTCTCCAGCGCCTTGTACACTGGAAGTACGTCTTCCCATGACCAGCCTTCGATCCCGCGAGCACTCCAGCGCGCGAAGTCGGCCGGACGGGCGCGCATTGCCACCGTACCGTTGACCGCAGAGCTGCCACCGACGACCCGGCCGCGCGGCGCCGGAATGTCGTGGCCGAGCTTTGCCTTGTCGTCGCTGTGGTAGTGCCAGTCGAAATCCGGCGTTGCGACAACCGCAGCATCGGTCAAGCTCGACGGATAGCGGTCGGGGGTGAAGTTCGGACCTGCTTCGAGAAGAAGAACTTGGCGGTGGGGGTTTTCGCTAAGTCGGGCGGCAAGCACAGCCCCGGCCGACCCCCCGCCGACGATGATGACATCTGTTTTGCGCACCACCGCATCGGCACGGGTGTTCGTCAGCGCTGCAGCAGTTGTGGTAGCACCAGCCGAAAGCAGGCCTCTTCTCGTTATCATCGTGTTTGAGTCCCGAGCTGAAGATTCCGCAGCCTCATGGTTGCGGAACGGAATGCCTCAGCACTCCTGTTGCAATCGAGATGAGGTGTCGCCGATCATCCGAACAGGCGTTCATGCCGGTTAGGTAAGTCCAACCGGTGGGACGAACACCAGTCGCTAGGATTGAACACGAAACACTGGTCAGTCGCGATCGAAAACGGATTTGATCTCGCCGACCACTGTCGTTCGGGCATTTGTCGTGACCGTCGTGAGCCACGTTGCTGCTGTCTGCATCAACGAGTCCAGATCATGCTCGACAACTTCCTCATGACGATCATGCTACAACCGTCGGAGAGGCTGTCAGCCTTTCAATCTTGCAGCCGTCTCGGCAGTGCGCTTGCCCTGATAGCGAGCCGCATCCAGTTCCTCAGCACCAGGCTGCCGACTACCATCGCCGTCCGCGATCGTCGTCGCCCCGTAAGGCGAGCCACCCCGGACCTTGTCCACGCCCATCTGCCCTTGGAAGCCATAATCGAGGCCCACAATTGTCATGCCGTGGTGCATCAGATTCGTGATGATCGAGAACAACGTCGTCTCTTGGCCACCATGCTGGCTGGCGGTCGAGGTGAAGGCTCCGCCAACTTTGCCAATCAACCCGCCAGTAAACCATAACCCACCGGTGGTATCCCAGAATGCCGCCATCTGGCTCGGCATCCGGCCGTAACGGGTCGGCGCACCGACGATGATCGCGTCGTACTGCTTCAACGCATCCGGTCCTTCGATGACGGGGTGAGCGGTGTCGGTTTTGAAGTGGGCCGCCTCGACGACCTGCTGCGGCGCCGTCTCAGCGACACGGCGAATATCCACGTCGGCGCCGCCGCTGCGCGCGCCTTCGGCCATCGCGTTGGCCATCTGCTCGATATGACCATAAGACGAATAATAGAGCACCAATATCTTCGTCAACTGTCGTCTCCTTTAGATAGTGGTAAGACTGTAGGGGATTGGCCAAGGCCATCTCAACGCCCCCGCGAACCGCCGAGCGGAATTCGAGAGATCGAGCGGAAAGAAAACCGCGTCGCTGCGACGATCGATCGGACACGATTTGTCCAAGAACGGTCCGATTGGCTAGGCGGTTATCACGCCAGGGCTGATCGTGATCGTTTTCAGCTCGCAGAAATCCTCGATAGCGCTCGCACCGTTAAGCCGCCCCAGCCCCGAATGCTTGAAACCGCCTTCCTCCGATTCGTCAGAAAGAGCAGCCCATTCGTTAATCCACACAACCCCGGCGTCGATCTCCCGAGCGACGCGCAGACCTCTAGTGACGTCGAGCGTCCAGACGCTTGCGCCCAGACCGTAGGCGCTGTCATTTGCGAGTTTGACAGCCTCGGCTTCCGTTTCGAAAACTTGCATCGTCATAACTGGACCAAAGGTTTCTTTTTGCACGATGTCCATCGACGGATCAGTTACCGTCAGCAGCGTCGGCCGAAAAAACGCACCTCTCGATAGGGGGCCCTCCGTGATGGGTCCACCTCGTACGACAACCTTGGCACCCTCCGCGATTGCCTTCTCGACAACCTTGTCGACCCGCTCGACATTGGGCTTGTCGATCATCGGTCCCATGTCGCTGCTCAAGTCGGCTGCGGGACCGACCTTGAGTACGCGGAACCGTTCTGCCAGCCGCTCGCGAAGCGCTTCAGCAATCCCGCTCTGAACCAGCACGCGCGAGCCGGTGACGCAAAATTGACCGGCAAAGACCGTCAGAGCCTTCTCCAGACCCGGCACCGTAATCTCCAAATCGGCATCGTCGAAGACAACCATGGGTGTCTTCCCGCCAAGCTCAAGGCCTAGTCGCTTGAGGTTCGGCGCGGCCGCCGCCGAGATCGCCTGACCGGTAGCGGTGCTCCCAGTGAAGCTGATGACCGGAACGTCGGCAGAGTCGACCAGGTGCCTTGAACCCTCCCCGGTGTCTGTGAACATGTTGATAACGCCCTTAGGCAAGTCGGCTGCTTCCGACATGATCCTGGCGGTCAACGCGTTCGTCTGGGCCGTCTGACCCGGCATCTTGATAACCACCGTGGCGCCTGCAGCAAGTGCGGGCGCGAGTGAGCGCACCATCAAGATGATCGGTGAGTTCCAAGGCACAATAATCCCTACCACGCCTTTGGGCTGACGGATGACCATCGCGAGTTTACCTGGCTGCGGCTCCACGACGCGCCCTGCCTCGGTGCGCGTAACTCCCGCGAAATAGCGGAACTTCGACGCGCACATGTCGACTTCGAACGTGGCTTCGGCTTTGACCTTCCCGTTTTCTGTGGAAAGGAGTTCGATAAGCTCGTCGCGATTTCGTTCGAAAGCGTCCGCCAGCTGGCCGAGAACGCGCGCTCGTAGAACGCGGTCGCGAGACCAACCAGGCCTTTGAAATGCGCGCTTAGCAGCAACGATTCCGGCAACCGCGGCGTCCACTCCTCCATCGACGTACGAGCCGATGACTTCCGAGGTAGCGGGATTGATCGACTCACGTATCGTCGCGCCGCCGGTCCAGTCGCCGTCGATCCAGCTGAGTGCCAGGGTAGTCGCCTCCTGGGGCCTGACATCGGTTTTCATTATCCGCTCCTCTGATCCGCATGGCATTTAATCGAGCAGCCGGGCAGATTCAGGCGTGGCCAACTGGTCACAGAAGATCGGGGCGGCGCTTCCTTCAGGTATACGTAAGCCGCGTGCGTCGTTCGAGTAGAGCGTCGATGCAGGAAGGTAAGTCCAACAGGATGGACGGCAGCGCCGGAGTGTTTTAGCTGGATGGACTGCGAAAAGTAGATGTGCCCGCTGCCTCTCTGCCGCCTATCGGTGTCCATCACAGGTTGGGGTCGATGGTGCTCAGCGGCCGGCATGAAGCCCGCAGGGAGGATGTCATGCTTGACCTGAACGACTTTCGGTATTTCGTGCGGGTGGTCGATGGCGGCGGGTTGACGGCCGCCAGCCGAGCCATGAACGTACCGAAATCCACGCTCGGGCATCGCCTACAGCAACTCGAAACGTCGTTAGGTGTCCGTCTGATCAATCGGACGTCGCGCAGCCAGAGTGTGACCGACGCCGGAGCGCTGTTCTACCGGCACGCCATCGATATGCTGCACCACGCGGACTTGGCGGAAAACCTCGTGCGCCAACGGCTGACTGAACCGAGTGGTCTCATCAAATACACAACGGCGGTCGCTACGTCGCTATTTGCGCTCCGCCTGATCGTGCCGGCCTTTGTGCGTGATCACCCCAAGATCAAGATGGTCCAGCACATCAGTGACGAACAGATCGATATCGTCGGCGGCAGCTATGACTTGGCCATCCGTGCTCATGGAGGGCCGCTCTCGGACTCCGGACTTGTCCAGCGCGTGCTTGCACGAGGACCCTGGTTGCTCTTTGCCTCCCCGGCCTATCTCCAACTGCGCGGGCAGCCGCACACGCCAGAAGACTTGAGCGACCACGACCTGATCATGATGCTCAGTCCAGGTCATTCTCCGACATGGCGGCTGCTTCATGCGGAAATGGGAGAGCGGGCATTCCCCGTAGATCCGCGGATCGCCGGAAACGACTTGGTCATGTTGAAGCAGGTCGCTCTGGACGGGATCGGCATTGCCGCGCTCCCGGCCTTCATCTGCCACATCGATGAAAGAGACGGCACCCTCGTGCAGGTGCTGCCCGGTTGGCGGGCCGGCGAGGCCTCGATCACCGCGGTCCTTCCGTTTCGCGATGGAGTGCTACCGTCGGTCCGAGTTTTTTTGGATCATCTTGCCAGGGAGTTGCCGAAGGTTCTCGGTCCTGTCGATCGCAGATAAGGCGACCTCGACGATTGCGATACGAGTCGATCAGTCGCTGCGGCTGGACGCTGAGTCCTAAAAAGCTCCGCTACTGCAAAGAGGATCGCCTGCCCAACTAAGTCCTTCACGAAGCGGGCATGGCTGCCTGCCGATCAATAGGACGATGATGGTGGTGATCGCATTAGAAGAGCACACGGCGAGCGCAGCGGCTACACCAGAGCGCCGGGTCTTGCACACAACGCGCGGAAATGGCCATGGCGGTATCGTACGGCTCATGAGCCCATCTGATCTCGGCGAGCGACTGAAGCCGTTCGTCTTTCTCGACCTTTTCGAGGCCGCCGGTGACGCGATTGGCGCCATGCCGGTCCATCCGCACTCCGGGATCGCCACCATCACAGTTCTGACGGAAGGCGACGTGCGTTTCGATGATCCCGACGCCGGGAGGGGAACCATTGCTTATGGTGGGTTTGAATGGATGCGCGCCGGCGGCGGCGTCTGGCATGGCCAGGAGATGTCACGCGGCACCACGAGCCGAATTCGCGGATTCCAGTTGTGGATCGCACTCCCGCCCGAGCTCGAGAACGGTTCAGTCGAAAGTTTTTTTGTGGAGGCGCAACGCGTCCCGCAGATTGGGCCAGCGCGGGTTATCCTAGGCGAATATGAGCACGTCAGAAGCCCCGTCGCTGCACCAGACGGCATCAACTACCTGCTCGTCACGCTCAAGGCAGGTGAACGTTGGACCTATAGCCCGCCGAGAGGACATAGCGTTGCGTTCGTCGCCGTTGCCGCTGGCACGATCGATGTCGGCTCACCGTTGCGCGCAGGTGATATGGCCGTCTTTGATAAAGAAGGTGTGATGACATTTCGCGCCAGCACTTCTGAAGCCGCAACCTTTGTCGTCGGCTCCGCCATCGCACATCCACATGATCTGGTGCTTGGCCGCTATTCAGTACATTCCAGCGCAGAGGCGCTCATTTTAGGTGAGCAAAAGATCGAGGCGCTGCGCGCGATGCGACCGCAAATCGTGGCCGCCCAGCGCGAGCAATTCGTTCCAATCTTCAAGGGTCGGTAGATCGTGTGCGCCCTCGGCCATTAAGGCGGCCAAATCGGGCGCTCACATTTCAGCGTTGTCCCAGTATGAGGTACGACGCCCTAGGGGCGGCCCACAGCAGCTAGCCAATAATAATGAAGGAACTAGGATGATGGGTTCGCAATTAACGCACGAGGGTCGAGTTGCCATCATTACCGGCGCTGCGCGCGGTATTGGTCAAGCTATCGCCATAAAACTGGCGGCCCATGGTGCTAAGATCGTATTAGTCGATATGGATAAAGCGGATGACACCGCTCGCATGCTGCCTGCAGAGAGCCTGATTATCACCGCCGACGTTTCAAGTGCGGACGACTGGAAGCGCATCGACCAGATGACTATGCAGCGGTTCGGTAATACCGACATCGTAGTGAATAATGCAGGTATTGGCAACCAGATGCCCATCGACGAACTTGACTTCGCGAACTGGAAGAAGACCTTCTCCGTCAATTTAGATGCCCATTTTCTAAGTGCCAAGCAATTCGTCCCTCAAATGCGGGAGCATAAGTGGGGACGATTTGTAAATATATCTTCAAATTCAATTGGAATCGTTGTGCCAGGCATGAGTCATTACATGGCATCGAAGATGGGAGTCATCGGCTTTGTCCGCGGATTGGCTAACGATGTTGCGGACTCAGGTATCACTGTAAACGCTGTGCTTCCTTCTCTTACTAACACTCGCCTTGTTCAGGACATGCCCGAGGACGTCAAACGTGCGACCTGGCAAGGGCAGGCGATCAAACGATTTGCGGAACCGACGGATATCGCTGGTGCGGTAGGCTTTCTGACCAGCGACGACGCGTCTTTCATAACCGGCCAAGCTCTTCCCGTTGATGGCGGACAATACAAAGTCTCCTGAGAAGATCTTAGGTTTCAACTCCGATCCGATGTTGCTGCTTTTCAGACTAGCCTGTACCGCCATGGCGCGACGAAGAAATGCTCTAGTCCAGAGACCCATGTCTTGAGGATGAGCAGGTTCGAAGATGGTCCTGCGCGACAATGGTTGGGGTTATTATGCCATTGTCCGAAGCGTTGCCGTAACCTCGGACGGCGTCATCCACTTGCTTGTGAAACCCTAGCCAAGTGAGCATGCGACTATCACTCAACAGCAAGCCAAGCCGGCAATCCTCATTGTTGATGTTCGCGTCGTAGCCGTCGGGAGGACATATCGATACCGCGACGTCGCAACGTTGAAACCTGGACTTAATCAATTGAAGGAGTCTAAAACATGTCGATTGGTATCATCGGTTCCGGCACTCTCGGCTCGAACTTCGCACGCGCTCTCGCGAAGAAGGGGATATCGGCTACTATATCGAACAGTCGCGGTCCAGAATCGCTCTCGACATTTGTAGAGGAGATTGGCGCTTCCATTAAGGCCGGCACCGTTGAAGAAGCCGCGAGCGCGGATATTGTTTTGGTGGCTTTGCGTTGGGTCGATTTGAAAGGCGCATTGAGTGCTCTGCCGGCTTGGAACGGGCGCGTTGTCATTGATGGCACTAACGCGGTGGAATTCCTCGCTCCAGATTCGCCGGACGCGACGGACGCGCGCAATCCTCTTGCAGTGTACGGCATCAAGTCGGTCGATCTTGGGGAAAAGTATTCGAGCGAAGTATTCAGCCAATTCGTTCCCGGCGCACGAGTTGTAAAGGCGTTTAACCACAACCCGGGCGAGGCCCTGCTTGAACCAAAAGTGTCCGGCGGACAGAGAGTGTTGTTTTACTCCGGCGACGATGTCGCCGCAAAGGCGGAGGTGGGTGGGATCATCGAAGCTGCGGGGTTCTTCCCGGTTGATCTAGGATCGCTCGACGTGGGCGGGCCCCTGGCGTCACTACCCTTTGGGGCGCTGTCGACTCATAGCTTCGTCAAGATTAACGAGTGAAGGCGAGGCCGTCGGCAAACGAACTTCGCAGGTAGGGCATTTATATGCAATATTATCATAAGATAGCTCGAGTCTGGGCGAGTCTTGACGACTAACTGCCCGCAGCTTCAATTGGTCGATAACGGAAATCTCTAAAAAACATTTGTACTCGAATTAGGAACACGTGATATGCAAAGTATAGATAAAGTGGGCACCTTCCAGCTTGGCGACCGCAGCGTGAAGCGGATTGGCTTTGGCGCGATGCAGCTCGCCGGCCCTGGCGCGTTTGGGCCACCGCGGGACCGCGACGCGGCATTGGCTGTACTGCGCGAGGCGGTTGCGAATGGGGTGGATCACATCGACACAAGCGACTTCTACGGCCCGCACGTAACCAACCAGATTATCCGCGAGGCGCTTCACCCCTACCGCGACGGTCTGACGATCGTGACTAAGGTCGGTGTATTGCGTGGCAACGATGGATCTTGGAACCCGGCGCAGGATGCGGCGGCGCTCACAGTCGCGGTGCACGAAAACCTCCGAAACCTCGGTCTCGATGTGCTCGACGTCGTCAACATGCGTCTGTTGGGAGGCGGTGCCGATCATGGACCTGCGGAGGGTCCAGTCGAGCCGCAGCTCGCTGCGCTCGCCAGGCTTAGAGAGCAAGGGTTGATCCGACATATCGGGCTGAGCAACGCGACGCTCGGGCAGTTGAAGCAGGCGCGTGCCGTCGTCGACCTCGTTTGCGTGCAGAATCACTACAATCTCGCGCACCGCGACGACGACGTGATGATTGATGCGCTCGCAGCGGACGGGATCGCCTACGTCCCGTTCTTTCCGCTCGGCGGCTTCAACCCGATCCAATCGAAGGCGCTGACTGACACGTCCGCACGTCTGGGAGCCACGCCCATGCAGGTAGCACTCGCATGGCTGCTACGACGCTCGCCCAACATTCTGCTGATCCCTGGCACGTCCTCAATCGCCCATCTGCGCGAAAACCTCGCTGCTGCGTCGCTGAATCTCCCCGACGAGGCTATGGCGGCGCTCGATGGCACCGGGCCAACTCAGGCGGAAGGTTGAGGACGGCGCTGCACTCGTGGCAGGTAAGCTCGTCTGCCCCGCACCGTCCCCGCGTGCCCAGCGACAACAAAGATGAGCGCTTCAGCGACAACTAGGATGAGCGGTTGGTGGGGTCTCGGGAGGGCGTAGCCCGAGCGCGACCCCACCAACCGCTTCGGCTTCACCTGCGGGCTCTGCGCGGCATGTTCGGCTCTTCGATGTGGAGAGGCGGGCGATGCCGGGCAGACATGTCAATGACCAGCAAGTGAGGCTTGGAAATCGGCCTCGAAGCGTGACCCCGGTTATGAAGCGTAAGTATCTGTAATTGAAACACAGCGTGCAATTTGGGTGGGTTCACGATCGGCGCCGATTGTGACCCAACCCTTCTCGCGGTTTCGCCATGAATGTGAGAGGCTTGCACCCTCAACGACCCGGGGGTACGCTTCGACGCCGATCCACAACCGTAATGACGCCCGCTAGCGAAGCACCTCGGCTTCGCCTGGCGCAACAGCGACCCGTCAGGGGCTGCATCCATCGAGTGGTACCACCGATGGGTCAACAGGCGCGACCCCGCGACGCGGCAGCGCATTCTAGACTAGAACGAGGATGACTGTCGGGCGACGGCCGTCGTCCTGGATGGGATACGGGCTCTGCCACTGCGTGCCTTGCCGCAAGTCTGAGGCGCCCGAAGCGGAAATGCATACCGAGATCGTCGGCACGATCCTATGACCCATTCTCCAGTTCGGAGCGCGGCGACATGAGCGACCATATCGGCATCAGCGGTCCGGCAAGATCGCAGGTCGAACGGCGCGTGCGCGCGGCGTTACGCGGCGGTGTGCCGACGTTCGACGATTGCATGGTCGAACGCACGACGGACATTCTTATGATCGACCTCCGGTGCGCTGGCGGAGGTGACGCCTTGCTTCAGACGGCGCTCGACGCCGAAGACCGGACGATCGCGGCGCTGGCATACGTCGCGACTGCCGAACAGGCAGAGCGCGGCGGCGAGTCTAGACTGCCCAACGGCACGAAGTTCCAACTCGCCCTGGGGGGTATGTTCTTCATCGGCGGCGAAAGATGGGTTCCGGACGAAATCCGTGGCGGCCTGCAGCCGTGGGAGACGGCTTCCCGCGCCGTCGGGGGTGCCAACTTCTTTCGACTGCTCGAACTGATCGACGAGCGGGTAAGAGGAGAGCCGTGGAGCGTACTTGGCCGCCCCAAGCCGACTACGTTCGAGCGGTATGGCATCAACCACGGGCTCAGGTTCGCCCCCTTCGCCTTGGCTGGCGGCATGTGGCTTCAACTGGCCCTCGACCATGAGCGTTTCGCGATCTTCTCGGCAGCGACCGAGGCAGATCTCCATCGCGTCGCCGAAACGACCGCCGAGGCCATGCGGGGAATGTGGAACGATCGCGGGCACATGGCTCATTGGGCGAAGGGCCTTCGACGACACGCAGCAGCCGTCAGTGCACGTTGCGGGATGGAATTCGTCGGCATCGGGATCGACAGGGCGCGTTTTCCCGATGCAGACGGAGACTACGATTTCGTCCTCGAGTTCATCGGAATGGGAGACGACCTGCGGTGGGGTCGCGTCTTCCAGACGATGTGGAACACTGAGCTATCCGAGGACGACGATCCGAGCTTCCCTGCCACGCAGGACACCCGGCTAAGCGCATTGCGCGGCACGCTCGAGGCGCTCGGAGCGCACGGACGCATCGATGACGTCGCCGCTTCGCTCATCAAAGCCGCCAGCGAAGGCGAAGCCGAGCTGCTGCGGAGACTGTCGGTCGATCGCGAGGTCTGCTTCGCGCTTCCAGGAGAACGCTCGCCCGTCTGGGGAAAGCTCATTTGGCGCAACGGGACGATCTGCGGCGAATTTCATCAGGCTGATCGGATCGTCTACAGCTCGCTGTGCTTCCGGCCTGGCACGATCGACCCCAACTGCGGCAGCCTCAGCATGCCGATCCTCGATTATCCGGAGACCGTCGCAGCCGGATTTCTGGAGAAACCCGTTCAGGGCATTTTGCGAACTTCTTTCCCGTTCCCAGGTACGGTTAGAAGGGTCGAACGGAGGATCGACCGCCTCGAACTCGCCATCACGGTTGGGTCGCGCCTCATCAACCTCGAGACGGGCGCGATCTGGCACGATGACGTCCGCTGCTCCGCTGATCCGGCCGCGACCCCGCCCACCTCTCCCGTGCATGGCGAAGGTCGGTGAAGCAGAGCGCGTACTGGACGCCACCGATCGCGCTCGCAAAGGCCGCCTGATGGCCGCCCGATCGATAGTGTTCACAGCAAAGTTCGCAGCAAGCAGCTATGGCGTCGATATCGAGATTATCGAGGAGCTTGCCGAGCAGATGGAACCCGAAGATGGCCGCCTCAGCGTCATCGACAGCTTCGACGAACCGCCGAGTCCGTCACCGCGTTCACGTCTCGAGGCCTCGACTCCCTCGGCGATCTCCTCAACGACCCCGCATCGAGTTCATGAAAGGCACCTGACGCCGTCGCGGCCCTCAGCAGATGGATACCCCAATGAAGGTCGACGCACTAAATGAACCTTCCGATGCTGCGCAATCAGTCGGGCAGCGCAGCGCGAACCCGTCAACTTCTGGAGTGAGTTTCGATCCGGCTGAAAGCGCTCGTTCATCCAGCGCCAGTGCCGTGCCGGCCCGACGCGTAATCCTAATTGGATCGGCCTGCCGTTCCGGGAATAAGGATCTTTCGGACTTCGCCATGGCCCACGGTCTTCGCAAAGCGGCGATAGTCCTGGAACTCGCGCTGCCAGCGTCCGGCCTCGATCGCCGGAGCGACTCCCGCCTGAGCGGCGAGTGCAGCGACCTCTGCCGTGCCAAAGTCGGCGTGCACGGATTTCCAAACGGCGTCGGGTATGAGCGCTTCCTGTGCAAAGCTATCGGCCTCAGCTTCGACCGCGTCCGCGGGCGGGGACAAGGGTGCTCAAAAAGGCGAGCAGCGACCTTAAATCGTTGTCCGAAACTGAGTACGCTGTCGGCAAGCTATGGCAAGCCCAGCTTCGGAGAATTCAAAGGGAGGCTTTCATGCAAGAGCCGGTGCCAACAATTACGGTTCGTACCAAAAACATCGGCGATGAGGCCGGTCCTGAAGATGCCTAAATGTACGTCGATCCGTTCCGATATCCTCACCGATTCACATCGAAAGTCATCCTGACGAGGCCGACGTTTGATATGACTCCAGCTTTTCGCGAAAGGCAGCAGGCATAGGCTGGCTCGTCTTGGTCAAGTCGTTTACGAAAATCGGAGAAATGCGGCCGGTGAACGCCAACTCGCCGCCATCCAGTCGCGCCAAAGCTCTAAGGTCGAAACTTCGGGTCCGGATGCCCTCAACTTCAAGAGTGATCTCGAACCAATCATCGGGACGGAGCATTTTGTGGAATTCAAGCGAGACCGCCTTCATCGGCGTGCCCAGCCCATGAGAGTCTAGCGTCTCGCCGTCGTTCATCACCCGTCGCAGGAACCAGCTGTAGGCTGAAAACATGTAGTCGAAGAATCGTCCGCTGTAGACGACCCGCGCCGGGTCGCACTCGCTCCAAAGCACCCGACGGCGCATGATGATCGGTCGTACCGACAGCAGCGCCTCGACATATTCCGGTGGTTCGCTCATCGGTCACTCCAAGTGCGGGCAGCCCGGCCCTCAATACCCAGGTCGCTCCCGCCTTCCCTACCAGAATACGGCGACCACGAGCTCGCCAGATATTGTGGGCACCGTGCAGCCCCTTGGGACTCGCCGCAACGATCGCGATCCTCACCCCCCGGCACTGCCCTCGACGATCCGCAGGATATCGCGGCCGTATTCGGCGATGGTGCCCTGGACGCCACCGCTGCAGCAGCTGTACCAGACTGCGGGCTTGAAACCGACGCGGCGCCGGTCGAAGACGAGTTCGCGATTGCTGCTGATCGTCACGTAGCCGCGTCGGACTGCGCTCACCTCGACATCGGGATCAGACCGCGCGGCGTTAACGAGACCTGCGAATTCGGGCACGTCTAGGACGTGGATGCTTGGCATTACGCGGCGACTGCCAAGAAGTTGTCAACGAGCCGCGACTTGCGCTGCCAGACCTCGTCCATGACCTCGAGGCGGCGACCCTGCTCCGCCTCGAGTTGCAGCGCAGCCTCCAGGGTCAGGCTGGCGTCCTGCGCGTCCCAGGCGCTGATGTCACGGCGCTGCCACGCGATCTCGACGACGTAGCCATTTGGATCGGTTACGTAGATCGACTCGATGATCTCGTGCGCCGCCTGCATGACCTTGAAGCCCAGAGTTTCCAGGCGCTCCCGCCACGCCATAAGCTGCGCCTCAGTCTCCACGCGCCACGCCGTATGTACCGAATTATAGAGCCAGCTACCCGACTCGACTGAGTCGGTCGGCTTGTCCTCATTCAAATAGTAAAAGAACGCGATCGTGCTGCCCTCCCCCGCATCGAAGAAAAAATGCAGGAAGTCCGGGTGGGTTTCCGGACCCCAGCCACGGGCGGAGATGGCATGAACCAGTTTCAGCCCCATCACCTCGCGGTAGAAGGCGACAGTCTCCGCCAGTTTCCAGGTGGGACGCGCGGTGTGATGCACGCCATGGAGCCGGGGAGAGGGGCCCGGCGACGCGGTCCCAACGTCTGCGTATGTCATCTCGGTCAACATGTGCACCAACCTTCTGTGCTGAGGAGCTAAGCGGGGAATTTCTCGGCAAGCCACTCACCGATGGCGGCACCGGCTAGCGGCCTGGCACTCGGCTCGCCCGGCCTGATAGGACGGCCGTGATGATCCCCGGGGAAGCTGTGCCGCCGCTTGTCGGCGGTGCCGATCCAACCGAACAGCGCGTCGTTGTCCGCCGGAAAGGTCGATGCGTCGCCGCTATATTCGATCATCAGCGTGGGCTGCTCGATCAAGGGAGCGCAAGCCTCCATCGATGCATTCGAGGATAGGCCCGACCAGGTCGAAAGCCAACTGTCCGCGGTGCAGATCCGCGCGAAGCCGACGCTCCCTAAATTCGATGCAGCGGGGTTCGCGCCCCACAGCGAGCCGAGCACCCGATCCGACGGGTCGATCGATAGATCCCAGCAGCGCAAGTCCGCATCCGTGCGCCAGATCTCAAAGATGGGGGTGTGGGCGGCAATCCTGCGATCGGCGGTCGAGGGCTGCCCGGTCGCCCGCTTGCGCGCGGCTGCCCGCTCGGCAACAAGCTCGCGCGCCATCGCGTCAAGGCGTCGCACCCGTGCAACCTGCGCTTGGTGGTAGCGCGAGATGAACTCGGGTGGGTAAGCGGCACCTTTGCCGGAGAAGCCGTTGGCGGGACTAAAAGGGTCGAGCAACGGGTCGGTCGAGAGCGCCTTAGCCTCGTCGGCCACCGACGGGTCGATGCAGTTCATCAGCAAACGGCCCTGGCCCAGGTGCGCTGAAACGAAGACCATCCCATCGGCTGGGATCAAGTCGACCTCAGCCAGCCTGATGGGCTTTCCAGCAGGCGTGTGAGAAATCCGTTTATCAGGCGCCAGGAGAGCCTGCTGGTTGTAGAAGGCGAACAGCGGACCGCCGCCAGAATTGCCCACCTGCACTATGTGGCGATAGCCGGCCTGGCGCAGGAAGTTCATGGAGGCCGCCAGGTCTGCGATCGCCGTCTCGTGTTCGAGCCGAATATCGTTACCGACCGTTCGCGGCGCTGGCATTAGCACCGCCACTCCCAGACGCGCCAACTCGGCGGCGAGATAGTAAGCGACCAGATGCTCACGAGGATGAGCGATGACGGCCGCAATGCTCTCGCCCCCGCGCGCGTACAGATAGGCCGAAACGACCTGCCCGTCATGGAGGATAAGAGGGTGTACCGACAGTCTCACGCCCTCGGGCACTCGTTCGGGATCCCAATAGGCGCCGCGCAGGCCAGCCGTCTGCGTCTCGGGTGCCGCCGTTACCATCGTCAGGCGGCCGCATCTGCTGCGCGAGCGGGGCGGGAGGAATAGGCGCCACTGAGCAGCGCCCCGGCAGCGGGAACGGCAGTTGGCAGATCCAGTTCCTCCAGCATCCGGAACGTCGTCGCCACGGCCGAAGAAAGGACGGGAATGCCGACGCTTTTCTCGACGATGGCGATCGCCTCCAGCGACGGCATTTGCACACACGCCGACAGGACGAGCGCGTCGCAGTTCGCTAGATTGAGTCGCCGGTAAATGTCGATCAGCGCCAGCGGGTCCCGGGCGCCGACCGCGAGATTATCTTCTATCTCCAACGCCACGCGGTCTAGCACTTCCACGCCCTCGGCCTCGATATAGTCGACAACAACCTGCGTCAGCGGCTTCATATATGGAGCAATCAAAGCGATCTTCTTGGCGCCCAAGGCACGCAGCCCGTCCACCAGCGCTCCGGCGCTGGTCACCACAGGCGTAGGCGCGCCGTTCTCGACCGTTCGCCGATGAAGGCGCTGCTGGGACTCGCGATGGTAGCCGTGGCCCATGCTCATGATTGCGACGAGACAAGCATAGCCCACCACGTCGACCCGCGCATCGGACAGTTCGAGCGCACACCGGTCGGAGTCGCGGTCCATCGCGACCAGTTCGTCCTTCGTGACGCGCTTCATACGCATGCGGCTCGAATGGAAGGTGAATCGGGTTCCACCGCCGGCCTCCATGCGACGGAGCATCGCCGGAATCTCGGTCTCCATGGTCGTGTTGGAACTGGGCACGATCTGCCCAATGCGGAAGGTCCGTGCAGGCTGATCAATGCTCATCCGGAATTCCCATATTCGACTCAAGTGTCCGCTATCCGGCTTTTGGGTTTACAAGTCAACGTTGACGCTGATAATGCCTCTTCATTGCGGGTGCGTATCCGAGGGTGCACAATTGGACGTCGAGAGCGGCGAAGCGGCGGTTGAGCGAGACCTGGAACGCAAAGAGGCTCGCGGGATCAGCAAGCGTCGTCCGCACCGATCGATCACAAGGCTGATGAGCCACGCGACCACGGCGCGTATCTCAAGCCATCCATCTTTCTCGACATCTTCGCCGGCGACACCTGAGCCCTACCTGCCGCACGCTACGCAAAGGAACATCCATGAATTCGACGAACGCAAACAAGGTCAGCCGCCACTGGATCGACGGCGCGTGGCACGGAGGGGGCACGGTCAGGTCTTCTACTAGTCCATCGACCGGGCGCGCACTTGGTGACTTCTTCGACGGGGGCGGCGATGAAGCGCGCCAAGCGATACGTGCGGCGAGGGCTGCATTCGATCAGTCCGGCTGGTCGACGGACCGTTCGGTCAGATCGCGCGCCCTGTTTCTGCTAGCCGACCGCCTGGAGGAGGGAGCCGACGCGATAGCGCTCATGCTCTGCCGGGAAGGCGGCAAGCTCCATCAGCAGACGCAGTGGGAGGTGCGCGGGTCCGTCGAATGGCTGCGCTATGCCGGTGCCAGCGCGCTCCTGCAATCCGGAGGGCGGGCCTTGGAGACGGCGCCTGGCACCTTTTTCCGTTCAGTCCCCGAGCCGATAGGCGTGGTTGGGGTCATCTCTCCTTGGAACTCGCCGGTGATCCTGTCGATCCGCGCAATCGGCCCGGCGCTCGCGTCGGGCTGCACCGTCGTCCTCAAGCTGCCGCACCAGACCGGGCTGACCAACGGCCTTTTCGCCGAGGCGGTCGCCGCGGTCGACCTGCTGCCGCCGGGCGTCCTGAACATCTTTACCGAGAGCGGCAGCGCCGGCGCGTCCGAACTGGTGGACTCACTGAACGTCGATGGGATCAGCTTTACCGGCAGCACTCAAACCGGACGCCTGATCGCGTCAAAGGGCGCCCAGACGCTCAAGCGCATGAATCTCGAGTTGGGCGGCAAGACACCGTTGATCGTGTTCGACGATGCGGATTTGAGCGTCGCGGTGCAGCAGATCGTGATTGCGCTCGTCGCTATGAACGGCCAGTTCTGCTGCACGGGTTCGCGTGTACTTGTGCAACGCGGCATCGCCGACGCTCTCCGGACGGCGCTGGTCGAAGCCTACGCGCACGTCCGGCTGGGCGACAGCGAAGATCCCGAGGCGCAACTCGGTCCGCTGATCGACGCCGACAGCGTTCGCCGTGTCGACCAGAAGGTGTCGCAGGCAGGCACCGCCGCCCGCTTCCTTGTCCGCGGCGGGCCAGTCTTGGAGGGACCGCTGATGTCGGGGGCGTTCTATCGGCCGACCCTGGTCGAGGTGGACTCGATCGACTCGATCCTCGTCCGCGAAGAGCTGTTCGGGCCAGTACAGACCTTCGAGCTATTCGACGACGAGGCCGACGCGGTCGCTCGAGCCAACGCGACCGACTACGGGCTGGCCGCTTCCGTGTTCACCCGCGATGCGTCGCGCAGCCGCCGTGTCGGCAAGGCGATCAGGGCGGGTCACATCTGGACGAACTGCTGGGGCGTGCTGTCGGAGCATTTCGAACAGAGCGGGTTCAAGCAAAGCGGCGTCGGCCTGCTCTGCGGGCCGCGAGCCATTGAGGAGTTCCAAGAGATCAAGGTCTATGCTACCGTCGATCCGCCCCTGCTGCAGCCACGTGACGGCACATCGCCTGAGGACTAATCGGCGATCAGTTGAGAGAGATGGGCGACGTCCTCCTTCAGGATAGTGAGGACGTCGCTGATCCGATCGCTCCTCGAACGATGGGCGTCCGGGCGCAGGAGCGAGCGGACGCCCATCTCGGCTACCATGTCAGCAATGTCCGTCTGCGAGATCCGGCCGTCTGGCTTGAACCACCATGCGACCCAGTTGCGCATGCCGACCAGTGTCAGCGCGGCGACATGAGGATCGACCGGGCGGAACTTCCCGATCCCGATACCCTTGACGATAATACGGGTGAAATGTTCGAGGATAGCCTTCTTAGAAACGTTGTGGCTGGCACGGATGTCGTCCGGCATGTCCTCTTCCGAACGATCCAGCATCCGGAACAGTACGTGATTGTCTAGCACCCACTGGGTCGTCACCCTCATGACGTGGCGCAACGCGTCCTCGGGATCGCGGTCGACCTTGGTCGCCATCTCGTTCAATTGCCGCTCGGCGGAGACAGTGACCTCATCGATAAGGGCCTCGAGCAACTTCTCCTTGCTCGGAAAGTGATAGTACAGTCCCGGCCGGCTCATCCCCAACGCGTCAGCCAAGTCACGCAGGTTGGTCCCGGCGAACCCTCGCGCCGCGAAAAGTTCGGCCGCGGCGTCCAGCATGGCGCGGCGTACACGGGCGGTGTGCGGTCGCACAGAGCGCCCTTCCGACTCGGCAATTACCGTCACTGACGTCTCCGGCTTGACGGCTGGTACGGGCCTTGCGCTGGCCTTGCCCGCTCTCATCGCCCGCTTTTCCTCCGACGCCTTCGCCGCCACGCTGCCCACCTACCTTTGATAATCCAACCGTCTGCAGACCTTTACACCAACAAGCGGCCACGAACAGCCTGCACAGCTTGACCCGACACAAACGTCCGTTTATCGTCTCTGGCGTCAGGAGGCAGAATAAGCCTCGGATAGTTAAAATGGGAAGGACGAGGTCTTGGCAGGCGTTAAGTACCCGATGGCGGGGGTTAGCTACCTGCCGCAGTCTGCGATTGATCACTACGCCGCGGAGGGCGTACTGACCGATGAGACGCTGACGGACGTGTTCGAGGCCGCATGCCGGCGCTGGCCGACCCGTGTCGCCTTTTCTGAGCCCGGTGTCACGATGACGTACGCCAAGGCATCCGTCATGACTGACCGGATAGCTGCAGCGCTGCATCGACTTGGGTACAAGCCGCTCGATCGCGTGCTGTTCCAGGCGGCGAATTCCAAGGAACTCCTGCTTACCTTCATCGGCTGCCTCAAAGCTGGCGTGATCCCGATTTGCACGCTCGCCGCCCATCGTGGAAACGAGATTGGGCAGATCGGACGGCAGGCGGACGCCAAGGGCTACATCGTAGCGCCTTCGACGGGGGGCTTCGACCTGATCGAATTCGCGCGCAACATGCGGTCGGAGCTGCCTACACTGCAGCACATCCTGACAATCCGCGACGACGGCGTCGAGCACGAGGGCACGCACTCGTTGGACAAACTAGCGCTGGCAGAGGACCCCGACGAGGCGCGCGCAACCGTGGCCGAGATCCGCACCACCCTGGATCCGTATCAGGTTGCGATCTTCCAGCTTTCGGGTGGAACCAGCGGCACGCCCAAGATCATTCCGCGCTTTCACAACGAGTACGTCAACTCGGCACGCTGCATTGTCGAGTACTTCGGGTTCGACGAGACCCTAGTCAGCTTCACCCCAAACCCCATGCTACACAACATGCCAATGGCCTGCTTTTCCCTGCCGGCCCTGATCATCGGCGGCGAGGTCGCGATCGCGCCGCGTGGCGATCTTGAATCGATGCAGCACATCATCCAGGAACGTCGCCCCAACTGGTGTGCGATCGTACTTGTCCATATCATGCGCCTGATCGAGAACGGGGCGATCGACGAGCACACTTTCAAGGATGCCTACGGGCTGATCTGCATCGACAAGTCAGCCGAGCTCAGCCGGATGGTTAACGCGCCAGCCTACACGCTCTACGGTATGACCGAGGGACTGCTGTGCCACACGCGCCGGGAGGATCCGCCCGAGGCCATCACACGAACTGTCGGCCGGTCCGTGTCCCCCCAGGACGAGATCCGGCTTGTGGAGCCGGGCACGCAGAATGACGTCGGTCCGGGAGAAGTGGGAGAGCTGATCATCCGTGGCCCCAGCACAATCAGGGGCTACTACAACGCGCCGGAGCACAACGCCGGCGCGTTCACGGTCGACGGATACTATCGCAGCGGCGACCTAATGCGTTGGCACGTGATCGACGGGCAGCGCTACGTCTCGTTCGAGGGCAGGGTCAAGGATGTCGTCAGTCGCGGCGGTGAGAAGATCAATTGTTCAGAGGTCGAGCTGGCTATGTGCGAGCACCCAAAGGTAACTTCTGTGATGTGCGTCGGCATGCCGGACGTTGCCTACGGCGAGCGGATGTGCGCGTTCGTCATGCTTACGCGCGGAGCCGATACGTTGAGCGTCGGCGAAATTGCCAAGCATCTGGACGGGATGGGTTTCGCGAAGTTCAAGTTTCCTGAGCGGATCGAAATCGTCGAGGGCTTCCCGATCGCGTCGTCGGGCAAGCCTTCCAAGCCGATGCTCCGCGCGATCATCGCCGAGAAGCTGCAGCAGGAGGCAGCGTTGCGCGAGCCTGTGTCGAACGCGGCCTGACATCTTGGCGGGGCGGCCTGCCCCGGGCGTTGGGATTCAAATGTGGTGACCACGGAGCCGAAACGTCGGCCCGACCGCAGAATGGGTGAGGATCAGACATGGGACACGTCATCGGCATCGACGTCGGCGGGACATTCACCGATGCGGTGCTCATCCATTCCGACGGAAGCATGGCGTCGTCGAAAACACCTTCCACGCCGCCGGATTACGGCGAAGGTGCGAAAATCGCGATCGATTTGCTGGCGAAGCAGCTCGGCACTTCGACGCGGGACTTGCTGACTGAGACGAACTACGTCGCCCATGGCACAACCTCTTCGCTGAATGCGCTCGTGATGGGCAACGTGCCGGACGTCGGCTTCATTACGACTAAGGGCCATCGCGACTCGATCTACATCATGAACGTCGAGGGACGGTATCTCGGCCGCCCCCAGCACGAGCTGCAGGAGATCGTGCTGCAGGATAAGCCGCGTGCAATTGTGCCCCATCGGCTTGCGCGCGAGGTTACCGAACGCATCGACCGCACCGGCACTGTCATCGCGCCGCTCGACGAGGACGAGGCACGCACCGTTATCCGCGAGATCCTGACCCACGGCGTACGCGCTATCGCGATCTCGCTGCTATGGTCGTTCCGAAATCCTACGCACGAGCAGCGATTGCGCGAGCTGGTGGCCGAGCAGGACGCCGACGTCTTCGTGGCAATTTCGTCGGAGGTCAGCCCCCGTATCCGGGAGTTCGCACGCAACGCGACCACGATCATGAGTACGCAGATCGGGCCGGGCCTGGATCTATATCTGACTGAGTTGGAGGCGAGGCTCCGGCGGGAGGGGCTGCGCGGTTCCCTCCTCGTGATGCAGAGTTCCGGCGGTTCGGTGGCGGCGGGTGAGGCCGCGGCGACCGCCATCACCACCATCGGCGGCGTGCTGACCGGTGGCGTGGTCGGCTGCGTTCGCCTCGCCGAGCGTCTCGGGCACCGCAATATCATCGCAACCGACGTTGGGGGAACGACCTTCCTCGCCGGGATCATCGTCGACGGGGAGCCGGTGCGCGCCTCGCAGACGATAGTGAACCAATTCCCCGTCAACGTGCCGACGCTAAAGGTCGAAGCGATCGGCTCGGGCGGCGGCGCGATCGCGTGGATCGACAGCGGCCACAACCTGCGCGTCGGTCCCAAGTCCGCGCAGGCCGTGCCTGGACCCGCCTGTTACGGCGCTGGCGGAACGGAGCCGACCAACACAGACGCGAACCTCGTGCTGGGAATCCTGCCGGAGACCGGATTGCTCGGGGGTGAGCGACCGATCCGCATCGATCTTGCCCGCGAGGCGATCCGGATCCGCATCGCCGAACCGCTGGGCCTGACCATCGATCAGGCCGCGGCGGCGATTCACGCGGTTCAGAACGCGCAGACCGCCGACCTCCTGCGCAAGATCGTGGTGGAGAGCGGCCACGACCCGCGTGACTTCACCGTCTATGCATTCGGCGGCGCCGGTCCAGCGCATTGCGCCGCGTTCGCCAAGGAGGTGGGTGTCAGCGAGGTGGTGGTGCCCCTCGGTGCTGTCGCCTCCGCCTTTTCGGCGTTCGGGCTCGCGGTTTCTGACGTCGTACTGGTCCGCGAGCAATCGGATCCCATGGCCGTGCCGTTCGACCCAGCGCGCGTGCAGGCTGGCTTCGAAGCGCTCGAGGCGGCCGTGCGCGAAGCGATCGACCGTCAGGGGCTCTCGCTCGATCGGGTCGAATTGCACCGCGAGATCGACATGCGCTACGGCGTGCAGCTAAGCGAAGTCACGACGCCGGTTTCCGCTGGCCCGATCGACCAAGCCGCTGTCGAGCGCTGCGCCGCCGAGTTTGAACGCCGCTACGCCCAGCTTTATGGCCAGGGGTCGGGCTTCCGTGAGGCTGGCATCTTCGGCATCACGCTACGCGTGCGCGGCGTCGGCTTGCTCGACGTGACACCCACCTTCGTCGGGGTCGGCGTGGCGGCAAGCGAGGACGCGACCGAGGCGATCATCTCTAGGCGGCAGGTCTGTCTCGATTGGACTAAGGGCTTTCAAGACACCCCGATCTACAACTACCGACTTCTAAAGAGCGGGCATGTGCTCAAGGGTCCGGCGGTGATCGACGTCCCCACGACCTCGGTGGTTATTCGACAGGGCATGATCGGCCGGATCGACGAGCTCGGCAATCTACGTATCGAGACGAATGCCGCCGTCGTCGCGCTCCCCATCGCACGAAAGGCTGCTTGATGTTTCCCGGATCCGAGAAGTTCGTCAGCCGCCCTATTGATCCCGCCGTCCTGCGCGCAACGATCCCGAGCAAGCTCAAGCTGCACGAAGTAGACCAGCAGGCGATCGACGACCTTGACCCCCTCACGTATGAGGTCGTGCGCCACCGTCTCTGGTCGGTGACGGACGAGATGGGCGAGACGCTGAAACGCATGTCTGGATCGCCGATCGTCACGGACGCGAACGACTTCGACTTCACCCTCAACGACGAGATCGGCCAGGCGGTTCAGGTTGGCTTGTACAACACCATGCTGGTGGGCGCGATTGACTTGGCGCTGTCGTGGACGCTACTGCACCGCGCTGAGAATCCCGGGATCGAGGAAGGGGACATGTTCCTCTGCAACGATCCTTGGATCGGCGGCGGGCTGCATCAAAACGACGTTCTGATCTTCCAGCCTGTTTTTCACGAGGGACGCCTGTTCGGCTGGACCAACGCGATATGCCATCAACCCGATCTTGGCGGTTCTGCCATAGGCTCAGCCCCGATCGGCAACGTCGATGTCTTCGCCGAGGCGTTGCCGACGCCGCCGATCAAGATCGTCCGTAACGGCGAGATCCAGCAAGACGTCCTCGACGCCTGGGTGCGGCGGTCGCGCGTCCCGCTGATCGTCGGCCTCGATCTACGCGCCAAGGTCGGTGCGAACAACATCGGCCGCACCCGTCTGCTCGAGGTTGTCGAACAATACGGTGCGGACGTTGTGAAGGCGGTGATGAAGCGCATGCTCGGAGACGCGGAGAGCCGTCTGCGGCAGAAGCTGCGTGAGCTGCCGGAGGGGACCTGGTCGGCTACAGGCTATCAGGATCAGGCGTTTCTCGGTGACCGAGGCACTCATAAGACGGTCGTCACAATGACCAACCGCGACGGGCATCTGGTGTTCGACTTCACCGGCACCGATCCTCAGGTCGGCATCATCAACTGCACCTACGGCGGATGCCGCGGTGGGATCATGTTGGCGCTGCTGCCCATGCTAGCGGGCGACATACCCTGGTCCGCGGGCGGTTTGATGCGTTGCTTCGACATTGTCACACCGGAGGGGACGCTGAACAACGCTCGGTTCCCGGCGGCGGTGAACCGGGCTCCTTTGGGCAGCGCGTGGATGATCGGCAACCTCGTCGCCCAGTGCCTGTCGTTGATGCTCGACCGTAATTTCGAGATGCGCAAAAACTTGCAGGCGAGTTGCTGCGGCACGTTCAACGTCGCGCTCATCGCCGGAGTCGACGAACGCAACGATACGGCCGTCCCGTTTCTCAACGCTGTCATGGATTCGGTGGCGGGCGGTTATGGGGCGCGGGCGGATCGCGACGGGATCAGCACCGGCGGCAACTTCTGCATTCCGATGGGCCGCGTGCCCGACGTGGAGATTACCGAACTGCTCTACCCGCTGCTCGTGCTCTGGCGTCGTGAAGAAATCGATTCCGGAGGCCCCGGTCGACAGCGCGGCGGGGCCAGCAGCGGGGTTGCGATGACGCCCTATGGCACGTCGCTGCCAGCCAACATTCTCCTTTCGAGCTCCGGAAAGGCGACGGCCCAAAGCCCTGGCCTCGCCGGCGGCTATCCCGGCAACCTCGGCTACGATGTCGTCGTGCAGGGTGCCGACGTGCTGACCAGAATGGCCAACGGTCAAGTCCCGGGCACGTTGGCCGACCTGCAGGGAACGCAGCACGTGACGCAGTGCCACGAAGAGGGCACGCTGGCTCCAGGTGACGTTCTGTATCTGAACTGTCAGGGCGGCGGCGGCTACGGCGACCCCCTGCACCGCGATCCGGCGGCGGTGCTGCGCGACGTCGAGGCTGGAATCGTAAGCCTACGAGCGGCAGACGAGATCTACGGGGTTGTTCTTGCACACGGATCTGGAGTCGACAGGGAGGCAACCGATCTGCGGCGCGTGGCTCTTAGGGTTGAGCGACGGCGCGGCTCCTCCGCCAACGGATTGACCAACCATAAGGCGGACGTTGTGGGCGGCGTCCCGATCGACGACAACCTCACCGCTGTTACAGTCTTCGAGGAACATCGGATAGCCTGCCGTCATTGCGGTGAAATCATCTCCGACGGCGCGGGACGGCTCCACGTCTCGGAGCTCAGCGCGCAATCGACAGCCGCCGGTCCAAGCGTCAGGGTCGATCCCAACGTGTTCATCGACGCCCCCGTGCACTTCCTCCAATTCACGTGCCCCGACTGCTCGACGGCTTTGTACACCACGATTTGCCCAAAAGACGCGCGGCCGACCGTCAGCGGGTTTCAGGTCGCTCCCAGGCACGCCACAGCGCTTTGGGAGTGATGCAACCAGTCTGATCCCGCGTCGCCCCAAATTTGAAGAGGGCGAGGTCGTAAACAGGGTTTCGGGAAGTTGGCACGGGTCATTGGCGGTGCGGGCGGGATTGGAAGTCCGACGGGGGGACCACTCGCGCGTGAGGCGGCGGTAATTGCCGCCGACCTCGCCGCCGGGGGCAAGTTTGGCGAGGGCATCGGTTACGCTCGGCTCGAAGTGTCGAACGAACGCGCCTCATCTATCGCCGCCAACTGGCGGCGAGAGGGGGAAGGCAAGAAGCAAATCGCAAGACAAAGTTGGCGACGAACGCGTCATCGCACAGCAAGTTAGCCCGAGAATGGGCGCATTATGCGACAAACCGACAAACCGGGCCATATCGCCGGACAATCGATATGGTCGTGTCCCGAGTGGTGGTGTAGCTGGCTGGTAGCGTAGCCGACCAGGCGCGCGCTCATCACAAGCGCTGTAGCGGCCGGTCAACTAGGGGTGATCATCGAATATCTTCGGATAAGGTTGGGTTGCGACACGCCGCCCGATCGCCTTCGACAATTTTGCCCATCAATGCTTCGAGGTCCTTCATCAAACGCGGGCCTCCTCTGGTTCAGGCCTGAGTCGAAAAGCAGTTGGCGCTGGTGATAGGGCGGCGGCTTTTGTGCGAGCAGTCTGCCACTGCTCTCGATATAGGCCAGCCAAGGTGCGATGAGCTTGGCGAGCAGCAGGGTGCTGCGCCACTTTGGCCGCATCGTACGACGCGATCATTCGCCGAAGCAGATATGTTGGATCGTTAATTGCCATCGACTCGCTCCCGCCCGGCATGAAACGTGATGTTGCCAGCGAAACGGCTTCGCAAAATTGATTGTGATTAATTTCGCCAATGCGTCGAAAATTAAACCAGTCGCGGAAAATGCGGATCGGTCGCTGGACGCTTAACTGCGCCATCGGTCTCGAAACTTGCGGTCATCCGCATGAGCAAGTCGAGCGACTGCTGCATGCGGCCGGTCGACTCCCCCGCCGCGGTCGCAACCTCGCGCTTTACCTCGGTCGCATTGGTCACGACGTTGACCGCCTCCGCAGTGGTCAGCACGGCCGTGTCTACCAGGGCGTGTAGAATGCTTTCCGCGAGCAACAGTGCTGCCTGACCGTGCGCGTCGGGCTCAACACCTCGCGCGACAGGACGCAAAAGTTCGTCGGTTTGACCGTCTGACATTCGAGTTACCTGAGCTTTCAGGCGGGAGCGCTCAGCCCTCTCCCTGCCGCCGGCGCCTGGGGCTGCGTGCCGACGATATTGCAGGGTGTAGAGCATAATCGTTCAGCGTCGCTGATTTGGATCAACCGATAGCGTACAAAAGAGCGTATGTGAGGCGGGACAGGGCCGGCACGCCCGGGGAAACGGCATGTCCAACGCCTTCATCGACAAGCTCAATGCACACGTTGCCTTGTCGCGCGATGACGTTGCTTTGCTCGAGGCCGAGTGCGCTAACGCCCGCGACGTTCCGGCCCGGCATGACCTGATCCGCGAAGGTGACCCCTCCGGGCCGCTTTTCGTGATCCTTGAGGGGTGGGCATGTCGCTATCAGATCCTTTCCGAGGGTGCGCGCCAGATCACGGCGTTCCTGATGCCTGGCGACTGCTGCGATATGCATCTCGGGGCAAGCCACATCATGGATCACAATATCGCCACACTGACCGATGCCCGGGTGGCGAGTATACCGCGCGAACGCTTCGGACATCTGATCGCCACCCGCCCGATCCTCACCCAAGCGCTGTGGTGGGCGCAGCTCGTCGACGAAGGCGTGCTGCGGGCGTGGATCGTCAGTATGGGTAGACGGAGCAGCGTCGAACGCGTCGCTCACCTGATGTGCGAACTCTACATCCGTGCCCGCAATATCGGCTTGAACACGGGCGACGAACTCGAACTGCCCCTGACCCAGATCGTTCTCAGCGACGCGCTTGGCCTGACCTATGTCCACGTAAACCGCGTCCTGCGGCGGCTTCGGCTGGAAGGAGCCATGCGGCTCCGCGGCGGGGTACTCGTCATCAATGATATCGTTAAGCTCGCCGAGCTTGCAGGGTTCGATGAACAGTATCTGCAGCGTAAATTGAAACGGGCTGCGTAGTCTTACGCGCTCGCCGCGCCTGCTGCACCTCCACAAGTATGACGATCTCGATGCGCCATCGGCCGCTCAGCTGATCGAGGTGCTTGCGCCAAACAGCGCGGACGTCAGCGGCCTTGCCGAAGTCGTCCTCGGCAACGATCTGGAGGCCGCGGTCGCCTACATCACCGTGCTACGCGACCGGGGCTTGGCCTTGCGAACCGGCACGCCGCCCCGGAATTAAGTTGTTGAATGGGTTTGGACCCTATCAGCTAGTGCTTTACGTCCATAACTCTCAAAAAAGTTAGCCGATGTTGATCAAGATCAGTGTTCGAAAAAAAATGGCTTGCTAGATATCAGATGTAGCCCGCTCACCACCATCTGCAGTATTCCCCTTTTAGGCCGAGCCAGACGCGAGTGACATGAACAAACCTGCTAAAGTTTCGGACGCGCACATCGTTGAAACTGTTATTGCAAATTCGGACCGTTCAGAACTATTAGGTGGAGACTTCACATGGACACGATCATTGATGACGATCGCGCGGCGAGAGCACCAACGTCTTTCGTTAGGGCAGATGATATAGCCTGGGCTTGGCCGACCGGTCGCATCTTGATGGCGTTGTTATTCGGCATCAGCGGTCTGCTCAAATTTGCTTTTCACGCCCCGATCGCGGGTGCGATCGCATCGAAGGGGCTGCCCGTCCCGGATCTCCTCGCTTGGGGTGCAGCGCTACTCGAGTGCGCGGGAGCGGCGGCTCTGGTCTTGGGCTTTCGGCTGCGCGCTACCGCCGCCGTGCTTGCGATTTGGTCGCTGTTGACCGCAATCTTGTTCCACGCTTTCTGGGCAGCGCAGGGGATGGAACAGCAGACGCAACTGGCCAGCTTTCTGAAGAACATTGCAATAATTGGTGGACTTATGGTCGTCGCCTACGCTGCGCCGCGCCACCGTTCTGCTATAACCAACGCCTAGATTATTAACACTGGCGATACTCGCGGCGAAGGCGAGTGGCTGATCGGCATGGGCTCCGCCCCCGGCACCTATCCCTACTACCGAATGCCGGGAGCGGCTGCGCTGATAACGCTGCGGCGCGCGGGCATGCGACCGTCGACGTCGCCCGTATGAGATGGGGATGGGCACGGCGACGACGACCGCGAAGGTCGCCGCCGACCAGCTGGGACTGCCGCTCGACAACGTCTCGGTCGGCTACGGAGACACTATCATCCCCGGCGCGATCATGGCCGGCAGGTCGCAACTGATTGCGGCGATCGGCGCCGCGGTGATCGCCGCTCACCATGCGCTGGTGGCCGAGCTTCTGAAGCTGGCGGGCAACGGCTCGCCGCTTGCCGGGCTGTCGCCCGACAAGGTCGGCAGCATCGACAGCGGCCTCGCCCAGCTCGCCGATCCCGCCCGGCGTGCTGACGACGACGCTGTCCTGCTGCGCCCGGCCGAGGATCGAGGCGTAGCTTTCAAGGAGGCATCGCTGCCGCTCGAATTGACGCACTGGTCGATGCATTCGCACAGCGCGCTCTTCTGCGAAGTGCGCGTTAACACGGTGACCGGAGAGACCTTGTTCGCCGCTTCCCCGGGTAGTTCGAGTGCGGACGCATCCTCAATTCCAAGACCGCCGCAGCCAGTTCCTCGGTGGTATCATCGGGGCTCGCGATGGCCCTGATGGAGGAGACGCAGTTCGACGAGCGCAACGGGCGGATCATGAATCCGAGCTTCGCCGAATATCACGTCCCCGTGCACATGGATGTGCCCGACATCGACGTCATCTGGACCGACATCGCCGATCCGCACACACCGATGGGCGCGCATGGGGTGGGCGAAATCGACATCACCGGGGTCGCCGCGGCGGTGGCCAACGCCATTTATAACGCCACGCGCAAGCGGGTCCGCGACCTACCGACCACGTAAACAAGCTGATCAAGTAGTCGAGGTGACAGGATCGAAGCCGCAAGCAAAACCATGCTCTCAATCGTCAGCCATTCCCGTCCCAGCCGACACGAGCAGAAATGCCGCTGCAGACGCAGCTGCGGCCATCCCCGCCGCGGCCCACGCGGTCGTTCGAAATGCATCGACGAGCGCTGCGCCTCGGGCGGCAAGCACGGCTCCGAGCAGCGCGGTCGCGATCATCCCCCCGGTTCGGGCGATGGCGCTGTTGAACCCCGATGCGGTTCCGGTGTGTCGTGCGTCAACCGAACTCAGGACGGCTGTGGTCAGCGGCGCGACGGCCCCAGCCATTCCAAGCGATATCACCAACAGGGCGGGAAACACCTGTGTCCAGTACGATCCCGCATCGCCGATCCGAGTGGCAAGGATGAAACCGCCGGCGACGATCATCGGCCCTATGGTTAACGGCAGACGCGGGCCAATCGTCGCCGCAAGCCGGCCCATGGCCCGCGACGCGATGCCGAGGACGAAGGGCAGCGGCAGCAGCGCCGCTCCCGCGGCGAATGCCGAATAGCCGTCGGCGCGGATGAGGACGTACGGCAGCAGCAGCAGCAGCCCGCCGAGGGCCCCGTATAGAAGCAATGTCAGCAGCGTCAGGCCCACGAAGCTCTTCGACGAGAACAGCGTCACCGGCATCATCGCCCTGTCGCCACGTGACCTCTCGAGAGCGACGAAGGTGATCAGAAGCGCCACTCCGGCAACGAGCGGGACCGTGCCGCCGCCGCCCGACGAGAACTGCGTCAGACCCCAGGTCAGGGCGCCGAGCCCTGCCGTCGCCAGGCACCCGCCGGCCCAGTCGAGCGGCGTACCGGCGTCGTCGGTCGTCTCGACGATGTAGCGCCACGCGAGGATGATTGCACCGGCGGCGATCGGGAGGTTGATCAGGAAGATCGCCCGCCATCCGATGACGTCGACGAGCCAGCCACCTAACAAAGGCCCGATCGCACCCGCTGCCGCACCCACCGACGCCCAGGTGCCGATCGCGCGACCCTTGGACGGCCCGGCGAACGAACCGCCGAGGATAGCGAGGCTGTTCGGCATCAGGATCGCTGCACCGACGCCCTGTACCGCACGGCCGACGAGAAGCCACGATAATGTCGGCGCAAATGCGCACAGGCTTGATGCGACGGCGAAGAGCACCGTGCCGCCAATCAGCAGCCTCCGCCGTCCGAAGCGGTCGCCGGCACCGCCGCCAATCAACAGCAACGCCGACAATGGCAGCAGGTAGGCATTGACGACCCATTGCAGGTCGGCTGGCGAATTCCCGAGGTTTGCACCGATCGCCGGCAGCGCGACATTGACTACCGACCCGTCGATGAACGCCAGGCTCGATGCGAGGATGGTCGCCGCCAAGACCATCCCGGCATGTGGAGTTGCCCCATCAGTTTGGGCGACGGCGCGGCTCTTGTCGCGGGCGGATGGGATTGACGAGGCCATCAAAGGGCTATGAGCGTTGCGACCATCGTTGAAAAGCGCGTCATCCGAATCACTCAACAGAATGGGGCCGAGATCGACATCGCGTCGGTTGCAGAATCCCCCGCTGTGTTGCGATACTACCCAGCGACGTTCGTTGCCGCGTCCACAAAAGCCGGCAGCACGCCTTGAAGTGTTGGCACAAGCCGCTCATGAAGGACGCTGCATGGCAATGACGGCGGACGACCGTAGAGTTCCGGACGGCTTTTTAGCGAGATGAACATCATGACCGAAGCGAAATGGGGAAGCGGCGCGATGACGCCGCGGATCGACTGGCGCATGAGCGCTTCGCTCGAGAACGTCCCCCGCGGCGACACCGATCTCGCTGAAGTGACGAGCCTCCGCGGCGCCGTCCGCGCTTGGCAACGTCTCGATCCCGAACACCAGGCGGCGGCCACGCTGACGCCTGAGCACGCAATCCAGATCGCGGGCGCTTCCACTGAATCGTTTAGGGGGGCGTCGATCGTCGTGCTCGCCGAGCTTCTCGTGTCTGATGAACCCGGCGAAAGGGATATCTCCACCCCCGCCTGAGAGGCTCGAGCGCTAGAATACGGGATCCAGCGGATCAGCGTTCAAAGCGTGCCGATTGCCGCGGCAAGGCATCTCCTCAAAAGACTTAGATTACCCGTATGCGACGAGGCCAATCATTGCGTCCTCGGCATACTTTTTCTCGAAAAGGGCGTTACATGGCGTCTCGCTTCGCCACTGCTGGGGGAGCGAGGCGAGGAAAGAGAGCCTCGGCATTCCCGCGGGCGATTTTGCGACGAACGTCGTCGGGCATGCTGAAGGCGTCGGTCAATTTGGTGAAGTGGAGCGCCTGCTCCTCACTCGCAAATGGCCAGTCGGTGCCGAACACAATCTTCGCTGGATCCGCGAATGCCAACAGGCTCGGGAGGGCCCATGGGGTTCCCGACAGGGCAGTATCAAAGTGGAAGCGCTGCAAGCGCGCGACGCCGCTTTCGATCGTCTGGTCTGGCGAGATTGCCACCGCGATGCGCTCGGCAGCGAACGGAATAAATCCGCCAGCATGAGACAAGATTATCTTAAGATCAGGATAGCGTTCAAGACATCCGTTCAGCGCGAGGCTGATAGCGGCGCGCGCCGTGTCGAGCAGGAAGTCGACCGCGAAACTCGGAATGCCCTGGACCGGCGGTCCTGGAAGATCCGCGGGGTGCTCGAAAATAACCGCCTTGCGGCGATTGAGCTCGTCCATCAGCGTATCCCACGCTGGGTCGCCCAAGTATGTCCCGCGAGCATTGGCTAATAATACAACACCGTCCGCATGAAGGTCATCAAAAGCATGCGCTACTTCGGCCATCGCTCCGTCCAAATCTGGGAGAGGTAAGACCGCAAAGAAGCCAAAGCGGCCGGCATGGCGGCTCACCACATCGGCCGTGAAGTCGTTGCAGATGCGAGCCATGCGTCGAGCGTCGTGATCATCGCCGAGATGAACTCCTGGCATCGACACCGAGAGGATCCCCGTGGCTATCTGGGATTTCGCCATGAACTCAAGGGTGGCCGAGACAGACCACTCCGGTAGAGGCGGACCACCTGCGGTGGTTATACCGTGATCCATCAGCCATTTACGGTATGGTGGAGGAAGGATGTGATGGTGGACGTCGATGCGAGCTTGATCCGGCATTGGTTTCACCCAGTTGTTTGAAAACGTCAGATCGAAGGTGGCATAATCGGCAGAGATCCCGGATTGCGAGCGCTGCTTCCGATCCAAATCGACCAAGGGTCGTCAGGCGGTATTGTCGATCTAGTTAAGTGCGAGACTTTCCGCTTTTTGGGATTGCACATCGGCCTTTATAAAGCGCTCCTTCGATCCACTTTGGATCTAATTGTGCATCGGCACGGATCTGCGTGGCAATGATTTGTCGGTACGGATCGAGGCAATGCGTGGCCGAGACTAAAATAGGACGTGCGGATCGTCCGAGTAAGCGGTAAGCACCGGAAGCTAAGTCCAACATGATAGACGGAGGCCTGGAATGCGCGAACTTCGGCGGCAGTCCAGCCGGATTCGCGTAGTGCTATGTACGCTGCCCAGCTATGCCCAAGAGGTGCTCGGCCGCTTCTCGCCAGCGGCGTTCCTCAAGGAACTGGTCATGCTTGTTCTAAACGACTTCCGATATTCGTCCGGGTTGTCGACAGCGGCGCACTAAACGCCGCCAGTCGCACGATGAACGTACGAAATCCACGCCGGGCCCTGCAGCAACTCGAATCGACACTTAGTGTTCACGACGATCGCTACGTCGTTTTTACTTTCCGTTTCAACGTGCCGGCTTTTTTAGTGTTATTTCTGCGAGAGAGGTGACGATATGCGCCGATCGAGCCCCCCGTTGATCGCGGTTCTGACCGAACGTCAAAGGTCGGGCTATGAACAGCGGGGCTACGCTTCGTCGCCTATCTACACTGCAGACTTGTCAAGCCCAAGTTTTACTGCCGTCTGCAAGCAGCGCAGCCAATGCGCTAAACTGCGGCTGATAATCTGTCCCAACGAACGCCTATCAAGATCGCTCAATCAGCGGCATGCTCTTCCTCCATTGCAAGTCCCCGCAGGGTCTCGAATAGAGCATCACCGTCCATCTTTGCGGGATCAAAACCGCTGCCGTTTACGAGAACTCCGTAGCGAGCGGCGTCGCCGATAGAAGCCCCAACGAAGCCCATCGACCAGTTCTCGAATGCTCGAGCAGGTACGGGATCGAATGAGAGTAGCGACACATCGCCGTGACGATCATCCTGCTGGATACGCTCGAACACCTCCTCAACGGCAGAACGCGGACCTTCAAGGACCTGAGCGAAGCAGCCTGAGTTGAACATTAGCGCGCCAGTAACACCGACACGCTGATTGTTTACCTGACTTTTTGCCAAGATTGAGATTATCGCCGCCTCCACCGCGTCTGCATCGCCGGTCACGGTATTGTGGCTATAATAGACTAGGCGATAAAGCTCGTCGGACATGACATATCTCCCTAGGCAGCTTCTGCTGAGCATGTGGATGCGAGAAGCGCCATTGTGGCTTCGGCCGAAATCGGCCGACCGGTTAGGTAACCCTGCACTTCATCACAACCGGCAGCGCGGACGCAGGCAAGCTCGCCTTCAGTCTCGACGCCTTCCGCAATTGTCTTCATGCGCAGCGCAGCGGCAAGGCCAGTCACGGCACGAAAGATCGCCTGCCGTTCGACGTGAGAATCGATATCGCGAACGAAGCACTGGTCGATTTTGATTTTATCGAACGGAAACTTCTGAAGGTAACCTAGCGACGAATATCCGGTCCCGAAATCGTCCATCGTCACGGCGACACCGACTTCCCGTAGCCGATTGAGCGTTTTGAGGACATCACTGGTATCGTTGAGCAGGGCCCCTTCCGTGATCTCAAGCTCCAACCGGTGTGCGTCAAGCTGCGATTGAGCGAGAGCCGACGTCACCGTTTCGGCAAGTCTTCCACCACGAAATTGAACCGGCGAAAGGTTGACGGCAATGGTGACAGGGACCGGCCACGCGGCGGCTTGCTTGCACGCCGTACGAAGCACCCATTCTCCGATTGCTCCAATGATACCAATCTCTTCGGCGAGCGGAATAACCTCCTCGGGCGGCACGACGCCACGTGTCGGATGGTGCCACCTTATGAGCGCTTCGAAACCGATGATCACATTCGAGGCAAGATCATACTGTGGCTGATACAAAAGCTGCATCTGTTTGAGAGCCAAGGCGCGTCGTAGATCGGTTTCCAGCAATCGCCGCGCCGGCAGATGTTCGGCCATCTCTGGCGCGAACATACGGTAGCAGCCGCGGCCCTCTGCCTTCGCTCGGTAGAGCGCAAGATCTGCGTTCTTGAGCAAAACATCGGGCTCGCGACCATCGATCGGCGCGATCGCGACCCCAACACTTGCTCCGATGTGCAGGAGATGACCGTCGATCGCATAGGCCCGGCCAATTAGGTCAACCAAGCGTGTCGCAAGCGCTTGCGCACCAGCTGGCTGCGGCGTGTCTGATTGAATGACTGCAAATTCATCACCGCCGAGGCGCGCCACGATATCGCCGTCGCGCGTCGCGCTCTTGAAACGCTCGGCTACCTTCCGGAGCAGTGTGTCGCCGATCGGATGTCCAAGCGTATCATTGACCGCCTTGAAGCGATCGAGGTCGATATACAGCAACGCCGTTGCCTGACCCGTCCGAGCTACGTTGGTAAGCCGCTCCACCAAGCGATCCCGTAACGCCTTACGGTTGGCTAGCCCGGTCAATGCGTCACGTTCCGCCATCTCGGCATTGCGCACATAGGTCGTGACATCATCCATGCTGAGGACGAAACCACCGCTCGATAACGGGCGCAGCGTGCAGTCGAGCAGGCGGTCGTCGGTGAGCCGAAGCCTCACCGGTGTCGATGCGACACCGCTATCGACTCCTGCGAATACCTCGTCTCCACCCGTAGCACCGCAACTGGTAAACAGAGCCGTTAACGTGCAGCCGATCGGCTCGACCGGCAGGAATAGCTCCCTCGCGCTGGCGTTAACATATTCAACCTGACGGCCTTCATCGACAATGAGCACCGCCGTCGCCATCTCCGGCAGCGCGGCGCTTCGTGGTTGTGGCCCTATGAATGTCTGTTTGTCTTCTGCAATATTCTGCATCAAGCACGTCTCTCATGGAAAACGACGGGAGCAAGTCATTGGCAGACCCACTAATAAATATATCATGTCTGCGATAGTGAGACCAGATCTCGTATTACGATTAACTATTATTTTACTGTAACCGCCCTTGAGCCTGCTGTGTGGACGCAATCAGTAAAGATCAATAATGTTTGGGATTGGGCGATCATGCTAGCGCGGACAGTGCGTGGCGCCTCGCGGCTCAGGTCGGACGGACGCTCGACGAGCTGATCGACGCGGTCGATGACAGCGGCGGCGCAGTGGACGATCAAGTATGAGCCCGCGAGATCGACAGCGACGTCCACCTGCACAACGCCGCGAACTCGCTGTCTGCTGCATCCTGCCGATCGTGGTTAAGGACGTGGACGAGTGCGGCGTGTCGGCCTAGCCTGACGTCGGCATGCCACCGGCTCGGCGCGACGCCGCGGCGGTGTTGTCGGCGTTTCTTGTTCACGGCGTTGTGGGTGCTCATGCGATCCGCATCGACGACAGCGCACGTACGCAGCTCGAGCATACCAGTGGCACTTGGAGTTGCGCGCTCGCCCGCAGCTTTGCGGCGGGCGCGACCGTTTTGGATAACAAATCCTTAAACTTGCATTTTTGAAACACTATCGCTCGTACTCGTGTGGGGCGGGCACACCGCCGTCGGCAACCTGCGCGACGGTGACCTTCGCCTTGTAGTTGTTGCCGAAGTGCGTGCGGACGTAGGTGATGACGTCGGCGATCTGCTGATCGGTCAGCTGTCCGCGGAACCACGGCATCGCTCCCTTGCCGCCGGTGACGACCCCGATCGGATATTCGGGATATTTGAGGTTCGCGTTGCCGGCGAGCGAGGCTATCCGGCCCGCGCCGACCGCACCCTTGGCGTTCGGCATGTGGCAGGCCTGGCAGACGTTTTCGTAGACCTGGGCCCCAGTCAGCGCGACCGCCGGGGCAGCATCACCGGGGCGCGGCTGCGCGACGGCGCTCGTCGCAACCGCGAAACCAGCCAGCGACAAAGTAGCTATCAGCTTCATCTCAAGCCTCCAATGCGCGCTTGTGGAGGCGCGTGATCGCGTCGAGCGACGACAGCAGCGCGCCTTCCATCCAGCAGCCGATGTACGACGCGTGCTCGCCCGCGAGGACGATGCGGTCGTCGACCTTGACGAGCGTCTGATAGTGTTCCTTGCGGGTGTCCTCGTTCCACTGTGCGCAGCAGCCGAGCGTGAACGGCGACCGGCTCCAGGCCCAGCTCGCGCCGGCGGTGAAGTTCTCCTTGTACTTGCCCGGATGGAACACCGACCCCTGTTCGAGCGCCTCGGCGACGCGCGCGTCGGGGGTCATGCCGGCGAACTTGTACGATGCCGGACCGAAGGTGTACGCGCCCAGGATGACCGCCGGGCCGGCCGAGTGCAGCCCCGTGCTGGGGTAGGAGATCATGCTGATCGGGCGGTCGGTGAAGCTGATGCCGCCGTAGATTTCCTCGTCGTCCTCCTCCCAGTACCGGCTCTTCATCTCGAGCCCGATCTTGACCGAGTTCGAATATGGGACCGCCGCGATCGCGGCCTTGAGGCCGGTCGACGCGTCGAGCTCGATCTGGCTGAGGATGCCGAGCGGGATCGTGCAGACGCAGTAATCGGCCTTCGCCGTCTGGACCGCACCGCTGGCGACGTCGGTATAGGTCACCGTCACCGCGCCACCCGACTGGTCGATCTTGGTCACCTTCGCGCCGTAGCGGACTTTGCCCTCGACCTGGCGTCCGAACGCCTTGCCGATCATGCCCATGCCGCCGACCGGCTGGAACATCGTCATCTGTCGGTCTTCGTCCATGTGCTGGGCGATGACGGCCCAGATCTTCGAGTCGACCACGTCCTTGAACGCGAACGGAGTCGACGGGATCGGCGCGCCGTCGACGCCGCCGCCCGCCGCGCGGTCGTAGCCGCGCCGCTTCGACGCCTTGTCGCCGCGGGTGTACTTCATGTTCTTGTCGAGAAAGCCCCATTCGCGCAGCGCGACCTTGAGCTTGTCGCCGTCCTCGGGCGTCATCGCCGAATCGAGGCCCTTGTTGTCGATCGCCTTGCCGAGCAGCTCGGCGACGTTGCCGTCCCAGTCGGCGGCAAGTTCGCGATAGCGCTGCGGCTTGCCGCCGAACGCCTTGCTGCTGTGGACCAGCGCCTGCTGGTTGAGCTGGATGAACGGTTCGAGCGCGACGCCGAACGCCTTGCAATAGTGCAGGATCGTCCGGTGGTGGTATGGGATGCGCCACGGCCCGGGGTTGAGGTAGTTGCCCTTGGCGAAGCCGATCTGCTGCGTCGCCCCACCGAGCTCGGTGACGGTATCGCCGCCATAGATCGACCAGTTCCGACCGCCCGGCCGCATGTTGTACTCGAGGATCTGAACCTTGTACCCGGCCTTGCCCAGTTCGTACGCCGCGAGCATCCCCGCGAGCCCCGCCCCGAGTACCAGCACCGAAGCTCCCGGTCGCGCGCCCGACAGGTTCGGCGGCCCCTTGAACTGCGTCTCGGCGGCGTGCCCCATCGTCGTCATCGACTGATACAGGACCGATGCCCCGCCCATCACGCCGATCGCGTGCAGCACGTCGCGCCGAGTCGTTGGTCCGTTGGCGTTCAAATTCCACTCTCCTGATGGTGCGACATGAGCAAACTTGGTCGCGAACCTGGTTTGTGTTTGTTTGGTTCTTGCTTGCTACTTTGCGGCGATAACCTCAATTTCGACGAGAAAAGCTGGGCCAGCGAGTGCGGCAACCTGGAAAGCCGACCGCGCGACGGTCGTCGGGTTGTCGGCGGTGCTGAAGAATTGCGCGAAACCCTCGTTCATTCCTGCAAAGTCCATCTTTCCGCCGTGCGCAGGATCGCCAGCGACGAAAACCGTCATCTTCACGATGTCAGCCATCGTGAAGCCATGCATCATGAGAGCGGCCTTGATCTTGTTAAGCGTACTGATCGTCTGGGTCTTAGTGTCGCCAAAATCGGATACCGTCATAGAAGCCGGATTCATCGACTTCGACGCGTCGATGGGTGATGCGAGCTGCCCCGACAGGAATAACATGTTCGACTTCGATCCGACCGAAGCACCTTGAAGGATACGTCCCGGCGGGGTGGTCGAATATTTGACGACCTGCGCCGACGTGGCGGTGGCAAGGCCGGCAAGAATGGTGGCAGTTAGCAAATGGCGCATCATCTTCTCCTTGAGAGGTCGAGTGCGACACCGGCCGACGCCGATGCCGCCCATCGATTTAGAATGCGAAATTGAGCCGCGCGTAATAATATCCGCCATTGGTCCCGTACGGGGTGATGCCGAGCGGCGCATCGAAAACGTTGCCCCCATTCGAGATAGCCGGCCGACCCGTGCCGTTTGGGAGCAATGTAACCGTCGGAGCCTTCCTGTTGAACAGGTTGTTCGCGCCGACGCTGAGCTGGATCGACCGCGTCAACCTCGCATTGAGTTCGACGTCGGAAATGAACGCAGGCCCGACGCGGTTGAGGAAATAGGTGCCACCGTCCGGGCTGTAGAGCGCCGAAGTCGTCCCGAAGAACGTCTCGCGTACCGTCGCCGAAAAGCGATCGAGCGACCAAAACGCCGACCCGACGATCTTGACCTTCGGCGACCCGTCTTCGAGCAGGCTCTGCGACGTCTTATCGAATAGCGCGATCGGACCACCCGCTACCGGCGCGCCCGCGGCGTTGACCGGGGTCAACTGGACGGGAGCAACGCCGACCCGCGTCAGCTTGGTTTCGTTGTAATTCCCCGACACGGTCCAATTGACAGTACCGTAGCTCTCGAAATCGCTGGCGTAGCTGGCAACGACGTCGATGCCTCGGGTGCGGGTCGTCGCGCCGTTGGTGAAGATGTTGACGCCGGTCTGGGTGACCGTCGGATCGAGGATATTGCCGTTGGCGACAATCGCGGTCTGGACAACCGGGAAGTTGAGCGAACGACCGAGCGCATCGGTGCCGCCACCCGACGAATAGACCGTGCCGGTGCCGAGAATGCGGTCGCGGATGCGGATCTGGTAGGCGTCGATCGTAAAGGTCAGCTTCGGTGCCGGACGAATGACAGTACCGAAGCTGAAGTTGGTCGACTTCTCGGGCTTGAGGTTGCCGAAGCCGAGCAGCTTCGCCGCCGCCGAGTTCGCCGGCAACTGGACGAACGCCGAGGTCGGCGAGACGTTGGTCGCCGAGTAATATTCCTCTGCCAAGGTCGGCGCGCGGAAGCCGTTCGACACCGTGCCGCGCAGCGCGAAGCCGTCGGAGAAGTCGTAGCGCGCGGTGCCCTTGCCCGTCACGGTGCTGCCGAAGTCGGTGTAATGTTCGTACCGGACCGCACCGTCGAGCTTGAGCTTCTCGACCGGCGAGACCGACAGGTCGCCGTAGATCGCGTAGTTCTTGCGGTCGTGGATGCCGGCGTCGGACGGACGGAAGCCCGGGTAGGATTGGCCGCCTTCCTTGTAGATCGACCCCGGGTCGCCCGAGCCGATCTGGTACGAGTTGCGCCGGTATTCGGCACCGCCGGCGATCGTCAGCGGTGTCGCCATGCCGACGTCGAATTCCTTCGTCAGGTCGAGGTTGGTCGTCCACTCGGTCGCGCGGAAGAAGCCGTCGTAGAAGTTGGTCGGCGTGAAGTGCGTGTCGACGAACAGCGAGCGGTTCGCCGAATCGATCGTCGAAATGCTGTTCTTGTCATCGCCGTAGGTCGTGCTCAGGTCGAAGTGGAAGCCGCCGCCGAGCTCGCCCTTGACGCCGCCGGTGATGCCGAAGTCGTCCTCGCGCGTGCCTTCGCGCGGGTTGAAGCCGAGCGGGTTGAAGATCAGTTCACCGGGCGTCGTCAGCGTGCCGCCGACGCCGAGAACCGGCGAGGCGATGACGCGATCGGGAACGCGGAGGTTCTCGTAGGCGCTGGCGACGCGGCGGCTGTAACTGCCGAAGCTGTAGGCTTCGATATTGCCGAACTTGTAGCCGCTGTTGAACTGGGCGTTGGTCAGATACTGCTTGGCGTCGCCGTTGATCTTGTTGACGTACGGGAAGCCGGGTATGTTCTTGTACAGCGCCTGCTGCGCCGCCGACAGGTCGGTCCGCAACACGCCGTTGACGTCGGTCACCCTTGTGTCGAGCCCGCCGCCCTGGCTGAAGTCGTGGAAGCGGTGGAACAGCGTCACGTTGAAGAAGCCGTCCTCGCCGAGCTTGGTCGCGAAGTGGAGCGACCCGGCATAGGTCGCGCCGCCAGTCTTGTAATACTGGCCGCCGGTGGCGTTGCCGGAAATCCCCTCGTCATCGTCCTTGAGAATGATGTTGATGACGCCCGCGATCGCGTCGGAGCCGTATTGCGCGGCGGCGCCGTCCTCGAGGACTTCGATCCGCTTGATCGATTCGGGCGAGATGAAGTCCAGGTCGGGGGCGGCACCGCCCTGGAACGGGCCGCTGAGGACGTGGAGGTTCGACGTGCCGTGGCGGCGCTTGCCGTTGACGAGGACGAGGGCGTGGTTCGGGCTGAGGCCGCGCAGCCGCGCCGACAGCGTCAGGTTCGCCGTGTCGCCACCGAACGATTCGGCGGTGAACGACGGAATGAGCTGCTGCAGGACAGAATTGAGGTTGGGCTGGCCGACGTGCTGGAGCGTCTCGGCGTCGAGCACCTTGATCGGCGCGGCACTCTCAGCGGCGGTGATGCCGCTCGCGCGAGTCCCAGTAACGATGATATCGGACTCATCCGGGCCAGCTGCATTACTGTCGACGGCGGGCGTTCCTGCGGGCTCGACGACGGCGGCAGGAGCTAATGATGGCATGACAAAAGCCATTGCCAATACAGTGTAAGATGTCTTATTGAAATTCATCCTGGAGCCCCTCGTTGTGAGTGAACTCCTCCCCGAAACCTAATACGATCGTTAGCTATCCCCAGTTTCAGACGCAATAAAACTGCGCGATATTGGGTTTGCTAACGAGTTTATCGTTACTGTCTGTTGTGCGACTCCGAAAATACCGGACACTCACGATAATTACACTTTGTTTGCTGCAGCGCAACAGAGAAATTAAATATTTTATTCGGTTAGCAATTATAGGGCATCAGGCTTGGTTTCCGCGGCCTCGAAGTCAGCAGGCGGTCAGGCCGCTGTCGTCACCATTCGCGTCCTTCCGTCCCCCAAGCGAACCGGGCGCGGTCGTCGCTCCCGTAGTCGGGATCGAGATAGATATGGACCCGGCTGATGAGGTCCCCCTGAAACTCGAATATATTGCAAAATCGTCCGCCGGGCGTCCGTCCGCCGAACCACGTCTTTCCGCTCGGCGTGCGCCCCTCGGTCGTTCCCTCTACGGCGAGGAAGTGGCCATACGGCAGGAACAGGTAGTTGGAGAAGTCGTGATGCGCTTCGCTCAGCAGCTTCTGCAAGCCCTCAGCGAACTCGACGAAGGCCATCTTTCCGCGTCCGATCCCGAATTTCGGAAAGTAAAACTGGACACCGTCGGTGAAGAGATCGAGCAGGTCTTCCGCCCCCGCGTCCACCCGCCGGAAATATTCCTTTGCGAGCTCGACGATTCTCCTGTCGTCGCTCGATGCGTGCTCAATCGGAGTGCTGTCTGACATGTGGATGATCCTCGATCCGGATGATTGTTAGGGCTACAGGGTCAAGCGGCGGCACCGCCGCACACCGAGATCTCCGCGCCGTAGAGGTACGATGCCGCATCCGATGCCAGGAACAAGGCCACCTCCGCTACGTCCTCCGCCGTTCCGAGCCTTCCGGCCGGAATCATCGACCTGAGCGTTTCCAGATACTCGGGAGGATTGACCGCTAGCATCGGCGTGTCGATCGCGCCGGGAAAGATAGTGTTGACCCGGATGCCGTCGCCCGCGAGATCGACCGCGGCTAACTTGCCCATGCCTCGCACCATCCACTTGGAAGCGGAGTAGGCGAAGGTGTTCTTGAACGTGATGAGCGCCGCGCCCGAAGACACGTTGACGATCGCGCCGCCGCCCTGCCGGATCATCGCATCGCCCACCGACCGCATGCCCAAGAACGTGCCAAGCACGTTGATGCGGTAGAAGCGGTCCAGCATCGCGGCGTCGGTATCCTGGAATCGGCCCTGAGCGTAGATGCCGGCGCTATTGACCAGAATGTCGATGCGGCCGAACCGCCGCAACGTTTCGGCGACGACCGCAGCCCAGGACGCTTCGTCGGAGACGTCATGGTGGAGCGCGAGCGCACTGTCCCCGATCTCGCCCGCGACCTTTCCGGCGGCGGTCTCGTCGAGATCGGTGACGACGACGCGGGCTCCCTCGCGCGCGAACAGGCGTGCCTCCGCCGCGCCTTGGCCGCTGCCCGCACCGGTGATGATCGCGATCCTGCCGTCGAGTCTGCCCATGTTCTCACTCCTCTCGTCTTTTCAGCTGCGCCGTCAGGCGAGCGATCCACCGTCGGCGTGTATGTCCGTGCCGTTCACGTACGAGCTTTCGTCCGAGGCTAGGAACAGCGCCACGTTCGCGATCTCGCCAGGTTGGCCGACGCGCTTGAGCAGACAGCGTTCGAGCATCCTGCCCGTCCAGTCCTGGTCAGCAAGTTGCGCCTTCGTCTGGCTGGTCTCGATTATGCCGGGCGACACGGAGTTGGCGCGGATCCCGTCCGCAGCCCCTTCCATCGCCAGATGTCTTGTCATGGCAACGACGCCCGCCTTGGCGGTGCTGTGCGCCAGTGCGGCCATCGCCGGGAAGGTCGCCCACGCCGTGACCGAGGCGAGGTTCACGACGACCCCTTTCGACTGCCTAAGCGAAGGCCATGCCGCCTGCGTCAGCAGAAATACGAGCGTCAGCTCCTCATCCAGGTTGCGCGTCCATTCGGCGTGCGAGATATCTTCGATCCAATTGAAGTACGCTTTGGCCGCGCTATTGCAGAGGACGTCTATGCGGCCGAACCGGTCCAGTGCGATCTTCACTAGATCGGCGCATCGGTCGGCTTGCGTGAGGTCGCAGGGTTGAAGCGACACCATCACCCCTCCCTGCTCCTCCACCATCCGGACAGTCTCCGCTCCAGCCAGCTCGTCGATGTCGCAACCCACCACCTCGGCACCCTCGCGGGCGAACAGCTGCGCGATCGCCCTGCCGATGCCGCCACCCGTGCCGGTAACGACGCAAACCTTGCCGTCGAGTCTTCCGCTCATCTCATCATCCCTTCCGACGTGGCTTGTTCCCACGGCCTGTTGCGATTCATAACCGCGCCGAGAGCGATACCCCGTAGGTCGCCGGAAATCCGGTGATGCGCGAGTAGGTGTCGTAGATGTGGGTGACGTTGTTCCAGTAGGCCTTCCCCGTCACATTCTTGCCGAAGACCTGAACCCGGTAGCGTTCGCCGAACTCCAGACCGGCACGAAGGTCGAGCAGCGTGTATCCGTCGACTTTGAATTCGTCGCCCGTCCCGGCCGGTCCCTTCCGAGAGCCGATCGTCGAGTAGGCGGCGCTGCGCGAAGTGGTGCTACCGCCGAGATAGGCATTCACGGCCGCGCTGACCGGGAAATCGTACTCGGCATCCACCACGCCCTGGAACTTGGGCGATAGGGGCAAAGTCTCGCCGCCGGCGTTCACCGTATCGGTGTTGAACGGGTTCGCCACCTGCACGGAACCGAGGATCTTGGAGTTTACGTACGTGACGCCGCCGGAGATCCTGAGACCCCGGATCGGCTTAAGCGTCAGATTGAGCTCGGCCCCGTATACGCGCGACTTGGGGACGTTGATGAGATACGGCAGATTTCCGAACGGCGGGACGAGGATCTGACCCTGTGTCTGCTTATCGCGGTAATCGTTGTAGAAGACGGCGGCTTGGACATCGACCGCCCGATCAAGCAACTGCGTCTTCACGCCGCCTTCGTACTGAAGGACAGATTCCTGACTGACCGGCTTGAACTGCAGGTAGCTGAGAGCCGGGATCGTGCCGTAGGAGCCAGCCTTGTATCCTTTGGTCGCGCCGACGTAGAGGAGGGTGTTCGCGTCGGCCTTAAAGTTTAGGCTGCCGCGCCAGGACACGTTGTTCTCTTTCAACGTGTCGCGGAACAATCCGAGCGTACCATCGGGCAGGGTGGTGATGCACTGACCCGGTGTGATGCCGGGGAAGATCGGCCGAAGGCCTAGGGGAAGATCGGCGCGATCGGAAAGGCAGCCCTCGAAATTCCTGCGCTCGTCGTTGTAGCGAACGCCGCCCTGCACCGTAAGCTGGTCGGTGACCCGGAAATCCAGGTTGCCGAAGACCGCCAGCGTTCGCACGACCTGCTTGTTCAGCTCGTTGTCGCCATCGAACGGAAGCACGAGCGTCGCCGACACTGGGATCTGCGCGTTGGACCCATGGATCTCCGTGTACTGAACCTCGTTGGAGTAATCGTGACCGTAGTTGCCGCCGACGACGTATCGAAGACGCCCGGTGTCACCCTCGATCCTGATTTCCTGGCTGAAGGAGTGCAGCTGGGCGGTCTGGAGCACGAACAGAGCCCGAACGTTGGTACCGTCCGCGTCGATCGGCAGCCGAAGTTTGGACTGAAGATACGATGACAGCGCGACCAGGTGGAGGTGGTCCGCAAGCTCGTAATCGAGTCGTCCGGCGACTTGATAGAACCAATCGTCGCGACGATAGCTGACACCGGGATCCCAGTCCGCCAGCCTGTTGCTGTTCACGGTTAGATAAGGGTAGGCCAACAAAGCGGTGGCGGTGGCGATGGTCGCCGGTGTGAGCGGCGGCGCGCTGTTCACGGGTAGATACCCTCGCGCTTGGCTCTGCTGCGTGTCGGACCGGTCGCGCCACCCGTTCACGTTGAGCTCAAGCTGCAGCCTACTGGTAGGACTCCAGTCCAAGAGCAGCCGGCCGGTGGTGAAGTCGCGACGACCCGAGGTGTCCGAACGGGTGCTGCTCTCCTGATAGTCGTCACGATACTCGTGGCGGAACGACAGACGAGCCCGGAGGCTATTGGTGAGCGGACCGGAGATAAAGCCGCCGAAGTCCGCTTGGTTGAAACGACCGTAGGTGGCGTCCACGCCGGCTTTGAGCTCGCTCGTCGGCTTCGCCAAGACGTAGTTGATCGCACCGGCAGTGGCATTTTGGCCGAAGAGCGTCCCCTGGGGTCCCTTCAAAACCTCTACCCGCTCCACGTCGAGCGACGCCCCCTCGGTCAATCGGGCGAAGACAATCGGGATCTGGTCCGTATATACCGTCACGGTCGACTGAGCCGACGCCGCCTCGTCGTAGGTACCGATTCCGCGGATCGCGAAGACCGGCGTACCGTATTGGCTGGCGCTGTAAGTGAAGCCGGGAGCGATCTTCTCGAGATCGGCCGGACCTCGGATGTCCTGCTTCGCCAGCTGCGCGGAAGTGACGGCGGTGATCGAGACGGGAACGTCGTTGAGGCGCTCGCTACGCTTCTGCGCGGTGACCACGATATCCCCCGTCTCGGTCTGCGCCTGCGTTTGGGCCGAGTTAACCGACGGTGCAGTGTCGCCCGATGCGGAACCGGATACCGCTTGGGCGTGGGACGAACTCGCATAGCCCATAAGGCAAATCGCGACCGTCAAAAGGCAGTTCGTATCTTTCACAGGCGTTCCCCCTTTTCTTTGTTTGACTGCGGGCCTTTTGCGCATTTCGGCGTCGTCGCGGCAGCCCTGCACTCCTCGACTTGATCTCACCGTCAAGTCTGTTGCCGACCATGTCTCAATGCGGCTGTGGTCGCGCGACCGCGATCCCGTATCCGCAGGATGCATTTGCCGAGAACCTGTCCAGAGGAGGCGAGGTCCGACTTCATGATAATTGGCAAGGAAGCCCATCAAGATCCATCTCCCATGACGCGGGCGCCTTCTGCGGGCTTCACGCGGTTATCCGGATACGGCTAAATTAAACCGTCGTTCGTGTCAAACAACAAACTTGTGTGACCGACCCTTAGGAAATCCACTTTCTTGGGGTGCAGCTGCCACGTCCTTCCTGCCGACCGTATTGCCCCCTCGAATACCAATTTCGCACACTTTACGCAGGGGCAGTTGACCTTGGCTCGATAGATCGCACGGCGGTGCTTTGCCGACTCGCATGTCGGAAGGTGATGCGCTACGTCGGATCGGGTAGACGATGTTTTATATTCAAGCGACTGTCGTGACGGGTTTTATTGAGCGCTGAAAAGCAGGATGACTTCTGGTGGCGCAGGGTAAGGCTCTAAAGTCCATCCGCGCCACCCAGCGGATTGCCCTGCGGATATCGAACGAGGCGCGCGCGGAATTTTCAAGCTAAACGCATCGTGAAGCTCTAAAACGGCGTGAATCCGTGTTAATGGCGGCCACCGATATCGAGCGTTAGATTGGCCGGCTCCCCACTCACGATGACATCGTCAGCAGCATGACGATCATTGCGCAGATGCAACCAGCTGAAGCTACCCTTCCTGAAGATGCTCAGCTCTGGCATGCTCATCCTTCGGCTTCGTTCGATCGTCAAAGACGACGGGTCTTCGGTACTCGAAACCACGGGCGAGCAGTTGCGGTGTCGACCAAGAGAACTTCTACCTAGCGGTGCGGCCGGCCCATCTGCATGGCGGACACGTTGACAAGGCCATTTGGTCGAGGATCTGGAACGAGCATGGCGACTGATTATGACGACGTGAAATTCTTCCTCGCTGTCGCGGAAGCAGGGAGCCTTAGCCAGGCGGCCCACCGTCTCTCGACATCCAAGTCGGTGGTCAGTCGGCGGATTGCCCGACTTGAGGAGGAGGTCGGCAGCCGCCTTCTCACCCGAAGCGCCCGAGGTGTCATCCTGACGGAGGCGGGCCACGCCTTGCGCCAGCGGGCGGGTCCGGCGTTCGAAGAGCTCGACGGAGCGCTGCTCGACGCTGCGCGGTCCCGGCAGGAGCTTACCGGACTGCTTCGCATAACCGCTCCGATCGCGTTCGGCACCAACCACCTGGCACCGCTGCTCACCGAGTTCATGCGTGCGAATCCCAAACTGAGGCTTGACCTTTCGCTCGGGGACCGACGGGTCGACATTCTCGCCGAGGGGTTCGACGTAGCGGTTCGGATGGGCGCACTGCCGGACTCCACGTTGGTCGCGCGGCGGATCGCGCCGCTTAGGCTCGCGGTGCTCGCCAGTCCAGAATACCTTGCCCGCCGTGGCGTTCCCGCGCGTCCGCGGGACCTCGTCGACCACGACTGCATCGTCTATACCGTGCCGAACGGCGACATCTGGCGGTTCCGCGATGGGGCGCGCTTCACGTCCGTCCGAATCACCGGGCGCTTTCGCTCCGACAGCCCAGAAGCGATGCGGGTGGCTGCGCTCGCAGGGCACGGCATCGCCGGGCTGCCGACCTACATGCTGGGAAGCGCCATTGAAGACGGTGCGCTCATACCGCTTCTAACCGCGTATCCCGTTGCGGAGGCGGGGCTATATGCCGTCCGACCGCCAGGACCTCCCGTCGCCAAGACACGCGCGTTTATCGACGCGCTGGTGGCGCGGTTTGGACCAGAGCCATCTTGGAATCCCGACCACGCGCTCAAAAGTGGTGATGGCGTCTGACGCGCGTGGCCGACGATGTCGCGACCGCTCCATGCGTGGATAGTTCAGGCGGCCTCGGCTTGCTCTACAGCGATCTGCTGATTGACGAAGTCGTCGAGCGAAGTCTGGCCTTGGTCGATCGCCAGCGTCCCGCCCGCCAATATGACGGTCACGTCGGTGATGCCGATAAACCCAAGGATCTGCTTGAGGTAGTCGCTGGCGACGTTCAGGCTCGCATACGGAGTGCCAGGCGCAAAGTTGCCGCCGGATGCGATGATTACAGTCGCCTTCTTGTTCTTGACGAGCCCCTCGTAGCTCATCGAGAACGTCACGCCTGCGCGGACGACATGATCAATCCACGCCTTTAGTAGGGCGGGTATGGAGAAGTTGTACATCGGCGTGCCGATGACGATCTCGTCGGCGGCGAGCAGCTCCGCGATATAATAGTCGGAGATCTTGATCGCCTGCTCCATCTCGGGCGACTGCTGTTCCGCCGGCGTAAATGCGCCACCGATCCAAGGGAGACTGATGTAGGGCACGTCGGAAGTGGCCAGGTCTCGGATCTTCACGTCACCGCTGTGCTTGCCGCGCCAGTCGTCGGCGAAACGCTCGGCGAGTTGGCGTGAAACGGAGTACGAGCCGCGAGGGCTGGCTTCGACGACAAGCAACGTGGACATGAGACTAATCCCTGGTTTGGCCATGCGCGAAACGCTGGTCAGGTGGTCCGACATAGATCGCAGTTTCGCCAATGCGCGAAAAGCCACGCGATCCGAAACCCCTGGTTGCTCAGACGCGAACGTCTTGAACCGCGCCGCCATAATGCGCTGCTGCGACCTCACCGGCCGATCGTTGCGCCGGATCAATCGCCTACGATCCGCTCCGCATCCGCAGCGACGGGGGCGAGAAGATCCGTGCGGGAAGACACCTATTCCATCGGGCATGCCGCCACGTTGCAGGACCACTCAGCCCGGATTAGGCTTTCCTATTACACGATCTCGGTGGACGCTGGCTCCTTAGGTTGCCACGGCGTCGAACACGTTCGACGCTCCCAATGCCCCCTTCATCAGAAGCAAACCGTCTAGCCGCCGCAGTCCGGTGCGATAAAGTTTGGGAGGAATGTAAGGCTCACGCGGACCTGTCTGTTGGTCATCGACAGGTAGTTTGGAACTCCTCTTAGAGATCTTGGGGCGTGCGTTGCAGCAGGGAGCTGATAATTCCCAGCCCGTCGGCATTGCAGATAGTTGCGGCGGGCTCCGCCCTGTCGACCATATGCATGCCACCGCCCTGTATGACCGGACGCTCTTTCTTCAGAAGCTGGGTGATCGGCGTCTTCGTTGCGTAACCTGTTCATCGTCAGCCGCTGGAAGACGGGACGTTGTCAGGAACTCCTGTAGAGTCCTCCATCTACCACGACCGACTGGCCGGTCATGAACGCTGCATCGTCGCTTGTGAGAAAAGCGACGGCGCCGACGATGTCCTGCGGCTCGGCAATTCGCTTGATCGCCTGAGCGGCGACGACCGGCGGTGCCGCCATGTCGATGGCATGTGCCGTGCCGGGCGTCCTAGTCAATGAGGGGAGAAGCGCGTTCACCGTGATGCCATCGCCGCCGACGTCGTTAGCCAGACCGCGCACGAAGCCCAGCACGCCCATTTTGCTGGCCATATACGCGCTCATGCCCTGCTGCGCCAAGCCGATCGAATTGGACGAGATGCTGACGAAGCGTCCCCACTGCCGCTTGCGCATGAGGGGAACGAAGTGCTTAGCGCTGAAAAAGTGCGCGTCCAGGTTCACGGACATCACCTTTCGCCACACCAGAAGGTCGAGCTCTTCGATGGGGTTCAACTCAAAGATTCCGGCGTTGTTGATCACGATGTCGGCTTGCCCGAATCTTTCCACGGTTTCGGCCGCAATTCGCGCCCACTCGTCCTCGTGCGAGACGTCGGCGGTGATGGACAGCGTCTCCCCAGAGATCTTCGAGGCCGTCTCAGATGGGTCCGCCATGTCGACGAGGACAACCGACGCGCCTCGCTCAGCCAGCGTCGTAGAGATCGCCTGCCCGATCCCTCGTCCCGCCCCGGTCACGACTGCGACGCGATTATGATGGCTCATACCCGTTCTCCTCTTTTTTTGACTTTAGCGACGAATAAGCGTCACTCTCGCTTAGTCAAGTTTGCGGGCGTGACATGCCGAAAGTCCGCCAAAAGGGGGAATTTACGTGGCCGCGATCGGGGTCGAGCCGCCGCACCGATGATAGAACTGGAGCAAGCGCCGCTCGGTCACAAGGCATGACGGGATTCTGCTGCTTTGAACGGCTAATTTATCGAATGACGTTGAGGCTGCTTTTTTAAGGAGAAGTGGGCCGTCGGCGTTCGCTTCGCTCGGCACGGTCATTCGATTAGAACCGTGTCCGCCGATCTGATATCGCTGGTCACTCAAATGCAAAACGGCTTTGGGCGCTCCTGGTTTTCGCAGAAAGGCCGCCATGATCCTTATCGACCGGCATGCCGTCCTCAGCACGAGCGTCCACATCCGGGTTTGGCGCTAATACACGAGCAACCATCAGCAGTCTCGTGGAGTCGAGATAGAGTTCGGACCTTCTTCGAAAGCATGACTTTACAACGGAGTAAATAGGACTACTTCCGAGACGGACTAGCCAGCGTGATCTGCCTTGTCGAAGGAACGGTTTAGAGAGCAGGTCGTCACGGCCAGATCCATTTTCCAGCCGTGATCGGAACGGAGGAACCCGAAGTGAAAAAGTTTAGTCTCATGCTTCTGACTACGGTTGCGTTCCTTGCAGCACCAGGTTCGGCGCAATCTCTTTCGCCGACAAAGACCTACACCGAGGAATGGGTGTACCGGGTCAAACTCGGACATCAAGACGAATGGTGGCAGATCTTCCAGCGGTATCAGGTTCCCGAGTTGGACGCTCTAAAGAAAACCGGCGATGTCGTAAGCTACTCGATCTACAGGGCCAACCTTCATACGGATGAAGCTGCCCGTTGGGATTACCGCATCATCGTGATCTTCAAGGATTTCGCCACTGTGGGCGCGTTGATCCCGCGAGAGGAACAGCTTCTGAAGACGCTATTTCCCGATGTTGCGGCGCGCAAAGCTGGCGAGATGCGTCGTTGGGATCTCACGCTGAACCACTGGGACCTGCCTATCGTGGAAGTGGAACCCCATGGATAAGCCCTAGCCCAACCTACGAATGCGCTCGACCGCCGCCTCTTGCTTGCGCAAGCGATAAACCTACAGCTTAAGTTGTTCGAGCATGCCTTGAAACTGGCGAAAGCCTGCGCCTCTCGCGATTGCCGCGCAGATCAGCTGACGCTGACCTGCAGACCGGATGAACCAGGCGCGAAGCCGTTCCCGCATGTTGTTCTCTTGCCGGCCGAAAGTGCTGACGAGGATGACGACGTGAAGGGACGACATCGTGTTGTCATCCGACCTCATCGGGCCTGATGATAGACCGATGCGATCGGAAACGCGGTGAACTATCCATCGTCGCTGCCCGTGTTGTCAAAGATCGCTACGGCTCTCGTCCACCCCGCCGAGGCCGCGCGGATCTTCACCGGGAAACAAGCGATAGTGAATCCGGTTGGCGGCAGAACCTCGAGATTGTGGAGCTTTTCCAAGTGGCAGTAGCCTATGGCGCGCCCAGCCTTGTGGCCTTCCCAAATCAGCCCGGCATTTCCGGTCGCATCGAATTGTGCCTTGGTATGAACGAATGGAGCGTCCCAACTCCAGCCGTCGGTGCCAGTCAACCGCACGCCGCGTTCCAGCAGGTACATCGTCGCATCGTAGCCCATGCCACAGCCTGCGTTGAGATAGTCCTCCCGGCCGAAGCGCTTGCCGGCGGCGGTGTTCACGACGACGATCTCGAGAGCCGATAGCTCGTGTCCGATGCGTTCGAGTTCGCTCGCGACATCGGCAGCCGTGACGACATACCCATCGGGGAATTGGGTAAAGTCGAGTTTCACGCCGGGTTGATAGCACCAGTCGAGTGGCACTTCGTCGATCGTTATTGCGCGTTCGCCCTTATTCATCGTCGAGGCGAAATGATACGGTGCATCTAGGTGGGTACCGTTGTGAGTAATCAACTCTATGCGCTCGATCGCCCATGCCTCTTCATCGGGTATGTCCGTGCTCTGTAGTCCTGGAAAGAAGCCCAACAATTCAGGCATGGAGGTCTTATGATCAATATAGCTGATCTTGGGTCGATATGCGGGCGGATCGGATATGACGTCATTCTCCAGATAGACCGATAAGTCCACAATACGGCGCGACATGAGTAGATCTCCTTTAAGTCGCAGCCCTTGCGCCAAGTTTTCTATCGATCTTGCTCCGGGCATTGATATCAGCAGCTGCATAGGCCGAAAAGGGGCTGGTTGTCGGCAGGTATCGTCATTCCACATCGATTCAGCGCAGATCTATCTCGGCAATCTACGGTAATTCTGCCACTCATAGAGGAACATCCGGCTGCCGATGAGCAAGCTCTACGTTCCGGCGAAGGCGGAAACTGGCCCTTCCCAACGCATGTCGACTGTGCGCTGCGCGAGCTTCCATGTGCCGCCTCGTTGAACAAACAGATCTCGATAAGTTCCGGCCATGATTTGCCCGCGGCCGTGGGAGTCATGACCTATGCAGCAAACGTTACTGAGCACCGACGCATGATCGGGTGTTGTCTCCTCGAGTCGGGTCACGCTGTTGCTCATGACGTGCATCGACCAACGCCACGTCGGCCACAGCTCGTTCACGACCAGCGCTCGGATGGCCGCATGTCCCCGCACCGTTCCCACCGGCTGCGGGAGCACGATCTCTCCGTCTTCCCACCAGATGCTGAGAAACAGGGCGAGGTCGCGACCGTCAAAACCATGCGCGTAGGTCGCGATCAGTTTTTTGTATGGCCTGAAAGCTGATTTGGCTTTTGTCTTTCCGGCTCACGTGGCGTTCGCTCCCATTACTTGCGGAACAACAGACTTATAAGGAAGAGCACCTTCGGAACGCTCAACAGCCTCAATCCCGCTTTGGCCTCCTTTGGCCTTAATTGCGCGGAAATCGGCATCGTCCCGAATATGTTGCCGCGGATGACGAGCTTGTTACCCTGCCGCTCAAGCGATGTGACCGTCATCAATTCCGTTCCATCGGGATTGTAAAGTTTCACTTCGCCACGACCTTTCCGAAGTCCATCCGCATGTCGTCCATCATGATCATAGCCGTGGCCCGGCTGGCGCCGGTCAAGCCCGCACCGGGATGCATGAAAGGACCTACAAGATAGAAACCTTCCACCCCAGGTATCCTATAGTGAGCAAGATCCGGCGTAGGCCGGTTGCCGTTCATCTGGTGGAAGAACGGTGCCGCGCCGTGAATGTCTCCGCGTACGAAGCTGGAGGAGGACCGTTCCAGATCGCGAGGCGAGTAATGATTGCTGGCGATGATGTTTTGAGCGTCGAGATTGGTTACCCACGGTTTGATGTCGCGCAGCACCCGGTTCGTCCACATCTCCCGCAAATCATCCCAGTGGTCACCGCCGTGCCCTTCGATGTCGTAAGGAGCGAAAGTCAGCACGCTGAAGATAGACTTGTCGGCCGGCGCCCGGCTCGAGTCGTGCCTGGCATGCTGCGTAACGCCGAAGTGCGGTATGGGGTCTGGAAGTCGGCTGTACCGGTACTCGTCGAACGCACGACGTAACGTCTCCAGATTTGAGGGTAGCAGTTCGGTAAGAAGCGCCTTGGACGCGAGCCCGCTCTCGTCGCGGAACCGAATGGGCTCGTGAAGAGCAAAGTGCATCGCCAGCGACGAATACGTCGCCATCTCAACGCGTTCCGCCCGATCAAGAACCCCCGGATCAACGTCGGGGAAGTAGCGGCGGAGATGGTGCGGATGGATGGCGCCGACCACGCCGCCTCGCGCGTTGAACCGGCGCCCGTCAACCGTACCGACGCCCGTAACCCGCCCACTAGTATCGCGGACAAAAGCGTCGACGTCGGCACTGGTCAGGATGGTCCCGCCGTAGTGAATGATGCATCGGGCGAGCGCGTCGACCAGTTTCGCCGATCCCCCTCGCGGCAGCGCCAACCCCGTTACGTGCGCCGCGCCTACCATCGCCAGCGCCCCCAGACCTGTTCCCTTCTCATCCGGCGTCTGCAGGTTTTCCGTCATCAACTTCACGAAGTGCATCCGCACCTTTTCGTGCTGAAACCATTCGCTGACGATATCGAGCCCGCTTTTAAAGGACATGAGAAGGAGTTCGCCGCCTTCCGCGCTCTGGCCCATCATCGAGATCATCGCGCCCAGTGGCACAGCGGGTGCAAACAGTCCCCCTTCCATCATCGGGAAGATGCGTACCGCCATCTCGGAAAAGCGGCGGTAGGCGTCGGCATCGGTTGGAGAGAACTCTCCAATGGCGCGGGCAGTCTCTTCGACGTCGAAGTACGACGGCAAGATAGAGCCGTCGTCGAACAATGACGCGAACGGTATCGCAGGGTAGATGTAGTCCAGCCCGAATTTCGCCTTCAGGCCGAGTTCGTCGTTCTTGATGAGCGGGTTGGAAAGTATGACCTGATGCGCGGTCGAGTGTTCGTCGAACAAGAAGCCGGGAGCCACTTCCTTGGTGACGCACCCGCCACCAATATGTGCGTTCCGTTCAAGAACGAGAACCTTCTTGCCAGCTTTTGCCATGTACGCGGCGACAACAAGCCCGTGGTGGCCGGCCCCGACTGAAATGACGTCGTAGTCCATAATCGTGTCTCCGGTAGGCTCGGGATCAAGATAATACTCGCCTACCTTCAAATCTGAACACTATTGTGACGCCATAGGCTACGGGCAGAACCGCTTACCGGATGACGGTATCGTACGATTGATAGACATTTGTCCAATAGTTCATAATTGTGACGCTCTACCACAAAAGAACGGACCTTTATTGGCCGGCTATAGTCGTCGTTGAAGCGCAAAGATCTAGCAGGGTATATGAATCGATCACGTCGACCTTTGGCGATGCATGCTGCGCCAGAACTTGCCCGTGGGAAGGGCCGGACATTGCGAACGCAAGGCTCGAAAGTCCGAAAGCTCTTAGGTATATCTTCATACTACTCTCCCATAAGGAAACGCGTCATTGGCTCAGAGCCAGGATGATCTCTCTAAACGCTACGATCCCTTGGCGAGATAACCGCCGTCCACCACCAGTTCCGACCCGGTCACGAAGCTGGATTCGTCGCCTGCGAGAAAGAGAACCGCCTGCGCCAGTTCAACTGGTTGTGCCATTCGTCCGAGCGCACTCCCAGCGAGTATGACGTCGGTGGCGGCGCCGGTCTGGACCTCAAGCACTGGGGGCGTCGCTACAACTCCCGGATGAACGGAATTGATGCGAACGTTGTCCGCACCGTAGGCAACGGCCGCGTGCTTAGTCAGTTGTCGAATCCCGCCCTTGGTGGCGTGATAGGCCGCCCCGAACGCGACAGCGGCGTTGCCCCAGATCGAGGAAATGTTGATAATTGAACCGGCCTTCCGGGACCTCATGTGTGGAAGCACCGCGCGCATTCCGAGGAAGGTGCCGGTCAGATTGACGGCGATGACCTGGTTCCAAGTAGCCAGATCTTCGTCCACGACATCGGCCATGATACCGCCGACACCAGCGTTGTTAACCAAAACGTCGATGCGACCAGCGTCGCGGATAACGTGAGACGTCACCTCAGCCCACGCGTTTTCACTAGCTACATCATGTCGGATGAAGTGGATGTCGCTACCAGAAAATGGCGAACGGGGGTCGGCGACGTCCGAGGCATAGACCTTCGCACCCTCTGCACCGCAGAGCTGAGCGGTAGCCCAGCCAATTCCGCTGGACGCACCGGTTACGATCACGATCTTACCGTCGAGCCTCACGCGTCATCTCCCATCCACCACCTTATGAGCCGTCCAACGAAACCGTTTGCAGCACGGTGTTGCGCTCATGGATGTCTCTTATTGCCGACCTAGACAACGGATAACCGTCACATGTGTAGAATTTGCGCTTTTTGGTGTCAAGATGGTTTGCCTTGATCGAGCAGCAAACACATCATCGGTTCCATCTCGCAGCCACATCGGGGCGCCTGCCACGCACGCTGTCGGTTTGATGAGGTCGGCCGTTGTGGGGCCGCGCGAAGCGAGAATCGTCTTGAACTTTGCCGGTGCCGATCGTCTGCGTCTTCTTATCAACGATTTCGGCCATAGTCAGCGTGGCCATCGACGCCGGGGCCGTTGGCTTGGCCGGATCGTGCAGCGACGCCAGCTGGCCGCTGAGGATTAACAGCTCAGTTCCCGGCGTGACGGTGACGCCTTGAAGAATCATTAAGGAGGCGTGTTCGCGTGTTCGCGTGCTTTACGACGGCAGCTTTGGCGTTTGCCGAAAGACCGAGTGCGGCGGCCGCCATGATGGTGGCGATCGAGCGTTTCCTGCTTTATGCATAGCCACCAGCGAGAAAGACGCCAGCCATCCGCCGTCGGTAGCCGCGCGGGTCGCGCACGTTCTGGACATGGCGCACGGCCCTTTCTCGCCGAAGCCTATCAAGCCGCCCACGGCCGGTTGATGCCGGACTTCCCCGTCCACAACCAGGCTGCCGTCGAACGTGGGCGGCGCGAGATGCTCGCTGCCAAAGCGAACCATCCATCATAAGCCTCCTGACTGGACGGGCCTCGAGGGCGATCCGCATCTAGGATCATTAAAGCATATCGGCGGTGACGGGCGCCGCTATTGGTCATTCCGTGCAGCAAGCTCGGACGATCGACATGCTTTGTGCACCGCGGGCGAGCGGGACGGAGATGCCGGTTGGCACTAGTTCCGTCCGGGTCGGATCCTGAAAGTCGCCCGCAATCCGCCAGATGTCGAGCGATCCGCTTGAAATCTGCGGTGACAGGTGGTCGAAGACCGCGACCGCGAGAAACCGACTGGTGTCGTCGAACGCTGCGGCCTCCGGAATGATGCCGGCGAACGGGTAATCGCCGACCCGTACCAGTCGGCCTCGCGCATCGATCCGCAGCAGCGTCACCGACGCGAAGAAACCCTGGCGAGCATCTCCGGCCTTGTAGGCAGTGCGTTCGAGATTGGTGGTGGCGATCCAGCGTCCGTCTGGGCTCACGGCGAGCCCTTCCGGCTGCACGCCCGTCCGCGCCGTGGACACGATCCGGTGCACGGGCGATCCCTCAGGCGTACGCGCAGCGTCCAGTTCAATGCTGGTCACGGTTCCGCGCACGTCGTCGCCCGTCGGCGGAACGGTCATGTCGTTCACCAAGGCAAACCGGCCATCGGGCGTGAAGCGGACCTCGAAGGGCGTCCGCCCGAGCGGAACGTCGTCGCCCCAGCGTGTCAGCGCCGTCGCGGCGCCCGCGCCGACTATATTAACCAGAGACAATCGAGGCTTGGTCGCATACACCAGCGCCAGCGTACCGTTCGGCGCGAACGCCGCATTCTTGAGCGATTCACCCCGCTCGAAACCGGGTAACGGGGGAGACCGGCCTGCGCTCAACTGTCCACGGTCGAAGTCACGGACGTCCAGTGGTGCCTCCCCCGACTTCGTTGTGTCGTAGGCGATCGCGACCAGCTTGCCGTCAGGGCTGACGGAGACCGAGATCGGCCCGGGGCGCCCGGCGATACGCTGAACGACGACCGGCCGTACGGGGTCGCCGAGGTCGACGACGGTGATAGCCCGACCGGGCGGCAGATCGATGAGGCGAGCGTCCGCACGTTTCGGGCGGTTTCCACGAGACTCGACGATAATCGCATAGCGCCCGTCTGGTGTGGTCGTCAGCGACGCCGGCGGCCCGACGACCGAGTTCGGCACCGGCACGGTGGCAGCCAGCGCGGGCATGCCGTTCGCGTTAATGGTGAAGATCGAGAGCAGGTCGCGTTCGGGACGACCTAAGACATCACCGGCATAGGCTTGCGCCTCCATGTCGCCGTCCGACGCAACCAAAAGAAGCCGTCCTGAAAAGGCAGGGTCCACCGGATCGGAGCGACCAGCAGCCGTGACCGCGACGACTGCAAGAACCGCGCAGACGCGACCTGCATAGGTGATCATGCATCGACGGCGCGCTGCGACGCTCCGCGCGTCTAAAACTCCGTTGCCGAAGAACTCAGCTACATTCGCACAGACTCCGATCCGCCGTTTCAAGGTGGCCGCCGTCGCCCGCGTCTCCGCCATTTCACATCCTTTAACGGCAAAAGCCTTAGGCCATATCTGCGGGTGAAGTGCCTCGACGCAAATACGTAATACCATCGCCCTGTCCCCACGCATAAAAAAATTCGGAGGACTCAGGACTTCTTGATCACGTGCCTGATGAAGGCCTGAACCTCTGCGCTCCCCGGCATTGCGGGTCTGCCAAACACTCATCTCTCGTAACTTCACGAGATAGGTAGTGGTCGGCCACATCGGTGACTACCTTGCTCAACTGTTTGCCCGACGCAGCGGACTGGTAGCCTTGCCGGCGTCCTCGGCGACGAATCGTGCGCCAATATGCGGCTTTATGCCATGCGCGTCGATAACGCGACCATACGGCGATAGGCGACTTTGCCCTACTGTCCTGCCGCGAAGGCTCCCGCCCCTCATCGTCAACGCGACAAAGTCGGGTGCCGCTTGGCCTGATCAAACAATCCCACGAACCCGATCTCGGGCCTCGTGCGGAACATCGGAAGCCTGAAGGCACTAGTAGCGCCGAAGCGGCGGCTGGCTATCGGCGGTGATGACCGTGGGATGCTATTTCGGGTTCTGCTGGGCCTCTGATCGCCCGCAGCGATGCTGCAGCGGAGGCGACCTCGGAGGGAATGCGCTGACGTCGCCTTCTCCCCTGCCCCGTCTTGCATTCCGAGGCGCGGATGGCTCTGTCCCGCGGACACGAATACTTCCCTCGGGGTCAGCAATACGGTTCCTGAGACAGTTCACCGCCTTATTTATGCACCGCGCCGTCCACCTTCCTGACTTCGATACGTGCCGAACACCGTCTCATGAAACGCTCGACCACGTGCTCGGAGCGCCGCATGTGCACGACGTCCCCGCGCTTCAGGATCACAGCTTTTTGGACGACTCGTCCTTCGATCAACGCACGCGCGATGCGGTGGGAGCCGTCGATCAGCTGGTATCCTTCGGGACCGTGATCGATCACGATCACGGGCTCGCAAGCGCGGGCGGGCAGCATGCTCGCCGCATACATCAGATCCGTGTTGCCACCGGGGTCCTGACCGACCGTGCCGTTCACCACCCTCACCCCGTATGGATTCCATTCCTCGACGCGGAGGTCGAATAGCTTGATCGGCACGGTTCCGTCGCGCACGTGCGCCTCGATGGCGGCGATGTCGAAGCTGAAATCGGGCTCCATTGCATCGACAATCAGATCCTTCATCGGGCTGCGGGGCGTCAGGCCGAGAGATTTGAGGTAGGTGGCTGCTTCCGCGGCGGCGACGGGGAGCCGCAGCGGGCCGTATCGCTGGTCGGGAGTCATGGGACAGGCGGGTTCCATTAGAAAGGCTTGAGTAGAACGGTCATCCGGGTAGGCCAGACAGCGCGCCGCAACGTCTGACCGTTTACTTCACTACGCTGCATCCGTCGCGTCTATAGCCGAGTGACGTGCTAGTTGCTTAGCCCTGTCCAATCGAAGAACAGGCTAAGCAATGAAGGCCTTATGGTCACTCGTGACGATGCTCGCCCTCGCCTCGTGAGGATAGCCGACGACGGTGCAGCGTATCGCCGTCGAGTACAACGGCGCAGTGGCCGGAATGACGAACAAAATCGTCCCGTTGAACATCCTCAGGCGAAGGAATCGCTTCGGCTCCACCGTGCGGGTCATTCGGTCGTCGGCGACTAACTGCGTGCAGCGGAGGGCAATCCCGGCGGGACATTCATGATCGGAGAGCGGCCGCTCTTCACGCTGACGCACGGCGTCGCCGGCGTCGCGCTGGCGTCGACAACCGTCCACGGTCAGCGGTGGTCAGTGCCCAACGACTATGCCGGCGGGACGTGCATATCATCGCCATCATCGAGCAGCTCATCAATCTGAAGACGTCCGCTGACGCCGCGCCGCAGACCGTACCCGTGCGGGTAGTGCCCGGCGGATGAGGCGACGCGGAATAATGTGCGGAGGAAGTCGCGATGACGAACAGGAGTCAAGGCGATCGCCCATTGCCGATCCCGAGTATTCAACTACACGCGGCTCTTGGAGGCGAGACGGCGCTTGAGCCAGCCACGACCATATAACCGCTTCATCCCGCAGCGTTGCTCAACGCTCTCACACATCCGATGGTCCGAGGCCGGTTCGGCTATTCGAACGGCCCAAATTTCTTTTTTTAGGCTCCGCCGGGCCGCGAAACACGGTGAGCATTTGCCGCTGGCTGCGAGGGCGATCCAAATCGACCAAGCCGGTCTGACGTCCATCGATTCCGGCCGCCTACAATACATCTCGGCACTCTGATACAACCCTTGGCGGGTCGATCGGGTCGCGGTGGAAGGGCCGCTCAGCGCCCCTTCCACCGCGCGATCACGTCGTCGACGGCGCTGCAGTCGGTGAGCGTCGACGTGTCTACCTGCATTCGGATGACGCCATGCGCGATTATCGTGCTACCGGCGTTGCGCCAGGACCGCTCGACGATGTCGTATCGGCGAATGGCAGCGTCAGCGGACTTCGGTGTAGACGTATTGGTGCTGGCTGTCGCGGATGGTGAGCGTCCGGCTTCCGTTGGTTTGGCCGATCACGGCGTCGACCCCGATCCCACCCGGTCCGATGGAGACCAGCGACAGGGTGCCGTCGATGTTCTTCCGGGTCGCCAACGGACCCTCGATCGCCCCTGCTTCGATCCACCTTACGCCGTTCCTGTCGTCGATCGTGATCACGTTGCCGAGCTGCGCGTCGCGATACTTCGGCGCGAGGTTCGCGAGCGCGGTGGCGTCGCCGGGGACGGTGAGCCGGGCTCGCCGCGCCTTCGCCTCCGCCTTGAGCTTCCCCGCGGCGGCGGTGACCTCCGCCGCGGCTTCGGGTTTGCCGTCGTAGGCCACTTCGAGCAGGCGACGGAGGAATGGCGCGAACATCGCAGGTCCGGAATCGGCGTTGGTCAGCAGGACTGCGCCGATGCCAGCATCCGGCAGGACCCAAAAATCGCTGTGGAAGCCCTGCAGGGTGCCGCCGTGCGTTACGACATGCACCCCGTCGACCATCTCGTCGAATAGCCCCATGCCATACCAGGCGTCCTCCCCGGTCGATACCCCGCGACGTCGGCGTTCGAGCAGGTTAGCCGCGCTGACGACGCGTCGACCGTTGGGTGCGACGCCTTGCGATAGCTCGAGCTCGACGTAGCGGGCCATGTCGGAGGCGCTCGACCATGCGCCTCCGGCAGGCCGATAGGGGGCAATCAGGTGATTGAAGTGGTTCGACATGAGCGTCATGCGGCCATCGATATCATAGCCATGCGGCTGCGCCGCGTCACCGCTCTCGCCGACCTCGCGATCGAACGTCGTGTCGTTCATCCCGAGCGGATCGAAGATGCGGGTCTGCATCGCCTTGTCGTATGCAGCGCCGATCTCCATCCCGGGGTAGGCAAGCGCACCGCCGACGTAGCCCGCCGCCGACGCCATGAGATTGTTGTATTGGAACAGTTCGCCGAATGCGCTGGTCGGCTGGGTCTCGCCGAGCTGCCGGAACGTGTCGGCCGCCGGGGCACGGCCATCGGCGAGGATGAACGCGAAGTCCTTCCGCGGAAGTCCGGTGCAGGCACAGACGAGGTGGCGCACCTCGGTCGCGCGGGTCGTCGCGTCGCTGCCCAAACGAAACGCTGGATAAAGCTCGGTGACCTTCTGATCCCAACGCAATCTGCCCTCGTCAGCCAGCACCGCGAGCAGCAGGGTCGTCATTCCCTTGGTGTTGGATGCAATCATGAACTTGCTGTGCGCCGTCACCAGCTTCGGCGACCCGAGCGCGAGGACGCCGTAGCCGCCCTCGTAGACGACGTGGCCCTTATCGATCAGCGCGATGCCGACGCCGGGGACTTCCAGCGTCCGCGCCGAGGTTGCGATGAAGTCGCGCAGTGCGGCGATGCGTTCCGGGGTCAGCCGGTGCGCTGTCCGGCCGGCGAAGGTCTCGCGCACATAGCCGGCGGGACGCAGGCTTCGCTCAATGAGGTCCGCCGCCGCCGCGCGCTTGTTCATCGTCGCGTCGGATCCGTTGATGAACGCGACCGTCCAGCTTGCGCCGTGGCGCAATGCTACTGCCGTCGCGACGGCGCGTTCTCCGGGCGACGTCTCATAGAGGATCGAAACCCGCTCGTCCCAACCGTCGCGCGCTGCCTCCGGCGCGAGCAGGCGGACGGCGCGCGGCGCGATGGACGTGTAGGAAGGCCATGCCTTCGCGGCGGCTGCGGAAGCCGTCGGCGCCGAGATGCCATCGACGACCGCGATGTCGAGATCCTTCTCGGGCGCCGACAGCACAATCGTCGCGCCATGGGTGGCGACGGTCCAGTCCTTGGGCTGCACGTAGGTTACGCCGGCCGCCGTCCGGGCTCCGACGCGATCCTGAGCGGACGCCGCCGGCGCCATGGTGACCGCCACCAGCGACGTCAGGCCGAGAAGTATCTTTTCGACGACCATGTTGCCCATTGTATTTTTTCCCACTTTTCGGGTTGCGGCGCTTCGAGCGACAGAAGTCCTACTTGCGCGCCGGCGTAAGCAGCAGGTCCCGATAGTCGAAGCTGAAGTCGGCCAGCGGGGATACGGGCTTCAGCGTCACCCGGTCGACCGCGCCTGAGGCGTCGAGGGCGAAGCTGACGTAAGCGGGCTCGATTCCCTTGTCGGCGAAGCGGGCGATGAAGGTGTCGTACTGGTAGTGCTCGAGCGGCCCGGTCATTCGCGGCGTTGTCTTGAAGTCGATTGCGAGCCCAGTCGCGGTCGTCGACACGGCGATGTGCCCATACCACGAATCGACGTAGTCCCCGGCGTAGCGCGGCAGCGGCAGCGAGGGCCCGGCGGCGGCCGGATGCGCCGCCGCTGCAGCCTGCGTCGCCAGCGCCGCATCGGTCCGCGTCTTGACGAAGGCCGCATACTTCTCGGGCCAGTGGCCGTCCGGAGCACCCAGGTAGTGATCGAGCAGCTCGTACATGATGCCGCGGACGGGAGCGCCGTCCTCGGCGTTGATCAGGACGGAGAAGCCGATGTTCTTCTCGGGCACCATGACGACCAGCGCACGGAACCCGAACACCGCTCCCGAATGCGAGACGACGCGGACTCCGCGGTAGTCGCGGACGTCCCAGCCGAGCGCATATCCGGAGAAGTTTGGCTTCGTCGCGGCGAGGTCGTCGGGGACATCGGCGATCGGCTGGAACACGAGTGGAGTCCACATCGTCGCCGCCGACGCGGCGCTAAACACACGTTTGCCGTCGGGTCGGGCGCCGTGGCCGAGCTGCACTTCGATCCAACGCGCCATGTCGGCGGCGCTCACCGCCATGCCGCCCGCCGGTGCGGCGTTGCGGCCGAGTTCGTCGCGTTCGTCGAGGCGCTCCTGATCGCCGGCACCGCGCAGGCCCCCGCTGAAGCGGGCGTGGGGAAACGCCCGATTTTTGGTGGCGAAGTGTTCGGGTGATCCGGTCGTCGACACGGTCATCCCCGCCGGACGAAGGACATGGGCGGTGACGTAGTCTTCCCATGTCTGTCCGCTGACCTCCTCGATCAGCTGCCCGGCCACCATGTAGAGGATATTGTCGTAGGCATAGGCGCTGCGGAAGCTCGTCGCCGGCTTGAGGAAGGCGACGCGACGGACAGTCTCACGGCGGCTCAGCGTCGTCCTCGGGACGAACAGCAGATCGCCCTCGCCGAGGCCAAGGCCGCTGCGGTGGACCAGGAGGTCGCGGATCGTCATCTCGCGCGTAACCCATGGGTCGTACATGCGGAACCACGGCAGGTGGTCGATGACGCGATCGTCCCACCCGATTTTGCCCGCATCGACCAGCGTCGCCAGCGCGGCGGTGGTGAAGGCCTTGCCTGTTGAACCATTGGGGAAGATCGTGTCGGCATCGACCCTGGCGGGGCTGCCGAGTGCGCGGACGCCGAAGCCCTGAACGAACGTCGGGGCCCCGTTCTCGACGATGGCGACGCTCATGCCGGGGATGCCGGCGGCGACGCGCAGGCTCTCGACCCGGGCGGCGAAGCCTGGCGGCGGAGCTGCGGCGGCAGGAGCGGCGATCGCAAGCGACGCGAACAGGCGGAGAAGTTTCATAGCGCCTCCGGGTGAGGTGCCCGCTGGAGCCGGATCAGTCCGACGGTCAGCAATGGCACGATATAGACGACGAGGATGACGACGGCGAGGAGCCGGTAGCCTCCGGCGATCAGCGCGACGAGACCGAAGCGGTCGGCGACGAAGACGCAGGCGACGACGACTGCCGCGGCGAGCGTGGCGCGACCGCCGCGACCGAGGTCACGGCCCCTGGCCGTGTTCACGCGCTCGGCGATGGCATGGACCGCACCGGTTCCGCTCTCGAGCAACGCCGCGAAGATCATCGCCTGGAACAGCAGGCGGAAGGCCGGGACGTCGAGCGCGGTGAGCATTACGTCTGACGGCAGCGCGGCGGTTGCGATCGCCGGCAGGAAGGCGGTCATCGCGGTGAAGAAGACAATCGCCGGAGCCATCGCCAGCGGCCCCGCGATGAGGCCGGCGACAATGGCATCGCGGCGACCGGTGAGGTGGCGGAGGACCGGCAAGATGACGACGGCGCCGACAATGTTATAGCTCGCGTAGGTTATACCGCCGACCGCCCAGTCGTGCGGCGCCGGACTTATGGCGAACGCATGGCCAATCCCGCCCCCGAAGCTGAAGACCGCGAGGACCAGGAACATCGCGTAAACGCCGTAGAGCATGAACGAGACGTATTTGAAGAGCCCTTCGACCGCCGGGGTTCCGAATGTGGCGACGGCGACGATCGCCGCGGCGAGCGCCAGGGTTCCGGCGATCTGCGGCACACCCAACGTCGCCGCGGCGATCGTGCCGGCGGCGGCGCCGAAGACCGACAGGATGACGACGACGAAGAGGAGGTAGGCGATCTCGAACGCAATCCAGCCGGGACCGAGCAGCGCTCGGAAGAGGGTGCGGTAGTCGTAGGCCCCGATCGCGTGCGCCAGCGCGAACGTGAGCGCCGCGACGATGCTCCAGATCGCGGTCGCGAGCACCATACCGGCGACGCCGCCCCACGGGCCGGCGGGGATAAAGAATTCGGCGAGCTCGCGACCGGTGGCGTAGCCGCCACCAATGACGACCGCTTTGAAGGCGAGGCCCGGCAGCACGAAGCGCGCGAAGCGCGTCGGGCCGCCTGCAATCATCCGAGGCAGGCGGCGACGAGGACGTCGAACGCGGAACCGCCGCGAATTGGGTCGGCGACCGGAAGACCCAGCAAGGCACCTTCGCGGGCCATCAGCGCCGAGGCCGCATCAACGCCCAGAGCCGAGGTGTTGAAGGCGATACCGCCGCAGCGGATGTCCGCGTTGGTCAGGCGCCCGAGGGCAATGGTCTGCTCGATCACGGCGGAGATCGTCGGCAGCGGCATGCCCGGAAGACCGAGGACATGCGTGCGCGTTGGGTCGTGGCAGACGATGAACACATCGGGCTGGCTGCCATGCAGCAGCGCGAGCGACACCGCGGCGTAGGCGGGATGGAACAGCGACCCCTGCCCCTCGATTACGTCCCAATGGCTGACTGACGAGGCCGGACTAAGCGCTTCCGCGGCACCGGCGGCGAAGTCGCTGACGACGGCGTCCAGCGGTATGCCGTTGCCCGCAATCATAATCCCGGTCTGACCGCTCGCGCGGAAGTCGCAGTCGACGCCACGCTCAGCGAACGCCCTCGCGAGCGCCAGTGCAGTATACTTCTTGCCGAGCGCACAGTCGGTGCCGACCGTCAACAGCCGTCTGCCCGACCGCTTGGCCCCGGTCGCGACGGTGAGACCCGGCGGCGGAACGCGCACGTCGATCAGCCGCCGACCGTTGCGCGCCGCCACCGCGGCGAGCGCGGCGACGTCGCCGAGCCGCTGATGCATTCCGCTGATGATGTCGAGCCCCGCCTCCAGCGCTTCGATCAGCGGCGCGATCCAGCTGTCGGCCACCTGGCCGCCTTGGACTGCGGCACCGATGATCGCCGCACGTGCGCCGAGGGCGGCCGCGGCGGCGGGGGTCAACCGCGGCAGCCCGGCGCTAACCGTGGCACCGGGCGCGGAGAATTCACCGACGCAGCGGTCACCCGCCCAGTCACGCAGGCCGAAGGCGGTCTTGGCGAAGCCGGGGTCGGTGACATCGCCGAGGAACACCAGATAGGGTCCGGGCAGGTGCTCGGGCTCGGGAACGATCCGTGCCGCGAGTCCCGATGAGCTGGCCGTCGCCACTACAGTGCGGCGGTGATGGACAAACCGATCGTCCGCGGCCGGATGACGCCGGTCGCGATCGCCCCGTTCGGGTTGACGTTCGCGCCGTTCGCCGTGACCGCGCCCGTCGACGTCTTGCCTTCGGCGTTGCCGACATTCCTGGCGTAGACTTCGAGCGAGTATTTGCCCAGATCGACCCCGGCGTGGAGATCGACCGCGACATATGACGGTAGATAGCGCTGATGGCCGTTCGCGGTGCGGTAGGTGTTGTCGAACGCGCCTGGGATCTTCGACAGGAAGCGCGCCGAAGCGCCGACGAACGGCTTCGCCGTGCGGCCGATATCCCAGCCATAATCGCCGTTCAGGTTGATCGTGTAGGTCGGCGTGAACGGCAGGGCGTCGCCGACCTTGCCGCCGACAAGGGCGCTCGTGTCGGTGGACAGGCGGGCGTGGGTGTAGGCTCCGTTGACTGACAGATCGAGGCCGGGAGTCGGTCGCACGGTCGCGGTCACTTCGAAGCCGTCGCTCTTGGCCAGTCCGGCGTTGGCGTTGATGCCGAAGCCGTTGACGACCGCGAGCAGCTGGATGTTGTTCCAGTCGAGCGTGAAGACGTCTGCGTCGATGCTGAAGGTCCGATCAGGGGTCTGAGCCTTGATCCCCACCTCGTAGCTCGTAAGTGTGTCGGACGAGAAGCTCGCGGGCGTTCCCGCTGGCGCCGCGGGCGGCAGCACGTTCGGGCCGCCCGGCCGGAAGCCCTTGGCGACGCGTCCATAGACCGTGAAGTCGGGATCGATCTTGATCTTCGGCGCGACGGAGTAGGTCCAGACGCCTTCCGACGAACGCGCGGTCGGGAAGGTGGACGTGCCGCCGACCAGCGCTCCGGCGTTCGATTGCGTCGCGTCCTGGGAGTTGTGGCTGTAGCGCCCACCAAGGTCGACGTCGAAGTGGCTGCCGAGATGGACGGTCGCGTTGCCGAATCCCGCGATCTCCTCGTAGCGCGAGCGCAGGTTGACCAGCGCCAATTGGGGGAGACCGGTCGCCAGCGTCGTCGTGCCCGGCACGAGCGCGACATATTCCTGGCGGATCAAGCCCTTCTCGTGGGTGTAGAAGGCGCCACCGAGGAGATCGACGAAGCCGAGCGACTTGGTGAGCCTCACTTCTTGGGTGAATTTGTCGCTGTCGGTGTTCTGGGCGAGATAGAGCTCGTTCGGTACCTTGAAGACGGCGTTGATCAGGCCGCTGAGGTTGTTGGTGACGTCGGTCTGGATAATCTGGTGTTCGGTCGCGTAACTGGTCACCGAGGTGACGTCGAAGATGCCGAGATCGGCGTGGACCGTGCCGTTGTAGACCCGATACTGGAAGCGGTTGAACGACGGAACGAACTGCGACAGCACCGGGCGGCCGTAGAGCGTCGCGAGCGTGTTCGGATCGCTTTCGACCGTCGAGGGCGCGTTGACGTCGATGTTCTGCAGGATGGCGCTCAACCGCACTGAGAACTGGTCGGATGGCGTGAAAAGAAGCGAGGCGCGGCCGCCATAGATACGGTCGCTGTTGATGTTGTTCTGCTTGTCCGAGCCGGCGATGCCGATCGAGTCGATGAAGCCGCCGTCGCGGCGGTAGAAGCCCGAGGCGCGAACCGCCAGCGTCGGCGATAGCGGGACGTTGACGACCGCGTCGCCGTAGTAGGAGACGTCGCCGCCCTTGACCGACTCCACGCCACCGCGGCCCCGAACGATCAGCTCCTTGGTGTCGGGCGTGTTCGTGACGAACTTGAGGACTCCTCCGAGCGAGTTCGCACCGTAGAAGGTTCCCTGCGGTCCGCGCAGGACCTCGATCCGCGCGACGTCGAAAGTGTCGAAGTCGCCGGCGAGGATCGCACCGTTGACGAGGCCGCTCGACGATCCGAACGGCGTCTCGTCGGCGTAGACCGCCACCGTCGAGACGACACCGCCGGTGTTCACGCCGCGGATGATGAGCCGCTCGACCCCGGGCGTGCTGCTTTCAAGCTGGAGTCCGGGAACGAGCTTGAGATAGTCCTGGAAGCTGACCGCCTGATTTCGCTCGAGTGCATCCTGTCCGACGACCGAGATTGATTGCGGCACGTCGATCAGCGTCTGCAAGCGCTTCTGCGCGGTTACGATGATGTCTTCACCACTCGGCGCATCCACCGCCGCGCCGGCTGCAGGGGCCTCGGCGGCGGTGGACGCGGCCGCCGGATGAAGCGCGCCGACGCTGATGGTTGCGAACGCGGAGGCGAGCAATGCGGCGCGGATGGTCATTTTCAGGTCCCCTCGAGTGCGCAAGCGCGATCCAACAAACCTACTGCCGCAAATATGTCCCGCACAAGACAGTCTAATCCCAATCGGAGAATCAATCTTCTTCGTCTCTTTTATGCAACATTCGCGTCCGTTCGAGAGGGCCAACGCCCGCCAGGAGAAGCGCCGCGATCCCGGCGATCCCGGCGAGCATCAGGAAGAAGGCGGCGTGGCTCATGCGGGTCCAGACCGTGCCGACCAATCCCGCCGACAGGCTTCCGCTGAAGATCGTCAGATACCACGCCGCGACGGTCGTCGCGCCGAGGCCCCGCGGAGCGAGACGCGCGAAGAGGCCGAGCCCGGTCGGAAGGACGAACAGCTCGCCGAGTGTGAACACGGCGAAGAAAACGACAAGCCAGCGCCAGTCGGCGCGGCCATCGCCAACGGCGACCGCAGCGAGGATGATATAGGCACCCGCGACTACGATCGCGCCAATGGCCATGCGCCGGGTCGCCCTCTCCTGATGACCCGCCGCCGCCTGCCGTCGCCAAAGCGTCAAAAGCGGCGGCGTCATGATCATGACAAGTAGAGGGTTCAGCGACTGGAACCACGTCATAGGAATCGTCATGCTTCCAGCCCGCCGATCGACGGCGGCGTCCGCCCAGAGCGCGACGGTGTTGCCGACCTGCTCGTAGGCGCCGCGGAACACCGTTACCGACAGCGCCACGGCGACGAGGACGCCAATCGTCGATCGGTCGAAACGGCCCCGGTCCTGCAAGGCGACTGCACGCATCGGCTCAGGCGGAAGGTATTGTCCGCCCCAGAGATAGATTGCCAGCCCGGCGACCATGCCGACGCCGGCGGCGGCAAAACCGTAGTGCCAGCCGTAGACCTCGCCAAGCGTTCCGCAGATGAGCGGAGCGAGGAACCCGCCGATGTTGATGCCGACGTAATAGACGTTGTAGGCCCACGCTCGCCGTGGATCGTCCGCCGCGTAGAGGTCGTTGATCTGGCTGGGCAGCGTCGGCAGGAACAGCCCGTTGCCGATCGCGATCGTCGCCAGCGCCGGGTAAAACAGTCCGTCGAAGGCCATCATGAAGTGTCCGACCGCCATGATGGATGCGCCGACGATGACCGCACGGCGTTTGCCGAGGAAGCGGTCGGCGACGACGCCGCCGACGATCGGAGTGAAGTAGGCGCACGCGGTATAGGTGCCGTAGACGAGCGATGCAGTCCCCTGCCCGAGCAGCAGTGACTTGGTCATGTAGTAGACCAGCAACGCACGCATGCCGTAGTAGGAGAACTGCTCCCACATGTTGGTCAGGAAGAGCACGGTTAGACCGCGCGGCTGACCGAACCATCCCCGCGGCTCGGTGGTCATTCTGCGCCCGATCCCCATACCTCCGGACCCGACCAGACCGTGCCGTCGGCGTAGACGACGCATGGTGCCGGGTCGGCCGCCAGGAACGTCGGGCCGTCGAGATCGACGAGATCGCAGACCTGGCCGAGCACGAAGCCCGGGGCGGTCGCGAGGCTGGTCCCCACCATTGTCCCGACCATGACCCCGAGACCGAGACGTCGCGCCTCAGCCGCCATGAGCAGGCCCTCGGTCAGGCCGCCGCACTTGTCGAGCTTGATGTTGATGACGTCGAACCGGCCGACCGCGCTGGCGACGTCATCCAAGCCGAGTATGCTTTCGTCGCCCGCGATCCTGATCGGAGAATCCAACCCCTCCAGATCGGCGTCCCGGCCCCGCGCGAGCGGCTGCTCGACCAGGTCGACGCCGAGCGCGGCCAGCTGCGGCAGCAGATCGACGAGCTGGTGGCGGAGGAACCCCTGGTTGCCGTCGACACCGAGCCAGACGTCGGGCCGCGCTGCCCGAATCGCCGCGACGCGGGCGACATCGAGGCCGACGTCGCCGGTGAGCTTGATCTTGATCGACCGCGCCTGCGCATAACCCGTCGCCGTCGCCGCCATAGCCGTCGGCGCGTCGGCGCCGATGGTGAACGTGGTGCGCAGCGGCCGCGGCTCGCCGACTCCCGCGAGGTCCCAGACTGGCCGACCGGCACGCGCCGCCTCCAGCTCCCACAGTGCGCAGTCGACTGCGTTACGGGCGCCGCCCGGCGGAAGAATACCGCGCAATTCTTCGCGGCTCGGGCCGGCCTCGATAGCGGTTTGACGAGCAGTCAGCGCTGCGATCATGTTATCGAGGTCGTCGTGCAGATAGAACACGCCCGACGCTTCGCCCCGGCCGCGATGCACGCCGTCGCTCAACGTGACTACGACGACGTCCGACGTCTCGAAGACATGTCCCGCGATGCGGAACGGCGAGGCGAGGCGGAGCGTCTCGGTGACGACTTCCATGGAAAGCTGTGCCATCAGAAATACGTCGTCAAGGTAGTGAGATGGAAGACGACGCCGACGTAAAGCAGGATCGCCGCCGCAGCGACGATCAGGACGCTCCACAACTTCGCGGCGATCCGTCTCTCTCCTGACCAGGTTGCGACAAGATTCCAGCCGGCGATCAGCACGGTGCCGAACAGGATGACGATGCTGCCGAACTCCAGGCCGGTGAGCACCGCGTTCATGGTCGGCGACGGGGTCCCGCCGTCGAAGATGGCCGCGACCAATGCGGCCCACCCCACGAGCAATGCGATCTCGAGCGCCGCCATGACCCGAGTGGCGCGATAGGCCCGCAGCTCCACGCCCGTCAGGGGATGGGATGCGCGATAGACCCGCCGCGCATACCAGGTCACCGGCCAGTAGAGCGCGGTCAGCAGAAGAACGGCAATGCTGGTGTATGCGACTGGTAGAAGCCACGAAGCGGATACTGCAGCGGCGACCGGCAGGAACACCTCGAAGGGCGCTGCGAGGTCGAAGGTCCAGCGGGCAACCTTGCCGTCGATGACCTTCGCCGCCAGCCGCTCGTGTCCATAGACGTCGCGCCATACGAACGGGGCGATCTCGACCCACTGCCGGGGACGGCCGCCGGGGGCCATCAGGCTTGGCACCACCAATTCGCCCTTCGACCCGACCGATACCGTCGTCTGTCCGATCAGGCCGTAGACGACCGAAAGGAACGACGAATCGGCCCTCCGGCTGGCCGTCCAGTTACCGACCATCATCTCGGCGTGACGCTTGGCCGTGGTCGCATCGACCCGGCCGTCGGCTGCGGCGATCGTCGGGAAATAGCGGTCGGCGAAATCCTCGAACACCGCGGTCCGGAGCGCACCGACCGCACCCGCCTTTCCAGGGCTGTTGAAGGACACGTAGAGACCGACGCCGTCCTTCATGAACAGGTGGAGCGAGGTGTGGAACGCGCTGGTGTCGCCGAGATGGCCGATGACCTCGCGACCGTTGATGTTGGTCTCGAAGAAGCCGAGTTCCATGCGGTTGAGCGGAGGCATCAACGACAGCGGATCGACCTTTCCGAGCGGGCTGTCGTGCATCATGTCGGCGACGGCCGCCGGCAGGATCCGCTGTCCGTCGAGTTCGCCGTGTTGGAGATGGGCGATCATGAACCGACCCATGTCGGTGCCCGACGCCGAAAGCGCTCCCGCCGGAGCGGGGACGACGAATTCGAAGCCCTTGGCCTCACCCGGCTTGGGATAGCCGGTCGCCATCTGAGAGGCGAGGTTGGCCGGTAGCGGCTGACGAAAGGTCGAGTCGTGCATCCCGAGCGGGTCGAAGATATGACGCTCGACGTAGGTGTCAAAGTCCTCGCCCGAAGCGCGCGCGACGATGTAGCCGGCCAGCGTGGTCGCCCAGTTCGAATAGGCGGGCGTGGTTCCGGGCGCGAAGATGCGCCGCGGCGTCCAGCGCTTGAGATAGGCAGCGATGCCGACGTCATCCTTGGCGTCATAGGAGATGATGCCCTTCCCAGCCTCCTCGAACCCGGCGGTATGGGTCATGATCTGGCGCAGCGTCACCGGTTTCCCCGCGTAGGGCGGGATCGTGAAATCGAGGTATGTATTGACGTCACGGTCGAGGTCGAGCCTGCCCTCGCCGACGAGTTGCATGACCGCCGTCCACGTCACCAGCTTCGACACCGAACCAGGCCGGAACAGCGTCTTCTCCGGATCGACCGGTGTGCGTGTGGCGAGATCGGCGAAGCCGAAGCCGCGGGCGGTCAGGATCTTCCCGTCTTTGACCACAACCGCGACAGCGCCGGGAATGTCGCCTGCGCGCAGTGCATAGGGCAGATAACCGTCGAGCCACGCGTCGACGTCGGCCTTGGACAACGGGTGGGCCGCGCTGCCCACCGCGATGGTCGCTGATGGCATGACCGTCGCGCTCGACGCCGTGGGGGCGAGACTCGAAGCCGAGGTGACCTGGGCCTGCGCGCCGCCGGCCAGCAGCCCGATCAGTCCGATGAATGTCGCCAGCCGCCGCATGCCCTACTCCCTCAAGTGACCGACTTGCCCGCCCCGACCTCACCCGATAGGATCGTGCGTAACAAGTCCGATTGGGATGGTTTGATCCCGAATGGAGAATTCGTCAATCATCCTCTGGGAGCTCGCTTCGTGTCATCGTCGGCCCCAACACTCGGCGCCCTCCTGCGCAACCTTCGCAGCCGCAACGGATGGACGCTGAAGGAGATGGGAGCCAAAAGCGGCATTCCGGTATCGACTTTGTCGAAGGTCGAGCACGACCGTCTGACCCTATCGTACGACAAGCTGCTGCAGCTCAGCCAGCGCCTCGGCATGCGCATGTCCGAATTGTTCGCCGAAGACGACGACGCGCTCGTCCAGCCGGTGACGGCGCGTCGCAGCGTCGGCAGCATCGCGCATTCGGTGCGCGTGGAGACCGCCAACTACGACTACCACTACCTCTGCACCGAGCTGCGGAAAAAGCGGATGATCCCGGTCATCGTGAAGATCCGCGCGAAGACCGCCAAAGAGTTCGGGGCGTTGGTCCGGCACGCGGGCGAGGAATACATCTTCGTGCTGAAGGGGCGGGTCGTCGTCACGAGCGAATTTTACGACCCCGTAATCCTCGAAGAGGGTGGATCGATCTATCTCGACTCGAGCATGGGTCATGCGTATCTCGCCGCCGAAGGATGTGAAGAGGCTGAGGTGCTCGGCGTGATGTCGAGTGCCGACGATGAGCACATGCAGACGCTCCTCACGATGCACGAGGACCGGGCGACGGTGGGCGCCGGAAGTGGTGGGGAGCGCGCCGATGCCGGCGGACTTCGCGGCAAGCGCCGATGACCGCCCCGGGCCACGTGTTCGTCGTCGAAGGCGCGGCATCGTCGCAACTGCCGCTCCGTCTGCTCGGCTTCTTCGCGCAGCAGGATCTGCTGCCGGCGACCATCTGCATGACGCGCTCGACCTCGGGCCTCGCCATGCGCATCGTCGAGGCGACGCTCGACGAGCACCGCGCCGGTGTGATCCTCGCCAAGATGCAGGCGCTGCCCGACGTCGCCTCGGCGCTGCTGACGGAAAGCCAAGGCGCTTCGTGTCTTATCGGGGAGGACGGCTGAGATGAACGGTTCCACTTGGCGTGCAGCTGCGGCGCTGCTCCTCCTGGCAACATCGCCCTTGTGCGCGGCTCCGACAGAGGACGCGCGTATCGCGAAGATCCTCGCCGCGACGCCACTGATCGACGGGCACAACGATTGGGCCGAGGTGCTGCGCGAACGCGAGGGCGACGGTCGCTGGACGATCGACCTGACGCATGGGCTGGAGATGAGGTCCCCCCCATACAACACCGACATCGCCCGGCTGCGTCGCGGCCACGTCGGCGGGCAGTTTTGGTCTGTCTTCGTGTCGGCAGACCTGCAGCCGCTGCAGCAGGTCGAGGAGACGCTCGACCAGATCGACCTCGTCAAGAACTTCGTCGCGCGCTACCCGCGCGACTTCGCGCTGGCACGCACGGCCGCCGACGTCCGCCGCATCCACGCGAGCGGACGCATCGCCTCGATGATCGGCGTCGAAGGCGGCGGCCAGATCGACGCCGACCTGTCGGTCCTGCGCGCCTATCATGACCTCGGCGCAGGTTATCTAACGCTGACGCACGTCAAGACGCTCGCCTGGGCCGATTCGGCTACCGACGATCCGGTTCATGGCGGACTGACGCCATTCGGCGTGGCGGTCGTCGGCGAACTCAACCGCCTCGGCATGCTGGTCGATCTCAGCCACGTCAGCGAGGCGACGATGCGCGCGGCGCTGGCCGCAACCAAGGCCCCCGTCATCTTCTCGCATTCGAGCGCACGCGCGCTCGACGATCATCCGCGCAATGTATCCGACGACGTCCTCCGGCTCGTCGCGGCCAATGGCGGCGTGGTCATGGTCAACTTCGCTCCCGCCTACGTCTCCGACGCCTACCGGCTCTGGTCGGCGGAAGAGGCCGCCGAGAAGACGCGGTTGAACGCGCCACCGTACGGCGGCCTCTACATCGGCCAGCCCGACAAGGCGCAGGCGGCGATGGCAGAGTGGCAAAAGGCGCATCCCGCGCCGCCGGTCACCTTGGCGATGGTCGCCGACCACATCGATCACATCGCCAAGGTCGCGGGAGTGGATCACGTCGGCCTGGGCAGCGACTTCGACGGCGTCGGCTTGGCGCTCCCTGAGGGCCTTGGCGGGGTCGATACCTACCCGGCCCTCCTTACCGAGATGGCCCGCCGCGGTTGGCGCGATGCCGATCTCGCCAAGCTCGCCGGCGGCAACATCCTCCGTGTCATGGCGGCCTCCGAGGCGGTCGCCGCGTCGCTTGCCGGCAAGCCGCCGTCGACGGCGCACTTGCCCGATCACTGACCTCTCACAATCAAGGAGATCGAGATGCGCCCGGCATTGCTTTCCGTCCTGTTGCTCGCCACCGTTTCGGCGACGACCGTGGCCGCGCCGCAGCCGACCTACGACGTCGTCATTCGTGGCGGTCAGATCTTCGATGGTTCGGGAGGTGCGCCATTCGTCGGCGACGTGGCGGTCACCGGTGATCGCATCGCCGAAATCGCGCCGCACGTCGCCGGTCGCGGCAAGGCCGAGATCGATGCGCGGGGGAAGGCCGTGGCGCCGGGATTCATCAACATGCTGGCGCATCCCGAAGAGAGCCTGATGGCGGACGGCCGCGCCCTATCCGACCTTGTCCAGGGCGTGACGCTCGAAGTCATGGGCGAGATCTCGATGGGGCCGATCAATGAGACGATGCGCAAGGCCGCGGTCGAGGAACAGGGCGACATCCGATATCCTGTCGATTGGACGACGCTCGACCAGTATCTGACGATGTTGCAGAAGAAGGGCATCTCCCCGAACATTGCGTCATTCGTTGGCGCGGGCACGGTCCGGACCTACGTCCTGGGTGAAGGGGATGTCCGGCCGACGCCCGGCCAGCTGACGACTATGCAGGGCCTGGTTCGGAGCGCGATGGAAGACGGCGCGCTCGGGGTGACCGACGCCCTCATCTACAACCCCGCGGTCTATGCGAAGACGCCGGAGCTGATCGCCCTCGCGAAGGTCTCGGCGACCTGCGGCGGCATGTATATCGCCCACATCCGCAACGAAGGCGACCGGCTCGGGGCGGCGGTCCAGGAGACGTTCGACATCGCCGAGGCCTCGGGCGCCCCGGCCGAGATCTACCACTTCAAGCAGGCAGGCCGCGACAACTGGGGGAAGCTCGACAAGGTCGTCGCCATGATCGAGGCCGAGCGGGCCAAGGGCGTGCGCATCACCGCCGACATGTACAACTATACCGCGGGCGCGACGGGGCTCGACGCCGCCATGCCGAACTGGGTTCAGGAAGGCGGCTATGCGAAGTGGGCCGAACGGCTCAAGGACCCTCAGATCCGCGCACGTGTTGTCGCCGAGATGCGGACGTCGCACCCGACGACGTGGGAGAACATGTATGCCGGGGCTGGGCCGAAGGGCATGGTGCTGCTTGCGTTCAAGAGTCCGGCGCTGAAGCCGCTGACGGGCAAGACGCTCGCCGAGGTTGCGGCGATGCGCGGCAAGTCGCCTGAGGAGACGGCAATGGATCTCGTCGTCGAGGACGGCAGCCGCGTCGGCGTCGCGTATTTTCTGATGACCGAGGACAACGTCCGCCGCGAGGTCGCGCTGCCGTGGATGAGCTTCGGGTCCGACGCGGGAGCACCGTCGCCCGGTGGCGCTTTCAAGCTGTCGAAGGAGCATCCACGCGCCTACGGCAACTTCGCCCGAGTTCTCGGACATTACGTTCGGGAGACGCATGACGCGACCCTGCCCGACGCCATCCGGCGGCTGACGAGCCTGCCGGCCGACAACTTGTCGCTGCCCGACCGCGGTCGCCTCCAGGTCGCCAAATATGCCGATGTCGTTGTTTTCGATCCAGTGACGATCTCGGATCATTCGACCTACGAGAGGCCCGACCAACTGGCGACCGGCGTGTCCGACGTGCTCGTCAACGGGATGTTTGCCTTGCGGGACGGCAAGCCGACCGGTGCTGCATCGGGTCGAGTCGTCCGCGGGCGGGCATGGACAGGCGCACCGAACGGCGGTTGTCGTGAGGCAGCGTCCGAGTGGACGTGGATCGGCGACTGACGGCAAGAGCGACGGCGCGTGCGTGGCGGATGTTAGAAAACGTCGATGATACGACCAAGCCGGTCTGCGGATACGGCGCCGGCGACGGCGGCGGTCACAGTCGCGATCCGACCGGACTACGCCGCCTTGATTGCCTTAGACCCGGAGGATTGCCTTCGACACCTCGCGGCTAATGAAGGATGATGCGTCTCCGGTTGCAATCCCGGGGTCCTTTGGATCTGACCCGGATCAATCGCCTCGCTGGCCAATCCCCGCCAACACTGCACGCTCAGGACGATCTGCTCGGCGCTCGGGGTCAGGGGCATTCCCGCAGGCAGCCCCCGCTCGCTGCCGGGTATGGATCGAAATTACGTAGCCACCGGCTTTCTTTTGGTCGGCTCGCGGATCAGCTCATCGGCCGCGAGCGATGGCGCGATCGCCCGCGCCAGGTTGTGAATAGAGAACCAGAGACGATGGCACCGACGGCGGCAGTGCCCACCAGCATAATTCCCATTTCGAAGATCACCAGCGACCCCACCGTTCGAACACAATGTTTTGACTGCGTTCTCCTGTGGTAAAATCCTCTTTTGCACGGCACGAACGTCGAGCTGTTTGAGTTCAAACAGGGTCCGGTCGTCCGGCAGCAAACCGATCGTCGGAGACAGCGGCTCGATAATCGGAGCCGAGGATGTCAGTCGAAGCAGGCACAATGAGCTGCGGTTTGAAGTGTTCGGTCTCGATCCGTAACGCACGGCAGCGCGAGACGCTGCGCAAGCGCATCAGCACAGGTCAAGTGTGAGCTTGCGTCAACAAAAGACCCGCACTTTGCAATCTGAGTTGATCGGTGGATTGATGACCTGTCATCAAGCCGCGACCCTCGATGCCTGACCCGACAATGTTTCTTTCCGGACAGTTCCGCCCCAATATTGAAGGGAAAAGCCGGCGACGCGCCTGAGTGGAGCGACGGTCTTCACGAGGCTAACGAACACCAACTCACTGGTGCCGAACACCGCGTTTCTATGATGCTTATGAAAACGAGGCGCAATTTAGTGGTGAAGGATACCATGTCATTGGCAGCGACACGCCCCAGTCCTGCTCCGTCCGGTCGCTCGCCACGTCCGCTGACCCGGCCGCGCTTAGGCGATCTGCCCAGTCGTTGTTGTTGGTAGTCGCGTTTCACGCGGTCAACGTGGCGCAGGGAATGCACGCGGCTTCCGCAAAGAAGTTCTCGCTTCGAATTGATTCGTTCCGCCTTGAGCAGCGCGAAGTCTGCAAGCATGCCGTTCTCGCCGTCGGAGCCTAAGCCTCAGCCCTGACACGGATGACGAACGACTTCCCGAAAAAGTTGGATAACAAGTTGACGCGCTGGCGCTCTATTTAGTCCGCTACCACTTTTGTGCCAGCATTTCCTCCGGTTGCGCTGCGTTCGCTCCAACGCAACGGCAAGTTGCGAAAATCAGGACTTTTCACATCTTCATGCAGTGGCGATCTTAGGGGTTAGCAACCGCCTCGCCGTCCTCCTACGGCGCGCTTGTCGCACCATGAAAGTGTAGCCATGTGTCAACCTTCGACGGCCGAGCGCAGTCTGTCCGCCGAGTTCTCGGCTGAACCCCGGCTCGCCGGTCAGTGATGGACTATCGGCAAAGCCCGAACCTTTCGCTTCGCACCAAGGTGTCCTCGGATCGGCTTGAGGTATCGCTCGAAGAGGATGACCTCGGAGAACCGCAGAACGACGAAATCGTTGTCCGGGTAGAGGCTAGCCCTGTGAATCCGTCCGACCTCGGGCTGATCTTCGGCGCCGCGGACCCCAGGCGGGCGATTGTCAAAGAGGCGGGTGGCCGGCGCCGTCTCGTAATTCCACTCGACGAACGCCAAGCCGGTGCGATGGCCGCGCGCCGTGACCTGTCGCTGTGTCCCGGTCTGGAAGGCGCGGGGACGGTCGTGGACGCGAGTAAAAGGCACGAAGCGCTTATTGGGCGTACAGTCGCGATATTCGGCGGCGGCATGTACTCTCGCTTCCGCCGTATCTCGGTTGACGATTGCCTTTTGTATCCTGAGGGGACGGCTCCGGCGTCGTGCGCCTCGAGTTTCGTAAATCCGCTCACCGTACTGGGCTTTCTGGAGACCATGCGCGACGAGGGGCACAAGGCGCTGGTCCATACCGCCGCCGCATCTAACCTCGGTCAGATGCTGGTGAAGGTCTGCCTTGCCGACGGGATCGACCTAATCAGTATCGTGCGCAGTCCAGAACAGGCTCGGCTGTTGGAAGCCATCGGCGCGAAGCACGTGCTGAATTCCAAGGACGAAGGTTTCAGGGGACGGTTGAAGGATCTCGTCAGGGAAACAGGAGCCACGCTGGGCTTCGACGCGATCGGCGGGGGGCCGCTCGCCTGTGACATCCTCACTGCCATGGAACGCGCGTTCACCCCGAAGACGTTCTCGATGTACGGCTCTGTCGTCAACAAGCAGGTCTACGTCTATGGAATGCTTGACTCGAAAACCATCGAGATCCGTCGCACCGTAGGTGCCGCTTGGGGAGTCGGTGGTTGGCTGATGATGAACCGAATGGCGGCTTTGGGATCGGCGCGCGTCGACAAGCTCAAGCAGCGCGTCGTCCGCGAGATTGACACATCGTTCCGGTCGAACTTCAATGCCACGATCGGCCTCGAGGACATGGTCGACCCAGAACTGGTGATCAAAATGATCGGGCTCGAGACGGGTGCCAAGTACCTTCTCGATCCGTCCTTAAATGGACCCCGACCCTGAGGGTCCCATTTCCCGTCGATCTTTGGTTTCAGCTATCTCCCAATTGGCAAAATTCCGCCTGCTCAATCATATAATCAGGACAGCAACATGAATATTCGCGTTATCGTCGGTAGCCTGACGGCCTTTGCGGCAGCCCTCGCTACGCAGGGTCTTGCTCAGCAGGTCGCTTCGACCAGCCCCGCCTCCGTGAAGGCCGGGACATACAGCGTCGAGCCTGGCCACACGCAGGTCACCTTCTCCGTCTCCCATTTCGGGTTCACTGAATACAGCGGCGTATTCTCTGGAGCGTCCGGCTCCCTTCGAATCGACCCCGCGAGTCCCGCTGCAGCAAAGCTCGACGTGAGCATGCCGGTGGGAACCGTGCAAACCACGTCCGCGAAGCTCGATGGCGAGCTAAAGGGGGACCAGTGGTTCGACGCCGCGAAGTTCCCGACGGCGACTTTCGATTCTACGAAGGTCACTTCGGAGGGCCCCGGTCGCGCGACAATTGCAGGTAATTTGACACTACACGGCGTCACACGCCCTGTGATCCTGCAGGCCCAGTTCGTGGGTGCCGGCGTTAACCCGCTCGACAAGTCCGAGACGATCGGCTTCTCGGCCACGGGAACGATCAGGCGCTCGGAGTTCGGCGTGACGAAATATGTCCCGCTGGTCGGCGATGAGGTCAAATTATCGATCGCAGGCGCCTTTACGCGCGCAAACTGATCGATGAGGCCGAACCGTCCCCGCGAGCGCTACGACGCCGTCGCCATATTCCTGCACTGGACGATGGCGGCGGGGATCCTCGTTCTGATCGCGATCGGGCTGGTGATGACCCACGCGTCACTGTCGCCTGCCCGAACATTCGGACTTTACCAACTGCATAAATCAATCGGAATAACTATTCTGCTGGCCGCAGGGCTTCGGCTGGCATGGAGGCTTTCGCACGGGCAGCCAAAGCTAGCCGACAGCCTTCCCTGGGAAAAAATTGTGGCAAGCGGGGTTCACCGGCTGATCTACGCTCTCCTCTTTGCCCTGCCGCTGTCCGGTTGGGCGGTGGTCTCTGCGTCGCCACTCGGGCTACCGACGTTTCTGTTCCGCGTCGTGCCGTGGCCGCATCTGCCTTTCCTCAGTGATTTGACCGACAAGTCCGCCGTCGAGACGATGTTAGCGTTGGTCCATGCATGGGGTGCTTATGCCTTTGCGGCGATCGTTGTGCTCCACGCGGGTGCGGCACTCCGCCACCGCTACGTGCTCCACGACGACGTGCTTGGCCGGATGCTGCCTTGGCGTCCTGCACGATCTGCCCCCGGCGACGAGGCATTGTCATGAACCGCTACGCTCTTGTATGTTTCGCCGGCGCAGCACTTGTCGCGGCCACGCCGGCGTTAGCTTCCGACTGGACGGTCGATCCGGTCAAGAGCCGCATCGCATTTTCAAGCACGCAGACGGGGACGCGCTTCCAGGGTCGATTCGAACGATTCAACGCCGCCATCCGGTTCGACCCTGCTCATCCCGAGATGGCCCGGATCGTCGTACTGGTCGATCTCGCAAGCGGCAAGACCGGAGACCAGCAGCGGGACTCCGCCATGCCGACGGCGGATTGGTTCGATGTCGAACATTCCCGAGTCGCGCGGTTCGAGGCCACCGGGGTCAGGCGAGCGGGTCTGGACGGCTATCTCGCGCAGGGCACTCTAACCTTGCGGGGTCAGACGAGAAGTGTCGCTCTACCGTTCAAGCTGCAGATTGTCGGAAGGGTCGCGCACGCCACCGGTCATGCCCAATTGACTCGGACCGCGTTCGGCGTCGGCCAAGGTGCGTGGGCAAGTGGTCAATGGGTCGCTCTGGAGGTCGACGTCGATATCGATATGGTTGCGTCGAGGAAGTGATGTCAAGGCAGGGTAGGCTCGTCCTTGGCGCTCCATAAACCTCTCTCAGTCCTAGCGATCAACACAGGTATGCCAGATAAATTGTCGTGATGGGTTTTCTAGATTCTTTTTCTGTGAGGTTAGCATGACTGATACAACAGACCGCTGCTTCGATCTGGTCTTTAACAATGCTGTAGTCTTCGACGGCGTTGACGTGTGCAACGGAACAATGAGCGTCGGTATCAGCGATGGTGTCATTGCCAGGATTTCGAGCGGGCAACTTACCGGCGTCAGGACCGTCGATGCCAGCGGACACTGGCTTAGTCCCGGTCTGATTGACTCACACGTCCACATGTTCGATCCGATCAACTGCGTCGACGAGCCTTCGATGGCTCGGTATCTTGACGAGACGCTGCCAAAATACCTGCGGGCACTTCTCGAAAGCGGCGTGACCACGATAAAGTCGGTCGGCGACCCCGTGCCTGAGCTGATCGAAGCCCGGCGAAGGCTCGCGGGGGGCATCTATACGGGACCCAACTTGCTCATGACCGGAACGGGGATCAGCGCCGCGGGCGGTCATCCCGGTCTCACGATCTACGGGTCTAACGAATGGTATAGACGGCGGGCAGTCGGCGAAGTCGAGACCCCGCAGGACGCGCGCGCGCGCGTCGGAGAGATGGCGGACCTTGGCGCGGACGCGATTAAGGTGCTGTACCAAGGAGGATGTCCTTGCCATGGCGGTACGGATTATTTGTGGCACGGGGTGGTGCCGATCGTGCGTCTCAAACGAACGGCACTCGAAGCGGCAATCGACGAGTCGCACCGTCGGGGCCTGAAGGTGACCGTTCACACCTTCGAGGAGGACCGCGCGATCGAGGTGCTGGAGGCAGGAGCAGACGGCCTCGAGCACGGCGTCGTCGGGCAGGACTTCGCTGACGATCGCCTCTTGGAGCTTCTGCTCCGCAACGACGCTTCTTACATTCCTACGTTATGGATCTACTCGACGCCTGCGTCGTATCGGAACCTCGCCCGCGTGCGTGATGCCGGCGCACGGATCGTGCTTGGCACGGATAGCTTTTCACCAGAGATAAGGATCGAGGGAATCGATGCCGGATACTACGGTTCCAATTCCATCGTCGAAGCCGAACGGATGGCCGAGGCCGGGCTCGCCCCGATCGAAGTCATGCGCGCGGCGACGAGCGCCGCGGCTATCCACCTCGGCAGAACGGACCTCGGCATCGTGGCCGACGGAAAGCGCGCCGACCTGATATTACTCGCCGGCGATCCCACTGCAAATCTGGGTGCGCTGAAAAATCCAATCATGGTGATTTCCAACGGCCGGGTCGTTCACGAGCGCGGATCGGCCAAGAGCAGTTCTTAATTTGCGGGGCCATAACGACGATTGGACGGCTGTATCCGGCGGTCCGAGAGGAGCCATCTTCCTTGGCGTTCTGAAGCGTAACCGCGTAAAAAGTGAAGAAATCGTCGCTTCGCATGAGGTCCCACGCTCTCATGTCATCGCTCCATCTCTGCCCTAATCGCTCGTTTTCGGAGCGGCGGAAAACGGTCACCGGTTGCTACAGCGCAATTGGAGCTCTCGATGGCAAGCTGTGCGTTTGAGGCCCGCCGGCTAATGGTCGCTGGCGTAAGCGAGGTCAGGTCCGTGCAACACGTCGCTGGCAGGGACTCTGCAGCAGTCGCAATCACCTCGCTGCGGCCAGCCTTGCGTTCAACTGCCAATCTTTTGCCGATTACATTCGTTATCGCCTATCCTTGGCTCCTTCGAGCGTTCCACGCCGCGATCAGTGACGATCGGCGTTTGCTTTCCGTCCTGTTTCTAGCGCTGGTCTTTGCCGTTCCAGCTGTATGCGGCCTGTTCGCGTGGCGACTCGCGCAACTACGCGACCCGACGGTCCGCGACATCCAGTTCCGCCGCTTGAACTATCTCGGCGTAACGGCGCCCACCATGTTCGTGTTTCTCGGAGTTCTACAGTCGCTAGTCGGAAGTCCGCTGCCCGATGTGCTGACGTGGACGGTCGGCTGGACGATCCTGAGCCTTTGGGCAGCGAAAAGCTCGTCCCTACGGCTGCACGACCGGGCGACACCTGCGGTGGGGAGTTGGCGCGTCGCGCACGGCATCATCGCCGCCGTCGTTCTCGCCTACGTCCTTTTCCACATCGGCAACCATCTCTTCGGGTTGGTCGGTCCGAATGCCCATCATGATATCATGGAGGCGGGACGATATGTCTACCGTGCCCGTTTGATCGAGCCGGTGCTGGTTGGCTTGTTCGTTGCGCAGGTCGTCATCGGCCTCCGCCTGGCATGGCGTTGGACCGCAGTCAAAGGCGACTTCCACCGCGTCTTCCAAGTCGCCTCGGGCCTGTATCTGTCCGTCTTCATTCTGGGGCACATGAACTCGGTCTTCATCTATGCGCGGACCGTTAAGAGGATTCCAACGGGCTGGGACTTTGCTACCGGGGCGCCGGGCGGCCTGCTGCACGATGCATGGAACATCCGTTTGCTCCCGCATTATGCTCTGGGAGTGTTCTTCGTATTGGCACATCTCGCTTCCGGGCTAAGGATAGTGTTGCTTGCCCACGGCGTCCATCGCTCCGCCGTCGATGCCCTCTGGTCTGTTGGCGTCATCGCCAGTGTCGTTGTCTCTGCTGCGATCATCGCTGGAATGTGCGGCGTGCGAATTTGAAGTGGGGCGGGTGTAACCGGAAGGATGGCGAAGCTGACCAATCAATAGCACACCGCTGCGATGATAGATCTACTGGGGTAGATCAGAGATCGTTTCAGTGTAACATTCTGCGGCCGGATCGTAGGTCGTGCGCCATGCATCAAAGCTCCTCTGTCCCGGCCGTCCCCGACGTTTTCAATCGTTACCAAGGAGTCGCAGCCTTGCACTGTAAATAAACGTGGAATTGGGACCCGCGATCGGCGTGCAACAGGGGCTCCGACGCACTTTTCAAGAAAGAGACGGTCATTTTGCGCCGATCAGCCTGGCTTGCAGCAGATCGAGCGCCCCACGACGATACATCGTAAGCGCTGTGCTGACCCCGCCTTGCTCATGACGGCGTAACCCGCGAGTCCTGCTTGTCCCAGGGGCTGGCGGTGCTGATGCTATGATGATGTCATGTGACGATGCTGGCTCGATGGGCGGTCGTGCGGCGCGGATCGAGGTTTTCACCGGCACGAGGCGGCGTCGGCCATGGTCCGATGATGAGAAGGCGCAGATCGTTGCCGAGAGCTATGCCGGCAACGGCATCACCGTCTGTGACGTGGCGCGTCGGAACGACATCTGCCCCAGCCAGCTGTTCACGTGGCGGCGGCAGCTGCGCCGCCCGGTGGAGCCCGCCGAAGCGCCATTGTTCGTGCCGGCGATCGTCGAGCCTGAAGAGGTTCCATCGCCGCTACCCGCAACATCGGCGGCCAGATCTCCGCGACGACGTCGGTCTGCCCGTCGCGGCAGTATCCCAGCCCCGATCGAGGTGAGCATGGACGGCATTTCGGTGCGGATCGGCCGCGGTGCCGATGCGACCCTGATCGCGGCGGTACTGGATGCGCTGAAGGGCAGCCGTTGACGGCGCCGGGGCCAAGCGGTGCCACCCGCGTGCTGGTCGCCACGCGGCCGGTAGATTTCCGCAAGGGGATGGACGGCCTGGCGGCGCTGGTGACGGCCCAGCTCGGCGGCGATCCCTTCTCCGGCGTCGTCTATGTGTTTCGGGCCAAGAAGGCCGACCGGGTCAAGCTGGTTTGGTGGGACGGCACCGGCCTGTGCCTGATGGCCAAGAAGCTGGAAGCCGGCGCCTTTAGCTGGCCGTCTGTTCATGACGGCGTGATGCGGTTGTCCGCCGCCCAGCTCGCCGCACTCGTGGAAGGTCTGGACTGGCGCCGGGTGCATCAGGCCAGACGCACGAGAGTGCCGCAGATCGCCGGCTAAGCCACTGTGCCTGCGGTAGATTGACTCATATCGGCGGTAGCCCTCGACGCGCGTGCGCGCGCGTGATTCACTACCGCTATCATGCTCGCCGTAGCTGATCTTCCCGACGATCCCAAGGTGCTCCGCGCCATGATCGTCGCCGCCCACGCCGAGACGGCGCGGCTCATGGCGAAGGTGGAGCACGCGACGGCGGAGGTCGCGCGCATTAGCGCCGAAGCTGAGCAGAACGCCGTCGTCCAGGCTGAAGCCGATGCCGAGATCGCTCGGCTGAACAGCATCATTGCCGCCTTCATGCGTCACCGGTTCGGTCCCCGCTCGGAGAAGCTTGACGACGACCAGCTCGAGCTGGTGCTCGAGGATCTCGGCATCGCCCTCGCCAAGGTGGAAGCGAAGCTGGATACGATCAGTTCACCCAACGCGCGCGCCGAGAAGCAGCGCTGTACCAACCGCGGCCAGCTGCCGGCGCATCTTGAACGCGTCGAGCAACTGATCGACGTCGACAGCAAGCAGTGTGCCTGCTGCGGCGGTGATCTCCATGCCATCGGCGAGGATGTGGCCGAACGCCTCGACGTGGTGCCGGCAGCTTTCCGGGTGCTGGTGACCCGCCGTCCGCGTTATGCGTGCCGTGCCTGCGACGGCCAGGTCGTGCAGGCGCCGGCACCGCCGCGGATCGTCGAAGGCGGGCTGCCGACCGACGCGCTGGTCGCGCAGGTGCTGGTCTCCAAGTACGCCGATCATCTGCCGCTCTACCGCCAGGCCCAGATCTACGCCCGTCAGGGCGTCAACCTTGACCGTTCGACATTGGCAGACTGGACCGGCCGCGCCGCCTGGTGGCTGACGCCGCTGCGGGATCACCTGCTTGCTGTCCTGAAGCGGGGACCAAGGCTGTTCGCCGACGAGACGACGGCACCGGTGCTCGATCCAGGACGACGACGCACCAAGACCGGGCAGATCTGGGCCTATGCCCGCGATGATCGACCATGGGGCGGCACCGATCCGCCGGCGGTGGCCTTCATCTACGCGCCCGACCGCAAGTCCGAGCGGCCACTGGCACATCTCGCCGGGTTCAGCGGCATCCTGCAGGTCGATGGCTATGCCGGTTACAACAAGCTCGGCCGCCGCAATGACGTGGCGCTCGCGTTCTGCTGGGCCCATGCGCGCCGCAAGTTCTTCGAGCTCGCCAGGGCCGACGCCTCACCAACGGCCACCGAGGCACTACAGCTGATCAAGGCGCTCTACGCCATCGAGGACGAGATCCGCGGGAAGGACGCCGAAGCCCGTCGCGCTTTGCGGCAAGAGAAGAGCGAGCCGATCGTCGACGCGCTGTTCCGACTGCTCACCGCCCGGCTCCCCCTGGTCAGCGCCAAGAGCAAGCTGGCCGAAGCGATCCGCTACGCTACCTCGCGACGGACCGGCCTGACGCTGTTCGTCGAAGACGGCCGCGTTGAGATGGACAGCAACACCGTCGAGCGGACCATCAGGCCCATTGCCCTTAACCGCAAGAACGCCCTGTTCGCCGGCTCCGACGACGGCGGCGACAACTGGGCCGTCATCGCCAGCCTCATCGAGACCGCCAAGCTCAACGCCGTCGATCCACTCGCCTGGCTCACCGACACCCTCGAGCGCCTTGCCCGCGGACACTCCAGCCAGAACCTCAATCAGCTCATGCCGTGGAACTTCCAAGCCTGAAGGGCCTCGGCACATCGCTTACGATACATCTGCTGTTTGATCAGATGAGTTTGGTGAATTGCCCATCGCTTTGGCAACTCGACGACCGGGAGACGATGGCCGCAGACAGCCGCAATCTCACGCGCGACGCCGTTGGCATAGGAGGCAACAAGACTGGCCCGTCCGTCGCCGATCCACGGGTCGAGTTTAGCTCCCGCTTTCCATCGGGTAATGACGTGACAGCGATCGATGATGATTTCGCGCGCATCGACCAGCGATGGGAGTAAGCGTCCGCCGAGATACGTAGCTCGGAGCACCGCGTCGAAAACCGGGAACGATTATTTTGCGGAGAGTATTCCATGAATGCCCTGCGCGATTGCCGCAGCCATATCGACACAAAGGTAGCCCACGACAGTGAAGGCGAAGGCGCTGAGGGTCGGCTTCGCAAACGTTGAATCCGCGAGGCATTCAAACCCCCAAATTAACATGAGCATAACTGAAGAAATAAGCAGGGCAATTTTGACAGTGTACCAAGCAAAAGCGCGACGCTTCAGTCGATCAGTCGTTAGTCGAAGCATTGCAGGTGACCAGACAGCCACCCGGCCTCCGAAAAGACAGCTGGAGGCTGCTCTAATTTTTTGAAGCCAGCGAGGCAATGAAATGCCTACAGTGGCAAAGACAAGGGCAAGGAAGAAGGCGATCATGGGTGTGTGATCGAGTGTATACTGAAAAAGATCACCTGTTCGCAGCGAGAGACTAAGCACCACACCCGTCCATACCAACGCGATGAGCGAGATGATCCACAGAGGTCCTCGCAAGGCACTTCGGCTCAAACGGGTCAGAAAAGAGGAATCCATATCTCAGATTCTGGCACGACAGACCACGACATGCAATTTATTGTGAGTGCTGGCTCTTTTGACAATCTCGGCGCAATCGGCTGATCTTCATCTCGAGTGACAGGCCAACACGGCATCCCGTCGGAAGCGTCTGAGCTGCGATTGCGCCAGCGACGACCAATAGGCCGCCGATCTCACGAAGGCGCTGACGCGCGACTGCTCAAGGCGGCGTCGACTTAGATCTCTAAAAATGTCACTCGCCGCCGCGAGTTGGCGTCGGCCATCAACCACCGGTTACGCGGCCACCTTCGGCCTCCCGCGCGGCGCGAACTGCTTCAGACGACCGTCGCGGAATGAGTGAAAGAGAAACATTGTCCGGGTTTGCAGTCATGCGGGTGGCGTTGAGCCTATACCTGCGGAGAAATCGTGGCGGGTAGAGGCCGAGCCGCCGAACCTTTGGAGGAACCCGCCGACTCAGCCGAACCCGCATGTGCGGCGACATACCCCGTCAGTCATCCCGGCGATGCGCGGCGACCTGACCGACCAGGAGCCATCGACCACTCGCAGGGGATGACGCCATCCGATGGATAGACAAGGAGATTTGAAGATGGAAAATTCGGAAGATGATTTCTGTGCGCGTGCGAAGCTGGAATTCCTGACGGCGTCCGATCCTGCCGTTCGGAGGAACATGATGCGGCACACGGCAGCATTCAGGATCTTGCTGACTGGTCGTAAGGAGGACTCAGAGGATCTGAAGATCGTGATCGGAGCCGGCTTCGGCATGTCCGATGCGTCTGAACTGAAGTATCAGAGTGTCAATCGGCGTGGGAACGGGGACCGGGATCGGCACGTAAAAGGGGACCACCCTCGCGCTGTCGTTCTGGGGGATATTGGTGGAGGGCGTAGCCCGGAGCCGATATCCCCAGAACGACAGCCTCGTTGGCACCGGCAGCGACAGCGCTCAGCTTCGGTTCTTGAACCGCCAGCTCTCGTTGCCTGTCTCGACGATGTCGCAGTGATGGGTCAGCCGATCGAGCAGCGCGGTGGTCATTTTGGCATCGCCGAACACGGTGGGCCATTCTCCGAACGCCAGGTTGGTGGTGACGATGACCGAGGTGTGCTCGTAAAGTCGGCTGATGAGATGGAACAGCAGCTGCCCGCCAGCGCGTGCGAACGGCAGATAGCCAAGCTCGTCGAGGATCAGGAGGTCGAGCCGCGACAGATGCTCGGCTAGCTTGCCGGTGCGGCCCTGAAGGACCTCCATCTCGAGCCGGTTCACCAGATCGGTGGTGTTGTGGAAGCGGACGCGGGCACCAGTGCGGATGCAGCTGCGCGCGATGGCGATACTCAGATGCGTCTTGCCCGAGCCCGTCCCGCCGACCAGCACGACATTGCGCTGGTTGGCGAGGAACGCGCCGGTGGCGAGATCGCGCACCAGCGCTTCGTTGATCGGGGTGCCGACGAACTCAAAGTCGGCGACCTCCTTGGCGAGTGGCAGCTTGGCGATCGTCATCTGGTACTTGATCGAGCGGGCATGCTTGTCGGCGATCTCCGCCTGCAGCAGATCGCCGACGACGCGCTGAACGGGATACTGACGCTTGATCGCATCGGCGATCACCTCGTCATAGGCCTGGCGCATACCGGCGAGCTTGAGGTCGTCCATCAGCTCCAGGATCTGGTGGCGCTCCATCATCACGCCGCTTCACGAAGCGGGGTCAGCAGGCGATCGTAGCGGCCTGCATCGGCGATCGGCTCGATCTCAAGCCGCAGGTGGTCGGGTGTTGCGATGGTGGGCTCCACCGGCGCTGATCGGGACCGGGCCAGGATGTTCAGCACCACATCGGCGCTGGCGACCCCATCCGCGAGCGCTTCGGCAGCGGCGTTCTCGACGGCGTCGAGACCATCGACGGTAATGGCGGTGAGGATCTTGACCATCTGGCGGTCGCCATCGCCGATCTCCTTCAGGCGGCTGCGCAGACGCTCCAGCCCTGGCGGCAGCGCAAGCTGCTTGAACGGTGCGCCGTTCCTCAGCGCGCCCGGCTTCTTCGCCAGCACCGGCACGTAATGCCACGGATCGTAGATCGTCTGATCGCGACCGTAACGCCGGGCATGCTCGGCAACGATGTCATCACCCTGACGGATGACGATCCGGTCGGCGTAGGCGTGAACCTCCGCCGGGCGGCCCAGCGCGCGGGCCGCGACCGAGTACTTGTTGTAATCGAACCGCACGAGCAGCGTCTTGGAGACGGTCGCGGTCAGCGCATGGAAGCCATTGAACTCCGTCGTCGGCAGCCGCATCAGCGACGCCTTCTCGTCTTCGAACACATCGGCGACGGTCTGCTCGCGCAGCTCGGGATGACGATGGGCCTTGGCGTGTTCGATGCAGCGATCGAGCAGCCAGGCGTTCAACTCCTCGTAGCTCGCAAAACGCAGCCGCGGGGTGAAGAAGCGCTCGCGCACTAGGCCGACCTGGTTCTCGACCTGTCCCTTCTCCCAGCCAGCTGCCGGCGTGCAGGCGGTCGGCTCGACCAGATAATGGCTGCACATCTGCAGGAACCGCCGGTTGAACCGGCGCTCCTTGCCGAGGAACACCGCGTCCACCGCCGTCGACATATTATCGTAAATGCCGCGCGTGCAGACACCGCCGAAGAAGGCGAACGCTCGTGCATGCGCGTCGAACACCATCTCCTGCGTCTCGCGCGGATAGGCCGCCACGAAGAACATCCGGCTGTGGGAAAGCCTGACGTGCGCGACCTTCACTGTCGTCGTCACGCCCGCCATCACGATCACTTCGTGGCTCCAGTCGAACTGGTACGCCTCGCCAGGATCAAAGCTCAGTGGCACGAACGCGGTCGCCGTCCGCCCAGCTTCCTCGCGTTGCCAGCGACGGGCATGGCGGCGAACAGAATCGTAGCCGCCCTCAAATCCGAGCCCGCGCAGCACCTCGTATAACCTGATCAGCGTCAGACGTTCGCGGCGCGGCTTGCGCTCGTTCTCCGCCAACATCTGCTCCAGCGCGGCCGCGTGGCCGCCCAGCTTCGGCTTAGGCTCCGCAACCCGCGTATAGGCGAACACGGGCTCCTCGGCCTCGATCGCCTTGCGCACCGTCTTGCGCGACACGTGCAGTCGACGCGCAATCTCCCGCACCGAAAGCTTCTGCACGAAATGCGCGCGCCTGATCCGTCCTATCGTCTCCACCGTCGTCATCCTCCACCTCGTCGCCAGCCAACACAGCAGGCGAACATAGATGACCCGATGGGTGGTCCCCGTTTAGGTGCCGATTACCGGGTCAGGTGGTCCCCAATCTCACGCCGAAACACACCATACCGCCAAAAAGCGACGCCTGCAGCATGCGCGACTTGTCCCGATCGGAGGCACCCCAGATTGCATCTTCAGTCGGACGCCGCTTGCGACGTCCATGCCGAGGCGGTTGCTCTTCCTGCGATTTCCGCACCGCCGATCGAAGACTTCGTCAGGCGGCGATCGGCTTATCCTTCGATCCGCCGACCGTGACGGGAAACGCGGGTTCGCACCTGGCTCGGATTCGGCCCAATCGGAACAGGCGTTCTCCGGCAACTATGGCACGACGTGGGAGACGAACTTCATCAACTGCTACACCCGGGTCAGCGGCTGAGCCCGAACCATGCGTTTCTCCGCACTTGTGCTTCTCAGCATAAAAGCGGTCCCCCCCCCCCGGCCGAACCGCTGACTGCGGCCCGGACGTATGCGACATGAACGACTAGCCCGGAGGCCGTCGGTGCTCGCGAGGGTCGCCCCGGACGGCTCGTGAATGCGACACGCAGGCCCTCGTCACAACGGCGGGGAATCTGGACCGGACCGAGCGTGATCCAGCGGTTCTTGAGACCACGGGCGGCTCTTCGATAGTGGCCGAAGTCTCTCATGACTCCGCATTCACCATCGGGCAGTCCCAAAACCCCACACCTAAGGATTTGCAATGACTCCTTTCCGTCTCGCGTAGGTCTGTCTCTTCCTTGGCGCCGCCGGCTCACTGCCGCGACCGTCGCTGGCGGCCGCGCAGACCCCTGAGGTAGCCGCCGCGCGTGACGGGCAAGCCGACTTCGACTTCGATCTCGGGGTCTGGACGACGCACATCACACGCCGCCTGCACCCGCTGTCCGAATCAGACGAATCCTTGTAGCTGACGGGGACTGTCACCGTCCGCAAGATCTGGGACGGACGCGTCCAGCTTGAGGAGATCGAGGCGGTCGGTCCGAAGGGGCATTGGGAAGGGATGACGCTATTCCTCTATAATCCCGACGCGCGGCAGTGGAGTATGAACTTCGCCAACAGTTCCAGCGGCATGCTCGCTACGCCCGTGATCGGAAGCTGGTCGAGGGGCCGTGCTGAGCTGTTCGCCTCAGACACGCTCGACGGGCGTTCCGTTCTGGTTCGCGCGGTATGGTCGGACATCAAGCCCACGTCGCACACCTATCAGGAGTTCTTCTCAGCAGACGGTGGAAAGACATGGGCGCTATCCTCACCTCGAAGAAGACGAAGCAGAAACTGTGAAAGGCGGTCGCGATCCCGCGACATGGCCGACGATGCGCTAGTCTAGCGCACCGAGCGGCGGCGCCTGGAAGAAGCCAAGGGTGAGCGAGAACGTTCCGCACAGCGCGCGAGACTACGCGCATGACGTCGCGGAGGTGATTCTGCGTGTTCCTTGACGCCCAAGCCGCACCACCAACCCGTCGAGCGTCAGTCTCAAGGACAGCGGTGATCCTCACCGTCAACTTGATGATCAACAACGTCACGCAGTCGCGCGTGCTTTAGAGAAGACCGAGCGGATTTCTTTTGAACAGGAACGCGGTCTATCCTTGGACTGCCTTGTAGGACACCGGGCAGATGGCTGCCGCCCCGCGTCGCATCGGCGGTCTACTGACTGACATCCAGCAGCAGCAGGTCCCGCATGCCGCGCAGCTGCGCGGTCGAACCGAGCACTATTTCGATCGGCGGTTTCCACCACAGACCAGGATTGTTCGAGCGCACCCAGTCCGCCAGATCCGCTGTGTTGATCGAGGCGCTGACAATCGAGTCGATATGCACGATCAGCGCCATTCGCGTCGCGATCTCCCGCGCTGTCGCACTGATGCCGTGCGCCGGCGGCCAGGGTATGCTGCCCACGAGAAGGCCGTCGGCCTCGTTCCCCGTGAGCCGCCAACGGTCGACCACGTCGACGTATCTCTCGACCAACGGACGTTCGGAAGCGCACAACATCATCATCATCGTTCTCCTTAGGGGAACAATGAACTGCCAAACTTGCCATGTCAAGAACGATAATTATATTTGTTCTCCCTCTGTGAACGCAAACCGCGAGCGGACGCGTCCTTTATGCGTAGCGGTTGGGAACATGGAGCCGAAATGCTAGGATGCGGTGTGCCGATCCCGGCGCAGCGTCGGCGGATCAATTTTGGGCGACAGATTCGAGGATCTCAGGACGTTCGTCGCTGTGGCCGACGCCGGCGGGATCACGTCCGCCGCCAAGGCCCTCGACGTCGCCAAGTCCGCCGTAAGTCGGCGCGTATCGGAACTCGAGCAGCGACTCGGGGTCAAGCTGGTCGAACGGACGACACGCTCCTTTGCCTTGACCGCAGCCGGCCGTCGATACCACGTCGAGGCGCACGATCTGCTCGAATCGCTGGCTCGGCTCGATGCAACCGCCGGGGACGTTGCGCCCAACGAGCGGGTGCGCAGATTGTCGCTCGTTGCGGTGCAAGAGGCGGGCCCGGCGCGCGTGGGTGCGGCCGTCGCCCGTTTCCTCGACAAGCACCCGGGCTCACCCGTCGATCTTACGCTCCTTCCTCAGGGCGCTTCAAATCCGGCGGCAGGCGACGCGGACGTGGTCATCGGAGGTCCCGGCGGCAAGGCGCCGCGTTCGGCCCGCCGGATCGCTGGGACCGCTATGACGGTCACCGCGAGCCGCGGTTACCTCGCCCGGTCCGGCAGGCCGAAAGTCCCGGGCGACGTCGCCGCGCACCTTGGAATCATCTCGACGATGCGATCGGGCGTTCCAGCATGGATGTTCCGCGATGGCGTCACCGTCGTGCCGCAGGCGGCGCTGACGACCAGCGACGACGCGGCAGCGCTTGCTGCCGCACTCGCTGGGGCCGGTCTGGTCTGCCTTCCGACCGATGCCGTCGCCGGCGAGATCGCGGCCGGTAGGCTGGAAGCGCTATTCGAAGACGGCATGGGTGAACCGCCTAGGCTTTGGCTAAGCAACGAGGGCGGCACGGCATCGGCAACGCTGGCGGACAGCTTGGCCGCAAGCCTTACCGGGACTTCCTGAAAAAGACACCGGGTGAGCGGCTCAGGTCGCGCAGACACAAGGTCCGCCGGTGCCAACCCTGCATCAATGATGTGATAACTCGACGGTTCCGCGGGACCGTCGATGGAGTGGAAAATGGACAACAGCCACAGATTCGCCGCGATTCGCGGCGTGCAAGCCGCGCGTGCCGATTATGTCATAATGGTGCCGCTGCGCACCGTGGAGAGACTCTTTCGTTTCGACGAAGCCGATCTGCCGCCGGAACTCCGGGCGTAGCTAGGCACCCAAAGTCTCCCGCGTAGGAGCGACTAGCGGGTAGCGGGCCTATAGCCTCCCGCCTTCTGCATCCGTAGTTACAAGGAAACGTCCGGATTGGCGTGCGTGTTCGCCCCGGATGATTGTCGACAACGATCATCCCGAGGCCGCTCCGACGCGGAACTCGATCGCCAGACAGCGGATCTCGAGCTCGCTGGAAGACGCAGTTCATGGCGACGTGCCACCGCGATTGGACAACGCGTCTTCCACAATGACGAATGTGTCGAGTGGCGGGTTGCGACGTTTCATTTCGGCAGCGCCCGGTTGCGTAAGACAGCCGTCCATTCCACTCGCCTTCCGAGCGACGCCACGTGCTAGCGGGCGCAAGTCGTCAGTTTGATCTCCGGCCGTCTGATCCGGCTTAGGGTTGATGGCGGACTTTTGCTCAGGTGGGCGATAAGATGGTAAGATCTCCGTTCAAACCTGCTGTCATCGCTCGGCCGGGTCCGACCAATGCGCATGTTCAAATCAAATCGATCGACCGATCCAGATCCAGAAACGGGATCTCGCGCCGGAGTTTGTCGGCGAGTTGATGATCCGGAAACCGCGCGACCGCTGCGCGCCATACGACTGCAGCTTCAGTTATGTCGCCATTGTTCCAGTGTAGGCCGCCTAGATTGAACATCGCCAGGTCGTATTCCGGATCGAGCGCCAAGGCGCGTCCGTAGGCATCGATCGCGGCCGGGATACTCCCGAGTTTTTCGTGCGCGATAGCCACTTGGAACCAGCTCATCGCATCGGCCTTGACCGTCGTCGCCTGCTCCAGAAGTATCGGCAGGCTCTCCTCGGCACGGCCTTGAAAGTTCAAGGCGGTGCCGAGGCAATAGCCATAGTGCCCGCCACCCATATCGAACGCCCGCCGAAAGCACGACGCCGCCTCGATCCAGTCACCGTCTCGCTGAGCCCAATGGCCCAGGCGATCCCATAGGAATGCGGCATTCTTGGCGCCGAAGCGGTCGATGTTCAGTTCGAGAAATGCACGCATCCCAGCGTAGGTCCGACCGATATCCACCCCGTGTTCGCGGGCGTGGAACGCCACCCGGAACAGCTCCCACATCGCCTGGACGTCATGGGGATGCGAGGCGGTGAAACGGACCCAGAACGAAAGGGCGCGCCGTGCGTTCTCCGGCGTCGTCCGACCGAAAGTCCGGACCTGCCGGGCGCACCATGGCCATATCCACGCCTCAGCTTCGGCGCGGGCCAGCAGGTTGTTGATCTCCCTGAACGCCGCCCGCCCGTCGTCCAGATTGAACAGGACGTTGACTTTCCATCCGTGAGCCGAAGCGCCGCGTTCGGAGCATCCATCGGCGAAGTCCGCTCGGTCGAAATGCTCCAGAGCCTCTTCGTAGCGTCCGATGCGCACGAGGTGGCAGCCTAAGGCATTGTTGGCCTCCGGTAGATCGGGATCGAGGCGGAGCGCCTCGCGGTAATGGACGACGGCCTCGTCCTCGGCACCGAGTCTCTCGATGCTGGTTCCGAGATTCTTGTGGAGCTGAGCCGCCATCCTCGGATCGGCCATGAACGTCGGGTCTTCCAGCGCCATGCCGTAGACCCGCCTTGCCTCCGTCTCGTCGCCGAGCGCGGAGTGAGCGTTCCCGATCGTGTAGTGCAGGCTGCCACGCTGATGCATGCCGCGTCGCAATTTGCCTTCGAAATGTCCGACGGCGGCTTCGACCCGCACCGACGACCGGCGACCATCCGCCATGCCGAGGTTGATCTCAGCCATATAGCAGGCGTCCATCACGTCGTCGGCTATGCCAATGACGGCGGCAAACCTGTCGAAGGCGACGCTGATGACGTCGTCCGCCCGCGCTTCGTAAAGTTCACGCAGCAGATCAGCGGCGGCCTTTCGGTTCGAGGGAACGTGGATCTCCGGAACCGCGCGCTTGAGCAATGTCGGCAAATCCGCCGCAGGCGACAGGATGTGCTCGACCCGCCCGTCGCGTGATGAAACCGCCCCGGCTTTGACCAGTGCCGCGAGTGATCGGAGCGTGTCGACGGTCAACTCGTCGCGGAAGGTGACCGTGAGCGTCTTCTGCGCCGTCCAGTCGGTGTCGGAATGGTCATACTGGCGGAGGACGTCTTCGACGGTGCAGAAGCGGAGGGAACATGTGGGCACGTGGTAGCAGACGTAGAAGCTGTGGGGTTGCATCATCAAGTAGTTGAGATTGGTCCGGCCGATCCCGATGCTTACCGATCCGTCGGCGTTCAGCGTGCGCTCCGTGCCTTTGACCTGCACGTGGACCCGGACGTTGGTCGCACGCTCCTCATCGACGACTTCCAGCTGGCAATCCGTGCCATAGTCCTTGCGATCGCCATTTTGGAGGAGGAACACGCCGCTTTCCACAAGACGCTGCTGGAATGCCGCGACGGCCTGCTGCTCGACAACGTGGTTTCTGTCCCGTTTCGGTAGATCGTCGAAGTTGCTCATCCCGTCGGACGTTCTACGGTATCATCGACGACTGCGCTTGCGCTTTCGCGCGGACACATCTCAAGCCGCCGTCAATCCCAAGACCCGTCTGGAGACCCCGCGACCGATCGGCGCCAGAAGCGTCGACGGCGGGCCGAGTGGCGGACACCGGACGACCGGCATATGGCGAGTCGATTCGATCGCGTGTTCTACGCGTGCCGTCACGATCGTCGGCCCGCTTCGTGACGTCGAACGAATGCGATCGTCGTCACAGCGTCGGACGAAGCATCGAAGTTGCAGCGAGCATCCCGTCAGTCGATTGTCGTCCTCGAGATCGCGCCGTCACCAATGCCTGACCGCCTCATCAGTATGACGAGCATCTCAGGAGGTGACCTTGCCAAGTCACAAACCGTCCATGCTCCTACCATCAAGTCCCATGAACCGGCTATACCAGGAAGGTGGTTTCCTGCCCATGAGCGCGCAATGCCTAAGGAAGACGAGCCAGTCGGCTGTGGCCCACGTAGCCCCCGTGGTCATGAGCATCAGGACGCCCACGACGCCCAAGACGCATAGGAGCGCCAAGCCGAATAAGAAATACACGACATACTCGATGAGTGTCACCATGAAGTCCATCAGGAAGCTCATGAACCCGGCCTCATCCGCTCATCGCCAGCAATACTCGCCCTCGCGGCCTTCGTCGATCGGCTTGAACGTCCCCGTCAGCTTGGCGAACACCGTCAATGCGACGAACGAACCCAATCCGCAGCTCAGCGCCGGATTGATGGAGACCGGTCTCAACAAGTGGCCCGCGCGGCACTTCAGCATGCGGAGTTGCCGAAAACCAAAGGTGCCGATCCACGCCAGGATCCGCTTGCGCGGCTCCGGGTGCGCCCGTGTCGCCAATGCCGCGTTCCCGACGACATACATGATCAGGGCCGAAAACGGCAGAATACCCCAGATCAGCCAGCTCGGCATGGTAACGGCGATCAACAGGGTCACGACCCACCCGAGGAGTGTGAACGAGTTCCGCGTCATCCAACCTGCGAAACGGCTTCTCATCCGTCCGTCCTCCGATGAATTCGCATGATCACCGAGGGTCATTGTTCAATCTGACTGATACGCTCTCCTCCATTGCGACGCCAGCGAGGCGAGGTTGGGCTTATCCCGGTCCGGCGACGGCGGTGTAGGCGATGTGCGCGTCAAGAGACTGTCCGTCCATGTTGACGATCTTCGCGGCATAGCCACCCTGCGCATCGAGGTGCTGCACCGCCATGGCAAGGAGACCGGACGCGTCTTCGCGGCTGATGACGAAGGGCTGATCGAGACGGAAGAGTTCCTGTCCGGTGATCTCGGCCAACTCGCGCAGCACGGCGAGCTTCTCCTGTTGCTCTGAAGGTATCGAAGGGTTGCACCAGCCCCACTTCCATGTCGAATGTGCGGGAAGGAAGGTCCCGACTTCAAGCGTTTCGGCGTAGAGCAGCGGTTGCTCCTCATCACCCCAGATCACGAAATTCGGCTGCGCATGCTTCACGTCGTAGTCCCACCCCTTTGCCCGATCCAGGCCGTAGGTGTCGTGCATGATGCCGCGCTTCTGCTTCAACCCGGCCGTGGCGCTGTCGACCAGCTCTTGGTAGGATCGGACGGTCATGGTCGGCCTCCGTCATCTTCTCGGACTCGTCCGTCCGTGTAACACGCGCAAGACGGAATCCGCCATCGGCAGCGCGAGCTGCGGTGCAACGGGGAGGATCGGGCGGGCGCCGCCTCTCCTCATCGCCACAGCGGGATGGGGGAGCATCATTTGCCGCATCGGCGAGCGGTAATCGCCGTGGCGGATCGTCAGCCGCAGCGCAAGATGACGCTTGGACCAATCCGAGCGGTGGTCGGTGCGGGCGTCCGAGGTTGAAACGCCCCTTGCGCCGGTCGGATCCGATTTTCGCAAGCCTCCCTGTGGCACTTGCCCGTCGCGTGAGCGGAGACCATGGTTTCCCTCAAGCGCCTGTCGCAAACTGCGGTTCGCGCCTGGTTCTCACGGGGTCCAGATCTTATCCGTCCCCAGCCCGCCCGGCCACCGTCGACGATGGTGCGCATTCTCCGACGCGCGATCGGACACCTCTCTTGATCCGTCGCCGCGTAATCGCCTGCGTCGGCGACGACCGCTCGGTTGGGGACGATCGCCGCGGACCATGTGTAATCGACAGTCTTCGGGTTGAGGTCGACTCCATCCGGGAGTCGTGTGTCCTACTTTGTCGCGTCGACGCTCAGCAGGGACTGCAACATGGTTCCGGTAGGCGTTCCGAGGCCGGTGCAGGGGTCCCATCCCGCCGCGGCCGAGTACCCGATGCCTCCCGATTTGTTATCGCCTTTGGTGACGTCGTGTAACGCGTGCGGGGCGGCGTAGAGCGCGGCATGGGGTTGACCGAGCGGTGCCGAGCGACTGGCGTTGATCACGGCGGCGATTGCGGCCCAGAATGGGGCGACGGCACTGGTTCCACCGATTATCCCGACCTGACCACCGGTCACGATGCGATAGCCGCTGTCCGGGTCGGCATTGCCTGCAACATCGGGAACGCCTCGACCACCTTTACGTGTCGCATGCTTCGGGATCGCGATGCCGTGCTGGTAGGATGGCGTGGTGAAGAGCGCGCTGACGCCGCCTCCGGTGCCACCGCCGTTGCTCTTCCACACCGTTTCTCCCGTCCGCTTGCCGCCCGACGCCTTGATCCTGGTCCCGCCGCAGCCGAGCACCTTCGGGTCCGAAGCAGGATAGTCGACGTGCGCCTTGCCGTCGGCGACACCGTCGGTCGCCAGCGCGTCGCCGCTCGCGGCGGTCACGGTCACGCCGAGCGTCGCGGCGTCGGCGATCGCAGCGGACATCGCGGCGATCGCCTGGCCCGTCCATCTACTTTCCGGCGAGCCCCAGCTGATCGAGATCGCCGACGGTTTGTTCACGGCATCGTGCACCGCCTGGCTGATGGCGTCGGCGAAGCCCTGATCCGTGTTCGCCGCGAAATACACCGCCAACTTCGCACCGACTGCAACACCCCCCGCAACCTGGATGTCGAGCGCGACTTCGCCGTTCGCGCCGCTGGCGTCGGTGGGGTCGTTCCTCCCGCCGTCGACCGGCACGGCGACGATCGACGGCACTGGAAGACCCATCGCCGCGAACGCCGCATTGTTGTCGGCATCGGTATAGCCGCCGCCAAGCTCGATGATGCCGATGCAGGTCTCATCCGCCTTGGCGCCGGCAAGACCGTACAGCGCAGCCACCTCGGTCGGTAGGAAGCCCTTGGGCACCGGCCCGACGCGGTGTGGCACGATCTTCGGCGTCGCCGCCGGTCGCGTGTCGAACCCGAGAACCGCGAGCACACGGTCGACCAGTGGTGCAGGAAGATGCAGCGAACCGGTGCGGACGCGATAGCTGCAGCCGCCTTCATCGCACCGATGCAGGCTTGCCCCGAAAGCCTGAGCAAGTGCGGCGGATGATCCGCCCAGCCTGATCAGCCGGCGCGCCGCGTCCACCTGCACCAGCGTCAAACCGTTCGAGGTGGCGAATTCCGACACCTGACGGATATCGTCCGCATGGTCTACCTCGCGCTCCTGACGAAGTGCCTCGCGGGGCTTGGCGGCATGCCCGACGATGTCGGTTCCAACGGCGATGGGCCTGAGATGCACGCTCAAGATGATCTGCTCGTCGCCGGGCGCCGGCGTCAGGGGCATTCCCGTAGGCATCACGCGCTCACTGCCCGGTATGGATCGAAGCTGCGTAGTCATCGGCTTCCTTTCAGTGGTTCAGCGGACGAATGCATCGGCCGCGAGCGGTGGCGCGATCGCCTGCGCCGGGTTGCGGATGGAGATTCAGCGACACTAACGCCGACGGCGACGATGCCGATAAGCATATATCCCATATTGAGAATCTTGAGCGACTCCACCGTTCGGACACGATGTTCTCACTTCGTTCCTTTGTAGGAAATCCCTTTTCGCACCGCACGACCGTCGAGCCGTTTTAAGTCGCGGTCTGGCCGATCGGCAGCGAGCCGTGACGGAAGCTCCACTGTGCACACGCTCATGAGACCGACACTTCGCGATCTGAATTATCGGCAGACGACCTACCCTCGAGCTGCAACCCTCGACGCTCGACCCGCCGATGTTTTTGCGACTAATGCCGCCCAAATGGCGGAGTGGGAAGGACGCGGCGCGGCTTCAGCGGGCCTACGGTCTTCACCAGGCTCACGGACACCAACTCGTCGGTGAGGAACCGCGTCTCCACGATGCTTGTGAAGACGCGGCGCAAATCTTACTGGTGGAGGATACTCGAGGCGCATCCAGCAGCCGCCTGTGGCTTGATCGCAGGTTGGTCGAGCACGCGGTAGGCAAGCCGGACGCGTCGTCCGCTTTTCAGGCGGTCGAGCTTCATGCAACACTGGCGGACGTGCGCAACGAGCAGACGATAATGACCTAAAAGTGCCATCAGAGGTCAGACCGGCGACGCACCGTCGACTTCGGGATCTGGAATGTGAACGGCCTAGTGTCGTGGATCAGCTCCCGCCGATGACGCTCCGAACCGTCGTCCTTTTCGCAGGCGGTTGCCTGATCCTCGTTGGCGGTCTGTTCGTGCAATTCCACGATGTAGAACGGATCTGGGTGCGAGGTTACGCACCTGGTATCGATTCACCTGCTCCGGCCAAACCGTTCCGCGCGGCTTTGACCGTGTGCGTCGCCAGAGGCGACAAGGCACGCGTAGATCTGGTGCGCGCGGGCGGCGCATATCCACTGTCAGGCTGGTTTCTCCCGCAGAACGAGTTGCGGGCCGTCAAGCAGTGCATGAGGGGCAACGGCTGGCTTGCAATGCCCAAGAAGCTCTATCTCCCGTAGCTCCTTGAGACGGACAGCGTGAGGACCAAGTGCACAGTGTGGATCATAGCTGCGCCCGGTCCCGGGGTGGCGCCGGGCGGCTTGCCCGGGACCGTCAGGCCGTGCTGCCTTCGACCCCCGTTATCACTCTATGGCGTGCTCAGGATGTCGCCGACCGCGCGAACGACAACGCTCCGGCGGGTCGGCTAATCCAACCGGATTACTGCGCGTCAGCTTACGAACGCCGTCCGGCACAGGCCAAGCTCGATAGTGGTGGACGATGCCTGGAGCAGAGCACGACGGTGATGCCCCACGCACTTTAGGCACACCTGCCCGAGATCAGGCGACGGCACTCCGGCGCATCCGGCTCGCCGCTCCAACCAGCCCGAACCCAGCGATCATCATCGTCCAGGTCGCAGCCTCCGGCACGCCGCCGACGACGGACACGCCATCGATGAACGCGGTCTGATCCGAGGAGGACAGGCCACGGAACTCCAGGGAGTAGATCTGGCCGGCGGTGACGAAGCCGGTGCCGCTCAGGCGCTCGAAAGCCTGGCCATCGTGCGTCGTGAACGTCCCAAGCGAACCAAGCTCGATGCCAGATCCGGTCAGGGAGACATCATAGGACTGATTGCCACCATAGGATCCGGCGTTAGGGCGACCGGCGGAAAGCCACGACACCGTCAGCTTGCCCGACTTCGTGGCCGTGAAGTTCTGGTAGACCGAGGTTTTCTCCTGAAGCGCATAGAACTGCGCACCGTCCTGACCGGACGGGGGCGCGGAACCATACCAGGCGCTGGCGCCCTGGGCATTCACGAGCGCGCCCGTGCCGGTCCAGCCGAGCGGCTGCGTCGAATAGCTGTAGTTGCCAACGCCCAGGTTCGGCGTCTCGAAGCTGCCGTCGATCAACGTGGTAGCCGACGCTGAGGTCGAGGCGATCAACAGGATAGAAAACAACAGGGAACGGCTCATGCGCTAATCCTTACGCTACTAATATGAGATTAACGATGCACGAATCATACCAGTTGGCATTCTCCTACGTATCCCGCTGCGTTCATGCATCGAATTGTAAGCTCTACCTTACACTTTTGAGTTCGGGATGTGTGCTGGTGCACAGCTATCGCGGAATCCCGCTGCCGCGTCCGCGATCAGTCGCCGCGCGGTGGCTGCGAGGCCGTACAAGCTCCAAAACTGAACCTAATCCCAGTTCGCGGACCGGCGCTTTGAGCCGGAACACGGTGTCGCCCGAATGGAGCGGGGCGGACGCCCGCGCGGGCGGCCCCCCCCCCGCGCGGGCGGCGCAGATCGACGCGAAGGTCGCCGCGCCGTCCAGCTCACCAGCGAACGGAGTACGCAGCTGCCGCTTGCCCAACCGATCCGCCGCGCCGATGGTCCTGGCTTGCGGAGATAAATCGAGATGAAGGCGGCCTTGTTTGAACGGATCGGCAAAAGTCCGGCGGTCGTCGTCGTCCCCGATCCCGTCGCCGGCGATGGCGACGTTGTCGTCGACGTCGTCGCGGCCCCGGTGCTGGCCTACGCTCACGAAGTCCTCTCGGGCGAGCGGCCGATGCTGTTCGAGCTCCCATTCGTGCCCGGCACAGGCGCGATAGGCCGGGTCAGCGTCGTCGGGCCCGACGCTACAGAGCTGAAGGTCGGCGACTGGGTCTACTGCGATCCGACAATCAGGGCCCGCGACTCCCAGGGACTTCCGGCGATAGCGCTGCAGGGGCTGACGGCGAACGGCCCGACGGCGTTGCCGCTCCAGAGGCAATATCGCAACGGAAGCTGGGCCGAGAGACTGCGTCTGCCGCTGGAGAACGTGGTGCCGATCGGCGATATCGATGCCGATGACGCCGGTCGTTGGCTGACGCTCGGAACCATGCTCGTCCCCTACGGAGGTCTGTCGAGCGTCGGCCTGACCGCAGGCGAGACCGTCGTCGTGAACGGCTCCACGGGCGCCTTCGGCAGCGCCGCCGTGGCCGTCGCGCTGGCGATGGGCGCGGCCGGCGTCGTCGCGACGGGCCGCAACGAAGCCGTCCTGGATGCGCTCGTGGCCAAGGGGAGCGGCAGGGTCCGGCCGGCACGCATGACCGGCGACCAGGATGCCGACACCGCCGCCATCCGGACGGCCGCGAGGGGTCCTATCGACGTCGTCTTCGACATTCTGCCGCCGCAGGCTTCAGAGGCGCAGGTCCTCGCCGCGATCCGTTCGGTCCGTCCGGGCGGAAGGATTTCGCTGATGGGCGGGGTCGGCATGGGCGGCGGCGGCGAGCTCGTGTTCCCCTACCCCTGGCTGATGCGAAACAACATCACGATCAAGGGCCAATGGATGTATCCCCGCGACGCCGTCGGACGGCTCGTCGCGCTGGCGCGGAGTGGTGTGCTCGATCTCCATCGATACGAGGTGTCCGAGTTCCCGCTCGACGCGCTCGCCGAAGCGATCGACAACGCCGCCGCTACCGCCGGTCCCTTCGCAAGGACCGTGCTGCGGATCTGAGACCGCCGGGTCGATCGTCACCTCGATCGATCTCGAAGGGAACTAAGGATGCTTCCGGTCTCGACTGCCCGCGTGGTCGAGGTGAAGCGAAAAGGGTTGGGATACTTCCTCAGCGCCCGGGTCTGTGATCACGTGAGCCTGAACCGAGGTGCATCGCGAGAGCGGAAGCAGCGTCAGGTCGATCACGACCGGTAGCGCAACATAACCCTCATCCATTCATTCTCGCTCGGATACGGGGGCTGCTAGCCCTCCGGCTGCTCGGGGTGACGACGAAGCGAGGGCGGACGACACGACCTGCGGAATAGCAGGCCTCGCACCGCAGCCGGCCGATCGCGCGCGGCAGGTCGTCGTCCCAACCGCGCCGGACGAACAGCCACCACAGCGGTATCGCATCAAGTCGACGGACGCGCCGCAGTTCGGACATGTCAGGCAGAACGTCCGGCGATGTAGCGCACACTGTCGAGCGTCTTCAGTCGACGGCCGACATAATCGACGGCATCGTCGGTCGACGACGTCATGATGCCCGCGTCATTGCCGCCATTGGGATCAGTCCCCATGACGACCGGCGATCCTCAGCGAAAGCGAAAGAGAATACGGCGCGAGCCGAGGCGCGTCGGCTCTCGCCGAACTATTTCAACAGATGCAGATCGACCTCTTCGATCTCGAACGCGCCGCGGCAGTGTGAGCTGCAGGTCAGCTGACCCTTATATTCGTCTGCATTCGACATCGTTCTGAATACGAGCACGAAGCAGCGGGCAATCCGACCGCTGCGAGTTCGCCGCGTCGCGAACAGATCGTCGAATATAGGGGGACCCGCTGCACGCTGAAGACGACCGAGCTTCGCCAGCCGCAGGATGCGGAGGACCCGCCTGATCCGCTTCTACGATCCGACACCGTGCGGCCGTGACGAGGACCCTGTCGACGGACGAAGGCGACAGCGCTCAGGTCGGTGCCTTGCATAACCAGGCTGAACGCTAGCAGTCGAGCGCCAAGAGCGAGATCGTGACCGATGCACCATACGACATGCCTGGTCCGCCCTCGAGCGCCGAAGTCGGTAGCCATCGAGTGCTTCGTTCACATCGTCTCTAATGGAGCAGGTTGCCCAATGCGTTCTGGTATGGCGCCTGGTCGCCGTCCGCGTAGGGCAATGGCACGGGTGGACCTTCATCCCGTGAAAGAAGGAACAGCTGAGCGCCCAATTGCGCTCCCGCGAGCGTGCTGGCGAACCCGAGGCCTTGGATGAATCCGACCGCCTTCGGCAAGCCCGGCACCGCATAGGGTCGTTGGAGAACGTAGCTGTCGAAGATAATCACGACGGCGGTGTTCTTATCCATATGACCGAAAAGAAGATCAGCAGTTCCGATCACGCATGGACCATCAAAATAGGACGCGGGGACCGGGTCAGGCACGTCGGCATTGACCAATACCCGTGTTCCACCTCCGGGTGTTCCGCTCGTGCTTCCCGCGAGGCTCGGCGGGCTCTTGCGGTTGGGGAGCTGAACCGCCTCCAGCGTCTTTCCGACGCTGACCCCGACACCCAGGCCGGTCAACGAGATCCTCTCGTCCGGGTATCCATCCGGGTCCAGCCGATCGCTCCTCGTCATCGGTAGAACGAGGCGCCCAGCCGATGCCGACGCCATCTTCCTCACAGGGATGCTGAGACTTCCGCCCGAGGTCGAACCGAAGAACCACGTTGAAAGTCGAGTTGGCCACAACGCCATGATGCCGTTCCTTGCTACCGATCAATCAGTTCAACTACCGGACAGAAGAAACCGGTCCGATTGAACTGTTAGATTGAAATGCGCTCCCGCGGTCCATGGACAGAGTTACGGATCCGACCGGGTCGTTTTTAATCGCCGCTGCTATCCCTTCAGCCGCGATCATGACGCGGAGCACGTTGTCTCCGGCGAGCTTGCCGACGTCGGGGTCGGACCAGCCCGGGCGGAGCACGTCCGCGAGCATACCGGGATAGGCGTCGACTGCGCTGAGACGCTACGGTAGCGCGTTCCCACGCCGTCGAAGTCGCTGCCGGTCCCGACATGATTAGGCGGCACGACGGACCGCCTCGCATCAGATAACGTCGACGGATACCGCTTGTTCGCTCAACTGTTCTCCACCGTCGAGCCGCAACGCGACGCAGCCCGGCCTCTCCTCGCCGCGCCGTTTGCGGCGCTGCAGCAGCAGCAGCTGTTCGATCTCATCCTCGGTCCGGGCATGGCGCTCGCCGTCGTGCCCGCCACGAGCGTACCCTCCCGTATGCACCGCCAGTGGGATGCGCACGACATCGCGGCGCTCGTCGCCGCACGCCGCGGTTCGACCACCGCCACCAGCCTCGCGTTTCTCTGGGGCCTGCCGGTATACGCGGTCGAACAACTCGTGCTCGCCCGCAGTCCACCGGACCGGCCCGCTGGCGGTTGTCCGGAACCGCGGAGGTCCCGGCGAAGACGGTTCTGATCGTGGACGACGACGCGGCTGCGATGGCCGCGGCCGTGGCCGGTGCGGGTCTCGTCCAGCCTCCCTCCGAGATGCTGGCCGCCGCGATCTCTTCGAAGGAGCTCGAGGCCGTGCTCGCCGGCTTCGCGCCCGAGCCGCCGCGTCTGTGGCTTTTGAAGCGTCGTTTTGCGGCGAGCGACATGGACCCCGATACGGGAGCTTCACACCACCGCTAGGCGCCCCTCGCCTGGTCACGCGCCTCCCTGCGGCTGGAAGCGCGACCGACCGCAGACCCTCAAGCCTTCGGGTCGGCGGTCCGGAGGACGACCTCCTCGACGGCGCGCTCGAGTTCGCCGAGCCGGTCGCGGCTGATCGCGTCCGCGATCCAGTCGTCGGGCGCAACCTCCCGGCAGGACGCCCAGAGATCGGCGAAGGCCTCGTCGAGGTCGTCCGCCGAATAGCCGGCGTCGCTTCTACCGGAATGGAGGATGAGATGGACAGCCAACTCGGCGGGATCGAGGATCACCCGCGTCGTCGTCGCACCTCCCGTCAATCCGACGAGGACGTCGATCGCGGGCACGGGCCTAAAGGGCTGCAGCACCGGTTCGTAAGGATCCTCGGCCCTACCGACATCCTCGAACGAACCCGCGTTCATCATCAGCAGATCGCGGAGCGCCGCCAGCGTAGGGGTCCGGGCCACCAGCCATCCAAGCGCCAGGGCCGGACGCAGTTCGTCCCAATTCGTGCGCAGGACCCGGATCGCCCGGGTCGGGCCGGCACCGACCTGCATGAGCTCGATCGCCATCACCACTTGCAGAACTTGCTCGAGATTAAAGATCGCCCGTCGCCCTCGTCCGGTGTTCGACCTCGGCGGGAAGCCCATCCTCTGCAGATATTTGAAACGGCGGCGGATAGTGCCGCCCTCTGTGACCCCGCACATCCCCGCGACGATCGCCTCGATCTCCAGGTATCCGATCTTAAACATCTCGCCTCCCGTCCAAAGCCAACGACCATCGCCCACCGAAAGGATCTCGAATAGTGACTTCGCACCATCTATTAGTCCAGCCTCGCACTTGGGTGACCTTCGACGTCGAGACCATGCTCGACGAGGCGGCCGCGGCCGCGGCGGGTTACAAGGGGAACGGCATGCCGTCGGCTCTCCAGCGGATCGAGACGGCCTGCATCCTTGTCGCGACCGAGGAGCCCGACGGCACTTGGCGGTCGTTCTCGCTCCGGACGTTCGGACCCCTGACTCCGAGTTCGACCTGCTGATGCGGCTCGACCACGAATTTTCCAGCCTAGCTGACCGGAAGGCGGTCGTGGCGACCTATAACGGCCGGGCACATGACCTTGCAGTCCTACGGCGTAGATGCGCCCGGCACTGGATGTTCGGGCTCCCTGGCATCGCGGCGGCGTCGGCCATGGACCACTTCGACGTAATGCTGCGGCAACGCGCGGACCGCCGCGACGGCGCCCCGTCGCTGAGGGACGCCTGCGCCGGGTTCGGCATCAGCGCTTTCGACGCGCGCGGGATCGCCGCATCGTCGCTGCCGCGGAAGTCCACCAAATGCCAGACCGACGTGGTCGCGACGTTCCTGCTGGTTCTCTACGAAATCGCCATTGAGCGGGGATCCCCCGACCCGCTGCTTGCCGGGTGGGAGGGGTTGTCTGGCTTCCTGGGAGCCATGCGGCCGCGGCTGATCCACCTCGAACACATCCGTGTCCATCCTCTGCTCCGCGATGCTCAACGGGATCGTAACGTTGCCGCATCGACCGTGTAACACACGAAGCGACCCCCTCACAATTTTAGAAGCACTGAAATTATCGCGGGGATGGTGTTTCACAAATTGCGACCCCCTCTGATTTCAACACCTCCGCAGGAGCGATCCGGACAATCGAACGACCGCAAAAGTCGACCACTGGTGCGGAGTGCGATTTAGCACTATACCCTAGCAATATGAGCGTTCATTTCATAATTTCGAACGTCGGCGACGTTATCGAACCTGACGGCTACTCGCTGGCGCTCTCGTCGGTGCTGGTGGCAATGACGGCCGACGTCTCGATCGAATACCGGTCGCGCATCCTCGGTTTCCTGCGACGTTACCTCAACTTCGAGCACCTCCCGGGAGAGCATCCGCGAATGGTCCTCGAGGAGTCGGCAGACGACGCGGTCGAGCGCGTCAAGGCCTACTTCCTCTCAACTGGCGTCCCCGTCGTGCCTTCGAGGAAGCCGAACTGCGAGCACGAGCTAGATCTCCGGGTGCCCGACGGGCAGTCCACAGTCCATGCGCAGCAAAAGGTCACGATCCTGCGCCAATTCCATCAGCTGTGCGGCAGCCTAAAGGTCGGCGGCCGCACCGCCGAGAACCCGATCGAGCTGCCGGGATGGCATCAAAAGAGCGAAGAGGACCGGCGCGAGAGCTGGAGGACCCGCCACGGCGACACGAGCTACGGCTGGCTGAACGCCGGCCTCCGGTTCAAGACCTCGACGCGCACGGCCTATCTGCCGCTCATCGAGAATCCCTCGGGCTGTGCCGAGAAGATGACGCTTGCTATGGTAAAGCATGGTTGTCCCGCGACCATCGTCGCGATCTGCCATGTGCTCGAGGAGAACGGCTGCCGCTGGCGCGAGGCGGCATGGGCCAATGCGCTCGGCTGGTCTCTGAGGGGGTTCGGCGAGATCGTCCACACGACGAACAAGTTCGAGGCGGACGAGCACGCCAAGAAGATAATGCTAGCGCCCGACGTGCTTTCGGACATCATCAGGCGCTTCGAAGCCCAGCCGCATCCCAAGGACGGCGGCAGGTCTATGATCGACCACCTCCGTGAACTGGCCACGGCGGGCGACAAGGCTGCGCTGCGGGCGATACCACTCTTCCCCAACAGCCGGGGCGGGTTCCACCAGCATCGCACCTTCAACGGGCACTGGTTCCGGCCGGCCATGGAGGCCTGGGAGAACGAGGACGGGTCGCGCGGGCTTTTGATTCACTCCGATGTCTCGGCGCGGCGGCCAACGCCCCACTGGTACCGGCACGCCGAAATCACCCGCGAACTCGAGCAGGCCGTCGCGGAATGCCGGACGGACGCCGAGATCTTGGAAGCCTGCCGTTCGGTATGCCGGAGCTTCAGCCTCAAGACGGACCAGGCGAGTAGGTACGCCGCGGCGCTGATGAGGCGCCTGGCTAACGAGACCCAGATGCGACGCATCCGCGAACGCCGAGCCGGAAACGAGGCGCGGCGCCGAGCCGTCGACCTCCCGATCGCCGTCGGTCGGCTCGAGCTGTCCGAAGCTGAACGGCTTCTGATGCTGCTGCCGGTCCGGCGCATGGAGGCTGCATGACTATTCAACGTCAAATCGCACCGCGGACGCCGATCACGGTTGGCGCGAGATCGCTGCCGCCGTGGGACCGCAGCGGCGAAACGAACCTCGTCATCGAGCCGACCGTGGGGGAGTGGATCGTGGTCGGGGTATCGCTGGCGAACAAGCTCCTCGGCATCGAGGAGAGGATATTACCGGCGTTGCTGACGGACGGCATCCTTCGCGATGCCCGGATCGTCGAACGACTGTTCGAGCAAGGACAAACCACGTTCGTCTGCGTCGCGACCGGCATCTGGAGCCGGCTCTATCTCGAGCCCGGCGAAACGCTAATCATGGTGCAGTTCGGCGGACCCGGGTCCTGGTTGCAGGACACCCACGGACACGATTCGGAGGGACGGGTTTGCGTGCGCGTGCGCCCGATGCACGACAGGATAAGTGACGACGCGGCTATCGTCACCGACCGCCGGACATATCGCCTGCGGCTGGTGGGTCACCCGACCAAGGTGACGATCGCATGCAGCTGGACCCATCCCCGACGCGACCCCCGCATACTCACGCCGGCGGGCGAACAGAGACGCTGGAAGCCCAGTCGCCACACCACCGGCTTCAGCCGCCGCGATCGGTACATCGCTCTGGTGTTCGGGACGAGTATCCAGGACAGAGTCCTATCGTGGGCGGACGCGCTTGTGCCCCGAAGGACGTGGCAGCTGCGGAAGTACAACAGGTTGCGGGCCACCGCCCGTGTGGCGTCGGACCATCCGCACCCGCCCGCGATCCTCGACGCGGTGCTTGCGCGCCTCCTTGCGGTCGGAACGATCAGCCGCTCCGAGGTCAACGGCTGGTTGCCGCTACCTGACCGCGGCGGTGACGAGCTGGTCGAATACTTCCACGCGCGGGCGAAATCATCGCGGCGCGCCCGGATGCGGCTTCAGGGCGGCACGTCGATGACGCCGGACGACCTCCTAGAGGCTTTCCCGTTTGTCTCCAACCTCCCTCAGACCTGCTATGCGGATGCAGAGATCTATGTCGCCGCGTCGGCTAAGGCTCGGACGACGGTCTCGATGATGGGTGGAATGGCCCCAGCTGCCGCGTTGTTCTGCGCCGTGGCTCCCCGCTACATGCTTCGCGGCATCGAAATCGATCGCACTCTGAAGCAGGTCGCTTTTCTCGAACGCATGGCCATTGAAGCCGGTCTGCCGATCGATCTTCAGGATTCCCGCAACGTGGAGAAAATGGCCGAACACCTGCTCGCTCTCCCCGCAAGCGGCCATCTTAGTGAATACACGCGCTTCGAGATCCTCCGCGCGCTTCGTCTCCTGATTAACATCCTGCGCCGCTACATTCGGTATAACGATCCCGACGACGCATTGGGGCTCCGGAGATTTTGCCCGGCGGAGCCGTCGGCTGTATTCACGGCCCGGATGAACCGTCTCGGCGGCGAGCTAGCGGTGCGATCACGTGAGAACAGGAAATCGCGCGTGTTGCGACATGCCGGCAGGCTTTCCCAGATCGAGTTCGCCGCCGATCTCAATCTCGAGCAAGTCGTCATGACGACCAGGGCGCTGGCGTCGGCCGAGAAGGCGATTGACGCAGCCGACTGGATCGACGTTCCGGTCCCACTCACGATCGTCGGACGGCGCGGCCTTCTGCTACCCGGAAAGCAGGTTTGCGTCTGGCGCGTATGGGACCCGCTCGCCTATCACCGGCTCTTGAGAAGCAGGACGTCGGCGCGCAAGGAGCGGGAGGGCCTCGATGACGCCATCGCGGAATTAGAGAAGGCCAGGATCAACGGCGAACCACTCGCCTTCATCCACGAGTACCGCAGCACGTACAGCCTCTCCGGGAGCACGCCGGTTGCGCCGTTTTTCGTCGAATGCTGGCGCCTCGGTCTGATGGCGCGCCCCGCATCGCTTCCGGACCGCGTGATCCAAAAACGCTTCACGGTGCTGCAGGAGCTAAGACTTCCCGGCATCATGGCGCAAAAATACGGGCTTCTCACCGGAACGCGGAAGCAAATGCAGATATGGCGCCTATCGATGCGTCAACACCGCACCGTGGCCTACCTTGACGCGTTCGAACATGCGCTGCGGTTCGCGCATCTCGGTTTCTCCTCGGTCATCGAGAACCTTTCAAGGGCGACCGCCTGGATCCAGCAGACCCAGGATCGTGGGGGCTGGGAGGTGCGCACACTCAGCGGTGTGAAGACGGCCGGGTTCCTCGCCCACGACAAGCAACGTGGCGCGGTCGTCGACGACGTCATGTCGTGGTTTCCCGTTGGGACGGGGCACCAGGCTGAAGTCATCGAGCTCGTCGCGATGACCTGCAGACGATGCGGCTTTCCCGATGGCCTGCTGCCGGAGATCCCCATGAAGGAGGCGCAGGCGTGGAAGCGCCCGGACAAGCGTGGGTGGGTGTTCACCTATGGCGATAGCGTGTTGTCGCCGTTCTTCCTCTCCCATTTCCTGCAGTTCCTCCTTCCGGGGTGGGGCAAGATCACGTTCCACGACCTTCGGCACCTCGGGGCAAACGCCGCTTTGCAGGACGGTGTCCCCGGCTGGATGATCCGTCTCACGCTCAACCACGGCTGGACCGACATGTGGATCTACTACGCGCAGCAGTCGGCGGAGCAGAACCGGCAATTCGAGGCCGGCTTCCTGCGCGCGAGATTCGAGCGGTCGGCGACCGCGCGGTCGAACATGGCGCGGGGCCGCCGCGAGGAGCGGGCATGACGGGCGGCCGCGAACCGAAAGGCGTCCGCGCCCGGAAGACGGGCGAACGCGACGACGCGATCAGGAAGGCGGCAATGGGGATGGCGCGGCGGGGCAAATGGCCGTCGCCGTCATCAGTCGCGAAACGGACCGGCATCAGCGAATCCGTCGTCGAACGCCGGACCGGCATTCTGCTGGGGGCCCGGCGGGAGTGGGTGCGCGTCACCGGCAGGAGCCATCCCCAGTGGCGCGATCCGGCGGCTGTCGAAGCCATGCCCGCCGAGGCAGAGGTCGGCCCGTCCGAGCCGTCGGTGCCCGCGGTTCGGGACGAGCGCGAAAAGGCGACCTTGAAGAAGCAGAGGCGCACCATCGCCGACCTGAGGAGACGCATCGCGGAGCTGGAGGAGCTGGTCCGGCGTCTGCAGCTCGGCGTCCGGCCCCCGGAGATCGGCCTGATCCTAGAGGTCGGGACGCCGCAGCGAGCAACGGGCAAAACGAAAAAGGGCGTCGGCGTCCGCCCTCGGTAGAACCCCCGCGGCGACCGCTGGCGCGGCGCCAGCCCGCAAAGCCTCGAGCAGCCGGTCGGCTGCGAGGTCTCGCTCCAAATCCCTACGCCACATGTGGTGAGGCGCCGCTCCCGGCAGTTCCGCCTTCGATCGCGTCCAGTCCTGAATTCTGTGGAGATCGGTAAAGACCTCCGACGCGCCGCGCAGCAGCCGGAATTCGTGCCGCCAGGCGCGGGCGCCCAACATCACCGCGATGTCGAGGACTGCGGCAGCTCCGTGGGCGTAGGCCATGCGGTGCGCAAAGCCCGTTTCGGTCGGCCCATGCTGCACCTGCCGCCACGAAAGAGTGAAGCGCGCCATCAGCGACGGCCGACGGCGTCGCCCGCCCCGCCCGTCGCAAGACAAAGACCATGCGCCGACGGACCGGATCGGTGGGCGTCAGGGACTTCGCAGTCGCGGCGCCGACGGCCACCAGAGCGATGTCCGGATCCGCGGTTCCAGCGGGCGTAACGGACCAGGGCGTAGACGCTCGCGATGGGGATGCAGCCATGACCGCGTTCGCGGCGCAGACGGTCGTGGGCCGAGACGGCCCCGTCGGAGAGCGCGAATTCTTCGTCGTCGGCGGCGGCCGACGTGCTCAAATACATCGCGGCGGCTCCGGCGACGGTCACCGCCGGAACTCCGCGAAGGTGTCGATGAACCAGCGCACCGCCTCGGGCTTGCCCGACATCGCGTCGAGCGGCGACCAGTAGGCGAGAAAGTGCGACGGCGTCCGCAGCCACCTCGCCTGCCCTGCGGGTCCGAGCGGCCCGTTCGCAAGCAGATCCCCAAGGTCGAGGAAGAGCCGCATCAGCCTTTCCGAGACGTGGACCCCGTCCAAGTCCTCCTCTCGGCGGAACGGAGTCTCGTCGGGACCTGCCATGCCGAGCATCGCGACGGCTTCCGCCGGTGTGATCATCCACGTTCCGCAGAGGGTCCGCCAGCGTGCGGTTACCGCCCGCATCTCATCGATCGCGGGGTCGCCGTCGTCCATGAACAATTCCACTGTGGTCACTCCGATCTGGTGGCCCCCGCGCGGTCGGCGTCGGTGGCGGACGGTCGCATCCGGGCAGGGGCGGACTGGGGCGCGCGTGCCGAGGAGCGGGCGCGCTGCGTCGGCATGGCGCCGATGGCGACAGATCCGCCGTCCGCGCGACAAATTCGGAGACGCAGTGCCGGTCTCCATGCGTCGCATTGGACAGACGATGACCGCGCGGCATCAAGCTCAGGTGACGGGACAGCCCGATCAATGCAGGACCGGCGACGACGAGCCAGACGCCGACATTCCCGGCGATCCGGCGAGGATGCCGGACCTGGTGTTGCATCGGGAAGGTCGATTGGGTCATCATGGAAGTGGAGCGAACGACTGACTTGTTTGTTCCGATGATAAGAACAATCTATCAGCCATGTTCTTCTCAGGAGTTCGAATGATCACCGCATCGCATCTCTACGATCATGTCGCATGCCCCCGCCGCGTCGAACTGGATCTGCGCGGCGATCCCGCTGCGCGGGATCCCGTCAGCGCCTTCGTGCGGCTGCTCTGGGAGCAGGGGGCTGCCTTCGAGGCCAGGATACTCGCCGAAGTCGGGCACGACGCGGTCCGGCTCGGCGGGCTTGAACCCGCCGAGCGCGAGGCTCTGACGCTCGAGGCGATGGCCGGAGGGGCGGAGATTGTGCTCGGCGGCCGGCTCCGCATCGGCGATCTTCTAGGGGAACCCGATCTCCTGCTGCGCGAGGACGGGGGATACGTCGCCGCCGACGTCAAGTCGGGCCGGGCGGACGACGGCGTAGGGGAGGTCGAGGGGAGACCCAAAGCGTCATATGCCGTCCAGGTCGCGCACTACTGCCATGCACTCGAGGAACTCGGGGTCTCGGCGGGCCGCCACGCCTACATCCTCGATCCCGGTGGCCGCCGCGTCCGATACGAGCTGTCGGCGATGCGCAGCTCGCGGACGACGGAGTCCTGGTGGCGCTTCTACGGAACGGTCCGCGACGAGGTGCGGGCAACCGCAGCCGGCGCAGCCCGCCGGGGTGCGATGTCGGCGGACTGCGGCCTGTGCCACTGGCGTACCCTATGCAAGTCCGAGCTGACGGCGGTCGGAGACCTCAGCCTGATCCCGTCGCTTGGACGGAAGCTGCGCGACGCGATGGGCGACGTCGCCGGCGACCTCGCGGCTTTCGCGGCCTGCGATGCGGAGACCTTCGTCCGTGGCAGGAAAACCGTCGTGCCTGGGCTCGGGTCCGACCGGCTGCGCCTGTTCCATCGGCGTGCGGTTTTGCTGACCACACCCGGCGCGGTCGCCCACCTCCGCGGGCCGATCGACATCCCGAAGACCGACGTCGAGATCATGTTCGACATCGAGGCCGACCCGATGCGCGACGTGGTCTACATGCACGGCTTCGTCGAGCGGAGAGCGTCCGCCCCCGGCGTGACGAACTTCACGCCCTGCATAGCGGCGACGCCCGACGCCGCAGGTGAACGCGCCGCCTTCGCTGAGGCGATGGCCTATCTCGCCGCCCGACCCGAGGCGACCGTGTTTTACTATTCGCCCTACGAACGCACCGCCTACCGCAAACTCCAGCGCAGATATCCCGAAGTATGCTCTGCCGACGCGATAGAAGCCCTGTTCTCTTTTCCCCGTTCAGTCGACCTTTACTTGGATGTAGTCACCAAGGCGACCGAGTGGCCCACGCACAACCATTCGATTAAGACGCTCGCCAAGTTTCTCGGCTTCGCCTGGCGGGACACCGATCCCAGTGGGGCGGCGTCGATCGAATGGTATCACCGATGGATCGAGACGGGGGACGACGCGATCAGACAGCGTATCGCGGACTACAATGAGGACGACTGCCTCGCCACGGCAGTCCTGCTGGATGGAATCCGCGCTCTCCCCCTCGCCCCCGGAGCCGCGCTGGCAGAGGGCGGCACTGCCTCATCGCCGGATCATCGGGATGCCTGACGCCGTAGAAAGCCGGTCGTCGTATTGGCAAATCGCCAGGGCGGTGAGCATCCGTCCAGGCCGCCGGACGAAGACGCGGCGCGACACTCCGTTGGTCGACCACGCCTGTCGACAGGTCGTCGCCGAGGTTAAGACCAGGCCCGCGCATGGCGGCCACGTCGACTCCGGTTCGGATGGTGCGACGCGTGTCGGGGCGACCCGAAGGAGGGAACGGAAGGCAACAGGGGTCGCCTCCCCAAGCTGTATGACGGCCGTGAAAGGCTCACGAGTCCGTCACCTGCTCTTCGAGCAGCTTACGGCAAGCGACCATGAGTGCCGCGGCGGACTGATAGCCGAGCGCCTTCGCTAGAGCAGCGCTTGTCACAACGAGATCATGTTTGTCGTCCGCCCCGTGGTCGGGATCTCCGACGACGGCGATTCCTCTGGGAACGTGCATCCCCCGCTCGAACCTCGACAACGTGCTTGGCACCATGCCCGCGGCCTCGGCGAGCGCCTCCAGCGTGAGGCCACGTTGAATCCGGATGGTGCGGATCGAGGGACCCGCACTCCACAGCCCGGAGTTCTCGATCTCCACCTGCACCTCGTCCCACACGGGTGCGAGGTCCTCGAGGTCCCCACCCCACGTTCCGGCGATCGCCAGGAGCGTCGCCGGCGACGGTCGCTGAGCTCCGACCTCGATCCGCGAAAGGGTGCCGTAGGAAATGTCGGCGCGTGCGGCGGCTATCCGGCGCGTCAGTCCCGATGCCATGCGCGCCTTCAAGACTCTCGCGCCGATGTCCATCGGAAGATCGCGCAGGAAGAAGAACGGGAGGCGAGAGGGAATCATTGGTCGGGTTTGCAGTCGCATTTCCGCTCCCATTTTACAACGGTCGGATGCACGCAAGATCACCGACACCACCGGCGAGACGACGGGATCCTGGACGGATCCGAAAGTCGGAGCGGACATCACAGACGATCGCGGTCGATGACGCCGTCGA